>NZ_JABVAX010000002.1 GCF_013404595.1 Jannaschia marina | reverse complement strand
TTCGCCTTGAACGCGGCCGCGTGCCGCTTCCTCTTCGCCATCTCGTCCGTCTCCTTCTCGAAGACCAAGATGACCTCAGATCGTAGCTCCCGTCAGCGTCCAATTTCCAGGGAGCACCTCAGTCACCTTCGATTAAAGTCGTCGAGCGCGACGTCCCGTGGCGCTCGACGACGTTTCAGACGGGTCTAGCCGAACGTGAAGCTCGGTCCGAAGGGGCGGATGGCAAGGCACAAGAAGACCAGTATGGCGGATAGTGAAGCGGACCAGTTCGGCATGACGCCAGAAGCGCATGCCAAGGCACTTCAGGAGATAGAGGAGCAGTTGACAGCTTTGGGTCTTCGACTGCGTGATCTGATCGTAACCCAACCGCCGCTTGATCTCTTAGGCTGGATCGCTGCGCAGCCACTTCTAACTACTTCCGACGTCCCCGACGAGAAGGGGGACGCACATGCGCAGAAGATCGTAGAACGAAGCCAGTTCCTACTCGAATACGTTCACGCCACTCTCGCCTCCGCGCCGTCAGTGGAGACGGGCTCCTTGGACGAAGCGACCTGCGCCGAGATCACGGAGACTGCCGAGACTCTCCGGATGCAGGCGGCGGTCTACGGGATGATCAAAGCCCGAAGTGCGCCGGACGAGACGTTCGGAGATGCAACAGCCGAAATAATGATGCGAGCGATGACCACGTGGGTCATCATCCGTGGCAATCGTTATCAGCAGTTGGAAGGCGAGTTCTACGGCCACGTCCTAGCGCCACACGACGAGCTGCTACGCGAGACCTACGGGATGGGCGCGGCGGATATTGCTGATGCTATCCAGCGGTTCGCCGACAGCCAAAGAACCGGTCAGATGCGGGCGGCGGAACAACTGCGAGCCGCTTACGAAGCATTCAACGATATTGCAGACGAGAATGGGATAATACAGCCGGACGTGGCTGAAGAATGGCGGCTAAAGCATGCCACGAGTTTCGAAGAAACATTCGTTGATCTGTTTCGAGCCGGATCGCACAACGCATCGCAAAAATCTGGACTGCCGGAAGCGCTTCTAGAAGACCTTTCTTACGGTCGTGGAGAAGACAACGAATTCTTCGCCGACGGATCGTTGCAAGCGACACCGCTTCGGACCCTTCCTGTTCGCAAAAAACCTCTGATTGAGATTGAGGGGCAGCGCTATGCTCTAGACGCTTGTCAGATGCGCGACGCAGGCTACCGCGCCATCCTCTACAATATTCAGGTTCGTAGGCCCGATGCGGCTAAGGCCATCCGTGAGGCTCAGAGCGCAATGTGCGAAAAGGCTTTCCCGGAAGTATTCGGCGATCACCTGAGGGGTGCACGTATTCATCAGTCGGTTTACTATCGCGATCCTGCAACGCGGCAGTGGGTCGAGAACGACTTGCTGATTCTTCTCGATGATGTGCTGATTCAGATCGAGGCCAAATCCGGCGCAGCGGCGACTATCGCGTCTCCTGCCTCCGATTTTGGGCGTCATGCGAGTGCCCTCACCCGCCTGGTACTCGATGCGTATCACCAGTGCTCACGCTTTCTCGCATATCTCTACTCCGCTGAAGAGGTGCCGATCTACGCACGGCAAGGAAAGCGTTATGTCGAGGTCGTCCGCATCCGCCATGCAGATTATCGAATCAAAGTTCCGATTGGCCTCACCGTCGAGACGTTCTCGCCCTTCTCTGCCATGAGCAAGACGCTTCCCGAGATCGTCCCAATCGAGGGACGTCATGCGTTTCTTTCGCTCTCAATCGACGAACTCTTTGTTCTGCGGCGGTTCCTGCCCACCGCGGGAGCGCTCGCGCACTACCTACTCGTTCGCCAAGCCGCGGCGGCAAAACCTGAACTCCATCTTTTCGATGAGCTCGACAACCTCGGCGCCTACATAACGCGTAATCGCTACGACACAGCTTATCATGACGAGCACAGTGCGCAGGATGCTCAAATGATCGTCGTTGATGGAGCGAGCGAGGTGATTGACCTATACTTCAGTGCGCCTGATGCACCTGTCGATCCACCGCAAGGGCAGGCGATGCCCGGCACGTTGATCGATCTACTTGCGTTGATCGACCGTGATCGTCCTGTCGGTTGGCTCGAGCTTGATGCCCATATTCGAGACTATGATGCGGAAACCCGGGATCGTTTGGGCAAGGAACTGGAGACAACATACGAGACGCTGCGGACCCAACAACGTCGACGGATGGTCCTTGGTGGGGAGCGGCCTTTGTTTCTTTGGGCCGAACGGATCGAGGCGACGACTGACGATGCAGAGGTGGGCAGGCGAGCAGCGGCCGCTGCAATCGCGACGCGATCAAACGACCTAATTGCTGCCCGCCTATACGTGGATGCACGAGCTAAGCTTGCGGCCGTCGCGATGGTGCCGGTAGTAGTGCCGCCGCCCGGGACGCGGGATCGCCGTTTGGTCGAAGAGGATGCCCAGGGCCTAATGAATCGATCTCGATCGATGGCCCAGGCCCAGGCTGTACCAAAAGCCCCAACAAAGATTGGTCGGAACCAGCCGTGTTGGTGCGGCAGTGGAAAGAAGTTCAAGAAGTGCCACGGTTAACCCTACGACGATGCCGCCGCAGGGAGCATGTTCCAACGTGCACATCCGGAACGCGCTCGCAGCCTTTCTGGACGGGTCTCATCGGGTGACGCGGCCTGAACCGACCCTTGCGAAACAAATCTCGGCCGTCACGCGAGCATACTTGCGTTACTGTCTCGGTCCGGCACCCGTGCCCGGTCCATCAAGCCGTCCGCTCAGGCCCGCTGCGGTTCAGCCGCCGTTCGCCTAGCGCGTTGCCCTGTTCCGGTAAGTTGCCGTCAGACTGGAGAGCGAAGCCTTGCCGTTCCTCAAGTGAACTTCCAGACTGCCGGGTATTGCTATAGACAAGGATATCCCGCGTGGCCGAAGCCAGGGACGAAGACTTTTGGACAAACCTTACCGGTGACGCGAATGGGTCGGCGGCCGCCTCTGCCCCCGAGCTGACGATCGAGACGCTGGATGGCATCGAGCCCTTGGAGGATCAATTCGGCGCGGCGGAACCTCTCAGCGTGCCGGTTTCGCTACGTGCGGTCCTATTCGGCCAGACCGAACAGGGTGAGATGGATCGAAGCCTTCCGCCGCTGCATACCTATGCCGTTCTCGATTCCGCCAAGGTCCCCGGCCTGCCCGAGATCCTGGAGACATCCGACCTAGACCATGCCTGTCTGTTCCAGGGAGAGGCGGCCCGGGAGCTGCGCGATGTGGCCCCCTGGATCGTGCGACTGCAGGAAGGCCACCGCCTCACGCGCATGCTCTTCTCGGGGGGCATGGGTCCGGGGCGACTTTGGGAGACCGGGCCGGGCATCTATCTGAGATCACGGAAAGGGCTGCGCGACGTCCACGGGCATCTGCGGCACCTTTCGAAGGTGCGGGTAGAAGACGGCGGCTGGCTGTTCTTCCGGTACTGGGACGCCGACGCCATGCAGGCATACCTTGCAGGGCTGACGAACCGGCCGGAGACGTCCCGTCGATGGTTCGGAAGTCGGGACGGTATCGTGATCGAGTCGCTGATCTTGTCCGCGCGGCGCCGGACCTGCACCGTCCAGGTGCAATCGCCGCAAGTTCCCCGCACCTGGCCGACGGGTCCCGTCGTATTCACCGCAACGGATCGGGATGCCGTTGCACGCGCCCGCCGCGACCGGCGCCTGACTGACCTGTCCGACCTCTTGGCACAAAGTTTTCCCGATATCTCCGAGTCGCATACCGAAGCGGACCGCGACCGATTGGTGCGCCGGACCGTCGGCCGAATGCAGGAGTTTGGGCTGCTTCAGATCGATGCGCTGTTTGTTTGCTGCGCGTGGGAGCTCGCCTACGGACCGTCCTTCGAGCGACGCGACGTGACGGGAACGCTGACGGAGATCCTCCTCCGTCCCACGGACGAGACGACGAAGATCCGGGCCCTGCGCGCACGGATGGACGAGCTTGCGGCGAGCGAAATGCGGGAGTCCTCCGCTTAGATCGCTCTGCCGGGCCGGTTCGGGTAGACGCGGCGCGTTCGGTCGTCCTGACCCGACATACCGATCGAGTCCGGATTGGCGGAGACGTGGGTGAAGTTGTTGACGACGAAGCGCGCATCGGCCCCGGTGACATGCTCGCCCGCGATGATGCGCTGAGCGACCGGCTGCAAGGCAGGCGGGATGGCGTACTCGCCCCCGGTCGGCAGATCGAGGAACGGCACGTCCGTCGCGACGGCCTGCCGGTGCATCGCCGCCATTGCGACGCGCGATAGACCGAGCTGGACCCACGGGCGATGCAGGACGCGCGTGATCTCGAAGGAATGCACCTGCGTCGGCATGCCCATGGGGCCGGGCATGCTCCGCGAGATGATCGGTCCCATGCGTCGCTGGAGTGCGTCGGTCTGGTCGGCGCGGATGAAGCCCTCCGCGATCCAGGGCGCGGCCTCGGCGGCGGTCGGCTCGTCACGGCCCACCAGCATGTCGCGATGGGCCTCCGCGTCGGCGCGAAAGAAATGCTCGTAGGTCTGCGATCCGGCCACGGGTACCGTATCGCCCGGATCGCGATAGCCGCCGCCCACGTCACCATGCGCGCCCGGCATCGGCAGACGATCGCCCCCGCCCGGCAGGTTGTCATTCAGACGGAAGTTGATCCGGTACTCGTTGTCGGCCGTGATGTGGAAGATGCGGTCGGCCTGCCGCGTGGCGAGGTGGATGTTCGCGCCATAATTGTATTCGACCATCCCAAGGCCGATCGAGGCGACGGTGTCGAAGATACCGACGAAGCGGATGCGGATGTTGCGATCCTCGGGAACGTAGCCGCGCTGCCGCGTGCCGAAGACCGGATTGTAGTCGATCCATCCCTGGCGGAAGGCGTTCACGAAGTAGCGCGCCGCCGCCGCGCCGCGGCTGAAGCCGAAGACATCCAGGATGATTTCTTCTGGTTCGATTCCAGGGGAAAGCGTGGCAATGATTCGGCCGAGGCGTAGTGCTTCGGTAGCGACGATTGCCTCGACGCCCGTCGCGCCCATCCCAAGGGCGCCACCGATGATGCTGTCATCTCCCCCGTCTGTCGTCCCTATCCCCGGCACGTAACTCGCGAAGAACTTGCGGCAGACGCCCGTGCCGTTCTCGTTGACGATGTCGTGTTCGGCTCCGCTGCGATAGCGATCAGAAAGGAGCGCGACATTACTCTTCGCGTTCGCATAGGAGCCCTCATCGCCGCCGATCCCCGCATTTACAGCATTGTTGAATGTGCCGTCGAAAAACACGCCGATCTCGAGCGCGGTCTTAGGGCATGTCGCCGCCACCGACATGACGTCGCCAGACAAACCGCTTTCTGCAATCGCGGCGTCCGCCCGGGCTGTGATCGGGTCGCGGGCCTCTGCCATGTCAGTTTCCTTCGCCGCAAGGAGGAACTTCGATCGGGTCGGTGGCGAAGGCCAAGGCTTCCCTGAGATTCGCAATCGCATTCACCTCGCCCGTGATGTCACGGTCGAGGTCGGGGCGACGGGTTCCGCAGGTCTCGGCTATGTCGCGGGTCACGACCTCGCGGGATTTGGGGACGGGATCCGATCCGATAACCATCCGTCCTCCAGGCATCAACAGCGCAACGACATCGGCTCCGAGTTGGTCGACTGCTAGCTCAGTGGCGTCCACTGTGATCCGTGCCTCGTAGGCTCGACCGGAGAGTATTTCTATCCAGACGGCCCGCACCTCAAACTGCGCGTCTTGGGTCTTTCTTTGTACCCAGACCGGGCGCGACATCCGCGGGAAGGCGTCGACGCCGCCCTGTTGCACGTTTGGCGTGAGAGGGTACCGGGCGTCGTCAGCGACAAGTTCCAAGAGATAGACGGGCCCGTTCGTGGGAGTTCCCACCCCAAGCTGGATATCCCCCAGGTTCGGCGTCCCCTCGCAGCCATCTCCCACCGAGACCATCGCCGCAATCGCCAGCGCGCGCAGGATCATCATCATCGTCCGCCCTCCCCGATCTCGCGGATATTGAGGCTTTGCCCCTCGTAGTCGTGCAGTATGAGGACCTTCCCCGTCGCGACCGCCCCGAGATAATCCGCGATCTCATCCACTGCGACGTTCTCGACGCCGTAAGAGGTTCCCAGCAACCCCTGCACCGGGTAGAGGGCGTAGACCTGACCGGCGCGCAGTGCACTTAATCTGCCGCGGACACGCTCGAGCATCTGCTCGTTCTCCGAATCGACCTGATCGAAGAAGAACGGGTGCAACTCGCGCAGGTAGCGCAGCAATTCGGCATCGTCGGGAAGGCGCTCTGAGGGCCGGAACAGTCCGGGCACCTGAACCGCGCCGCCCACGGGAACGACCAGCACCGGGCCGTGCCGCATGTTCCAGGCGAGCAGGTTGCCCATCGCGCCATAAGCGACGATCGTCGTGTCGCCACCGAGGTCGGGGTCGCCGTCGAACATCCGCGCCTCGACCCCGTCCAGCGTTCCGGGCATGGCGAACCACAGCCCGCGATCGCGGATCGCTCCGACCCCGTGGGCACGCCACAGGTCGATAAGGAGGTTGGGGACGCGTCCGATCTGGGCCGCGATCCGCTCCTCGGGCACGGATCGCCGCTCCTCCATGGGGCCGTATTCCGCAAGAAGCGTCGCTAGGGCAACCTCACCGGATACGCCGTCGATCTCCGAAAGAAACTCCATACGGAACAGCTAAGGCGCAAACCTCGGGAACGCCAGACGACCGCGGCCTTCACTTCGAAACCAGGCAACTTGCCAAGGCATCATTGCTCGAGGGTGAGGGAACCGACCCTTCCGGAATGTGTACCCATCATCACCGACTATAGACGGTGAGACGTTCCGTCGATCATCCGCCTTAGATGCGGCCGAGAGCCGCATCGTCGTGCGTCGGCAGTATGACGGTTCCGTGCTCGGTCCTCTGGCGACCGAGAGCCGTGAGCGTGTCTCGCGCCGCCGCGCGGTCTGCCACGATCCCCGCCTGCGTGCCGGCTTCGATCTGCGCGAGGTCGAAGGCGGCGTCCCCCGCGATCAGCCACGAGCGGCCATTGGCCTGGACCAGCACGGACTGATGCCCGGGTGTGTGGCCGGGGGTCGGCACGAGCACAATGGCCCCGTCGGAGGTGAGCGCATGGGACGCCGCGAATGCATCCCGGGCCGGCCCGTCATGGCGGACCCCTTCGACGCGCGCCCGGTCGGGGATGCGGCACAGCAGGGCACCCGGATGACCACCGGCGTCGGCAGCCGAGACGAGGAAGCGGGCCTCGGGGAACCAACCCATCCCGCCCATGTGGTCGGAGTGCAGGTGGGTCATCGCGACGGTGAGGACGCGGGCCGGGTCGATCCCCAGGAGTCCGAGCTGTGGCCCGACCTCGTCCTCGGGCCGGACGGCGAAGCGCAGGTTGCTGCCGTAGAACCAGCCGGACGCCGCGTTGCAGGCCGCATAGTCCGAGTCGTTCACTATGCGGGCGGTCTCACCGGTGTCGACCACGATCACCCCCTCGGGATGCTCGATGGCCCAGGCGCGAACCGGCAGCCATTCCGTCCACGACGCGCTCAGGGCGATAGCGGGCAGAGCCAGCGCGTCTGGCCCCGCGAAGGCGCGATGCGGTCGCTTGACCGCCACCCATCCAGTCTGGATCGCGTGAAGTCGGAGTCCAGAAGCCAGGTCGAAGGAGCGCGGTGCCGGGTTGCGTGGCGCCGAGGGTAGGGCCCCGAGAGCCGAACGATGCCGCATCTCGCAGCCTCCGACGCCTGCCATCAGGCCGAGGGCGAGGCCTCCGCCCGTCACCGTCCGTCGCCTCACGTCCTTCCCTCCGGCGCAGCCGCTTCCGCGAGCGCGGCGAGCCGGTCCATCGCCTCGGGGAGCATCACGCGGAACTGGCGCCCGAGGATCGGGGCGAGAAGCACGCCCCCGAAGCCCTCGAAGCGGACGTCGTGCCGGAACCCGGTCGGATCGGTCGCGGTGATCGTGCGCTCCACCACGAGTCGGCCTCCGAGCGGAAGGGGGTTCGCGATGGCGTAGGACCAGCCCTCCTCGAACCGAACGATCTCGAACGGCACCACCCGGCCGGAGCGATCCGTGATCGTGCTCCGGGCACCGAGGTGAAGAGGCGTCTCGGCCCGCGCGTCACGAAGGCCCACATCCCAGGCCTTCCAATTCGGGACGTCCATCCACGCCGACCAGATTGCGGCGATGGCCGCATTCGTCGTCCTGACATCGCGGAACGATCGTTTCGTGCCTTCGGTTCCCATCGCGCCCTCATAATGAATATCATTCACTAAAGACCTACGCCGACGTCTTGCTTCGTCAACGGTATTGAACGAAATTCACTTTCGTGACGCGCGAGCAACCCCAGACCAAACCTTCCGCACAGTTCGGCGACGACGCGTCCGGACCGAAGCGGGCATCGCCCCAACGGCGCACACGCGATCCCGACGCCAAGCGCGCGGCCTTGCACAGCGCTGCCATGCGCTGCTTCGCGGCCGATGGCTTCGAGGCCGTTTCCATCGCTGGCATCGCGCGCGAGGCCGGGATCGCGGTCGGCACGGTCTATCGCTTCTATCCGAACAAGATCGCGCTCCTGCGCGCCATGCACGACGCGCTGGAGGTCGAGTTCGTCGCGTGCATCGAACGAGCTTGGATTAGCGAGGCGCCCCACGCCGACCGGCTGGATGCCGTCTGCGCCGCGCTCTTCGAACTGATGGACGCGCGGCGCGCCGAGCTGCACGTGCTCTCCATGACGACGGACGTCGTCCATAAGGACGGACGCCTGCCCGGCGACAGGGTCCGCGCCGGGATCGCCGTCAACATTGCGGAAGCGCAGGCTGCCGGAGCGTTCCGCGACGGCGATCCCAATCTCCTTGCCGCCATGGCCCACGGCACCGTCGAGGGCGCCATGCGCCACTGGCTCCGGACCGGTGCCGACCACGAGGCAATGTTGCGAGAGACGGCAGCGATGTTGAGGGGCGGCGTGGTGCTATAGGGTGCAGCCATCGAGAACGTTCCCGGATAGCATCTGAAACGTCCTTCAGAAGTCGATCCGGGTTTTTGGAACGCTCGGCGGACCAGATCTAGGTTCATCTGAAACACATCATCCAGTCTGACGTGGCGGGCCATCGGCCCGCCGCTGTCGTTTCTGGGGCCAGGGGGATTCGGGCAAGCCGAACGCCCCTGGCCGTAGGGGGAGGACGCTGCCCTCCCCCTCGGGCAACCCCATTAGACAGGGCCGTGTCCTCGGCTGCGCCTGCGGGCCGCACCACCCCTGTCGAATAGGGTGGCCTCGCCCCCTCCCGCGTTCGCCACGTGGCAGATTTGCAGGAACGGGCGCCTACGGCGTCCGCCCTCCAAATCGCCCCTGACTATCCCTCGGGACCGTCAGGACAAACCACAACGAAACGCCCGGAGATCGGCATGAGGCTGTGGAGGAATGGCAAGGGTCACGACGCAAATGGCAGAACTATGCGTCGCGTCAGATTTTGACGGATGGCGCGCTGGGGAGGATTCGAACCCCCGACCCCTTGATTCGTAGTCAAGTACTCTATCCAACTGAGCTACCAGCGCACTACGGAGGGCGGAATAGACCCGAGGCGCGGAGGGCGCAAGGGGGAAGTTGGGAAATCTTCGGCCCGCGGTCCGGACGGGCGTTTTGAACGTTTTGTACAAACCTCGAACGCGGAACTGGACGTTTTGTACAAAGGTCCGGATGCGCGATCCCGCCGCCGCCCCGCCCCCGGAGAGGCGTGCTGGACAGACGATCGGCCGTTTGCGTAGCCTCGGTGCATGGAGTATGCGCCGACCCTGACCGGGCTGAGCCCGCTCGACCATGACAGGCTTCTCGATCTTCTGTTCGACGACGGGCGCAAGGTCTATCTGATGCTGGATGCCGCGCGCGTGGTGGGCCTTGCGGAGCGGCTCGATCACGACGGGGCCGAAGCCGTCTGCCTGCTGCGCGAACGCGACGCGGTCGACCTCGGCGACCATCTGCCCTGGATCGCCCATGTCACCCGCGACGACCGATTGCTCCTCGACACGATGTCGGACGTGCGGCCCCGGGGCCTGTGGAACGTGGACCCCGGTCTCTTCCTGCTGACCGACTGGGATCTGTCGACCCTGACGCGGCATCTTCGCAAGTTTCACCGCCCGACGGTCACGCCGACGGGGGAACGGCTATTCCTTCGCTTCTGGGACATGGATCTGATCCTCGGAATGCTGAACGCGGGCGTTCGGCACATGAGCGCTCTCGTCGGGCCCGAACTCTCCCTGGTCGGCCGGGTGGATGGCGACGTCTATGTCCTGCACGCCACTGAGGCGGCGCGGGACCGCCCGGGGACGCTGACCGAGGAGGACCGCAGGACGATCGGGTCGATCCTGACGACGCAGCGGCGCGCCCTCCTGGCCGATCGCATTGCCGAAACCTTCCCGGATCACGTCTCCCATCTCTCCCGACGGGCGCTGGAGCGGGAGGTTCATGACGCCTGGTCGATGGCGAACGCGTTCCGTCTGCGCAACGGACAGGTGCGGGCGAAATTCATCATCACCTCGGTCGCCCTCGCACCGGGGCTGCATCGTCAGGATGTCGTGCGGCGGCTGTTCGAGGGCTCGGATGACCCGGATCAATCCTTCCGCGACCTCGATACCGTTCTGAACCGGCGTTTCGACGCCATGGCCGAAAGGATGACGTGATGGCACTTCCAGCCGTCGTTTGGGGCGGGATATGGGTGGCTGGAGCCATCGGAGCCCGCATGGCTGCGCGACAGGCCCTGCGGGCCGTCATGCGCCGCGCCGCGCAACAGGCCGCGAGCCAGGCCGCCCGGACGGCCTATCAGGCGGCCGTGGCGGCAGGGACGCTGGCACCGGAAGACTACACCGACGTCGGCAACGAGCACGCGGATGCGCAGGCCCGCGCCAATGCCCTCGCCCGCGAGATGGAAGCCGCCTGCGCCGCCGATCCCGCCCGCTGCGAGGCCTGCGAGGCCAATCGCGGCAGCCCGGTTGCGGCCAACTGGAACATGTCGGCCCGCGCCGCGGCCTATCAGCAGTTCATCACCGGTTTCCCGCGCGGCGTGGAATACGCCTACAACGGGGTGACGTTCGACGGCTTCTGGCGGTCGGTCTGCACGCTGGTCGAGGCAAAAGATAACTACAGTCATCTTCTTAACGTTGAAACTTCCGATGGAGGATTGTTTTCCGATCCCGAGATCAAGTCAGTAGACTGGAGTGGCTGGGTCCTACGGCAACCTATTCCCGCCGGAGAAGTCATCAAGAATGAGTTCGATCGACAAAATGCGGCGGCGCGGCCTCGGCCCCCTGTGCAGTTACAGTGGCACTGTGCACAGATTTCGCTCGTCATTGTTCTGTCGCAAGAGCTAGAACAGACTGCCCCTCCCGCATCTGTCATTTATACTCCAAACCCGATCCATCCTGACCCTCATGCGGGCTTCATAAAATAGAGATGTTCGATGTATGACATTAGTGGAAAAACGAACCGCGATTTGACAGGGCAGGACTCCGAAAACCCGCTACGACTCGAATTTGAGAGATGCATTAAATTGGTCGAGAAATTGCGACACCTACATGAATTGTTCGATACCATTAGCATTCTTTCCGAAAGAACAAGCGCAGAAATCGGCAAAATAATACCAGAATCAGTCGATTGGGAGAACTTCGACCCGACCGACGAAGAAATTGCAGAACTCGACCGACTGGCGCTTGAGGGAGACAGGACATATCTATCGACGGATCCGGAGGCCATATTTTCACTGCTTGAAAGGCAGAACGGAGCTGTTCGCACATCACCGGAGTCTCACTGGTTCATCGAACTCCGATCCCAGGGGCGCACTCCGTGCAAGATTGAAAGACGGATCATTCCAAACACTCACCTCGATAGATTTCGGATGACCTTGCCGATGCAGAACGAGAACGACTTCTGGTTTCAAGATGCCCGGACCATGCGTGGTATCATGGAAACTGTCATGGACATCTGGAACTTCGACTGGATCGTGGCACAGCCGACAATGTACATCGGCCTAAGTCGGCAGCTCTTCCCCGACCGGCGATCCTTCGGCTGGATGGGCTGGATGCCGGAGCATCTGGCGGAGACCGGTGACGCGTTGGCCGCCGTGGAGTCCATGCGGGGCGGGACATTCATGCTGCTGCAGGAGCGGATGATGAACCTGAAGAAACCGGATATCGAGGCCTGCAACCGCGCCGAGGCGCATCTGCTCGACCACGGGGTTCTGAAGATGCTCGGCTGAGGGTCTGGGCGGTTGGGGCCGATATTCTGCCCTCAGCTTGCGTGGCGGCCTATCGAGAGGTGAGCATGTACATCATAAACGGCATCACTGGGAGCACCCCGCCGAAAGATACGTCAAACGGCGTTCGGGACGAATTCGGGCGAATGATGCGTTTGGCGAGATACCTACGACCTTTGCATCCGATGTTCTCGAGGTTCGGTGCGATGGACGAGGAGGCCGTCGCGCAAGGCGAGGCCTTAACGGAGAGGCTGCTTCTGCAAGACGAGGAGTCGGCGGAAGACTTGGCCGAAATCGAGCGCCTCTCGTCACTCCCGTACACACGGTTTCTTTTCGACGACCCCGAGAGCTTCCTCGCGGACATGATCGAGGCGGATCGGCGCTGGCGCGCCGAATACGCTGGCGCGCTTCTCTCCATGTCGTTTCGCACCGACGGCCGACGTTCCGGCACGATCGAGCGCGTCGTCGATCGAAGCAGTCGAAGCTTTGGGAGTGTCATACTCCATATGCCGATGCGCGACCAAGAGGACTTCTGGTATCAGGACGCCCGGATCATGAAGGACATGATGTTCGCCATGATGGACATCTGGGACTTCGACTGGATCGTCGCGCAGCCGCAGGTCTATGTCGGGCTGCAGCGCAACCTCTTTCCCGACCGCCGCTCCTTCGGCTGGATGGGCTGGATGCCGGAGCTTCTGGCAGAGACAGGCGACGCGCTGGCCGCCGTCGAGCCCGTGCGGGGCGGGACGTTCATGCTGCTGCAGGAGCGGATGATGACGCTCAAGAAACCGGACATCGAGGCCTGCAACCGCGCCGAAGCGCATCTGCTCGATCACGGGGTTCTCAAGACGCTCGGCTGAGGGCTGTTCTCAGACCTCGCCCATCTCCTGGGGCAGTTCGATCAGGAAGGTCGTGCCCGTCTCGCCCGTCATCTCGAGCGTGAGCGTGCCGCCGTGGCCGCGGACGAGTTCGGAGGCGATGGCGAGGCCGAGGCCCGTGCCGCCCTTGCGGACGTTGCCCTGGAAGGCCTGGAAGAGGTTTTCCTGCGCCTTGGGCGGCAGGCCGGGGCCGGTGTCGCTCACGCGGATCTGCCAGCTGTCGCCCGCGTCGGTCGCGGCGACGGTGATCTCGCCTCCCTGCCCCGTGGCCTGCACGGCCTGGCGCGCGTTGCGGATGAGGTTGCCGATGACGCGGTGCATCTGTTCGGGGTCGACGCGGAGCATGAAGCCCGGCGGCACCGAATGGTGGATGCGGATCTCCCCGGGATCGACGGCGAGTTGCTCGCCCTCGCAGATCTCCTCGAAGAAGGGGCAGGCGTCGATGAGCTGCAGCGCGGGTGGGCTCTCCTCGGCCTTGCCGAAGGCCAGCGTGCCCTCGGTCAGCGTCACGGCGCGGGTGAGCGAGCGGACGATCTTCGGGGCGACGCGCTTGACGGTCGGATCCTCGACCTTCTCGAGCCGGTCGCCGAGGAGCGTGGCGGTCGTCAGGATGTTGCGCAGGTCGTGGCTGATCTTGGCGACGGCGGAGCCGAGCTGGGCGAGGCGCTGCTTCTGGCGCAGGGATTGCGACAGCTGGGTTTCGAGATCGAAGAGCGCGGTCTCGGCCTCGCGCAGCTCGCGCACCTCGCTCGACGGCTCGATGATGCGGCGCGCGTCCTCGGGGGCGGAGGCGAAGCTCATCATCTCGCGCGCCAGTTTCTTGACCGGCATGACCATGAGCCGGCGCACGGCGAGGAAGAGGAAGACGGAGGTGATGACCGAGATGACGAGCGAGAGCCACAGAATGGTGATGCCGTAGTCGATCATCGCCCTGTGCAGGTCGCCCGTGTCGATGGCCGCCTCGATCTGGACGCCGCCACCGCGCGCGGGTTCGGCGATCACGCGGATCACCTCGGGCGCGGGCATGGCGAAGCGGCGCATGGCGTCGCCGATGAGCGCGAGCGGCGAGGGGTCGCGCAGATCGACGGTGCGGACGACCGGCCCGGGCAGATCCGACGACAGGACGAGCTGCCGCAGGGCGTCGCGGCGCAGGACGACGTTGAGGACGCCCGCGTTGTCGAGGAGTTCGGCCTCCACGTCGTCGTCGATCATGTCGCCGGTGCCGAGGAGGGCGAGCGAGGCGATCTGCGCCCGCTCCATCCGGTCGGTCAGGTAGTCGAGGCGGAAGCGCGCGATCGAGGGCACGAAGATCAGGACTTCGGCCAGCATCACGAAGATGACCGTCAGGATCAGGAAGCGGCCGGAGAGGGACTTGAACATGTGCGGTCCGGTCGGTGGGCGTTGCGTCACTATGGCCCCTGCCCCCCGCGGGGGGCAGGGGCAAGCCCGTCAGGGCAGGTATTTCTGCACGAGGCGGACGACCTTCTTGACGGTGCCGCTCTCGAAGAGGCGGGGGACGTAGTACTGCCCCGCCGCGCGCTTGGAGATCTCGCCCAGCGTCGGATAGGGCGCGACCATGGCGGCGACGGCCCCGATCTTGAGCTTGTTGGCGATGACGAGGGCCCAGAGGCCGATGAGCTCGCCCGCTTGCGCCCCGACGATGGAGGCGCCGACGGGGCGGCCCTTGACGACCATGACCTTGATGAGGCCCTCGGTCTTGCCTTCGGCGATGGCGCGGTCGTTCTCGTCGTATTCGAACCGCAGCACCTCGAGGGCGCTCCCGTGCTTCTCGCGCGCCTGCGCCTCGGTCAGGCCGACCTGTGCCAATTCCGGGTCGGTGTAGGTGGCCCAGGGGATGTGGTCGGTGCGCGCCTTGGCCGGCAGGCCGAAGAGGATCGGGCGGATCACCGTGGCCCCGTGGTAGCCGGCGACATGGGTGAACTGCAGCCCGCCGGCGACGTCGCCGATGGCATAGACCTTGCGGTTCGTGGTGCGCAGGTCGGAGCCGACCTTGATGGCGCGGTCATGCTCGATCCCGGCCTTGTCGAGGTCGAGCCGCTCGATGTTGGCCTTGCGGCCGACCGCCATCAGGAGGTGCGAGCCGCTGAAGTCGCCGTTGTCGGTATGCACGGTGATCGCGCCGGCCTTGCCCGAGATACGCTCGGCCTTGGCCCCCTCGACGATCTCCACGCCCTCGGCCCGGAGGCGGTCGAGGACGATCGCGGCCATCTCCGGGTCGTCCTTGCCCATGGCCTTTGCGCCTTCGATCACGGTGACCTTGGAGCCGAGCCGGATGTGGGCCTGCGCCATCTCCATGCCGATGGGGCCGCCGCCGATCACGATCAGGTGCCTGGGCTGCTCCATCAGGTCGAAGATGTTCTCGTTGGTGTAGTGCGGCACACTGTCTAGGCCGGGGATCGGCGGCACGAAGGGCGAGGAGCCGGTGGCGATGACGATCCGCCGCGCCTTGATGCGGTAGTTGCCCGCGACGACGGTGTCCTTGTCGGTGAAGACGCCGTATTCGCGGATGACGCGGACACCGAAGCCCTCGAACCGCTCCTGGCTGTCGACGGGGGCGATCGTGTCGATGACCTTGTGGACGTGGCCCTTGGCGGCGGCGTAGTCGACCTTGGGCGCGACGGGTTTCACGCCGTATTTCTCGCCCGTCTTCATGGCCTGCGCCTGCTTGGCGGCGGCGATGAGCGCCTTGGAAGGCACGCAGCCGAAGTTGAGGCAGTCGCCGCCCATCTTGTGGCCTTCGAGCAGGGTCACGTCGGCGCCCATCTGGCTTGCGCCGGCGGCGAAGCTGAGCCCGCCGGAGCCGGCTCCGATGACCAGCACGTCGGTCTTGATCTCTTCCATGGCGGGCTCCTTCGTGGCCAGCATGTCGTCGGGGGTGTTCAGCGCGTTCATGGCTCAGGCCCCCTTCTGCTTGCGGAATTTCTTGAGGATGATCGGCAGCAGCGCCAGCGCCACGAGTCCGAGGATGGGCCCGAGGATCTGCGGCTCGAAGATGATGCCGAAGTTGGGCGTCTCGCCGCGGGCGAAGACTTCGCCGAGGCCGGCCCCGACCCAGGTGTAGACGACGCTGCCCGGCAGGATGCCGAAGAAGGTGGTGAAGACGAACTTCTTGAGGCTGACACCCACGAAGGCGGGCACGAGGTTCGCGACGAAGAAGGGCACCGCCGGGACGAGGCGCATGATGAAGAGGTAGGAGGTCTCGTCCTCGCGGATGCCGTCCTTGATCTTCTTCACCGCGCCGCCCGAGGCGTCCATCTTGGCGGCGAGCCTGTCGCCCAGGCCGTATTTCGCGGCGAGGAAGATGCCCGTCGCGCCGATGGTCGCGGCGACGGCGTTGAAAAGCGCGCCCGGGAAGAGCCCGAAGAGGAAGCCGCCCGTCAGCGTGGCGATGGCCGCACCCGGCAGGGAGAAGCCGACGATGGCGATGTAGACCGCCATGAAGACGACCACGGTCAGGATGTAGTTGGCATCGCGGAAGGCGATCAGCGCCTCGCGGTTGTCGGCGAGCGTCTGGAAGCTGAGGTAGTCGCGCAGGAAGAAGGCGCCGAAGGCCGCGACCACGAGGATCGTGGCGAGAGGAAGGTAGCGGGCGATCTTGCCGCGCGGCTTGTCGGGGTCTGTCATGGTTCCATCGGTCATTGTTCGATCCAGTCTGTAAAGGGTGCGGATCGGGGTCGGGGGTGCGATCCGCGGTTGGATCAGGGAATGAACGTTGCGGGGAGACCATCATATCCCCCCTCACGGGCACTTGAGGGCGCGTGTGCGCCGGGCGGCCCATGGCGGGCGAATGTTTCAGGTTGGCGCGGCAAGCGGTGGCGGATGTTACCGAGATGGACTTGGCTTGATCGCGCTCTGCGATGTTCCGGCCCGCTCCCGCGGACGACGTCCTTGCGATCCGCGGGAGCGGCGCGTGCCTATGTGGCCCGCTCCATCCGGATCCGTCCGTCGTGCAGGAAGATCGCCTTGTCGAAGGCCGACAGGTCGAGCGGATTGGGCAGGCGGACATCGGAAAGATCCGGCATCGCTTTGTCGCTCAGCTCGAAAAACCGGTCGATCTGCGAGATCACGGCACAGATCGCGCCGGAGGCGGTGACGTAGCGCCGAAGGGCCGCGATCTGGTCGCCGAGACCCGGGTTGGTCCGGTTCTGGTCGAGAAGCTGCAAATAGTCAATCACGACGACGGCGGGGCACCTCTCGCGCTCCAGATGCCCGATGACGTAGCCGGCCGAGACCTCGTCGGAGGTATCGACACGGACGGAGCGGCCCGCAGTCGCCAGATCGAACCCGAGGGCGGACGACCGCTCGGCGACATCGCGTTCGTGGTAGTCCAGGGTGAAGAAATACCCCTTCCGGTCGAGACGGCCGGCCCGCAGCGCCAGTTCGAGACCGAACCGCGTCTTGCCGTGGCCGGGCCGCGCCGCCAGAAGAACGAGGTCACCGGCGCTCAATCGCGACAGGACCGACAGCGCAGGACTTTCGGACGCGGCTGACGACGCGAGGTGGCTCCAGCTTTGGAAGCCTTCCCCGGCGGCTATGCGGTCGAGGGCCTGGTGCAGCGGGCATCCGGTGTCCCGCGACAGCAGCCGGGCCCGTCTTTTCAAGCGGTGGATTGGGGCGGAAAAATGCATTCGGTTCCTCCTCCTTCAAGCCGCATCTGCAATCCCTCCTCATGCACAGGCTCGAACGAGACAGATCCACGATCATTTGCTCGGCATTCGAATGCTTCCCGGATGGAGGGCGGAGGCCCGAGCAAGGCCCGGGGTCGATCGTGCGTCAAACCGGCCGGGGGCGCAATACTGGCCCGAGGAGCGATCGCGGAGGCTACGACTGCCTGAGCCTCTCCGACATCCGGCATCATGCCCCGTCGCGGAGAAGCGCGTCGCGAAAGGTCATGTGGGGAGCGTGCGCGAGGCTGAGCGCGGTTTCGCCCGGATGGCGGTCGAAGTGACGCCCGACGAGATCGTAGCCGAGCGAATACCCCAGCCAGTTCGGCAGATCGCCCTGCCCGAAGAACCACCGGGCATGGCCGTGACCGGTGCGGTCGAAGAGATCGAAGGCCGTCTGCCGCCAGGGGTCGAGCGCCTCGCCCGTGAGCGCGGCCTCCCAGGGTTCGGGCGGAGAGCCGTGGAGTTGCCGGACGAAGTGACCGGCGAGGCCCTCGGCCACGAGGGCGGAGCCCAGTTTCGCGCCGTATCCGGGGGCCTGCGCCCGGAGCGCGTGGTGGTATTCGTGCGCGATGACCCGCTCCAGCGTCGCGCCGAGGTTGGCGACCATGTTGGGGTTCGCCGGGTCGAAGGACAGCCGGATGAGGTCCGGGTCGCCGCAGTAGCCGCCGAAGCCGTGCATCGGCAACGCCCGGGTCCGGTCGGCCTTGAGCGCGAAGCGGATGGGGCATGGGTCGGTGAGGCGGGCAACGCGCTCTCGGGTCGCGTCGATCGCGCGCCGGATGGCATCGGCGTGCGGCCGGACGGTGGGCGAGATGCTGTCGATGGTCCACATGGGCGGCTGTCCTCGGCGGTGTGACGAAGATAGGCGATCTGTGCCGCGCCGACCATGGCACGCAGGCGTCGGGAAATCCCCGGACGGGGCGTTGACAGCCCATGCCAGCCCGTCTAGGGAGCGGCTTCCAGTTTACCCCCGCCGTCGATTCAAGCCCGAATCCGGCCCAAACCTGTCGGAGCGAACGCGATGAAGCGCACCTTCCAGCCCTCGAACCTCGTCCGCAAGCGGCGGCACGGCTTCCGCGCGCGCATGGCCACCAAGGCCGGCCGCAAGATCCTGAACGCCCGCCGCGCCCGCGGCCGGAAGTCCCTGTCGGCGTAAACCGCTTGACCGGACGCGATGTTTCGACGCCGGAGGGGCCTGCCTCTTCGGCGTCTTTGCGTGTCCTGAAGGTGCGGTCGCAGTTCCTCGCCATGAACCGCGCACTGCGGGTGCCGGCGGGGTCTTTCCTTCTGCAGGCGCGCGACCGCGGCGACGGCGACCCGGGCGTGGGCGTCGGCTTCACCTGTTCGAAAAAGGTCGGCAACGCCGTGGCGCGCAACCGCGCGAAGCGCCGCCTGCGCGAGATCGCACGGCTCGACCTGCCCGCCCTCGCCCGGCCCGGCTGGGACTACGTCCTGATCGGCCGGGCGGGCACGACGGCGGCGCGTGACTTCGCCGAGTTGCGCGCCGATCTGCGCCGCGCGCTCGACCGCGCCCACTCCGGCAGGGCAGAGACTGGACGACCGCCACGTCCGAAGGGCAAGCGCCGGTGACGCCGCTGGCGCGCATCCTGTCCTGGCCCGTCCATGCCTACCGCGCGATCTTCTCGCCGCATGTGGGTCACAACTGCCGGTTTCACCCGACCTGTTCCGCCTATGCGCTCGAAGCGCTCGAGAAGCATGGCGGACTCAAGGGCGGCTGGCTCGCCCTGCGCCGCATCCTGCGCTGCAACCCCTGGGGCGGGTCGGGCATCGACAACGTGCCGGACTAGGGCGCGGCCCATCGGCCACGCATCCCGGCGGATCTTCGCCTGAGGCAAACGAATCCTTTCCTCGCACAACCTGAGCGGGTTACCCAGCGGCAGCGCCGGCATTCGAGAAGGAGGGCGATATGAATCACGTAGCTGCCCACCTCCGAGCCCGCGCCACCGGAGCCTGGATGTCCGCCGCCAGCTGACGGCCGCACCAGCCTCCTTCCCTCCGGATCGGATTGTCTGAAAGCACCGCCCGCGGTGCGTGACGCGCCGGTCCTTCTTCCGACCATCTCCAACCAGAGGCCCCGTTCCATACGGGGGAAACCACATGACCGCAGTCCGTCTGCGCGCGCCCGTCGCGCATCCGTCCATCGACGACATCATCGCCCGGCACGGGCCCCGCCGCGTCCTCCTGGCCGCGCTGCGGGCACTGCTGCGCCCCAGAGCGCGGCCGCCCGACGTGAGGTATCTGTCCAACCACGTCCGGCGCGACATCGGGCTCGACCCGCTCGAGCCACGCCAGAGCCCCCGCTACCTGCCCTGACCGGTGGCGGCCCGGCCCCCGTTCCGCTATGGGGGCCGGGCAAGTCCCGAGGCCAGAGCCATGCCCGACACATTCCACGACGCGCCCGAGAGCGACGACATCCACGCGCTCTTCCACGGCGCGCCGAAGACGACCGAGTTCCGCAAGCTGCGCAAGCGCCTCGTGCGCGAAACCCGGGAGGCGATCGACCGCTACGGCATGGTCGACCGCACGAGCGACGCGCCGCGGGCGAAGTGGCTCGTCTGCCTCTCGGGGGGCAAGGACAGCTATACGCTCCTCGCCGTGCTGACCGAGTTGCAGTGGCGCGGGCTCCTGCCCGTGGACCTGCTGGCCTGCAACCTCGACCAGGGGCAGCCGGGCTTTCCGGCGACCGTCCTGCCGGAATTTCTCGACCGGATGGGCGTGCCGCATCGGATCGAATACCGCGATACCTATTCCGTCGTGAAGGACAAGGTGCCCGAGGGCCGGACCTATTGCGCGCTCTGCTCTCGGCTTCGGCGGGCGAACCTCTACCGGATCGCACGCGAGGAAGGCTGCACCTCGGTCGTGCTCGGCCACCACCGCGACGACATCCTGGAGACGTTCTTCCTCAACCTCTTCCACGGCGGCAAGATCGCCACCATGCCGCCGAAGCTCCTGAACGACGAGGGGGATCTGACGCTCCTGCGCCCCCTCGCCCATATCGCCGAGGCCGATTGTGACGCCTTCGCCCGGGCGATGGGATATCCGATCATCCCCTGCGATCTCTGCGGGTCGCAGGACGGGCTGCAGCGGCAGGTGATCAAGCGGATGCTAGACGACTGGGAGGCACGCGTGCCGGGCCGGCGGGCCAAGATGTTCTCGGCGCTCACGCAGGTGCGGCCGTCGCACATGCTCGACCCCGCGCTCTTCGACTTCGCGGGCCTCGGCGGAGATCATGACAATTCGAGCGATATTCCGAGGCTGCGTTAAGGAACGCTTGACCCCGACCGTCGTAGCAGAAGGCGACGACACCCGGAGGTTTCATGCCGCACAGCATTCCGCCCCGCGACGCGCGCGTTGCCCGGCTCCGGGCGCGAATGGAACGTGTCGACTGGATGATGCTCTTTCCGGTGGCGGCGGCCGTGGCATGGTGGCTCGGCGAGGACGCCCTCGCCGCGGTTCTGGTCGTCGTCCTGCCGCTCTGCCTCGCGTTCGACATCCGCGGCCGCGACCGTCACGGGGCGGATAAGGGCCCCCGCATCGACAGCGACCGTCCGATGGCCCGTGCCGCCGTGCACGCGGCGGTCGACGGGGTGCTGGAGGAATGTGCCCGCCGCGCCCGCACGACCGCCGTCCTGTTGCTGGAGGTCGACGGGCTCCACATCGCCGACACCGGCTGGGGGGCCGAGGCCGGGGATCGGATCATGGACCGCCTGACCCAGCGTGTCGGCACGGCGCTGCGCGGGCACGATGCGGTATTCCGCCTCGGCGAGGAGGGGATGGTCATCCTGCTCGCGCCGACCCGGCGGGCCGATCTCGACGTGCTGATGGCCATCGTCGACCGGGTGCAGTCGGCGATCGCCGAGCCGATCCTGATCGACGGACGGGCCGTGCGCGTCCATTGCACGATCGGCATCTGTTCGGAGGCCATGGCCCCGGTCCGCAGCGGCGCGGCGATGCTCGCCGCAGCCGATTGCGCGCTTCGGATCGCCCGGCGGCAGGGCGGTGACGCAGTGCGCGCCTTCAACGCCGATATCCAGACCCAGGTGGAAACCGACAAGACCCTCGCCGCCCAGGTCGAAACGGCGTTGCAGAACGGCGAGATCCGACCCTGGTTCCAGCCCCAGGTCGACACCCGCAGCGGCCGCATCGCCGGCTTCGAGGCCCTGGCCCGCTGGAACCATCCGGATCTGGGCGTGCTGACGCCCGACCGCTTCCTCGAAACGGTGGCCTCGGCCGGCCGCTCCGCCGACCTCGGCCATGCGATCCTGAAGGGCAGCCTCCTCGCCCTTGTGGAATGGGACCGCGCCGGCCTCGCCGTGCCCTGCGTCGGCGTCAACGTCTCGCTCGATCAGCTGACCGACCCGCGCCTTGCCGAGCAGATCGCCTGGCAGGTCGACCGCTACGGTATCGCGCCCGCGCGCATCGCGATCGAGATCCTCGAGACGGTGACGCTGCGCGACGGCGACGAGACGATCGTGCGCAACATCAAGGCCCTGCGGGACGCGGGCTTCCGCCTCGACCTCGACGACTTCGGTACCGGTGCGGCCTCGATCGCCCATATCGCGCGCTTCGGCGTCCACCGCATCAAGATCGACCGCAGCTTCATCCAGGGCATCGACGCCGACCCGAAGAAGAAGGAGGTGGTCGCCGCGATCCTCGGGCTGGCCGACCGCCTCTCCATCGACACCCTGGCCGAAGGAGTCGAGACGGCGGCGGAGCACGCGACGCTCGCGGAAATGGGCTGCCCCCACGTGCAGGGCTTCGGCATCGCCCGCCCGATGCCCTTCGACGACACGATGCCGTGGTCGCGCAAGCATCAGGCCACCTCCGTCGAGGGGCTGCAGGACATGCGTCCGCATGGCACGGCCTAGGATTCGGATCGGGGCCGCCGTCCCGCGTCCCGCGTCTCGGCCCGGTTGCCGACAAGTCGGCCGGCCGGCGCACGGAGGCCGATCGAGGACCGGGCCGAGGCACGGACGGCACATCGCCGGGGACATCATCCCAACCGACCGCGCAGACAGGTCGCTTTCGGCACGAGACGCCGGATCCCGCCGGGCGATCGCGTCTACTCCACGTTGATGCAGGGTTCAGACAGGCCATCGGAACAAGTGTCTCGCAACGCCGACACACGGTCAAAGCGCTTCGCCGCGCCTCCGGTAAGGTGCGCGGCATCCAACGTTCAGACCGGACCCGGCCCCTTAGCCGAGAGGCCGACGTAGATCTCGGAACGCTTTGGCACCCTCCGGCACGAATGGTCGCATCCCGCGCGATCGGAACGTCGCACCGTTGCCTCGCTGCCACGTGGCTGCCGACAGGTGCGGGTTCCGCGACTGATGGAACCTGCGCCGCAGAGCCGGCGCTTTCCGGCATCCGCGGATCGACGCACGGCCCGCAGCCCGGCCCGGCACCCGGAATCGCCTTGACCTCGGCCCCCGCGGTCTGTTGAACGGCGCGCAACCTCCCCCTCCGGCGTGACAGGTCTCCAATGGACGATCAGAACAAGAACCTCATCCTTGCCACCGGGCTCAGCGCGGCGGTGCTCCTGATCTGGTTCCTGATCTTCCCGCCGGAGCAGCAGGTGGCCGACAACGTGCCGACGTCCGACGGCGTCTCGGCTCCGGACACCGCCGTCGCGCCGACCGCGCCCGGCGGCACCGCCGACCCCCCCGCGACCGTCGCCGCCGACCCCACCGCAACCCGCGCGGGCGCCATCGCCGGCACGACGCGCATTCCCGTCGAGACCCCGCGGATGACGGGTTCCATCTCTCTCACGGGGGGGCGGATCGACGATCTGGCCCTCAAGGGCTACCGGGAGACGCTCGACGACGATGCGCCGATCGTGACGCTTCTGTCGCCGGCGAATGCACCCAACGCCTACTACGCGCTGCACGGCTGGGTGCCCGGCGGCGACCTCGCGGGCGATGCGGTGCCGACCGCACAAACCGTCTGGACGGCCCCAGAGGGCGCGGAACTGACGCCCGAGACGCCGCTGGAGCTGACGTGGGACAACGGCGCGGGCCTCCTCTTCCGCAAGACGATCGCGGTCGACGAGGACTTCATGTTCACCGTCACGCAGGGCGTCGAGAACACCACCGACGCCGCGATCCGCCTCTTCCCATACGGCCAGATCGCGCGCCACGGCGAGCCGGACGTGGAGAACTTCTTCATCAGCCACGAGGGCGTCGTCGCCCATGCCGACGGCATCGTGGAGCGGGTGGAATACGGCGACATGCCCGACCTCGACGCGAACCCCGCCGAAGGCAATGCCCCGATGGAGCGCTACGAGATCACCGAGGCCGGCTGGATCGGCTTTGCCGACAAATACTGGATGACGACGCTCATCCCCGCCGCCGGCACCCCGGCCTCGACGGTCGTGAAATACGTGCCCGGGGCCAACATCTACCAGACCGAGACGCGGCTGCCGACCGTCGACGTCGCGCCGGGTGCGACGGCCACCTCCGAAAGCCGGGTCTTCGCGGGCGCGAAGGAATGGGAGGAGCTGCGCCACTACCAGAACGACGACGGCGTGCCGGGCTTCATCGACGCGATCGACTGGGGCTGGTTCTTCTTCCTGACGAAGCCGATCTTCGCGGGGCTGCATTTCCTCAACGCGATCATCGGCAACATGGGCATCGCGATCATCGTGCTGACCCTCGGGATCAAGGCGATCCTGCTGCCGCTGGCCTACAAGTCCTACGTCTCGATGGCGCGGATGAAGGAATTGCAGCCCGAGATGGAGAAGCTGAAGGAGCGGGCCGGCGACGACCGCCAGAAGCTCCAGCAGGGGATGATGGAGCTCTACAAGAAGAACAAGGTGAACCCGGCCGCGGGCTGTTTGCCGATCCTTCTGCAGATCCCGATCTTCTTCAGTCTCTACAAGGTGATCTTCGTCACCATCGAGCTGCGCCATGCGGCTTTCTTCGGCCCCTTCCAGGATCTGAGCGCGCCCGATCCGACCTCGATCCTGAACGTGTTCGGCCTGTTGCCCTTCGCGGCCCCCGATCCGGGCACGCTCCTGTCGCTCGTCTTCATCGGGATCCTGCCGATCCTGCTCGGCGTGTCGATGTGGTTGCAGCAGAAGCTGAACCCGGCCCCGACCGACCCGACGCAGGCGATGATCTTCGCCTGGCTGCCCTGGGTCTTCATGTTCATGCTGGGCAGCTTCGCCTCGGGCCTCGTCGTCTACTGGATCGCGAACAACACGATCACCTTCATCCAGCAGTACCTCATCATGCGCAGCCATGGCTCGAAGCCGGATCTCTTCGGCAACATCAAGTCGAGCTTCCAGAAGAAGCGGACGGAGCCGGGGGTCGGCCCTGACAAGGGGCCGGTGAAAGCGGATGCGGAGAACACCGCCAAGGGCGGCGGCGCGAAGGGCAAGGGCAAGTCGTGACCGCGACCCTGGCCGAGATCTGGCGGCACCCGGTCAAGGCGATCGGGCGCGAGCCGCTGGACACGGTCGCGCTCGCGCCCGGGCGCACGCTGCCCCACGACCGCCGCTGGGCCGTGACCCACGAGAAGGCGAAGCCGGTCGAGGGCGGCTGGGCCAAGAAGGTGAACTTCCTGCGCGGAGTCAGTGGGCCGGGTCTGATGGCGGTGACGGCGACACTCGACACGGCGGCGGGCACGGTGACGCTCTCCCATCCCGAGCGCCCCGACCTGACGGTTGACCCTGCCACGCAGGCCGAGGCGCTCGTGGACTGGCTCGGGCCGATCTGGCCCGATGACCTGCCGCGCCCGACGGGTGTGGTGGCGAGCGAGACGGGCTTCACAGACGTGCCGGACGCCTGGGTGTCGGTGCACGGGTTCGCCACCCATCGCACGGTCGAGCAGAAGCTCGGGCGGGCTCTGTCGATCCACCGCTGGCGCGGCAACCTCTGGCTGGAGGGCCTCGCCCCCTGGGAGGAGTTCGACCTCGTCGGACGCCGGTTCCGCATCGGCGACGCCGTGCTCGAGGGGCGCGCGCGGATCACCCGCTGCCGCGCGACCGAGGCCAACCCCGAAACCGGGCGGCGCGACGCGGATACGCTGGGCGTCCTGCGCAGCTGGGACCATCAGGACTTCGGGATCTACGCGGAGGTCGTCGAGGGCGGCGAGATCGCGCGCGGCGCGGCCGTGGTGGCGTCGTGAGCCTGCCGTTCCCCCTGGCCGAGGCCCCCTCGCCCGCCGCCGAGGAAGCGGGGCGGAAGCTCTTCGCGACGGGTGGCGACTTCCTGAAGGGCGTCGTCGCGATGTCGGGGATGCCCCCGGCCGACCGTCTGGAGGTCTGCTTCGCGGGCCGTTCCAACGTCGGCAAATCGAGCCTCATCAACGCGCTGACGGGCCGCCGGTCGCTCGCGCGGGCGTCGAACACGCCGGGCCGGACGCAGGAGATCAACTTCTTCACCCTGGAGGAGAGCCACTACCTCGTGGACCTGCCGGGCTATGGCTTCGCCAATGCGCCGGTCGCCGTCGTGGCCAAGTGGCAGGCCCTGTTGAAGGCCTATCTCTCGGGGCGGCCGTCCTTGCGCCGGGCCTTCGTGCTGATCGACAGCCGGCACGGGGTCAAGGCGGTGGACGCGGAGATCATGGGGTTGCTCGACCGCTCCGCCGTGCCCTTTCAGACGGTCCTGACCAAGGCCGACAAGGTGAAGGACGCCGAGCGCGAGAAGGTTCTGGATCAGGTGCGCGGCGCGCTCGCGAAGCACCCGGCCGCCTTCCCCGAGCTGATCGTGACCAGCAGTGAAAAGGGCTGGGGCATCCCGACGCTGCGTGCGACCATCGCCACGATGGAGTGACGCGAGGCCCCGGACGATGAGGAAACAGGACGCCATGACCACCCGCGACAACGCCGCCATCGCCCGCACCCTGAACGAGGCGCTGCCCTACCTGACGCGCTACGACGACGCGGTCGTGGTGATCAAGCTGGGCGGGCACGCCATGGGCTCGGACGAGGGCATGGCGAGTTTCGCGCGCGACGTGGTGCTGATGCGGACGGTGGGGATCAATCCGGTCATCGTCCATGGCGGCGGGCCGATGATCAACGCGATGCTGGACCGGCTGGGCGTGAAATCGGAGTTCGTGCGCGGCAAGCGCGTGACCGACGCCGAGACGCTGCAGGTCGTGGAGATGGTGCTGGCGGGCGAGATCAACAAGCGGATCGTGCAGGCGATCAACACCGCCGGCGGGCGGGCCGTGGGGCTGACGGGCAAGGACGCGGACATGATCACCTGCGTGCAGACCGACCCGGAGCTCGGCTTCGTCGGAACACCCTCGGCGGTCGATCCTCGGCTGCTGCATTCGCTCTTTCGCGACGAGATGATCCCGGTCATCGCACCGATCGGCACGGGGGCGGACGACGAAACGTTCAACATCAACGGCGACACGGCGGCGGGGGCGCTTGCCGGGGCGCTGAAGGCCGATCGCCTGCTTCTCCTGACGGATGTCGCGGGGGTGAAGGATGCCTCGGGCGACGTGGTGACCGAGCTGACGGCGGCGCGGGTGCGGGCGCTGACGGCCGAGGGTGTGATCGCGGGCGGGATGATCCCCAAGACGGAGACGGCGCTCGACGCGCTCGATCAGGGCACGCGGGCCGTCGTCATCCTCGACGGCCGGGTGCCGAACGCCGTCCTGCTGGAGCTGTTCACCAGCCACGGCGCGGGCAGCATGATCCGCCTCGACTAGGAGCCGCCGCCCGCTCGCTTGCGGATGCGGCGCACGACCCACCAGACGCCCGCGACCACCGGCACGACGGCAAGCGCCGAGATCATCTCCTTCGAGAGTCCCGCCGCGGCCCCCACCGGGTAGGCGAGGTAGGTCACGAGGTTGACGGCGTAGTAGCCGATGGCCACCACCGAAAGCCCCTCGACCGTGCGCTGAAGCCGCAGCTGCAGCGCGGCGCGGCGGTCCATCGACATCAACAGTTCGCGGTTCTGGTCGGCGCGCTCGACGTTGACGCGGGTCGAGAGCAGATCGCCCGCGCGGCGGGCGCGTTCGGCGAGCGTGCCCATGCGCTTCTCGACCGAGCGACAGGTGCGCATGGCCGGATCGAAGCGCCGCATCATGAATTCCGCGAAGGTCTGGCGACCGTCGAGACGCTCCTCGCGCAGGACCTCGATGCGCTGCTCGACGAGCGCGGTATAGGCCCCCATCGCACCGAAGCGGAAGGCCGAGCGGGCCAGCATCGTCTCGAGTTCGGAGCCTATGGAGAGAAGCTCGGCCAGCGTGGCCTCGGCATCGCAATCGGCCTCGCGCAGGCGACCGACGAGGTCCGACAGGCGGGAGTCGAGCTCGGACAGGCGCGCCCCCAACTCGCGCGCACGGGGCAGCGCGAGCATGGACATGGTCTTGTAGGTCTCGATCTCGCAGAGCCGCTGGATGATCCGGCCCACGCGCCGCTCTCCGGTTCCGGCCTCGGGGAAGAGAGCGAAGCGCAGGTGCCCGGTCTCGTCGATGCGGAAGTCGCCCGCGATCACCGCGCAGCGGTCGAGAACGGCGGAGGCGGCGAGGCTCTCGGGCACGAACCACTCGGCCAGTCGTTCGGGGATGGCATCGTCCGCCGCCTCGACCCGGATCAGGATCGACGTGAGCCGCGCGCCCGGGGCCTCGGCCAGCCAGTCGGCCGGAAAACCGCGGAAGATCTCGCCGTCGAAGGGCTTGGCGGCGAGGCGGTCGGTGAAGAGCGTGTAGGTGACGAACTCGGTGTGGCTCTCCCACTTCAGGCGGTAGCGCCCGATCTGGCCGAAATAATGCGTCGCGCCGGGTTTCGGGTGGTCTGCCCCGAAGCGGTCGAGTAGGGCGAGCAGATGCGCGCGGTCGGCCCCGCGGTCGCGGTTGGCAGCATCATCCGGGCGCTTGACGGCGAGGAAGGCCGCTTCGCCCCCGATCTGCATCGCCGGGAAAGGGCGGGCATGGAGTTCGTTGGAGAGCTCGTAGCGCTGCGGGTAGTCTTTGAGCATAAGGTCTCCTCGGGGCGATGCGTCGCGCGATAGGAGCGGCCCCCACCCGGATTGTAAGCCGGGCGCGGCGGTATTCCATCGCATGGCGGCTTTCGGGTCACGCCCCGGGTCGGCTCAGAATTCCCCACCGGCGATCTGGAGTGCCTGGCCGTTGACGCTGCGCGCCGCGTCCGAGCAGAGCCAGAGCGCGGCACCCGCCACCTCCTCCACCTCGATCAGGCGACGGTGCGGGTTCTGGCCGACCATGATGTCGCGGGCGTCCGCCTCGGACATGCCGGTGCGGTCCATGATGCGGGTGGTGTTGTCGGTCACGATGTCGGTGTCGACGTAGGCCGGACAGAGCGCGTTGAACGTCACGCCGCGCCCGAGGTGATCGGCGGCCAGCCCCCGGATCAGGCCGATCATCCCGTGTTTCGACGCGGTATAGGCCGGCGCACCCTTGAGCCCCTTGAGGCCGGCGATGGAACTGACGGCGATGACGCGGCCCCAGCCGTCGTCGGCCCCCGTCATGTCGGGCAGGCAGGCGCGGATCGTGCGGTAGGCCCCGTCGAGGTTGGTGGCCATGATTCGCCGCCACATCTCCTCCTCGGTGCGCTGCAGGCTCGCGCCCTCGGCGATGCCTGCGTTGGCGACGCAAATCCGCACAGGTCCCTGTTCGGCCCGCGCCGCGGCGACGCCCTCAGCCACCGAGGCAGGGTCGGTCACGTCCATGGCGACGGCGAAGGTGCCCGCGACCTCCTGCAACCTGTCGCGCCGCCGCCCGGTCACGGTGACCCTTGCCCCGTTGTCGCGCAGCGCCTCGGCGATGGCGCGGCCGATGCCGCTGCCGCCGCCGGTGACGAGCGCGTGCCGTCCCTCAAGATTACCCAACGTCAATATCCTCCTCGAAATAAAGTGTCGCTACGACGCCTGTTGCCTTGAGGCTACGCTGCACCGCAGATAGAAGGCGAAAGGTCACCACCACGGGGAAAGACTGCAATGAAGATCGGCGCACCGAAAGAGGTACACGAGGGCGAAGCCCGCGTGGCCATCACACCCGAGAGCGCGGGGCATCTGCAGAAACTGGGCCACGAGGTCTTCGTTGAGGCGGGGGCCGGCCTGGCCGCGGGCTTCACCGACGAGGCCTACAAGGCCGCGGGCGTCGAAGTGATGAAGACGCCGGCCGCGCTCTTCAAGATGGTCGACATCGTCGCCAAGGTCCGTCCCCCGACCGAGACCGAGGCCAAGCGCCTGGTGAAGGGCCAGACGCTCATTTCGTTCTTCTATCCGTCTTCGAACGAGGCGCTGATGGAGCTCGTGAAGTCCAAAGGCGCGACGGCCATCGCGATGGACATGGTGCCCCGCATCAGCCGCGCGCAGAAGATGGACGCGCTCTCGTCGATGGCGAACATCGCCGGGTATCGCGCGGTGATCGAGGCGGGCAACAACTTCGGCCGCTTCTTCACCGGTCAGGTGACGGCGGCCGGCAAGGTCGCGCCCGCAAAGGTGCTCGTCGTGGGCGCGGGCGTCGCCGGTCTCGCCGCCATCGGGACGTCGACGTCGCTCGGGGCGATCACCTACGCCTTCGACGTGCGCCCAGAAGTGGCCGAGCAGATCGAGTCGATGGGGGCCGAGTTCGTCTTCCTCGAGTTCGAGGACAGCGAATTGCCCGACGGGGCCGAGACCGGGGGATACGCGCCCCCGTCCTCGCCAGAGTTCCAGGCCAAGCAGCTCGAGAAGTTCCGGGAGCTGGCCCCCGACATCGACATCGTGATCTGTACCGCGCTCATCCCCAACCGGCCGGCCCCGGTCCTCTGGACGAAGGACATGGTCGAGGCGATGAAGCCCGGCTCCGTCATCGTCGACCTCGCCGCCGAGCGCGGCGGCAACTGCGAGCTGACGAAGCCCGAAGAGAAGGTCGTGACCGACAACAACGTCACGATCATCGGCTACACCGACTTCCCGAGCCGGATGTCGACGCAATCCTCCACACTCTACGGCAACAACATCCGTCACATGATGGCGGACCTGACGCCCGAGAAGGACGGCGTCGTCGTACACGACATGGAAGACGATGTGATCCGGGGCGCCACGATCACCCACGAGGGCGAGATCACCTGGCCGCCCCCGCCGCCGAAAGTGGCCGCGATCGCGACGCAGAAGAAGGAGAAGCCGAAGGAGCTGACGCCGGAGGAGAAGCGCGCGCAGGAAGTCGCGGCCTTCCAGGCCGAGACGAAGTTCCAGGTGGGGCTTCTGGCCGTGGGCGGCGCGCTGCTGCTTCTGGCCGGGCTCTTTACCCCGGCGAGCTTCATGCAGCATTTCATCGTCTTCACCCTGGCCTGTTTCGTCGGCTTCCAGGTGATTTGGGGCGTCGCGCATTCGCTGCACACGCCGCTCATGGCGGTCACGAACGCGATCTCGTCGATCATCATCCTCGGCGCGCTCCTGCAGATCGGATCCGGCTCCTGGCTGGTGATCCTGCTGGCGGCGCTCTCGGTTTTCATGGCCGGGGTCAATATTTTCGGGGGCTTCCTCGTGACACGGCGGATGCTCGCCATGTTCCAGAAGTCGTAAGGGGGCCGCACCATGGAACTCGGATTCACCAATGCGGCCTACGTGGTCGCGGGCGTCCTCTTCATCCTGTCGCTCGGCGGGCTGTCGAGCCAGGAGAGCGCTAAGCGCGCGATCTGGTACGGCATCGTCGGCATGGCGATTGCGGTTGTCGCCACGCTCGTCGGGCCGGGCGCGGGGCTCTGGCCCCTGTCGGTCATCCTCATCGGGATGGGCGGCGCGATCGGCTACGTCCTCGCCACCCGCGTGCAGATGACGCAGATGCCGGAGCTCGTGGCCGCGATGCACTCGCTTGTGGGCTTGGCCGCGGTCTTCGTCGGCATCAACGCCCATGTGGAGATCGGCCGCGTCGCCGCCGCCTTCGCGGAGGCCGGCCTGCCGTTTCCGCGCGCCTATGACGAGGCCCCGGAGGTCGCCACGGCCGCCGCGGCCGTCGTGGAGCAATTCCGCGGCTTCGGCACGGTGGTCGCCAAGAAGATCCCGGTCGAAATCACGATCCTGCAGATCGAGCTTTCGCTCGGTATCTGGATCGGCGCGATCACCTTCACCGGCTCGGTCGTGGCCTATGGCAAGCTGTCGGGCAATTCGAGCCTCCTGCCCTTCAAGATCGACACCGCGGCAAAGAAACTGCCCGGCGGGCACGTGCTCAACGCGGGTGCCGCGGCGATCTCCGCGCTCTGCCTCTTCTGGTACCTCGGCTCCGGCAGTGCGCTGGCGCTCGCCATCCTGACGGTCGCGGCGCTCTTCATCGGCTACCACCTCATCATGGGAATCGGTGGGGCAGACATGCCTGTCGTCGTCTCGATGCTGAACTCCTACTCGGGCTGGGCCGCCGCGGCGATCGGCTTCTCGCTCGGCAACGACCTGCTGATCGTGGTCGGCGCGCTGGTGGGCTCCTCGGGTGCGATCCTCAGCTACATCATGTGCAAGGCCATGAACCGCTCCTTCGTGTCGGTGATCCTGGGCGGCTTCGGCGGCCCGGTGGGCGAGCAGATGGCCGTCGAGGGCGAGCAGGTGGCGATCGACGCCGACGGCGTGGCCAACGCGCTCAATGAGGCGGACTCGGTCGTCATCGTTCCGGGCTACGGCATGGCCGTCGCGCAGGCGCAGGGGGCCGTCGCGGACCTCACGAAGAAGCTGCGCGCGAAGGGCAAGGAGGTGCGTTTCGCCATCCACCCGGTCGCCGGTCGCCTGCCCGGTCACATGAACGTGCTGCTGGCCGAGGCGAAGGTGCCCTACGACATCGTGCTCGAGATGGACGAGATCAACGACGACTTCCCGGACACGGACGTCGTGATCGTCATCGGCTCCAACGACATCGTGAACCCGGCAGCGCAGGACGACCCGAACTCCCCCATCGCGGGGATGCCGGTGCTGGAGGTCTGGAAGGCCAAGCAGGTCTTCGTGTCGAAGCGCGGTCAGGGCACAGGTTACTCGGGCATCGAGAACCCGCTCTTCTTCAAGGACAACACGCGGATGTTCTACGGCGACGCCAAAGCCTCGCTCGACACGCTCCTGCCGAAGATCGACTGATCAGCGCTACATTTCTGCAAAAGGGCCGTCCGCAGGGGTGGCCCTTTTCATTTTCGACCCTTGCGGAATACTTGCGAACGATTATCACTCTCATCTACCAATCCGGAGATCCGCCATGTTTCGCCCCCTTCTCTTCGCCACCTTCCTCGCCGCCGGCCCTGCCCTGGCCGAAGACCGCCTGAAGGTCGTGACGACCTTCACGGTGATCGCCGACATGGCCGCGAACGTCGCCGGGGATGCGGCCGAGGTCGTCTCGGTGACGAAGCCGGGCGCGGAGATCCACGGCTACGCCCCGACCCCGCGCGATCTCGTGGCCGCCTCCGATGCCGATCTCATCCTCTGGAACGGGCTGAACCTCGAGCTGTGGTTCGAGCAGTTCCTCGCCAACCTGGGTGACATTCCCTCGGCCACCGTGAGCGAGGGGATCGAGCCCATCGCCATCGCCGAAGGGGCCTACGAGGGAAAGGCAAACCCCCATGCCTGGATCGGGGCGGACGCTGCGATGATCTACGTCGACAACATCCGCGACGCCCTGTCGGAGGCCGACCCCGCGAACGCCGAGACCTATGCCGCCAATGCGGAACGCTACAAGGCGGAGATCGCCGCCGTGCTGGAGCCCCTGCGCGCGCGGCTCGCCGACATCCCAGAGGACAAGCGCTGGCTCGTCACCTGCGAGGGGGCTTTCAGCTATCTCGCCCGCGACTTCGGCCTGCGCGAGATGTATCTCTGGCCGATGAACGCCGATGCCGTCGGCACGCCGCAGCAGGTGCGCCGGGTGATCGATGGCGTGCGCGAGAACGAGATCCCGGCCGTCTTCTGCGAAAGCACGGTCAATACCGACCCGGCGCGTCAGGTCGCACGCGAGACGGGTGCACGGTACGGCGGAGAGCTCTATGTCGACAGTCTGTCGGCGGCGGATGGTCCGGTGCCGACCTATCTGGACCTGCTGCGCGTCACATCGGAGACCGTGGCCAACGGGCTGACAGGAACCGAATGATAAACGACGCGACGGATGGTGGCGGGATCGACGCGACGGGCGTGACCGTCACCTATCGCAACGGGCATACCGCCCTGCATGACGCGACCTTCCACATCCCGCGTGGCACCGTGACGGCGCTCGTGGGCGTCAACGGGGCCGGCAAATCGACGCTCTTCAAGGCGATCATGGGCTTCGTGCCCGCGCGGCGGGGCGAGATCCGGCTGCTCGGGCAAAGCGTGCGCGCCGCGCTCAAGGCCAACATCGTCGCCTACGTGCCGCAGGCCGAGGAGGTCGACTGGGCCTTTCCCGTTCTCGTGGAGGACGTGGTGATGATGGGCCGCTACGGCCACATGGGGTTCCTGCGCCGCCCGCGCGCAGCCGACCATGCCGCCGTGGCGGAGGCCCTGGCGCGAGTGGGCATGAGCGACTACCGCCGCCGCCAGATCGGCGAGCTCTCGGGCGGGCAGCGCAAGCGCGTCTTCCTCGCACGCGCCCTTGCGCAGGACGGGCGCGTGATCCTGCTCGACGAGCCCTTCACCGGCGTCGACGTGCAGACGGAGGAGCAGATCATCGCCCTTCTGAGGGAGATGCGCGACGAGGGGCGCGTGATGCTCGTGTCGACGCACAACCTCGGCTCGGTGCCCGAGTTCTGCGACCATACGATCCTCGTGAAGGGGACGGTCATGGCCTATGGGCGGACCGAGGAAATCTACACCCGCGAGAACCTGGAGGCGGCCTTCGGTGGGGTGCTGCGGCATTTCACGCTCGGCGGGACGGACCTGCACGACGACGAGGACACGCGGGAGCTGCGCATCATCACCGACGACGAACGGCCCTTCGTCCTCTACGGCGAGAAGCGCGAGGACGACGACGCGCCCGAGGACGAGCGCGATGCTTGAGCCCTTCGCCTACGGCTACATGGTCAACGCGATGTGGGTCTCGGCCCTCGTCGGCGGGGTCTGCGCCTTCCTCAGTTGCTATTTGATGCTCAAGGGCTGGTCGCTCATCGGCGACGCGCTGTCGCATTCCGTTGTGCCGGGTGTGGCAGGGGCCTATCTGCTTGGCCTGCCGTTTGCCTTCGGAGCGTTCCTCGCGGGCGGGCTGGCCGCGGCGACGATGCTCTTCCTGTCGGACCGGTCGGGGCTGAAGCCCGACGTCATCATCGGAATCATCTTCACGTCCTTCTTCGGCCTCGGCCTCTTCATGGTGTCGCTCAACCCGATCTCGGTCTCGGTGCAGACGATCACCATGGGCAACATCCTCGCCATCACGCCCGAGGACACGCTGCAACTCGTGCTGATCGGCGCGGTCTCGGCCGTCGTGCTGACGCTGAAATGGAAGGACCTGCTCGTCACCTTCTTCGACGAGAGCCACGCGCGGTCGATCGGGCTGCGCCCCACCCTGCTGAAGGGCATCTTCTTCACCCTGCTCGCGGCGAGCGTCGTGGCCGCGATGCAGACGGTCGGGGCCTTCCTCGTCGTGGCGATGGTGGTGACGCCCGGGGCCACGGCCTACCTGCTGACCGACCGCTTCCCGCGGCTTCTGCTGATCGCGGTGGCGATCGGGGCGGGCTGCTCCTTCGTCGGGGCCTACCTCAGCTTCTTCCTCGACGGGGCGACGGGCGGCATCATCGTGGCGCTGCAGACGTTGGTGTTCCTCCTCGCCTTCGTCTTCGCTCCGGTCCACGGGTTGCGCGCGGCACGGACCCGGGCGGCGACGGCGGAGGGCGCGCCGTGATCGAGACGCTGCTGCTGCCGTTCCAGTTCCCCTTCATGCAGAATGGCTTCCTGATCTCGTTGATCGTGGCCCCGGCGGCGGCGCTCCTGTCGTGCTTCCTCGTGCTCAAGGGCTGGGCGCTTATGGGCGACGCGGTGAGCCACGCGATCCTGCCGGGCGTGGTGCTGGCCTATCTGCTGGGCCTGCCGCTCATCCTCGGGGCCTTCGTGGCGGGCATGGGATGTTCATTGCTAACGGGCTATCTGGCCGAGAACAGCCGGGTGAAGCGGGATACGGTGATGGGCGTCGTCTTTTCAGGGATGTTCGCCGTCGGCCTCATCCTCTTCGTGGCCTTCCCGACGGATGCGCATCTCGATCACATCCTCTTCGGCAACATGCTCGGGGTCGGGACTGCCGACCTCAAGGCCGGCGCGGCGATCGCCTTGCCGGTGGCCGCGATCTTCGCGCTCAAGTGGCGCGACTTCCTGCTCCACGCCTTCGATCCGGCGCAGGCGCAGACGGCGGGGCTCGACGCACGGCTCCTGCACTACGGGTTGCTGACGATCCTGTCGCTGGTGGTGGTCGCGGTCCTGAACGCCGTGGGCCTGATCCTCGCGGTGGCGCTTCTTGTGACGCCCGGGGCAATCGCCTTCCTCGTCACGCGCAGCTTCGGCTGGATGCTCGTCGCTTCAGTGTTCATCTGCGCGGGCTCGATGCTCGCCGGCGTCTACCTTAGCTTCTTCCTCGACAGCGCGCCGGCACCGACCATCGTGATGGTGCTGACGGTGCTCTTCGTGGCGGCTTTCCTGCGGCAACGCCTTTTGATGCGGTACAGGAGAACATGAAAAAGGGCGGCCCACCGGGGCCGCCCCTGTCGTTCAATGGCTACAGGTTAGCCGTTGTTGATGATCGTCTCGATCTCGGACTTCTGCATTTCCATTTCGCTCTCCGAGGTGGTGAGGAAGTAGAGTTCCGCAACTTGTGCGTCGGTCAGCGCCGTAACGTCGACGTCATAACCCAGCGAGTCGAGCGAGGCCTGTACGGCTTCCTCAACCGAGGTGTCGGCATCGCGCTCGGCTTGGATGCGGGCGGCTTCCTCGGGCGTCACGAGAATGACTTCGGCGTCCGGATCCACGACTTCCGAGAGGATCGCGTCAATGCGGCCCTGCTTCTCGTTCTCGGTGTCGGTCGAGGTCGAGGCGAGATAGAGTTCGGTCACCTGATCGTCGGAGAACTGCTCGATCTTGTATTGCTCGTAGCCTTCCTTCTCCAGCAGCGACTCGACCTCAGCGAGGATCGTCGGCGAAACGCCGGTGTAGGCGGCGGCGGACGTCGCGGTGAGGGCGGCGGCGGCGAAGATTGCGAAGCGGGTCATAGTACATCCTTTCCAGTATTGAGCGCGGCTGTGCGCCGTTCTGCCTCCTCAACACCGTCTTTCGCCGGAAGGTTTCCAAGAAAATCGCCGTTTATTTTCGGAACCTTAGCGACAGGATCGGCGTTTGCGGCACCGCTTCGGCCCGGCGGGGCCCCAAATACGAACACCCCGGCCCTGAAAAGGAACCGGGGTGTCGCTCAACAATCGCCTCCCGCACCGCACAACCACCGGAAGACGACCGGAGCCCGTGTATTCTGGAATTCGAATGGCGGCTGCCATCAGGTGCAGGTTGCAGAACCAACGGCGCGCGGGCGCTCTGGTTCCGCTAAAAGATGTGGGGATGCGCGCGGCGTGGATCAACCGGTCTCGAGCACCCCTCGCGCGATCTGATCCGCCTCGATCGACTCGAAAAGCGCCTTGAAGTTTCCCTCGCCGAAGCCGTCGTCGCCCTTGCGCTGGATGAACTCGAAAAAGATCGGGCCGATGCAGGTTTTCGAGAAGATCTGCAGCAGGATCCGCGTCTCGCCGCCGCCGACGACCCCCTCGCCGTCGATCAGGATGCCGTGCTTCTCCATCCGGTCGAGCGGCTCTTCGTGGTCCGCGACCCTCTCGCGGCTCATCTCGTAATACGTCTGCGGCGGCTTCGGCATGAAACGTACGCCGTTCTCGGCGATCGCATCCACGGCGTCGTAGATCTCGCGCGCGCCCACCGCGATATGCTGGATGCCCTCGCCGTTGTACCGTTCGAGATACTCGACGATCTGCCCGGTCTCGCCCCGATCCTCGTTGATCGGGATGCGGATGCGGCCGCAGGGCGAGGTCAGGGCGCGGCTCAGAAGGCCCGTATACTTCCCCTTGATGTCGAAGAAACGGATCTCGCGGAAATTGAACAGCTCGCCGTAGAACCGGAACCAGGTGTCCATGTTCCCCTTGTGAACGTTGTGGGTCAGGTGGTCGAGGTAGTGAAACCCGACACCGGCCGGATGTGCACGCGCAACCCAGTCGAACTCGGCGTTGAAGGGCGAGGCGTCGCGGTACTGGTCGATGAAGTAGATAAGACTGCCGCCGATGCCGACGATGGCGGGCACGTCCATCGCCTTGCCCGGCCCCTCGTAGGGCGTGGCCCCCTTCGCGACCGCGTGGTCGAAGGCGTGCTGCGCGTCGGCGACGCGCCAGCCCATGCCCGGCGCGCAGGGACCGTGCTCGGCCACGAAGTCCATCGCATGGCTGCCCGGCGTCGCGTCGATAAGATAGCTGATGTCGCCCTGCTGCCAGACCTCGACGGGCTTGGTCTTGTGCGTGGCGACGTGCGTGTAGCCCTGCCGGGTGAAGATGTCGCGCAAGACCTGCGGATCCTCGTGGGCAAAGGCGACGAAGGCGAAACCGTCGGTTCCTGCGGGGTTGTCGGCGGTGATCTCGGCGTAGGGGGCATCGTGAGGGAACGGACCCATCTGGCAAACTCCTGTCTGTTTGTCGCGACGCTATCGCACACACGCGACCGGGAGCGCGCGTTCGCGGGTCCAATCCACGCTTCCTATGCGCACTTCATGCGGAGATCTTTTCAAATCCGCGTGGATCCAGCATATTTGCTCCATGGACGAGACCGATCGCGAGATCCTCCGCCTGCTTCAGCGGGATGCGGGCCAGACCGCCGAGGCCCTGGGGCGGGCGCTCAACCTGTCGGCCTCGCAGGCCGGGCGGCGGCGGGCCCGGCTCGAGGCCAGCGGCTATATCCGCGCGACCGTCGCGCGGGTCGACCCGGTGCGCGTCGGTCTTTCGGTGCAGGCCTTCGTGCAGGTCCAGATGGCGAGCCACGCGCCCGAGGGCGCACGCGCCTTCCTGCGCCTGCTCGAGGCCGAGCCGCGCGTCGCCTCCGTCTGGACGCTGACGGGCGAGGCCGACTATCTCCTCCGGGTCTGGTGCGGCGATCTCGCCGCGCTCAACACGCTGGTCCATCAGGTCCTGCTGCCGCATCCGGCCGTCGCACGCGTCCAGAGCCAGATCGTCATGGATCAGCCGAAGCGCGATTCTCCCCTGCCCCTTTGAGCCACCAACCCGCGATTGTGAGGCGCGGCCGACTGGCCTAGACCTTTCCCATGGAAACGTTTCTCTTGCAGGCGGCGATCTATCTCGGGGCCGCCACGCTCTGTGTTCCCCTCGCCGTGCGCTTCGGTCTCGGCTCGGTCTTGGGCTATCTTGTCGCGGGTATCCTGATCGGTCCCGTCACCGGCCTCGTCGGGTCGGAGACCGAGCAGCTTCAGCACTTCGCCGAATTCGGCGTGGTGATGATGCTCTTCATCATCGGGCTGGAGCTCGAGCCGCGCACGCTCTGGGATATGCGGGCCCGGCTTCTGGGCCTCGGCCTCGGGCAGATCGTGCTGACGTTTCTAGCGGTCACGGGTGGCGCCATGCTCTTCGGGCTCTCGTTGCAGATGGCGGCGGCGGTGGGGATGATCCTGGCGCTGTCCTCGACGGCGATCGTGATGCAGACCCTTAACGAGAAGGATCTGACCTCCACGCGTGGGGGCCGCTCCGCCTTCTCGGTGCTTCTGGCGCAGGACATCGTGGTTATTCCCATGCTCGCGATCATGCCGCTCCTGTCGATCGGGGCCGAAGTCGACCGCGGCGAGGCCGGGGGCGGGCACGGCGGCGGCCACGGCGACGCCGCGATGGGCGACGGAGAGAGCGCGACGATCATGGCCGACGTCGGCCATTGGGTCGACACGCTGCCGGCCTGGGGCCTGACCCTGCTGACCGTCGGCGCGGTGACGGCCGTGATCCTCGGCGGCATCTTTCTCACGCGCCCCGTGTTCCACTTCGCCGGGCGCGCGCGCCTGCGGGAGATGCATACCGTCGTCTCGCTCCTCTTCGTGATCGGGGTCGCGGTGCTGATGTCGGCGGTGGGCCTCTCGCCCGCGCTCGGGGCCTTCCTTGCCGGCGTCGTGCTCGCCAATTCAGAGTTCCGGCACGAGCTCGAAGCCGACATCGAACCCTTCAAGGGCATCCTCCTCGGCCTCTTCTTCATCACCGTGGGGGCCGGCATCGACTTCGGCACCTTCACCTCCGCGCCCTTCGTCGTGCTGGGCGCGGTTCTGGCACTGATGCTCGTGAAGGGGGCGATCCTCTATCTGCTGGCCCTGTCGTTCCGCATGAAGGGGCGCGACCGGATCCTCTTTACGCTCTCGCTCGCGCAGGCGGGCGAGTTCGGCTTCGTGCTCGTCTCGGTCGCTTTCGGGGACGGCGTGATCGGATCGCAGGAACGCGACATCCTGCTTCTGGTGATCGCGCTCTCGATGCTGCTGACGCCGCTTCTGTTCATCGCCTACGAACGGCTCGCCGCGCGCCAGCCCGAGGGCGAGGCCATGCCCGACGACGAGATCGACGAGGCGGCGGAGGTCATCATCGCCGGCGTCGGTCGCTTCGGTCAGGTCGTCCACCGGATGCTGCAGGGGACCGGCGTGCAGACCGTCGTCCTCGACCGCGACATCAAGACGATCCGGCTTTTGCGGAAGTTCGGCATCAAGACCTATATGGGCGACCCGACACGGCCCGAACTCCTGGAGGCGGCGGGGCTTGAGACCGCGAAGATCCTGATCGTGGCGCTCGACGACCGGGAGGATGCGGTCCGGCTCGTGCGACTGGCCAAGCGCGCGCATCGCGACATCCACATCATCGCGCGCGCCTACGACCGGGTGCATACCTACGAGCTCTACAACGCCGGGGCCGATCAGATCGTGCGCGAGATGTTCGACAGCTCGCTCCGGGTCGGCCGCTACGCGCTCGAGACGCTCGGCTGGTCCGACAGCGAGGCGCACGAAGCGCGCGAGGCCTTCTTCAAGCACGACCGCGAGGCGATGCTGGCGCTCGCCAAGGTCTGGAAACCCGGCGTGGCGATCGAGAAGAACCCGGAGTACGCGGAGCTCGCCCGCGAGTTCAACAAGGGGCTCGAGAATGCGCTGCTGACGCGCTTCGGCGTCGACGAGACCCCCGAGGCCGCCGCCGAGAACGAGGGCGAGGATTCGGACGACACCGCAGCGGAGGCGGAGCGGCGCGAGGGCTAGGCCACCTCCCCCGCGCCCCGGGCGTCAGAGCCCCTTGGCCTGGTAGCTGGCGGCGATCCGGCTGATCGAGACGATGAAGCCCGCGGTCCGCAGATCCGGCACGTCGTTCCGCCCGTGCCAGACCTCGCGCATCGCGCCGTAGGCCCCGCGCATCGTGTCGTCGAGCCCCGAGCGCACAAGCTCCAGCTCTCCCGCGCCGCGCAGGTAGTTGCGCTTGAAGTCCTCCGAGAGCGTCCAGGCCACGTTCTTGTTCTTCGACAGCCGCTCGAGCTCGTTGACGAGGACATGGTGACGGGCCTCCTCCGCGCGGCGCTGCATCCGGCCGAAGCGGATGTGACTGAGGTTCTTGACCCATTCGAAATAGCTGACGGTGACCCCGCCCGCGTTGGCGTAGAGGTCGGGGATGATGACGCACCCGCGGTCGAGCAGGATCTCGTTCGCCTCGGCGGTGACCGGCCCGTTCGCCGCCTCGATGATGAGCGGTGCCTTCACGCGGGCGGCGTTGTCCTTGTGGATGACGCCCTCGAGCGCGGCGGGGATGAGGATGTCGCAGTCCATCTCGAGGACGGAGGAGCCATCCTCGACGTAGTGCCCGCCGGCGAAGTTGCGCACGCCACCCGTGCGGCGGATATGGGCCTGGAGCCCCTCCACGTCGAGACCGGCCTCGTTGGTGACGGCCCCGTCGCGCTCGATCACCGCGGTGATCCTGGCCCCGTCCTCCGCGGCAAGGAAGCTGGCGGCATGGAATCCGACGTTGCCGAGCCCCTGTACGATGACGCGCTTGCCGTCGAGCGTGCCGGCAAGGCCCGCGGCGGCCTTGTCCTCCTCGTGGCGGAAGAACTCCTGCAGGGCGTATTGCACGCCGCGCCCCGTCGCCTCGACCCGGCCGGCGATACCACCCGCATGGGGCGGCTTGCCGGTGACGCAGGCCCGGCCGTTGATGTCGGTGGTATGCATTCGCTGGTACTGGTCGCTGATCCAGGCCATCTCCCGCTCGCCGGTGCCCATGTCGGGGGCGGGCACGTTCTGCGCCGGGTTGATCAGGTCGCGCTTGATGAGCTCGTAGGCGAAGCGGCGGGTAATGAGCTCGAGCTCGTGCGCCTCCCATTGGGTCGGATCGATGCAGAGCCCCCCCTTGGAGCCGCCGAAGGGCGTTTCCACCAGAGCGCACTTGTAGGTCATCAGCGACGCCAGCGCCTCCACCTCGTCCTGGTTGACGGCGAGCGCGTAGCGGATGCCGCCCTTCACGGGTTCCATGTGCTCGGAATGCACGGACCGGTAGCCGGTGAAGGTGTGGATCGCGCCGCGCAGTCGGACGCCGAAGCGCACGGTGTAGGTGGCGTTGCAGACGCGGATCTTCTCGGCGAGCCCCGGGCTGAGATCCATCAGCCCGACCGCGCGGTCGTACATCGCATCCACCGAGGCGCTGAAGCCTCCTGCCTTGTTGCTCATCTTCGTCCTCCCTGGCCGTCGCGGCCTATCCTCCGATGATCCCGCGAGCCTAGACGCTTCCCCTGGAAACGACAGGGAGAATGTCGGCCAGATGTCTAAAATCGAAGGACAATGACACGATTTGACCCCAATCGCGCCCGGCAGTGACCGTCTTCCATTTGGATAAAAAGCGATGCGACTCGGACTCCCCTGAGTCGCTCGTAGTGTTTACAACCGCGTGGTATCTGCCGTGACTTGCAAGCTTGATCTCTCGAAGGACCGCCTGTTCACCCGGGCCGCGTCCGACTTCGGACAGCGTGAAGATGGAAGCTTGACCATCTTCGGGCTGCTGGTTTTCGTCCTGATGATGACGGCCGGGGGCATCGCCCTCGACATCATGCGATCGGAAGTACAGCGGACCGAGCTGCAATACGCCGTCGACCGTGCGTCCCTCGCCGCAGCCGGCCTGAACCAGACGCGCGACGCCGAACAGATCGTCAAGGACTACGTCCGCGCCGCAGGCCTCGACGAGGACAGCGTGCAGGTGACATCCGTTCAGAACGGTGCGGATCGCCGCGTCACCGTCAGCAGCGAAGCGAACACGGAAAGCCTCTTTCTCGATCTACTCGGCGTCGAAAGGCTGGTGCAGCCCGTATCCTCCGAGGCGCGGGAAGTCCGCACCGAACTCGAACTGTCGCTCGTGGTCGATATCTCAGGCTCCATGGGCGGCGCGAAGATCGAGACGCTGCGCACCGCCGCCTCGGACTTCGTGGCCGAACTGCTGCGCAACCGCGAGGAGCTCACCTCCATCTCGCTCGTGCCCTACAACGACCGAGTGAACGCGGGCTCGCTCATCAACAGCGTCTTCGACATCAGCGACGAGCATCCCTTCTCGAACTGCGTGGTCTTCTCGGATGCGGAGTATCAGCGGCTCGGCATGAACTCGGGCGAAGAACTGCAGCGCATGGGACACTTCGACTTCCGGACGGGCAACTCCAACGTCGCGGGTCTCGTGAAGAACCCCAACTGCCGGACAGACAACTACGCCGAGATCCTGCCCTGGTCGAACAACGTGTCCGAACTGCAGAAGCGTATCCAGCAACTGCAGGCGAACCACTGGACGGCAATGGACCAGGGTGTGAAATGGGGCAGCCTGCTGCTCGACCCCTCCTCGCGCGACGAGCTTGCCGAAATGATCACCATGACCGGTCTGCCGAGCGGCGAGCAGGTGGATGCCGGCTTTGTCGGCCGCCCCGTCGATTACAACACCGATGGAACCCACAAGGTACTGGTGGTGATGACAGACGGCGTGAACACCCAGCAGTGGGATCTCAAGAGCGCCCGCAAGTCCGGCGCATCGGGCATCTATGTCTATCGCGAAGCGCTCGAAGACGTGTGCGAAGACTACGATCACGACGAAGAGCCTCGCTGGGGCAGCTACTACGACTACTACGGGAACTACCGCACCTATCGCCGCAGCCGCTACGACGGCATCGCCCTCGAGGACGAGGACGCCTGCGCCGACTGGCATGACGCCGGTCAGCCGTCGCCCGGGTCCGACCCGACCGATGCGCCGCTTCTGGATATCGGTCTCGGACTGCTCGGCAGCGACGATGATGACGACGACGACGATGATGATGACGGTGATGACGACGACGGTGACGATGACGATGACGACAGCAGCAACACGGCCAACTGCGGCAACGGCGACAATGCCGGAAACAACGGCAACTGCCGTGGCATCAACATCGACCTGCTGGGCGACACGGTGAACCTGAACCTCTTCGGATCGAACGGGGCGGGGTGCCAACTGGGAACCACTACGCAGCGCGCGCTGTGCCGGGTGCAGTTCGACAACGACGAGAACCATACCTACATCACCCGCTATTCGGTCTGGTCGAGCCACGCGGGGGCCTACTGGGTCGATCATCGCAACCAGTATTGGTCCAACCCCTACGGCGGTTCGAACGCGACGCGGCTCGACTGGTCGGAGGTCTTCGCGGCCCTGTCGATGAGCTACATCGCCAACGACCTGCTGAGCGGCGCGAACTGGGACACCCGGGTCGACTACTTCTACTCCTGGGAAACGACCCACAGACAGGCCCGCGCGGACACGAACCTGTCCAACATCTGCGCGCAGGCCCGTCAGAACGGGGTGGTGATCTACACAATCGCCTTCCAGGCTCCCGACGATGGCGAAGCGGCCATGCTCGACTGTGCCGGCACCGGCAACGAAGCGCGCTACTTCGATGTCGAGAACCTCGATATCGCGGCCGCGTTCGACGACGTGCTCGCCTCGGTCAGCCGTCTGCGACTGGTTCAATGAGCGGGCCGGCGTTCATATCCCGGATGGGGCGGCTGTGGTGCCGCCTCTCCGACCGGCTGCTCGCACCGCTCGACCGCCTTGCCCGCGTTCCCCTTGCGGCGCGCGAGGCGGGCGGGGCCTCGGTCGAGTTCGTGCTGCTGGTGCCGGCCTTCCTGATGGTCTTCATCTCCTCCTTCGAGGCCTCGCTCATGCTGACGCGTCAGGTCATGCTGGAGCGCGCAATGGACATTGCCGTCCGCGACATCCGCCTCGATACCGGCAGTACCGTGACCCAGAACCAGGTGCGCAACGCGGTTTGCGACCGGGCCCGGATCCTGCCGGATTGCCGCGAGAACATGCTGATCGAGCTGACGCTCATCACCCGGACGAGCTATGCGACCCCGGACGCGGACGCGCCCTGCGTGAACCAGCTGACGTCGATCGTCCCGAGGTCGATCTTCGCGGGCGGACGCGCGGGACAGATGGTGCTCGCACGGGCCTGCTATTCGGTCCGCCCCTCGCTGCCGCTCGCGGTTCTCGCCGGAAACCGAACGCTCGGCTCCTATCTCATCGACGACACCGACGGCACGTTCCGCATCGTCACCGCGACGGCCTTCGTGGTCGAACAGAACTGAGGAGGTCGCGATGACATTCCCGATCCCGTCCCGACTGTCCGCGCCCCTCGCCCGCTTCGCACGCGAGGAACGGGCTGCACTCTCCATCGAGGCGGCAATCATGCTGCCGGTGCTGACGCTGATCTTCGTGATGGGCTATCAGTATTTCGATCAATATCGCCGCGAGGCGCATATGACGAAGGCCAGCTATGCCGTGGCCGACATGCTGTCGCGGCGCCTGTCGATCGTGACCCCGCACGACCTGAACGGTTTGGAGAGTGTCTACGAGACGCTGACCTACTCCGAAAACCTCAGCTACATGCGCTTCACCGAGGTACGCCGTCGCAACGACAACCTGGAGGTCATCTGGTCCTTCGCGACCGACGGGCAGCCGGCGATGACCGACGCGATCCTCCAGGGCTTCCTGAATCAGGTTCCGCGGCTCGACGAAAACGAGCGCGTCACGCTGGTCGAATCCTACACATTCGATCGGCCGTACTTCAACGTGGGGCTCGGCGACCGGATCATCCCGAACTTCGTTCCGATCTCGCAGCGGTATGCCGCACGCCTTGCCTTCGCTCCCGAACAGATCGTTGCCGACGACAACATCAGCATCATCGCCAACGACACCGATTGCGGCGATGACGTCGTTCTCGTGAACGGTCTGCCGCTTATCGGGGCGGGCAACTGCACCGCGGACGAAGAAGCCGGCGGCTGACGCATCGGCCACCGGAAACGCGCGGGCCGTTCGGCATTTCGCCGGGCGGCCCTCGACTCTGCCCGGAGCCGACCCGATATTGAGGCCATGCGCCTGCCCGACAGCTTCCTCGACGATCTCCGCAACCGGCTGAGCCTCTCGGCCGTCGTCGGGCGCAAGGTCACCTGGGACATGAAGAAGACGAACCAGGCCAAGGGCGACTGGTGGGCCCCCTGCCCCTTCCATCAGGAGAAGTCGGCCAGCTTCCACGTCGATGACCGCAAGGGCTTCTATTACTGCTTCGGCTGCCAGGCGAAGGGCAACGTCTTCGGCTTCGTGCAGGAGAGCGAGAACGTGGGCTTCATGGAAGCCGTGGAGATCCTCGCGGCGGAGGCCGGGATGGAAATGCCCGCCCGCGACCCGAAAGCGGCCGAGAAGGCGGACCTGCGCACCCGCCTCGCCGAGGTGACGGAGACCGCGGTGAAGTGGTTCCGCCTGCAACTGTCCACGCAGGCCGCCGCGGAGGCCCGCGCCTACCTCGACCGCCGGGGCCTTGCGAAGGCGACGCTCGACCGCTTCGAGATCGGCTTTGCGCCGGGCACGGCGGACGGGCTCATCCGCGCGCTCGAGGGCAAGGGCATCGCCTGGGATCTGATCGAGGGCGCGGGCCTTGGCGTGGCCGAGGACGACGGTCGCCGCCGCGACCGCTTCATCAACCGCATCATCTTCCCGATCCGCGACGCGCGCGGACGCTGCATCGGCTTCGGCGGACGGGCGATGAACCCAAACTCGCCGGCGAAATACCTGAACTCGCCCGAGACGGCGCTCTTCGACAAGGGCGCGAACCTCTACAACCTGCGGGACGCGCGCGCCGCCGTCGGCAAGGGCCAGCCCCTCGTCGTGGCAGAGGGATACATGGACGTCATCGCGCTCGCGCAGGCCGGGTTCGAGGCGGCGGTCGCGCCCCTCGGGACGGCCGTGACGGAGCGGCAGCTGCAGATGCTCTGGCGGGTCTCGCCCGAGCCGCTCATCGCGCTCGACGGGGATGCCGCCGGTCAGCGCGCGGGGCTGCGCGTGGCCGATCTCGCGCTGCCGCTGATCGAGGCGGGGCAGAGCCTTCGCTTCGCAATCTTGCCCGAAGGCCAGGACCCGGACGATCTGATCCGAGCGGAAGGTGCCCCGGCGATGCGTCGGATTCTGGACGCGGCGAAGCCGATGCTGACGCTCCTCTGGACGCGGGAAATCGAGGGTAAGGATTTCGACAGCCCGGAACGCCGCGCGATGCTCGACCGCGCTCTGCGCGCGGTGGTGCGAAGGATCAAGGATCCGAGCCTGCGGCGTCACTACGGCGAAGAAATCGCGCGCCTGCGCGCCGAGCTCTTCGGACTGAGCCCCGGCCAGACGGTTGTCTTCGATGCGCCCCCGCCCCCTGCGCCGCCGCCGTCCGGTCGCGACTTTGTGCCGAACCCTGCCTATCGCCGCGACCGGAAGAACTGGAAGGGTGGCCGCGCCCTGCCGGCACAACCGCAGACCGCGACACGGGCCTCCGCGCTCGCATCCGGGGCGATGACCCCGGAAATCCTGCTCGAGCAGGTCGTGCTGGCCGGCCTCGTCCGGCATCCGACGCTGATCGCGGAATTCACCGACGCACTCGAGGCCGAGACCTGGAGCCGCGACATGCACGGCGCGATCGCCCAGGCGCTTCTGACCCTCGATCCGGAGGCCGTGCCAGAGGAGGCGGGCGAGACGCTCGAAGCCCGGATCGGCCCCGAGACCCTTGAAACGCTTCTCGCTCAGCGCCATGTCCGCATCTCACCGGTGATGCGTGGCGATGGCGGCGGCGCGCGCCAGTGCATCCGCGACGCGCTCAAGCGGCTCGGGGCCCAACGCGGGGCCGACCGCGAAAGGCGCGAGGCAATGGAAGACTTCGAGGAGGGAGCCGACGAGGCCATGACCTGGCGGCTCGCGCAGGCGGGAAAGCGCAAATCGGCCGCTTTGCGCAGCCGGGAGGAAGAGCGCGTGGGCGACGGCGAGACCTCCTTCGCGGACTACTACGACAGCCTTCTGGCAACGCCAGCGGGCAAAACGAAACGGGAAAAGTGATTCGGGGTGCGGAGCCGGCCGATTCGGGGTAGTGATTCGGCTAGCGACCCACAAAGACTCACTCCTCAACGGAGCGCGGCATGGCCAAGGACACGGACGACGACAAGCAGCGGGACCCCGAGGGCGATCACTCGCTCGACATGAGCCAGGCTGCCGTCAAACGCATGATCGCCGAGGCGCGGACGCGCGGCTACATCACCTACGACCAGCTCAACCAGGTGCTGCCGCCCGAACAGGTCTCCTCCGAGCAGATCGAGGACGTCATGTCGATGCTCTCGGAGATGGGCATCAACATCGTCGAGGCCGAGGAAGCCGAGGACGACGACGAGGAGAAGCCGCAGGGCTCCACCGCCGTCGTCGACGCCTCGAAGAAGGGCGGCGACGTCGCCACGACGGACGCGAGCGAAACCAAGCTCGACCGCACCGACGACCCGGTGCGCATGTACCTGCGCGAGATGGGCTCGGTCGAGCTTCTGAGCCGCGAGGGCGAGATCGCCATCGCCAAGCGCATCGAAGCCGGGCGCAACACGATGATCCTGGGCCTCTGCGAGAGCCCGCTGACCTTCCAGGCGATCACGATCTGGCGCGACGAGCTTCTGTCGGAGGACATCCTCCTGCGCGACGTGATCGACCTCGAGACGACGTTCGGCAACCAGATGGAGGAGGAGGCCGACACACCCGTCGCCGGTGCCGCCGCCCCCGCCGCTGGTGGCAAGAGCGAGGCGAAGCAGGAACTCGACGCCGACGGCAATCCGATCTCGAACGATGATGACGACGACGACGAGGACGAAGGCGCCAACCTATCGCTCGCCGCGATGGAGGCCGCGCTGAAGCCGCGCGTGCTGGAAACGCTCGACGTCATCGCCGACGACTATGCCAAGCTTGCCGAGATGCAGGACCTGCGGATCTCCGCCACGCTGAACGAGGACGACAGTTTCTCGCAGACGGAGGAGGACGCCTACCAGAAGCTGCGGTCCGAGATCGTGGAGCTGGTGAATGGACTGCATCTGCACAACAACCGCATCGAGGCGCTGATCGACCAGCTCTACGGCATCAACCGCCGGATCATGTCGATCGACTCGGGCATGGTGAAGCTCGCCGACCAGGCGCGCATCAACCGCCGCGAGTTCATCGAGGAATACCGCGGCCACGAGCTCGATCCCGGCTGGGTCGACCGCATGACCGAGAAAACGGGGCGCGGCTGGCAGGCGCTCTTCGAGCGCTCCCGCGAGAAGGTCGAGGAGCTGCGCGGCGACATGGCGCAGGTCGGCCAGTACGTCGGCGTCGACATCAACGAATTCCGCCGCATCGTGAACCAGGTCCAGAAGGGCGAGAAGGAGGCCCGTCAGGCCAAGAAGGAAATGGTCGAGGCCAACCTCCGCCTCGTGATCTCGATCGCGAAGAAATACACGAACCGCGGCCTGCAGTTCCTGGACCTGATCCAGGAGGGGAACATCGGCTTGATGAAGGCCGTCGACAAGTTCGAGTACCGCCGCGGTTACAAGTTCTCGACCTACGCGACCTGGTGGATCCGGCAGGCGATCACCCGCTCGATCGCGGACCAGGCCCGCACGATCCGCATCCCGGTCCATATGATCGAGACGATCAACAAGCTGGTGCGCACCGGCCGCCAGATGCTCCATGAGATCGGGCGGGAGCCGACGCCCGAGGAGCTGGCCGCGAAGCTGCAGATGCCGCTCGAGAAGGTTCGCAAGGTGATGAAGATCGCCAAGGAGCCGATCAGCCTCGAGACGCCCATCGGCGACGAGGAGGATAGCCAGCTCGGCGACTTCATCGAAGACAAGAACGCCGTGCTGCCGCTCGATAGCGCCATTCAGGAGAACCTGAAGGAGACGACAACGCGCGTTCTCGCCTCGCTCACCCCGCGCGAAGAGCGGGTGCTGCGGATGCGTTTCGGCATCGGAATGAACACCGATCACACCCTCGAGGAGGTGGGCCAGCAGTTCTCCGTCACGCGCGAGCGGATCCGCCAGATCGAGGCGAAGGCGCTGCGCAAGCTCAAGCACCCGAGCCGGTCGCGCAAGCTGCGGTCGTTCCTCGACCAGTGACCCCGTGGGGGCCGTCGGCGGCCCCCGCGCCCCAAGCGGAGCGTTCGATATGTCCCTCCTCTCGCGTCTTTTCGGTGGTGGCGGCGGCGACAAGACTGCCCCGGCTCCGGCCGACCCCGTCGTATACAACGGCTATCGCATTTTCCCCGAGCCGATGAAGGACGGCGCGCATTGGCGCATCGCCGCCCGGATCGAAGCGGACGTCGACGGTGAAACGAGGACCCATCAACTTATCCGGGCCGACACGCTCAACTCCGAGGATGCGGCCAAGGAGGCATCAGTCGCCAAGGCCAGGGTGATGATCGACCAGCAGGGCCACGGCATCTTCCGCTGAGCGCCTTGTCCCCGATTTGGAAAGGCCCCGGAGCGCTCCGGGGCCTTCGTCGTGTCAATCCCGCTCACCCTTGGGAGGATAGACGTCGCGCGTCGGCTCTTCGGGCGTGCCGGTTGTCACGGAGTTGGGGTCATGCGTCGTGCCCTCCGCCGGTGTCGGGGCCGGGCGCGCGCCTTCCGGCGTTCGGGTCTCTTTCGGTTGCGTTTCCATGGCATGCCTCCTGCTTTGTTTCGCCACTCAACACACCGGCAAGGCCGTGCGTTCCCCGCCTCGCCCGTGGCCAAGCGTCACCTTTGACCTGCCCGGAAGGCGGTCTAGGCTTCGACACGATGACCGAGACAACTACCCTTTCCCCGCGGACGCGCGCCCTGATCGGCAGACACGACCTCATCGTCTTCGACGGTGTCTGCGTCCTCTGCTCGGGCTTTTTCCGCCTGATGACCCGGATCGATCGCAGCGGTCGCTTCCGTTTCGCCACGGCACAATCCGACCTCGGGCAAGCGCTCTATCGCGACCTCGGCCTGCCAACCGACGATTTCGAAACGAACCTCGTCATCGTAGACGGGGTGATCCATCAGCGGCTCGACGCTTTCGCGGCCGCGATGCGGGCCGTCGGCTGGCCCTGGCGCGCGCTCGCTGTGGCATCGTGGCTGCCCGCGATGCTGAAAGATCCGCTCTATCACGCGATCGCGCGCAACCGATACCGCCTCTTCGGACGCAGGGACCACTGCATGGTCCCCTCCCCCGAACTCGCCGCGCGTTTCCTCGACCGGGCCGCCTGATGCACGGCAGCTTCACCGTCGAGACGCGCGGCCCCGGCACCGTCGAGATCACCCGCGAGGTAGCGGCGTGGCTCCCGGACCGCTCTGGCCTGCTCACGCTCTTTATCCGCCATACGTCGGCCAGCCTCATCATCCAGGAGAATGCCGACCCGGAAGTCCAGACCGACCTCGTCGCCTGGCTCTCCCGCGCGGTGCCGCCGACGACCGACCCGTCGATGGCCTATCTCACGCACACCTACGAAGGGCCCGATGATATGCCGGGACATATCAAGTCGATGCTCCTGCCGGTCAGCCTCACGATCCCGGTGCTGGAGGGGCATATGGTACTGGGCACCTGGCAGGGCATCTACGTGGTCGAACATCGCGACCGCCCGCAGACGCGTCACGTCGCCGCGCATTTCCGCAGCGACTGACCCCGATATCCCTCTCTTCCTGCGAAGGCTTGCCACACCAGCATTGGGGGGGCAGAGTGACGGCGCATCAAGACATGGTCCCGCGCGCCACATCTGGCGGGGCCACCCGGATCCGGAGACCACCCATGCGCTGCCCCTTCTGCGGAAATGTCGATACCCAGGTGAAGGACTCGCGCCCCGCCGAGGATCATGTCGCCATCCGCCGGCGCCGGTTCTGCCCCTCCTGCGGCGGGCGGTTCACGACCTACGAACGGGTGCAACTGCGCGACCTCGTCGTCATCAAGTCGAACGGAAAGCGCGAGGAATTCGATCGCGACAAGCTGGAGCGCTCGATCCGCATCTCGATGCAGAAGCGTCCGATCGAACCCGAGCGGATCGACCAGATGATCTCTGGCATCGTGCGGCGGCTCGAGTCGATGGGCGACACCGACATCCCGTCGAAGCAGATCGGCGAGATCGTGATGGAGAGCCTGGCGCGGATCGACACCGTCGCCTACGTCCGCTTCGCGAGCGTCTACAAGAATTTCCAGGCGGCCGACGATTTCGAGGATTTCGTCCACGAGCTGCGCCCCCCCGCTCTCGACACGTGAGCGACGCGCGCTTCATGGCCCATGCGCTGGCTCTGGCGGCGCGCGGTCTCGGGCGTGTCTGGCCGAACCCGGCCGTCGGATGCGTCGTCGTGAAGGATGGTGTGGTCATCGGGCGCGGGCGCACCGCCGACGGGGGCCGCCCCCACGCCGAGACGCAGGCGCTGGCCCAAGCGGGCCCGGCCGCGCGTGGGGCGACAGCCTATGTCACGCTGGAGCCCTGTGCCCACCACGGAGCGACGCCGCCCTGCGCCGAAGCCTTCATCGGCGCGGGCATCGCGCGGGTCGTCACCGCGCAACGCGACCCGGATCCCCGCGTCGACGGGGGCGGGTTCGAAATGCTGCGCGCGGCGGGGATCGAGGTCGTCGAGGGCGTGATGGAGGCCGAGGCCCGGGCGCTCCAGGCCGGGTTCCTGAGCCGCGTTACCCGAGGCCGCCCGCTCGTCACGCTCAAGCTCGCGCTCACGCTCGACGGCCGCATCGCCACGGCGAGCGGCGAGAGCAAGTGGATCACCGGCCCCGCCGCCCGCACCCACGTCCATGCCGAGCGGGCGCGTCATGACGCGGTGATGGTCGGGGCCGGCACGGCGCGCGCCGATGACCCGCAGCTCACGGTCCGCGGCATGGGCGACGTGCCGCAGCCGGTTCGCGTGGTCCTGTCGCGCCGCCTGAAGCTGCCGGAGGAGAGCGCGATGCTCCGCGGCGCGGCTCCGGTCTGGCTCGTGCATGGGGATGCGCCGCCCGAGCGCTGCGCGGCCTTCACCGCCCGCAGCGCGACGCTCCTGCCCTGCCCCGCCGGTGCGGGCGGCCACGTCGACCTGGGCGCGGCGCTGCGCCTGCTCGGCGCGCGCGGCCTCACCCGGGTCTATTGCGAGGGCGGTGGCACGCTCGCCGCCGCGCTTCTGTCGCAGGGGCTCGTCGATCGGCTCGACTGCTACACCGCCGGCAAGGCGATCGGGGCCGAGGGCACGCCCGGCCTCGGCGCGATGGGCCTCGCTGCACTGTCGGAGGCCCCGCGACTGCGCCTTACCGAAACCCGAATCCTCGGACCGGACCTCCTGCACCGCTGGACGGCCGGCTAGCCCGTCTCCGTTCGGGACATGCTCCCGGGGAGGCCAGGCCAGGCCGGGACGGGTGCAGCGCCCCTCAGACTGCGTTCGCCAGCGCCTCGGCCAGGTCCGTGCGCTCCCAGGAGAAGCCGCCATCGGCCTCGGGCGCGCGGCCAAAATGGCCGTAGGCCGCCGTGCGCTGGTAGATCGGCCGGTTCAGCCCCAGGTGCGTGCGGATCCCCCGCGGCGTCAGGTCCATGGTCGTCCGGATGGCTGCCTCGACGGCGGCCGGGTCGACATCGCCCGTGCCATGCAGATCGGCATAGATCGAGAGCGGCTCCGACACGCCGATCGCGTAGGAAAGCTGCAGGGTGCAGCGGCTGGCGAGCCCCGCCGCCACGACGTTCTTCGCCAGGTAGCGCGCCGCATAGGCAGCGGAGCGGTCCACCTTGGTCGGATCCTTGCCAGAGAAGGCCCCGCCCCCGTGCGGCGCGGCCCCGCCGTAGGTGTCGACGATGATCTTGCGGCCCGTCAGCCCGGCGTCACCGTCGGGACCGCCGATCACGAACTTGCCGGTCGGGTTCACATGCCAGACGGTCTCCGCCCCGATCCAGCCGTCGGGCAGAACCTCCCGGACATAGGGCTCCACCACCGCGCGCACGTCGGCGCTGGTCATCGCCTCGTCGAGATGCTGCGTCGAGAGCACGATGGAAGAGACACCGACCGGCGTGCCGTTCTCGTAGCGCACGGTCAGCTGTGACTTGGCATCCGGGCCGAGCGTCGGCTCGGTCCCATCCTTGCGCACCTCCGCGAGCCGCCGCAGGATCGCGTGGGCAAACTGGATCGGCGCGGGCATGAGGGCCTCGGTCTCGGAGCAGGCGTAGCCAAACATGATCCCCTGATCGCCGGCCCCCTCGTCCTTGTTGCCGGCGGCATCGACGCCCTGTGCGATATGGGCCGATTGCTCGTGCAGCAGGTTCGTGACCTCGACCGTCTCGTGGTGGAACTTGTCCTGTTCGTAGCCGATATCGCGGATGCAGGCGCGGGCGATATCCTCGATGCGGCCCATGTAGTCGGCGAGTTTCGCCTGATCGCTCAGCCCAACCTCGCCGCCTATGACGACACGGTCGGTGGTGGCAAAGGTCTCGCAGGCGACGCGCGCCTCGGGTTCCTCGGCGATCAGCGCATCGAGGACGGCGTCGGAGATCCGGTCGCAGACTTTGTCTGGATGGCCCTCGGATACGGATTCCGAGGTGAAGGAATAGGTCGCGCGACTTGTCATGGGATGCTCCGATACGTTTCTCGCACCCCGTCAGGAAGCCGTTGGGGCGGTTCATTCATGGCTAGGGCCCTTCGCGCGCGGGGGCAACCGGAATCGCACGGCCGCGCCGCCACGACACCGCGAGGAGAAGGACAAGGAAGGCGAGAACCGACCAATCGCCCGTCCGCCAGTAGGGCGTCGGAGGCAGCGCGGGCGGCACCGCCGCGTCGAGATGCCCCGCCTGCCCGAGCCCGAGCGCAGCGCGCACGCCCCCCCGCGCGTCGATCACCGCCGAGACGCCCGTGTTGGCCGCCCTGAGGAGAGGCAGGCCCGACTCCGCGGCGCGCAGACGGGCGAGCGCGAGGTGCTGCTGTGGGCCGGCGAAGGTGCCGAACCAGGCGTCGTTGGTCAGGTGCAGGATCGCGCGGGGCCGGGCCAGCCGGCGCAGCTCCTGCGGAAAGATCGCCTCGTAGCAGATGAGCGGCAGCACAGGCCCGACGCCCGGCAGGTCGATCAGGACGGGGCCGTCGCCAGGCTGATAGCCACCGGCGAGTTGCGCGGCGAGCGCCCCGACCCCGACGGCCTCGAACAGGGGCTCGAAGGGGAGGTATTCCCCGAAGGGGACGAGGCGGTACTTGTCGTGCACCCGCGCGATCTCGCCCGCCTCCCCGGTCAGCACGACGAGTGAATTGCGCGGCCGCCGGTCCTCGCCGTAGCGCTGCGCGCCGAGGACGACGGGTGTGCCGCCCGAGGCGGCGGAGATCATCGGGCGCACGTCGTCCGAATGGCGCAGGATCTCGGGCAGCGACGTCTCGGGCCAGACGACGGCATCGGGGTCGCGACCCTCTGGCGCTGCCGCCGTGGCTTCGAGCCCGCGGCGGAAGAAGACGTAGATGAAATCCGGATCCCATTTCTGGTGTTGCGGCGCGTTCGGTTGGACCAGCCGGACGACGGGCGCGTCGGGGCCCGGAGCAACGGCGGACGGCAACACCATCCCGACCGCGAAGGGCAAGGCCCAGACCGCAGCGCCGACGCCCCGTCGGACCGGGCCGGACGAAACGAGGAAGGCCGCGCCGAGGAGAACGGCGAGGCCCAGACCGTGCGCGCCGGCCACCGTCGCCGCCGGCAGCGCGGGGGCGCCGATAAGGACATGGCCGGGCAAGGCCCAGGGAAATCCCGTCAGGAGGTAGGACCGCAGAAGCTCGACCGCCACGAGCATCAGCGCGACCGGCACCGGCCCCGGGGCCACGCGGCGGGCCAGCGCGGCGGCGATGCCCCAGAAGAGGCCGAAGCCCAAGGCCACCAGAACGAGCGCGACGGGCGCAAGCCAGCCGGTCGCAGCCGCGTCCACGAGGAAGGGCTCCACGATCCAGTGCAGGGCAATCGCGAAATGCGCCGTGCCGAAGCCGAGGCCGGTCAGGAAGGGCCGCCGCGACCGCGCGATCAGCCCGATGCCGAGCGCATAGCCCGGGAGCGCGACGAACCACATGTCCCACGGGGCCTGGCCAAGCGCGGCGGCGAGACCGGCCAGCACCGGCAGGAGCATTGCAAGATGGCGCATCCCCCGGATCAGGCCGCGTCGGGCACCCGCAGGCGCAGGCGCTTGATGCGCCGGGGGTCGGCATCGACTACCTCGATCTCGGCACCGCTCGGGTGCGGGATCACCTCGCCGCGTTCGGGCACGCGACCCGCCAGCATGAAGACGAGGCCACCGAGCGTGTCGATCTCCTCTTCGTCCTCCGCGTCGACGAGTTTCAGGCCGACCTCTTCCTCGAAATCCTCGATCGGCGTGCGGGCGAGCGCGAGGTAGCAGCCGCTCTTCTCCTGCCGCCAGAACTTGCCCTCTTCCTGATCGTGCTCATCCTCGATCTCGCCGATGACCTGCTCGATGAGGTCTTCGAGCGTAACGAGGCCGTCGACGCCGCCGTATTCGTCGATGACGAGCGCCATATGGACGCGCTGCGTCTGCATCTTGGTCAGGAGCACGCCGATGGGCATCGACGGCGGCGCATAGATCAGGCCGCGCAGAAGCGGCTTGAGCGCGAAGGGCTTGTCGCGATCGCCATTGAAGCCGTGGTTGAGCGCCAGGTCCTTCAGGTGGATCATACCGAGCGGCTCGTCGAGCGTGGTGTCGAAGACCGGAAGGCGGGTCATCCCGCTCTCGCGGAACTTGGCCACGAGATCCGGCAGCGAGATGTCGTGCGGTACGGCCACGACCTCCGCACGCGGGATGAGCACGTCGTCGAGCCGTTTGAGGCGCAGGTTCAGAAGGCCGGGCATCACCCCGGCCGGGGTCGCCTCTTCGGTTTCGGGCTCGGGTTCCGGCTCGCCCAGAAGGCCGCCGAAGACGCGGCTCATGAAACCGGGGCGCGCACCGATGGTGCCGCCGTTCGAGAGGTGTGAGGTGGTGTCGTCCCGCGCGCCCTGCGCGGCCCTAGACGATCCGTCGTTGTCCATCGGACCCAATGGCCCCTTTCTCTTGAGGCGGAAATACGTTCCGCGTCTTCAACCCATACCAGAGGCATAGGGATCGGGGAAACCCAATCCAGCGAGGATTTGAACCTCCAGCGCTTCCATGCGCTCGGCCTCGTCGGTCTCGATGTGATCGTGACCCAGAAGGTGCAACGTGGCATGGACGAGAAGGTGCATGACATGCGCCTCGAAGGGCTTTCCCTGCTCGGCGGCTTCCCGCGCGCAGGTCTCGAAGGCGATGGCGATGTCGCCAAGCTCCGGGTCGGTGATCGGCCCGCCGGGCACGCGATCCTCCGAGGGCCACGACAGCACGTTCGTCGCCGTCGGCTTGGCCCGGAAGTCGCCGTTGAGCGCCGCGATGCGTGCGTCGTCGCACCCGAGGATCGCCACCGTGAACGGCCCGTCGAGACCCGCGAGCGCGGCGGGCACGGCGACCTGCGCAAGCCGGTCGAGGTCGGACCAGCGGTCGTCTTCGACAAGGACGTCGATCTCGTGGTTCACGTTCCCATGAACCCCCAGCCGTCGGGGTGGTAGCCGAAGCGCAGCGCGGCCTCGGTCGTGCGCCGCTCCTCCGCGTGGATACTCTCGGCCGAGAGCGCCATCACCTCCGTCTGCACCTCGATCACGTCGAGCGCATCCTCGGGATCGCCGCTCTCGCGGTCGGGTGCGTAGTGCTCCACGTCGTAGCCCCGGTCTTCGAGCCATCCCATGAACTCGACGGCATCGGCCTCCGGCCCGCCGAGAAACCGCAGGTCGAGCAAGCCCTCGGACGGCGCGCCCGGCCCCTCGGCGATCTCTCTCCAGCGGCGTTCGGTCTCGGACTTCTGGACGTCGTAGTCGACGCTCATTCCCGCTCGGCCCGCCGGGCCTCCCGTCGCGTGTCCTCGGCGTCGTAGGCGGTGATGATCTTGGCGACGAGCGGATGGCGCACCACGTCGGTCGCATCGAAGTAGTTGAAGCTGATGCCCTCGACTCCGGCCAGGATCTGCTCCGCGTCGCGCAGGCCCGACTGCACGCCGCGCGGCAGGTCGACCTGACTGCGGTCGCCGGTGATGGCCATGCGGCTCCCCTGCCCCAGACGGGTCAGGAACATCTTCATCTGCATCGTCGTCGCGTTCTGTGCCTCGTCGAGGATGACGAAAGCATTCGACAGCGTCCGCCCGCGCATGAAGGCGAGCGGCGCGATCTCGACGCGCTTCTCCTCGCGCAGCTTGGCAAGCTGCTTGCCCGGCAGGAAGTCGTTCAGCGCATCGTAGAGCGGCTGCATGTAGGGATCAACCTTCTCGTCCTGCGTGCCGGGCAGGAAGCCCAGCTTTTCGCCGGCCTCCACCGCCGGGCGGGTCAGGATGATCCGGTCGACCTCGCCGGTGATGAACTTCGACACCGCGACGGCGACGGCGACATAGGTCTTGCCCGTGCCGGCCGGGCCGATCCCGAAGGTCAGCTCGTTGTCGAGAAGCGCCTGCGTATAGGCCTTCTGCGCCTCGGTGCGAGGCTCCATCGTCTTCTTGCGGGTGCGGATCTCGAGCGCGGGGCCGGGGAACATCTCCTTCTGGTCGCCGTCGCGCGCGCCGTCCTCGGATCCGGAGCGCAGGCGGATCAGCCCGTCGATCACGCCCATGGTCACGTCCTTGCCCGCTTCGAGCCGCGCATAGAGCGCGCCGAGAACCCGCTCCGCTTCGCCGGCCGCCTCGCCATGGACGACGAGCGCGTTGCCGCGGTGGACGATCTGAACGCCCATGAGCTGCTCGATCTGGGCGAGATGGGCTCCGTTCGGGCCGACCATGTCGATCATCAGGCGGTTGTCGGGGAAATCCAGTTGGACGGCGATCTTCTCTTCCGGGTCAAGCAGGGTGGGCAAGAAGGTTTCCTTTGCACTCGGTCTCGTCAAATCGTGCCCCGGTCGGGGCCGGGTCACAAGGTCAGGTGGGGACGATCAGCGGGAATTCACCCCCAGAACGAAACGGGGCCGTGACGTTTCCGCCACGGCCCCGCCCCTTTATTCGTCGGTCCGGCGCATCATACCGGATCGTTGACGTCGGCACCGGCGCGGAACGGACCGGTCACATATTCGGGCGGCGCGGTGCTGCGGCCGCAGACATGCTTGCCGGTCCGCGGGTCGTAGCGCGCCGAGAGATAACCCTCGACGCCGTCGTCGATCAGCCAGTGCTCGCAGCCGCGCGGGTCGACCCAGATGCCGGGCGTCAGCTCCTGCAGGGAGGAGCGGCCGACGAGCTGTCCGTCGACCGTCTTGTCGCGGGAGTTGTCGGTGTCGCAGGCCACGAGCGCGGCCAGGCAGGAGGCGGCGGTGGAAAAGCGCAGGATCGTCATGTCAGTGTCCTCCCGGGCGGTTGCAGACCGGGCGGCCATGGGCCGTCACATGCGGCGTCATGAAGCCCTCGGCCCCGTCGTCCATGACCCAATGCTCGCAACCGTCGGGGTCGGTCCAGATGGTCGGGGTGTAGCGTTCCGCGAGGATCGTGCGCTCGCGCGTCGGTCCGGTCAGCACGCGGCCCGGCGTCCAGACGCCACGGCCCTGCGCGTCGCGTGTGAAAGTATAGACGTTGCCGCGCGAGTCCTCGCCCACGTCGCCCACGTTCTGCGCCGCGACCGGCAGCGCGACCATGGCAGAGGCCGCCGCAAAGACCGCGGCTTTCATTGCAATCCGAGACACCTTTCAGCCTCCCCCTTTTCGTCCGAGACAGTCAGAGCGGGGCTCGCCCGACATCGGCAGGCGATGGGCAAACGGTCGAACCTCACGTGACGGAAGACTACCAGACCTGTGGCGTCTGCAAAGGCCAAAGAACCATATCTTGGGTCATTTTTCGCAAACGCCACAAGCGGGCATTCAGCGACGGCCCCGCGGCGGGTTCTGGCGGAGGATATTGCGCATCGTCTGGCCCATGACGGCGGTGTTGCCGACGCCGGCCTCGTCGCGGCAGACGCGGCTCCCGATGGCATCCGCTTCCTCGAAGGAATAGCCCGCGGCCCTCAGGTCATCGAGGAACTCGGGCATCGCCCTGTCCCAGATGACGCCGCGGCTGAGATAGCGCGCGCATTTCACGGTGATCTGGATCGGTTGGGCCTGAAGATGGTGGTCGGCCGCGGCAGGCGCGGCGAGGAGACCCGCCCCGACGCATCCGAAAGCGACGGCGGCAAGGGCGGCAGACTTCATGAACATGGAAACTTCCCTGATTGACGGCAGGCCGCCCGCGGCCCCCACCGCCGGCACCTGCAATTACGCAACGGCACCGAGTATCGGCACCGCGCGCGAGGGTGTGAAGGGAAAGTGGCGAACTCGGTTAAAATTGTCGGACAATCCCATGCGATTGGCATGTTTTGGTGCCACAAGGGCGACAATCACCGGGGCGAGCGCCGATTGCAGCGCTCAGATCAACACCGCTTCGAGCGAATTCGTCTTCGCCGCGACGATTCGCACGCGTGCAACCTCGCCCAGAAGCGCCTCGGGTGCCTCCGCATGGACGGCCTGCAGATGCTCCGACTTGCCGACGAGCTGGCCCGGCTTGCGCCCCGCCTTCTCGAATAGGACGGTCGTCTCGCGCCCCACCATCGCGTCCTGCGCGGCCCGCTGCTGATCGGTGATGAGCGCCTGAAGCCGGTGCAGCCGCTCGACGGCGACGTCCATCGGCACATCGGGCTTCTCGGCGGCGGGCGTGCCGGGCCGCGCGGAGTAGCGGAAGGAATAGGCGGCGGCGTAGCCGACACGCCGCACGAGCGCCATGGTCGCCTCGAAATCCTCCTCCATCTCGCCCGGGAAGCCGACGATGAAATCGCCCGACAGAGCCAAATCCGGGCGCAGGGCGCGCAGCCGGTCGATGATCGCGACGTAGTCCTCGGCGGTGTGCTTGCGGTTCATCGCCTTCAGGATGCGGTCGCTCCCGGATTGGACCGGCAGGTGCAGGTAGGGCATGAGCTTCGCGCAGGTGCCGTGGGCCTCGATCAGGTCGTCGGTCATGTCGTTCGGATGCGAGGTGGTGAAGCGGATCCGCTCCAGCCCCTCGATCCCGTCGAGCGCCCAGATCAGATCGGCAAGCGACCAGGTGCGCCCGTCGGGCCCCTCCCCGTGGTAGCCGTTCACGTTCTGCCCGAGCAGCGTGATCTCCTTGACGCCACGGGCCACCAGATCGCGCGCCTCGCGCAAGAGCCGCTCGACCGGCCGGCTCACCTCCGCACCGCGGGTATAGGGCACTACGCAGAAGGCGCAGAACTTGTCGCACCCCTCTTGCACCGTCAGGAAGGCCGTCGGCCGGGCCGTGGGCGTCCGCAGTTTCGGCAGGTGATCGAACTTGTCCTCTTCCGGCATGTCGGTGTCGAGCGCCTTCTCACCGGCCTCCACCCGCTCCATCATCGCCGGCAGGCGGTGATAGGTCTGCGGCCCGACCACGAGGTCGACCATGGGTTGCCGCGCCATGATCTCCGCGCCCTCGGCCTGCGCCACGCAGCCCGCGACCCCGATCTTGAGATCCGGCTTCGCCTCCCGCAGGGGCTTCAGACGGCCCAGGTCGGAATAGACCTTCTCGGCCGCCTTCTCCCGGATGTGGCAAGTATTGAGGAGGATCATGTCCGCCTCTTCCGGACAGTCCGTCATCTCGTACCCCTGCCCGCCCATGGCCTCGGCCATGCGCTCGCTGTCGTAGACATTCATCTGACAGCCATAGGTCTTTATATGCAGCTTCTTCGGCGCAGGCATGACGGATCCCCGGTCTCAATGCGTGGCGGCAATACCGCAGGCCCGCCGCCGCCGCAACGCGCCGCCGGTTGCGGGGCGCGCGACTTTGCGGGACAGTGCCGCCAAACGGCAGGCAGGCACCCGATGGACTTCTCATCCCTGGAGGATCTTCGCGCCAGGGCCGGCACCCTCGGCAAGGGGCCGGCGCTGATGATCCTCTGCGAGGACGGAACCGAGATCGAAAGCACGATCGCGCACCATCGCGACGCGGGTTTCGGCCAGATCGTTCTCGCGGTCGCGCCCGGCATCGCGCTGCCCTCAGATCTGCCCGAGGGCGTGCATCGCCTGAGCCTCGACCGGCGGCCCGACGACCTCGCCTCGACCTGTGTCAACGCCCTGATCGACGGGCGCCCCGCCGGAGCCTGGACCGGCTACGTCTACAACGCCGAATACCTCTACCATCCCTTCGCCGAAAGCCGCCGCATCGGCGAGGCGCTGCACTTCTGCACCGAGGAGCGCCGCGACGCCGTGCTGACCTTCGTGGTCGACCTCTATGCCCGCACGCTCGCTAAGGGCTGCAACGCCGTCGACACCAATGATGCCTGGATGGACGAGGCCGGCTACTTCGCGCTCGCCCGCTGGGGCACGGATGGCCCGGCCGAGCGGCAGCTCGACTTCTTCGGCGGCCTGCGCTGGCGCTTCGAGGAGCACATCCCCTGGGAACGGCGGCGCATCGACCGCGTGGCTCTCTTCCGCGTGCGCAGAGACTTGCGGCTCCTGCCCGATCACCGTCTCTCGATCGAGGAGATGAACACCTACGCCTGCCCCTGGCACCATTCCATGACTGCGGCCATCGCGTCCTTCCGGGCGGCCAAGGCGCTTGCCACGAACCCCGGCTCGCGCGCGGCGATCGACAGCCTCCACTGGGACGGCTCGATCCCCTTCGAATGGCGCGCGCAGCAGTTGATGGACCTCGGGCTGATGGAGCCGGGGCAGTGGTTCTAGGCCGCGATCAGACCCCGACGCGCGCGCCGAGCAGCACGGCGTTCAGACCGGCTTTGCCGGGCGCGGCATACTGGCTCGACACGATACGCCATCCGGCGTCCGTCTTCCTGAGGATGGAAAGCACCGGGTAGGCCTCCTGCACCAGGAGCGGCCCGCTGAGCAGGCGACTGACGTGGGTCGACTGGATGGTCCTGTCGTCGACGAAGATCGCATCGGCGCAGTGCCGCGCCATGTCCGTCACGTTGAGGCGCTTGTAGTGCGCGCGCACCGCCTCGAAGGTGTCGCGCAGCTCCGTCCGAGTGGTCAGGACCCGGCTGCCGTCGAAGGTGCCGATCCGCTGCGGCAATGCGAAATAGGCGGCGAACTCGTCGAAATCGCCGCGCAGCATAGCGTCCCCCGTCGCCGACAGGAGGCGTTCGGAAATCCGTCTCGCGGAGGGCGCGGGTTCGGTCATGGGTCGAGCGTATGGCACCGCGCACTTCGGTCAGGCAAGCGAAACGCGCGCCCCGTGTCGGGCGCGCGCCGCTCCGTCACCGGAAGCCCGGTCTCGGGTCAGGCCTCGACGGCATCCGGAGTTCCCGTCAGCGCCGGACGCGCCGTCGCGATCTCGATGCGACGGGGCTTGAGCGCCTCGGGAACCTGCCGCTGCAATTCGATGTGCAGCATGCCGTCCGCATGGGTCGCGCCGGTCACATGGACATGGTCGGCCAGCTGGAACGACTTCTCGAAGGCGCGGGTCGCGATACCGCGATGCAGGTAGGTCGGGGTCTCGTCGCTCTCGGCCTTGCGCGCGGTCACGACAAGCTGGTTCTCACGCGCCTCGATCGACAGTTCGGCCTCGGTGAAGCCGGCGACGGCGATGGAGATGCGATAGTCGTTCTCGCCCAGCTTCTCGATGTTGTAGGGCGGATAGCCAGTCGCCGTATCGGCGGCCATCGCGCGGTCGAGAAGGTTGGCCATCCGGTCGAAGCCGACGGTGGCGCGGTAGAGCGGGGTGAAATCATAGGTACGCATGGTGCATCCTTTTCAAAGCGATACGATTTTGCTGTCGCCCCGTCCGACGCCGGACCGGGGCCATCTTCCCGTCGAACCCGACTGCGGCGTCCGACACACTAGACGTGGGAAGTCATCGCATCCCTTTCAAGGGGGATACGATCGACGCGTAAGCATCGGATTCGAAATGAAAACCTAGATTCGGCGCTTGGCCATCACTCCCGCTTTCCGGCGAAGCGCGTCGCCCATTCCTCGCGCTGCGCGTCGGTGATCTTAGAAAAGAGCACCTCTGGCACCTCGAAGGCGTGACCGGGGGCGAGGACAGCCAGAGCCGCGCTCACGTCGTCGGGCCAGCCGTCATCCTCCGTGCCCATGGCGCGCAGCATCGCGGCCGCCGCATCGGGGATGAACGGTCGGGAGAGCACCGCATAGAGCCGGATGAGGTTCAGCGCGAGGCGGATCTGCATCGCCGCGTGCTCCGGCTCCGTCTTGAAGGTCGACCAGGGGGCCGCGTCCTGCAGGTATTCGTTCCCCGCGACCCAGAGCGCCCGAAGCGCACCCGCCGCCTTGCGGATCTCGATCGCGTCCATGTGGCGCTCGTAAGTCGCAAGCCCCTCGGAGAGCCGCGCGATCAGCGCCGCCTCCGGCGCACCCGGCGTCCCGCCCTCGGGCACGGTCTCGCCGAACTTCGAGCGGCAGAACTTCGTCACACGGCTCACGAAATTGCCCAGCACATCGGCCAGATCCTTGTTCACGTCGGTCTGGAAGGCCTCCCAGGTGAACTCCGTATCGCTGCTCTCTGGGGCCCGGCTCAGAAGCCACCAGCGCCAGTAATCCGACGGCAGCACGTCGAGCGCCTGGTCCATGAAGACGCCCCGCCCGCGCGAGGTGGAAAACTGGCCACCGTCGTAGTTCAGATAGTTGAGCGACTTCAGGTAGTCGACCGTCTTCCAGGGCTCGCCCGACCCGAGGAGCGTCGCCGGAAAGCTCAGCGTATGGAAGGGCACGTTGTCCTTGCCCATAAACTGCACGTAGCGCACGTCGTCCGCGCCCTTGTCGGTGCGCCACCAGCGCTCCCAGTCGCCGCCCGTCGCATCGGCCCATTCGGCCGTGCCGGCGATGTACTCGATGGGCGCGTCGAACCAGACGTAGAAGACCTTGCCCTCCATCCCGGGCCACGGCGCGTCGCCCTTCCTCACCGGAATGCCCCAGTCGAGGTCGCGAGTGATGCCCCGGTCCTGCAGCCCGTCGCCGTCGTGCAGCCACTTCTTGGCGATCGACGTCGTCAGGACGGGCCAGCCCTCCTGGCTGTCGATCCACTGGTCAAGCCGGTCCTTCAGTTGCGACTGCCGCAGGAAGAGGTGCTTCGTCTCACGCACTTCGAGGTCGGTCGCGCCCGAGACGGTCGAGCGCGGCTCGATGAGATCGGTCGGGTCGAGGAGCTTGCCGCAGTTGTCGCATTGATCGCCCCGCGCGTCCTCGAAGCCGCAATTCGGGCAGGTGCCCTCGATGTAGCGGTCCGGCAGGAAGCGTCCGTCGGCAACCGAGTAGACCTGCTCGGAGGTGCGCTCGTCGATGAGCCCCGCCGCGTCCAGCCTGCCCGCGAAATGCTGCGTCAGCCGATGGTTCTGCGGCGAGGAGGAGCGGCCGAAATGATCGAACGACAAACGGAAGCCGTCGGCGAGATCCTTCTGCACCTGCCACATCTCGGCGCAATACTCCGCCACCGGCTTGCCCGCCTTCGCCGCCGCCAGTTCCGCCGGCGTCCCATGCTCGTCGGTCGCGCAGATGAACATCACCTCATGGCCCCGCGCCCGGCAGTAGCGCGCATAGAGATCCGCCGGCAGCTGGCTGCCGACGAGGTTCCCGAGGTGCTTGATCCCGTTGATGTAGGGAATGGCCGAAGTGATGAGCGTGCGGGGCATGGGTGTCTCCAGAGGTCGACGCGTTCTAGGCCCCCGCCCCCGCCCCCGCAAGCCGCGCTGGCCCCATCTTCCTGCCGCAAATACTCCGGGGAGCGCGAGGGGCAGCGCCCCCCGTCCGTCGCCTCAGGTGAACTGCTCGCGCAGCAGCCGCTCCTCGAGCCCGTGGCCCGGATCGAAGAGCAGTCGGTGCGCGATGCTCGCGTCGCTCTCGATCTCGACGGCGACCACGTCGCGCACCGAGTTGCCGTCGGCCTCCGCCATCATCGGCCGCTTCTCGGGGTGCAGCACGTCGAAGCGCACGCGCGCCGCCCTAGGCAGGATCGCCCCGCGCCAGCGCCGTGGCCGGAAGGCGGACATCGCGGTCAAGGCAAGGACGCCGGAGCCGATCGGCAGAATGGGCCCGTGCGCCGAGTAGTTGTAGGCGGTCGACCCGGCGGGCGTGGCCAGGAGCGCGCCGTCGCAGACGAGCTCCTCCATCCGCACCTTGTCGTCGACCGAGATGCGCAGGCGCGCGGCTTGCGGTCCGGCGCGCAGGAGCGAGACCTCGTTGATGGCGAGCGCCTCGACCACCTCGCCGTTGGCGCGCGTCGCCGCCATCCGCAGGGGGTTCGTCACCGCCTCCTCGGCCCTGGCGAGCCGCGCCGTCAGACCGGTCTCGCGATAGTCGTTCATCAGGAAGCCGACGGTGCCCCGGTTCATCCCGTAGACCGGCGCGTCGATCGCCATGGTCGCGTGCAGCGTCTCGAGCATGAAGCCATCGCCTCCGAGCGCGACGATCACCTCCGCCGCCTCGACGGGCGTCTGCCCATACCGCTCGGTCAGCCGCGCGAGCGCGTCGCGGGCCTCGGGCGTGTCGGAGGCGACGAAGGCGATGGGTCTGGCGCGCGGCATGGGCTCCCCGGGGTTTGGAACAGGGTTGGCGCGCGCCGATCGGAAACACAAGGTCGCGCCTGCACGACGCTGCGCCGTTTTGGTCGCTTTCAAACCGGGCTCCATCGGCGTATGAGGCCGCGACGGATCCCAGATCGGAGTGCCAGCCATGAACGCCCCCCACCGCGACCCGAACTTCTTCTCCGCCACGCTCGGCGACACCGACCCCGAGATCGCCGAGGCCACCCGGCTCGAGCTCGGCCGGCAGCGCGACGAGATCGAACTCATCGCCTCGGAAAACATCGTCAGCCGCGCCGTCATGGAGGCGCAGGGCGGCGTGATGACCAACAAATATGCCGAGGGCTACCCGGGCCGGCGCTACTACGGCGGCTGTCAATATGTTGATATCGCGGAAAACCTCGCCATCGACCGCGCGAAGCAGCTGTTCGGCTGCGGCTTTGCCAACGTGCAGCCGAACTCCGGCTCCCAGGCCAACCAGGGCGTCTTTACCGCACTCCTGCAGCCCGGCGACACGATCCTCGGCATGTCGCTCGACGCAGGCGGCCACCTGACCCATGGTGCCCGGCCGAACCAGTCGGGGAAGTGGTTCAACGCGATCCAATACGGCGTGCGCAAGCAGGACCTGACGCTCGACTACGACGCCGTGCAGGAGCTGGCGACCGAGCATCAGCCGAAGATGATCATCGCCGGCGGCTCGGCGATCCCTCGGGTCATCGACTTCGCCAGGATGCGCGAGATCGCGGACAGTGTTGGTGCCTATCTCCTTGTGGACATGGCACATTTCGCCGGCCTCGTGGCCTCGGGCCACTACCCGTCGCCCTTCCCGCACGCCCATGTCGCCACGACGACTACGCACAAGACGTTGCGCGGGCCGCGGGGCGGGATGATCCTGACCGATGACGAAGCGATCGCGAAGAAGGTCAACTCGGCGATCTTCCCCGGCATTCAGGGCGGGCCTCTGATGCATGTGATCGCCGCGAAGGCCGTGGCCTTCGGCGAGGCGCTGCGGCCCGGCTTCAAGGATTATCAAGCGCAAGTCATTGAAAATGCGAAAGCCCTTGCCGACCAGCTGATTAAGGGCGGGCTCGATATCGTGACCGGTGGGACGGACACGCATCTGATGCTCGTGGATCTGCGTCCCAAGGGTGTGAAGGGCAATGCGACCGAGGACGCCCTGGGGCGCGCGCATATCACCTGCAACAAGAACGGCATTCCCTTCGACGACGAAAAACCCACCATCACCAGTGGGATACGCCTGGGCACGCCGGCGGGCACGACGCGGGGGTTCGCCGAGCCGGAGTTCCGCGCGATCGCGGATCTGATCGTGGAAGTCGTTGACGGGCTTGCGGAAAACGGGGCCGAGGGCAATTCCGAGGTGGAGGCCGCGGTGCGCACGAAGGTGAAGGATCTCTGCGACCGCTTCCCGATCTATCCCGACCTCTGATCCGGGGGCGGAGCGGCGGATTTGGACGTTTTGTACAAACCCGCAGGGCGCGATTGAACGTTTTGTACAGACCCGCGGGCGACGCTAGGCTCCGGCGATGGACCGGATCGCCCCCGCCCTTCTGACCCGCGCCGCGGCGATCCTCTCGCTCGGCGCGGTCCTCGTGGTGCCGTCGGAGGTCTGGTTCTACCCCGTCCACCTCGGACCCGATTTCGCGATGGCGGTCGTGCTCTACGGGCTGCTCGGCTGGACGATGGTGGCGCTCCTGTCGGTGACGGGTCGCCGGGACGCGGGCGGCTGGTGGATCGGCGCGGGCATCTTCGGATTGCTGGCCGAGGGCCTCGTCGTCGGGGAGCTCTATACCGCGCTCCCGATCTCGATCCTCTGGACGCCGCTGGCCTGGCACATGCTGGTCACGGTCGGTCTCTGCCTCGGCGCACTCCGGTGGGCCATGGCGCGGGGAGCCGGCGCGACGCTGCTGCTCTCGGCCGCATTCGGGCTCGGGTTCGGTCTCTGGAACGGCTGGATGTGGTCGGTGCGCGAGACGGAGACGGGCGCGATGGCGTTCGACTGGGCCACAGTCGCTCCCTTCGCGGTGCAATGCGCCGTCGGCTGGGTTCTCTTCGCGGCGGGACACCGGGGCTGGGACCGCCTTGCAGGGCGGGTTGCGGCGCTCGACCTGCGCGTCGATCTCGCCATTCTCCTCGGCCTTGCAACGCTGCTCTGGGCGACGACCTGGGCGGTCGCGGCCTTTCCGGCCGCGCTGGTGCTGCCCTGTCTCGTCGGCGCGAGTCTGCTGGCGCTGCGGGGCACGCCGGCCGGCGCGCCGCGGCGGATGGAAGCGGTGCCGGGGCGGCGCATCCTTCTGACCTCGGCCCTTCCGCTGCTGGCGGTCGCGGGCTTCGCCGTCTTCACGCAGGCCCGCATCCCGCTGGAAATCAACGCGCTTGCCATCTTCACGCTCGGCCCCACAGCGCTGTGGCTTTGGGGACGGGCCATGCTGCACGGTCTGATCCACCGGCAACCGGCGGAGCGCCGTCAGTCCAAACCCTTGGAGCGAAACGGAGATTGAAAGCCCGTCGGGTTCCGCGTAGCCTTCCCGCGACACAGCGACATCCGGGGGATTGCATGAAGAAGGTTTACGGATCGGCGGCCGAGGCGCTCGACGGTCTCCTGCAGGACGGAATGCTCATCGCGGCCGGCGGCTTCGGCCTCTGCGGGATCCCGGAATTGCTGCTCGAGGCGATCAAGGAGGCCGGGACGAAGGATCTCACCTTCGCGTCGAATAACGCCGGCGTGGACGACTTCGGTATCGGCATCCTGCTTCAGACGCGGCAGGTGAGGAAGATGATCTCCTCCTACGTCGGCGAGAACGCGGAGTTCATGCGCCAGTATCTCTCGGGCGAGCTGGAGCTGGAGTTCAACCCGCAGGGCACGCTCGCGGAGCGGATGCGCGCCGGCGGCTGCGGCATCCCCGGCTTCTATACCAAGACGGGCGTGGGCACCGTCATCGCCGAGGGCAAGGAACACAAGGATTTTCCCACCGGCCCGGACGGCGCGGAGGAGACCTACATCATGGAGGCGGGCATCTTCGCCGACCTGTCGATCGTCAAGGCCTGGAAGGCGGACGAGACCGGCAATCTCGTCTTCCGCAAGACCGCGCGCAACTTCAACCCGCCGGCGGCGATGTGCGGCAAGGTCTGCGTGGCCGAAGTGGAGGAGATCGTGCCGACCGGATCGCTCGATCCGGATGGCATTCACCTGCCGGGGATCTATGTTCATCGGTTGATCCAGGGAGAGCACGAGAAACGGATCGAACAGCGGACGGTGCGCGCCGCCTGATATGCGCCCCCGACCGCACGCTTGAACCCGGTCCGGCCGCGCGCCGGGACGGGTCGCGCTAGGCCAGAGACGTCGGCACCGGGATCGGGACCCGGAGGACCGGCCCGGCCGCGCCGCGCTGACGAGTAGTCTGCATGTCCCGCGGTCCGGGGAGGGCGACATGACGAACGACCACGACGACAAACTGCCGGAAACGAACCCCCTGCCAGGGGATGCCGGGCGACCCGCCGTGCGCGGCCCCACGGAGGGGGTAAAGCGCAAGCTGGCGGCCGTGATGGGCGAGGAGGATGCGATCGCGGGCTTCAGCCGCGTAAAGGTGGCGATGGTGCTGACCGACCCACGGGCCGAGGACAACCCGATCGTCTACGTCAATTCCGCCTTCGAGCGGACAACGGGCTATGCCCGTTCCGCGGTGATCGGGCGCAACTGCCGCTTCCTGCAGGGCGAGGACACGCGCAAGGCCGACGTCGACGACATCCGCGCCGCCATCGAGGCGGGGCGCGACATCAGCGTCGACATCCGCAACTACCGCGCCGACGGGCGTCCCTTCACCAACCGGCTCATCATCGCGCCCATCACCGACGGCGACGGCGAGGTGATGTATTTCCTCGGCATCCAGAAGGAACTCTACGAAAGCGAACGCGAGGAGGCCTCGGTCAACGCGCTTCTGGGTGCGATCCGCTCGCGGGTGCAGGAGGATCTTTCGATGGTCCTCAAGAGCATCAGCGAAGGCAGCGCCGACGGCGAGCCGCTGGCCTTCGAGGCGATGTCGCGGCGGCTCGAATGCCTGCAGCTCGTCTACGAGGCGATGCAGCTGTCGGAGGCGCAGGGATCGCTCCGGGGCGGCATCGACCTCGGGGCGCTCATCAGCCGGGTCGCGGCGGGTATCGCCCACGAGGAGGGCCGGCCCGGCATCCGCTACCAGCAGTCGATCGAGGGGGCCGAGGTCAACCTCGAGGCGGCGGTGCGGGTGTCTCTGCTGCTATCGGAACTGCTCTTCAACGCCTTCCACCATGCCTTCGACCGTCTGGAGGAGGGGTTGATCGAACTTCGGGTGACGCGGCTCGCGGCCGGCGGGCTGCGCCTCGTGGTGACCGACGACGGGGTCGGAATGCTCCCGAACGCGCCCTTCCCCGACCTGGCCACGATGGGCGGGCGGCTCATCTCCACGCTGGCCGACGGGCTCGACGCGACCATCACGCCGGTGCGCGGCGCGGCCGGGACCGTGGTGATGCTCGACGTGCCCGCGGGGATCGCCGACGCCTGACTTTACGTCCGGCGCAAAGTGGCGCAGGACTCGGGCCGAGATTTGAGACAGCGAGGACGAGACATGCCCTGGGACCGCAATCAGATGGCCGCGCGCGCCGCGCAAGAGCTGCAGGACGGCTGGTACGTGAACCTCGGCATCGGGATCCCGACGCTGGTGTCGAACCACATCCCCGAGGGCATCGAGGTGACGCTGCAATCCGAGAACGGGATGCTCGGCATGGGCCCCTTCCCGATCGAGGGCGAAGAGGACGCGGATCTCATCAACGCGGGCAAGCAGACGATCACCGAGCTGCCGAAGACCGCCTATTTCGACAGCGCGCAGAGCTTCGGCATGATCCGCGGCGGCAAGATCGCCATGGCGATCCTGGGCGCGATGGAAGTGGCCGAGAACGGCGACCTGGCGAACTGGATGATCCCCGGCAAGCTGGTCAAGGGGATGGGCGGCGCGATGGACCTGGTGGCCGGCGTGGGCCGTGTGGTGGTGGTGATGGATCATGCCAACAAGCACGGGCAGTCGAAGGTTCTGAAGGAATGCACGCTGCCGCTGACGGGTCAGGGCGTGGTCGACCGGATCATCACGAACCTCGGCGTGCTCGACGTGGTCGAGGGCGGCCTGAGGATCGTGGAACTGGCCGAGGGCGTGAGCGAGGCGGAGCTGCGGGATCTGACCGAGGCCACGCTGGTCGCGTGAGCACCGCATGAGCGACCTGCCGGGCGAGATCGCCCGCGAGGACGGCGGGAGCGGGGGCCGCTGGATCTACCGCGAGGGCGGTGTGGAGGCGGAGATGACCTATTCCCGCCTCGGCGCGACGCAGATCATCGTGGACCACACCGGCGTGCCCGACGCCTTCCGCGGACGGGGCGTGGGCCTGGCCCTCGCCGAGCGGATGGTGGCGGACATGCGGGCCGAGGGGACGCGCGTCGTCGCCCTCTGCCCCTTCGTGAAGGCCCAGGCGCGGCGTCACCCCGCGTGGGCGGACGTCATCGCCTGACCGACGCCCTGCGCCGCCGGGGGTTTCGCACCCCCGGATCCCCGTGGCGTGTTTCGCGCCGGAGGAATGGCGGGATCAGGAATCTGTCAAGGTCGGATTGAAGACGCAGCCGTCGCCCGGCAACACCGGCGGCGTGAGGCACATCTGGCGCGCGACGTTCCAGGCGGCGAGAACCTTCGGCACGTAGGCCCGCGTTTCGGCATAGGGCGGAACGCCGCCGTTGCGCCGCACGGCCCCTTCGCCCGCGTTGTAGCCTGCGAGAGCCAGCACGGGATCGTTGCCGAACTCGCCCATCAGCCAGTCGAGATAGGCGATGCCGCCCTGGATGTTCTGCGCCGGATCGTTTGCGTCGGAGACGCCGAACCGCTCTGCGGTGGCGGGGATGAGCTGCATCAGCCCCTGCGCGCCCTTGTTCGACACCGCGGTGACGCGCCCGCCCGACTCGACCGAGATGAGCGCGAGGACCAGCGCGGGCGAGACCCGCGTACCGACGGAACGCGCGAGGATCTCGGGGCCGTGGAGCTTGGCGATGGCCTGGAGCTGAGCGAGCGAGGGCGCGCGCACGCCACTGCCCTCGGGCGGACGGGCCGCGACCTGCGCGGCCTTGGTGAAACGACCCGGCGTCGCCTCGATACTGGGCGAGACGGCGGACCAGAACCAGGCCTGATGGTTGCTGCGCCCACCGCGCGGCTCCGACGGCGCGGTACGGGCGCTGGCGAGCTGCGGGGCCTCGGGAGCGGCGGGCCGCGGCGCGCGCGACGGCGATTGCTGCTCCTCGAAATCCTCGGGCGTGATCTGGACGGTGATCCGGCTCGCCGTGCCGCTCGCGGGCGGGCGCACGCGCTTGAAGGTGAACTCCGCGCTGGCCGGTGCGACCGGCAGCGTGAGCGAGAGCGCGATGGCGACCGCGGGGATGAGAAAGGCTTTCATGTCTGACTGCTCTGCCGTTTCGGCCTGGTTTTGCCCGAAGATGCCATATGGCCCTCCACCTGTCATGGCGGGCCCGCGCGGAAGTGGCCCGGCTGTGACATATGCCACGCGTCGGCCCCTGTTCGGCCCCCTTGCGCCGTCGCGATGCCCTCGCCCGGCCGGCTTCGTGTTGCCAAAGACGCGTTAATTTCCTGTGAAATCGGGATTGTCCGCAATTTGAACCAAATGCGACACGATCTTGCCGCAATTGCCCCGCATACCCGTCTCATCCGCTGAACGGGCGATGGCAGACCGCCCGGACGACGGATCAAAAAGAAGCACCGGGACACTCGGGCAGGAAACGTGACGATCGAGCAGCCCCACCCTCCGTTGGCAGGCGGAGCGGACAAGAGGAAAACGTCACCAAGCTTCCATCGGATCTTCCGAGGGACAGAGGGTCGTGCTGGCAGGCGCGGCCCTCGCTTCTTTCAGGCGACGGGGTTCAGAGGCGATCAAAGGCGAGTCGGTCAGGGCACGCTCTATGGGGCCGGATCCTCGGCATTTGACTCGAAATCTTCCGATCACGCGCCGGATCGCGTTTTAAATCAGTGCCTTGGGGAAAAATCACCTTTCTTTGACCCGCGTATTTCCCCTGACTCGTCCCCAACGCGTCTCATTCCCGCCCCGTTTGCCCGTCAGAACGGCTTCATCGAAAGGGCGAGACGGCCTGACGAGACAACTGAACGTGAACTTACCAAGGACTGAACCAATGCTGAACTCCATCAACACCTTCATCAACGACGAATCCGGTGCCGTGACGGTCGACTGGGTTGTCCTGACCGCCGCGCTCGTGGGCCTCGGCCTCGCCGTCATGTCGGTCGTTTCCGGCGGCATCCAGAACCTCTCGGGCGACATCGGCCAGACGCTGGCCAACCAGGCCCCGGGTGCAGACGCCTTCAACGGCAACGCGACGTTCACTGCGAACAGCTCGACCTATACGGTCGGCACCGCCCCCTCGCACGGCTCCAACAACTAAGTCGGCGCTCCCCATATCAATCGGCCCGTGCTCCGGCACGGGTCGAGCAAACCCTTCGGCCGCGCAGTCAACGGCCCAGTTCAAGGAAGAAGACCATGATCATCAACAACATCAACGCCTTCATCAACGACGAATCCGGTGCCGTGACGGTCGACTGGGTGGTCCTGACCGCCGCCCTCGTGGGCCTCGGCCTCGCCGTCATGTCGGTCGTCTCGGGTGGTATCCAGAACCTTTCAGGCGACATCGGCCAGACCCTCGCCAACCAGGCCCCGGGTGCGGATGTCTTCAACGGCAACGCGACGTTTACCGCGAACAGCTCGACCTATACGGTCGGCACCGCCCCCTCGCACGGCTCCAACAACTAAGTCCGCAACGCGGATATCTGATCCGGGGCCCCCGCGTCCTGCGCGGGGGCCCGCCAATCCCGATACCGTAATAGGTCAGCCTGGATCCGACGGATCCACCTTTAACGAGGAACTCCTCCCATGCTGCGCACCATCAACGCCTTCATCAACGACGAATCCGGTGCCGTGACGGTCGACTGGGTCGTCCTGACCGCCGCTCTCGTAGGCCTCGGCCTCGCCGTCATGTCGGTCGTCTCGGGCGGCATCCAGAACCTCTCTGGCGACGTCGGCCAAACTCTCGCCAACCAGGATCCGGTCGCGAGTCCTTTCCCGTCGAGCGCCACCTTTACCGCGAACAGCTCGACCTACACCGAGGGCACCGCCGCGACCGGCGTCAACCGCTGATCCGACAGCGATCCACGCTTCAAGCGCCCAGGTCCCGGACCGGGCGCTTTTTGCGTTTCGAGCACGGCTTAACCCATCGTTAGGACAGCCATGGGATAACCCATGCCGGTCCATGGAATTGCCGCAATCGGGCGTCAGACCGGAAACGATCGCCCGTGCGACGCGGGCCGTGGTTTAACAAGGAAGAAACAGATGCGCCTCATCTTCGGCCTCTTGCTTCTGGTCGGCCTGGGCCTGGCCGGATTCGCCGTCAACACCGCCAAGGGGCGGTTCGACCAGTACCAGAACGCTCTCGCCCGCACCCAGGAAGCCGTCGTTCCCGTGCGCGACGTCTTCGTCGTAAAGCGCCCGATGCGCTACGGTGATGTGTTGACGCCCGACGACGTCCGCGCCGTGGCCTGGCCTGCCGACGCGGTGCCGGCCGGTGCCTTCGACACGCTCGACGCGATCTTTCCGTCCGAGGAGGAAGGAAACCGCACCGTGCTGCGCGCGATGGAGCGCGACGAACCCGTACTGCTCGTCAAGGTGACCCGCCCCGGACAGGAAGCCGGTATCGCGGCTGCGCTGACGCCGGGGATGCGGGCGTTCACGCTGCAGGTCAATGTGAATTCCGGCGTGTCGGGGTTCCTTCGTCCGGGCGACCGTGTCGACGTCTACTGGACCGGCGGTGGTGGCCAGGGCGGGGTGACCCGTCTGATCCATGCGAATCTTCCGCTGATCGCGATCGACCAGCAGACCGATACGGAACGCAATGCCCCGACGATCGCGCGCAACATCACCGTGGAAGTGACGCCGGCCGTGGTCGCGAAACTCGCACAGGCACAGGCGACGGGCAGATTGACGCTGGCCCTTGTCGGTGTGCGGGACGAGTCCGAGTCGGAGGCCGTCGAGGCGACGCTGGCAGAGATTCTCGGTCCGCAGGAGGAAGCGCCGGTCGTCGAGCAGGAGCGTACCTGCTCCGTGCGCACCCGCCGTGGTGCCGAAGTGGTCCGGATGCCGGTTCCCTGCCCCGAGCAGGGCTGAACTCCATCGCGCCGCCGGCCGCGCGGCTCTGGATGTCGCGATGCCACGCTTGACCTCGATCAACAATGTGCGCCTTCACCGCGAAGGCGCGCATTGCCGTTTCCGGTAGGTGATGGATCGCTGGTTAGTCTCGTCGCGTCCCTCTGGAACACACTTGCTTGGCGGGCAGCTGGCTACATCTCGCGAGCATCTTCGCGACGGTGACAAGAGACGGGACATCCGCGCTCGAACTGGACACTGTTCTCCAAGATGCCGCATGAGGTCGTGCCGTCGCCGGCCGATCGGGCTGCGCACCGCGCTCGGAACCGGCGGCCGGGCGCGCTCCGATGGATGATCCAAACGATCCCAAGTTGAATGTCGCGCGACGTACGTGGGTGCGGTCACTTCTGCGGATCAATCGCCCGATCCGGGCCAGGGAAGAGGATCGCAACCACCTCGAAACAGCGTTTGAGATCCCATTCCGAACACAGCCGAATGTGTCCCAAAAGGGGCAAACTGTGTCAAAACTGCCGGTTATCTGCGTCATCGGAGGGGGATTCGTTGCAAAAAACGGCGTCTGTGCAATCATGATCGCGATGCGGGCAGAAGATCCGCCGTTTGTTGAGCAGAGTGATCAGAGAGGCAGGTCACATGAAAATTCGCACGATCCTTCGGGCTGCGTTGCTCGGGTTTCTGATTTCCGGAACGCCCGCCGCTGACGCCTACGCCCAGACCCTGCGCCTGAGCGAGGGCCGGACCCAGGGGGCCCTGCGCGTGCCCCTCAACCGGGCCATCGTCCTTGAGTCGGACGTCCCCTTCGCCGAGCTATCGGTCGCCAACCCGCAAATCGCGGACATCGCCACGCTGTCGGAGCGCACCGTCTACGTGCTGGGCAAGCTGCCCGGGCGCACGACGCTGACGCTTCTGGGCCCCGACGGCCGGCTCATCACCAACGTCGAGGTGCAGGTGACCCCCGATGTCGCCGAGTTCAAGGAGCGTCTGAACGAGCTCCTGCCCGGCGAGCACATCGAAGTCCGCACCGCGAACGACGGCATCGTCCTGTCGGGCATCGTCTCCTCGGTCCAGAAACTGGACCAGGCGCTCGAGATCGCCGAACGCTACGCACCGGAGCGGGTGCTGAACCTGATGGTCGTCGGCGGCACCCAGCAGGTGCAGCTCAAGGTGCGCTTCGCCGAGATGTCGCGTACTGTGTCCAAGCAGCTCGGCGCATCGCTGAGCGGCAACGCCACCGATGGCAGCTTCACCGGCACGACCGGGACGGTCGCCAACAGCACCGGACAGCTCGACGTCAGCTTCGGCGTGGGCTCGGTCAACTTCGACCTCATGCTTCAGGCCCTCGAGGAGCGTGGAGTCGTCCGCACGCTCTCCGAGCCGAACCTCACCGCCCTGTCGGGCCAGGTCGCGGGCTTCCTCGCCGGCAGCGAGATCCCGATCCCCGTCATCGACGACGAAGGCAACGTGGGCGTCGACTTCCGCGAGATCGGCGTGGTGCTGAACTTCACGCCGACGGTCGTGGACGACGACATCATCAACCTCGTTCTCGAGAGCCAGGTCTCCTCGATCGACACGGGCGCGGACGCGACCGACATCGGGGGCGCGCTTGTCCCCGCGATCAACACGCGCCGCGCCGCCACGACGGTGGAACTGCGCGACGGGCAGAGCTTCGCGATCGCCGGCATCCTGCAGGACGACTTCTCGGACAACATCAATCAGGTTCCCCTCCTCGGCGATCTGCCCGTGCTCGGCGCGCTCTTCCGGTCCGCCGGCTACCAGCGGCGGCAGACGGAGCTCGTCATCATCGTGACGGCGCATCTGGTGCAGCCGACATCGGGCACGCTCTCGGTTCCGACCGACCGCATCCGCCCGCCGAGCGAGAACGAGCTCTTCCTCTACGGCCGCAACGTCGGCAGCGCGACGAGCACCCGCGCCTCCTCTCGCGGGGGCGATGCCGCCGCGCAGGATTTCTCGGGCAATTATGGTTACGTGCTGGAGTGATATGATGAAGACGAACGCTATCACCCGCCGCCTGATGCTGACCGGCCTCGCCGCCGGTGGACTGACGGCCTGCACCGGGGCCCGCTTCAACCGCGAGGCCGGGGCCGGCATCGACGAGGGCGGCTTCGGCGACCCGACCATGCGCAACATGCTGGTGATGAACGGCGAGGCCCCGGCCCTGTCGCATCTGGGCGCACGGTTCGCGGCCGAGGTGCCGACGACGATCAACTTCGCCTTCAACAGCGACCGCCTCGACGCCACGGCGCGCGCCGTGCTCGACCAGCAGGCCGAGTTCATGCGTGCCTTCCCCGAGGTCCGCTTCAGCGTCTTCGGCCATACCGACAAGGTCGGCTCGAACGCCTACAACCAGTCGCTCGGTCGCCGGCGCGCCCGCGCCGCGGTCGCCTATCTCGGACAGCGCGGCGTCTCGCGCGGCCGGCTCGATGCCCTTGTCAGCTTCGGCGAGACGCGCCCCCTCGTGCCGACGCAGTCGCGCGAACGCGCGAACCGTCGCACCGTGACCGAGGTTTCGGGTTTCGTCGCCGACAACCCGCTGGTTCTGGACGGAAAATACGGCCAGATCATCTACCGCAACTACACGTCGAGCGGCAGCACACGACTGACCATCGGAACGGAGGGCGGGGGCGGCTGAACCGCGCCGGAGCCGGTATTCGGAGGGCCCTGCGGCGAACGCGGGGCCCTTTTTCGTTGCGCGGGGCCCGCGGCTCGAATCCGCGTGCGCATCGTCGGTCGGGTCGAGTTGAGACAAGTTTTGGTGCCGATGTTTCCAATAATTTCATCTTTCCGGTCCAATTGTTGCCTGAATTCCCCGGCACAACGGTGGGGACGCGGGTGGCATCTTGTCCCCGCAGCGGCCCGTTCCGGTGCCTGGTAACGATGGCCCCCGGTCGGGTCATAGATAATGTGTGGTGATGTCCTATGGCGAGTAACCTGGCCCTTCTCCCCGAGCCCGAACCGCTCCGCGCGGTCACGGTCTCGCGTGACGTGCAGGAATTCGACCTGCTGATCGAGGACATGGAAACCGAACTCGGCGAGGCCTGGGGCGACCTCGACTTTGCCGAAGCCACCGCCTTCCTGCGCCAGGACGAGGCCGAGGCGCTGGAATTCATCGTCATCGCCGTCGATGGCGAAGACGAGCCCCGGCTTCAGGTCATCTCTGACGTCATCCGCCAGGCCAAACGCGCCGGGCTCAAGGTGATCCTGGTGGCCGACGGCCTCGGCCCCATGCCGCTGCACGAGCTGCTGCGTGCCGGGGCCGACGATTTCGCGCCCTATCCCCTGCCCGAAGCCGCCCTCTCCGAGGCCGTGGCCCGCATCCGCACGACGGGCGGGGCGGACGGTGCCGACATGATGAAGCGCGCGGGCACCGACATCGTGGACGCGGTGCAGGACGCCCCGGAGGAGGCGGCCCCGCTCCCCGTACCGGCCACGCCGACCGGCGGCGGCCGCAGCGACGGCAAGGGTGCGATCTTCGCCGTGCAATCCGCCGCGGGCGGCGACGGCTCGACCACCCTGACGGTCAATCTCGCCTGGGAGCTGGCGAATGCCTCGAAGCACGATGCCCCGCGCGTCTGCGTGATCGACTTCGGGCTGCAGTTCGGCTCGGTGGCGACGTATCTCGATCTGGCGCGCAAGCCGATGATCCTAGAGATCCTCTCGGATGTCGCGTCGATGGACGAGCAGGCCTTTCGCCAGGCGCTGCGCAGCTACAAGGAGAAGATCAGCGTCTTCACCTCGCCGCCCGAGATCCTGCCGCTCGACCTGATCGGACCGGAGGACGTGACCGGGCTTCTGTCGCTCGCCCGCGATTGCTTCGATATCGTCATCGTCGACATGCCGAACACGATCACCGGTTGGACGGACACCGTGCTGAGCGAGAGCGACCTCTACTTCGTCGTCTGCGGGCTGGAGGTACGGTCGGCGCAGAATGCGATGCGTTTCCAGAAGCTTCTGCAATCGGAGGGCCTGCCCGTCGAGCGGATGGCCTTCGTGCTCAACCGCGGCCCCGGCAAGATGGACATGACCGGCAAGTCGCGCGTGGAGAAGATGGCCGAGAGCCTCGACGTGAAGTTCCACGCCGTGCTGCCCGACGGCGGCAAGCAGGTGACCGAGATCAACGATCAGGCGGCCCCGCTGAGCACGCTCGCGCCGCGCAACCCGCTCGCCAAGGAAATCCAGAAGCTGGCCGGCAGCCTGCTCGACGCGCGCGAGGCGATCGCGACGGGCACGGCGCTCGAGTCGAAGAAGAAACCCGCCAAGAAGGCGATCTTCGGCCTGAAGTTCGGCTGAACGACCGCGAGGAACCGAGCAAATGTTCTCACGCTACAAGAAGCCGCAGATCGACGGGGCGAAACCGATCGGCGCACCGCAGGCCGCGCCGACCGAGGCCCAGGCCGCACCGGCCGCCGCGGCCCCGGCCTCCGCCCCTGCCCCGAAGCCGAAGCCGGCACCGAAGCCCGCCGCGCCCGAGGCCTCCGACAAGGATCTCAAGCGCCGAGAGCGCATCGAGGAGCTGAAGACCGAGATGCACCATCGGTTGCTCGACAACCTCAATCTCTCGGCGATCGAGAAGGCCGATCCGACCGCCTTGCGCAGCGAGATCGTGTCGATCACCTCCGAGGAGCTTTCGGAACTGGGCGTCGTCCTCGGCCGCGAGGACCGCGACACGCTGAACTCCGAACTCTTCGACGAGGTGATGGGCCTCGGCCCCCTGGAACCGCTCCTGAAGGACGAGAGCGTCAACGACATCCTCGTCAACGGCCCCCATTCGATCTTCATCGAACGGGCGGGCAAGCTGCAGAAGTCCGAGATCCGCTTCAAGGACGAGAAGCATCTGATGCGGATCATCGACAAGATCGTCTCGGCCGTGGGCCGGCGCGTCGATGAATCGAACCCCTACGTCGACGCCCGCCTGAAGGACGGCTCGCGCTTCAACGCCATGGTCCCCCCGGTCGCCGTCGACGGCTCGCTCGTCTCGATCCGCAAGTTCAAGAAGGAGAAGCTCTCGGTCGACGACCTCGTGAACTTCGGGGCCTTCACCGAGGAGATGGCGACCTATCTTCAGGCCGCCGTCGCCTGCCGCCTGAACGTCATCGTCTCGGGCGGAACGGGTTCGGGCAAGACGACGACGCTCAACGCCCTGTCGTCCTTCATCGGCAACGCCGAGCGCGTGCTGACGATCGAGGATACCGCCGAACTCCAGCTCCAGCAGGATCACGTGGGCCGGATGGAAAGCCGCCCGCCCAACGTGGAAGGCAAGGGGGCCGTCACCCAGCGCGACTGTCTGAGGAACGCGCTGCGGATGCGTCCCGACCGCATCATCGTGGGCGAGACGCGCGGGGAGGAAGTCATCGACATGCTCCAGGCCATGAACACCGGCCACGACGGTTCGATGACGACGATTCACGCCAACAACGCCCGCGACGGCATCTCGCGCCTCGAGAACATGGTCGCCATGGCCGGCATCGAGATGCCGCTGAAGGCCGTGCGGGCCCAGATCTCCTCGGCCGTGAACCTCATCGTGCAGGCGTCGCGTCTTCAGGACGGCTCGCGTCGCATGGTTTCGATCACCGAGGTCACGGGGATGGAGGGCGAGGTCATCACCCTGCAGGAAATCTTCCGCTACGAGCGTCTCGGCCTCGAACAGGACGGCAAGATCATCGGTCGTTTCACCGGCACCGGCATCCGCAGCCATTATTCCGACCGCTTCAAGGCCTGGGGCTACGACCTGCCGGCCTCGATCTACGAACCCGCGGGAGTCTGACGCATGGAACTCTCAATCGAGCCGTTGATCTACCTCGCCATCTTCGGCGCGGTGTTCTTCTCGATCGGCGGCATCTACATGCTGATCTTCGGAAAGTCGATCAAGCTCAACAACCGGGTCAACCGCCGGCTCGAGATGCTCGAAAAGGGCCAGACCCGCGACGAGGTCATGGCCCAGCTGCGCAAGGAGATGTCGCAGCACGACGGGGCCAGGTCGATCCCGCTCTACTCCCTCCTTGCCGAGAAGGCGCAGAAGGCGAACCTCGCCTTCACCCCGGGCATGCTGATCGGCGTGATGATCCTGATGGTCTTTATGTCCTTCTTCCTGATGACCTTCCTGACGCAGGCCGCGCTGCTGATCCGGCTGCCGCTGTCGCTCTTCATCGGCATCGGAGGCGTCTACTTCTGGGTCAACGGACAGGCGAAGAAGCGCCTCGCGCTGATGGAGGAGCAATTGCCCGACGCGATCGAACTGATCGTGCGGTCGCTTCGCGTGGGCCACCCGCTCAACTCCGCGATCGGCATCGTCGCCAAGGAGATCGCCGATCCGCTGGGATCCGAGATGGGCTTCATCGCCGACGAGGCCGCCTACGGCCGGGACGTGCCCGAGGCGCTGCGTGCCCTGGCCGAGCGCGTCGAGTTGCAGGACCTGCGCTTCCTTGCCGTGGCGGTCGCCATCCAGCAGAAATCGGGCGGCAACCTCGCGGAGATCCTCGAGGGCCTCGCCAACGTCGTGCGCGCGCGCTTCAAGCTCTTCCGCAAGGTCAAGGCGATCACGGCGGAGGCCCGGTGGTCGGGCATGTTCCTTTCGGCCTTCCCCATCCTCGCCGCGGTCGGCATCAATGTGATGAAGCCGGACTACTACACCGAGGTCTCCGAGACCGCCTACTTCATTCCGGCCGCGGCCGTGGTGATCGTGTTCCTGATCGTGAACGTGATCTTCATGCGCATGATGGTCAACATCAAGGTCTGAGGCCGCCCATGATGGATACGCTGAACGAAATCCTCGCCGCGATGCTCGGCCCCGACGGCTGGATCTATATCGCCGGGGGCGCGGGCCTCCTGCTCGTGCTGCTGATGCTGCCGCTTGTGATGCGCAAGAAGGTCGAGCCGATGGATCGGATCGCCCGGGAGCGCAAGGGCATCATCCTCGACGAGGACGCGGCCGAGACCCAGCTGTCGCGCCACGGCCAGCGCAACGAGCATCTCGCCAAATACGCGCAATACCTCGACCCCGCCGACGAGGAGCAGGCCTCGGCGACGCGCACGATGCTCATCCGCGCGGGCTACCCGCACAAGGATGCGGTGCGCACGCTGACGGCGGCCCAGTTCCTGCTCGGCATCGGGCTCATGGTGCTCGGCGCGATCTACATGCTCTTCCTCGCGGGCGACGAGACCCCGGCGCACATGAAGCTGCTCTACGTGCTCGGGCCCGGCCTCGTCGGCTACTACGCCCCGCGCTACTGGGTGCAGAAGCGGGTGGGCAAACGTCAGGAAGAGATCCAGGAGGGCTTCCCCGACGCGCTCGACCTGCTGCTCGTCTGCGTCGAGGCGGGCCAGTCGCTGGACCAGTCGATCATCCGCATGGCGACCGAGATCGAGCCCTCCTACCCCGCGCTCGCGGGCGAGTTCCTGATGGTCGCGCAGGAGATGAAGGCCGGCAAGGACAAGCCCGCGGTCCTGCGTTCCATGGCCGAGCGCTGCGACATCAACGACATCACGAGCTTCGTGACCGTGCTCATCCAGTCCCAGAGCTTCGGCACCTCGATCGCGGACGCCCTGCGCGTCTATGCCTCCGAGATGCGCGACAAGCGGGTGATGCGCGCCGAGGAGAAGGCCAACGTGCTGCCGACGAAGCTGACCGTGGGCACCATGATGTTCTGCGTGCCGCCGCTCCTCATCATCCTCATCGGCCCGTCGCTGCACGGAATCGCCGACGCGCTCTCCGGGAACGCGGCGTTCTGATGGGCCGGCGCGTCCTTCTCCTCCTCGCCGCGGCCGCGCTCTCGGCCTGCCAGTCCGGTGTGACCGCGCGGGGCGCGCTGGCCGAGGATCCGCTGACCGCGCCGGGCTTCGCGCGAGGCGACGACGTGGTCGACCCCCTCATCGTCGGCGACCGGCTTCTTGCGGCGGGCGAGCCGGACCTCGCCCTCGACAGCTACCTGCGCGCCGCCGCGGGACCGGAAGGGCTCACGCCCGAGGTCAAGGCGGCGATCGCGGGCGCGAACATCCGTCTCGGCCGTCTCGGGCAGGCCGAACGCCTCCTGCGGGAGGTGGTCGAGGCCGAGCCACGCAACGGGCCGGCGTGGAACGACCTCGGGGTCGCGCTCCTCGAGCAGGGCAAGACCGGCGAGGCCTTGCGCGTCTTCGAGACTGCGTTCGCTTTGCAACCCTCGCCGGAAATCCTGCGCAACCTGCGCGTTGCGAGTGCAAAAATCGAAAATGGCGGCTACGCTGTCGCCCAAGATGAAGCCTTCACGCTGGCGCGGCGGGGCACCGGGGTCTACGATCTTCGGTCACCGGACGGCCAGTTCCCATAAGAACCGAAGGCATCGAGCAGAAAAGGACGCAAAATGCGCCATCCTGGTTTTCTCGCCCTTCTCCTCGGAGGGAGCCTCGCCCTGTCGGCCTGCGGCCAACTCGGGCAGACCGACGTGACCCGCGCCGTCAACGGGGCCGCCCGCGCCGAAGCCGACAGCATCCGCGACATCATGCTCACCGTGGCCGACCCGCGCGAGGCCGTGGCCTACTTCCAGCGCCAGGTCGCCGACGATCCCGACGACATCGGCAAACAGCGCGACCTGGCCGGCGCGCTTATCAAGGCGGGCCGCAACACCGAAGGCAAACGCGCCTGGCAGGAGATCGTCGACCACGAGGAATCGAACAACGAGGATCTCGTCTTTCTCGCCGACGCGATGATCCGAAATTCCGACTGGGCCGCGGCCAAGGTCGTGCTCGACACGATCCCGCCCACCCACGAGACCTTCGCCCGCTACCGGCTCGAGGCCATGGTCGCCGACAGCAACCAGCAATGGGACCGCGCCGACAGCTTCTACGAAACGGCCGTCGGCCTGACGACGACGCCCGCGGGGGTGATGAACAACTGGGGCTATTCGAAGCTCACGCGCGGCGACAGCGAGGCCGCCGAGCGGCTCTTTACCGAGGCGATCACCTACGACGAGACGCTCTTCACCGCGAAGAACAACCTCGTGCTCGCCCGCGCGGCGCGGCGCACCTACACGCTGCCGGCCGTCCCGATGTCGCAGGAGGAACGCGCGCAGCTTCTGCACACCGCGGGCCTCGCCGCTGTCAAGCAGGGCGACGTCGACATCGGGCGCAACCTCCTGCAGGACGCCATCGACACCCATCCCCGCCACTTCGAGGCCGCGCAGCGCGCGCTTCAGGCCCTCGGCTGAGGCGAACCCGATGGAGATGCTCTCGACGCTGGCGATCACGCCGATGCAGGCGACCGTCTTCGGCCTGCTGACCCTGCCGGTCACGCTCTGGGTGATCTGGACGGATCTGCTGACCATGAAGATCAGGAACGGCGCGGTCCTCGCCATGCTGGCGATCTTCGTGGTGGCCGGTCTCTTCGTGATGCCGCTCTCCGACTATGCATGGCGCTACCTGCATTTCGTCGTGATGCTCGTCATCTGCTTCGGCCTGACGATGACGATCGGCATGGGGGCGGGCGACGCCAAGTACATCGCCGCCGTCGCGCCCTTCGTGGCGCTGCCGGATGTGAGCGCGGTGGCGCTCCTCTACGCGGTCTGGTCGGTGATCCTGCTTCTGGGCATGTTCGTCGCCCGGCGCAGCGGTGCCTTGCGGCGGGCGAAGCCCGACTGGATCTGGTTCGCCGAGGACCGCAAGGGCTACGTGCCCTTCGGTCTGGCCCTCGCGCCCACGGTCAGCAGCTACTTTGCCTTCGGCGCGCTCGCCGGATGACCGCGATCTTCAGGAAACCGTAACCCCCCTGCCCTAGGAAGGCCCCGGAGGAGAAGCCCATGAACATGCGCCCCGACCCCGCCGCACTGGGCGTGCCCGCGCCCGAGCAGCCCCGCACCCTCGTCGACACAGGCCTGACCGGCACGATGCTGCGCGATATCCTCCTCAAGACGGTGTTCCGCAAATCGGTCGAGACGACGCGCGAGATCTCCGAGGCGATCTGCCTGACGACGGGTCTCACGCAGGAACTCATCGACCAGGCGCGCGATGCCGGGCTCATGCAGGCGACCGGTACTCTGCACGCCGGCTCCTCGGGCGAGATGGGGTTCCAGCTGACCGACGCGGGCAAGGCCCGGGCGGGCGATGCGCTGGCGCAGTCGGAATACTACGGGCCGATGCCCGTCCCGCTGGAACGCTACAAGGCGCAGGTGCGCGCGCAGTCGGTCAAGAACATCCAGATCACGCGTCAGCTTCTCCTGAAGTCGATGGGTCATCTCATCCTGCCCGACAACCTGCTCGATCAGCTGGGTCCGGCGGTCGGCTCCGGCCGCTCGGTGCTGATGTACGGGCCGCCGGGCAACGGCAAATCCTCCATCGCCGAAGGCATCCGCGCGGCGCTTGGCGACAACATCTGGATCCCGCACGCGATCGAATACGCGGGCCAGGTCATCACGCTCTACGACCCGATCGTGCACACTGCCGTCGCGCAGGAGGAGAACGTCAGCGAGCTGCGCAAGGTGAACCGGCGGGTCGACCGCCGTTACCTCCTCTGCCAACGGCCGACGGTGATGACGGGGGGCGAATTGTCGCTCGACATGCTCGACCTCAACTACAACGCGGTCGCACGCACCTATCAGGCGTCGCTGCAGCTGAAGTCCTCGGGCGGCGTCTTCATCGTGGACGACCTCGGCCGTCAGGCGGAGCCGCCGCAGAAGATCATCAACCGGTGGATCGTCCCGATGGAGATGGGCTACGACATCCTCGCCCTGCAATCGGGCGAGAAGTTCGAGGTGCCCTTCGACACGCTCGTCGTCTTCTCCACGAACTTCCACCCCAACAAGATCTTCGATCAGGCGGCGCTGCGCCGGATCTTCTTCAAGGTGCTGATCGACGGGCCGACGCAGGCGGAGTTCCTCAAGATCTTCGCCATGGTCGCCAAGAAGAAGAAGTTCGAGCTCGACGAGGCCGCGCTCGTGCACCTGCTCAAGAAGCGCTATCCCGAGATCAACAATGTCTACGCCAACTTCCACGGCGTCTTCCTGATCGACCAGATGATCGCCGCCTGCGACTTCGAGGGCCTGCCCTACCGGATGACGCCCGAACTGGTGGATCGCGCCTGGGCCAACCTCTTCGTCGAGGAAGTCGAGATCGTCCACTGAGGGCGTCAGGCCCTCCCTCGCACAGACACGAGAAAGATCGCTGCATGGATGTATTCCTGCAGCGGCGCTTTCGCAAAACGCGGGCGATATCGCCCCGGTTTGGGCCAATTGCCCCGGCATCCTCCCGGTATCCCGCTCCAGAACGGAGCCTACCAACGGAGGACACCATGGTCGACGATACGACCCCCGGCACCAGTCCAGACCCCACGTCACGCCCGCTCACACGGATCGGCCGCTTCGTCATCCCCGCCGTCGTCGCGGCAGTGACGACCGCGACAACGGTCGCCGCCCTCGACCAGAGGCCCGATGAGACCGCGGCACGGGAAACGCGCATCGAGGGCGTGACCGCAATCGAGTTCACGACCTTCACAGAAGCCGAAGTCACGGCCGCGATCGCCGACGCCTGCGTTCTCGCGGGATGCGATACCATCGCGCTACATCCTATGATCACGGCCTACGCCGGGCAGATGGACGCCGAGCAATTGCGTGCCGCCCGCTGGGCGCAGATGCGCCTTCTGGCACGGGGGCAGCGCAGCTACGACGCCGCGGCACCCGGTTCGAACGCGGCCGACCTGGCCTTCCTGGAACTCGCCTCCGCCGCGCGGATCGCCCACCACTACACGCAACAGCTCGCCTCCAGGCGCTAAGCCGTTCCGGTGCCTGCTGTTTCGGCTCCGTTCCCCGTGCCTGTCCGTCGGCGGCCGGGGACGCCCCTCCCCGTTCCCAATGTCATGGCCGTGGCCGGACCGCCGCAGGTTGCCCGATTTTCGCCTTGTTTCGTCCGTAGCTGTTTCCCAACGCGCATCAAAAGCGCGCCCGAGCAGAAGGGTTCCGAGATGAGCAAACTCGACGACGCGCCGCGGCGGCTGCGGTTTTCCATGTTCCTCATGCCGGTGACCGCCATCGTCACCTCGCTCGCGGCGGCGATGGTCATCGTCAACGACCTCGACGGCGGCCCCGCGCGCTATACCGCCTTCACCGACAGCGATATCGAAGACATCGAGTTCGTCGCCCGCACCCGTGACATCGAGGCGGAGATCGCGGCACTCGGCGGCGCGCTCGAAAGGGCCTGCGCCGACATCGGCTGCGACGCCGGGACGCTGCATCCGATGATCGTCGCCTCGGTCGAGAAGATGACGGAGGACGAATTGCAGGCCGCCATCGCCGCGCAGTCGCGCATCCTGGCCGAAAGTCAGGCCGTCCGGCAGCGCTCCCTGCCCGGGACGGAAGCCGCGCGCCTCGCCGAAATGGAGATCCTCGCCGCAGAGCGGATCGCGGCGCTCTACGACATCGAACTCGCCCGTCGCTGACGTCCTCCGAAGCCCGGCTCCCAAGGCCGGCACGCCTCCCGCCGGCTCATTCATCCCATCCCAAGGCTGACCCACCGGCGGGTCATCTGGGGCAGGCCCTCCGGCCTGCCCCTTTCCCCGTGAGGCAGGGAGCTTAGGTTCGAACCGATGGATCTGCCTGCCCCCCTCGCCCGCTATTTCGCCGACCGCGGCTGGTCGCTGCATCCCCATCAGGCGGAGATGCTCGCCCGCGCGAATGAGCCGTCGCTCCTGCTGATCGCGCCGACGGGCGGAGGCAAGACGATGGCGGGCTTCCTGCCGACGCTTACCGAGCTGGCGGACGGCACGCACACGGGGCTGCACACGCTCTACGTCAGCCCGCTGAAGGCCCTCGCGAACGACATCAAGCGCAACCTCGCGATGCCGATCGAGGAGGCGGGCCTGCCGATCCGGGTGGAGGATCGCACCGGCGACACCAGCCAGACGCAGCGCAAGCGGCAACGCGCGGACCCGCCGCATATCCTGCTGACGACGCCCGAGAGCCTGGCGCTGATGATCTCCTACCCCGATGCAGCGCGCACCTTCGCGGGGCTCAAACGCATCGTGGTCGACGAAATCCACGCGCTGGCCGAAGGCAAGCGGGGCGATCAACTGATGCTCTGCCTCAGCCGGCTGCAGACGCTTGCCCCGGGGCTCCGGCGCGTGGGGCTCTCGGCCACCGTGGACGAACCCGCCGTCATCGCCCACTACCTCGCCCGTCACCCCGATCCCTGTCCGATCCTGCGCGCCGATCCGGGCCCCGCGCCCGACATCGCAATGCTGGAGACGCGCGACGCGCCGCCCTGGGCCGGTGCCGGCGGGCGCTATGCGATCCCGGACGTGCTGGAGGCGGTGAAGCGGCACAAGACGACGCTCATCTTCCACAACACCCGCGCGCAGGCGGAGGTCTTCTTCCACCACCTCTGGCTCGCCAACGAAGAGGCCCTGCCGATCGGTATCCATCACGGCGCATTGGCCCGCGAGGCGCGGCTGCGGGTCGAGGCGGCGATGGTTGCGGGCGAGTTGCGGGCGATCGTGGCAACCGGCTCGCTCGATCTCGGGATCGACTGGGGCGACGTGGACCTCGTGATCCAGATCGGGGCCCCGAAGAAGGTCAAGAGCCTGGTGCAGCGCATCGGGCGCGCGAACCACCGTTACAACGCGCCGTCGAAGGCGCGGCTCGTGCCCGCCAACCGCTTCGAGGTGGTGGAATGCGTCGCCGCGCTCGACGCGGTGCGCGACGGCACGCTCGACGGCGACCTGCGCCTCGATGGACCGCGCGACGTCCTCTGCCAGCACATCGCATGCGTCGCCTGCGCCGGGGATTTCGACGCGACCACGCTCTTCGAGGAGGTGCGCAGCGTCGGCCCCTATTCCACGCTGAGCCGCGCCGCCTTCGACGATTGCCTCGATTTCGTGGCCACTGGCGGCTACGCGCTTAGGGCCTACGACCGCTACCAGCGCCTGAAGCAGCGCGCGGACGGCACATGGGGCCTGCGCGATCCGCGGGCGGCGAGGCTCATCCGCATGAACCTCGGCACGATCATCGACACCGATACGCTCAAGGTGCGCTTCCGGGGCCGCGGCGGCCTGCCGCTGGGGGAGGTCGAGGAGGGTTTCGCGGCCACGCTCTCGAAGGGCGATACCTTCCTCATGGGCGGGCAGGTCGTGCGCTTCGAGGGGCTGCGCGAACTGATCGTCGAGGTCAGCCCGAACCCGTCGAAGGAGCCCAAGGTCGCGACCTTCATGGGATACAAGTGGTCCACCTCGGTTCAGCTTGCCGACCGCATCCAGGAGATCCTGCACGCCGGCGACTTCCGCGCCTTCCCCGACCACACGCGCGAGTGGCTCGATCTGCAGCTGACGCGGTCGCGGATGCCGGAGCCGGGCCGCCTTCTGGCCGAGACCTTCCCGCGCGACGGGCGCGAGCACCTCTGCCTCTACGGCTTCTGCGGGCGCAACGCGATGCAGACGCTCGGCCTTCTGGTGACCCGGCGGATGGAGGAGGCGGGCCTCGATCCGCTCGGCTTCGTGGCGACGGATTACGCGGTGCTCGTCTGGGGGCTGCGGCCGGTGACCGAGGTCGCGCCGCTCATGGCGAACGACGGCATCCGCGCGGCGCTCGACGGCTGGCTGCAGGGCAACGCGGTGATGAAGCGCACCTTCCGCAACGCGGCGATCATCGCCGGCCTGATCGACCGGAACTTTCCCGGCAAGCGGTCGTCGGGCAAGCAGGCGACGTTCTCGTCCGACATCCTCTACGACACGCTGCACCGCTACGACCCCGAGCACCTGATGCTGCGGATCACCGAGGAAGAGGCGATGCGGGGGCACATCGACTTCGGGCGCGTCGAACTCCTGCTCGATACGGTCGAAGACCGGATCGACCACGTGGCGCTCGACCGGGTCTCCCCCCTCGCCGCGCCGCTCTTCCTCGAGATGGGGCGCGTGCCGATCAAGGGGAAGGCCGAGGGCCGCATGATGGCCGAGGAGGCCGCGCGGCTCATGGCCGAGGCGGGGCTACCGCCCGACTGAGCCCTCGCACCCTTGAACCCGGCACCGGCCCGTGATTCATCTGTTCCATGCGGGACGATCACGCTTTCACCTTCGCCGGCCATGCCATGGTCGCGCGCGCCTCCGGGGCGCTTCACTGGCCCTCCGAGGGCCTTCTGGTCGTGAGCGATTTGCACCTCGGCAAATCCGACCGTGTTGCCCGCGATGGGGGCGCGCTCCTGCCGCCCTACGAGGTGCGCGACACGCTCGCCCGGCTGGCCGCCGACGTGGCCGAGACGGCCCCGCGCGCGGTCGTCAGCCTGGGCGATACCTTCGACGACATGGCCGCCGCGGCCACGCTCGCCCCCGCCGACCGGGATGCGCTGACCGTACTGGCACGCGGGCGCGAGTGGATCTGGGTGACGGGCAACCACGACCCGGCCCCGACCGGCCTCCCGGGCACCGCGGCCGAGGCGGTGACCTGCGCCGATGTCACCTTCCGCCACATCGCGGGCGACGGGCCTGGGCCGGAGGTCTCGGGGCACTACCACCCGAAGGCGCGGATGCGGCTGCGCGGGCGGGCCGTATCCCGGCCGTGTTTCCTGCGCGACGATGCGCGGATGATCCTGCCGGCCTACGGCACCTATACCGGCGGGCTGCGGAGCGAGGACCCGGCGCTCGCCGCCCTCATGGCCCCGAACGCCCGGGCGATCCTGGCCGGTTCGCCCATGGTCGAGATCCCGATGCCGCGATGAAAACCGCGCGCGCCGTCCTGCCCCTTCTGGTTCTGCTGACCGCCTGCGGGACCGCGTCGATCACCACGCGGCCGACTTGGCGCGATCCGCGCGTGCCGATCGCCTCGAAGGCCGATTTCGACGCCCGCGCCTTCGCCGGCAGCTGGCACGAGGTCGCGCGCCTTCCGGGGACGCCCGGCTGCGCCGGCGCGCGCCTCACCGTCGCGGCGGAGGGCACCGGGCTCGCCCGCCGGACGGCCTGCCCGACGGGCGCGGCGACGACCGACCGTCTCGATGTCGCCCCGCTCGGGCGCCTTGAGGGCCCCGACGGGCCGCTCTGGGTGCTCTGGACGGACACGGGCTATCGCACGGCGATCGTGGTCGCCCCCGACGGCACCGCCGGGCAGATCCTCGACCGCTCGCCCATGCTACCGGCCGACCGGCGACGCGCGGCGCTCGAAGTGCTCGATTTCAACGGCTTCGATACCGCCGCCCTGATCTATTCGCAGCCGAATTCGCAAGCGCTTTCGACTCGATTCGAATAAAATTCGAATCAGGAACGAAACAATGTTTGACGCGCGAATCACCGATGCGTTAAGACTTTTGTATTGGCCGGGCAGTGGCCGCAAAAACGACAATAAAAACAGTCGGTAAAATTGGGGTGGGCATGTTGGGGACATGTGCGGGGGCACAAGTCATTTCCACGGTTCAGGCGCGGGTGGATGGGGCGTTCTCATCCGCCCGCACGCCCTTTGCGATCGGCGCGACCTTCCGCTGGTTCGGCGCACCCGTTCGCCTTGACGGCGCGCGCGCCGCGCTCCTGCTGAACGGGGCCGAGGGTCAGGCCGAGCTGCGCGCCCGCGTGCCCCGCACCGTTGCCAAGCTGGGCCGGGGCCGGGGCACCGCCGCCCTGCCGCTTGCGCAGGTGGAGCCGGCCGAGAACCCCGACGCGCTCGTCCTGACCGACGGCACCACCCGCTGGGCCGCCGAACTCGTGCCGCTTGCCCACGACGAGGCGCTTCTCGTTTTCGACGCCGATCTTCCGCCGCCCAACACCGATCTGGAAATCGCGCAGGCCCCGCACCTGCCCGAGCCGCGGCCCGGCAAAAAGACGCTCTGCTTCACCGCGGGGACCCTGATCGACACGCCCGAGGGCCCGCGCGAGGTCGAGGATCTCTATCCCGGCGACCATGTCCTCACCCGCGACAATGGCCCGCAAGAGGTGATCTGGATGGGCCTGCGCCGGGTGTCGGGCGCGCGGATGTATGCCATGCCCGAGTTGCGCCCCGTGCGCCTGCGCGCCGGCAGCTTCGGCGACCACGGCGCGATCACGCTGTCGCCGGGGCACCAGGTGCTGCTGTCGGGCGCGGCCCCGCGCGCGCTCTGGAACACGCCCGAGGTGCTCGTCGCCGCGCAGGACCTGATCGACGATCGCCACGTCACCGTCGACCACGGCGCGACCGAGGCGATCTACATGCACGTCCTGACACGCCGGCACGAGGTTCTCCGCGCGAACGGCCTCTGGGTCGAGAGCTTCCACCCCGGCGACGCGGACCTCGGGCACGTCGACCCGGCCGATCTCGACGACCTCACCGCCCAGGTGCCCGGCATCGACCACGACGATACCGTCTACGGCCCGCACGCGCGCCGCTGCCTGTCGTCGGCCGAACTCGCGATCCAGCGCCACGCCGGCGCGCCGCGCTACCTCGCCCCCTGAACCGCCGCCGTGTTGACACCCCGCGCACCCCGGTCTAAGGGCGCGCTTCATTGGTGTTGGTGGGCCCCGCAAGGGGACTCCTGTCAGGGCGCAGATCGCCCAGAGGACAACGCCCTTCAAAGCGTACCGAAGGTGCGCGTCACAGAAGGAGATCAGCCGTGACCAAACGCACGTCTGCCAAGTACAAGATCGACCGCCGTATGGGCGAGAACATCTGGGGCCGCGCCAAGAGCCCCGTCAACCGCCGCGAATATGGCCCCGGCCAGCACGGCCAGCGCCGCAAGGGCAAGCTGTCGGACTTCGGCCTTCAGCTGCGCGCCAAGCAGAAGCTCAAGGGCTACTACGGCGACCTGACCGAGAAGCAGTTCAAGCGCATCTTCGCCGAGGCCGCCCGCGTCAAGGGCGACACCGGTGAGAACCTGATAGGCCTGCTGGAGCGCCGCCTCGACGCCGTCGTCTACCGCGCCAAGTTCGTGCCGACGATCTTCGCCGCGCGTCAGTTCGTGAACCACGGCCACGTCACGGTGAACGGCAAGAAGGTGAACATCGCCTCCTACCGCGTGAAGGAAGGCGACGTGATCGCCGTTCGCGACAAGTCGAAGCAGCTCGCCTTGGTTCTCGAAGCCACCCAGATGGCCGAGCGCGACGTGCCCGATTACGTCGAGGCCGACCACTCCAAGCTGACGGCGACCTTCGTGCGCACCCCGGGCCTGACGGACGTGCCCTACGCCGCCGTCATGGAGCCGAACCTCGTCATCGAATACTACGCCCAGAACTAAAGGCGCAGCGGGTCCGCCCGCCTTCGACACGAGCAGGGGCCGCGCCTTCGGGAGCGGCCCTTTTTCGTTTCCGGATCGCAGCGGGTCTTCCGCGGCGCATGGGCAAGGGTGACAGGGTGGCGCACCTTCCCTAGGGTCAGGTCATCGACCGCTGAAAAGACCCCGAATGCCGGCACCCGATCTGAACGCAATCGTCGATGTGGTCGATTCCCTTTCGGGGGCCACATCAGACGACGAGGCCTGGCTGAAAGCCGATACCTTCGTTCGGGCCAAAGGTGCGAATGCCCTCAACGTCGCCGAAGTCGACCGTGTGTCGGGACTGCCCTGGTGGTTCCGCAGCTCCATGCAGGTCGATTGGCTTCAGGACTATCTCGCGCAGGACTTCGTGCAGCTCGACGGCCTCCTGCTTGCCGCGCGGGCGGGGCAGACGGTCAGCCGGATGACGGACGGATATATCTCTGGCTTCGGATCCGATGGCGAGCGGGCGCGGTCGCTGAGAGATCAATTGGTAAGCTGGGACTACCGGACCCTCGACTCCTACGCGATGACCCGACCCCGCAGCCCGAGCGTGATCTGCGTGACCCTCTCGCGTCCCCATGACGCACCTCCGCCGACCCGGTCGGACAAGATCCTCGCCGCCATCCTTGGCAATTCGATACGGCCGCCCCACACGTCCCGCAGCCCGGGTGCCACCCCCTTTCAATTCACGGACCTCTCGGTGCGCGAACGCGACATCCTCTCGTTCCTTGCGGCGGGCCTGCGCAATGAGATGATCGCGTGGAAACTCGGCATCGCGGAGGTCACCGTGCGCGTCCATGTCGCCTCCGCCCGGCGCAAACTCCGCGCCGCCACGCGCGAACAGGCCATCGCGATCGCCCTTCGCGCGGGCCTTCTCAACCTCTGACGGTATCGGTTTCGATAAGTTGGCGTGACCCCGTCCGAAAGTGAAGGTCCGGCTGACCGGCGACCACGCCGGCACCAACGAAAAGGGGACACATCCATGAAACTCACACCTTCCATCGCGATGATCGCGGCCATCGGCATCGCCGGCTGCGTCGAAACGACATCCGCGGGAGACGCGCCCTTCGTCCGCGTTACCGACGGGGCCGCCTTCTCCGCGGCAACGGTTGGCCGCAAGATCGTGAACGTGAGCGACGGCGACGCGCGCTTCTTCCGCCTCAACGCCGACGGCACGATGGGCGGCACCTATGGAAACGGACCGCTTGCAGGGACGTGGTCGTTCGACGGCGGCTACTGGTGCCGCACCTGGACGGCCGGTCTGAAGCCCGAAAGCCTCAACAGGCGCGACTGCCAGCTTGCGGAGCTGCGCCCCGGACAGGTCCGGCTGACACGGGATCGCGGAAACGGCAATTCCGGGACCTTCAACCTGCGCTGACGACACGGGCCATGGGACAGGCCGTTTCGCCTGGCAGTGAGACATCGAACGCCGCCCGCTACAGGGCGGCGTCTTTATCAAGAGAATGGCGGACTACTCGGCGACGGTGACCGTGATCTGCTCGCTCATGATCGGGTCGGCATGGGCGACGTGGTTGAGGTCGCCCAGGACAAGCTGCAGCGTGTGCTCGCCCGGCGGCAGCTCCAGCACGTATTCGGTCTGCCCGCCGCCGAAGTGGATGTGGTTGTCGTCGGCCGGGATGCCGTATTCCAGCTCATCCTCCTCGCCCTCGCCGAAAGGCGCGCGATTGATCAGGAGGTGGTGGTGACCGGTGTTCTCCGCCTCGGTGCCGGCGGGGGCGACCCCCATGCCGCTCAGGCCGAAACGCACGGTCACCGGGCTTTCGATGGTGTCACCGTCGGCCAGACCGATGAAATAGACCGACGTGCCCTCGGCGGACGGGGTCTTGTGACCGTCGGCCAGCGCCGGTGTCACCGCTGCCAGGGACAGGGCGGCGAATAGGGTGAGAATTTTCATGCTTGGCTCCCTTCATGAGTAGTCGACAGGCCCTCCTCCGGGGCCGATCGGGAGGATAACACGCCGGGCCGCGATCCTATTCATTCGATGCCCGAGGCCGCCCCTCGGAGAGCGTTTCCACGGCGGCTGACCGCTTCCCCTGACTTGCCGCTCGTCCTGCGGTTGACCGTCCGCACGCGCTCCGCCACGCCTCGAAACACGACGCCGCGACGAGCCGACATGCGACACCTCGATCTCGTTCTCCATCCCGGACTGCGCCCCTTCGCCGCCGACAACGCGATGGGAGACCGCCTGACGGTGCCCCCGACCATGCGTCCCCTTCTCTTCGGGAAGACGCGCGGCACGACATTCGCCGTTCTCGACGGATCACTGATCGACGGCCTGTCCGAAGGGCTCGCAGCATCGGGCCTGAGCCACAGCTGCCTGTTCCAGGGCGATGCACGGGACGAATGGGGCGACAAGGCCCCCTGGCTCGTGCAGCTCGATGCGGGCTCCGATCTGACGCGCGGGCTCCTGACGGACGACGACACACACTGGACATGGTGGGGACCGCAAACCGGGCTGATCCTGCGCTGCGCCCTCCCTCTCGACGATCTGAAGCGCCACCTGCGCCGATATCTGCGCCTGCAGGACGCCGCGGGCAACTGGGGGTTCTGGCGGTTCTGGGACGGCATCGTCTGGCGCGCGATCGCCGGTCTCGACGACGGGCCATGGATCGACGGCTGGCCGATCAACCTTCTCCAGCCGGTCGATACGGCCTTCTTCGTGGCCGACGGCCAGCTCCACCAGTTGACCCTGAAGGAGCCGTCCGCCCGCGCGGGTCCGCCGATCCTCCCGTTTGGCCTGCGGGACCTGACGCGATCCGTCGCCGCCCGCCCCCGCGTCGCGCCCGCCCTTCGGCACATGGTGGGAGATCATTGGCTCCTGCCGCTCCTCGGGGCGACCGCGCTCAACCCGCATCTGAGCGACGGGACGCTCGAGCGGCTCATCGACCTGCCCCCCGAGAGTGACGCCTGCCGGCTCTGTCGGAGCGTCGCCGCCGATCGCGCGCTCACGCCTTTCATACGCGCGACGACGCTGCGATACCTTGCCCGTATGATCGACAGACAGGAGGCATGGAGATGAGCTGCAAGCCCGACATCTGCATCATCTGCATCTGGCCTTTCTACCCGATCGAGGTCGGCGGCGGCGCACGAACCGAGGGGACGCTCGCCCGCGAGGGGCAGACCTCGCCGACGGGCTGGGGTCTGGACAAGTTCGACGACGACGGGGATCTCTACGTCCCCGCCGGTCATGCCGGTGTCCTGATCATCAAGGGCGGCACCGGCCCGACGGCGGCGCACTACTACGAGTACGGGCGCTATCATGTCGAGGGCGGGAACCCGACGGCGCAGGGAAACGTGCGGGACTACCCGATCTTAGGCCTTGTTCTGGAAGAGAACGGGTGGCCGACGGAAGAAAACCTGCATGTTGCCATTCGGGAAATCACCCGAAGATCAGGCAGAGGCACATACTGTCACGGCAACGTCGACCACACATGCGGGCGCGACTCATACGTGAAAGCGACCGATTTTGTAGATAATTTCAGAAACGATCCCAACCAGCACTACAGTCTGAGCACCAACAGTTGTCTCTACTTCTCCTACAAGGTGAACGTCGCCGGCGAATGGAGCTGGTTCGGGCCGGTCCCCTACCTCGACATGCTCCCGGCGGCGAACATCGACTACCGGCCATTCCAGAACACCATGAGCTACAACCCAGACGGAGACCATTTCGATGAGGACATATGGCAGATCCCCGGCAGCTAGGCTTCTTCTGGCGCTCGCCCTCGTGACCTTCGGACAGCCCTCTCCCGCCGAGGGCGTGCCGTCCTTCGAGGGGCTGAACCCGATGGAAGGCGTGCCCGTCCCCGACCATGCCCACTACTTCGGCAACGAATACGGCGGCGAGTTCGTGATTCTCGAACGCAACGATATCGAGGTCGACGGGGAAATCCTGCCCGCGTTCAATATGGCACTCTACGGTGCCTACTTCGACGACGAGGCCGGTACCGAAGGCTACGGCATCGCCCGCTTCGGCAGCCCGCAGACCTCCGGCCTCGCACTCTGGATCCCGCCCCTGTCGGAACGCGCCGCGACGAGTCCCTACGGTCCGCCCAGCATCGACTACATCTACGGCCGGACCGACGGCCGCCCGAACGCCTGGAGCAACTCCGGCTATCTCCACGTCCGCCTGAAGCCCGCCGCCGAGGATCCGAGCAACCGCCATGTCGGCTACATCGTGCCCGTCCTGCTGGAAGACGCCCCGCCCGAGTAGCGCCCGCCGTGGACAAGACAGGGCCATCGGCGTAGGCCGGAGCCATGCGCATCCTCCCCCTCTCCCGCGCCGAGGAGTTGCCACGCTGGCGCAGGCCCGAGGCGCTCCTGATGCTCTTCGCCTTCATCATGCCGGTGGCCTTCGCCACATGGTCGGCGCTCCTCAACAACTTCGTGGTCGAGGTCGCGGCGTTCGACGGGGCCGACATCGGCCTTCTGCATACCGTGCGGGAGATCCCGGGCTTCCTGGCCGTCGGTGTCATCCTCGTCATCATGGTGATGCGCGAACAGGTGGTCGCCACCACGTCGCTCGCCCTCCTCGGCGTCGCCACGGCGCTCACGGCGGCCTTCCCCTCGCTCGGCGGGCTTCTCCTCGTGACGCTCCTGTCGTCCATCGGCTTCCACTACTACGAGACGGTGAACCAGTCGCTGCAGCTCCAGTGGCTCCCGAAGGACCGCGCGCCCGCGATGCTCGGCACGCTCCTGGCCGTGGGCTCCGGCGCGACCTTCCTCGCCTATGGCGCGATCGTCCTGACGTGGGAGACCTTCGATCTCTCCTACGGCCTCGTCTACGGGCTCGCCGGGGGCTTCACCGCCCTCGCCGCGCTGGTCGCGCATCTCGCCTTCCCGCAGTTCGAGGCACCGCACCCGCAGCTCAAGAAGATGATCCTGCGGCGGCGCTACTGGCTCTACTACTGCCTGCAGTTCATGTCGGGTGCCCGGCGGCAGATCTTCGTCGTCTTCGCGGGCTTCATGATGGTCGAGCGCTATGGCCTGCCCGTCCATCAGGTCACGCTCCTCTACATGGTGACGCTTGCCATCAACATGGTCAGCGCGCCGCTCGTGGGGCGTGCCGTGGGCCGCTTCGGAGAACGGGCGGCGCTGCTGGTGGAATACGGCGGCCTCACCACCGTCTTCGTGCTCTACGCCGGGCTCTACCTCTTCGACTGGGGCGTCTGGACGGCCGCCGGTCTCTTCGTGGTGAACAACGTGTTCTTCGCCCTGGCGCTCGCCATCAAGACCTACTTCCAGAAGATCGCGGCCCCGGGCGACATCGCCCCGACCGCCGCCGTCGCCTTCACCATCAACCACATAGCGGCCGTCTTCCTGCCCGCGCTCCTCGGGCTTCTGTGGCTGGCCTCGCCCGTGGCCGTCTTCGCCGTGGCCGCGGGGCTGGCAGGCACCTCGTTCGGCCTGTCGCTCCTCGTGCCCCGGCATCCGCGCGAGGGTCAGGAGACGGTCCTGTCGCGCCCCCTCGCCATCGCCGAGTAGCGACCCCATATCAAAGCGAAAGGAGACCCGAGATGATGTTCTTCCAGCGCAAGAAAGCCGAAATGGTCGCCGAGGCCGAAGCCCTGCCCGGCCGATCCACCCCGATTCCCACCGCCGGGACGCATCATGTCTTCGACACGCCGCTCTCGAACGCGGTGCCCGAGGGCATGGAGGAGGCGATGTTCGGCATGGGCTGCTTCTGGGGCGTGGAGCGGATGTTCTGGCAGTTGCCGGGCGTCCACATGACGCTCGTGGGCTACGCGGGCGGCTACACGCCGAACGCGACCTACGACGAGGTCTGCTCGGGCCGCACGGGCCACAACGAGGTCGTCCGGGTGATCTACGATCCGGCGAAGATCGGCTACGACGATCTGCTCAAGGTCTTCTGGGAAGGCCACGACCCGACCCAGGGCATGCGGCAGGGCAACGACCTGGGCACGCAATACCGGTCGGGCATCTACACCTATTCGGACGCGCAGGCCGAGGCGGCCCGGACGTCACGCGACGTCTTCGCGGAGCGTCTGCGGGCGGCCGGATACGGCAGCGTGACGACCGAAATCCTCCCTGCCCCGCCCTTCTACGCGGCCGAGGATTACCACCAGCAGTATCTGTCGAAGAACCCGGCCGGCTACTGCGGCATCGGCGGAACCGGCATCACATGCCCGATCGGTGTAGGGGTCTAGGCACGGGCAAAAGTCTTCAGGGAAGACTTTTTCGAAGACCTTTCGACGAAAGGTCTTCGTCCCTCCTCAGGCCAGCGCGATGTTGACCGCCATCTCCCGTCCGTCGCGGCCCGGCTCGATGTCGAAGGTCACCTTCTGGTTCTCGGCGAGGCCCGTGAGCCCCGATCGCTCGACGGCCGAGATATGGACGAAGACGTCCTTCGTCGCACCCTCGGGCGCGATGAAGCCGTAGCCTTTCGTTTCGTTGAACCATTTGACGGTTCCGGTGGGCATGGTCGTTCTCCTGTCAGGTTGCCCGCGGGATGCGGCAGGTCGCACGCCACACGGCACCGCAAGGGCCCTTGGACGCGTCTGACGACATAGATGGGGCGTCTTGCCGCAACGGCAAGACATGCGCGGCCTGGCCTTCGTCAGCCGGCCCGGAGGCGACGGGCGGCATCGGGCGCGAAGTAGGTCAGCACCCCGTCGCAGCCCGCGCGGCGGAAGGCCATCAGGCTTTCCATCATCACAGCCTCGCCGTCGATCCAGCCGTTCGCGGCTGCGGCCCGGATCATCGCGTATTCGCCGGACACCTGGTAGGCGAAGGTCGGCACGGCAAAGGCATCCTTCACGCGGCGACAGAGGTCGAGGTAGGGCAGACCGGGCTTCACCATCACCATGTCCGCGCCCTCGGCGAGGTCGCGCGCGACGCAGCGCAGCCCTTCGTCGCCGTTCAGGGGGTCGATCTGATAGGTCTTCTTGTCCCCCGTCAGCGCGCCCGAGGCCCCGACCGCGTCGCGGAAGGGCCCGTAGAAGGCGGAGGCGTATTTCGCCGCGTAGGACATGATCGTGACGCCCGTATGCCCCGCGTCTTCCAGCGCCGCGCGCATCGCGCCGATGCGTCCGTCCATCATGTCGGAGGGACCGAGGATGTCCGCCCCCGCCTCCGCCTGCGCAAGCGCCATCTTGACGAGCGCCGCGACGCTCTCGTCGTTCACGATCTCGCCGTCGCGGACGATCCCGTCGTGGCCCTGCGCGTTGTAGGGGTCGAGCGCGACGTCGGTCATCACCGCGATGTCGGGCACCGCCGCCTTCACGGCGCGGATCGCCCGGTTCGACAGGTTGTCGGGGTTCCACGCCTCCTCGCAGCCGTCGGTCTTCAGCGCGCGGTCGGTGTAGGGAAAGAGGCAGATCGCCGGAATGCCGAGGCCCGCCGCCTCCTCCGCCGCCTCGACGATGAGGTCGACCGACCGCCGGATCACGCCGGGCATCGAGGCCACCTCCTGCGTTACGCCCGCGCCGTCGCAGACGAAGAGCGGCCAGATCAGGTCGTCGACCGAGAGCCGGTCCTCGCGGACGAGGTCCCGCAGGGCGGGCGTACGGCGCAGCCGGCGCGGGCGTGACAGCGGGAAGGGAGCGGGCGGGAGAACGGGCATGATGCACCTTTGCGACACTTGCCCTTCGGTCGCACGGACGCGGCCGGCGATCAACCGCTCCCCGCCTTGCCATTCGGCGGCCGCCACGCGACACCGGGGCACCTGCCGAACCAAAGACCGGACGCCCTTGGACCTCTACTTCCTCACCGTGGTCACCGAAGCCATCGACATGCGGTCGTTCTCGAACCTTTGGTTCTGGATCGTGCTGGCGGTGCTGTGGTCGACGACCTCGCACTGGGTGATCGGGGTGCCCTTCGACATGGTCCGCCGCGCGGCCCGCGGGCACGAGCCGTCGCTCCACGATATGCACGTCCTCGCCAATATCCAGGCCCGGCGGCTCCTCTACATTGCCGATGCCACGGGGCTCATCACCACGGCCTTCACCTTCTTCCTGGTGACCGTGCTGGCGCTCCTCGGGTTCCTCTACGAAGTCGAGTTCGCCCAGGCGATCCTGCTTCTGGTGCTGCCGATGTCGATCGTCGGCTGGATCACGCTGCGCGCGGCCCGGCAGGTCGACGGCCTCGACGCGCCGGACCTCGGCAACCTCCTCTTCCGCACCCGCCGCTGGATCCAGATGGTCGGGATCGTGTCGATCTTCGTCACCTCGATGTGGGGCATGTGGGTCAACCTGAACTCGAGCGTCCTGCACGGGTAGGCGGCGCATCCCCGGCTCTCGCCCCGCGCATCCGTCATCCGTCCCGCACCCGCCCCGCACGGTTGACACGCGCCCGCCCGTCGTTACCTGACGCCCCATGCCCGACAGTGCCGACGCCCCCGCCCCGCTCGCTCCCTCCGCCCTGCCCGCGGGACACATCCGTGCGGGCGGCGCGCCCGAGGGGTTCGATGCGCGCGTCCTCCTGCGGGAGCTGGAGCGTGGCCAGCCGGTCGTCCACGTCGCCCGCGACGACAAGCGGGCCGAGGCCATGGCCGCCGCGCTCCGCGCCCATCGGGGCGGCGTCACCGTGCTACGCTTCCCCGCATGGGACTGCCTGCCCTACGACCGCCTGTCGCCCGCGGCCGAGGTCTCGGCCACGCGCATGGCGTCGCTCACCGCCCTCGCCCACGGGTTCACCGGGAAGTTCATCCTGCTCACCACGCTCTCGGCGCTGACGCAGAAGCTGCCGCCGCGCGAGGTGCTCAAGGGCGCGGGCTTCTCGGCCCGGCTGAACCAGCGGATCGACGAGGATGCGCTGCGCGGCTTCCTCGTGCGCATGGGCTTCACGCAGACGCCGACCGTGATGGAGCCGGGCGACTGGTCGCCGCGCGGCGGCATCATCGACATCTGGCCGCCGGGGCAGACAGCCCCCGTCCGGCTCGACCTCTTCGGCGATACGCTCGACGGCCTGCGCCGCTTCGACCCCGTCAGCCAGCGCACCACCGATCAGCTCGAGATGATCGAGCTCGCGCCCGTCTCCGAGGTCATCCTCGACGGCCCGGCGATCACCCGCTTCCGACAGACCTATCGCATCGAATTCGGGGCCGCGGGCACCGACGATCCGCTCTACGAGGCGATCAGCGCGGGCCGCAAGGCGCAGGGGGCGGAGCATTGGCTGCCGTTCTTCTACGACGAGCTCGAGACGTTGCCCGACTACCTGCCGGAGGCGTCCTTCGTGCTCGACGACGGCACCCTCGGTCACCACGCGGAGCGCTGGACCCAGATCGCCGACATGTACGACAACCGCGCCGAGGCGATGAGGGCGAAGGGCCGGGTGGATTCCGTCTACAAGCCGGCCCGGCCCGAGACGCTCTACGTGCACCCCGAGGAGCTGGAGGGCGTCCTCTCCACGACGCGGACCCTGCACCTCTCGCCCCTGCCGGCGGCCCCCGGCCCGAACGTGATCGACGCAGGCGGACGCATCGGGCGCAGCTTCGCCCCCGAGCGGCAGATGGAGGACGTGAGCCTCTTCGCCACCCTCGCCGACCATATCGTCGACAAGCGAACGGACGGCGGTGTCGTCATCGCCAGCTATTCCGGCGGCGCGCGCGAACGATTGCAGGGTCTGCTGGAAGATCAGGGCGTGACCGGCCTCAAGGCCATCCGCCGCCTCGAAGAGGTTTCGAAGGGCGACGTCGGCCTGGCCGTCTGGGCGCTCGACCGGGGCTGGGAGGGGCCGGTCGGTGCGTCGCGGCTTACGGTGATTTCCGAACAGGATGTGCTGGGCGAACGCCTGATCCGGGGCAAGAAGAAGAAGCGCCGGGCCGAGAACTTCCTGACCGAGGCGCAGGCGCTCTCGGCCGGCGATCTCGTCGTCCACGTCGACCACGGCGTCGGACGTTTCATCGGGCTCGAGACGGTCACGGCGGCCGGGGCCCCGCACGAATGCCTCGCGCTCGAATACGCCGGCGGCGACCGGCTGTTCCTGCCGGTGGAGAACATCGAACTCCTCAGCCGCTACGGGCAGGAGGAGGGCCTTCTCGACAAGCTGGGCGGCGGAGCCTGGCAGGCGCGCAAGGCCCGTCTGAAGGAACGCATCCGCCAGATCGCCGAGCGGCTCATGCGCATCGCCGCCGAGCGCGCCCTGCGTCAGGCCCCGCGGCTCGCCCCGCCCGCCGACATGTACGAGGGCTTCGCCGCGCGCTTCCCCTACGAGGAGACCGACGATCAGCTGCAGGCCATCGAGGACGTCGCCTCCGACCTCGCTTCCGGTCAGCCCATGGACCGGCTCATCGTGGGCGACGTGGGCTTCGGCAAGACCGAGGTCGCCATGCGCGCCGCCTTCATCGCCGCCACGGCGGGCAAGCAGGTGGCCGTCATCGCGCCGACGACGCTGCTGGCGCGCCAGCACGCCAAGAGCTTCGAGGATCGCTTCCGCGGCCTTCCGATCACCGTGCGGCAACTGAGCCGGTTCGTCTCCACGAAGCAGACCAACGAGACACGCGCCGGCATCGCCGACGGCAGCGTCGACATCGCCATCGGCACCCACGCCCTGCTGGCCAAGCAGGTGAAGTTCAACGATCTCGGCCTCCTCGTGATCGACGAGGAGCAGCATTTCGGCGTCGCCCACAAGGAGCGCCTGAAGGAGATGCGCACCGACGTCCACGTCCTGACGCTCTCGGCCACGCCGATCCCGCGTACGCTGCAGATGTCGCTGACCGGCGTGCGCGACCTCTCGATCATCGGCACGCCGCCCGTCGATCGCCTCGCGATCCGCACCTACGTGAGCGAATTCGACACCGTACAGGTGCGCGAGGCGCTTCTGCGGGAACACTACCGCGGCGGGCAGAGCTTCGTTGTCGTCCCCCGCATCTCGGACCTGAGCGAGATGGAGGCCTTCCTGCGCGAGCAGCTGCCGGAGCTCAGCTACGTCATCGCCCACGGCCAGCTGGCGGCGGGCGATCTCGACGACCGGATGAACGCCTTCTACGACGGCAAATACGACGTGCTCCTGTCGACGACCATCATCGAGAGCGGCATCGACATCCCCACCGCGAACACGATGGTCGTCTGGCGCGCCGACATGTTCGGGCTCAGCCAGCTCTACCAGATCCGAGGCCGCGTGGGCCGCTCCAAGACCCGCGCCTATGCCTTCCTGACGACGAAACCCCGCGCGAAGCTCACGCCCGCCGCCGAACGAAGGCTTAAGGCGCTCGGCTCCATCGACGCGCTCGGCGCAGGCTTCAACATCGCCAGCCAGGATCTCGACCTGCGCGGCGGCGGCAACATCATCGGCGAGGAGCAGTCGGGCCAGATGAAGGAGGTCGGGCTCGAACTCTACCAGTCCATGCTGCAGGAGACGATCGACAAGCTGAAGGCGGGCAAGGCGGACCTGCCCGACGCCCTGTCCGACGACTGGTCGCCGCAGATCAACCTCGGCGTTCCCGTCCTCATCCCCGAGGACTACGTCTCCGACCTCGACACGCGCCTCGGCCTCTACCGCCGCCTTTCGGGGCTCGACCGCAAGGTCGAGCTCGAGGGCTTCGCCGCTGAGCTCATCGACCGCTTCGGCCCCCTCCCGCGCGAGGTGAACGTGCTCCTGCGGATCGTGCGCATCAAGGCACTCTGCAAGGCGGCCGGCATCGAGAAACTGAACGTCGGCGCGAAGGGCGCGACGGTCGAGTTCTTCGCCAACCGCTTCGCCCGGCCTGAAGGCCTCGTCGACTTCATCAAGGCGCAGAAGGGCGCAGCCAAGATCAAGGGCGACAAGCTCGTCCTGATCCGCGACTTCCCGAAGGAGGCCGATCGCATCAAGGGGGCGTTCGGCCTCGCCCGCGATCTCGCCGTCCACGCCGGGGCCGCGAAGATCAAGGGAGACTGACCCCGGACGATGGACCTTTCCGCGCTGCGCCGCGTTGACTTCCACAGGCGCGACCCCTCGTGCCGTCAGATCGGTTCCCGGCGGGGCGAAACGCCGGGAACCGCCCCCCCTCGGAACCGGGACGACGCAGTCGACATAAGGTACATCGCGACGGAAACCCTCGATCCGAGGATGCGCAATTCCCCGCTTCGAGCGCGGCGAAGACTGTTCGCTGAACAGTCTTGCAAAAAGTCTTCCGCGAAGACTTTTGCCTCGCCTAGCCCATCTCCCGGAGCTTCCGTGCCAGAAAGAGGCCGAGCCCCGCCGCAAGCGCCACACCGGCAAAGAGCGGGACCGGCGTGCCGTCGAAGGCGAGCCCGATCGGGGCCGCGACCGTCACGGCGAGCACGGTGGACACCGCCGAAATGATCGAGGAGGCCATACCCGCGATATGCCCCATCGGCTGCATGGCCAGCGCGTTCAGGTTGCCGATGCAGAAGCCCGCCATCGCGAAGACGCTTACCTGCCAGACGACGAACGTGGCAAAGGCCCAGATCCCCGGCAAGAGCCCCGTGAGCCAGGCGAGCGCCAGCACCACCGACAGCGCCATGTGCCACGCGAGCGCGCCGCGGATGAGCACCGGCATCCCGAGCCGGGTGACGATCGAAGCGTTCAGGAGCGAGGCGATCCCCGAGAGGAGCGCGACGACGCCGAACCAGAGCGGGAAGCTCTCGGCGCGCCCGAAGGTCTCGGCGTAGATCTGCTGTACGCTGATGATCGTCGCGAAGAGCGTGCCGAACACCAGCGTCTGCACCAGGATCGCCCGCAGGACGTTGCCGTGGCTCAGCACTTCGACGACCGCCGCCCGGAGCTTCGCGACTTCAAGCGGGCGACGGGCTTCGATCGGCAACGTCTCGGGCTGGCGTAGCATCAGCCAGGCGGAGGAGATCGCCGAGAAGACGACGAAGGCCCAGAACACCCCACGCCAGCCGAAGCCCGCGACGATGAAGGCCCCGATGAGCGGCGCGATCGCGGGGACGAGGACGAAGACCATCATTATGAAGCTCGCCACCTGCGCCATGCCGCGCCCGGCATAGAGATCGCGCACCATCGCCTGCGCCACGACCCGCGGCCCCGAGGCGCCGATCCCCTGCAGCACCCGGAGCGCCAGCAGCATCTCGAGGCTCTGCGCCACGGTACAGAGTGCTGCGGCGAGCGAGTAGACCACCGCACCGCCGATCATCACCCGCTTCCGCCCGAGCGCGTCCGAGAGCGGCCCGGCCACGAAGGTGCCGATCCCCATACCGAGCGCGAAGGCCACGATGACGAGCTGCGCCGCGTTCTGTGCCTCGGGCGAGAGCGCGGCCCCGATGGCCGGCAGCGCCGGCAGCATCGCGTCGATGGAAAAGGCGATCGTGGCCGAGGTCATCGCCATCAGCGCCACGAACTCGGGCTTCGAGAGCGCGCGATCCACCCGGGGCTCCGATCGGGGCGGAGCCGGCGGCGGCGGGGCCTCGGGCCGGGGCGGTGGCGCGCTCTCGGGGTCGCGCGTCACGCTTCGGGCGTCTCCACGGGGGCATCCTTCGCCGCCTCGATCTGCTCCAGCAGCTCCTCGATGACCTGCCCCCAGAGCTCGGGCGGCTGCGCGCCGCGCAGGACGTGCTGGTTCGCCAGGATGAAGGTCGGCACGCCGGTGACGCCGCGCGCACGGGCATGGGCGTCGCGCGCTGCGATGTCGTCGCGGTCCGCGTCGCCCGCGAAGAGCCGCTCCAGCATCTCCGCGTCCATTCCGGTGCCGGTGCCGATCTCGACGAGCGTCGGGATGTCACCGATGTCGCGGCCCTTTTCGAAGTAGGCCTCGAAGAGCGCCTGCACCACATGGGTCTGCTTCTGCTCGAGTCCCGCCCAATGGATCAACCGGTGTGCATCGAGCGTGCTGGGCGTGCGCGCGATGCCCTCGAAATTGATCTCGAGCCCGGCATCGGCCGCCGCCTCGACGATCGGCGCATAGGCCCGCACGGCCCCCTCCTTGCCGCCGAACTTCGCTTCGAGATAGGCGCGCCGCTCCATGCCGCCCGCCGGCATGTCGGGGTTGAGCTGGAACGGATGCCATTCGATCACGAAGGGGTGGTCGGGCCGCTTCTGCAGCGCCCGGAAGAGATGCGCCTTGCCGATGTGGCACCAGGGGCAGATGGGGTCGGACAGGATGTCGAGCTTGATCATGGGGCCTCGCCTTCTCTCCGCGGACCCTAGGCAGGAGGGGGTCGGGAGGAAAGCCCAACCGCGCGTTGTGCCGAATAACGTGGGATCACGTCCTCGGGGAACACCGCACTTGCGATGCCTTCCGCGTCGAGGCCAGTCGTCCGGCCGCGATGCGGTGTCGCAGAGCTGTCGCCGCCAATCCTCTATAGTGACCGTCGAACGACGCTCCCACGAGAGGCGGCTGCCCCCGGCCCGGCGAATTGCTCGCGCAATCCGCGTTCGCCGCTGAGAAAGGTCCACCGGACCTTTCTCCGGGCGCGGCTCACCCGAAAAGATCGTCGCGGCGCGGGGCTTCGAGCCCCAGATGCGTCCAGCCCTTCTGCGCGAGCACCCGCCCGCGCGGCGTCCGCGCGATCAGGCCCTGCTGCAGAAGGTAGGGCTCGATCACCTCCTCGAGCGCATCTCGACTCTCGGACAGCGCGGCCGCCATCGTCTCGATGCCCACCGGGCCGCCGCCGTAGTTCTCCGCCACGAGGCGCAGATACCGCCGGTCGGCCCCGTCGAGCCCCATGTGATCGACGCCGAGCCGCGTGAGCGCACGGTCCGCGATCCCGGCGGTGACGGTCCCGTCGCCCTCCACCACCGCGAAATCCACCACCCGCCGCAGAAGACGCCCCGCGATTCGGGGCGTCCCCCGTGCGCGCCGCGCGATCTCCTGCGCGCCGTCCTCGGTCGCGGGCGCCCCCATCATCCGCGCCCCGCGCGTCACGATCTGGTGCAACTCCGGCACGGTATAAAACTCCAATCGCGTCGGAATGCCGAAGCGGTCGCGCAGGGGCGTCGTCAGAAGACCCAGCCGCGTCGTCGCGCCCACGAGGGTAAAGGGCTGCAGGTCGATGCGCACCGTCCGCGCCGCCGGCCCCTCCCCGATCACGAGGTCGAGCGCGAAATCCTCCATCGCAGGATAGAGCACCTCTTCCACGACGGGCGAGAGCCGGTGGATCTCGTCGATGAAGAGAACATCGCGCGCCTCGAGGTTGGTCAGGATCGCGGCCAGATCGCCCGCCTTGGCCAGCACCGGGCCGGAGGTCATGCGAAAGCCCACGCCCAGCTCCCGCGCCATGATCTGCGCGAGCGTCGTCTTGCCGAGGCCGGGGGGCCCGTGGAACAGCACGTGATCCATCGCCTCGCCCCGCCGCCGGGCGCTCTCGATGAACACGCCGAGGTTTGCCCGCGCCTCCGCCTGCCCGATGAACTCGGAGAGGCTCTGCGGCCTGAGCGCCCGGTCGTCGGGCACCTCGTCGGGAACGCTGGCATCGAGCATCGGGTCGCGGTCGATCATGGCACGGCCTCCGGGCGCGGGCGGTTGAGGCCGAAACGGACCGTCTCCAGCCGATCCATCCACGTCTGCTCCCGCCGCGACACCTCGCCCGGAGTGGCGTCCGGCGACATCCGTTCGAGGATCGAAAAGCGGAACCGGCGCGGGTCGCGGTCGCGCAATCCGACGGTCACGCCAATCTCTCCGGTGACATGTTGCCGCCAGCGCCCGAGCAGGTTCTCCTCGCCGGCGGCCGAGCCGACGTAGCGCTTTCCATCTGCCGTATCGACGATCAGATAGACACCGCGCCACTCCGCCAGCCTGCGCGCCCAGCTCTCGGGCAACGCCCCCAGCATCCCCGCCGTCGGCCGCATCTCGCGCCAGTCGGGCGGCGCAGCGTCGAAGGCGCTCTCGGCATGGATCGCCGTGACCGGTGCCCTGAGTTTTTCTGCGAGACGGACATAATTGGGGGTCAGGCGCACGTCGATCACGAGCCGCCCCTGCATCTCGGCCATGAAGTCCGTCAGGCGCAGGTCGAACCAGGGCCAGTGTGTCCACTCCATATCGTCCAACTCCGCATAACTGCCGAAGGTCTCGTAGAGCCAGCGGACCTCGTCGTTCCCCGCGATCTCGGCACGGGTGGCCTGTCGCGGCCCGGGGTTCGCGTAGAGCCCGGCGAAAAGCATGGCCGAACGCCCCTGCACCTGCCCCAGCCCAGTCTTGACGAAGGACGCCACGTAAGGCCGCCCCCGCGACAGGGCGCGCGTCGCGTTGGTCCCATGCGTGGCCTGATAGGTCTCCATCGCGACCCGTCGGGTCCGGACGAGGCCGGGCAGCATCGCCTGCAGATCGCCGTCGCGCGGCGAGTGCAGCATCACGTTCACGTTCCCCGGCGCGATCCCCGCCCGCTCCAGAACGTCGGTCAGCTCGAACATGGTCACTCCTTCGGCGCGAGCAACTTCAGCGCCGCACGGATCAGCTCGCCCGTGTCGCCCGCGCCGTCCGCCTCGGCCACCGCGCGCGCGGCGTCCTGCGGGGCGTAGCCCAGGTTGGCGAGCGCCGAGAGCGCCTCGGCCTGCGCGGCCCCCGCCCGCGGCTTCGGCGCAGCGATCTCCACCGCCGCCGCCGTCTCCACGATCGGGTCGCCCCCGCCCGCCTCCATCAGCATCATCGCCGGGGCCTTGCCCTTGAGTTCGTTCACCACCCGTTGCGCGATCTTCGGGCCGACGCCCGGCGCGGCCTTCACCGCTGCCGCGTCCCCCAGCGCGATCGCCCGGGCTACGCCCTCGGCCCCGAGCGTGCCGAGGATGGCGAGCGATCCCTTCGCCCCGATGCCCTGCACGGAGGTCAGCAGGCGATGCCACTCCCGCTCCTGCACCGTCAGGAAGCCGAAGAGCTGCAACAGGTCCTCGCGCACCAGAAGTTCCGTCCAGAGCGCGACGGGCGACTTCACCGGCGGCAGCGCGGCGAGCGTCCGGTCCGAGCAATGGACGACGTAGCCCACGCCCTGCACGTCGAGCAGCACGTGGTCGGCCCCCTTGTGGTCGAGCCGTCCGGTCAGCCGCCCGATCATGCGCCGGCCTCAGGCACGGGCCACCGCCGCGGCGAGCCGTCCGTTCGTCTGCAAATGCACCGCGTGGCAGAGCGCGATGGCGAGCGCATCGGCCGCATCCGCCGAATGGAAGTCGACCCCCGGGAGCTGCATCCGGACCATGTGCTGCACCTGCCCCTTGTCGGCGTGGCCCACCCCCACCACCGTCTTCTTGACGGCGTTCGGCGCGTATTCCCCGACCACGATCCCGGCCTGCGCGGGCACGAGCATCACGACGCCCCGGGCCTGCCCCAGCTTCAGCGTACCGGCCCCGTCGCGGTTCACGAAGGTCTGCTCGACGGCGCAGGCATCGGGGGCGAAGCGGGCCAGCACCTCCGTCAGCAGCCCATGCAGCGACAGGAGTCGGTCGGCCATCGCCCGACCTTCGGGGCGCACCGTGCCGTTGCCCACATGACGCTGACGCGGGCCGTCGACGTCGATGACGCCCCAGCCGCAGTTGACCAGCCCCGGATCGATTCCCATCACGCGCATCTGCTCACCTCTGCCCCGGATGTTCTTGTTTTATCCTTCGCTAGCACGCGGCACACGCCCGCGCCAGCACCATGATGATCCGTGCAAAACCGCCTGCGCGTCGCCCTCGCTCACCCGCCGGCCCCGGCCATGGTACCCTTAAGCTCTGCCCAACGCATCGGAGACCGCCATGTTCGCGCCGTTCAAGCCCTTCGACCTGCCCCACCTCACCGGCCCCGCCTTCGACACGCCCGCCATGCTCGGCACGCGCCGCCTGCCCGGCTCCGCCGCGCTCGCGGTGCTCGACGACCGGCTTTTGTCGGACATCGGCCTCGCTGCGGACACACCGCTGGAGCCCGCCCCCGTCTGGGCCCCGGTCGCCGCGACACGGCACGACTGACACGGTTCGCATTCTGCTATGCAGAAAGCACATGGCAGGCATTCCTGCTTGATATTTGTGCGGTTTGAAAACTCATCCTAAATGCCAGTCATCCGAGGCAGCCACGAGGGCTGCGCCCCTTTTTGACAACTCAGATGACAGGACCGCCCGATGGCCACGTTCGACGCATTCACCCCCGCCCGTCCCGCCCCCTCCATGGGCGCTTTCTCCAACCTGCTCGGTCGCGTCATCGCGTGGAACGACCGTCGCGTGACCGTCAAGATGCTCAAGGGCCTCACCGATCGCGAGCTGGCCGACATCGGCCTCGAGCGCGGCGAGATCCACAGCTGGGCCAACCGCTGAACCGACCGGCCGATGGCCGACAGATGATCGACGGGCCGTCCCACGGGGCGGCCCGTTTCGCGTTCCGGGCCCGCGATTCGGACAGGGCCGCCGGAGCACCCGCGCCGGCGGCCCGGAGCCCAAACGCGCGGCACATCGCACGCAGCGCTTCCCGGGCCGGGCACAATGTCGGCACGGGACACCGATTGTTTCCCGGAGCTGCGCGGGCTTCCGCCCGATTGCCACGACCCTGCCGCACTCCCTTGCCGCAGCCGCAATGCGCGCGTTGCGATCGGGGCACGACAGTCAGCACTGCCCCGATTTGCCGACCCCTCGCGGCCTGCCCGCCGCACGCGGTCCCGTATCGAAAGCGCCTGCCATGACCCCTGCCTTCCTGACGCTCACCGACGCCGACCTCGAAAACGAGAGCCTGTTCGACACCGTCGACCTCGGCCCCGACAGCACCATCGACCTCACGCAGCTGCGCGAGACAATAGAGGTCACGCTGACCGGCACGTCGATCACGTTCCGCGACACCGCGACCCCCGACACACCGCCCCTCACCTTTACCGACGGCGACCTGCAGAGCGGGAGTTTCTCCAACATCGTGCAGTTCCTCGGCAACGACGGCGGCAGCACCGTCAGCGGGGCGTCCGGCCTCGACGGGCAGGGCTATGTCGGCGGGGACGGCGACGACACCTTTACCGACGACGGCACGATCGGCGGGCAGCTCCGGGGCGGCGGCGGCAACGACCGGATCACCGGCGGCACCGGCAGCAACGAGATCGACGGCGGCGACGGCGATGACACGCTCTCGGGCAACGCGGGCAACAACAACCTGACCGGAGGCGACGGCGACGATGTCCTCTTCGGCGACACCGGGAGCGGCAATCTGCTCGGTGGCGACGGCGACGACATCATCGTCGCCTCCCGCAACACGTCATTCATCGACGGCGGCAGCGGCACGAACACGCTCTTCCTGCCCGAGGACGCCGTGGTCACCCCCTTTTCACCCACGGGCGGCACCGTCAGCATTCCGGGCGGCAGCACCTTCACGTACCTCAACATCGGCACGGTCACGACCGCGCCGCCGCCATGCTTCACGGCCGGCACGCTGATCCGCACGCCGTCGGGCGAGGTGCCGGTCGAAAACCTGCGTCCGGGCGATCTGGTCGAGACGCTCGACCGCGGGGCCCGTCCCCTGCGGTGGGTCGGCGGCCGCAGCGTGCCGGGGCGCGGGCGGCTGGCACCGATCGTCTTCGCCGCCGGCGCGCTCGGCAACCGGCGTCGCCTGCGCGTCTCGCCCCAGCACCGAATGCTGCTGCGCGGCTGGCGGGCGGAGTTGCATTTCGGGACTGACGAAGTGCTGGCCGCGGCCGCCCATCTCGTCAACGGCGACACCATCGCCCGCACCCCCGTCGCGGAGGTCGCCTACGTCCACCTGATGTTCGACGACCACGAGATCGTCGCCGCGGAGGGCTGCTGGAGCGAGAGCTTCCATCCCGGCCGCCTGTCGCTCGACGGTCTGGCTATGGCCGCGCGGGACGAGCTTCTGAGCCTCTTCCCGGAGTTGTGCGACCCCGCCATCCTCGACCGCCGGCCCGCCGCCCGCCCCTGCCTCAAACGGCGCGAGGCACGGCTCTTCGCCGACCGAGGCCCCAGCGTCTGAGCGGGAAGGCTCCGGCCTAGCGACGGCGCAACGTGAGCGTCGTCCAGTCCCCGATCTCGGCCCGGCGCACCAGGTCCCATCCTGCCGCGTCGTAGGCCGCAACCACGTCGTCGCCCTGCGGGTTCAGGATACCCGACAGGATCGCATGACCGCCCGGGGCCGCATGGGCGGCGAGGTCGGGCGCGAGATCGACGAGGGGACCCTTCAGGATATTGGCGAAGATCACGTCATAGGGCCCGGCCTCCGCCAGCCGCGGATGGTCGAACCCCGCCGCCTCGAGGCATTCGATCCGACCGGCCAGCCCGTTCACCCGCACATTCGCCTCGGCCACCTCGACGGCGACCGCGTCGATGTCGGACGCGAGGATCGGCACGCCCTCCCAGACCTTCGCCGCCGCCATCGCCAGCACCGCCGTCCCCGCGCCCACATCCACCACCGGACCGGGCGCGAGCCCCGCGTCGAGCAGCGCCTCGAAGGCCATCAGGCATCCCAGCGTCGTGCCGTGGTGGCCCGTGCCGAAGGCCATCGCCGCCTCGATCAGCAGGCCGACGCGCCCCGCGGGCAGGCGCTCGGCATCGTGGCTGCCGTAGACGAAGAAGCGCCCCGCCTCGACGGGCTGCAACTCGCGACGGACATGGGCGACCCAATCCGTCGGCGGCACCTCGGAGACGACGAAGGGCTTCGCGTCGAAGGCCGCCGCGAGCAGGGCGAGCTGCGTCTCGTCCGGAGCTTCGGCGAAATAGGCGCCGACCTCCCAAAGACCCGAGCCGTCCTCCATCTCGAAGACACCGACGCCGTCGGGCTCGATCGTCTCCTCGAGCGCGGTGCCCAGCCCCTCGGCCTGCGCCTTCGTCTGAAGCGTGGTCAGCGCGGTCCAGCTCGCGGGGGTGATCTCGGACATCGGCTCTCTCCTTCGGGATGGCCGCTCCTTGGCCGGGGCAAGGTGGAAAGGTCAAGCGCAAGTCCGCCACGCGGTTTTGTACAAAACGTCAAAACGCGGGGGCGAGATCTGTACAAAACGCACAAAGCCGCCCCGGGCTGGAAACCCATGCGGCCCCATGGCATCCCCGGCCCATGACCGATCTGCCCACCCTGTCGCCCGAGGCCATCGAGGCGCTCTTCACCCGCGCCGACGGCCAGTTCCTCTTCGCCCGCTGGGGCCGCCCGATCGCACCCGTCCTCTTCGGCGTGACCGACGAGACCATCGGCATCTTCAAGGGCGCGATCGAGGCGCTCTGCGTGCTCACCGGGCACAAGATGGCCGAGACCGACCCGGAGCTCGGGGCCAACATGATGGTCTTCTTCGTGCGCGACTGGTCCGAGCTGACCGAGACGCCGAACCTCGACCGCCTGATCCCCGATCTCGGCCCGCTGACGGCCCGGCTCCAGGCCGCGGATGCCAATCAATACAGGATCTTCCGTTTCGACGAGGCCGGCGCGATCAAGGCCTGTTTCGCCTTCATCCGCATGGACGCGCAGCTTGCCGACGTGCCCGCCGAGACGCTCGCGCTCAACCAGATGGTGCAGGCGCTGCTCCTGTGGTCGGACACCGCGTTCACCGGGGCTTCGCCGCTCGCCATGGTCGGCGACCGTGCGGTGCTGCGCCCGGACATCGCGGACCTGATGCGCGCCGCCTACGACCCCGTGCTGCCCGCCATGGCGCAGGATGCGAGCCACGCGCTACGGCTCTTCGCGCGTACGGGCCGACTGCAATGACCCACCGCTGGCCGATCCGCGTCTACTACGAAGACGTCGACCTCGCGGGCATCGTCTACTACGCCAACTATCTCCGCTTCATCGAACGCGCCCGCTCCGAGATGGTCCGCGCGGCGGGCATCGACCAGGCGGCCCTGCGCGAGGCCGGCCGCGTCTTTGCCGTCTCCCGGGTCGAGGCCGACTACCTCGCGCCCGCGCGCTACGACGACGACCTCGTGGTCGAGACCGCGCTCACACGCGTCACCGGCGCGCGCTTCGAAATGGCGCAGACGGTGTTTCGCGGCGAAACCGCGCTCTTCCGGGCGCAGGTCACCATCGTCTTCATGGACCTCGATGGCCGCCCGAAACGGCTGCCGCCCGAAGTCGCGGCGATGGGGTAACCGTTTCTTAGCGGGATCGTGGGAGAAGGTGGGGCCACAACCCGAGTGCCCGGATGCCCGCCTTTCGTCGAATCGCCGCCGTTCTGCTTGCCGCCCTTTCGGGTGGGGCGATCGGCTACGACGCGGTCGACCGCCTTGGCGCATCGGAGTCCGCGCCGGGCGGGACAGGCGGACTTGCCGCAAGAAGCCTCGATCCCGCCGCCGGACCACCGCGAATCTTCGTACCCGACGATACGCTGGCCTTCGCCGTGGCGCGCCCCGGCATCGTCGGTGCGGAGCGCCCCGCGAGGCCCCGGTCCGCCTGGACGTTGCGCAGCGAGCCCTCGGGTTTCGCCGACGTCCTGAACGTCTACCTGTCGGTCCCGAGCGACGCGCCGCTCGCCTGCGGCGCACGGCGGCGCGCGTCGCTCATGCTGCGCTGCCTGGAGGACCGCACGGCGATCTACATCGCCCACGATTGCGCCACCCCGGCGATCGACCCGGACGGCTGGCAGGTGGATCTGCGCCTCGACGACGGCGCGGCCGAGACCCGCTGGATGCAGGTCGACAGCCGCGGCGAGGCCTTCGGCCACTGGGACTATCGCGACGCGCGAACGCTGATGGAGACGCTTCTGGAGGGCGAGACCCTGCATGTCCGCTTCGACGACATCGAAGGGCGGAGGAGCGCGATGCGGTTTCCCCTCGACGGCCTCGACGCGGCCCTGCCCGACCTGACGCGGGCCTGTCACTGGTCTGACGTACCGCCCTGGCAGGACGCGACCGAGGTGAGCGTGAACGGCAGCGGGCCGGAAAGCGGGCCCGGGGACGGCTGAGGGACAGCCCGCCTTCGTCGGGAAGATACCGGCCGGGCAACGGAACAACACCCGAAGCCGGCGCGTGCGGTCACTCCGAAACTGTCCCACGGCCGCACAGGAATGACACGCACGGCAGGAGCAGGAAACGCCCGCGGACGAGCGGTTTGACCGCCGGGAGCACCGGTCGGCCCGCGGTCCGGCGAAGGTCGATGAAGGGGCCGCGACGGTGCGCGCAGACGTCGCACCGACCCACGCGACAATCCGCCTACACGCGGATGTGGCTACACAGGGGCCTTCCGTTCTGCTAAGGCTTCGCCAATCAACGGCGGTCGACAAAAGACCCGAGCAACCAAGGACGGGCAGTCCGTATGGAAACCGAAGTACTGGCAGCCGCCAGCGAGATCGACTTCTCGCTCTGGGCGCTGTTCCTCCGCGCGACCTTCACGGTGAAGGTGGTGATGATCATGCTGTTTGCGGCCTCGATCTGGGTCTGGGCGATCCTCGTGCAGAAGGTCGTGCAGTTCCGCCGCGCCCGCGCCCGCGCCGCGGCCTTCGACCGCGCCTTCTGGTCGGGTGAGCCACTCGACGAGCTCTATGAGCAGATCGGCGACCGCCCGCGCTCCGCCTCCGAACGCATCTTCGCGGCGGCGATGCAGGAATGGTCGCGCAGCCATCGCGACGACGGCGGGCTGATCGCCGGCACGCAGTCGCGCATCGACCGCACGATGGACGTCGCCATCTCGAAGGAGCGCGACCGGCTCACCTCGGGCCTGACGTTCCTGGCCACGATCGGCTCGACGGCCCCCTTCATCGGTCTCTTCGGGACGGTCTGGGGCATCAAGCACGCCTTCGAACAGATCGCGATCAGCCAGAACACGAACCTCGCCGTCGTGGCACCCGGCATCGCCGAGGCGCTTCTGGCGACGGGCATCGGCCTCGTCGCGGCGATCCCGGCGGTCGTGTTCTACAACAAGCTCAGCCGCGATTCCGAGCGCATCCTGTCGAGCTACGAATCCTTCGCGGACGAGTTCGCCACGATCCTCTCGCGCCAGCTGGACGCCACCTGAGATGGGCGCGGGCACCATACAGCCCGGAGGCGGCGCGAACACCGGTCGCAGGCGGCGGCGCGGCGGCGGCGGATCGCGGCCCATGTCCGAAATCAACGTGACGCCCTTCGTCGACGTGATGCTGGTGCTGCTCATCATCTTCATGGTCGCGGCCCCCCTTCTGACGGCCGGCGTGCCGATCGAATTGCCGGAGACGGCGGCCGCGCCCCTCCCGCAGGAGGACGAGGAGCCGCTCGCGGTGACCGTGGCCTCCGACGGGCGCGTGCTGATCGGCTCGACCGAGGTGCCGCGCGAGGAGCTGCTGACGCGGCTGCGCGGGATCGCCGAGGAACGGACGTCGAACAAGGTGTACCTGCGCGGTGACGGGGAGGTGCCATACGGCGAGATCATGGTCGTGATGGGCGCGCTCAACGCCGGCGGGTTCCGCGACATCGGGCTCGTGACCGACGCGGGCGGGCCGACGCTCGACACCGACGGGACGCAGGGCAACTAGATGGAGATGCGCACGGCGCTCGCCCTCTCGGGCACGGCCCACGCCGGGCTGCTGATCTGGGCGTTGATCGCCGGGCTGTTCGACCCCGTGCCCGACGACGAGAGCCTCGAGATCGCCTCGGTCGGCATCGTCTCCTCGGCGGAGTTCGACGCGCTGGTGTCACGCACGCCCGGGCCGGCCGCGCCTGCGCCCGAAGCTCCCGCCGCGCCCGAAGCCCCCGAGACTCCCGAGACGAGCGCGCCGACCGAGGAGGCCCCGCCGCCCGCGCCCACGCCGCGACCCGAGACGCCCACGCCGCCGCCGGCGGAGACGACGCCCGACGTCGCTCAGATCGTCGCGCCGCCCACGACCGAAGCCGTGACGGAGACGCCCGAGGCCCCGCCCGCGCCCGCCGCCGCCGAGGACGCGCCCCCCGCGCCGCGTCCGCGCCCGCGACCCGCCGACAGGGTCGCCCAGATCCCGACGCCGGCCCCGCCCCCCCTCGTGGAGACCGCACCGACCGTCGAAGCCCCGGCCGAGCCGAGCGAAGAACCGGCCGAAGAGGTGGTCGAGGAGCCGCAGGAGCAAGCCGCCCCGGAAGAGACGACGACGGCGGAAGTGACCGAGGCCGACGAGCCGGCGGCAGCCGAGTTGCCGACCGCCTCGACCTCGCTCGCCCCCGAAGCCTCGCCCCGCCCGGGTCGCCGCCCCGACCGCCCCGCCCCGACGCAGACGGCCGCCGCCGAGACGGAGAGCCCGGCCGAGGAGCCGCAGCCCGCCGAAGACGCCGGGACGCCCGCGGAGACCGAAACGCCGGCCGAGCCGCGCGAGGTCGACACCAGTTCCGCATTGGCCGAGGCGCTCGCCGGCGGCGGAAGCGCCGCGCAGGAGGGCCCGCAGCTGACCGATGGGCAGCGCGAGGGGTTCCGCCTTGCCGTGCAGGCGTGCTGGGATCTCGGCGCGGTGTCGACCGACGTGCTGCGCACGGTCGTCGAGGTGCGCTTCGACATGCGGGAGGACGGCTTCCCCGTCTCCTCCTCCATCCGGCTCGAAAGCGCGCGCGGCGGCACCGATGCCTCGGCCCAGATCGCGCTGGAGCGCGCGCGGCAGGCCATTCTCGGCTGCGCCCGGCAGAACGGCGGCTACGACCTGCCGGCCGAGAGCTACGCCGACTGGCGCGACATCATCATCACGTTCGACCCGACGCAGCGGTGACCGATGAGATCCGTCCACACGCAATCACTCGCTTTTCAACGCCGGACCCCGGCTGAACGGTTGAGAAACGGCCCCACTCCGGCGATACGGGGAATAGGTGCCGACCGAGAAACAACAAGGTGCAGGTGACAGGTATGGTCCTAGGCCCATTGATGAAACGGCTGGCGACGGCGGCGGTTCTGGCCGCGTCCGTGCTCGCGGGCCCGTTGGGGAGCCCGGCTGCGGCACAGCTTCGGATCACGATCACCGATCCCACGCTCTCGCCCATGCCCTTCGCGGTGCCGACCTTCGTGGCACGCAACGCCGAAGCGGGCGAGTTGGCGCAGGACATCACGCGCGTCATCGCCGCGGACCTCGCCAACACCGGCCTCTTCCGCGAGATCCCGCGCGAGAACCACGTCGGCCGCATCACGAGTTTCGAGGCCCCGATCCAGTTCTCCGACTGGAAGGCGATCAACACGCAGGCGCTCATCACCGGCTCCGTCCTCGTGGAGGGCGACGGGCGCATCGTCGTGCAGTTCCGCCTCTTCGACGTCGTCTCCGAGCAGCCGCTGGGCGAGGGCCTGCAGTTCGTGGGCACGCAGGACGGCTGGCGGCGCATGGCGCACAAGGTGGCCGATGCCGCCTATTCCCGGATCACCGGCGAAGGCCCCTATTTCGACAGCCGGGTCGTCTTCGTCTCCGAGCAGGGACCGAAGGACGCGCGGCAGAAGCGCCTCGGCGTGATGGACTACGACGGGGCCAACGTGCAGTACCTCACGTCCTCGGACGCGATCGTGCTGGCCCCGCGCTTCAGCCCGAACGGCGACAAGATCATCTATACCGGCTACGAGAGCGGTTTCCCGAAGGTCACGCTGATCGACGTGGCCAGCCTGCAGAAGCAGACCGTGGGCGGCGTCGACCAGAACATGAGCTTCGCACCGCGCTTCAGCCCCGATGGCGGGCGGGTCGTCTACTCGGCCGAGGTCGCGGGCAATACCGACCTCTATCTCCTCGACATCGCGAGCGGCGCGACGACACGCCTGACGACCGCACCCTCGATCGAGACCGCGCCCAGCTTCTCGCCCGACGGCAGCCAACTCGTCTTCGAGAGCGACCGCTCGGGCGCGCCGCAGCTCTACGTGATGCCCGCGGGCGGCGGAGAGGGCACGCGGATCAGCTTCGGCGAGGGCCGCTACGGCACGCCGGTCTGGTCGCCGCGCAACGACTACATCGCCTTTACCAAGCAGAACGCGGGCCGCTTCCACATCGGCGTCATGCGCACCGACGGCAGCGAGGAACGCCTGCTGACCGGGGCCTTCCTCGACGAAGGGCCGACCTGGGCCCCGAACGGCCGCGTGGTGATGTTCACCCGCGAGACGGCCGGGGCCGCCGGGGCCCCCGCGCTCTATACGGTCGACATCACCGGCCGGAACCTGCAACGCGCCGCGACCCCCGCGGCGGCATCGGACCCGTCCTGGGGTCCGCTTCTTCCCTGAGGTATCTCCAATGAAAACCACAGCACTTCTCCTGATCGCCGCGCTGACGCTCACCGCCTGTGGCAACCGCCTGGGCGGGGCCGGCGACGGTGCGGTCGACCTGAACGCGGGGGCGGGCGCGGGCGGCGTCGTCCCGGGCAGCGCCAACGACCCGACCTCCGTCGCCTACTTCCAGCAGACCGTGGGCGACCGCGTGCTCTTCGCCGTCGACCAGTCGACGCTCACGCCCGAGGGACAAGCGACGCTGGCCGCACAGGCTCAGTGGCTGACGGCCAATCCGGGCTTCACGGCCCTCGTCGAGGGCCACGCCGACGAACAGGGCACGCGGGAATACAACCTCGCCCTCGGCGGCCGTCGCGCCAACGCGGCGCGCGACTACCTCATCAGCCAGGGCGTCGCCGCGAACCGCCTGCGCACCATCTCCTACGGCAAGGAGCGCCCGCTCCAGGTCTGCTCCACCGAAGCCTGCTACAGCCAGAACCGCCGCGCCGTCACGGTGCTTGCCGCCGGGGCCGGCGTCTGATGCTGCGCGCCGCCTCCGTCGCGCTGGCCCTCGTTTTCACGCCACTGGCGGCGACGGCACAGCAGGACCAGACCCTGGCCGACATCCGCCAGCAGCTGAGCGTGCTCCAGGTGGAAATGCAGACGCTCACGAACGAGCTGAACACGACGGGCGCGCCGGGCACCAATACCGGTGGCTCGACCGTGCTCGAGCGGGTCAATGCGATCGAGAGCGAGCTACAGCGCCTGACGCAGCAGACCGAGCGCCTGTCGTTCCGTGTCGAGAGCGTGGCGCGCGACGGCTCCGCCCGGATCGAGGACCTGCGGTTCCAGCTTTGCGAGCTGACGCCGGAGTGCGATCTCGGGTCGCTGCCGAACCCCGGCCCCCTCGGGGCCGAGGGCGCGGGCGACGGCGGCGGCACGGCCCCGGCGACGGGTGGCGGCACCGCGCCGGCCCCGGTCGAGGAAGGCAGCGACAGCGGCGGGCCCCAGCTGGCCGTCGGCGAGCAGGCCGATTTTGACCGCGCCCGCGCGGCCCTCGATGCGGGGAACAACGCCGAGGCCGCGCGGCTCTTCGGTCAGTTCGTCACGGCCTATCCCACCGGCCCCCTCTCGACGGACGCGCAGTTCTTCCGCGGTCAGGCCCTCGCCCGCGACAGCCAGAACGCCGAGGCCGCGCGGGCCTATCTCGAAGCCTTCTCGGGGACGCCGGAAGGGCCGCGCGCGGCCGCATCCCTGGTCGGTCTCGGCACGACGCTCGGGGCGCTCGGACAAACGGACGAGGCGTGCCTGACACTGTCGGAAGTGGCAATCCGCTTTCCCGACTCGCCCGCAGTCTCCGAGGCCAATTCGGCGCGCGCCGGTCTTGGCTGCGCCGGATGAACCGGAGCCGGTCGAGGCGATCGACCGGCTTCTGCGCGGGGCCTGCGACCGCCGGCCGGAAACGGTTGGCGTCGCCGTTTCCGGCGGCGGCGACTCCGTTGCGCTGCTCCTTGCCGTCCTCGACTGGGCCAGACCTCTGGACATCGTGGTCAGGGCCGCGACCGTGGATCACGGACTGCGCCCGGAGGCCGCGACCGAAGCGGCGTGGGTCGCCGACCTTTGCGCCGCGCGCGGCATCGCGCACCACACACTGACGATCGACGGGCTGACGCCCGGTCCCGGCGTGCAGGCGCGGGCACGGGAGGTCCGCTACGCCGCACTCGCCGACTGGGCAAAGGAGCAACGCCTCGGCATCGTTCTTCTGGGCCATACTGGCGACGACGTGGCCGAGACGCTGCTCATGCGGCTGAAGCGGGGAACGGGGCTCGACGGGCTGGCGCGGATGCCGGTGTGGCGGCGGGTCGGGCATGTCGATTTTGGTCGCCCGTTTCTAGAGGTATCGCGCAGCAGCCTGCGGGCCGGTCTCGCGCAGGCGGGGGTGACACCGCTGGAGGATCCGTCGAACACCGACGGGCGGTTCGAGCGCGCTCGGCTGCGGGAAGCCATGGCCGCGCTCGACCTCGATGCCCGCGCCCTCGCACGCAGTGCCGCTCAGCTGGACACGGCCCGACATGCGCTCGATGCGCTGACCGCGACATCGCTGCGCGATCTTTTCCTCCGGGATGCAGGCGACCTGATCCTCGACCTCTCCGCGGCCCGTGCCGCGCCGCGCGAGATCCTGCGCCGCGCACTCCTGACCGCGCTCGGATGGATCGCCGGCGGGGCCGCGCCGCGCCGAGCGGAACAGGACCACCTGATCGCCACGCTCCTCGGCACGCCGCAGCCCCTCACGCTTGCCGGATGCCGGATCGCGCCCGAGGGCGGCGGCGCGCGCCTCATGCGGGAGGCCGCCCGCGCCGCGCCGCCCGAGGCTTTCACGCCCTCCGGCACGCTCTGGGACGGCCGCTGGCATGTCACGGGTCCGGCCGCGCCCGGTGCGACGGTCGGCGCACTCGGCCCGGACGTGGTCGCGACAGACTGGCGCGCCACCGGCCTGCCCCGCCCGTCCCTCATGGCCAGCCCCGCCATCCGTGACGCGGAGGGGGCGCTCCTTGCCGCTCCGCTCGCTGATCCGGGGGCCGCGGGTCAATTCACCGCGACACTCCGCCCCCCGCACGCGCTCTTCGATTGAACCCCTGCGCCCCGCACCCTATGTTGTTGAGCAAAGACACGGGCCGGGCCTGACCCCGCCTCAGATCGGAGAAAATCCTTGGGTAACGCGCGCAACATCGCCTTCTGGGTGCTGCTCTTCGTCCTCGTCATGGCCCTGTTCCAGGTCTTCTCGGGCGGCAGCTCGAGCGTTTCGGGGCGCGAAGTGCCCTATTCGGACTTCATCAACCAGGTCGAGAACGGCACCGTCTCGGAGGTCACGCTCGACGGCGAGCAGATCATCTTCCGCGGCTCGGGCGGCACCGAACAGGTGACGATCAAGCCGTCCGAAGTCGACGTGACCGACACGCTCCTGGAAAACGACGTACGCATCATCGCCGAAAGCCAGCAGCAATCGGGCTTCCTCTCGGCGCTTGGCCTGTGGCTGCCGTTCCTCGTGCTGATCGGTGTCTGGATCTTCTTCATGAACCGGATGCAGGGCGGCGGCAAAGGCGGGGCGATGGGCTTCGGCAAGTCCAAGGCCAAGCTCCTGACCGAAAAGCAGGGTCGCGTGACCTTCGACGACGTCGCCGGCATCGACGAGGCCAAGGATGACCTCGAGGAGATCGTGGAATTCCTGCGCAACCCGCAGAAGTTCTCGCGCCTCGGCGGCAAGATCCCCAAGGGCGCGCTTCTGGTCGGCCCCCCGGGCACCGGCAAGACGCTTCTGGCGCGGGCCGTGGCCGGCGAGGCCGGTGTTCCGTTCTTCACCATCTCGGGCTCCGACTTCGTCGAGATGTTCGTCGGCGTGGGCGCATCCCGCGTGCGCGACATGTTCGAGCAGGCCAAGAAGAATGCGCCCTGCATCGTCTTCATCGACGAGATCGACGCCGTGGGCCGGTCGCGTGGCGTGGGCTACGGCGGTGGCAACGACGAGCGCGAGCAGACGCTGAACCAGCTTCTTGTGGAGATGGACGGCTTTGAGGCCAACGAGGGCATCATCATCGTCGCAGCGACCAACCGCCCCGACGTGCTGGACCCCGCGCTCCTGCGCCCGGGCCGCTTCGACCGTCAGGTCCAAGTGCCGAACCCCGACATCAAGGGCCGCGAGAAGATCCTCGGCGTGCACGCCAAGAAGGTGCCGCTGGGTGCCGACGTCGACCTGCGCATCATCGCGCGCGGCACGCCGGGCTTCTCGGGAGCGGACCTCGCGAACCTCGTGAACGAATCCGCCCTGATGGCTGCGCGCATCGGGCGCCGGGTCGTCACGATGGAGGATTTCGAACAGGCCAAGGACAAGGTCATGATGGGGGCCGAGCGCCGCTCCATGGTGATGACCGAGGACGAGAAGAAGCTGACCGCCTACCACGAGGCCGGTCACGCCGTCGTCGGCCTGAACGTCCCGCAGCACGACCCGATCCACAAGGCCACGATCATCCCGCGCGGCCGGGCGCTCGGCCTCGTGCTGTCGCTGCCCGAGCGGGACCGCATCTCGGCCAGCTACCAGTGGTTCACCTCGCGCATCGCCATGGCGATGGGCGGGCGCGTGGCCGAGGAGCTGATCTTCGGCAAGGAAAACATCACCTCGGGTGCCAGCCAGGATATCAAGCAGGCCACCCAGATGGCCCGCGCGATGGTCACGCAATACGGCTACGCCCACGAGGAGCTGGGCTTCGTCGACTACGCCAACGAGCAGCAGAGCTATCTCGGGGCCTACGGCGGCGGCACGACCCATTCGTCGGAAACGCAGCGCAAGATCGACGAGAAGGTCAAGGAGATCATCAACGATGGCTACGAGACCGCGAAGCGGATCCTGACCGAGAAGTCCGACGCGCTCGAAAACCTGGCGCAGGGGCTTCTGGAGTACGAGACGCTGACGGGGCCGGAGATCATGAAGGTCATCAACGGCGAGGCGCTGACGCGCGGCGACGACGATGACGACGCCGATACGACCAGCGGTGGAAGCAGCCTGACGGCGATCCCGAAGACGAAGCCGAAGCCCAAGGGCCCGGATCTGTCGCCCGAGCCCTCGACTTGAGGCACAGGCGCACAGAATGACGTTCGATGGCCGGGGTCCACGCCCCGGCCATTTTCATTCAACGGGCAGGAGGGGGCGAGATGGTCGGGTCGAGCCCGACGATGACATCGCACCACGGCGATGCCCTTCTTCGCGTCATGGTCGGGCTCGACCCGACCATCTCTCGCCCGGCGGTGGCGACGATGATGCGCCAAACCGCGTGACGATGCTCACCGGATCATTCCCGCTTTCGGTCGCGCCGTCCCTTGGCTAGACATCGGCAGACCCCGGACCGGAGAGAAGATGCCTGCTCCCGATGCACCTGCCCTGCGCACGCCCTTCCTGATCTGCGCAGCGCTCATCACCCTGGCTTTCGGGCTCGGCTGGCTGATCGCCGGACCGATCAAGGAAAACGGAGCCTTCGAGCTCGCTACGGTCGTGACCCTCGCCCTCGTCGCTGCGACTTTCGTCCTGCGTCTTCCGAGCCTGGCTTTCGGTGCGAAATGGCACCTGCCGATGCTGGCCGTCCTGCTGGCCCTGCGGGAGCTCGACTTCGACAAGCGCTTCATGGAGACCGGAATCCTGAAGCTCCGGCTCTATACCGGGGACGGACCGCTCCTGCCGAAGCTGATCGGCGGGGTCGTCGTGATCCTCGTGCTGGTCTGCCTGTGGCGTGTGCTGCGGCGGGACGGGCCGATCTGGTTCGCGGCCCTGCGTCGGCGTGAGGGCTGGGCGATCGCGCTGCCGCTCGGCGTGCTGGGTGTCGTCATCGCCAAGAGCGTCGACGGACTGGGCCGGAAACTCGAGCCTTTCGGGATCGCGCTCTCGGACGCGCAGGACGTCTTCGCCGTCACTGCCGAGGAAGGGCTGGAGTTCGGCTTCGCGCTCGCGCTCCTCCTGTCGCTCTTTCTCTGGATCCGCCGCTACGCCTGAGAGGAGATGCCATGCCCGCACTGAAACCCGCCGGCGTGACCGGTCAGGTCACCTGGCTCGGCGTGGTGCCCGCCCGCGATCTGGCCCTGTCGTCCGCCCCGCGTGCGAGCCTGACACTGACCTTCGCCGGGCCCGAAGGGGAAGACCATGGCGGCCTCACCCGACCGTCCTGCAGCCGAGTGGCGGCGCAATATCGACCCGGAACGGAGATCCGCAATACCCGGCAACTCTCGATCGTGTCGGCTGAGGAACTGGAGCTGATCCGGGCGGGGATCGGTTTCGAGAGCTTCGACCCGACCTGGATCGGGGCCACCATGGTCGTCTCCGGCATACCGGATTTCACGCATGTGCCGCCATCGTCGCGGCTGCAATTCGGGGGCGGGGCGACCGTGACGATCGACATGGAAAACCGGCCCTGCACCCTGCCCGCGCCGGTGATCGAGGCCGCGGCGCCGGGGCACGGCCGTGCGTTCAAGGGCGCGGCGAAGGGGTTGCGGGGCGTGACCGCCTGGGTCGAGCGGGAGGGCGTGGTGCGGCAGGGCGATCCGGTGACGTTGCATGTCCCGGACCAGCGCGCCTGGCAGGGCGCATGACAAAGCCGGGCACAACGGCCCGGCGTTCGTCAAGATATTCTGTTCCGAAGTCGTTCGCGGCCGTCAGGCCAGTGCGAGACCCGTAACGAGGGCAAGGCCGAGACCGGTCACGAAACCGGCGTGGATGAAAAGGCTGGTGGCAGTCATGTCGTTTCTCCGCTCAAAATGCGTTCGGCAGGTTCCTGCCGATACGCTATCCTCATCTTGCGATCCCAACACTTAACAAAAGCTTTCGGTTCCGTGAGTCGCGGTGTCATTTTCGTGAGCCGCGCCGCCGCGATCACGTTTCCCCTTCCGCGACAGGCGTTTCCGATCCGCCCCGCGCGTTTCGGGAGCGACGTGGGAACGACCTGGAATGTCGGTTTTCGCCGCCCCTCCCCCCTGCCCTTCCCCCTAGGGCTTATGGCAAGCCGGGCGCGAACGAGGAGATGCTGCCATGACCCACAAGACCGACATCGAGATCGCTCGCGAAGCGAAGAAGCGCCCGATCATGGAGATCGGCGAGAAACTGGGTATCGGCGCGGACGACCTGCTGCCCTACGGCCATGACAAGGCGAAGGTCAGCCAGAAATTCATCGAAGCGACCCGCGACAAGCCGAACGGCAAGCTGATCCTCGTGACCGCGATCAACCCGACGCCCGCGGGCGAGGGCAAGACGACGACGACCGTGGGTCTGGGTGACGGGCTGAACGCGATCGGCAAGAAGGCGATGGTCTGCATCCGCGAGGCCTCGCTCGGGCCGAACTTCGGGATGAAGGGCGGTGCCGCCGGAGGCGGCTATGCGCAGGTCGTGCCGATGGAGGAGATGAACCTCCACTTCACCGGCGACTTCCACGCGATCACCTCGGCCCACTCGCTGCTGTCGGCGATGATCGACAACCACATCTACTGGGGCAACGAGCAGGAGATCGACATCCGCCGCGTCGTCTGGCGCCGGGTCGTCGACATGAACGACCGCGCCCTGCGCCAGATCACCGCGTCGCTCGGCGGCGTGGCCAACGGCTTCCCGCGCGAGGCGGGCTTCGACATCACCGTGGCCTCCGAGGTCATGGCCTGCCTGTGCCTTGCCACAGACCTCAAGGACCTGGAGCGCCGTCTGGGCGACATGATCGTGGCGTACCGCCGCGACAAGTCCCCGGTCTTCGCCCGTGACATCAAGGCCGACGGCGCGATGACGGTGCTCCTGAAGGACGCGATGCAGCCCAACCTCGTGCAGACGCTGGAAAACAACCCGGCCTTCGTGCATGGCGGTCCCTTCGCCAACATCGCCCACGGCTGCAACTCGGTCATCGCAACGACGACGGCGCTGAAGCTCGCCGACTACGTGGTCACCGAAGCGGGCTTCGGGGCGGACCTCGGTGCCGAGAAGTTCATGAACATCAAATGCCGCAAGGCCGGCCTCGCGCCCGACTGCGTCGTGCTGGTCGCCACGGTGCGGGCGATGAAGATGAACGGCGGCGTCGCCAAGGCCGACCTCGGGGCCGAGAACGTGGAGGCCGTCGAGGCGGGCTGCGCCAACCTCGGCCGTCACATCGGCAACGTGAAGAGCTTCGGCGTGCCGGTCGTCGTCGCCATCAACCACTTCACCGGCGACACCGACGCCGAGGTGCAGGCCGTGAAGGACTACGTGGCCTCGCAAGGCTCCGAGGCGATCGTCTCCAAGCACTGGGCCGACGGCTCGGCCGGGTCGGCGGATCTGGCGAAGCGGGTGGCCGAGGTGGCCGACGCAGGCATGGCGAACTTCGCGCCGCTCTACCCCGACGAGATGGGCCTCTTCCAGAAGATGGAGACCATCGCCAAGCGGATCTACCACGCCGACGAGGTGCTGGCCGACAAGAAGATCCGCGATCAGCTGAAGGCCTGGGAGGAGCAGGGCTACGGCAACCTGCCGGTCTGCATGGCGAAGACGCAGTACTCCTTCTCGACCGACCCGAACCTGCGCGGTGCACCCACGGGCCATTCGGTGCCGGTGCGCGAGGTGCGGCTCTCGGCGGGTGCGGGCTTCATCGTGGCGGTCTGCGGGGACATCATGACGATGCCCGGCCTGCCCCGGAAACCTTCGGCCGAAAGCATCCGCCTCAATGACGCGGGCGACGTCGAAGGCCTGTTCTGACCGGGGAACGTGAGGGGCCAGCCCCTCGCACAGCCCGGAGTATTTAGGAAGCAGAGAAGGGCGCGGGCGGTCTGCCCGGGCCCTTCGCCGAACCGGCACTTGGAAGGACCACGCGATGACCGCAACTTTGATCGACGGGAAGGCCTTCGCGGCCAAGGTGCGCGCCAAGGTCGCCGAGGAAGTGACCCGCGTGAAGGCCGCGGGCGTGACCCCCGGCCTTGCGGTCGTGCTCGTGGGTGAGGATCCGGCCAGCGCGGTCTACGTACGCAACAAGGGCAAGCAGACCGTCGAAGTCGGCATGGAGAGCTTCGAGCACAAGCTGCCTGCCGAGACATCCGAGGCCGATCTGCTGGCGCTCATCGCCAAGCTGAACGCCGATCCGGCGGTCCACGGCATCCTGTGCCAGCTGCCGGTGCCCGACCACATCGACGCCGATAAGGTGCTCGACGCCATCGATCCGGCCAAGGACGTGGACGGCTTCCACATCTCGAATGTCGGCCTCTTGGGGACCGGGCAGAAGGCCATGGTGCCCTGCACGCCGCTTGGCTGCCTGATGATGCTCCGCGTCCATCATGGCTCGCTCTCGGGGCTCAATGCAGTGGTCGTGGGCCGCTCCAACATCGTGGGCAAGCCGATGGCGCAACTGCTGCTGCGCGACAGCGCGACGGTGACGATTGCCCATTCGCGGACGAAGGAGATCGAGGCGCTTTGCCGGACGGCCGACATCGTGGTCGCCGCCGTGGGCCGCCCCGAGATGGTGACGGGCGACTGGATCAAACCCGGAGCCACGGTAATCGACGTGGGCATCAACCGCATCGACGCGGGCGTGAAGGACGACGGCTCCCCGCGCACGAAGCTGGTCGGCGATTGCCATTTCGACAGCTGCGCCGAGGTGGCGGGCGCGATCACGCCCGTGCCGGGCGGCGTCGGGCCGATGACCATCGCCTGCCTGCTGGCCAACACGCTGACGGCCTGCTGCCGTGCGAACGGCCTGGACGAGCCCGAAGGCCTGACCGCCTAGGCGTCGAGGAACGCCCGGCAGGCGGCCTCGAACTCGCGCGGTTTCTCGGCGTGCAGCCAGTGGTGCGCGCCGGGGATCTTGGCGAAGCGGGCCTCGGGGAAGAACGCCTTGATCGTGTCGCGATGCTCGGGGCGCACGTAGTCGCTCTCGCCCCCCGACAGAAAGAAGGCGGGCACGTCGACCGGGCCCGTCACATCGGGGAAGCCGATGATCTTCGGCATCTCCGCCTCTAATACATCGAGATTCAGCGTCCAGCGCTTCTCCGCCACGTCGAGTGATTGCAGCAGGAAGGCCCGCGTGCCGTCGTCGGGCACCTCCGAGAGCTGCTCCGCCGCCTCCGACCGTCGCGTCACCGACGACAGGTCCACCGCGCGCATCGCGGCGATCAGATGCGCCTGCGTGTGACCATAGGCGACCGGCGCGATGTCGGCCACGATCAGGCGGCGCACGGCCTCGGGCCGGGTCAGCGCAAGCACCATCGCCGCCTTGCCCCCCATCGAATGGCCGAGCACGTCCATTTGCCCGCGCCCGATCACCTCGGCCAGGTCATCGGCCATGTCCGCGTAGGACTGTGTCTCGACGCGCGGGCTGTTGCCGTGGTTGCGCATGTCGACGGCCAAAACCTCCCTGTCCGACGACAGGCGCTTGGCGATGACGCCCCAGTTGCGCGCCGATCCGAAGAGCCCATGCGCGATCAGGAGCGGCGGGTGGTCGGTCGGAGTGCCGTGGCGGATCGTGTTCAACATGGAAACGGACTATCTCGCCTCCGGACGGATTGCCAGATCGCCGCTCCCGCGCCTATCCCGAAGGCATGCACGGCGACCTTCTCCAGCGGATCGCGAATGTCGAGGCCCTGATGGCGGAGCGGCTCTACCTCGGCCGGGGCCGGCTCGACCGGCAGTTGCGCGCGGCCCGCGGCCGCCTTCCGCGTCGGGTGCTGCGCCAGGCGCGGGAACTGGTCGAGGCGCGGGAGATGCTGGCCAACCCGGCGACGGCGCGGACTGTGAAGGCGAACCGCATCGCAGCCACCTGCGACCTGATGGAACGCGCGCTCCATGCGGTGCCCGAGGGCAAGTACCGCCGCCGCTACTGGTCGGCGCGGGCGGGCATGGCCGCGCTCAACGTGCTCGCCGTGATCGCGCTCCTCGCGGTCGTGCTCTGGTGGCGCGGCCACGCCTGACGCTTGCTCCGCCCCGCGCCCCGTGCGAGGTCTGCAGCGACCCGCCGGAGGCCCGTTCCATGCCCGATACGCCTGCCCTCGCCGCGCTCGGCTGGCGGCCGTTCTTCGCGGAGCAGATAACCGAGACCGAACGCACGCCGGCGCGCGTGACCGAGGTGCATCGCAACGGCGCGGAGGCGGAAGGGGCCGAGGGCGCGCTTTCACTGCCACCGACACTCGGCGCGACGGTGGGCGACTGGGTCGTCACCGGGGCCGAAGGGGCCCCACGCCGGCTCGACCGGCAAAGCCTTCTGAAGCGGCGTGCGCCCGGGCGCGGCTACGAGATGCAGGCCATCGCCGCGAATGTCGACACCGTCTTCGCCGTCACCTCCTGCACCCGCGATTTCAGCGTCGCCCGGCTGGAGCGCTATGTCGCGCTGACCTTCGAGGCAGGGGCTGCGGCGGTCATCGTGCTGACGAAGCCCGATCTTTGCGACGATGTTGCCGAGTTCGAGGCCGCGGCGCGGGCCATCTCTATGGACGTACCAATAATCACGCTCGACGCCCGCACCGACGCACCGCGACAGGCCCTCGCCCCATGGGTCGAACCGGGACGGACAATCGCGCTTCTCGGCTCCTCGGGCGTGGGGAAATCGACGCTCGTCAACGCACTTTCGGACGGAGCGACGGTCGCGACGCAGCCCGCCCGCGCCGCCGACCAGCGGGGTCGCCACACCACCACGCGCCGACAGATGCATCGCCTATCGGGCGGGGCCCTCGTTGTCGACACGCCGGGGATGCGCGAGGTTCAGCTGGCCGATGCGGATGCCGGCCTCGCCCGGCTCTTCGCTGATCTCGAAGCGCGGGCCGCCACCTGCCGCTTCCGCGACTGTGCCCATGGCGAGGAACCGGGCTGCGCGATCAAGGCTGCGCTGGCCGCAGGCGTGATCGACCATGCTCGGGTCGAGCGTTGGCAGGTTCTGAAAGCCGAAAACGCCTTCAACACCGAGAGCCTCGCCGGCCGCCGGTGGGACGAGAAAGAGCGTGCCGAGGGCATCCGCGACCGCCGCGCACGACTTGGCAAGGGGGGATAGGCGAAGGGGCGACCGAAGCCGCCCCCTCTTCCTGCCGGAAGTACTCCGGGGGTCCGGGGGCTGGCCCCCGGCCCGTCGGATCAATGCGCCGGCTGGATGAACGTCCCGTTGCGCAGATCGCGCATCGCCTGATGCAGCTCCTCCTGCGTGTTCATCACGATCGGTCCGTGCCAGGCCACCGGCTCCCGGATCGGCGCGCCGGAGACGAGGAGGAAACGCACGCCCTCCTCCCCCGCCTGCACGGTGATCTCCTCGCCGGTACCGAAGCGCACGAGCGTTCGGTTGCCCGAGAGATCGCGGATATTGACCTCCTGACCCTGCCAGTCCTTCTCGATCAGCACGCCCTCGGGCGCACTAGCATCCGAAAAGGCCCCCGCGCCCGCGAAGACGTAGGCGAAGGTCTGGCGATAGGTGTCGACCTTGAAGGTCTTCCGGACGCCCGGCGGGACCGAGATATCAAGATACTGCGGGTCGGCCGCGATCCCGTCGACGGGGCCGGTCTGCCCCCACATCTTGCCCATGATGACCTTGATGCGCGTCCCGTCGTCGTCGACGACCTCTGGGATGTCGCTGCCCTGGATATCCTGGTAGCGCGGGGCCGTCATCTTGAGGCTCGACGGCAGGTTCGCCCAGAGCTGGAAGCCGTGCATCTGACCGGCTGCGTTGCCGCGCGGCATCTCCTGGTGCAGGATGCCCGACCCGGCGGTCATCCATTGGACGGAGCCGGCCCCGAGAACCCCGCTGTTGCCCAGAGAGTCGCCATGCTCGACCTCTCCCTCGAGGACGTAGGTTATGGTTTCGATGCCGCGATGCGGATGCCACGGGAAGCCCTTGGCGTACATGTCGGGATGATCGCCGCGGAAGTCGTCGAAGAGCAGGAACGGATCCTGCTCCGAGGGGTCGCCGAAGCCGAAGGCGCGGTGGAGGTGGACGCCGGCCCCTTCGATGTGTGGCTGGGCGCGGCGGGTTTCGAGAACGGGACGCAGGGACATGGCCTGTCCTTTCCTGATGTGCTGTTGCACCGAAGATGGGCGCGACGACCTGACGGGACAACGCGCACCCGCGAACCGGCGTTGTGCAACCCCGCGCGGGAGGCTACGCAAGCGCCATGAGCGACACCCTTCATATCCTGCGCCCCTCCGCGCCCCGTCGCGCCATGGGCTTCGCGATCCAGCTGGCCCTGGGGCTCATGCTCCTGTGGCTCGCGGCCGTTCATCCGCCGGAAAACCCGCTCTGGCTCGCCTTCCTCGTCGTCCTCGGCGTTGCCGCGCTGGTGCTGGCGCACCGCGGCTGGCGCGGCTCGGCCCAGGGGATCGTGCTGACGGAAGACGGGCTCTTCTCGGAAGACGGCACGGCCATCGCGCCGCTTGCGCAGATCGCTTCGGTCGATCGCGCGCTCTTCAGTTTCAAGCCGTCGAATGGCTTTCTCGTGCGTCTGACCGACCCGCTTGGCCGCGCCTGGGTGCCCGGCATGTGGTGGCGGCTCGGACGGCGCGTCGGCATCGGCGGCGTCACCGGCGGCGCGGAGACGAAGATCATGGCCGACGCGTTGAGCTTCATGGTCGCGCAACGCGACGGCGACGCCGGCTGAGCGCGGCCCTACCCGCCCGAGACGCCGGCCTCCGCGAAAGTCGCCATCCCCGAGTGACAGGCGAGTGCCCCTTTCAGAACCTGGATCGCCAAGGCGGCCCCCGACCCTTCGCCGAGACGCAACCGGAGTGACAGGAGCGGCTCCATCCCGAGGGCGTCGAGCATCCGCGCGTGCGCGCCCTCGGCCGAGAGGTGACCGGCGACGCAATGGTCGAGCGCGCCCGCGTCCTCGGACCAGAGCGTCAGCGCGGCGGCGGTGCAGATGAACCCGTCGAGGAGGACGGGAACGCGATGCGCCCGCGCGCCGGCGATCGCCCCGGCCATCGCCGCCAATTCCCGACCGCCAAGCGCCATGAGAACGCCAAGACCGCTGCGGTCCGGGTTCGCGGCGAGGCCCGCGGCCACTGCGGCCTCCTTCCGTGAGAGACCCGCGTCGTCGACACCCGTGCCCCGCCCGGCCCAGCCGTCGCCCCCGAGGAGCGCGGTGGCGATGGCGGCGGCGGAGGTCGTGTTGCCGATGCCCATCTCGCCCGTCACCAGAAGATCCGCAGACGGATCGACCGCACTCCAGCCGGTGGCGAAGGCGGCGCAGACCTCGGCCTCGGTCATCGCGGGGCCCTTGGTGAAGTCGGCCGTCGGCCGGTCAAGATCGAGCGCGTGGACGCCGAGGCATGCCCCCGCGAACTCCGACAACTGGTTGATGGCCGCCCCACCGGCTTCGAAATTCGCGACCATCTGCACCGTGACCTCGGGCGGGAAGGCGCTGACGCCCTGCGCCGCGACGCCATGGTTGCCCGCGAAGATCAGAACTTGGGGCGTTTCGATGCGAGGCCGCGCGTCGCCGCGCCAGCCCGCGTACCAGAGCGCGAGATCCTCCAGCCGGCCAAGCGCACCGGGCGGCTTGGTCAACTGTCCGTTGCGCTCCATGGCCCCGGCGCGGGCCGCTTCATCGGGGCCGGGGGCGGCTGCGAGGGCCGTGCGGATCGCTGTCAGGGTGCTGAGGTCTGGGGTGTCGGTCATCTGTCCCTCGGGTCGTGTCTTGTCCGGCGTTGCCCCGAGCGATAAGCGAGCGGTGCCCCGACCGCCAGTGCAGGAACGACATGCCCCGCCGCACCCGCGTCCTTCCGGACCTGACGTCCGCCTTCATGTTGCTGACGCGTCTGCCCCTGCGCGGCACGCCGACGCCCGTGGCTGCCGACGCGGCCTGGGCCTGGCCGATCGTCGGGGCCGTGGTGGCGCTGATCGCGACGGGCCTCGGGGGCACCGCGCTCTGGCTGGGCGCGACGCCGGCGGTGGCGGCGATGCTCGTGCTGGCCACGCAGATCATGCTGACGGGCGCGCTGCACGAGGACGGGCTGGCCGACGTGGCCGACGGCTTCTGGGGCGGCTTCACGCCCGAACGGCGGCGCGAGATCATGCGCGACAGCCGTATCGGGGCCTATGGCGTGATCGCCCTCGTCCTGACGCTCACGATCCGCTGGTCGCTGATCGCGACCGCGCTGATACAGCTCAATCCGCTCGCCATCGTCATCGCCGCAACCGTCAGCCGCGCCCCGATGGCCGTTCTGATGCGCTGGCTGCCGCCCGCGCGCCCCGACGGGCTCTCGCGCGACTCCGGCGTGCCGGCGGCCGGGGTTACGCTCATCGCGGTCGCGCTGGCGGCGCTCGCACTCCTCGGCGCGGGTTGGTCCGGGTTTCTCGCGGCGGCGCTGGTCACCGGTGTCCTCCTCGGCACCGGCCTCCTCGCGCGGCGGAAGATCGGGGGGCAGACCGGCGACGTGCTCGGGGCGGTCCAGCAGATGTCGGAAATCGCGGTTCTGGTCGCGTTGACTTCGGGTTAGGCTCCGCCATATGTCGCTCTGGTCCCGCATCCTCGAAGTCCTGGCCAGCCTCGCCCCGGGCGAGGCGCTTTCGGGCCTCTTCGAGCGTCTGCGCAGCCCGCCGGAGCGCTCGGTCGCCTTCACCATCGCGGTCATCGCGCTCTCGGCGAAGATGGCCAAGGCCGACGGCCGCGTCACCCGCGACGAGGTCACGGCCTTCCGTGAGGTCTTCACCATCCCGCCCGCGGAACTCGACAACGCCGCGCGCGTCTTCGATCTCGCACGGACCGACGTCGCCGGGTTCGAGCACTACGCCGGCCGCATCCGCGCGATGTTCGACGGCGACAGCCAGATCCTGCGCGACCTCATGGAGGGGCTCTTCCACATCGCCATGGCCGACGGCACCTACCACCCGGCCGAAGACGACTTTCTCGCCCGGGTCGCCCAGATCTTCCGCCTGCCCGAGCGGGAGTTCCGCTCGCTCCGCACGCGCTTCGTGCCCGGGGCGGAGCCCGACTGCTACGAGGTGCTGGGCGTGATGCCCGACACACCGATGGAGGAGATCCGACAGGCCTGGCGCGCCGCCGTCCGAGAGAGCCACCCCGACCGGCTGATGGCACGGGGCCTGCCCGAAGAAGCGGTGAAGCTGGCCGAGAAGCGCCTCGTCGCGGTCAACCGCGCCTGGGAGAAGATCCAGGGCGGCGGCGCGTGAGAGCGGCGTGACCAAAACCTCCTTCCGCTTCGCCACCTGGAACGTGGAGTGGTTCAACCGGCTGTTCCACGAAAACGACAGCCTGAACCCCGATCCCGAGGAGACGAGCCGTTTCGGTGTGACCAACGCCCGGCAGCTCGATGCGGTGGCCCATGTGATGGGCACGATTGATGCCGATGCGCTTCTGGTGATCGAGGCTCCGGACGACGGGCCGCGGCGCTCGACGCGGGTGGCGCTCGAGGGCTTTGCGGTCTGGGCCGGCCTGCGCGCGACGCGCGTGGCGATGGGGTTTGCGAACGACACGCGGCAGGAGATCGCGCTCCTCTACGATCCCGCCCGCGTCACGCCCCGACACGCGCCGGGCGAAGCCCCGGACGCGCCGCGCTTCGATCGCACGCTGGGCATGGACCTCGATACCGACCTGCGCGCCGAACAACTCGTGTGGTCGAAACCGCCGCTGGAGCTGGATCTGGAGACCTCCGCTGGCGCGCTGCATCTGATCGGGGTGCACGCGAAGTCGAAGGCCGCGCACGGGGCCGCCAATGCGCAGGAGGCCCTGCGGATCGGTATCCTCAACCGACGCAAGCAGCTGGGACAATGTATCTGGCTGCGGCGGCGGGTCGACGCGCGGCTCGCGGAGGGGCGGGCGCTGATCGTCGCGGGCGATTTCAACGACGGCCCGGGCCTCGACGAGTTCGAGACGCTCTTCGGTCGCTCCGGCGTCGAGATCGTGCTGGGCGACGGAGCCGACGCGCTCCACGACCCATCCGCTCGCCCCGCGCGCATCGGGGCCGCGCTCCCCGCGACGGCGCGGTTCTGGGACAAGGACCGCAAGCGATATATGAATGCGCTTCTCGACTTCGCCATGGTCAGCCAAAACTTACGAGACAGGGCCGAGTGGCGCATCCTTCACCCCTTCGACGACCCCGAGGTCGCGCGGGACGACGACCTGCGCCAAGCCTTGCTCGACGCCTCCGATCACTTTCCGGTTATCCTTGACCTCGCGCCACCACCGCCCCACGTTTGAGCCATGCGCCACCTGCTGACCCCTCTCGCCCTCGTCCTTGGGATCGCCCTGCCCGCCGCCGCGCAGGAGCAGGAAGAAAGCCTCATGGAACAGGGGCTGCGCCTCTTCATGGAAGGGCTCATGGAGGAGGTGGAGCCTGCCCTGCGCGACTTCGGGGAACTGGCAGAAGACGCCGGACCCTTCCTACGCGAGATGCAGCGGTCGCTTGGTGAAGTGGTCGAGGATTTCGACGCCTACGAGGCCCCCGAGATCCTGCCGAACGGCGACATCATCATTCGTCGGAAAGAGTCGCTCGATCCGCCGCTCCCCGGTCTCGAGCCGGATGCCGAGAGCGCGATCGACCTCTGAGGTCAAGCCGTTCTGGTGCGCGCCAGCGCCTGCTGCAGAAGCCCCGCAAAGAGCAGATAGGTCGTCGCCGCGGCGAAGACCCATCCGAGCGTCTGTCCCAGGCCGAACTCGCCCCAGGCCGCCGTCAGTGCCAGCGCCATCCAGAGCGTCGTGACCGCAAGCGTCAACGGCCGCCATTGCTGCGTGCGCACCGGATGGACGAAGCGCAGCGGCAGGAACATCGCCGCCGAAAGGAGCACCGAGGCGATGAGCGTGAGCCAGGGGTTCGGCTCCAGGATGAAGACGGCGAGGGCCACCATGTTCCAGCAGCCGGGAAATCCCTCGAAACTCGCGTCCTCGGTCTTCATCTGCACGTCGCAGAAGTAGAGCGCCGAGGCGAAGGGTACCACGATCAGGATGCCCCAACCGGCCCAGCCGGGCACGAGGCCGCTGGCATAGAGGGCGTAGACCGGAATGAAGACGTAGGTGAGATAGTCGATGATCAGGTCGAGGAGCACGCCGTCGAAGCGTGCCGCGTGGAGCGTCACCTCGTACTTGCGGGCGAGCGGCCCGTCGATGCCATCGACGATGAGCGCCGCGAGCAGCCACAGGAACATCCACGACCAGGCGGTCTCGACCGCCGCGAGCAGCGCGAACATCGCGAAGACCGCCCCGGTGGCGGTCAGCAGATGAACGGAGAGGGCGCGGGTTCGGGGCCACATGTCCCCTACCTGCCTGCGACAATCGGACTTGTCGAGCCACGCAGGCCCTTCGTTCGGAGCATCTGTGTCGTCGGATCGCCCACGCGAACGGGCGGCCCCGCCCGGAGCCGCCCGTCCGTATGCCCTGCAGGGCCGATCAGTTCGCCGTCAGGCGCACTTCCTCGACCGGGTAACCCATGCTGTCCTGAAAATCGAAACCGCCGTGGCAGTCGTGGCAGAATTTCTGGCTGATCTTCAGTTCCTTGCCGTTCGGCTGCACACCGGAATAGAACCAGTTCCCGAACTCCGGCGCATCGTCGACCTTCTCCATGATGAAGAGCGGGCCGACTCGCGCCTCGCCGTCGCGGCCGCCGATCGACTCCTTCGCGAGAATCGTGCCGACCGGCATCTCGATGTCTTCCTCGAACTTGAGGTACTGCTCCGCGCCGATCTCGTTCACGAAGGTCAGCAGGAAGCGGTTCTGGTGCGGCCCGGCGACCGCAGCGCGCGTCGCGGTGACCTGCCAGTCGCGGTACTCACCCGCGATTTCGTTGCCTTCCTTGGTGTATCCCTCGAACATCCGGTCCGACATGCAGTCGTAGAGCGCGGTGACGGCGGCCTCGTCCATCTCGAAACGGTCCTCGGCGATCTCGCAGGTGTCCTGCGCGGCGGCGGGCGTGGCGAGGGCCAGCGCGGAGGCAAGAGGTAAGGCAACGGCCAGCGTGAAACGGAACATCGAGGGTCTCCCTTGTCATTTTGTCGCAGCCTTTGAAGCACCGGCCACGGGCTCCGTCATCTGACAACGGCGTGAGGATTCCGTTATCGCCCCGCTCTCACGGCGAATTGACAGCCCACCGGAATTGCGTCACGCGAGAGGTTCCCGAAACCCGACCCAAGGAAAAGGCCATGATCCCCGCCGTCCTTCCCGTCTACAACCGCGCCCCCATGAGCTTCGTCTCGGGCGAAGGCTCCTGGCTTGTGGAAGCGGACGGGCGACGTTTCCTCGACCTCGGGGGCGGCATCGCGGTCAACGTGCTGGGCCACGCGCATCCCGCGCTGACGGCGGCGCTGACAGCGCAGGCCGGGGCGCTCTGGCACACGTCGAACCTCTACCACGTGCCCCAGCAGGAGGCGCTGGCCGAAAAGCTGGTGGAGGCGACCTTCGCCGACACGGTGTTCTTCGCCAACTCCGGCACCGAGACCTGCGAGCTGGCCGTCAAGATGGCGCGCAAGTACTGGCACGAGAAGGGGCAGCCCGAACGGCATGTGATCCTCGCCTTCACCGGGTCGTTCCACGGCCGCTCCTCGGCCGGCATCGCGGCCGCCGGGTCCGAGAAGATGGTCGGCGGCTTCGGCCCCGTGCTGCCCGGTTTCCGCCACCTACCCTTCGGCGACCACGACGCGCTGAGCGAAGCGATGAAGGCCTCGGACGTGGCGGCCGTCATCCTCGAGCCGGTGCAGGGCGAAGGCGGCATCGTGCCGGTGCCAGACCAATGCCTGAAGGGCCTGCGCGACCTCTGCGACGAGACCGGCGCGCTGATGATCCTCGACGAGGTGCAATGCGGTGTTGGCCGAACGGGCAAGCTCTTCGCCCATGAATGGGCCGGGATCCACCCAGATATCATGATGGTCGCCAAGGGCATCGGCGGAGGCTTTCCGCTTGGTGCGCTCCTGGCGACCGAGGCGGCGGCGAGCGGTATGAAGCCCGGCAACCACGGCTCGACCTACGGGGGCAACCCGCTCGGCTGCGCGGTGGGCAACGCGGTGATGGACATCGTCGCGACCGACGACTTCCTCGCCGACGTGAACCGCAAGGCGGGCCTCTTCCGTCAGGGACTGGAGGGCCTCGTGGCGGCGCACCCCGACGTCTTCGAGACGGTCCGGGGCTCCGGCCTGATGCTGGGCCTCAAGTGCAAGGTGCCGGTCGCGGACGTCGTGCAGGCAGCCTACGGCCAGGAGACCTGTGTCGTTCCCGCAGCCGACAACACCGCCCGTCTTCTGCCCGCGCTCAACATCACCGACGAAGATATCCGGGAGGCACTCGCACGCCTCGACCGCGCGGCGGCGAACCTCGTGCCAGCCTGATCTTCTTCGCTTTGAAAATACTCTCGGGGGTCCGGGGGCAGACAGCCCCCGGCGCTCTCCGCTCCGGAGCCGTCACATGACCAACTTCCTCGACATCCACACGACACCGACAGACGAGTTGCGCGCGATCCTAGATCAGGCGAACGCGATGAAGGCGGCGCGCGGCATGCGCCCCAAGGGCACGCCCGACGACGAGCTGCCGCTTCAGGGCCGGGTCGTCGCGCTCATCTTCGAGAAGCCTTCCACCCGCACGCGTGTCAGCTTCGACGTGGGCGTGCGGCAAATGGGTGGCACCTCCATGGTGCTCTCGGGCGCGGAGATGCAACTTGGCCACGGCGAGACCATCGCCGACACGGCCCGCGTGCTCAGCCGATACGTCGACCTCATCATGATCCGCACCTTCGGCGAGGACATCCTTCAGGAGATGGCCGAACATGCCTCCGTGCCGGTCATCAACGGCCTGACCGACAGCAGCCACCCCTGCCAGATCATGGCCGACGTGATGACCTTCGAGGAGCATCGCGGTCCGATCAGGGGCAAGCGCATCGCCTGGATGGGCGACGGCAACAACGTCGCGCAGAGCTTCCTGCACGCGGCGGCAAGCTTCGGGTTCCATTTCACCTTCTCCGGGCCCGAGGCGCTCGACCCCGATCCCCGGCTCGTCGGCGCGGCGCGCAAGGCCGGCAGCGAGGTGCGGATAGAACGCGACCCCGAGGCCGCGGTGCGCGACGCCGACCTCGTGGTGACGGACACCTGGGTTTCCATGGGAGACGCCGAAAGCTCGCGCCAGCGCCGGCACAACCTGCTCCGCCCCTACCAGCTCAACGAGCGGCTGATGGGCCATGCGCCGAAGGACGCCCTCGTCATGCATTGCCTGCCCGCGCACCGCGGCGAAGAGATCACCGACGCCGTGCTTGACGGACCGCAATCCGTGATCTTCGACGAGGCCGAAAACCGGCTGCATGCGCAGAAGGCGATCATGCGCTGGTGCCTGGGTGTCTGAGAGGCGAAATTTTTCCGAAAATTTCTCGGCAAGCCAAAATCTTCGTGAAGATTTTGGCACCCCGCTCCGGGCCGTGGCCTTCATGGTCACGGCGACACTCTTCATCGCGGCGACAATGCTTCTGGCCAAGGCCCTGGGCACGGCCTCGCTCGGGCCAGCCCTGCCGCCATTCATGGTCACCTTCGGGCGGTTTCTCTTCGCATGGATCACGATTGTGCTCTGCCTCGCGGTCCTGCGGCCCCGCTTCACCCGTCCCGACGTTCGCACGCACGCGCTGCGTTCGGCCTTCGGCTTCGCCGGCGTCACCTTCATGTTCGCGGCGGCGGCGGCCATTCCGCTGAGCGACGCGACGGCGATCAGTTTCCTCAACCCCATCTTCGCCATGATGCTCGCCATCCCGCTTCTGGGTGAACGGGTCGGTCCGTGGCGCTGGCTTGCCGCGCTGATCGCGCTTGCAGGGGCGATCGTGCTGACACGGCCGGGCGGCGGCGCGATCGAGATCGGGGCACTTCTGGCGATGGGGGCGGCGCTGGCCTACGGGGTCGAGGTGATCCTCATCAAGCGGCTCTCGGGCGGCGAGAAGCCCCTTCAGGTCCTCTTCGTGAACAACTGCTTCGGCCTCGCCTTCGCCGCCACGGCCGCCGCCCTGACATGGCAGACCCCGACACCGGCGCAATGGTCCGCGATGGCGGCGCTCGGCACGCTCATGGCCTGCGCGCAATTCTGTTTCGTGAGCGCCATGGCCCGCGCCGACGCGAGCTTCGTGTCGCCCTTCGTCTACCTCACGCTCGTCTTCGCGGGTCTCTACGACGCGGTGATCTACGGCGTGATCCCCGATGCGGTCGGCTGGGCCGGTGCGGGCCTGATCCTCACGGGCGCGGCGCTTCTGGCCTGGCGGGAGGCCCGCCTGAAAGGAGGCGCAGCGTCTCCGCCGCCACGTATGCCTCCGCGCGGGGGGTAAAGGCGTTCACCGCGACGAAGACCGCCGTGTCCCCCTCGATCGCCACCTGCGCGAGCCACATCGTGTTCGACCCGGCATGGAACAGCACACCGTCGCGCACGCCCCACCCGAGCGCGTAATCCTCGATCGGCGTGTGGAGGCGCTCCCAGGCGGCGGGGGGCAGAAACGCGGGATCGCGACGCGCATGGGCGGCCAGGTAGGTCAGGATCGCGGCGGGCGGGCCATGCGCCGTGCCGGCGGGACCCATCGCCGGCAGGTTGTCGGCCCGCGGGCCCGGGGGAACGGCCCGGCCCCGATGGCCCCAGATGCCGTCCGGCGCGCCGAACCCCATCCCCTCCATGCCGAGTGGTGCGAAGACCTCCCGCGCCATCAGCGCCTCCCACGGGGCACCGCCGGCGACCTCCAGCATCGCCCCGGCCAGCGTGTATCCGGCATTCGAGTAGAGATAGTTGCCGCGCTCGCCCTCCGGATCGCGGTTCAGCATGGCCGCGACGTAGGCGGGCCGGTCCGGGCGCAGGACCGTGCGCCAGAGCGGCAGGTTTGCCTCCATGCCGGATCGGTGCGTCAGCAGATCGACAAGCGTCACATCCCGCCAGGGCTTGGGCGCATCGAGGACGTCGCCCAGCGTCGCGTCCCACTCGATGCGTCCCTGCTCCACGAGCCGTGCGGCAAGCGTCGCGGTCATCGACTTCGTGATCGACCCGATGTGCCAGGCGTCCGCCGCGGCCACCGGGCGACCGCCTTCGTGGGTCATGCCGTCAGCCGCGATCTCGGTCTCCCCGTCCTGCCAGACGGCCGAAACGCTTGCCGTCCACTCGTCGCCCGCCGCAGCGCCGGCAAGACCGAACCAGAGGGCAAGGGCGCGGATCACGATTTGAGCCGGTATCCGGTGCGGAACATCCACCAGGCGATTGCACAGACGAAAGCCGTCGACGCCGAGACGACGGCGAAGCCGAGCCAGGGCGAGCTGTCGGAGACCCCGAGGACCGCCGAGCGCAGACCGTCGATGAGGTAGAACACCGGGTTGGCGTGGCTCAGCGCCTGCATCAGCGGCGGCAGCCCCTCGATCGAGTAGAAAGTTCCGGAGAGGAAGCTGAGCGGGGTCACGATGAAATTGGTGATTGCCGCCATCTGGTCGAACTTGTTGGCGAAGACCCCGGCGATGATACCGAGCGCCCCGAGGAAGGCCCCGCCGAGCGCGACCCAGACGAGCGCCATGAGGGGGTTCGCCACGCCGAGACCGATGAACGGAAACATCAGCACCGAGATCGCGACGGCAACCATAACCCCGCGCAGGATGCCACCGGCGAGATAGCCCACCAAGAGCTCGGTAGCCGAGAGCGGGGGCATCAGCGTGTCGACGATGTTGCCCTGCACCTTCGAGATGACGATCGAGGAGGAGACGTTGGCGAAGCTGTTCTGGATGACCGTCATCATCAGGATGCCGGGAGCCAGGAAATGGATGAACGGCAGGCCCATGACGTCGCCGCGGTTGGTGCCCACGGCCAGCGTGAACACCAGCAGGAAGAGTCCCGCCGTGACCAGCGGGGCGAGGAGCGTCTGCGTCCAGACGGCGGCGAAGCGGCGGGTTTCGCGCAGCGCAAGCGTCCACATGCCGAGCCAGTTGACCGCGCCGAAGCGGCGCACGCCCTGTTCCGTCTCTGCCCTCGGATCCGCCGTGTGTGTCATCTCTGCCCTTCCGTCCTGCCGGCCGCTTGTGACGGCCGCGTGGGATGCTTACAATAGCACTTCCTCCGGGATCGCCACCCTCCGGGTCGTGCGTATCCGAACAACGCCGACGGGGGACACGAGCAGTTATTAGGAGACTTCCATGGCCTGGACCGACGATCGCGTCGAGACGCTCAAGCGGATGTGGGGCGAAGGGGCCTCGGCGTCGCAGATCGCCAAGGAACTGGGCGGCGTGACCCGCAACGCGGTCATCGGCAAGGTTCATCGCCTGGGCCTGTCGAACCGCAATTCCGACGACAAGTCCGCCCCCGAGGCGAAGCCTGCCGCCAAGGCCGCGAAACCGAAGGCCAAGCCGGAGCCCAAGGCCAAGCCCGCCGAGGACGCGACCGAGGCCGAAGCCCCCGCCGAGGAAGAAGACGACGACGAGCCGCGCACCATGGCCGCCGTGCCGCAGCGCACGGGCAACGTCACCCCCCTGCGCAAGCCGCTGATGGCCGGTCAGCCCCTGCCGCCGCAGCCCTCGGCCAACGAGATCTCGCCCGAGGCGCTCGCCAAGGTGAACGCGGTCGAGAAGACGGCCAAGAAGATCTCGCTCATGGAGCTGACCGAGCGCACCTGCAAATGGCCGATCGGCGACCCGGCGACCGAGAAGTTCTGGTTCTGCGGCCTGCCCGTCCAAGCGGGCAAACCCTACTGCGAGGCCCATGTCTCGGTGGCGTTCCAGCCCATGTCCTCCCGCCGCGACCGCAAGCGATGACCGCACGCGCGCGACGGGCTCAGCCCCGGCGCGCGCGCGCCACGCCCCATCCGAGAAGCGCGAGGTAGAGCACCGTCGCGCCCACATGGAAAGTCCAGATCCGCGTCAGCATCAGGCCGATCACGACCGCCATCGCCAGGAGCACGTAGACCGCGTTGTCGCGGCTCACCCGCATGGCCTTGAGCGAGATGGTCTTGAACCGAGCGATCATCATGCCGCCGACGGCCAGCATCCAGAGGGCGATCAGGATCTCCGCCTCGCGCAGGTCGAAGATGTCGGCGAGGTAGAGCGTGACCGGAAAGATGCCGAGCATCGCTCCCGCGGGGGCCGGGACGCCGGTGAAGCTCTTGAGGTCGGCGGAGGTCTCGCCCTTTGCAGCGACGTTGAAGCGCGCCAGCCGAAGGCAGCAGCAGATCGTGAAGAAGAGCGCCGAAAGCCAGCCCATCCCGGCGAGCCCTTCGAGCCCGAAGTTGTAGACCAGAAGCGCGGGGGCCACCCCGAAACAGACGAAATCCGACAGCGAGTCGAGCTCCGCCCCGAAGGGCGAAGCCGCGTTCAGCCGCCGCGCCAGCATCCCGTCGAGCCCGTCGATGAGCGCCGCGAGGATGAGCATCCCCGCGGCGAGGTGGAATTGTTCGGCGAAGGTGAAGCGGATCGAGGTCAGCCCGAAGCAGAGCCCGAGGATCGTCACCACGTTCGGCACGAGCGACAGGACGGGCAACCGCCCATGGCCGGTTTCGCGACGCAGACGCGGCACTATTCGGCCCGCGCGATCGCCGGCCGGGCATCACCCAGCCGTGCGATCACGCTCTCGCCCGAGATCATCGTCTGGCCCACGCTCACCCGCGGGGCCGTGCCCTCGGGCAGGTAGATGTCGAGCCGGGAGCCGAAGCGGATGAGGCCGAACCGGTCCCCGCGCTCCAGCATGGCCCCCTGATCGACTTCACAGAGGATGCGCCGCGCCACGAGGCCCGCGATCTGCACTACACCGAGGCGCGTGCCGTCCTCCATCGTCAGGACGATACCGTTGCGCTCGTTCTCCTCGGACGCCTTGTCGAGTTCAGCCGACAGGAACTTCCCCGGCCGATAGGCTACCGCCGTCACCTCGCCGGCGACGGGCGCGCGATTCACGTGGCAATCGAAGACCGACATGAAGACCGAAACGCGCATCAGAGGCTCGGCCCCGAGGTCGAGCTCGGAGGGCGGCACCGCCGGCCCGATGAGCGAGACGACCCCGTCGGCCGGCGAGACGATCTGCCCCTCCTCCATCGGGACCATGCGCGCAGGGTCCCGGAAGAAGTAGTAGCACCAGACCGTGAGTCCCGTCCCGATCACGCCGAGCGGTTCCCAGAGGAACCACAGCACAAGCGTGACGGCCGCGAAGATCGCGATGAACTTTCGGCCCTCGGGGTGGATCGGCTTGACGATGGTTCCGACGAGACTGACGCTCATGGGGCACTCCTCTGTTGGCCCGGCAGATAGCGCGGCCCGCGGGGAGCGTCCAGCGATGGGCCTAGCGACCCAGAAGCAGATCGAGCAGTTCTTCCTCGACGCGCTCCTTGATGGCGTCCTCCACGGCCCCGCGGCTGTCGAGCGTCTCCGCCTCGACGTCGAGTTCCTCGGCGAGCTTCTGGCGCGCGGCGGCCTCGGCCCGGTCGCGCGCTTCCTCCGCCTCCGCCCGGGCCCGGGCCTCCAGCTCCTCGCGCTCGGCCTCGGCCCGCTGGCGGGCGATGTATTCCAGGTCGGGCCGGATCCGCGGATCGGCCCAGGGCCCCTCGATGAGGATGGGCACGGTGATCCCCGAGCCATCCTCCCCCCGACGCAGGGTCGGCAGGAGCCGATAGCGGATCGTCTGCGCCCCGAGCGAGACACGCCCCGCGCCGCGCACCGTCAGATACTCCGCCGTCAGCGACAGATCCTCGCCCCGCGCGATCCCCTCCTCGATCTCGAAGCTGCCGGAGACGCCGTCGAAGATCGTCTTCTGCCCCTCGCCGCGATAGCCGAGGTCCAGCGTGCGGACCATACCGCCGATGTCGAGCCCCAGCATCTCGCCCCGGCCCAGCCGGAAGGAGGCGGTGCCGTCGAGGCTCTCCACGAGGGCCTGCATCGTCTCGCCCACGCCCAGCACGTTGATCGCCATGTCCGCCTGCCCGACGATCCGGTCGAAATCGGCGAAGGCGGTCAGGAAGGGCTGCATCTGCAACCCCGAAAGCTGCAGGTCGACCCGTGACGACAGCCCGCCGCGCCCGTTCAGGATGATATCCCCCGTCACCGTGCCGCCGTAGGCCAGCAACGGCTGCAGCGTGGCCACCATGCGGCCGCGGTCCACGGTGATCCGTGCGCGCAACTCGTCGAGTGTCACGTCTCCCATGATGATCGGCCCCGAGGAGAACGTCAGTTCCCCGTCGGCAGCGAAGAGACCCGAGACGTCGATCGTCTCCCGGCCCCAGCCCGTCTCGGAGACGAGGACGGTCTCGCCCCCCTGTTCGCGCCGGCTGAGCCCGTCGAGTTCAAGCGTCTCGGCCGCGAGCGTGCCGACGATGCGCGGCCGCTCTACGGTCGGGTCGATGTCGAGCGCACCGGTCATGCGGTTGCGGTCGAGCTCCACCACCATGTCGCGCAGGTGCAGCGTGCCGCCGGGCGCGAGCGTGATCGCGGACTTCAGCGCCACGATCTCCCGGCCGAGCCCCTGCGGCAGCTCCGGCACCTCCACATCGAACAGCCGCGCGATACGGAAGCGGTCGGACGACGTGGCCTCGATGCGTCCTTCGAAGGACGGCGGATCGAGGTCGACGCGCCCGTCGAGACGCAGCGCCGTCTCCCCCGACCGCAGGGTCATCGCCACGGGTGTGAGCGCCCCGTCGAGGAGCGGGCGTGCGGCCTCGGCCGAGACCTCCATGCTGATCGCCTGCCCCTCCAGCAGGGCGGAGCCGGTCGCGCGCACGGGGCTGTCGAGGTCCCGCAGCGCCGTCTCCAGGTCGACCGCGCGCAGGCGCACCCGCGCCTCCGCGCCATGGTCGATCCAGGTGATATCGGCCCCGGTGAGCACGGCACTCTCGATCGAGACGCCCCGCGATGTGTCCGGCTCGGGCTGCCCGGTGGCTCGATTGACGCCGGTGCGGGCCGCGAACTCCCAATTGGCCCGCCCGTCGGCCAGACGCTCCAGCACGAGTTTCGCCCCGTCGACCGTCAGGCTCTTGATCTGGACGTCGCCCCCGAAGAGCGACCCGAGCGCGATGCCGACCTCCAGCGTCTCGGCCGTCAGCATCGGCCCCTCGTTCGACCACTCCGCGTTGGCGACCTCGACGGCCTCGGCCCGGACGCCGAGGCGCGGCCAGAGCGTCGCCTTGACGGGTCCGCCGAACGTCAGGTTGCGCCCCGTCGTCTCGGCGAAACGGTCAGCGGCCAGCTGCGCCACACGCTCCGTCGGCACGAGCAAGAGCACGAGGATCGCCAGCGCGATCAGCGCGATCAGCGTCAAGACACTGCGAACCAGCCACTTCATGCGAAGACTCCCTGCCGCGGGCAGGATGAATCGCGCCCGCCGGCATCGCAAGGGGTTCCCCGGTCGCATCATGCGGCTTATGTGGCGCCCATGTCCCAGAACCCGCCGAACCTGCGCCCCGACCTCGCCCCCCGTGCCACGCTGCCGGGCGACGACCGCCCCGGTCAGCCGCGGATCGGGATGGTCTCCCTCGGCTGTCCGAAGGCCCTCGTCGACAGCGAGCGCATCCTGACGCGCCTGCGGGCCGAAGGGTATGCCATCAGCCCCGACTACGCGGGGGCCGAGGCAGTGATCGTGAACACCTGCGGCTTCCTCGACTCAGCCAAGGCCGAGAGCCTCGACGCGATCGGCGAGGCGCTGCGGGAGAACGGCAAGGTCATCGTCACCGGATGCCTCGGCGCGGAGCCCGAGTACATCACCGGCGCGCACCCGAAGGTCATGGCCGTCACCGGACCGCAGCAATACGAGCAGGTGCTCGATGCCGTCCACGGCGTCGTTCCGCCCGCGCCCGATCCCTTCATCGACCTGCTGCCCGCCTCGGGCGTGAGCCTCACGCCGCGGCACTTCAGCTATCTGAAGATCTCCGAGGGCTGCAATCACAAGTGCAGGTTCTGCATCATCCCCGACATGCGCGGGCGTCTGGCCTCGCGCCCCGCGAAGGCCGTGCTGCGCGAGGCCGAAAAGCTGGTCGAGGCGGGCGTGAAGGAGCTTCTGGTCATCAGCCAGGATACCTCCGCCTATGGCACCGACTGGAAGGACCGTGCGGGGGCGGGCAGCCACATCGTGAACCTCGCCCGCGATCTGGGGTCGCTCGGGGCTTGGGTCCGGCTGCATTACGTCTACCCCTACCCCTTCGTGCGCGACCTCGTGCCGCTGATGGCCGAGGGCACGATCCTGCCCTATCTCGACGTACCGTTCCAACACGCCCATCCCGACACGCTGCGCCGCATGGCCCGGCCTGCCCATGCCGAGAAGACGCTCGACCGGATCGCGGAATGGCGCGGCATCTGCCCCGACATCACCCTGCGGTCGACCTTCATCGTCGGTTACCCTGGGGAGACCGAGGCCGAGTTCCAGACGCTCCTCGACTGGCTCGACGAGGCACAACTCGACCGCGTGGGGGCCTTCCAGTACGAGAACGTGGCGGGCGCGCGGTCGAACGCCCTGCCCAACCATGTGCCGGACGATGTCAAGCAGGATCGGTTCGAGTGCTTCATGGAAAAGGCGCAGGCCATTTCGGCGGCGAAGCTCGAAGCCAAGGTCGGGAGCCGGGTTGAGGCGATCGTCGACGCGGTCGACGCGGAAGGCGCGACCTGCCGGACAAAAGCCGACGCGCCCGAGATCGACGGCAACCTCTTCATCGACGAGGGCTTCGAGGGCCTCGCCCCCGGCGACATCCTGACGGTCGAGGTGGACGAAGCCTCCGAATACGACCTCTGGGGCCGGCCGGTCGCATGAGCCTCTTCCGGCACGAAGAACCGGCAGCGCAGCGAGGCCAGCAAGCGGACCTACGCGCTCTTCGAACTGATGCGCACGGCGGTCGACTTCGCCGCCGCGCTTCTCTTCCTCATCGGCTCCATCCTGTTCTTCTGGAAGAGCCTCGAGACCGTCGCGATCTGGTTCTTCGTCGCGGGGTCGTTCTTCTTCGCCGCGAAACCAACGCTGAAGCTCTATCGCGAGATCAGGTTGGCCCGCGCCGGCGACTACGAGGATCTGGCCGCCCGGGAGCGCGCCCCGGAAGACTAGCGCGTCACCTGTCCCATCTGCAGGGCGGAGAACGCATCGTGGTTCGGGCAGGCCGCCGGAATGGGTTGCGGCCAGGGCAGCGGCGCGGCGAGCCAGGACTTGCAGCTTTCGGCCGAGGGGCAGCCGCGACAGCGGGTGAGCATCTCGCACCAGTCGGCATGGCTCAGTCGACCCTCGGCAAAGGCCGCCTCGGTGTCGGTCCCGGTCGCGGCGGCCATGCCGCGCATGAGGTTGAGATGACGGCGGACGTCGCCGAGCGGGCGAAGACAGTCAGGCATGATGAACCTCCGTTTCCGATGCGTCCAAGCCTATCGGACGGGCCGGTCCTCCGCCTTGATCCAGCGCAAACGACTCAGCCCGGGGTGTCCAGAATCTCATCGAGGTGCCGCGCCACCCAGTTGCGCGGAATGAGATGGCTGGCCGAATGGATGTCCATGGTCAGCAGCCCGGCCTCGCAATCCCACTCCCGCCTGTCCTGCGTGAGCCAGGCCACGCCTTCCCATTCGAACCGACGCGCCTGCGCTCCGCAGCCGAGCTGCGCCTTCCAGATCGCCACCGCCTGCGTCGGGTCGCCGTCCGGTCCGTACGGGAAGTCGAGGACCGTATCGGTCGTGCCGTGGACATGGCTCACGCGCGCGGGCCGGCCGACGCAGTCGATGCCAGGCTGGAACGCACCCGCGATCAGGAGAAGGGCGTCGATCTCCGCCCCGCCATCGCAGGCGAAACGCGCCGCCATGAGCGCGCCCCAGCTGTATCCCGACACGATGAGCGGCTGGCCCTCGATCGGATACCGCCTGGCGACATCGGCAAGCACCGCCTGCGCGAAGGGCGTGTCGCTGGAGCCCGCCCGCCGGAAGTCCCACGTCCGCCCCAGCCCGTCGGGGGCCACGAAGAGCACACCGGCCGTATCCGCCGCACCACCCGTCCGCGGGCTCTGAACGGGGACCTGCCCCTGCCGGCCCCAGCCGTGAAAATGCAGCATGACCGGCAGGGGGCTTACCCCGTCCCATCCGGCCGGTTCGCGAACGTGATAGCCGCGATCCCACAAGGTGCACTCCTCGGTGCCGGTGCAGGCAGCCGCCGGGACGGTAAAGGCAAGAACAAAAACGGCGAAACAGAGAACGACCTTCATGCCCCGATGCCTGCCAAACCCCGCCGCCCGCGGCCAGTCACAACCGCGTCAAAGGCCCGCCGCCGTGCGCCGCACGATGTCGATCCGCGCTGCGTTGGGCGGATGCGTTCCGAGGAAGCGGTCGCCCGGGTCCGGGATCCGCGTGAAGAAGGCCGCGCCGCGCACCGGGTCATACCCCGCGCGCGCCGTGATGATCGTGCCGAGCGCGTCGGCTTCCAGCTCGTGATCCTTGGAGAAGCGGCGCGCGCCTACGCCCGCCGAAATACGGCTGATTTCCTGCGCGGTGGACTGGTTCGCGCCCGCCACGCTCGCGATCAGCCCCCCGACCAGCGCACCGGTCGTCGCCGCCTGCCGCTGCCGCGCGATATGCTGCTCGATATGATGCGCGCTCTCGTGGCCGATGACGAAGGCGATCTCGTCGGCGTTGCGCGCATCCGCGATCAGCGCCTGCGTGAAGGTCAGGATCGGGCGGCCGGACCGGTCGAGCGACTGGAAGGCATTCGGCGGCGCATTGCGGTTGGGGTCGACCTGGATCTTGAAATCGCAGTTCACATTCGGCGCCCGCTGCCGGCAGATCCGCTCCGCGACCGGCTCGACCCGGTTCACGGCGGTACGGAAGTTGGCCTGCGCGGTCGAGCCGGAGACCCGTGACGGAGCCTCCGTGGAGCCGCGCGCCGGAGTGGAGGTTTGCGTGGATTCGACGGCAACGCAGGCCGACACGAGCGCCGCCAAGGCCAGCGCGGGAAAGGTCAATCGCATGGAAATCCCCTGATCCTTCTATACTCTGGTCGAACTATAGCTCACTGGTCCGGGTTGTCAGCGCCCCGGTCCGCCTCTTGCGGAGACTCGCCCGATGTTCTCGATCGAACACGATTTCGACGCCACGGTCATCACCCTCGTCGACGAAGGGGAGGCCGATCGCCCCCCGGCCGAAGACGTGGTCGTCGCCGCCTTCGAGGATTGCGTGACCCTGACGCAACCCGACCCGCGCGATGGCACACCCGTCAGCGTGACGCTGACCATGGGGCAGCTGCGCGACCTGGCGACGGCGCTCAACCTGCCCGAAGGTGTGTATCGCCGGTGACCCTCGCTTGGCTCCATCCGCGCCCGACCGATCCGCCCGACGTCGAGACGTGTTTCGACGCGCTGCGCGCCGCCGTGTCGGCCTGTGCGGGGCCAAGTCATGTCTGCAGCCAATGCTACGGCGACGACATGGCCGCGCGGCTCGTCACCGCCGCGCGCGTCGCCGAGTCCGGAGAGGAGCCGGCCCCGCGGGACTATGCCCAGATCTGCTTCGAGCACCCCGAATGCTCGGGTGGCATCGAGACGATCCAGCTCTTCACGCCGCATGCCCTCCGCCGGTTCTTCTACGGCGTGCCCTTCGAGGGCTTTCCGCATTTTCCCGATATCCACGAAACCATGACACTGTCCGGCCGCTGGTTCTGGCCGGCGCCGATGCAGGACGCGCTGCGCCAGTTGGCCGGACGGCTTCTGATCGACCGCTTTCGCCACGATCTTCAGCCCGTTCCACTGTCCGGTACCGGCGCGCTCGACGCCGACGCCATCGACGACGACATCCTTCAGTTCGCCCATTCCGCCCTGATCGACCCGCGTGCGACATTGCACTGGCTTGCCACGCTCGGGACGGCGGCCGCCGACCGGGCCCTTGAACTCGGCATCGACAATGCCGGCCCGGGCGCGCCAAGCTATTGCGCCCTCGACCGCGGCGGACTCGACGCCCCGCGTCCCTACCTCGAGGCGACGGAGGCGATCACCGCGACCCTTTCGGCCCGCGCGGCCCGCGCCACGCTGGAAATCGTCACCGAGGACTGGCTGGAGGCGGCCTTCTTCCGCAACGAGACGCGTGATCCGGCACTGGCCCAATCCCTCTCGGATACCCAACGCTATTTCGGGGTCAGGACGATCCGGACGCGGGAGTACGCCGCGTTGCCGCAGCGGACCGAGTGGCCGGCCCCCGGTGGATCAGGCGACGAGACCCGTTGATCCCATGCCGAGGAACTTGGTGCGGCGGGCCGCGCGAATGTCCTCCGCGGGGCGGCCGTCGAACTCCGCCAGCATCCCCTCGATCGCCTCGCCGACGGCGCGGACCGTTTCCGCACGATTGCGATGGGCCCCGCCGAGCGGCTCCGGCACGACCCGGTCGATCACCGAGAGCTTCAGCAGATCCTGCGCCGTCAGCCGCAGGGCCTCGGCCGCCTCGCGCATCTTCTCGGCATCTTTCCAGAGGATCGAGGCGCAGCCTTCGGGCGAGATGACGGAGTAGATCGAGTGCTCCAGCATCGCCACGCGGTTGGCCGTGGCGAAGGCCACCGCACCGCCAGAACCGCCCTCGCCGATGATGACGCTGACGAGTGGCACGCCGAGGCGCAGGCAGGCCTGCGTCGACCGCGCGATCGCCTCGGACTGGCCTCGCTCCTCCGCGCCCTTGCCCGGATAGGCCCCGGGCGTGTCGATCAGCGAGACGACGGGCAGGCCGAAACGGTCGGCCATCTCCATCAGTCGGATCGCCTTGCGGTAGCCTTCGGGGCGAGCCATGCCGAAGTTGCGTTCGATGCGTGTGCGCGTGTCGTGGCCCTTCTCGTGGCCGATCACCACGACCGCCCGCCCCTCGAGGCGGGCGAGACCCCCCATGACGGCATGGTCGTCGGCGAAGTTGCGATCCCCGGCCAGCGGCGTCCAGTCGGTGAAGAGCGTCTCGATGTAATCCTTGCAATGGGGCCGATCGGCGTGACGCGCGACCTGCGCCTTCTGCCACGGGCTCAGGCCGCCATAGAGACTGGTCAGCAGATCCCGCGCCTTCGCGTCGAGCAGGGCGGCCTCGCGCTCCACGTCGACCGTCTCGTCGGCCCGGGCCATCGCGCGCAGCTCCTCGGCCTTGCCTTCGATCTCCGAAAGCGGCTTCTCGAAATCCAGATACTGCGTCATGCGTCGCGTCCCCCGCCGTTTGCCCCGATATGGCGGCACCCGTGCGACGATGCAACATCGGCCGAACGACAGGTGCCGCCGCTTGTCGGTCGGCCCTGGGCACGGCTAACCTGGAGACATGTGATTTGAGCGGAGCGTTTCCATGGCCGTCGTCATTGCAATCCTCGCCGCCATCGGCGGAGCCCTTTTCTTCTGGGCACGAAGTAATCCCGGCGACGCCATCGACGTCGCGAGCGATGTGGCCCAGACCGCCCGCAACGCGCCGCGGCGCTTCGCCTTCCGCCGGCAGACCAAGGCCCATCCGGTGCAGGGCATCGACGACCCGGTGCTCGCGATCGCGACGATCGGGGCCGGCTTCGTCGCGCTCGATGGTGCGCCGCGGCAGGACGACTTCGATCACCTCACCGTCGCGCTGCGCAAGACCTGGCGGATGAGCGAGGAGGAGGCGTCGGAGCTTCTGTCGCTCGCGCGGTGGCTCGTCGATCAATGCGGCGGCGGCAGCGAGGCGGTCGACCGCACCGCCCGCCGGCTCTACCGGCTCGATGAGGGCGCGAGCTGGCCCCAGCTGGAAGGCGTGCTGACGGCCCTCGGCGACCCCGATCTCTCGGAGGGACAACAGGAAACTCTCGCCGCCCTGCGCCGAACACTGACGCGGCCCCGCTGAAGCGCAGCGCGCCGCGTGACGGTCTACCGCAGGTCGGGATCCGCCGTGCGGCGCGGCTTCGTACGACGGGCAGAAGGCGGAACGTCTTCGTGGATTGAACGGAAGGCATCGTCCTGACCGCACGTCGCGTCGAAGCCGACGTCGGACGGATCGAGCCGGGTCCGGGGCGACTAGACGGCGCGGTCGGCGATCATCCGATCGAATGTCGAGAAAAGTGCGTTCGACGAAAGCCTCCGATCCTCCGGGACGGTCCGCTGTCGCGCCAGACGAATCGGACCGGTCCTTTCATGCGCGGCAACGTCGACATCCGCTGGCTCGGTTCCGCCGACCGAAACCGGCAGATCAAGGCCATCGCGCCGACGGTCGGACACCGTGACGTCGCCGACGATGCGTCCCAGCGCGGGCAGGGCGTCGTAATGAGTCACATCCTGGTCGAGGACCAGACGGAACGGACGGCAACCGGGAAGCGCGATCGCCTCGCCCGAGACATCGCGCCGGATCCGCGTGAGCAGCAGGCGCGACATTTCCGCATCCATGCGCGGCACCACCATCAGCACGAGGTCCTCCGCTCCCCGACCGATCACGCCACCGGGCGGCATCACCGCCTCGAGGCGCGCACGGAAGGTCTTCATCGCGCGATAATCCTCCCCCTCGCCCCACAGCCGCTGGAGCGCACCCGCGAAGCGGATACGGATGGCCACGACGGAGGCCCCCTCGGCCAATGGCCCCGCGCTCGCAGCCTGGCGGAGCGCCCAGTCGAGTGCCTTCCGGCCCATAAGACCGTCGCCCTCCATGAAGTTCACGTCACGCCGCAGATCGGCCTCCTGCCGCATCTGCCAGCGCTCCCGTTCCATCAGGCCCGCGAGCAGCGGGATCGTGACCACGTAAAGCAGGGCGAGCGGCACCATCGCCGTGGAAAGGAACCAGATCGCGATATCGGTGGGCAGCAAGACGACCGAGATCAGGTTGATCGGGGTGGCGAGCCCGAGGAACGCCAACATCTGCCAGTTGCGCCGAACCTGCGGTGCATAGGCATGCCAGGCCACGCCGATCGCCCCGGAAATGCCGATTGCCAGGAGACCCGCCGGAGCCCCGACACCGCCGATCTGCAGCCGGACGAGGGCCGCGATGAGCAGACAGGGCAACAGACCGCGCAGGCCGAGAAACGCCCCGGCCAGCACGACTGGGGTGTTGCGCATGTCGACGATCAGCCCCTCCATCAGTGTGACCGGGCTGTGCATCTGCACCATGGCGACGAGACCGAAGAGCCCGCCGAGCACCAGATCGGCGCGTTGCCTGTCCTGCATCAGCCGGTGCAGTGCGCCGTAAGCGGCCGCCAGCACCGCAAGAATGGCGACCGACCCCATGAGGTCGATCAGCATCGGGACATTCAGCACGAGACAGCCCTCCACGTGATTGTCGGCACAATCTGTGGCGGAAATCCTAACGGAGAGTTACCCGCGCCCTGCGAAACGATTCAATTGCCCGCGATCATCTCCGCCTGACGCACGATCACCTCGGCCTGCTTGATGGAGGCGATATCCACGAGCCGCCCCTTGTAGACGGTCGCCCCGGCACCCGACGCCTTGGCCTCCTCCATCGCGGCGAGGATCTCGCGCGCCTCGCCGACCTTCTCCTCCGAGGGAGTGAAGACCTCGTTGGCGAGCGCGATCTGCTTGGGGTGGATCGCCCATTTGCCGACCATGCCCAGCACCGCCGACCGCCGCGCCTGCGCCCGGTAGCCCTCGTCGTCCGAGAAGTCGCCGAAGGGCCCGTCGACCGGCAGAACGCCATGGGTCCGACAGGCCGCGACGATGGCAGCCTGCGCCCAGTGCCAGGGGTCGGACCAGTGCCGCTCGCCCGCGCCGGTCAGCATGTAGTAGTCCTCCTGCGTGCCGCCGATCCCCGTCGTCTGCATCCCCATCGACGCCGCGAAGTCAGCCGCACCGAGCGACATGGCGACGAGCCGGGGCGAGGCCGCCGCGATCTCCTCGAGGTGGGCGAGGCCGGCCGCGCTCTCGATGATGACCTCGAAGGTGATCTTCTTCGCGCGCCCCTTCGCCGCCTCGATCGCGCTCACCAGCGCGTCGACGGCATAGATGTCGGCGGCGCAGCCGACCTTCGGGATCATGATCTGGTCGAGCCGGTCGCCGGCCTGTTCCATGAGGTCGACGACGTCGCGGTACCAATAGGGCGTGTCGAGCCCGTTGATCCGCACCGAGAGCACCTTGGTGCCCCAGTCGACCGCACCGATGGCTTCGGTGACGTTCGCCCGCGCCGCGTCCTTGTCGGAGGGCGCGACCGAATCCTCCAGATCGAGGTTGATCACATCCGCCGCCGAGGCCGCCATCTTCTCGAAGAGCTTGGTGTTCGATCCGGGTCCGAAGAGCTGGCACCGGTTCGGGCGGGCGACAGGGGCGGGTTGCAGGCGGAAGCTCATTGCGGTCTCCAGAGACATAAAGTTGCGCGATCAGATTGTCGAACCGCTACATTGTGTCTTCTGCGACTGCAAGCGCCGCGGTGCGGCATCGCTGATGTCGCGTCAGAGACCCAAGGCAAGATAGGCGGCATAGGCCGCGAACAGGGTCGCCCCGCCCAGCCGGCCGATCGTGGAACGCCAGCTGACCAGCAGAAACAGGACGACCGCCCCGACCATCACCGGTAGATCGACCGTCGCGAAGCGCGGCCCGACCTCCATCGGGGCGACCAACCCGGTGACACCGAGGATGGCCAGCAGGTTGAAGACGTTGGAGCCGAGCACATTGCCGAGTGCGACATCGCCGCGCCCCTTCCAGGCCGCGACGGCGGAGGTGGCAAGCTCCGGCAGGGAGGTGCCGACCGCGACGATGGTGAGGCCGATCACCGCTTCGGATACACCCCATCCGCGTGCGAGCCCAGTCGCCCCGCGCACCAGCGCCTCAGCCCCGGCAAGCACGCCGAGAAAGCCCAACGCAAGGAGGAGCGCGGCTCGCAGAGGGGCCACCGCCTCGACCGCCTCGGCTGCATCGACCTGCCCAGTCCGCAGTTGCCAGAGTAGCCAGAGCCCGAACACCACGAGAAACGCAATCGCGCCCGGCCGGCCAAGCCCGACCGACACTGCGATGACCACCGCCGCGACAACGGTTAGCACCAGAAGCGAGACCCCGTCGCGCCACCATGTTGCCGACGCGACCGGGACCGGCCGCAGGAGCGCGGCGATACCGAGGATCAGCAGGATGTTGGCGATGTTGGAGCCGACGACGTTGCCCATGGCCAGGCCCGGTGCGCCGCCGGTCGCCGCGCGCAACGAGGTCAGAAGCTCCGGCAGGGACGTTCCCATGCCGACGAGCGTGACGCCGATCACGAGGGGCGACAGCCCCCAACGCTGCGCCAATGCGACCGCACCCGATACGAGCGCCCCGCCGCCCGCGACCAGAGCGGCAAGGCCGAAGCCAACAAACAGAAGGTCCATCCGGTCCATCCCGTGCCCGATGCCAACGGCTCCGGTCGGGCTGATCTCCGGAACCGCCCGGACGTCACCATGCCGAGGCCCGCATTCAAGACCCCGCGGCGTCCTCCGGCGAAAAATACACACCGGCCGCGCGCGCGGGCCGGAGCAGAAGAACTGGCGTCAGCCCGTCATTCGGCCAGATAGGCGTCCATCAGCGCGAGGGTTTCCGGGGCTGCCCAGTCGGCAGTGCCGATAAGTTGCGCGACGACCCGGCCCTCGCGGTCGAGCACGAGCGTATGCGGCAGGCCCCGAACGCCCATGGCGCGCGCCATCTCGGAGCGGGGATCGAGGTGCAGGGGCAGGCTGGTCACGCCGGTATCGGCCCAGAATTTCTCCATCGCCATCGGGTTGTGCCGTCCGAAGGCCATGGTGACGACTTCCAGGTCGCCCGCACCCATCTCGTCCTGCAAGGCCTGAAGCGAGGGCATCTCCTCCCGGCAGGGCGCGCACCACGTCGCCCAGAAGTTCAGCACGACGACCTCGCCGCGATACATCGACAGGTCGGCGACCTCGCCCTCGGGGTCGAGGAAGGTGGTGATTGCCGGCGCATGGGGCTCCAACGCCTCCATCTTCGCCATGTCACCCGTGAAAAGGCCCGCGTCGACCTCGGCCCCGGCGGGGGTGGCGAGGGCGAGGGTCAGGCCGTATAGCGGCACGAGAATTCTACGCAGCACGAGGCACTCCATGGCGACGTCCGACAAAAGCTCGAACAAGATGTGGGGCGGCCGTTTCGCCGAGGGCCCGGATGCGATCATGGAGGCGATCAACGCCTCGATCGGATTCGACCGTCGCATGGCCCGTCAGGACATCGAGGGCAGCCGGGCCCACGCCGCGATGCTGGCCGCGCAGGGTATCGTCTCGGATAAAGACGCCGAGGCGATCCGGGAAGGGCTTCTCACGGTCTTGTCAGAGATCGAGGCGGGGACGTTCGCCTTTTCGACCGCGCTCGAGGACATCCACATGAACGTCGAGGCGCGCCTGACCGAGATCGTGGGCCCCGCCGCCGGCCGGCTGCACACGGCGCGGTCGCGCAACGATCAGGTCGCGCTCGATTTCCGCATGTGGGTCCGCGATCAGGCCGACGCCGCCATCGACGCGCTGCCCCGGCTGATGTCCGCCCTCGTCGCGCAGGCCGAGACGGGGGCCGATTGGGTTATGCCCGGCTTCACCCACCTGCAGACGGCGCAGCCCGTCACCTGGGGCCATCACATGCTGGCCTACGTCGAGATGTTCGCCCGCGATCTCTCGCGCTTCGAGGACGCCCGCAAGCGCATGAACGAATGTCCTCTTGGCACCGCGGCGCTCGCCGGCACGGGATTCCCCATCGACCGGGACATGACGGCCACGGCGCTCGGCTTCGACCGGCCCGCGGCCAACTCTCTCGACGCGGTCTCCGACAGGGATTTCGCGCTGGAATTCCTCTCCGCCGCCTCGATCTGCGCGATGCACCTCTCGCGTCTGGCCGAAGAGCTGGTCATCTGGTCTTCGGCGCAGTTCCGCTTCGTGCGCCTCTCGGATCGCTGGTCCACCGGCTCCTCGATCATGCCGCAGAAGCGTAACCCCGACGCTGCCGAGCTGCTGCGGGCCAAGATCGGGCGCATCTTCGGGGCACAGACGGCGCTTCTGATGGTGATGAAGGGACTGCCGCTGACTTATTCCAAGGACATGCAGGAGGACAAGGAACAGGTCTTCGACGCCGCCGATTCGCTGATGCTGGCGCTCGCCGCGATGACGGGGATGGTCGGCGACATGGCCGGGCAGAAGGACAACCTCGAAGCGGCGGCCTCCTCCGGTTTCTCCACCGCGACCGACCTTGCGGACTGGCTGGTGCGCGAGGCCGGGCTGCCCTTCCGGGAGGCGCATCACGTCACCGGCGCGCTCGTGAAGATGGCCGAGGATGCGGGCCACGACCTGCCCGATCTCACGCTCGAACAGATGCAGTCGGTGCATGGCGACATCACGGAGGGTGTTTTCGAGGTGCTGGGCGTGCATAATTCTGTTGCCTCGCGCACGTCCTATGGCGGCACCGCCCCCGAAAACGTCCGCGCGCAGGCCGCCCGCTGGAAGGAGATCCTCGCATGACCCGCGCCCTGACCGCCCTCGTCCTGACCGCCCTGCTCGCCGCCTGCGGCGTCGACGGGGAACCTGTACCACCGTCGGAGGCCGCGGCCGAGCAGACGTCCGGGCCGGGCCTGACCATTTCCGGCAGTGCCGAAGTCGGGATCCGCCGCACCTTCTGACGCCCGGCTTGACCCGCGCGGTCCCGCCCTAGCTTTCAGGTCGAACGACGCTCACCCGCGCCGCCCGAGGCGCAACCTGCAAAGCGAGATCGATCATGCAAGCACTTCTTCTGGGCTCCATCGGTGTGCTCTCCGACACCTCCGAGTTGCAACGCGAGGCCTTCAATACGGCCTTCGAGCGGCACGGCCTCGACTGGTCCTGGGACCGGGACGCCTACCGCGAGATGCTGACCGCCTCGGGCGGCACCGCCCGTATCGCGGTGCAGGCGACCGAGGCGGGTGTCGAGATCGACGCCGCCGCCGTGCACGCCACCAAGTCCGCGCTCTTCCAGGAAATGCTTGCACAGGGCCGCGCGACGCTTCGGCCCGGCGTGCGGGCGGCGATGGACCTCGCCCGCGGCAAAGGGGCGAGGCTTGGCTTCGTCACCACGACCGGCCGGGATAATGTCGACGCCCTCCTTGCCGCGCTCGACATTCCTCCGGCCGAGTTCGATCTCATCACGAGCCGCGACGACGTGACCGAGGGCAAGCCCGCTCCCGAAGTCTATCATCTCGCCTGCGAGCGGCTGGACGTCTCGCGCACCGCCTGCGTCGCGGTCGAGGACAACGTCGACGGAGCCCGCGCGGCCAATGCCGCCGGGATCCCCTGTCTCGTCTGGCCCAATGCCAACACCGCCGGTCACGACTTCGGCGACTTGCCGAGGGTCGGCGACAGCCTGCTCGACGCCCTCCCCGGGGCACCGGTGGCCGCGCAATGACCTGGCAGGCGGCGCGCGGCGCGCTCGACCCCGAGGCCGTGCGCACGGCCCTGGGCGAGGGCGGTGTCGTCGTGATCGAGGGTGCGGGTGTGGACGACGACAGCTTCGTCGCCTTCCTCGAAGCCCTCGGGCCGCTCGCGTTCACCGAGGGCGAGACGCCGCTGGAGGGGCAGCCGAAGCTCAATTTCGTCACCAACGTCGGCCGGATGCGCCCGCCGCGGAGCGTCTTCCACACCGATACGAGCTACGTCAGCGCGCCGCCCGCCTTCACCGCGCTCAAGGCGGAGCGGATCCCCGACGCGGGCGGCGAGACCGTCTTCACCAACCAGTTCGACGCCTTCGATCGCCTGTCGCCGGATCTGAAGCTGCGGCTGCGCGGCGCGCAGGTCCTGCACAAGGCGACCGGTGTCCCCGACCCGACCGAGACCTGGCATCCGCTCTTCCGCCGCCATCCCGTCTCGGGCCGAACGGCGCTCTTCCTGTCGACACCGGAGCGCTGCGTCGACCTCGAACTGGCCGATGGCACCCGTCAGGCCGCGCTCATCGAGGCGCTCTACGCCCATTCCACCGACCCCGCGCACGAGTGGCGCCACCGCTGGTCCGAAGGGGACATCGTGATCTGGGACAACCGCTGCACGCTCCATAAGGCCGATCACTCGGCGGTCGTGGGCGACCGGGTGCTCCACCGTGGCATGGTGGCCGGCGAGGTGCCCGTCGCGGCTTGATCGACGCACCTCCTGCGCCCATGATCGGGGCGAAGACCACGTCAGGGGGCCGCCATGTCCATCCTCTTCCTCGTCCTTGCCGCGCTCGCCGGATTCGCCTTCGGGGCAATCTGGTACACGGCGCTCGCAAAGCCCTGGATGCGCCTCTCGGGCGTTCCGCTCGAAGGCGACGCGCCCGCCAACCGTTCCGACCCGGTGCCCTATGTCTCGGGCCTCGTCGCCGCGCTCGTGACCGCAGTGATGATGAACCAGCTTTTCGCCGCGGCGGGCATCGACAGCGCCGGCGCGGGCCTTCTCTGGGGGCTCGGTCTCGGGGCATTCGTCGCCGCGCCATGGCTCGTCACCTGCTACGGTTTCGCCGCCCGTCCGCGGGGCCTTATGCTGATCGACGCGGGCTATGCGACCGGCGGCAGCGGCGCGATCGGGCTTGTCCTCGGCCTGACCTGACGCGTTTTCGTTGCGCCCGCAGGCGTCGCTGATAGAGTTGCCTGAAACCAGCGGGTCGGCCACGGCCCCGGCACCAAGACACAGCTATCCGACGAGAGACCGATGGAAAAATTCCCGATGACGCCGCGCGGCCACGCGGCGCTGCAGACCGAGTTGAAACATCTCAAGTCCGAGGAACGGCCCGCGATCATCCGTGCCATCGCCGAGGCGCGGGAGCACGGCGACCTGTCGGAGAACGCCGAGTACCACTCCGCGCGCGAGAAGCAGTCCTTCATCGAGGGCCGCATCAAGGAGGTGGAGGGGCTCATCTCGCTTGCCGAGGTCATCGACCCCTCGAAGATGTCCGGTTCCATCAAGTTCGGGGCGACCGTCAGCCTGATCGACGAGGACACCGAGGAGGAGAAGACCTACCAGATCGTGGGCGAGGCCGAGGCCGACATCGAGAACGGCCTGCTCAACATCAAGTCGCCGCTCGCCCGCGCCCTCATCGGCAAGGAGGAGGGCGACTCGGTCGAGGTGCGCACGCCGGGCGGGACGCGCGACTACGAGGTCGCCAAGGTCGAATACAAGTGAGCCGTGGCCCGAGCCGCCCCTCCCCGCGCGCCTGACGCGCCCACAGACACGCCGGCCCCGGCGCGCGCGCGTCTGCATCTCAGGGTGCCGCGCCGCAGAGCCTCGCAGCAAACCGCGCGGGGTCTGACGCCGGTGGAAATCGCCGCGCTCGTCTTTACGCTCCTCTGGCTCGGCCTCGTCGGCTGGTTCTTCCTGACGCTGCCCGAAGACGCGGCGCGGCTGACGCGGGGCGACCCGCTGCGCTTCATGACGACGCTTCTCGGCGTCGCCCTGCCCGTCGCTCTGATCTGGGTCGCCACCTCCACCGCGCGCACCGCACAGACCATGCGCGAGGAGAGCGCCCGGCTGCGCGCCGCCATGGAGACGATGCGCGAGAGCTACGACGCCAGCCAGACGCGCGCCGCCGAAGAGCTGCGGGGTGCGCTCGACGCCCGGATCGAGGAGATGAATCAGGCCCAGGCCGTCCTCGGGGCCGAACTCGCCGCGCTCCAGAACCCGAAGGCCGCCGTTCTCACCGCGCCCGTCCGGCCCGATCCGCCCGCCGGACGCCCCGTCGCGCAGGGCGCGCTCGCGCTCGAGACCGAACCGGAGGCCGAGCCGCTTCCGCCCGAGGATTTCATCCGCGCGCTCAACTTCCCCGAGACCGACCGCGATGCCGAGGGCTTCCGCGTGCTCCGCCGTGCGCTCGAACATCACGGCACGGGCCAGCTCGTCACCGCCTCGCAGGACATCCTGACGCTCCTCGCGCAGGACGGCATCTACATGGACGACCTTACCGTCCACCGTGCCGATGCCGTGCTCTGGCGGGCTTTCGCCGAGGGCAACCACGGATCGGACGTCGCCGCGCTCGGCGGCATCCGCGACCGCTCGTCGCTTGCGCTGACGGCCGCCCGCATGAAGGAGGACACGGTCTTCCGCGACGCGGCCCATCACTTCCTGCGCACCTTCGACCGGGTCTTCGCCGACTTCGCTCCCCGTGCCACCGACGGCGAGATCACGGCCTTCGCCAACACCCGCACGGCCCGCGCCTTCATGCTCTGCGCCCGGGTCGCCGGCACCTTCGATTAGGGGAGGTCCGCGAATCCCCATCGCAGGAGGCCGTAGATGTAGAGCGCGGTGAAGAGAAGGTTGATCCATTTCAACTGCCGCTCCCCGTGGAGCCAGGCACAGCCGATCCAGATCAGGCAGAACGGCAGACCGAAGACCATCGGCCAGGGATCGAGATCCTGCACGATGGCGATTGTGCTGGCGACCCCCAGCACCAGGGCGAGCCATTTCAGGCGTCGCTCCTGACGGGCGAGGCCGGCTTCGAGCAGCAGGGCAAACGGACGACGGACCGGAGACATGGCACTCCTTCGCGCGAAGTAGACGACGATGTATGGAGACCGTAGGGCATCCACCGGCCGGTCATGCGCTGCTTACCTCAAGCCGCCCACTCCCGACAATCCCTGCGCGCCACCGCGCATCGCCTGCGCGCGACGTCCTGTTTATGCAGATGCCCGTCCCGCTATCGTTCTGTCTTGCACAATGGACACACGAAGCGGAGGCTCCATGGGACAGCTCTTCGACGGCACCTGGCACGACACCTGGTACGACACCAAGTCCACCGGCGGAAAGTTCGTGCGCTCCACCGCCGGGTTTCGCAACTGGGTGACGGCCGACGGCAGCGCGGGCCCGTCTGGGGACGCCGGCTTCGAGGCCGCAGCCGGGCGCTACCACCTCTATGTCTCGCTTGCCTGCCCTTGGGCGCACCGCGCGCTCGTCTTCCGCAAGCTCAAGGGCCTCGAAGACCTGATCGACGTGTCGGTCGTGCATCCCGACATGCTCTCCGACGGCTGGACCTTCGAGACCGACGCCGACGGGGCCACCGGCGACCGGCTCTTCGACCTGCCCTTCCTGCGCGACATCTACACCCGCGCCAAACCCGACGTGTCGGGCCGGGTGACCGTGCCCGTGCTCTGGGACAAGGAGAGAGGCACCATCGTCTCGAACGAATCCTCCGAGATCATCCGGATGTTCAACTCGGCCTTCGACGGGCTGACGGGCAACCGGCTCGACTTCTATCCCGAGGCACTGCGCCCCGAGATCGACCGGATCAACGCGCGCGTCTATTCCGACGTCAACAACGGCGTCTACAAGTCCGGCTTCGCCACCACCCAGTCAGCCTATGACGACGCCGTCACCACGCTCTTCGACGCGCTCGACTGGCTGGAGGAGCTGCTCGGTCAGCGTCGCTACCTCGCGGGCGAGCGCCTGACCGAAGCCGACTGGCGGCTCTTCACCACGATGGTCCGCTTCGACCCGGTCTACCACCTGCATTTCAAGTGCAACCGCCGGCGGCTCATCGACTATCCGAACCTCTGGGGGCACACGCGCGAACTCTATCAGGTGCCGGGCGTCGCGGGGACGGTCGGAATGGCGCATATCGTGCGGCACTACCACTACAGCCACGAATCGATAAATCCGCATCGGATCATACCGATCAATCCGGTGATCGACTGGGCCGCGCCCCACGGGCGCGACCATCTCGCCGCCGCCTGACGACGCGCCGTCAGGCGGCCACGTGGTCCGCGCGCTCCTTCGCCTGAAAGGCCAGGATCGATGCGAGGTCGGTCGGGTCGACCGGTCCGCTCAGGAGCACGGCGGCATTGCCGACGTGCCCGAAGAGGGATCCGTCCGCCATCAGGCCACCGCCGCCCAAAAGGACGATGCGCGCCTCGGGGCGCCGGTAGCTGCAGAAATCCGCCACCGCCAGCGGGCTGCCCCGCGTCAGAGCGAGATCGATCAGGACGACGGCCGGATCACGCTCGCAGACCCAGAGGGCCGCCTCGTGCTGGCTCGTCACCCGACAAAGCCCGACTCCTTCCGCGCGCAGGCGCTGACGCGTCCTTGCTTCCGCGTCATCGTTCTCAAAGCACTGGCCGACAGCCAGCACCACAATGCCCGGTCTCATCATGTCAAAACCTTTCGCGGACTAGCCGCAGGCCCCTCGCCCTGACCCGACTCTCTGCTTCGAATCCTAACGAAGTGTTAATTCGCGCCGGTGCGGAAATGCGGAAGCGGTTTTGTGCCGATTGCCCCGCGCCGCGCCCCGGTCTATCGCTGGCGGGCGACCCCGAACCGCTGCGGAGCTTTCGATGCCGACGACGATAACCATCTGCGACACCTGCAAACGGGAGGGTTGGGACGCGACCTCCGGCACGACCGACGGCGAAGCCCTCGCCGCCCTCGTCGAGGCCGCCGCCGCGACGGCCGAGGGCGTCGTCACGCGCCGCCATTCCTGCCTCATGGGCTGCAGCGGGGCGTGCAACGTGACCGTCCAGGCACCGGGCAAGATGGCCTATACCCTCGGCCGCTTCGACCCCACCGAGGAGGCGGCACAGGGCATCGTCGACTACGCGGCACGCCATTCCGCCGCCGAGACCGGCGTCGTCCCCTTTCGGGAGTGGCCGCTGCCGATCAAGGGCCATTTCGTCACCCGTCATCCGCCGCTTGCGGACGAGGGGTGACCGGGCGCGATCACGGCGGCGGACTCGATGCGGCCCGCGCCAACTGGGGCGGAGCCGCGGCCGACTGGCTCGATCTCTCGACGGGTATAAATCCGGTGCCCTACCCGCTGCCCGACATCCCGGCCGCCGACTGGACGGCCCTGCCGGACACCGGCGCGCAGGAGGCCCTCGTCGCGGCCGCACGGGCGTTCTGGCAGGTGCCCGAGACAGCGGCGATCCTGCCTGCGCCCGGGGCCTCGGCCCTGATCGCGCGGATGCCGATGCTGGCGCGGCCCGGCCCGGTCGACATCCCCGGCCCCACCTACAACGAACACGCCGCCGCCTTCGCCGCGGCGGGCCACACGATCGGACCGTCCGACACCACCCGCGTCCTCGTCCACCCCAACAACCCCGACGGCCGCCTCTGGTCGCGTGCCGACACCGACGCGGGCCTTTGCATCGTCGACGAGAGCTTCTGCGACGTCACGCCCTTCGAAACCTTCGCGGACATGGCGCAGCACGACAACATCGTCCTGCTGAAATCCTTCGGGAAGTTCTGGGGCCTCGCCGGTCTGCGGCTCGGCTTCGCCATCGGCCAACCCGCGACCATCGCGCCACTGGCCGACGCGCTCGGCCCCTGGCCGGTTTCGGGGCCCGCACTCCGCATCGGCACGGCCGCGCTGCGCGACACCGCCTGGGCCGAGGAGACCCGCGCCCGCCTCGCCACGGAGGCCGCGCGTCTCGACCGGCTGATGGCACGGCACGGTAGCCGCGTCGGCGGAACCGATCTCTTCCGCCTCTACGACGTCGGCGACGCCTCCGCGCTTCAGGCCCGGCTGGCACGCGCCCACGTCTGGTCGCGGGTCTTCCCCTATTCCGACGGCTGGGTCCGGCTGGGCCTGCCGCAGGCCGACCGCTGGCCGCAGCTCGAGGCGGCGCTCGCATGATCCTTGCGCTCGCCATGGTGCTCGACGCCGCCCTCGGCGAACCGGAGTGGCTCTGGTCGCGCATCAAACACCCCGCGGTCCTCCTCGGTCAGGCGGTCGATGCGCTCGACACGCGACTGAACGACGGATCGACCCGCCGCGCCAAGGGCATCGCCACGACACTTCTGCTGGCCGGCGGCGCGTGGTGCCTCGGCTGGCTGATCGCGGTCATTCCCGATTACGGCCTCCTGGAAATGCTCGGAGCCGCGATCCTGCTCGCGCAACGCAGCCTCGTCGACCACGTCCGCGCCGTCGCAGACGCCCTGCGCGAGAACCTGCCCGCCGGCCGCCGCGCGGTGGCGCGCATCGTGGGGCGCGACACCGCAGAGATGACCGAGGCCGAGGTCGCCCGCGCCGCCATCGAGAGCGGAGCCGAGAACCTGTCGGACGGCGTCATCGCCCCAGCCTTCTGGTTCGTCCTTGGCGGGTTGCCGGCGATGCTGGCCTACAAGGCCGTCAGCACGGCGGACAGCATGATCGGCTACCGCACCGAGCGCCACGCAGAATTCGGCTGGGCCGCCGCGCGGCTCGACGACGTCCTGAACTGGGTGCCCGCTAGGCTCACAGCCCTCCTTATGCTCACCGTCCACGGGGCGCTGCGCCACTGGCACCGCGTCCCGAACGACGCGCGACAGCACCGTTCGCCCAACGCCGGATGGCCCGAGGCCGCCATCGCGCCGCTCCTCGGCGTGGCCCTCGCCGGGCCGCGCAGCTACGAGGGCACGGTGACCGATTTCCCCTGGGTGAACCCGACCGGCCGCCGCGACGCAGGCGCAGGCGACATCGAGGCGGCCTGCGGCATTCTCTGGGCGACCTGGGCCGGGGCGCTCGCGCTCGTGATGCTCGCCGCCGCCCTGCCGACCCTCCTCTGGTTCGCCGCGGCCAGCCTCGCGCTCTGAAGTCACATCTTCCTGCCGGAAATACTCCCGCCGGAGGCCACCGCCCGTTTCCACCCGCGCCCGCGCTCTATATGAGGGCGCGAGACCACCAAGGGGCCCCACATGACACCGATCCGCATCCTCTGGCTTCTGCTCTGCGTCGCGGGGGTGATCCTGCCGATGCGCTACTTCATCCCGTGGCTGCAGGCGAACGACTGGGACATCATGGCGATGGTCGACGCGTGGCACGTCAACGATGCCACCTCGGGCCTCGTGTGGGATCTGACGGTCGCGGCGCTCACGCTCACCGTCTGGGTCGTGTGGGAGTCGGTGCAGCGTCGCAACTGGGTCGGCCTCCTCGCCATTCCCGCCACCTATTTCGTGGGCGTCTCGCTCGGCCTGCCCCTCTACCTCTTCCTGCGGAGCCGCTGACATGGATCACTTCCTCTACCAGGGCGGCGTCCTCCACGCCGAGGACATCCCCCTGCCCGAGATCGCGGCCTCCGTCGGCACGCCCGCCTACGTCTATTCCGCGGCGACGCTCCTGCGGCACTACACGCTCTTCGACGAGGCGCTGGCCTGGGGCCCGCATCTCGTCTGCTACGCGGTCAAGGCGGCGTCCAACGTCGCCATCCTGAAGCTTCTGGGCGATGCCGGGGCCGGGATGGATGTCGTCTCGGAGGGTGAATACCGCCGTGCCCGCGCCGCGGGCGTGCCGGGCGAACGCATCGTCTTCTCGGGCGTTGGCAAGACCGAGGGCGAGATGCGGCACGTGCTGGAGAACGGCATCCGCCAGATCAACCTCGAGTCCGAACCCGAATACCGGATGCTCTCGCGCATCGCCTCCGAGATGGGCATCGAGGTGCCCGTGACGGTGCGCGTGAACCCGGACGTGGACGCGAAGACCCACGAGAAGATCGCCACCGGAAAGTCCGACAACAAGTTCGGCATCCCGATCGCCCGCGCCCGCGAGGTCTATGCCGAGATCGCGTCACTGCCCGGCCTCAAGATCACCGGCATCGACGTCCACATCGGCTCGCAACTGACAGACCTGGAGCCTTTCCGCGCGGCCTATCGCAAGGTGGCCGATCTAACCGAGACGCTCCGCGCCGACGGGCACGCGATCGACCGTCTCGACCTCGGCGGCGGGCTCGGAATCCCCTACGCCCGCTCCAACCTCGCGCCGCCGGTCCCGCTCGAATACGGGCAGGTCATCCGCGACGAGGTCGGGCACCTCGGCTGCGAAATCGAGATCGAACCGGGCCGCCTCATCGCCGGGAACGCGGGTATTCTCATGGCCTCCACCATCTTCGTGAAGGAAGGGGAGGGCCGGGACTTCCTGATCTTGGACGCGGCGATGAACGACCTGATCCGCCCGGCGATGTACGGCGCGCATCACGACATCATCCCCGTAGTCGAACCGGCACCGGGCGTCGAAACCCGCCCCTTCGACATCGTCGGCCCCGTCTGCGAAAGCGGCGACACCTTCGCCAAGGGCCGCGAGATGTCGCCGGTCGACCCGGGTGACCTCATCGCCTTCCGCTCGGCGGGAGCCTATGGCGCGGTCATGTCGAGTGAGTACAACTCCCGCCCGCTCATCCCCGAGGTGCTCGTGCAGGGCGATCAATACGCGGTGATCCGCCCGCGCCCCACCTATGAGGAGATGATTTCGCGCGATAGTGTTCCCCATTGGCTGGATTGACCCTACCTTAGGGCCATCGACCACGGGGAGGGTCTTTTGACCGACCAAAAGCCACCCGCGAAACGCTCCATCGCCGGAGCCCTGCGCCTGACGCAGCTCGGTCTCTGGGCCGAGCGGATCACCCATGCGTTCTGGCCGGCCTGGACGGCGGCCTTCGTCGGTGTCGCGCTCTGGGCGTCGGGTCTCGTGCCGCCGCTGTGGGAGCTGTCGGCCATCGGGGCCGCGGCCCTCGTGGCGCTCGGCCTCTTCGTGGCGGGTCTCTGGAACTTCCGCGCGCCCACGCGCGCCGACACCTTCGCCCGCGTCGACGCCACGCTGCCCGGCCGCCCCATTGCCACGCTCAACGACGACATCGCCATCGGCGGCGACGATCCGGCCGCCGCCGCCGTCTGGGCCGCGCACCGCCGCCGCATGGCCGAACGCCTCGCCGCCGCACGCGCCGTTCCGGGCGATCTGCGCGTCTCGCGCCGCGACCCCTATGCGCTGCGCTACATGGCCGTGCTCCTCGCCGCGCTCGGGCTCCTCTTCGGGACGCTCCTGCGCGTGCCCGAAGCGCCGGCCCTGCCGGGTGTCGGCCAGCAGGTCGCCACCGGCCCCGCCTGGGAGGGCTGGCTCGAGCCGCCGCGGCACACGGGCCTGCCGACGCTTTACCTCGCCGACATCGAGCCCGGCGCAGTGGAGGTGCCCGAGGGCACGCGCGTCACACTTCGGCTCTATGGTGAGGTCGGCGCGCTCGCAGTCTCCGAAACCGTGTCGGGCCGGTCCGAAACCGACCCCTCCGCGCCCCTGCAGGACTTCGAAGTCACGCAGTCCGGCACCCTTGCCATCGACGGGGCCGACGGTGCGCCGCTCTGGACGCTGACCGCGACGCCGGACACCGCCCCCGAGGTCGACGTCGCCGGCGATCCGGCCTTCGCCTTCCCCGACCAGGTGACGTTGCCCTGGACGGCGCGCGACGACTACGGCGTGACCGCAGCCGAGATCACCATCGCGCTCGACGCCGAGGGCACCGACCGGCGCCACGGCCTCGCCATCGAGCCCGAGCCGCGCGAGCCGCTGACGCTCGACATGGCCCTGCCGATCACCGGCGACCGGGCAGAGATCGCCGAGACGTTCCGAGCGGAGCTGACCGAGCATCCGCTTGCGGGCATGCCCGTGACGCTCCGCCTGCGGGCGACCGACGCCGCCGGGCAGACGGGCGAGACCACGGCGCGCGTCGTGCTGCCAGGTCGCTCCTTCTACGATCCGATCGCCTCGGCCCTCATCGAGCAGCGGCGCGACCTCAACTGGTCCCGCGCCAACCGGGAGCGGGTCTCGCGCCTTTTGAAGGCTGTCACCTGGCAGGCGGACGGCACCTGGAACGCCCCGACCGCGTATCTCATCACCCGCATGGCCATCCGCCGCCTCGATGCCGGGCCGCTGACGCTGGAGAGCCGTGACGAGATTGCCGACATGCTCTGGCAGGCCGCCACGCGGATCGAGGACGGCTCCCTCGACAGCGCGCTCGCACGGCTCCGCGAGGCGCAGGAGCGGCTGGCCGAAGCCATCCGGCAGGGCGCATCGCCGGAGGAGATCGACCGTCTCATGGCCGAGATGCGCGAGGCGATGGACGACTATACCCGCCAGCTCGCGCAGCAGCAGGGACAGGAGGGCCAGCAGCAACAGCAGGCCCAGGGCGAGATGCAGGAGATCACGCCCGACATGCTCGACGAGATGATGCAGCGCATCGAGGAACTCATGCAGCAGGGCCGCACAGCCGAGGCGCAGGAGCTTCTGCGCCAGCTGCAGGAGATGATGGAAAACATGCAGGTCACGCAAGGCCCGGGCGGCGGCGGTGAGGGTCAGCAGGGCGAAGGTCAGCAGGCCATGGACGAGTTGCGCGACCAGCTTCGCGAGCAGCAGGGCCTCTCGGACGAGGCCTTCCGGCAGCTGCAGGAGCAGTTCAATCCGAACGCTCAGGCCGGCGAAAGCCAGCAGAACCAGGGCGCGAACGGCGGCGGTCAGGGCCAGAGCGAGCAGCATTCTCCCGGTGGCGGCCAGCAGGGTCAGGGTCAACCGGGGCAAGAGGGCCAGGGCCAGCAATCGGCCGAGCCGGGCCAGGGCGGCGGCGAGAGCCGGCCGGGCACCGACCCGTCGCAGGGCGGCGGCGGCACGCCCGAGGACCTGGCCCGCCGGCAACAGGCCCTGCGCCAGGGGCTCGAGACGCTCCGGAACAACCTGCCCGGTGCCGGCAGCGAGGCCGGAGAGGCTGCGCGCGAAGCCCTCGGCCGCGCCGAGGAGGCGATGGAGGATGCCGAGCAGGACCTCGCCGACGGCAACCTCGGTGGCGCGCTCGACGATCAGGCGCGCGCCATGGACGCGCTGCGCGACGGGATGCAGCAACTGGGCCGCGCGCTCGCCGGTGACCGGCCGCCCGCGGGCGAACAGCGCGCCAACCCCGGCCAGCAGGGCAACCGGACGGGCCGCGCGATGGACCGCGACCCCCTCGGCCGGCAATCGGGCGAGGGCGGCCAGATCGGCAGCACCGAGTCGCTCGGCGAAGGCCCCGAGGCGCAGCGCCGCGCCCGCGACCTGATGGACGAGATCCGCCGCCGCTCGGGCGAGCGCGACCGTCCCCAGATCGAGCTCGACTACCTGCGCCGCCTGCTCGACCGTTTCTGACGCCGCTACGCGTTCCCCTCGGTGCGCCGCCCGGCTAGGGTCCGCCCATGGCCAAACCCCTCGACCCGCCCCGCCGCGACAATATCCCGCTCGGCGTCTCCACCATCGTCGGGACGGTTCTGGCCCTTTCGCTCGGGGATGCGCTCATAAAGGCGCTCGGCGGCGGAGGCGGCATGGGTCTCTGGCAGCTCTTCGCCACGCGTTCCCTCGTCGCCTTTCCCGTCCTCCTCATCGGTGCGCTCCTCCTTTTCGGGGTCGCGCGCCTCAGGCCCCGCGCCTGGGGCTGGATCGGTCTTCGCTCCGCGCTGCTGACGATCATGTGGATCGCCTATTACCTCTCGCTGCCGCTCCTGCCGCTCGCCGTCGCCGCGGCGGCCTACTACACGCTGCCGCTTTTCATCGTCGCCTTCGCCGCCCTCTTCGGAGGGGAACGCGTGGGACGGACGCAATGGGCGGGCGTGACGATCGGCTTCATCGGCATCCTCCTCGTCCTGCGCCCCGGAGGCGAGGCCTTCGCCTGGGCAGCGCTCCTGCCGATCCTGTCGGCCATGCTCTATGCCGCCGCGATGATCCTGACGCGGACGAAGTGCCAGGCCGAGCACCCGGCGACGCTGGCGCTCGGCCTGAATGCCACGTTCATCCTGACCGGTCTGGCCGGGCTCCTGCTGGGCCGTATCCTCGCGCTCGACCCGCCGGGCTTCCTCTCGACCGGATGGACGGCGATGGACGCGGAGGCCTGGCGCACGACGCTGATCCTCGCCGCGCTCATCCTCGTGGCGTCGGTCGGCACCGCGGTCGCCTATCAGGCGGCTCCGGCCGCGACGATCGGCACCTTCGACTTCGCCTATATCGGCTTCGCGCTCGTCTGGGGCGCGCTCTTCTTCGAAGAGACGCCGGAGCCCGCCGCGCTGGCCGGCATCGCGCTCATCGTCGCGGCCGGCATTCTGGCCGTCCGCCGTCCATGACGCCTCAGGTGTCGGGCGCGATCTTCTCGGTGAGCGCCTCGGCGGCGGCGGCGAGGGCCACGCGCTGCGCATCGACCCAGTCGGAGTAGCCGTCGAGCAGGCCGGCGACGGCCGGCACCGCCGTCGCGATCGCCTCGGCGAAGACATAGGCCCCCACCGCCAGCAAGACCGCGGCGCAGACGACGAGGAAACCGATCCGGAACCCGCTGCTGCGCTTGGCGATCTGCGGGGCCACGGCCTCGGCGGCGGCCTCCGCCTCGGCTTCCGCCTGACGCTCGTCGGGCCGGAGCGAAGAGTTGATCTCCTCGATGTCGGGCAAAAGTTCCCGCCGGGTGGAGCGCACGGCTCCGGTCGCGGCGGCGGCCCGGACGGCGCGTTCCTCGGGTGTCAACTCTTCCGCGGGCCTGTCATCGTCCCCGGTCCTGGCGTCGTCGGGGTCAGACGCATCGCGCAAGGTCGCGGCGATGGCCTCGGACATCTCCAGGTCGTCGTCCTCGGTCCGGGGAACGGCCGCCTTCTGCGACCGGCGGCCACGTTGCGCCGCCTCGGCCATGCGCGCGCGCTCGGCGGCGGCGCGGGCCCGGCGCTCGGCGACGGGATCGGCCGGAGCCTCCTCCGGGGTCTCGTCCTCGGGGGCTTCGGTCGCGGGGGCAACCGCGATCTCCTCTTCGTCGGGCGCGGGCTCCTCCGACTCCTCGTCGCCGGCCCTGAGCCGGTCTTCCCGCGCGCGCTCCTCGCGCAGGATGTCGAGCGTCTCCTGATCCGGCTCCCGCCGGCGATAGACCGGGGCCGGTTCGTCCTCGGCCTCCTCCGGCTCCGGCACCTCCCGCGTCGGCCGACGCACGGCGCGCTCCTCGACCGCGGTCACGTCCCGTGCGCGCCCCTCCTGAAACCACGTCGTCCCGCAGTTCGAGCATTGCACGTCCCGCCCGTCCGCAGGGATCAGCTCGTCGCCCACCTCGTATTGGGCGTTGCAGTTCGGACAGGTGATGCGCATGGGTGACTATGCGTCCTTCATCGACAATTCGTCACACCGCGCCCGATTGACCCCGCCCTGTCAAGCCTGCGCCCCCGGGATGCGCGGGCGTTTGTGGCCCCGCAGGCACCCCGGGCGGAGATTGCGTCAAAATCATGGCTGGGGCAGAAGGGCACGAAACAGGGACGGCAGGCGTGATCGAGCTTCAGAACGCGGGATATTCCTACGGCCACGGCAGCCTGCTGTCGGAGCTGTCGCTCGCTTTGCCGTCGGGGTCGTTCCACTTCCTCGTTGGGCCGTCGGGCGCGGGCAAGACGACCCTGCTCAAGCTCTGCTACGGCGACCTGAAACCCACGTCCGGGGCAGTGATGCTCGACGGCCGCGACACGCGCGGAATGGGCCGCGACGGGTTGGCGCAGATGCGGCGGCGCATCGGCGTCGTCCATCAGGACTGCCAGTTCATCGACCACCTCACCATCCGCGAGAACGTCGCGCTGCCGCTCATGGTCTCGGGCCGGGACTTGGCCGCAGAGGCGGGCAACCTCGATCAGCTTCTGGGCTGGGTCGGCCTTGCCCCCCGTGCCGCCGCGCGCCCGCCCGAGCTGTCCGGTGGCGAGCGCCAGCGTGCCGCCCTCGCCCGCGCCATCATCATGGACCCGGAGGTCATCATCGCGGACGAGCCCACCGGCAACATCGACTGGGAGATGTCACAGCGCCTGTTGTCGCTCCTCGCCGAGCTCAACCGGCTGGGCAAGACGGTGCTCGTCGCCACGCACGATCTCGCGCTCATCCGCGCGGCCAAGGCACAGGTCTCGGCGCGCGTGCTGCGTCTCGCAGGTGGGGTGCTGCAGGCGGGAGCGGAGCTATGAACCGCTTGCGCGCCCTCCTCGACGCCGCGCTCGGCGACCGGCAGGCCGACCGCGTCGTCCCGCCCGCCGGGCACACCGTCTGGCTCACGGTGCTGACGGCGGCGGCCATGGCCTTCCTTGCCGTCTTCGCGCTGGCCCTCTCGCTCGCCACGGGCCGTCTCGCCGACCGCTGGGCCGACAGCCTGGCGCAGGCCGCGACGATCCGCGTCTCCGCGCCCCCGGAGCAGGCCGACGCCCAGGTCGCTGCAGTTGCCGCCATACTCGCCGCCACCCCCGGTGTCGCCGACGCGCGTCCCCTGGAGGAGACCGAGCAGGCCGCTCTGCTGGAGCCCTGGCTCGGCCCCGACCTGCCGCTCGACACGCTGCCCCTGCCCCGGCTGATCGAGGTGACGGGCACCGAGGATCTCGACGTCGAGGGCCTGCGCCAGCGCCTTGCCGCAGAGGTGCCGGGGGCGACCTACGATGACCACACCCGCTGGCGCGCGCCGCTGGTGCAGGCCGCCGACAGGCTCCGCACCCTAGGCCTCCTCGCGCTCTCGCTCATCGCCGGCACGCTTGCTGCCATGGTTACCCTTGCCGCGCAGGCCGCACTCGCCGCGAACCGCCCCGTCATCCGCGTCCTGCGGCTCGTCGGGGCGCGCGACGCCTATGTCGCCCGGGCCTTCACCCGGCGCTACACCCTGCGGGCCGCCGCGGGGGCTGCCCTCGGCACGGTCCTCGGCGGGATCGCGACGGCCTTCCTGCCCGAGGCCAGCGCCGCCGGCGGCTTCCTCACCGGTCTGGGTTTCACCGGCGCAGCGTGGCTCCTCCTGCCGCTCGTCCCGCTCTTCGCCGGCCTCGTCGCCTTCCTCGCCACCCGCCGCGCGGCCCTGTCGGCGCTGGCCCGCTTCGAATAAGGTCGCGCCATGCAATTGTTCCGTTCCGCGCTCTTCAACGCGCTCATGTACCTCTGGATGGCTGTCCTCGGCATCGCCTGCGTCCCGCTCCTGATCGCCTCACCCGAGGGGGCGCGCTGGACCTGCAGCTTCTATGCCCGCACCACGCTCTGGATGCTCGAGAAGATCGTCGGGCTGCGCACCGAGGTCCGGGGCACGCCCCCGACCGGCGGTGTGCTCCTCGCCGCGAAGCACCAGAGCTTCCTCGACATCATCATCATCTGGTCGGCCCTGGAGCGGCCCTTCTTCATCATGAAGTCGATCCTGAAATACGCGCCCTTCCTCGGGCAATACGCCTACCGGCTGGGCTGCATCCCGGTCGCGCGGGGCAGGCGGGCGGAGGCGATCAAGCAGATGCTGGCCGAAGTCCGGTCCGGCCGCCGGGCGGGGGGGCAGCTGATGATCTACCCGCAAGGCACCCGCGTCGCGCCCGGGGCCCATGTGCCCTACAAGGTCGGCACCTTCGCGCTCTACGAGCAGCTCGGGCAGCCCTGCGTGCCGGTGGCCACAAACGTCGGTCTCTTCTGGCCGAAGCGCGGCCTGTTGCGGCGGCAGGGCCTCGGGGTCGTCGAGTTCCTCGAGCCGATCCCGCCGGGCCTCGACCGGGCGACCTTCATGGCAACGATGGAGGAGCGGATCGAGAGCGCGTCGAACCGGCTGATGGAGGAGGCGGGCTTTCCCGTCTCTCTCGAGACGCAGGACATGGGCGATGCGGTCGCCCGCGCAGCGCGGGACGTGGCACGCGACTCCTGACCATCCGCGTCCTTTCGTGGCGTCGCACCCGAGTATTTGGAAAGCGGAGAGGGGCGGATTGTTTCAAATCGTCCGGGGTTTTCACGCCGGCGGGAGAATGGGGGCACCGTCTGTGAGGGCGGTGCGGGGTGGCGGGCCAACTGTGCATGAACGCACTTATTTCGCGTGATCCTCGCGCGTCCGTTCATTGAAGGTGATGAACCCTGCCCGTAAATCTCTTCCATCAGCAGGGCACACCGCCCCGCACCCCCCAACCGGACCCGCCGCAACCACAGGGTCCACCGCTTCAAAAGGACCAAGACTATGAAAACCCTCATCGCTTCCGCCCTCCTCGCCACCGCCGCCCTCGCCGCCCCGGCCGCGGCCCAGGTCGCCTCCGGCTCCGCCGCCGCGATCGCCCATTTCAACGCCGACTTCGACACGCAGGACGGCGTCCGCGTGCTCAAGGCGGGCGGCAATGGCGTCACCGTCTCGACCCGCTCGGGCGGCACGGGCGTGGCCTTCGGCCACTTCAACGGCCAGGCCGACAGCCAGGACGGTATCCGCGGCCTCAACGGCGCGACGGCCTATTCGGGCGCGCCCAGCGTCGGCGGCGACATCTTCGACCGCATCCGCGCCGAGAGCGCCGAAGGCGAGTAAGCCGCGCTCAAGACTTGAACGGCCCCGCCCCGGCGGGGTCGTTCGCATTTCGAGGGGTCAAGCGAAGACCGTGGCCCAGACGCCTCCGACCGACAGTTCCAGCGCGACAAGGCCGAGCACAAGGGCCCGCATCCCGAGGTGCCGGAACCGCGTCAGGAGCCAGGCCGCAAGTCCGACGGAGATCAGGATCTCCGCCGCGCCCACGACCCCGCCATGATGCGCGCTGTCCCAGTAGCTCAGCGGGCTGTCGAAGACCCAATCGCTCAACGGCCAAAAATGCGGCCGCCCGTCGCCCGCGTGCAGCGGGAAATCGAGCGCGAGGTGCAAAAGCCCGGCCCCGGCCAGCGCAACGATCCACCCCCGTTGAAGCCAGAGACCAAGCGCTAGCAGCGCGCCCCAGACGAAGACGGAGTTGTCGACGGCAAAAACCGTCTGCCAGGCGTCGGAGAAATAGAGCGTTCCGAAGACCCGCTCCGCCGGCACGCCGAGCGTCAGCGCCCCCCGGCCATCAGATAGAGCGACAGATCCGGCAACAGCGCGCCGCAGAGCGCCGCCGCGGTCACGCGCGGACGTCCGGGCTTGCCGAAGGCGGCCAGACCGATAATGAGATGGGCGGGCGTATTCATCGGCCCACCCTAGCAGGAGAGCGCCGGATGGCACGGGCGATCATGATCCAGGGCGCGGGCTCCAACGTCGGCAAGTCGATGCTCGTCGCCGGCCTCTGCCGATACTTCGCACGGTCGGGCCTGCGGGTCCGCCCCTTCAAGCCGCAGAACATGTCGAACAACGCCGCCGTTACCGAGGACGGGGGCGAGATCGGGCGCGCGCAGGCGTTGCAGGCCCGCGCCTGCGGGGTCGCGCCGCGCATCGACATGAACCCGGTCCTGCTGAAGCCCGAGACGGACACCGGCGCACAAGTCGTCTTGCAGGGCAAGCGCCGCGCCACCGTGCGGGCCCGCGACTATGCACGGCTGAAGCCCGAATTGCTCTCCGCCTGCCTCGAGAGCTTCCGTCGTCTCGCTACGGAGGCCGACCTGATCGTGGTCGAGGGCGCGGGATCGCCGGCGGAAATCAACCTGCGCCAGGGCGACATCGCGAACATGGGCTTCGCCGAGGCCGCCGACATCCCCGTCGTCCTGGCCGGCGACATCGACCGGGGCGGCGTCATCGCGCAGCTCGTCGGCACGAAGGCCGTGCTCGACCCCGCCGACGCGGCGCGGATCAAGGGCTTCCTCGTCAACAAGTTCCGCGGTGACGTCACGCTCTTCGACGAAGGTACGCGCCAGATCGCCGCGCGCACCGGCTGGACGGCGCTCGGCACCGTCCCGTGGTTCGCCGACGCCTGGCGGCTGCCGGCCGAGGACATCCTCGACATCCGCTCCTCCGCCCGTGCGGGGGCGTTTCGCATCGCCGTGCCGCGACTGAACCGGATCGCCAACTTCGACGATCTCGACCCGCTCTCCGCCGACCCCGCGCTTTCGGTCGAGGTGATCGAGCCGGGCCGCCCCCTGCCCGTCTGCGACCTCGTGCTGATCCCGGGCTCCAAGGCGACGATCGCCGATCTTGCCCATTTCCGCGCGCAGGAATGGGACGTGGACCTCGCCGGGCATGTGCGCCGCGGCGGGCACGTGCTGGGCATCTGCGGCGGCTATCAGATGCTCGGCCGGACCATCGCCGACCCGAAGGGGCTGGAGGGCGCGCCGGCGACGGTGCCGGGGCTCGGGCATCTCGACATCCACACTACCATGCGGCCCCGGAAGCACCTCGCGCGCGTCACCGCCACCGACGTCGAGAGCGGGGACGAGGTCACGGGATACGAGATTCACCTGGGCGAGACCGAGGGCCCGGACACCGCGCGCGGCTGGCTGCGGCGCGACGGCGAGATCGTGGGCGCCGCCGATCCGACGGGGCGGATCCGGGGGTGCTATCTGCACGGGCTCTTCGCGGGCGATGCATTCCGTGCCGCAGCACTAGCCCGCCTCGGCGCGGCACCGACCGGGCTCGACTACGATGCGAGTGTCGAGGCGACGCTCGGCGCGTTGGCCGACCATCTGGCGGCGGCGCTCGACCTGGACGCGCTCGCGGGTCTGGCGACCGTCGTGCGGTGACGGCTCTCGGCGACGCGACGCGCAAGGCCCCCGAAACCGCCGATATTCGATAACCCCCGGCAAGTGATTGCCGACTGCCGCCCCCATGCTAAAGTCCGCGCCAGCCACATTCCTCCAGGAGATTCCCATGCCCCGCACATCCCTGTTCCGCGCAGTCTTCGCGGTCGCGGCCCTCGCCGCCACGCCCGCATTGGCGGCCCAGTGCATCACCAGCCAGGGCCAGTTCGGGGCCTACAAGCAGACGCTCGGCCAACAGGCGGCCGCCGCCGGCGTGGGCCAGCGCGGCATCCAGGCGCTGAACGCGGCGAGCCTTTCGGGGATCACCTGGCGCTTCGAGTCGAACCCGGCCAGCCAGTCCGGCGTGAGCCAGGGCGACCCGGCCCAGTTCCTCGCCAAGCGCTCGGGCTCCTCGGCGCAGGCCTTCATCAATGCGGCCCAGTCGCGAAAGGACCGCAACGCCAACCTCTTCGCCGCGCTCGAGCGGCAGTACGGCGTGCCGGGCTCCATCCTCGTGACGATCTGGGGGCTCGAGACCTCCTGGGGCGGCTACACCGGCCAGACACCCGTGGTCGACGGGGCGATCACGCTCGCCAGCTATTGCCGCCGCCATCCCCGCTTCGAGCCCCATGCCGTCGCGGCGCTGCGCCTCGTCGATCAGGGGGCGATCACGTCTGGCACGCGCGGTGGCCCCTCGGGCGAGCTCGGGCACATGCAGTTCCTTGCCGGAAACTGGGAGCGCTTCGGCGTCGACGCCAACGGCGACGGCCGGCGCGATCCCTACAATGCGACCGATGCGCTGGCGACGGCCGCCAACATGCTGCGTCAGAACGGCTGGCGCGCGGGTCAGCCCTTCGGCCAGGGCACGTCGAACTTCCGCGTCCTCTCGGCGTGGAACGACAGCGGCAACTACCAGCGTGCCATAGCCTACGCCGCCGAGCGGATCCGGTAAGCCGGGACTGACCCTCAAGTCTGTACAAAACGTCGAATGGGGCATCGAAAGGTGCCCCATTTCGTACGTTTCAGGAAGACCTTCGATTGTACGGGCGGCGGGACTCGAACCCGCACGGGCGAAGCCCTTCAGATTTTAAGTCTGATGTGTCTACCATTCCACCACACCCGCATAGGTCGGGATTAGGCGGGTTTGCCCCGAAAAGACAAGCGCTCAGAGATCCTGGCTCTCGGGTTCCAGATCGAGCAGCCGCCGTTCCGCGAGCCAGGGATTGAGCGCCACCGCGCGCCGGATCTCGGCCTGACCGGCCCGGATGCGGCCCATCTGGATCAGCGTCAGGCCCTTGCCCGCCATCGCCGGAATATGCCGTGGCTGCAGCGCGATGGCGCGGTCGAGATCGGGCAGGGCCGCCTCGAAGTCCTGCCGCAGGAAGTTGGCGAAGGCGCGCTGGTTGTAGCCCTCGGCGAAGTCGGGACAGTACGCCACGAGCGCGTCGAAGGCGGTCACCGCGCCGGCGAGGTCGAAGGCCGCGCGCCGCGACATGCCCTCGTCCAGAAGCTCCTGCGCGCGGGGGTCGGGGGCCTTGGCCCAGAACGTCCACATCTCGTCCGAGACCCGCCGCCCCTCGGCTTCGGTCGGCGCGGCCTGAACCTTCGCGATCAGCCCGTCGATGTCGGCTGCAATGTCGGGTGCGGCCGGGCACTCCGCCAGAAGCGGCGTCGCGGTCAGGACAAGGGCGGTCAGGCTGCGCAGCATGACCTGAGGGTGGCGCGCACGCCCCCCACGTCAAGCCGGGCCTCGGGTCTCAGCGGGTCGCGACCATCGAGACCGAGCCGTCGACCGCGACGCGCTTGCCGACCGCGTTGATCGCCGGCGTCCGCGCGAAGGCTCCGACCAGGGTGTCGAGTTCCCCCTCCATCACCGCGGCGAGGGAGACGTCCTGACCCTCCCATCGGGCTTTGGCGGAAACGACGGAGATGATCCGCATCTCTCCCTGATAGACGGCGAAGATCGGCGCGCCGGAGGAGCCGAAGTCCACTTCGCAGGAGAGAACGAGGATTTCGTCGTCGCGGGCGAGGATCTCGCAGTCTTCCTCGTGCGAAGGCGCGTCGGCCCGGTCCTTGCCATAGCTGACGACCTGAACCGTCTGCCCGGCCTCGACGCGCACCTGTGTCCGGAACGGCCGGACGTGGCCGAGGCGCACCGGCTGATCGAGTTCGAGCAGTGCGAGGTCGGTGCCCACGCGGCTGAGCCGCTCCATGTCGGAGAAGTCGTAGTCCGGGTGGATCACGACCCGCCGCACGCCGCGGTAGGCATCGGCGCGCCCCATCCGCAGACCGGCCTGAAACTCGATTTCCGTCGGATCGACCCGCTCCCCGGTCGCCGGATCGAAGAGGCAGTGCGCCGCGGTCAGCACGACATCGGAGGTCAGAAGCGCGGCGGTGCAGAACCCGTCCGGCCCGAAGTTCAGCCGGCCCACCGCCTCCCAACCGCGATTTTCATCGGCAGTCTGCAAGCTCTGGATCGACGGCTCGGCCTGACCGGCGAAGGCGGTCGAAAGGGCCAGGGCGAGCGTGGTGACGAAGGTGTGGACAGGGCGAAACATGTGACCTCGCTTGGACTTTCCGTCGATCTAGCGAAGGAAAGCGGTCACTCTTGGTCCGGTTTGGTGCCGGTTTCGGACCCTTTGCGGGCAGATCGCCCGGATTGTGTCGCCGGTCTGACAAATCGCGCCAATCGTGGCGGCTTCGCCATGGTTCGCCCGCCACTGACGTCGCACAGCACGGGGCGGGCGAGATCGCCGGGTCGCGCCCGGCGATGACGTGCGCGCCGGATCAGCGCAGGCGCGGCGGGGCGTCGGACGGCGCACCGTCCTCCCACCCGTCGATCGCGGGCGGCACGGGTCCGCCGGTCGCCCAGTCGAGCAGTTCGACCGTGTGCACGACGGGCACCGAAGCCGCCGAGCCGATCTGCATCATGCAGCCGATGTTACCCGCCGCGATCACGTCCGGCCGCCGCGCTTCCAGGGTGGCGACCTTGCGGTGTTTCAGCTCCTGACTGATCTCGGGTTGCATCAGATTGTACGTCCCCGCGCTCCCGCAGCAGAGATGCGCGTCCTTCGGCTCGAGCACGGTGAAGCCCGCGCGCTTCAGAAGCTCCTTCGGTGCCCCCTTGATCTGTTGCCCGTGCTGGAGCGAGCAGGCCGCGTGATACGCGACCTGCATCGGGCCCTCGCCTGCCGCGTCCGGAACCCGCCCGGTCGGCACGCCGCCGACGCCGTCGCGCGCCGGCCGGAGCGGTGTCGTGAAGGCGTGGTCTTTCGGCAGAAGCTCCAGCAGCACCTCCGAGACGTCCTTGGCAAGCCCGCTCACCCGCGCGGCCTTCTCGGCCAGCGGGCCGTTGCGGAACATGTGGCCGTAGTCCTTCACCGTCGTGCCGCAGCCCGAGGTGTTGATGACGATCGCGTCGAGCCCCGCGCCGTCGGCCTCCCTCACCCAGGCCTCGATGTTGCGGGCCGCGAAGGCGTGGCTCTCGTCGGTCTTGCCCATGTGGTGCGTCAGCGCCCCGCAGCAGCCCGCCCCCTCGGCCACGACGACCTCGGCCCCGAGGCGCGTCAGCAACCGGATGGTCGCGTCGTTGATATCGGTGTTGAGCGCCTTCTGCGCGCAGCCCGTCATCAGCGCGACGCGCATCTTCTTCTGCGTGGCCGGAAAGACCTGCGGATCGTCGTTGCGGCTGACGGGCGGGATGGTCTTCGGGGCCATCTCCAGCATCGCGCGCAGCCGCGCGTCGGGCATTAGCCGCGCGAAGGGCCGGCCGAACTTCGCACCCAGCAGAGCAAGGCGGAACCGCGTCGGATAGGGCAGCACCTGCCCCAGCACCCAGCGCAGCGCCCGGTCCATGAACGGTCGCTTGTAGGTCCGCTCGATATGCGCCCGCGCGTGATCGACGAGGTGCATGTAATGCACGCCCGAGGGGCAGGTCGTCATGCAGGCGAGGCAGGAGAGGCAGCGGTCGATGTGCTTGACGGTCTTCTCGTCGGCATCACGGCCCGATTCCAGCATGTCCTTGATGAGGTAGATGCGACCGCGCGGGCTGTCGAGTTCGTCGCCGAGAACCTGATACGTCGGGCAGGTCGCAGTGCAGAACCCGCAATGCACGCAGGCCCGCAGGATCTCGTTCGAGCGCGCCGTCGCAGGATCGGCCAGCTGTTCGGGGGTGAAGGTGGTCTGCATTGGCGATCAGATCCCTGGAAAGGCGAAGGAGAAGGTCAGAAACCCGGCAGCAGCGCCGAGACACAACGCGAGCACCAGGTAGGGCAGACGCGTTCCGGTCCGTCGCTCCGCCTGGGGAACACGCGCCAAGAACAGGATCGCGACGATGGGGGCGGTTGCAAAGAAAACGCCAGTGGCGGTACCCGCTTCGCGCGCGATGTCGAAATGCGTCCGGGAGGGGACGTGCTGGGCCGCTGTCACGACAAGTGCCACGCACCCCCCCAGAAGAACCAGCGCCGTTACCACACCGATGGACCGGGGCATTATCGTCGGCACCCAGAACCCTAGCAGGTAGAAAGCAAGCCCCACCACGACTACCATGCGCGTGCTCCGCGATAATCGGGAGGCAGGCTCATGCGTTTTCCCCGAGCGCCGGGGAGAACAGCCCACGCGGGTCGAACCTTTCGCGCAGACCACGGGTCAGGGCCGCCAGGACCGGGGCCTCGGGCGGCACGTCCGCAGCCCCGCGCACGCGGGTCGCGTGGCCACCGAAACCGCCCAGGCGCGCGCGCAGGTCGGTGCCTTCGGGCAGCCGCAGCCAGATCAGCCCCCCGCCCCAGTCGAGGAGCGCCGCCTCCGCCCCGGCGCGCGCCACGAGGTCGGGCGCATGGGAGGGCCGGACCGAAAGCCGCCACACGTCGCCGTCGCCCGCCATGGCCCGCGCGTCGCGAATGTCGGTCCAGAGCGCGGTGGACGTCTCCGGCTCCAGCATCTCGGCCGTGCCGAAAGGGGCGAGCACGCGCGTCAGTTCCCCGGCGCGGTAGGCGACGGACCCCGCGAGCCCCTCGATCCGCAGCGACGTCTCGCCCGTCGCCGGATCATGCGCCGCCGCGGTCACCTCGAAGGGCGAGGAGAGACCGGCCGCCATCGCCTTCACCGCCTCGGCCACATCGAGACCGGAGAGCCGCAACGTCGCCTCGGTCGCCGCCGCCGGCAGCACCTTGAAGCTGACCTCCGACAGGATACCCAAGGTGCCGCGCGCGCCCGCCATCAGCTTCACGAGATCGTAGCCCGTGACGTTCTTCATCACCCGACCGCCGTTCTTGACGAGGGTGCCCTCCCCGTCGACGAAGCGCACGCCGATCAGGCTGTCGCGACAGGCCCCGGCCTGCACGCGGCGCGGGCCCGAGACGTTCAGGGCCACCGCGCCGCCGATCGTCGGCTCTCCGGTGGTGCCCAGAAGCGGGCGATGGTCCATCGGCTCGAACGGCAGGCGTTGGCCTTCCGCCGCGAGCGCGGCCTCGACCTCGGCCATCGGCGTGCCCGCCCGCGCCACCAGCGTTAGCGCGCCGGGCTCGTAGAGGGTGATACCGGTCAGGCCCGCGGTCGTCAGCGCCTCGCCCGGACCGGGCCGATGCCGCGTCGCCCCTCCGCGCACCGACAGGGGGCCGTTCGCCCCGCGCACGATCTCGGCCAGATGTTCCTCAGTCTCGGGTCGCAGCACCGCGGCCTCCGTCATTGTTGAGATTTGCCCGCCGGAAGCACCGGCCCTCCGCCGTCAGGCCCGCCGGTCGGCCGTGACGTCGAGCGGGAACACCTTGGCGGGGTTGAGTAGCCACTTCGGGTCGAACACATCCTTCACGCGCATCTGCGCCTCCATGTCGGCGGGCGTGAACTGATGCCCCATGAGATCGCGCTTCTCGACGCCGACGCCGTGCTCGCCCGTCAGACAACCGCCGACCTCGACGCAGAGCTTCAGGATCTCGGCCCCCATCTCCTCGCAGATTTCGAGATCGCCGGGCTTGTTGGCGTCGTACATGATGAGCGGGTGCATGTTGCCGTCGCCCGCGTGGAATACGTTGCCGACGGAGAGGCCGTATTTCTCGGAAAGCGTCGTGATGCCCGCAAGAACGCGGGGCAGCTCGCTCACCGGGATCGTTCCGTCGAGGCACATGTAGTCAGAGATGCGGCCCGTCGCGCCGAAGGCCGACTTGCGGCCGAGCCAGATCTTGGCGCTCTCGTCCTCGCCCTGGCTGCGGCGCAACTCGACCGGATCGTGGCGCTGCGCGATCTTCTCGATCAGGCTCAGTTGTTCCTCGATTTCGTCCTCCGACCCCTCGACCTCCACGATCAGGAGCGCCTCGCAATCGGGGTAGCCCGCCTTCGCGTAATCCTCCACGATGCGGATGATGATGCGGTCCATGAACTCGATCGCGACCGGCAGGACGCCCGCCTTGATGATATCGGCCACGCAGGCCCCCGCTACTTCGAGGCTGTCGAAGCCGATCAGAACCGGGCGCGCGCCCTCGGGCTTCGGCAGGATGCGCAGGGTGGCCTCGGTCACGAGGCCAAGCTGACCCTCGGAACCGCAGACAACGCCCAGCAGGTCAAGACCGCCCGCGTCCATATGCGCGCCGCCGATTTCGACGACCGTGCCGTCCATCTGCACGAGCGTCACGCCCAGAAGGTTGTTGGTCGTCACGCCGTACTTCAGGCAATGCGCCCCGCCGGAGTTCATCGCGATATTGCCGGCGATGGCACAGGCCAGCTGCGACGAGGGGTCGGGCGCATAGAAGAAGCCGTCGGCCTCGACGTGGCCGGTGACGCTGAGGTTGGTGCGGCCCGTCTGAAGCCGGATGATGCGGTCGTCGTAATCGACCTCCAGCACATCGGTCAGCCGGGCGACGCCAAGGATGACCGAATCCGCCGTCGGAAGCGCCCCGCCCGCGAGCGAGGTGCCCGCGCCACGCGGCACGACGGGGATCTCGAGCTCGTGACAGATCCGCAGGACCGCGCTCACCTGCTCGGTCGAGCGTGGCAGCACGGCGGCGAGTGGCGGGCACCGGTAGGCGGTGAGCGCGTCGCACTCGTAGGCGCGCGTCTCCTCGAGGTCGTGGATGATCGCGTCCTGCGGCAGAACCCGCGAGAGCCGTTCGACCAGCGTTTCCTTCTTGGCCAGGGTGAAGGGGTCGATCTTGGGCATTTCCATCGGGCGCACCTCCGCGTCTGAATTGGTCAGATAATATAACCAATTTCCCGGAAGGCAAGCCGGATGAGGTTTGCTAGGGGTGCGCCATGGTGACGCTTCTGACGACAACCTTCACCCCGCTCGACTTCCTGGCGGTCATCCTTCTGGGTCTCGCCTGGGCCTTGTCGTCCTGGGTCATCGAGCATCCGCCGAAGGGTCGTGCGTCGGTCACGATCCTGATGCGCCGCTACCGCCATGACTGGATGGCGGAGATGCTGACGCGGCAGCCCCGCATCTTCGATTCCACCATACTGTCCAGCCTCAGGCAGGGCACGACCTTCATGACCTCCGCCTCGATGATCGCGGTGGGCGGCGTCCTGGCGATCGCGGGTAACGCCGAACGCCTCGACAGCATCGTCATGGGCGTGGGGATCGAGGGACATCCCGTCGCCTTCTGGCAGCTGAAGCTGAGTGTAGTGGCGCTCTTGCTGACCCACGCTGTCTTCAAGTTCATCTGGTCGAACCGGCTGTTCGGCTATTGCGCGGTGGTGATGGCATCGGTCCCGAACGACCCCGACCACCCCGACGCCGCTCCGCGGGCACAGCAAGCGGCGGAGTTGAACATTCGGGCGGCGATGAACTTCAACCGCGGCCTGCGCTCGGTCTACTTCGCCTTCGCCGGCCTTGGCTGGATCGTCGGCCCTGTCGGCCTGATCCTGGCCGTGGTGGTGACGACGCGCGCGGTCCTGTCACGCGAATTTGCCTCGACATCCCGGGGCGTCCTGCTGGAGGATTGAACCATGAAACGCCTTCTGATCCCCCTCGCCCTCGTCGCGAGCCCCGCCTTCGCCGACCTGCCCACCGTCGAGGCGGTGGAGGCCCGACCCTCTGATGCCGGCTGGACGTTCTCCGTCACGGTGCGCCACGCCGATACCGGGTGGGAGCACTACGCCGACGCATGGAAGGTCTTCGCGCCCGACGGCACGGAGCTGGGGTATCGCCCCCTTGCACACCCCCATGTCGAGGAGCAGCCCTTCACCCGCTCGCAGTCGGGCATCGTCATCCCCGAGGGCGTGACCGAGGTGATCGTGCGCGCGCATGACAACGTCGACGGCTGGGGCCCCGATTTCGTCTTCGAGCTGCCCTAGCAGCTCAAGCCTCCGGCAAATCGAGCCAGAGTGCGCCGGCGCGGTAGCCGCCCCGGACTAGGTGACCCTTGCGCCTCACCTCGGGGAAGGTATAGGCCCAGTCCCGGAATCGGTCGTTTGTGATGACGATTGCGCCCATGTCGCGGGCCGCCGTCAGGATCAGCGGATCCGCGGCTCTCCTCTCCCTTGTTGACGACCATCACCTTGTCTCGCGGCAAGCCCAACGTCTTCGCCAACGCGCCGTCATGCCGGTATTGCCCCGCGAGCTTATATCCAGCGTTCGCGTCGAAGACGACGCCAGCCGTGTATCCCTCCACCTCGAGACGGGCGAGCACGTCACGGACAGGAGCGAGGCTCGCCGTGTTCGCCTGCCAGTGCATGACATTGGAGCCATCGAGGATCGCATGGCGCTCCGCGCCCCGCGCACGCCGGCGGAACAGGAGCCACAACGCAACGGCAAAACCGACGGCATCGGCAGCGACGAGAGGAGCAGGTTCATCAACGATCAGCGCCGCCACGACAAACGCAGCCGCACCGACGAGTATCAGTAGTGCAAGCGCAAGCCGCATCTCAGCCCCGATGCGCCCCGTCCGCGAGGGAGGCGACGTAGGTCAGGACGTCTTCGGCGCTGTGGCCCTTGGCGATCCGGTCGACGATCGCGGAGCCGACGACGCAGCCATCGGCGACGGCGGCGATGCCCTCGGCGGCCTCGGGCGTCTTGATCCCGAAGCCCACGATGATCGGCAGATCGGTCGACTGCTTGATTCGGGCCACCTCGGGGCCGACCTTGGCCGCGTCCGCCGCGCCCGAACCGGTGATCCCGGTGATCGAGACGTAGTAGACGAAGCCGGAGGTGTTCTGCAGGACCTTGGGCAGGCGCTTGTCGTCCGACGTGGGCGTCGCGAGGCGGATGAAGTTCAGCCCCGCCGCCTGCGCCGGGATGCAGAGCTCGACGTCCTCCTCGGGCGGCAGATCCACCACGATGAGCCCATCGACGCCCGCCGCCTTCGCATCCTCGAGGAAACGATCGACGCCGTGGGAATAGATCGGGTTGTAGTAGCCCATCAGCACGATCGGCGTGGCATCGTCGGCCGTGCGGAAGTCGCGCACGAGATCGAGCGTTCCTTTCAGCGTCATGCCCCCCTCGAGCGCGCGCTGACCGGCAAGCTGGATCGTGGGGCCGTCGGCCATCGGGTCGGTGAAGGGAAGGCCCAGTTCGATGATGTCCACGCCCGCCCCCGGAAGCCCCGCCAGGATCTCGGCGGTCTTCCCCGCGTCCGGGTCGCCGGCCATGATGTAGGTCACGAAGGCCTTGCGGTTCTCGGCGCGAAGCCGGGCGAAGGTATCGTCGATGCGCGTCATGTCCCATGTCCCCGTCGTTGCGCGTCCGGGCTTGCGACAGTCGCGCCACGAGGTCAATGCGCCCATCCGCCTGACGGTGGCGGATTTCGATGTATGTTGCCTTGAAAGGGGTCCGGCAGCGGAGGGGAGGATGCTGACATCGTTTGGCCCGGAAATCTGGATCGCGGATGGGCCGGTAGTGACCGGTGCAGCCGGCTTCCGGTTTCCGACGCGGATGGCGGCGATGCGCCTTGCCTCAGGCGGGCTCTTCATCTGGTCCCCGGTCGCGCTGACACCGCCGCTCCGGCAGGCGCTCTCGGCGCTTGGCCCCGTCGAGGCAGTGATCGCCCCGAACGGCCTGCACGACGGCTTCGTGGCGGAATGGGCGGCGGCCTATCCGAAGGCGCTGCTCCATGGCGCGCCGGGTCTTGCGGCAGCGCACCCCGAGCTGTCCTGGGCCGCCCCCCTCGGCGACGCGCCGGATCCCGCCTGGGCCGGAGAGATCGACCAGGTGGTGATACGCGGCAACCGGATCACCACGGAAGTCGTCTTCCTGCACCGGGCAAGCGGCACCGTGATCTTCACCGACCTGATCCAGCACATGTCGCCCGGCTGGTTTCGCGGATGGCGGGCGATCGTCGCGCGGCTCGACCTCATGGCGGCACCCCGACCGGAGGTGCCCCGCAAGTTCCGCCTCGCCTTCACCGATCGCAGGGCAGCCCGGTCGGCCGTACGGCAGGTGCTCGCCTGGGAGGCCCGCGCCGTGCTCTTCGCCCATGGGCCGCCGGTGACGCTCGACGCGAGGGCGACGCTGCGCCGGATCTTCGCGTGGCTCTCGCCCTGACGCGGACCCGCGCGCAAATCTTCGCCGAGGACTGGCAGCGCCGCCGTCCCGCCCCCATATCCCCGTCATGAACTACTTGCTCGCCATCCTCCTGCCGCCGATCTCGATCATGCTCGCCGGCCGTCCGATCATCGGGATCATCACGCTGCTGATATGGCCCTTCGCCCTGTTCTTTTCGGGCGGGCTGACGCATCCGATGTTCATCCTGCTGGCGTGGTTCATCATCTTCGAGGGGCGCAACCGGCAACAGGGCTGACGCGATCGGCCCCGCGCACGTTGCAATGAGCCGGGGCAGCCGCTAGTGCGGCTGAAACCAACGAGCAGCGACACGCAGGCAATGTCCGCCCCCTCCGAGAGCCTCTCACGCACGCCCAGGGCGCTGTTGCGTCTGCTGATGATCCTGCTGCCGGGACTTCTGGCGATCCTTCTGCTGACACGGGCCTTCCTCGGCCTCGCACCCGTGGCCTGGTCCACGGCGGTCATTCTGGCCGGAGCTCTTCTGGCGACGCTCTTCCTGCCGTCGCCGCTGACAACGTCGGCCCTGCGATGGCGGAGCCTCGGATTCGCGCTCCTCGTCTTCTCCGTGGCGCTGGCGGTGCCCGTGACGGCGATCATCCTGATCTTCGGTCACGCCGATTTCTTCGCGATTCTCGTCAACATCGGTCTCGGTGTCGCGGGCACGCCAATCCTGCCCTACGTGTCCTTCGCGGCGACGGCGCTCATCCTCTGGGCCGCCATCGTCACCGCCCTCGTCCGGTTGCGCGGTCCGGTCCAGCGGCTGCCGGGCGCATGGATCTGGCCGGCGGCCGTCATCCTCGCCATCAATCCGGTGTTCCGCGACCTGATCGTCAATCGCTACTATGCGCTCATGGGCCAACCGACGACCCTGATCGAGCGATACACCGACCCGGAGATCGTTGCCGGGGTCACACCGCCGAACCTCGTCTTCCTCCTGCTCGAGGGCTACGACCGGCAGTTCATCGACCCGGTCCATTACGGCGACCTCGCGCCGGAGATCCGCGCTCTGGAGGAAACATCGCTCGCCTTCACAGACGTCGACCAATATGCCGGCACGGGCTGGAGCATCGCCGGCCATGCCGCCGCCTATTGCGGCGTGCCGCTCTCGCCGATCTTTCTCAGTGTGGCGCGCAGCTACGCGATCCTGCCCGACGCGACCTGCCTGCCCAACGTCCTGCACGACCTCGGCTATCGCCAGACCTACTATTCCGGCACCAACAAGTCGCGGGACAATCACTTCGGCTTCCAGACCTTCTTCGAGGACCGCCGCATCGACGAGGTCATCGACCCGCCCACACTCAAGCCAGCGTCGGGCGAAGTACCCGACGACGGCGCGGCATCGATCAAATGGGGTCTCTACGACAGCGATCTGTTGAGCGCGATCTGGGACGGGATCGAGGCGGGCGTCGCCGGCGACCGGCCCTTCGCGATCTACGCCTCGACCACCGACACCCACGGTCCGTATGGCGGCGTCTCTCCACCCTGCACCGAGGACGGACGCGGCCGCATCGTCATCGACCTGCGGGAATCGGTCGATTGCGTGTCGCGCATGGTCGGCGATTTCGTCGACCGCCTGGAGCGGGAGCACGGCGATGCGAACATCCTCCTCGTCGTCGCTTCCGACCACCTGTCGCATCACCCCGGATTGACACGCCACGTGCCCTCGGACGAGCGGCGGAACCTGATGTTCATCCGTGGGCCGGGAATCGTGCCGGGGCGGGTCGACAAGCCGGGCGCGATGTTCGATCTCTTTCCGACCGTCCTCGACGCGATGGGCCTTCTTGCGCCCGACCAGCCGCGGGCCGGCGTCGGAACGTCATTGATGCGCGAGGCACCGACCCTCGCAGAGGAATACGATCCTGCCGCGTTCGAACGCCTGCTGACCGCCGATGGCGCGCTCGCGGGCTTCGTCTGGGCGGAAAAAGACTGAGGAGCGCTGAAATGGGTTTCAAGATGGGTATCGTGGGTCTGCCGAACGTCGGCAAGTCGACCCTCTTCAACGCCCTGACGAAGACGGCCGCCGCGCAGGCCGCCAACTTCCCCTTCTGCACGATCGAGCCGAACGTGGGCGACGTGGCCGTGCCCGACGCCCGCCTGGACACGCTGGCCGGCATCGCCAAGTCGGCGCAGGTCATCCCGACGCGGATGACCTTCGTGGACATCGCGGGTCTCGTGAAGGGAGCGTCGAAGGGCGAGGGCCTCGGCAACCAGTTCCTGGCCAACATCCGGGAGACGGACGCGATCGCCCATGTCCTGCGCTGCTTCGAGGACGGCGACGTCACCCATGTCGAGGACCGGGTGAACCCGGTCGAGGACGCGGAAATCATCGAGACCGAGCTGATGATCGCCGACATGGAATCGATCGAGAAGCGCCTCGCCGGGCTCAGCCGAAAGATCCGCGGCGGCGACAAGGAGGCCCTGGTGCAGGAACGGCTGCTGAAGGCCGCCCTCGCCGCGCTCGAAAACGGTCGCCCGGCCCGGACGGTCGAGGTGGAGGTCGAAGACCGCAAGGCGTGGGCCATGCTGCAGCTGCTGACCTCGAAGCCCATTCTCTACGTCTGCAATGTCGACGAAGCCTCGGCGGCGACCGGCAACGCCTTCTCCACCGCGGTCGCCGAAATGGCGGAGGCGCAGGGCGCGGCCCATGTCGTCATCTCCGCCCAGATCGAGGAGGAAATCGCCCAGCTTTCGCCCGAGGAAGCCACCGAGTTCCTGGCCGAGATGGATCTGGAGGAGCCTGGCCTCGACCGGCTGATCCGCGCGGGCTATGCGCTGCTCGACCTCGAGACATACTTCACGGTCGGCCCGAAGGAGGCCCGCGCCTGGACGATTTCCCGCGGGACGAGCGCGCCGAAGGCCGCAGGCGTCATCCACGGCGACTTCGAAAAGGGGTTCATCCGCGCCGAGACGATCGCCTACGACGACTTCGTCTCGCTCGGGGGCGAACAGGCGGCGAAAGAGGCCGGCAAGATGCGCGCAGAGGGCAAGGGCTACACCGTCAAGGACGGCGATGTGCTGCATTTCCTCTTCAATACCTGACGGATCCGGGCCGCAAGCGCGGCAGAGCCGCCACTATTCAGCTCCGATCGCACTTCACACGCATTCGTGAACTTGAGATTCAGGACCGGCTGTGGCCGTTAGTGGGTTGACCAGTCAAACGCACCTCTGCCGGTGTGTCAAAACGTTTGCCTCAAGGAGATTTCGCATGAACAGACGCGAGCTGATCACGGGGGGTGCCGCCCTTTCCGCCCTTTCCCTGTTCGGATCGACCGAGGCCATGGCACAGGCCCTCCGCCCGGATTTCATGCCCGTCGAGGTGGCCATCCAGCCCGGGATCCCGGCGAACGAGATTCACGTCCTTCCCGACAGCTTCATGCTCTTCTGGACGCTGCCGAACGCGCGCGCCATGCGCTACATGGTCGGCGTGGGCCGGCCGGGTCTCTACGAGAGCGGCGAATTCTTCGTCGGAGCCAAGAAGGAATGGCCGAGCTGGACACCGACCCAGTCGATGATCGAGCGGACGCCGGAATACGCACAGTGGAAGGACGGCATGCCCGGCGGCCCGAACAACCCGCTCGGCGCACGCGCGCTCTACCTCTTCGAACCGGGCCGCGGCGACACCTTCCTGCGGATCCACGGCACCAACGCACCGGGGACGATCGGGACCGCGGTGTCGAACGGCTGCGCGCGGCTCGTGAACGACCAGGCCGTCGATCTCTACAACCGCGTACCGATGCGTTCGCGCGTCGTGCTGCACCCCAAGACGGTCTGAGATCCGGACGGCGCAGCCTATCCGGAGCGGCGACATGACGACACCGGGGCGGCCTCTGCCTGAGGCCGCCTTTTCCATGCGCTCCAACCGGTTCCTATCCCTTGCCGACCCTTGCGAAAAACGCCTTGCGGTCCGCGCACCTCTCGCCTAGGTCGGTCGGCGGAGACGTGGCCGAGTGGTCGAAGGCGCTCCCCTGCTAAGGGAGTAGGCGGGAAACCGTCTCGAGGGTTCGAATCCCTTCGTCTCCGCCATCAGCTTCTATTCTCGTTCTTGTTCAGCGTGTTATGAGGTCTTGGTGCTTCTTCTGTTCCGGGTTGCTACAGTAGCGAATGTCGATCCGTGTCGCCGTCCCCAAGCTTTTCCTGCGTGGAGGCCAATGGTCTGTCCGTGTGCAATTGCCTGCTGAGCATCAAGAGCGTCTTGGGCGGAAGGAATACTGGATCAGCTTGAGAACATCCGACCGGATCGAAACGACGACCCGCGCACCCGAGTTGATACTGGCAAAGCGCGAAGAGATTGCAGACCTGGTCATGCGCTTCACTGGACCTCGAACCGGGCCGCCAGCTCGGCAACCGTCCGCTCGCCGCGCAGCGCCTCCAGCGCCACCTTCGCCTTGAACGCGGCCGCGTGCCGCTTCCTCTTCGCCATCTCGTCCGTCTCCTTCTCGAAGACCAAGATGACCTCAGATCGTAGCTCCCGTCAGCGTCCAATTTCCAGGGAGCACCTCACAGTGCTTCGTGCGGGAACAAGAGTTGGTCGAGATAGCCTACCCTCAGGCTTCACAGCCATTAGATGACAGTCCCGGCGGAAAAAGGCTTCGCGCATCGGCTTAGCGACAAATTGCAAAGCGTCTCAGAGGCTTGAGCCTGTCAGGCAATGCCACGGAAGGGGTGGTCGCGGCGCTTATCATACGTCACTAGCGTCTTGCGTTGTTTCCGTCAGCGGATGCAGGCGCGTATCCCCCTCCTCCACTGCAGCCCGGAAATGGCATACAGTTTCGCGCTCATGCCGATCTTGGTTCGATCGACCTCTCGGGGCATTGCTGCGAAATGCCCTGTCGGGCACTTAAAGCGCGGTTTGCCATTAGACTTCGGGAAGCAGGGTTCCAGACGCGCCATCTGCGCATCGCTCAACCAGAAGGGATCGGACATATCACTGCTCTGTTCTCGCAAGGTGAATCATACCCATCCGCTAGCAATCAATGGAACCCGAACCTAGTTGCCGGCACAGGAAAGTGTTCGCCCAAACATGGCGGGAGGACATGCGCGGAAACACCGGAGCAAGAGGCACAGGTCGGCATCCCACCATGGTCGAGAGCGTGATCGGGAGCCGGACGACACTCATTGCCGAAAAAGTTCTGCTTGTCCTGTCTGAAAACGGTCACCGCCGCGGCCACGATTGCCGCCGCAACCGCGAGTCCCGCGCTGGCCGGGGGCCGATCCATCTGTGCAGTGGTGGCCGCGTATGACGTCGTCACGCTCGACGACGCCGACTTCTGCGACCGGAGCGACCCGGGGCGCGCGCCCCCGCGACTGTCCCCTCCCATCGGCGCGGGCAGGGGCGCTGTCCGCGCCGGACCGCCGAGACGACGGCGCAACACCGCGTCAGGTAGGACGGCCCGAAAACAACACAGACCCAAGGATACGGATTTGCACCTCCTCAAGACAGCCGCGCTTTCGATTGGCAGCCTTCTTCTCACCGCCGGCACCGCCTCGGCCGATGGAACATGGAGCGTCGGAGCCTTCGCAGGCGTCACCGTCGATTACTACATCGGCGGCGACCGCAGCGACATCGGCGTCGGCCCCTTCCTCGCCTACGACACCGAGCGGCTGCATCTCGGCTTCGACGGCGCGTCCTACAACTTCATCGCCCGTCCCGATCTGACGGTGGGTGCCGGACTCAGCCTCCGGGCCGAGCCCGATTTCCCGGGTGGCGCACTCTTCTCCGGTCTCGACCGGGGCACGGCGGTCGAGGCCGGGGTCTTCGCGCGGCAGAGTCTGGGCGAGTCGGGCTACATCGGCGGCGGTCTGCGCCGCGACATCTCTTCCGAACACGGCGGCTACGAGGCGGACCTCCATGTCGGCACGCAGTTCGCGCTCGGCCGGGTCGGGGTCGACGCCTCGATCGGAGGCAAGTTCCGCGACGGCGACCTGAACCACTATCTCGTCGGCGTCTCCGCGTCCGAGGCGAATGGCGATCGGTCGGCCTATGATCCGGGTTCGTCGTTCATTCCCTACGTCGGACTGACGGCCAGCGTCCCGCTGTCGGATAAGGTCACCCTCGTCGGCGCGGCCAGCTACGAGCACCTCGGCTCCACCTACGAGGACAGCCCTCTCGTGGAACGCAACAAGACGGGCAGCCTCGGCGTCGGGCTCGTCTACCAGTTCTAGGATGCGAGCTCAGCCCGCGCCGGCCCAGGAGAGCTTGTCGATGAAGGCATGTTCGGAGGCCGACCCCTCCGCCTGCTCCTCCTTCCACTGCTTGCGCAGTTCCATTGGGGTCATCCCGAGCTCCTGACGGAAGGCGCGGTAGAAGGACGAGCGCGAATTGAAACCGACATCATGGGCGATCGACAGGATCGTCGCATCGCTTCCGAGCAGCACCTCGACCGCCCTGCGGATGCGGAAACCGTTCACGTAGTCGAAGAAGTTGCGCTTCATCACGAAGTTCAGCGTCTGAGAAACGTAGTTCGTGCTGACGCCGATATGAGTGGCGAGATCCCAGAGCGACAGGTTCGGGTCGTCGTAGAGCTGATCCTGTCGCATGGCCGCGTCGATCTTGGTCGAGATCCGGCCCATGTCGGCGTCGGTCAGGGCCGACCGGCTGTACTTCGGCGCCACCTCCTCGCTTCGGACCGACTTCTCCATCTCCGACGCGGAGAGGCCGGGCCGCTGGCGCAGACCCCAGACCGCGATGACGCCGATCAGCTCGACATCCGCAAAACCCAGGGCAAAGGCGAAGGCCGGCGACAAGTCCTCGACCGCCAATGGCGCCAGCAAGTGAGCGATGCTCGTCACCCAGTACATCATCCCGGCGACGGCGATCCACCACACCCATCCGAGTTCCCGGCTTTCCGTGCTGGCGAAGAGATCCTTCAGGCGGCTGTTGTAGAGATAGAGGATCCGCAGCGTCCACAGCAGGTAGAAGAGAACCTGAAAGTAGAAGACGACGGTGGCGGTGTAGACGAGGATCGTCGCGAGCATGACGACCGCTCCCTCCGCGACTTGTCCCTGGTCAAGCACCGCGAGGGTCGATGCCGACACCAGCAGGTAGGTCGCCCCGGCGGCGCCCGCCAGGACGATCGGAGGAAGGTGCCAGAGGAGCGAGCGAAGCCGCAGCTCCGGCGTCTCCGACGTGAGCATCCGAACATAGAGCCAGAACAGCGGGGCCATCGTGGTTATGATCGGGAGCGACGCCGCGGTCGCGAGACGTAGGGCAAGCGCCGGCTCGGAACCGGCGATCGTCCGATCCAGCAGAGTTGGAACGAGGATGGCAACCTGCGCGGTGAAGAACAGCGCGAGAGGCAGGTAGACGCGCCGGTCCTCCTGACGCTGGAAGAGCTGGATGGCACAGATCGCCGACAAGCCCATCAGGAACATGTCCGCCGCGAACTGGAGCGTCTCACCTGACGTCATGGGCGCGGTTCCGTCTGTCGTGATTTCGCCCGGTAGATGCCGCACGAAGCCACGAGACCGCCAGAGCAAAAACGACATCGGCGGCTTTCCGTCGCACGGCGGCCCCGCAGGCGACCTGCCCTGCGCCGCGGCCCGCTTGCCAATCGCCGGTCGAGCGGTGATCCTCGGACCGGTGCGGGCAAGAGGATGTGGCGCGGTGACGAGGACCAGGGATGACATGCTGCGGGTTCGCCGCAGCTGGGCGCAGATCGCCGGCGACCCGGATGCGGCGGCGCGACTCTTCTATGCCAAGCTCTTCCGCATCGACCCCTCGACGAAGCCGCTCTTCGTGGGCGACCCCGTCCTGCAGGGCCGCAAGCTGATGCAAACGCTGAGCTTCGTGGTCGACCACCTCGATGACGAGGGCCGCCTGATGCCCGCCGCCCGCGACCTCGCCGTCCGGCATGTCGGGTACGGCGTCGTGGCGGAGCAATACGCGAGTGTTGGCGCGGCGCTGATCGAGACGCTCGCCCGGCTGATCGGACCGGACTTCTCGACCGAGGACCGGGCCGCCTGGGCCGAAACCTACCGCGCCCTCTCGGATGCCATGATCGCCGCGGCCTACCCCGGCCACTGACCTATCCTTCCGTATAGTCCGTCTCTCCGGATGCGCGGGTGCGATGCGGGCGCAGACGGGCTAAGGGGATGCGCATGAGACATCAGGAGGCATCCTTGGAGATCGACGTTGTAGTGGCGCGGAGCGCCGGGGAACTCGCCGCGAAACTGTCGGGCACGGACGCCGACTTCGTTTCGGTGCACGGGGACTGCGGCCTCGACGTCGCCGCTGCGGCGGTCGGGCTCGGGCTGCAGGCCCTCCACGGAGCGACCTCCTGCCTCGGCGCGATGACCGGCGAAGGGCCGACGGATGGCCTCGCGGCCTTCGTCCTGCGTGACCCCGCCGGAGCCTACGGCACCGCGCTCGCCACGTTCGGGGACGATCCCGCCGGGGCCGCCGCCCGAGCCACGCGCGCGGCGCTCGAAAACGCCGACCGCCCGGGCGAGCAGCCCGATCTCGTCTGGGTCTCCGCAACCCCCGGAGCCGAGGAAGAGGTCCTCGCAGGGATCGAAAGCGTCATCGGGCGCGACATTCCGATCATCGGCGGCAGTGCGGCCGACAATGCGGTCGCGGGCGGGTGGTTCGTCTACGACGGCAGCGAGCGGACCGAAGCCGGGGTCGTCGTCTCGGCGCTCTTCCCCTCGCGTCCGATCTCCTTCGCCTACCAGAGCGGCTATGCCCCGACCGAACACGCCGGCACCGTCACCCGCGCCGAGGGGCGGCGCATCCACGAGATCGACGGTCGCCCGGCGCTCGAGGTCTATGCGGAATGGACCGAGGGCGCGATCGACGGCCCGGCGGCGCATGAGGCATCGGTGCCGATCCTGTCGGAAAGCACGCTCTGGCCTCTCGGACGCGAGATCGCGGGCGTCGGCGCGGTGCCGTTCTACCTTCTGGCGCATCCGGCGGTGGCGCAGGCCGACGGTGCGATCGACCTCTTCGCCACCGTGGCCGAGGGCGAGGCGCTGACGCTGATGAGCGGCACGCAGGAGAGCCTGATCGCACGCGCGGGCCGCGTTGCCGCGCTCGCCCGCGCGACCGGCGGCGTCGAGGAGACGCCCGTCGCCGGTGCCCTGATGATCTATTGTGGCGGCTGCATGCTCTCGGTGCGCGATCGCGTCGCGGACGTCGCCGCCGGCGTGGACATCGCCCTCGACGGGGCCCCCTTTCTCGGAGCCTTCACCTTCGGCGAGCAGGGCGCGCTTCTCGGTGCCGGCAACCGCCATGGCAATCTGATGATCTCCTGCATAGTGTTCCACTGACACAGCAGCCGGGCGGACCATGGACCAGGACGAGCGACTGCGCGAGGCCCTGCTGGAGCTGCAGTTGCTGCGCGACCGCGAGGCCCGCGTCCATGCCGAGACGCAGACCCTCCTCGACTGTCTGGAGGCCTATTCCGCCGCGCCCGGACCCGGCGAGGCGCTGACGTCACTCTTCGTCTCGCTGCGCGGCAAGATCGGGTCGGACCTGTCGCTCCTCGTGGCCCGCGACGCCGAGGGCGACACGACCGTCGCCGCCACCGACCGCGCCGATGTCCTGGGCCAGAGCATCGTCGCGCCCTTCGACCTTTTCCGGCGACCGCGCAACATCTCCGACCTCTCCGTGACCGGCGACTGGTCGGGGGCCGTCGACGTCGCGGGGTTCCGGGCGCTTCTGGTCGCGCCGGTCTCCGGGGAGCTCGCGCTCCTGACGTTCCGCCGCCTGCCGACAGGCTTTCGCAAGGACGACATCAACCTGGTGCAGCGGCTCTCGGGCCTTGCCGCGCAGGCCTTGCGCAACCTCGACGTGGCGGCCGAGAAGGACATGCTGGCGGCGACCATTTCGGGCTCCTCCTCGGGCGTCGCGATCGCCGACGCGACCGATCCGGCCCGCCCGCTCGTCTACGTCAACCAAGCCTTCGAGCGCATTTCGGGCTACGCGGCGGCCGAGGTTCTGGGCCGCAACTGCCGCTTCCTGAGCGACGAACCCCCCGATGCCCCCGAACGCGCCCGTCTGCGCGCGGCGGTCGCGACCTGCGCGCCCGGGACGTTCGTTCTGCGCAACCGGCGCAGGGACGGAACGATGTTCTGGAACGAACTCACGCTCTTTCCGGTGCGCGACGGAGCCGGTCAGGTGCGCAAGCTGGTGGCGACGCAGACCGACGTGACCGACCGCATCCGCGCCGGGGAGGAACGCGACCGGTTGCGCCAGAGAATGGAGAGCGCGCTTGCAGCGACGGACGATGCCTTTCTCGTCCTCGACGGCGACGGCCGCGTGGCCTTCGCCAACGCCGCGGTCGACCTCTTCTTTCCCCTGCCCCAGGGCGAATGGACCGAAGGGGCCGACTTCGACACGACCTGGGCCGCCTATCTCGACGGCTGCAGCGATCTGCCGGGGCGGGTGACGCGCCGGTTGCGGGCGGCCGACTTCACGGCTCTCGCGCGGCTCGGCACGAGCCAGGGGCTCGACCTGCCCGACGGCCGCAGCCTCCTCGTCCGCGCCGGGCGGCTCGACGATGGGGGCTTCGCGGTCTCGGCCACCGATGTCACCGCCATGCGCTCGGCCCAGAACCTTCTGGCGCAGCGCCTCGCCGCGATCGAGGCCACCGCCGACGGCATCGCCATGACCGACGAAGACGGGCGGCTCGTCTATCTCAACGCCGCCGCCGCCGCGCTGCTCGGCTACGACGATCCGGGCCGCGCTCTCGGGCGGCGCTGGCGTGCGCAGTACCGGGATGCCCCCGCCCGCACCCGGGGCGGCGCGTTCCAGACCACAGTGTCACGGACCGACGGCAGCGCGGTGCAGACCCACGAGATCACCGGCTCGCCCCTCGACGGCGGCGGGTCGATCATCGTCATCCGCGACATCACCGAGACACTCGAGACCGAGGCACGGGAGGAGGAGCTGACGAAGGAACTGATCCGCCTGCAGCGGCAGGAAGCCATCGCCCAGTTGACCGCCGGCATCGCGCATGACTTCAACAACCTTCTGTCGGCGATCACCGGCTCGGCCACGCTGATCGAGATGCAGGGGGATCTGCCACCGGAGGTCGCGCCCCATCTCGCCCGGATCGGGGCCGCGGGAACGCAGGCCGCGAAGCTGATCGCGCGCCTCCTCGACATCGGGGCGGATTCGGAAACCGACGGTCTCTTCGAGGTCTCGACAGTCCTGAGCGACCTGCCCGCGCTCGTCGACGCGGCCCTGCCCGGCGGGATCGCCTTCGACATCCGGGCCGATCGGCCCGCGCTGGCCCTGCGCGGCGACCCCGGCACGCTCAGCCAGATCCTAGTGAATCTCGCGCTGAATGCCCGCGACGCCATCGGCAGCCGGAGGGGGCGCATCACGCTCTCGGTCGACACCATGGCGGGTTCCGAGGCCCCCGTCCCGGCCGTGGGCCGCCTCGACCCGGCCCGGAGCTATGCCGTGCTGGCCGTCTCGGACGATGGTGCGGGGATGGACGCGGCGACTGCGGAACGGATCTTCACGCCCTATTTCACCACCAAGGGCCGACTCGGATCGGGGCTCGGCCTCGCGACGATGGCGATGCAGGCGCGCTCGGTCGGCGGGGCCGTCGCGGTCGAAAGCGCGCCGGCGCAGGGCACGACCATCACGCTGTTCTGGCCGCTCGCGACGGGAGGCGGAGCACGCGCGCCCGCGCCCGCACCCGGGACGCCGCACCTCGACGGCCGCACTGTCATCGTGGTCGACGACGATCCGAACGTCGGGGCCGTCGTCGCCGGATACCTCGAGGCCCACGGCGCGGAGGTGACGACCTGCGAAGACCCCCGCGACGCGGCAGAGGCGATCGAGGAAGACCCCGACGCCTGGTCGGCACTCGTCACCGACTACGACATGCCGGGCCTCACCGGCGGGGCGCTCGCCGCACGGGCCCGCGCGGCGGCCCCGGACCTGCCGATCCTCGTCATCACGGCCCTCGCCCGGCGGCTGTCGGACCCGCGCGTCACCGACGATCCGGGCACCCGGGTCCTGCCGAAGCCCGTCGACCTCGAAGCGCTGCTGCGGGCACTGGCCAGCCCGGTGCGGGACCGCTAGACAGAAGACATGCGACTGCTCCTGGCCGACGATCACGACCTGGTTCTCGAGACCCTGAGCGCCTTCCTGACCGCGCAGGGCGAGTTCGAGGTCGAGACGCGCGGCTCGCTTGAGGACGCGCTCGTCCGGATCGGGGAGTCGCCCGCGCCCGATCTCGTGCTGCTCGACTACTCCATGCCCGGCATGAACGGGCTCGACGGGCTGGAGCGGGCCATCGCCGCGTCCTTCGGTCGTCCGGTCGCCATCATGTCCGGCACCGCCACCAAGGCCGTCGCGCAGGAGGCAATCGACAAAGGGGCGATCGGCTTCCTCCCGAAGACCATGGCCGCGAAATCACTCGTCAATGCGGTGCGCTTCATGGCGATGGGCGAGACCTACGTGCCGCTCGACTTCCTCAACGCCCAGGACGAGGCTGCCGACGTTCCGCTGGCCCGGCTTCTGTCGGAGCGGGAGCGGCAGGTGCTCGAAGCCCTGACGCGGGGACTGTCGAACAAGGAGATCGCGCGGGAGCTCGACCTCCAGGAAGTGACGATCAAGCTGCATGTGAAGACGCTCTGCCGCAAGCTCGATGCCAAGAACCGCACCCATGCCGCGATGATCGGAAAGGAGGCCGGCATCGTCTGACGCCGGCCCCGGGGATCAGAAGACGAAGGCGTCCACCACCGTCTGGTAGATGTCGTCGGCCGCGCCGGCCTCGCAGATCAGGGTCGCACCGCCGAGGTCGACCACCGCGTCGCCTGCGCCGTTCAACGAGACGTTCGCCGCGATCCACTCCGCCTCCGCCAGACCGCCCAGCAGGTCGAGCTTGCGCAGGTCGAGGCGGTCGGCTTCCGCGCCGTCGCGGGTGAGGTCGGTGATTCGATCGACGGAGCCGTCCATATCCTCGTCGCGGAAGACGAACGTGTCCGACCCCGCGCCACCGCTGGCCAGATCAGCGCCCGCGCCGAGGTAGATCTTGTCACGGCCCGCGCCGCCCGAGATCACGTCGTCCCCGGAGGAGGCGTTGATGTAGTCGCGCCCCTCGCCGCCCTCGATCCGGTCGGCACCCGAGCCCGAACGGATGCGGTCATCGCCCGCCCCGCCGTCGATGACGTCGGCGCCGGACCCGCCCGCGATCACATCCGCAGCCTCGCCGCCGGACAACTGGTCGCCGCCGCTGCCGCCATCGAGCCGGTCCGCGCCGGTGCCACCGTCGAGCGTGTCGGCCCCACTGCCACCGTCGAGCGTATCGGCCCCCGCACCGCCCGACAGAAGGTCGTCGCCGCTCTGGCCCGACAGCACATCGCGCCCCGCGTCGCCGGCGAGATCGTCGTCGCCGCTGCCGCCATCCAGGACATCGTCGCCGGAGCCGCCGGAGAGCGCGTCGTCCTCCCGCCCGCCCGAGAGTGCGTCGTCACCCGAACCGCCACGCAGTATGTCGTGGCCGCTGCCGCCCGAGAGGACGTCGGCCCCCGCACCGCCGTCGAGAACATCGTGCCCCGCGGAGCCGTCGAGCAGGTCGTCGCCCGACCCGCCGGCCAGGACGTCGTCGTCCTCCTCCAGAAGGTTGCCGTGCTGATCGTAGCGCAGGCCCGCGTCGTCATAGACCGACACGATCGTCGAGATGCTGCCCGGCCCCGCACCGCCATAGAGCACGTCGTCCCCGGCGTCGCCCTGCAGATGGTCGCCCGCCGAGGCCCCGATGAGGGCATCGGAACCGAAACCGCCGTGCACCTCGTCGGCCCCGGCCCCGGCCTCCACCAGATCGTCGTAGCTGCGGTTCGCGTCCTCGACCTCGTGGAGGCCGACGCCGCGGATCAGGAGGGTCGCGTCGGGGTCGAGCGTCGCGAAGGGGTCGATCGCGCGCGGGTCCATCGCGCCGTCGTTGCTGTAGGCGGGCGGCGCGTCGCTGACGAGTTCGAGCCGTGCCGTGCCATCGTCGAGCCGCTCGACACGGTAGATGCCACCCGTGCGGCCCGTCGCGTCGTTCATGTCGTGGTCGCCCCCGTTGCCGCCGGCATAGAGGTTGCCCTCTCCGTCCACGACGAAGGCCCCGAAGGTGATGTCGGGCGCGCCCTCGACCAGTGTGCCGTCGATCATCGTGCCGGTCACCGGGATCGTCGTGAAGACGGGCTCGCCGCCTTCGGCCACGGCCGAGATGTCGATCCGGATCAGCTTGGCCGCCCCGCCCTCGCCGTCTGGCTTCACGAGACCGTAGAAGCACTGGCTCTCCGCGTCGAAGCCCACGTCCCAGACCTTGTCGGCGATCATGTCGACCGGGAAGCGGAAGGTCCGCGCGAGCGGGTTGCCGTCGGCGTCGCGCGTATCCACGTCGATCATCGTGACGCGGTCGAAATCGGCCTCGAAGGCCCAGAGGTTGCCGCGGTCGTCGAAGTCGCCCGTCCAGGAGCGATAGGGCGTCGACCCGACGCGATAGGCATTGCCGTCCGCGTCGTACATCACGAGGTCGGACTGCGTCACGGCCTGACCGAGCGCATCCACGCCATCCCGCACGGCGATGCCGTAGATCAGGTCGTCCTCCTGGTTGAAGCCGATGGCGTTCGCCACCACCGTGGCCTCGGCTCCGGCGGCGGTGTAGCTCTGTGCCTCGGTGTCGAAGACCTGAAGACGGCCGTTCATCACCTGATAGATCGCCGGTTGGCCGGGCGCGAAGGCCGCGACTTCCACCGGCTCTCCGTTCAGCGTCACCGTGGTGGCGTAGCTCGCGATCGGGCCGCTCGTGTCGTAGGCCGGATCCGCGTCGGGCCGCAGCCGCAACGTCAGCTCGCCCGGCTCGCCCGTGCCCGTCAGCGTCACGGCCGCCTCCGAGAAGGCCCCGCTTCCGGTCGTCACCTCGCCGATGACCTCGCCGTTCCAGAGCACATCGACCGTGCCGGAACCGCCCCGGGTGATGTTGGCCGCGAGTTCGAAGGCGATCTCGTAGCTGGCCCCGGCGACCGTCTCCACGGTTTGGGACATCTGCTGCAGCCCGTCGGCGTCGAGACCGACGGTCCAGGCTCCGCCCTCGGCATATTGGTCGAGGGTCAATGCGCCCTCGGGGCTTTGGAGCAGGTCGACCGACAGGCTGTCGCCCAGGATGAGGTCGGCGCCGGCACCCCCCGAGAGGGTGTCGTCACCGGCGAGGCCGACCATATGGTCGATACCCGAGCCGCCGTCGAGAACGTCGTTCTGCCAGCCGCCCACGAGGGTCGGATTGAGGGGTTGAGAGGGTTGGGACATGGGTTTCACTCCATTCAGGGGGGTTTGATGGAACGGGCCGGACGGCGCGCTCCGGTTCACCAGCCGATGCCGTGGTAGAAAGGGCTCTCGGGCAGGTCGGGAAGCGCGCGGACCACGTCGACCACATGGGTCCGACCATCGGTCAGCACGGCATCGAGAAGGGCGGCATAGGCCGGCGTGGCCTGGGTCACGATCACCGCGTCGGCGTCGCGGACGGCCTCGGCCGCCTCCGCGGCCAGAAGCCCGCGCAGATCGCCGGCCAGGGCGGCCAGCCCCGGCGAGGCGTGGCGAACGTAGGCCAATTGTCCCTCGATATCGGTGTCGGGTGTCACCGCCGGGTCGTGGGCCATGACCTCGATGCCGGCGGCGCGGAGCTCGGCGATGACCTCGAGGATCGGGCTTTCGCGCAGGTCGTCCGTCCCCGGCTTGAAGGCGAGGCCAAGCACCGCGACACGGCGCGCCCCGGTCGCGCGCACGAGGCGCAGGCTCTCCTCGATCTGAGCCCGGTTCGATGCGCCCAAATGGTCGATCATCGGCAGCGACACCCCCGCCCGCGCCGCGATATGGGACACCGCCCGCACCTCCTTCGGCAGGCAGGATCCGCCATAGGCGAAACCGGGTTTCAGGTAGTAGGGCGACAGGTTCAGCTTGGTGTCGCGGCAGAAGACGTCCATCACGGCATGGCTGTCCACGCCCTGCGACTTGGCCAGTCGTCCGATCTCGTTCGCGAAACAGACCTTGGCGGCGTGCCAGACGTTGTCGGCGTATTTCACCATCTCGGCGGTCTCGATGGAGGTCACGACCGGCGCGGCATCCACGGGCTCGTAGATCCGGCGCATGATTTGGGCCGTCCGCGGGCAGGTCGCCCCGATCACCGTCTTCGGCGGAGCATGGAAGTCGGCGACCGCCACGCCCTCGCGCAGGAACTCGGGGTTGAAGGCGACGCCGAAGTCCACGCCGAGCCGCTTGCCCGACATCTCCTCCAGGATCGGTGTCATCACCTTCATCGTCGTCCCCGGCGGGATCGAGCAGCGCATGGCGAAGACGTGGAAGCCGTCCTTTTCGGCAAGGCCCCGTCCCATGTCGCGCGCCGCCGCCTCGATGTAGCGGTGGTCGCAGCCACCATCGGGGGCCGTCGGCGTGCCGACCGAGACGAAGGTGACATCGGTGTCGCGAACCGCCGCGGCGAGATCGTCGGTCGCGGCGATCAGATCGCGGGCCACGCCGTCCGAGAGCAGGCGGTCGAGCCCGGCCTCGTGGATCGGCGCGCGCCCCGCGGCGATGGCGGCGACCTTGCCCGCGTCGAGGTCGACGCCGACGACCCGATGCCCGAGGGCCGCGAGGCAGGCGGTGGAAACGGCACCGACATAGCCGAGACCGACGATGGAGATGGCGGCCTTCTCCTCCAGCAGGGCGAGGGGAACGGCCGTTGCAGTGGCGAGATCGGAGCGGGGGAAGTCGAACATGGGAGCCTCTCAGATGGGACATGATTGCGTCTGAGACGGTGATAACGCTTTGATAGAAAATGATTTCGATCTCGAAGGCGCAGTCGGGGGCGCGATGGTCTAGCTGCCGCGCGGATGGGCAGCCAGACCTGTCCGAAGGGATAGTCGCCGCGCCGGAGGCGGGTCCCGAAACGCGAAACGCCCGCGACCGGTCATCCGGTTGCGGGCGGCAAGTGGCGGAGCGCTCGGCCGCGTCAGGCGGCGTCGGCGCGGGCGTAGACGTCCTCGTAGCGGACGATGTCGTCCTCCCCGAGATAGGCCCCCGACTGAACCTCGATCAGCGTCAGCGGCAGTTTCCCGTGATTCTCGAGCCGGTGAACCGCGCCCAGCGGGACGTAGATCGACTGGTTCTCGGTCAGCATCTCGACGCGCCCGTCGACCGTCACCGTGGCCGTGCCGGCGACGACGACCCAATGCTCGGACCGATGGACGTGGGATTGCAGCGACAGGCGGCCACCGGGCTTCACCATGATCCGCTTGACCTGGAACCGGTCCCCGAGCGCCAGCGTCTCGTAGTGACCCCAGGGCCGGTGACACTGGCGGAAGCCATCGGCCTGCGGGGCTTCCTGCGCGCGCAGCACCTCGACCACCTCCTTCACGCGCTCGCCCTCGCTCATGTCGGCCACGAGGATGGCGTCGCCGGTCGCGACGGCGGCGATGTTGCGAAGGCCCAGACCGACGATCCGCGTGTCCGGCCGGTCCGAGCGAAGAAGCGTGTCCGCGCAGCCGATCTGCGTGGCCGACCCCGAGAGCGCGTTGCCGTCGGCATCCTGTGCGGCGGTCGCGTGGACGGCACGCCAGCCCCCCATGTCGTGCCAGCCACAGGCCATCGGCACCACGGTCAGGGCCTCGGCCCGCTCCATGATCGCATGGTCGATGGAGATGGTTTCGGCGCGCTCCCATCCCTCGGCCCCCAGCCGCAGGAAGCCCATGTCCTCCGTCGCGTGCCGGAGCGCCGCGCGCACCGGCATCAGAAGCTCGGGGGCGTGGGTCTCGAAGGCAGCGAGGATCGTGTCGACGCGGAAGAGGAACGTGCCCGCGTTCCAGAGGTGCCGACCGCCCGCCACGAAGGCCTCCGCCAGCGCGCGCGCGGGTTTCTCGACGAAGCCGGCCAGCGGCTGCGCGACACCGGTTTCCGCGGTCTCCGTCAGTTCAAGGTAGCCATAGCCGGTCTCGGGCCCCGTCGGGCGATTGCCGAAGGTGACGATCGCCCCGCGCGCCGCGGCCTCGGCCCCGGCGGCGACGGCGCTCTCGAAAGCCTCGGCATCGGCGATCCGGTGATCGGAGGGGGTCACGAGCATGAGCGCCTCGGGCGTTGCGGCCATGCGCAGCGCGGCGGCGAGCACGGCCGGCGCGGTGCTGCGGCCCGTGGGCTCCAGCATCAGGGTCGCGCGCACACCCGCCGTCTCGGCCTGCTCGGCGGCGATGAAGCGGTAGTCGGCCCCGGTGACGACGAGGGGGTCGGCATAGCGCGGCCCGGAAAGGCGCGAGAGCGTCGCCTCGAACAGGCTCTGTCCGCCGGTCAGGTCGGTGAACTGCTTGGGGTAGTCGCGGCGCGAGGCGGGCCAGAGGCGGGTGCCGGATCCGCCGGCGAGGATGATGGGGGTGATCATGGGTTCGGTCTCCGGTTGAGGTTGTGCCCCCTGCGTACCGGGCCCCGGAGCGCGGATCGCCTGACCGGAGGGAGGGGCGGGGAGTCCGGATGGGGCGGGCGCTATTCGGAAGGATAGTCCGCCATGCCCGAAGGCAGATGCAGCCCCTCAGAGCGGGGCCGGAATCGCCTCGACGTAGAGCGCGAGCAGCGTGACGAAGGCCGTCACCGCGATGGCGAGCTGCGCCTTGGCCGTCGCGTTCTGAACCCGCGCGACCCAGCCCCCGCCACCGCCCGCCGACTGGTTGCCCCGGTTCGACCATTTCTGCTTCGACAGATGGAACACCATGAAGATCTTCACCGAGGCGTTGATGACCTGGTTGAGGTAGAGGATGAACGGCCACGACAGGTCGATGCGACGACTGTAGCGATAGAGAAACAGGCAGAGGAGCACCCGGCTGAAGAGCACCCAGATCAACGCCGACCACAGAAAGAGCGGCTCGGTCAGGGCCAGGATGACGGCGAGCGTCGGGGACACCATCATCGTCCACATGGCGATACGCTGATCGACGAGGCACCACCAGATGAAGGGTTTCACCTGCCGCGGCCCGAGCGCGATGGCGCGGCTGCCGTTGCGGAGCATGTTGCCCGACCACCGGCGGAAGTTCTGGACCATCCGCCCGAGGCCGTTCTCCTTGATGACCTCGATCGTGTAGACGGTCGCGTCGGGCACATAGGTCATCTTCGCGCCGCGGGTGAGCATGTGGTACCAGGTCGACTTGTCGTCGCCCGACAGGAAACGGAACCGGCCCCACAGCCAGTGGTCGAGATGATCCGCCTCGATCGTCCGGATGAAGCGCTCGGAACGCATGTGCTGTGCGCGAAAGACGCTCATCCGCCCGGTCAGCGTCAGCACCTTTCCCGAGAGCGCGTGGCTTTGCATGGCGAGACGGCGCTGCGCAAAGCGCATGTCGAGCCACGCCTCGATCCACTTCGGCCCGTAGCAGATCACCTCTTCGTCGGTGGTGAGCGCCTGCAGCTCCGGGTCCGCTCCGAACATCGGGAGCGTCTTCTCTAGCACGTCGGCTCCATAGAGCGCGTCGCCGTCCATGAAGATCACGAGGTCGTCGGGGTCGACGCCTGCGCGGTTGATCGCGCGCAGGATCATCCCGATCGCCATGCGCTTGCCCGGCTGGTTCTGACGCAGGAAGACGAGTTCAGCGAGGTCGTCGGGAATGTCCTGCGCGTGGGTTTCGACGAAAGCGCGGATGATGGCCTCGTCATAGGCGGACCCGGTGCCGATGTAGAGGGTGGTCGGGATCCGCTCGCGCCGGATCTGGCCGAGGATCGAGCCGATCACCCGCCGGGTGATGGCGGGCTCCTCGAAGTAGGTCGTCATCTGGATGTGCAGCCGCCGCGGCCGCCAGCCCCCCCGCCAGACCGCATCGGCGGCGGCGCGCATCGCGGGCCAGCGCCGGCGGCGGTAGATCTCGGCACGCACGGCATGTGTGAACCACCAGCCGAAGCGCCAGATGCCGAGCGTGCCCATCGCGATCGTGACATGCAGCGTGGAGGGCGTGAAGAAGCGGTTGTGGGTGTGGACGAGCAGCCAGACGAGCACCGCGAGGATCAGCAGAAGACCGATCACCTGCCTTGGCCGCCACTTCGCGAGACCACGCCGCACGGGTGCCCGCAGGTCGCGGAGGCGCACGGTCAGATCCTTTTCGAACGCGTATTCGGTCGCGGGCGCGTGCATCGCTCAGCTCCAGTCCCGGAAAAGACCCGCGACAAACGCGCCCAGACGGCGTGCCCAGGGGCGACGCGCCTCCACCGCGACCGGCATCAGGTGCGGCAGGCGTTCGCGTGTCTGGCCCAGCGTCAGCTCGGGGAAGTCGACCGTGACGAGCATCCCGAATTCGGGCGACAGCTCCGGGTCGATACCTGCGACGACGGCCGAGATCCGTCCCTCGAGCCGCGCGGGCCCGGTGCCGTCGTTGACCGTCACGTCCGTCGCCATGCCCGGGGCGAGGGCGGCAGCCATGTCCTGCCCGATCCAGCCGCGCGCGACGCGGGCCTCCGCCCCCTCGATCTCCACGGCCGGGATCCCGCGGGCGAGGAACTGCCCCTCCTGCACCATCACCGCGGTGACGTGGCCCGGCGCGGACGCGATCAGATGCAGGGCGTCCGCCGCCCCGCGCAGCCGCCCCCGCTCCCGCCGCAGGCGGCGCAGCTCCTGCTCCAGATCCGCGATCTCGAGCAGGAGGCCCGCCTCGGTCTCGAAGAGCGCAGCGTGATCGGGAGACGTGCGGCCCTCGAAGGCTGCGCGCTCGGCTTCCGCCCGTCGCCGCACGGCCGCGTCGGTGGCCATGCGGATGGCACCCGACAGCGCTTCGCGCTCCCGTGCGATCCAGTCGGCGACCGCGGCGTGATCGGTGCGGACGGCGTCGAGCCGCCGTTCGAGCATGGCGATGCGGCCCCGCACGTCGGTCAGCCCGGCCTCGGTCTCGGGCGTCACGACGCGCACCAGCAGATCGCCCGCCGCCACCTCAGCGCCCGGGGCGACGAGAATATCGGCGACGTAGCCCGGCTGCAGCGCCAGTATCTGCGTCAGCGGAGCCTCGATGCGCGCGTTGCGGATGTCGACCGTCGCCAGTCGCGAGACGACGCCCTGTCCCAGCGTCGCGAGGACGACGCCCGCGATCACCAGGTAGCCGAGCACCGTGAGTGCCGCACGCAATGGCCGCGGCGCGACGGTGGCCCGACCCGCGGCCTCCTCCTCTGCGGTCTCCTCCATCGGAACGAGATCGACGGGCGTATCGAGGCTGGTGATGACATCATCCGTCGCTGCCATGCGGCCGGAGAGCAGCGATCGGTAGAAGACCGCGAGCGTCTCGCGCTGGCGACCCGAGAGACCGTCGAACGCCAGGAACCGCGTCACCCCCTGTCGGGCAAGCCGGACGGGGAAACGGATGTCGACCCCCTGGAAGGGGATCGACAGGATCGCCTCGCGGGGCAGAAGCTCGCTCTCGCCCGGGAAGGTGAAGCCGGTGAGCGACCAGCTTTCGATCGTGAGCCGCTCGCCGGTCATCAGCTCCAGACCGAGCGGCGCGCGGACCGACAGGGCGAGGTCGGACATGGGACGTTCGTGGCGGATCTTCACGGCGGGGCACTCCGGATGGGTCGCCCCGGTGTACTCTGTCCCGGCTCCGCCGCCGCTGTTCCGGTCGGGTAGGACACCGGCGCGAAAGTATAGGTCCGTCTGACCGCCGGTGCCGTCTCGGAGCCCTAGGCCTCGCGATCCGTTCGGGGACGCGATCGCTGAAGCAGCGCCATCCCGAGCGGAACCGCCGCGATGGCGAGCAAGATGGCGAGCAGCACGAGCGACACAGGCCGCTCCCAGAAGAGGCTCATCGTGCCCTGCGAGATGATGTAGCTCTGCAGGAAGGTCTCCTCCGCCATACCCCCGAGGACGAGGGCCAGAACGGTCGCTGCCGGCGAGTAGCCGTACTTCTTCATCGCGAAGCCGATCGCCCCGCTGATCACGAGGATCCAGGTCTCCACGATGCTCGCGTTGATCGCATAGGCCCCGATCACGCAGAGCAGGACGATGACGGGAACGACGTTGACGTAAGGTACGTCGAGGAATTTCACGAAGAGCGGGATGGCGAAGATGCTGAGCGCGATCAGGATCATATTGCCCAGATACATGCTGGCGATGAGGCCCCAGACGAACTCCGGATCGTTCACGATCAGCATCGGTCCGGGCTGCAGGCCCCACATCAGGAAGGCCCCGAGCAGGACGGCCGTCGCCCCGGACCCGGGGATGCCCAGAGATAGGAGCGGCACCATCGCACCCGCGGAGGCCGCGTTGTTGGCAGCCTCGGGTGCAACGAGGCCGCGCATCTCGCCCTTGCCGAAATTCTCCGGGTCGCGCGCGATCTTCTTCTCGACCGAATAGCCGATGATCGACCCGAGCGTGGCCCCCGATCCGGGCAGGACGCCCGCGATGAAACCGATGGCCGAGCCGCGCCAGAAGGTGAAGCGCGACTCCCGATAATCCCGGCGCGTGGGCCAGAAGGCCTTGTCGCGGAAGCTGACGCGCAGGCGCTTGGCCGGCTCCCGGTGCTGGCCGTTCAGGACACAGTGCAGAAGCTCGCCGATCCCGAAGAGCCCGATCGCGACCGCCACGAAGTAGACGCCCCCGATGAGCTCGGGCGAGCCGAAGGTGAACCGCTGCTGACCGCTCATCACGTCCACGCCGACGGTGCCGACGGCAAAGCCGATCAGCGCCGAGATGAAGCCCTTGAACTTGTTGTCTCCCATCATCGTTGTCAGCATCAGGAGGCCGACCGCGATGATGAGGAAATATTCCGACGGCCCGAAGGACGCCGCGAAGCCCGCGAGCGACGGGGCGAGCGCGGTGATGAGGATCACACCGATGGTGCCGCCGAAGAAGGAGGCGATCGCCTGCATGACGAGCGCGGGCCCCGCCCGTCCCTTCTGCGCCAGCGGATAGCCGTCGAGCGTGGAGGCCACCGTCGCGGATTCGCCCGGCGTGTTGATCAGGATGGAGGTGATCGTACCGCCGTACATCGAGCCATAGTAGATCCCGGCGAGCATGATGATCGCGATCGTCGGCGTCAGACCGAAGGTCATCGGGATGAGCACGGCGATGCCCGCGGCCGGGCCGAAGCCGGGAAAGAGCCCGACGATCATGCCCACGAAGGCTCCGACGACGAGGAAGAGAAGACCCTGGGGCGAGGCGGCGACGCTGAGGCCGAGGGACAGGTTGGCGACGATGTCGGCTAGCATGGCGAAATACTCTTTGGGCGCGGGAGGCCGGAGGTCAGACCCCGAGGGGGCCGATGGGCAGGGAGGCGTTCAGGAGAACCTTGAAAAGCAGGTAGAGAAAGCCCGGCAACGCAAGGCTGTAGATCAGGTTGCCGACCGGATGCCCGCGGTTGAAGGTGAAGAGGAAGGCCAGCATGAAGAAGATCATCGCCGGCAGCGCGCCGGCGATCTTCAGGGCGGCGACGAAGACGCAGAGGTAGCCGAAGGTGATCGCCACGTCGCGCCCGTACTCCGGCCCGCCGTCGAGCGCATGGGTGTCGAGCCCCATCGCCTCGGCCGTGCCTTCCGCGGTGGGATCTGCGCGATGGACGGGGCCGCCGCCGGCGGCTCGCCGGTCGCGCAGGTCACCCCAGAGGTTCACCCCGCAGGACACGATCAGCGCGAGCCCCACGAGAAGGGGAAAGAAGCCCGCCGCCGGGCGGCCCGACTGCGTGAAGAGCGACAGCGTCGCAAGGCCGTAGACTGTATAGCAAATCGCCAGCACCAGAAGCGCGGCGGCGAACCCGGTCTTCATGACGGTCCTCCCAAAACTGCGGTGACCGGGCCCATGGCACATCCTCCTGTGCCGCGGGCCCGGTCGATGATCCGTTACTCGATTGCGCCGATGTCCTTCAGGACGGCTTCGTACTTGGCGCTGGTCTCCTCGAGGTAGGTGCCGAAGTCCTCACCCCAGATCGGGTTGCCCGACATGCCGTTCGTCACGAGGTAATCCTTCCACTCCGGCGTCTCGACGGCTTCCTTGAGGGTGGCGACCCACCAGTCCTGGACGGCCGGATCGAGATCCGGCGGCAGCACGACGCCGCGCGGGAGCGAGAAGTCGAAATCGTAGCCGAGCTCTCGGAAAGTGGGGATGTCGGGGTGGTTCGTGCTGCGGGCCGAATCGGAGAAGGCCAGCGCCGAGAAACTCCCGGCGTCGATCTGACCGGCCACCTCGGAAGGGTTGGCGACGACGGCATCGACGCTGCCCGAGGTGAGCGCGGTGACGAGTTCTCCGCCCGAGCCGATCGGAACGTATTCGTATTCGATCCCGGCGGCCTGCGCGAAGAGGCTCGCGGTCACGCGTTCGGGCCCGGCCGAGCCGCTGCCGGCAATGGTGACGCGCCCGGCCTTGGCTGCCTCGACAAGGTCGTCGAGCGTGCCGAAATCGGAGTCGGAACGAACGACGAGGAACATCGCGTCACTGGCCAGAAGGCCGATGGGCGTGAAATCGGCATAGGTCCAGTCGGTGTCCGACACGAGCGGCGTGCCGATGAAGTTGCCGCTGGTCGACGTCGCGGCATAGGGGTCGCCCGCCTTGTTCTTGACGAAGCTGAAGCCGACCGCGCCGCTGCCGCCCTCGCGGTTCTCGACGACGATGTTGCCCGGATAGAGCTCGTAGTCCTTGAGGATGTCCACCAGCGTCCGGGACATGCGGTCGTTGCCGCCCCCCGGGCCGAAGGCGATCGTGTAGGTCAGCCGCTCGGACGGATAGTCCTCGGCAAATGCGGTCGTCGGCCCTGCGAAAAGCGCCACCGTGGCGGCCAGCGCTGCGAAGGTTCTGCGATTCATCATGGTTTCCTCCCCTGAATTTTGCATTTTCTCAATATTCCATGCAATATGGCGGCAGATTGGATTCTGTCAACCAAAAATCCGATTTTTCGAAAACTGTCTCATGTAAACCCTCCTATAAGCCTTAATCCGCTCAATACAGACGCTTCACGCGTAACTGTGCGGATTCTATCTTGCATATTTATTTTTAAAAAACCTATATAAGGCCATCTGAAACACCCTGGGAGGATACGATGCGGTTGATGGTCTTGCCTTGTGACGGAATCGGCCCCGAAATCATGGGCGCGACGCTCGAGGTGATGCGTGCGGCCAACGCGAAGTTCGACCTTTCGCTGACCTTCGAGACGGAAATGTCCGGCTTCGACAGCCTGCGGCACCATGGGACGACCCTACGCGAAGAGGTGCTGGAGCGCGCGCGGACGGAGTTCGACGGCGTCATCCTGGGGACGCAGTCCCACATGGACTATCCGCCGGTCGCAGAAGGCGGTCGCAATGTCTCGGCCGGCTTCAGGATCGGCCTCGACCTCTATGCGAACGTCCGCCCTGCCCGCTCCCGCGACTTCCTGACCAACAAGGCCCCCGGCATGGACCTTGTCATCATGCGCGAGGCCACGGAGGGTTTCTATCCCGACCGCAACATGTTCCGCGGCGTCGGAGAGATGATGCCCGATCCCGACATGGCGCTCTCGGTGCGCAAGATCACCCGCCACGGCTCGCTCAGGATCTGCCGCGAGGCCTTCAAGCTGGCCATGCAGCGCAAGAGGAAGGTCGCGGCGATCCACAAGGCGAACTCCTTCCTGATGACCGATGGCCTCTTCCTCGAATGCTTCCGAGAGGTCGCGGCCGACTTCCCCGAGGTCGAGACGGAAGAGCTGATCGTCGATGCCTTCGCCGCCCTCCTCGTGCGCAAGCCGCAGGCGTACGACGTCGTGGTGGCGACCAATTTCTACGGCGACATCCTGTCGGATCTCGCATCGGAGCTTTCGGGCTCCCTCGGGCTTGCGGGCTCGATCAACGCGAACGCCGAGACCGGCCTCGTCTGCGCGCAGGCGCAGCACGGATCGGCTCCGGACATCGCGGGCCGCAACGTGGCGAACCCGACGTCGCTCATCCTCTCGGCGGCCATGATGCTGAGCTGGCTGGGCGAGCAAAGCGGCGAGGCGCAGCTGATGGCGGCGGGCAAGGCGATCTCCGACGCGGTGGACGCGGTGATCGACGAGCCGGCGCAACGCACGCGCGACATCGGCGGATCCGTCGATACGGATGCCTTCGGTCGCCTCGTCGCGGCGCACCTCTCGGAGATGAGCCTCGCCGCCTAGCACCTCCCACGACGCGGCCGGACGGCGGGGTGGCACGGGCCATCCCGCGAAAGGCAGGATATGACCCACCCCACGACACGGCTTGCGCTCATCCATGCGACACGTCTCGCCATCGACCCGGTCGAGGCGGCCGCGCAGGCGCTCTGGACCGAGGCCGAGACGATCTCCCTCCTCGACGAGAGTCTGGAGCTCGACCGCGAGCGTGCGGGCCGGATGACGCCTATGCTTCACGCCCGCATCCTCGGTCTCGCGGATCACGCCCGGGACTTCGGCGCTGACGGCATCCTCTTCACCTGCTCCGCCTTCGGCACCGCCGTCGAAGCGGCCGATGCCGCGCTCGGCGTGCCGGTCATGAAACCCAACGAGGCGATGTTCGCCGATGCCCTGGCCCATGGAGACCGGATCGCCATGCTCTACACATTCCCCCCGGCCCGCACGGGCATGGAGGCGGAGTTCGACGCCCTTGTCGCAGCCCGCGGTCGCTCCGCCCGGATCGAAAGCCATCTCTGCGACGGCGCGCTCGATGCAAAGCGCGCGGGCGACACGGCCCGCCACGACCGGTTGATCGCCGAGCGGGGTGCAATGCTGCAGGGCTATGACGCCATTCTGCTGGCGCAGTTCTCCATGGCGAGCGCCGCCGATGTTCTCCGCGCCCGCACCGGTACACCGGTCGAGACGAGCCCACGCTCCGCGATCCGGGAGATGCGCAAGCGCGTGGAGGGCGGCCGATGTTGATCGGGGTGATCGCAGACGATTTCACCGGCGCGAGCGATATCGCCAACACGCTCTCTAAGGGCCTGCCGGGATCGGGCGGCCTGCGCACGGCGCAGTTCTCGGGCCGCCCCGAAGAAGCGGCCGACCCGACGATCGAAGCGGGCGTCATCGCCCTCAAGAGCCGCACCGCACCGGTGGAGCAGGCCGTCGGCGATAGCCTCGCCGCGCTCGACTGGCTGCGCGCGCAGGGTTGCCGGCAGATCGTCTTCAAGATCTGCTCGACCTTCGACTCGACGCCGGCCGGCAACATCGGGCCCGTCGCCGATGCCCTCGCCGCGGAACTCGGGGCGGAAACGGTCGTGGTCTGCCCCGCCTTTCCGGCCGCCGGCCGCACGGTCTATCGGGGCCATCTCTTCGTTTTTGACCGGCTTCTGAGTGAGTCGGGGATGGAGACCCACCCCCTCACTCCGATGACCGACCCGGACCTGCGCCGCTGGCTTGCGCGGCAGACGGCAAGACCGGTCGGGCACCTGCCGCTCGAGCGCCTGGCGACCGACACCGCGCGGATCGACGCAGGCCCCGGCTATCTCGTCGCGGATGTCGTCAGCGAAGCGGACCTTGTGGCGCTCGGCCGGCGTCTCGTGAATGCGCCCCTTGTCGTCGGCGGGTCGGGCATCGCCATGGGCTTGCCGCAGAACCTGATCGACGCCGGGCTCGCACCCGGCCATACCCCCGAAGGCCATGCGATCGACGGCCCCGGAGCCATCCTCGCCGGCTCCTGCTCGGGCGCGACGCGCGGCCAGGTGGAGCGCCATGCGGCGAACCACCCGACCCATGCCATCGACGTGACCCGGGTCATGTCCGGCACCGAGGGCGCGGCGGAGCTGACGGCCTTCTTCGCGGCCCACGCAACGGAAGCCCCGCTCGCCTATTCCTCCGCGTCGCCGGCGGAGGTCGCCGCGCTGCAGGATCGGTTCGGCCGCGCCGAGGTTGCCGCGCGGCTCGACGCGCTCTTCGCCGAGACGGCGCGCCTGCTGCTCGATCGCGGCGTGCGCCGCCTCGTCGTCGCCGGCGGCGAGACCTCGGGGGCGGTCGCACAGGCGGTGACCGACCACCTCGGGGTCGGCGCGATGCGGATCGGACCGGAAATCGACCCGGGCGTCCCCATCCTGACCGTGGGCCACGCGCGGCCCGTCGGCCTCGCGCTCAAGTCGGGCAACTTCGGGTCGCCGGATTTCTTCGGGAAGGCGCTTCAGGCGATGGCGCGACCGTGACGGAGAAGGAGGCGCGCCTGCGCGCGGAGATGTCCCGCCTTTGCCGATCTCTCTTCGAGCGTGGGTTCAGCGTCGGGACGGCCGGCAACGTCTCGGCCCGTCTGGACGACGGGTTGCTGATCACGCCCACGAATTGCAGCCTGGGAGACATCGCCTCTGACCGGATCGCCAGGCTCGACGCGACCGGCCGGCATGTCGATGGCCCGCGTCCGAGCAAGGAGATCTTCCTGCACCGCGCGCTCTACGAGACGCGCCCCGGCACGGGTGCCGTCGTCCACCTCCATTCGACCTGGGCGACCGCCCTCTCCTGCCGGTCCGACCTCGACCCCGAGGACTGCCTGCCACCGCTCACTCCCTACGTCGTCATGCGCGTCGGCACGGTCGTGCGTGTGCCCTACGTCGCGCCGGGCGATCCGCGTGCGGGCACGTTGATCCGTGAGCTTCGGGGACGCGCGGCCGCCGTCCTGCTGGCCAACCACGGTCCGATCGTCGCGGGTGTCGACCTCGCCTCGGCCGTCGCTGCGGCGGAAGAGCTCGAGGAGACCGCAAAACTCGCGTTCATCCTGCGCGGGATGCCCGTCGACACGCTCACCGCCGCCGATGTCACGACGCTCGAAACCGCCTATCGGGGGATGAAACCGGGATGAAGACCGCCGACCTGATCGACAGTCACGCCGGGGGCCTGTCCCTGCTGCACCTGCCCTTCCGCCTGTTTGGAAGCACCCGCGCCATCGCCGCCCCGATCCAGACGGTAAAATGCTTCGAGGACAATTCCGTCCTGCGCGCGGAGCTCGAACAGCCCGGGGAGGGCCGCGCGCTGGTCGTGGACGGCGGCGGCTCGACGCGCGTGGCGCTCCTCGGCGATCTTCTGGCCGCCCGGGCGATCCGGAACGGGTGGACCGCCGTCATCGTCGCCGGGGCGATCCGCGACAGCGCCGAGATCGAGGCGATGGACCTGATGGTCGCCGCCCTGGGCACCTCTCCGGTCAAGAGCGCCAAGGCCGGATGGGGCACCCTCGGCGTGCCGCTCGAGATCGGGGGCGCGCGACTGCGGCCGGGACAGTGGATCTACGCCGATGCCGACGGACTTCTCACGAGCCCCGAACAACTGACCTGATCATGCGCCGCCGGCGAAGAGCCGGGTCGCGGTCGCCTCGTTGGTGGCGAGAAGGGTGTCGTAGTGGATCCCGAGCCGAAGCAGCGACTTGACGTCGACGTCATGCGGCATCGCCGTGAGCGGGTCGATGAAGAAGACGAGCGCGTCGAGCCGGCCCTCCGCGATCATCGCCCCGATCTGTGCGTCGCCGCCGAGAGGCCCGCTCTTGAGCGCCGTGATTTCGAGCCCGGTTGCCTCGACCAACCGTCCGCCCGTCGTCCCCGTCGCGAAGAGCTGCAACTGCGACAGCCGTCCGACATGGCGCTTGGCCCAATCGACCATCTGATCCTTCTTACCGTCATGCGCGACAAGGGCGAGGCTGCGGATCGTCGGGATCTCCATCAGTCAGCCCCGGCACGCGTCACGTCGCCCTGGGCTTCGGCCCAGTTCCAGGCAAGCGGCGACTTCCGCTTGAGCGCCCCGCTGAGATGCTGGCGCATCCGATAGGAGGCATCGGCGACCTCGCCACGCTCGAGCAGCGTCAGGATCTCGAGATGCTCGGTGCATTGCTCCACCAGACGATCGACGTTGATCTTTGCGCGATACTCCATCAGCCGCCGCATCTGGTTCACCCGCTGCAGCGCCATCAGGAAGAAGGGGTTGCCCGAGAGCCGGATCAGTTCCTCGTGGAAGAGCGCGCCGTTGGCCAGCAGCGACTCGGGCGGCACGCGCGCATGGTCCATATCGAGCATCCCTTCCTGGATCCGGCGCTGCTCGCCCAGAACCTTGCGGTCGAGGCGGAAGGTCGGCTCCAGCATCGCCACTGGCTCGATGGCGAGGCGGAAGCGATAGATCTTGTCGAAGGCCTCGGGCGTCTTGGCGACCGGAAGGAAGCGCCAGCCATAGCCCGTCTTGCGTTCCGCCCATCCCTCGCGCGCGGCACGGGTCAGAAGCTCGACCACTTTCGCTTTTGTCCAGCCATAGCGATCCCGCAACGCCTGCTCCGTCACCTCGACGGGCAGCAGATCGGTCAGCCAGTCTTCGGCCATGCGCTGGTAATCGTCCGCGCCACCCGCGGCGTGATCCTCGAGCAGATCCGACAGATGGCCCGGCAGCGTGTCGGGCACGAAATAACCGCGGTTGACGCGTCGGACGAGCAGGCCGTCGCGCTCCAGCGCCTCCAGCGCCTCCCGCACGGGCGTGCGCGAGACATCGTAGCGATCCGCGATCTGCTGCGCCGCGATATGCTCGCCGCAGGCAAGCGTGCCGTTGGCGATATCCTCGATCAGACGGTGCGAGATCCGCTTCGACAGGTCGCTCGTTCGCATCGGTCCCTCCGGTTTGGCACCATTTCCGACAGGCGGATCGGAAAATTGCACATTTTTCTCAAATTTCACCGCAAGAATAGGTTTTCGATGATCCATAGGTCAATCCGGATCGTCCCCCCGACCCGAAACTCCGATTGTACCTGGGGGCCGTCGGCCTCGCCGCTAGGAGCTCACGCGGGCCCGCCAGAGTGTGAAGAGGCCCGCAGCCATGACGATGCAGGCCCCGAGAATGACGTGCACCTCGAGCGTCTCGTCGAAGACACTCACGCCGATGAGCGAGGCGAAGACGAGTTGCAGATAGGCGAAAGGCTGAACGACGCTTGCCTCCGCCACCTCGTAGCAACGGATCAGCAGGTAGTGACCGAGCGCGCCGGACACGCAAAGCGCCGCCATCCAGCCCCAATCGCCTGCCGTCATCGGTTCCCAGAACCAGACCCCGACCAATGTGATCGCCGCCGCGCCGACCGTACCCGTCCAGAAAAAGGAGGTCGCCGCGCTGTCGCGGCGGGCCGCATACCGCGTCAGAAGACCGTAGAGCGCGAACATGAAGGCCGCCGTCAGCGGCACGAGGGCCGCGGGCGTAAAGACCCCTGCCCCGGGCTGCAGGATGACGAGCACGCCGACGAAACCCACAGCGATCGCCACCCACCGCCGCCAGCCCACGCGTTCGCCCAGGACGGGGCCCGACAGCATCGCCACCAGAAGCGGGTAGGCCGCGAAGATCGCGTGGCTCTCGACGAGGCCCAGAAGCACGAAACCGGCGACCATCACACAGATTTCCGCCACGAGGAGCAGTCCGCGAAACCCCTGCAGCCAGGGCTGGGAGGTTGCGGCCGCCGCCCGCAGCCCGCCCGCCTGTCGCGCGGCGAGAGCGACGACGAAAGCGGCGAAGAACCAGTACCGGATCATCACCACCATCAGCACGTTGTATTCGCCCGCGAGGTGACGGGAGAAGCCGTCCTGAACCGCGAAGACGAAGGTCGTCGCTACCATAAGCCAGATGCCGAGCCGGTCGCCGCTCATGCCAGCACCCCGCGGCTCATGTGACGTTTGCGCCCGTAACCAGGCACGCGCCGCACGGTGAACCCCGCCTCGGCCAGCGCCCGTCGCACATGGCCGGCGGCCGTGTAGGTGGCGAATGTCCCCCGAGGCGCCGTGTGGCGCGCGACCTCGACCATCAGGCATGGCTCCCACATCTCGGGGTTCTTCGCGGGCGCGAACCCGTCGAGGAACCACGCGTCGGCGCGGCCCGTCCAGACCGGCAGCGTCTCGCGAACGTCGCCCCGGACGACCTCGAGGTCCACGCCCGGCAGGGCGATCCGGTCGGACGGCCATTGGTCGAGCAGCGCATTCGCGTCGATTTCCGGGAATGCGGCGAGTGCCCGCGCCATGTCGTCCAGCGCCATGGGATAGGCCTCGAAGGCTGTGTAGCGCAGACGCCCGGCCCCTCGCCACGCCGCCGCCGTCACCAGCGCGTTGAGGCCCGTGCCGAACCCCAGCTCCGCGATGTGGAACCCCGCGCAGAGACGCGCCGGCAGGTCGTTGCCCGCCAGAAAGGTATGCCGCGTCTCCTCCGGTCCGGAGGCAAGGCTGAAATAGGGATCGTCGAACCGCGTCGCGATCGGCGTGCCGTCGCGCCAGTCGAGCGTGGGAGAGAGGTTTTCGTCGGACATCGGCTGGCCTATGCGTCGAGGCGACTGGATACGAAAGGAACGGGCTTGGCAATCGAGGCGACGATCTACGGCGCAGGCGTCTTCGGCCTCGGGTGCGCCTTCGCCCTCGCCCGGCGCGGTGCCCGCGTTCGGGTGATCGACCCGAAGGGCGTTGCCGCCGGGGCCTCGGGCGGCATCGTCGGGGCCCTTGCGCCCCACGTGCCGGAGCAGTGGAACGAAAAGAAGGCCTTTCAACTCGACAGCCTCCTGATGGCCGAAGACTGGTGGCAGGCCGTGTCCGACCTCGGTGGCACCGACCCGGGCTACGCCCGAACGGGCCGCCTGCAACCGATCCCCGACGCCGACACGCGGACGCGGGCCCTCGACCGGGCGGACGGGGCCGCGGCGCTCTGGCGCGGCGCGGCGACCTGGACGGTCGAGCCGGCCCCCGCCGGCTGGTCCCCCGGTACGACGGAAGTCATCCGCGACACGCTCTCCGCCCGCATCCACCCGCGCCGCGCCTGTGCCGCCCTCGCCGCCGCGGTCCGCGCGCTCGGCGGACAGATCGTGCCCGATGCGCACTCGGAGGGCCTCGTGCTCCACGCGACCGGCTGGCAGGGCCTCGCCGCGCTGCGCGACGCCCGTGATCGGCCCGCCGGCAACGGCGTGAAGGGACAGGCCGCGCTCCTGCGGCTCGACCGGCGCGACGCGCCGCAACTCTATGTCGATGGCCTCCACATCGTGCCCCACGGCGACGGCACGGTCGCGCTCGGCTCGACTTCGGAGCGCGACTTCGACCATGCCGAACCCGACGTCCAACTCGACGCCATCCTCGCCCGCGCCTGCGCCGCCGTGCCCGAGCTTGCCGGTGCCGAGGTCATCGACCGCTGGGCCGGCATCCGCCCGCGCGCCCGCTCCCGCGCGCCGCTCCTCGGGGTCTGGCCGGGGCGGCAGGGGCACTTCATTGCGAATGGGGGCTTCAAGATCGGGTTCGGCATGGCCCCCAAGGTGGCGGAGGTCATGGCGGAGCTGATGCTCGACGGGCGCGACGCGATCCCCGAGGCCTTTGCCACGCATGGGCTTGCGCCCTGGACGCGAGGGGTCTAGGGGGCGGGTCTGCCTTCGGGCCATGTCTCCGACCACCATGCCAAAACGGGTTACAGAAATGCGCATCCTTCCCGCCGTCCTCGCGATGGCCCTCATCGTCGTCGCCGCGAACGTCGGCGTGCAGTTCATCATCGCCGACGGCTGGCTGACCTGGGGGGCCTTCACATACCCGCTCGCCTTCCTCGTCACCGACGTCTCGAACCGGCTCTATGGCCCTGAAAAAGCTCGGAAAGTCGTCTTCGCGGGCTTCGTCGTGGGCATCGGCTGCTCGCTTGTCGGGACGCAGGTGATGACGGAGTTCGGGCCGGCGGTGACGCTGCGCATCGCGATCGCGTCGGGCATCGCCTTTCTGACCGCGCAACTCCTTGACCTCGCGATCTTTTCCCGGCTCCGCGACCGCGACTGGTGGGTCGCGCCCTTCACCTCCTCAGTGGTGGGGTCGGTCGTCGATACCGCGCTCTTCTTCACCATCGCATTCGCCGGTTTCCTTGCCTTTCCAAACACTTGGGGCGACGTCTCCTGGGCGCAGGAGGCCACGGCCGTCGGGCCGCTCTGGGTGGGCCTCGCGCTGGCGGACTGGGCGGTGAAGCTCTCCATCGCGCTGCTGGCGCTGATACCCTTCCGTGTCATCACCGTGAAATTCGCACAACGGGTTGCGTAAAGGGGCTTGACCCACACCACATCTGTGCCAACCTCCTACGTAGTGCAACTCATCGAAAGGAGGTGATCCAGTGTCGAGAAAGATGGTGGAGAAGATGGTCGGGACAACTTCGGAGGTCCGCATCTAGGGCAGCCCTTGGATGTGAAATCCCGGAGTTGATGCGTCTAACCGACCTCACCTCCTGAGCCTTTCGGAAGGTCGCCCCGGTTGCACGGGGCGGCCTTCTTTCTTGGAGTTTGAACGTTTTGTACAAGCGCCAGACCCCCCTTTGAACGTTTTGTACAAAACTCCGGAGCCCCCATGCCCCTGCGCATCACCCCAGAGATCGAGCTTCAGGACTGGGAGATGACCGAGACCTTCGTGCGCGCGTCGGGCCCCGGCGGGCAGAACGTGAACAAGGTGGCGAGCGCGGTGGAACTGCGCTTCGAGGCCGAACGCTCCCCCGCCCTGCCCGGCCCGGTCAAGGCGCGGCTCCGGCGGCTGGCCGGGCGGCGGTGGACGAAGGAGGGGGCGGTGGTGATCCAGGTCTCCGAGGAGCGGTCACAGGCAAGGAACCGCGAGATCGCGCGGGAGCGGCTCGTCGCTCTGGTACGGGCCGCGACGGTGAAGCCGAAAAAGCGGGTGAAGACGCGGGTGTCGGCGAACCAGAAGCGCAAGCGGCTGGAGGCGAAGCGGCGGCGGGGGGAGGTGAAGGCGCTCAGAGGTGGGGTGGAGGAGTAGGGTTGGGTGGTTTCTAGGCCCCATTAGCTATGTTGGGCGATGCGTGCCCAGCATGCTCCCTACGCCTGTTAGGATGAGTCATCCCATTCGCGTGGCCGAGTCACATGACGACCATTTTCTTTTACAACATTTTGTGGAAACTGACACTCCGCAAGATGATGAGACCTGATGTGCGTGACGACGCTCGCCGCCTCTCGTAGTTTCCCTGCAAGAGGTGCGGATTGCCCTCCCCGCTCCGGAACCGGCGGAACAAGCACAACTTCCTTGCAAAGCTCTTCTTTCACAAGGCGAACAGCTTCAGTCAGATCAGAGTCGTTGCTTACGACGTAAGCGCGATCAAATTCGTCTTGGTATCCGTGATGAAGCAGATGGACGGCTAGCTTGACATCACTTTCTTTTTCTTGGGCAACCCAAGCCTCCACTAGCTCCGGAAGTGGCTCATTCCAAGAATACCCTTCTGGTCGCGCGCCTGGGTATCCAGTAGGTTTAACCCATCTCTCTTTTATCGCGAACTTACCAACATGAAGCCGCAGCTGCGGCTCAAGGGTTCGCAAAGCTTGGAGATAGAGTGCCTGTCGCTGTTGACCTTCGAGATCGATCTTACCTGACACGTGTGCAGTGTACATTTCGACACCGACGACCGCTTCACCATGCTGAACAAGACTTTCCGCAAGTCTAACCGGATTCAGCCAACGATGATGTCGCTCGCGCTGCAAGCGACCTCGGTAAAGGTTAAACCCGTCGATATAAAACTTACATCTCTTCATAGACTGCGGGCCGCGAGGTTTCCCTCGCGACCCGCACACTGAACAGCCAAGCTGCCAGTACTTTCGAGATCAGAGGTAGTGACGATTACAAAGACGGTCAAACAATATCTACGGCGAGCCTGCTCGCAGCGCAAGAGATCTAATCAAAATTGTTGGGTCGATGTACAAGGAACGCGTTCCGCGTTCCTTGTACATCGACCCATATCCACTCTGTCAAGAAAAAAATCTTCTATGTATGGATATTGGGACTGTCATTTGGCATGTTTGTTGCAGACAGGATTTTTGCAACAAGAAAGATCACGTCAGTGAGCTACGAACAAGACCTACTGAGTGAGATCGGCAAGGTCGATGAAATGATCGACAAGCTAGTTGCTGAGCGAGAAACGCTTTACAGGCTGTTAGCCAGACTGAGGAGCACAAAGCTCGGATCGAGTGAGAACAGCGTTCTGCGGTCTTCAAGTATCGAGCGCCTTACTGTGGAATACACAATAAAAACAATCTTGTCTGAGAGCAGCCGCCCAAAAAAAGTCAGTGAACTCGAAGGGTTAGTTATGAAACGGCACCCCGGCCTTAAGCCAACGACTTTTCGGAGTCATCTTCATCGAATGAAACAACGTGGACAGATCGAGCAACCAAATGGTCGCCGCGGCTATTGGCGCATTTCGAATAGAGCCCCCTAAACCACCACCTCCATCTCCCGCTGGCTCCCCACCCCGAACACCCGCTTGTACCGCGCGACCTCCCCCTCCGGCCCCATCGCCTTGCGGGGGTTGTCGGAGAGCTTCACCGTCGGGCGTCCGTCCGCCTCGACCGCCTTGCACACGAGCGAGAACGGGGCGAGGGCGTCGTCGGCCACCAGCCCCCGGAAGTCGTTCGTCAGGAGCGTGCCCCAGCCGAAGGAGGTGCGGACGCGGCCGTGGAACTGGCGGTGGAGTTCCTCGATCTTCTCCACGTCGAGCCCGTCGGAGAAGATGATGAGCTTCCCGGTCGGGTCCTCCCCGCGCGCCTGCCACCAGCGGATCGCCGTCTCGGCCCCCGTGGCCGGGTCGCCGGAATCGATACGGATGCCCGTCCACCCGGCCAGCCAGTCGGGCGCATTCGCGAGGAAGCCCTCGGAGCCGTAGGTGTCGGGCAGGATGATGCGCAGGTTGCCCTCGTGCTCCTCGTGCCAGTCGGCCAGCACGTCGTAGGGAGCCTGCGCCAGCGCGGCGTCGCCCTCGGCCAGCGCGGAGTAGACCATGGGGAGTTCGTGGGCGTTGGTGCCGATGGCCTCCAGGTCGCGGTTCTTGGCGATGAGGCAGTTGGAGGTGCCGGCAAAGTTGTCGCCGAGGCCCTCGCGGAGCGCCTGCACGCACCAGTCCTGCCAGAGGAAGGAATGGCGGCGGCGGGTGCCGAAGTCGGCGAGGCGGAGGTCATCGAGCCCGCGCAGGCGCTCCACCTTCTCCCAGACGCGGGTCATGGCGCGGGCGTAGAGCACCTGCAGCTCGAACCGGCCCATGTCGCGGAGGACGGCGCGGGAGCGGAGCTCCATCAGGATGGCGAGCGCCGGGATCTCCCAGAGCATGACCTCGGGCCAGCTGCCCTCGAAGGTGAGCTCGTACTGGTCGCCCACGCGCTGCAGGTCGTAGGGCGGCAGGCAGAGGTTTTCGAACCACTCCATGAAGTCGGGGCGGAACATCTGGCGCTTGCCGTAGAAGGTGTTGCCGCGGAGCCATGTGCTCTCGCCGCGGGAGAGGGAGAGGGTGCGCACGTGGTCGAGCTGCTCGCGCAACTCGCCCTCGTCGATGAGATGGGCGAGGGGCACGTGGGTGGAGCGGTTGATGAGGCTGAAGCGGACCTGCGTGTCGGGGCGGTTGCGGAAGACCGACTGGCACATCAGGAGCTTGTAGAAATCGGTGTCGATGAGCGAGCGGACGATCGGGTCGATCTTCCACTTGTGGTTCCAGACGCGGGTGGCGATGTCGATCATGGGTCGTCCCTTGCCGTGCTGACACAGGGTTACGGGGCGGGCCCGGTCTTGTCGAGCGATGGGCCGTCAGTCGGTGTAGCGCAGCAGGAGCGTGTCCTGCCCGGCCAGCGCCCGGCGCAGCGCCGGGAGGTCCGGATCGGCGTAGAGCGGCGCGACGGCGCGCAGGAGAGCCTCGGTGTCATGGGTGCCCGAAAGGCGGAACATCAGGTAGGACGCGCCGACGCCCTGCAGCGCGGCCCCCATCGGCTCCAGCATCTGCGCAACGCCGTGCGCTACGGGGGGTGACCAGTCGCCGGAGAAATAGCCGTTCGGGAAGGCCGCCAGCGCGCCGGCGGCAGCCTTCACCGGGACGGCCTGGATGACCGAGGCCGTGTCCCGCAGCGCGGCCGGGTCGGCGTTTGCGGCGTCCAACGACAGGCCGGTGTTGGGGCAGGTCCAGGCCAGCTTGCCGACGCTGCGTCCGGCAGCGTCCCGCCGGGCCCTGCGCAGGTTGGCGAGGCGGAGCGGAAATTCCTCGGGGTGGAGGAACTGGCCGATGTGCGCCCCGTCCTCGAAGGCCGCGGACGGCAGGCCGGAGAGGTCGTGGCCGTCGGGGCTGTCGAGGTCGTGGCTCAGCACCGCGTGGTAGCTGGTGTAGAGCGCCTGCCCCAGGTCGTCGAAGGACGCGAGCGCGCGGGTGCCGGGCTGAAGCGTTTCCACCGCGTCGCAGGCCAGTAGGAAATCGACAAAGCTGTCGCCGCAATGGACCCAGGCCGGGCAGAGGAGCGTCATGCGCTGGCCAAGGGGGTCTTCGCGCAGGGGGACGAGGGGGGCGGATGGCGTTTCGGTCATGCTCCGAGCCTGCCGGCAGATGGCACCGATGGCCACCCGCCTCGGGGACGCGGCCATTCGATTTCCCCGGATCGGTCCCCGTTTCGTCGCTTTCCGACCCGACACTTCGCGAAACAGAGATTGCAAACCGGAGCCGCGAGATGAAGCCGCTGAATTACCACGTCGATGTCCATTACCTCATGCCGCGCGAGATGTTCGCCGACCCGAAGCAAGCCCAGACGCTGAAGCTGGCTGGGATCGAGGCGGAGGCGGTCGGCAACACGGTGCTGCTGTTCCGTGATCCCGCCACGCTGGAGGCCGCGCAGGCCGCGCCCGAATGGCTGCGCACGGCGATGTTGGATGCAGGCTTCGGTTTGAACCTGTCGGGACAGACCGGGCCAATCGAGCAATTCGACAAACTGGAAGATCGGCATCGGATGAAGAAGTTCACGAAGCTGCTGGACGCCGTCAAGGCGCATCCGATGGGCTGGAGCCGTTTCGAGGGCGGGTTCGACACCCGTCTCCTCTGGGCCCACGAGAGCCGGATGCAGGCGCTGGCCGGGATGAAGCAGGGCGACGGCGAAAACATCACCGGCGTCTGCCTGGACCTCGCGCAGGCGCTGGAGAAAAAGGCCGGCCTGCCGTCGCCCACTTGGCCCACCGTCGAGGACGCGCGGCGCGGGCAGCAGGCGGATGCGGAGCGGATCGTGCGCGCCACCGGACCCAAGCCCCGCGTCTCCCGGAACCGGCGGAGATCGGCCCGGACGGCGCTGCCGATGAGGCTGGTCCTGGCCGTCGCGCTGTTGGGCCTGCCGATCTACGGGCCATATCTGACCGACGTCGGCCCGCTCGCCGCGCTCTTCGGCGGGGAGATCATCGCCGCCGGACGCTGACCCTCCGCCGCGTCCACGTTGCGACGGGGCGCGCCTGCGCCTATGCCACGCGCAGCGGAGGAGACGGCCATGAAGATCTGTCGAACGGTCGAGGAGATGCGGGCAGCCTGTCGGCGGCTCAGGGCGGAGGGCACGCTCGGCTTCGTGCCGACGATGGGCGGGCTGCACGCGGGGCATATGTCGCTCGTCTCGGCGGCGCGGGCGGGATGCGACGCGGTGGCGGCCTCGGTCTTCGTCAACCCGATGCAGTTCGAGAACCCCGACGACCTTTCGAGCTATCCGGCCGACACCGACCGCGATCTCGCCATGCTGCGCGAGGCCGGGGTGGCCGTCGTCTTCCTGCCCGACGTGGCGGACATCTACCCCGAGGGGGCCGAGACGATCGTGGAGACGACGCGGCTGGCCAACATGCTGCATGGCGAGGTGCGGCCGGGGCACTTTCGCGGCGTGACGACGGTGGTGGCGAAGCTCTTCAACGTGGTTGCCCCCGACGTCGCCTACTTCGGCAAGAAGGACTATCAGCAACTCGCCGTGATCCGGCAGATGGTGCGTGATCTGCACTTCGGGATCGGCATCAAGGGCGTGGAGACCGTGCGGGAGACGGACGGACTTGCCATGTCGTCCCGGAACGTGCGGCTCGGCCCCGAGGCGCGGGCGGCGGCCCCGGTTCTGCGCGCAGCGCTCCGCGCGGCGGCGGCGGCCCTTCACCGGGGCGGCACAGTCGCAGCGGCGCGGGAAGCGGTGCACGCCTGCGTCGAGGCGGAACCGCTGGCCCGGCTCGAAGGGTTCGACGTCGTGGATCGGGCGAGCTTCGCGCCGGTCTCGGGCGTGCCCGGAGGACCGGTCGGCATGATGATCTCGGCCGAGGTCGGCGGTGTTCTGCTGCTCGACCAGATGGAGGTCGGGGCGGCCGTTTGAGGCGGCGTTAGCCCGTCAGGTCGAAGCGCTTCGCGGTCGCCGTGCCGTCGGTGCGCCAGCTGCGGAACCCCATCGCCTCGTAGTAGCCCATCCCCTCGGCATTCGCGGTCTGGATATAGGCATCGAGGCTCGGCACGCCGGCGGCCCGGGCGGCCGACAGCGTTTCATCGAAGAGGGCCCGGCCCACGCCCCGGCGCGCGGCCCACGGGGCGACATGGGTGCCGATGATACCCCAGCCGGCGGGCGTGCCGTAGGGGTTGTCCGAACGCGCACGGGAGAGGACCTGGATCCCGAGGAGCCGTCCGTCGTCGTCGAGGGCGAGCGTCGTGCGGATGCCGTCGGTGTTCGCGACATAGGCGTCGCGCACGAACTCCGGATCGGAGGGGCGGGTGCGCTTGCCGGCGTCGGTGAGCGCCTGGAGCATCTCGACGATCTGTTCGATATGCGCCGGGATGGCTTCGACGAGTTTCATGGCAACTGCCTCCTGACATGGGAAGGGGGCCGCGCGGGCGGCCCCCTCCGATCTCTGTCGACGGGCCTATTCAGCGGGCTTGAGGCCCGGCGCATCGGCCAGCTCCGGAGCCTCGGCCCCGTCGATCTCGTCGAAGGTGGTGGGCACGCCGACCTTCTCGCGACGGCCGTCGTTGAAGATCGCCTTCACGAGCGCGACGCACATCAGCACCATCACCACCGAGAAGGGCAGCGCGCCGATGACCATCGCGGTCTGGATCGCCGAGGTGCCGCCCGAGATGAGCAGTCCCGCGACCACGAGACCCAGCGCCGCACCCCAGAAGAGGATATGCGGCCGCGCCTTCGGGCCCTCGTCGCCGGCCGCGTTGATCGTGTTCACGATCAGCACCGCCGAGTCGGCCGAGGTCACGAGGAACGTCATCAGGAGGACGACGATCATCACCGCCATGGCCCAGGACAGGATCTCCGAGATCGGGGCGAGCATGAACTCGGTCATCGCGAAGATCTTGTCGCCGTTGCCGGTGTCGTAGATCAGGCCGCCCGCCCCGCCGTTGAGCTCGAGGTCGATGGCGGTGCCACCGGCCCAGGAGAACCAGACGAAGCACATCAGCGACGGCACGATCATCGCGCCCAGCACGAACTCGCGGATCGTCCGCCCGCGCGAGATCCGCGCCAGGAACAGCCCCACGAAGGGCGCGAAGGCGATCCACCACGCCCAGTAGAACACCGGCCACCAGCCCTGCCACTGCGCGAGCAGGAACGACTCGGAGCCCTCGACACCGTCGGAGCGGTAGACGTTGAAGCTCAGGAACGGGAGATTCACGAGATACTCCCAGAGGCCGATCGTCATCGCCTGCAGGCCGAACCACGTCGCCCCGAAGAGGATGAAGAACCCGAGCAGCACGATCGACAGCACCATGTTGATGTTCGAGAGCCATTTGATGCCCTTGCCCACACCCGACAGCGCCGAGAGCGTCGAGGCCCCCATGATGACGAGGAGCGCGAAGATGATGCCGAAGGTATTGGCCGTGTTCGCGATGCTCTCGCCCGCGTCGTTGACGGCCTCCGCCCCGTGCACGAGGCCGCCGACGCCGATGCGCGTCAGGCCCGCGACCAGCTGATCGACCCCGAAGCCGAGGGTCTGGGCGACGCCGAGGATGGTCGCGACGACCGCCACGATGTCGATGACATGCCCCAGGACGCCGGCGAGCGACGACCCGAAGAGCGGCGTCAGCGAGGAGCGGATCGTCAGCGGCAGCCCGCGACGGTAGGTGAAGAACGCGAGGCCGAGACCGGCGATCGCGTAACAGGCCCAGGCTCCGAGACCCCAGTGCAGGAACGACCATTTGTAGGCCGTCATGATGTTGTTCTCGGCCCGGGCTTCCGTGATGCCCTGGATGACCGAGGGGTTGTTCTGGAAGTGGGCGACGGGTTCGGCCACGGCCCAGGTGAGCATCCCCACCCCGATGCCGGCCCCGAACATCATCGAGAACCAGGAGAAGTTGGTGAATTCGGGTTTCTCGCCGTCGATTCCAAGGTTCATCCGGCCCGCCGTGGGCCAGATCGCCAGGCCGAGGCACACCAGCACGAAGAGCGTCACCGTCCAGATGTACCACGACGCGAAGAGGTCGAGGATGAAGGTATTGATCCCGTTGAGCACCGCACCCGACTGGATCGGCCAGAAGATGGCCCAGACCACGAGCGCCGAGATGATGATCTTGGCCGGGACCGCTACAGACGTCGCGAAGCCGTTGTAGAAGCCCCCCTCCGTCGTTCGGATCGGCAGATCCGTAAGCGGTGGTTCAATATTCGACATGTCGTTCGTCCCTCCGATTGTTGTGGGCGACATGCTGCGCGCCCGAGTCGCGGCTGACTAGGTGGAATCGTCGCGTTTCGGGGCAAAAACGACATTTTTACGTCGCAAAGTCTCCGTTACGAAACTTTGCGCCCTTCGCGCGCAGATTTCAGGCAAGCGTCACACCCGCGCCCGCCATGCCGTCGCGCGCCGCGGCGAGCGAGCCGTCGAGGTCGATCGCCCGGCAGAGCGTCTCCTCCACGGTGACGGCGAAGCCGAGGCGCGCGGCGTCCTGCGCAGAGAAGTTGACGCAGAAATCCGTGGCGAGGCCCACGAGCGTCAGCTCCCGCACCTCGAGCGTGTGCAGAAGCCCGGCGAGACCGGTGGGCGTCGCGTGGTCGTTCTCGAAGAAGGCGGAGTAGCTGTCGACGGCGGGGTTCATGCCCTTGCGGATGACGGCGCGCGCCCGGCCGGTGGCGAGATCGGGATGGAAGGCGGCCCCCTCGGTGCCCTGGATGCAGTGATCGGGCCAGAGCACCTGCGGGCCATAGGGCATCTCGACCATGTCGTAGGGGGACTTGCCCGCATGGCTCGACGCGAAGCTCGAATGACCGGCGGGATGCCAGTCCTGCGTCAGGATCACATGGGCGAAATCCTCCATCCGGGCATTGATACCGGCGACGATCCCGTCCCCGCCGGGCACGGCGAGCGCGCCACCGGGGCAAAAGCCGTTCTGGACGTCGATCACGATCAGGGCCTGGGTCATGGCGGTCTCCTCGAACTCCGGTGCGAGCCTACCGCTTGAGGCGCGGAGGGCAACGGCCTATGCCCCGTCCATGGTCACCGTCGCCGCCCTCTACCGCTTCACGCCCCTTCCGAAACCGGCCGCCCTGCGCGCTCCGCTCCTCGACTGCTGCGTCGAAGCGGGCGTCGCCGGCACGCTGCTGCTGGCGCCCGAGGGGATCAACGGCACCATCGCGGGCCCCGCCGCGGGGATCGAGGCGGTGCTCGCCCATATCCGCGCCCTGCCCGGCTGCGCCGGAATCGCGCCGAAGTTCGCCTCGGCGGAGGCGATGCCCTTCGGCAAGATGAAGGTCCGCGTGAAGCAGGAGATCGTGACGATGGGCCAGCCAGACGTCGACCCGCTGGCCGGCGTGGGCCGCTATGTCCCACCCGCCGAATGGAACGCCGTCATCTCCGACCCCGACACCGTCGTCATCGACACGCGCAACGACTACGAGGTCGCCATCGGCACCTTCGAAGGCGCGCTCGACCCGAAGACCGCTGCCTTCGGCGAGTTCCCCGACTGGTGGGCGCGGAACGCAGACGCGCTCTCGGGGAAGCGCGTCGCCATGTTCTGCACAGGGGGCATCCGCTGCGAGAAGTCTACGGCCTACCTGCGCCAGCAGGGGGTGGAGGACGTGGTGCATCTGGAGGGCGGTATCCTCAAATACCTGGAGGACGTGCCCGAGACCGAGAGCCTTTGGCGCGGAGCCTGCTTCGTCTTCGACGACCGCGTGAGCGTGGGCCAGGGCCTGGAGCCGGGCGGTCACGTGCTCTGCCACGCCTGCCGACGCCCCCTCGAACAGGCCGACACCGCACGCCCGGAGTTCGAGGCCGGCGTGCAATGCCACCGCTGCGTGGACCAGTTCGCGGCATCAGACCGGGAACGCTTCCGCGAGCGGATGAAGCAAATCGGCTTGGCCCGCACGCGCGGCACGCGTCACCTCGGCGCGACGCAGGGCTGACGCGGGGCGGGGCGTCAGGTTTCTTCGGGGTCGCGGGCCTCGTCTTCCTCGATCCGGGCCCAGTGAAGGGTCAGCAACCGGACCACGACGACAGCGGCAAAGACCGCGGCGGCGAGCATGAAGAAGTCGGTCATCCGTTCCTCCCGAAAACGATGTCCACCCGGAAAGCGTAGCACAGGTTTCGACCTGTGCAAAACGACAGGTTCGATCTGGCGGCATTTTGCCCGCGCCGGAGGGGCGGCCCCGCCATCGTCGCGGTTGCGACGGTCGCGGCGGGGGGTCAGACTGGTCATGGAACGGACCCGGAGGACGCGATGACCACACCCCTTTTGCTGCTTCCGGGCATGATGTGCGACGCCCGCCTCTTCGCGCCGCAGCTCGCGGCGATCCATGACCGGGCCATCATGGTCAGCCCGATCGCCGCCGCCGACACGACCGAGGCGCTGGCCCGCATCGTGCTGGAGGCCGCACCGCCGCGGTTCGCGCTCGCCGGGCTCTCGATGGGAGGGATCGTCGCGATGGAGGTCCTGGCGCAGGCCCCGGACCGGGTCGCGGGCCTTTGCCTGATGGATACGAACCCGAAGGCAGAGTCGGAGGCCGTCGCCGCCGCCCGGGAGCCGCAGATCGCCCGCATCCGCGAGGGCGAGCTGCGCGCGGTGATGCGCGACGAGATGAAACCCAACTACCTCGCCGACGGGCCCAGTATCGGTGCGATCCTCGATACCTGCATGGCCATGGCCGAGACCATGGGCTCGGTCACCTTCGTGCGCCAGTCGCGGGCGCTGCAGACGCGCGCCGACCGGCAGGAGACGCTGCAACGGGTGACGGTGCCCGCGCTCGTGCTCTGCGGTCGGGAAGACAGTCTCTGCCCGCTGCACCGCCACGAGCTGATGCACCGGCTGATCCACGGATCGGAACTGGTGGTGGTCGAGGGTGCCGGCCACCTGCCGACGCTGGAGCAACCCGAGGTCACGACCCGCGCGATCCGCCACTGGCTCGAGCGGGTGGATCACGCGGAGGCCGCCGCATGACGCAACACGCGCTCGTCATGCTGGCCGCCGGTTTCGGCATTCCCGTGCTGGCCGCGCTCAATGCCAGGCTCGGCGCGAACATCGGTGGGCCGGCGGCGGCGGCGGTCGTGCTCTTCCTCGTGGCGCTGACGACCGCCGCCGTGGCGATGGTGCTGACGGGGCCGGGTGCGCTCGCGCGGGTGCCGGGTCAGCCGCTGCACCTCTTTGCCGCGGGGGCGCTCATCGCCTTCTACGTCCTCTCGATCACCTGGATCGCGCCCGTCTTCGGAGTGGGCAACGCCGTCTTCTTCGTCCTGATGGGGCAGCTTGCCTCGGCCGCGATGATCGACCAGCTCGGCCTCTTCGGCGCACGTCAGGTCGCGCTCTCGCCCATCCGGATCGGCGGGCTTGCGTTGATGGCGGTCGGGCTCGCGCTCACGCAGTTCGCCCCGCGGGAGTAGAGCGCCGCGCGGTCGGATTCGCGTATCCGCGGCCGGAGCAAATCCGCATTGCGCTTGACCCGGCGACGCGGACGCGTAGGTCGCGGGGCATGGCCCAGACACCCCCTTCCCCCGGCGTCGTCGGTCGCCTGACCGGCGCGCTCGACAGCTTCATCCAGAAATACCTGCCCGATCCGCTGGTGATTGTGATCCTGCTGACGCTCTTCGTCTTCGGGCTCGGGATCGCCGTGCAGGGGGCCACGCCCGTCGAGATGGTCGGCTACTTCGGCGACGGGTTCTGGAACCTCCTGACCTTCGCGATGCAGATGGCCCTCGTCCTGGTGACTGGATTCGTCTTCGCCTCCACGCCGCTCTTCGGGCGGCTTCTAGGCGCGCTGGCACGCCGGGCGTCCACCCCGGGGCAGGCGATCGTGCTGGTCACGCTCGTCTCGCTTGCCGCGTCCTTCGTGAACTGGGGCTTCGGGCTCGTCATCGGCGCTCTCTTTGCCAAACGTCTGGCGCGGGAGGTGCCGGAGGTCGACTACCGCGTGCTGATCGCGGCGGGCTACTCCGGATTCCTCATCTGGCACGCCGGCATGTCGGGCTCCATCCCCCTGACGGCGGCGACGCCGGGCAACTTCCTCGAAGAGGAGATCGGCCTCATCCCCGCGTCTCAGACGATCTTCGCGCCGTTCAATCTGATCCTGCTGGCCGTCATCGCCTGCGGCCTGCCGTTTCTGAACCGGATGATGCTGAACCACGGAGGCCGGGTGCTGCGCGCGGGCGACGTCGGGCTCGACGACCGCAACGACGACCACCCAGAGGTCTCGCCCCGGACGCCCGCCGGGCGGCTCGAACACTGGCCCTGGCTCGGGCGGCTCGTCGGCATCTTCGGGCTCGCGTTCCTCGCGGTGCAGGTCGCGCGCGGCGAGTTCGCGCTCACGCTCAACACCGTCAACTTCGGCTTCCTCTTCGCGGGCCTGCTGCTGCACGGCTCTGCGCATGACTTCCTGCGCGCGGTGGACGACGCGGTGAAGGGCGTGGGCGGCATCCTGATCCAGTTCCCCTTCTACGCGGGCGTGATGGGGATGATGGTCGGCTCGGGCCTCGCTGCGTCCCTGACCGACCTTTTCGTCGACGGGGCCAATGCCACGATTCTGCCGCTGCTTGCGTTTCTGTCTGCGGGCTTCGTCAATGTCCTTGTCCCCTCGGGCGGCGGGCAATGGGCAGTGCAGGGGCCGATCATCATGCCGGCGGCCGAGGCGCTCGGGGCGGACAAGGCGCGGGTTCTGATGGCGATCGCCTGGGGCGATGCCTGGACGAACATGATCCAACCGTTCTGGGCCCTGCCCGCCCTGGCCGTCGCAGGCTTGAGCGCGCGGGACATCATGGGGTTCTGCGTGCTGGTGCTGATCGTGTCCGGCGCGGTCCTGATGCTCGGCCTGACGTTCCTGCCCTGACGACGGCAGATCGTTCGCGAACGATCTGCGGCGGCCAAAGTCTTCGGGAAGACTTTGGCGGCTTCACCGGTCCGGAATGACCTTACCGGGGTTCATCCGGTTCTCCGGGTCGAGTGCCTGCTTGATCGACCGCATCACGTCGAGCGCGACCGGATCCTTGCGCCGCTCCATCGTGGCGAGTTTCGACAGGCCGATCCCGTGTTCCGCGCTGATCGAGCCGCCGAGGGAGACGGTAACGTCCTCCACCATCTCCCGAATGGCATCGAGCTGGCCGTCATCGCTCGGATAGACCGTCAGGTGCAAGTTGCCGTCGCCCAGATGCGCGACGATCAGCGTCTCGGCCCCCGGGTCCATCGCGGCGAGACGCGCGTGCATGTCGTCGATGAAGGTCGCCACGCCGTCGAGTGGCAGGGCGACGTCGTTATCGACGATCGGCAAGCGGGTGAAGGTGACTTCGGCGGCGGCCTCCCGCATCTCCCAGATGTGGGCGCGCTGCGCGTCGTTCTGTGCGATCGTGGCGTCGAGCACCTCGCCCGCCTCCATCGCGGCGGCAAGCGTCTCTTCGAGCGTTGCAGTCAACGGGCGGGAGAGCCCCCCGAGGTCGATCATCACCGCATGGTCGCGGAGCGCGAAGGGCTGCCGCAGGTCTGGCCGGTGCGTCGCGAGCGCGGTCATGTAGCTTCGCGGCATGTACTCGAAGGCCTCGACCGCGCCGTCGGTGGCGGCCTGCAACCGGGCCAGAAGCGCGAGCGACGCCGGCAGGTCACGCACGGCCGCGAGCGCGGTCGCGTGGTGGCGCGGCTTCGGCAGAAGGCGCAGGACGGCGGCGGTGACGATGCCGAGCGTGCCCTCGGCCCCGATGAAGAGATCGCGCAGGTCGAGGCCCGAATTGTCCTTGCGCAGCTCGCTCATCAGGTCGAGGACGCGGCCGTCGGCCAGCACGACCTCGAGCCCGAGGACGAGCCCGCGCGTCGGCCCGTAGCGCACGACGTTGGAGCCCCCCGCGTTCGTCGACAGGAAGCCGCCCACGCGCGCCGACCCGCGCGCCCCGAAGGTGAGCGGAAAGATCAGGTCGTGCGCGCCGGCCGCGTCGTGGATGTCCGAGAGCACCGCGCCCGCCTCCACCACGGCGAGGCCCGCGGCGGGGCGGATGTCGCGGATGGCCGTCATCCGTTCGAGCGAGACCATGAGCGCGCCGGTGTTGGCCGTGCCCCCGACGAGGCCGGTATTGCCGCCCACGGGCACGATCGCGAGGTCGTGGGCGGCGGCGATGCGGACCGTCTCGGCCACTTCGTCCGTGTCGGCCGGGCGCACCACGGCGAGCGGATCGGCCCGCCACTTGCCCGTCCAGTCGCGGCCGTAGCGCTCGGTCGCGGAACCGGTCAGCACATGCCCCGGCCCGAGGGTGGCCCGGAGGGTCTCCAAGGCCGCGGCGGCTCCGGTCTCCTGGTCTTTCATGGGCTCTCCTCCGGCAGTAAGCGTGGCACGGGGAGGGGGCGAAGAAAAGCCATGCGCCGGTCTTGACGCCTGCCCCCCCGCGCCGTAAGTCGCGCGACGTCGGCGGTGTAGCTCAGTTGGTTAGAGCAGCGGAATCATAATCCGCGTGTCCGGGGTTCAAGTCCCTGCACCGCCACCATACCCCTCCAATCGTATAATTCGGCATCGGTGCCCTTTGCTTCGATCCCGATCACGTCGCTTTCAGTTGCGGGATGCGAGGGGTTCTCGCACAATTCGTCGAGAAGCGATGTCCGCCCTTGCCAGTCGCGCCGGAGGCGGAGAAAGACGAGACATGGAATTCACCGGCCCCTCTCTTCGCGACCGGCTCCGCGTCGGCACGCGCCTGTCGCAGGACGCGCTGGAGCGTGCGCAGAAACGTTTCGATCTCACGCGGACCGAGGGCTACGCGGGTTTTCTCGGCGCGCAGCGCGATACGCTCCGGGCGATGCAGGCCGCGGGCGGCGAACTTGCGGACGCGATCGAGGCGGCGCTCGGCGACCTCGACGCGGATCTCGCCGAGGTCGGTCCGGCGCTCCCGTCCCGCAAGGTCGCGCCCCCGCGCGTCGACGACCCGCGTGGACGCGGCTACGTCTGGCACTCGCAGCAGCTGCATCTGCGGATGTTGGCCCGGCGGATCCCCGAGGGAGCGCAGACCGCGACGCGTTATCTGTCGCGCGGGCGGGACTCGGCCGCCTGGCGCGCGCTCTGCGACGATCTCGAAGCGGTGCCGGGTTACGGCGCGGAGGCCGAGCGGGCGCTCATCGCGGCGAACGACTGGCTCGCCCTCGGAGAGACGATTCACCTCGGCTACGCCAAGCAGCCAAGCTAACGCCTTTCCTTACGCGGCTCACCCGTCTAAGAGCGATGGTATCGGTAACATTCGGGGAAACGCGATGTCTGGAGACGCACGGATCGGCTTGATCGGCCTTGGCACCATGGGGGCCGCGCTGGCTTCGAACATCGCCGAGAAGGGCTTCGACATCGCGGTCTTCAACCGCACCACGCAAGTCACGCGCGACTTCGCGGCGGAGGCGGGCGATCTCGCCCCGAAGATCACGCCGACCGAGACGCTGGAAGACTTCGTCGCGGCGATCGCCACGCCGCGCGCGATCATCCTGATGGTGCCCGCGGGCGATGCGGTCGACGGCCAGATCGAGGCACTGAAGCCGCTTCTCGGGGCCGACGATCTCATCATCGATTGCGGCAACGCCAACTTTCACGACACCGACCGGCGCGAGGCCGAATGCGGCGTCCCGTTCCTCGGCGTCGGCGTCTCGGGCGGGGAGGAGGGTGCGCGCCACGGTCCCTCGATCATGGGCGGCGGCGACGCGGCACTCTGGGCGCGGGTCGAGGACGTGATGACCGCCATCGCCGCCAAGCACGACGGCGATCCCTGCGCGGCGCTCATGGGACCGGGCGGAGCGGGGCACTTCGTCAAGATGGTCCACAACGGCATCGAATACGCCGACATGCAGATGATCGCCGAGGTCTACGGCATCCTGCGCGACGGGCACGGGATGGACTACGACGCCATCGGCGACGTGTTCGCCCGCTGGAACGAGGGTCCGCTCGAAAGCTATCTGATCGAGATTTCCGGCAAGGTCGCCCACGCACGGGACGTCGCTACGGGCGATCCGCTCCTGTCGGTGATCGTCGACGCGGCGGGGCAGAAGGGCACCGGGCGCTGGACGGTGATCGAGAGCCAGCACCGCCTCGCCCCCGTCCCCGCGATCGAGGCCGCCGTCGTGGCCCGCAACCTTTCGGGCCGACTGGACGAGCGGGCAAAAGGTCAGTCGATCTTCGGCACCGCGCCGCAGCCCTTCGACGGGCTCGACCATGCAACGCTGGAAAAGGGGCTGATCGCCGGCAAGATCCTCTGCTACGCGCAGGGGTTCGAGATGCTCTCGGCCGCCACGCGGGACTTCGGCTGGGATCTGCCGATGTCGCGGATCGCTCAGATCTGGCGGCAGGGGTGCATCATCCGCTCCTCGATGCTGGACGACATGGCCAGCGCGCTCGACGCGGAGCCGGGCACGAACCTGATGTTCACGGACCACTTCGCCGCCCTCCTGCGCGACACCCACGGCGCGCTCAGGCAAGTGGTGGCCCAGGCGGCGCTGAACGGGCACCCGACGCCCGCGCTGTCCTCGGGCCTCGCCTATTTCGACGCGATGCGCACGGCGCGCGGCACGGCAGACATGGTGCAGGGGCAGCGGGATTTCTTCGGGCTGCACGGGTTCGTCCATGTGAACGGCAAGGACGATCAGCACGGGCCCTGGGCCAAGGACTGATCCCGCCGCGGCTTTATCTCCACCACAAGCATTTATGGAACGCAGAACCGGCGATTTGTTTCAAATCGTCGAGGTTCGGTCACGCTGGCGGGAGAATGGGATCGCGGGCCGTGAGGGCGGTGCGGACGGGGGTGAGTGCTGTGCGTGGACGCACGCATATCGCGCCATCCTCACGCGTCCGTTCATGGAAGGTGATGAACCCCGCCCGTAAATCTCCCTCATCAGCAGGGCACACCGCCCCGCACCCCCCAACCGGACCCGCCGCAACCACAGGGTCCACCGCTTCAAAAGGACCAAGACTATGAAAACCCTCATCGCTTCCGCCCTCCTCGCCACCGCCGCCCTCGCCGCGCCGGCCGCGGCCCAGGTCGCCCAAGGCCCCGCCGCCGCGATCGCCCACTTCAACGCCGACTTCGACACGCAGGACGGCGTCCGCGTGCTCAAGTCGGGCGGCAATGGCGTCACCGTCTCGACCCGCTCGGGCGGCACGGGCGCGGCCTTCGGCCTCTTCAACGGCCAGGCCGACAGCCAGGACGGTGTCCGCGGCCTCGACGGCGCGACGGCCTATTCGGGCGCGCCCAGCGTCGGCGGCGACATCTTCGACCGCATCCGCGCCGAGAGCGCCGAAGGCGAGTAGGCCGGCCCTCCGCAACGCCGGTTGTTTTCTCCCCCGTTTTCCAAGGTGCGTTGCGGCACGGACGCCCCCCGACCGGTCAGACCGGCGGGGGGCGTTCTCATGTTTGCAAGGTCAGGAGAGCGGCTCGCCCACGCACTCGAGTCGCCGCTTTTCCATCGCGGCGAGCCGCTGGATCTCGCCGTTGAGCGTCGAGCGCACGTAGGTGCGGCCTGCCAGCTCGAACGGTTGCCAGCAATGGTTCGTGCCCGGGTCGTCGTCGTAGACGAAGCAGACCTTGGTGTCGCGCACGCTGATCTCGCCGAGCGCGCAACTCCCGTCGCTGCGCGTCCAGACACTGCGTTCGCGGTCGATGAACCGCTCGACCCCGACGAGCGCATCGCTCTCGCCCAACATGAAAGTCGCCGTCTGCCCCTCGACCAGATCGAGAAAGGCATCGGGCGTCATCGCCCGCTCCTGCGCGGCCGCGCCCGTGGCCGCGAGACAGAGCAGGACAACGCGGATCATCGGCAGGTCACCGCATCGACGGCAGCCGCAGGTGTGAAGGCCCCGATGTCGCGCGCGGTGATGGCCGCGCCGTCAAACGTCACGGCGAGCATCCGCGTGCGATCGGCATTCGAGAGCACGATCTCCGGCCCGGCTCCGCAGTCGCGCAGACCGCCGTGGATCACCTCGTCGCCTATGGCATGGTTCGTGACGCCGCCCGCCGCAGCGACCTCCAGGAAGTCGCCCTCGGCGTAGCGCCAGATGCGCAGGGTTTTGGCCAGATGCGGGCGGTCGACATAGGCGATCTCGACATGGCCGTCGCCGTCGAGATCCCCGACCGCGGCGGGGGCCAACCAACGGTTGCGGCGGCCGATGTAGGGAGTGGCGGCGAGAACTTCGAGCGAAAGACCATTACCCGCATCCGCGTAGATCACCAGTTGCGCCCCCTGCGTCAGGCTGGAACGCACGGCGATGACTTCGGCCCGCCCGTCCCCGTCGACGTCGGCCACGCGTGGGGCGGTGTCCTCGAAGACATGGCCATCCCCCGCTGCGCCATAAATCGTGCCGCAACTAAAGGTTGAGGTCGTCGACGTCGCTGTCAGGCGCAGAGCATCCGGCACATCCCCCATGATGTCGTGCCCATAGATGTCGGTCGGGAGTTCATACCAAGCGGAGGTTATGCCGTCCTGTCCATCGCCATCTGCCATACTTCCGCGAATTGCGTCTAACTGGGCCGGTATCGAGCAGCCCAAGGCGGGCACCGTTCCCATGAGGAACAGGAACACCGCCCACCGCATCAGATCTGCTTCTCGGGCATCTGCACGACCAGGCCGTCGAGCGCCTCGGTCACCTTCAGCTGGCACGTCAGGCGCGACCGCTCGGGATCGGGTTCATAGGCGAAGTCCAGCATGTCCTCCTCCATCGGGTCTTTCGCCGGCAGTTTTTCTACCCAATCGGGTGCGACGTAGACATGGCAGGTCGAGCAGGCGCAGGCCCCGCCGCAATCGGCCTCGATGCCGGGGATGTTGTTGTCGCGCGCGCCCTCCATCACCGTCAGGCCGAGGGGAACGTCCACGACATGCTCCGTGCCGCCGTGTTCGATGTAGGTGATCTTGGGCATTGGGGTCTCCTGAATTCTCGCCTTCCGACCTAGCCCCGTGGTTGCCCGCGTGCAACAACGCCGCGCCGGATCGCCGCCGATCGCGTGCCCTCCGACACCGGGGCGTTTGTTCGGCCCGGTATCTGGTCTAGGCTTGCGCGCAGCCGGCACCAGACCGCGCCAAGATACAGGCCCATGACCCGACCCTTTCTCTTCCTGCTCCTTGCCGGGCTTGCAGCCTGCGGACAACCCGTGACCGAACCGGTGACACGGATGCTCGGGCCTCTCGACGCCGCACCGGGCAGCTGCCACGCGCGCGGCGTGACGCCCGCCATCCTCGAGACGGTAACGCAGCAGGTGCAGGAAGCGCCGGAGGTCCGCGATGCCTATGGCACGCTGATCGAGCCCGCGCGCTTCCGGACGCTCACGACGACGCAGATCGTACGGCCAAGGGCCGAACGCTGGTTCGAGACGCCCTGCGCCCTGCGTCGCGGCGACCCGGAGTTCGTGCGCCAGATCCAGCGCGCTCTGGCCGTGCGCGGGCTCTATGACGGTCCGGTCCACGGCCTCTACGACGTACCGACGCGTGCCGCCGTTCGCAGCTTCCAGCAGGAGCGCGGTCTCGAAAGCGGCACGCTCTCGACGGACGCGGCGAAGGCGCTCGGCCTCGTGGCGCTCGGACGGGACGGGGTGTGAGTGACACCGGCCGATTGATCGCGGTCGACTGGCTGCGCAGTCTCGCCATCGTCGCAATGGTCCTCTTCCACTTCGGACGCGACTTCGAGGTGCTGGGCCTCGTGCCGCCGGGCACGACCTTCGGAGGCCTGTGGAACCTCTCCGCGCGGCTGATCGCGGGCAGCTTCCTCTTCCTCGCGGGCTTCTCCCTTTGGCTCGGCCACGGGGCGGGGCTGCGCCCGCGGGCCTTCCTCAAGCGGCTCGCGATGATCGCCGCGGGCGCGGCCGCGATCACGATCGTCACCTATTTCGCCGTTCCGGGGGCCTGGGTGCGGTTCGGAATCCTGCATTCGATCGCGCTCTGCAGCCTTGTCGGCCTCCTGTTCCTGCGGGCGCATGCCGTCGTGACGATCACCGCGACGGTCGTCGTGCTCTTCCTGCTGCCGCAGGCCGCGTCACCGGCCTTCGATCATCCACTCTGGATTTGGACGGGTCTTTCGACCGCCGTGCCGCCGATGATCGACTACGAGCCGCTTGTGCCGTGGTTCGCGCCCTTCGCCGCCGGGCTCGCCTTCGGGCAGGCGGGCGGTGCGCGGCTGCTGACCTGGGGGCCAGACGTGCCGGGGCCCTGGGCGCGGCGGCTGGCCTGGCCCGGACGGCACGCGCTGGCGATCTATCTCATTCACCAGCCGGTGCTCGTCGGTCTGCTGACGGCGGCGGCCTGGGTCTGGTTCCGCCTGCTTTGAGCCGACATGAAAACGGGCCCCTTGGGGGGCCCGCCTTCCGATACTATCGGGTGCGCCTCAGCCTTCGGCCAGGGGCAATGCGACGAAGCGCGCGTCCTCGCCCCGCCGCACGAGCAGCAGGAAGGATTTCTGCCCCGCATCCCGGGCCGCCTCGATCCGCTCCTCGAAATCAGCGACGCTGCTCACGGCGACCTGACCGGCCTCCTCGATCACGTCGCCGGCCCGGAGGCCCTTCTCGTAGGCGTCCGAGTTCGGATCGACGTCGGTGACAGCAAGGCCACGGGCATTCTCGCCGAGGCCGAGCTGCGCGCGCAACTCCTCGGTCAGGCTCGACACAGTCAGGCCCATGACGTCGCCTTCGCTGGTCTCCTCGGGGGCGGAGGCGGGCGTACCGCTCTCGGCGTCCTCGCGGCGGCCCAGCGTCACGAGCATCGTCTGGGTTTCGCCGTCGCGGAACACGACGACGCGCACGGCCTTGTCCACCGGTGCGTTGCCGACCGTGCGGACGAGTTCCCGCGTGTCCTCGACCTCGGTGCCGTCGAAGGTCAGGATGACGTCGCGCGGCTCGATGCCCGCCGCCTTGGCCGGGCCGTCCGGCACGTCGGTGACGAGCGCGCCGCGCGCCCGCTCGAGACCGAGCGCATCGGCAAGCTCCGCGTCCACGTCCTGGATCCGCACGCCGAGCCAGCCACGGCGGGTTTCGCCGAATTCCTGAAGCTGGTCGACGACACGGGTGACGACGTTCGACGACATGGCGAAACCGATGCCGATCGAGCCGCCGGTGGGCGACAGGATGGCGGTGTTCACGCCGATCACCTGACCCTCGAGGTTGAAGAGCGGCCCGCCAGAGTTGCCTCGGTTGATGGCCGCGTCGGTCTGGATGTAGTCGTCGTAGGCCCCGGACAGCTCGCGCCCGACCGAGGAGACGATCCCGGCAGAGACCGAGAAGCCCTGGCCGAGCGGGTTGCCCATGGCCATGACCCAGTCGCCGGTGCGCATCGCCGTGGAGTCGCCGAAGGGCACGAAGGGCAGCGGCTCCTCCGACTCGACCTTCAGGAGCGCGATGTCGGTGTTCGGGTCGGTGCCGACAAGTTCCGCCGGAAGCTCGTCACCGGAGAAGAACTCGATCAGGATCTCGTCGGCATTCTCGATGACGTGGTTGTTGGTGACGATGTAGCCGTCTTCCGAAATCACGAAGCCAGAGCCGAGGGCGCTGCCGCGGCGGACGGGCGGCTGCGGCGGCGCGCCTTCGGGGGCCCCGCGCCGGCGGAACTCCTCGAAGAAGTCCTCGAGCGGGTTGCCGCTGTTGGGCCCCCGCGCGCCGGTGGCGACGCTGGTGTTGGTGGTGATGTTGACGACGGCGCCAGAGACCTGGTCGACGAGGTCGGCGAAACTGTCGGGTCGGCCCTGCGCCGCGGCGGTCATCGCCGTCGACAGGAGCATCGCCAGCCCGAGCACGAGAGCCGTGAGCGCCCGATACGCGGCGCCCATCGACCCATGCAGGTTGGTGTCTGTGTTCAAGGTTTCCCCTCCGATACAAAATCCGTCTGCGCCCGCGCTTTGCGTCGGTCGCCCGGTCCGTTGCATGTTCGCATCAGTCCGCAACTCTTCAACGCAAGCGTCTTCACATGGGCGTGAGAGCGCCTCGTGACGCAACGTAGGGCCGCACGCGCCTTCCGCCAAGACCCGATCACCGCAGCCGCCGCCTCACGAGCGAAGGGCCGCCCCGGGGCGGCCCTCTGCATGGCATGTCTCAGCGTGGCGCATGGTCGTTCGGTCAGTTCCCGCTCGCCGGGGCCGCAGCCGCATCCGCCTCGCCATCGCTGGCATCCTCCGCCGGGGTTTCGGGCGTCGCGCCCGCATCGGTCGGCTCGGTGGCGGCGCTCTCGGGGGCGGGCTGGACCGCCGGCGTGAGCGGTCCGTCCGTCAGGCGGTCCGTCTTAAGGTAGTCGAAGAACTCCGAGTCGGGCGACAGGACAAGCGTGGAATTCGAGCCTTGAAGCGCGCGGGTGTAGGCGGTGAGCGAACGATAGAACTCGAAGAACTCCGGATCGCGGGAGAACGCCTCGGCGAAGATCGCGTTGCGCCGCGCGTCGGCCTCACCACGGGCGATCTCCGCGTCCCGCGCGGCATCCGACGTCAGCTCGACCACTGTCCGGTCGGCCTGCGCCCGGATCCGCTGCGCCGCCTCCTGACCGCGAGCCACCTCGTCGGCCGCCTCGCGTTCCCGCTCGGCCCGCATCCGTGCGAAGGTCGCGTCGAGGTTCTGCGCCGGAAGGTCGGTACGCTTGAGCCGAACGTCGATGATCTGGATCCCGAGCGCCGCGGCCTCGGCCCGGGCCCCCGTCGCGATACGCAGCATGAGACCCGCGCGATCCTCGGAGAGGATGTCGTTCGAGGAAACCGAACCCAGCACCTCGCGCAGCTCGGACCGCAGGATCAGGTCGAGGCGCTGCTCCGCGGTGGCAAGACCGCCCGTGCCGACCGCCTGCCGGAACCGCTCCACCTCGGTGATGCGGAAACGGGCGAAGGCGTCGACGACGAGACGGCGATCGTCCGACGGCGTGACCTCGATCGGATCGACGTCGCGGCTCAGGATGCGGTCGTCATAGTAGACTACGTTCTGGAAGAACGGCAGCTTGAACGCGAGACCCGGCGCTTCCTTGACGTTGACGACACGGCCGAACTGCAGCACGAGCGCCTTCTGGCGTTCGTCCACGACATAGATCGAGGAGAAGGCCACCACGAGGAGCGCGGCCAGGACCGGAAGCAGGAAAGCGGAGCGTTTCATCAGTTGGTCCCTCCGGCCGAGGTGGCGGGTCGGCTCGACCCGCTGTCACGCCGCAATTCGTTGAGCGGCAGATAGGGCACTACGCCCTGCCCCCCGCCGGTCTGGACGCCACTGTCGATGACGATCTTGTCGACGTCGCCCAACACCTGTTCCATCGTTTCGAGGTAGAGACGCTTGCGCGTCACCTCCGGTGCGTTGGCATATTCCGCGAGGACGGCGGTGAAGCGGCTCGCCTCACCTTCGGCCTCGTTCACGACGCGAGCGCGGTAGGCCTCAGCCTCTTCCAGAAGCTGCGCCGCTTCACCGCGCGCGCCGGCCAGGACCTGGTTGGCGTAGCGGTCCGCGTCGGACTGCAGGCGGTCGCGTTCCTGCTCGGCGGCCTGCACCTCGCGGAAGGCGTCGATCACCTGCTCGGGCGGGTCGGCGCGGTCGAAGTTGACCCGCAGTATCGACACGCCGCTGTCGTAGCTGTCGAGCGTGCGCTGGATCAGTTCCCGCAGCTCGTCGGCGATGATGCCCCGGTCGCGGTTGAGGATCGGAGCCAGGGGCGAGCGCGCCACGATCTCGCGCATGGCCGATTCCGACACGGCCCGGATCGTCGCCTCGGGGGCCGCGAGGTTGAAGAGGAACATCGCCGGATCGGAGACGTTCCAGACGACCTGGAAGTCGATGTCGACGACGTTCTCGTCCCCGGTCAGCATCAGGCCCTGTTCGGTGCGCGCGCCGCGGTTGACGCCGATGTCGACGGTGCGTTCCGTCGTGACCGGAATGACCTCGGCCGTGACGACGGGCCAGGGTGCGAAGTTCAGGCCCGGCTCCCCGGTGCTGGAAAACTCGCCGAGGAAGAGTTCCACCGACCGTTCTTCGGGCCGCACGGTATAGACGCTCGAGAAGATCCAGAGCGCGGCGAGAGCAAAGAGCCCGATGGCGATCATCGGCCGGCTCACCTCGAACCCGCCGCCACCGCCGCCGCCTCCGGTGCCGCCGCCGCGACCACCCATCAGGACACGGAGCTGATCCTGCCCCTTCTTCATCAGTTGGTCGATCTCGGGAACGCCCTGCTGGCCCCGGTTCGGGGGTCTGCGCCCGCCGCCGTTCGGACGATCCGGGCCGCGATCCCCGTCGCTGCCCCGGCCACCGCCGGAATTGCCGCCGCCGCCCCCCCAGGGGCCTCCGCTACCTGCCATCAGGATCGTCCCTTCGTCGTGCATTCGTTTGCTGCGGTGTAACATTGGCCCAGAGGGGGGGAAGTTCAAGCAGGTAAGGCGCGGCGAACGGCGCATGTCACGCGGTTGCGAACCACGGAGCCGCGCGCCGGCGCAGCCCCCGCTGCGCGCCCTCCGCACGCATCCCGGCGTTGCCCGCGGCGGCCGCCCGGCGTACGTCTGGGCCGGCAGATCAAGGAGCGCCCCATGGATTTCGACTACGACCTCTTCGTCATCGGCGGCGGCTCCGGCGGGGTCCGCGCGGCGCGGCTCACGGCGCAGGATGGACACAAGGTCGCATTGGCCGAGGAGAGCCGGATGGGCGGCACCTGCGTCATCCGCGGCTGCGTCCCGAAGAAGCTCATGGTCTTCGCCTCCGAGTACCCGGAAGCGATCGGCTACGCGCGCGACTACGGCTGGGACGCCAAGGTGGGTGACTTCGATTGGTCGGCCTTCTCGGGGCATATGCGCAGCGAGTTGGACCGCCTCGAGGGGATCTACGAAACCAACGCCCAAAAGGCGGGAGTGAAGATCTACCACGGCCGCGCGACGGTCGAGGACGCGCATACCGTCAAGCTGGGCAACGGCCAGACCCGCACCGCGAAGCACATCCTGATCGCCGCCGGCGGCCATCCCGTCCGGCCCGACATGAAAGGCGGCGACCTCGGCATGGTGTCGGACGACGTGTTCAACCTCGAGGCCCTGCCTCGCAAACTCCTCATCGTGGGCGGCGGCTACATCGGGTGCGAGATGGCCGGCATCTTCAACGGCCTCGGCGTCGAGACCTCGATGATGATCCGCGGCGCGCAGATCCTGCGCGGCTTCGACGAGGAGGCCCGCGGGCACATCGCCGACTGCATGGGACGCCGGGGCGTCACGATCCACACCGGCTGCGCCCCCGTCGAGATCGAGAAGCGGGGCGACCGGATCTGGGTCAAGGGGTCGAGCGGCCATCAGGACGAATTCGACGACATCCTCTGGGCGACCGGGCGCAAGCCGAACACGCAGGGCCTGATCGCGGAGGGCGTGGGCGTGAAGCTGGACCGCCGCGGCGCGATCTGCGTCGACGACTACAGCCGGACCGACGTGCCCTCGATCCATGCCATCGGCGACGTCACGGGCCGGGTGGAGCTGACGCCCGTGGCGATCCGCGAGGGCATCGCATTTCACGAGACCGTCTTTCGCGGCAACAAGACGCCGGTGGATCACGAGCTCATCCCCACGGCCGTCTTCACCCAGCCCGAGATGGGCACCGTGGGCCTCAGCGAGGAGGCCGCCTGCGAGCAGGAACCGACCCTCGTCTACGCGACCGCCTTCCGCCCGATGCAGCAAGCCTTCGCCGGCGGCGAGGAGCGGGTGCTCTTCAAGATGCTGGTCAGCAAGGAGACGGACAGGGTTCTCGGCGTCCACATCGTCGGACCGGGGGCCGGCGAGATGATCCAGTTCGTGGGAGTCGCGCTCAAGATGGGGGCCACCAAGGCCGATTTCGACCGCACCTGCGCCGTGCACCCGACCATGGCCGAGGAACTGGTGACGATGAAGGAGCCGGTGCGCGTTCTCGACTGACGTCATGGGACCGGGCGGAGATGGTCGGGGCGGGCCCGACCATGACGCGCGGCCTCAATCGGCGATGGAGACGAAGATGTTGTCCTCTTCGCGCAGGTCCACGCGCTCCTGCGTGACCGAGCCGTTGTTGATGTCGCGCACTTCGACGCTTCCTTCCGCGTCGCCCATGATGACGACGTCGCAGATGTCGAGGAAGAGCCCGTTCTCCACCACGCCCGGAATCTGGTTGAGGACGAGGCCCAGTTGCCGCGGATTGCCGATCCGGCGCAGGTGCAGGTCGAGGATCAGGTTGCCCTCGTCCGTGCGGTAGGGCGCGTCGCGATTGAGGCGCAGCGTCACCTGCCGCCCGGCGACGTCCATCCCGATCAGACTCTCCTCCAGGAGCGCCTTCGTCGTCTGCCAGCCGAAGGGGATCACCTCCACCGGCAGGGGAAAGGCCCCGAGGTGGTCGACCTGCTTCGAGCGATCGGTGATGACGACCATCATGTCCGAGGCGGTCGCCACGATCTTCTCCTGCAGGAGCGCGCCGCCGCCACCCTTGATGAGGCTCAGGTCGGGGTCGAATTCGTCCGCACCGTCGATCGTCAGGTCGAGCCACTTGACGTCTTCGAGGGTGGCCACCGGGATGCCGCACTCCCGCGCGAGCTCCGCGGTGCGCGTCGAGGTCGGCACGCCCGTGACCCGCAGTCCGTCCTGGCGCACCATCTCGCCCAGGCAGCGCACCATCCAGGCCGCGGTCGAGCCGGTGCCGAGCCCGATGCGCATCCCGTCCTCGACGTAATCGAGCGCCCGCTTTGCCGAGACGTACTTGGCCATGTCGATGGGGTTCGGTGTGGCGGACATGTCGGGCTCCCTGGTCTCTCGTCGGCGTTATAGCGGGGCCACTCCGCCCGGGCGAGGGGCTGATGTCAGCGCCGCGATCAGGGATGGCAATTCCGCCGCAGGCAGGATCAGCGCCATCGTTCCCTCGACGTCGAGCGTCACCGGGCCGGTCGCCGCGTTCGATGTGCCGGTCCGGGTTCCGGGTCCGAACGCCAGCCCCTCGATCGGCCATTCGAGCCCCGTCGAAACGCCCCGCGCCGGCCCGACCGGCCAGAGCGAGACCCGCGTCCCCGGGTCGAGGTCGAGCGACAGGCGGGGCGGCAGGATGCAGAGACAATCCTCTTCGCCGAGAAGGAGGACGCGCGCGCGGGTCCGCGCCAGCTCGGTCAGCACCGACAGGAAGTGATCGACCCGCGCGCCGATGAAACCGACCCCGATGCTGAACGGTGCGGGGCTTGTCCGCAGGGCCTTGGCGAAATCGGTGCTGTCCTGCTCGGCGATGTGATGGAGCCGGTCGGCATAGGCATCCCGTGCCGTCCCGGAGATCGAATCGAGATCGCCGACCACAAGATCGGGCATGACCCCCGCCGCCAGCAGCGTATCCGCACCCCCGTCGACAGCGACCACGCGCGGACCATGTGTTAAGGCAATCTTCAGGACCTGGGTGCTAACCGGAGCCCCACCGACCAATGTCTGGGGCATGTCAGCAATGGGGACCGTGCGTTTCGAATCTGGCAAGAATTCGCCCTCGTCATCGTCAAATGGTCCCGAACAGGGCACGATTTGAATGGAATCGTTTGCTTATGTGCAAGGTGAAATGAAACTGGTTTCCCGCCCGGGACTAGAGTGGAGGTGACCCGAATGGTTCCCGCAAACAAGATTCTCACCGTCGCCTACGGCACGTTTTCGTGCACGCTCGAAGGTTTCGACGACCCGTTCTCCACCATGACCGACATTGCGGAGTATTTCCGCGATCTTGCCGCGGAGGATCGTTTCTTCGGTGCAGAGCCGCCGACACCCGACATGGCGATGCTGCGCACCATCGCCGAGACACGCGCCAAACAGGCCGTCACCGCCGAGCCCGACGAGAGCGGCGTCGTCCTGCGCCCGTCCGCCGTACCGGCACCGGCCGCCATGGATGCCGCCTTCGAGGCGACGGACCTTCCGACCGAACCCGCGCTCGCCGCCAGCCTGGCCGAAGCCGCCGCAGCGGACGCCGCGGGCAGCGTCGAAGGTATCGTCGATGACACGCCCCGGGCCGAAATCGACGAGACTGCCGAGGAGACGGTTGCAGAGGACGCGCCCGCCGAGGACGCGCCCGAAGAACCGGCCTTCGAGCCCGAAAGTGCCGCTGCCAAGCTCGCGCGGATCCGTGGCGTGGTCGAGGCCGACCGTCAGTCGTCCGCGATCTATTCGGAGGACGAACACGCCGAAGACATGATCGCCGGCATGGTCGAGGACGACCTTGCAGCGGCTTTCGCAGAGGATGCGGACGCACGCGCCGAGACCGTCGAGACCGTTCCCGAGAGCGATACGGTCGAACAGCCGGAAGCCGACGACACGATCGCGGACGTCTCTGGCGAAGACACGCTAGCCGCGGATCTGGCGGCGATCCTGCCCTCTATGGATACGGACGACGAAGCCGTTGGAACCGCCGAGGCTGAGGACGTGCAGCCCGTTGATGCCGCACCGGCGGGAATGGACGACGACGACGCAGGCAACGAAGAAGTCGCAGCGGTCGAGGACGGTTTCGACACAGAAGAGTCGTCCGACGAAGAACAGGCGGTCGACGTGCTGGCGGACGACGCAGCGCCTGACGGGGAGATCGGTGCCGCTCGCCCGGAAACACCCGAGGATGATGTCGCCGAAGATCCGTCGGACGCCACCGTCGAGGAAACCCGCGCCGAGCGCCGCCAGCGCCGCATCCGCATCCGCCGCGTCCGCCGCCAAGAGGCCGAAGCCGCCGCGCTGACCGCCGACGCCACCTCGGAAGAGGTCGCCGAGGAGACGGACGGGATGGAGGCCAACGACGACCTGATGACCGAACTCGCAGCGATCGAGGCGGAACTCGACCGCGACCCCACCGGATCTGCCGACGCGGACGACGCCGACGACGACCTGATGGCTGAACTCGCCGCGATCCGCGCCGCCGATGCGGAACCGGAGGCCGCCGAGGACGGCGACGGGCGGGACGACGAGGGCGAGCGCGCGGAAGCCGAGGCGGACGCCGCGTTCGAGGCCGAACTCGCCGCCGCCATGGCCGCCGACCTGCCGGCCGAGGACGCGGACGCCGCTTCCGACGCCGAAACCCCCGTGTCGGACGACACGGCCATCGAACCGCTTGCGGGTGAGGGGCCCGCCGCGTCCGTTGCAGACGAAGAGCATGTCGCCGCCGAGATCGACGAAGAGACCACAGCCACTTCTGACGAGGTCGCCGAGTGGGAGGCCGAGATCGAGACGGCATCGAGCGAAGAGACCAGCGACGAAGAGACCAGCGACGAAGAGACCGGCGAAGACGTGATCGCAGAGGACGAGACCGCCGAGCCGAACCGCGGAGCCGTGCCGGAGGCCGCCGACATGGAACGCCTCTTCGCGGCGACCGACTCGCGCCTTTCCGGTGAGGATGCGTCGCGCCGTCACGCGAACATCTCGCACCTCAAGGCCGCCGTTGCCGCCCGCCGCGCCGACGGCCCGATCGAGGAGAAGGCGGACACGGAGGCCGACGCCTACCGCGCCGACCTCGCCAGCACCGTGCGCCCGCGCCGGACGCCGGTGAGCGAGGAGCGCCGCGCCCGGACGCCGCGCCCCGAGCGCCCCGCGCCCCTCGTGCTCGTCTCCGAACAGCGGGTCGAGGACACGCCGGAGCCGGCCACGGAGCGCGTCATGCCGCGCCGTGCCACCCGGACCGCCGAGGCGGAGATCCGCGACGAGGCCCTTGCCGGGTCCGAGGATTTCGAGGCCTTCGCTGCCGACGTCGGTGCCAAGGACCTGCCGGAGATCCTGGAGGCCGCAGCTGTCTACAGTGCGAAGGTCATGGGGCAGGACAATTTCTCCCGCCCGCGCCTGCTGCACCTCGCCGCCGAAGCGGTGGACGACATGAGTCGAGAGGACGGTCTGCGCGGCTTCGGCCAGCTCCTGCGGGACGGCACGATCCGCAAGGTCAGCCGGGGCACCTTCGCCCTTGCCTCCGAGAGCCGCTACTCCGAGGAAGCCGACCGCCGCGCCGGCTGACCGTCACCGCCAATCAAGGAAGCGCCCGCCGTCCCCACGGCGGGCGTTTTGCATGGCACCCGGCCCAACCGGTCGCACCCTCGCGTTTCCAGGACATCCCGCGCTGCCGGCAACCAGCTTTACGCGTCGTCCGAGGGCGGCGCGTCCGGATCTTCGCGCGATGTGCCGAGGAAGATCGGCTTCAGCGGGAAGAAGGCTACCACGCCGAGAACGATATAGATCGCAAGTTCGACGAGGAGCGGCGGCTGTCCGAAATTGTCGTATACGAGCCCCATGATGCCGACCATCAGGAAGATGTAGAGCGGCAGCCCCACGACGAGGATGAGCAACGACAGCCGTTTTCGCGTCTTGTGCTTGAGCGCCATCGGGCCTCCGGAGTCAGTCCTCGAACGGATCGGTCACGAGGATCGTGTCCTCGCGCTCGGGCGAGGTGGAGAGTAGGGCGACGGGGCACTGGATCAATTCCTCGACCCGGCGCACATATTTGATCGCCTCGGCCGGCAGGTCCGCCCAGCTGCGCGCGCCCTCGGTCGATTGTGACCAGCCCGGCATCTCCTCGTAGATCGGCGTGCAGCGCGCCTGGGCGTCGGCGGCGAAGGGCAGATGGTCTATGACATCGCCGTCGAGCTCGTAGCCCGTGCAGATCTTGAGGGTCTCGAACCCGTCGAGCACGTCGAGCTTCGTGAGCGCGATCCCGTTCACGCCCGACGTCGCGCAGGTCTGACGGACGAGGACGGCGTCGAACCAGCCGCAGCGGCGCTTGCGTCCTGTGACCGTGCCGAATTCGTGCCCGCGCTCGCCGAGGCGCTGCCCGTCGGCGTCGTCGAGCTCTGCCGGGAAGGGCCCCTCGCCCACGCGGGTCGTATAGGCCTTCACGATGCCCAGCACGAAGTCGATGGAGCCAGGCCCGATCCCCGTGCCCGTGGCCGCCTGCCCCGCGATCACATTGGACGAAGTGACGAAGGGATAGGTGCCAAAATCGATATCGAGGAGCGCCCCCTGCGCCCCTTCGAAGAGGATGCGCTTGCCGGCCCGGCGCTTCTGATCGAGCACCTTCCAGACCGGGGCCGCATAGTCGAGAACGACGGGCGCGATCTCCCGCAGGGCGGCGAGCAAGCCGTCGCGATCCACCGGGTCCAGGCCGAGGCCGCGGCGCAACGCGTCGTGGTGGACGAGCGCGCGATCGACCCGCGCCTCAAGCGTCGCCGGATCGGCAAGGTCGGCCACGCGGATCGCGCGGCGGCCGACCTTGTCCTCGTAGGCGGGGCCGATGCCGCGGCCCGTCGTCCCGATCTTGGCGACCGAATTCTGGCTCTCGCGGGCACGGTCGAGCTCACCGTGGATGGGGAGGATGAGCGGCGTGTTCTCGGCAATCATCAGCGTCTCGGGCGTGATCTCCACGCCCTGGCCGCGCAACTGCTCGATCTCCTTGGCGAGGTGCCAGGGGTCGAGCACCACACCGTTGCCGATGACCGAAAGCTTGCCGCCGCGCACGATACCCGAGGGAAGGAGCGAGAGCTTGTAGACCGTGCCGTCGATGACCAGCGTGTGGCCCGCGTTGTGGCCGCCCTGGAAACGCGCGATCGTATCGGCCCGCTCCGACAGCCAGTCGACGATCTTGCCCTTGCCCTCGTCGCCCCACTGGGCGCCGACCACCACTACGTTCGCCATCGCTCTGGCCCCCGATCCGGTTGAAACCGCGTCCCCCTACCGCAGCCCCCGCCGGGGGGGAAGCCCCGACCCGACGCGCCCCTTGCGGGCAGGGTCGGCAGTCAATAGATAGCGCCAAACACCAGATTGAGCGGCCGCCATGGAAAACGTCATTCTCGTCATCCACCTGATCCTCGCGCTTTCGCTGATCGGCATCGTGCTGATGCAGCGGTCGGAAGGTGGCGGCCTCGGGATCGGCGGTGGCGGCGGCGGAGCCATGACCGGCCGGCAGGCCGCGACGGCGATGACCAAGCTCACCTGGGCGCTCGCCGTGGCCTTCCTCGTGACGTCGATCACGCTGACGATCGTCGCCGCGCAGAACGCGTCGGGCACGTCGGTGCTCGACGGTGACGAGCTGCTGCCGCCCGCCACCGAGGACGCCGCCCCCGCGCCGCCTGCCCCCGCGGGTGACGACCTCCTGCCGCCGTCGGCCGATGGTGCACCGGCGGCTCCGCCGCGCTCGGAGTAAGCTGCTCGGGTCGCACTGCGGCCATATCTAGACAGACCCGGGTCGAAGATCTCAGGATATAGCGGGACGCGGTTGCGGCCCGTCTCCTTCTCCTGTTATTCTCAAATCCCGTGATTGGTGAGACCGGGCCCCGATTCCCGGTTCTCGCCCCAGACGATCTCGCGGGAGCTTCCGGCCATGGCACGTTTCATCTTCATCACCGGCGGCGTGGTGTCTTCCCTCGGCAAGGGGCTCGCTTCGGCCGCGCTCGGGGCGCTTCTGCAGGCGCGGGGCTATACGGTGCGGCTGCGCAAGCTCGACCCCTATCTGAACGTCGATCCGGGCACGATGTCGCCCTTCGAGCACGGTGAGGTCTTCGTGACCGACGACGGGGCCGAGACCGATCTGGATCTCGGCCACTACGAGCGTTTCACCGGCGTCGCGGCGCGCGCGACCGATTCCATCAGCTCGGGCCGGGTTTATTCCAACGTGCTCGAAAAGGAGCGGCGCGGCGACTACCTCGGCAAGACGATCCAGGTGATTCCCCACGTCACGAACGAGATCAAGGATTTCATCCGCATCGGCGAGGACGAGGTCGATTTCATGCTCTGCGAGATCGGCGGCACGGTCGGCGACATCGAGGGACTGCCGTTCTTCGAAGCCATCCGTCAGTTCAGCCAGGAGAAACCCCGCGGCGAATGTCTCTTCATGCACCTGACGCTCCTGCCCTACATCAAGGCGAGCGGCGAGCTGAAGACGAAGCCGACACAGCACTCGGTCAAGGAGCTCCGCTCGATCGGGCTCGCGCCCGATATCCTCGTCTGCCGCTCCGAAGGCCCGATCCCGGTGAAGGAACGCGAGAAGCTCGCCCTCTTCTGCAACGTCCGCCCCGACAGCGTGATCGCGGCGCAGGACCTCAAGTCGATCTACGAGGCCCCCCTCGCCTACCACCGGGAGGGGCTCGACCAGGCGGTGCTCGACGCCTTCGGCATCCAGCCCGCGCCGAAGCCCACGCTCGACCGCTGGGAGGACGTGGTCGACCGCATCCACAACACCGACGGCGAGGTTCGGGTGGCGATCGTCGGCAAGTACACGCAGCTCGAGGACGCCTACAAATCCATCGCCGAGGCGCTGACCCACGGCGGCATGGCGAACCGCGTGAAGGTGCGGATCGAGTGGATCGACGCCGAGGTCTTCGAGACCGAGGACGCCGCGCCGCATCTGGAGCGGTTGCACGCGATCCTCGTGCCCGGCGGCTTTGGCGAGCGCGGGACCGAGGGCAAGATCAAGGCGGCGCAATTCGCACGCGAACGCAAGATCCCCTATCTCGGCATCTGCCTCGGGATGCAGATGGCGGTGATCGAGGCGGCACGGAACATGGCCGACATGGATGATGCCGCCTCCGAGGAGTTCAGCGACGGCGTCGACCCGAAGAGCTTCACGCCCGTCGTCTACCATCTGAAGGAATGGGTGCAGGGCAACGCCAAGATCACGCGCACCAAGACGGACGACAAGGGCGGGACGATGCGCCTCGGGGCCTACGACGCCGTTCTGACGGAAGGCTCCCGCGTAGCCGACGCCTATGGCGACACCGCCATCGAGGAGCGGCACCGCCACCGCTACGAAGTCGACATCCGCTATCGCGAACAACTTGAGAAAGAGGGGCTGCTGTTCTCGGGCCTCTCGCCCGACGGCCGCCTGCCCGAGATCGTCGAGGTGAAGGATCACCCATGGTACATCGGCGTCCAATTCCATCCGGAGCTGAAGTCGAAGCCGTTCGACCCGCATCCGCTCTTCGCCGATTTCATCCGTGCGGCGAAGGAGCAATCGCGGCTCGTGTAGGCGGCAACCGCGTTCGAGCGCGGATGCAGTAAGGGAGTGCCATGGCAGAGCTCGCTTTCCACGTCTGGGACGTCTTCACCGACACCGCCTTCACGGGCAATCCGCTGGCCATCGTCGAGACGGACGGGTCGCTGGCGACGGCTCAGATGCAGACCCTCGCGCGGGAGTTCAACCTGAGCGAGACGATCTTCCTGATGCCCCCACACGACCCTCTGCATACCGCGCGAACGCGCATCTTCTTCCCGACCGCCGAAATCCCCTTCGCGGGGCATCCGACCATCGGGGCGGCACTCTTCCTTGCCGGCCGCGAGGGACTGGACCGGGTCGTTCTCGAAGAGGAGGCCGGACTTGTTCCTGTCGAGATCGATGGCACGACAGCGCAGTTCACGGCCCCCGTCCTGCCGGCAGCGCACGGAGGGCCGGTGGGCCGCGCCCTCTGCGCCGAGGCGCTCGGTCTCTCGGAGGAGATGATCGGGCCGCATGTGCCGGGGGCTTTCGCCGGCGGTCCGGCCTTCGTCTACATCCCCGTGCGCGACCGCGAAACACTCGCCCGCGCCCGCCCGATGGAGCCGGCCTGGACCGCACTCATGGAAAGCGCCGGCGTCGACAGCGCCTGGCTCTACGACCCCGACCTGAACGCGCGGATGTTCTCGCCCACCGCCGGCATTCCCGAAGATCCGGCGACCGGGTCCGCCAGCGCGATCCTCGCGGCACAGCTTCTGGCAAACGGGGCCCTGCCCGACGGCCAGTCACGCCACGTCATTCGCCAGGGCGAAGACATGGGGCGTGCGTCCGTCATCACGATGGAGGCGCGGGCCGACGACGGCGCGATCGCCGAGGTCCGGATCGGCGGAACGGCCGTCCCCGTCAGCCGGGGCACGATCCGGGTGCCGTAATCAGAAACCGAGCGTGAAGCGCCGGGTGACCCCGATGGAGGCCGAGATCTGCTCATCGTCCCGGGTGATCGGGCTGCGGCCCGCGTCGTTCTGCAACTTGTCGTAGTTGATCGTCGCGTCGATGCCCCAGTTCTCGTTGAACCGGTAGCCGGCTCCGATCTCGATGCCCGCGGAGAGAAGCCCGCCATCGGCATCGAAAGCGGCGAAGTTGCCGCCCGACGCCACGCTTTCCGCTTCGGTCACGCCGAAATAGGTCGAAGCGTAGTCGCTGTCGCCGAAGAGCACGCGCGGGCCAGCACGCAGCGTCCAGCCCTCCGCAGGGCGCAGGATGACGTCCGCCCCGGCCTCGGCCACGAAGGCTTCGTGGCCGATCACGCCATAGCGGATGTCGCCGAAGGCGTGGAAGTTTTCGGTCGTGTACCGCAGCCCGCCACCGATCTCGAGCGCGGCATCGACGTCGTCGAGGCCGTCGAGCTCCGGGCTGTCGTCATCGTCGCGATCGTCGATGTAGCGGAAGGATCCGCCGAAGCTCAGACCTCGCGATTCGTAGAACGGATCGGGATTGCCGAAGGTGAAGCCCCCCAGACGCAGGTAGTCGAGTTCGGCTCCCAGCGCCGGGCCTACCTCCTGCTCGTCGGAGCCGAAGTACTCGGGTGCCGTCGACACACCGCCCCGCAGCGTGAAACCGAGCGCGGGGCCCTGTCCCTGGCTCGAGAAGACGGGCGAATCGAGGCCCTGGGCACTGGCCACGGAGGACAGGCCGAGTGCGATAGCGGCGGGAAGGATGAGACGGATCATTGGGTGCCTGAAGGCAAGAGTGAGTGTGTAATTGCGATGTAGCACAACCGATGCGAATGGCACATGCCAAGTTACGTCTTCGTGAGACGGTTGCACGCTTGCACCACCCGGGGCGGGGAGCTAGCCCGATCCCATGTTATCCTATCAGCACGGCTATCACGCGGGGAATGCCGCCGACGTGCACAAGCACGCGCTGCTGGCCACCGTGCTCGACTACATGACCCGCAAGGACAAGGCGCTGTCCTATCTCGAGACCCATGCGGGCCGGGGCCTCTACGACCTGTCAAGCGCAGCGGCACGGCGCACCTGCGAGGCCGCGCAGGGCGTCGCCCGGCTGCTGCCGCGGTTTCCGGCGGATCATCCCTACGCGCGCGTACTCGGTGCGGTGCGGGTCCGTCACGGGGCCACGCACTATCCCGGCTCGCCGCTGATCGCGGCCGGGCTTCTGCGGCGTTTCGACCGGATCGACCTGGCGGAGCTGCACCCGCAAGAGAACGGCGCGCTTCTCGCCGCGATGCCGGAAAGTCCAAACACGCGGATCCACCGGCGCGACGGACTGGAGATGGCGAAGGCGCTCACCCCGCCCGATCCGCGCAGGGGTCTGATGCTGATCGACCCGTCGTGGGAGTTGCGGGAGGACTATACGCGCATTGCCGGCCTTCTCCCGAAGTTGCACCGCAAATGGGGCGTCGGCATCCTGATGCTGTGGTACCCGATCCTTCCCGACCGCCGGCATCGGCCAATGATCCGCGCGCTGGCCGAGGCGATCCCAGATCTGATGGTGCATGAGGTGGCCTTTGCCGCCGCCCGTGCGGGACACGGGCTCGAAGGCTCCGGCATGGCCGTGGTCAACCCGACCTGGGGCCTCGAGGCAGAGGCCGCGCGCCTGACCGAAATCTTCAAGGGAGAGAGCTGATGGCAAAGGGATACTGGATCGCGCACGGGCGCGTCGACGACGCGGAGAAATACGATCTCTACCGCGCCGCGAATGCCGCTCCGCTGGCCGAATACGGCGGCCGCTTCCTCGTGCGGGGCGGCGCACGGGAAGTGCGGGAGGGCGAGGCGAAGCCGCGCAGCGTCGTGATCGAGTTCCCGAGCTACGAGGCGGCCCTCGCCTGCTACGACAGCCCCGGCTACCAAGCGGCGCGCAAGCTGCGGGAGGGGATCAGCGAAAGCGACCTCGTCATCGCCGAGGGTTGGGACGGCTGAGACTGGCCGCGGACGTCGCAGGTGCCTATATCGCAGGGATGTTTCAGGATCTGCTCCGCCGGCTGACGGCCCCCGACCCCCAACCCCTGCCCGAACCCGACGCGCGCCTGGCGCTCGCCGCCCTGATGGTGCGAGTCGCCCGAAGCGATGGCGACTATGCTGCTGCCGAGCGCTCCCGCATCGACGAGGTGCTGTCCCGACGTTACGGCCTCGACGCGGCGCAGGCGCGCGAGGTGCGCAGTGAGGCGGAAGAGATGGAGGCCGAGGCCCCGGATACCGTTCGCTTCACCCGCGCAATCAAGGACGCGGTCGTCCTCGAAGAGCGAATCGCGGTCATCGAGGCACTCTGGTCCGTCGTCCTCGCAGACGGCGCGCGCGATGCGGAGGAGGACAGCCTGCTGCGGCTTTTGGCAAACCTGCTCGGCGTCGGCGATCGGGACAGCAACCTCGCCCGCATCCGCGCCGAATCGCGGGAGTGACCCGGGGTTCCACCCGCCTGCCCCATTGCAATTTCCCGTAATTTCCGGCGTAACCACGGGGTTCGACACCCCGAGGCCCCGTTTGACCGCCGCACCGCCCGTCATCGAAATCCGCGACCTGCACAAGGCCTATGGCCAGCTGGAGGTGCTCAAGGGCGTCGATCTGCGCGCCTGCCAGGGGCAGGTGATCTCGCTCATCGGCTCCTCCGGGTCGGGGAAATCGACACTCCTGCGCTGTGCCAACCTTCTGGAAGACAGCCAGGCCGGCGAGATCCTCTTCTGCGAGGAGCCGGTCAAGTGGAAGGGCAAGGCGCACGACCGTCATCCGGCCGACACCGCGCAGATCACACGGATCCGTACGAACCTGTCGATGGTCTTCCAGTCGTTCAACCTCTGGTCGCACATGACGATCCTGCAGAACGTGATGGAGGCCCCGGTCCAGGTACTGCGCCGGGACCCAGCGGAGGTGGAGACGAAAGCGCGCATGTATCTCGACAAGGTCGGAATCGGCGACAAGGCTGATGCCTGGCCCGCGCAGCTTTCGGGCGGGCAGCAGCAGCGCGCGGCCATCGCCCGCGGTCTCTGCATGGAGCCGAAGGCGCTTCTGTTCGACGAGCCGACCTCGGCGCTCGACCCCGAACTCGAGCAGGAGGTGATCCGCGTCATCAAGGCGCTGGCCGAGGAGGGCCGGACCATGGTGATCGTCACCCACGACATGAACCTCGCCCGCGACGTGAGCGATCACGTCATCTTTTTGCACAAGGGACGCATCGAGGAGGAAGGTCCGCCCGAGACGCTCTTCGGCGCGCCGAAGTCGGAGCGCCTGAAGGGCTTTCTGAGCGCGACCTCGACCTGAAATCACCCGCCAACCCCGGCCCGACCGGGGAGGCTCAACACGGAGAGAAGACATGAAACTGATCCTGACCGCCGCCGCGCTCGCCGCGACCGCCACCATGGCCCTCGCCGACGGCCACGCCACGACCGTCCGCATGGGCACCGAAGGACAATACCCGCCCTACAACTTCCTCAACGACGCGGGCGAGGTCGACGGCTTCGAGCGCGAGGTGGGCGATGAGCTTTGTGCCCGCGCCGAGCTGACCTGCGAGTGGGTCACGAACGAGTGGGACTCGATCATCCCGAACCTCACCTCGGGCAACTACGACACCATCATCGCCGGCATGTCGATCACCGACGAGCGGGACGAGGTCATCGACTTCACCCAGAACTACTTCCCGCCGGCTGCCTCGGCCTATGCCGCCCTCTCGACCGACGCCGACCTCGAAGGCGGTGTGATCGCCGCGCAGACGGGCACGATTCAGGCCGGCTACGTCGCGGAGACGGGGGCCACGCTCCTCGAGTTCGCCACCTACGACGAGACCGTCGCGGCCGTCCGCTCGGGCGAGGCCGATGCCGTCTTCGCCGACAAGGACGCGCTCGCGCCCACCGTCGAGGAATCGGCCGGCGAGTTGACCTTCACCGGCGAAGACGTCCCCCTCGGCGGCGGCATCGGCCTCGGCCTGCGCGAGAGCGACACCGAACTGAAGGACAAGTTCGACGCCGCCATCACCTCGATGAAGGAAGACGGCAGCCTCAATGAACTGATCGTCAAGTGGTTCGGCGAAGACGCCAAGACGTTCTGACCCATCCGGGGGGCGGCGCGACCCGCCCCCCATCTTCCTGCGCAAAATACTCTTAGCAAGACACGCGCAGGGACGCACAACCGCGGGAATTCAAGCCATCTTCGCCTGCACCGACCCCGACACGCTCTCCGGCCTTTCCTGGCTCGCCTGCTATCTGACCACGGGCAAGCATCTGTCGTTCTACGCGGCCTTCGGCACCGTCCTGTTGCTGTTGGCGATCACCGCACCGACGGCGCTCGCCTTCGGCTTCGGCGGGGCGATGGCCGCGCGGTCGTCCTTCGCGCCGCTCGGATGGCTCGGCAAGCTCTACATCGCGATCGTGCGGGGCGTGCCAGACATCGCCTTCTTCCTCTTCTTCGTCATCGCGCTCGATCAGGGGATCGAATACCTGCGCCACAAGATCAAATGCCCGGACTGGGATCAGCCGATCCGGCAGGGCAGCGACTTTCTCGTCTGCGCGCAGGCCAAGATGCCGCTCGGCACCTCGCCGCAGTGGGTACATGAGACCTACGGCTTCGCGCTGGCCGTGCTGACCTTCGCCATCGTCTTCGGGGCCTTTGCCGCCAACGTCCTCTTCGGGGCGATGCGGGCCGTGCCCCGCACACAGATCGAGACGGCGGAGGCCTATGGCATGAGCCCGCGGCAGACCTTCTGGCGCATCACCGTGCCGCAGATGTGGGTCTATGCCCTGCCCGGCCTAGGCAACCTCTGGATGGTGCTCATCAAGGCGACGCCGCTTCTGTTCCTTCTGGGCGTCGAGGACATCGTCTATTGGGCGCGGGAGCTCGGGGCGGCAAAGACCGCGCGCTTCTCCGACTATCCGCACCCCGACTGGCGCATGTGGTACTTCCTCGCGCTCCTCGTCTTCTACCTCGCCTTCACCCGCATCTCGGAGGTCGTGATCGCGCGGCTCACCCGCCGCCTTTCGATGGGGCAGGCCACCGCCGGGGGCGAGGCGCTCCGAAAGGCGGGCGCATGACCTGCGCCGAGGTTATCGCCGACTACGGCCTGCGCTCGATCGGCTATGGCGAACGCCTGCTGCCGCGCAGCGACTTCACGCTCTGCCAGCAGGTCGTCCTGATCGGGTCGGGGATGATCTGGAACATCTATTTCGGCGTGCTGGCCCTTCTCTCCGGGTTCGCGCTGGCCACCGTCCTGGCTCTCGGCAAAGCCGCGCGGAATCCGCTTCTGCGCAAGCCGGCGGAATGGTTCATCTTCCTCTTCCGCGGCTCCCCGCTCTTCATCCAGTTCTTCTTCGGCTATTTCCTGTTCCTGTCGCTGAAGCAGGCTTTCCCGGTCTTCGAGCCGCTTGCCGCGGCCTGGGCCGGCGCGCTCGTCGTGCTGTTCCTCAACACCTCCGCCTACACCGGCGAGATCTTCTACGGCGCGCTCATGTCCGTCCCGAAGGGTGACCAGGAGGCGGCGGCGGCCTATGGCTTCACCGGCTGGCGCAGGTTCCGACGGATCACCTGGCCCACGATGCTGCGCCTCGCCTGGCCGGCCTACACGAACGAGGCGATCTTCCTCTTCCACGCGACGGTGCTCGTCTTCTTCACCGGGTTTCCGGCGATCCAGCAACGGGGCGACGCGCTCTACTACGCCAACTACTTCGCCGACAAGACGTTCAACCCGTTCGTGCCCTACCCGATCCTTGCGGCATATTTCATTCTGCTGACGCTCATCATCATCGCGCTCATGAGCCTCGTGAACCGGCGGCTGAACCGGCACCTGCCGCAGACCGCCACGCGCAGACCGCGCCTCCTCGGGCAGATCATGCGATGACGGACGCGTCCCCCGACGGCTGGCTCCATGCCAACCCCTCGATCCACTCCGTCCGCGTGGCCGCCTGCGACCTGAACGCTCAGGCCCGCGGCAAGCGCGTGCCGCGCCGTTTCGCCCACAAGCTCGAGACGGAAGGCACCCGCTTTCCCTATTCGATCCTGAATCTCGACATCTGGGGCGAGGACATCGACGACAGCCCCCTCGTCTTCGACGCGGGCGATCCGGACGGCATCCTGAAACCCACCGACCGCGGCTTCGTGCCCATGCCCTGGCTCGACACGCCGACCGCGCTCCTGCCCGTCTGGATGTATCACCCCGACGGCCGCCCCTTCGCCGGCGATCCGCGCCACGCCCTTGCCACGGTGCTTGCCCGCTACGCCGCGCGCGGGCTGACACCCGTCGTCGCGACGGAGATGGAATTCTACCTCATCGACGACAGCACCCGGCAATTGCGTGCGCCGAAGTCACCCAACTCCGGCAAGCGGCGGCCGGGCGCGCAGACGCTCTCGATGCGCGCGCTCGACGGCTTCGATCGCTTCTTCACCCAGCTCTACGACGCTTGCGAGGCGATGGACATCCCGGCCCAGACCGCGATTTCCGAAGCCGGGATCGGGCAATTCGAGATCGACATCGCGCATCAGCCGGACGCCATGAAGGCAGCGGACGATGCGTGGTTCTTCAAGCTCCTCCTGCAGGGGCAGGCCCGGCGTCACGGGTTCGCGGCGAGTTTCATGGCCAAGCCCTATCCCGACTACAGCGGCAACGGGATGCACGTGCATTTCTCGGTGCTCGACGCGGCCGGCGACAACATCTTCGACGACGGCACCGATCGGGGCTCGGATGCCTTGCGCCACGCGGTCGCCGGGCTTCTGGCGGCGGCCCCGGCGTCCACCCTCGTCTTCGCGCCGCATCTCAACAGCTACGACCGCCTCGTGCCCGATGCTCATGCGCCGACAGCACTCAGCTGGGCCTATGAGAACCGGACCGCCGCCCTGCGCATCCCCGCCTCGCCCAACGCGGCGCGGCGGATCGAACACCGGATCTCGGGTGGCGACGTGAACCCCTACCTGCTGCTCGCCTGCATCCTCGGCGCGGCGCTCAACGGAATCGAGGACGCGGTGGAGCCGCCCCCGGCGATCACCGGCAACGCCTATGCGCTCGACCTCCCCCAGGTGCCCGCGACCTGGGAAGCGGCGATCGCCCGGTTCGAGAGCGACCCGCAGACGCCGCGCCTTCTCCCGCCCGAGCTGATCGCGAACATGGTCCTGACCAAACGACAGGAGATGCGCGACATCGAGGACCTGACCGAGGACGAGCGCATCGACCTCTACCTCGACACGGTATGACGGCGGGCGTCTTCGCCGCCGTGCTCGGCGCGGCCTTTCTCCACGCAGCCTGGAACGGCCTTGTGAAATCGGGCGCATCCAAGGTCGGGGGCATCGCCATCCTGACGCTGGTGCAGGGTGGCATGGGCGCGGTGATCGCCCTCGCCCACCCGCTCCCAGAGGCGCAGGTCTGGCCTTGGCTGCTCGCGTCGGGTCTCTTTCACGCGGGCTACAAGCTCTTCCTCGCCTTCGCCTACGAGCAGGGCGACCTCAGCCGGGTCTACCCGATCGCCCGCGGGGCGGCTCCGATGATCGTGTTGCTGATCGGGCCGTTCATCCTGACCGATGTGCTGTCATCGGCGGAGATCCTCGGCGTCGTCCTCCTCGGCGCCGGCATCGCCACCATGGCCGCCGGCAGCCTGCGCGCGCGCGAGGCGCGGCGGCTCATCCCCTACGCGCTCGGCTCGGCGCTGATGACGGCAGGCTACACGATCGTCGACGGCTCGGGTGCGCGCGTCGCCGCATCGGCCGCGCAATACGTGGCGTGGCTCTTCATCCTCGACGTGGTGATCTTCTCGCCCCTCATCACGCTCCTGCGGGGGCGCGGCGTCTGGCGGGCGGATGCCCGGGCCTGGGGTCTCGGCGCGCTGGCGGCGGGCTTCAGCTACGGTGCCTATGCGATCGCGGTCTGGGCCATGACCGTCGCTCCGATCGCGCTCGTGGGCGCGCTGCGCGAAACCTCGATCCTCTTCGCCGTCCTGATCGGCTGGGCGGCCCTCGGGGAGCGCGTCGACCGCTGGAAGGCCGCGGCCGCCGCGATCATCGTCGCGGGCGTGGCGCTGACCCGGATCTGAAATCGGCGGAAGCCTGCCGCGGGGGTGCTATCGTCGGGCCTGACCCGACGATCTCTGGTCCCTTCCCCGTGCAACAGATGGTCGGGTCAAGCCCGACCATGACACCGCGCAGCTCCGACCGGCGCTAACAGGGTCCGGCGAGCACCATGGCCCACCAGAGCCGGCCCCGGCCATCGCGCACGGCGGCGACCGCCCCGTCCGTCAGGCGCGGGTTGAGAATGTTTGCCCGGTGGGCCGGTGACGTCATCCAGGCGCGCGTCACCGCCGTTGCATCGCGCTGCCCGCCGGCCACGTTCTCGGCCCCGTGACAGAGCGGATAACCCGTCGCCCGGATCCGCTCGGCGAAGGAACTGCCGCCGGTCCCGCGGTGGCCGATGCGTTGCGACCGGGCCATGTGCCGCGCCTGCGCCTCCGCCGCGGCGGCCAGCCGCGAGTTCATCGTCAGAGGCGGCAGGCCAACGCGCTGACGCTCCGCCGAGGCCTGCGAGAGCGCATCGGGCACGGAGCCGCCGGTCGCGGCGGAAGCCCAGAAGCAGAAGACTAGAAAGAGAACACGCATAGAACCATCTCGACCATCATATCGGCTCGATGCCACATGATTTCTGAAGACTTGGTAAAGCGGCAGCATCTTGCGGCGGCTCGGGCCGCATCCTAGCGTCTGACCGCGCAACCGCAAAAGGCCCAAACATGAAGATCGGAATCCTCCAGGCCGGACACACGCCGCCCGAGCTCCTCCCCGCGCGCGGCGATTTCGATCAGATGTTTGCGCAGCTGCTCGACGGGCATGGCTTCACCTTCGCAGCCTATGACGTCGAGCACATGATCTTCCCGGAGGACGTTCATGCCTGCGATGGCTGGCTCATCACCGGCTCGAAGCACGGAGCCTACGAGGACCATGCTTTCATCCCCCCACTCGAGCGCTTCATCCGCGATGTCTATGCCGCCGACGTGCCCCTCGTCGGCATCTGCTTCGGGCATCAGATCATCGCCCAAGCCCTCGGCGGCCGGGTCGAGAAGTTCACCGGCGGCTGGGCGGTCGGTCGGCGCGAATACGCGCTGCCCGATGGCGGCACGCTCGCACTCAACGCCTGGCATCAGGACCAGGTCGTCGACCGGCCCGAGGGCGCGACCCGCCTCGCCGGCAACGCCTTCTGCGAGAACGCGATCCTCGCCTACGGGCAGCGCGCCTTCACGGTGCAGCCCCATCCCGAGTTCTCGAACAACCTGATCCGCGACTACGTCACCACGCGGCGTGGCACCGGCACCTACCCGGATGACTTGATGAACCAAGCCGAGGTCGGTGCGACGGCACCCGTCGACAACGCCCGCCTCGCCACCACGATTGCCACCTTCTTCCGCACGAGGTCCACCCATGTCGATGCCTGACTGGATCGACCGCGCGCCTGACCATGCCCGCGCCTACCTCGACGGCCGCCGCCTCGACGAGGTGGAGTGCATCGTCGCCGACATGTCGGGCATCGCCCGTGGGAAGGCGATGCCGGCCGCGAAATTCGCCAAGCAGACGCAGTTCTACCTGCCGAATTCCATCTTCCAGCAGACGATCACCGGCGACTGGGCCGACGACGGCGATACCGCCTTCCTGGAGCCGGACATGGTGCTGACCCCCGATTTCAGCACCGCCTGCGCCGCGCCCTGGACGGCGGACTGGACGATGCAGGTCATCCATCACATGCACGACCAGCAGGGCGAGATCGTGCCCACGGCCCCGCGCAACGTGCTGCGCCGGGTGGTGGACCTCTATACCCAACGGGGCTGGACGCCGGTGGTCGCGCCCGAGATGGAGTTCTACCTCGTCGCCCGCAACACCGACCCCACGCAACCCGTCCTCCCCCCCATGGGCCGCTCGGGCCGGCGGGCGGCGGCGCGGCAGGCCTATTCCATGTCAGCCGTCGACGAATACGGCCCCGTCATCGACGACATCTACGACTTCGCCGAGGCGATGGGCCTCGAAATCGACGGCATCCTGCAGGAGGGCGGATCGGGACAGGTGGAGATGAACCTGCGCCATGGCGACCCGGTGAAGCTCGCCGACGAGATCTTCTACTTCAAGCGTCTCATCCGCGAGGCCGCGCTGCGCCACGACTGTTACGCCACCTTCATGGCCAAGCCCATTCAGGACGAACCCGGCAGCGCCATGCACATCCACCATTCGGTGGTAGACCGCGCCACGGGGCGCAACCTATTCGACGGCGGCGACGGCACGGAGAGCCCCGCCTTCCTGCATTTCATCGGCGGGATGCAGCGCCACCTGCCCTCGGTGATCGCGCTGCTCGCGCCCTACGTGAACTCCTACCGCCGCTACGTCCGAGACTTCGCCGCCCCGATCAATCTGGAATGGGGGCGCGACAACCGCACGACGGGCCTGCGCGTGCCCGTCTCGGAGCCCGAGACCAAGCGCGTCGAGAACCGCATCGCCGGCATGGACTGCAACCCCTACCTCGGGATCGCGGCCTCGCTCGCCTGCGGCTACCTCGGGCTCGTCAACGAGATCGCCCCCGCGCCGCAATTCACCGGCGATGCCTACGACAACGGAGGCGGCATTCCCCGCGATCTGTCGACCGCGCTCGACCTCTTCGACGCGGCGACCGAGATCCATGACGTCCTGCACCCGCACTTCTGCTCCATCTACGCCTCCGTGAAGCGCATGGAGAACGGGGCCTTCCTGCAGGTCATCTCGCCCTGGGAGCGGGAGCATCTCCTCCTGAACGTATGAGCTGGCTCCACGCCAATGGGGACAGCGGCGTCTGGCCCGCGACGGTCTATGCCGAAGGTCTGGACCTGCCCGCCCCTTTCCCGCCCCTGCGGGACCGGCGCACCTGCGATCTCGTGGTCGTCGGCGGCGGGCTGACCGGGCTCTGGACGGCGCTCGACGCGGCGCGGGCCGGGCAGGCGGTGATCCTGCTCGAGGCGCAGCGGATCGGCTGGGGCGCCTCGGGGCGCAACGGCGGGCAGCTCGGCTCGGGCTTCAACTGGTCGCAACGGAAGCTGGAGGCGCGGCTCGGCCCGGCGAAAGCGCACGCGCTTTGGGCGCTGGCGGAGGCGGCGAAGGCGGATGCAAGCGCTTTCATGGAGGGGGCGGGGTATCGCCCGGGGGTCATCTCGGCCTGCCTCCGCGCGCGGGAGCTGCCCGAGTATGCGGCCGAGACGGCGTGGATGGCGCGGCACTACGGCACCGCCTGGGAGGTGCTCGACGCCGGCGAGATGGCCCGCGTGACGGGCTCGACGGCCTACCCGGGCGGGGTGCTCGACCGGTCGGCGGGGGTCTGCAACCCCTTGGCCTACGTACTCAATCTCCTCCGCGCCTGCCTCGATACGGGAGTGGAAATCTTCGAAGGCTCGGAGGTCCACCGCATCGACGGAACGACGGTCGCGACGGGGCACGGCGCGGTGACGGCGCGGGCGGTGGTGCAGGCGACGAACGGGTATTCGCCCTGGCTGACGGACCGGACAGCACGGAGCGTTCTGCCAATCAATAACTACATCGCCGCGACGGCCCCGCTGCCGAATTGTACGTTTTGTACAGACTTCGCGGTGGCCGATGGACGTTTTGTCGTAAACTATTTTCACGTGACGGAGGACCGCCGCCTCGTCTTCGGGGGCGGCGAGAGCTATGGCCGCCGCTTCCCGACCGACATCCGCGCCAAGGTCCGCCGCAACCTCGCCCGCGTCTATCCCGAGTTGGCCGAGGTCGAGCTGACCCACGCCTGGGGCGGCACCCTCGCCGTCACGGCGACCCGCCTGCCCTTCGTGGCCGAGGTCGCGCCGGGGGTCTTCTCGGCGGGGGGGTACTCGGGCCACGGGCTGGCGCTGTCCGGCCTCGCCGGCCGCGCCTGCGCCGAGGCCGCGCGGGGGAAGCGGGACCAGTTCGAGACACTCGCGTCGTTGCCCGTGCCGAGCCTCCCGGGGGGGCGTGTGCTCGGGCCGTGGCTGGCGCAGGCGGGGATGGTTTGGGGGGCGACGCGCGACCGCCTGTCAGGCGGCTGATCGCTCCGGTGGAGCGATCAGAGCGCGGAGCGCCCGGAGCGCAAGCGGAGGGCTGGTGCCATTTCCCGCTGTGAGCTGGACCCTTACGGAACCCGGGAGCTCACCCCGAATTTCCCCAGCCGAATGCGGTTTTCTTTGACTTCATAAAGTCAGATATGTTCCGATACCATCTCAGATCGCTTTCGAAAGTTCTTCTGAGATACTCCTCGGGAAAACCTTCCGCACGGTACTTTTCCAATCGGGTCTGATAAAACATCAGCGTGTCCACCTTAGAAACGCTATCTTTCAAAAGATTAATTCCAGAATTGTCCATTGATTCAGCAAGTGCCTCGTTAGAGAAAAATCCCTTATCGACAAGATCGAATCGAGACTTGTAGTATATCTTGAGCCGCCTTACCCGTCGCCACTCTTCAGGATCGACAATCTCCTTACGCACGTCGAATAACTCAAAGTGCTTTGCGTCATATCCATTTGTCTCAAAAGCGGCATCTGCTTCAGCTTTGCATGACAGATAAAGTGGCACGACGGCGCGAAGCTCATCATATAGCGCCTCGTATTCACTGAAACTACGAAGGAGAAGATCTGCATCGGCCCCAGCGGTAGCACGTCGATGCTCATAGAGCGCAAGAATAATTGCCGCAACACCGACCAAGGTTGATGCTACCGCTATCCAGAACATTCCGGAACCGAAGCTAAACGAAGGCTCCGATCCAAGAGTGCGGATGAGTTCGCCAAACTGTCCCTCGTCCAGCGAATAGTTCGTCTCAGCCTCCAAGTTGAATAACCCCCATAAACTCCCGCCATTCGCCCTTGCTCATACCAGACGTCTCCTGCGTGACCTCCTCCCCCGCAAGCATCCGGCGCACACACTCCACGCCCTTGCCCGACAACTGCGCCCCGCTGAGGCGGTAGTCCTCGAAGGCGGCGTAGGCGAGGGGCACCCAGTCCTTAATGATTTCGCAAATCTTTTCCGCGTAGACACGAATCTCCATCTGCGCGTGGGCGTCGGCGCGCAGGCGGAGGAAGTGAAACAGGTTGTGCAGGTCCACCTTCCAGTACCATTGCGTATAGACATTCGCCGGCAAGTTCATGCGGGCCAGTTCACGGGCGAGGCCCTGCTGGCCCTCCTGTGAGATCATCGCCTCGTAGTGGTCGTAGGCGCGGGTGCTGTCGTCACGCAGCCAGTCGAGGACGCGGGCGGCCTCCTCCCCCGAGAGCGCCTCACCCCGGCCCTGGTTGTTGACGACCGATTGCGCGGCGAGGTCTTCGGGCGCGGGGATGTAGAACTCTCGGTCGAGGATGGAGTAGCGGGCGGAGTATTCGTTCACGTTGGCCGTGCGGTGGCGGATCCACTGCCGGGCGACGAAGACGGGCAGCTTCACGTGCAGCTTGACCTCGCACATCTCGAAGGGCGTCGAGTGCCAGTGCCGCATCAGGTAGCGGATCAGCCCGTCGTCGTTCGACACGGCCTTGGTGCCCCGCCCGTAGCTGACGCGGGCGGCCTGGGTGATGGCGGCATCGTCGCCCATGTAGTCGATGACGCGGACGAACCCGTGGTCGAGCACCTCGTGCGCCGTATAGAGATGCGCCTCCATCCCCGGAACGGTGGCGCGGCGGGTCTGGTGCGACTGGGCGCGCTGGTCGTCGATTTCGGCCTGTTGGTCGGGGGAGAGCGGCATGATCTGTCCTTCGGATTCGGGCGTCGCCCCAAGGTGGCCCGGGGGCGGCCGCGCCGCAACGGAGGCCGCGCAGAAGTCGGAGGTGTGTGGCCCGGCGGCGCAGCCCGGGGGTGGACCGCGGCAGAGGCGATTGCGCGCGCGTGAAGGGTGACATTGCGCGACCGGGGCCTAGGCTCTCGCGGGAGACGCAAAAGGAGACTGCGATGCCGATCACCTATCTGCACACCATGGTCCGCGTGAAGGACCTCGACACCTCGATCGCCTTCTACAAGATGCTGGGCCTCGTCGAGCGCCGGCGGATCGAGAACGAGGGCGGGCGCTTCACGCTCGTCTTCCTCTGCCCCCCGGACCAGGCGGACGGCCACGCCGACGTGGAGCTGACCTACAACTGGGACGGCGACGACGCGCTGCCCGACGACAGCCGGCACTTCGGCCACCTCGCCTATACCGTCGATGACATCTACGGGATGTGCCAGACGCTGATGGACGCGGGCGTGACCATTAACCGGCCGCCCCGCGACGGGCACATGGCCTTCGTGCGCAGCCCCGACAACATCTCGATCGAATTGCTGCAAGCGGGCGAGAAAAAGGCACCGCAGGAGCCCTGGGCCTCGATGGAAAACACCGGGCACTGGTAGGATTAACCGTCCATTAACCATTGTAAACGAGGGGCTTGCGGGATCGCGGGCCCCTTTCGCGACGTAGCGTCACGAAATGTGACAGCGGGTCAGGGGCTTGCGCCCGTGCGCCCAGATCGCGCCCAGAAATGAGACATTAACCATCATTTTCGCGTCTGAATCGGGTGTCAGAACCGTCGGCAGAAATTGCTTGAGGTTCACTGCCATGTTCAGCCTGCCGACGTCCGTCACATCCTTCCTCGCCGACGAGCGCGGGGTCATCGCCGTCGATTTCGTCGTCCTGACCGGGGGCGCGACCGCCATGGGCGTCGCCACCATGGCGATGATGAACGGGGAACTGGGATACATCTTCGAGGGCGCGGCGACCGATCACCAGCGCCGCGATGCCCGTCCCTCCTTCGCCTATGCGCCCTACGATCCGGGCAACTACGATCGCTACACGGCGATGCTCTCGACGCTCTCGGACCACAACCTCGCGATCATGTCGGCCTGGGGCAACGCGACGCGCGACACGCTCGACACCGCGGACGACGAGGCCGCGTCACGCTTCTTCGAGGATTTCGACGCGGCGATCACCAATGCCTATTCCGGCCGCGGCCAGTCGCGGGGCACCGGCGACGAGTACGAGCAGTACGATCTGGACCGGGTGGCGGGGATGCTGGGCTTCAGCCAGTCGACCCGCCCCGCGACGGCCGGAGGCTGATCAGGCGACCGGCAGCACGGCCGCCGCCACACGCCGGCCCTCGCCCACGAGCACGTTGTAGGTGCGGCAGGCGGCGGGCGTGTTCATCACCTCGAGGCCCAGGCCCGCGCCCTCCACGGCCGCGCGCAGATCCGCGGGCACATGGGCGATTTCGGCCCCTGTCCCGACGAAGACGACGTCGACCCGATCGGCCAGTGCCGTGAGCGCCGCGGCATCGCCGAAGCCGCCCCAGGGCGCCCGCCCCGTCGGGTGGAGGATGAGCGGCCCCTCGACCACCGTGCCGCCGATTCGGAAGAAACCGGGGCCGTAGCCGTCGAAGGGCTGAGCATCGTCGAATTCGATCTCGGACAGGTTCATCGTGTGTCCCCCGTTCGGCCCGCAATCCCGCGGGTTCGCCGCATTTGTAGCCCCGTTGGCGACGGTGTCACGGGGCGACTGCCCGATTTGTGCCCCATTGCAGGACTAATTTTGCCTCAAATGGTAGAAGACCAGGGGGATCAAATGTCGCTTCGTCGTTTCCTTGCCGCCGAGACCGGGGCGGTCACCGTCGATTGGGTCGTGCTGACGGCCGCGATGGTCGGACTTGCGCTCGCGGTGTCGAGCGTCGTTTCGGACGGGCTGGAGGAACTGGCGCGCGAGGTCGCGCAATTCCTCGCAGATATCGAGATCAGGACGCGCTTTTGAAGCCTGACCCGAGCGCGAGCAGCGCCGCCCCGGCGATCAGGGCATAGGCGACCCCGCGGTAGAGGCGCTCTCCACCGTGGCCGGTCGTGAAGATACGGCCGCCGACCCAGTTCGCCAGCAGGTAGAGCGGAACGAGCCCGGCCCCGATCAGGACGGGTTCCAGCGCAAGCCGCCCCGTCGCCAGCAGGACCGCGCCGAAGAGCGCATCCCAGGCGACGAGATACATCATCAGGTTCGCCCGGATCACGGCAGCCGGCAGCGGTGCCGCCATGTAGGTCAGGATCACGGGCGGACCGGCGAGGCCGGAGATGCCGCCCAGAAATCCTGACAAGCCGCCCGCCGTGGCGATGACACCGGGCGACATCCGACCCGACCAGCGCCAGCCCGAAATCATCAGCGCGACCGTCGCGAGGCAGAGGAGACCCACCGTCCAGCGGAAGCCCGCGGCGGGCAGGCGGTCGAGGAGCCAGAGCCCGGGCAGAAGCGTGAGCGCCGCCACCGCCGCGAGGGCCGCGACCTGACGCGGCCGCCCGTCGCGCCAGGCGCGCGGCAGGTTCGGCAGCGGACCGATCAGGTCCATCACCGTCAGCGTGACGAGCACCCAGAGCGGCGGCAGGGCAAGCGAGGCGAGCGGCACGTAGAGAAGCGCCGTGCCAAACCCCGCGAAGCCGCGCACGAGCCCGGCCAGCACGGCCGCTCCGGCGACCCAGACGAGGTCACCGGCGGAAAGGCCAAGCTCGGGCAAGCGGCCTCAGGCGTCGATGTTGGCGAACTGCGTGCCGGCGTCCGAGGGCTTCTTCGGATCGCGGTCGACGCCCAGCATCAGCACCACGTTCTTGGCGACGTAGACCGAGGAATAGGTCCCGACGAGCACGCCCCAGAGGATCGCGAAGACGAAGCCCCGGATGACGTCGCCGCCGAGCACGATGAGCGCCACGAGCGCGAGGATCGTGGTGCCAGAGGTCATCAGCGTCCGCGAGAGGGTCTCGTTCACCGACTTGTTCATGACGTCGATCAGCGGCGTCTTCTTGAACTTGATGAGGTTCTCGCGCAGGCGGTCGAAGATGACGACGGTGTCGTTGATCGAATAGCCGATGATCGTCAGGATCGCCGCGATCGTGGCCAGGTCGAAGCGGATCTGCAGGAGACTGAAGACGCCGATAGTCAGGATGACGTCGTGGAAGAGCGCGGCGACCGCGCCGACCGAGAACTGCCACTCGAACCGGAGCCAGATGTAGAAGAGGATCGCCACGAGTGACGCGCTGACGGCGAGGAGTGCGGTGGTGATCAGCTCGCCCGAGACCTTCGGACCGACGGATTCGACCGACGGAAAGGTGATCTCGGGGTCGAGACCCCGGAGGGCCCCCTCGACCGCCGTGATGGTTTCGGGCGTCACCGCCTCGGCCCCGTCCTGCGCCTGGATGCGGATGAGCGCGACGTTCTGGTCGGCCCGGAAGGTCGGGTCGGAAACCTCGGTGATGACGACATCGCCCAGCTCGAGCGGGTTCAGCGCGTCGCGGTAGGATCCGACATCGACCGCCTGGGTCGACTCGGTCCGGATCGTGGTGCCACCGAGGAAGTCGATCCCGAAGTTCAACCCGACGCTGAGCCAGATGATGACGCTCGCGATCATTGCCACGATCGACGCGCCGAACGTGAACTTCCGGTACTTCATGAAGTCCCAGGCGGTGTCCTGCGGAACGAGTCTCAGGCGCATGTCAGACCTCGATTGTCTTGGGACGGCGACGCTCGAACCAGAGCACGATCAGAACGCGCGTCACGAAGATCGCCGTGAAGACCGATGTCAGGATGCCGATGCCGAGGGTCACCGCGAAGCCCCGTACCGGGCCGGAGCCCAGCGTGAAGAGGATCGTGGCGACGATGAATGTGGTGATGTTCGCATCGACGATGGCCGAGAGCGCACGCTCGTAGCCGAGCGCGATGGCCCGGGCTGGTCCACGCGCTGTCTTGAGCTCTTCGCGGATGCGCTCGAAGACGAGGACGTTGGCGTCGACCGCCATGCCGATGGTCAGCACGATGCCCGCGATGCCCGGCAGCGTGAGCGTGCCCCCGATGAGCGAGAGCACCCCGAAGATGAGCGCCACGTTGATGGCGAGCGCCACGGTCGCGAAGGCTCCGAAGAGGCCGTAGCTCGCCACCATGAAGACGACGACGGCAGCCATGGCGACGAGCGAGGCGACCTTGCCCGCGTCGATGCTGTCCTGGCCAAGCTCGGGGCCGACAGTGCGTTCCTCGAGGAACTCCATGCCGGCGGGCAGCGCGCCGGCGCGCAGGAGGACGGCCTGGCGATTGGCCTCCTCGACGGTGAAGTTACCGGTGATCTGGCCGGAACCGCTCGGGATCGGTTCGTTGATGCGGGGTGCGGTGACCACCTCGTTGTCGAGCGCCACGGCGAAGAGCGCGCCGACATTCTCGGCCGTGTAGACGCCGAAGGCACGGGCACCGGAGGGATTGAAGCGGAAGGTGACGGCGGGCTGGCCGCGCTGATCGAAAGCGGGCTGGCTGTCGACGAGGTCGTCGCCGGTCACGACGGGCAGACGTTCGAGGATGTAGAAGGTGCCCGGCTCGTCGAGGGACGGCATCAGCACCTCGTCGCTCGACACCCGTTCTTGTGCATCGCTCGACGTGCGCACGACCGGGTGGAAGGTGAGTTTCGCGGTCGTCCCGATCAGCTCCTTGAGCTCCTGCGCCGAGCCGATGCCGGGCACCTGGATCAGGATGCGGTCGGTGCCCTGCCGCTGGATCGTGGGTTCGCGGGTGCCGGCCTCGTCGACGCGACGGCGAATGATCTCGAGCGACTGGGCCATGGTGCGGTCGTCCGTCGCCGCGCGCTCCGCCTCCGAGAGGCGCAGTGTGAGCGTGTCGCCCGCCCCCGAGACCTCGATGTCGTTCTGGCCGACCCCGGTGAGAGAGACCGTGGGCCGCGCGAGGCCGCGCACGGCATTGACCGCCGCCTGCAGGCCTTCGGGGTTGGAGACGCGCACCCGCAGCTCGTCCGCCGGGCCGTCGTCGACGCGGCGGATGCCGCCGACCTGATCGCGAAGGCCGCGCAGCGTGTCGCGCACCTCGGGCCAGTAGCCGTCGATGCGGCTGGCGTAGACGTCCTCGAGCTGAACCTCGGCCAGGAGATGCGCCCCGCCGCGCAGGTCGAGCCCGAGGTTGACGACCGAGGAGGGCAGAGCCCCGGGCCACTGGTCGAGGTCTGCCTGCAACTCGTCGGTCACCACCGTCCCGCGTTCGATCGCGGTGACGGCGTCGTTGTGACGCTCCGCCCGGGTGTAGAAGACGTTGGGCAGCGCCAGCGCCAGACCCGTGAGACAGACGATCAGGATCGTCAACCGTTTCCAGAGCGGGATTTCGAGCATGTCAGGCCGCCGGATCCGTCTTGTTGAGGACCTGGGTGATCGTGGCGCGCACCACGCGGACCTTGACGCCCTCGGCGATCTCGACCTCGACCTCGCTGTCGTCCTTGATCTTGGAAACCTTGCCGATGAGCCCGCCTTGGGTGACCACCTGGTCCCCCCGCCGCAGGGCCGCGACCATGGCCTTGTGTTCCTTCATCTTCTTCTGCTGCGGACGGATGAGCAGGAAGTACATGATCGCGAAGATCGCGATCAGCGGGACGAAGCTTCCGAACGTGCCGGCGGCACCGCCGGCGGCCTGGGCATAGGCGGGGGTTGCGAACATGGGTCGGTCCTTGGTTGTCTCGGGGCGCGACGCCGCACACCCCTCTTCGAAGTCGCGGCACCCTATTAGCGGCATCTGGGGGGCGCAAGCGGGCGGCGCAACCTCTGGCACGGGGCGATGGGCTGTGGCATGTGGCCCCCACGACACGAGCGAGGCCCGCCCCATGCACGACATCCGACAGATCCGCGAGACCCCCGAAGCCTTCGACGCCGCACTGGCGCGGCGGGGCCTGGAGCCGCTGTCGTCTTCGCTGCTTGCGCTCGACGAGGCTCGGCGGAGGGCGATCACCGGAGCGGAAACCGCTCTGGCCGAGCGGAACGCGGCGTCGAAGCAGGTGGGCGCGGCCAAGGCCGGGGGCGACGAGGCGGAGTTCGAGCGCCTGCGCGCGCTGGTCGCCGCCAAGAAGGAGGAGATCGCGCGGCTGGAAGAGGAGAGCCGCACGGCCGATGCCGCCCTGCGCGACGCGCTCATGGAGATCCCGAACCTGCCCGATGCCGACGTGCCCGACGGCGCGGACGAGGACGACAACGTCGAGGTGAAACGGTGGGGGGACGTTCCGACGTTCGACTTCGCCCCGAAGGAGCATTTCGACATCGCCGGGGTGAAGCCCGGAATGGAGTTCGACACCGCCGCCAGGATGTCCGGCGCGCGTTTCGTCTTCCTGCGCGGCGCGGTCGCGCGGATCCACCGGGCGCTGGCGCAGTTCATGCTCGACACCCATGTCGACGATAACGGCCTCGAGGAGGTCAACCCCCCGGTCCTCGTGCGCGACGAGGCGATGTACGGCACCGACAAGCTGCCGAAGTTCGGCGAAGAGAGCTTCCTGACGCGCGAGGGGCACTGGCTCATCTCGACCTCCGAGATCCCGCTGACCTATTCGGTCGCGGGCGAGGTCGTCGAGGAGACGAGCCTGCCGCGCCGGATGACGGCCCATTCGCTCTGCTTCCGCTCGGAGGCCGGATCGGCGGGCCGCGACACCGCCGGCATGCTGCGCCAGCATCAGTTCGAGAAGGTGGAGATGGTCTCGATCACCCATCCGGACGAGAGCCGGGCGGAGCTCGATCGGATGACCGCTCTGGCCGAGAACATCCTGGAGCGCCTGGGTCTCGCCTATCGCACGGTCGTCCTCTGCACCGGCGACATGGGCTTCGGCGCACGGCGGACGCATGACATCGAGGTCTGGCTGCCGGGGCAGGATACCTTCCGGGAGATTTCCAGCTGCTCGACCACCGGGGATTTCCAGGCCCGGCGGATGAACGCGCGGTTCAAGCCCTCGGGTGGCGGAAAGCCGGCGTTCGTGCATACGCTCAACGGCTCCGGCCTCGCCGTCGGGCGCTGCCTGATCGCGGTGCTGGAGAACGGGCAGCGGGCCGACGGCTCGGTCGACCTGCCGGAGGTTCTGCACCCCTATCTCGGCGGGAAGACCCGGCTGACGGCGGAGGGCGCGCTGGCCTGAGGCACGCGCCCGGTCGCGGCGGCGCGTCGGCGTATTTCGGGCCAGAGGAAGGGCCGGCTAGAGCGAGCGCAGAAGCTCCGGCAGGGCCCCGAGATCGGCGATGCGCCGGTAGCGCGGATGCGTCGCCGGCTCCTCCGCGCGCTCCAGCTCCCATTCGTGCTCGGACGGGCAGAAGACGCCGAAGGCCCCGGCCGCGATGGCGGGCACGACGTCCGACTTCATCGAATTGCCGACCATGAGCGCCCGCGCCGCGCCGTCGCCATGGGCGTCGAAGGCGCGGGTGTAGGTGGCAGCCGTCTTGTCGGAGACGATCTCGATGCCGTCGAAGAAGTCGCCCAGCCCCGATTCGGCCAGCTTGCGCTCCTGGTCGAGGAGGTCGCCCTTGGTGATGAGCACGAGGCGGTGCGAGGGGGCGAGATCGCGGATGCACGCCTCCACGCCGGGCATCAGGTCGACCGGGTGGCGGTGCATCTCCCGCCCGTCGGCCAGGATTTCGGCGATGACACTCGCCGGCACGCGGCCCTCCGTCACCTCGATCGCTGTCTCGACCATCGAGAGCGTGAAGCCCTTGATGCCGAACCCATAGTGCCCGAGGTTGCGCCGCTCCGCCGCCAGGAGCCGCTCCATCAGGTGATCGGGGTCGGCATGGTCCGCGAGGCGCGCGGCGAAACGGGCCTGCGTATCCTTGAAGAACAGCTCGTTGTGCCAGAGCGTGTCGTCCGCATCGAAACCAACCGTCGTTACCGTCACCGGACCAGCCCCTTTTCCTTGACGCCCCGGTGCCTATATTGTGCCACCACCCCCGTCACCCCCAGACCGGACATGAATGACATGCATCTCGAGCCTTTCAGGATGAGCGACAGTCCCGACGAGGGCGATGGCGATACCGTCGTCGTCACCAAGACGCGCCCGAAGACGCAGAAGCCGCCGATGTACAAGGTGCTGCTTCTCAACGACGACTATACGCCGATGGAGTTCGTCGTCGTGGTGCTGGAGAAGTTCTTCGGCATCAACCACAGCCAGGCCGTCGAGATCATGCTGACCGTGCACAAGAAGGGCATGGCCGTGGTCGGCGTCTTCAGCCACGAGATCGCCGAGACGAAGGTGGCGCAGGTGATGGACTTCTCCCGCCGGCACCAGCATCCGCTGCAATGCACCATGGAGAAAGAGGACTAGGTCCTCCCGCCCGATGACGTCCCGCCTGTCGCTGGCCCTTGCGGGCGATGCCGTCGCGCTGCCCGAGAGGCGCATCCTTGTGCTGCGTCCGCCGGCGGATGCGTGGCTCTCCGACCTGCCGGGCACGCCCGTCGCCGTGCAGGGGTTCAAGCCCGATCACGATGCACTCGCGGCGCGCGGGTTCGAGGTGGTTCCCGAGGCCGGAGGCACGGCAGATGCGGCCGTCGTCTTCCTCAGCCGGGCGAAGGCACTCTCCCTCGCCTCCATTGCCGAGGCCTGCGCGGCGGTGCCCGAAGGGGCCACCGTGGTCGTGGACGGGCAGAAGACCGATGGCGTCGATTCCGTGCTGCGCCAGTGCCGTAAGATGTTCGAGGTGGGCGAGGTCTTCTCCAAGGCCCATGGCAAGACGTTCTCCTTTCCGGCGAAGGCTGCTCCTGCCGATTGGTCGCCGCCCCCTGCCCGCGTCGCCGGATTCGTCACGCGTGCCGGCGTCTTCTCCGCCGACGGGATCGACCGGGGATCGGCGCTGCTGGCGGACCACGTGGGGGGCCTTTCCGGGCGGGTCTGCGACCTCGGCGCGGGCTGGGGGTACCTCTCGGCGCAGGTGCTGGCGTCGGCGGACGTCAGGGAGTGCACCCTCGTCGAGGCGGAGCACGCGGCGCTCGCCTGCGCGCGTGAGAACGTGACGGACCCCCGCGCGCGTTTCGTCTGGGCCGATGCGACCAGCTGGACGGGAGGGCCCTTCGACGCGGTCGTCTCGAACCCGCCGTTCCACACCGCGCGCCGCGCGGACCCGGCGCTCGGGCGAGCCTTCATCGTGGCCGCCGCCCGCCTGCTCGCGCCGCGGGGACGGCTCCTGATGGTGGCGAACCGGCATTTGCCCTATGAAGAGACGTTGAAAGAGTATTTCGCCACGATCCAGGTGCTGGACGATCGCGACGGTTTCAAGGTGATCGCAGCGAACACAACGAAGCGGCAGCGGGGACGGGCATGAGCAATTCGATCGAGGGCAAGACCGCCATCGTGACCGGGGCGGCGAACGGGGTCGGCCTCGCCATCGCCCGCCATTTCGTCGAACAGGGTGCGAACGTGATGTTCGCCGACCGCGACGAGGAGCGGCTGAACGCGGAGGTGGGCGACGCGCAGGTCGAGGACGGGGCGCGGCTGCGCTATTTCGCGGGCGACCTGCGGGAGCGGTTGACCGTGGCGAACCTCCTCTCGGCCACGATCGACGCCTACGAGCGCGTGGATATCCTCGTGAATGCCTCGCGCCAGATCCTCGTGACCGATCCGCTCGACCCCGAGGACAAGAGCGTCGCGACATTGCTCGAGCAGAACCTGATGACGGCGCTGCGCCTCAGTCAGGCCGTCGCCAAGCGGATGATCCACCAGGCCGAGGTCGACGAGCAGACCGAGGGGATGGTGGGCTCGATCGTCAACATCAGCTCCATCGCCGGGCGGCGGACGCAGCCGGAACTGCTGGCCTATTCGATCAGCGCCGCCGCGCTCGATCAGGCGACGCGCAGCCTTGCCGTCAGCCTCGCGCACGAGCGGATCCGGGTGAACGGCGTCGGCGTCGGCTCGGTGATGTCGGCGAACCTGCAGACCCGCCTCGGGGAGGCGGAGGGCCTGCGCAAGGCGATCGTCGACGCGACCCCGATGGGCCGCATCGCCGCGCCGTCGGAGCTGGCCGAGACGGTGCAATTCCTGGCCTCCGAGGCCTCGGGCTTCATGACCGGACAGATCCTGACCGTCGACGGGGGCCGCACCCTGATCGACCCCGTCGTGGAGCCGGTGCATTGAGCCCGCGTCCCGTTCTCCTCGGTCTGGCGCTGATTGCCGGAGCGCCCGCCGCGGCGGAGATCGTCCCGGTGCGGGAGGCCGGTCCGGACGTGCGCGCCACGCTCGAGGCGATGGAAGACACGGTCGTCCGCACCTTCGTCTGGGACGTGGATGTCGACGGCGACGGGACGGCCGAGCGCGTGGTGCAGGCCGGCTTCACGCCGGGCGGCAATGGCTGGTACACGCGGTTCTTCGTCTTTGCGGCCTACCGCGCCGAGACTCCGGTCGAGGTCAATGCCGGGCCGGTGGCCTTCTTCGACCAGGTCGAGACCGGGCAGGACGGGCCTTTCGCCGTCACGCGCAGCTATGGCCCCGGCGACGGGCGTTGTTGCCCCTCGGTGATCGGGCGGATGTCGCTCCGGCTGGATGATCTCGACACGGAGTAGCCCCATGCCCGACGCGCCGCACAGGATCACCGATCTCGAAACGCTTGCCGCGCTCTACCCCCGGCCGGCCGAGATGGCGCACACCAAGGTCGCGAACCGGATCACGCCGCTCTATGGCGAGTGGATCGAGACATCGCGGTTCTGCATCGTCGCGACCGCCGGGCCGGAGGGCACGGATGCCAGCCCGCGCGGCGACGACGGCCCGGTCGTGCAGATCGCTGACGAGACGACGCTCCTCCTGCCGGACTGGCGGGGCAACAACCGGCTCGACACGCTGCGCAACATCGTCACCGACGGGCGCATCGCGCTGATGTTCATGGCCCCGCCGTCGAAGAACGTCGTCCGCGTGAACGGCACCGCGACGCTCAGTACCGACCCCGCCCTCGTCGCCCGTTTCGAGGGCCGGGGACGACCGCCCACGCTGGTCGCGGTGATCGAGGTGGCCGAGGTCTACGTCCATTGCGGCCGCGCGATCCTGCGCGCGGGGCTCTGGGACAGGGAAAGCGGCCCGGTCCCGAGCGTCGGGGAGCTGGTGGCCGAACAGACGGCGGGCGACTTCGACGGGGCGGGCTATGACGCGGCCTGGGCCGACCGGGCCAAGGGCACCCTCTGGTAGAGCCGATTGCGGCGCGCGGCCCCCGCGCCTATATCCGCGCCCATGTCAGAGACCGCCCAGACCAACCGCGCCCCCCTGCCGCCCGAGATCGGGCGCCGCCGCACCTTCGCGATCATCAGCCACCCCGACGCCGGCAAGACGACGCTGACCGAGAAGTTCCTGCTCTACGGCGGTGCGATCCAGATGGCCGGACAGGTGCGCGCCAAGGGCGAGGCGCGGCGCACGCGATCGGACTTCATGAAGATGGAGCAGGACCGCGGCATCTCGGTCTCGGCCTCGGCCATGTCCTTCGACTTCGCGCGCGGGCAGAACGACTATCGCTTCAACCTCGTCGACACGCCCGGCCACTCGGATTTCTCCGAGGACACCTATCGCACGCTGACGGCGGTGGATGCGGCGGTGATGGTGATCGACGGCGCGAAGGGTGTGGAGAGCCAGACGCAGAAGCTCTTCGAGGTCTGCCGGATGCGCGACCTGCCGATCCTGACCTTCTGTAACAAGATGGATCGCGAGAGCCGCGACACCTTCGAGATCATCGACGAGATCCAGGAGAACCTCGCCATCGACGTCACCCCCGCGTCCTGGCCCATCGGCGTCGGGCGGGAGTTCATCGGCTGCTATGACCTGCTGCATGATCGGCTGGAGCTGATGGACCGGGCGGATCGCAACAAGGTGGCCAAGAGCGTCAAGATCGACGGCCTGGCCGACGCGAAGCTGGCCGATCACGTGCCCGCCGACCTTCTGGAGAAGCTGCGCGAGGAGGTGGAGATGGCGCGCGAGCTTCTGCCCGCGTTCGACCGCGCCGCCTTCCTCGAAGGCTCGCTCACGCCGATCTGGTTCGGCTCCGCGATCAACAGCTTCGGCGTGCAGGAGCTGATGGCCGGCATCGCCGAGTATGGCCCCGAGCCGCAGCCGCAGATGGCCGACCCGCGACAGGTGAGCGCGGACGAGGGCAAGGTCACGGGCTTCGTCTTCAAGGTGCAGGCCAACATGGACCCGAAGCACCGCGACCGCGTGGCCTTCGTGCGCCTTGCGTCCGGGCATTTCGAGCGGGGCATGAAGATGACGCATGTGCGCACCAAGAAGCCCATGGCCGTGTCGAACCCCGTCCTTTTCCTCGCCGCCGACCGGGAGCTGGCCGAGGAAGCCTGGGCCGGCGACATCATCGGCATCCCGAACCACGGCCAGCTGCGCATCGGTGATGCGCTCACCGAGGGCGAGGCGCTGCGCTTCACCGGCATTCCGTCGTTCGCGCCGGAACTCCTGCAGGGCGTGCGCGCGGGTGATCCGCTAAAGGCCAAGCACCTCGAGAAGGCGCTGATGCAATTCGCCGAGGAGGGCGCGGCCAAGGTCTTCAAGCCCGCCATCGGCTCGGGCTTCATCGTCGGCGTCGTCGGCGCGCTTCAGTTCGAGGTGCTGGCGAGCCGGATCGAGCTGGAATATGGCCTGCCCGTCCGCTTCGATCAGTCGCAGTTCACCTCCGCTCGCTGGATCTCGGGCCCGGAGGACGCGGTGGACGAGGTCATCCGGAAAAACGGTCAGCACATCGCCCACGATAACGACGGCGACCCGGTCTTCCTGACCCGCCTGCAATGGGACATCGACCGCATCGAACGCGACCACCCCGAGGTGACGCTGAGCGCGACGAAGGAGATGATGGTTTGATCCCCCGCGCTGTGGTCGCCGAGGCGCTCGGCCTGCCCGAGGATACCGACGCCTTGCCCCCCGGCGACCTGCCGCTCGACCGGTTCGCGGCGCGGCTCATCGGGTATCTTTCGACGCCCGATGCCGACTCCGAAACGCCGGATGCCTGGACGGGGGTGGTCATGGACCGGCTCATTGCGGACGACCCGGAGCTGGCGCTCGATGCGCTGGCGACCGGTGCACGGCTAGATGGGGCCGCGGTCCTCTCGGATGCGTTGGCGGACCTCGGGCAGAGGGACGCGGCGACGAACCGGATGATCGAGAAGCGCGCCAGTGCGGATCCGGCGCTGACGGCGCTCATCGCCGCGGTCGAGGAGGAGTGACCCACCCAAACCGCGTCCAACCCGACGGCCGGTTCCTAGCCGTACCGGCGCGCGGCACGCTCACCGGAAATCGCGGCGTGCTGCACGACGAGGACGGGATCGGTCCGGCGCGATGGAAGCACAGGGCCTGGGTCAGCTGCGAGCTTTCGTTTCGCGGGCGATGGCGGCCGATCATGCCGCCGCGTCGGTGGACGGCGCTCTTCTTTCCGGACGAGGCGGTTGCGATAGCCGCCGGTCACCGGCCCTGCGGGCAGTGTCGCCACGGGGACTACCGCGCATTCACCGAGGCTTGGGCGCGGGCGTTTGGCGGCTGGCCCGGACCGAAGGACGCGGACGCCATTTTGCACGCTGCCCGCGCGCAACGCGGCGCACGGCATCTGCGCCACCGTCCGGCACTCTTCGAAGACTTGCCGGAAGGAGCCTTATTCAAGCATGGCGGCAGCATCTTCCTACGATGGAACGGGGTCGCGCGGCCCTATGCGCCAGACGGCTACGGCACACCCATCGCCGCCCCGACGGGCGACGTCACCGCCCTGACCTCACCGCCGATGCAAGCCGTGCTTGCGGCGGGCTACCGTCCCCGTCTCCATCCGACGATCGCGACGCCTTGATCCCGTGCGCCCGCCGTCCGCATCACGCCAGCTTCGCATCCATCGTGATCTCGGCGTTCAGGAGCTTCGAGATCGGGCAGTTCGCCTTTGCGGCCTCGGCGGCCTCCATCACCTTCTCCGCCTCCGCGCCGGGCACCGACATCGTCACGTCGAGGTGCGACTTCGTCACGGCGAACCCGCCGTCGACCTGATCGAGCGTGACCGTTGCATTCGTATCGATGGCGTCGGCCGTCATGCCCCCCTCGCCCAGCACCATCGAGAGTGCCATCGAGAAGCAGGACGCATGGGCGGCCGCGATCATCTCCTCGGGGTTGGTCCCCGGCTTGTCCTCGAAACGGGTATTGAAGCCGTAGGGCTGCGCGTCGAGCGCGCCTGACTGCATCGAGACGGTGCCCTTGCCGTCCTTCAGGCCGCCCTCCCAATGGGCGGATCCGGTGTTGGTGGTCATGGCACTCTCCTCTCGTTCTGGGGCTCACGCGGAGGGAACCGCCCGCGCGGCCCGTTCGTTCCGTCCCCGAGGGCCAAGTTGACCCCGCGCGCGCCCTTTGCTAGGGCGGCGCTGCGCGGCCATCAGGGCCGGCACGACGTTTCGATTGGGGCGCAAGATTTTGTGGCGTCCCGCTACCCCAGAGCAACGGGCATCCGGCCCGGCTCCAGACAGGACGCACATGACGAGCTTTTCCGACCTGAACCTCGACCCGAAGGTTCTCAAGGCCATCGAGGCCACCGGCTACACCACTCCCACCCCGATCCAGGCGGGCGGCATCCCTCCGGCGCTCGAAGGCCGCGACGTCCTCGGGATCGCACAGACGGGCACCGGCAAAACCGCGGCCTTCACGCTGCCGATGATTACCCGGCTCGGCAAGGGCCGCGCCCGCGCCCGGATGCCCCGCTCGCTCGTCCTCGCGCCGACCCGCGAACTCGCCGCGCAGGTTGCCGAGAACTTCGACCAGTATGCCAAGGGCTCCCGCCTCAAGAAGGCCCTTCTGATCGGCGGCGTCAGCTTCAAGGAGCAGGATCAGCTGATCGACCGGGGCGTCGACGTCCTGATCGCGACGCCCGGCCGCCTGATCGACCATTTCGAACGCGGCAAGCTCCTGCTGACCGGCGTCGAGATCATGGTCGTGGACGAGGCCGACCGGATGCTCGACATGGGGTTCATCCCCGACATCGAGCGCATCTTCGAGATGACGCCCTTCACCCGGCAGACGCTCTTCTTCTCGGCCACCATGGCCCCCGAGATCGAGCGGATCACCAACAAGTTCCTCTCGGCCCCCGAGAAGATCGAGGTCGCGCGGCAGAACACGACCTCGGATACGATCACGCAGGTTCTGGTCGAGCACGCGCCCAAGCGCCGCGACATGACGGCAAAGGACAAGCGCGCAATCCTGCGCACGATCATCGACCGCGACAGCGCCCTCGAGGACAATCCGCTGCGCAACGCGATCATCTTCTGCAACCGGAAGGTCGACGTCGACATCGTCGCGAAGTCGCTGAAGAAGCACGGCTACAACGCAGAGCCGATCCACGGCGATCTCGACCAGTCGCATCGCACGCGCACGCTCGACGGCTTCCGCGACGGGAGCGTGACCTTCCTCGTCGCGTCGGACGTGGCAGCGCGGGGTCTCGACATTCCGAACGTGAGCCATGTCTTCAACTACGACGTGCCGAGCCACGCCGAGGACTACGTGCACCGCATCGGCCGGACGGGACGCGCCGGCAAGCTCGGAACGGCCTATTCGATCGCCGTGCCCGCCGATCAGAAGTACATCGACGCCATCGAGAGCCTGACAGAAGCGACCATTCCGCGCGGCGAGAACCCCTGGACGCCGCCGGGTGCCCGCAGCGGCAGCAGTCGCGACGAGAGCGAGGACGAGGGCGGCAAGCGCAGCTCGTCCCGCAGCCGCTCCCGCTCGCGAAAGTCGTCCGAAGCGAAAGACGCCGCCGAGAGCGCACCGCGCGACGACGCGCCGAAGGCGGATACGGGCCGCGACGATACACCGTCGGGCAGCCGCAGCAGCCGGTCGCGTGGCGGTCGCGGGCGCAGCGGTGGGCGCGACGACGGCCCGAAGGTCGTCGGTCTCGGCGATCACGTCCCGAGCTTCATCGAGCTGAGCTTCGACGAGCGGCGCGCCGATCCGGCGTAGGGCGCACGCCTGACGCGCGTCCGGACCGTTTGCCCCCCTGCACTGAGCGTGCCCCTTGCCCGACGGCCCACCCCCGGTCCATCAAGGCGCGGGGGGACGTATGACGACGACACGCACGCAGGTCTGTATCATCGGCGGGGGGCCGTCGGGGCTTCTGCTGTCGCAGATCCTGCATCGCGCCGGCATCGACACCCTCGTCCTTGAACGTCAAAGCCGGGCCTATGTGCTGGGCCGCATTCGCGCGGGCGTCCTCGAAGGTGGGACGATGCAGATGCTTCGTGACGCCGGCGTGGGCGCGCGGATGGACACCGAGGGATTCCTGCACGACGGCACCTATGTCGCCACGCGCAATCGCGGCTTCCGGGTCGATTTCGACGCGCTCATCGGGCGGCAGGTCATGGTCTATGGCCAGACCGAGGTGACGAAGGACCTCTATGCCGCGCGCGACGCCATGGACGGCCGGATCGTGGACGAGGCCGCGGACGTCGCGATCCAAGATGCCGCCGGCACGCCCCATGTCACCTATCGCAGGGACGGCACGGAGCACCGCGTCGATTGCGACTGGATCGCGGGGTGCGACGGCTTCCACGGGCTCAGCCGGCAGACGATACCCGCGGATGTGCTGCGCACGGTGGAGCGGGTCTATCCCTTCGGCTGGCTCGGCGTGCTGAGCCGGACGGCACCCGCCGCGCCGGAACTGATCTACGCCAACCACGACCGCGGGTTCGCCCTTGCCTCCATGCGTAACGAGAGCCTGAGCCGCTACTACATCCAGGCCCCCGTGGACGACCCCTTGGAGAAATGGACCGACGACGCCTTCTGGGACGAGCTGCGCCGGCGGCTTCCCTCGGACGTGGCGGACGCGATGGAGACGGGACCGACCATCGAAAAGAGCCTCGCGCCGCTGCGCTCCTTTGTCGCCGAACCGATGCGGTGGAACCGGCTGTTCCTCGTGGGCGACGCGGCCCATATCGTGCCGCCGACAGGGGCGAAGGGGCTCAACCTCGCGGTGTCGGACGTGCACTACCTGAGCGACGCGCTGATCCGGCACTACGGTGGCGACGACGAAGGCATCGACAGCTATTCCGAGCGCGCGCTCGCCCGCGTCTGGAAGGCGACGCGCTTCAGCTGGTGGTTCACGACACTCATGCACCGCTTCCCCGAGGACGGGGCCTTCGGACAACGCATGAAACAGGCCGAGATCGACTATCTCGAAAGCTCGCGCGCGGCGCAGACCGTCATGGCCGAAAATTACGTCGGATTGCCGTTTTGACCTCCGAAACCCTCTCCGTCACCGCCCGCGATGGCACGCGCCTCCACGCCGAGATCACCGGCCCCGCCGATGGCCGGGCCCTGGTCTTCGCGAACTCGCTCGGGTCCGACCTGAGGCTCTGGGACGCGGTGCTTGCGCATCTGCCGCCGGGTCTCCGGGTCCTGCGGTGGGACAAGCGCGGCCACGGGCGGTCCGACGTGCCGGAGCCGCCCTATGCGATGGGCACGCTCGTCGCCGATGCCGAGGCGGTCATCGAGGCGGCAGGGCTGCGCGCGGTCACCTTCTGCGGCCTCTCCATCGGAGGCATGATCGCGCAGGGCCTCGCCGTGAAACGACCGGACCTCGTCTCGGCGCTCGTCCTCTCGAACACGGCCGCCAAGATCGGCACGCCCGCGATGTGGGACGCCCGCATCGAGACGGTGCTTGCCGAGGGGATGGAGCCGCTTGCCGATCAGGTCATGCCGCGCTGGTTCGGGCGCGACTTCATGGCCGGGCCCGACCTGCCGCTCTGGCGGGCACGCTTCTGCGCGGTCTCGCCCAAGGGATATGCCGGCTGCTGCGCCGCGATCCGGGGCACGGACTTCTACACGCCGACGAGCGGGTTGCGCCTTCCGACCCTCGCCATCGCCGGCTCGGAAGACGTATCCACGCCGCCCGACCTCGTGCGCGAAACGGCCGATCTCATCCCCGGCGCGCGGTTCGAGCTGATGCGACGGGCCGGCCACCTGCCCTGCGTGGAACAGCCCGCCGCCTACGCCCGACTTCTCGGCGATTTCCTCGCCACGACCTCCGGCGCTCGGTAACCTGCCCCGATGGACAATCGCCGCCCCATCCTCTTCATCCTGATCACCATCGTGATCGAGGCGATGGGCATCGGCCTCGTCCTCCCAGTCATGCCCAGCCTCCTGCGCGAGGTGCAGGGCACCGACCTCAGCGAAGCGGCGCTCTGGGGCGGGCTGCTGGCGTCGAGCTATGCGCTGATGCAGTTCCTCTTTTCACCGACCATCGGCAACCTCTCGGACCGTTTCGGGCGGCGGCCCGTCCTTCTGCTGTCGCTGGCCGTCATCTTCGTCGATCACGTCATCATGGCGCTGGCGACGTCGATCTGGGTTCTCCTGATCGGGCGGATCATCGCGGGGATCGCGGCGGCCACCATGTCGACGGCGACCGCCTTCATGGCCGACATCTCCCCGCCCGAGAAGAAGGCCGCCAACTTCGGGCTCGTCTCTGCCGCCTTCGGGCTGGGCTTCGTGCTGGGGCCGGCGATCGGCGGGCTCCTGGCCGAGTTCGGGCCGCGCGCGCCCTTCTGGGCCACGGCGATCCTCTCGGCGGCGAACCTCGTCTTCGGCCTGCTCGTCCTACCCGAGACGCTGCGCCGGGCCCGGCCGTTCTCCTGGCGACGGGCGAACCCCCTCGGCAGCCTTCTGGCGGTCACGGCCCTGCCGGGGCTCGGCGGACTTCTCTTGGTCTTCTTCGTCTACCAGGTGTCGAACTGGGTCTACCCGGCGGTCTGGGCCTATTTCACGCAGGCCGCCTTCGGGTGGGACGAACGCATGGTCGGCGCGTCGCTCGCCGTCTACGGTATCTCGATGGTCATGGTGCAGGGCGGGCTGATCCGCTGGCTCATTCCGCGCCTCGGCGAACGCACGACCCTGCGCTGGTTCCTGCCCTACAACGCCGTCGTCCTCCTCTGCGTCGCCTTCGTGCCCTACGGCTGGCTGATGCTGCTGCTCACGCCCTTCTCGGCCATCGGCGCGGTGGTGCAACCGGCGATCCAGGGGGTTGCGAGCCGGGTCGTGGAGGACGATGCGCAGGGTGAACTTCAGGGCGTTCTGGCCTCGATCACCGCGGTCGCGGCCATCGCCTCGCCGCTCCTGATGACGCGTGTGTTCAACGTCGCCACGTCCGAGGGTCGGGACTTCGCCGGTGCGCCGTTCCTCGTCGCCTCTGGCCTGATGGCGATCGCCTGGGGGATCTACCGCGCTCAGACGCGGCTGAGGGCATCGCTGAAGACCTGAGCGTCGACGTTCCCGCCCGACGCCACCACGGCGACGTCGCCCGCGTGGTGGAAGAGTCCGGCCGCCAGCGCCGCCGCGCCGCCCGGCTCCAGCACGATGCGCAGGTGCTGCCAGGCCAGCGCCATGGCGCGAAGCGCTTCCTCGTCGGTCACAACGAGGCCCGCGCCGCAGAGGCGCTTGAGGATCGGGAAGGTGATCGCGCCCGGGCTTTCGGTCAGGATCGCATCGCAGATCGAGCCGGATCGCGCGTTGTTCGTCTGCCGCGCGCCCGCAGCCAGCGACCGCGCCACGTCGTCGAAGCCCGCCGGCTCGGCCGGGTGCACCCGCGCGCGACCTTCGAGCGCGAGCGCCACACCGGCCGTCAGCCCGCCGCCGCCGCAACAGACGATCACCTCGTCCACGTCCTCGGGTAGATCCTCGGCGATCTCGAGCCCGCAGGTGCCCTGACCCGCGATCACCAGCGGCTCGTCGTAGGGCCGCACCAGCGTCAGCCCGCGCTCCTCCATCAGCTGCGCGCCGATCTCCTCCCGGCTCTCGCGATCCCGGTCGTAGAGCACGACCTCCGCGCCGTAGCCCCGCGTGTTCGCCACCTTCACTGCGGGCGCATCCGTCGGCATGACGATCACCGCCCGCTTGCCCAGAAGCTGCGCCGCATGGGCCACGCCCTGCGCATGATTGCCCGAGGAGAAGGCGACGACGTCGCCCTCGATCTGGCTCAGCGCATTGAAGGCCCCGCGGAACTTGAAGCTGCCGGTCCGTTGCAGGCACTCCGCCTTCACATAGATCCGGCGCCCGAAGGCCGCATCGAGCGTCGGCGCATTCAGGAGCGGCGTGCGGACGGCATGGCCGCGGATCCGGTCTGCGGCGGCCTGGATGTCGCTCAGATCAACATCGTCCATTCGTTCAAGGCCTCCAGCGCTTCGGGTTCGTCCAGAAAGGGCACATGGCCCCGGTCGGGAACCTCGGCCGTGACCATATCGGGCCGGCGGCGTTTCATCTCGGCAAGGGTCTCTCGCGACAGCAGGTCCGAGTTGGCCCCCCGGATGCAGGCGAGCGGCAGGCCGGCGAGGGCATCGAACAGCGGCCAGAGATCCGGTGCGGGCTGCGCCCCCGCCTCCAGCACCGCATCCCGCAGCTTGGCGTCGTAGTTGATTGCAAGGCCCTCGGGCGTCTCGCGGTAGTGCTTCGCCACCTCCTCGCGCCAACGGTCGGCGGGCACGTTGGCGAAGCCCTGCATGAGCGTCGCGCGCATCAGCGCGGCCTCCTCCAGCGTGCGGGCCTCGGGCGGCTGACCGACATAGCCCTTGATGACCTCGAGGCCCTCGGGCGCAACCTCCGGCCCGATGTCCACGAGGCAGAGCCCCCCGAGCCGCGCCTTGGCCGTCAGCGCCAGCGCCATGCCGATCAGCCCACCCCGGGAGGTGCCGATGATCGGCACACGGTCGAGGCCGAGATGATCCAGCAGTTCCACCACGTCCCTCGCCTCGGTCGGGATCGTATAGGTCCGCCAGTCGGGCGCGCGTTGCGATTTGCCCCGGCCACGGTAGTCGAGCCGGATCACCCGATGCTCGCCCAGCAGATAGGGCAGCACGTAGTCGAAATCGGTGGAGTTGCGTGTCAGCCCCGAGAGGCAGAGGAGCGCCGGATCGCCCTCATCGCCCTGGTCCTCGTACCAGAGCCGCAGGTTGTCGGAGGATCGGAACTCCGGCATCAGAGCCGCTCCACGAGCGCCGGGATGCCCGAGAGATCATCGAGCACGTGTTCAGGCGTCCAGGGCAGGCGATCCATCGGCAGGCCACTGCGGTTCACCCAGGCCGTCGTGAAGCCGTAGCCCGTCGCCGCCGCCGCGTCCCAGCCGTTGGAGCTGACGAAGAGGACGTTGCCCGCCTCGCAACCGAAGGCGCGGCCGACCATGTCGTAGACCCGGGTATCGGGCTTGAAGACGCCCACGCTCTCGACCGAGAGCACATGGTCGAGGAGCCGCCCGACCCCCGCGGAAGAGACCGCCCCCTGCAGCATCTCGGGCGATCCGTTCGACAGGATGCCGGTTGCCTTGCCCGCGTCCTTGAGCGTGCCCAGCATCTCGGACACCTCCGGATAGGCCGACAGTTCCCAGTAGAGCTTCAGCAGCCGCTCGCGCAGCGCGTCGTCGCCGGCAAGGCCCGTGACCTCGAGCGCATAGTCGAGCCCGTTCTGCGTGACCTGCCAGAAGTCGCAATGTTCGCCGGCGATGGCCCGGATCCAGGTGTATTGCAGCTGCTTGTCGCGCCACTCGGCGGCGAGCTTTTGCCAGATATCGGCCAGCGCGGGGAAGGCCTCGTCTTCGGCCGCCTGCCGCGCGGCGGAGGTCACGTCGAACAGCGTGCCATAGGCGTCGAAAATGCAGGTGTCGATTGCCATCGGCGGCCCCCTCGGTTCGGTCGGGGCGACCCTGCCACGGGCACCCCGGCGCGTCGAGAGGAAGGCGTCAGATGCCGCGGTGCGCCATCTTGCACTCCAGAAGACCCTGAATGGTATGGTCCCGCGACCATCCGTCCTGCCTATCGGCGACACGCGCGACCCGGTCGCGCTCGGCCCGCAGGCCCGCGTCGGTAAAGCGTGCGCCATGGGTCGCGAACCAGCCATCGACGTCGACCGGGTCGCTTCCACCCGCCGCGACCCGCGCCGCTTCCCGCGCCCGCAGACCGTCGATGCCCGTCGAACAGAGATCGGGATCGCCGAAGCTCTGTCGGATGACCTGGCCGCGCAACTGGCTGCTGACGTCGACGGACACCTCCCCGACGCCGCCAGAAACGGTCTTGACCACCGAGAGGCCGGTCGCGGCCAGCACCGCTGTCAGGATCAGCCAGTCGAAAGAGATCGCGCCGGTCTCGTCGTGCAGAAAGGATTGGAGTTGAGGGGCCACGGTAATGCTCGCCTTTAAATCAAGTTCGAAACATATGTCCGACGAGAAAGACTAAAATAGGGTTAATCATCTGATTTACCGGCAAAAAGACACAATTTTGACTCAATTCCGGCGACGATCCGCCGGCCGGCGTGCAATCGTTGACGATTATCCGCCGATCCCGCCGCGGCGATCAGATATTCTCCGGCCGGGGCATCCCCATGACGTGATAGCCGCCGTCCACGTGAATCACCTCTCCGGTCGTGCAGGCTCCCGCCTCTGAGCAGAGATAGAGCGCCGTGCCGCCCACCGCCTCGAGCGTTGCGTTGGCCCGCAGCGGCGCGTTCGTTTCGGCGTGACGGAAGGTCTTGCGCGCGCCCCCGATCGCGGCTCCGGCCAGCGTCTTCATCGGCCCGGGCGAGATCGCGTTGACGCGGATGCCCTCGGCCCCGAGGTCGGAGGCGAGGTAGCGCACCGACGCCTCGAGCGCGGCCTTCGCCACCCCCATGACGTTGTAGAAGGGCATGACCCGCTGCGAGCCGTCGAAGGTCAGCGTCAGGATCGTGCCGCCCTCGGTCATCAACGGCGCGGCACGGCGCGCGACCTCGATCAGCGAATAGCAGGAGATGTCGAGCGAATGCTTGAAGTTCGCGCGGCTCGTGTCGACGAAGCGCCCCGTCAGTTCGGACTTGTCGGAAAAGGCGATCGCATGGACGACGAAGTCGAGGCGGCCGCCCTTCTCAAGTTCCGCGAACGCCGCGTCGAGCGAAGCATCGTCGGTCACGTCCACATCGAGGAGCGTGGTCGCGCCGATGCTCTCGGCCAGCGGCGCGAGCCGCTTGCCGAAGGCCTCGCCCTGGTAGGTGAAGGCCAGTTCCGCCCCCGCCGCCGACAGCGCCCGCGCGATCCCCCAGGCGATCGACCGCTCGTTCGCCACACCCATGATGAGCCCGCGCTTTCCGTTCATGTCCATCGGGTTCACCTCAGATCTGTCCGCTCTTGCCTCGTGTCCCGCCATAGGTTGGACATCCCAATGCCCACCGTCTCCTAGGCCCGGTGCTTCGAAATGATGACGGTCCCGTTCGTGCCGCCGAAGCCGAAGGAATTCGAGAGGATCGAGTCGATCTCCACGCCGTCCTTCAGTTCGGTGTTGATTTCCGCCGGGTCGAGTTCGGGGTCGAGCTCGGTCACGTTGATCGACGGGGCGATGAAACCCTTGTTCATCATCAGCATCGAATAGATCGCCTCCTGCACTCCGGTCGCCCCGAGCGAGTGGCCCGTCATCGACTTGGTGGAGCCGACGGGCGGCGTGCTGCCCGTGCCGAAGATGTTGCGCAGCGCCACGATCTCCTTGATGTCGCCGACCGGCGTGGAGGTGCCGTGGGCGTTGACGTAGCCAATCTCGCGATCTTCGGGCAGCTGGCTGAGCGCGAGGCGCATGGCCCGCTCCCCGCCCTCGCCCGAGGGGGCGACCATGTCGGCCCCGTCCGAAGTCGCGCCGTAGCCGGTGACCTCGCCGTAGATGGTGGCCCCGCGCGCGATGGCGCGCTCCCGTTCCTCCAGCACGACGACGCCCGCGCCGCCCGCGATGACGAAGCCGTCCCGCGTCGCGTCGTAGGGGCGGGACGCCGTCTCGGGGGCGTCGTTGTACTTGGACGACATCGCACCCATCGCGTCGAAGAGGCACGACAGCGTCCAGTCGACCTCCTCGCCGCCGCCGGCGAAGACGATGTCCTGCTTGCCGAACTGGATCTGCTCGACGCCGTTGCCCATGCAGTGCAGCGAGGTCGTGCAGGCCGAGGTGATCGAGTAGTTCACGCCCTTGATTCCAAAGGGCGTCGCCAGACAGGCGGAGTTGGTGGACGACATGCAGCGCGTCACCATGAAGGGGCCCATGCGCTTGGGGCTGCCCTTGTTGATTACGGTGTCGAAGGCGGTGAAGAAGTTCGAGGTCGACGGGCCGCCGGAGCCCATGACGAGCCCCGTGCGCTCGTTCGAGACCTCGTTCTCGGTCAGGCCCGCATCCGCGATGGCCCGCTCCATGGCGATGTAGTTGTAGGCCGCACCGGGCCCCATGAAGCGCAGCTGCCGCTTGTCGATATGATCCTCGACCTTGATGTCGGGTACGCCATGGACCTGGCTGCGGAAGCCGTGCTCGGCGTAGCTCTCGGAGAAGGTGATCCCCGACTTGCCCGCGCGCAGGGACGCCTCGACCTCCTCGGGCGAGTTTCCGATGGGCGAGACGATCCCGATCCCGGTGACGACGACACGACGCAACATTGCGTGGCTCCTCTCGTTCAGTCCTTCGCGCCCGATATGCCTGTGACGGGTGCGGATTCAATCGTTCAGTTACCTGGAGATCAGCTCTCCGACAGCGCGACCTTCATGTCCTTGACCTGATAGATGACCTCGCCGTCGGCCTCGACGATGCCGTCGGCCACGCCCATCGTCAGGCGGCGGGTCTGCAGGGCCTTGGTGAAGTCGACCCTGTAGGTCAGCATCCTCCGGTCGGGCCGCACCATGCCCGTCAGCTTCACCTCGCCCACGCCGAGCGCGTAGCCCCGCCCCTGCCAGCCGCGCCATCCGAGGTTGAACCCCGTCAGCTGCCAGAGCCCGTCGAGGCCGAGGCAGCCGGGCATGATCGGATTGCCGGGGAAGTGGCAGTCGAAGAACCAGAGGTCGGGCTTGATGTCGAATTCGGCGATCACATGACCCTTGCCATGCGGGCCGCCGTCGCCCGAGATGTCGGTGATCCGGTCCATCATGAGCATGGGCGGCTCAGGCAGCTGCGCGTTGCCCGGCCCGAACAGCTCTCCACGCGCGCATTTGAGCAGGTCTTCGCGGTCGAACTGCGTCGGATACTGGCTCATGGTGCCCCCTCTCGGCCGTTTCCGACCCCCTATCACCCGATGTTTCAACGTCGCAACCCTGCGTGTCTTGCCGCTGCGTCACAGAAATCCGGGTGAATCCGTTTGAAAACCATTCGCAGGACACCCTATATTGATGTCGATGGGTATGACCGAGTCATCCAGGGCCCGCGGCGAAAGCTGGCTGGCCGGCGCGAATCTGCGGCCGACGCGGCAGCGGGTTCTTCTCGCGTCTCTTCTCGTGGGCGACGGTCGCGACCGCCATGTCACGGCCGAGTGGCTACACGACGCCGCCCGCGCTTCGGGCGACAAGGTCTCGCTCGCCACGGTCTACAACACCCTGCGCGCCTTCACCGAGGCCGGCCTCGTGCAGGAGATCACCGTCGACGGCACCGGCAGCTACTTCGACACCAAGCTCGACGACCACCCCCATTTCTACTGGGAGGAGGAGGGCCGCCTGTCCGACGCGGGAACGGAAGCGCTCGAGATCGTGAACCTGCCCGACGCCCCCGACGGCATGGAAGTGACCAAGGTCGACGTCGTGATCCGGCTGCGCAACAAGCGCTGATCGGTTCGCCCCCGCACAGCCGCAACAGCGCCCCTGCCCTTGCGGCACCCTGCCCGGCCTGAGACAACCGGCCGCAGGAGGAGCAGTGATGCAGGATTTCGCCACTTACCCGAGCCTCAGAGGCAGGACCGTGATGATGACGGGAGGAGCCTCCGGTATCGGGGCCGAGATCGTCTCGGGTTTCGCGGCGCAGGGGGCTCGGGTGGGTTTTCTCGATCTCGATGCCGAGGGGGCGCAGGCGATGTCGGAGGCGCACGAGGGCGTCACGCATGAGGTCTGCGACCTGCGCGACATCGACGCGCTCAAGGCTGGTCTTGCCGCCCTGCGCGCGCGGATCGGCCCGGCCGACGTGCTGGTGAACAACGCCGCGCGGGACGACCGGCACGACTGGCGCGAGGTCACCGCGGACTATTGGGACGACCGCATGAACACCAACCTGCGGCACATGTTCTTCGCGATCCAGTCGGTCGCGCCGGACATGGCCGCGAAGGGCGGGGGCTCGATCATCAACATGGGGTCCAATTCCTGGTGGGAGGCCGGCGGCGGCTTCCCGGCCTATGCCACGGCCAAGGCGGCTGTCCATGGGCTCACCCGGACGATGGCGCGCGACCTCGGGCGTGACCGCATCCGCGTGAATACGGTCGTGCCCGGCTGGATCATGACCGAGCGGCAGAAGGAGCTCTGGGCCACGCCCGAAGCGCTCCAGGCGCAGGCGGCGCGGCAGTGCCTGCCGGACCTGATCGACCCGGTCTACGTGGCTCGGATGGTCCTCTTTCTCGCGTCGGACGACGCGGCGATGTGCAGTGCGAACAACTACATGGTGGAAGCCGGCTCGATCTGAGCCGGACGGGAGGACAAGATGGAAAAGATCGGTTTCGTGGGCGTGGGCCTGATGGGTCAGGGCATGGCGGCCAGCATGATGAAGGCGGGCCATCCGATGACCGTGGTGGCCCATCGCAACCGTGGCCCCGTCGAGGACCTCGTGGCGCAGGGGGCGACCGAGGCCGCCGACCTCGCCGAATTGGCGCGGGCCTCCGATATCGTCCACATCTGCGCCCCAGGCTCCCCGCAGGTGGAGGCCATCGTGGCGGAGCTCATCGCCCACATGCCCGAGGGCGGCGTCATCGTCGATTGCTCCACCGCGAACCCCGTCTCGACCGAGAAGCTGGCCGCCGAGGCCGAGGCCGCCGGCCTGCACTGGTGCGATGCGCCGCTCGGAGGCACGCCGGCGCAGGCCGCGACGGGCGAACTCGCGGCGATGGTCGGCGCGCGAGAAGACGTCTTCGCCCGCGTCGAGCCGGTGATCGCCACATGGGCCAAGGCCATCGTCCGCATCGGTGGCCCGGGCGCGGGGCATAAGATGAAGCTGCTGAACAACTTTCTCGCCATGGGCTACGGCGCGCTCTACTCCGAGGCGCTGGCGCTGGCCGAGAAATCGGGCGTGGGAACCGAGATGTTCGACAGCGTCATCCGCGGCAGCCGCATGGACTGCGGCTTCTACCAGACCTTCATGGGCTACGCCGTCGAGGGCAATCCGGAGGCGCACAAGTTCACGCTGACGAATGCCTTGAAGGACATGCGCTATCTCGCCGCCATGGCCGACGGATCGGCGGTGGCAAACCCGCTGCAGTCGGCGATCAAGAACAGCTACGCGATGGCCGTGAACACCGGCGGCGATGGCCCGGAGGACTACGTGCCCCATCTCGTCGATTTCGTGGCGCGTTCGAACGGGATCGACCGCTAGGGCCGGTCAGCCGAGGCCGAGGGCCGCGAACGACAGGTAGGGCACGGGGGTGCCCGGTTCGACGTCGCGCGCGGCATCGTCCAGCAGGACGAAACCCTCGGCCCAGGACAGACCCGAGACGAGGCCCGACCCCTCGGAGCGGAAGACCTCGGCCCGCCCGTCCCGCAGGCGCGCGCGCAAGACCTCCGTGCGCCCCGCCTTCTTGCGCTTGGAAAAGGCCGCCGGCACCGAGAGCCGCTCCGGCATGCGCCAGCCCGCCCCGGCCATCTGCAGGAGCGCGGGCCGGGCAAAGAGCGCGGCGCAGGTGAAGGCGGCCACCGGGTTGCCGGGCAGCCCGAAGAGCGGCGTGCCGTTCCATCGCCCGAGCGCGAGCGGACGTCCGGGCTTGATCGCGATCCGCCAGTGGTGGACGCCGCCCCGGTCCCGCAGGAGCCGGGAAAGATGGTCTTCGTCCCCCGCGCTTGCCCCGCCCGAGGTCAGGATCGCGTCCACCTCGGCCCCGTCGAGCGCGGCCGCGAGCGCATTGCCCGCATCGGGCACGCAACCGAGATCCACCGGCGCGAGGCCCCACGCGCGCAGCATCGCGAGCAGCATCGGACGGTTCACGTCGGGAATGCCGGTCAGGCTGCCGGGGGCGGTGATCTCGTCGCCGGTCGAGAGCACCCCCACCCGCAGCGGTGTCCGGACCGGCAGCGTCCCGTGACCGGCGGCGATCGCGAATCCGACGTCGGTCGGGCGCATCAGGCGCCCCGCGGGCAGCACCGGATCGCCGGTCGCCACGTCTTCCCCGGCTCCGCGCGTGTTCGCCCCCGCCTTCGGGATCGCCTTGAGCTTCAGCCGGTCGCCCTCGACCATCGCGTCTTCCTGCAGCGCGACGGTATCGGCCCCCGCCGGCACCTCGGCCCCGGTGAGGATGCGCAGCGCGTGCCCCGGCGGGACCACCCCGGCAAAGGGCTGGCCGGCGGCGGCGCGCCCGGGGGCCACTGGGATCGGACCGGGGCGCAGGGTGGCATGGTCGAAGGCCCAGCCGTCGACGGCGGCGTTCGTCGCGGGCGGGTTCGCGCGGGTCGCCACGAGACTTCGCGCAAGGATGCGCCCCGTGGCCGTGCCCACCGGAACGTCCTCGATCCCGGTCACCGGCGCGCAGTCGCGGCGTAGCGTCTCGAGCGCGGTATCGACGGGTGTCCAGTCGGTGCCGGGCGGCAGTGCGAAGCAGGAGGAGGGCGGCAGCACGCCGAGGATCCAGCCCTCCTCGGCGGCGATCCGGTCAGCATCCGGCTCGACGGCCGGCGCGGTGAACCAGTCGGCACTGGCGGCGCGCAGGGCCCGGGCGGTGGCCATGACCTGCCCGGCATCCTTGATCTCGTGGGGGTCCGGCTCGTGGAGGCTCGGGTAGATCTCGACGATGAGATCGGTATCGGGGACGAAGCGGAACCCCGTCTCCTGCGGCCAGACGGTCAGCGACGGATGACGCCGGCGCAGCCCGGCCAGCGCCGCGCAGCCCATCAACGCCTGGGACCCGACAGACCCGGTGGTGAAGAGCTTGAGCGCCGATTGCGCGGACGGCGCATAATCCTCCACCCGCCGATGTTCGGGCACGCCATGATCGCAACGGTCACGGCCCCGTTCGGGCAGGTCTGGGTAGCTGCGCCCCGCCGGGTGGCCCCAGAGCGGACCCACGCCGGGAAAGGCCCGGTTGATCTCCTGTGCCACGTCGAAGCGGTTGTTGCGGTTGTCCGCCCCGTCCTCGATCCGCTGGGCGAGCCAATCCCAGACGGCCAAGGCGCGGCGCTCCCCGGTCAGCACCTCTGCAAAGCCCGCGGGCCAGCCCATGGCGAAGTCGAAGCCGAGAAGCGTGCGATGCCCCCGCGCGAGCCAGTCCTCGATGAAGGCGATGCCATCGGCCCGGGTGCGGCAATACTGGACCGTCTGCTCCCCGTGCAGATCGGCGCAGATCCAGACCGCGTCCTTCTTGGGCGTCGCGGGATCGCGCGTGCTGCTGGCCGACCAGTCGGCGACGAGGATCAGCTCGAACATATGAAATCCGCGATGGCCGCGATATCGCCCAACGGCAGGACGGGCTGCGCCACGCCCGGGTCACCCGTCGCGGCGACCGCGCGGATGGTCGCGTCGGCGCGCGCGAGCGGAGGCTGGCCGGTCTCCGGCCGCCAGGCCTCGATCCGGGGATGGCTGCCGCGCTTCCACCCCTCGGCCAGAACCACGTCGCAGGGTGCAAGGCGAGAGAGCAGATGCTCGATCGTCGGATCGCTCACCTCCTCCATCAGGGCAAGCCGACGGTCGGTGGCGAGGATCACTTGCGCCGCCCCGGCCTGCCGGTGCGCGAAGGTGTCGGTGCCCGGCCGGTCGAGGTCGATGGCGTGGTGCGTGCGCTTGAGCGTGCTGACCGTCAGGCCCCGTCCCGTCAGCTCACGGACGAGCGCCGCGGTAAGTGTCGTCTTGCCGGCGTTCTTGTGACCGATGATCCCCATCAGGATCATGCCATGGCCTCCGCCCGCGCCAGATCCTCCGGCGTGTTGACGTTGAAGAAGGGATCCCACGGCTCGGTCGGGAACACGGCGAGACCCGCGCCGTGCCGATCGGTCCAGTGCAGGATCTTGCGCGTGCCACCTTCGAGTGCCGCGCGCAGATCGTGCCGCAACGCGGTGGGCCAGAGGCCGAAGGTCGGCTGCGGCCAGGTCTTCTGACCCTCTTGCGTCGCAGCGAGGGCGAGGCCCGAGGGTCCGGCGGCGTCGAGCAGGCGCGGCACGAGGTCGGGCGGCAGGAAGGGCGTGTCAGCTGCTGCGGTCACGATATGCGGACAGCCGAGGCCGGCCGCCCAATCGAGCCCGGCGAGCACGCCGGCCAAAGGCCCCGGCTGCTCCGGCAGGTCGTCGGGCAGAACGGGCAGGCAGAGGTCGGACCAGCGATCGGGGTCGCCGTTGGCGTTGAGCGCGAGGCGGTCGACCTGCGGGGCGAGGGTCGCGATCACGCGGTCCACGAGGGTCCGCCCGGCCAGTGGCAGGCGGCCCTTGTCGCCGCCGCCCATGCGGGTCGCCCGCCCGCCGGCAAGGATGAGGCCATGGGGTTGGATCATGCCCTATCCCTGTCCCGGACGGCCGCCGGGCGCAAGCGGTCAGAACCGCCGGTTCTTCGTCAGGACGAGATCGACGAAGCGCCCCTCCGCGTCGAGGAGCGCGTTGATGTGGATCGGACCAGTGTGCAGCCCGTTCTCCACCACGCGGCGCGAGGGTGTGATCTGGGGAAGACCGCTGCTGTCGCGGCTCGCGCTCAATGCGGCGGCGGAGGCGGCCTCCTCCGGCAGATGGGCGATGCGGATGCCGCCCTCATCGGTGAACCCCTTGGCGCGCAGCCAGGCCGCGATGTCGCGCCACCCGCCTAGACCTTCGAAGATCGCCGCGAGACAGGTTTCGTGATCGTCTAGACTGCGCTTGCGCCAGATGTCGTAGGACAGCGGGTCGAGCCCCGTGGTGCCCGGCGCGGGGTCGAGCGCGCAATGCCGGGGCAGGTCCGCCGCGTCGAGCGTGCGCGTCCCGGGCCGCTCGGCGATCGCGAAGGTGCAGCCGACCCGCTTGGCGCAGGGGGCGGGCAGATGGGCGCGCATGTTTCGCGTCTCAACGGGCGCGGGGGCCGAGGCAGGCTCCCGCAGGAGAACCGGCGCGCTCACCTCGACGGGACGAAACACACCCTGCGCCGCCGCCGGAAGGGCGAGAGCGGCGACAAGGCAACCGAGGGAGAGAGGGCGCAGGAGATTCATATGGACCCGGTGACAGAGTTAACATCAGGTAAATGCGGCGGGCCGAGATCCGGTTCCGGCCTCTCAGCCGCAGCGGGCGAGGCCGTAGCGGTCACCGAAGGTAAAGGCGTCGTATTTTACGGCGAGTGGCCGACCCTCCGGGTCGTAGGTCACCCGCAGGAGCGAGTGGACCGGCGCGCGGAGCTCCTCCGACCAGGCCCCAGCGCGGTCGAGCACGTCGATGGCCAGCGGCGGCGCGACCCGGCTGCGCCAGACATGGACGCGGGCCGGACCCCATCGGCCGGCCTGCTTCACGTCCCAGACCGCCGGGCACTCGGGGTCCGCAGCCGGAGCGATCACGGCCGCGACCCAGTCGTTCACCCCGGCCCGGTCGCCGAGCGCGAGGAAGAGGGCGAGCAGGCAGAGCTCGTGGCTCCGGGCATCGCGCTCACCGGGCCAGTCGTAGGCGGCAAGATCCGCCTTGCCGTTGCGCAGCGCGCCATCGCGCAGGCAGGTCGCGACCCGCGTCAGCGTCTTGTCGGGCGGTGCCGCGTGAACATGGGCGATGGTCTCGGTCACCCGCATCGCCCCGTAGGTCGTCGTGACGATGGGGGCTTCTGTCGCGGCAAGCCGGTCGAGGCTCAGGGTGAGTTCCGCGCGCGCCGGAGCGGCGGCGAGCAGACAGAGTGATAAAACCCGGATCAGCCGTCCCATTCGACCCGCTCCGCCCCCGAGAGGCAGAGGAAACGGTTTCCTTTCATGCGCCCGATCACCGTCAGCCCGACCTGCCGCGCGATCTCCACGCCCCAGGCGGTGAAACCCGAGCGAGAGACGAGGCAGGGGATTCCCATGAGCGCGCATTTGATGACCATCTCGGAGGTCAGCCGCCCGGTGGTGTAGAGCGTCTTGTCTTCGGCCCCGGTGCCCGTCGCGCGCATCCATCCGGCAAGCGTGTCGACCGCGTTGTGGCGCCCCACATCCTCGAAGTAGGCGAGCGGGTCGGGTCCGCGGCACAGGCATGTGCCATGGATCGCCCCGGCCTCGAGGTAGAGCGACGGCGTGCGGTTGATCGCCTGCGAGAGGCTTTGCAGGTCCGAGACCTTCAGCCGTGTAGCCGGCAGGGTCAGCCCCTCGAGCCCCTCCATCATGTCCCCGAAGACGGTGCCCACCGCGCAGCCCGAGGTCCGCGTGGCGCGCGCGAGCTTCGCTTCGTGGTCCGTCTCGACCGCCGTGCGCACCACGACGGTCTCGAGCTCCGCGTCGTAGTCGATACCCGTGACGGTATCGTTCCCCCGGACCATGCCCTGGTTCGTCAGGAACCCGAGCGCGAGCCATTCGGGGTGCTCGCCCACGGTCATCGCGGTCACGATCTCGCGGCTGTTGAGGTAGATCGTCAGCGGCCGCTCCTCCACGACCCGCAGATCGACCTGCGCGCCGGTCTGGTCGATGCCGGTGACGGCCCGCGTCAGCCGCGGGGCGGTCGGGTCGGGGGCGACGAGGAGGGTGGTGGGCGTGAGCGTGGACACTTGTGACCGGGGTTTGGGGCGGTTAGGCCCAAGGTGTCGCCCCAGCCCCCGGGATGCAAGATGAGACCCCCCTTCCGAACCGGCGTGGCCGAGGGCCTGCCCTTTCTCGTGGTCATGGTACCCTTCGGCATGCTCTTCGGCGTGCTGGGGGTCGAGGCCGGCCTGCCGCTCGCGCAGGTCATGGCCTTTTCGGTGCTCGTCATCGCGGGCGCGTCCCAGTTCGCGGCCGTGCAGCTCATCGTCGATCTCGCTCCGGCGGCCGTGGTCGTGCTCTCGGCGCTCACCGTGAACCTGCGGATGGTGATGTACTCGGCCAGCATTGTGCCCCATCTCGGGGCCGCGCCGCTCTGGCAGCGGGCCATCATCTCCTATCTGCTGGTCGACCAGACCTATGCGCTCGCGCAGGCGAAATACGAGGAAGAGACGCGCTGGAGCATCGCCGACAAGGTGGCCTACTTCGCGGGTATCGCCCTGCCCGTCTTTCCGGCCTGGGTCGGTTCCACCCTTGCCGGTGCATTGGTCGGCGCGCGCATCCCCGACAGCTGGCAACTCGACTTCGCCCTGCCGCTCGCCTTCGTCGCCCTCGTTGCACCCATGCTCAAGAGCCGCGCGCATCTGGCGGCGGCCTTCGTCTCCGTGACGGGCACGCTCCTGATGTGGTGGATGCCCTATAACCTTGGCCTGATCGCGGCGGCACTCGCAGGCATGGTCGTCGGCGCGGAGGTCGCGCGGCGCACGGAGGACGCGGCATGAGCGACGCAACCGTCTGGACCATCATCGCCGTTCTGGGCGCGCTCACCTACATGACGCGCTTCGTCTTCCTGGGCTTGATCGGCGACCGGCCGATGCCGCCCTGGCTCCTGCGCCACTTGCGGTTCACGGGGGTCGCGGTGCTGCCCGGCCTCGTCGCGCCGATCCTGCTCTGGCCGGAGGCCACCGGCGGCACACCCGACCCGCTGCGCTTGCTGGCGGCCGGCGTGGCGCTTTCCGTCGGCATCTGGCGCAAGGACGTCATCCAGGCGATGCTCGCAGGCGGTCTCGTCTTCGCCGCGCTGACCTGGGCGCTTGCCTGAGCCAGGGCCCGTTCTCTGCTTCGACAATACTCCGGGGGTCCGGGGGCCGGCCCCCGGTCAAGTCGCTCATCCAACCGTCAGACCGGAAGCGCCGTCGTCGCGAACACCGTCTTGAGCGCGAAGGACGACTGCAACTTCGCCACCCCCGGCAGGCTCGCCAGATGGCGGCGGTGGATGCGGGCGAAATCCTCCGAATCCTGCGCGACGACCTTCAGCAGGTAGTCATAGGCCCCCGTCATCAGATGGCACTCCAGCACGTCCGGGATGCGGGCGACGTCGGCCTCGAAGGCGTCGAGCACGTCGTCGGCCTGGCTCGACAGGCTGATCTCCACCATCACGATGGTCGACCGCCCAACTGCCCGCGCATCGAGAAGCGCCACGCGACCGGCGACCACGCCCGCCGCCTCGAGACGCTGCAACCGTCGGTGACAGGCCGAGGGCGACAGGTTCAGCTTTTCCGAGAGCTGCACGGCGGTGAGTCGCGCATCGCGTTGAATCAGACGCAAGAGGCGGGCATCGGTATCGTCGATTTGAAAAATCACGCGATATTCTCCTGCATTAATTCGTTTACTTGCGTTATTATTGCGCTTCTAAGCCGTCAAGCGCCTCCCATAAAGACGAAAATGCGTGGCGTCGCTCCTATGCTGCGCCGGAATGCAAACTCAGGGAGACTTCGGATGCTGATCGGCTGCCCAAAGGAAATCAAACCGCAAGAATTTCGCGTCGGGATGACGCCGAGCGCCGCGCTCGAAACGATCGCGCATGGTCACGAGGTCATCATCGAGACGAACGCGGGCGAGGGCTCGGGCTTCGATGACGCGCAGTACGAGGCCGTCGGCGCGAAGATCATCCCCACCGCCGAGGAGGTCTTCGCCAAGGCCGACATGATCGTGAAGGTGAAGGAGCCCCAGGCCGTCGAGCGCAAGATGCTGCGCGAGGGCCAGATCCTCTTCACGTACCTGCACCTGGCCCCCGATCCGGAGCAGACGAAGGACCTGCTGGAGAGCGGCGCGACCTGCATCGCCTACGAGACGGTGACCGACCGAATGGGCGGTCTCCCGCTGCTCGCGCCGATGTCGGAGGTCGCCGGTCGCCTGGCCCCGCAGGTCGGGGCCTGGACCCTGCAGAAGGCCAACGGCGGCCGCGGCGTCCTGCTGGGCGGCGTGCCGGGCGTCGGCCCGGCGTCGGTCGTGGTCATCGGGGGCGGCGTCGTCGGGACCCATGCGGCGCGCATCGCCGCCGGCATGGGCGCGAACGTTACGGTCCTCGACCGCTCGCTGCCCCGCCTGCGCTATCTCGACGATGCCTTCGGCTCGGTCTTCCAGACGCGCTACGCCAGCGCCGGCAATACCGCCGAACTGGTCATGGGGGCCGACATGGTCATCGGGGCCGTGCTGATCCCGGGGGCCGCCGCACCGAAGCTGGTGAAGCGCGCCGATCTCGCGCACATGAAGCCGGGTGCCGCCATCGTGGACGTCGCAATCGACCAGGGCGGCTGCTTCGAGACCTCGAAGGCCACCACGCACCAGGATCCGATCTACGACGTCGATGGCATCATGCACTACTGCGTGGCCAACATGCCGGGGGCTGTCGCGCGCACCTCGACGCTGGCGCTCGGCAACGCGACGCTGCCCTTCATGCTCGACATCGCCAACAAGGGCTGGAAGCAGGCCTGTGCCGACGACGTACATCTCAAGAACGGCCTGAACGTCCACGCCGGCAAGCTGACCTACGCGGCGGTGGGCGAAGCGCTCGGTCTCGCTTCGGTCGACCCCGACAGCGTTCTGGCCTGAACACGCGAAGGGCCCGCCGAGGCGGGCCCTTTCCCCTATCTGGAGAAGGGCCTCACGCCTTCTTCAGCGCATCCCGGATCTCGATCAGGATATCGAGCTCGGACGGTCCGGCCTCGACCTCGGGGGCGACATCCTGAGGCTTCTCCGCGGCGGCCTTGATGCGGTTGACCATCTTCACCAGCATGAAGACGACGAAGGCCACGATCAGGAAGTTGATGACCGCCATCAGGAAGTTCCCGATCGCGAAGACCGAGATACCGGCCTCCGTGCAGGCCTCGACCGACGCGCATTCCCCGTCGCCCAGCACGTAGAACCAGCCCGAGAAGTCGATCCCCCCTGTGAAGAGCGCGATGATCGGATTGATCAGATCGCCCACGAGCGACGTCACGATGGCCGTGAAGGCCGCCCCGATGATGATGCCGACGGCCATGTCCATAACATTGCCCTTGGCGATGAAATCCTTGAACTCGTTGATCATGTCTTCCTCGTTCTACCATTCCCGATCGGGCCCGATACTGCGGTGCCCGCGCGCAGGTTGAAGCGCGATCGGCAACAAAGTCACCTGTTTTCTTACGTTGGGGAAACGCATAGGTGTGACTCCGCAGACCTGAATGGAGCCCCGAATGGCCGATCTCTCCGCCTTTCCGATCACCGAACGCTGGGTGCCGCAGGACCCGACGCGCCTGCAACTCTTCAGCTTTCCCACGCCCAACGGCGTCAAGGTGTCGATCGCACTCGAGGAGATGGGCCTGCCCTACGAGGCGCATCGCGTGACGCTCGCGGATGACGACGTGAAGTCCGACGCCTTCCTGTCGCTCAACCCCAACAACAAGATCCCCGCGATCATCGACCCCGACGGCCCGGACGGTCCCCTCGGCCTCTGGGAGAGCGGAGCGATCCTGCTCTATCTGACAGAGAAGACGGGCAAGCTCGGCGGGACGACGGCTGCCGACCGCGCCCGCGTCACGCAATGGGTGATGTGGCAGATGGGCGGTCTCGGCCCGATGCTTGGGCAGCTCGGGTTCTACACCAAGTTCGCCGGCAAGGAGATCGACGATCCGCGCCCGCGCGAGAAATACGCCGAGGAGGGGCGCAGGCTGCTGTCCGTACTCTCGACAGCCTTGGGCCGGCGCGACTGGATCGCGGGCGATTTTTCCATCGCCGACATCGCCATCGTGCCGTGGCTCAACGCGCTCAACTTCTACGGCACGAAGGATCTGGTCGGCTGGGACGATCACCCGAACCTTCAGGCCTATTTCGACCGCTTCATGGCCCGCGACGGCGTTCAGGCCGGACTGGACGTGCCGCCGCGGAACGGCTGAGGCAGGTTAAGCCTTCGGAAAGACTCGGCTGCTAGACGGGGCGGCATGAAAACCCTGAGGCTCCTTGCGGCAACGGCACTGATCCCGTTCTTTCCCCTCGTCGGAGCGGTGGCCTTCGCCGCCTCGCTCCCCGAGGCGCGCGCCGGCCGCCCGGCCCTCGTCATCGCCCTGCCCGGCGGCACGTCCGCCGCACGGCGCGTCGCTCGAGCCGGCGGATATCCCGTGCTTGGCTTCAGCGCCCGCCTCGGCCTCGTCGCGCATTCGCAGGCTCCGGATTTTCTCGACCGGCTGCGACGGGGCGGACCTGTCGTCCTGCTGGATGCGGCGACCCTCCCCGATTTTCTGTGCACCACCAATGCCTGAGCTGACCCTCGAACGGAGCCGGAGCACCGCGGCGCGTTACCTGTTGCAGGCATCGGTCGCGGCGGCGCTTCCGGTCATCCTGGCGGCCGCAGTTCTCGGACGCCCCTTCCTCCTCTTCACCGTCCTGGCTCTGGCCCTCCCGCTCCTCGGCTGGGCAATGTGCCGGCTGAGCCCGGAGATCGGGCGCATCGGAATTGCACTCGCCCTCGTCGGGCAGGTGATGCTTCTGATCGCCGCCCTCGAACGACATCCGTGGCAGCTCGACGTCCATCTCTACTTCCTGGCCGCGCTGGCGGCGCTCGCGGCCATGGTCGACCACCGTCCGCTCATAGCCGCGGCGGGCGCGATCGCGATACATCACGGCATCCTGACGGTGGTTATGCCTGCCCTCGTCTACGGGTCGGATGTCGTCTCGCTCTTCGCGGGCCTACAGCGCATGTTCCTGCATGTCGGTGCGGTCCTGCTGACCGTGGCGGCACTGTGCGGCGCGATCCACACACGGATGCGCCTCATCGAGGCCACGAAACGCGAACAGACCGCGACCCGGACCGCCTCCATCCAGGCACGGGACGCCGAGCGCGTCGCCCGCGCCGCGTGCGAGGAAGCGGAGACCGCGCGCACCGCCGCCGAAACGGCACGGGGCGAGGCCGAAGCCGCCCTTGCCCGCGGCCTCGCAGAGACCAGGCGTGCGGACGAACTGGACGCGATCGCAGGGCAACAACGGGAGGCGCTCGCGCAGCGCGCGGCCGAAGAGCATCGCCTGCAGGCCGAGGCGATGGAAATCATCCACGATGCCCTGGCCGCCCTGGCACGCGGGGAACTCGGGGCGCGGATCGGCGGAGCCCTCCCCTCCGAATTCGCCACCTTCGGAGACAGCTTCGACGCGACCCTGCAAGCCGTGGAACAGGCGATGGGCGAAGTGCGCAAGACTGCTGGCACAATCCGGCTCGAGACCGACGAGATCGCCGCGGCGGCAACCGACCTGTCGCAACGAACGGAACGACAGGCGGCAACGCTGGAGGAGATCACGCGCTCCACCGATCAGCTCACGCAGCTGATCCGGACGACGGCCGAGGACGCCGGCGAAGCCGAGAGCAGCGTCGGCGTCACCGGCGCGGCGGCACAGACCGGGGCCGGCATCATGGATCAGGCGATCGCCGCCATGGGCGAAATCCAGAGCTCGGCGGGCGAGGTCCGAAAGATCACCTCGATGATCGAGGACATCGCCTTCCAGACCAACCTGCTCTCCCTCAACGCCGGGGTCGAGGCCGCGCGGGCCGGCGAGGCGGGCCGAGGCTTCGCGGTGGTCGCCGCGGAAGTCCGCGCGCTTGCCGCCCGTTCGTCCGAGGCCGCGAACCGCATCAATGCCCTGATCGAGCAATCCGGCAGCCAGATCGAGCGCGGGGCGGCCCTTGTGCAGGACACCGGGGCCGCACTCGGCGACATCATCGCCGCGGTCGAGACGGTCGCCACCAGGATCGGCGCGATCGCCGCCACGACCGAGGAACAGGCCACGGGCGTCAATGCGATCAACGCCGCCCTGCGCGACCTTGATCGCGTCTCGCAGGAAAACGCGACCATGTTCGAGGAGACGACCGGTGCCTGCCAGACGCTCCGCGCGAGCGCGCAGGCTCTCTCCGGCGCGATCGAACGCTTCGGCGGCGCGACAACCTCCGACCGGGCGGCTGCCGCGGCCTGACGTCACATGAGGACGTGCGGTGCCGCCGGGCGCACGGTCCTTGTCAGGTGATCGAACGGCAGACAGACGGGGCGCAGATCGCTCCCGCGTCCGACATCGCCCAGATCCTCACACGAGCCTCGGAGGACCGGGCGGAGCGTGGCAAGCGACATGCCGTTGCCAAAAGGAGTGCCCGGCCCCAACGGCCCGGCCAGATCGGACGGCACACGACGACCGCCGGCTCAGAACCGGTAGCGCAGGCCGATGTTCACTGCGTGGCTGTCGATGTCCTCCTCGACCACGCCGGTCAGCGCGCCGGTCGGGGCGAGGCGGTCGAGTTCGACATCGAAGTCGCGGATGTAGCGAACGTCGCCGGTCAGGCTCCAGCGCTCGTCGATGCGATAGGATGCGCCGGCGATGAGCTGCGCAGCGAGGCCCGTATGGCTGTCGTCAATCCGCACGCCCGGTCCGTAGACGAGATCGCTCTCCGTGTGCGCGATGCCGAGGCCCGCCCCGAGGTACGGAGTGAAGGCCCCGCCGGTCTCGAAATCCACCAGCAGATTGCCGAAAAGCCGGCTCGTCCGCAGATCGCCCCCGACGTTGATCTCCGCCGCCGGGCCGTTGCCGGAGAACGCGATCGAGTCGACGTTACTGTCGGCGAAGGAAAACTCGATCTCTCCCCGCAGACGGGCCGCAGCACCCAGGGCACCGAAACCGCGGCCATAGGCGACGCCCAGACCGAAGCCGCTGTCGAAATCGGTGTCGACAGTCTGCGGGCCGCCGGGCGGCGTCACGTCGCCCGAGAAGGTCGGATTGTCGAGCGACGAGAGGCCACCGAAGAAGGCGAAATAGCTGTCTTCTGCGACGGCAGGGGTGGCGAGGGCGAAGGCCGCACACGCGGCGAGGAGGATCTGACGGGTCATTCGAAGGCTCCGAAGGCGGGACAGGCCGACGCGGAATGCGGGGGCTGCCCCCGGGGCTAACGCGCCGCCGACGGCGCTACATTTAAAGCTTCTTCACGATGCACCGCCGGATCGTGAGCGGATGCGATCGAATACCCCGCGACCGTCCCGCGAAAAGAAAAAGCCCCGGCGCGCGGCCGGGGCTTTCGATCCTGTCGGAGCGGCAGAGCTCAGTCGGCGGTTTCCGCCGCCGCTTCCTCGCCGGTCTCCTGATCCACCATCTTCATGGCGAGACGGACCTTGCCGCGATCGTCGAAGCCCAGCAGCTTGACCCAGACTTCCTGCCCTTCCTTGAGGACGTCGGAGGGGTGGTTTAGGCGGCGGTTCTCGATCTGGCTGACGTGGACGAGGCCGTCGCGCTTGCCGAAGAAGTTCACGAAGGCACCGAAGTCGACGATCTTGACGACCTTGCCCTTGTAGATCTTGCCCTCTTCCGGCTCCGCGACGATGGAGTGGATCATCTCGTAGGCCTTCTTGATGGCCTCGCCGTTGGCGGAGGCGATCTTGATGATGCCGTCGTCGTTGATGTCGACCTTGGCACCCGAAACCTCGACGATCTCGCGGATGACCTTGCCGCCCGAGCCGATCACTTCACGGATCTTGTCGGTCGGGATCTGCATCGTCTCGATGCGCGGCGCGTGCTCCGAGAATTCGGATGCCTCGGAAAGGGCCTTGGCCATCTCGCCCAGGATGTGGACCCGGCCGTCCTTCGCCTGCGCGAGCGCCGTCTCCATGATCTCGGGCGTGATGCCGGCGACCTTGATGTCCATCTGGAGCGAGGTGATACCCGCTTCGGTGCCCGCCACCTTGAAGTCCATATCGCCGAGGTGATCCTCGTCGCCCAGGATGTCGGTCAGGACCGCGTAGTCGCCATCGTCTTCCAGCACGAGGCCCATGGCCACACCTGCGACCGGTGCCTTCAGCGGAACGCCCGCGTCCATCATCGACAGCGAGCCGCCACAGACGGTGGCCATCGACGAGGAGCCGTTCGACTCCGTGATCTCGGAAACGAGACGCACGGTGTAGGGGAAGTCGGTCGACGACGGCAGAACCGCCTGAAGCGCGCGCCAGGCGAGCTTGCCGTGGCCGATCTCACGACGACCCGGAGGACCAAAGCGACCCACTTCACCGACGGAGTACGGCGGGAAGTTGTAGTGCAGCAGGAAGTTGGATTTGAAGTTGCCGTGCAGCGCGTCGATGAACTGCTCGTCGTCGCCCGTGCCGAGCGTGGTCACCACGAGGCCCTGCGTCTCGCCACGGGTGAAGAGCGCGGAGCCGTGCGTGCGGGGCAGCATGCCAACCTCGGAGACGATCGGGCGCACGGTGTCGAGCGCGCGGCCGTCGATGCGCTTGCCGTTCTTGACGACGTCGCCGCGCAGGACCTTCGACTCGAGCTTCTTGAGCGCGGTACCGAGGTTCGCATCCTCGAGCTCCTCCTCGCTCAACTCGGCCTTGATGGCCTCCTTGGCGGCGGCCACTGCCGAGGTGCGCTCCTGCTTGTCGGTGATCGCGTAGGCGTCGCGCATCTTCTGCTCGCCGAGCTCGGTGACGCGCGCCAGGATCGCGGAGTAGTCGGGGGCCTGGAAGTCCATCGGCTCCTTCGCCGCGTCCTCGGCCAGCGACACGATCAGGTCGATCACGGGCTGCATCTGGTCATGGCCGAACTTCACCGCGCCGAGCATCTCGGCTTCCGAGAGCTCATAGGCTTCGGACTCGACCATCATCACGGCGTCCTTGGTGCCGGCGACGACGAGGTCGAGACGTTGCTCGGGGTTGTTCTTGAGGTCCTGCATATCGTCGACGGACGGGTTCAGGATGTAGTCGCCATCGACGAAGCCCACGCGGGCACCGGCGATCGGCCCCATGAAAGGCGCGCCCGAGATCGTCAGCGCGGCCGAGGCGGCGATCATGGCGACGACGTCGGGGTCGTTCTCGAGGTCGTGGCTCAGCACGGTGCAGATGACGAGAACCTCGTTCTTGAAGCCCTCGACGAAGAGCGGACGGATCGGCCGGTCGATCAGGCGCGACGTCAGCGTCTCCTTCTCGGTCGGGCGCGCCTCGCGCTTGAAGAAACCACCGGGGATCTTGCCGGCGGCGTAGTATTTCTCGTTGTAGTGCACGGTCAGCGGGAAGAAGTCCTGCCCAGGCTTCGGTGCCTTTGCGTAGGTGACGGCGGCCATGACGGACGTCTCGCCATAGGTGGCGATGACGCAGCCGTCGGCCTGGCGCGCGACCTTGCCGGTTTCCAGAGTGAGGGTATCGTGGCCCCACTCCATTTCTTTCTTAACGGTGTTGAACATATCGTTTCCTGTCTGGAGGCGAGCCCGGGCCCTCCCGGGTCCTCCGTGTGTCTGGCGGCCCCATTGCCGCCGGCCCCTGTTCCTTTGCACGACGCCGGGGCCGGGGCGTCACGTCTCAGATGGGGGGCATGTAACGGAAGTGCCCGCCTTTGGGAAGCCGGTGCGCGCCTGCGTCGCGGACGGGCGCGCATACGAAAAAGGGCCGCCCCGAAGGACGGCCCCGTCTCGATGCGGCTCCGCGCCTGCTCAGCGGCGGATGCCGAGGCGCTTGATGAGGTCCTGATAACGCTCTTCGCTCTTGCCACGGGTGTAGTCGAGCAGTTTGCGGCGCTGCGCGACGAGCTTCAGAAGGCCACGGCGCGAGTGGTTGTCCTTCTTGTGGGTCTTGAAGTGCTCGGTCAGCGTGGAAATGCGCGAGGTCAGGATCGCGATCTGGACTTCGGGCGACCCGGTGTCGCCTTCCTTGGTCGCGTATTCCTTGATGAGACGGTTCTTCTCTTCGACGGTGATCGACATCGGGGGCTCCTTCACGGTTAGAGGAATGGCACGAGCCGGGATGTCGTCCAGCAGGGCCCTTGGAGAGAGATCCGCCTACACCGATTCCCGGGCCATGGGAAGCCCCGACCCCGGGATGGCCGCAGACATGCATTAACGCGTTAACTCTTTAGTTCTATGGGCTTTGCAAGTCGATGTGCTAGACGGCCCGAGGCCGTATCTCGCGGCGCGTCGGACGGGTCTCTGCCCGGAAAGGATAAACATGCTGCTGATCGCGGGCCTCGCGGGGCTGTTCGTTTCGGGCGTCATGATGGCCCTCCCGCTGACCGAGGCGGCCGACGGCGACGACGCCTCGCCCGACGTGGACCGGGGCGAGGAGGCGGGTGCCGCCACGGACGACGAGACGGAGCGCATGGACATCGGAGACCTGCTTGACGGCGTTCAGCCGCAGCCACCGCTTCCGCCGGAACTTCCAGAAGAGGAGCCCGGCCTCGCACCTCGCGACCAGATCGGCGGCGATCACCTGACCGATCGCATCGCCGGCTCCTTCGACACGCCGGTCGATCTGGCGGGCGACGCGATGCTGGGCAACGCCGGGGACGACGACCTTGTCGGCGGAGACCTGAACGACATGCTGGTGGGCAACGATGGCGACGACAACCTCAGCGGCGGCGCGGGCCGCGACGTCCTCGACGGGGGTGCGGACGACGACCTGCTCGACGGCGGCGACGACCGCGACCAGCTGATCGGCGACACGGGCGACGACACCCTTCACGGTGGCGCGGGCGACGACCTGCTCTCGGGCGGGGACGGCGACGACCGTCTGATCGGCGGCAGCGGCGATGACCGGCTCTTCGGCGGCGAGGGGGCCGATACGCTCGAGGGCGGGGCGGGTGACGACCTGCTCGACGGCTCCGTCCTGCGGGCCGACGGCACCGATCGGGACGACGGCGATCTGCTCTCGGGCGACGCGGGTGACGACACGATCGCCGGTGGCCCGGGCGACAGTCTGTCCGGCGGCGAAGGACACGACCTCTTCCTCTTCCGCGCGGCCTCCGCCGCCGCCTTCACAACCGACGGCGGTGCCGCGGATGTGCCGATCATCACCGACTTCGAACCGGCGTCAGACGCGATCGAGATCGAATACGATGGCGCGACCGCTCCGGTTGTCGAGATCGTCGCGACGGACGGAGAGACCCGGATCCTCCTCGAGGGCGAAATCGCTGTCCGCGTCTCTGGCACGCCCGGTATCGAAGCGCGGCATATCAGCCTCTTGCAGATCGGCTAACAGCCTGCTCGCCGGTTGGCGACACGCGCGACGCATTGCAAAAAAGCAATTTGCTTGTATTTTGACAACAATACGGGGAATTTTACCGGATTGCCCCAAAGCAATCGCATTTTTGCGTCGTAATAAATCTAAATTTTAACGAATTCAGTTGATTGACCCGACAGCGGCATCGATCATGGAGGCACGCTCAGCATGTGGGGACATGCTGAGTCTCACATGGAGTATAAAAAATGACGGGTCTGCTAGCCCTGGCCGGATTGCTGCTGATCGGCAGCACAGCCTTCCTTTTCGACGATGACGACTCGTCGACATCCAGTCCGCCCGGGGACGACGAGCCGACGAATGGCGACGATACCCTGCGTGGAACCGACGACGACGATCTGATCCGCGCCCTGCCCGGCAATGACGAAGTGCGCGGCCTGGGCGGCGACGACACGCTCTCCGGCGGCAAGGGCAACGACCTTCTGTTCGGCGGCGATGGCGACGACTCGATCCAGGGCGGTTTCGGGGCGGATACGGTCAACGGCGGCGACGGACAGGATCTGCTCTTCGGTTACCAGGGCGTCGACAGGCTCTTCGGCGGGGATGGAAACGATTCGATCGAAGGCGGCTTCGGCGACGACACGCTCTCGGGCGACGACGGCGACGACACGCTCCTCGGCGGTCACGACGAGGACACGCTCGATGGCGGCGACGGCGACGACAGCCTGAACGGCGAGGCCGATGGAGACCGGTTGCTCGGTGGGCGCGGCCTCGACACGCTCGACGGCGGAAGCGGAAACGACACCCTGAGCGGCGGCTCCGACGGCGATACGCTCGACGGCGGCAGCGGGGCCGATCTGCTCAACGGCGACACCGGAGACGACAGTCTCGATGGCGGTACCGGTGCCGACAGCGTGAACGGCGGCCGGGGCGATGATCGTGTGACCGGCGACTTCGGGGCCGATATGATCCGCGGCGGCGAAGGCAACGACACCCTCATCGGCGTCGGCGACGGGAGTGCTCTGTTCCCCGAGGAGGACACCGACGAGGGCGACACGATGATAGGTGCGGCCGGCGCGGACAGCCTGATCTATGGCGCGAACGACACGGTGACCGGCGGCGGCGACGCCGACACCTTCGTCGGCGGCACCTACATCGGCGAGGGCGGCGCGGCAACGATCACCGATTTCGACGCGGCCGAGGACACCCTCGTCATGGTCTACGAGGAGGGCGAAACGCCCCCGGTTGTGACCGTGGAAGACTTCGAGGACGAGACCGGCGCGACGATCCTGCTCGACGGCGTCCCCGTCGCGAACGTCACGGGCGCGCAGGGCCTCACGGCCGATGATGTGGAGATCGTCGCCAGCGCCTTCGCCGAGACCGACGAAGACGAAGACGACGACAACGACCCGGACGACACCGAGACCGCCGATGCGGCGGAAACGTCGGCGGAAGACGATGCCGCGCCGACCGCGGAGGAGTTGCTTACCGCGTCCTGAGCATCGCCCCGAACGGATCGAGCCTGCCGCGCGCCAGCGTCTTCGCTCTTCAGACCTTGTCTCAGCGTGCGAAGAACGCGGCGAGCGCGCGGCCGACGGCCGCGGGCGCTTCCTCCATCGCGAAATGGCCCGAGGGGATGGCGACGTCCTCCACCGTCTCCGCCCAATCGCGCCAGACGGCGGCCGGATCGCCGGTCGAGGCCGGAAAGCCGTGTTCGCCCCAGAGAAAGAGCATCGGCGCGGTGATGCGGCGGCCCGCCGCGCGATCGGCCGCGTCGATTGTCCGGTCGGTGTGGAACCCGGCGCGATAGTCGGCGCACATCGCCGTCAGCCGCGCCGGGTCGGCGACCTGCGCGCGATAGCTCTCCAGCGCCTCGGCCGCGAAGGGCGCGAGCGACTTCGGCAGCGTCCAGGCCGCGAGGGTGTGGTCGAGCCAGTAGTGCGGCTCCGCCCCGATGAGCCGCTCGGGCATCGGCGCGGGCTGTGCCAGGAAGTTCCAGTGATAAGCCGCCTGCGCGAGCTCGGCACTCCAGGCCGCCCAGAAGGCGACGGTCGGGATGACCTCCAGAATGGCAAGCCGGTCAAGGCGGCCCGGATGATCGAGCGCGAAGCGGTAGGCGACGCGCGCGCCCCGGTCGTGCCCCGCGACGTCGACACGATCCAGACCGAGCGCATCGAGCACGGCGACGACGTCCCGCGCCATGCGGCGCTTGGAATAGACCGTGTGCGCACTGTCGTCCGGCGGCGCATCGCTGTCACCGTAACCGCGCAGGTCGATCAGGAGGCACCGGTGCCGCTCTGCCAGCATCGGCAGCACCGGACGCCAGCAGCGATGGTTCTGGGGAAAGCCATGGAGCAGGACGAGCGGTGCGCCCCGCCCGGTCTCGCGCACGGCGATGCGCGTGCCGTCGTCGGTCGTGATGTCGTGACGGATCAGGTCCATGCAGTTTCCCAGGGGACGGGCTGCACGGCGTAGCCGATGTAGAGCGGGTGTTTGGGGTGCCCCGCCTTCGAAAGACCGAGCGTCGTGAGCGGCTGGTCCGTCGCCCGCAGAAGCGCCTCGACCTGCGGGCCCCGGTTCAGATGCGCGCCGTGGGTGCCCCAGGCGCAGACCACCGTATCGGCCCAGAGCGCGGCGTCGCGAATTGCGGCATCGTTGGCCGGGCCGCCGATCGGCTCGGGGTGGGCGCGCATGTCGCGCGGGTCCGTCGCGCGATAGGCAAAGATGTTGGTGACACGGAAAGCGCCGAAGCCGAGCGCCCGCGCCCGCCGTTCGCAGCGCTCGACCGTCGGGTCGTTCGACAGCTCGGTCGCCGTCGAGGGGTTCAGCATCACGAAGGCGACCCGCCCCCCGGTCGCGTCCCAGGTGCGGGTCAGGTCGTAGCGATAGACCTCGTCGTCGGAATAGGTGGCCGTCGAGGGGGCATCGCCCTTGGTGTGTGTCCGGGTGATCATCGACCAGATGTGCCAGCCCGGGGCGCGGGCTGGCAAGGGGTGGACCGCTCAGGCCGCCGCGGGGGTGCCGGCGGTCTGCGGCAGGCGGCGTTCGATCACCGCCGCGGCGACCACCGCGAAGAGGATGTGACCCCAGAGCGCGACCCAGGTGATGCCGGTGAAGCCGAGGAAGGGCGGGTTGCCGGCCACGAGATGCGCCATGACGTAGAGCGCGAAGATCCAGAGCCCGATGCCATAGGCGACCGAGACGAGCGACCAGTGCAGCCAGGGCGTGACCTTGGCGGCGATGGGCCGCGCGACCAGGAGATAGCCCAGCGGATAGAACAGAAGGCCGGTCAGCATGTGCAGCGTATCAGCCGCGCCGTTCGGGGATGCGCCGAAAACCGTCTTCAACGTGGATTGGGCGAGCGGCACGGGCGCGAGCTTGGCGAAGCCGAAGAGCGGCGAGAGGCCCTTGCCGAAGAGGTCGAAGGCGATGGTGGCGAGGGCACCGGCGATCAGGATCGTCCAGGCGGTGCTTTTGAGGTCGGTGGTCGGGGTCATGGGGCGTCCTTTCGGTGTGTCGGTGAGGCACTGTCGCGCAGTTGCGTTGACACAAGGTTTAGCCGCAGCCACCGGCCGCTAGGCAGCCCTCCTCACGCGCAGTTCAGGTGGGCGGAGGACAGGCGAGGAGTTTCCGTGATCCATTGTAACATTTCACCGCGCATCCCGTCGGATACGGCCAACCCATGTTTCAGGTCTGGAACACCTTCGACGGATGGATCGCCCCGGCACGATAGATTCCGATGGCGACCGCGCGTCCCTGATGCGCGGCCCAGCAGGTCTCGCCGTAGTCTGCCCCTTCGAAGGCATCGCCGGGGTTGCCGTGGCGCAGACGCGCGGCGGCCGCCTCGTTGACGGCGATGCGCTTGAGGTCGGCCAGGCCCAGTTCGAGGGGCAGGAGGCGTTCGTGCAGCGCGGGCGTGCGAGCCATGCGGTCGACATCCTCGAAGGACAGACCGTCCTCGGCGCGAAACGGGCCGGACCAGCTGCGCCGCAGCCAGGCGACGTGACCGAGGCAGCCGAGCGCGCGCCCCAGATCGCGCGCGATCGAGCGCACGTACCCACCCTTGCCGCAGACCATCTCGAACTCCGCGCCGCTGTCGTCGGCCGCAACGATGTCGAGCCGCGCCACGTGAAGCGGGCGCGCGACAAGGTCCATCTGCACGCCTTCGCGGGCAAGGTCGTAGGCGCGCTCGCCCTCCACCTTCACCGCCGAGACCTGCGGCGGCACCTGCAGGATGTCACCCCGGAAGTCGGCGAGCGCCGCGTCGATGGCCACGGGGTCGGGCCGGGCATCGGCGGTCGCGGTCACATTGCCGGAGGCATCGTCGGTCGTCGTCTCCGCCCCCCAGGTCACACGAAAGCGGTAGCACTTGAGCGCATCGGTCACGAAGGGCACGGTCTTCGTCGCCTCGCCCAGCGCCACGGCCAGCACCCCCGTGGCGTCCGGGTCGAGCGTGCCCGCGTGGCCGGCCTTCTGCGCATCGAGCGCCCAGCGCACCTTGCCCACAACCTGGGTGGAGGTGACGCCGGCCGGCTTGTCGACGATCAGCCAGCCGTGGACGGGATTGCCCTTCTTGCGTCGACCCATCTCAGCGTTCCGTCACGACGAGCATCGGGCCCATCTGTCGACCTCCGTCGCTGCGTCCGAGCGCCGGCGCATGGAGGCGCGAGACCGAGCCGTCGAGAAAGAGCGCGTCGCGCACGCCCAGCACGTCGCGAAAGAGCGTCGCCATCTCGTGAAAGGTCACCGGCACATCGGAGATCGCGAAATGCACACGCCGTCCGTCCGGCGCGGCCCCGACCCCGTTGCGCAGCTTCCGCGACGGGCTGTCGCGCAGGAACCGGGGATGGAGCGCACCGTCGACGACGAGCATCGGCCCCGATTGCGTGGCATGGGTGCAGCCGGGCGGATCGGCAGCGAAGGCCCGGCTCTCGATCACATCGGCGCGCTCCTCGCGCACGCAGAACACGCCGTTCGGCAGCAGGCCGAAGTTCCCCGGCCCTTCCCGCGTGACGATGCGCTTCGCCTCGGCCCCGTCCTCGACGTAGAGCCCGACCGGCCGGCGGTCGGGGTGATACATGCCGCCGTTCATGGCGAAGGCGATCGGCTCCTCCTCCGCCTGTTCAAGGGCCACAAAGCTACCGAGCGGCGTGCCTTCGGGGCCGGCGAGCCGGGTTTCGATGCGGTGCTGCGCAAGGTCGGCGGTGCAAACGGTGAAGGTCCGCTCCCGGTGGCGCAGCGTCTCGCAGGCGGCGGCGGCACCGGTCGTCAGCGCCAGGATCAGCGCCGCGAGGCGGATCATTCGCCGCCTCCCTCGCCCGCGTCGCCCCCATCGCCGTCATCGTCGCGCGGGGCCGCGACGTCGCGCGCCACCCGTTCGTCGGCAAAGAGCGCGCGGGTCGCATCCATCCGGTCGAAGGTCTCATCGATGCGGAAGCGCAGGTCCGGCGCGTGGCGCAGCGTCATGTCCTTGCCCACCAGATGCCGCAGCTGCCCCTTGCACCGCTTGAGCGCGGCGATCGTCTCGTCCTTCTTCTCCCCGCCGAGCGGCAGGACCCAGGCGGTCGCGATCTTGAGATCGGCGCTCACCGTCACTTCGCCGACGGTAATCATCAGCGCGTTCAGCTCCTCGTCGTGAACCTCGCCGCGCATCAGAATCTCCGACAGCTTGCGCCGGATCGCCTCGCCTACGCGCAGCTGACGCTGCGACGGGCCGCGGGGTTCGTTCGGGTGTCGTGCCATGGCTGCCTCCTGAGACGGTGGCAGATATTTGCGCCGCCGCCCGAGTGCAAGCGTTGCATGGGCGCGCCGGTTCCAGCAAACCGGGCGGAACCGAAGGAGGCGAAGATGGCGCAGACGGGGATCGTGGTGATGGGCGGATCGGGCCGGATGGGGCGGATGCTCTGCGCGCTGATCGACGGAGCGGAGGACATGCGCCTCGTCGCCGTGACCGAAGCCTCGGGTCACGCCTGGGTCGGCACGGACTACGGCACCGCGACCGGCGGTGCGGCGACGGGCGTGCCCGTGACCGACGATGCGGCGCGGGTGGTGGCGGGCGCGGACGCGGTGATCGACTTCACCACGCCGTCCGCGACCGTCGCCATGGCCCGCCTCTGCGCCGAGGCGGGCTGCGCGCATGTCATCGGGACGACGGGGCTCACAGCGGAGGACATCGCCGCCATCGACACGGCGGCGGAGCAAACCGCGATCGTGCGGGCAGGGAACATGTCGCTCGGCGTCAACCTGCTGACGCAGCTGGTGCGGCGCGTGGCGGCGAGCCTCGACGCGGACTACGACATCGAGATCGTCGAGGCGCACCACCGCCACAAGGTCGACGCCCCCTCCGGCACCGCGCTCATGCTGGGCGAGGCGGCGGCGGAGGGCCGGGGCGTAGACCTCGACGCCATGGCCGACAGGGGCCGCGACGGGATCACCGGCGCGCGGGAGCCGGGGCGCATCGGCTTCCACGCGATCCGCGGCGGCGACGTCATCGGCGATCATGACGTCATCTTCATGGCCGACGGCGAGCGCCTGACGTTGCGCCACCAGGCCTCGGATCGCAGCGTCTTCGCGCGCGGGGCCCTCAAGGCCGCGCTCTGGGCACAGGGGCGACCGCCAGGGGCCTACGACATGCTCGACGTGCTGGGCCTGCGCTGATCGCGCCCTAGCTTCCGGAGCATCCCGCAACGGAGGCTTCCATGCGCGCGTTCCTGATCGCTCTCATCCTCTTTCCCTCGACCGCCCTGGCGTTCGAGCCGGTGACCGACCGCGCGACGTTCCTCTCGCTCGTGCAGGGCAAGCGCCTGACGGGCGACGGCGTGGGCCTCGTGGTGACGAGTGATGGCGCGATCGCCGGACGCGGTTTCGGGTTTCGGGTGACCGGCCGCTGGGACTGGGAGGGCGGTTATTTCTGCCGCACGCTCAATTCCGCGATCCGCGACTTCCCGCGCAACTGCCAGACTGTCGCGGTTCAGGGCGACGTGCTGCGGTTCCAGGCCGACCGGGGCACGGGCGACGTGGCCGATCTGACCCTGCGGTGAGCCGGGTCGTTCCGTCGCGTCGGCGTATTTGGGGCCAGAGGAGGCCCCTTAGAAGTCGATGGCGATCCCTTTGAGTTCCCAGTCGCCGTAGCGCACGGGCTCGGGCCCATCGCGGCCACCAAGTTCCGGCGGCAGGTCGATTTCGGCGCGCTTGCGGGCCTCCGCCTCTTCAAGCGCACGGCGGGCAACCTCCGGCAGGGCAGCACGGCGCGCGGCCTCCGCCTCGGGCGAGAGCGGCGTGAGATCGACGCCCCGGTCGCGGGCCGTCGTCGGACAGGCGGGCGCGTCGCCGGCAGCCTGCGGGATCGCGCCGGGGTCGACGGACATGCGGTTCGGGCCGGTCATATCGCTCTCCTTGCCGGGACGTTGCTTTGGATATACGCCCCGAGCCCTGATCTGCAAGGAAGCCCCATGTCGCAGCCGAAGCCCAAACGCGAGATGCCCGAAAGCCTCGCCACCCGTCTCGGCGCGTTGCGCCTGTTGGCGCATGTGCTGCGCGACGGACGGATGCTCACCGACGGCGCGTCGGGGCTCGAGGGAGCCGCCGCGGCACGGGCCCTGCGGCTCGCGGGGCTCACGCTGCGCCACATGGGGCGCGCGGATGCGCTCCTGAAGGCCACGCTCGAGCGCGCGCCGGCGGCGCGGGTGCGCGACATCCTCCGGCTGGCGCTCGTCGAGATCTTCGAGGACGGGGCCGCGCCCCATGGCGTCGTCAACGACGCCGTCGCCCTGGCCCGGATGTCGCCGCGCAGCGTGAAGCAGTCGGGCCTCGTCAATGCCGTGCTGCGCCGGCTGGCCGAGGACCGCGCCGCCTGGGAAGCCCTGCCGCCACCCGCCCTGCCCGCCTGGCTGCGTGCGCCGGTGAAGGCGGCGTTCGGACCCGAGCGCCTCGCGGCCATCGAGGCCGCGCACCTGGCCGGGGCCCCACTCGACCTGACGCCGCAGCGCCCGACGGAGATCCCCGGCGCGGAGCAACTGCCGACCGGATCGCTGCGCCTCGCCGGGGGGCAGGTCTCTACCTTGCCGGGCTTTGCCGCGGGCGACTGGTGGGTGCAGGACGCGGCCGCCACGACACCCGCGCGCTGTCTCGGCGACGTGGCGGACTTGCGGGTGCTCGACCTCTGCGCCGCGCCCGGCGGCAAGACGATGCAGCTTGCGGCGGCCGGCGCAAAGGTCACCGCGCTCGACGTCTCGGAGGGGCGGCTCGGCCGGTTGCGCGCGAACCTGGAGCGCACGGGGCTCGAGGCGGAGATCGTCGTGGCGGATGCACTCGACTGGGAACCCGAAGCTCCCTTCGACGCGGTCCTCCTCGATGCGCCCTGCTCGGCCACGGGCACGATCCGCCGCCACCCGGACCTGCCGCACCTGCGCGAGAGCCGTGACGTAGAAGCGCTGTCGAAGCTGCAGTACCGCCTCCTCGACCGCGCCCTCGGCTTCGTGAAACACGGCGGTCCGGTCGTCTACTGCACCTGTTCCCTCCTGCCGTTGGAGGGAGAGTTGCAGGTCCGCGCGGCGCTCAAGCGGCACCCGGGCCTCCTGACGGTCACGCCCGACCCGGCGTCGCTCGGCCTGCCCGAGGCGGCGGAGGTGCCCGAGGGGCTGCGCCTCCTGCCCGACCTCTGGCGCGAGCGGGGCGGCATGGACGGCTTCTTCGTTGCGGTTCTGAAACATGGGGCGGCACCGCCGGCGTGACAGATCGCGCCGGCGGGCGTAAACTCTCGTGCCAATGGGTCGAAACAGACCCCGCAGGGCAGTCAGGATGAGCACTCAGAGCTTCCGCGATCGTATCCGTACCGGCTGGCGGCTGACCCGCGCGCGCGCACCCAAGGGGACGCGCAGCCTCGTCTGGCAGCCCGAGCCACGCGGCACCGGGTCGGTTCGCCGGGGGCAGCAGATCCTGTCGGGGCTCTGGCACCTTGCGGGCCAACTGGTGGAGGCTCCGGGGCGGAGCCCGTGGGACGTGACGCCCCCCTCGACCCCGTTCGAAATGCAGCTGCACGGAATGGGCTGGCTCGACGATATGCTGGCCGCCGGGGGCCGGGGTGCGCGCGACTCGGCGCAGGCCTGGGTGCTCGACTGGGGTCGCCGGTTCGGTCGCGGACGCGGCCCGGGCTGGGATGCGGCCCTGACGGGGCGGCGGCTCCTGCGACAGATCAGCCACGCGCCGACCCTGCTCGCCGGGATGGCGACGCGGGATCAGAAACTCTACTTCGACCTTCTCTACCGTCAGGCGGCCTATCTCCGGGACGAATGGGACGAGGCTCCCGCGGGCCTGGCCCGGATCGAGGCCCTGACAGGGCTTCTCTACGCGGGTCTCACGCTCGAGGGCATGTCGGACGTGGCCCCGGCGGCGACACGCGCGCTGACCGCGGCTGCACGCGACGACGTGGGGGCCGACGGCGGGATCGCAGCCCGCAACCCGGAGGCGCTCCTCGAGGTGGCGATGCTCCTTGGCTGGGCGATCGAGGCGCTGGCCGCGCAGGGCCGGGCACCCGACGACCTGCTGGCGGCGCAGGGGCGGATCGTGCCGACGCTGCGCGCGCTGCGTCACGCCGACGGTGGGCTGGCGCGCTTCCACGGGGGCGGGCGCGGGCGGCCGGGGCGACTGGACCGGGTGCTGGCCAATTCGGGCATCCGCACGCGCAACGACAGCGGCCTCGCCATGGGGTTCGCGCCGATGACACACGGACGCACGACGCTCATCGTCGACGCCGGGCCGCCGCCGACCGGCGCGGCCAGCGGCTCGGGCCATGCCTCGACGCTGGCCTTCGAGATGACGAGCGGCAATTGCCCGGTTATCGTCAATTGCGGCCCCGGCGGGGCCTTCGGGCCGGACTGGCACCGCGCCGGGCGGGCCACGGCGTCCCATTCGACGCTGGAGATCACCGGCTGGTCGAGCGCGCGGGTCGGGCCGCTTCTCGACGTCGGCAAGCGGCAGATCGCGCCCCTGATCCAGCCGCCGCGCAAGGTGCAGTGGCAGCGCAGCGCCTCGCGCCGGGCCTCGACCGTGGTGCTCTCGCACGATGGCTACGGGCGCACGCATGGGCTCACGCATCTTAGGCGGCTGGTGCTCTCGACCGATGGCCGCACGCTCGAAGGCGAGGAGTCGCTGCGCGCGATGACGAATGCCGACAAGGAGCAGCTCGACGATGCCCGCGCCGACCTGCGGCCGCGCGGCCTGCCCTTCGCGATCCGCTTCCACCTGCATCCCGACACCGAGGCCGAGATCGACATGGGTGGGCGGGCCGTCTCGCTCGCGCTGCCCTCGGGCGAAATCTGGGTGTTCCGGCCCGGGCAGGAGATGAAGCTCTCGCTGGAACCCTCCGTCCACCTCGAACCCGGACGGCTGAAGCCGCGCGCGGCGCAACAGGTGGTTTTATCCGACGCCCTTGTGTCCTATGCCGCGACCATCGATTGGACCCTGACTCGCGCGCAGGAGGCGACGGAGCTGCCGCCGACCGACGCCGAAGGCCTCTGAAGGATGTGCCCATGACTGCCGTGCCGCTGAAACGCGCCCTCATTTCCGTCTCGGACAAGGGGGGGCTGATCGACCTGGGGCAGGCGCTGGCCGCGCGTGGCGTGGAACTGCTGTCGACCGGCGGGTCGGCCAGGGCGCTGCGCGACGCGGGTCTGACGGTCAAGGACGTGGCCGAGGTCACAGGCTTTCCCGAGATGATGGACGGCCGCGTCAAGACGCTGCACCCGAAGGTCCATGGCGGGCTTCTGGCGCTCCGCGACAACCCCGACCACGCGGCGGCCATGGACGAGCATGGCATCGGCGGGATCGACCTGCTGGTGGTGAACCTCTACCCGTTCGAGGCCACCGTGGCCTCCGGCGCGGACGAGGCGACCTGCATCGAGAACATCGACATCGGCGGCCCTGCCATGATCCGCGCGGGCGCCAAGAACCAGGCCTTCACCTGCGTCGTCACCGACCCCGAGGACTACGCCGCGCTGCTCGCAGAACTCGACGCCAACGACGGCGCGACGACCCTGCCCTTCCGGCAGCGTCAGTCGGCCATCGCCTACGGGCGCACCGCCGCCTACGATGCCGCCGTCGCCACCTGGATGGCCCGCTTCGAGGAGACGCCGCGCCGCATCGCCGCCGCCGCAACCCTGACCCAGACGCTTCGCTACGGCGAGAACCCGCACCAGACCGCCGCCTTCTATACCGACGGCAGCGCGCGCCCCGGCGTCGCCACCGCGACGCAGCATCAGGGCAAGGACCTGAGCTACAACAACATCAACGACACCGATGCTGCCGTCGAACTGGTGGCCGAATTCACCGACCGACCCGCCGTCGCGATCATCAAGCACGCCAACCCCTGCGGCGTGGCGACCGGCGACACCCTCGCCCAGGCTTACCAGCGTGCCTTCGACTGCGACCGGACCTCGGCCTTCGGCGGCATCGTCGCCCTGAACGGCACATTGGACGCGGAGACGGCGGAACTCATGGCCGGCATCTTCACCGAGGTCGTCATCGCCCCCGACGCCACCGAGGAGGCAAGGGCCGTCTTCGCCGCCAAGAAGAACCTGCGCCTGTTGACCACCGGCACCCTGCCCGACCCGAAGGCCCCGAACCGCGCCATGAAGCAGGTCGCGGGGGGATGGCTCGTGCAGGACAAGGACGCGGGCCATATCGCGCCCGCCGACCTGAAGGTCGTCACCAAGCTGGCCCCGACCGAGGCCCAGATGCGCGACCTCATGTTCGCCTGGACCGTCGCCAAGCACGTGAAATCCAACGCCATCATCTACGCCAAGGACGGCGCGACCGTCGGCGTGGGGGCGGGCCAGATGAGCCGCCTCGACAGCTCCCGCATCGCGGCGCGCAAGGCGCTCGACGTGGCCGAAGTGCTGGGCCTGTCCGAGAGCGCCGCCGTGGGTTCCGTCGTGGCCTCCGACGCCTTCTTCCCCTTCGCCGACGGTCTGCTTGCCGCCGCCGAGGCGGGCGCGACCGCGGTGATCCAGCCCGGCGGCTCAATGCGCGACGACGAGGTGATCGCCGCCGCCGACGACGCCGGGCTCGCCATGGTCTTCACCGGTATGCGGCACTTCCGTCACTGATGCGCGCGCTCTGGATCTCCGCCCTCGCCGCCTTCGGCATCGACCAGCTCTCGAAGGTTCTGGTCGTGCATCTCCTCGACCTGCAGACCCGGCTCGTGATGGAGGTGCTGCCGCCCTTCCTCGTCTTCCGCATGGGCTGGAACGAGGGCATCAACTTCGGCCTCCTCTCGGGGGCCGGCGCACGCTGGCTTCTGGTGGCGATCGCGGTGGCCGTCTCGGCCCTCCTGATCCGCTGGGCGCGCAGCTTCACGCGACCGCTCGGGTTCATCTCGGCGGGTCTCATCGTCGGCGGCGCGCTCGCCAATGCGCTCGACCGGGTGATCTACGGCGCGGTGGCGGACTTTCTCAACATGTCCTGCTGCGGCATCCAGAACCCCTATGCCTTCAACCTGGCCGACGTCTTCATCTTCGCCGGTGCGGCGGGGCTGATCTTCTTCGGAGAGGATGGCAGGGCCAAGGCGTCGAAGACCCCGTGACGCCGGGCCGGGCATGGGCTAGGAACGGGCAAAGGCAGGAAAGGGAGCCTTCGCAATGATCGGACGGCTTATCGGGATGGGGGTGCTGGTGGCGATGCTGGCCGCCTGCGCGCGCGACAACCCGCAGCTCTTCAACATCCGCAAGACCGACCGGACGCCGGACGAGTTCTCGATCCTGCCGACGCGCCCGCTCGAGACGCCGCCGGACCTCGCGGCCCTTCCCGCGCCCACGCCCGGCGGCGCGAACCGTGTGGACCGACAGCCCGAGGCCGAGGCCGTCGCGGCGCTCGGCGGCAACGCCTCCCGCGGCAGCAATGCCGACGGCCGCCTGCTGGCGAGCGTTCAGCGCTACGGAGTGAACGGCAACATCCGCGGTCAGCTTGCCGCCGAGGATCTGGCGTTCCGTCGCGCCAACGACGCCCGCCTGCTCGAACGTGTGTTCAGCGTCTCGACCTACTTCAAGGCCTACCGCAGCCAGTCGCTCGACCAATATGCCGAGCTCTACCGCCTGCGCCGCATCGGCGTCCGCACGGTGGCCGCGCCGCCCGACCCGGCGACGCAATGAGCGCCCGGCGGCGGATCCGCTCGGGCTACGCATCGGAAGACGACTACGGCTACAGCCGCGCCGTTCAGGCGGGGCCGCATGTCTGGGTCTCGGGCACGATGGCGCGGGGCGACGATCTGTCGCGCGACACGGAGGGGCAATTCCGCGCGGCCCTCGCGCTTGTCGAGACCGCGCTCACGGAGGCGGGCACGGGCTTCGACGCCGTGGTGCGCTCCACCGTCTACCTGACCGATCTCGACGACGCCGACGCCATCACGCCCCTGCACCGCGCCGCCTTTGCCACTGCCCTGCCGGCCAGCACCATCGTCGAGGTCGCGCGCCTGTCGCCCGCGACGGCCCGGGTCGAAATCGAGGTGACCGCCTACACCGGCTGACCGCGACCGGCCGCCACCCGCTCACACCAGCGTCAGGTGCCTTTGAATTGCGCGGTGCACCGCATAGGTCCATCCCCAAACGAGGACTTCCGGAGGAGACGCCCTTGCCCATTCGCACTCTCGTCGCCGGCCTGATGCTGCCGCTTATGCTGGCCCAGCCGACGCTCGCGCAGGTCACCGACGACACCGTGACGACCTTCACCCTCGACAACGGCATGGAGGCCATCGTGATCGAGGATCACCGCGCCCCCGTCGTCGTGCATATGGTCTGGTACGACGTCGGGGCCGCCGACGAGCCGCCAGGCAAGTCGGGCATCGCGCATTTTCTCGAGCACCTGATGTTCAAGGGCACCGACACGCTGGAGCCGGGGGAGTTCAGCCGCACGGTCTCGGCGCAAGGCGGCTCGGACAACGCCTTCACCTCCTACGACTACACCGGCTACTTCCAGCGCGTCGCCGCCGACCGGCTGGAGCTGATGATGCGGATGGAGGCGGACCGGATGCGCAACCTCGTGCTCGACGACGAGGACATGCTGACCGAACGCGACGTCGTCCTGGAAGAGCGCGCGCAGCGGACGGAGTCGAACCCCGGCGCGATCTTCGGTGAGATGCGGAGCGCCGCGCAGTACCTCAACCATCCCTACCGCATCCCGATCATCGGCTGGAGGCACGAGGTCTCGGAGCTGACGCTCGAGGATGCGCTTGCCTTCTACCGTCGCTTCTATGCACCGAACAACGCCACGCTGATCGTCGCCGGCGACGTCGAGCCCGAGGAGGTCCGCGCGCTTGCCGAGACGCACTACGGCCCGATCGAGCCGACCCCGGGGCTCGGGCCCCGCGTGCGTCCTTCGGAGCCGCCGCAGGTCTCGCCCCGGCGGTTGACCTACGAAGATGCGCGCGTCTCGAACCCCTATGTCGTCCGCAGCTACCTCGCGCCCGAACGCGACACGGGCAATCAGGAGGAGGCCGCGGCGCTCACCCTTCTGGCCGAGATCATGGGCGGCTCGCCGGCCACCTCGGTCATGGGCCGGATCCTCGAGCAGGAGGAGGGCGTCGCGCTCTACACACAGGCCTCCTACAGCGGCACGTCCTACGACGACACGACCTTCAGCCTCGCCGTCCTGCCGACGCCGGACCGCACGCTGGAACAGGCCGAAGCCGATCTCGATCGCATGATCGACACCATCCTGGAAGAGGGGATCGACCCCGCGCAGCTCGAGCGGATGCGCACCCAGATCCGCGCCGCCTCGATCTACGAACGCGACAGCCTGCAAGGCCGCGCGCGCGAATTCGGCACGGCGATCACCAGCGGCCTGACGGTGCAGGACGTGCTCGACTGGCCCGAGATCCTGGCCGCCGTGACGGAGGAGGACATCCTCGCCGCCGCGCGCCGCGTCTTCCGGCCCGAGCGGTCGGTGACGGGATACCTCAGGAAACCGGAACCGGCGGCACCCCCGACCGCGGCGCGGATCGAGCCCGTGTCGCAGGCCCCCGGTACCGCAACGTTACCGGAGGCGCCGGAGACCCCAGCCGCGCCCGCGGACCCGGAGGCACCTGCGACCGAGGTGCCCGCCCCGCAGATCACCCAGCCGGAGGAGACCGACCAATGATCGCCCGTCTGACCACCGCGCTCGCCGCGGCGATCCTGCTGCCCCTGCCCGCCGTGGCGGAGGTCGAGATCCAGGAAATCACCACGCCCGGCGGAATCACCGCCTGGCTCGTGGAGGAACATTCGATCCCCTTCACCTCGATCGAGGTGCAGTTCGAGGGCGGGGCCAACGAGGAACCGCTCGAGGCGCGGGGCGCGACCTACCTGATGATGGGCCTCCTCGAGGAAGGAGCCGGCGACATGGACGCCCGGGCCTTTTCCGAACGGCGCGAGGCCCTGGCCGCCCGAACCGATTTCGACGCGAACAACGACAGCGTGACGATCGGCCTGAGCTTCCTGACCGAGAACCGGGAGGAAAGCGTCGACCTCATGCGTGCGGCCCTCGTCGATCCCAGCTTCGACCCCGAGGCGGTGGAGCGCGTCCGCGAGCAGGTGCTCGCCGGCCTCGCCGCCGACGCCCGCGACCCGCAGGAGATCGCCGGGGAGACATTCGCCGCGCTGAGCTTCCCCGAGCATCCCTACGGCAGCAGGATCGAGGGCACGCCCGAGACCGTCGCCGCGCTCAACATCGACGACCTGCGCACCGCGCACACCCGCGCGCTCACCCGCGACCGCGCGCGCGTCGGCGTGACCGGCGACATCACCGCCGAAGAGCTTGCCCCCCTGCTCGACCGTCTTCTGGGCGACCTGCCCGAAAGCGATCCGGTCGATATCCCCGAGGTCGAGACGGCGCTCGACGGCGGCATCACGGTCGTCGACTTTCCGTCGCCGCAGTCGGTCGTGCTCTTCGGCCACTCCGGCATCGCCTTCGACGACCCCGATTATTTCGCGGCCTTCATCCTGAACCACATCATCGGCGGCCGCGGCTTCGACAGCCGCCTCATGACGGAAGTGCGCGAGAAGCGGGGCCTGACCTACGGCATCGGCACCTTCCTGTCGCCCCGCGACAAGTCGGAAGAGATGCTGGGCCAATTCTCCTCCTCGAACGACAAGGCGGCCGAGGCGATCGAGATCGTCCGCGCCGAATGGGCGCACATCGCCGAGGAGGGTGTGACGCCGGAGGAACTGGACGCCGCGAAGACCTATCTGACCGGGGCCTACCCGCTCCGGTTCGACGGGAATTCGCGGATTGCCGGCATTCTGACGGGGATGCAGAGCCTCGACCTGCCGATCGACTACATCCCGAACCGCAACGACCGGATCGAGGCCGTGACGCTCGACGACGTAAAGCGCGTCGCCGCCGAACTCCTGCGGCCGGAAGACCTCCATTTCGTCGTCGTCGGGCAGCCGGACGGCCTCCGGTCGGGCAGCTTCTGACCTTTCCGAATCCCGCGCGTCCATGCTACCCCTTGGGGAATGGGCGCGTATGAACACAAGATGATCCTCCCCCGCATCCGTCAGCTGGACGAAGGCGCGGTGAACCGCATCGCTGCGGGCGAGGTGGTGGAACGCCCCGCCTCTGCCGTGAAGGAGCTGGTGGAGAACGCCCTCGATGCCGGCGCGAGCCGCATCCGCATCGACATCGCCGATGGCGGACGCACGCTGATCCGCGTCACCGACGACGGCCACGGCATCGCCGATGCGGACCTACCGCTCGCCCTGAGCCGCCACGCGACCTCCAAGATCGACGGCAGCGACCTTCTCAACATCCATTCCTTCGGCTTCCGCGGTGAGGCGTTACCCTCGCTCGGCGCGGTCGGTCGGCTCACGATCACCTCGCGCGCCGCGGGCAGCGACGGCGCGGCGACGATCCACGTCTCGGGCGGGCGCATGGACCCGGTGAAGCCCGCCGCCCTGCGCGCCGGCACGGTGGTGGAACTGCGCGATCTCTTCCATGCGACGCCTGCGCGGCTGAAGTTCCTGAAGTCGGAACGCTCCGAGACCATGGCCGTCACCGATACGATCAAGCGCCTCGCCATAGCGGAACCGGGCGTGGCCTTCGCGCTCCACGACCTGAGCGAGGGCGGCGACCGCGCCCTCTTTCGCGTCGATGCCGCCGCCTCGTCGGGCGACCGCCTCGCCACCGTTCTCGGCCGCGACTTCGGTGCGAACGCTCTCTCCATCGACGCGGAGCGCGACGGCTTCCGCCTGACCGGCCACGCAGGCCTGCCGACCTATTCGCGCGGCAACGCGGTGCATCAATACCTCTTCGTAAACGGCCGCGCCGTCCGCGACCGGATGCTGACCGGGGCGCTGCGCGGGGCCTACATGGACGTGCTCTCGAAGGATCGGTACCCCGTCGCCGCGCTCTTCCTGACCTGCGACCCGGTGCTGGTCGACTGCAACGTCCATCCCGCCAAGACCGAGGTGCGCTTCCGCGACGCGGGCATCGTGCGCGGCCTGATCGTGAGCGGATTGCGCCATGCCCTGGCCGAGGCGGGGCACCGCGCCGCCACCACCGTCTCCGACGCGACGCTCGGGGCCATGACGCCCGAGCGGCCCGCTGCCCCGCGCCACCAGATGGACCGGCCCTCCCTCGGGGCACGCGGCGCGGCCTATACCGCGCAGGCCCCCGCGCCCGAGATGCCCGGCTTCGCCGAACCCTCCGCCCGCGTCGAGGAGATCGTCAGGACCGAAGAGAGCCCTGCCGAGGCCCTTCCCCTCGGGGCCGCCCGCGCGCAGATGCACGAGAACTGGATCCTCGCGCAGACGGCGACGGGCATGGTGATCGTGGACGCCCACGCCGCGCACGAACGGCTGGTCTACGAGCGCCTGAAGGCGCAGATGCGCGACCACGGCATCCGGGCGCAGGCGCTCCTGATCCCCGAGGTGGTCGAGGTCGGGGCCATGGCCGATCGCCTGCTGTCACTCGACCTCGCGCCGCTCGGCCTCACGCTCGAGCCCTTCGGGCCGGGCACCATCGCCGTGCGCGAGACGCCGGCGATCCTCGGTCAGTGTTCGGCCAAGGCCCTCGTGCAGGACCTCATCGAGGAGCTGGAGGAGGACGACCACGCCGATCCGCTGTCGTTGCAATCGAAGATCGACGCGATCCTGTCGCGCATGGCCTGCCACGGGTCCGTCCGCACGGGCCGGCGCATGTCCGCGCCCGAGATGAACGCGCTCCTGCGAGAGATGGAGGCGACGCCCCACTCCGGGCAGTGCAACCATGGCCGCCCCACCTACGTCGAGTTGAAACTCGCCGACATCGAGCGGCTCTTCGGGCGCACATGACGCTCGACCTGTCCGATCCGCTGACCCTGGGCGGCCTCATCGGCGGCGCGGGCATCGTGCTGCTGCTTGGCCTGATCCTGGTGATGCTCACGCGCCTGCGCGACCTGACGCACACGCAGGCGCATCTCGCGGGCGGCCTCTCGGCCCTGACGGAGGCGCAACGCCGGACCGAGGCGCAGATGGGCGCGAGCCTGTCGGACAGCGCCACGCGCACCGCCGAGACCCTCGGCGCGCTTCAGCACCGCCTGCAGGTCATCGACGCCGCGCAACAGAAGATCGAGGCGCTCTCGGGCGACGTGCTGGGGCTGCAGGACATCCTGCAAAACAAGCAGACCCGCGGGGCCTTCGGCGAGATCCAACTGCACGACCTCCTGGCGAAGGCCCTGCCCCCCGACGCCTTCACCTGGCAGGCACAGCTGTCGAACGGGCGGCGCGCCGATTGCCTCGTCCACATGCCCGACCCGCCGGGACCGCTCGTCATCGACGCAAAGTTCCCGCTCGAAGCCTGGGAGGCGCTGCGCGAGGAGCCGGACGACAAGGCCCGCGTCACCGCCTTCCGCGCGAGCGTGCGCACCCACATCCGCGCCATCGCCGAGAAATACATCCTGCCGGGCGAGACCGCCGAGGGGGCCTGCCTCTTCCTGCCCTCCGAGGCCATCTACGCCGACCTGCACGCCCACCACGGGGAGATCGTGCGCGAGGGCTTCGCCGCCCGCGTCTGGATCGTTTCGCCCACGACCTGCATGGCGACGCTCAACACGCTCCGCGCCATTCTGAAGGACCACCGGATGCGCGAACAGGCGGGCGACATCCGCCGCGCGCTCGCCGCCTTGGGGCGCGACGTGGAACTGGTGGTCGAACGCGCCGCGAAGCTCGAAACCCATTTCGACCAGGCCCGCCGCGACGTCGAAGGCATCGCGACCGCCGCCGAACGCGCCGGCAAGCGCGCCGAGCGGCTCGACACCTTCGACTTCGAGGAGGAGGCGCCGAAGCCCCGCCTCGCCCCGGTCATCCGCCGTGGATAAGGGGCCGGCCCCGTGCTAGCTGCCCCGCCATGAGCCAGCTTCCGACCAAGCCGCAGATCCTGCAATGGATCGCCGACAACCCCGCCCTGACCTCCAAGCGCGATATCGCCAAGGCCTTCGGCATCAAGGGCGCGGCGCGCATCGACCTCAAGCGTCTCCTGAAGGAGTTGGAGGCCGAGGGCCACCTGACGAAGCGCAAGCGCAGCTACGACGACCCGAACCGCCTGCCGCCCGTGGCCGTGCTCAAGGTGACGGGCCCGGATGCCGACGGCGACCTCTTCCTCGCCCCCCACGACTGGCAGGGCGACGCCCCCGAGCCGCGCATCCTGCATGTCCCTGGCAAGGACGACCCGGCACTGGCCGTAGGCGACCGCGTGCTGATGCGCCTGACCGAGGTGAAGGGCGAGGATCACAGTCACGAGGGCCGCCTGATCCGTCGCCTCTCGACCGGGCCGCGCCGGGTGCTGGGCATCTTCCGCACCGGCACCGAGGGCGGCCGCGTCGTGCCGATCGAAAAGGGCGTGACGAAGGAATGGATGGTGCCCGCCGGGGCCACCGAGGGCGCGCGCGACGGCGAGCTCGTCGAGGCGGAGCAGACGGGCCCGAAGGCGCGCATGGGCCTGCCGAAGGCCCGCATCGTCACCCGGCTGGGGGATCCCGGAGCGGCCAAGTCCGTCTCGCTCATCGCAATCCACCAGCACGGCATCCGCGACGACTTTCCCGACGCCTGCATCGAGGAGGCCGAGAACGCCGCCCCGCCCACGCTCGACGGCCGGGAAGACCTGCGCCACCTGCCGCTCATCACCATCGACCCGTCGGACGCCCGCGACCACGACGATGCCTGCTACGCCGCGCCCGACGACGACCCCGCGAACCCTGGCGGCCACGTCCTCTGGGTCGCCATCGCCGATGTCGCAGCCTACGTCACGCCCGGCTCCGCCCTCGACCGGGAAGCGCGGGAGCGCGGCAACTCGACCTACTTCCCCGACCGCGTGGTGCCGATGCTGCCCGATGCGCTCTCGGGCGATCTCTGCTCCCTGCACGAAGGGGTAGAGCGCGCCTGCATCGCCGTGCGCATGGTCATCGACGCGGATGGCGCGAAGCGCGATCACAGCTTCCATCGCGGCCTGATGACGTCACCCGCCGCCCTCCACTACGAGGAAGTCCAGGCCGCCATCGACGGCAACCCGAACGCCCGGACGGAGCCTCATCTCGAAACCGTACTGAAGCCGCTCTATGCCGCCTACGGGGCGCTCAGGGCGGCCCGGGCCCGCCGCGAGCCGCTCGACCTCGACCTGCCCGAGCGCAAGATCGTCCTCGACGACGACGGCACCGTCACCTCCGTCGCCTTCCGCGATAGGCTCGACGCGCACCGGCTGATCGAGGAGTTCATGGTCCTCGCCAACGTCGCCGCCGCCGAGGAGCTTCTGCGCAGGCGCACGCCGCTCCTCTTCCGCATCCACGAGGAGCCGGGCGAGGACAAGATCGAGGCCCTGCGCGAGACGGCGAAAGCCAGCGGCTTCTCGATGCCCAAGGGCCAGGTCCTGCGCACCTCGGCCCTCAACCAGCTCTTGCGTGCCGCCGCCGACACCGAACTGTCGGAGCTAATCTCCATGTCGACCCTGCGCGCCATGACGCAGGCCTACTACGCACCGGAGAACCTCGGTCACTTCGGCCTGTCGCTGCGCGCCTATGCGCATTTCACCTCGCCGATCCGGCGCTACGCCGACCTCATCGTCCATCGCGCGCTCATCACCGCCCACGGCTGGGGCGACGACGGGCTTTCGGAGGCCGACATCGAGACGCTCGACGCGACCGCCAAGCAGATCTCGGAAGCCGAGCGCCGCTCCATGGTGGCCGAGCGCGACACCAACGACCGCTACCTCGCCGCCTTCCTGTCGGAGAAGATCGGGGCAGAGTTCGAGGGTCGCATTTCGGGTGTGCAGAGCTTTGGCGCCTTCGTGCAGCTCGACGAGACCGGGGCGGACGGGCTCATTCCGGTGCGGTCGCTCGGGGGCGAATACTTCCGCTACGACCGCGACGCGCAGCTTCTGACGGGCACCGAGACCGGCACGCGGATCGGCCTCGGACAGCGCGTGACGGTGCGACTGGCCGAGGCGGTGCCGGTGACCGGCGGTCTCGTGCTCGAGCTGCTCGGGATCGAGGGCGAGCCGCGCCGGATCACCCGCGCGACGCCGAACCGCGGCGGCCGAAAGGGCGGCAAGAAGCGCAAGCTCCGCAAGGCCCCCCGCCGACGATAAGGCACACGCCGCACCGAGAACCGTCATCCTCGGGCTTGACCCGAGGATCTCGGCCCTCTCCGAAACACGCTGGCTCCCGCCGCGGCGGCGTTCTACCTTCCGCCCATGCGCACTCTCGCCTCCCTCCTCGCCCTCGCCCTGCCCGCCACCGCGCAGGAAACGAGCCCGCTGCCGGTGCAGCGCCCCGCCGTGGCGGCCCCCGTCGATCTGCCGATGTGGCTCGAGTCCTTCCGCCCCCGCGCTCTGGCCGCAGGCATCGAGGCCGATACCTTCGACACCGCGCTGGCGAACGCAGAGATGCTGCCCGACGTGCTGCGCCGCGACGCCAACCAGAGCGAGTTCACCAAGACGATCTGGGACTACCTCGACACCGCCGTCAGCGACCTGCGCATTGCGAACGGACGCGCGGCAGTCGACCGCTACGCGGATGCGCTGGCGGAGATCGAGGCCGAACACGGGGTCGACCGACATGTCGTCGCCGCGATCTGGGGCCTCGAGAGCAGCTACGGGGCCTTTCGCGGCAACATCTCCACGCTTTCCGCGCTTGCGACGCTTGCCGCCGGCTCGCCGCGCGCGGCCTTCTTCGAGGAGCAGTTGATCGAGGCCCTGCGCCTCCTGCAGGACGGCCACACCACGCGCGCCGCCTTCCGCGGCAGCTGGGCCGGCGCATCGGGGCACACGCAGTTCATGCCGACGTCCTTTCGCGACCACGCGGTCGATTTCACCGGCGACGGCCGCCGCGATCTCTGGGGCGACGACCCCCGCGACGCGCTGGCCTCGACGGCCGCCTACTTGAAGGCCAACGGCTGGACGACCGGTCAACCCTGGGGGCTCGAGGTCACGCTGCCCGAGGGCTTCGACTACCGGCTGACCGGCGAGCGCATCGAGAAGACGCCCGCCGACTGGGCCGCGCTCGGCGTCGCGACGCCCGGCGGTGCGCCCCTGCCCGAGGGCCCCCCGGCCTCCATCCGCGTGCCGGCCGGCCACGAGGGTGCGGCCTTCCTGACCTTTCCGAATTTCCGCGTGATCGAGACCTATAACACCGCCGACGCCTACGTGATCGGCGTGGGTCATCTGGCCGACCGTCTGGCCGGCGGGCCGCCGATCCGCTCCGGCTGGCCTCGACAGGACCGCGCCCTGAGCTACGACGAGCGGATCGAGCTGCAGCTGCGCCTGCGCGACGCAGGGTTCGACCCGCTCAAGATCGACGCGAAGATCGGCCCCGACACGCTCGACGCGATCCAGCGCTGGCAGGATGCGCAAGGCCTCGTCCCCGACGGCTATATCGACCCCGACCTGCTGCGCCGCCTGCGCGAACAGACCGCCGACGCCGATCTTTGAGTGACGTCTAAGCCCGCCCTCCTACGTCGGCGGGCGTGGCGTGGCATCCTCCGCCAGTCGGGACTTCACCCGTTCGAGCAGTTCCGACGACTGCCGCGCCAGATTGCGCACCTCCTCCGCGATGACCTGAAACGAACGGCCCGAGTCGCCCCCGGCCCGCGCAGCCTCGACCGATGCGTTGATCGAGATAAGCCCGATCATCCGCCCGATGCGCCCCATTTCGCGCAGGATGCCGTCGACCATCGCCGCCTTCTCGGCCATCTGGCGCAGATCGTCCTGCCGCTGGGTCTCCTGCAGTCCAGAGAGGACATCGAGGATCGCATCGAACGCCGGCAGAACGTCGTGCCGCGCGGACCGGGCAAGCTCCAGCGCATCGCCGCGCGACGGGATCTCGTCTTCCGACATCGCAGCGAGCGTCTTGTTGAAGCCGTGGACCGTTTTTCGGTGTCCCTGGATCTCCGGCAGACCGCCGAGGAACTGGCCGATCCCGGCGCGGTCGGCCAGCGCCTCCATGTACCGGGCGCGATAGTCCAGAAACTCTGCAAAAGCAGCGGCGTGTTCGTCTTCATCCTCGCTGGTGGCCGCGATGACGGCCATCATGCCCGCCCCGAGCGCGAACCACCGGCAAGGGCCGATCGCCTCGCTGATCCTGGCGATCGGCAAGCGGCTCTGCACATCCGGGCGCGGCAGGCCGGGCCTGGCCTTGGCATCGGGTGGGGCCGGGGTCACTGGCATCTCCTCTCGGACACGCCCGAGGGCTTAGCAGTCCCGGCTTGCCAATTCCTTAACCGGCGTGGCGCGCCGGTGCCTGCAACGCCGCGAACCCGTAGTGGCGAAGCCAGCGCAGATCGCTGTCGAAGAAGGCGCGCAGATCCGGAATCCCGTATTTCAGCATGGCGATCCGGTCGATCCCCATGCCGAAGGCAAAGCCCTGCCAGACCTCCGGGTCGACCCCGCCGGCCTGCAGGACCTTCGGATGCACCATCCCGCTCCCGAGGATCTCGAGCCAATCGTCGCCTTCCCCGAGCTTCAGCGTCCCGCCCTCCCAGGAGCAGCGGATGTCGACCTCGGCCGAGGGTTCGGTGAAGGGGAAATGCGAGGCACGGAACCGCAGCTCGATCCCGTCGATCTCGAAGAAGGCGCGGCAGAACTCCTCCAGCACCCACTTGAGGTTCGCCATGGAGATGTCCCGGTCGATCGCGAGCCCCTCGACCTGATGGAACATCGGCGTATGCGTCTGGTCGTAGTCGGCGCGGTAGACACGCCCCGGACAGATAATGCGCGTCGGCGCGCCCGTCGCCTCCATCGAGCGGATCTGCACCGGGCTCGTATGGGTGCGCAGCACATGCGGCGGCCGGTTATCGCCGTCCTGCCGCGCCATGTAGAACGTGTCCATCTCGGCCCGCGCCGGGTGGTGGCCGGGAATGTTGAGCGCGTCGAAATTGTACCAGTCGGTCTCGATCTGCGGCCCCTCGGCCACCGCGAAGCCAAGATCGGCGAAGATCGCCGTGACCTCCTCGGTCACCTGACTGACGGGATGGATCGTCCCCTGCCGCCGGGCCCGCGTGGGCAGCGTCACGTCGAGCCACTCCTCGCGCAATCGCGCGTCGAGCGCCGCGTCCTCGAGCCCGGCCTTCCGCGCCGCGATGGCCGAGTTGATCTCGTCCTTCAGCGCATTGAGCGCCGGGCCGACCTGCTGGCGCTCGTCGGGGGTCATCTTCCCCAGCTCGCGCATCTTCAGCGCGACCTCGCCCTTCTTGCCGACCGCCGCCAGCCGCACGGCCTCGAGCGCGGCCTCGTCGCCCGCTTCGGCAATCCGGCCCAGGTACTTGTCGCGAAGATCGTCCATGTCAGGCCCCCTTGAGAACGGAGGCGGGATAGCCCGCACGGCCCCCGCGCGCAACCGTCACAGAAGCCCGGCAAGCCCCCAGAGCCCGAGCGCCATCATCGCGAGGTTCTCGGTCAGAGACACGAAGCCAAGCGGCACGTTGGAATCGCCCCCGACACAGGCACATTTCAGCTCCCGCCGGTCGATATAGACCGCCTTGAAGACCGACACCGCGCCCACCGTCCCGATGAAGAGCATCGCCGGGACCGCCAGCCAGGGGGCCAATCCGGCGAGCATCAGAACACCCGCCCCGGTCTCGACGTAGGGATAGACGTGGCCGTAGGGGATCCACCGTTTCGCCAAGAGGTCGTAATTCAGGAACATGGTCGCGAACCGGTCCACGTCCTGCAGCTTTTGCACACCCAGAAAGCACATGGCCGTCGCCACGAACCACGGGACGACCTGCCCCTGCAGCATAACCCCGTCGACGCGCCAGCTGATCGCCATGGCGATCAGGAAGGACACCGCGAAGATCGTCAGGACGGGCCGGTAGGTCAGCGCCTTTGGGTCACGCACCGAAAGGCCCAGATGCCGGCGCAGGTCGTCGTGCCCGCCGATCCGCTCGCCGTCGATCACGATCTGCGGCGTCGTCTTCACCCCCAACTCGGCCTTCAGCGCCTCCACCTCGGCCCGCGTGGTCAGGGGCCGATCGTCGATGGTATAGCCATGGCGCTCCAATAGCGCCTTCGCCTTCAGACCGTGCGGGCAGGTGTGCTTCTCCATCACCATCCGGTGCAAGGTCGCCGTCTTCGTCATGTCTCGTCCTTCGTCGTCGTCCCGAGCGTCTCCAGGATGGGGCAGTCCGGGCGGTCATTGCCGGCGCAGGCCGTCACCAGCCGTGCGAGGGTCGCGCGCATCGCCTGCAGGTCGGCCAGTCGCGCGTCGATCTCGGCCAGATGGCCCTCGGCGATGGCGCGCACCTCCGCGCTCGCCCGGCCCTCGTCACGCCAGAGCGCAAGAAGCGCCCGGCATTCCCCGAGGCCGAAGCCGAGCACACGCGCCCGACCGAGAAACGTCAGCTCATGCACATCCCGGTCGGAGAAGGCGCGGTAGCCGTTGCCCCCGCGACCCGGCGCGATCAGACCCACGTCCTCGTAGTAGCGGATCGTCTTCGCCGGCACGCCGGTGCGTGCCGCGACCTCTCCGATGTTCAGCGTCGGTTGCTCCATACGCCGCACATAGGGCTTCCAGTCACTGGAAGGTCAAGACCCCTGTTCGAACCGCAGCATCGCCTGCGCGAGCGCCGTGCCGATCACCGCCGACCCCCGACGGCTCGGGTGGATCAGGTCACGGTCGTAGAGCCCCGTATCGGCGGTCTCGATCACATCGCCCGCGTCGAAGAACAGAAGGCCCCGGTCGCGCGCGGCCAGCCGCGTCATCCGGGCGTTGATCGTGTCGAACGCCCCCTGGCAGGGCGAAAATCCCGTCGGCTCCGCATCGGCCCCGTCGTAGTAGCCGACGAAGCCGACCTTCGCCCCCGTCGCCCGGATCCGCGCGATCAGCGTCGGGATATCCCCGGTCAGATCCGCATCGATCAACCCCGCGAGGATCCCGGCCTCCGCCGGGGTCTTGCACTGGCCGCGCAGGTCGTTGCCGCCCCCGGTCAGGATCACCCAGTCCCAACCACCGCCCTCGAACTGCTGCGTGATGTCGAAGCCGAGCGCCCGCGCCGCGGCGCGCGGATGGGTCAGATGCGCTCCCGACTGCGCGCCGTCGACCACGGGACGGTCGAGCGTGGCAGCCACCGCCTCCGGAATCCCCGCCCGTCCGTTCCAGGCCATGACACTGTCTCCGATGGCAAGAACCGAACGCTCCCCCGGCGGAGCGGCGGGGACGCAGGCGGCAAGGATCAGCGGCAGAAGGGCGAGGATGCGCATATGTCAGGCTCCGGTCGTGGATGGTCCGGTTCTAGCCCGCTGCGGAGGTCCGTCGAACGCAGACGAAAACTTTTCACGGAAAAGTTTCGGCAAAGTCTTCGGCGAAGACTTTGCACCCAAGCTCACACGCCTTCCCCGAACCCGGCGGCAAAGCGTATCTCGCCCGTCGGCCGGACCGATCCGAAGGCCAGCCCCTGCACCGCCCATTCCGGCGTCGTGCGATGGGTCAGTCCAAGGTCGTTGCGAAAGCCGAAGCGCCCATAGAGCGCGGGGTTCCCCGTCAGCACGCAGCCGGCAGCATTCCGCGCGCGAAGCGCGTCGAGCCCCGCTTCGATCAGGTGCCGCCCGAGGCCCGCGCCCTGCCGCTCGGGCCAGACCGCGATCGGGCCGAGCGCGAACCATTCCCCCGGCACGCCGAGCGTCACCGGCGAGAACGCCACGTGACCCGCGACCGCACCCGCGTCCTCCGCGACGAGCGACAGGGTCAGGTCTCCGTCGGCGCGCAGCCGGTCGATCACCTCCTGCTCGTCCCCGTCGCTGAAGGTCATCGGCGCGAAGGCCGCCTCCGTCAGAGCACGGATCGTGTCAATATCAGCGGCAGTTTCGGGACGGATGCGCATCAAGGACTTTCGTACAAAATGCAAAAAGGGGCCCCCGAAGGAGCCCCAAAACGTTCAATTCTCGGTCACAGACCCGATCAGGCCGCGGCCTTGGCTTGGTCCACGATGGCCGCGAAGGCCTCGGGCTCGTGCACGGCGAGATCGGCGAGCACCTTCCGGTCAACCTCGATCCCGGCCTTGCCGAGCGCGTTGATGAAGCGCGAGTAGGTCATCTCGGCGTCATGCGCGCGGACGGCCGCGTTGATCCGCTGGATCCAAAGCGCGCGGAAGTTGCGCTTACGGTTCTTGCGGTCGCGGGTGGCGTATTGGTTCGCTTTGTCAACGGCCTGCGTGGCCGTCTTGAAGGTGGTGGAGCGGCGGCCGTAGTAGCCCTTCGCCTGGGTCAGGATCTTCTTGTGACGGGCGTGGGTGACCTTGCCGGACGTAACGCGGGACATGTCTGATCCTCCTTAGCGGTCGTAGGGCATGAAGCCCTTGACGATCTTCGCGTCAGGGGCGGACAGGGTCGTCAGACCGCGGGCGTCGCGGATGAACTTCTTGTGGCGCTTGATCATGCCGTGCCGCTTGCCGGCCTGACCGGCGAGGACCTTGCCGCCCGCCGTCACCTTGAAGCGCTTCTTGGCGCTCGACTTCGTCTTCATCTTGGGCATTTCCATCTCCTTGGTTCAGCGCAGGCCTCGGCATCCCAATCGCCGGACGTGCGGACGTCGAGCGCGCCACTTAGACGGGATGATCCCGACACGCAAGGGGGAGTGGTCCGTGGCACGACAGATCGTCCTCACGAAAACGCGGGTTGTCCGACCAGCGGTGGCGGGCTTGACTGTCGGTGCGGGTCCGACCTGCGACAGCCAACAGGATATATGATGAAATCGAGATTTTTGCCCTTCGCAGCACTGACACTGGCGCTTCCGGCCCTGGCCGAGACAGAGGTCGTCACGGACGAGGTGATCGCCGCGCAACGCGAAGCGCTTGCCAAGGCGACCGAGGGCGCGGGTTTCGGCCCGCAGGCGCCGCGCGATCTGTCGTCCATCGAGGGAACGAACCCGCGCCGCTTCGCCACGGCCCCGCCGGTCAGCGAGATGAACCTGTGCAACATTCATTTCCATGAAGGCGCGGAGCACAAAGGCGGCGAGTTCACCAGCTACATCGGCAACGGGGACGGGAAAGGATACGGCACCGGTTTCGCCTATTCCGGCACGCTGACCGAGGCGGAACTGGCCGATGACGGCGTGACGGTGGCAGACAGGGGGCATGGTGGACTGGAGCCCGGAGACACCATCGAAGTGCATTTCGTCCACACGACCGCGAAGGTAGAGCCCGGTCCGACCCTCGGCTCCTGTCTGAGCGATGCGACGGCCAACCCGCAATTGAGGGTCGAAACGCAAGTGATGGTGCTGGTCAACGACACGGCCGCCGCAGACTTCGGAAAGCTGGCCGAGGTTCAGGAGATCGACGGCGTCTTCCAGGCACCCAACGTGCCAAGCGATACCGGCACGCCGATCACCTATGCGGGGTCGACGACGGGGCCGAGCTACAACGAAGTCGGGTCACCCTTCCAGGTCAGCTGGTCGATCCGTCCCGAAGTCGTGAAAGTCGACATCGCCACCGTCGATGCCTGGCTATCGGACAACATCTTCGACGAAGACCATGCCCATGGCGTGCGCAACCTCGTCGAGAACCCCGCGCTCTTGTCACCGATCGGCGGCTGACGGTCGGATGACCTCGCCCGCAGGCCGACGTCACGGAGTGTTTCATGGCTCGTGAAGGTTCGGGCCGCTAGACTGGAGCGATCCACGCGATTGAAAGGGTGACCCCATGTCCGATGTTTCCAGAAGAACCTTCATCGCCGCGCTCCCTGCAGGCACCGCGGCGGCGATCGCCCCGGCTGCCCGTGCCGACGGTCACGGCGACGCCTTCCGTTACGAGGTCACCCGGACGGAAGAGGAATGGCGCGCGATGCTGACGGATGACGAGTTCAAGATCCTGCGCGAGGGCGGCACCGAAGTCCCGAAGAGCGATCCGCTCTGGGACAGCACGGAGGCCGGCATGTATGCCTGCAAGGGCTGCGACCTGCCGGTCTACGACGCGCGCTGGAAGATCGTTCTCGACATCGGCTTCCTGTTCTATCGCCACAGCGAGGAGGCGGCCGTGCTGACGTCGATCGACCGCTCGGTCTACGCCGACTTTGGCGGCGAGGCCGGCGCGATGGGGCCGGTCGTACCCGAGGGGCTCACGGAGGAGGAGTTGCGCGCGCTCGACACGCTTCTCCTGATCGAGGTGCACTGCCGCCGCTGTGCCTCGCACCTCGGCCATCTCGTCATCGCGCAGGGCAAGCTCCTGCATTGCATCAACGGCAGTGCGCTGACCTTCACGCCCGAGGCCGCCTGACCCGCCCTAAGCCCGCGGCGGATCGTACTCGATCAGATCCCAGAGGTTGCCGTAGAGATCCCGGAAGACGGCGACGGTGCCGTAGTCCATCCGCGCGGGCGGCCGTTCGAAGGTGACACCCTTGGCCCGGAGGTCGGCATAGTCGCGCGCGAAGTCATCCGTCTCGAGGAAGAGGAATACGCGCCCGCCGCCCTGCATCCCGATCGCCGCCACTTGCCCCGCGTCGCGGGCCCGGCCGAGCACCAGCCCCGCCCCCTCCGCCCCGGCCGGGCGCACGACGATCCAGCGCTTGTCTTCGGCCGGTTGCGCTATGTCCTCGACCAGTTCGAAGCCGAGCGTGCCGACATAGTATTCGATCGCCCGGTCGTAGTCGTCCACCACGAGGGTCACGAGCGCGATGCGCCGACGCGGCGTCATCGCAGGATCCGGGCGACCAGCTCGATGAAGGCCTCGGGCACGATGAGCCAGTCGAAGGCGGCGCGATCCGTCTCCCAGACCCAGAAGAATAGCGCGGCCCCGAGCAGCGCCGCGAAGAGCGCGGCGACCGACAGCCGCCGCTCGACCCAGCCGGTCACGAGCCCCAACAGGCCGAAAGCCGACACGATGGTCGCGATCGCAACCAGAAGAAGCGGATCGGCAGGCGCCGGCAGGCCGAGATCGGGCAACGCCGGGATCCCCGCCCAGGCCCCCGACAGGCCGTCGAGCGCGCCCTCGACCTCCTCCAAGTCAGTCCGCCTCTGCGCCGAAGATCAACCGCTCGTCGCAGGGCGCGATGCGCAGGATGTTGGTCGAGCCGGGCATGTTGAACGGGATCCCCGCCATCACCACGACCTGATCGTCGAGGTCGACGAAACCGGAGGCCTTGGCCGCGCGCACGGCCGAGACGACGGCAAACTTGAACCGCTCTACCTTCTGCGTCTCGACGCAATGGATCCCCCACGACAGAACCATGCGGCGTGCCGTCTCCTGCACCGGGGTGAGCGCGATGATCGGGACGCGCGGCCGCTCGCGCGAGACCTTGAGCGCGGTCGAGCCGGAATGCGAAAAGCAGCAGATCGCCTTGACGTCGGTGGTGTCGGCGATCTCGCGCGCGGCGGCGACGATGGCGTCGGCGGTGGACGACAGGTTGGCCGAGCGGCTCGCCTCGATGATGTCGCGGTAGGTGCCGTCGCTCTCGACGGCGATGGCGACGTTGTTCATCGTGCTGACGGCCTCGATCGGATAGCTGCCGGCCGCGGATTCGGCCGAGAGCATGATCGCATCGGTGCCCTCGTAGATCGCGGTGGCCACGTCGGAGACCTCGGCGCGCGTCGGCATCGGGCTGTCGATCATCGACTCGAGCATCTGCGTGGCGACGATCACCGGCTTGGCGGCGGCGCGGCATTTTCGGATCAGACGCTTCTGGATCGGCGGCACGGCCTGCACCGGGCATTCGACGCCGAGGTCGCCGCGGGCGACCATGATCCCGTCGGAGGCTTCGAGGATGCGGTCGAAGGCATCGACGGCGGCAGGCTTCTCGATCTTCGAGAGGATCGCGGCGCGGCCCTTGGCGAGTTTGCGCGCCTCCTCCACGTCCGCGGCCCGCTGCACGAAGGAGAGCGCGAGCCAATCGACGCCCAGATCGCAGACGAACTCCAGATCCTTGCGGTCCTTCTCGGAGAGCGCGGCGAGCGGCAGCACCACGTCGGGCACGTTCACGCCCTTGCGGTTGGAGATGGTACCCCCCGTCTCGACGGTGCAATCGGCATAGTCCTTGCCACATTTGTCGACCTTCAGGCGCAACTTGCCATCGTTGACGAGAAGCGTGCCGCCGGGCTCCAGGGCGTCGAAGATCTCCCGGTGGGGCAGCTGCACGCGGGTCGCGTCGCCCGGCGCGTCGTCGAGATCGAAGCGGAACTTCTGCCCCTCCTCGATCTCGGCCGAATCGCCATCGAAGACGCCGCAGCGCAGCTTCGGCCCCTGCAGGTCCGCCAGGATGCAGATCGGGCGACCGGTGTCGCGCTCGATGTCGCGGATGATGTTGTGGCGGGACCGGATGTCGTCATGATCGCCGTGGCTCATGTTCAGCCGGAAGACGTCGGCCCCGGCTTCGAACAGAGCGCGGATCGTGTCGTAGTCGCTGGAGGCCGGACCGAGGGTGGCGACGATCTTGACGTTGCGGTGGCGTCTCATGGGCGCTTTCCTTCAGGTCAATCTGTTAGCGCTCGCACGTCTGCCCTGTCGGGCCGGCAAGCGCAACAGGCCGGGGGGTTTTCCCGCAGCGTAGCGGCCGACCCGGGGCGAACCAAGCCCGGAGCCGCGATCGGCATCGAACGGTTGATCGAGCGGCAAAACGCGCACATCTCAAAGAGACCAGACGAGGAGATCGACCATGGACGACGCCACCCGCACCGAGATCGAAGCCGCCGCTTTCCGGCGCCTGCGCCAGCACCTCCTCGACGAGCGTCCCGACGCACAGAACATCGACCTGATGAACCTCGCCGGGTTTTGCCGCAACTGCCTGTCGCGCTGGTACGGCGAGGCGGCCGCCGAGCGCGGGATCGAGATGTCGAAGGAAGAGGCCCGCGAAGCCTTTTACGGGATGCCCTTCGCCGAATGGAAAGCCCGCCATCAGACCGAGGCGACGCCCGATCAGCAAGCCGCCTTCGAGAAGAGTTTCGCAGAAAACGTCGGCAAGGGCTGACACGCCGTTCACGACCCGTCACACAGGGATGATTTTGCATCGCGGCCCGGGGCTTCTATGCTCCGTCGCAACCAAGGAGTTTTCCGATGACCCGTCTCGCCCTGACCTGGACCCTGGTGCTGGCTCTGCCGCTTGCCGCCCCCGCCGCGGCGCAGGGCGTCTTCGTCCCGCCGCCGCCGGGCATCGTGGGCGACGCGCCCGAGCTGACCGGCAAGCGCGGCCGGATCGCACGGGAACTGCGCCACTACGGCTTCGACACCGATGTGCGGCGGCTCTCGAACCAGCAACTCTCGCTGATCGACGTGGCCCTGCACGAGGGCCGCTCCAACGGCGATACGCAAGCACGGATCCGATCGATCCTGCGGGGCGGGCTGCTGCAACGCATCATCGACAAGAACTGAGGTCATCCCCGAGGGGCCGCTCCGCGGGATCCGCAGATCGAGGAAAGGATAGATGATACGACTTCCCCTGCTCCTCGCCCTCGCCATCGCCCTGACTGTGGCGGTGCCCGCGGTCGCCGAACCGAACGCGCAGCTCGTCGCTTCGGTCCAGCAACGACTGAACCTGCTCGGCTTCCGCGATGTGGACGCCAGCACGCTCTCCACTCGTCAGATCGCTGCGCTTCATATGCAATTGCAGGGCCGCGCGCTCGATTTCGGGGGGTTCAATCGCCTCAACACGCGCAGCCGCGTACAGGTGATCCTCGGCTGGGACTGAGGCGAAAGACTATTCGGCGAATAGTCTTTCCAAAGTCTTCAACGAAGACTTTGCACTCGATTGTGCTCCCTCTGCTAGAGTTTCGGACAGGAGGGCACGACCATGCGGATCGTCAACTGGAACATCGAGTGGATGAACCGCTGGATCGGAGGCAACGACACCCCGGTCTGGGGCACCTTCAAGCCGGCCCGCGAGGTGAACGGCGAGATGCGCCCCGCCACCGGCACGCCGCCCGAGGCCGCGCGCGAGACGGCCGGGCGGGTCGCCCGCGTCATCGCGGCGCTCGCGCCGGACGTGCTCTGCGTCCAGGAAGGGCCCAGCAGCCCGGCGGAGATGCGACTCTTCATCGACGACATCCTGAGCCCTGCGACCGGGGCCGCGTGGGAAGCGATCAAGGGCGACGGCGGTGCGCAGTCGCTCTACGTGCTGCGTCGCGAGGGAGGACGCGCGCGGGCGATGGAGCGGGCCGACGACACGGCCACGCGCGCGCTCGAAGACATCTGGGAGGCCGACGTCAACGGCGACATGCTGCTGGAAGGCTACGACTTCACCCGTCAGCCGCTCGTCGTCGACGTCGACCCGATCGGCTCCGCGCCCGTTCGGGTCGTGGTGCTGCACGCCAAATCCAAGTACGTGCAGTTCGGCGAGAGTCTGTGGCGCAATCCGAACCGTCGGCAGGAGTTCGTGGTCCAGGCCCTCGAGGCGCGACGGCGCATCTCTGCAGAAGGCTTTCGCCTGCGCGGCTACCTGGACGCCTTGCTGCAGGACGACGGCGCGGCCCGCATCGTCGTGACGGGAGATTTCAACGACGGGCCGGGGCGCGACCTCTTCGAGCGCAGCTATCTGACGCACAACGTCGCCGACATCGTGCTCGGCTCGACCTTCTATCCCGAGCTGATCTTCCATCACCCGCTGATCGCGCGGGTCCCCGCGCCCGAACTCTTCACCGCGCGGTTCGACGACTACGTCGACGGGATCGACGACCGGCCCCTGCTCCTCGACCACTTCGCGGTGTCGCCCGCCATGCGCGAGCGCGTGGTGGACGCGGGCATCGCCCATTCGGCCTTCGAGGTGGAGGTCGAGGGCTCCGGCGCGGCGCGCGAGAAGCGGCCGAGCGATCACCGGCCGATCTGGGTTGATCTCGGGGTGCCGCTGAGTGGGTAGCGGGATCGCAGTGGTCGGTCTCGACGCGCGCGTCTCCGATGCTGGCGCGCCTGCAGCGGTAGATCGTCGGGTCAAGCCCGACGATGACGTCGGCCGGAACCGAAGCGTTCAGATGGCCGCCTTGCGCATCTCGTCGAGGTAGATCTCCCGCAGGCGGGCGACGGTGGCCCCCGGCGTGCCGGCCCCGATCGTCTGCCCGTCGATCTCCACCACCGGCATCACGAAGCTGCTCGCCGACGTGACGAAGGCCTCATCGGCGGCCAGCGCCTCCTCGACGGTGAAGGGCCGCTCCTCGACCTTCATCTGGGCCTCCCGCGCGAAGGCGAGCACGGCCTTGCGCGTAATCCCGTGCAGGATCTCCTCGCCCAGATGACGCGTCACGATGACGCCGTCCTTGACGATATAGGCGTTGTTCGACGTGCCCTCGGTCACATGCCCGTCCTCGACCATCCAGGCATCGTCGGCCCCCGCGCGCTTGGCTTCCATCTTGCCCATCGACGGGTAGAGCAGCTGCACCGTCTTGATGTCGCGCCGGCCCCAGCGGCGGTCGGGGATGGTGACGATCTTCATGCCCGTCTTTGCCATCGGGCTCTCGGCGAGGCCGGGCTTCGACTGGGTGAAAAGGACGATCGTGGGCGGCGTCTCCGACGCGGGATAGAGGAAATCGCGGTCGGCCGCGCCCCGCGTCACCTGCAGATAGATCAGCCCCTCGGTCAGGTCGTTGCGGCGGATCAGCTCCCGGTGGATCTCCAGCAGGTCGTCCATGTCGATCTCGGCCTCCATGGCAAGCTCGTCCATCGACCGCTGCAACCGCGCCGCATGCCCCGGGAAGTCCACGAGCTTGCCGTCCAGAACGCTCGTCACCTCGTAGACGCCATCGGCAAAGAGGAACCCCCGATCGAAGACGGAAATCCGGGCCTCGTCCTCGGGCAGGTAGTCGCCATTGACGTAGACTGTGCGCATGTCGCTCTCCCTCGCTCTTGCTTTCTCTTGCGAAAGGCGGCGCGAGGGGTCAAGCCTGCGCCCATGCTGACACTCCTCGAAGGCCCGCTTGCCGCCCTGCGCGACCGCCCTCTGGGCGAGGAAGTCGCGCGAGCCGCCGGGTTGCGGCCCGGCTATCGCGACCACGCCATCGACCTGTCGGATCCGCGCGGAGCCGACCCGTTGGAGGAGATCCGCGACCATGGCCTCAGGGGCGAAAACGCCTACCACAGGCCGACCGCGCCCTACCACGCGCGGATCGAGGGGAGTACGTCGGCGCTTCTGCTGCGGCGCCCGCTGATCGAGCGGCTTGCGGGCGTGAACGCGCGGCTCGCCGACTACGGGCTGGAGCTCTGGGTCTTCGACGCCTGGCGGCCCATCGCGGTCCAGAACCATTTTCACGACCGCTGGATGCCGGCGCGGCTCCGCGCGCTGCATCCGGAATGGGACGCGACCCGTATCGGGACGGAGGTGGAGCGATACTGGGCCAGGGGCGCGGACGGCCCGATCGACCCGCTCTCGCCGCCGCCCCATGCGACGGGAGCGGCCGTGGACCTGACGATCCGCGCGCGGGACGGCGCGGAGCTGTTCATGGGGACGATCTTCGACGACGTCTCGGCCGCCTCGAACACCGATGCGCTCGAGGCAGAGCCGGAAGGCCTCGCCTTCTCGCAGAGAGAGGCGCGCGCCAATCGGCGGCTGCTCTACTGGCTGATGGCGGAAGCCGGCTTCGCCAACAACCCGACGGAATGGTGGCACTTCTCGCTGGGCGACCAGATGTGGGCACGGCTGACCAGGGCGGCAGCCGCCTACTACTCGACCGCGCTGATCGGCGACGCTCAGGTCGGCGCGATATAGCCCGCCGGAATATCGCTCGCCCGCTCGTAGTCGACGGGGGCCTGCGCCCTGGCGGCAGTCGCGCGCTTGAAGTCGTAGCGCATGGTATCGCCCGTCGGCTCGCCCGCGATGATGAGCACCGTACGGATCAGACGCGGGCCGTCGTGGATCTCCACCAGGCCCCGCAGGTTCGGAGCACCGGCAAAGGCCTCGAGCGGCACCTCGAACCCCGCGTCGTCGAAGGTGACGATCGGGAACCACGTCTCGCCCATCTGAACGCGCAATCGCCCGCCCGTCGCCCGCCGGTCCCGTTTGCGCGCAAGGGCAAGACCCTCCCGCACTTCGACGGGCAGGTGGTAGAGATCGGCTTCGGAGATCTCCGACTTGGACATGGTGTGTTCCTCAACCTGGACATGCGCGCGAACGCGCCGCTTCACTCCTCGTGCCAAAGACTGGCACCGGAACGTAAAGAGTCAATGAAGGCTTTGCAAAACGCCGATAACGCGCGGACTCGCGTGTCGCTCAGGCCCTTGTTCGGGGCCTCAGCACATGCGGAACGGCCGGATCGTAGAGCGCGGAATCCTTGAAATCGCCAAGATCGCCGAGGGCCGGTCCGACGAGAATCAGGGCCGTCCGCGTGATCTTCTCGGCCCGCACCTTGCCGTGGATGTCCGAGAGCGTGCCCCTGAGGAAGGTCTCGTCCGGCCAGCCGACGCGGTAGGCCACGACAACGGGGCAATCCGATCCATAGTGTGGCGTCAGCACGCGCTCGATCTCCCGCAGGTTGCGGATGCCGAGGTGGATGGCCAGCGTCGCGCCGGTGCGGCCGAAGTTCTCCAAAGTCTCGCGCGGAGGCATGGAGGTCGATTTCATGCTCACCCGCGTGAGCACGATGGACTGCGCGATCTCGGGAACCGTCAGTTCCTGACCGAGCGCCGCGGCGGCGGCGGCATAGGCCGGCACGCCGGGGCAGATGTCGTAGGGGATGCCGTCGCGCCGCAGGAGGCGGATCTGCTCGGCGATCGCGCCATAGAGCGACGGATCGCCGGAATGGACGCGTGCCACGTCCTCGCCGCGCCCGTGGGCCGCGACGATTTCGGCGTGCGTCTCCTCCAGCGTCATCGACGCGGTGTCGCGCACCCGTGCGCCCTCGGGGGCCTCGGCGACGACCGCCTCGGGCACGAGCGACCCGGCATAGAGACAGACCGGGCATGACCGGATCAGCCGCTGCGCCTTCAGGGTCAGGAGTTCCGGGTCGCCCGGACCCGCGCCGATGAAGTGAACCGTCATGTCTCCGCTTCCCAAATACTCATAGTCCGACGCCCGCCGGCAGATCGCCCCCCGCCATCCGGCGCGCATAGCCCCGTGGCGTGAACATCCGCGCGCCGTCGCCCGTCGAGACGAGGCGCGAGTGGCTGGAGCCCACGAGTACGACGGTCAGCATGTCGACCTCGTCGACTTCCAGCTCGTCGAGCCGGCGATAGCGCAGATGCTCTTCGGGCCGGCCGAGCGAGGTGGCGAGCATCACGGGCGTGTCGGCCGGGCGGTGCCGCAGAAGGATGTCCCGCGCTTCGGCCAGCAGCGTGCGGCGGCGCTTCGAGACGGGGTTGTAGAAGGCGATGACGAAATCGCCTTCCGCCGCCGCCCGCAGCCGTTTCACGATGTCCTCGCGCGGGGTCAGCAGGTCCGACAGCGAGATCGCGCAGAAGTCATGCCCGAGCGGCGCGCCAGCGCGGGCGGCGGCAGCCTGCAGCGCACTGACGCCCGGCGTACAGACGACCTCCACGCGCCGCGCGGCATCCGAGACGGCGCTGTCGTCCGTCCGCGCCATCAGCTCGAAGACGAGCGCGCCCATCGCGTAGATGCCCGCGTCGCCCGAACAGATGAGCGCGACATTGCGTCCCTCGCCCGCCCGTTCCAGCGCATGACGGCATCGCGCCTCCTCGCCCCCCAGCGGGAAGTCGGCGCGCGGCTTGCCGGCGGCAAGCGGCCCGAGCAGGTCGATGTAGAGCCCGTAGCCCACCAGCTCCTCCGCCTCCTGCACGAGACGGCTGGCCTCGGGCGTGCGCCAACTCGCCTGCCCGGGCCCGATCGACACGATCGAGAGTCGACCTCGCGCGCGGCCGCGACGTTCCGTGATGGGTGCGGCGGCGCGGGCGAGCGCCGCGGTCGTGTTCGCCGTCTTCCGCTTCGTCACCACGATCTGTCCCGCGCTCGCGGCGAGCGCGCTGGCCTCCGCGACGGATGACGTACCGACCTCGGCGCGCACCACGTCCGAGGGTGTCGGCACTGCGATACCCGCGAGTTCCTCGGCGGTGAACGCCCGCAAAAGCACGTCGAGCCGCGCGGCCAGCGCATTCATCGCAGGTTCGTCCAGCTTCAGGTCCAGCGTGTTGACCGAGGCCACGGCCCCGGGCGAGACCCCCGCCTCAGCGAGGACATGCTGCACGTTCTGCCACAATTCCTCCGGCTCCGCGTCGCGGGCGCAGCCGACGCCCAGCGCGTGGGTTCGGGCATCGAAGACGAGATGTGGCGCAGCGAAATCCGGCCGGCCGCCGACGCGTGGGACGAGGATCGCGCGCCGCCCGTCCGCGACCCGAAGATCCTCGGTCGCGACGTTCGGCAGGGCCGCGATCGGTGCCAGCCAATCCGCCTCGCCCGCAAGGATGTATGGGTCGCCGGCCAGCAGCCCGGCCATCACCGACTTCGCCGCCGCTCCGTCGTGCAGCGCCCAGCCCGCCGGCGGCTCGTCCAGCGCAATTCCAAGGGCCAGGTCGCCCGCTGTCGTGACGGCGGCGGTGGCGTTCAGCGCCGCGGCGATTTCACGCGTCAGCCGGTTCGCGCCCCGGTGCCCCCCGAGGAGAGGCACCACGACCGCCCCGTCGTCGGAGACCGAGATCACCGGCGGCTCCGTGGTCTTGTCCGACAGCAGCGGCGCGACGGCCCGGATCAGGATGCCACTCGCGCAGACACCAACGACGGCGTGCCCGGCAACGAAGAGGTCGCGCGCGTGGTCAAGCGCGTTCGGGAAGGTGATCTCCGCATCCGTCCGCCCGGCACGACCGTGCAGCGGGCAGTCGAGCGCGGCGGCCACGCGCCGCGCGGTGGCCTCCCCGGCGGCGTTCAGGGCAAGGACGATAGGGGTCAGAGCCACGGATCGGCTCCTTTCGTGACGAGGATCATGGAGAAATAGGGCGCGTCGTCGGGCGCCTCGGCGAGCGGCAGGACGACCTCCGCCCCGAGCGTCGCGCGCGCGATGTAGGTGCCGGACAATCCCTCGGCGGCAAGAAGCGTCCGCAGGCGCGGCAGATGCCGCCCGACCTTCATTACCACAAGCGTATCGGCGGTGCGCAAGTGCTCGCGCAGGGCATCGTCCGGCAGAGGGCCCGGCAGGACCGTCATCACTTCGTTGCGCGCGGAGAGTGGCATCCCGGCGGCGGCGGCGCAGGCGGTGACGGAGGTGACGCCGGGCACGACCTCGACCGGGAAACGGTCCTTCAGGCGCGCGTAGACATACATGAAGCTGCCGTAGAACAGCGGATCGCCCTCGCACAGACAGACCACGTCCTGGCCCGCCTCCAGCGCCGTTGCGATGCGGTCGGCCCCCGCGTCGTAAGCCGCCTGCGCGGGGGACCGCTCTCGCGTCATCGGCACGTCCATGCGGATTTCCTCGGCATCCGGCCGGATCAGATCGGCGGCGATGGCGCGCGCGAAGCTATCGCCCCCGGCAAGGCTCGGGTACGCCACGACGCCCGCGCCCTCGATCAACCGGGCGGCACGGCGGGTCACGAGGTCCGGATCGCCCGGCCCGAGGCCGACGCCGTAGAGCGTGCCCGTCATCGCTTCACCAGCGACCATTGCGTCACCGTCATCGCCGGCCGCCAGCCGTGGTACCGGCCCACGGGTTCGGCCCGATCGACCGAGAGCCGCGCGAGGTCGCCGCCGTGTTTGCGGTGGAGCGCGATCAGGAGTGCCTCGGTCTCGAGCGTCACGGCGTTGGCGACGAGCCGGCCGAGAGGTTTGAGCGCTGCATAGGCGTGGTCGAACACCGCCTCCGAGAGCCCACCACCGATGAACACCGCATCCGGTGGCGGCAACCCGTCGAGCGCCGCCGGCACCTCGCCCTCCCGCAGGTCGAGCCGCGGTGCGCCGAGGGCGAGTGCGTTCTCGGCCGCCATGGCGCGGCGGTCGGCGCGCGGTTCGATCCCGATGGCGCGGGCGGAGCGGGCGGCGCGGATCCACTCGATGGCGACCGAGCCCGATCCGGTGCCGATATCCCACAGGAGCGCGCCGCGCATCGGCATGAGCTTGGCCAATGTCGCCGCGCGCACCTCGCGTTTCGTCATCGTGCCGTCCGAGCGGAAGAGCGCGTCGTCGAGCCCCGGCACCCGCGGCAGGAGCGCGGCGTCGGGCGCGGCGATGCACTCGACGGCAAGCGTGTTGAAAGCCGGGACGGTGTGATCCCAGCTCTCGGCCACGCCGTCAAAGCGGGCCTCGTCCGGGCCGCCCATATTTGCGAGAACGGTCATTCGCGACTTACCGAAACCGCGCGCGGTCAAGAAGGCCGCGATCTTCTCGGGCGTGTCGGCCCCCGTGGTCAGGATCAGCAGCCGTGCATCGGGCTGGATGAAGGCGATCATCTGCTCGACCGGGCGGCCATGCACGGTCAGCGTCTCGAGGTCGGCCATCGACCAGCCCATGCGCACGCTGGCAAGTTGGAAGGCCGAAAGCTGCGGGTGATAGACGATCTGCCCGGGTGGGATCGCGCGCCCGATCCGGGCACCGACGCTGAACCAGAGCGGATCTCCCGTCGCGAGTACGACGACCCGCTGGCCGCGCAAGGCCGAAAGCTGGTCGATCAGCGCGTCGAAGGGGCTGGGCCAAGCGAGACGTCGCGCCGTAGCCGCGCCCGCGAGCGTATGGTGCCGGTCACCCCCCACGATGACCTCCGCCGCCTCCACGACGGCGCGGGTGGCCGGCGTCAGCCCGTCGAGCCCGTCCTCGCCGATGCCGACGATATGGAGCCAGGGCGCGTCAGACACCGGACTGCCTCACTGCACGCCCCCGCCGGCGAGGATGCCGAGCGCGTTGACGGCAGCAGAGGCCATCGCGCTTCCGCCCTTGCGGCCCCGCAGGGTGAGAAAGGGCGTGCCGCGCGGACGCTGCGCAAGCTCGGCCTTCGATTCCGCCGCACCGACAAAGCCCACGGGAAAGCCGAGGATCGCTGCGGGCTTCGGTGCACCGTCATCGAGCCGCTCCAGCAGGCGGAAGAGCGCGGTCGGCGCATTGCCGATGGCGATGACGGCCCCCTCGGTCTCCCAGAGATCGACGGCTGCGGCGGAGCGCGTGGTGCCCATATCTTGCGCCAGGTCGGGGACGCGGGCGTCATTCAGGGTGCAGCGGATCTCCGTGCCCGGCAGCAGGCGGCGGGTGACGCCCGCGGCGACCATCTCGCAGTCGGCATAGACTGGCGCGCCGGCGTTGAGCGCGGCAACGGCGGAGGCCGCGACATCCTCGGAAAAGTCGAGCCGGTCCGCGATCTCGACCATGCCGCAGGCGTGGATCACACGCACCGCCACCTCGGCCACGTCAGCGGGAAACCGCGTCAGCGGTGCCTCGTTGCGGACGGTCGCGAAGGAGGCGGCGTAGATCGCCCCCGGGTCCTTTTCGTAGGGTCTCACGCCCGCGCCTTTCGTGCCGATTCCGGGCCGTGCGGGTGCCTGGCATGGGGATAGGGCGCGTGGTGGTGATGGTGGTGATCGTGGTCGTGATCGTGATCGTGAGAATGATGGTGGTGGTGATGGTCCTGCGCTTCGAGCCGGCAGAGGCCTGTGCAGAAGGTGTCGCAGAGCCTGCAGTCGGCGACGTTCGAGCCGGGGGCGGAAGCCCCCTGACCCTCGACATGGTGGTGATGGCTTTCCTGCACGGCCCCGACCTCGGCCTCGAAGCCGAGAACGGCGGTGCGGTACTTGCAGAGCACACAGGTCGGCGGTGGCGTGTCGGAAAACGCCGGGTGGTTGGCCCGGGCCTCGGCCGGGATGGTCACGGGCGTCCCGCCCGCGCTGGCGAGGATCTGGGTGCGATAGGCGCAGGTGCCGCAGTTGGGCGGCGGCGTGGCGGAGGTCTGCTCCATTACCCGCTCTGCGAAGGTTTCCAGCACCTTGGGATGGTCGCCCAGGTAGCCCGCCTTGACGAATTGCGTGCCCGGATGGGCGGCGGCGACCTGATCGGTGAAGCCGTAGATGCGGTCGATCAGGATGCCGGAGAAGAGGAAATACGGGAAGACGACGATCCGCTTGTAGCCGAGCTTCGCCGCGTGGCTCATGCACGGCTCCACAAGCGGGAAGGTCACGCCGGAGAACCCGACCTCGAGCCAGCCGAAGCCCAGCCCCTCGTGCAGCATTCGCGCGATCTTGGCGACGTTCCCGTTGGCATCCGGGTCGGACGCGCCACGCCCGATCACGACGAGGCAGGTGTCGTGGCGGTCAACGACCCCTTGGGTCGCATCGGCTTCGGCCATGGCGGCCTCGATCCGCGCCCCGGCGGCGGCGATCATCTTCGGGTCGACCCCGAGCTCCCGGCCATAGCGCACGTCGAGGCCATGAGTCTCGGCATAGGTGTTGAGGACCGTCGGGATGTCATTCTTGGCGTGCATGGCCGCGAAGAGCATCCCAGGCACGGCCAGGATCCGGTCGCACCCCTTCTCGCGCAGGCGATCAAGGCCGTCGCGGATCACGGGATTGGCGAACTCGAGGTAGCCGTAGTCCACCTCCCAGTCGGCCGGCAGATGCGCCGGCAGCTTTTCGGCGAGCGTGGCGAATTCGTCGACGGCCGATTGGGCCCGGCTGCCGTGGCCGCAGATCATCACGCCGGTCTTCACGCCTTCTGCTCCTCGCTCTCCTCGACGGTCTCCTCCTCGGGCTCTTCTTCCTGCTTGCCGCCCTTGATCCAGCCGATCACGGCAGCCCCGACGATCACGCCGATCCCGACGCCGAGCGCCCAATGGTCATGGCCGCCGAGTTCGCCGATGTGGCCGGTATGCGCCCCGGCGGGCGCGGCAAGTAAGAGGAGAGGCAGGAAGCGCATGGGCGGACCTTTCGCAGCGGTGAGCCGCCCGCGTCCGGGGTTCAGACGATGCCCGGCTCTCGCCCCCTGTCTGGGTCGGCGCGCGCGGGCCACCTGTCCGGCCCCCGGCGGGGGCGTCGTCTGCCGCAAGGGGTATCGGGCGCGGGCCGCGCGTGCAACGCGATTCCCGACCGAATGCCGTCAGGTGCCGACGCGTCCGATCCCCGGAAGCTTCAGCGCCGGATGCGCGAGGTCGAGGCCGAAGGTCTGCCCCAGAAGGTTGATCTCCAGCCCGCGGCGCGGGCCGACCGAGAGGCCGGCATAGCCCCAGGCCGAGAGGTGAAGGTCGCCGCCCGCATCGCGCCGGGCCCGCAGGCCCGCGCCGAGGTAGTCCTTGCCCACGGCATGGGGCGGAAGGGCGACGCCGATCTCGGGATGCTCGCGCAGAACATGGGCGACGAAGGTATTGGAATTGGGTCCCGGCCACATGACGTAGGATCCGCGCTCGGCGAAGGGATAGGCATCGACCGTCGCCTCGATCGCGGGGACGAGGGCGGCGGCGGCCTCTCCGACGAGCGAGCCGATCAGGAACGGTTCGTTCGAGTACCAGCGCGCGTCGGGCGCATAGGCGTCGCGGCGCACGGGGCGGCCCCAGCCGACGACCTCGGCCCGCGTCCAGGGTGCGATCCCGGCCGGTTTCCAGACGAGCCATGAATGGACGGAGGCCGCGCCCTTGAGCCCGCCGGTCCGCGCGCCCATGACGTGGATGACGGCCTCGGGCACCTCGGAGGCGGCAGGCAGCACGCCCGCACTCGACCAATCGGCGGCGCGCCAGCTTCCGGGCCGCTCGATCGTCGTCCACCAGAGCGTGGAGGCCGTCACGGGCAACAGGAAACAGAACGCGAAGGCGAGCAACAGGCGGGCGAGGAGGCGGCGGATCATCCAGCGACTATCTGGACTTGGCCGGTGTTGGGCAAGACAATACCTCTCACGGTCGCGTGTCGCCGGTCAGGATGGCCCGTCAAAGCCGGGAACGTTCTCTTGCGGCAGGTCGGACCGGGAAAAGACCCTTTGCCGCGCGATCGAACATGGCGAGTGTGGCGGCGTCGAGACGGTGCGTGATGCGGTCGCGGCAGGCGCATCACTCCGCCGCGCGCGCCAGCATCCGCCCGAGCGGCCGCCCGCCGAGCAGGTGAAGGTGGAAATGCGGCACCTCCTGCACCGCATGTTCGCCAGCGTTCGAGATCGTGCGGAAGCCCGAGGCCGTCACCCCCCGCTCGGCGCAGATCCGCGCGGCGGTCCGGTGCAGATCGGCGATCTCGGCGTCGGAGGCATTCGCGTGGAAGTCGGCGTAGTCGACGTAGGCCCCCTTCGGGATCACCAGAACATGCACCGGGGCCTGCGGCGTGATGTCGTTGAACGCGAGCGTATGCTCGCTCTCAGTCACCGTGTCGTTCGGGATCTCGCCGCGCAGGATCCGGGCGAAGATATTCTGGTCGTCGTAGTCGGGCATGGGGCTCTCCGGGGATGTTTGCGGCGATCTGACCATGCCGGCAGGCCCGGGGCAATGGACCGGGCGGAGGCGATCCATCCGCGAGCCCTTGCCCATCGGAACCGTTGTCGACCGGGGTCGTTGGCTCTGCGGGGGACGCCTGCACACCCCCTGAGCCAACGACCCCAAGGAACATGCATCCCGACGGTGACCTCACGCGATCCTTTCGGGACAGACCGGGAAAGGACATCGAGATGGCACGAACGGCATTGATCTCCGGCGCGGGGGTGTCCGGCCCCACGCTCGCCTACTGGCTCGCCAAGGGAGGATGGCACGTCACGGTCGTCGAGCGCGCCGAAAGCCTGCGCCTGGGCGGCCAGAACATCGACCTGACCGACGCGGCCCGCGACGTGGTCGAACGGATGGGCCTCACCGGCGAGATCGCCGCGCGACACACCGGGGAAAGGGGATTGCAGTTCGTCGATACCCGGAACGAAGCGACGGCGGAGTTTCCCGTCGAGGCCGAAGGTTCGTTGACCCGCGAGATCGAGATCTTGCGCGGTGAGCTCGTCGATATCCTGGTCGGCGCGACGCCGGACACCGTGACATATCGGTTCGGCACGACGATCACCGGCCTCGACGACGACGGCGAGGCGGTCGACGTCACCTTCGACGACGGCTCGACCGGCCGCTTCGACGTGGTGATCGCCGCGGACGGCATGAACTCCGATACCCGCGCGCGCATCATCGGCGAGGGCGGCCATGAGGACTACCTTGGATGCTGGTCGTCCTATTTCACCGTCCCCCGCCTCGAACGCGATAACGGCTGGTGGCGCTGGTATACCAGCCCGAACGGGATCGTGGCCTTCCTGCGCCCCGACAACCAGGGCATGATGCGGGCGTCGGTGAACTTCCTCTCCGATGAAAGCGATCCGCCGCATATGACGCTCGCCGACAAGAAAGAAAGGCTGCGGACGCGGCTGGACGGCGCGGGATGGGAAGCCGACCGCCTCCGGGAAGCGCTTGCGGATGTGGACGACATCTTTCTGGGTCCGCTGCATCAGATCAAGGCAGACCGCTGGTCGAACGGCCGCTGCGGCCTTGCGGGCGATGCCGCGCATTGCCCGACGCCCTATACCGGAATGGGAACGACCCTCGCTGTGATCGGAGCCTATGTGCTCGCGGGCGAGCTGACCCGTCATGACGATCCGCGCGCGGCCTTCGCCGCATACGAAGAGCGTTTCAAACCCTTCGCGACCGAGGCTCAGAAGCTGCCGCCGGGTGTGCCTGCGCTCGCCTACGCGCAGTCGAGGTTCAAGGTGCGTCTCATCAATCTCGGGGCGGGTGTCGCGGCCTCCGCACCGGTTCAGGCTTTCGCCGCGCTCTTCGACGGCGGGTCGGGCGATGACGAGAACCGCTTCGATCTGCCGGAGTACGACTGGTCGGCTTCGGCGCATCGCGCGGCCTGAGCGCACCACAGGGCACGTATACCGACCCGGGCGTCAATCCTCGAAGAGGTAGCGCGTCTCGGCCAGCGACTGCGCCGTCTGCATGTCGATGTCGAAGGTCGCCTCGAGCACGGCTGCATTCGCGGCCGTCTCCGCGCCCTCCGAAATGCGGTGGATGCCGGGCAGGTCCGCCTCGCGGATGGCGAGCGTCTCCGAGCGGAAGTCCTGCGCCACGGTGGGAAGGAGCCGTTCGATGGTCGTGCGGGGGGTCTTGTCGCCGATGAGTCCGTTCCGCGTGGCGTGCCCCTCGAGGTAGGCGTCGTCGAAGCTGCAATCTATGAGGAGCGTGCGGATCGTGGCCCGGTCGCCGTGCAGATCCTGCAGCAGATCGAAATTCGCCGGATCGAGACAGATGGCGAGCCGGTCCGTCCCCATCTGGCGAAACAGCATCCGCAGGAGCGCGCGGCGGTGGCGGTGACGTTTCGCGAGGGTCGACTCGATCCCGCCGAGATCGGGCATCTCGGTCGCCTCCTCGTCGAAGAGGTAGTCGATCGCGGGAATGACCTGATGATCGCGCAGCGCCTGCGCAAGCCGCTTGGCCACGTGGTACTTCTTGCAGATCAGGACGACGAGCTCGCGATCGCGCCCGAGCGTCGCCTCCCGCTCCCAGAACCGCGTGGCGAAGCGGCGGCCCGTGCGGCCTCTCTGGGTGAGGAAGGTGAAGAGCCGCTTACCGTCGCCGGCGATCGGAAAATCCGTGCGCCCGGAGTTCCAGAGCGCGTCGAGCCGTTCCTTTAGCGCCGAGGCCTCGGGCGAGATCTTCCGGGCGAAGAGGAAATCCTGGCTGAGCAGAAGGTCGTAGTGGTCGTCGTAGAAAGTCGCCGGCATCCCGTAGTCGGTGAACATCAGGAAGGTGAGCGTGCGGGTGTCGATCTCGCCACGCGGAACGAGGTGGCGCACGAGGGTCTGGAAGAACGTCTCGTCGGGGATCCAGGTCGTCGAGAAAAAGCGGATCACGTCGCGGCGGCTGCGCAGGAAGTCGAGGATCTTCCCCACGGTCGCCCGGCGCAGGCACCACCATTGCGACCCGATCATGACGTCGATATCCCGCGGGATCGACCGCTCCAGCCCCAGCCGGCGCTGCACCTCGAGGAGGTTGTAGAAGAGCCGCTTGTTGCTGCGTTCGTTGACGAAGTGGCGATAGATCAGCCGATCCTCCTTCATCCCCGTCTTGATCCAGTCGGAGGTGAAGAAATCGAAACTCTCGATATAGTCGACGTCGCGCGCATCGAGGAAGCTATGGGCGTGTTCTGCCGATTTGATCGGACGACAGTCGCCCGAGACCATGTAGAAATGGGTTGCCCGCGGAAAGGCGTCGACCGCCGCCTCGACCGCGTTGAGCGTCGCCCGCACGAGCGACCATTCGCCCCAGCCGCATTTCACGCGCCGCCGGACGAGAACGACATTCGGATTGTCCCGCAGCCCGGCCTCGATGTGGGAGAACGCGGCAGCCGGCGCGGAGGCGTCGAAGTGGATCGACACGTAGTCGCCCGTGGCCGTCAGCCCGTCGGCCTGCTCGATGATGGCGTCCGGGTCCTTGTGACACAGAAGGATGAATGCGATCTTCGCCATATCCCGTCGGACCACCCGATTTCAGCCACAGTTTCCTTGCAATAGCGGCCCCGGGGCGTTGAAGAAACCGGGGATTGCGGCTTTGATGCCGCGAAGTTCGAGACGAGGGTACGACATGGGATTTCCCGGCACATGGATGACGGAGAGCGAGAGCGCGGTGTACCGGGTGGTGCCGAAGTGCGCCTGCTCCTCGATCGGGCAGATCATGTTCTACTCCGACCACGGCCGTTTCTTCGACGGCGACATCCACGACAGCACGAGCGGCCTGCACAAATGGGCCCAGCCCGACAGCCAGCCGCTGATCGAGGCGAACGCCAAGGCGCATAAGTCCTACGCGTTCACCTGCGTGCGCAATCCCTATACGCGGATCCTGTCGTCCTTCTTCGACAAGATCGCTGGCATCCAGCGAAACGGCAAACGCTACCGGGGTAACATGGTCCCGAAACTCTGCGCCCAGTACGGCGTCGAGGTCGGCTCGCCCGAGGACGGGTTCGACTTCGACCAGATCGCCTCGTTCCGGCGTTTCCTGCTTTTCGCGCGCGACACCATCCGCTTCCGCCGGCCGATGGATCCCGATATCCACTGGTCGGCCATGGCCGGCCATGTCGGGACATTCATCTCGAACGGCGGGCGCTACGACCACGTGGTCTTCACCGAACGGTTCAACGACGGGATGCAGGTGGTGCTGGACAACATCGAGACGCCGGTGAGCGTCGACCTTTCGGAGGTGCCGCGCTTCAACGAGAGCGAGGGCCACGGACCGAAGCGCGCGCATCCGGTCGAGGACTACTTCGACGATCTGTCGATGCACCTCGTCTGGGAAATCTACCACCGCGACTTCAAGCTCTTCCGCTACGACTTCGAGAACCCGGGGAACAAGATGCCCCTCGGCGAGGTCGATCTCGACGAGATCCACGCGAAACTGAGCGACTGAGGACGGAGGGCCCCAACCGGGGCCCTTCGGGTCAGAGGATGAGGTCGTCCTCCGTCAGGGCCGGGTCGCCGGCGAGATCGACGGCGAAGTCCGAGGCCCGGTCGCCGTCGATATCGACGTAGAGCCGGCCGATGTTCCCGTTGTAGCGCACCTCGCCCGCGGCCCCGGTGTACTCCGCGACGAAGGTCAGATCGCCGAGCGCGGAGAGGTCGATCCGGTCCGTGCCCGCCTCGAAGTCGAGGATCAGGTCGCGCGTCGTACCGCCCTGCGCGCTGTCGGAGACGGCGTCGAAGACGAAGACGTCCGCTCCCGCTCCGCCCGAGAGCGTATCCTGCCCGGCGTCGCCCGAGAGCGTATCCTCGCCCGAGCCGCCCCGCAGGCTGTCGTCGCCCGAACCGCCGAAGAGGCTGTCGTCGCCGGTGCTGCCGCGCAGCGTGTCCTCATTGGCACCACCGAAGATGCGATCGTCGCCCGAGCCGCCGTCGATCACGTCGAAGGCCGTCCCGCCCGAGATCGTATCCGCCCCCGCGCCGCCCTCTATCGTGTCCGAGCCGCTGTCGCCGCGGATGAAGTCGGCCCCGCCGCGCCCGAAGACCAGATCGCCGCTCGAGCCCGCGTTGATGTTCTCCTCGCCCGAGCCGCCGTCGATCGTGTCGCTCGCCGAGCCGCCCTCGATCGTGTCGTCGCCGCTCTCGCCGCGGATCATGTCGGCCCCCGAGCCGCCGTCGATGAGGTCGTCGCCCGAGCCCCCGAGGATCTCGTCGTCGTTCGCGCCCCCGTCGATGAGGTCGTCGCCGCCCCCGCCCAGGATCTCGTCCTCGCCGAGCCCCCCGTCGAGCGTATCCGCCCCGTCGAGCCCCAGGAGACGGTCGTCGCCCTCGTCGCCGTCGAACCGGTCCTCCAGCGTGCCACCGATGAGCGTATCCGCGCCGGTCCCGCCCGAGACGGTACCGACCACATGACCGCCGCCCCGTCCGTCGTAGGTATCCGCCATGTCACCGAAGGTGACCGGGCCGGAAATCTCGCCGCTGTTCAGGATCTTCAGCTGCGTCCCGGACGCCGAGACGACCGCGCCCTGTACGACGCCCGAGTTCGTGAGCTGGCCGACCGTGCCAAGAAAATTCAGGGCCACACCGCCGCGTCCGACGATCAGGCCGGTGTTCTGCAGCAGCAGATCCTCGCCGTTCACCGCCGCGGCGACATCGCCTCCGCCGCTCGGCTCCGCACCGAGACCGGAAAGCGTTCCGGCATTGAAGATCGTCGTCGGTCCCGAGCCCGCGAGAGTTTCGATCGCCGATCCGAATTCCGATTGTATGACGCCGTGGTTCTCGATCTGCGCACCGGTCTGGTCCCGCAGGAAGACCGCGCTCGAGGTCGCCGATATCGTGCCGAGGTTCTGGATACGGTTTTCGCTTCCCTCCCCGAAGACGATTCCGAACCCCTGCGCGAAGATCGCGCCCTGCCCTCCGATGTTGACCCGCGTGGACGTGACCGACCCCACGGAGGTGTCGAAGTCGATCCCGTCGGCCCCAGTGGCAACGGTCCCCAGAACATTGACACGTGCGTCGTCGAGATCGGTCGACGCGCTGGTGAACGCCGCGCCCTGTGTCGTCAGGAAGACACCCGGCAGAAGCGTCACCGTATCGGAGTCATCGACTGCAACGGATGTGGTCTGATCGGTGGTCAGGAAAGTAGCCGCCATGGAGAATGCCCTTTGTTCCGGAAGTGTTCGACAGGATCTTGGAATGCCCCCACCAGCCCGGCAAGCCCGCAGGTGGGGGACCCGTCAATCCGCGGAGCGCTGCCGCTTCGGCGTCTTCAAGGGCACGGCCGAAGTCGATCCGGGGTGGCGCGGATCGATCGTGTCGTCGCCGGGACCGGCTTCGCGTGTCATCTGTTCCTGTCGGTCACGCCTCTGACGGCACGAGCCGCCCGCGATAGCGCACGAGCCGCCCGACCCGCGGTAGGGACACGTCCACGTCGAACTTCACGCCCGCGCCGTCGGCCGCCTCCACGGTCTCGCTCCGCGGCAGCAGCCAGCGCGGGAGCGGAACGGGACCGAGGCGTCCGGCGAGGACGGGATAGGTCAGCCGGCCGTCCACCACCTTCAGGCCGATCCGGAAGGTGAGCGGTCCGAACCGTTCGGTCACTTCCCCCTTGCCCGGCGCGCCCGCGGACCGCAGGTGCGAGCGGAAGCGCCGGCCGCCGAAGTCGCGGACCCAGATCTCCGCGTCTCCGCGCCGCTCCATCGTCACGGTGACGGGCACATCCTCCGCCGCCGGCGGGAAACCCACGGCGAAGCAGATCGCACGCGCGGCAAGGCCCTCTCCCCGCTCGACGCGGCCGATGCCCGACCAGCGCCGGTCGGCCAGCACGCCATGCAGATCGCGCAGGCCCTTCGGCAAGTCATCGAAATCCGTGCCGAGGGCGGTTCGGAACACCGGCGTGAGCGGTGTGTCGGTGCGCGCGAACGTCAGCTCGAGGCCGTCCGACATCGCCGCGAGCTCCGGCAGGGTGAAGGCCGCCAGGCAGGGGCGCGCGCCGGCCGGCACCTCCCCTGCGCGGAGTTTGGCGACCATCACGCGGCCCGGCAGGGCGGGGATATGCGGCCCGTCGCCGGCCGCGGCCACCACCGTCCAGTCCCGCCGCTCCGGTCCATCCGGCCCTTGCCGACCACGCGCACCCGCATCCCGCCCCGGTCGGACCCGAAGGGCTCGAAGAGCGCGGCGAGACGGCGCATCGGACGGGCAAGGTACGCAAGGGACCGCAGAAGGCCCCAGCGCACCGGAAGCGACATCGCCCAGAGGCCGAGGTGCAGGAGCGTGAGCTCCAGCCCCGCGCCGAAGCGGACGCTTCGCGCACGGTAGGCCGCCGGGAAGAGCGCGAGGTCCGGCGCGCCGATCGCGCTCACCCAGCGTCGTCCGAGGCCCGGGAGGTGCACGCGCCGCAGATCGCCCCAGCCGCGCGTCCGGCGCGGGCGGCCCGCTCGCCACTCGGTCATCGGCTGCCCGGCCTGCGCGAGGATCGCGCGCATCACCGAGAGGCCCCGCGGCGCGCGGTTGCCCGGAACGATGAAGCTGTCGATCAGGTGAATGTCGTCCAGACCCTCAGAGAGCACCACCACCGCCGCGGAGGAGATGGCCGGAACGGTCGAGACCCCGGAGATCGCCGCGACCCCCGCCGCCCGCGCCGCCGGGTCGAGCGCCGCAATCCCCACCGTGAAGTCCGCGTCGTCCGACAAGTCGAGGTAATGCGCCCGGGCCGCGATGGCGGCCTCGGCCACGGCATAGGGTGCTGCGCCGTAGTCCTGAAACGGGCCGGCCGCGTCGATGACGATGTCCGGCTTCTCTGCGGCGATCCGGCGGGCGAGATCGGGAGCGTTCCGGTCGAGCACCACGTCGTTGCCCGCACCCCGCCCCGCGACCAGAACGTCGAGACCTGCACTTTGCCGCAATCCCGCGACCAGCCGGGACCCGAACACGCCCGTCCCGCCGATGACGAGAACGCGCATCCCGGTCGCGGAGGTCCCACGTGGGTCGCGAGGGACCGGCCCCTCGCCCGATCCGTCGTCGGTCATCTAGAGCATCGCGGGCACGACCTGATCGGGCGGTCGGTGGCCGTCGGCGAAGGTCTGCATGTTGATGAGAACCTTCTCACCCATCTCGAGCCGGGCCTCCCGCGTGGCCGAACCCATGTGCGGCAGCAGCACGACATTCGGCAGCTCCCGCAGGCGCGGATTCACCCCCTGCCCCCGCTCGTAGACGTCGAGGCCCGCCCCGGCGAGTTCGCCCGCGCGCAGCATCCGCGTCAGCGCGTTCTCGTCGATGACCTCGCCCCGCGAGGTGTTCACCACGACGGCGGAGGGTTTCAGGAACCGCAGTCGACGCGCGTTCAACAGATGGAACGTCGAGGGCGTGTGCGGACAGTTGACCGAGATCACGTCGGCCCGCGTGCAGAGCGCGTCGAGCCGTTCGTGGAAGGTCGCCTCCAGCGGCTCTTCGAGGCCCGGGTGCAGGCGACGGCGGTTGTGATAGTGGATCTCCATCCCGAAGGCCCGGGCGCGCCGGGCCATCGCCTGCCCGATGCGGCCCATGCCGAGGATGCCCAGCGTCTTGCCGCGGAGCCGCGTGCCCAGGAGCGCCTCGGGGGCCCAGCCCTCCCAGACGCCTTCCTGCATCTGCGCCATGCCCTCGGTCATCCGCCGCAGCACCGCGAGCATCAGGGCAAGTCCCATGTCCGCCGTATCCTCGGTCAGGACGCCGGGGGTGTTCGACACGAGGATGCCGCGCGCCCGCGCGGTGTTCACGTCGATATGGTCGACCCCGGCCCCGTAGTTCGCCACGAGCTTCAGACGGTCGCCCGCCGCGGCCAGCAGGGGCGCGTCGATGACGTCGGTGATCGTGGGCACGAGGATGTCGGCTTCGGGCAGCAACTCCATGAGCCGCGCGCGATCGGGCGAGGTCTCCTCCCCCGCGTGGTGCACATCGAAGAGTTCCGCCATACGCTCGGCGACCGGGGCCGGCAGGCGTCGCGTGACGACAACACTCAGGCGTTTTGCTGCCATGGCCTGCATCTCTCCCTTTGTCGGCGGGGCCCATGATGGCATCCTGCCCCGGACGCGCAAGGGGCATAAGACCCCGCGCCAGACAGAGCAGGATCCGAGATGCGTTTCACCTTCGTGACGGCGGTGCTTCTGGCCGCCCTATCGCTGCAGACCTTCGCCGCCGCCCCCGCCTTCGCCGAGGAGAGCGACCGCGGCCCGATCACCGGGCTGCCGATGCCGCGTTTCGTGTCGATGAAGGCCTCCGAAGGATACGCGCGGCGCGGGCCCTCCTCGACCCACCGCATCGACTGGGTGTTCAAGCGGCGCAACATGCCGCTCCTGCTGGTCGATGAATACGGCCAGTGGCGGCGCGTGCAGGATCAGGAGGGGGCGGGCGGCTGGATGCACTACTCCCTCCTCTCGGGCAACCGCAGCGTCATCGTGGAGCCAGAGCAGCTCGACCTGCGCCGCCGCCCGTCCCCCGACGCGCGCGTCTCCGCCCGGCTCAAGGCCGGGGTCGTCGCCTGGCTGGGCGATTGCGAGAACGGGTGGTGCGCGGTCGAGGTGCAGGGGGCCGAGGGCTGGGCCGAGGCCGGAACCCTCTGGGGCGTGTCGCCCGAGGCCGCGCTGAACTGACGTCAGTTGCCGTCGAGCGCCGCGGTGAAGGTCTCGGCCAGCCGCTCCCAGAGGCGCTCGTTGCGCGCATTCAGAAGCCGGCCCTCCGTCATCGTCGGGTGATAGGCCGTGCCGTCGAGCAGCCGGGACATGCCGCCCGCCTCCTCGAGGATCAGCACGCCGGCGGCGTGGTCCCAGACATTGAGCATCCCGTTCAGGCAGAAATCCGAGCCGCCGAGCGCAAGCATCCGGTACTCGTGCAGGCTGGCGCCCATCGAGGTCGTCCGCCGGAACATCGGGATCGTCGCCGCAAGGCCCGGCTGCGCGTCCTCCGGATAGAGATAGCCGCCGGTGTTCCCCCGCAACCGGTCGAAAGGCGCGTCCTCCGGGTCGGTGCGTAGGGGCCGCACGTGGCCGCCGCGATGGTAGCCCGCGCCCCGGCCTTTCGTCGCGACGACCCAGTCGTCGAAGGACGGATCGTAGAGCATCCCGAAGACGGTCACGCCGTCCTCGATTACCGCGAGGATGACACCGTAGTTCGCGATCCCGTGGGCGAAGTTCCACGTGCCGTCGATGGGGTCGATGATCGTGACCCGGCCCGTGCCCACCCGGTCGAGCAGGCTGCGATCCTCGGCCACCGCCTCCTCGCCGACGACGGTGTCGCCGGGCAGGATCGCGCGGATGCGCGCCGTCAGCGCGACCTCGGCGGCCTTGTCGGCGACGGTCACCAGGTCATCGAAGGCCCCCTTCGCGTCGATCTGTTTCGCATCGAGGTTGCGAAACCGCGGCAGGATCTCGGCGGCCGCAATTTCGCGCACGGCAGCGACGATCGCCTCGGTCTGATCGGGGGTTAGGGGCATGGTGCATCCTTGGTCTCGGGGAGCTTTTGCTGAGGGCGGGCTGCACGGCCCGCTCGCCCCTGTCAACCGCGTCGGGACTCAGGCCGCATCGTCCAGACCGCGCCCCTTCAGGAGGGCCTCCACCCCCGGCAGACGACCGCGAAAGCGGGTATAGAGCTCAGCCGCGTCGACCGAACCGCCGGTCGAGAGGATGTTTTCCTCCAGCTTCGCCGCGAGCGCCGGGTCGAAGGGATCGCCCGCCTCCTCGAAGGCGGCAAAGGCATCTGCGTCCATGACCTCCGACCACATGTAGCTGTAGTAGCCCGAGGAATAGCCGTCGCCCGAGAAGACATGGGCGAAATGTGGCGTCGCATGGCGCATCCGGATCGCGCGGGGCATCCCGATCTCTTCCAGCACCTCCGCCTGCTTCTGCATCGGGTCGGCCGGGGCTTCGCCGTCGTGGAAGGCAAGGTCGACGAGGGCCGAGGCCACATATTCCACCGTCGCGAACCCCATGTCGTAGGTCGACGCCTTCAGGAGCCGGTCGCGCAGGTCATCGGGGATCGCCTCGCCGGTCTCGGCATGGGTCGCGAACTCCGAAAGCACCTTGGGCACGTCGAGCCAGTGCTCGTAGAGCTGTGACGGAAGCTCGACGAAGTCGCGGGCGACCGAGGTGCCCGAGACGCTTTCATAGGTCACGTCCGACAGCATCTGGTGCAGGGCGTGGCCGAACTCGTGGAAGAGCGTGCGCGCGTCATCGTAGCTCAACAGAGCGGGATCGCCCTTGGCGAAGTTGCACACGTTCACGACGATCGGGCGCACGTCGCCATCGAGCTTCGACTGCGACCGCATGGCGCTGCACCAGGCCCCGGAGCGCTTCGACGGCCGCGCGAAGTAATCCCCAAGGAACACCGCCACATGCGCGCCCTTGCGCGAGACCTCCCAGCCGCGCACGTCCGGGTGATAGAACGGCCCGTCGATCGGCTTGAACTCCAGATCGAAGAGCCGGGTCGCACAGGCGAAGGCCGCATCGATCATCCGGTCGAGCTGGAAGAAGGGCTTCAGTTCCGCCTCGTCCAGATCGTGCAGTTCCGCGCGCCGCGCCTCGGCGTAGTAGCGCCAATCCCAGGGTTCGAGCGGCCCGGTGATGCCGTCGCTGCGCGCCATCCGTTCCAGATGCTCCGCGTCGGCCATCGCGGCCGCACGCGCCGGCTCCCAGACCTTCATCAGAAGGTCGCGCACGGCCTCGGGGGTGCCGGCCATCTCGGTCTCGAGCTTGAAGTCGGCGAAGCTGTCGTACCCCAGGAGCTCTGCCCGCTCCTGACGCAGTTTCAGAATCTCGGCGGCATGGGAGCGGTTGTCGGTCTCGCCCCCGTTCGCGCCCCGCGCCGTCCAGGCTTCATAGGCTTTCTCCCGCAGGTCGCGGCGCGGCGAGAACTGCAGGAACGGCACGATGAGCGACCGGTTGAGCGTGACAACCGGGCCGGGCCGTTCCCGCTCCGCCCCGGCGGCGCGGGCTGCGTCCTTCACGAACTCCGGCAGACCGTCGAGGTCGTCTTCGCCGAGGTCCATGAACCAATCGCGCTCATCGGCGAGCAGATTCTGACTGAACGCTGTCCCTAGCGTGGCAAGCCGCGCCTTGATGTCGGTCAGCCGGTCCGCCGCAATCCCCTCAAGCGCGGCCCCGGCCCGCACGAAACCCCGATGCGTCAACATCAGGACGCGGGCCTGCTCTTCTGTCAGATCGAGCGCATCGCGCCGTTCCCAAAGGTCACGGACCCGGGCGAAAAGCTCTTTGTTGTTGGTGATCTCGGAGCCGTAGGCCGAAAGCTTCGGTGCCATGTCGCGCATCAATGCCTCGCGCGCCGGTGTCGAGTCGGCCCCCGCGAGGTTGTAGAAGACGCCCGCCGCGCAGTTTAGAAGGTCATCGGCGCGTTCCAACGCCTCGATTGTATTTTCGAAATTCGGTTCCTCCTCGGTCGCGACGATCGCCGCAACTGCTGCCCGGCCCTCCTCCATGCCCTGCTCCAGCGCAGGCTCGAAATGCGCATCCTCGATCTTGGCGAAGGGCGGAAGGGCGAAAGGGCCGGTCCAGTCGGCCAAGAGCGGGTTGGTCATCGGGATCTCCTTTACTTTCCAAGGTAGGCCGCGCAGCGGCGGGTTGCTAGGGTCTGGGCGGGAGGATGCGATGGACTGGACAATTCACCATGTGAACCTCGAGACGAGGAACGTGCGGCGCGCCGCGGCGTTCTACACCGATATTCTGGGGCTGACGGAGGCGGGGTGGACCTTCCCGTCGACGCGCGGGTACCTGCCGGAAGAGCCTGACCGGCTGGCCCTGCTGACCGACGGGCGGGACAGCCATTCGGGGCTGCACCTTATCGCGCCGGATGCGGATTTCGCGAAGAAGAACAACCTCTTGCACAACCCATCCGTCGGCGGGCACGTGGCGATACAGGTGCGCGACCTCGATGCGGTGATTGCCCGGCTCAGGGCCGCAGGCGTTCCGCATTCGGTCACCGGAGAGTTCGCCATTCCAGGCCTGCGACACGTCTATGTCACTGACCCGGAAGGTAATCTTCTGGAGATCAACGGGCCGGCCTGACCCGGTCCGCAGCTCCGGCCGTCAGGCGCTCAGGCGGACGTGCTCGGTCCTGTCCTCGAAATCCTTTTCGAGGTCGCGACCCATCAAGGCCTTGATTCCATTGACGATCGAAGACCCCGTCTCCCAGATCTGCGCCTCACGGGCATCGTAGCGGATGAGCGCGAGGTTCGGATCGTCCTTGCCGTCGTACCAGGCGGCGACGAAGGGGTTCCAGAGCTTGTCGATCATGGCCCTGTCGTTGTCGATGACGAGCGGGCCCGAGGCCGAGGCCCAGATGTCGTTGCCCTTGGACGAGAAGGTCATGATCCCGTTTTTCGGGCCGGTTTTCAACGCCTTGCCCAGATCGGTATCGCGCGCGGAGAAGAACCAGATCGGCGCGCTCTCGCCGTCGGTGCTGGCCGTCATCGGGCGCGGCAGCGCGCCGTCGCAGGCGAGGAAGACGGCGTGATCCTGGGCGAGGGCTTTCCAGAACTTCTGTTCGAGATCGGTGCTCATCGTGGGCTCCTTTCGGGCGTTTGCAGTTCACCTCCCCAACGTCCCGGACCGCGCGCCGGGTCCGCCCATACGCCGATTTTTAACAATTTGTACGTAGTGTCGGACCCCCATTGAACGTTTTGTACAAAAGTCCCGGAGGCCCCCGATGTTCGATCCCCACTACGTGCCGCGCTCGATGAGCCTCACGGTCAGCGCCGCGCGCGGCCGCCTCTCGGAGGTGCTGACCCTCGTGCAGGACCCGCGGGCCTACTGCGTGCTGACCCGCCACGGCAAACCGATCGCGGCGATCGTGTCGATGCCGGAGCTGCGCCGCATCTGGCGCGACCAGGACGCGGAGAGGTGGGACAACCCGCGCCACCGCCCCTCGGGTGTCTTCAAGGGGCCGAAGGGGTATTTCGCGACCGACCGGGAAACGGCGGAACACATCCGCGAGGTGCAACTCACCCGCTGGCAGGAACGCCGGCTGCTGCGCCGCCAGGGGATGGACGTCGTCGCGGGCGGCGAGGTGGAGACGGTGCTCACGGTGGAGGAGGAGGCGCCGGAGCCGGTGCGCAAGCGGCGGTGGTGGTGGCGGGGGTGAGGGGAACGATCCGGGGGGACGCGGGTTTGTCCCCGACCCAACCGCAGGAGACACCGATGAAGATCCTCACGCTCGCCACCGCCCTCGTCCTGTCGCTCGCCGCCTGCGAGACCATCGAGGGCGCCGGGGAAGACATCCAGCGCGGCGGCCAGGCCATCCAGCGCGCGGCCAACTGAGCGCTGGTTTCCGGAGACGTGGAAGGCGGGGGCTGGGGCCTCCGTCTTTTTTTGTGGGGGGGAGAAAGGGGCGGTGTGGTTTCGGCAGGGCTTAGGGTTGCTCGTCTTCTTCGATCTCATAGTCGTCGCCAATTTTAACTTTTTTCAGCAAAGCTACAGTATCGTCCGTGTATTTATGAATCTCAGAAGTGCGCCCTACTTTGACTTTACCGTGATATCGATTGTCAGTCGCCTTGAGATCGACCCCTTTCTCATCTGCGACTCGCTTTAATAGTTTATCCGCGCCGTGCCACCCTCTATAGCCAAGCTGCCGACCAATGTCGCTAAGGAGATACTTATATCTCGCCGAAAATTCCGTCGCTGACTGCATTGAGGCAATGCCAAACAACGATGCAAACTCTTCGTCAGACTCAACCTTCTCAGCTATCAATTGGAAGTTGACCTCCACTTGCTGCTTTGGAATATCTGATCGGACAAGATTGTAGGATCTTGCAAGAATAGCCCTTAGGATCTTGGGATTGAAATTGGCCAACGGAGCGCTATGCCCGAATGCTTCAAACACCCACGTAAAATCTTCAGCCTCGATGGATTGAACTCTTATCCCCTTGCTGGGCGAAACTTGCAGTATTCTCTCTAACCCACCTCCATCAGAAGAGGGACGAGTTAAAAAGAATATATTCTCAAGTAGTTTACCTGGAAGATTTACCGCCTCCTCTAGATCTTCAAGGATCTTTCGAACATTTGTATCTTCCGCACTATACCCAACAAATAGGACTAGATGCTCAGCAAAGAAGGTAAGAAGCTTCGCCGTCAAATATCTTCGCTTGACTGAGAAAGCCTCGTAATCCTCACTTGTAAGAACAAGAGAGCTTGGCTTGTCGACCGAGCCATGGATTTTGAATATCTCACCAACGTTGGCAAATGGTGCGGTAATCAAACCCGATCCGAGCACAGGCTGATAGTCCTGAAGGATTTCCTCCAATAGACAATCGTAATTTGTCGTAATTACGGCGTGAGGTCGTATGCTGCAAAATGCACTCGACTCCCCTTCCCAATCTTCGGAAGGATATGCGCCAAATGATTTTATGTGCTGCGAAATAGAGTACTTTAAGTATGCGTCTGCCGGCAACCCGGCTTCAAAGAGTTTATCCGGAAACCTGTCTTTTCCAGCGCCCCAAGCCCATTCCTGATAGGGATTGACCAATCGAGAAGCTACAGTTGCAAGATCGCCATTCTGTTGCAAAAAATACTGGAGTGGCATTTCGACGCCAGGGCAATTGCTAACGGCCCACTCGAGAAGGCCATGCCAATCCGGAGCATCTATCCAACGCCTGCTCAATCCAGAGCCCACAAAAATTATTGGCTGCAAAGAGAACTTTTCGCGGGCTTCACCAATTTTCGCGACTACAGCTTCAACGTACTCCGGATCGTCTGCCATCACCCGCCAATCCCCACGCATTGATAAAAAAAATCATTAGCACTTTGTTCTAACCTGAGCAGGCCCGCCAGTTTTCGCACGCGAAAACCGCTGCCGCCCACCCCCACAATCCGCCTGTGCGGTCACCCATCCATCTTCAACGCATTGATAAAGGCACTTTGGGGGATTTCGACTTTCCCAAACTGCCGCATCTTCTTCTTCCCCGCCTTCTGCTTCTCCAGCAGTTTCTTCTTCCGCGTGGCATCCCCCCCGTAGCACTTCGCCGTCACGTCCTTGCGCATGGCCGAGAGGGTTTCGCGGGCGATGACCTTGCCGCCGATGGCGGCCTGGATCGGGATCTTGAACATGTGGCGGGGGATGAGTTCCTTGAGTTTCTCGACCATGGCGCGGCCGCGGGTCTCGGCGCGGTCGCGGTGGACCATCATGGAGAGGGCGTCGACCGGCTCCTCGTTCACGAGCACGGACATCTTGACGAGGTTGTCCTCCCGGTAGCCGATCATCTGGTAGTCGAAGCTCGCATAGCCCTTCGTCACCGATTTCAGCCGGTCGTAGAAGTCGAACACCACCTCGTTGAGCGGCAGGTCGTAGACGACCATGGCGCGGGGGCCGGCATAGGTCAGGTCGAGCTGGATCCCGCGGCGGTCCTGGCAGAGCTTGAGCACGTCGCCGAGATAGTCGTCGGGGACGAGGATGGTGGCCTTGATCCGCGGCTCCTCCACATGATCGACGAGGGTGAGGTCGGGCATGTCGGCGGGGTTGTGCAGCTCCTGCATCTCCCCGTCCTTGGTGTGGATGTGGTAGACGACCGAGGGCGCGGTGGTGATGAGGTCGATGTCGTACTCGCGCTCGATGCGGTCGCGGATGACCTCGAGGTGCAGCAGCCCGAGGAAGCCGCAGCGGAAGCCGAAGCCGAGGGCGGCGGAGCTTTCCACCTCGTAGGAGAAGCTGGCGTCGTTGAGGGCGAGCTTGTCGATGGCGTCGCGCATGTCCTCGAACTGGGCGCTGTCGACGGGGAAGAGGCCGCAGAAGACGACGGGCACCGAGGGCTTGAAGCCCGGCAGGGCTTGGTCGGTGCCCTTCTTCTCGTGGGTGATCGTGTCGCCGACGCGGGTGTCGCGGACCTGCTTGATGGAGGCGGTGAGGAAGCCGATCTCGCCCGGTCCGAGTTCGTCGATCTCGGTCATGGGCGGGCGGAAGACGCCGATGCGGTCGACGTGGTGCACGGTGCCGTTCGACAGGAAGCGCACGCGGTCGCCCTTCCGGAGCTTGCCGTCGACGATGCGCACGAGGACGATGACACCGAGGTAGCTGTCGTACCAGCTGTCGACGAGCATGGCCTTCAGGGGCGCGTCGATGTCGCCCTTGGGCGCGGGCAGATGGTCGACCACGGCCTGCAGCGTCTCGCGGATGCCCTGCCCCGTCTTGGCCGAGACGAGGAGCGCGTCAGCGGCATCGATGCCGATGACGTCCTCGATCTGCTCCTTCACGCGGTCGGGCTCGGAGGCGGGCAGGTCGATCTTGTTGAGGACAGGCACGATCTCGTGGTCGGCGTCGATGGCCTGATAGACGTTGGCGAGCGTCTGCGCCTCGACGCCCTGGGTGCTGTCCACGACGAGGAGCGAGCCCTCGACCGCGCGCATGGACCGGCTGACCTCGTAGGCGAAGTCGACGTGGCCGGGCGTGTCGATGAGGTTGAGGACATAGGTGTTCCCGTCCTCGGCCTTGTAGTCGATGCGGACGGTGTTGGCCTTGATGGTGATGCCCCGCTCGCGCTCGATATCCATGGCGTCGAGCATCTGCTCCTTCATGTCGCGCAGCGCGACGGTTTCCGTCTCCTGGATGAGCCGGTCGGCGAGCGTGGACTTGCCGTGGTCGATATGCGCGACGATGGAGAAGTTGCGGATGCGGGAGAGGTCGGTCGTCATCTGGGGGCGGCCTGTGATCTGGGGTTTGGCCGGGGATACACCGCGGGTGCGGGCGGTGGAAGGGGTAGCGGTGTCGCGGGGCCGGGATGAACGGGGGCGCGACAGGGTGAGCTTTCGCTGTGGCGCACCGGGATCGACGTCAGCTCTTCCGAGGTATTGTGCAAGCCGTCGGCAATGACGAAGCTGCGATCATGGCACCCGAACTAGAGTTCTCCATCGCTGCACTGAGCGTTCCGGCGAGGCGGCACATCCGGGTGTTTCAACTCCATCAGTTTCTCGACCGTTTTGCGATGGGCCTGACGGTTGCCGTCGTCGCACTGGCGTTGACCGATCGAGGCATGGACCTCTTCCAGATTTCGTTGCTATTCGGGATCTACTCGCTCACGGCCATGGCGATGGAACTGCCGTTCGGTGGACTGGCCGACACCATCGGACGCAAGCCGGTCTTTCTGACCGCCATCGTCGCCAGCTTTACCTCACTCGCCCTCTTTCTCTCGACGAGCGACTTCTACGTTCTCGCTCTCTCGTTCGCCTTCATCGGTTTCGGACGGGCGCTCCGGTCGGGCACGCTCGACGCCTGGTTCATCGAAACCTTCAAGGCCGCTGCGCCGAACGTGGACGTTCAGCCCGCGCTGGCCAAGGCTCAATGGGCCAATGCCATGGGCTTGGCGGTCGGAGCGGTCGTGGGCGGCCTTTTGCCCGATCTGCTGGGCTCCTTGGCGGAGAGGCTGGATGCCAGCGTCTACGATGTCTCCTACGCGGCAAGCCTGACAGTGATGCTCGGAGTGTTCGTCTATACTCTGCTCTTCATCGTGGAGACGCCGCGCCAACTGAATCCCCGAGCCGTGATGCAGGGGTTCGCGACCGTACCATCGATCATCAAAGACGCCGGTCTTCTCGCTGTGAGACATCCGGCGTTGTCGGTGCTTCTGGCGGCGCTGGCGTTCTTCCTGATGGCGACCAACCCGATCGAGGTGATCTGGCCGACCCATGCGAAACCCATGCTGGAGGAAGGCTATGCGAACACCGTCATCGGTATCCTGACCGCGACCTTCTTCTTCTCGATCGCGGTCGGAGCCTGGCTGTCTCCGTACGTCAGTCGGCTTTTCAAGCGGCGGCACGCGGTTACTCTCGCCGCGGCCTTTGCCTGCATGGCGGTCGTTCAGATCGCTCTGGCTTTGCAGGACGGCATCGTCGGATTCGTCGTGGTCTTCATCGCGTATTCCGTTTTCCTCGGCATCTGCGAGACGCCGGCCAGCAGCGTCCTGCACAGATGCGTGGAAGACCGGCAGCGATCCACGATGCTGTCCCTGAGATCGCTGATACAGCAACTCGGAGCCGCTTTGGGCCTGATCTTGGCGGGTGCCATCGCAGAGGTCTACTCCACACCGGTGGCCTGGACGGTCGGCGCCGTCTTTCTCCTTGTTGCCGTGATCCTGGTCGGCATCCTCGCCAGACGCCTTGCCGCCGAGATCGAATAGCGGCCATCCGCGCACACGCGGTCTTCCGCAACCGGGCCGAAGCCGACGTTCACTGCGAACGGATCGCTCCCTCCCTACTCCTCTTCCAAGGTCTCCCACGTCAGGCCCTTGGCCGTGCGGTCGGGGAACCCCGTCCAGTAGGTATGCGCGTCGGTCGGCTGGTCGTCTTCCATGGCGAAAACTCCCTCCTCGGCAACTTCGACGAGGTCGAGATAGGGTGCGCGGCTCTGATCGTCCTTCAGGTGCAGGTCGAGGAAGGCCGTCGTGAAGTGCTGGGTGACGTTGTTCATCCGGACCGTATCCCAGACGGCATCGGCGTAGTGCTCGAAGGGGGCCCAGCCGAGTTTCTCCGAGATCTCGTAGCTCTCGGCCGGGGCCGGGATGGGGGCGGCGGCGTTGTGGTTCGCGCCGACGAAGGTGAGGAGATGGCGAGTGGTGCCCGTCGTCTCCTCGAAGATCTGCCGCATGGCGGGATATTCGGAGACGTCGTCCTGCCCGCCGGCGATCAGCAGGAGGGGCTTTTCGAGGCCCGAGAGGCTCTCGGCATCCCAGAAGTCGCGGTTGCGGCCCCAGGGGCCGATGGCGACGACGGCCTTCACGCGGTCGTCCACGAGGGCGGCATGGTCGTCGGACCCCGCGGCGTTGCGGTGGAGGAGGCCCAGGTGGTGGGTCAGGGCCTCGGGGAAGGCGCGGGTCACGGCCAGATCGCTCAAACCGGCTCCGCCGAAGATAAGCGCGCCGTAGCCCCCCATGGAATAGCCGATGACGGCGGTGCGGTCGGCATCGGTGATCGCACCGATGTCGCCGCCGAGCGTCGCCATCGTCTCGACGAGGAAGGCCTGGTCGACGGGGCGGTTCACGAGGGTCGAAATGAAGGCTTTCTGATCGGAGTAGGTGCTCTCGGGATGGTCGGCGGACACGGCGACGTAGCCCTTGGAGGCGAGGTTCTCGCCCAGATGCGACATCAGGAACCGGTTGCCCGGATAGCCGTGGCTGATGACGACGAGGGGGAAGCGGCCCTCGGCCGGGGCGGCCTCGCGCGCCGCCGCGCCGGTGAGCGTGACCGGCGTTTCCCCGTCGCGCAGCACGGTCTCGTAGGTGGTGCCGGGCGGCGTGCCCTCGGCCGCGGGATACCAGACCTCGACGGTGATCGAGCGGTCGCCGGTGACGATCTCGCTGTCGGAGGCCAGCACGTCGATCCGGCCCGGATCGGTGAAGGTCATCGTGCGCACGCCGACGGGGTGCGGACCGGGGGCTGCCAGCTCGGGCGCGTCGGGGCGGATGACGTCGATCGGGTTCTCGGCGAGGGCGGGAACGGCGGCCGCACAGGCCAGGCCGAGGAACAGGGCGGGTCTCATGGGAATCTCCTTCGCGTCGCCATGCGGGATCAGGCGACCTGCATCAGATTGATTTTTTTACAGGATACCATGGAACCTACGCGCGACGGTCGCGTTTGACCGAACTAGTACAAGTGTAGGAATACCAAATGACCCGCAACACCGCACGTTTCGCTCTCCTGACCGGCACCGCCGCTGTCGTCCTTGCCGCCTGCAGCAGCCCCGAGCCCGTCGTGGTGCAACAGCCCGCCCAACCGATCTTCACCAAGCGCGGCGACGTCATCAGCACGCCCACGGTCGTCGCCGGTGGCGGCGGCGATTTCGACGCCGATTTCGATGGCGACGATGACGATGATGACGACGGCGACGACGAAGAGGATTGATCCTCTTCTTCGCTCTTCGAAAACGAGAACCGGTTTCGGGCGGCCCTCGGGTCGCCCTTTTCCTGTCCGGCCGGCTGCCGGCTTGACAGCGGCACGCCGCTGCCCCATCTCAGCGCCACCTCCCCTCGGGCCGCGTGAGCCGGGCGTCCGCGACGGACGCTCCCAACGACGGGCAGGATGCTTCCCCAAGGATCACGCCAGGGCAGCACGGGCCACCACGGCTCCGTGACCCCTCACCGCGCGCCCGCTGTGGCGTGCCAGCCGGCGCCCACCGGGGCGCGAAGGACCATTATGGATTTCGACATGCTGGGGCTTAAGCCCCGCCTCATCACCGCCCTCGAAGAGATGGGCATCAAGGATCCGACCCCGATCCAGAAACAGGCGATCCCGCCCGCGCTCGACGGCCGCGACGTGATGGGCCTTGCCCAGACGGGCACCGGCAAGACGGCGGCCTTCGGCCTGCCGCTGGTGCAGCACCTGCTCGAAGGTGACGTGCGCCCCGAGAAGCGGCGGGCCCGCGCGCTCATCCTCGCGCCGACGCGGGAACTCGTCGCGCAGATCGGCGAGAGCCTGCAGGGCTTCATCCGCAACTCGCACCTGCGGGTGGCGCAGGTCGTCGGCGGCGTGGGCATCAACCCGCAGATCAAGCGGCTGGAGCGGGGCGTCGACCTGCTGGTGGCGACGCCAGGGCGGCTGATCGACCTGATGGACCGCGGCGCGGTGGACCTGTCGGCGACGCATTTCCTCGTGCTCGACGAGGCCGACCAGATGCTCGACATGGGCTTCATCCACGCCCTGCGCCAGATCGAGCCGAAACTGCCGAAGGAGCGGCAGACGCTTCTGTTTTCGGCGACGATGCCGAAGGACATGGAGAGCCTCGCCGCGACCTATCTCGACCGGCCGGTGCGGGTGCAGGTGGCCGTCTCGGGCCAGACCGCGGACAAGATCGAACAGTCGATCCACTTCATCGCCAAGGCCGAGAAGCCGGGGCTGCTCCTCGATCTGCTGCGTGGGCATCCCGCCGAGGCGGCGCTCGTCTTCGCCCGCACGAAGCACGGGTCCGACCGGCTGGCCAAGCAGCTGACGAAGGCGGGCGTGAACGCGGTGGCGATCCACGGCAACCGCAGCCAAGGGCAGCGGACGCGCGCCCTCGAAGCCTTCACCAACGGCGATGCGCCGGTGCTGGTGGCGACGGACGTGGCCGCGCGGGGGCTCGACATCCCGGTCGTCAAGCACGTCTACAACTACGAATTGCCCAACGTGCCCGAGACGTACGTGCACCGGATCGGCCGTACCGCGCGGGCCGGGCGCGAGGGCGCGGCAGTGACGCTCTGCGCACCCGACGAGATGGCGGAGCTGAAGGACATCGAGCGGATTCTGAAGACCAAGATCCCCGTGGCCTCCGGCAGTCGCTGGACCCCCGCACAGGAAGAGGCGAAGCCCAAGCAGCAGCGCGGCGGACGGCGTGGCGGCGGGCCGAAGCCCGGTGGCGGCCAGCGCCGCGGCGGCGGCGGCAAGCCCGGCGGCCAGCGTCGCCGGCGCAGCCGCCAGAGCGCCTGACACGTCGGTCGCCTACAGGGCAACCCGCCGGTCAATGCCGATGCGGTCCAGAAACGCCGTATCGTGGCTGACGACCAGCAGCGCGCCGTCAAAGGCGCGCAGCGCGGCCTCGAGCGTCTCGATAGCCTCGACGTCGAGATGGTTGCTCGGCTCGTCGAGCAGGAGAAGCTGTCGCGGCCGGCTGTGCCCGAGCGTGACCGCGAGCCCGGCGCGGAGCCGCTGCCCGCCGCTGAGTGTGCCGATGCGACGGTGAGCGTCCTCTCCGCGGAAAAGAAAACGGGCGAGGACGGCGCGGCGGGCATTCTCGCTCGCCTCCGGGTCGAGGCGCGCGAAGGCCTCGCGCACCGTCTCGTCGGGGTCGAGAAGACTCAGATCCTGATCGAGCAGCCCGGCCGGAACCTCAAGCGCGACCGATCCGCCCTCGGGCACCAGATCGCCGTTGATGCAGGCGAGCAGGGTCGACTTGCCCGCCCCGTTCCGGCCGTCGAGGGCAATGCGTTCCGGCCCGCGGATGGCAAGCGACACGCCGTCAAGCACAGGTGCCCCGCCCGGGTAGGCGAACCGCAGATCGTCGACCCGAAGCACGTCGCGGCCCGTCGCAAGGCCCGATGGCGGAATGTCGATGGCGAGCGGCTCAAGCACTTCGAGCGCAGCCCGGGCCGTCTCAAGCGCGTCAGCAGCGGCTTCCTGCTGTCGCTGACGGAGCCGCGCGGCCGACCCGCCCGAGCCTTCGCTGCGCTCCTTCGCAGCGTCGAGGACCAGTTTCGACTGGCTTCCCGAGGCCCGTAGCTGCCGCCCCTGCCGGTCGGTGCGGGCCTTGCGTTCGTGGGCAAGCTGCGCCCGTGCGCGCGTCTCGACGACGTCCCGTTCCGCGCGCGCCAGCGTCGCCGCGGCCGTCGACAGCTCGGCGGCCTTCGCCCCACGATAGAAGGTGTAGTTGCCGCCGAAGGTGCGGGCCCCGAGCGTCGTCAGCTCCACGATGGCATCCATGCGGTCGAGCAGCACCCGGTCGTGGCTTGCCACCACGAGGCAGCCGCGCCAGGCCGATACCGCCTCCATCACGAGGGCACGCCCGGCACGGTCGAGATGGTTCGTCGGCTCGTCGAGCAGAAGGGCATCGGGGGCTGCGAACATCAGCGCCGCCAGGCCGGCGCGCGTCACCTGCCCGCCCGAGAGCGCCGCGAGGGGCGTCTCGGGTGGTTGGTCGAGCCCCATCGCCCCGAGCGCCGCCGCGAGGCGGGTTTCGAGCGTCCAGTCGGCGCGGGCGAGATCGTCTTCGGTCGCCTCCCCGCGATCGGCCCGGGCCAGCCGGGCCAGCTCCTCGGAGACGCCGAAGAGATCGGCCAGCGTGGTATCGGGGCGCGCATCCGGCGTCTGCGACAGGAGGCCGAGCGTCGGCGGGCGTGTGATCTGCCCCGACCGGGGGGCGAGTTCGCCGGCGATGAGACGCAGCAGTGTGGTCTTGCCAGTGCCGTTGCGCCCGACGAGGCCGGTACGATGCGGGCCGAACGTCAGGTCGAGATCGGAAAAGAGGGGCGTGTTGTCGGGGGTGTGCCAGCTGAGGCTGGAAAGGACGATGGAGGGCATGGATGGACTCGCATTTGGAAACCGTGGGCGGGTTCAGTGAGCGAGCGTGCAATCCATGGGGCGTGGTCCTTCTGCTGCTCTCATCGTAGCGGGGTCGCGGCGGCGGTTCAACCGATGCGGCTGTGCCTTCGCGACACATCCTGTTCGCCTCGGCGTGATCAAGACGTCGCAGGCGATTGTCAGCCGCACGTGGCTCTGGCATCCTTTCCGCAAAACATAGGAGCGGAGGCTGAGCAGCTGATGAATCCGACCAGATCGACCGGCAGGCGGGCCCTTGGTGCGCTCGCGTTGGCCGTTGTCCTGTCCGCCTGCGGGGGCGGGCGATCCGACGGGCCGTCGGCCGGCGTGCGCGCCTTCGCGACGGGGCCGATCCACACCGCCTGCCTGCGCGCAGACCGGCGCGCCGCATCGAGCAGCCTCTGTGGCTGTGTGCAGGCGACCGCCAATCTCTCGCTGAGCCGGGGCGAGCAATCGCGCGCCGTGGCCTTCTTCCGCGACCCGCATCTGGCGCAGGTCACGCGGCAGTCCGACCGCGCGGGCGACGAGCGGTTCTGGCGGCGCTACAAGGACTTCGTCGCCGCCGCCGAGCGCAATTGTGCGTAGCCTGATCGTCGCGGCGCTGGTGTTCGCCGCACCGGCCACGGCCGAGGAGACGCTGCGCTTCTTCCCGCCCGCGGGCTTCACCGGCGTCCACGTGAGCGACAGCGGCGCGGTCCGCCTGACGGATTACGTGGGCGAGGGGCAGGCGCTCGACGGCTGGACCGATGCGATCACGGTGGCCGAGCTGCGCGGCACGGGGCTCGACGCGCCGGGGTTCGTGGCCGGCCTCTCGGCCGACCTGCTGGCGCGGTGCGCACGGGCCTTCGACATGGATCCGGAGGTCTTCGAGGCCGGTGGCCGGCGCTCGACGATGTCGATCCATGCCTGCCCGAACCACGACGTCTCGGGCCGCCCGGAGATCAGCCTCCTGCGCGTGATCGAGGGCGACGACGTGCTCTTCGCGGTGCAGCGCAGCTGGGTGGTGAGCCCGCCGCGCGAGGATCTGCTGGAGTGGTCGGAGTGGATCCGGGCGCTGCAGGTCTGCGACGGGCAGACCTGCGGTTAGCCATGACGCCAGCCAGCCTGCCGGCCCCTAGGGCAGGTAGTCCCCCCGCGCGAGGGCGAGGTGGTGCCCGATCGAGGGCATGAAGAACAGCAGCACGCCGTAGGTCATGAAGAGGTAGATCATCGCCGGCACCCAGGCGACCGCGATCACGGTGCCGACGACCCCCGCCGCCCGGCCCGCCGTGCGCATCGGCAGAAGCCGCCTCAGCCAGAGATAGAAGAGGCGCCCACCGTCGAGCGGACTGACCGGGAGCATGTTGATCCCGAAGAGGAAGAGGTTGATCCACGCAAGCTGCCAGAGCCAGCCGGCCGCCTCGTAAACCATCGGCGAGGCCGCGGCCGAGGAGAAACCCCATTGCGCCGAGAGCGAGGCGACCGCCCAGATCGCGAGGTTCACGATGGGCCCCATGGCAACGATGAGTTCGTCGCGCTTCGGGTCGGGCTCGGGCCGGTGAAAGCAGAGCCCGCCACCGCCCCAGAGCACGATCTTGGTGACCGGCACGCCCTGCACCCGGCAGCCCCAGGCATGCCCGAGTTCGTGCAGGAAGATCGACACGACGACGAGGCCGAAGAAGATCGCGCCATCGAGGCTCGGGTCGAACATCATGAAGATGAGGGCCAGCATCAGGAAGCTGGGCACCACGTTCACGGGGATGCCCATCGGGCCGCGGAAACTCAGGATCGGGGGGGCGGAATGGTCGAACATGGGGCCTCGGTCTCGGTTGTCGGCAAACTGGCACGACAGCGGAGGAGCCGCTAGCGTTCGGGACGCGAAAGAGGGGCGGGAAATGAAACCTGTTGTCGTATTGTCAGGAGCGGGTCTGAGCGCGGAATCGGGGCTCGGCACGTTTCGCGACGTGGACGGGCTCTGGACGCAATACGACCTGTCGGAGGTGGCGACGCCCGAAGGTTTCGCCCGCGACCCAGCGCTGGTGCTCGAGTTCTACAATGCGCGCCGGGCGAACATGGCCGCGGCCGCGCCCAATGCCGCCCATCGCGCGCTGGCGCAGCTCTCGGCGGAGCCGGACGTGACGCTCGTGACGCAGAACGTCGACGACCTGCTGGAACGGGCGGGGGCGACCGGGGTCATCCACATGCACGGGGAGTTGTCACGTGCGCTCTGCCATGCCTGCGGCGCGCGATGGGATGCGCCGGATGTCATGGCAGCCGATGACGCCTGCGCCGCCTGCGGCGCACAGGCGACGCGGCCCGACGTCGTCTGGTTCGGCGAGATCCCCTATCGGATGGAACGGATCGAGGCCCTCCTGTCGGAGGCCGCGCTTTTCGTCAGTATCGGAACGTCTGGTACCGTCTATCCGGCGGCCGGCTTCGTTCATCTGGCGCGAGAGGCGGGCGCGCGGACGCTGGAGTTGAACCTCGAAGCCTCTGGCAGCACCTTCGACGAGAGCCGCATCGGGCCGGCGACCGAACTGGTGCCGGCCTGGGTCGCGGAAATGCGCAGCGAGTAGCCCCGCGCGCCGGGGGACAGGGCGCGCGGGGCCGGGGATCACCGGCCGAGGCGGCGCTCCCAGTTGCGCTGCGGCACGCGCTTGGCGTTCTCGCGGCGCAGATGCTCGAGCACGACGATGTCATGCGTCATCTGCAGACCGGGGGCCGTGACGCGTGCCGTGCGATTGATCTGCGGCAGGGGCGTTTTATTGAGTCGGTTTTTCATGTCGTGCCCTCCACGATTTGATTTCGACCTATATTTCGTTCAGATAAGCGCCGGTCGCAACGGAATATGATTTCCAAACTTAAAGCTGAGCTATCATATGGACTGGTCTCGCCTCCCTTCTCTCGCCGCGCTGCGGGCCTTCGAAGCCGCCGCCCGGCTCGGTGGGTTCAGCCTCGCTGCGCGGGAGTTGAACGTCACGCCCGCCGCGATCGCCCATCACGTTCGCGGCCTCGAGCGCGAATTGGCGACGCCGCTCGTCCGCAAGGACGGTCGCGGTGTGGCGGTGACGGAAGCGGGTCGACGGCTGGCCGACGGGTTGGGTGCCGGCTTCGGCACGCTGGCCGAGGCGGTGGAGGAATTGCGGGCCGACGCGGAAGGCCGGCCGCTCTCACTCGCCGTGACGCCCTCCTTCGCGGCGGAGTGGCTGATGCCGCGCATGGGCGACTTCTGGGTCAATCACCCGGACATCCAGGTGAACATCGAACCGAACATCGAGGTGGCCGACCTGCGTGGCGACGGCATCGACATGGCGATCCGCTGGGGCGAGGGCGACTGGCCCGGGGTCGAGGCGGAGCTGCTGACCGACGGGGACTTCTGGGTCGTGGCGCATCCGAAGCTGCTCGGCGGCAAGACGGAGGCCGGACTCGACGATGTGCGCGACCTGCCATGGCTGCTCGAGGACTACGTGATCGAGCGCAAGGATCTAATCGCGCGGACCGGTCTCGACCCCGAAGCCCTCCGCGTCCGGCAGATGAAGACGAACGCGCTGTCGCGCGCGGGGGCGATGGCGGGCCTCGGCGTCGTGGTCATGCCGAGTGCGGTGGTCCAGCGCGAGGTCGCGGCGGGCAACCTCGTGCGGATCTGCGCGCTCGGGGTGGAGCCACTGGGCTACTATATGGTCACCCTGCCCGGCCGGGTGTCGGACCGCCTGCGCGTGCTGCGCAAGTGGCTGCGCGCGCAGGTGGCTCTCGGCTGACCCGCTAGGCGTAGGCGACAACCTCGATCTCGATGCCCTCGGGCCCGTCGAAGTAGAAGCGGCGCCCCGGCTCGTAGTCGGCGTGGTTCACCGGGACGAAGCCGGCGGCGCTGACGCGGGCCTCGGCGGCGTCGAGGTCGTCCACGACGATGCCGACATGGTTGAGACCGCCCCGGGTGACATAGGTGTCCCCGCCCTGCCCCGCGCCCGCCTTGGGCGTATAGAGGGCGAGATAGCTGTCGTCCGAGCCGACATGAACGGAGCGACCGGCTCCGCCCAGAACCGCGCCGGACCAGCGGACGCGCCAATCGAAGAGGGTGCAAAGCGTGTCGGCGAAAGCGTCGGCGTCGCGGACGGTGATGTTGGCGTGTTCGAGATGGGCCATCTGGATTTCCTTTCCGTGTTGACGACCCTGGTTCTGCGACCTCAACTATGGTTGAGGTCAAGGGGGATTTCACCATGCTGCCGAAGGAACTGTCGATCGGCGAGGTCGCGGCGCGCACGGGGTTGAGCGTGAGCCAGATCCGCTTCTACGAGGGCAAGGGCCTTATCGCGCCACCGCGCAACCGGGGTGGTCAGCGGCGTTTTCCGCGCGCGGAGTTGCGGCGGTTGTCGTTCATCCGCATCGCGCAGCGGTTGGGCCTGTCGCTGCGCCGCATTCGGGCCGCGCTGTCGAAGGTGCCACCGGATCGTGCGCCGACGCCGGCGGAGTGGGACAGTGTCGCCGCCGACCTGCACGCGGAGCTGACGGAGCGGATCGAGGTGATGACCCGCCTGCGCGACCGTCTGTCGGGCTGCATCGGCTGCGGTTGCCTCAGCATGAAGACCTGCCCGCTCCACAACCCCGACGACGTCGCGGCGGCGGAAGGGCCGGGGGCCGTGCGCGTGGAGCGCGGGTAGCCCGCATCAGATGTCGAGAGCGGCGGCGACCGCGGCCTCGCAATGGAGCGCGGCGGTGTTGAACATCGGCAGGTCCGGCGCATCCCGGGGGCGCAGGAGCAGGAAGATCTCGGTGCAGCCCAGGATCAGGCCCTGTGCGCCCTCCTCGCGCACGAGGCGCCGCGCGATGTCGAGATAGGTCTGCCGCGAGGCGTCGCGGATGTCGGATTTCACCAGTTCGTCGAAGATGATCCGGTCGATCTCCGCCCGCTCTGCCGCGTTGGGGGTGACGATCTCGAGCCCGAACCGCTCTGCGTAGCGCGTCTTGAGGTAGTCGAGCTCCATCACCGGGCGCGTCCCGAAAAGCGCCACGCGGGTGAGGCCCCGCTCCCGGATCGCCGCGCCGGTCGGGTCCGCGATGTGGATGAGCGGAAGGTCGTAAGCCGCGGCGATGCGCTCGAGCGGCCGATGCAGCGTGTTCGACACGCAGAGGAGAACATCCGCCCCACCGTGGACGAGAGCTGCGACCTTGCCGTCCATATAGGTGGTGAGGCCGTCCCAATCCTCGGCGCGCAGGAAGGCTTCGATGTTGCCGAAGTTCATCCCAGAAATCAGCGTCTCGGCGATATCCCAGCCGCCGAGCCGGCGGTTCATCGCATCGTTGAGGAACCGGTAGTATTCCCCCGTCGCCACGTTCGAGGCACCGCCGAGGATGCCGATGGTCTTCTGGCGAAGCGGTCGGGGGGTCGACATGGGCGCGGGCCCTCCTTGGGCGTGGCCGTAATTTGTCAGGCGGGCGACCGGAAGCACAAGGCGAGCCGGCACAAAAAAGGCCCCGCAGAAGGGGCCATTTCCGTTCGGGTTTCGCGTGGCGAAACGATCAGGCCTCCAGCGCGGCCGCCGTGTCCGACGACTTCTCGATGTCGCGCTTGATCTTGAGCGCGCGGGGCGAGAGGTTCGCGTCCTTCTCCTTGGCGAGGAAGGCGTCGAGCCCGCCACGATGATCGACGGTGCGCAGCGCGGCGGCGGAGATGCGCAACTTGAAGCTGCGGCCGAGGGCCTCGGACTGCAGGGTCGTGTCGTTCAGGTTGGGCAGGAAGCGGCGACGCGTCTTGTTGTTCGCGTGGCTGACGTTGTTGCCCGTCATCGGGCCTTTTCCGGTGAGTTCGCAGACGCGCGACATGGCGGGACCTCTGGTTGAAGGGTTATAAAACAGGTGCAGGGCCGAAAACGGCCCCGCGGTCGCGGCGTGATAGGCGGGTCGGCGGCGGAGGTCAAGCGCCGCGCAGCATTTGCAACATATCCGTGGCGGCGGCCCGCGCGGCGCGGGTACCGGTGGCGACCTCGCGCGCCAGATCGGCCATGCGGGCGCGGGCCTCTGGCGTATCGAGCCTTGCAAGAAGGCCCGCGCGCACCTCCTCCTCGAACCAATGGGCGGCCTGTCCGGCGCGTGTCGCGTCCCAGTGGCCCTCCGCCCGTCGCCAGTCGGCGAGGCTCCGCATCTCGTCCCAGGCGCGTGCGAGGCCCGCCGATTCGAGCGCCGACACCGGGAGGGCCTTGGGGAAGCCCTCGGGGTCGGTCGGGCGCTTGCGAAGGAGGCGCAGCGCCCCGGCGTAGTCCGCCACGGTGCGCGTGGCCGTCGCCCTGAGGTCGCCGTCGGCCTTGTTGACGAGGATGAGGTCGGCGATCTCCATGATCCCGCGTTTCACGCCCTGCAACTCGTCCCCGCCGGCGGGCGCGAGCAGGAGGACGAAGAGATCCGAGATCTGCGCGACCAGCGTCTCCGACTGCCCGACGCCGACCGTCTCAATCAGGACGACGTCGAACCCCGCGGCCTCGCAGAGCGCGACGGCCTCGCGCGTGCGGCGGGCGACGCCGCCCAGGTGACTGGCCGAGGGAGAGGGGCGGATGAAGGCGCGCGGCTCCCGGCTCAGCTGCTCCATGCGCGTCTTGTCGCCGAGGATCGAGCCGCCGGTGCGCGCGCTCGACGGGTCCACGGCGAGGACCGCGACACGCTTGCCCTGCCCCGTCAGCATCAGGCCGAAGGCCTCGATGAAGGTCGATTTCCCCACGCCCGGCGTGCCCGAGAGCCCGATGCGCAGCGCCTCGCCGCCGGCCCCGCGCAGCCCGTCGAGGAGGGCGGCGGCCCGCTCGCGATGATCGGCGCGCGTGCTCTCGACCAGGGTGATCGCACGGGCCAGCGCCCGGCGGTCGCCGGCGAGAAGCGGGTCGTGCAGCGGGTCGCGCGTGTCCATGGGTCGGGGATGCCCGGCGGCGCGCCTCAATGCAAGGCGTCGCGCAGACGGGCGGCCATCGCATCGAGGTCGGCCCGGCTGGGATCGGGCAACAGATCCTGCGTGATGCGGAAGCCGCCCGGCGCGTCGACGTGACGGGCCGAGACGATGTCGGTCGGGGCATGTTGCGGCACGACGTTCAGATGCGCATGAGCCACGCCGAAGCCATGAACGACATACCCCATGCGCAGGGGGTTCAAAACAACGCGCGCGGCGCGGGCCAGCCTTTGGGCGGTGACCATCAGATGCGCGGCCGTGGCGTCATCGAGGTCGGTGAAATGGTCGACATGGGCGCGGGGCACCACCGTGAATTCGCCGGGACGGGTCGGGCGCAGGGTGAGAAAGGCCATGCAGGTCCGATCGGTGTGGATGAAACTCGCGGGTGCCTCGCCGGCGGCGATGGCGCAGAAGATGCAGGCGCGTGTCATGGAGGCGAGCGTGACCTCGCCCGGCGGGTCGGGCAAGGCGTGACGCGCGGCCGCGCCTGCGCTAGGTGGAAAACGGCCAAGGAGACCCGACCGATGCTGCGCCTGCTGATCCTGACCGTACTCCTTGCCGTGCCTGCGCGGGCCGAAACCACGCTGGATGCCCGCTTCGACGTCTCCTTCGCGGGCGTCACCGGCGGGCAGATCGCGATCCGCGCGGAGGAGAGCGGCGGCACCTATGTCGTCGTCGCGCAAGGGCGGCCGACCGGCGTGATGGGATCGCTCTTGAACTATCAGTACGACGGGACGGCCCGCGGCGTCGTGAGTGGCGGCACCCATGCCGCCACCTCCTACGAGGAGCGGGAGATCGACGAAGGCGAACTGACCGGGGCGACGATGCGCTTTCGCGGCGGGCAACCGACCGACGTGCGCTTCGATCCGCCCCGCGAGCCCGAACCCTGGGACATCGAGCCCACCGCGCAGTCGGGCGTCATCGACACGCTCTCGGCGCTCTATCTCCTCGTGCGCCCGACGGAGCCCACCGGGGCCTGCAGCCAGCGCCGCGATCTCTTCGACGGCCGTCACGTCTCGCGCCTGACGCTGGGCGCGCCGCAGGCGGCGGACGACGGCACGATCCGCTGTGCGGGCGAGTACCAGAGGCTGCGCGGCTACTCCCCCGAGGAGATGCGCAAGCGGCCACGCGTGCCGATGACGGTGACATATACCCCCGCAGGCGGGGGCCGCGTTCAGGTCACGGAGATCCGCGCGACCTCGCGCCTCGGCGATGCGGTGCTGCGCCGGCGATGACCCCGTTGCCGATCGACGACGCCCTGCCCGAGGTTCTGACGGCGGTGCGCGAGCATGGCCTCTGCGTGCTGCAGGCCCCACCCGGCGCAGGCAAGACGACGCGCGTGCCGCTGGCGCTCCTGCCCGTGGTGGAGGGGCGGATCATCCTTCTGGAGCCGCGCCGGCTGGCCACGCGAGCGGCGGCGGCGCGCATGGCGGAGACGCTGGGCGAGCGGGTGGGCGAGACGGTGGGATACCGGATGCGCGGCGCGTCGGAGGTGTCGAAAGCCACGCGCATTGAGGTCGTGACCGAGGGCATCCTGACACGGATGGTGCAGGATAACCCCGAGTTGCCGGGCGTGGGCGCGGTGATCTTCGACGAGTTCCACGAACGCTCGCTCAACGCCGATCTGGGCCTTGCCCTCACGTGGGAGGCGCGACAGGCGCTGCGCCCGGACCTTGGCCTCGTCGTGATGTCGGCCACGCTCGACGCCGGGCCGGTGGCCGAGATGCTGGGCGCGCCGGTGGTCACCTCCGAGGGCCGGTCCTTCCCGGTGGAGCGCCGCTGGCGCGATCGCCCGCCGCCCGACGGCCAGCGGTTCGAGGCACAGGTGGCAGCGCTCATGGTCGAGGCGCTGGAGGCGGTGGACGGCGACGTGCTCGCATTCCTGCCGGGGGAGGGCGAGATCCGGCGGTGCGCGGCGCTGCTCGACGGCATCGCGGCCGACGTCCGGCCGCTCTACGGCGCGCTGCCCTTCGCGGAGCAGCAGGCGGCGATCCGGCCCGGGCCGCGGCGCAAGGTCGTGCTGGCGACCTCGATCGCGGAGACCTCGCTCACCATCGAGGGCGTGCGCGCGGTGGTCGACGGGGGCCGGGCGCGGCGCGCACGGTTCGACCCCGGCTCGGGCATGGCGCGGCTGGTGACGGAGCGGGTAACGAAGGCCGAGGCCACGCAGAGGGCCGGTCGCGCGGGTCGGGTGGCCGAGGGCGTGGCCTTCGCCAACTGGACACGCGGGGCGGAAGGCGCGATGCGCGCCTTCCCCGACCCGGAGATCGCGGCGGCGGACCTTGCCGGGCTCGCGCTGGAACTGGCGGTCTGGGGCTCGGACGACCTAGCCTTCCTGACACCGCCGCCCGAGCGGGCCCTGGCCGAGGCGCGCGCGCTCCTGACGGAGCTCGGGGCACTGGACGACGGGCGCATCACCGGGCATGGGCGCGCGCTCTCCCGGCTGCCTTTGCATCCGCGTCTCGGGCACATGGTCCGTCGGGGCGGGCCGGGATCGGCCGCGTTGGCCGGGGTGTTGTCGAGCCGGATGCCGCCCGGGTCGGTCGACCTGTCGGAGGTGCTGCGGCGCCCCTCGCCCGAGGCCCGGGCGGAGGCGAAGCGCCTGCGCCGCTACGAGGCCGGCGGGCCGGAGATGTCGGACGCGCAGCAGCTCGCGCTCGCTTACCCCGACCGGGTGGGCCTGCGCCGCGCCGGGGAGGCACCGCGCTGGCTCCTGTCGGGCGGCAAGGGCGCGAAGATGGAGAAGGGCGACGCGCTGGCCGGGGCGCGGCTGATCGTGGCCTGCGACCTCGACGGCGATCCGACCGAGGCGCGCGTGCGCCGGGCGCTTCCCATCACCGAAGCGGACTTGCGCGCCGCGCTCGGCGACCGGATCGCATGGTGGGATATCTGCCGCTGGTCGGTGCGGCATCGGCGCGTCGAGGCCCGGCGACAGGAGCGGCTGGGCGCGATCGCGCTGGAGGACCGTATCTGGGCGGATGCGCCCGAGGAGACCATGGCGGCCGCGGTGCTCGACGGGGTGCGCGCTCTGGGCCTCGGATGTCTCGGCTGGACGAAGCGCGCGCGACTTCTGCGCGCGCGGGTCACGGCGTCGGGTCTCGCCGACGTGTCGGACGGCACTCTGACAGAGCGGCTCGACGAGTGGCTTCTCCCCTTCGCGACGGGCCTGCGCGATGCGGATGGCCTCGGCCGGCTCGACCCTTTCGATGCGCTGACGGGCTGGCTCGGCTGGGAGACGATGCGGAAGGTCGATGCCACCGCCCCGGCGCATTACGTGACGCCGCTGGGTCGAAAAGTGGCGATCGACTACGGACAGGAGATCCCGACCGTCTCGCTGCGGCTGCAGGAAGTCTTCGGCGAGACACGGCACCCCACGGTGGGGGCCATACCCCTGCGGATGGAGCTTCTGTCTCCGGCGCAGCGGCCCATTGCGATCACGCAGGATCTGCCCGGGTTCTGGACCGGCTCCTACGCCGACGTGCGCAAGGACATGCGGGGGCAGTACCCGCGTCATCCCTGGCCCGAGGATCCGACCGCAGCCGCGCCCACTACACGGGCGAAGACGCGGGGCGGTTGAGCGGCGACGCCTCCGGCGGCAGTATTGGGGAAGCGGAGAAGCAGGTTGACCTGCAACGGAAAAGGGCGCGCCCAAGGCACGCCCCTTCGGATCGGGTTGCCGGCGATCAGTGCAGCTTGGCGGCCACGTCGTCGATCGACTGGTCGATCATCCTGTTGGCTTCGGTCGCGGTCATCTGTTTGGCGACGACCTCGCCCGCGGCGGCGACGGCGACCGAGATGGCGGTGTCGCGCACCTCCTTGACGGCGGCGGCCTGCGCGCTCTCGATCTGGTCCTCGGCGGCGGAGAGCCGGCGTGCGACGGACGCTTCGAGATCGGCCTTGGCCTGTTCGGCGGCGGCGGAGGCTTCGGCCTTGGCGGCGGCGACGATCTCTTCGGCCTGGGCCTGCGCTTCCTTGGTCTTGCGCTCGTAGGAGGCGAGGAGGGCCTGGGCTTCCTCACGCAGGGCCTTGGCCTCGTCGAGGTCCTTCTGGATCCCCTCGGCGCGCGCATCGAGCTGCCCCATCAGGAGCGCGGGCACCTTGAAGTAGAGCAGGATGCCCAGAAAGACGAGGAAGCCCAGCGTGACGACGAAGTCGGTGTTGGAGAGGCTGAAGAACGGACCGGAGGCGGCGAAAGCCGGGGTCGCGGTCAGCGCGGCGAGCGGCAGGAGAATACGCATGGTTCAGTTCCCCTTCACGCGGGCATCGACGGCGGCGTTGACGGCGCTGGCATCGGCCTTGCCGCCGAGCGCCTTGACGATCTCGCCCGCAACGTCCCGGGCGACCTCTGCGACCGAGGTCATGGCCCCGGCGCGGATCTCGGCGATCTGCTTCTCGCTCTCGGCGGACTTGGCGGCGATCTTCTCGTCCGCCCGGGCGATCGCCGCATCGAGATCGGACTTGATCGACGCGCGCGCCTCCTCGGAGATGCGCTGCGCTTCGGACCGGGCGTCGGCGAGGGCCTTTTCGTAGGCCGCTTCGGCCTCGACGGCCTGGCGCTTGAGGTCCTCGGCCGCGGCGAGGTCGTTGGAAATGGTCCCCGACCGTTCCGCCAGTACGGCACTGATGCGCGGCAGGGCGATCTTGGTCAGGACGAGGTAGATGACGACGAGGGTGACGATCAGCCAGAAGATCTGATTGCCGAACCACGCATCGCAGAGCTGCGGCATGCCGATGGCGTTGCCGATGCTGTTGACGCATTCGCCTGCAAGTTCTTGTTCGATCGGTTCGGCCATTGTCGGGTCCCGTCAGGTCGGATTGCGTTCCCGGCGGGGGGCGTGACGCCCACCCGCCAGTCGTAAGGATGGTGTCGCTGTCTTAGACGGCGAACATCAGCAGGAGCGCGACGAGGAAGGCGAAGATGCCCAGGGCCTCGGCGAAGGCGATGCCGATGAAGAGGGTCGCGGTCTGCGCGTTGGCGGCCGAGGGGTTGCGCAGGGCACCGGCCAGGAAGTTACCGGCGACGTTGCCCACGCCGATGGCGGCCATGCCCGAACCGATGGCGGCGAGGCCCGCACCGGCGAATTGACCCAGGGCGGAAGCGGCTTCGAGTTCCATGTGTTTTCTCCTTACGATGGAAGCTTGGCGAAAGGTGTCTGCTGTCCGTCAGTGCGACGGATGCAGCGCGTCCTTGAGGTAGACGCAGGTGAGGATGGTGAAGACATAGGCCTGGATGGCCGACACCAGAACTTCGAGCCCGTAGATGGCGACCACGCCCAGCACCGCGACGGGTGCCACGGCGGTCACGGCGGCGAAGCCCGCGAAGACCTTGAGCACCGCGTGGCCGGCCATGATGTTGCCGGCGAGACGGATGGAGTGGCTGACGGGGCGCACGAAGTAGGAGATGACCTCGATCACGGCGAGGATCGGGCGCAGGACGAGCGGCGCGGAGGACACCCAGAAGAGCCCCAGGAAGGACGCGCCGTTCTTGACGAACCCGAGGATCGTGACGGCGAAGAACACGCCGAAGCCCAGCACCGCGGTCACTGCGATATGGCTCGTGGGCGAGAAGGACATCGGGATCAGCGCCAGGAAGTTGGCGAAGAAGATGAAGAGGAAGATCGTGAAGATGTAGGGGAAGTAGCGCACGGCGTCCTTGCCGGTCACGTCCTCGACCATCTTGTAGACGAAGCCGTAGAAGAGCTCCGCCACCGACTGCCCCCGGCTCGGCACGATCGCGCGGCGGCGGGTCGCCAGAACGAAGAGGCCCAGCACGCAGACAACGGCGAGGGCCATCCAGAGCGTCAGGTTCGTCACCGTGTACCAGGCCACCTTATCGCCGGCCGCTCCGAAGAGCGGCTTGATGATGAACTGGTCCATCGGGTGGAAGCTCAGGCCGCCGTCGGAAGCTGGTTCAGCCATGTGTGTCCCCATCTTTCGGCGCGCCGGCACCGGGTTCCTTCAGCGGGGTGGCCGGATCGAGCCGCCCCTGTATCTCTTTCGCGGAGGCGATCACCGTCTTCACACCGGCCGCGAAGCCGAAGAGGACGAAGAGGACCATCAGCCAGGGGGACGTCCCCAGAAGCGCATCCAGTCCGTAGCCGATCCCGAACCCGATCCCGAGGCCCGCCACCAGCTCGATCACCATCCGCCAGGCAAGTTGCGCCTGGGAATAATGCTCCTCCATGTGATGCTTGTCCTCGGCCGGGCGCTTGGCGGCCAGCCGGGCCTCGAGGGCGCGAAGGCGGTCAGCGTCGTGGTCGTCGGACATGGGGCACCCATGGCAAGTCGCAGGCGGTTTACGGTCGGGGGCGGACCGAGTCAACGGCGTCAGAAATTCATTTGGATCATATAGTTACAAATCCCATTCTGGGAAATACAGCGGGCCATCTCGGAACCGAGACATTCAACGATCCGGTTGAACGTCGTTGACGCCGGCCTGCCGCCAGTGCATCGCGGGCCCATGTCTGACCCGCTTTCGTCCGTCTTCGCGGCCCTGGCCGACCCGACGCGCCGCGCGATCCTCGCCATGCTGCTCGAGGACGACATGGCCGTGACCGACGTGGCCGCGCCCCTGCCGGTGTCACTTGCCGCGGTGTCGAAGCATCTGGGCGTGCTGGCGCGGGCGGGTCTGATCCAGCAGGAGCGGCGCGGCCGCGTCGTGTGGTGCAAGCTCGACCCCGACGCGCTCAGGGGCGCGCGGGCGTGGATGCTGGGCTTCGGGCAGTTCGACGACCTGGACCTCGACGCGCTCGAATCCCTTCTGGAGAGACCGGAGACACGCGATGCTTCTTGATACCCCCGTCTGCGATTTCGGCTGGCCTGCCCCCGGCTTCACGTTGAAGACGCCCGAGGGCGCGACGCACAGCCTGTCCGATCACGCCGGCAAACCGGTGCTGGTGACCTTCATCTGCAACCATTGTCCCTATGTCGTCGCCGTCGCGGATCGGCTCGCGGCGGATGCGCGGGTGCTCATGGACGAGGGCATCGCCGTCCTGGCCGTCATGTCGAACGACTGGCGCGACTATCCTGCGGATGCGCCCGGGCGGATGACGGAGTTCGCCGCGAGACACGGCTTTCCCTTCCCCTACCTCGTGGATGAGGGACAGGCCGTCGGCCGGGCCTGGGGCGCGATCTGCACGCCGGACTTCTTCGGACTGAATGCGGAGCATCGACTGCAATACCGCGGCCGGCTCGACGACGCGGGACGGGGCGACGCGTCGGGGCGTGTGCCGGAGCTTCTGAACGCGATGCAGCAGATCGCGGAGACCGGCGAAGGCCCCCGCGATCAGGTTCCGAGCATGGGCTGCTCGATCAAGTGGAGCTGACGCCGCTCAGGCGTTGCGGTTCGGCATGAGATGGATCTCGCGCACGTCCGCGCGGCCCGGCGCGTTGAGCGCATGCATCACCGCATCGGCCACGTCGGACGCGTGCAGGCGACTGTCATCGGCCTCGTCGAAGAACTCGGTATCGACCATGCCGGGCGAGATCACGGTGCAGCGCCCGCCCCATTCCGTCATCTCCTCGGCGAGGTTGCCGGCGAAGCCGTGGACGAACCACTTGGTCGCGCCATAGATCGACCCCTTGATGTGCCGTCGCCCCGCCGCCGAGCCGGTCACGACGTAGTGCCCCTTCGTCTTGCGCAGATGCGGGAGCGCGCCGTGGGCGGTGTAGAGGATGCCCATCACGTTGGCGTGGATCATCGCGTGCCACTCCTCGGGGTCGCCGCCTTCGGTGCCGGGCGTGTTCGCCCCGGTGCCCGCGTTGGCGAAGACGGCGTCGATGCCGCCGAACCGCGCCGCGAGCGCCTGCAGCGCGTCGGCCTGTGCGCTCCGATCGGCCACGTCGCCGGGCAGGGCCAGCGCCGCGTCGCCCAGCTCGTCCGCCAGGGCGGCGATCTTGTCCTCCGAACGCGCGAAGAGCCCGACGCGCCAGCCGGCGGCCACGGCCTGCCGCGCGGTCTCGGCCCCGATGCCCGAGGACGCTCCGGTGATGAAGAGGGTTTTGCTGTCGGTCATCTGGCGCTCCGTGGTCTGCCTGTCGGAGGTCAACGCGGCGCGCCATCGCTGGTTTCCGACGCTTTGCCTAGGACAGCACCTGCCGGTAGAGCGCCGCGAGCCCCGCCGCCTTGTTCGGCCAGAGACCTTCGGCCGCCACCTTGGTCCGCGCGCCCTGCCCCAGCCGACGGGCGCGCTCGGGATCGGCGATCAACGCCCGGAGCGCGCCCGCGATGTCGCCGGCGAAGGTCTCCGGGTCGGTGACCGGCACCTTGATCGCGCAGCTCTCGTCGAGGATCGCATCCGGCCCTCCGGCCGCGGCGGCGATGATCGGCAGGCCCCAGCGCATCGCCTCGTAGACGACGTTGCCCGCCGGCTCCCGGAAGCTCGGGAAGACGTAGATGTCGGACGTCCGGTAGAGTTCCTCCACCTCCGCGCGCGGAATGAGGCCCCGGAAGGTGACCCGGTCGGCCACCCCGAGGCGTGCGGCCTCGGTCCGGCAGGCGGCGATCTCGGGGCCGTCGCCCGCGCTCGTCAGGTGCAGGCGCGGATCGTTCACCTGCGCCATCGCCCGGATCGCGTCGCGCAGCCCCTTGGTGCGCACGCCCCGCCCGACGTGCAGGAGGCGGATCGTGTCTTCGTCCCGCGTGGGCCGCTCGGGCGCGAGATCCTCGATCCCGAGTTCGAGCACGTTGGCATAGGCGCGCGGCGCGATCCCGGCCGCACGCAGCGTCTCGCCCACGTAGGGGGCGACCCCGAGGATCATCGCCGCCTCCGCGTAGCTGCGCCGGAGCCAGGGATCGTGCCGCAGGCGCGGGACGTCGAGCGCGCGCAGCCGCGTGAACCAGCCGGCCGCCGCGACCTCGTGGGCGAAAGCGGGCGGCGTAGGCAACGCGCCGCCGAGCGGGCCGATGACATAGGGCAGGCCGTGGCCGCGCAGGGGTGAGGCATAGCGCATCGCCTGCGGCATGATCTGATGCGCGAGGTCGTAGTCGCCCGCGTGGCGTGCGAGGTGACGGCGGACGTGCCGCACGAAGAGCGGCCATTCGGGCTTCAGCATCGCCGCGAAGCGCCCGCCACGGGGGATGAAGCGCGGCGCGGGCCAGGTGACGGCGCGGGCCTGTGGCAGCTGCTCCGCGATCGGCGCGTGGCTGGGGCTCTGGAAACAGGCGACGGTCAGATCGACGAGGGGCGCGAGCGCCTCGGCCCAGCGGAAAGCCACGAAGGCTTCGCCGGTCGATTGCCCCGAGAGATAGGGCGAGATCAGCAGGACGCGGGGTCTTGGTAGTTCGGTCATCGGGCCGGTTTCACCACGCCCGCCCGCGCGCGGGAAGTCCCGTCAGGTCAGGCGGCGCTTCAACTCGGCCGAGAGTGTCTCCATGTCCTCACCCGTCTGCGCCCCGAGCCGCATCAGCCCGAACTGCACGCGCGCGACTTCCTGATAGTACCCCGTGAAGACGTAGTTGGTCGCCGCACCCGCCGCCGCCCCGATCACCGGCACGGTCTGCGCGGCGAGCTTCTGGCCGAGCGGGACGGCCAGGCGCGGCGCGACCTTTGCGATGAGCCCGTGGACGGCGCTTCCGGTGACGGTGAGTCGCAGCGTGAGAAAGCTGAGGTCGGTGCCGTCGTCATCGTCGAGCGGGCCGGCCGCGGCGAAGACCCGCAGGCAGGCCGCGCGCACCTCGGGCAGCGCGGGGTCGAGGCCGTGCTCGTCGGCGATGGTCTGGATCGCGCGCAGGATCACCGTGGTCGTCACCGGCAACTCGGCCAGCGCCGACGGCAGCCCGCCGAAGCCGCCCGCCGCGCCCGTGCCGACCGAGATCGCGCGGCTGAGCCAGTCGGGCGCATCGGCGATGCGGCCCCCACGCGTGGCCTTGGCCGCATCGAAGGACTGCTCGAGCGCGGCGGCGGTCGCGCGTTCGAGGACGGCGCGCACCTGTTCGGGCAACATCTCCAGCAGGCCCTCGGCCTGCGTTCCGACAAGGTTGAGCACCTGCATCCCGAGGCCCGAGGCCTCCCGCATCTTGCGCGCCAGCCGGTCGAGCTCCGCCTCCCGGTCGAGGGGCGGGAAGATCTGGGCGCGGGCGGGGGGCGGCATCGTCTCGGTCATGGGACAAGAGATGGGTGCGACGTGACCTCGCGGCAAGGTCGAGGGTCAGACGGCGCGGGTCACACTGCCCGCGATCCCGTCCCAATCCCAGACGCCGAGCACCCGGTCGGGGTTCGTCGGCGGGGGCATCGTCACGCCCCGAAGCCGGCGAAAGCCGAAGCGGCCATAGTAGGAGGCATCCCCGACGAGCAGCACCCGCGCCACGCCGCCCACCGCCGCCCGGTCGAGCCCCGACTGGAGAAGGAACGCGCCCAGCCCCTCGCCCTGCCGCGTCGGGTGGACGGCGACGGGCCCGAGGAGCATCGCGGAGTGTGGACCGACGCACACGGGCCAGAAGCGGATCGCGCCCGCGACCTCCCCCGCCGCGCCCCGCGCGACGAGGCACAGATCCCGGGCCGGCGGCACACCGTCGCGCAGCCGGTAGGACGACAGCGCCGTGCGCCCCGGCGCGAAGCAGGTATCGAAGAGGGCCTCGACCTCCCAGCCGTCGGCCTCGGTTTCGCGGTGCAGTTCCATCGCCCGGTTGTTGCCCGTTCCGGCCGGGGTGGCCAGAGCGTCGTGCGATTTTGCGGTGCCCACGGCCCTTGGATCGCCGCGAGGCTCCGCCTAGGGTCGCGGCGACAGACCCGAGAGGATACGCATGTTCTACCGCCCCGAGGACGGCCATGGCCTGCCGCACAACCCGTTCAACGCCATCGTCGCGCCGCGGCCCATCGGCTGGATCAGCACTCGGGGGAGCCTCGGCGACAACCTCGCGCCCTACTCCTTCTTCAACGCGGTGGCCTATGTGCCGCCGCAGGTCATGTTCGCCTCGACCTCTTCCAAGCCCGATCGCGACGGCACCAAGGACAGCGTGGCGCAGCTGCGCGAGAGCGGGGTCTTCTGCGTCAACATCGTGGAATACGCGATGCGCGACGCGATGAACGCCTCCTCGGCGGCGCTGGCCGCGGGGGAGGACGAGTTCGGCGTGGCCGGTGTCGAGAAGGTGCAATGCGAGACCATCGACTGCCCCCGCGTCGGCGGCACGCCAGCGGCGCTCGAATGCCGGGTGACGCAGGTGGTGGAGCTGCCGGGGGAGGCCAATATCGCCGTCTTCGGCGAGGTGACGGGCGTGCACATCCGCGACGATGCTCTCAGCGACGGGATCTTCGACGTGATGTCCTTCGGGCCGATGGCGCGGCTCGGCTACAAGGACTACACGCGGGTCGAAAACCTCTTCTCGCTCGCGCGACCGGACGAGTGACGCGGGGGGAAGACTTTTCGCCGAAAAGTCTTCCCGCCCCGCTCAATGGCCACCGAGGATCCCCGTGCGGACGCCGTAGTTCGCCGCGACCGCGTAGTCCGGGTCGTCGTCGCTGTCGACGATGAGGTGGCCGGCCTTCGTCAGCAGCCTGTGGCAATCGCGCGTCAGGTGACGCAGCTGGATCTGCTTGCCCGCCGCCTCGTACTTGGCGGCCACCGCCTCGATCGCCTGCAGCGCCGACTGGTCGGCGACCCTGCTGTCGGCGAAGTCGACGATCACGAGCGAGGGGTCGTTCGCCGGATCGAAGAGCTCCACGAAACCCGTCGCGGAGCCGAAGAAGAGCGGCCCCTGAACCGCATAGACCTTCGCGCCCTCCGGTGTGCTGTGCGCGCGCGCGTGGATGCGCGTCGCGTTCTGCCAGGCATAGGCCAGCGCCGAGACGATGACGCCCACGACGACCGCGATTGCAAGGTCGAACCGCACCGTCACCGCGGTCACGAGGATGATGACCGCCGCGTCGATCTTCGGAACCCGGAAAAGGATGCGGATCGAGTTCCATGCGAAGGTGCCGATGACGACCATGAACATCACGCCCACCAGCGCGGCGAGCGGGATCTGCTCGATGAGGGGCGAGGCGACCAGGATGAAGAGCAGCAGGAAGAGTGCCGCAGCCAGGCCGGAGATGCGGGTGCGGCCGCCGGACTTCACGTTGATCATCGACTGGCCGATCATGGCGCAACCGCCCATGCCGCCGAAGAAGCCGGTGACGGTGTTGGCCGCACCCTGGGCGATGCATTCCTGGCTGGCGCCGCCGCGCTGGCCGGTGATCTCGCCCACGAGGTTCAGGGTCAGCAGGCTCTCGATCAGGCCGATGGCCGCGAGGATGAGCGCATATGGCGCGATGATGCGCAGCGTCTCCAGGTTGAGCGGCACGTCGGGCAGCGCGAACTGCGGCAGCCCCCCGGAGATGGAGGCGAGGTCGCCCACGTTCGGGACCGGCAGGCCGAAGACCAGCACGACCACAGCCGTCACCGCGATGCCCGCGAGAGGCGCGGGAATGGCATTCGTGAGCTTCGGCAGCCCCCAGATCACCGCCATCGTCAATGCGACGAGCGCCAGCACGAGCACGAGCTCCATGCCCGTCATCCAGGCCCCGTCGGCCGTGCGGAAGAAATCGAGCTGCGCCTTGCCGATCACGATGGCGAGCCCGTTAACGAAGCCCAGCATGACGGGATGCGGCACGAGCCGGATGAACTTGCCCCAACGCATGATGCCCACGAAGATCTGGATAATCCCCATGAGGACGACCGTCAGGAAGAGATACTGTACGCCCACGCCCTCGGGAAATTGCGTCACGAGGCTGACCATGACCACGGCCAGCGCCCCCGTCGCGCCCGAGATCATGCCGGGCCGGCCGCCGATGAGCGCGGTGACGAGGCCGACGATGAAGGCGGCATAGAGCCCGACGAGCGGATCGACCTTGGCCACGAAGGCGAAGGCCACGGCTTCGGGCACGAGCGCGAGCGCGACGGTGAGCCCGGCCAGAACCTCGACCCGGATCACGCCGGCGCTGAGCGAGGAGGTGGGCGCGACGCGCAGGTCGGGGGCATCGAAACGGTTGGCAAATCTTGCCAGCAGGGAGGGGCTGCTCAAGGTAACATACTCGCGGTCGTGTCGGGTTTGGCGCGCTCTAGCAGGGAACAGCGCGCAGGGACAGCCCCCGCGCGGCCTTGCGCCCGGCGCGACCTCCCGGCACTCTCGGCCCATGGGGATCATCCGGGCCTGGGCCGACATCACCGCGCTTGGGCCCGAGGACGCCCTGACCGAGGCCGAAGCTGCGTTGATCGCCGCCGCCCGCGCCGGCGAGCGCTGCATCCTCGGCAGCGGCAGCCGGCCCGAGGAGTCGACGCCCGACCGGCGCGTCCGCGCCTCGATCCTGCGGTTCCTGTTTCTCGGCGGATGCCCCGATTGCCGGGTCGAGGGGCCGGGCGTGTCGCTGCGCGGGGCCTGGATCGAGGGCGAGATCGACCTGTCGTTCCAGGAGACACGGGGCGCAAGCGCCCTGATCGCCTGTCATTTCGACGCGCGCCTGATTGCGCGGCAGGCCAAGCTGCGCACGCTCGACCTGAGCCGGAGCCGTTTGGCCCGGCTCGATCTGCAGGGCGCGCATGTCACCGGCGATCTCTTCCTTAGGCAGGTGGAGACGCGCGGAGAGATCCTTCTGTCCGGCACCCGCATCGGCGGACAACTCGACGTGGAGGGCGCGGTGCTCGACGGCGCGAAGGGGACGGCCCTCATGGCGCAGCGCCTCACGGTGGGCGAGGGGCTCGTCTGGCGCGGGGTCCGCGTGCTGCGCGGCGCGGTTTCGCTTCACTCGGCGCGGGTGGGCGTGCTCGCGGACGATGCGCGCGGGTGGCCCGGAGCGGAGGACCTCGTGCTCGACGGCTTCGTCTACGACCACATCGCGGGCGAGGCCGACCTCTCCGCGCGTCTCGACTGGGTCGAGGCCGGCAGCTTCGTAGGTCCGCGCTTCCATCCGCAACCGTTCACGCAGCTCGCCCGCATCTTTCGCCAGATGGGGCGCGAGGGCGACGCTCGCCGCGTCCTGCGCCGGCGCGAGCGGCGCTTGCGACAGCAGTCGCGCCGGCGACGCCTGCATCGGCCGGACGGCACGCCGCGCGAGGGCGGCGACCGGTTGCTCGCGCTCTTCGGCGTCGCCTGGCGGTGGGTCTGGGATGCCCTTCTGCGCGTAACGACGGGCTACGGCTACCAGCCGTTCCGCAGCTTCGCCGCGCTCGGCGTGCTCTGGCTTCTCGCGGTGACACTGGCGCATTTCGCCTGGGACGCCGGCGACTTCGCCCCGAACGCCGCGCCGGTCCTCGTGTCAGACGATTGGCAGTCGCTGGCCCTCAGCGAGACCCGACCCGCGCAGGCCTGGTCCGCGCCGGGTGCCCCCGGTCAGGACTGGGAGACGTTCAACCGCTACGCCTATGCCGCGGACCTCGTGATCCCGATCATCGACCTGAACCAGACCGACGCCTGGGCCCCTTCGACCTCGCGCGGGCCCTGGGGTCGATGGCTCTGGGGCGCAGGCTTCGTGCTCAACATCGCGGGCTGGATCGTCACGGCGCTCGGGGCGGCCGCGATCACCGGGGTCATTCGACGCGATTGACGCCTTCCCTGCGCGGCGGGGGCTGCTAGGGTGCGCGGGTCGAAAAAGGGGAGACGGGATGCCGGTCATCGGGGTCATCGGAGGGTCGGGGCTCTATGCCGTCGACGGGCTGCAGGACGCGACCTGGCGCGCGCAGGACACGCCCTGGGGCGCACCGTCGGACGAGATGCTGCACGGCACGCTCGACGGCACCGAGATGATCTTCCTGCCCCGGCACGGGCGCGGGCACGTTCACAGCCCCTCGACCGTCCCCTACCGCGCTAACGTCGCGGCGATGAAGGCCGCCGGGGTCACGCATCTGGTCTCGGTCTCGGCCACCGGCTCCTTCCGGGAGGAGATGGCCCCCGGCGATCTCGTGATCGTGGACCAGTTCATCGACCGCACCTTCGCCCGCGAAAAGAGCTTCTTCGGCACGGGCTGCGTCGCCCATGTCTCGGTCGCGCATCCGGTCTGCCCCGCGCTTTCGGCCGCTTGCGCGCGGGCAGCGCGGACGGCGGGCGCGACCGTGCACGAGGGTGGCACCTACCTTGCCATGGAGGGACCGCAGTTCTCGACGCTGGCCGAATCGCGGCTCTACCGCGACTGGGGCTGCGACGTGATCGGGATGACGAACATGCCCGAGGCCAAGCTCGCGCGGGAGGCGGAGCTGCACTATGCCTCGGTCGCCATGGTCACCGACTACGACAGCTGGCACCCCGACCACGGCTCGGTGCAGATTACCGACATCATCGCCACGCTGCAGGCCAATGTCGCCCGGGCCACGGCGATGGTCGCGAACCTGCCCGCCGAGGTGACGGACGCGCCCTGCGACGAGGGCTGCGACCGGGCGCTCGACCATGCTGTGATGACAGCCCCCGAGGCCCGCGACCCGGCCGTCGTGGAGCGCCTGCGGGCGATCGCCGGACGAGTGCTGTGAGGGCGCTTCTGGCCGCCCTGCTGCTGCCCTGCGCCGCGATCGCGCAGGAGTTCGTGGAAGTGCCGGGCCCGGTGAACGACGACGCCTTCTATCGCGCCGTCGCCTGTGCCGCCGATCCCGGCGGGGACTGCCGTAAGCCGTTCCTGCGCTGGCCGGAGGAGAAGCGCGCCGCGCTGACCGTGGGACTCGCTTCGGTCACGGAACGGCTGGAAGACTGGCAACGGCGGCTCTACGAGGAGGGGCTGGACAACGCCATCGCCGAGGTGAACGCACTGGGCACCGGCATCCGGCTGACCCGCGAAGAAGACGCCGTGGACATCGCCGTCCATATCGTCGCCACCCCGCCCGGCCATGTGATGCGCGACACCGGGGTCGCCGACCTCGACGGGGCGCTGCTCCCGCTCGGCCGCGTCGCCCTGCGCGCCCGTGACGGTGTGATCCGCGAGGCGCTGATCGCCGTGTCGGCCCAGGCCCGGCGGCGCGAGATCGCCTCGATCCTGCTCGAGGAGATCGTGCAGGGCCTCGGCCTGATGACCGACGTGCGCGGCCCGGCCTATCGCCGCAGCCTCTTTTCGGAGGACGGCAATTCCGTCACCCGCCTCGAGGGGCAGGACGCCATGGCGCTGCGGCGTCACTATGACCCAGAGACTGGCCCAGATGTGCCCGAAGAAAGCTGACCCATGCAGAAGAAGACGATCCTCGACTATATCCGCACCATTCCCGATTTCCCGAAACCGGGAATCATGTTCCGAGATGTGACGACGCTCTTTGCCGATGCGCGGGGGATGCGGCTCTGCGTCGATCAACTGCTCGATCCCTTCGCGGGTGAGGAAATCGACGCGGTGGCGGGGCTGGAGGCGCGGGGGTTCATCCTTGGCGGGGCGGTCGCCCACCAACTCGGCTGCGGCTTCGTACCGATCCGCAAGAAGGGCAAGCTGCCGGGCGAGACCTTCGAACAGGACTACGCCCTCGAATACGGGACGGCGACGGTGGAGGTGCACCGCGACGCGCTGCCGCCCGGGGCGCGTGTGCTGCTGGTGGACGATCTTCTCGCCACGGGAGGCACCGCCCAGGCCGGGATCTCACTTCTGGAACGGCTCGGGACGCAGGTGGTCGGCTGCGCTTTCGTCATCGACCTGCCGGAGCTCGGCGGGCGACGGGCCCTCGAGGAGATGGACATGCCGATCCACACGCTTTGCGCCTTCGACGGTCACTGAATCCGTGCCCGACCGACGCGCGTCAATCATTTGGTAACCTTTTGATGCGACAAGATCGGCGTGGGCGTTCTAGCAGACCTCACCCATTCCCCCGCGCGCCCTGCCCTCCCCCGGCAGGGCGCGTTTCGTTTCAGGGGGTCACTTCGCACGCCCGCAGACAAGACTCTGACTGCCGATCGATACATGCAGAAACGAGAGCATAGGCGAACGTCAACAAATACACTCGCCTTTTAGTTGAAAAACGGGATTGCCGATATAGATGATTGGACGTCACCCTCGGGTGATGCTGCTTGCATGGCAGACGGTGCGTTCCCCTTATCTGAGGGGGACGCACCAATTCCGTCGGGCGGGCTGATCTCTGAACGTCGCAATGGTCGGGCTCGCCCCGATCATCTCCTGCCGTTCCGCCCTCGTCTTCAGCGCCGCAGGACCGCCCCCGGGTTCATGATCCCCGCAGGGTCGAGGGCCGACTTGATGACCCGCATCGCGGCGAGCTTGGTCGGGTCGACGTAGCGTTCGAGGTCGCCGACCTTGAGCCGACCGACCCCGTGTTCCGCGCTGACCGAACCGCCGTGGCGATGGACGAGGTCGTGCACGGCGCTCTTGATCGCGTCACGCTCGTCCACGTGGTCGGCGCGGTCTTGGCCCGGCGCGGGGAAGACATTGTAATGCAGGTTGCCGTCGCCAACGTGGCCGAAGCAGTTGATCCGGAAGTCGCCGAGACCGGCGATCACCCCGGTCCCCGCGCGGATGAACTCCGGAATCGCCGCGGTCGGGACGGAGATGTCGTGGCTGCTGACCGCGCCGATCCGGCGATTGCCCTCGGGGATCGACTCTCGCAAGTGCCAGAAATCCTGCCGCTGCGCCTCGGACTGCGCAATGACGCCGTCGCTGACGAGCCCTGCCGCCTCTGCCGCGACGAAGAGATCCTCGAGCGCCGCCGTCGGCTCCCCCGCCCCGCCGAGGCCGAGATCGATCAGGACCGACCACTCCGGCTGCCCGAGCGGCAGGCGCACGTCCGGCATCGTCTCGGCCAGGAAAGCGAGCCCCGTGCGACCGATCAGTTCGAAGGCCGAGACGCCCTCCCCGATCCGGTCGCGCGCGAGGTTCAGAAGATCGAGCGCCGCCTGCGGATCCCGCACCGTCATCATCGCGGCTCCCATACGCGCGGGCCGCGGCCAGAGCTTCAGCGTGGCCGCCGTGATGATCCCGAGCGTGCCCTCCGCCCCGATCAGAAGATGGCGCAGGTCGTAGCCTGTGTTGTTCTTGCGCAGCGGCGACAGGCCGTGGAGCACGCTGCCATCGGGAAGCACCGCCTCCAGCCCGAGGCAGAGGTCGCGCGCGTTGCCGTAGCGTAGGACGTTTACGCCGCCCGCATTGGTCGAGAGAATGCCGCCGATGCGCGCCGACCCCTGGGCCGCGATGGTGAGCGGGAAGAGGCGGTCCGCTTCGGCGGCAACTTCCTGCACCTGCTGCAGGATCACACCGGCCTCCACCGTCAGAGCATTCTCGACCGGATCGACGCGGCGCACCCGCGTCATGCGTTCGAGCGAGAGGATCACAGGCACCGGCAGATCAGCGCTCACCTGTCCGCCGACGAGGCCGGTCCCGCCGCCGTAGGGAACGACGGCGACCCGATGTTCAGCCGCGTGACGCACGATCGTCGCCACTTCCTCCGTGGCGCCGGGTGCGAGGAGGAGACCGCCCTGTCCCGCCCAGCGGCCCCGCGACTCTTCGAGATAGCGCGCATCGAGATCGCGGAAGGCGGCCTCTGGCAGGAGACCACGCAGCGTCTCGGCGAAGGCCCCGGTGGCGGGGGTGTAGTCGGGCGGGGGTGTGTCGAGGGTCACTGGGGGTCCGTCAGGAAGGAGGGGCGTAGCACGATCACCGTCGGTCGTCGCGGCAGGGTGTTGAGAGATATTTCGAGAAAACTGGCGTCCCGCCGCTCGATGTCAAAGTCGTCCTCCATGCCGTTCAGGAATGCATCGAGGGACGACGGCCCGAACCAGTGCATCGGCAGGATCACGGAAGAGCGCAGCCGTTGCAGCACCCGGATCATCACCGGCAACTCCAGCGTCAGCCCGCCGTCCACCGGGGCCATCACCACGTCGAGCCGCCCGAGAGCCGCGTATTGCGTCGCATCCGGCTCATGGTGGAGGTGACCCAGATGTCCGATGCAGAGACCCGCGACCTCGAAGACGAAGATCGAATTGCCGTTCTCCTCGACCCCAGCGCCGGCGCGGGAGCGGATGTCGGTGGAGACCGAGCGTACCAGCATCTCGCCCAAGTCGAGGTGGTGGTCGACCGGCTCTCCGACACGGTCGGACCAGCCGGGCAGCACATGGTCGATCTCCGGGTCGGGCGTCGGCGTCCAATGGGAGATATGCGCACGGTTCATCGTCACCACGTCGGGCGCACGGGTCGCGCCGATGAAACCCGAGAAATCGGTGACTGCGCGCAGACCGCCCTCCGTCTCGATCAGGAACATGGAATGGTCGACGTAGTTGATCCGCACCGAAAAGGGCTCGAGCGGGGCGGCGAAACTGGCTTTGTGGACGAAACCGCCCGCCTCGGCGATCGCGATGCAATGGCTAGGGCGGCGTTCCTCCTGCGTGGTAGCGGGCGATGCACACGCCGCCAGAAGACAGGCGATCAGGGCGGCTGGACGGATCATGGCAGCACCTCCGCTGCGATCATCGCGCGATTCCCGTGCCGGGGCCAGTCACATCACGGAGCCGGAGACGTTTCGCCACCGGATCGCACGGGCTTCGCGCCGACCGCCTCCCAAGCTTCCGCCATTTCGCTCAGATCGAACGTCATCGCCTCGACCGGCAGGATGCGGCCCAGCCCCTCGATCATCCGCTCGGCCCCCTCGGGCGCGCCGACGACGACATATTTGTCGAGGTTCGAGAGCGACCGCAGACGGGACTTGATCGACGCCCAGTCGAAGCCCGCCCCGAGTTCGCTGCCCTCGTAGGAGCGAAAGATCAGAACGAGGCTCACACGCGGCCAGGCGTCGAACGCGGCGTTCATCTTCTCGGCCATCGCCTCCATGTCGGCGGCGCTCACCTCGCCGTCGATCTCGAAGGCGAAGACGTCGGGAACCGTAGTCTGGATTGCGCGGACGGCGTCTTTGGGCACGCCGTCGTCGGATACGTCGGGCATGGGCGACCTCCTTTCGGCATATGGCACCAAACGCACGAGCACCGCGTCCAGTTCAATCGCTCAGGTGTCGGCCCGCCCCCGGCGGTCGGACCGCAGCATCGCGTAGAGGACGTGGTTGCGCCAGCGACCGGCGATCTGAAGATAGCTTTGGGCGACCCCCTCGTACTTGAAGCCCGACCGCTCCAGCAGGCCGCGGGAGGCCACGTTTTCCTCAAGGCAGGCCGCCTCCAGACGGCTGAGGTCGAGGCGGGCGAAGGCGTGGTGCGACAGCGCCAGGATCGCCTCGCGCATGTAGCCCTGCCGCGCGTATTGCTGCCCGATCCAGTAGCCCAAGGTCGCCGACTGCGCCGGGCCCCGGCGCACGTTGTCGAGGGTGATCGCGCCCACGATCGCGTCGTCGGACTTCCGTGCCAGGAACAGCGCGAGCGCCGTCCCCTGCCCGTGGCTGCGGCTTGCCCAATGGACGCGGTTGGTGAAGCTCTTGCGGCTCAGGTGGTCCGCCGCCCACTCCGGCTCCCAGGGCTGCAGGAAGGCGGCGGAGCTTTCGCGCAGCGCGGCCCAGGCGCGGTAGTCCGAATGCTGCGGCAGGCGCAGGAGCAGGCGCTCGGTCTGGATCCGTGGCTTGCGCAGGGCACCGAAGATCATGCGGCGAGCCGGTCGCGCAGCGCCGCGACGTCCGGCGCGTGCTCTACCGGGCCATAGAGCGCAAGCGCCGGTTCGCCGTCGGTCAGGCGGGCGGCATGGGCGCGTACGGCGGCCACATCGACGGCGTCGATCCTGCCGATGGTCTCCGCAAGCGGTGGCACGCGGTCCCAGATCGCGACGACGCGGGCGAGGCGCTCGGCGCGGCTGCTGGGCGATTCGAGACCCATGAGCATCCCCGACTTCATCTGCGCCCGCGCGCGCGCCACCTCGGCCTCGGTCATGTCGTCGGCGGCACGTTTCAATTCGTCGATCGTCAGCCGCGCGAGATCGCCGACGTCCTCGGCTCCGGTACCGGCGTAGACCGTGAGCATACCGCCGTCCGAATGCGCCGCCACGCTCGCGAAGATCGTGTAGCAGAGGCCGCGCTTCTCCCGCGCCTCCTGGAAGAGCCGCGAGGACATGCCGCCCCCCATCGCCCCCGCGAAGACCTGCGCGGCGTAGATGCCGTCGTCGCGATAGCCCGGCTGCGTGAAGCCGAGTGCGATATGCGCCTGTTCCAGCGACTTGGCCTGCCGGATCTCGCCGCCCCTAAACCGCCCGGGCGTCGGCTCGATGAGGGGCCGGCGCGGCAGGTGGCCGAAGAGATCCTCCGCCATGCGGCAGAGCGCGTCGTGGTCGACCGCACCGGCGGCCGCGAGGATCATCTGCTCGGGGCCATAGTGCTCGGCGGTGAATCGCTGCAGGTCCGCGCGCTCGAACGCCTGCACGCGCTCGCTCGGCCCGAGGATGGTGCGACCGAGCGGCTGCTCGGGATAGGCGGCCTCCTGCAGCCAGTCGAAGATGATGTCGTCGGGCGTGTCGAGCGCCTGCCCGATCTCCTGCAGGATGACGCCGCGTTCGATCTCGATCTCGCGCGGGTCGAAGACCGGGTTCAGTACGATGTCGGCGATGAGGTCCGCGGCCAGCGCCACGTCCTCGCCCAGGACGCGGGCGTAGTAGGCCGTGACCTCGCGCGAGGTATAGGCGTTGATGTAGCCGCCCACGTCCTCGATCTGCTCGGCGATCTGCAGCGCGCTCCGCCGTTCGGTGCCCTTGAAGGCCATGTGCTCGAGGAAATGCGCGATCCCATTCTGCTCCGCCGCCTCATGACGCCCGCCGGCACCGACCCAGACGCCGACGCTCGCTGATTGCAGGCCCGGCATATGCTCGGTCACGACGCGAAAGCCGTTCGGAAGGCGGTGGAGTTGCGTGCTCATGCGGTGGGCCTTCAGATACGGGCGTCGATGACGGCTTCGACGGCGGCGAGATCATTCTCGACCCGCGTGATGCGCTCGTCGCGGTCGAAGAGGTCGGCCATTCGCGGCGGCAGGGCCGGGCGGACGCCCGTCGCGGCCTCGACGGCGTCGGGGAACTTGGCGGGATGGGCGGTGGCGAGCGTCACCATCGGCACGTCGCCCAGATGCGCCTCGGCGACATGGGTGCCGACGGCCGTATGCGGGCAGAGCAATTCACCGCTGCGCTTCAGGTAGGAGCCGATGGCCGCCGTCGTCTCGGCCTCCGTCGCCCGGCCGGAGGCATAGACCTCCTGCAGCGCCTGCAGCGCGCCCTGACTGACGGTGAAGCCGCCCTCCTTCAGTTCCGCCATGAGCTGGGCAATGGCGCGTCCGTCGCCGCCATAGGCCAAGTGCAGCGCCCGCTCGAAGTTGGAGCTGACCTGAATGTCCATCGAAGGCGAGATCGACGGCTCCACGGTGCCCGGGCGATACTCGCCCGTCGTCAGGCAGCGATGCAGGATGTCGTTCTGGTTCGTCGCCACGACGAGCTGCCGGATCGGCAGGCCCATGCGCTTGGCGATATGGCCCGCGAAGATGTCGCCGAAGTTGCCCGTGGGCACCGTGAACGACACCTCGCGGTGCGGCGCACCGAGGGCCGTCGCGGCGCTGAAGTAGTAGACGACCTGCGCCAGCACGCGGGCGAAGTTGATCGAGTTCACACCCGCGAGCCGCACGCGGTCGCGGAAGTCGAAGTGGTTGAACATGTCCTTCACACGGGCCTGCGCGTCGTCGAAGTGCCCGTCGATGGCGAGCGCGTGGACATTGGCCTCCGCCGGCGTCGTCATCTGCCGGCGCTGCACCTCCGAGACGCGGCCGTGCGGGTAGAGGATGAAGACATCGACCGCGTCGAGCCCCCGGAAGGCCTCCATCGCCGCCGAGCCGGTGTCGCCGGACGTCGCCCCGACGATGGTGACCCGCTCGCCCCGCTTGGTCAACGTGTGCTCGAACATCTGCCCGATGAGCTGCATCGCGAAGTCCTTGAACGCGAGCGTCGGCCCGTGGAACAGCTCCAGCAGGAAATGGTTCGGAGCCAGCTGCTTCAGCGGCGCGCGGGCGTCGTGGCCGAAACCCGCGTAGGCCCGCTCGACCAGACCGGCGAAGGTCGCCTCGTCGAAAGCATCGCGTACGAAGGGGGCCATGACGCGCACCGCCACCTCCTCGTAGGGCAGGCCGGCGAGCGCGGCGATGTCGCCCCGCGACAGGGTCGGCAGGTCTTCGGGAACGTAGAGGCCACCGTCGCGCGCGAGGCCGGTCAGCATCGTATCCTCGAACCCCAGAATGGGGGCGTCGCCACGGGTGGAAATGTACCGCATCACAATAGAGCCTTCAGAGAGTGCGCCGCCTGATACGCCACAGCAGGAAGACTGTCATCCCCAACCAGACGGTAGCAAGCCCGAACCACTGGATCGCGTAGCCCAGATGGTTGTCGGGGATGCCGTCGGTGCCGACGGGGACGGGCGTGACGGCGAGCGGCGGCGTGGTGGCGGCGGCGACGACGAGCACGGGCTCGGTGCCCCGCGCCGCGGCCATCGCGGCGACGTCGCGGGCGAACCAGGTGTCGCCGTCTGGGTCGGGCGTGCCCGCGTTCGCGTCGTCGGGCCAGTTGAGATTGCCGGTGATCTCGATGGGAACGTCCGGCAATGCGATCGTCTCGCCCGCATCGAGCGGCACGACACCGAGGTCGACGAGGATGCGCCTGCCGCCGGTCTCGACCGGGGTGACGACGCGAAAACCCGTTCCCCCAGCGCGCCACGCCCCGAGGACGCGAAGCGGTTCACCGTCGATACGGCCCGTGAGCGCGACGGGGGCGAAATTGTCGGCGGCCTCGGCAGGCATGTCCGGGAGGGCGGCGGGCTCCGCGTCGATGCGGGCCTCGATCTCCGCGATCATCGCGTGCTTCCACTCCATCCGCTGCAGCTGCCAGACACCGAGCGTGCAGAGCACGGCGAAGCCGATCAGTCCGAAGAGCGCGGGGATCGCGAAGCGCATGTCAGGGGCCCTTGAAACGGGAAACGGCGCGGAAGACCCGCGCCGCCCGAGTTGCCGAAATCGGGGGCGTCAGCCGCCCCAGACGTAGACGGCCGCGAAGAGGAAGAGCCAGACCACGTCGACGAAGTGCCAGTACCAGGCCGCGGCCTCGAAGCCGATGTGCTTCGACGGCGAAAAATGCCCGGCCTGGAGGCGGAAGAGGCAGACGGCGAGGAAGATCGTGCCGATGATGACGTGAACGCCGTGGAAGCCGGTCGCCATGAAGAAGTTCGCGCCATAGATGTTGCCGGCGAAGCCGAAGCTCGCATGGGTGTATTCGTAGGCTTGGAACCCCGTGAAGATCACGCCCAGAACGATGGCGAGGATCAGGCCCCACTTCATGTCCTGTCGGTTGTTCTCGTGCACGAGCGCGTGGTGCGCCCAGGTCGCGGCCGCGCCCGAGCAGAGCAGGATCAGGGTGTTGATGAGCGGCAGGTGCCAAGGATCGAAGGTCTCGATACCGGCGGGCGGCCAGACTCCGTCGACGGCCGGGCTGTCGGGCCCCATCGGATAGATCGCGTGCTTGAAGAAGCTCCAGAACCAGGCCGCGAAGAACATCACCTCCGACATGATGAAGAAGATGAAGCCGTAGCGCAGGCCGATGCGCACGACGGGCGTGTGGTCGCCCACGTTCGATTCCTTCACGACGTCCGCCCACCAGGCGAACATCACGCCGAGAACGCCGACGAAGCCGACGGCGAACATCCAGGGGTTCGAATGGTCCTTCATCCAGAAGACCGCCCCCAGCAGCATGATGAAGCCGGAGACCGAGCCGAGGAACGGCCAGATAGAGGGCGGAAGGATGTGATAGTCGTGGTTCTTGGCCTGGGCCATTTCGTCGCCTCTCAGTTGGTCTGCGTCGCCGCGTCTTCACCGCTCGTAAGCGCGGCGTAGTCGTCGGGCAAGTCCATCGTGTGGAAGGTGTAGGACAGGGTTATTTCGGGCACGCCCTTCGCTTCCGGGTCGTCGACGATCGCGGGGTCGACGTAGAAGGTGACGGGCATGGAGACGGTTTCGCCGGGCTGAAGGATCTGCTCCTCGAAGCAGAAGCAGGCGATCTTCACGAAATGGGGGCCCGCGGCATAGGGCGCGACGTTGTAGCTTGCCGTGCCGGCGACGGGCTCGTCGGTCGGGTTCGTCGCCTCGTAGAACGCAAGGTTGGTCTCGCCGATACGCACGCGCATGGTCGTTTGCGACGGCTTGAAGTCCCAGGGCATGTCGCGCTCGCGGCTCGCGTCGAAGCGCACCAGAACCGTCCGCTCCAGTACTTCGCCGGCTCCGGCCTCGGCCCGCGCAGTCGTGCCGCCATAACCGGTCACGCGGCAGAACAGATCGTAGAGCGGGACCGCGGCCCAGCCGAGCGAACCCATGCCGAGAACGGTGAAAAGCGTCATCGCGACGACGCGGCCATTGTCCGTCAGGTTGCGCCACCAGGTCTTCATTCGTCGTCCTCCGTCGGTGTGGCCCCATCGTCGGGTACGAGGGCCGGGCGCGCAACGTGGTCAAATGCCTCGGCGAAGCCGCCGGTCGTCACCTTCACGACCGTGAGCGCGAAGACGATCACGATAAAGCCCAGCAGAACGGCCAGAAGACCGAAGTTCCGGCCCCGGCGGCGGACGTGAAGCTCGTGGTCCTGATGCATCACCAGCCTCCGTAGGGGCCGAGCGCAGCCTCGGCGACGAAGACCGCGAAATGCGCGAAGAGATAGATGAGCGACCACTTGAAGAGCCGCCGTTCCGCCAGATGCGCATCGGCGTCGCTGTCGAGATCGTCACGCCGGACGACGGCCCAGGCGCGCTGCAGCCAGACCGCATTCAGAACCGAGGCGACGGCAAGCGTCAGCGGCCCGCCGATCGCCGTGAAGGCGGTCACGAAGGAGACCGCGACGAGGCCCAGCGACCAGAGCCAGGTCTGCCGGCGGGTCTCGTCCCGTCCGTGGGTGACGGTGAGCATCGGGATGCGGGCGACGTGATAGTCGAGCTTCACGAAGAGCGCGAGCGCCCAGAAGTGAGGCGGCGTCCACATGAAGATGAGCGCGACCATCAGCCAGGCCTCGAGCGGTGTCGTGCCCGTGACGGCAGCATAGCCGATCATCGGCGGGAAGGCCCCCGCCAGCCCTCCGATCACGGTGTTCCAGGAGGTCGTGCGCTTGAGCCACATCGAGTAGATGACGGCGTAGAAGAAGATCGTGAAGAGAAGCCAGCCGGCCGCGACCCAATTGGCGGTCAGCCCGAGCATCGTCACCGACAGCACCGTCAGGAAGAGCCCGAGTGCCAGCGCGTCCGACGGGGTGACGCGGCCGGACGGGATCGGGCGGTTGCGCGTGCGCTTCATCACCCGGTCGATGTCGGCGTCGAACCACATGTTGAGCGCGCCCGACGCCCCGGCCCCGATCGCGATCCAGAGGATCGACGTGGCGGCGAGGAAGGGGTGCAGCCCCTCCGGCGCGACCAGAAGGCCCACGAGCGCCGTGAAGACCGACAGCGACATCAGCCGCGGCTTCAGGAGCTGCCAGTAATCGCGCAGCCCGGCCTCTTCGGCCGGGCCGTCGACATGGGCCATATGGAGCGACAGATCGGTCACGTCAGTCCCTTCGGAAGCGGCGTCTTACCAGGTGTCGATCTCGCCGGCCTTCACGGCATCGAGCCACTCGGCATATTTCTCCTCGGAAACGACCTTCACGGTAATCGGCATGTAGGCGTGGGAGATGCCGCAGAGCTCGGAGCACTGGCCGAAGTAGATCCCCTCCTGATCGGCCTTGAACCAGAGCTGGGCGAGGCGTCCGGGGATGCCGTCCTGCTTCACCCCGAAGGAGGGGATCGTCCAGGAGTGGATCACGTCGCCCGCCGTGACCTGCATCACCACGGTCTTGCCTACGGGCACGACGACGGCGGTGTCGGTGGCGAGGCGGAAATGGTCGTCGGTATAGCCGGCCTCCTGCAGCTGGGCCGAGACCTCATCGGTCATCATGTTCCCGGCATCGGCCCCGATCATGTAGGAGGAGAACTCGACGCCCTCTTCCTCGGGGTACTCGTAGCCCCAGTACCACTGGTAGCCGGTCACCTTCACGACGACCTCGCCCTCGGGGATGCGCTGCTGGTCGAAGAGCACCGGCAGCGAGAAGGCCCCGATGCCCACGAGGATAAGGATCGGCACGATCGTCCAGGCGACCTCGAGCGGCGAATTGTGCGTGAAGGTCGCGGGGTCGCTGTTGGCCTTGCGGTTGTAGCGCACGACGACCCAGGCGATCAGCGCGGTCACGAAGAGCGCGATGATCGTGATGATGACCAGCAGGAACGTGTCGAGCCAATGGATCTCGGTCGCGAGCGACGTCGCGGCCGGCTGGAATCCGGTGCCCCCGGCCTGCGGCTCCCCGATCACCGGCAGATCGCCCAGGATCGACTGGGCGGAAGCGGCGAAGGGGGCCAGCGCGAGTGCTGCGGTCAGGCCGGCGGCCTTGAACGAGGGCATCTGCATGAGGTCTTTCCTTGATTGCGGAGCACGGCGGGTCGCGGCCGCGCGGGACATTTGGCACGCCTAAGACCATAACTGGCCCCGAGTCCGCAAGACCTCCGCGCCATATGTCGCACACGCGCGAGGCCCCGGCGCATCCCGATTGCGCCGGAACCCCGCGACCCCTCGGGGCCGCCCTCCCTGTGCCGCTCCGTAGTGCCATTCGCGCCGTCGCGCCTTGCGCTGGATCAAACCGGAGGGACAATCTCCGGCTTGCCGATCCCGTCGTCCGACGGCCAAAAACCGTCGCGCACCTCTGGGGTCCGGCCCGGATCCGTCCTATCTCTGGGACAGGACCGCAAGGATGACACGATGACCGACACTCCCTTCCGCCCCTTCGAGACGCTGCTCGACCGCGACGCCGCCCTCGCCGTCCTGCGCGACACCCTCGCAGGGGCCGACGACGGCGAGCTGTTCCTCGAGCGGCGACGCTCGGAGATGGTGGTCTTCGACGACGGACGGGTTAAGACCGCGAGCTACGACGCGTCGGAAGGATTCGGCCTGCGCGCGGTGCGGGGCGAGACGGCAGGCTACGCCCATTCGACCGAAATCTCCGAGACATCGCTCAAGCGCGCGGCGGAGACCGCTCGCCTCGCGGTCGGCGACGGCGGCGGCACGCTCGCGGACGCGCCGCAGGGCACGAACCGTCGTCTCTATACCGACGCGGACCCAATCGCCGGCGTCGCCTTCGACGTGAAGCTCGATACCCTGCGGGAGATCGACGCCTACGCACGCGGCCTCGATCCCCACGTCGTACAGGTCTCCGCCTCGATGTCCGCCTCGCTGCAGGAGGTGGAGATCCTGCGCCCCGAAGGGGCCTCGACCGCCGATGCCCGCCCGATGGTGCGCCTGAACGTGTCGATCATCGTGGAAGAGAACGGCCGCCGCGAATCCGGCACGGCGGGAGGCGGGGGGCGCATCGCGCTCGACGGTCTGGTGAAGCGCGACCACTTCGAGGCTTTGGCGCGGGAGGCGCTGCGCATCGCCACGGTCAACCTCTCGGCGGAGCCTGCGCCCGCTGGCGTGATGGACGTGGCGCTTGGCCCCGGCTGGCCCGGCATCCTGCTGCACGAAGCCGTGGGCCACGGCCTCGAGGGCGACTTCAACCGCAAGGACCAGTCGGCCTTCGCCGGCCTCATGGGGCAGCGGATCGCCGCGCCCGGCGTCACGGTCCTCGACGACGGGACGCTCCCCGACCGGCGCGGTTCGATCACCGTGGACGACGAGGGCACGCCGTCGGGCAGGACGACACTGATCGAGGACGGCATCCTCGTGGGCTACATGCAGGACCGGCAGAACGCCCGGTTGATGGGGGTCGAGCCCACGGGCAACGGCCGCCGCGAGAGCTATGCTCACGCGCCCATGCCGCGGATGACGAACACCTACATGCTTGACGGGGACGCGACCCCGGGCGACATCGTGGCCGACGTGAAGGACGGCATCTACGCCGTGGGCTTCGGCGGAGGGCAGGTCGACATCACCAACGGCAAGTTCGTGTTCTCCTGCACCGAGGCCTACCGCGTGAAGGACGGCCGCGTCGGCGCGCCCGTCAAGGGCGCGACGCTGATCGGCGACGGTGCGACCGCGCTCAAGGGCATCCGCGCGATCGGCAACGACATGGCGCTCGACCCGGGCATGGGCAATTGCGGCAAGCAGGGACAGTGGGTGCCCGTGGGCGTGGGTCAGCCCACGCTCCTGATCGGCGGGCTGACCGTGGGCGGCTCCGCCGCGTGACTGCCTTCCGCACGGTGAAGCGCGGCAATCTGCGGCTCACCGGCATGGACTGGCTGCTCGCGGCGGTGGCGACATGGCTCGTGCCGGGCGCGCTTGGCGGGCTACTGGTGCTGCCGCTCTTCGCGCTGGATGCGCTCGGTTGGGTCGACGGCGGGGGCGTCGGGGCCGGCACGCCGCTCGGCCTTGTCACGACCTTCGGCGTCCTTCTCTTCATGGCCCCTCTGGTCACGATCTTCATCGTTCCCCTCGCACTCCTTCTGGGAAACCTCGCGCTGCGGATCGGCTACGGCGGCTGGGGCACCGCGCTTTGCGTCGCAGCTCTCGCCCCGGCCCCGTTCATCGCGTCCTACGCCGTGGCCGAGCCCGACCCGCTCCTGACGCTGCTGGTCTACTGGGGTATCTACGCCGCCCCGGCGCTCGTCCACGCGGCCGTTCTTTGGTTTACGATCCGCCTGCGTCGGCCGGAGGCCATCGCGCCGCGCGCGGCTTAACGGATCGGTAAGCCCCAGCCCGCACAGTCATGCGATGCAAGAGCTGATTCGTCCCGGCATGGCCGAAGCCCCGCTGCCCACCTTCGACACGCCACCGTCGCAGGACGAGCTTTTCGCCCGCCTGCGGCTCGCCCGATCGCGCAGGGTCGGACCGGCGACGTTTCGTCGGCTGATCGCCGAGCACGGCAACGCCCGCGCGGCGCTCACCGCCCTGCCGGAGGTGGCCCGCGCCGCCGGCGACACCGGCTACGCGCCGGCCGAGGAGGGGCTGGTGCGGCGCGAGATCCGGGCGGCGCGGCGGCACGGCGCACGCCTGCTGACGCTCGGTGCGCCCGGCTACCCGGCGCGCCTCGCCGAGATCGCCGACGCCCCGCCCGTCCTCTGGGCGCGGGGGGAGGCGGCCGCCCTCTCGGCCCCGACAGTCGCCATCGTCGGCACGCGCAACGCCTCCTCGCTCGCGCTTCGCATGGCACGGTCGCTCGGACGGGCGCTGGCCGAGGCGGGCGTCACGGTGGTCTCGGGCCTCGCCCGCGGGGTCGATACCGTGGCCCACGATGCCGCGCTTGCGGGCAAGACCGTGGCGGTCCACGCGGGCGGGCTCGACAGGGTCTACCCGGCAGAGAACGTCGATTTGGCCGGCCGCATCGCGAAGGCGGGCTGCAACCTGAGCGAACGTCCCTTCGGCCTCGCGCCGCAGGCCCGCGACTTCCCGCGGCGCAACCGCATCATCTCGGGTACGGCGCAGGTGGTCGTGGTGGTCGAGGCGGCGGCGAAGTCGGGCTCGATGATCACCGCGCGCAACGCCCTCGATCAGGGCCGCGAGGTCATGGCGGTCCCGGGCCATCCCTTCGACGGTCGCGCCTCGGGCTGCAACCTCCTCCTGCGCGACGGGGCCGCGCTGGTCCGGGGTGCCGACGACGTGCTCGACCTGCTCGACGGCCTGCGCGAGGGATCCGCGCCAAAGCCCAAGGCCCGCCCGGCACCCGCGACGAACCGGCAGCCAACGTCCGAAGTCCCCCTCGACACACGCGTCCTCGACCTGCTGTCGCCGACGCCGGTCGCAGAGGATCAACTGCTCGCGGAACTCGGCGATGCAGGGCCCGTCGATGCGCGACACCTGTCGGCCCGCCTCTCCGAACTCGAACTCTCGGGCCGGATCGAACGAAGGGCGGGCGGCCTTCTCGTCCGGGTCTGACCGGCGAGACCCCGGAAGGGCCGGATCCGACGGGCAAAGACGAAACCACGGTTCGGAACGGGGCACGTCCGACCGATCGAAGCGCGACCTGATCCTCCACCTCGCGGAGCGGCGGGCGGACGTCGGGCGAGGCGGCGTCGGATCCGATGCGTGACGCACCCGCGCGGGTTTGAACACGCCGAACCGATGGAGCCGCAAAGTGGGACGGCATACGCCGGCCCGTCCGGTCGGTCGGGCCGAAACGACACCGAAGCTGCGGCCCTGACCGCACCGAGCCTAACGCTCCGCTCCGGTCACGACAGTCCGCGCACGGCCTCACCGAGCCCGTGACGGCCCGATCTCTTGCGAAACGTGCGGGACATCGGGGAACCGCCGCCCCGCTCGTCCATCCCCCAGACCACCGATGCTCTAACATCCGCCCGGATCGTCCCCCAGCCCGGCAAGCACGCGCGCCCCGTCCTTTGCCGGCATTGACAATTCGGCGACCGGGCCCACATGGTCCGCGGCCCATGGGGTCGGGCCTGTTTTTACGCCACCGCCCCCTCGGAACGATCAAGATTTGAGGTCTCCATTCATGCCCGTCGTCGTCGTCGAATCCCCGGCCAAAGCCAAGACAATCAACGGCTACCTCGGCAAGGACTACACCGTCCTCGCAAGCTACGGGCACGTCCGCGACCTCGTCGGCAAGGACGGCTCCGTCGACACCGAGGGCTCCTGGGACATGACCTGGGAAGTGCCCGCCGATAGCAAGAAGCGCATCAAGGACATCGCCGACGCGCTGGCCGACGATCCGAACCTCATCCTCGCCACCGACCCCGACCGCGAGGGGGAGGCGATCTCCTGGCACCTGCAGGAGGCGCTGCTCAACCGTCGCGGCATCAAGAAAGACATGCCGGTCCGCCGCGTGGCCTTCAACGCGATCACCAAGAAGGCCGTGCAGGACGCGATCGCCAACCCGCGCGACATCGACACCCCGCTCGTCCATGCCTATCTGGCGCGCCGGGCGCTCGACTATCTGGTGGGCTTCAACCTCAGCCCCGTCCTCTGGCGCAAGCTGCCGGGGTCGAAATCGGCGGGGCGGGTGCAGTCCGTATGCCTGCGGCTGGTGGTGGACCGCGAGATGGAGATCGAGGCTTTCGATCCGCGCGAATACTGGTCGGTGCGCGCAACGCTCGAGACGCCGCGGGGGCAACGCTTCGAGGCCCGGCTCGTCACGCTCGCCGGCAAGAAGCTCGACCGGTTCGATCTCTCGGATGCCACGCAGGCGGAGCTGGCCGTGCAGGCCGTCGAGAGCCGCGACCTGACCGTTCACGCGGTCGAGGCCAAGCCCGCGACCCGCAACCCGAGCCCCCCCTTCATGACCTCGACCCTCCAGCAGGAGGCGAGCCGCAAGTTCGGCATGGGGGCCAAGGCCTGCATGTCGACGGCGCAGCGGCTCTACGAGGCCGGGCACATCACCTACATGCGCACCGACGGCATCGACATGGCCCCCGAGGCCGTGGCCGACGCGCGCGCCGCCATCGCGGATCGCTACGGCAAGGACTACGTCCCCGCGGAGGCGAGGGTCTACAAGAACAAGGCGAAGAACGCTCAGGAAGCGCACGAGTGCATCCGCCCGACCGAGATGTCGAAGGCCCCCGACGACCTGCGGCTCGAGAAGGACCAGAAGCAACTCTACGACCTGATCTGGAAGCGCACGCTGGCGAGCCAGATGGCCGCCGCCAAGCTGGAGCGCACGACCGTCACGATCCGGGACCGAGAGGGCCAGGTGGAGCTGCGCGCGACCGGGCAGGTCGTGGCCTTCGACGGCTTCATGAAGGTCTACACCGAGGGGCGCGACGACGACGCCCCCGCGACCGACGACGACAAGCGCCTGCCCGCCATCCACGAGGGTGACGCGGCGAAGAAGGTCGCGGCCTACGAGGGCGAGACCTCCGACAACAAGCTGATCAAGGCCCCGTCGAACGCGGTGCTGGGCCAGCAGCACTTCACGCAGCCGCCGCCGCGGTACACCGAGGCGACGCTTGTGAAGAAGATGGAGGAGCTCGGCATCGGCCGACCCTCGACCTACGCCAGCATCCTCTCGACGATCCAGGATCGCGGCTACGTCCGGAAGGAGGGCAATCGCCTCTTCCCCGAGGATCAGGGCCGCCTCGTCACCGCGTTCCTCGCCAACTACTTCCGCCGCTACGTCAGCTACGATTTCACTGCCGGACTGGAGGAGGAGCTCGACGACGTCAGCGCGGGCGACAAGAACTACAAGGATGTGCTCGACCGCTTCTGGCGCGACTTCTCGGCCGCCGTGGGCGAGACGTCGGAGCTGCGCATCACCGACGTGCTCGAGAAGATCAACGAGGTTCTGAGCCCCCACATCTTCCCCGATCAGGGCGACGGCCGCGACCCGCGCCTCTGCCCCCGTTGCGAGGAGGGCCGCCTGTCGATGCGCACGGCCCGCGCGGGCGGGGCCTTCATCGGCTGCTCGCGCTACCCCGAGTGCAAGTACACCCGCCCCTTCGGCCCGCCGGGCATGGAGGGCGAGGCGCAGGCCGACGAGAGGATGCTGGGAGTCGAGCCCGAGAGCGGCCTCGAGGTCTGGCTGAAGGCGGGGCGCTTCGGCCCCTACGTCCAGCTGGGCGAGAAGACCGAGGAAAACCCGAAGCCGAAGCGGTCGAGCCTGCCCAAGAGCTGGTCGCCCGACATCGTGGATTTCGACCGCGGGATGCAGCTTCTGTCCTTGCCCCGGCAGGTGGGCCTGCACCCCGAGGACAGTCAGCCGATCGAGACCAACCTCGGCCGGTATGGCCCCTATGTCATGCACAAGCGGCCCGACGACGCGAAGCCGGTCTATGCCAACCTGCCCGACGAGGAGGAAGTCTTCACGATCGGCATGAACCGCGCCGTCGAGGTGCTGGCCGAGAAGCGGGCCAACCCGCGCGGCGGCGGACGGCAGGCGGCGAAGGTGCTGCGCGAACTGGGCGAGCATCCGGAACAGGGCGGCGCGATGAACGTCATGGAGGGCCGCTACGGCCCCTACATCAAGTGGGACAAGGTGAACGCGACCTTGCCGAAGGATGTGGCACCGGACGACCTGACCGTCGCGCAGGCCATCGAGCTGGTGGATGCGAAGGCCGCCAAGAAAGGTACGCGCAAGAAAGCCGCGCCCAAAAAGAAGCCGGCCGCCAAGAAGACGACGACGCGCAAGACCGCCGCCAAGAAGTCCACCGCCTCCGAATGACGGAGGGGCCGGTCCCGCAGATCCACCCGGGGTTTCCCGAGGATCAGCGGGCCGTGGCGGCCGCGCTCTACTGGCAGGCCTTCGAGACGAAACTGGGCCCCGTGCTCGGACCGGCACCGCGGGGGCAGGCCTTCCTGGTCGACATTCTCGACCCCCGCTTCGCCATCTCGGCTTTGCACGACGGGCGGCTTCTGGGAATCGCCGGCTTCAAGACGGCGGACGGTGCCCTGACGGGTGGCGGATGGCCCGAGATCGCGCGCCACTACGGAACATTCGGCGCAGCCTGGCGCGCCGCCCTTCTTTCGCTGATCGAACGGGACGTCGAGGCCGGCATCCTCTTGATGGACGGCATCTGCGTCGCGCCCGCCGCACGGGGGCTCGGCCTCGGCACGCAGCTTCTGCGCGCGGTGAGGAGCGAGGCGGGACGACGTGGTCTGGGCCGGGTGCGCCTCGACGTGATCGACGGCAACCCCCGCGCACGCGCCCTCTACCTGCGCGAGGGGTTCGTGCCGGTGGGCACGCGGCGGATGGGGCCGCTCGGCGCGATCTTCGGCTTCCGACATGCCGAGCGGATGGAGGCCCCGGCGACGTGAAGATGTTCTCCGCCGTTCTCCGCGACGGGCACCTGAGCGCCGACGATGTACCCGCCCTGCCGTGGTGGAGCTTCACCAAGACGCTGATCGCCGCCCTGACGGTACGGTCGGCGGCACGCGGACAGCTCGATCTGGACGCCCCCTGCAAAGGGCACGCTTGGACGCTGCGCGACCTGCTGCAACACCGCGCCGGGCTTGGCGACTACGGGCCGATGCCGCGCTACAAGGCAGCCGTCGCTGCGGGCGAGGCGCCCTGGACGGACGCCGAGTTTCTGCGCGCCGTGCCGCTCGACGCCCTCATGAGTCCGCCGCGTGAGTCGTTCCGCTATTCGAACATCGGCTACCTGCTCGTCGTGCAGGCGCTAGAGGCCGCGACGGGGCACAGCCTCGAAACACTACTCCGGGAGATGACGGCACCGCTCGGCCTCTCCTCCGTCCACATCGCCCGGATGCCGTCGGATTTCGCGGACCTGCCGTTTCCCTCCGGCGGCTACCATCCCGGCTGGGTCGCCCATCGCTGCGCCATGGGCACCCCGGCCGACGCCGTGCGCCTTCTGCGCGCGATCCTCGACGATCCCACGCTCGGCGAGATGCAGGCCGCGGTCCCTCTCGGCGGTACGATCGCCGGCCGGCCCTGGACGGAAACGGGCTACGGCCTCGGGATGATGATCGGCCGCGTCGGCACCGCAGGCCGCGCGATCGGTCATTCGGGCGGCGGGGCCTTCTCGGCGAACGCCGTCTATGCCCTTCCCGATTGCCCCGGCAACCCGGTGGTGGCGACCTTCGTTGCCGGCGGGGACGAGGCCCCTGCGGAAACGGCTGCCGTCGCCCTCGCTTGCGCGGGTTGAAAACCGCGGCGGCGCGCGCGACATGGACCTCGATGGAGGAACCCGCCCATGCCCGACACCATCCCGCCCCTCAGCCCCCGGCCCGAGGTGCTCGCCTACTTCGAGACCCGGCGCTCGCGACCCGGCAAGACGCTGCGCGCGCCCGGGCCCGACCGCGACACGCTGGCTCCCCTCCTCGAGACCGCACTGCGCGTGCCGGACCACGGCAAGCTGGAACCCTGGCGGCTCATGGTGCTCGAGGGCGCGGCGCTCGCGCGACTGGCGGAGGTCACGGAACGACTCGGAACGGCGCAGGGCCGCGACGCGGAGAAACTCGCCAAGGCCCGCGCGATGTTCGCCGACGCCCCGCTCGTGGTCGCCGTGGTGGCGAACCCGAAAGCATCTGACAAGATCCCCGAGGTGGAGCAGACATTGTCCGTCGGCGCGCTCTGCTTCGGTCTGGTGTCGGTCGCGCAGGCAGCCGGCTGGGGCGCAAACTGGCTTTCGGGCTGGATGGCGACCGACCGCGCCTGGCTCACCGAAGCACTGCAACTCGCACCCACCGAATGGGTGGCCGGCTTCGTCGTGATCGGCACCGAGAGCGCCGTGCCGCCCGAGCGGCCGCGTCCGGACGTCGCCGCGCTGACCGAATGGATCAGCGAATGATCGACGACGCGCTCAAGGCCCTAAATCAGCTCGGCGATCCCCGCTTTCGCGGCGTGCTGCTGCGGGGCGTGGGGCTGTCGCTGGCGCTGCTCATCGGCTTTTCCGCCCTGATCATCTGGGGCGCGACCGCGCTCGTCGGCCCCTCGGTCACTCTGCCCTTCGTGGGCGAAGTCACCTGGCTCGACAACGCCGCCGGCTGGGCGGCCGTCCCCTTCACGCTGATCGCGTCGGTCTTCCTGATGGTGCCGGTCGCCTCGGCCTTCACCGGGCTGTTCCTCGACCGGATCGTCGACGCGGTGGAGGACAGGCACTACCCGGGCCTGCCGCCCGCACGCCGGCAAGGCTTGGTCGAGATGTTGAGCGAGAGTGCAGGCTTTCTCGGTCTCGTCGTACTCGTCAACCTGCTGGCGCTCGTCGCCTACCTGTTGCTGGCACCCTTCGCGCTCTTCATCTTCTGGGGCGTGAACGGGTTTCTTCTGGGCCGCGAATACGCGCAGATGGTGGCCCTGCGCCGGATGGACCGCGCCGCCGCGCAGGCATTCCGTGCGCGTCACCGGGGCGCGATCTGGGCCATGGGCGTGCTGATGGCGATTCCGCTCTCTGTGCCGCTACTGAACCTGCTCGTCCCGGTTCTCGGGACGGCCAGCTTCGCGCATCTCTTCCACCGGCTGAACCGGCAGGTCTGACGTGTCAGGCCCCCGGCACCTCGCGCCCGGTGAAGCGCCGCAGATCGTCGATCGTGAGGTTGCCCGAGGTGATAAACCAGATGAGCGGGACCCAGAGGACGAGCGTGATCGCCGTGGCCCAGGCCATGCGCCGCCAGACCCCGATCGGGTGGGCGGGCGTCGACGCATGGGTCCCCGGCGCGACCTCCCCCTCGTCGCCCTGCGTCCGTTGACCGATCTGGAGCCCGATCAGGAAGACCATGGCCCAGATCATCATGAAGACGACGATGGCGGAGAAGATGCTCATCAGACCTGTTCCAGCTCGACCAGCGTGCCGGTGAAATCCTTCGGATGCAGGAAGAGCACGGGCTTGCCGTGGGCCCCGATCTTCGGCTCGCCGCTGCCCAGCACCCGCGCGCCGCTCTCCATCAGCTGGTCACGGGCGGCGAGGATGTCCTCCACCTCGTAGCAGATGTGGTGGATGCCGCCCGAGGGGTTCTTGTCGAGGAACCCCTGGATCGGGCTGCCGTCGCCCAGCGGATGCAGAAGTTCAACCTTGGTATTCGGCAATTCGATGAAGGCAACCGTGACACCGTGGTCGGGCTCGTCCTGCGGCGGGTTCACCTTGGCTCCGAGGGTATCGCGGTATTGCGCGGCGGCGGCCTCGAGGTCCGGCACGGCAATGGCCACGTGGTTCAGTCTGCCGATCATGGTCTCTCCCTCCGTTTTGCACCTGCGGCATAGTCGACCTCGACCCGTCCCCGCAAGGCGGAGCGCGATTTGTCGCGCCGCCTTTACCGATCGTTAGGGACTTTGGTCGCACGCTGCTTGAGCAGACGGCAGGAGAGAGAGATGGATGATTCCCTGATGTTGGCCCGCCCCGCGCCCACGCCGCAGCGCCCGCTTCTGGGTCAGACCGTCCTCCTGGTCGAGGACAGCCGCTTCGCCTCCGAGGCCATCCGACTTCTGGCCCTGCGCTCGGGCGCGCGGATCCGGCGGGCCGATTGCATCGCCTCCGCGGAACGTCACCTGCTCACCTATCGCGCCGGCATCGCCATCGTCGACCTGGGCCTGCCCGACGGGTCGGGCCTCGGCCTGCTGGAGCGGCTCGACAGGGCGAACCAGCGACCGCTCGTGCTCCTCGGCACTTCGGGGCAGGAGCCGGCCGCCGCGCGGGAGGCGGCCCTCGGGGCTGGCGCGGACGGCTTTCTTCCAAAACCGATCGAGAGCCTTGCCGCCTTCCAGCAGGCGATCCTGCGCCACATGCCGTCCGAGCTCTGGCCGCGGGGCCTGCGGAGTGTCGGGTCGGAGCGGGTGGAGCCCGACCGCCTCGCCCTCTCGGAGGATCTGATCTATGCCGGTCGGATGCTCGACGACGAGCGTGTCCCCACGCGTTTCGTGGCCGAATTCCTGACGGGCCTCGCCCGCACCGACGGCGACGCGGAGCTTCTTTCGCGCACCGAGGGCCTCGCCGCCCGCACGATCGAGGATCTGCGCCCGGTGCTGCGCGCGCTCATCTCCGAGCGACTGGAAGCACGACGCGTCGTCTGAACCCGTCAGGTGGCCTTTGCCGTCAACTCCGACATCGACTGCCGCTGCACCCCGTCCACGAAGTTCGCCGGATCAAGCCACGCCCGGTGCGCCGCCCTGAGACGCGGCCACTCCCCGTCGAGGATCGAGAACCACGCCGTATCCCGATTGCCGCCTTTCACGACCATATGCTGCCGGAAGATCCCCTCGAACGTGAAGCCGAGGCGCAAGGCCGCGCGTCGGCTCGGCGTGTTCCCGGCGTTGCACTTCCATTCGAGCCTGCGAAAGCCGGCGGCGAAGGCATGGTCGATCATCAAGTGCAGCGCCTCGGTCGCCGCGACCGTCCGTTGCAGCGCGGGCGACAGGGCGATGTTCCCGATCTCGATCACCCCGTGCGTCCGGTCGATCCGCATGAAGGAAGCGACACCGCGCCAGTCGCCGTCGGCCGCGATCGCGTAGAACGCCGGATCGTCCGACGCGGCCGCCTGCGCCGCCCAGTCCAGATAGGCCGCTTCCGACATGAACGGCCCATAGGGCATGTAGGCCCAATGCGCCGCATCCGCGGGGTTCGCCCGATGGAGGGCCGCGCCATGGGCCTCCGGCGACAACCGTTCGAGCCGGGTGTGCCGCCCGTCGAGCGCGGCCGGCGGCGACCAGTCGAGCGGCCGCCACTGCCCGAGGTCTGTCACTTCGGGGCCATCCGGATCGCGCCGTCGAGGCGGATGACTTCGCCGTTGAGCATGGGATTGACCGCGATATGGCCGACGAGCGCTGCGAACTCCGCCGGATTCCCGAGGCGCGAGGGATAGGGCACCTGCGCGCCGAGACTATCCTGCACCTCCTGCGGCAGGCCTTCGAGCATGGGCGTCAAGAAAAGCCCCGGGGCCACGGCCACGACACGAATGCCAAGACGCGCCAGATCGCGCGCCATGGGCAGGGTCATGCCGGCCACGCCCCCCTTGGAGGCCGCATAGGCGACCTGCCCGACCTGCCCCTCGTAGGCGGCGACGGAGGCGGTATTGACGATGACGCCCCGCTCCCCGTCCGGGCCGCGCCCCGCCTGCCCCGCCATGATCGCCGCGGCGGCGGAAGCGCAGTTGAAGGTGCCCGTCAGGTTGATCGCGATGGTCTTGGCGAAGAGCGCCGGGTCATGAGCCCCGTCGCGACCGACGGTCTTGGCCGCCGGCGCGATGCCGGCGCAGTTCACCATCAGGTCGAGCCGGCCCGTTGCGGAAATCTCGCCGAGCACGCGGACGCAGGCGGCCGCATCGGTCACGTCGAGCGCATGGAAACTGCCGCCGATGTCCTCGGCCAGCGCCTGCCCTTTCTCCACGTCGAGATCTAGGATCGCGACCTTGCCGCCGGCCTCCGCCACGTGCCGCGCGGTCGCGGCCCCGAGCCCTCCGGCGCCGCCGGTGATCGCCGCCACGCATCCCTTCAAGTCCATCGCGCCCTCCCTTGCTGTCGGGCGCGACGGTACGCGTTGGCCGGCCTAGCGCAAGTCCGGCGCGGTGATCGACGCGCGGATTTTTGTATCGGTATCATCGCTGTCGGCCGAGATCCCGACGCCCATCAGCACCTCGGGCGCGCCGCCGAAGGCCCGCGCGTAGTCCGCGGCGAGATCCACCCGCTCTCCGTGCTGCCCTGTGCCGGCGGGGCGCAGGACCACCGTCTTCAGGCCCGGCAGATAGGGGCTGTCCTGGATCGTGCCGCGTGCGTCGTCGTCACCCCAGACGTAGACTAGAACCTTCGTGTTCGGGTTGCGCAGAAGCGCGGTTGCCCGGCTCGGATCGGCGGTCGCGGCCGTCGCCGCGTCGGTGAAGGCGAAATAGACGGCCAGGTTGCGGTCGTCGCCGCCCTTGCGTCGCAGGTCGGTCGCCGGCACGCCCTCGGCCACGGCCCAGGTCCAGCTGGCTTGCCGCGCGCCGCGCATCGACTGCGGCACGGCCTTCCACAGAAGCGAGACCGTCCCGTCGGACACGACCTGCAGCGACCCGCCGTTCTGGGCATAGTCGTTGGAGAAGAGACGCAGGAACCCCTGCTCGCGCCAGCTTCCGTCGAAGGAGAGCGGTGCGGCCGTCGCGGGGCCGAGCGACAGGAAAAGGGCGAGGGCGGAGGCGGAGGCCGTTCGGAGATATGTCATGCCCTCCGAGATAACGCCCCGGCAGAGGAACACACCTCAATTGCCCGTGAAACGCTCCACAGAGCCTGTGGAACAGGCGATATCGCCCGCGATTTCTGTGGAGAAGCGAAACTCCGCCCTTTACAGGGAGTCGCGGCCTCTCCACCATATCTGGTGTAGGTGGCCGCAAATCCCCCATAGGGATCGCGCCGCTCACAAGCCCTAGGGCGACAACGGAAGGCGAACCATGCTGCACCAGCGAAACCAGTTCTCCGAAACGGGCGATCTCCATCCGATCGACCTCGTGGAGTCGGTGGCCGAGCTTCACGACTGGGAGTTCGACCGCACCGGCGAGGATCAGATCTCCATGGTGGTCGAGGGGCAATGGCGCAGCTACTCCGTCACGCTCGCCTGGTCCGATGCGGACGAGACGCTACGCCTCGTGTGCTGCTTCGAGATGGAACCGCCGGACGAAAGCCTGCCGCGCCTCTACGAGGTTCTGAACCTCGCCAACGACCAGAGCTGGGTCGGCGGCTTCAGTTACTGGAGCACGCAGAAGATGATGGTCTGGCGCTACGGGCTCGTGTTGTCCGGCGGGGCCTGCGCCCAGGTCGAGCAGATCAACCAGATGGTGGCCGAGGCGATCCTGACCGGGGAGCGCTACTACCCGGCGTTCCAGCTCGTCTGCTGGGGCGGGCGCGATCCGGTCGACGCCATGCAGATCGCCATGGCCGAGGCCTACGGCCACGCCTGACGGCTTGCGCCCGCGGTGCCGGGCCGTAGTCTGGCCCCCGTGACCGAGGGGGACAGGATGGATTTCAGCGAGATCAACGCCCGGGGCATCGTGCTTCTGGGATGCGGCAAGATGGGCGGCGCGATGCTGGCGGGCTGGCTCGATGGCGGGCTCGATCCCGTAGCGGCAACGGTGATCGACCCGAAGCCCTCGGACTGGCTGCGCGGCACGGGTGTTGCACTCAACACCGATCTGCCTGCCGCCCCCGCCGTGACGCTCATCGCGGTGAAGCCGCAGATGATGGGCGAGGCCTTGCCGGCACTGAAAGCCTTGAGTGACACACTCTTCGTCTCCGTTGCCGCCGGCACGCCTATCGCCGCCTTCGAGAGCACCTTCGGCGCGGACGCTCGCATCGTGCGTGCCATGCCCAACACGCCCGCCGCCATCGGCCGGGGGATCACCGCGATCGTGGGCAACGGGGGCGCGACGGCAGCCGACCTGGACCTTGCGGAAGGGTTCCTCTCGGCGGTCGGCACGGTCGTGCGGCTCGAGGGCGAGGACCAGATGGACGCGGTCACCGGGCTATCGGGTTCGGGCCCGGCCTATGTCTTCCACCTGATAGAAGCGTTGCGCGACGCCGGCGTGGCGCAGGGGCTGCCCGAGGCGCTGGCGCTCGACCTTGCGCGTGCGACCGTCGCCGGGTCCGGGGCGCTCGCCATGACCGGGGAGGACCCGGGCCAGTTGCGCGTCAACGTCACGAGCCCGAACGGCACGACACAGGCCGGGCTCGAAGTCCTGATGCCGGAGCTGCCGGATTTGATGGTGCGCACCGTGGCCGCCGCCGCGGACCGGTCGAGGGAGCTGCGCGGATGAGCGGGATCACCTTCGACGACTTCCTGAAGGTCGACATCCGCGTGGGCCGGGTCGTCCGGGCCGAGCCCTATCCCGAGGCGCGCAAGCCGGCGATCAAGATGTGGATCGACTTCGGCGGTGAGATCGGGGAACGCAAGACCTCCGCGCAGGTGACACGGCATTACACGCCGGAAGCGCTGATCGGCCGGCAGGTCGTCGCCGTCGTCAACTTCCCGCCACGCCAGATCGGCACGTTCATGTCCGAAGTCCTCGCCCTCGGACTGCCCGACGCAGACGGCGAGGTCGTCCTGCTTTCCCCGGATCAACCCGTGCCCGAAGGAGGGCGGATGCATTGAAGACACTCCTCGTTTCCCGTGCCCTGCCCGAGATCATCATGCAGGCGCTGGCGGACCATTTCGACGTCACCTGCCGTGACACGACGCAACCGATGGACCTCTCCGAGTGTCGCGACGCGCTCGCCGGCTACGACGTGATCCTGCCGACGCTGGGCGACGCCTTCACCGCCGAAGCCTTCACCGGCGAGATCCGGGCCAGCGGCCTGGCGAACTTTGGCGTCGGCTACAACCACATCGACGTCGACGCCGCCCGCGCCGCCGGACTCGTGGTGACGAACACGCCCGGTGCCGTAACCGATGCCACGGCCGATACCGCGATGACGCTGATCCTGATGACGGCCCGCCGCGCCGGCGAGGGCGAACGCATGGTGCGCGCGGGTGACTGGCGCGGCTGGCACCCGGTGCAGATGCTGGGCCTGCATGTCTCGGGCAAGACCGTGGGCATCATCGGCATGGGCCGGATCGGCCAGGCCATCGCGCGGCGCTGCGCCGCGGGCTTCGGCATGAAGGTCGTCTTCTGGAACCGCTCGCCGAAATCCGTCGACGGTGCGGAGCAGCTTGGCAGCGTCGCAGAGGTCTGCGCGGCGGCAGACGTCGTGGTGACGGCGGTGGCGGCGACGGCAGAGACGCGGCACATCATCGGCGCGGCAGCCCTCGCCGCGATGCGGCCCCACGGCATCCTCGTCAACATCGCCCGCGGCGACGTCGTGGACGAGGCGGCGCTCATCGCCGCGCTCGAAGAGGGGCAGATCGGCGGGGCGGGACTCGACGTCTACGAGCGCGAGCCCGAGGTGCCGGCGGCGCTCCGGGCGATGGAGAACGTGACACTGCTGCCCCATCTCGGGACCGCCGCGCTCGAGGTGCGCGAGGATATGGGGCGCATGGCGATGGAGAATGCGGTCGCGATCGCCGACGGCCGGGAGCCGCCGAACCCGGTGTAGAAGAGCCTTCGCCGAAGGCTCTTCCACGAGTTTTCGACGAAAACTCGGAAAAGGAGCTTTCGCAAAGCTCCTTCAGATGCCGTCGATGCAGACGTATTTGGTCTCCAGATAGTCTTCCAGCCCCTGCGACCCGCCTTCCTTGCCGAGCCCGCTTTCCTTCACGCCGCCGAAGGGTGCCTCGACGGTCGTGATGAGGCCCGAGTTGATGCCAATCATCCCGTAGGCCAGCCCCTCGTTGAGCCGGAACGCCCGCGCGAGGTCGGAGGTATAGGCATAGCAGGCAAGGCCGTAGACCGTGTCGTTCGCCATGGCGATCGCCTCCTCCTCGGTCTCGAACTTGAAGACCGGGGCGAGGGGGCCGAAGATCTCCTCGGTGGCGAACTTCATCGCCTGCGTCGCGCCGGTCATGATCGTCGGCTCGAAGAAGGTGCCGCCGTTGCCGTGCCGCCCTCCACCGGTGACGATCTCGCCGCCCTTCTCCTTCGCGTCCGCGACGAATTCCTCGACCTTCTCGACCGCATCCATGTCGATCATGGGCCCCTGCTCGACCCCGTCCTCGCGCCCGTCGCCCACCTTCAGCGCCTCGGTCTTCTCCTTGAGCCGGGCCACGAAGGCGTCGTGAATACCCGACTGCACGTAGATACGGTTCGCACAGACGCAGGTCTGGCCCGCGTTGCGGAACTTCGAGACCATCGCGCCCTCGACCGCCTTTTCCAGATCGGCGTCGTCGAAGACGACGAAGGGCGCGTTGCCGCCCAGCTCCATCGACACCTTCTTGACCGTATCGGCCGAGCCGCGGATGAGTTCCTTGCCGACTTCGGTAGAGCCGGTGAAGGTGATCTTGCGCACGGCCGCGCTCTCCATCATCGCCTTGGAGATCTCGCGGGCCGATCCGGTGACGACGTTCATCACCCCCTTCGGGTAGCCCACTTCTTCACACAGCGCGCCCCAGGCGAGGCCGGAATAGGGCGTCGCCGTCGCGGGCTTCGCGACCACGGTACAGCCGACGGCGAGCGCCGGCGCGACCTTGCGGGCGAGCATGGACGACGGGAAGTTCCAGGGCGTGATCATGCCGACGACGCCGATGGCGTGCTTCGTCACGAGGATGCGCCGGCCGTTCACGCCGGCGGGCACGATCTCGCCCTTCGCGCGCCGCGCCTCCTCGGCGAACCAGCGGACGTATTGCGCGCCGATCGCTATCTCGCCCATCGATTCCGCCATGGGCTTGCCCATCTCTACGGTCAGAAGCTCGGCCAGGTCCTTCTGGTTGTCCATCAGCGCATCGTGCAGCTTCCAGAGCAGGTTGCAGCGCTCCATCAGCGACATGTCGCGGAAGCCGGGGAAGGCCTCGGTCGCGGCGGCGATGGCGCGGTCCGTCTCGGCGGTGCCGCCCTTCGGGATGGTGCCGATAACGCTCCCGTCGGCGGGGTTCGTCACGTCGATGGTCGCGCCACCATCGGCCCCGACCCACGCGCCGCCGATGAGGTTCGCCTCTTTCATCCAGTCCTGAAACGCCATGTCCTATCCTTTCGTGAAGGTGAAGGTCGTCACCTGTTCGTATGTCTCGCCCGGCCGCAGGACGCAGTCGGGGAAATCCGTGTGATTGGGCGCGTCGGGCCAGCATTGCGGCTCGAGCGCGACGCCCGCGTGTGCGCCGTAGCGGCGGCCGTCGAGGCCCGGAACCGACGTCGCGAGTTTCGCGCCGTCGTAGACCTGCAGCCCCGGCTCGGTCGTCGCGACGGTCATCGACAGCCCCCGCGCCCGCAGGACCGCGACGTCGCGCAGCGGCTCCTGCGCGTCGCCGAGGCAGAGGTTGTGATCGAGCAGCCCCTCACCCGGAAGCATCCTCCCGGCACGGAAGTCGAAGGCCGTGCCTGCGACATCGGCGACGCCCGTCGGGATGAGCCCCTCGTCGACCGGCAGGTAACGGTCGGCCTTCACCGTGAGGCTATGGCCGGAGACGTCCGCAGTGCCGTCGAGGTTCCAGTAGCTGTGATGGGCAAGGTTCACGATGGTCGGCGCGTCGCAAGTGGCAGTGTACTCCACCCGCAGCGTCGGCCCGGCCCCGCAGGCGAACCGCGCCTCGATCCGCATCGCGCCGGGATAGCCCATCTCGCCGTCGGCGAGGTCGAGCGCGAAGGTGATCGTCGCCGCCTCGTGCCGCGCAACCGACCAGACGCGCTTGCCCGTGCCCTTCGATCCGCCGTGGAGGGAATGGCGGTCCTGAAAGTTCGGGTCGAGCCGGTTTTCCATCCCGTCGAGTGTGAACCGCGCCTCCGCGATCCGGTTGGCAAAGCGGCCCGCCGTTGCCCCCATGTAGCTCGAATGACCGGCTGCATAATCCTCGAGGCGGTCGAGCCCCAGCACCAGCGGATGCGCCATCCCGTCGAGCCGCAGGTCGACGAGCGCCGCGCCCCATTCGGTGAAGGTCGCCGTCAGCCCGTGGCCGGCGATCGCGTAGCGGTTGAGATCCATGGTCCGCACCTAGTCCAGACCGAGATGGGCGGCCACCCGGCGCGCCGTCATTTCCGACACGCGGGCGTTGGCCTCGGCCGTGACGCCGCCGATATGGGGGGTCAGGATGAGGTTCGGGACATCCTTGAAAGGGTGGTCCGCCCCGAGCGGCTCGGTCTCGAAGGTGTCGAGCGCGGCCCCGGCGAGGTGACCGGAGCGAAGCGCCTCGGCCAGTGCCGCCTCATCGACCACGCCACCCCGCGCCGCGTTGACGAGCACGGCCCCGGGCTTCATGCGCGACAGCACCTCGGCGTCGATCATGCCCCGCGTTTCTTCGGTCAGGGGGACATGCAGCGTCACGACGTCCGATTGGGTCAGCACTTCCTCCTCCGTGCCTTCCATCGCGCCGGGGAAGTCGTCGGCGTAGGGGTCGGAGGCAAGGCAGGACATGCCGAGCGCGCGGGCAAGCTCCGCCGTCTTGCGCGCGATCTCGCCGTAGCCGACGAGGCCCAGCGTCTTGCCAGCGATCTCCCGCCCTTGCCCGGCCGCCGCGCGCGGCCAGTCGCCCGCCTCCATCGCGGGCCGCATCGTGTAGGCCCCGCGCAAGAGCAGGGCCGCCGTCGTCACGACGTATTCGGCAACCGAGAGCGTGTTGGCCCCTGTCGCCGGGAAGACGGCGATGTCGCGCGCGGCGCAGCCCTCCATGTCGATGTTGTCGAGCCCGACGCCCAGCCGTCCGACGCAGGAGAAGCCCGCATAGAGCAGATCGCCCCGCACCTGCGTCCGGTTGCGCACGATGAGGGCCTGCGCCAGCGTCGCGCGCTCGGCCAGCTCCTCGGGATGATCGGGCAGGTCGGGTTGATAGTGGACCTCGGTGCGCGCGCGCAGCCAGTCGACCCAGGCCTCGTCCATGAATTCGGTGATCAGGATCATGTGGTCTCCTAGAGGGGTCTCGCCGCGGCCAGCGGCCGGTCGTGAGGTGAGAGGGGATCAGGCACTGCGCCCCCGCAGGTCGATGGCCTGCCCCGAACGGGCGGATTCCTCGGCCGCCTCGCCCACGAGAACAGACCAGTAGCCGTCGGAGAGACTGACCTCCGGCGTGCCCCGCCCCGTGCGAACGAGATCGAGGAAGCGTTGATGCTGATAGAAGGTCGAGCCGTGGTGGTCGCCCGCGACCAGGAGTTCCTCGGGCGTGTGCACGACTTCCCGCAGCTCCTGCTTGAGGGCCCGCAGCGACGTGACGACCTCGGCCTCGCGCGGCTTGCCGTCGGGGGCGAAGCGGGCGGGGCCAGGGATGAAGGCCTCGACCCGCGCGTTCGGACCGGTGACGGCAATGCTCTCCTGCCAGTAGGAGCCCTCGGCGAACATGCACAGGTCCAGCATCCCCCGCGTCCCGTTTGCGAAATCGACCACGACATAGGCGTTGTCGACGATGTCGGGGATCCCGCCGGCGTAGCGCTCGTCCCGGTGGTTCACGTCTACGCCGGCGCTGGCGTAGACGCGGACCGGGTCGGCCTTGAGCAGAAGGCGCATGAGGTCCCAGAAGTGGCAACATTTTTCGACGAGCGTGCCGCCGGTGCGGGCGTTGAAACGGTTCCAGTCGTCCACCTTCTGCAGGAAGGGGAAGCGATGTTCGCGGATCGACACCATGCGCGGCGCGCCCACCGCCCCCTGCTCCAGCATCTCGATCATCCGTTGCACAGGCGGCATGTAACGATATTCCATCGCCACCCAGACCGGCGCGACACGGCCCTTGGCCTGGCTCAGCAGGTCGCGGCAGGCGGCGGTGGTGGTCGCCAGAGGTTTCTCGACGAGGATCGGCTTGTCGGTCGCCAGCAGGCGCTGGACGAGCGGGGCGTGCACGTCGTTCGGTGCGGCGATCAGGTAGACGTCGCAGAGGTCGGACGTGATGAGCGCCTCGGGGTCCGCGAAGCCCTCTGCCTCGGCGACGGCCGCGGCCGCGCCGCGCATGGTCTCGTCCGGGTCGGCCACGGCGGCGACCTGCGCACCTTCGAGGAGGGCGATATTGCGGATGTGCTCCTGCCCCATCATGCCAGCACCGATCAGCCCGTAGCGGATCATGCGCCCAGCTCCAGCACCGGGATGCCGAGGCCGGCGGCCACGCCTCTCAATGCGTCCGCATGGTCGCCATAGGCCAGCGCCATGTGATGTTCGAGCCCGCTGGCCATGACATCGGCGCAGACGGCATCGGCCGGACGGTCGAAGCGAACGACGCCGCTTGTCCCCGTGTAGGCCATCGGCGCATCCACCACCGCGCCAGTGGCGATGACGACCTGCGGCGCGCCGTAGGCCTGGCTCAGGCGAAAGAGCGTCACGCGACCGGCCTTCAGCGGAAATTCGAGAAGGAGCGCCTGCTTGCGGTTGGTGTGAACGGTGGCATCGGGGGCCTTGGCCGCCATGGACGCCGGTGCCTGCCCGCAGTGCCAGACGACGCCGGTGTCCCCGTCCATATCGACGAGGTCCGCGAGGAAAACCGGCGCGTCGGCCACGTCCTGCAGGATGGTCTGCGTGACAGCGCCGTAGACGTCCGCCTCGCAGGCACAGGGCGTGCGCGCCTCGCCTAGCATCGAGACAGGACCGCAGACCGCGCCGCCGTATTCGGTGAACGTCTCGGGCCAGCAGCGGATCGCCATGGCGTCGAAGTGGTACTCGGACTGCAGCTGGTCGAGCGCCCCGGCCAGCCGCAGGGAGCGGTCGAGCTCGCCTTTGTCGAGCGTGTCGAGCCCGCCGAGGTCGGCGGCCTTCGCGGCATAGGGCTCGACCGCCGCCTCCGGCAGGGCGCGCGCGCGATCGAAGAGGTCTGGCAGGTCCAGCTCCGTCACCTCCGCTCCCGTTAGGGCGGCGAGATCGGTCTTGTCGTAGGCGCAGGTCGCGAAGCCGTCGGGATGCGCCCCGATGCGCCCGATCTTCAGGTCGCGGTTGATGGCGACCGGAGCCGCATCGGCAGGGGTGCCACGCTTCGGGATATTCTCCGGCCCGGTCAGAAGCGCATCGAGGTCGACGTCGTCTCCGTAAGCCCAGGCGAACCGCCGGTCGTTGAGGCCGAGCGCGTGGGACAGCAGGTTCAGCCCGCAGAAGGCATTGAGCCGCAAGCGCCCGCCCGCACGCGGCTCCGGCACGGCCCAGATCGCCACACGGCCGGAATGGGCGACGGCGGCGCGGGTGGCGAAGGCGGCGTCGGTGAAGGTGACCTGCAGGATGAGCAGGACGTCGGTGTCCCGCGTCGCCTCGAGCGCCGCCTCGTCCGCCTCCATCAGCAGGTGGCGTGGCCCGGTGACTTCGTGCCGGCTGGCATCGAGCGCCGACAGCATCGCGGCCAGCTTCTCCTCGGCGAAAGCCACGTCGAAGGTGGGCCGCCCGAGCGGCAGGATCCCGATCCTCATCGGATATCTCCGTAGCCCTGACGGAAGCCGGCGGTCGGGTCGATGAAGTCGAGACCCGTCCCGCCATAGCAGGCGTGGGCGTGCCAGGGCGTGGCCTTCGCATCGGTCAGCGCGTTCAGATCGGCCATGTAGGGCACGGAGTCGCGCGCGAGGCCCGCCTGCATCGCGTCCCAGTCGGGGTAGCTCTGAAAGGCGTCGAGCCAGATCGCCCGCCCGGCCAAGTAACCCGAGGCTCCGGCGGCGTAGGCATATTCGAGCACCGTCTTGAAGTCGGGCTTGCCCGCCCCCGCCGACAGCATCACCCAGGGCCGCGCCGCGAGCCTGCCCATATCGTCGAAGAGCGCCTGCACCTGTGCGTCGCCGCCGGTGATACCCTTGGCCGGCACCGGGCTTTCCAGCTTGAAGACGTCGACGCCGTAGTCGGCCCCTGCAAAGGCCTCGACCGATTGCAGGACATGATCGGCGTGTTTCGTGGCCATCTCAGTGTATTCGCTGGTCTGCTCGGCGTCGCTTTCGACCGGATGCACCAGGAGCTCGAACAGGAACGGGATGTCGAAGCGGGCGCAGGCCTCCCCGGTGCGCTTCACGAAATCATGCTGCGCGGCGCGCACCTCGTCCGAGATGTCGGGGCGATACCAGGCCAGCACCTTCACCGCGTCGCTGCCCATCCGCTTGATCTTGCCCACGGACCAATCGTCGATCTCCGCCGAGAACCGCCCCTGCCCGGTGTCACGGAAAAGGCTGTCCTCCAGCGTAACGATCAGGCCCTTCCGAGGGTCGAACACATGCCAGCCATGGGGGATGGCGTAATGCGGGTCCATCAGCATCGCGGTGGAAGAGGATTGCAAGGCGCGCAGGAGTTCCGTCTTGACCCGCGCCACGTCCTCCCAATGGGGGCCGCCGCGATGGGCCTCGACGGCCGACTTGATCGGTGGGCGCTGGTCCACGGCGGTCATCTTGAAGCGACCCGCGGCGTCGGACATGCGGCGGAAGCCCAGTTGCTTGCCGGGGGTGAGTTGGATCGTCATGGATTTTCCAGTTCGGTGTGTGTCGGATAGTGGTTCCAGCCGCCCGCCCGCGTGCATTTGAGCGCGGCGGCACGGTTGGCGAAATCGGAGGCGGCGCGGCGATTGTCGCCCCGCCCGAGGGCAAGCGCGAAGGCCCCGTGCCAGAGGTCGCCCGCGCCCAGCGTGTCGACGGGCGTGACGCGCGGGGCGGGCACATGCAGCCCGTCGCCCCAGAACACGCCCTGCGGCCCGTCGGTCACGGCGACGTGGTTCGGCAGGCGCGTGGCGGCATCGGCCAGCGCGCGGGGGAGCGCGTCGACCCCGGTGAAATCGCGCAGGCCGGGGGCCGAGAAAACGGTGTGGGTGGCTAGCGCGGCGAGCGGTTCGGGGGTGTACTTCTCACCGTCCAGAACCGATGGGAGCCCCCGGTCGACGGCGGCTCGGAGCACGGCCTCGGCGGCGTCAGGCCAGCGGCAGTCGGAAAGGACGACATCGGCCTGCGGCACCTCGGGCGGCGTCTCGGGCAGATCGGCACCCGGGAAGTTCACGATCATCCGCTCGCCCGCCCGGTCGATCAGGATCGAGGACAGCGGCGTGCGCCCGCCGCGGGCCAGCTCGGTGGCGATACCCCGGGCGGCGAACATCGCCGCCAGTTCGTCGCCGGTCGCATCCGTGCCCAGCCGCGCCATCAGCGTCACATTCGCCCCCAGCCGGGCCGCGCCGACGGCGGCGTTCGCGGCACAGCCCCCGCCGATCCGCTCGAAGGCGGTGCTGCGGTGCTTGCCCTCGGTGGTGGGCAGGGCCTCGACCCGGTGGACGTAGTCCATCACCGCGATCCCGCAGACCAGAAGCCGGGTCATCGCTCCACCTCCAAGCCGGAGGGCACGCTATCGGGGATACCCAGCCGGCCGTATTTGCTCTGGCCCCCCTCCAGCGCGGACATGAAGGCCACGAGGTCGGCGATGTCCCCGTCGCTCAGGCCCACAGGCGCGATGTCCAACTTGGACGCAACCCGCGCCATTTCGGCCCGGTCGTCGTGGATCACGAAGTCGATCGCGGCGAGCCAGGGCGTCTCCGGCAGGCGCGCCATCTCGGGCCGCCAATCTGCTAACCCCTGCACCGGGTCCGCGTGGTGGCGGATGATGCCGGCGAGCGTCGGATAGGCCCCGTTGTGCCCGTAGGGCGCGGTCAGCGTCACGTTGCGCAGGAAAGGCGTGCGGAAGCGGTAGGCATCGTCCAGATCGTCGGTCTCGGCCATGCGGCCCACGTCGCGGGGGATCGGATCCCATCGCCGGGTGCGCCCGGGCCCGAAGGGCGGCAGCGCGATGGCATGAAAGTCGTGATCGGTGAAGAGAGGGCCTGAATGGCAGGAGGCGCAGTCGCCCTTGCCGAAGAAGAGCGCGCGCCCCCGTTCCTGCGCCGGCGTCAGGGCCCCCTCGCCGGCCAGCCAAAGGTCGTAGGGCGCATCGAGCGACCGCCACTCGGAGTTCATGAAATCGGCCAGCGCGATGGCGATATGTTCGATGCGGACGTCCTCGGGGCTCTCCAGACCGAAGGCCTCTGTCAGCGCCTCCCCATAGGCCGGGATCGTGCGCACCCGCTTGGCGAGGATCGGCCAGCCGAGGTCGATGCGGTCGCTGACCGCGCCGATCACCTCGTTCTCGCCGACGTTGCCCGCCATCTCGAATTGCGCGGTGAGCGGGAAGAGCGCCTGCACCGTCAGGAGGTTCGGCAGCCCCTGCGGCAGCCACTCCTCCGCCGGGCTGTCGTAGCCGGTGCCATAGACCGCCGTCTCCGACACGCGACCGTCGTGGAAGAAGGTCGTGAACTCGGTCGCGCCCACGTTCCAGAGGCCCGGCGCGTTGCGCGGCACCCGCTTGACGATGCCGCCTTCGGCCACCCTGCGCTTCGGCCCGATCCCTTGACCGCCTTCCCCGATCCCGAGCGAAAGACCGTCCGCCGAGAAGGTATCGTGATGGTGGCAGGTCGCGCAGGAGATGTTGCGGTTCCCCGACAGGATCGGATCGTAGAACAGAAGTTGCCCCACGCGCGCCCGACCCTCGTCGAAGGGATGGAAGGCAACCCCTTCCGACTTGGCAGCCCCCGCGCCGAGCGCCAATGTCAGCCCGAGGAGAAACCGATGAAATACCTTGCCATGATGCTGTGCCTCGCGACGCCAGCGCTGGCCGACCTGGAGGAGGCGCGCGATCTGATGGACGCGGGTCGCTTCGAGGAGGCGCGCGACGCGCTCTGGCCCGCGGCCCGGTCGGGCAACGCCGAAGCCGAGGAGCTGATCGGGGTCATGTATGCGCTCGGGCTCGGCGTCGGGCGGGACGAGATCCGCGCTTTCGAGTGGTATCTGCGCGCGGCCATGAAGGGTCACCCGGGTGCGCAGTCCGGCGTCGGCTGGTACTACGAGGTCGGCCTCGGGATGCCGGCATCGGACCTTGTCCGCGCGTACATGTGGTACGCGCTCTCGGCCATCGGCGGCGATCCGGACGCGGCGATCAGTCAGGAAGAGGTCGTCAAGAAGATGACGCCGGAGGAGATCGCCAAGGCGCACGAGCTTGTCGATGACTACAAGGTCTGGATGTATCCGTTCCGCTAGCCGGGTTAAGCGGGCTTTCACCTTTGCGCGGTAGGCAGGCCGCCATGCCCGCAAGGCCGAGGCCGCCAGATGTCGATCCTGCCCGAGTTCGCCCGCGCGAAACAGCCACATACACCCGAGGAGATCTTCGCGCTGTGCGATCTCGACCTGCGGGACCATATCCTGACCGTGATGTCCGATTCCTTCGGCGTCCCGCGGGAGGAGGTGCCGGAGGAATCGGTCGCCATGTCCTACAACAGGGTTCGCGTCAGCTTCCTCGATCCCGACAGCGACGATTGCCGTGCTCACTACAGATTCGTAGCGGACGCGATGGTCGCGCGCGGGACGACCTTCGAGGCGTTTTCGACCGATCATCAGCGTCTCCAGACCCTGATGCTGAGCTCGCTCCTGGAGCGAACGCAGAGATACCTCGGCCTCGGCGCGGAGGGCGCGGGCAACTTCCTCGCGGCGATGAACCGCGCTCTGATGGGCATGTTCCGGGCCTTCGACGACATCGAGCGGGAACGCAGCCTGCGCGAACGCGCGGGCCTCGAGCGGCAACTGCAGCAATCACTCGGGGCCGTCGTGCGGGGCGCGCAGGCCGGCGACCTCTCCGGCCGTGTCGACAGCGCGCTGGACGATCCGCGGCTGGCGGCCATCGGGGTGGACCTCAACGCGCTGATGGAAACGCTGCACACCGGGATCGGGGCCGCGATGCGCGCGCTCGACGGCCTCGCGCGCGGGCAACTGTCCGCCCGGATGGAGGGGACTTTCGAAGGCGACTTCCGCCTGTTGCAGGACAACATCCGGCAGTCCATCGACGCGACCTCGGGTGTTCTGTCCCGGATCAAGACCGTCGCGGCCGAGATCACACGCGCGTCGGACGTACTCGACCGGCAAGCCGGGGCGCTGCGCGACCGTTCCCTGGCCGAACAGACCCACATCGACGTGTTCACGGAGGGGGCTACGGGTCTGCGCGACGCGCTGACGGCCAACAGGGACGCGGCCGATACGGCGCGGACCGCCCTCGACGGTATCGCCGAAGCGGCGGGCGACGCGGGCACGGGAATGCTCGACGTGACCGAAACGATGGGACGGATCGCCGACGGCAGCGCCGACGTCCAGCGGTTGACGGACCTCATCGACACCTTCGCGCACCAGACCCATCTGCTGTCGCTCAATGCCGCGGTCGAGGCCGCGCGCGCCGGCGAGGCGGGGCGCGGCTTCGCCGTGGTCGCGACGGAGGTACGCTCGCTCGCGACCCGCGTGACGCAGGGGGCGGAGGAGATCCGCCGGGTCGTCGCGCGGAACGCAGAACGGGTCGCCGACGGGCGTGAAAGTACGGCGGCCACCCAGCGGATGCTTGACGAGCTGCAAGACAGTCTCGCCGGAATCCGCACTGTCTTCGACCAGATCATCGACGGCAATGCCGTGCAGTCGGAGCGGTTCGGCGCTGTTGAAACGACCATGGCTGCGATGTCTCACTCGATGACGCGCAATGTCGAAGCGGCGGAGGCGGGCGTGTCGCTGGCGCGTGATCTCACCACGGCGACGCAGAGCCTCACGGACTTGCTGAAGGGTTTCGATCTCGGTCGCCCGGCGGATGCGCCGGGGAAACCGATGACGACGTCGCGCCCGGGCGACGGGCGCGCCGCCTGACCGGCGGGGCCCGGCGGCCCCGCCCTCGCGTCAGTTGAGCTCGGCGTCGCGCCGGGCCCCCACCGTCTCTTCGGCCTCGGCGATGGCGGCGCGGAAGTTCGCCAGCATCTCCTCTCCGCCGTCGACGTTCGAGGCGAACCAGTCGTAGACCGGCGCGGCCGCCTCCTGGAAGGCCTGCTTCTGCTCAGGCGTGGGCACGTAGAGGTCGCCGCCGCCGGCCACGAATTCCTCATAGGCCTGGATCGACTTGCGCTTCGGGCTGGCGAAGGTCGCCTGCTGCAGCGCGCTGAAGCCGTCGACGATGACGCGCTTCATGTCGTCGTCCATCTCCTGGAACTTCTGATTGTTCATCACCCAGATGGCGGCCATGTAGGCATGCCCGTCGAGCGTGACGTACTGCAGACCCGCGTCGGGGAACTTCATGCCCATGATGTCGGTGATGCCGTTCTTCGAGCCTTCGACCACGCCCGTCTGGAACGAGGTGAAGAGCTCCGGCCACGGGATCGGCGTGGGCGAAGCGCCAAGCGCACGCACCAGCTCCTGCGGCAGGTCGGCCACGACCGTGCGGATCTTGAGGCCCTCGAGGTCGGGCGGCACCTCCACCCGGCGCTGGGTGTTGGCGAAGTTGCGCCAGCCGCCGGTGTTGCCGACGGTCATGATCCGGATTGCGTCGCCCGAGTCCTCGAGCGCCTTGGCGCGCAACTGCGGAACAAGGTCGGTGGCCGTCAGAACCTCTTCCGCGATACGGTCGTCGGCCATCAGGTAGGGCAGGTCGAAGATCTGCACGTAGGGAAAGATGCCGGCGGCCCCGCCCGAAGTGGTGACGAAGACGTCGATCGAGCCGTCGGCCACGCCTTGCAGACACTCCGCCCCGTTCGAGCACAGCTGCGTCCCGATGAAGAGTTCCACCGTGATCGCGCCGTTCGAGGCGTTCTCGACGTAGTTCTTGAAGACGACGAGCCCGTCGTAGTCCTCGTCGTTCTCGTTCGAGTTGGCTGTGGCGCGAATGGTGATCTCCTGCGCGGCGGCAGGCAGGGCGACGAGAGCGGCGAGCGCCCCGGCCTTCAGGATATTCGTCAGTTTCATGTGGTCTCTCTCCCTTATTGGACCGGTTCTTACAGGAAGCCGAAGAAGCGCGGCACGGCGAGCGAAATCGCCGGCACGTAAGTGATCAGCCCGATCACGAAGATCTCCACGGCAAGGAACGGCAAGATGGCGCGTGCGATGGTCTCGACCCGCTCACCCGATACCGAGGAGGCGACGAAGAGGACAAGTCCCATCGGCGGCGTGGCAAGGCCGACGGTCAGGTTGACCGACATGATGATGGCAAAGTGTACCGGATCGACGCCGAGCGAGGTGAAGATCGGGCCGAGGATGGGCCCGAGGATGATGATCGCCGGTCCTGCGTCGAGAAACATGCCGACGATGAAGAGCAGCAGGTTTATGAGCAGCAGGAGCAGCAGGGGGTTCTCACTGAGCGACAGGATGAAGGCGGCCAGCGCCTCGGGCGCATGGCTGAGCGCCACGACCGTCTTGAAGGCAAGCGCCGCCCCCACGAGGAGGAGAACGACCGAGGAGATCAGCGCGGCCTTGCCCAGCACATCGGGCAGGTCGCGCCAGGTCATCTCCTTCAGGATGAAGAGCGAGACCACGGCGGCATAGGCCACGGCCACGGCGGAGGCCTCGGTCGGGGTGAAGATGCCCCCGAGGATGCCGCCGAGGATGATGACCGGCGTCAGGAGCGGGAAGAACGCCTTGAGCGAAGCCTGCCCTTTCTCGCCCCAGCTTGCCCGCGGCTTGAGCGCAGGCATGGTCTCGGGCGTGCGGCGCGCGATCATGTTGGTCACGACCATGAGCCCCGTGCCCACGAGGATGCCCGGCACGATCCCCGCAAGGAAGAGCGCGGCGACCGATTGCTCCATGACGTAAGCGTAGATGATCATGATGCCCGAGGGCGGGATGATCGGCCCGATCACCGAGGAGGCGGCTGTGACGGCGGCGGCGAAGCGGCGGGTATAGCCCTCCTTCTCCATCGCCGGGATGAGCATCGAGCCGAGCGCGGAGGTGTCGGCGACCGCAGAGCCGGAAAGGCCGGCGAAGAGCATGGACGACAGGATGTTGACCTGCGCGAGGCCCGCCCGGAAATGCCCCACCATCGCCTGTGCGAACTCGACGAGGCGCAGCGTGATGCCGCCCCGGTTCATCATCTCGCCGGCGAGCATGAAGAAGGGGATCGCCATCAGCGGAAAACTGTCCATCCCGTTGTATGTGTTCCGGTAGAGCAGGACGAGATCCCTCTCCTGTCCGTTCGCCCAGAGCAGCACGCCGGGGGCCGCGAGCAGCGCGAAGAAGACCGGCAGGCCGATCATCAGGAGCACGAGGAAGAGCGGCAGGAACCAGACCAGCATCACTCGGCTCCCACGGTCGCCGACTCGGGGATCGGATCGAGCGCGTCTCCACGGCCGAGGAGGACGACGATCTGCCGCCCGATCAGCTCGACCATCACGGCGATCATCATGCAGACGCCGACGAGGAGCGACGCCATCATCCAGCTGCGCGGCATCTTCTCCCATCCGTCGCCGGTCGGATAGTAGAGCGCGGAGGTCTTAAACTTGCCCGAGAAGCCCGTGACCTCGGACCAGCCGATCTGCGCCGCGACGACGAGGACGAGGAGCGAGATCGCCATGAGGAACAGGTTGAGCGAAGCCCCGACGGCGCGGGGCAGGACGAGCTGCACCATGTCGATCGCCACGAAACCGCCGCGGCGCAGCGCCGTCGGCGCGACGATCATCAGCCAGAGCATCAGGAACCGCGCCGCCTCCTCGGGCCAGGGCAGCGGATTCGATAGGACGTAGCGCCAGAAGACCTGGATCAGGATGAAGACGACCATGAGCGCCATGAAGCCCACGCCGAGCCAGCGCCCGAGCGCAAGTACGGCGGCATTCGCTGCCCCCAGGTACCGCAGGATCGCAAGCACTGGCGTCATTCTTCCTCCCTGCGCACCCCGAAAGGCGCGCTACTTTCGATTTCGGCGTAATCGAAAGTACCTGTCAACAGCAGACATCACCCACCGGCCGGAATCAACTCCACCTCGTGCCGCGCGCAAAGCGCGCGCACCCATGCCGAAGACACGTCCTCGGTGACAAGCGTGTGAATGTCGCCCAGATGTCCGAGCCGGACCGGCGCGCTCCGGCCGAACTTGCCCGCGTCGAGGGCGAGGATGACGTGCCGTGCGTGAGCCATCATCGCCCGACAGACCTGCACCTCGGCAAGATCGAAGTCGAGCAAGGTGCCATCTTCCGACAGGGCGGCCGCCCCGATGAGCGCGAAATCGACGCGGAACTGACGGATGTAGTCGACGGCCTCCGCACCGAGGATCGCGCCGTCGCTGCGCCGCACGGCCCCGCCCGGGACGATGACCTCCACCCCCGCGAAACCGCGCATGTCGGCAGCCAGATCGACGTTGTCGGTGATCACGCGCAATTGCCGGTGGCCAGCCAGGGCGCGTGCGACCTGCGCCGTGGTCGTCCCCGCGTTGAGGAAGACCGCACAAGTCTGCGGCACCCGCGCCGCCACCGCGCGGCCGATGGCGCGCTTGGCGGGCGCGGCCGTGGTCGCACGCTGCGCCGGAGCCGTGTATTCCACACCGCCCACCACTGTCGCGCCCCCGTGGAAGCGCACCACATGGTGGAGCGCCTCAAGCGCCTGCAGATCCTTGCGGATGGTCTGCGGCGTGGTGGCGAAATCGGTCGCGAGATCCTCGACCCGCACGCGCTGACGCGCCTCGATGAGCGCGAGGATCTTCTGCTGTCGCCGCGTGAGCACCTTTGCTCCTCCCGCGGCGAGAAGAAACGAAAGAAACGAAAGTGACAAGAAAAAAGGCTCTTCGCGGGAAGAGCCTTTCCGACGTCTTCGCTGAAGACGTCCCGGTGCCTCTTCGATCCTTCAGCGAAGGATCGCGGAAGGGCTTTCAACGAAAGCCCTTCACCGGATGCGCTGCTCCGTGTTCGCGTCGAAGAGCATGATCCGCTCAGGCTCGATCGAAACGGTCACGCGATCGCCCTCGTTGGAGCGGATGTCACCCCGCTCCTCGACGATGATCTTCTCGCCCGTGTCCGCGGTCAGGTAGGCGTAGGACACCCCCCCGAGCGCCTCGGTCAGATCGACACCCAGCACGTCACCCGAAGCCACGGTCAAATGCTCGGGCCGCATCCCGACGATCACGTCCGTCCCGTCCGACGGCAGCGTCACCTGCGGTGACACGCTGGTCTTCAGACCCGGCACCTCGACCGCGCCGTCCTTCACCGTGCCGTTGAGGAAGTTCATCGAGGGTGAGCCGATAAAGCCCGCGACGAAGCGGTTGTCGGGGTCGCGATAGAGCTCCAGCGGCGCGCCGACCTGCTCGATCCGGCCGGCGCGCAGCACGACGATCTTGTCGGCCATGGTCATCGCCTCGACCTGATCGTGGGTGACGTAGATCATCGTCGCGCCGATCTCCTTGTGGAGCCGGGCGATCTCCACCCGCATCTCCACCCGCAGTTCCGCGTCGAGGTTCGAGAGCGGCTCGTCGAAAAGGAAGACCTCAGGCCCCCGCACGATGGCGCGGCCGATGGCGACGCGCTGTCGCTGACCGCCCGAGAGCGCGGCGGGCTTGCGCTTGAGATATTCGTCGAGCTTCAGAATCCGGCTCGCCATGGAGACCTTCTCGTCGATCTCCGCCTTCGGATGGCCGTTCATCTTGAGGCCGAACCCCATGTTCTCGGAGACCGTCATGTGCGGATAGAGCGCGTAGGTCTGGAAGACCATCGCCACGCCACGCTGGGAGGGGTCGTCGCGCGTCACGTCGCGCGCGCCGATCTCGATCTTGCCCTCGGTCGTCTCCTCGAGGCCCGCGATCATGCGCAGAAGCGTGGACTTGCCGCAGCCCGATGGGCCGACGAAGACGCAGAATTCGCCCTCCTCGATCGTCAGGTCGACGCCATGCATGACCTGCACGTCGCCGTAGCGTTTGACGACCTCCGTAAGCTCGACACCTGCCATGTGGATTATACCTCCCGTTGGTCCGGGAAGCGCCAGTCGCGCATGTCCCCGGCGATTCGTTCGACCGCCTGCCGCAGATGCGGCAGATGGCGTTTCATGTCCTCCAGCGTGCCGCGATCGGTCGAGGAGGTAACGGAGACGGCCCCGAGAACCTGCCCGTTGGCAGACAGGATCGGGACAGCGATACAATGGATGCCGGGTTCGTGTTCCTCCCGGTCGAAGGCATGGCCCGCGGTGCGGATCGCGGCAAGCTCCGCGCGCATCGCGTCGGGCGTCGTCAGCGTGGTGTCGGTGAACCGGTGCCAGCTCTGCTGCGCGAGAACGGCATCGAGCGTCGGCTCGGGCAGCCAGGCGAGCATGGCCTTGCCGACGCCCGTGCAATAGGCGGGCCCGACCTTGCCCGCATCGGAATACATCGGCAGCGGGCGCGCCGGATTGCGCTTGTCGACATAGAGCACCTGCCCGCCGTCGAGCTGCGCGAGGTGCACGGTCTCGCCGGCAAGCATGCTCAGCGAATCGAGGTGGGGGCGGGCGATCGGCGCGATGCTCGACTGCGCCCAGGCGGCATGGGCCATCCGCACGAGGCGCATCCCCGGCGCATAGGTGCCGCGTTCGGGATCGTAGCGCAGCATCCCCTGCGAGGTCAGCGTCTGCACGAGACGATAGAGCGTAGCCTTCGGAAAGGGCGAGGTTTCCAGCAGTTCGGAGAAGCGCACCGGGCGTGCGAAAGCGGCGACCCGATCGAGCACTTCGAGCGCCTTGCCGACGGTTCCGTCCGCCCCATCTCTCCCGCTGTCCCGCTGGACGTTCAAATGAGCCTCCCGCCTCATATGCTGTTGACAGCCTAGACAGATGGTCGCAGTGTTTTCAATATAAGAAACTCGGTTTCATTATTTGAAACCATGCGGACGCAATTCGGGAGGAATTCATGCGATCCATTCTCACGGCTCTTGCCGCATCCACCATCATGTCCGGAGCGGCCTTCGCCGATGGTCACGCGCTGTCGGGCGATCTGCGGATCATCTCCGACATGTCGAACCCGGCCCCGCGCGCCGTGATGGAAGGCCTTGCCGCGCAGTTCGGCGAGATGCACCCGGACCTCAACATCGAGCTCGAGATCGTCGACCGCGACGGCTGGAAATCGCAGATCCGCAACGCGCTGTCGTCGAACCCGCCCGATATCGTGAACTGGTACGCCGCCAACCGGATGACCCCCTACGTCAATGCCGGTCTCTTCGAGGACGTGTCGGATGTCTGGGAAGAGATCGAGGGCCTCGACTCCGTGAAGGGTGCCCTGACCATCGACGACAAGCAGTGGGGCGTGCCCTATACCTACTACAACTGGGGCATTTATTACCGCGAGGACATCTTCAACGAGCTGGGCCTCGAGGAGCCGGAAACCTTCGAGCAGGAGATCGCCAACTGTCAGGCGATCCTCGATTCGGGTCGCAAGTGCTATGCCATCGGCACCAAGTTCCTTTGGACCGCGGGTGGCTGGTTCGACTACATCAACATGCGGACCAACGGCTTCGACTTCCACATGGAGCTCGCCCGCGGCGAGGTCGAGTGGACCGACGAGCGCGTACGCGAGGCCTTCGCCAACTGGCGCAAGCTGATCGACATGGGTGCCTTCATCGACGACCACCAGAACTACTCCTGGCAGGAGGCGCTGCCCTTCGTCGTGAACGGCGACGCAACGGCCTATCTGATCGGCAACTTCGCAGTGGCGCCGATGCGCGAGGCTGGGCTGACGGACGAGCAGATCGACTTCTACCAGTTCCCGACCATCGCGGACGTGCCACAGGGCGAGGACGCGCCGATCGACACGTTCCACATCGCGTCGGGCGCGCAGAACAAGGAAGCCGCGCGCGAGTTCCTGAAGTTCGTCACCTCGGCCGAGGTCCAGACCGACATCAACGGCGGCGACAAGCTGGGCCAGCTGCCCGTCAACGCGGCCTCCTCGGTCGATGACGACGAGTTCCTGAACCAGGGCTTCGAGATGCTGACGACGAACGCAACGGGCGGCATCGCACAATTCTTCGACCGGGACTTCCCGGCCGAGATGGCTGCCGCCGGCATGGAAGGCCTGCAGGAGTTCATGGTGTTCCCTGACAACCTCGAGGACATCCTGGCCCGCCTCGAGCAGACCCGTCAGCGCGTCTACGCCGAGTAGACCGACCTTCGGACCCTGCCCCACCCGGGCGGGGTCCACACCATTCGCTTCGACATATCCGCAAGGCCCCGCCTTTCGCATGTGCCGCAGAATTCGGCTTCGCCCCGCGCGGCCAGAGACCAGGAGGTTCGCATGACCAACGCCCCCGCAGTCCCCACGACCCACGCGGCGCAGCCGGACCGGCGGAGTTGGTACAAACGCAACGAGATCGCGATCACGCCCTGGCTCTTCCTGCTGCCGGGAATCCTGTTCTTCGCGGCCTATGTCGTCATCCCGATCTTCCAGTCCTTCCAGGTCAGCTTCTACCGCTGGGACGGCCTCGGCGATCTGACCGAACAGGGTCAGTTCATCGGGCTCGGCAACTACCAGGAGCTGGCGACCGACCGGAACTTCGAGATCAGCCTCGTCAACAACATCAAGTGGCTGCTGCTCTATCTGCTGGCCATTCCGCTCGGTCTCTTCATCGCGCTCTTCCTCAACCAGACGGTGACGGGGATCCGGCTCTACAAGTCGCTCTTCTTCTTCCCCTTCGTCATCAGCCAGGTCGTCGTCGGCCTCGTGTTTTCCTGGTTCTACCTGCCGTCGGAGGGCCTTCTGAACGCGGTGATCGGGCTCGTGGGGCTCGGACCCGTCAACATCCTGGGCGATCCGGATATGGCGACCTACGGCATCATCGCCGCCGGGCTCTGGCCGCAGACGGCCTATTGCATGATCCTCTATCTCACCGGCCTCAACGCCGTGGACCCGGAGCAGATCGAGGCGGCGCGGCTCGACGGGGCGAAGAAGTGGAAGATGCTGTGGTACATCATCATCCCGCAGCTCAAGCCCGCGACCTTCATCGCCTTCGTCGTCACCATCATCGGTGCGCTGCGGTCCTTCGACCTCATCTCGATCATGACGAACGGCGGGCCCTTCGGCTCGACCCGGGTGCTGTCGTTCTACATGTACGAAAAGGCCCTCGCCGAGTTCGGCTTCCGCATGGGCTACGGCGCGGCCATCGCGGTTGTCCTTTTCGTCATCATGCTCTTCTTCATCGCCTACTTCCTCTACTCGATGTGGCGCGACGAGCGGGGGGCGCGGTGATGACGCGCGCCGACGTCGACAAAATCTGCGCGGCCCTTCCGGAGGCCACGCCCACCGGGCCGGGCGAACTCGACAGCTGGAAGGTCGGCGGCAAGATGTTCGCCTGCATGGCCGGTGGCGACGCGGGGGGCAGCGAAGACGGTGTCTCCGTGAAGTGCCCCGACGTCGAGACCGCCGCGATGCTCATCGACGCGGGGGCCGCGCGGAAGGCCCGGTACTTCCACCGCTCGTGGGTCCGCCTGCCCTACGAGACGACCGACGCCGAGGAAGCCGACCACCGCATCCGCGTCAGCTACGACATCATCCGGGCGAGCCTGCCCGCCGCCACCCGTCGCGATCTGGAGGCCTGAGACATGTTTCCCACCCCCATCGAGAAATCCTCCCGCGCGTGGCAGATCGGCTACCAGACGCTTTTGCCCGTCGCGCTCATCGCCTGGCTCCTGCCGCTGATCGCGGTCATGATCTTCTCGATCAAGCCTGACAGCGACTTCACCAACGGCAACTACTGGGGCATCCCCGGTTCGTTCGAGATGTTCAACAACTACGGCAAGGTCTTCTTCGAAAGCGACATGCCGCGGTACCTGCTCAACTCGCTCCTCATCACAGTCCCCACGGTGATCGGAACGGTGGCGCTCTCGTGCATGACGGGCTTCGCGCTCGGGGTCTACAAGTTCCGCGGCAACCTGCTGATCTTCTTCATGTTCATCGCGGGCAATTTCGTGCCCTTCCAGATCCTGATGGTGCCCGTGCGCGACCTGACGCTCGATCTGAACCTCTATGACACCAAGCGAGGGCTGATCCTCTTCCATATCGCCTTCCAGACCGGCTTCTGCACGCTCTTCATGCGCAACTTCATCCGCGCCCTGCCCTTCCCGCTGATCGAGGCGGCGCGGGTCGAGGGCGTGAGCGAATGGCGCATCTTCTTGTATGTCGTCATCCCGCTGATGAAGCCGGCCATCGCCGCCCTCGCGGTGCTGATCTTCACCTTCATCTGGAACGACTACTTCTGGGCCATCGTCCTGACTCAGGGACCGGACTCGCAGCCGGTGACCGCGGGCATCACGCAGTTCAATTCCGAGTACCGGGCCGCCTATCATCTGATGAGCGCGGGTTCGATCGTCGCGGCCCTGCCGCCGGTCGCCATGTTCTTCCTGATGCAGAAACACTTCATCGCGGGCCTCACGCTGGGCGCCGTAAAGTAAGCAACCACACACCGACACGAGACACCTCATGTCTGACGCAACTCCCGCCGACGCGACCATCGCGTCGGCCCTCCCCGTTGGGGCGACCGGCGAACGCCTCGATGCCCCGATCAAGACCTGGCGTATCGACGACCACGATGGCGCGAACGGCCCGCGGCAGACGATGGTGCTCGCCGCGCGCGGCCACTGCCTGCCCCAGGTCGTCTACTGGGGCGCACCGCTGCCGGCGGACGAAGACCTCGAGACGCTCGCCCGCGCCCACGCCATCGACGTCACCGGCGGCATGCTCGACGCGAACCCCGACCTCAGCCTCTGCCCCGAGGCGTCGCGCTCCTTCCCCGGGCAGCCGGGCCTCATCCTGCGCGACACCGACGGCTCGCCGCTTCTGCCGAAGTTCGCCTTCCTGCGCGACGACAGCGCCGACGGCGACCTCGACCTCGTCTATTCCGACGAGGCGAACGGCCTGACGCTGACCTTCCGCTTCCAGCGCGACATCGAGACCCGGATCATCACCGCCAAGACGATCCTCGAAGCCACGCGGCCCGTTCACCTGCATTGGCTCGCCGGCCCGGTCCTGCCCGCGCCGCAGCAGTCGGAGGAGATGATCGACGTCTCGGGTCGCTGGTGCGGCGAGTTCCAGCTCAACCGAACCGCGTGGTCACCCGGCATCCGCTATCGCGAGAACCGGACCGGGCGCACGGGGCACGAGCATTTCCCGGGTCTCCTGATCCCCTGCATCGGCGCGACGAACACGCAGGGCGAAGCCTATGGGTTCCACTACGGCTGGTCGGGCGGGCACCGCATGATCGCCGAGGAGCTGCCCGATGGCCGTCGCCAGATCCAGTGGGGCCATGCCGCGCGGATGGAGACGAACGCCGACACCCGCTTCGAGAGCGCGAGCCTCTACGTCACCTATTCGCAGACCGGCCTGAACGGCTGCGCCGCCAGTTTCCAGCGCCACCTGCGCGACCGGATCGTCACCTGGACCAAACCGGGCGTGCCGCGGCCCGTGCACTACAACTGCTGGGAGGCGGTCTACTTCGACCACAAGCTACCCGTCCTGAAGGACATCGCCAGCCGCGCCGCGAAACTCGGGGCGGAGCGGTTCGTGCTCGACGACGGCTGGTTCGGCAACCGCGACGACGACACCCGCTCGCTCTCGGACTGGGAGGTCGACCCGCGCAAGTATCCCGACGGCCTCGGGCCATTGATCGACCATGTCCATGCAGAGGGGATGACCTTCGGCATCTGGTTCGAGCCCGAGATGATAAACCCCGACAGCGACATCCACCGGGCCCACCCCGACTGGGCCCTCGGGGCCGAGGATCAGACCCTCGGCCGGCAGCAGAAGGCCATGAACATGGCCCTGCCCGAGGTGCGGGATTTCATCTACGACCGCATGGCCGCGATCCTATCGCGGCACGAGATCGACTACGTCAAATGGGACCACAACCGCGTCCTGCCGATGCCCGACGCCGACCAGACCCGCGGCTCCTACGCGCTGATCGACCGGCTGCGCACCGATTTTCCAAACGTCGAGATCGAGAGCTGCGCCTCGGGCGGCGGGCGCATCGACTTCGGCATCATGAAGCGGACGCAGCGCGTCTGGCTGTCGGATTCGAACGACGCGCTCGAGCGGCTGCGGATCCAGCACGACGCGGCACTCTTCCTGCCGCTCGCCGTCGCAGGCAGTCACGTCGGGCCGAGGCGCTGCCACACGTCGGGGCGGATGTTCGACATCAGCTTCCGCGCCTGGGTCGCCGCGCAGCGCCACATGGGCTTCGAGATGGACCCGCGCGAGTTGAACGCGCACGAGGCCGCCGTCCTGTCGGAGGTGACGTCGTGGTGGAAGCGCAACCGCGACTGGATGCAGCACGCCGACATCCTGCGCCTCGACGCGAGCGATCCGGCGATCATGGCCGAACAACAGATGCCGCGTGACGGGCACCGCTTCGTCGTCTTCGCCGGGAAGGGGGCCACCTCCGCCCAGATCGCGCCCAGACCGCTGCGCCTCACGTCTCTCGACCCCGCGGCCCGCTACCGCGTCGAACTCATCAACCGTAACAACGCTCCCGCTCTCTCGCGTGGCCATCCGATTCTGAAGGAGGGGCCGATCGAGGTCTCGGGGACATGGCTGATGCACCACGGTCTGACCCTGCCCTGGCACTTCCCGGATACGATGTGGGTGATCGAGGGCCATCGGCTCTGACGGCCGCCGCACCGAAACCCCGAATTTCGAAGGGACAACAAGATGACCCAGACAGCGACCTATCCCGACCTCGACGGGGCCTCCGTCTTCATCACCGGCGGCGGCTCGGGGATCGGAGCGAACCTGACCGAGGGCTTCCTGCGTCAGGGCGCGAAGGTGGCCTTCATCGGCCGCTCGGATGCCTCCGACTTCGTGGACCGGATGGCGGGCGAGACGGGCAATCGCCCACTCTTCATACAGGGTGACATCACCGACCTCGACAGCCTGCGCGGCGCGATCGACGCCGCGGCGGAGGCCCACGGGACGGTCACGCGGCTCATCAACAACGCCGCCAACGACAAGCGCCATGGCACACTGGACGTCGACGAGGACTTCTGGGACTGGTCGACCGCGATCAACCTCAAGGCCTATTTCTTCGCCTGCCAGCACGCGATACGGGGCATGAAGACGGCCGGCTCCGGTCACATCGTCAACTTCTCGTCCATCAGCTACATGATGGGAAACGCGGGCTATCCGATCTACACGACCTCCAATTCCGGCATCAACGGCATGACCCGCAGCCTCGCGCGGGAGTTCGGGCCCGACCGCATCCGCGTCAATGCGCTGGCCCCCGGCTGGGTTCTGACGCAAAAGCAGCTCGACCAATGGGCCGACCCCGAGAGCCTCGCCGCCCATCTCGACCGGGCCTGCCTGAAGGACCATCTCGCGCCCGAAGACATCGTGAACCCCACGCTCTTCCTGTCGTCCGAAGCCTCCCGCATGATGACGGGGCAGGCCATGGTCGTGGATGGCGGCGTCGTGGTAACAGGCTGACATGGCAGACTGGATCGCCGTCGACTGGGGCACCACCGCGCTCCGCATCACCCGCATGGAGGGGGGTCGCCCCCGCGAGACGCGCGAGAGCGATCGCGGCATGAACACCCTCGACCCGGATGCGTTCGAACCGACGCTGCTGGACCTCGCCGGCGACTGGATCGACGGGCCGACCGAGATCCTGGCCTGCGGCATGGTCGGCGCGCGGCAGGGCTGGGCCGAGGCCACCTATCGCACCGTGCCCTGCGCCGCCGTCGACGGTGACCTCACCCGCGTCGAGACCCGCGATCCGCGCCTGCGCGTCTCCATCGTGCCGGGCGTTCGCCAACTCGACCCGCATCCCGACGTGATGCGCGGCGAAGAAACCCAGATCGCCGGTATCGTCACCTCCCTCGACGATTTCGAGGGCGTCGCCTGCCTGCCCGGGACGCACACCAAATGGGCGCATCTCTCGGCGGGCGAGATCGTGAGCTTCCGCACCGTGATGACCGGAGAACTCTTCGCGACGATCACCGGCCAGAGCGTGCTGCGCCATTCCCTCGCCGGCGATGGCTGGGACGAGGCGGCCTTTCTCGACGCCGTCTCCGACACGCTGTCGCAGCCCGAACTCCTCACCGCGCGCATGTTCGAACTGCGCGCTGCCGACCTCCTGCACGGGCAGGAAGCCGCCACCGGCCGCGCCATTCTGTCCGGCCTCCTGATCGGGGCGGAACTCGCCGCCACGAAGCCTTGGTGGCTGGGGCGGGACGTCGTCATCACCGGCTCCGAAAAGACCACCCGCGCCTATGCCACCGCCCTGAGCGCGCAGGGCCTCGACCCGAAGCTGCTACCCGCCGACGAGATGACCTTCGCCGGCCTCAACGTCCTGAGAGATGCCTGAATGACCCGTCCCCTGATCGCCATCCTCCGCGGGATCACCCCGCCCGACGCCGTCGCCGCCTGCGGGGCCTACATCGAGGCCGGCATCTCCACCATCGAGGTGCCGCTCAACTCGCCAGAGCCGCTCACATCCATCGGATCCATGATCGAGGCCCACGGCGACGCCGCCGTCATCGGCGCGGGTACCGTGCTCTCGGTCGCGGAGGTGCAATCGGTCGCCGACGCGGGCGGGCGCATCATCGTGTCGCCCAATGCCGACGCGGACGTCATCCGCGCGACCCGCGACCTTGGCCTCGAAAGCTGGCCCGGGGTCTTCACCCCAACCGAAGCCTTCGCCGCTCTCAAAGCGGGGGCGACGGGGCTCAAGCTCTTCCCCGGCAACATGGCGGGCCCCGGTGGTCTCAAGGCCCTCCGTGCGATCCTGCCGGCCGGGACGCGCGTCTACGCCGTCGGCGGGGCCGGGCCGGAGAACTTCGCCGAATGGCTCGGCGCCGGGGCAGACGGCTTCGGCCTCGGTACGGCGGCCTATGTGCCGGGCCTGTCGATCGACGAGATCGCGCAGCGCGCCCGACGCATCGTCGCCGCCTATGACAAGGCCGCGGGGTCCGGGGTCACGGCATGACAACGGCCGGCGTCTACGACAGCCGGATCTGCGCCCTTGGCGAAGGTCCGCTCTGGCATCCCGAACGACAGCAGCTCTTCTGGTTCGACATCCTCGGCAACCGCCTTCTGTCACGGCAGGGCGATGCGCCCCTCGAATGGACCTTCGACGAGCATGTCAGCGCAGCGGGCTGGATCGACAACGACACCCTCATGGTCGCCGGAGACTCCGCGCTCTGGCGCTTCGACATCGAGAGCGGCGCGCGGGAGATCATCACCCCCCTTGAAGCCGACAACCCGCTGACCCGCTCCAACGACGGCCGCGCCGATCCTCTGGGTGGCTTCTGGATCGGGACGATGGGGCTCGATGGACAGGACGGCGCGGGCGCGATCTATCGCTACTTCCGCGGCGAGGTCCGACAGATCTATCGCGACATCACAATCCCGAACGCCATCTGCTTCTCGCCCGAGGGCGACACGGCCTATTTCGCCGACACCGCCCGGGGCGCGATCTGGAAGCAGCATATCGACCGCGCCGGCTGGCCTTCGGGCAAGCCCGAAGTCTTCGTCGACTTCTCGGGCGTGGGCCTCGCCCCCGACGGGGCGGTCTGCGATGCGCAGGGCAACCTCTGGGTCGCGCAATGGGGCGGGTGGCGCGTGGCCTGCCACGGCCCGGACGGCCGCTTCCGCATGGCGCTCGACTGCGGGGCCGCACAGACCACCTGCCCCGCGTTCGGCGGCCCGAAACTCGACCGGATGTTCGTGACCTCCGCGACGCAGGGGATTTCCGACACGGACGCCCCCCACCAGGCCGGTGCCGGGAGGACATGGGCGGCGGATATGCCGGTCAAGGGCGTGGCGGAGCGAAAGGTCGTGCTGTGAAGCGCACCATCGGGACATGCTACTACCCCGAGCACTGGCCCGAGACCCAATGGCCGGAGGACGCGCGCCGCATGGCCGACCTCGGCCTGACCTGGGTGCGGATCGGCGAGTTCGCCTGGTCCCGACTGGAGCCGCGGCCGGGAGACTACGACTGGTGCTGGCTCGACCGCGCGATCGACGTGCTGACGGGCGCGGGCCTCTCGGTGGTCCTCGGCACGCCCTCGGCCACGCCGCCGCGCTGGATGCTCGACCGCCATCCCGACATGCTGGCCCACGACGCCGAGGGCCGCCCCCGCGGCTTCGGCTCCCGCCGACATTACGACTTCGCCCACGCAGGCTACCGCGACGACGCCGCGCGTATGGCGGGCCTCATGGCCGAACGTTATGGCGACCGCGTGGCTGCCTGGCAGCCCGATAACGAATACGGCTGCCACGACACGGTCGTCAGCTATTCTCCCGTCGCCCGCGAGTCCTTCCGCGTCTGGCTGAAGGACCGCTACGGCGACATCGCCGCGCTGAATACGGCCTGGGGCAACATCTTCTGGTCGATGGACTACGATCATTTCGATCAGATCGACCTGCCGAACCTGACCGTGACCGAACCGAACCCGAGCCATGCCCTCGCCTTCCGCCGCTTCGCCTCGGACATGGTGGTGCAATGGAACGCCGCGCAGGTCGCCGCGATCCGCGCACATTCCGACGCGCCGATCAGCCACAACTACATGGGCCGCGTCACCGAGTTCGACCATTACGCCACCGGACGTCAAATGGAGATCGCCGCCTGGGACAGCTACCCCATGGGCTTCCTGCTCGACCGGGTGCCGGGTGGCGATCAGCAAGCCTATCTGCGGCAGGGCGACCCCGATTTCCAGGCGTTCCACCACGATCTCTACCGCGCCTGCGGGCGGGGCCGCTGGTGGGTGATGGAGCAGCAGCCCGGCCCCGTGAACTGGGCCCCGTGGAACCCCGCCCCGCTGCCCGGCATGGTGCGCCTCTGGTCGTGGGAGGCTTTCGCCCACGGGGCGGAGGCCGTCTGCTGGTTCCGCTGGCGGCAGTTTCCGCAGGCGCAGGAGCAACAACACGCGGGCCTCCTGCGCCCCGACTCCTCCGAGGCGCCGGGCTTCGCCGAGGCCGCGCAGGTGGCCGCCGAGCTGCGCGACGCGCCGGACGTCGTACCGGCGCAGGCCCCGGTCGCGCTCGTCTTCGACTATGCCTCCCAATGGGCCTGGGAGGTGCAGCCGCAGGGGCAGGGCTTCGACCATTTCGCGCTCTGCCTCGACCTCTACCGCGCGCTGCGGTCGCTGGGGCTGTCGGTCGATATCCTGCCGCCCGACACCGCGTCGCTGGAGGGCTATGCGCTGACGCTGGTGCCGGGGCTGCTGACGCTCTCCGCGCCGCTGCGCAAGGCGATCGACACCGCCGAGGGGATCGTGCTCACCGGCCCGCGAACGGACCTCAAGACGTCCGAACTCGGCTTCACGACGCCGATGGGCCCGAACCTGCCCGGTCTCGACGCGACCTCCGTGATGGAGGAAACCTTCCCGCCCGAGGCCCCGCGCGGCCTCGAAAAGGGGGGCGGCGTCGATCTCTGGCTGGAGCATCTGGAGACCGGGGCCGAAGTGCTGGAGCGCACGACCGAAGGCTCGCCCGTCCTTCTCCGCTCCGACCGCCGCTACCACCTCGCCGGCTGGCCGAACCGTGCCGCCGCGAAGCGCATCCTGCGCGACATCGCGGACGCCGCGGGGCTCGCCACGCTCGACCTGCCCGAGGGCCTGCGCATCCGCGACACCGGGACGGAACGCTTTGTCTTCAACTACGCCTCCCGCCCGATCGATTTCGACTGCCACACGCTCGAGCCCGCGGGCGTGCTACGGCTCAGCCGGCCATCCTGAGCCCGAGGTCCAGCATCCGGTTGGCGAAGCCCCATTCGTTGTCGTACCAGCCGAAGACCCGGATCAATCCACCGGCACCCACGCGGGTCTCGCCGCTCGCGTGGATATAGCTCTCGGGTCGGCCCCGTAGATCGGAACTGACGAGCGGTGCGTCCTCCACCCCGATCACCCCGCCTGCCCCCGCAAGTGCGGCGTTGACGTCGTCCGCGCTGGCGCGCCGGGCCGGGAGAAAGGACAGGTCGACCGCCGAGACACTGGCCACCGGCACGCGCACCGACTGACAAGGCACCCGCCCCGCCAGATGCGGCAGCACCGCATCGACGAGCCGGCCCGCGCTCGTCGTGGTCGGCACCATCGACAGCGCCGCCGCCCGGCTGCGCGCGAGCGGGCCGCCGAGCGCCATGTCCACCGTCGGCTGGCTACCGGTGTAGCAATGGATCGTCGTCATCGACCCGCTCTCGACGCCAAAGGCCGCGTCGAGCACGGCGAGGAGCGGCGCGACGGCGTTGGTCGTGCAACTTGCATTCGAGACGATGCGATGCGCGGGCGATAGCTCGCCCTCGTTGGCCCCGATCACGATGGTCGCATCCGCCACCGCCGAAGGACCGGACATCAGCACCTTGCCCGCACCCGCCAGCAGGCCCCGCTCGACCTCGGGGCGCGTCTCTGCGCGCCCGGTGCACTCCATCACGAGGTCCACGCCTCCGAGCGACAGGGTCCGCAGATCCGGCGTGCGGTGGAAGGAAATAGCCTGCCCGTCGATGACGAGCGCGTCTTCCGTCGTCTCCACCCGTCCCGCCCAGGGTCCGAACACGCTGTCGTACTTGAAGAGATAGGCGCAGGTCTCGAGTTGCGCGATATCGTTGATGCCGACGATCTCGACGCCCGCGCCCGCGCCAAGAAGATGCGCCCGCAGGATCGAGCGCCCGATCCGTCCGAACCCGTTGATGAAGGTCTTCATGGCCCCTGTCTGGGGCCCGCGTGGCGGGGATGTCAAAGAGACAAATGTCTCAATACACCTCCCACTCGTCCTCGGCGCGGATCTCACCGATGGCCGTCCAGTCGGCGCGGACGCGGGCGACGCGGGTGTCGCCCCAGGTGCGGAAGACGAGGTCGAAACCGGTCACCGTGACGTTGCCGTGGCTGAGATCCGCCCGCTGGTTCGAGCCCTCGTCCATGTCGAACATCGCCAGCCCCGTCAGGATCGCCGGAACGGTCTTGAACGGCTCCTCGAATTCCACACGCACGCGCGCCTCTCGCGGGCCGGAGCCCGTCCACATCTGTCCGCCGTCCTCGAAGTCCGAGAACATCACGCGGCTGCCCTGCTGGATGCCGATGACATGGTTGGACAATCTGCGCATGGGGCCTGGCCCTTGGGGAAACAACAACCTTCGGCCGGAGCCTGCGGCAATCTACGTCAAAAAATCGTTAAAATGCAAAGGCCCCGCCGAATCCGACGGGGCCTTCGAGAACACGTTACCGACAAATCGGCGGTCCGACCGACCTCAGAGGTTGGCCTGGTTCGAGTTCAAGCCGATGTGGTCGCCCACGGCAACCATGTCGGCCAAGAGCTTCGTCGCCGCGTCCACGGCATCCGACGGCGCGTTGTCGCGTGCGGTGCGCGCCTCGGACACCCAGTCGTCGAAGACCTCCTGCGTGACATCGGCCACCGGAAGCGCGCGCTCGGCCAGCACGGTGACGCCCGCGCCGATCTCGGCGAAGCCGCCGGTCACGGCGTAGCTTTCCTCGCCGCCCGACGTCTCGACCGTCAGGACGCCGGGGCGCAGGCTGGTGATGGTCGGCGCATGGTCGGCCATCGCGGTCATGTCCCCGTCCGCGCCGGGGATGCGCACGGCCGTGGCGTCCTCGGTGGACGCCAGCCGCCGCTCGGGTGAGACGAGTTCGAACTGCATGGCTTACGCAGCCTCCGCGGCCATGCGCTCGGCCTTGGCCTTCACCTCGTCGATGCCGCCGACCATGTAGAAGGCCCCCTCGGGCAGGTGATCATATTCACCCGCGACCACGGCCTTGAACGACGAGATCGTGTCCTCGAGCGGCACCTGGACGCCGTCCGAGCCGGTAAAGACCTTGGCGACGTCGAAGGGCTGCGACAGGAAGCGCTGGATCTTGCGGGCGCGCGCGACGGTCAGCTTGTCCTCTTCCGAAAGCTCGTCCATCCCGAGGATCGCGATGATGTCCTGCAGCGACTTGTAGCGCTGGAGGATGCCCTGCACGTCACGCGCGACCTGGTAGTGCTCCTCGCCCAGGATCTGCGGATCCATCAGGCGCGAGGTGGAGTCGAGCGGGTCCACGGCCGGGTAGATGCCGAGCTCCGAGATGGCGCGGTTGAGAACCGTCGTCGCGTCGAGGTGGGCGAAGGTCGTCGCCGGGGCCGGGTCGGTCAGGTCGTCGGCGGGCACGTAGACAGCCTGGATCGAGGTGATCGAGCCGTTCTTCGTGGAAGTGATCCGCTCCTGCATGTCGCCCATGTCGGTGGCCAGCGTCGGCTGGTAGCCCACGGCCGACGGGATACGGCCCAGAAGCGCCGACATCTCGGAGCCGGCCTGCGTGAAGCGGAAGATGTTGTCGACGAAGAACAGCACGTCGGCACCGGTCGCGTCGCGGAACTGCTCGGCCATGGTCAGGCCGGTCAGCGCGATACGGGCACGGGCACCCGGCGGCTCGTTCATCTGGCCGAAGACCAGCGCGATCTTGGAGTCGGGGAGGTTGTCGGGGGTCAGAACGCCCGACTCGATCATCTCGTGGTAGAGGTCGTTGCCCTCGCGCGTGCGCTCGCCCACGCCGGCGAAGACCGACAGACCCGAGTGCACCTTGGCGATGTTGTTGATGAGTTCCTGGATGAGAACCGTCTTGCCGACGCCCGCACCGCCGAAGAGGCCGATCTTGCCGCCCTTCGAGTAGGGAGCCAGCAGGTCGATGACCTTGATGCCCGTCACCAGGACCTCGGCCTCGGTCGCCTGATCGGCGAAGTCGGGCGCGGGCTGGTGGATGGCGCGGGTCTCCTCGGCCTCGACCGGGCCCTTCTCGTCGATGGGCTCACCCGTGACGTTCAGGATGCGGCCGAGCGTGGCGGTGCCCACGGGCACCATGATCGCGGCCCCGGTGTCGGTCACGTCCTGGCCGCGCACGAGGCCCTCGGTCGCGTCCATCGCGATGGTGCGGACCGTGTTCTCGCCGAGGTGCTGCGCCACTTCGAGGACGAGGCGCTTGCCGTCGTTCTCGCATTCCAGCGCGTTGAGAATCTCGGGCAGGGCGTCGGTGAACTGAACGTCCACGACGGCGCCGATGACCTGGGTGATTTTGCCGACTGCGTTTGCCATGTCGTCTCTCCGTTTCGTCAGAGCGCCTCAGCGCCCGAAATGATTTCGATCAGCTCGTTGGTGATGACGGCCTGACGCGATCGGTTGTACTGGATCGTCAGCTGCTCGATCATCTCGCCCGCGTTGCGCGTCGCGTTGTCCATCGCCGACATCCGCGCGCCCTGCTCGGACGCCCCGTTCTCCAGCAGCGCCGCGAAGATCTGCGTCGCCACGCCACGCGGCAGCAGGTCGGCCAGGATGGCCTCCTCGCTGGGCTCGTAATCGTAGAGCGTCGAGGCTTCCGCGCCTTCCCCGTCCTCGAACGACGCGGGAATGATCTGCTGGGCCGTCGGGACTTGGCTGATGACCGACTGGAACTGTGCGTAGAAGATCGTCGCGACGTCGAACTCGCCGTCGTCGAAGCGCTTGAGCACGTCCGCGGCAATGCCGGCGGCGTCGGAATAGCCGATCCGCTTGACCTCCGAGAGGTCGACATGGCCGACGTTGTAGTCGGCGTAGCCGCGCTTGAGGCTCTCCCGGCCCTTCTTGCCCACCGTCAGGATCTTGACGGTCTTGCCCTCGGCCAGAAGCTTGTCGGCATGGCTCTTGGCAAGCTTGGCGATGTTGGCGTTGAAGCCACCGCAAAGCCCGCGCTCGGCGGTCATCACGACGAGCAGGTGCACCTTGTCCGCCCCCGTCCCCGAGAGGAGCTTCGGCGCGGTATCGCTGTCGCCGACCGACGCGGCCAGCCCACCCAGAACGGCATTGAACCGCTCCGTGTAGGGCCGGGCCGCCTCGGCCGCATCCTGGGCACGGCGGAGCTTGGCCGCCGCGACCATCTGCATGGCCTTGGTGATCTTGCGCGTGGATTTCACGCTCTCGATCCGGTTCTTGAGGTCCTTCAGCGAAGGCATGGCTCTGCCCCCTTACCCGAAGTTCGCGGCGAAACCGTCGATGGCCGCACTGACCTTCTCGGCCAGCTCGTCCTTCACCTTGCGATCATTGTTGGTGATGTCGTCCAGCAGGTCCTGATGCTTGGAGCGCAGGTGGTTGAGAAGCCCCTGCTCCCAGCGGCCCACGTCCTTGACGGCGACCTTGTCGAGGTAGCCGTTCGTGCCCGCGTAGATGACGCAGACGATCTCCGCGTTGGTGAGCGGCGAGTACTGCGGCTGCTTCATCAGCTCGGTGAGGCGCGCGCCCCGGTTCAGGAGTTGCTGCGTCGAGGCGTCGAGGTCCGAGCCGAACTGCGCGAAGGCCGCCATCTCGCGATACTGCGCGAGCGAGAGCTTCACGGGGCCCGCGACCGAGGACATCGCCTTCGTCTGCGCCGAGGAACCCACGCGCGACACCGACAGACCGGTGTTCACGGCCGGGCGGATGCCCTGATAGAAGAGTTCCGTCTCGAGGAAGATCTGACCGTCGGTGATCGAGATCACGTTCGTCGGGATGAACGCCGACACGTCGCCGCCCTGCGTCTCGATGATCGGCAGCGCCGTCAGCGAGCCGGCTCCGTTCTCCTCGTTGAGCTTCGCCGACCGCTCCAGCAGACGGGAGTGGAGATAGAAGACATCGCCCGGATAGGCTTCGCGGCCCGGCGGACGGCGCAGCAGGAGCGACATCTGGCGGTAGGCCACGGCCTGCTTGGAGAGGTCATCGTAGATGATGAGCGCGTGGCGGCCGTTGTCGCGGAAGTACTCGGCCATGGCGGTCGCTGCGTAGGGCGCCAGGAACTGCATGGGGGCCGGGTCGGAGGCGGTCGCGGCGACGACGGTGGAATACTCGATCGCGCCCGACTCTTCGAGGCGCTTCACCAGCTGCGCCACGGTCGAGCGCTTCTGACCGACGGCAACATAGATGCAGTAGAGCTTCTTCGATTCGTCGTCACCGGCAGCCTTGTTGTAGGAGGCCTGGTTCAGGATCGCGTCGAGCGCCACGGCGGTCTTGCCGGTCTGGCGGTCACCGATGATGAGCTCGCGCTGCCCGCGGCCGATCGGGATCATGGCGTCCACGGCCTTGAGGCCGGTGGCCATCGGCTCGTGCACCGACTTGCGCGGGATGATGCCCGGGGCCTTCACGTCGGCGACGCGGCGTTCGGAGGCGTTGATCGGCCCCTTGCCGTCCAGCGGGTTGCCGAGACCGTCGACGACGCGGCCCAGCAGTTCGTCACCGGCGGGCACGTCCACGATGGAGTTCGTGCGCTTGACGGTGTCGCCTTCCTTGATGTCCCGGTCCGAGCCGAAGATCACGCAGCCGACGTTGTCGCTCTCGAGGTTCAGGGCCATGCCCTGAATGCCGCCGGGAAATTCGACCATCTCGCCGGCCTGGACGTTGTCGAGACCGTAGACGCGGGCGATACCGTCACCGACGGACAGCACGCGGCCGACCTCGGCGACTTCGGCATCCTGTCCGAAATTCTTGATCTGATCTTTGAGGATCGCGGAGATTTCCGCAGCCTGGATCGCCATTACCGGACCTCTTTCATCGTATTCTGAAGTGCATTGAGCTTCGCGCGGACCGACGTGTCGATCATCTGCGAGCCGATCTTGACCACGAGACCGCCGATCAGGTGGTCGTCGATGGTGACATCTAGGTTCACGTCCTTGCCGGTCGAGGCCTTGAGCGCCTTCGCCAGCTTGTCGGACTGCGTCTTGGTAAGGGCCTTGGCAGCGCGCACCTCGGCGGTGACCTCGCCCGCGTCCTCGGCCAGCATCTCCTGCAGCGCGCGCACCATCTGCGGCGCAACGAAGAGACGGCGTTTCGAGGCCATCAGCTTCAACGTGTTCGCCAGCACGTCGCCCAGACCCATCTTGGCAGCGACGGCTCCGATCGCGTTGCCTTGCTCCTCGCGGCTAAGGATCGGCGACGTCATCACGTCGCGCAGGTCGGGCGAGCCCTTGATCGCTTCGTCGAGCGCGGCGACGTCCGCCGCCAGGGTCTTGAGATCGCCGCTCTCGCGGCAGAGGTCGAAGACGGCCTGCGCATAGCGCGCGGCAATCCCCGTCGAAATCGAAGCTGGTTCGGACACGTCCACCCTTTCGACAGTCTGCGGGGCCCGCGCGACACGCGTTGCGCGACCCCCAGAAGACCCGCACCCATAAGGGCCGGATCACGAAATCGCGCCCCCTCTAGCAGAGGGGTCCGCACCCTGCAACAGCGCCCGAACGCCGCATAGCCGGCGCTTTCGCGCGGGCCATCGGGCCGGCAGCCAACGCCCGTGCCGCCGTCCTTGCGCGACGATTCGTGCGGAGCACGCGAGCCGCGCCGGGTGACGCGGCCCGCGACCGCGTAAACTACGGTTTCCCTTACTCGCGCGGCGGATCGTGCGCGGCCTATATCCTCTTCATCGAAACGCACCGACCGAAGCGGAGGCAAGGGTCCATGACCGATCTCATCGCGCATCTGCCCGACACCTACGAGGGCAACCTCGGCCTCCTCGGCGCGATCCTCTACATGGCGTCCTACACGCTCCTCGCGGGGCGACGGCTCTCGGGGGACTCGGTGCCCTATTTCCTCCTCAACCTGGCGGCGGCCACGCTCGTCCTGATCTCGCTCAACACCTCGTTCAACTTCGCCTCCCTGATGATCCAGGCGTTCTGGATCCTGGTGAGCGTGCTGAGCATCGCCGTCCGGTTGCGCCGCAGCCGGCCCTCCCACCGGCTGCGGCCCCTGCGCTAGAGCCGCCGCGCGAAGGTCACGCGGTCGATGCCCGGACCGTAGTAGCCCGGCACCTGCCCGACCTGCGCATAGCCCTCCGCTGCATAGAGGGCCCGCGCCGCGGCCTGCTCCGATCCCGAGGCGGTGTCGATCAGAAGAAGGCGAGCCTGCACCTCCGCCAGCCGCGCCTCGACGGCGCGCAACATCGCCCGACCGAGCCCCCCGCGCTGCCGGTCCCGCGCGACGGCCAGGAATTGCAGGTTCCACGCATTGTCCGACAGCGGCTGCGGCACGACCGCCGCGGCAGCCGCACCATCTTCCGACAGGAGCCAGAAGCGCGGATCGTCGGACGCGTCGGGCGACCAGCCGTCGAAGGTCTCGGCGAGGAAAGGCACCTCTTCGGGCGCGAAAAGCCCGCTCGTCTCGGCGACGGACAGGATGGCGTCGCGGTCGTCGGGCCGCGCGGTTCGGATCGGGATCATCGGATGGTCTTCCGGTCAAACGTCAGAAGGCCGGCCCGGGGGAGGCCGGTGCGGCGGCAGGGCCGAATACCGAAAACACGTTCTCCGTGCCTCTACGGCCTGCGGCGGTCAACCCCCGCTTCGGCCCGCGGCGACGGGCTCCGGCACGCCCTCGAGCACGCGCAACGGCTCACGCACGCGGGAGGCGAGGCCGGTGCGCGGCCGCGCCGGCACCTGTTTCGACACTTCCAGCAGGATCACGCCGCCCCCACCCGACCGCGAGAGCCGCTGGCCCAGTCGCTCGACCCAATTGCCGACGCGCAGCCAGAACTTGTTCTCGCTCGGAGGGGCGAAGAGGGCCGCGGCATGGCGTTCGGGGATGAGCCCGGCGCGCTTCACCTGCGCCTCGAGCTGACCCAGCGAATAGGGCCGGCCGAAACCGAAGGGCGTCCGGTCGCGCCGCGCCCAGAGGCCCGAGCGGTTCGGCACGATGAAGACGGCCCGTCCGCCGGGCCCCAGCACGCGGCAGCACTCCTCGAGCACCGCCGTCGGGTTCTCCGACGTCTCCAGCCCGTGAAGCAAGACGAGCTTGTCGACCGCCCCCGTCTCGAGCGGCCAGAGGGTCTCCTCCACGAGGGTCGAGACATTGGCCTGCCCCGCGGGCCAGCGCATCACGCCCTGCGGCCCGGGCATCAGCCCGATCACCCGCCGCGCCTGCGGCAGGTAGGGCCGCAGGAGCGGCACCGCGAAGCCGAAGCCCGCGACCGTCTGCCCCTTCGCCTCGGGCCAGAGCGCGACGAGGCGGTCGCGCACCGCCTTCTGCGCCGCCCGGCCGAGCCGGGTGCGATAGTAGAACTGTCGCAGGTCGAGCACGTCGAGATGCATGGATTTCGCGTTGCCCCTTCTTTCGTTCCTGCCATGCTTACCCGCGAAACGGAGGAATACCATGACCGCGATCGCAGAAACCCTCGTCGTCGTCCCCATGCTGCGGGACCGCTTCCCCGACCTGCTCGACAACTATGGCTACCTGTTCCGCGCGGGCGACCGCGTCGTCTCCGTCGACGCCGCCCGCGCCGCGCCCCTGCTGGAGGCGGCCGAGGCGCAGGGCTGGACGATCACCGACATCCTCCTGACGCATCACCACCCCGACCACGTCGACGGCGTTGCCGGGATCGTCGAGGCAACGGGCGCGCAGGTCTGGGGGGCGGCCGCAGACGCGCATCGCCTGCCGGCGCTCGACCATGCCCTCGCCCCCGGCGACAGCATCGAGATCGGCGGCGCGACGGCGCGGGTCTGGGACGTGTCCGGGCACACCATCGGTCACATCGCCTTCCTCTTCGACGGCATCGCCTTCACCGGCGACAGCCTGATGGTCGGCGGCTGCGGCCGGCTCTTCGAGGGGACGCCCGCGCAGATGCACGCGAGCCTCGCGCAATTCGCGGATCTGTCCGACGGGACGCTCATCGCATCCGGGCACGAGTACACGCAGACGAACCTCGCCTTCGCGCTCTCCCTTGAACCGGACAATCCCGCGCTTATTTCTCGAAAGACAGAGGTCGATGCGATGCGGGCCGGGGGCCGTCCCACCGTTCCGTCGCCGCTCGGTCTCGAACGTGACACCAACCCCTTCCTGCGCGCCCACGACCCCGCGCTGAAGGCCGCCACCGACACAACCGGTGCCCCCGACGTTGACACCTTCGCGGCCGCGCGCCGTGCAAAGGATGCCTTCTGATGCGTCGCTATGGCCCAATTCGCGGGCGTTGCCCGGTCACCACGCGGTCACGGAACGGCGACGAAGGGCGAAAAAGGCTTGAAGCGGAGCCTCCGACAACCAAAACTTAAAGAAACAGCGGTCATACTCCCGTGGTCGCATACAGGCAGGAGAGCGATATGCCCTCATTCTCGAATACCCTTGAGCAAGCCATCCACGCAGCCCTGGCTCAGGCCAACGCCCGCCGTCACGAACTGGCCACGCTGGAGCATCTGCTCCTCGTCCTCATCGACGAACCCGACGCCGCACGCGTGATGCAGGCCTGCGGCGTCGACCTCGGCGAATTGAAGAAGTCGGTCGAGGAATTCATCGAGGACGACCTCTCCACCCTCGTCACCGACGTCGAGGGGTCCGAGGCCGTGCCGACCGCCGCCTTCCAGCGCGTCATCCAGCGTGCGGCCATCCACGTCCAGTCGTCGGGCCGGACGGAGGTGACGGGTGCCAACGTCCTCGTCGCCATCTTTGCCGAGCGGGAGTCGAACGCCGCCTACTTCCTGCAGGAGCAGGACATGACCCGCTACGACGCGGTCAACTTCATCGCCCACGGCGTCGCCAAGGACCCGGAGTTCGGCGAGCACCGCCCCGTGCAGGGCCCCGACGACGAGAGCGAGAGCTTCGGCGAGACCGAGCAGTCCGGCCCGAACCCGTCGGAGAACCGCGAGAGCGCGCTCGCGAAATACACCGTCGATCTCAACAAGAAGTCCGAGAAGGGCGATGTCGACCCCCTGATCGGCCGAGCCCACGAGGTCGAACGCTGCATTCAGGTGCTCTGCCGCCGTCGCAAGAACAACCCGCTCCTCGTGGGTGATCCGGGCGTCGGCAAGACCGCGATCGCGGAAGGTCTCGCGCGCAAGATCGTGCAGGGCGAAGTGCCCGCCGTGCTCTCGGGGGCCACAATCTACTCGCTCGACATGGGCGCACTCCTTGCCGGCACCCGCTACCGCGGTGACTTCGAGGAGCGGCTGAAGGCCGTCGTCACCGAGCTCGAGGATCACCCCGACGCGGTGCTCTTCATCGATGAGATCCACACCGTCATCGGCGCGGGTGCCACCTCGGGCGGCGCGATGGATGCGTCGAACCTGCTGAAACCCGCGCTCGCGGGCGGCAAGCTGCGCACCATGGGCTCCACGACCTACAAGGAGTTCCGTCAGCACTTCGAGAAGGATCGCGCGCTCAGCCGCCGGTTCCAGAAGATCGACGTGAACGAGCCGACGGTCGAGGACACGGTCAAGATCCTGAAGGGGCTCAAGTCCTACTTCGAGGATCACCACTCGATCAAATACACCGCCGACGCGATCAAGTCCGCGGTGGAGCTTTCGGCCCGCTACATCAACGACCGCAAGCTGCCCGACAAGGCGATCGACGTGATCGACGAGGCGGGCGCGGCCCAGGCGCTCGTGGCCGAGAGCAAGCGGCGCAAGACCATCGGCATCAAGGAGATCGAGGACGTCGTCGCCAAGATCGCGCGCATCCCCCCGAAGAACGTGTCGAAGGACGATGCCGAGGTGCTGCGTGACCTCGAGGGCTCGCTCAAGCGCGTGGTCTTCGGGCAGGACCCGGCGATCGAGGCGCTGTCGTCCGCGATCAAGCTGGCCCGCGCCGGCCTGCGCGAACCCGAAAAGCCCATCGGCAACTACCTCTTTGCGGGCCCCACCGGCGTCGGCAAGACGGAGGTGGCCAAGCAGCTGGCCGATACGCTCGGCGTCGAAATGCTGCGCTTCGACATGTCGGAATACATGGAAAAGCACGCCGTCTCGCGCCTGATCGGCGCGCCTCCGGGCTATGTCGGCTTCGATCAGGGCGGCATGCTCACCGACGGCGTGGACCAGCATCCGCACTGCGTTCTCCTCCTCGACGAGATCGAGAAGGCGCATCCGGACGTGTTCAACATCCTTCTGCAGGTGATGGATCACGGCAAGCTGACTGATCACAACGGCCGGACGGTCGACTTCCGCAACGTGGTGCTCATCATGACGTCGAACGCCGGGGCCTCCGACGCCGCGCGGGAGCCGCTGGGCTTTGGCCGGACAAAGCGCGAAGGCGAGGATACCGCCGCCATCGAGCGCACGTTCACGCCCGAGTTCCGCAACCGTCTCGACGCGATCATCAGCTTCGGGGCCCTGCCAAAGGACACGATCCTTCAGGTCGTTGAGAAGTTCGTCCTGCAGCTCGAGGCACAGCTCCTCGACCGCAACGTCTCGATCGAACTGACCAAGGCGGCCGCCGAATGGATCGCCGACAAGGGCTACGACGACAAGATGGGCGCGCGCCCGCTCGGCCGCGTTATCCAGGAGCACATCAAGAAACCCCTCGCCGAGGAACTCCTCTTCGGCAAGCTCGCCAAGGGCGGCCTGGTGAAGGTGGGCGTGAAGGACGGCAAGCTCGACCTGCGCATTACCGAGCCGGGCCCGGGGAAGATCTCCAACAAGAAGCCCCCGCTCCTGACGGCGGACTGACGACATGGCAAGGCCCCCGACCGGGGGCCTTGTTCGTTTCTGCCTCCCGATGACGATCCGCCTCGCCCTCCTCCTCCTCGCCGCCGGCCCCGCCGCCGCACAGGACTTGCAGCTGCGCCTGCCGCTCGACTGCACGCTGGGCGAGACCTGCTTCATTCAGCAATACGTCGATGTCGATCCGGGCCCCGGCGCGCGCGACCACCGGGGCGGCCCGCTCTCCTACGACGGGCATCAGGGCACCGACTTCCGCGTCGCCGACCGCGAAGCGATGGAGGCCGGCGTCCCGGTCCTCGCCCCAGCGGCAGGCCGCATCCGCGGCGTGCGCGACGGCGTGCCCGACGGCACCTCGCCCACGAGGCAGGATTGCGGCAACGGCGTCGCCATCGACCACGGCAAGGGCTGGGAAACACAGCTCTGTCATTTCGCCAACGGCAGCCTGCGGGTCGCCACCGGTGACACGGTCCGCGCAGGCGATCCGCTGGGCGAGATCGGCCTGACGGGACGGACCGAGTTTCCCCATGTCCACATGACCGTCCGCCGCGACGGTACGGTCGTTGATCCTTTCCCCGCCGGTCTTTGGGCCGATCCACCCGCCTACGAACCCGGCGGTTTCCTCGCCGCGGGCTTCGCCGACGCGGTGCCCGATTACGAGGCGATCAAGGCAGGAACGGCCGACGCGCGGACACTGCCCGTCACCGCGCCGGCGCTCGTGATCTGGGTCTCGCTGTTCGGGGGCCGCGCGGGCGATATCATCGACCTGCGGATCACCGGCCCGGCAGGGCAGGAGGTCTTCGCCAGCGAAGTCGCGCTCGACCGCACGCAGGCCCAGCTCTTTCGTGCGGCGGGGCGCAGGCTCAGCGCGGCGCGATGGCGCGGCGGAGACTACACGGGCACGGCCCGCCTGATGCGCGACGGCGTGGAAATCGACCGGATCGAGACGGTGGTTCCGCTGAAGTGAGGCGCTATTCCTCCTCCGGCACCTCGACCTCGCCGCCGGCTTCGACCCATTCGGCCATCCCGCCGCGCAGGTGCGCCACCTCGAAGCCCATGTCGGTCAGCGTGGCCGTCGCGAGCGCCGAGCGCCAGCCCGACGCGCAATGCAGCACGTAGGGACCGGGCCCGGCGAAGACCTCCCGGTGGTAGGGCGAGGTCGGATCCCACCAGAACTCCAGCATACCGCGGGGCGCATGGACCGAGCCCGGGATCTTGCCCTTCGCCCGCTCCCGAACATCGCGGATGTCCACGATCACGGCCTCCGGCGTCGCCTTCAGGCGCGCGGCGTCCCATTCCTCGATCCGCGCGCGGGCCGCGGCGACCATCTCTTCGGCTGTCTTCATGGCGCGATCTTGACCCCGTCGCTCGGCCGGCGCAACCCTGCCGCGATTTGACCGGAAACACCCCATGACCGACATCGCCCGCCACCATACGACCCCTCGCATGAGCCAGATCGTCACCCACGGCGAGACGATCTATCTCGCCGGACAGGTCGGCGACGGCGAGACCGTCGCCGCGCAGACGCAATCCTGCCTCGACAAGGTCGATGCCCTCCTGGCGGAGGCCGGCTCCGACAGATCGCGCCTTCTGCAGGCGACGATCTGGCTCGCCGACATGGACGATTTCGCCGAGATGAACGCCGTCTGGGATGCCTGGGTGCCCGCCGGTCAGGCCCCCGCCCGCGCCTGTGGCGAAGCGCGCCTCGCCCGCGATACTCTGCGGGTCGAGGTGATCGTGGTCGCAGCCGCCTGAACGGGCACGGAAAAGGCCGCGCCCCGGAAAGGACGCGGCCCCAAAAGTCCGGACGCGGCAATCAGTTGATCGAACTGCCGAGATCCTGCTTTTCGGCCTCCGATTTCGCCGCCTTCGCCGTCCGATCGAGCGCGGCCCGCGCCTTGCCCTCGACGGTATCGACAGCGGCCTCGCCGGTCGGCACCTCTCGCTTCACCTCATGGAATGCCTCGGTCGCGGTCGCACGGGCCTCGGCCATCGCCGCGTCGGCCACCGCACGCAGCTTCGCCGCCTCGGCCAGATAGATACGCTCGGCTTCGGCGACCGCACGATCGCGCGTCTCGCCGAGATAGGCATCTTCCGTCCGTGTCCGCGGCAGGAGCGCACCGGCCAGTGCGCCGACACCGAAGGCGACCAGCACTCCGATGAGCGGCTGACTGTCATAAGCCTCCCGGCCCGCGTGACCATAGTCCCGGGCGCGCGCCTCAAGGCGGCGTTCGGCGGCAATCGCGGCCTCGCGCGCGGCGATCACGCGCTCTCGTGCAGCTTCGGTCATCATTTCGGTTCCCTCCATCAGGCGGTCGCGCAGGCTCTGCTCGCCGCGCGAAGTTTCGGTCTTCGGCCGACGCGGTGGCATTGCGCCTGCGTGGACGGCCGGGTCGAAGTCGTCTTGCTCGAGCCGCGCCAGGCGCGCCTCGAAACTTTCGGATGGCTCCTCCGTTCGCAGCCCGTCGACTTGCTCGTAATCGCGGTCATCGTAGCCCACCGCAGCAGTCCGGGGCGCGGGCGCATGGACCCGCTTCGCCGGGCCGGCGATCAACCAGGCAAGGCCGGCTCCGGTCAGGGCGAGTGCCAGCGGATTTTCCCGTGCCTTGCGCATCGCGTTATCGGCCAGTTCGCTGCCGTTTTCGCGTGCGAAGCTGCTGACCTGATCCATCATCGCTTCCGGCGAAAGCTGTCGTTGCAACGCATCGAGCGAGCGCGCCAGCGCGGCACGTTCCGCTTCGATGTCACGTTCGATATCGTCCGGGGACTGATCCTTCGTCATCAGAATGTCTCCTTCACCATATCCGCATCGCGACGAACGTTCTTGGCCATCCGGCTGGGTGCGAGGCTCGTGAGCTTGAGATCCCGCACTCCCTTGGCGACCATGGCTGCGGCGACCATGGCCATCACGCCGCCGACGGCCAGCGCCGCCCAACCGGGCGAAAGGCCGAGTTCCGCGATCCCGGCGACGAGTGCGCCGGCCAGCACGTTGAGCGCGACGAGCGCGACGACTAGGGCACCGACCAGAAGACCAATGGCGACACCGGCGCGGTTGATGTTTTCGGACATCTCGGCCCGCGCCAGATCGAATTCCTTGCGGATCAGGGCCGTGATATGGGCCAGAACGTCGCCCATCAGCCCTGCAGGCCCTTTCGGGGGGGTCGACTGATCGTTCATGCCGGACCGCCCCGGCTCGAAGCCTTCAGAAGACGTGCCGCCGCGAACCCGAGGAGGGCCGCACCGCCCAGCACGACCGCCGGGTTGCGCCGCGCGAAGTCGCTCGCATCATGCGCGATGCTGTCGAGATCCTGCGCGCGGATCCGGTCGGCGGCGTGCATCAGGTTGTCGGCCAGGTAATCCGCCGCCTGCGCCTGATAGCTGTCCGCTCCGAATTGCCGGCCCGCATCCCGGATGTTGCCCGCCGTCTCGTCGATCCGGGCCGTCGCATCCAGCTTTGCGCGCTCGGTACGCGTCTCTGCCGCGGCCTTCGCTTCGCGCGCCAGGCGGCCCGCTTCGGCCTTCGCCGTCTCGCCGAGGCTTTCCGCGCGGTCTTTCGCGGCGGCTCCGGTCTCTTCCGCGGCTGCGCGGGCCTCCGCGACCGGGTCGTCCTTCGGGGGCATGGACGTCGCGCCGCTGGACTGGGGCGCAACCTTACCGTTCGTCATCTGTGCCGACATGTCGAAACTCCTGTGTTGAGAATGGGTGGAAGCGCGCTCCCCTGCGTCAGGCGACGAAGTTCACGACGGCCAGAGCCACGACGACGACACCGATGATGTAGAAAATGCTGTGCATGGGATGTCCTTTCGGATTGGGAGGCATCGCGCAGAAGGCGATTGCTCACGTTTGAGTTCGCCGGTCCAACGCTACAGTCGGCGGGATGTTCCGTCGCAGGTCCGGCCCTTGCCTGCTTCCGATTGAGAACATAATGTGAACGACATGGCGAAGATGACGCTTCAGGAGAAACTTGCGCTGCTGTCGGATGCGGCGAAATACGATGCGAGTTGCGCCTCGTCCGGGACGACGAAACGCGGCTCGCGCGATGGCAAGGGGCTGGGCTCGACCACCGGCTCCGGCATCTGCCACGCCTATGCGCCCGACGGCCGCTGCATCTCGCTGCTGAAGATCCTGATGACCAATTATTGCGTCTACGACTGCGCCTATTGCGTGAACCGCGTGTCGTCCAACGTACCCCGCGCGCGCTTCACGGTGGAGGAGGTCGTCTGGCTTACCACCGAATTCTACCGCCGCAACTACATCGAGGGATTGTTCCTGTCGTCCGGTATCGTGAAGTCCTCGGACTACACGATGGAGGAGATGGTGCGCATCGCCGAAAAGCTGCGGGAAAGCGGCTTCCGCGGCTACATCCACCTCAAGACCATCCCCGAGGCCAGCGCCGGATTGATCGAACGCGCGGGCCTCGCCGCCGACCGACTCTCGATCAACGTGGAGCTGCCGACAGACGCCAGCGTCAAGACATACGCCCCCGAGAAAGACCCGGTCGGCATCCGCGGGGCCATGGGCAAGGTGCGGCTGACCAAGGAGGATTATTCCGAGCGCTCCTACACCGGGCGCAGGCGCGGCAAGTTCGCGCCCGCGGGCCAGTCCACCCAGATGATCGTCGGGGCCGACCCGTCGGACGACGCCACGATCCTCGGCAATGCGAACCGCCTCTACGGGGCCTACGGGCTGAAGCGCGTCTACTACTCCGCCTTCTCGCCCATTCCCGACGCCAGCGCGGTGCTGCCGTTGGTCGATCCGCCCCTGATGCGCGAACACCGGCTCTATCAGGCGGATTGGCTCCTGCGGTTCTACGACTTCGGCCTCGACGAGATCGTCACGCGGGATGCGGGCGGCATGCTCGACCTCGACGTCGACCCCAAGCTCGCCTGGGCCCTCGCCCACCGCGACCGTTTCCCCGTCGACGTCAACCGCGCCGACAAGGAGACGCTGCTGCGCGTGCCCGGCTTCGGCACCAAGATCGTGCAGCGCATCCTTTCGGCCCGTCGCAACGGCGCGCTCACGCTCGAAGATATCCGCCGCATGGGCGGCCGCGTGAAACAGGCGTCGTCCTTCGTCGTCGCGCGCGGCCATACGCCGGGTCAGATGCTCGACGCCGCCGACCTGCGCGCTCGCTTCGTGAAGCCCAGGCAGATGGAACTCTTCTAGCGTGTACGCCCCGCGCCTGCCCCGCATCGGCACCTACGCCGCCTGGCGCGAGACGGCGCGACGGCTGGCGCGTGCCGAAATCCCGACGGCAGCCGTCGATTGGGGACTGGAGGGCGGCGACGCCTCCATGTTCGACGCCCCGCTGCCCGTCAACCGCGGCGACCTGCGCGTCCCCAAGAGCTTCGCCGACCTCAGCCGCAGCCTGATCCCCGAGCGTTCGGGCCGGGGCCTGACCCTCGCCTATGCCCTGCTCGTGCGGTTGCAGGACACGCCGAAACTCCTGTCGAACCGCGCCGATCCGCAGGTGGCCGAAGCCCGCGACATCGCCAAGGCGATCCACCGCGACCTGCACAAGATGCACGCCTTCGTCCGCTTCCGCGAAGTTCCCGACACTGAGGGCAAACGCCGCTTCACCGCCTGGTTCGAGCCGACCCACCGCATAGAGGAGCCTGTCGCCGATTTCTTCGTCAACCGGTTCGGCGACATGGACTGGACGATCGTGACCCCCGAGGTGACCATCCGCTACCACGGCCGCACCCTCACGCTGGAGGCCGTCGACAGCCTGCGCCCCGAGGCGAGCGACCCGCTGGAGCAGCTCTGGACGACCTACTACAGCAACATCTTCAACCCCGCCCGACTGAAGCCCGACGCCATGCGCGCCGAAATGCCCAAGAAATACTGGCGGAACATGCCCGAGACCGCGGCGATTCCCGCCCTCATCGCAAATGCCCGCACCCGCATGACCGCGATGCAGGAAGCCGGGGCGACCGCTCCCGCGCCGAACACCGCCCGGCGCAAGGAGAAGAACGCGAACCGCCCGATGCCAGGGCTCTTCGCTCCGGCACATCTGTCGGATCTCGGACGCGACCTTGCGGCCTGCACCCGCTGTCCGCTCCACGGCCCGGCCACGCAGGCCGTGCCGGGCGAGGGACCGGCGGACGCGGCCCTGATGATCGTGGGGGAGCAGCCCGGCGATCAGGAGGATGTCGCCGGCCGTCCCTTCGTCGGCCCCGCCGGCCAGATGTTCGACCGGCTGGCCGCCGAGGCGAAACTCGACCGCAGCGCGGCTTACGTCACCAATGCCGTGAAACACTTCAAATTCACCCAGCGCGGCAAACGCCGCCTCCATCAGCGCCCCGACGCGGGCGAGATCAGCGCCTGCCGCTGGTGGCTCGACCGGGAGCTGGCGAGCGTCGATCCCGAGCTCGTCGTCGCCATGGGGGCCACCGCGCTCCACGCCCTGACCGGCGACGGGCGCGGCCTCCTCAAGCGCCGCGGCGGGCTGGAGCAGACACGGGACGGCCGCCCGCTCCTCGTGACGCTTCACCCCAGCTATCTGCTGCGACTCCCCGACCCCGAGAGCCGCGATCGGGCCATGGCTGACGTCCGGTCCGATTTGTCCCGCATATCGGAACTGCTCGATAATTAGGCAATTCGGCGGGATAATGCTGCACCTGCGAAAAGTCTCGGCCAATTCCCGCAAACTCAGCACAGCAGGCCGTCCAGAGACGGAACTCTGCCCTCCGCCTGTGGTTGAATAGGCATATGCCTCATTTTTCCCCACCGAACAGGATGTCTATCATGGCCGCCCTTCCCACCGTCGTCTTCCCCGTAGCCGGCATGGGAACGCGGATGCTTCCCGCGACCAAAGCGACACCGAAGGAGCTTCTGCCGGTCTATGACACCCCATTGCTGCAATTCGCCGTCGACGAGGCGCTCGCGGCCGGCGCGCGGCGGCTCGTCTTCGTGTCCCACCCAGAGAAGTCGGCCATCGAGGAATATCTCCGGCCAGCCCCGCGCCTCGAAAAGGGGCTCGCGGAAAAGGGCAAGGATGACCTCCTCGAAGCGGTGCGCAACGCGTCCGTGCCCGGCGACGTCGATGTGGTCTTCGTCATGCAGCACGAGCCCCTTGGCCTCGGCCACGCGGTCCTACAGGCCGCCGATCACCTTCTCGAAGGACCGGTCGGCGTCATCCTCCCCGACGATCTCATGCTCGGGCCGCCCTGCCTTGCCGAAATGGCCGATGCGTTCGTCCCCGGCGACATGCGCAGTCTCATCGCCGCGCAGGAGGTGCCGCGCGACCGCGTCTCGAGCTACGGCATCTTCGATTGCACGCCGGGAGAAGCCGCCGCGACGCCCGCGCGCGGTCTGGTCGAGAAACCAGATCCGGACGATGCGCCGTCCCGTCTGGCAGCGGTCGGGCGCTACGTGCTCGACCCGAGCGTCTTCGACACATTGCGCGACACCGAACCCGGGACGGGCGGCGAGATACAGCTGACCGATGCGATCGCATCGACCGGCGCGATCCATGCCTTCCGCTTTTCGGGCACGCGCTTCGACTGTGGCAATCCCGACGGCATCGTGGATGCCACCCTCGCGGTCCAGCAGATGCGCAACGCCCCCGCCCTCAACGTCGCGGCGGAGTGAGAGAGGGCGGAGCAGACACATGGAATATTATCAGATGACCGGTTTCATGGGGCAGCCCGATCCCTGCGCCCCCCTCACCGATCCGTTTCCCAATCCGAAGCGGGCCAGCCTCTTTCTCGATTTCGACGGCACACTCGTCGATATCGCCGATCGCCCGGACGGCATCGCCATTCCCGATCGCGTGCCGAGCCTGCTGGACCGCGCGATGGAACGGCTCGACGGGCGCGTCGCACTCGTCTCGGGCCGCTCGGTCGAGGCACTCGAGAACTTCCTGCCGGGGTTCGAGGGGACGCTGATCGGCACCCATGGTGCGGAGATGCGGCAGGGCGGCGAGCACGTGACGCTGTCGGACTACGATACCGACACCGTCCGCCGCCTAACGCGCCTCGTGAACGACTTCGCCCGCCTGCGCCCCGAATTTCTGGTGGAGCCCAAGCCCTCCGGCGTGGTGCTCCACTTCCGGCAGGCCGAAGCGCAATCGGCCCTGGCACTGCGCTTCATGGAGAGCCTCGCCATGGCGGCCGACGGGTTCCGCCTCCAACCCGCCCTCATGGCCTACGAGATCAAGCCCGAGGATGTCGGCAAGGACATCGCCCTGGCCCGGCTCCTCGAAGATCAGGCCTTCGACGGCACGACGCCGATCTTCGCGGGCGACGACCTGACCGACGAGCCGGCGCTGCAACTCGTGCTCGACCGCGGCGGCACGGCCGTCAAGATCGGTCAGGCCGAAACCGTGGCCCCCGTTCGCCTGCCCAAACCCGCCGACCTTCTCGATCGTCTGGAGGAGTGGCTTGCTTGACGTGACCATGCGCCCCGAGCCCGAAGAGGATGGCCGCCTGATCGTGGTGTCGAACCGCATCCCGAGGGGCAACGTCCCTGCGGGCGGCCTCGTGTTCGCACTGCACGAGGCACTCACCGGTGCGGGCGGGCTCTGGATCGGCGCGGCCGAACCGACCGAGCAGGCACTCGACGGGCTGACCCCCATCGACGACGGGGCGGCCGGCGGAGCCTACGAGAAGGCGACCTTCGCACTCACCGACCGGGAGCATCGGGGCTATTACCTCGGCTACGCCAACTCCGTTCTCTGGCCGCTCTTCCACCATCGGCCCGACCTTCTGGAGATCACCGAGGGCGATTTCGAGGCCTATGCCGCCGTCAACCGGCGCGTGGCCCGCGCCATCGCCGCGATCGCCAAGCCCGAAGACCTGATCTGGATCCACGACTATCATTTCCTCATGGTCGCGCAGGAATTGCGCAATCTCGGCGTAACCGCCCGGATCGGTCTGTTCCTGCATATCCCGTTCCCGAACCCGAACGACGTGATGGCGCTGCCGCAGGTGGCCGCGCTCTCTCCCTGGCTCGCGGCCCACGACATCGTCGGGCTCCAGACCCGCCGCGACGTGGCCGCCGCGACCGAGACGTTGCGCCACGATCCCAAGGTCCAGATCCTTCCGAACGGCAGCCTGGCCCGCGGCGGCCGGCAGTTCCGCGTCCTGAGCTTCCCGATCGGCATCGACGCCGAAGGATTCGCCGCCACCGCCCGCGCGTCGACCCCGCCGGAGCTGCAACTGGCCGATGGAGCCCCGCTGCTGATCGGTGTCGACCGGCTCGACTATTCCAAGGGACTTGTCCATCGCTTCAAGTCCTTCGGCGAGTATCTCTCGCGCCGCGCCCCCGGCGACGCCCGCGCCACTTTCCTCCAGATCGCGCCCATCTCGCGCGAGGACGTCTCGGCCTATCAGGACATCCGCGAGGAACTGGAGCAGGCCGCGGGCTCCATCAACGGAGCCCACGCTGACCTCGACTGGACGCCGATCCGCTACGTCCGCCGCCACATCGACCGCGACGTGATCGCGGGGCTCTACCGCCGCGCGCAGGTGGCCCTCGTGACGCCGCTTGCCGATGGTATGAACCTCGTCGCCAAGGAATACGTCGCCGCGCAGGATCCGGACGATCCGGGCGTCCTCGTCCTGTCGCATTTCGCCGGGGCGGCCGAGCAGATGGACGCCGCGCTCCTCGTCAACCCGTTCGACCACGGCAGTTTCGCCGATGCGATCGAGACCGCTCTCACCATGCCGCGCGCCGACCGCGTCGCCCGTCACGCCGAGCTGATGCAGGGCGTGTTCGAGGAAGACATCGCTTGGTGGACGCGCGTGTTCCTGTCGCGCCTGCGCATGGTCACGCCGCTGCCGCAGACGACCTACTGAGCCGCTCAGCGCCCGTGCGGATGGGCGCGGGCGTAGGTCTCCATCAGGTGCACCTGATCGACCGCGGTATAGGCCTGCGTCGTCGACAGACTGGCATGGCCCAGCAATTCCTGGATCGACCGCAGATCGCCCCCCGCCTCCAGAAGATGCGTCGCGAAGCTGTGTCGCAACGCGTGCGGCGTGGCCGAGGCCGGCAGGCCCAGCTGCATCCGCGCCTGCGCCATCACGCCCGCCACCTGACGGGCGCTCAGCGCGCCCCCGCGGGCCCCGCGAAAGAGCGGACCCCCGGCGTCCAGCTCGTAGGGACAAGCCGCTGCGTAGCGCTCCACCGCCGCCCGCGCGACCGGGAGCACCGGCACGAGCCGCTCCTTGCCGCCCTTGCCCCGGATCCGCAGCACATCGGCCAGCGGCGCATCCGCGCCCCTGAGCCCCAACCCTTCAGAGATGCGCAGCCCGCACCCGTAGAGCACCGTCACCACCGCCACGTCGCGCGCCGCGATCCAAGGGGTCGTGTGCTGCATCCCCACCGTCTCGATCAGGTCCTTCGCCGCCTCCTGCGAAACCGGTCGTGGCAGGGGTTTGCGAAACTTCGGAGCCCGCGTCGCCAGGATCGCGGTCGGGTCGAACCCCTCCCGCTCGCTCAGCCACCGGATGAACGACTTCACCGCCGAGAGCCGCCGCGCGACCGAGCGCGCGCCGCTGCCCCGCACCCGCTCGGAGGCCATCCAGGCGCGCATGTCGGCCGTCGCGATCGCCCCGATCTCCCGCAGGCCCATCGGCCCGCCGCGATGCCCGGCCTGAAACGCGAGGAAGCGCGCCACGTCGCGCGAATAGGCCGTCAGCGTGTTCTCCGCCGCCCCGTCGAGCGCGCGCAGGTGATCGAGCCAGGCCGTCAGCGCATCGCGCGCGCCCGGGCTGATCTCCAGTGTCACGTCAGATGCCGGGCCAGCACGCGCTCGAACGCCCGGGTAAAGAACGTCAGAAGCTCGGTGCCCTGATTGGCGCGGAACTGGTGCGGGTCCTCCGACCCGAAGGCCAGCATCGCCGGCAAGCGCCCGGCCCCGAGCTCGATCTTCAGCAACGCCTCGGACCGGACCCAGGCCGCATCGGGTCCGAAGACCCACTGCGACGCCGGATTGCACTGCCGCAAGGTGACCTGCCGCACGGGCACGTCCCGCCCCTGCGTGATGTATTGCTGCACGAAGCCCGCATCGACGGGCGAAACCGCGTCATGCGGGGCCGTCTCGGGCGCGGTGCTCTCGAGAACGAGGCGCACGCGGTCGACGCGCACGATGTCGGCCAGTTCCCCGGGCAGCAGATCGAGCAACTCGCCCAGCGTCTCCGCCTCCAGAAGCTTCAGGACGCAGCGATGGATCTGGTTCGTCCCCGCGAGGTTCTCGTAGGCGGCGGCGATGACGCTGCGATGCGTGTCCTCCAGCCGGTCGAGCCGCGCCTCCAGCCGCTCCATCGCAATGCCTCGCAGGTCAACGATGTTCTTGCCCATCTGCCGCTCGTTCGCGGCGATGAGCGCGCGCATCAGGTCGCGGTCCTCTAGGATCATCTCGGGGTCGGTCATCACGCGGTCCCGCCAATCGGCGGCCGCCTGCGCACTCGTCTCTGCCATCTGCTCTCTCTTCGGTCTGATGCCGGTTTGAGGCAGGGCTAGCACGGATGCGACATCCGCCGAGGGGAAAATCGCAGCGGTGGGCCGCTTTCCGCGCGGGGTGTGACCGGCATGTCCTGCGTGGCGCGAAACAGCATCCGGCGCGGGCCGGAGGCCGCGCATCGCGGGGCCGCCCCCGGCCCGGCGATTTGGCATTCTCAAAGGATCTTGATCCCCGCCTTCTTCGCGTCGGCGAGGAAGCCATCGAGCCCCTTGTCCGTCAGGACGTGGTTGATCATCCCCTTGATGACGCCCGGCGGGGCCGTCGCCACGTCCGCCCCGATCAGCGCGGCCTCCTTCATGTGGTTCGCGCTGCGGATCGACGCGGCCAGGATCTCGGTCTCGAAACCATAGTTGTCGTACATCGTGCGGATGTCCTGGATAAGCTCCATCCCGTCGAGGTTCAGGTCGTCGAGCCGGCCGATGAAGGGCGAGATGAAGGTCGCGCCCGCCTTCGCCGCCAGAAGCGCCTGATTCACGCTGAAGCAGAGCGTCACATTCACCTTCGTGCCCTCGTCCGAGAGCGCCTTGCAGGTCTTCAGGCCCGCCCAGGTCAGCGGCACCTTCACGCAGATGTTGTCGGCGATCTTGGCAAGGTGCCGCCCCTCGGCCAGCATCTCCTCGTGGTCGACCGCCACGACCTCGGCCGAGACGGGACCGTCGACCAGATCGCAGATCTCCTTCGTCACCTCGAGGATGTCGCGCCCCGACTTCGCGATGAGCGAGGGGTTGGTCGTCACCCCGTCGACCATCCCGGTGTCGTTCAGCTCGGCAATGGCGTCGATGTCGGCGGTATCAACGAAGAATTTCATGGTGTCCTCGGGGGTCAGATGGTTAGCTGGCGTGACGGTGCGCATGTTAGCGCAAACAATTACCGGGGGCCAGACAGGCATGGATATCACCTTGTGGCTCACCTTCGTGGCCGCCTCAACCGCCCTTCTGATGATCCCCGGGCCGACGATCCTCCTCGTGATGAGCTATGCGCTCAGCCAGGGCCGCCGCGTCGCCGTCGCCTCCGCCGCCGGGGTCGCGCTCGGCGATGCCGTGGCCATGTCCGCCTCCCTCGCCGGTCTCGGCGCCCTCGTGCTGGCTTCGGCCACGCTCTTCACCGCGCTCAAGTGGATCGGGGCGGCCTATCTCGTCTGGATGGGCTGGAAGCTCCTGCGCTCCGCCGACGGCGCACGGCTCGGCCGGATCGGCGGAACCGGAGACACGCCCGCCCGCACCGTCTTCACTCAGGCCGCGATCGTCACCGCGCTCAACCCGAAGTCCATCGTCTTCTTCATCGCCTTCGTGCCGCAGTTCATCCGCCCCGACGCGGCCCTCCTGCCGCAGTTCGTGATCCTGACCGCCACCTTCGTCACCCTCGCCGCGATGAACGCCCTCGCCTACGCCCTTCTCGCCGACCGTCTCCGCGCCGGTCTGAAACGCCCGGCCGTGCTGCGCCGGATGACACAGGCCGGCGGCGTGGCGCTCATGGGGATGGGCGTGGTCACGGCGCTGACCCGGAGAGCCGCCTGAGGTTTTGTACAAAACGCGCAACCGGGCCCCGCAACTCTGTACAAAACGTCCAATTCGCCGCCTCTGGCATCCGCGCGGCCGAGGGGCGATATGATCTCCATGTCGCGCTTCCACCCCCCCGGCACACCCGTCGCGGTGCTCACCACGCAGCCCCTCGACCGCGCCCTCGACTACCGCGCCCCCGCCGAGGGCGTGGAGGACGGGGCCTATGTCGAGGTGCCGCTCGGGCCACGCAAGGTGCTCGGCGTCGTCTGGGGCACGGGCACGGGTGATTGGCCGGTCGAGAAGTTGCGCCCGATCCTGCGCATCCTGCCGGTGCCGCCGATGGCGCAGCCATTCCGGGATTTCATAGAAAGATCAGCATCCTACACCCTGACGCCGCTTCCCGCGATGCTCCGCCTCGGCCTGCGCGCGCCGGGCCTTGGCGACCCGCCCGGCAAGCGCCGGGTCTACAGCCTCGGCACCGGTGAACCCGATCGCGCGACCGACGCGCGCACCGCCGTTCTCCAGGCCCTGCGGGAGCGGCCGGGCGACGTCTTCGCGCTGTCCGAGCTCGCCGACATGGCCGGTGTTTCCACCAGCGTCGTCAAGGGGTTGGTCAAATCCGGCGCGATCCTCGAACAGGCCACCGCCCGCGATGCGGACTATCCGACCCTCGACCCAAAGCGCCCCGGCAAGACCTTGGCTCCCGATCAGGGCGAAGCGGCACAGGCCCTTCGAACGTCCGTGAAATCAAAAACTTACGGAACGACTCTCCTCAAGGGCGTGACCGGTTCCGGCAAGACCGAGGTCTATCTGGAAGCCGTTGCCGAGGCGCTGGCGCAGGGCCGTCAGGCGCTGGTCCTCCTGCCCGAGATTGCGCTCACGGCCGAGTTCCTCACCCGTGTCGAAGCCCGCTTCGGCGCGCGCCCGGCCGAGTGGCACTCCGGCGTCACCCAGGCCGAGCGCCGCCGCTGCTGGTCCCGCGTGTCCACCGGGCAGGCGCGTCTCGTGGTCGGTGCCAGATCCTCGCTTTTCCTTCCGTTTCAGAACCTTGGCCTCATCGTCGTCGACGAGGAACACGACACCTCCTACAAGCAGGAGGACGGTGTCCTCTACTCCGCCCGCGACATGGCGGTACTGCGCGCCAGCTGCGAAGGCGCTCAGGTCGTTCTTGCCACGGCCACCCCCTCGCTCGAAAGTTGGGCCAACGCGGAACTGGGCAAATACAAGCGGCTCGACCTCACCTCCCGCTTCGGCGAGGCCGTCCTGCCCAAACTCGCCACGATCGACATGCGCGACGCGGACCTGCCCGGCGGCCGCTGGATCTCGCCTGCCCTGCAACGGGCTATCGAAACGCGGCTGATCGCGGGGGAACAGAGCCTCGTCTTCCTCAACCGTCGTGGCTACGCCCCCGTCACGCTCTGCCGCGCCTGCGGGCAGCAGGTCGCCTGCCACCAATGCGACGCGCGCATGGTCGAGCACCGGTTCCTGAAGCGTCTGATGTGCCACCAGTGCGGCGAAAGCGCGCCGATGCCTCCGGCCTGCCCCTCCTGCGGTGTCGAGGGCAAGCTGGCCGCCGTTGGCCCGGGGGTGGAGCGGATGGCCGAGGAGGTCACCGCGCTCTTTCCCGAGGCGCGCGTGGCGATCCTGTCGTCCGACCTCTTCGGCTCGGCCCGCAGCCTCAAGGCCAAGGTCGAGGAGATCGCGGAGGGCGGCGCGGACATCATCGTCGGTACGCAGCTCGTGGCAAAGGGGCACAACTTCCCGCGCCTCACGCTCGTCGGCGTGATCGACGCCGACCTCGGGCTGCAGGGCTCGGACCTGCGCGCCGCAGAGCGCACGTTCCAGCTGATGCGCCAGGTCTCGGGCCGGGCCGGCCGGGCGGAGAAGCCGGGCGAGGCACTCCTGCAGACCTATCAGCCCGAACATCCCGTCATCCGCGCCATCCTCTCGGGCGACGAGGAGGCCTTCCTGCGGGAGGAGGCGGCGCAACGCCGCGCCGCCGGCGTGCCGCCCTACGGGCGCATGGCGGGCATCGTCATTTCCGACCCGGAGGCGGCGGTCGCGTTCGATCTGGGCAACGCCCTCGCGCGCAACACGGCCCCGCTCGAGGAAATCGGCGCCGAGGTCTACGGCCCGGCCCCCGCGCCCATCGCGCGCATCCGCGGCCGCCACCGCGTCCGCCTGCTGGTCAAGGCCCCGCGGCAGGCCCCGATCCAGCCCGCCCTCACCGCCTGGGTCGCCCGCGTCACCGTGCCCCGCTCCACGCGGCTCAGCATCGACATCGACCCGCAGTCCTTCCTCTGACCTCCATCTTCCTGCCGAAAATACTCGACCGCCCCGATGCCGCAGCGGCACAGCGCAGCATTGCTCCCTCCGCGCCACGGGCCTAGAACGGCCTGACGTTCCGGGAGCCTGAGACATGACCGCCGCACCGAAACCCCAGCCGGGGATCATGGACATCGACCTCTACGTCGGCGGGGCGTCGAAGGTCGCGGGTGTCGACGACATCCTGAAACTGTCCTCGAACGAGAACCCTCACGGTGCACCCGAGAGCGCGCGGGCGGCGGCGGCCGAGGCCGCGAGTGCGATGCACCTCTACCCCTCGACCGATCACGCCGGCCTGCGCGCCGCCATCGGCGAGGTGCACGGGCTCGACCCCGACCGCATCATCTGCGGCGTGGGATCGGACGAGATCATCCACTTCCTCTGTCAGGCCTACGTCGGACCGGGCGACGCGGTGCTCCACTCGGAGCACGCCTTCCTGATGTACGGCATCAGCGCCCGCGCCGCTGGAGCGGACGTGCAGGTCGTGGAGGAGACGGCGCGCACGGTCGACGTGGACAAGCTGATTGCCGGCATGACGGAGGCGACGAAGCTCGTCTTCATCGCGAACCCCGCAAACCCGACCGGCACGTTCCTCAACGGTCAGGACGTGACGCGGCTGGCCGACGGGCTGCCGGACGGATGCCTTCTGGTGCTCGACGGGGCCTATGCGGAATACGTGCCTGATTTCGACGGGGGCCTCGGCCTCGCGACGACGCGCGACAACGTCTTCGTCACGCGCACCTTCTCCAAGATGTACGGGCTCGGGGGCCTGCGCGTGGGCTGGGGCTATGGCCCGCGCGAGATCGTCGACGTGCTGAACCGGATCCGGGGGCCGTTCAACCTCTCGAACGTGGCGCTGGCCGCCGCCGAGGCCGCGATGCGCGACCGTGACTTTGCCGCGCGGTGTCTCGCCGACAACACCACGCAGCGGGAACGGCTGCGCGCGGGGCTTGCCGAACTCGGCCTGCCGTCGGATGCGTCCGAGGCGAACTTCGTGCTGGCCCGCTTCGCGAGCGAGGCCGAGGCCCGCGATGCCGACACCTTCCTCAAGTCACGCGGCGTCATCGTCCGTCACCCGGTCAGCTACGGTCTGGCGCAATGCCTGCGCATGACGGTCGGAGACGAGAGCGGGACCACGCGGCTCCTCGACGCCCTCGGCGCGTGGCGGGAGAGCCGGGCATGAGCGCGATCTACGAGCGTGTGGCGCTGATCGGGCTGGGGCTCATCGCCGGGTCCATGGGGCTGCGGATGAAGCGCGACGGGCTCGCCCGGGAGATCGTGGGCACGGCGCGCTCGGCAGAGACGCGGGCCGTCGCGACGGAGCTCGGCCTCTGCGACCGCGTGACCGAGACGGCGGCCGAGGCCGTCGCGGGGGCCGACCTCGTGGTCCTCTGCGTGCCCGTGGGCGCGATGGAGGCCGTCGCAGCCGAGATCGGCCCGCACCTCGCCCCCGGCACCACGGTGAGCGACGTGGGCTCCGTCAAGGGCGCGGTCATCACGGCCGTTGCACCGCATCTGCCCGACGGTGTGCATTTCGTCCCCGCGCATCCGCTCGCGGGGACCGAGCACTCGGGGCCGCGATCCGGCTTTCCCGAGCTTTTCGACAACCGCTGGTGCCTCCTGACACCCGTGGGGGACGTGCCCGAGGCGACCGACCGTCTCGCCCGGCTCTGGCGCGCGATGGGCTCCAACGTCGAGACGATGGACCCCGATCACCACGACCGCGTGCTGGCCGTGGTCTCCCACGCGCCGCATCTCATCGCCTATACGATGGTGGGCGTGGCGGACGACCTCCGCCGCGTCACGGAAAGCGAGGTCATCCAGTATTCCGCGACCGGCTTCCGGGATTTCACGCGCATCGCGGCCAGCGACCCGACGATGTGGCGCGACGTCTTCCTCAGCAACAAGGACGCGACACTGGAGATCCTCGGCCGGTTCACCGAGGAACTCTTCGCGCTGCAACGGGCCATCCGCACCGGCGACGGCGATCTGCTGCACGACTACTTCACCCGCACGCGCGCGATCCGACGTGGTATCATCGAGGCCGGCCAGGACACCGACAGGGCCAACTTCGGACGGGGGGACGCACCATGAGATACCTTGCAGCAGCCCTCATCGCCGCGCTTGCCGTTCCGGCCATGGCCGAGATGCGCCCCACGCCGCGCCCGACGCTCGAAGTCGAGGTGATGTCGACACGCGGCACGACGGAGGTGCCCGAGATCACGGCGATCCCCCGGTCGGTCCGCCCCGTCGAGCGGCGCACGATGGAGGAGCGGCTCGCGCAGATGGTCGCCGCGGCGATCCGCACGCCGGAGCCACGCATCGACGCGGGCGGCAGCATCCGGCGCTCGGGCCGTCCGAGCCTGCGCCCCGCCGACCTGATCCTTGCCGCAAGCCGCACGCCGCGCCGGCAGGCCGGCACCGGCATCTGCGGGCCCGGCTCCATCCAGGCAACCCGGATCGAGCCGGTGCGCGGCGCGGGCGGCTGCGGCATCCCCGATGCGGTGCGCGTCACCGCGGTCAGCGGCGTCGCGCTCAGCCGGCCGACGCGCATGAACTGCGCCACCGCCGTCGCGCTCGACAATTGGGTGCGGCAGGGCGTCGTGCCGACGGTGGGCCGCACCGGCGGCGGGGTCGTCGCGCTGCAGGTGGCCGCCGGCTACTCCTGCCGAACCCGCAACAACCAGTCGGGCGCGCGGCTCAGCGAGCATGCCAAGGGCAACGCGATCGATATTTCCGCGATCACGCTCGCCAACGGAGAACAGCTCTCGGTCCTCAACGACTGGGGGCGCGGCTCCAAGGGGCGGCTTCTGCGCACGCTCTGGCAGCGGGCCTGCGGGCCGTTCGGCACGGTGCTGGGCCCCGAATCCGACCGCTTCCACCGCGATCACTTCCATTTCGACGTGGCCGCCTACCGCTCGGGCCCCTACTGCCGCTAGGCCCTCAGCGCTCGGTCAGTTTCAACTCGATCCGGCGGTTGCGGGCGCGGGCCTCCTCGGTGCCGGCAGGATCGACCGGGCGGAACTCGCCGAAACCGGTCGGGGCCAGCCGGTCCGGCGGCACGCCGAGCTCCTCGATCATGTAAAGCGCGACCGAAAGCGCCCGGCCCTGGCTCAGTTCCCAGTTGTTGGCGTATTTGCCGAGACCCGAGAGCGGCTGGTCGTCGGTGTGGCCGTCGATGCGCAGGACCCAGTCGATGCCCTCGGGGATCTGATCGGCCACGTCGAGGATGATCCCCGCGACCTGCGCGATCTGCTGGCGGCCCGCGGGCTGCAACTCCACCTGCCCCGGCGGGAAGAGAACCTCCGAGGAGAAGACGAAGCGGTCGCCCACGATCTCGACGCCCTCCCGCCCGGCGAAGACCTCGCGCAGCTGCCCGAAGAATTCCGAGCGGAAGCGCTCCAGTTGCTCGGCCTCGCGGGCGAGGCGTTCGGCGCGGGCCTTCTCCTCGGCGGCGACCTGCGCGAGCGCGGCGTTGAGCCTCGTGCCGAGGCTGTCGATCTGCACCTGCGCCTCCGCGTCGCGCTCCTCGGCCGCCGAGAGAAGGTTCTGCAGCCCGCCCAGCTGGGCGCGGAGTTCCGCAACCTGCTGGTTGAGCACCGCGGCCTCGCGCTGCGCGGCGATGCGGTCGTCGTTGACGCGGGCCAGCTCCTCCCGCGCCTGCGACAGCAGCGCCGCCGTGCGGTCGGCATCGCTCAGCGCACGGCCCGCCTCCTCCTCGGCCGAGAGGCGCCCGGCAAGCGCGGCGGCCAGGCTGTCGCGCAACTCGGCCTCGGTCGCGCGCGCGGCCTCCTGCGCGGCAAGGACGTCGTTCAGCCGCGTCTCGAGCGCCATGCGCCGGGCATCGGCCTCGGTCTCGCCCTCCGTTCGCGCCGCGAGATCGGCCTCGAGCCTGGCAATCTCGGCGCGGAGGTCGTCCTCGGTCACATCCGATGTTTCCAGCCGTGCGAGGGCCGTGGCCAGCCGCGCCTCAATACCGGCACCGGCTTCTTCTTCCGCTTCGAGATTGAGCAGCGCCTGCGCCAGCCGGTCGGTCAGGTCATCGCGGGCGACCTGCGTCGCCGCGAGCAGCGTCAGCGTTTCCTCTGCCTTGCGCCGCTGCTCCTCGAGCGCGAGCGTCATCGCCGTCAGCTCGGCGTCCGAGTTCGCCAGCCGCTCGCGCAGGGCCTCGGCGGCGGCGGCCTCGGCCAGTCGCGTCGCCTCCGCCTCCGACAGGGCGGTGTCCTGCTCGGCCAACCGTCGGCGCAGGGCCTCCGCCGCGGCAAGCTCCGCCAGCCCAGCGGCCTCCGCGGCATCCAGCTCCGCTTGCAGGTTGGTGGCCTCGGCTTCCAGTGCCGCGACCTCGGCCTCGGACCCTTCGAGCGCCGCAAGCGCCTGGGCAAGCGATGCGTCCCGCGTCTCCGCCTCGGCGCGCAGATCGGCGAGAAGCGCCTCCAGAGCCTCGCGCCGGGCCGCGGCGAGCCGGGCCGCCTCGGCACTCGCGTCGATCTCCTCGCGCGCGCTGGCGAGGGCGAGTTGCAACGCCTCCCGTTCGTCGATGATGCGGCCAAGCTCGCCCTGCGTCGTGCGCAACTCGTCGGCCAGGGCGCTGCGCTCGCCCTCGGTCGTGTCGAGCGACGCCTGCAGCCGGTCGCGCGTGGCGATGAGGCTCGCCACCTGCTCCTCGAAGCTGGCGACCCGCGTCTCGAGGTCGTCGCGCTGCGCCGAGAGCGTGGCGATGAGCGCGCGCTGGCTGTCCCGCTCTTCACCAAGGGCCGCCACCTCGTCCTCGAGCCGCGCGGCGCGCTGGTTCTCGAGGCCGAGCGCCCGCGACAGCTGCGCGACCTGCTCGCCGAGGGCGTCGAGTTCCTGCCCCTGCCCCTCGATCGTCTCCGAGAGGACGAACTGGACGATCATGAAGATCGACAGAACGAACATCAGGACGAGGAGGAGAGCGGTCATCGCGTCGACGAAGCCCGGCCAGACATTGGCTGTGAACCTTTGCCCGCTGCGCCGCACGAAGGCCATGTCAGCCCTCGTCCTGTTCGGCCTGCCCCATGGAGGCCTGCACCTGCCGGTTCAATTGTCGGAGCGTGCGGGTAAGCGAGCCCAGATCGCCACGCAGGTCGTCGACCGCGGCCTGACGGCTCTGCTGCAACTCCTCGAAGACCTTCAGGAGCTGAACGTCGATGGAGCGCAGGCGCATCCGGCTTTCGGCATCGAGCCCGCCGTCACCGCCCCCGGTCGAGCCCTCGAGCACGGTCACGATGTTCTGCTGTCCGTCGGCCACGCGGTTGAGCGCCTCGACCGTACCGCCGCCGGCCTCCATCCGGTTCGCCATGGCCGTCACCGACTCCGAGAGGGTCGCCATCTTGGCGTCGGCGGCCAGACGCCCGGCCTCGGCCTTGGCAAACATGTCCTGCAGGCTCTCCATCTGGTAGTTCATGTGGTCGAGCACGGCGGCGAGCGAATACTGGTCGATCGTCTCCTCGCCGCCGTCTCCGACGAGGCCGACGCGGGTGATCGACGACAACCAGTCCTCCATCTCGCGGTAGAAGCGGTTCTGCCCGTGGCCCGCGAAAAGCTCCAGAAGGCCCACGACGAGCGACCCGGCCAGACCGAGCAACGAGGAGGCGAAGGCCGTTCCCATGCCCGCCAGCTGGCTCTCGAGCCCGCCGATGAGCCGCCCGAAGACGGCCACGCCCTCCTCGCCATTCTCGGGATTGAGGTTGCGGATCGTGTCGACGACGGCCGGCACGGTCGTGGCGAGACCCCAGAAGGTGCCGAGAAGGCCGAGGAAGATCAGTGTATTGACGATGTAGCGGGTGATGTCGCGCGCTTCCTCCATCCGCGCGCCGACCGAATCGAGGATCGAGCGGGAGGAGGAGGCCGAGATCTGGCTGCGCGCCGACCGCGACCGCAGGAGCGCGGCGAGCGGCGCGAGGAGGCCCGGCGGACGCGCGATGTCGTGGCCCGCCCGTTGCTCCGCAAAGCCCTCGATCCAGGCGACGGAGCTGAAGAGCTGGAACACCTGCGCGAAACAGGCCAGCACACCGAGGACGAAGACGGCGATGATCGTGCCGTTGAGCCAGGGGTTGGCCGCGAAGATCGGCGCAACCTGCGGGTAGGCGACGAAGACGGCCGCACCCACCGCCGCAAGGACGGCCAGCATCTGCACGATCTGGCGGATCGGCTGGGAGAACTGCGTCTCCTGTTCGAGCGGTTTGTTCGCCATCTGCCCTCGCGGCCGTTTCGGGGCCTTTGTGATTGGCGAAACCCTAGCGGCGGCGCGATTCACTCACAAGCGCGCGTCAGGGGGCCTCCATGATCTGTTGCACGCGCGTGACCAGCCAGGCCATGTCCTCATCCGGGATGCCGAGCTCCACGAGGCCCGCGGCCGATCGCGTGAGGTATTCGTGGTTGGGTCCACGCCCGCCCTGGGCGCGGGCCATGATCTGTGCCTGTTCTTCCAGCGTGAGATGCGGGCAATATTGCACATGGTCGGTGTTGATGACGTAGGCGAGCGCGGTGATCGGGGCACCGTCCTCGCTCAGGAGCGTCACCTGCTGCTCGTAGTAGGCGGAGGAGATCAACTCCCGCGCGCGCAACTCCTCGAGTGCGGCCTCGGGTTCCGCGGCCCGGATGGCAAGCCCGGTGCAGGACGCGCCCGAATGTGGTTCCAGCGCGAGGACGAGGCCCGGGTCGTCCTCGGATCCGCGGTGGTGGATCGACCACATGCAGAAGCTGCGCCGGAAGTCGGCCAGCGACGCGCGCCGGGTCTCGGCCACGGCGATCCCGGGGTTCCAGATGAGCGAGCCATAGCCGAAAACCCAGAGTTCCCCCGCCTCACCCATGACCGCTCCTTTTCCACACCGCCTCCCCCGGATAGACGGGGCGGAACCGATGGGAAAGGGACGACATGGTGAAATGGCTGACGATCCTCGCGGTCGCTTTGGGCCTTCTGTGGAGCGGCTGGTGGTTTCTCGGCTCGCGCGCGGCCGAGCAGGGCATCCGCACAGGCCTCGACGCGGCGCGCCTGCAGGGATGGGACATCGCCTACGAAGACCTCTCGGTCGTCGGCTACCCGAGCCGCTTCGACACGACGCTCGCCGCGCCCTCGGTGACCACGCCGGACGGCGCGATCCGCTGGTCGGCCCCCTTTCTGCAGGTCTTCGCGCTGGCCTACCGGCCGAACCACGTCATCGCCGTCGCTCCGCCTGAAATGACGGTCGAGGTACCGGGCGAGGCGGTCGACATCACGAATGGCGATCTGCGGGCCTCCGTCGTGGTGACGCCGTCGACCGCACCGGTGCTCGACCGGACGGCGGTGACGACGGAGAGCCTTCGCGTGGCACTGGCCGACCTCTGGGTCGAAGTGGCGGCGGGCCAATTCGCCACGCGCCAGGCCGGATCGGAAGAGGCCCATGACGTGGCGCTGACTCTCACGGACGTCGTGCTCTCGCCGGCGGTGCGGGCCGCACTCGATCCGGCGGCGGAGATGTCGGAGCGACTGGACAGTGTCGCGGTGGAAGCGACGGCGACGTTGTCGGAGGCGATCGGAGCGGGGCGCGCGCCACGGATGCAGGCACTGGACCTGCGGCGCGCGGAGGTGATCTGGGGCGATGTGAGCGCGGATCTGACCGGAGACCTGACGGTGGATGCCGCGGGCGTGCCGAGCGGCACCCTGACCCTGCGGGCGAAAGGATGGGAGACTGTCCTGCGCGCGGTGGCCGGGGCGGGGCTCATCCCGACGGAGCGCCTTCCGCTCCTGTCGGCGGGGCTCGCAGGGATGGCGGACGCGGACGGCACGATCGCGACGGACCTCGTGATCGAGGCCGGGCAGATGCGCCTCGGGCCGATCCCCCTCGGCCCCGCGCCGCGCCTATAGTCCGCGCAGGAACCCCGGGGCTGGCGGTTGCGGCGACCAGAGCCGGGGTCGCGTGATCCGGCTGCTCTCCGGGACATCGCATTTCGTGATCTTCCATTGACCGTCCGTGCGCGCGATCTCGATCCCCTGCACGATACAGCTCAGGATGTGCTCGGGGATCGGCTCGCCGGCGTCCAGCATCGCGCCCGCGCCATGGGCCCCGAGGTTGACGAGGATCACGCGCGTCTCGCCGTTGGGCGCGGGGCGGCGGATCGTCACGACGCCGGTCTGCCCCGCGCAGGCACGGCCGCAGAGCCGGGCGAGCCACTCCAACCCCTCGAGATTTTGCCAGCGGCGCAGGAGGACGACCTGCGTGGGCGCATACTCCGCCTCGCGGGTATGGGTCGGCGCGGGCCAGACGAAATAGGCCTCCGCGACCTGCGCGGCGCCATCGCCGCTCAGGTGCACGCCCTGTCCCACCGGCGTGACCGCCCGCTGCCAGAGCATCCCCGCGCCGAAGGCCAGGAGGACGAGAAAGATCGTCCTAGCCGTCCTGGCGTATCCGGGCATTCGTCGGGTCATAGGGGCTGTCCTCGGTCACTTCCGCGTCCCAGAGCCGCCGCTGCATCCGCACCTTGAGCTTGGTGCCGGGCGTCGCCAGGTCGGGTCGGACGTAGCCCATGCCGATCGACTTTCCAAAGGCCACCGAATAGCCGCCCGACGTCAGCCGCCCCACCTTCTCGTCACCGGCATAGAGCGCCTCGCGCCCCCAGGGGTCGGCATCCGACGGCCCGTCGATCAGGAGCGTGACGCACTTCGAGCGGATGCCCATTGCCTCCATCGCGGCCTTGCCGCGAAAATCCTTCGACAGGTCCACGAAACGATCCAGCCCGGCTTCGAGCGGCGTGGCGTCGCGGCCCAATTCGGTGCCGAAAGCGCGGTAGGACTTTTCCTGTCGCAGCCAGTTTTGCGCCCGCGCGCCGACAAGCTTCAGCCCGTGGCCCGCGCCCGCCTCCATCAGCCGGTCGAAGAGGTAATTCTGCATCTCCATCGGGTGATGCAGCTCCCACCCCAGCTCCCCCGTGTAGGCCACGCGGATCGCGTTCGTCGGGCACATCAGCAATTCGAGCCGCCGCGCCGAGAGCCAGGGGAACCGCTTGTTCGACAGCACCGTCTCCGGCTCGGCGTCGCGCACGATCGCCTGTAGGACGGCACGGGAATTCGGCCCGGCCAGCGCGAAGACGCCGTGCATCCCCGTGCAATCGTCGAGCCACATCGGCCCGAACCGGTCGACATTGTCGTTGATCGCCTGCGCGAGATAGTCGCTGTCGTAGCTCTGCCACGCCCCCGCCGACACGAGGTAGAACGTATCCTCGGCCAGCCGCACGATGGTATATTCGGTGCGCGTCGTGCCCGCGTCGGTCAGCGCGTAGGTCAGGTTGATGCGCCCGACCTTGGGCAGCTTGTTCGTCGTGAACCAGTCGAGGAAAGCCGCCGCGCCCGGGCCGCGCAGCTTGTGCTTGGTGAAGGCCGTCGCGTCGATGAGGCCGGCCGTCTCGCGGATCGCCTTTGCCTCCTCTACGGCATACTGCCACCAATCACCGCGCCGGAACGACCGGCTGTCGTGATCGAAACTGTCCGGCGCATCGACAGGGCCGTAGTAGTTCGGCCGCTCCCACCCGTTGACGCAACCGAACTGCGCGCCCCGCGCCTTCTGCCGGTCATAGGCGGGGGCCGTCTTGAGCGGGCGGCAGGCGGGCCGCTCCTCGTCGGGGTGGTGCAGGATGTAGACGTGGTCGTAGCACTCCTCGTTCTTGCGGGCGGCGTATTCCGTCGTCATCCAACTGCCGAACCGCCGCGGGTCGAGCGACGCCATGTCGATCTCGGCCTCCCCCTCGACCATCATCTGCGCGAGGTAGTGACCGGTTCCGCCGGCCGCCGTGATCCCGAAGCTGAACCCCTCGGCCAGCCACATGTTGCGCAGGCCCGGCACCGGGCCGACCAGCGGATTGCCGTCGGGCGTGTAGCAGATAGGACCGTTGTAGTCGTCCTTCAGGCCGGCCGTCTCGGACGAGGGGATGCGGTGGATGAAGGACATGTATTCCGCCTCGATCCGCTCCAGGTCGAGGGGGAAGAGGTCGGCGCGGAAGCTGTCGGGCACGTCGTAGAGGAAGCGCGCGGGCGCGTTCTTCTCGTAAGGGCCGAGAATCCAGCCGCCCCGCTCCTCGCGCACGTACCACTTGGCGTCCGCGTCGCGCAGGACGGGGTGCTGCGGGTTCGTCTTGCGGTACTCGACCAGCGCGGGGTCAGGTTCAGTCACGATGTACTGATGCTCCACCGGGATCGCCGGGATCTTCACGCCGAGAAGGCGCGCCGTCCGCTGCGCGTGGTTGCCGGTGGCGGTGACGACGTGTTCGGCGTGCACGACCATGCGCTCGTCCGTCGGGACGAGGTTGCCGCCCTTCTCCTCCATCTTCGTGATCGTGACGTCCCAGTGGTCACCGGCCCAGTCGTAGGCGTCCACCTGCCAGCGCCGCTCGACCTTGACGCCCCGGTCGCGCGCGCCCTTGGCCATGGCCATCGTGACGTCCGCCGGATTGATGTAGCCATCGGTCGGGTGGAAGATCGCGCCCTTGAGATCCTCGGTGCGCACCAGCGGCCAGCGCTCCTTGATCTGGGCGGGCGTCATCCATTCGTAGGGGATGCCGACGGTCTCGGCCGTGGCCGCGTAGAGCTCGTATTCGTCCATCCGGTCCTGCGTCTGGGCCATGCGCAGGTTGCCGACGACACTGAAGCCCGGGTTCAGGCCCGTCTCGGCCTCCAGCTCCTTGTACATCTTGACCGAGTGGTCGTGGATGTGGCTGGTGGCGTAGCCCATGTTGAAGAGCGGCAGCAGGCCCGCGGCATGCCAGGTCGACCCGGCCGTCAGCTCGTCACGCTCCAGGAGGACGATGTCCGACCACCCCGCCTTCGACAGCGCATAGGCGATGCCGGTTCCGACGGCCCCGCCGCCGACGATGAGAGCTTTGACGTGGGTTTGCATGGCCCGTCCCCCGAATTGATCGGCCCCACATTGGCGAAACCGGCGCGAGGGGCGTGGGCGGGCCCGACAGGACGGGGGCGATTTGCGACCCCTTGCCGTCCGTGGCCGGGGTCGGGTTTCCCTGACTTGGCCGAATTGAGCGGAATGCCGATCCTCCTCGCACCGTTATCGAGGAGAGTTGCCATGTTCCGTTTCCTGCTACCGATCGCCTGCCTGGCTCTGACTGCCTGCCAAGGAGCGCTCGGCTACGTCACGCCACAGAACGAGCTACGCTATGCCTTCCTCGACAAGGGCGACGCGAACCTCGCGGGAACCGTCCATGCCCTCGGCCCCATCGGCAACCCCGATCGCGTGGTTCTGGGTCTCGCCGACGAAGGTCTGGCCCTCGGCAGCTGCACGCTCGAAAGCCGGACCCGGTCCAAACGCTACGAGGCGCGCACGACGCTGCGCATCCACGAGTACGATGCCGACCTGCTCCTGTCGTGGACGGATCGGAGGCTGGCGGAGGCGCTGGACCGCTTCGAGGGACGGCGACCGGGTGCGCGCGGCACCTATTCCTGGTTCGTCACGCAGCGGGCGGGCAGCTACGGGCCCAAGTACTTCATCTGCTACCAGATCGGACCGCGCGCCGGGAACGACCGGGAGATGGTCTTCTACGTCCAACCGCAGTTCGAGACCGAGATCGCCATGCTCGACATCGCCATCGCGGTCAATCAGGCCGGGCGGATCACCGCGATGGAACGGTTCACGAGCCTCCGCACGCCGACGACCGTGCAGATCGCCGCGCATCCGGCGGGGCGGAAGGTGTTGAGCCAGATCACGCGGCGGGGCTCCGCCACGATCGCGGTGAACGGCCGCCCGGTGCTCGACGGCGCGGGCCAGACGCTCGACGCCATCATCCGGCGGAACAACGGCACGCGGCCGGACCTGACGGCGGTGCTGCGGTAGGCGCTACTGCTGGATCGACCTAAGGTAAGCCCCGAGCGCGATCAGATCGGAGGGAATCGGCGTGCCGAGACCCTCGTGTTCCTCGACGATGATCGCGGGACCAAGGTCGCCGGCACCGAATTCCGGCATCACCGCGCCGGCTTCGGCATGACGGTCGAGCCCGTCGATCTGCGCCAGCACGCGGTCGCGCGGGAAGGTGCCGCCATTGCGTGCGGATATGGTGGTCAGATCCGGCCCGCTCCCTCCGGTGCCGTCGGCACCATGGCAGGCGGCGCAATTCTGCGCGAAGAGGCTCGCGCCATGGGCCGCATCTGTGCGTGGCTCGGGCTCGGCGTTGCAGGCCGCAAGGGCCAGCGGAATGAGGGGAAGGACGGCGCGAGGCGTCATGGGTCGGCTCCGGGATCTGCTCTGTTTTCGCAACCATGCACGAGCCCCGCACCCGAGGCCATGATCGAAATCAACCACCCCGTGCGGGGGTCACAACACGCCGATTTCCGCCAGCGCGACCGACAGTTCCGGCGGCAGCTTCGCTTCGGAGACGCGGGCCGGGTCCGTGTCCCGTGGAGCGTCGTCGGGGCGCAGGTAGCGCCAGCCCTGGAAGGGGCGCTTGGGCGTCGGCACCACCGGGATCGGACCGGGCCTGAGCACGATCGCGCAGCGCGGGATGCCGTCGGCCCCCGTGACCTCGTCGAGCCGCAGGATCGGTTGCCGGCACTGGATCACGCCCTTCACGACCCAGTAGATCGAGCCACCGTCAAGCACCTCCGCCGCGCGCTTGGGCCACATGCGGGTTATATGACGCGGAAGGCCGTCCGCCCCCTGCGCGCGGGCGCTGGCCTGCCAGGCGGTCATGCTCTCGACCGATTCGGAGCCGACGCTGAGCTTGATGAGGTTGATCATGGGAATCTCCCGGCGAATGGGGTATATCTAGTCGCCTGAGACGCGCGCGCAACCAGCCCTAGCGAGATGTGACCAGATGCCCGACACCGGCCAGCCCCTGCCCAGCCGTTTTGCCGCGCCCATCGCAGCGCAGATCTGGGACATGAAGTACTGCCTCAAGGCCGCCGACGGCACGCCGCTCGACGCCGACATAGACGCCACATGGGACCGGATCGCCCGCGCCCTTGCCGCCCCCGAGGCCGATCCTGCCGCCTGGGAGCCCGCGTTCCGCGCCGCGCTGCAGGACTTCCGCTTCCTGCCCGCGGGCCGCATCGTCGCCGGCGCGGGCACGGACCGGTCGGTCACGCTCTTCAACTGCTTCGTCATGGGCACCATCGAGGACAGCATGTCGGGCATCTTCGGGGCCCTGCGCGAAGCCGCGCTGACGCTGCAGCAGGGGGGCGGGATCGGCTACGACTTCTCGACCATCCGGCCGAAGGGGGCAGAGGTCTCGGGCGTGGCCGCCGACGCCTCCGGCCCGCTCAGCTTCATGGACGTCTGGGACGCGATGTGCCGCACCATCATGTCCGCCGGGTCCCGCCGCGGGGCGATGATGGCGACCCTGCGCTGCGACCATCCCGACGTGCTCGACTTCGTGGCCGCCAAGTCCGACCCGGCGCGCCTGCGGATGTTCAACCTCTCGGTCCTCGTCACCGATCCGTTCATGGAGGCCGTGGCCGCCGACGCGGAATGGCCGCTTGTCTTCGGCGGGCGGGTCCACCGCACGATCCGCGCGCGCGAGCTCTGGGACGCGATCATGCGGGCGACATACGACTACGCCGAGCCGGGCGTCATCTTCATCGACCGCATCAACGCGCAGAACAACCTCGCCTACGCCGAGACCATCGCCGCCACGAACCCCTGCGGCGAGCAGCCCCTGCCGCCCTACGGGGCGTGTCTGCTGGGCTCGGTAAACCTGGCGCGGCTGGTGTCGGACCCGTTCACGCCCGGAGCAGCGCTGGATGGAGAGGCCTTGGCCGATCTCACCGCGACGGCCATCCGCATGATGGACAACGTCGTCGACGCCAGCCGCTTCCCCCTGCCCGAGCAGGCCGAGGAGGCACGCGCCAAGCGCCGCATCGGGCTGGGCGTGACGGGCCTTGCCGATGCGCTCGCCATGTGCGGGCTGCTCTACGGCGGATCAGAGGCGGCGAAGGCAACAGGCGACTGGCTCGAAATCATCGCCAACGCCGCCTACGCGACCTCCGCCCGGCTCGCCGCCGAGAAGGGGACGTTCCCGCTCTACGATCGCGACGCGATCCTCGCCGCGCCGATGGTTCGGCGCCTTTCGGATGAGACGCGCGCGCTCATCGCGGACCACGGGTTGCGCAACGCGCTCCTGACCTCGATCGCGCCCACGGGCACGATCAGCCTGCTGGCCGGGAACGTGTCGAGCGGGATCGAGCCGATCTTCGCACACGAGTACACCCGCAAGGTGCTGCAGCCCGACGGGACGCGGACGGAGGAGGTCGTGCAGGACTATGCCGTCGCGCTCTGGCGCGAGATGCACGGCGACGCGCCCCTGCCCTCGCACATGGTCCGCGTCTCCGACCTCACGCCCGGCGATCACGTCGCCATGCAGGCGGCGGCGCAGTACTGGATCGACAGCTCCATCTCCAAGACGATCAACGTGCCGGCCGACATCGACTTCGCCGCCTTCAAGGAGGTCTATCGCGAGGCCTGGGCGCAGGGCTGCAAGGGCTGCACGACCTACCGCCCGAACGACGTGACCGGCAGCGTGTTGAGCGAGACGCCGGAGCCCGAGACCCTGCCCGCGACCACGCCGACCTTCGCCGACCCGCTCGACCGGCCGCAGCGCCTGACCGGCGAGACCTACAAGATCAAGTGGCCGATGTCCGAGCACGCGCTCTATATCACGATCAACGACATCTCCCTCGACGGGCAGCGCCGGCCCTTCGAGATCTTCGTGAACTCGAAGAACATGGAGCATTTCGCCTGGACGGTCGCGCTCACGCGGATGATCTCGGCCGTTTTCCGGCGCGGCGGCGATGTGAGCTTCGTGGTGGAAGAGTTGAAGGCCGTATTCGACCCGCGCGGCGGAGCCTGGGTTCAGGGCAAATACGTGCCCTCGATCCTCGCGGCCATCGGTGGCGTGATCGAGAAGCACATGATCGCCACCGGCTTCCTCGCCGGCGAGGGCCTCGGCCTCAAGATCGACCCGGTCGACCCGACGGCCGCCGCCGCCCCGAGCCCGGCCTGTCCCAACTGCGGCAGCTTCGAGCTGCACATGGTCGAAGGCTGCGCGACCTGTGGGAATTGCGGCTATTCGAAGTGCGGCTGACGCTTGGAATGGGCTGTGTTGTCGGTGCCACGAGAAAAGTGCCATTTCGGCGAAATAGCTGCCTCCCGCGCACATGGTTAGCTGCTCTCGGGCCCAATCTTCAGGCGTCGCCATGAGCGTTCCAGAGCACTGACGCCAGCGGATGCGACGATCCGCAGCGGCCTGTGTGTTGGCGGTGATTTAAGCACCCAATGCGCCTCCTTGCCTCAGCCACTCGTGCAGTGAGAGATTTTCTCTCCGCATGGCGGTGTCTGGACGGACCCAATGGCCAAAAACGGCCTTCGTCCTTACATGTCGTTCGCACATTGTTCGTGGAGACGGTACTTGACACATAGAAATCGTGCAGGGTCGTCCGCCTACGATCGTCACCAACGTCGCCCTAGGGTCAGTTCCCATAGCCAATAGATGAAGAGTGCTGTGAGAGCGATGGCAAACAGGAATACCTTCGGGCATCTATCGTATCGGGTTGCAACGCGCCTCCAGTCTTTCAGCCTGCCGAACATGATCTTGATCCGGTTGCGCCGCCTGTAACGGCGCTTGCCGTATTTCAGCGCTTTCTTCCGCTGTTTTCGGCCAGGGATGCAGGCGCGTATCCCATTGCCTTTCAACGCCTCTCTGAACCAGTCGGCGTCGTAGCCGCGGTCCCCTAACAGCCAATCAACATTCGGCAGGTTGCTGAGCAACGCCCGCGCTCCGATGTAGTCACTGACGACTTGTCCGGCGGTCACAAACAGGTTCAGCGGGTGTCCCAGGCTGTCGCAAATCACGTGCAGCTTCGTATTCATGTCGCCCTTGTCCGACCGGTCAGGCGTCCGGCCCCCCTTTTTTGACGCCCAGACCGGTCGCAGTACGGTGGGTCTGGAGGTAGGTGGCGTCGATCATCACAGTCTTCTCTGCGCTGTGTTCGGCAGCCATACCGGCCATCATCCGGGCGAAGATGCCCTTTTCGCTCCACCGTTTCCAACGGTTGTACAGCGTCTTGTGCGCCCCATAGGCCGCAGGGGCATCGCGCCGACGTTAGCCATTGCGATTGATGAAGATAATCCCGCTCAGCACACGACGATCATCGACGCGGGGTTTGCCGTGGAATTTCGGGAAGAAAGACTCAAGACGCGCCATCTGCGCGTCGCTCAACCAGAAAAGATCAGACATGTTCACCGCTCGTTTTCAAACCGGGAACCACCGCAATAATCGCAAACCAATGGGGCATGAGCCTAAAGACGCGCCGATCGCCAACGTGTGACACACCATGGCTCTTGCGGAACCACGGCCGGAAGCCACTCTATCTGAGCCTCGGTCAGCCAGTGTAGATCGCTCATGTCTCTCCCCTGAGGGTTGAGCGCTTGAAGCGGCGACACTCGGCAGCCGCAACCAAGTCAATGGGTGCTGGGCCTAGGCGACCCGGCCCGCCACCGGCTTCGGGCGGTCCACTTCGGTGGGGGGCGTTGACGTCCCCGGGGACAGGCGGACAGGCTCCCCCAGTCGCAGGATCGCCGCGGGCTCGGACGTGACGATCAGCGCCGCGGAACCGACCTTGGCCAGATGCGCGACCAGCCGAGCGAGCCCGCCGTGCCCGAGGCCCAGCTCGTCGGCGTCGATCAGGGCGAGGTCCGGCCGGGCGAGGAGAGCGCGGGCGATGTGCAGACCGGCCTGTTCCGTCGCGGTCAGATTGCGACGCCCCTCGGCGATCTGGCCATCGGGGCCGTCCAGACGGACACGCAGTTCCGACAGGCCCGCCGCGTCGAGGGCGTTGGCGATTTCGTCGTCGTCGGGGCTGCGCCCGAGGCCGATAGTCACTTCTCGCCGCAGCGAGCCGCGCAGGGTGGGGGCCTGCCGCCCGAGGTAGAGAACGCGGCCGGTGGTCAGGGCGCCGGGAGCCACGCCGCAGACCTCGAACTGCTCGGCCGCGGGTACGCGATCATGCCCGGCGAGCGCGAGGAGGAGCGTCGTCTTGCCTGCGCCCGAGGGGCCGGCGAGGCGACGCATCTCACCGCGCCCAAGGGTCAGAGTCAGGGGTGCGCCGCCCGGCGTCTCGGCCTGCGCGATGCGAATCGCGGGGGCCTCGGTCTCGCCCGCGCTCTTCGACGGGGTCGGTAGGCGATCGGTGGCGAGCATCCGGTCGAGCTTGTCGCGGGCCACGACGTAGGCGCGGCGGCGATCGGCGACGTCGGCCAAGTGGCGCAGAGGCCAGACGACCATGGCGAGCGCGGTCAGCGCCGCAACGGCCTCGGGCACGCCGAGGCCCAGCCGGAGACAGGCCCAGAGGCAGAGCGCCCCGGCGAGCCCCGCCCCCGCGTCCGGCAGGGCGCGGACAGTCGCGGCCAGCCATTCGCGGTGGACGCCGGCCTCGGCCACGGCGCGGGAGCGCGCGGTCAGCGCCTTCAGTTCGGTTCGCATCCGGCCCGCGCGCCGCAGCGCGATGCCCTGAGGCAGACGCTCCGCCATCGCAGCGGCGAGGCCAGCACGCCGGGACCGCAGGGTCGCATGGGCCGCGCCGAGCGGACGGCCCAGCAGCCAGATGCACAGAAGGACGGCCGAGAGCGGCCCGAGTGCCGCCCAGAGGAGCGCGGGCTCGAGGATGTAGAGGATGAGGAGTGCAGCCGGGATGGTGATCGCTGCCGAGATTAGCCGGGCGAGGCCACGTGCGATCCACCCCTTGAAGGCGGCGAGGTCACCCACATAGCGCAGCGCCAGCGCGCCCGAGCGCCGCTCGGCGATGGCGCGCGACGGCATGCGGGTCACGTGGCGAAAGAGCGTGCGACGGATGGCGGCGGCGTAGCTCTGCCCCGCACCCTCGCCGACGCGCCCTTCGAGTGCGCGCAGCAGGCAGAGCGCGAGCCCCGCCGTCGCGATCGCGAAGAGGGCACCGTTGGGCGGGGCCGCGCCACCATCGCGTAGGTACATGAAGATGTCGCGCGTGGCGAAGGCGGTGACGATCATCGTCATCGCCTGCCCGAGGGCGAGCGCCACGAGGATCGCCAGCGCGACCCAGCGACGCGCGCCGAGGAGAGGGGGGCGGCGGCTCACGCCGCGCGCCGCTCGGCCAGTTTCGAGGCAATCGCCGAAGCCGTTGCAGGGTCCGCCAGCGTGTCGCGGCAGAGCACGGGCAAGCCGGTTGCCTCGGTCACTTCCTCGGCGGCGAGCGGCGCGCGGGTCAGCACACCGCTCAGCACAAGGGGCCGAATGCCGCGCTCCGCGAGCCAGGCGAGGCCGCCGCGGGCTGCCATTGCGCAGGGTGCCGCCAGAATCATGGCGTCGAAGCGCGCCACGTAGTCGGGCCGCGAGAGCAGGCCCGCCGTCTCGACCTGGCTGACGCCGTCGGCCAGTTCGACGACCGCGATGTCGCAATCGGCGGCATGGGCCAAGAGCGCGTCGGTCGCCGCCACCAGCCGATCGAGCGGCTGCCGGTTGGTGGAGGCCATGCCCGCGTCGGTGAAGTCGAGCACGCGCGCGGCGCCCGCCGCCTCGTATTCGTGGGCATCCCCGAAGGAGCCCGTACCCGTCGCCTTGATCGCCGCGACCCGGTGGCCGAGCCGCGTGAACCCGTTGACGAAGCCCGCCGCGGCGGACGTCTTGCCCGCGTTCATACCTGTGCCGAGCAGGCCCACCACGAGGGGCGGCCGACCGGACGCGGCGGCGGACGGCAGGGCGTAGCGCGCGACGTTGACCGGCTGGCCTTCCACGTCGGCGATGCGGCCAATCACGGCGAGTCGGGTGCCCCGCGCGATCTTGTCATGCTTCGATGCGATGGTCCCGCAGACGCCGCCTCCGGCCAGCAGGTCGGCCCCGTCGTCCAAGAGGGTCGCGCGGCCGTCGAACTGATCGACGGCATAGCGGTCGGCACAGGTGACGACGATCCGGTCGCCGGGCCAGAGCGGAGAGAAACGGCCGTCGGCCATCTGCAGGCGCTTGTGACTGCCGATGCGGGTCACCTCGGCCAGGATGAGGTCGCCGGCCTCGACCGCGGTGAGGTCACCGATGATAGCGGCGCAGTCCACGCGCAGGACGCGGCGGGTGGCGAAGCTCCATTTCGCGCCCTCTGTCGGGGCGTGGCGGAGGAGGGGAACGATGTCGGTCATGCGGCTTTCCTTTTCTGAAAGCGGGCGGGGGGCGGAAGGGCGCGGGGCGCGGCGGGGGCGACGAAGTCGCGGTCGAGTGCGGCACGGGTGACGCAATCGGAGAAGCTGTGGCCGCAGCCCTGAAGCACACGGAGCGAGATAGCGGGGTCGAGCCCGAGTGCGCGGGCGCGAGCCTCGGCCATCGCGACCCAGGCGGCCGCGCGCGACACGCGGGTCTGACCCTGCTGGGCGTCGATCTCGATGCCCTGGCGCAGGTTTGGGTCGCGGTCGATGTCATCGCTGCCGACACAGACGGTGATGCGGCGGTCGAGAAAGGCGCGCAGGTTCGCCTCGAGCCGGAAGCCCTGCGCCCCGCCCGCCGTTCCGCGCGGCCAGGCGGCTGCGGGGTCCGGGAAGGTCCACCAGCCCGGTGCCGTCGCGCAGAGGCGGTCGACGCTGCGGGGGTAGAGCCAGGCGAAACGGTGGGCGAACTGCGCGCCGCCCGAGAAGCCCGAGAGGTCGAAGCGGCCGGCACGGATGCGATCTTCCTCGCGCAGGGCCGCCATCAGGCGCAGGAGCGCCCAGTCGGCCCGGCTTTTGCATGCCGCGCGCTGATAGCGCGGCCACTCGGTCTGCGAGAAATGCGGCAAAACGAGCGTCCGCTCCATAGCGCGGGCGCGGGGCGCGAGCCGGTCCACCATCTCGTCCACGCCACGGGTGATCCCGTGGATGACGACCACCGGCGGGGCGGGGGGCGTCTCGGCCGGGCCGACGATCCAGGCATCCGGGATCAGGCCCGGCACGCCCCTGCGGAATATTCTGACGACGTCTTCCATTGCGCTCACGCCGCCTCTTCGAGGGCCGCCCGCGCCCGTTCGGTCGATGCGGCGGCCTTCGCGCGCATCTCCGCTGGAAGCAGATCGAAGATGATGTGGATGCGGTCCTCGTCGCCGTCGTTCATTGCCTCGTGCATCTGGTCGTTGTCGAACCACCAGAGCTCGCCCTCCTTCATGCGCATCTCTTCGTCGCCGGCCTTAATCCACGACCCGGCGGAAGACTTCAGAATAAAGTGATAGCGGCCGCGGAAGCGGTAGTATTCGCCGCGGTCGATATGGGAATAGACCCGCCGCCCGGCGGGCAGGCAGACGATCTTGGCGCGGCTGAGGTCCGCGTCGAGTTCGGCGGCGACGTCGGCGATGAAGGCGCGGGCGAGGGGGTACTTGGCCGACCCGCTGGTCCAGCGGCTTTCGTGGACATCGCGGCGATTGCGGCCGAGAATCTGCGACTTGCGCAGCCCGCGCAGGGGAACGGCCAGCGCCTCGCGCTGAACGGCAATCTTGTCCTGACGGCCGGTCGCCTCTGCCCAGGCGTCGTCGACGGAGGCGATTTCCTTCAGGAATGGTTCGGTGGGGATGTCGCTGCGGATGCGCTTGAAGTATTTCATCTGGTCTCTCCCGGTGGGTGTTGTCGATGAAATCCAAGCTATGTAGCCTCTCTGAGAGCGTCCTTTCGCGAAGATGAACAGCGGATGAACGCTACATTAAGAGGTGTTCATGAAAGCTCAGGGCACTGGATTCCCGCCGCGATTGGCGTCATCGACGCAGGCACGCTTATAGTGGGGGCCATCGGTCGCGCCTGGCGGCCGATGCCGGATCCCGGCCGGAAGGATCGACGACATGCCTCTTGTGCGGCGCATCGCCCTGGTACTCCTGCTGATCGTGACGGCACCGGCCGCGGCGTTGGCCTTTGCCGTTGCGCCCGCGTCCGACCCGATCTCGTCTTTCGTCCTGCGGATCCAGAACCAGGATATCCCAGATGTCGTGCGTCTTCTGGCGCGCCGGGCCGCGCGAGCCGAGCGCAGGGGTGACATGGCGACAGCGGACGAACTCTACAAGGCGATCCGGGAACTGGGCTACACGATCCGTCGCCGCGAGCGGACGAGTGGATCAAGCCAAGGAGAGCAGGAAGAGGGCCGAGCCGGCAGCGTCTTCGGTGGCGGTAACGATAACGACGATGATGATGACGGCGACGACGATGATGACGGCGACGATGATGACGGCGACGATGATGATGATGGCGACGACGATGACGGGGACGACGATGATGGGGATGACGATGATGACGACGACTGACCGCAGGCGCATCGGCCGAGGCTGAACGGTGCAGTTTCGGACCAAGATCGTCGACTTCGCCGTCGCGTTGGCCTCCGGTGCCGCGCTCTGCGCGACGCTAACGCTTATTCTGGCGCGAGGCATCGACCGTGGGCTCGAGTCGGTGACGCTCGCCGAGGAACAACTCGCCCTCTACCTGACTATGGAAACCAACGTCAGCGACATGCTGCGCCTCTATATCACTGCCGCCGCGGCACCGTCGGACGCCTACCTCTCGCGCCTGAGGGAGACGAAGGATGCCGTCCAGCGTGACGTGGAGATGATCCGCGGCATCGTGGCGGACGAGGTGGAGTTCCGGGGCGAAGGCGAACTGGAGGAGCTGGAACGGCTCGACCGGATCGAGGTCGTTCTCCGCGACATCGAACGCATTCTCGACGAACTCGCTTTCGACGTCCGTGGGCCGCTGCCGGTGGATGCCCTGGCCGAGCCGCTGACCCGCGCCGTGGAGGCGCTGGACGAGCGGCTCGCCCCGTTGATCGACCTGTCCATCGCCGACGATGCGGGCGAGGTCCTGGAAGCGCGCGCCGAGATCGCCGCACTCAGCCGACGTTCGGTCTGGATAGGCACCATTGCCGGATTGCTGACGCTGGTCACGGCGGCCGTCGGGGTCTTCGCGCTGCTGAACACGTTCATGAGGCCCTTCGGGTCGATCCTCGAAGGAGCAACGCGCCTCGCGCGCGGAGAGCTGGATTATCGCATCCCCGAGGGCGGACGCGACGAGTTCGGGCGACTGAGCCGCGATTTCAACGTCATGGCCGTGCAGCTGGAACGCTCGGACCGGGCCCTCCGCGCCGAGGAGGAAGAGCTGCAGCGCCGCGTCGCCGCCCGGACCGCAGAATTGGAGGATGCGAACGCGCGGCTTTCGGCGCAGGACGCCACGCGCCGCCGCTTTCTGGCCGACGTCAGCCACGAGTTGCGTACGCCGCTCACCGTGATGCGTGGCGAGGCCGAAGTCGCGCTGCGCCTGAGCGCGGAGACGCTGGACGAGGGCGCGCGAGCGGCGCTCGGCGGTGTCGTGGAGCAGAGCGAGCACATGAGTCGCCTCGTCGACGACCTGCTGTTCGTGGCCCGGCGCGAGGCCGGCGAGGCTCCGCTGAACCTATCGCGCGTGCGGCTCGGGCCCCTGCTGGAACGGACCGTCACCGACGCCAGGCAGCTTGCCGAGGGAGTGGAGATCGGGCTTGTTGCCGACGCTGCAGCCAAGGGGACGGAGATCGAGGTCGACCCGGGGCGCGTCCACCAGCTCCTAATGGTCCTTCTCGACAATGCAATCCGCTATTCGCCCGACCGGGAGACCATCACCGTCGAGGCGCGCCGCGCCGCGGGGTCAGTGGAAATCGATGTGCGCGATCGCGGCATCGGTATCCCCGCGGCCGACCTTCCGCATGTTCTCGACCGGTTTGTGCGCGGCTCGAACGCGCTGCCGGGCGGGACGGGGCTGGGTCTGCCGGTCGCGCAGGCCATCGCGCAGGCCCATGGCGGAGCGCTCTCGATCGCAAGCGGGGAAGGTAATGGCACGACCGTCACTCTGACGCTGTCCCGTCCGGTCGATCCCGAGGATGGAGGACCGGCGTGAACCGCCTGCTGCTGTTGGAAGACGAGGCCCGGATCGCCGCATTCGTGGAGCGGGGCCTGAAGGCCGAAGGCTATCAGGTCACGGTCGTCCCGACCGGCGCGGAGGCCATCAACCTGGGCCTCGGCGCGTCTTGGGACGTGGTCGTCCTCGATGTCATGCTGCCGGATATCGGCGGCATGGAAGTCTGCGAGCGACTGCGGGCCGGGGGGGTGACGACTCCGATCCTGATGCTGACGGCACGAGACGCGGACGAGGACGTGATCGAGGGACTTGAGCGCGGGGCCGACGACTACCTGGCAAAGCCGTTTGCCTTCGACGTCCTTCTCGCACGGCTGGCAGCGTTGATCCGCCGCGGCGGGGCACCCGTCGGCGGGACCGCGGCGCAGACGGCGCGCTGCGGGACGCTGACACTCGACCGGGGGCGCCGCGAGGGCCGGATCGGCGGGCAGGTACTCGGGCTGACGCGGCTGGAGTTCGACGTGCTCTGGCTGCTCGCTTCCGACCTCTCGCGCGTCCACAGCCGCGAGCGCATCCTGTCGACGGCCTGGAGTGCCGACGCCGACCCCATGACCAACGTGGTGGACGTATACGTTGCGCGCCTGCGCAAGAAGCTCGACCTTGCCGGTGCCCCCCGGATCATCACCGTGCGCGGCGTCGGCTATCGCCTGGACACCGACCCCGGCTGAAGATCGGTCACAGAGCAGAAGATTACCCGGTTCGTGCTGCCCGTCGCGCTGTGGGAGGCTTTGACACGCTTGCTCCTATCTTCGAGGCGGAGATCTGGCATCGATGCGAGACGGAGGAGGCTGTGCTCAGCCGCGGCGCGTCGGCAAGCAGCGGACCCGCTACGCGCCCACTGGGTGCCGGAACGACGGTAGGAACCGCCCCTCCGCTCGCACTGAGAAGGCCGGCCGAACAGATCAGCACAGCGCCCGCGGAGCCGGGCAGACCTGCGATAGATGACTGCCCTGCCCTCTGCGAACCGGACTGTTTGACGCTGGAGTTTTCGGCTGGGTTTTTGCGGGGCCGGGAAGAGGAGCGACGCCGATGAAGGCATCGAGTTTCACGGAGGCGCGAGACAGGCCTTCGTACCGAAGCAGTGGGAGGCGGGACCGCCTGTGGCAGAGGCTTGCCGCAAGGCCGGGATCCGCTGCCCGGCAGGGCATCGCGCAGCGATTTTCCGAGAGGGGAGGCGTTCAACTCGAAGCTCCGGGCCGAGTGCCCGACCGCACACTGGTTCATGAGCCTTGCCGACAGCCGCGAACAGCTGGAGGCTTGGCATGAGGATCACAACGAGGTCCGACCTTACAGCGCCATCGGGTCAATGCCCCGGCGGACATCCACACTCCCGACGGATCACCCAGCCCGCCGTCGTGACCAGAAACCGAAAACTCTCGGCCCGGGCGCTCCACAGAAAGGGCGCGGAGCAGAAGCGGACCTTCATGAACCGTTCAGCGCCGGTCAATTTGGGCTCGAAGACGACCTCCGAGACAGCACAGCACCTGGACTTGCCGATGCACTGCCAACGGGGAAGGCGGCCCTGAGCAGCAGACATTCGCATAGCAAGTGATTGCTGCGGAGCGGCGTTCCATATTTCCCCAAGATCCGTCCATCCTGACGATCGAGAGGCTACTGCCTAGGCCGTATTGACAAAACCCTTACCGCCGACTTGGCTGACGTGACTCACACTGCCCGATTGTGATCGAGCGGGGGATGGGGATGGCGCGGGGTTTGGATGTCGGACGCGGGGTAGGCGTTCTTCGAGCCGTTCATCCGGGACGTGCGGGCGCGCAACGGGCCTCAGGGGCCGAACACCGCCGGGTGCGCGACGGGGGTGTTCTGTATGGCGCGGACTGAAAGCCCCCGGCGCGACCTGCCCCAAGGGTTCGGGAAGTGGTCGAGCGTCTACCGCCAGTTGCGCCGCTGGATGCCCCGCCGGGCTGCGGGAGACCATTCTGAAGACGCTCAACGAGGCTGCGGCCGAACTCGACCACCCGACCGACCGTTTGCAGACGATCGACAGTACCGTCGCTCGGGCGCACCAGTATGCGGCCGGCGCGAGAGACCTCGCGACAGGGTATTGGGCGCTCTCGCGGTGGCCGGACGACCAAGATCCACCTCCACTGCAACGCGTGGGGCCTGCCGATGCGCGCCGACGTGACGCGAGGCCAGACCTCGGACCACAAGGGCTTCGACCTCGTCATGGGTGATGGCCTGCGCGCCCCGGGCGCGCTGCTGGTCGACAAGGGCTACGACGCCGACCACATTCGGGCCCGGGCCGAGGCACGCAACGCGATTTCCCCTATTCCTATACCTGCCGCAACCGAAAGGTCCGTGCTACGCGCCATGCAACTTGGTCAAGCGCTGCTTCGGGAAGCTCAAAACATCCGCCGCGAGCTTCGTCGACCTCGCCTGTATCCGGCTCTGGACTCGACGTTTTGTCAACACGGCCCGGGCGATTGACCGATTTCGCACAGGTTCAACCCGAAGTGACCCTTGCGCCGGACGGGAATCGCGCGAAGGATGGACGTCATCAAGAAAACCGGGAGCCTTCTCAGATCAACGCACCCAACTAGACAGCGAGATACCTCATGAAGCGTAGAACCGTACTGTCGTTTACCACTGCCACGTTTGTTGCCCTTTCCACCCAGACCGCGCTCGGCCAGGAGACGCACCCCGAAACGGGAGAGACCTTGGCCGAGAACCAGGTGTTTTCCTACCGCCTGCTCGACCAATTCCCGACGCTAGATCCGGCGCTGAACGAAGAGACAGTAGGGTTCCACGCGATCCGCCAGCTCTTCGAGGCGCTGGTGAGCCAGGATGCCGACGGCAACGTCATCCCCGGCGTCGCCGAAAGTTGGGAAAACACGGATTACACGACCTGGACGTTCACGCTGCGCGAGGACGCGCGCTGGTCGAACGGCGACCCCATCACGACCGAGGACTTCCTCTATTCCTGGCGCCGGGCGGTCGATCCGGCAACGGCATCGCCCTATGCGTGGTACATCGAGCTCTCCTCGATCGAGAATGCGACCGAGATCCTCGCGGGCGAGGCAGATCCCGAGACGCTGGGCGTCGAGGCCGTCGACGAGCGGACGCTGCGGGTCAACCTGACGCGGCCCCTGCCCTTCTTCCCGACGATCGCGACCTATGCGACCTTCATGCCGGTCCACCGGGCGACGGTGGAAGAACACGGCGACGACTGGACCGCGCCCGAGAACATAGTGTCGAACGGTGCCTACGTGCTGGAAGAGGTCGCGCTGAACGAGCGCTGGTCAGCCACGAAGAACCCGGAATACTGGGACGCGGACAGCGTCATTATCGAAGAAGTCGTCGGCGTCATCATCAACGACGAGAACCAGGCGCTGACCCGCTGGGAGGCGGACGAGTTCGATCACGTCGAACCGCTGCCGAACGGAGCGTTCCCCCGGCTGCAGGAGCAGTATCCGGACGAAGCGACGTCGGTTCCGCGTCTCTGTTCCTACTACTACCAGATCAACCAGCGACCCGATGCCCATCCGGCGCTGCAGGATCCCGACGTACGCCGCGCGCTCAGCCTCGCCGTCGATCGGGACGTGATCGTCGATCAGATCCTGCAGGGCGGGCAGCTCGCCGCGTATAACTTCATTCATGCCAAGACGGCGGGCTTCACCGTTCCCGAACTCGACTATGCGACCATGACGCAGGCCGAGCGGGACGCGGAGGCCGTCGAACTGATCGACGCCGCCGGGTTCGGGCCCGATGGCGAAGTGCTTGAACTGGAGCTGATCTACAATACCTCTGAAAGCCATCGGCAGATCGCGACCATCATCAGCCAGATGTGGAAGCAGAAGCTGGGCGTCGACATCACGCTCACGAACTACGAGTGGACGACCTATCTCGACCTGCGGAAGGCCGGGAACTTTGACCTCGCTCGCTCGGGCTGGTGTGCGGATTACAACGAAGGCTCGACCTTCACCAAGATCCTGCGGACCGATCACGAGAACAACGACGGCAAGTATTCGAACCCGGAGATCGACGCGATCCTCGATACGGTTCTGACCTCGGACGATCCGAATGCGGACTATGCCGAGATCGAGCGGCTGCTGGCGGCGGATATGGGGATTATCCCGATCTACCACTATGCCAACGCCTTCATGCTCGACAGCACGATCAAGGGCTGGCCGTACAACAACGCCGAAAACAACTGGTACGTGAAGGACTTCTACCGCATCGCGGCGGAGTGATCCGTTCCCTCAACCTGCGCCCTGGCCATGCGCCGGGGCGTTGTCCTCGTCCCGCGCTGACACCGCGGGAGACTCTTCCGATTCCACCATCCTCGGATAACCCAAGCACACCCTGACGGAGGGGTGCCATGACCGCTTATATTCTGCGCCGCCTCGCCGTGGCGATCCCGACGCTGCTCCTGCTCATCGTCTTCTCCTTCGTTCTGATGGAGGCCGCCCCCGGCAGCCCCTTCGACACCGAGCGAGGCGTGCCCCCGCAGGTTCTCGCCAATCTGGAGGCGAAATACGGCCTCGACCGGCCGATGATCGAACGCATGGGGACGTATATCTGGAACGTCGTCACCCGGTTCGATTTCGGGCCGTCCTTCACCTATACGAACCGGACGGTGAACGACCTGATCGAGCAGGGCTTTCCGATCACGCTGACCTACGGCTTCTGGTCCTTCGTCGTCGCCGTCCTGGTCGGCGGCACGCTGGGCATCGCGGCAGCGGTCTACCATAACTCCTGGCTGGATTACCTCGCCGTCGGCGTGTCGATCGGCGCCCAGGTGCTGCCGAACTTCGTGATGGCACCCATCCTGGTTCTGATCTTCACGCTGTGGCTCGGCTGGCTGCCGGGGGGCGGCTGGCGCGGCGGGCAGGTCGAGTATCTGATCCTGCCGGTCATCGCCCTCTCGACCTCCTACATGGCGTCGATCGCGCGGCTGACGCGATCCTCGATGCTGGAAGTGCTGAACGCGGGCTTCATCCGCACGGCCCGGGCCAAGGGGCTGCCGATGCGGCGGGTGATCTTCCGCCATGCGCTGAAGCCGGCGCTTCTGCCCGTGATCTCGTATCTCGGGCCGGCCTTCGTGGGGATGATTACGGGATCGGTCGTGATCGACATCTTCTTCTCCACCGGCGGGATCGGGCAGTTCTTCGTCTCTGCCGCACTCGCGCGGGACTATTCCGTCATCATGGGGATCACGATCCTCGTGGGGGCGCTGACGATCTTCTTCAACCTGGTGGTCGACGTGCTTTACGCCTGGATCGATCCCAAGATCCGATATTGAGGGGGCTGCCGATGTTCGCTCAGAAAACCATGGCCCAGACAGCCGATATGGCGGGGCTTCCGGCGGGAGAGAAGGGCCGCTCTCTCTGGCAGGATGCCCGCCGGCGCTTCGTGCGGAACAAGGCCGCGATGGCCAGCCTGCCGATCCTGCTTCTCATCGTCCTCTTCGCCTCCTTCGGTCAGTTCCTGACACCCTGGTCGAACGAGGAGGTCGACTGGTCGCTTCTTGGAAACGTCTACACCGAAGGCGGGCCGTCTTGGGAGAACCGGCATTACTTCGGCGTGGACGAGACGGGGCGCGACCTCTACGCGCGGGTCGTGCAAGGCAGCCGCATCTCCTTGATGATCGGACTGATCGGAGCACTCGTCGCCGTTGTCGTCGGCACCACCTACGGCGCGATCGCGGGCTACATCGGCGGGCGGACCGACCAGTTGATGATGCGGCTCGTCGATGTGCTGATGTCGATTCCGTACATGTTCGTGCTGATCCTGCTGCTCGTGGTGTTCGGACGATCCATGTTCATGCTGTTCGTGGGGATCGGGCTGATCTCGTGGCTCGACATGGCGCGGATCGTGCGGGGGCAGACGCTGTCGCTGAAGAATACGGAGTTTGTCGAGGCGGCGGTGGCGACGGGGGTGTCGACGCCAGTCATCATCTTCCGGCACATCGTACCAAACCTCCTGGGCGTCGTGATCGTCTACGCGACGCTGCTCGTCCCCTCGATGATCATCTTCGAGAGCTTCATCAGCTTCCTCGGCCTCGGCGTGCAGGAGCCGCTGACGAGTTGGGGCGCGCTCATCAATCAGGGCGCGGACCATATGCGCTACGTCGGCTGGATGCTTGGCTTTCCCCTGCTTTTCTTCACTGTCACGCTGTTCGCGCTGTTCTTCATCGGCGACGGCCTGCGCGACGCGCTTGATCCGAAGGACCGCTGATGAGCTTACTTTCCGTCGATAATCTTAGCGTGACGTTCTCGACCAACGATGGCCCGGTGCGGGCCGTGAACGGTCTGTCCTTCGCTCTGGACCCGGGCGAGGCGCTGGCGGTCGTGGGCGAAAGCGGATCGGGCAAGAGCCAGACGGCCTTCGCGATCATGGGGCTTCTGGCAAAGAACGGGCGGGCCGAGGGCTCCGTCCGGTTCGAGGAGCAGGAGATCCTGGGTCTGCCCGAGCGGAAGATGAACAAGATCCGGGCCGAGCAGATCGCGATGATCTTTCAGGACCCGATGTCGTCGCTGAACCCCTATATGCGGATCGGCGATCAGATGACCGAGGTGCTCACCCTGCATCAGGGGATCGGCAAGAAGGAGGCGCGGACGGAAGCCGCGCGGATGCTCGACGCGGTCAAGATGCCGGACGCGGCGGCGCGGCTGTCGATGTATCCGCACGAGTTTTCCGGCGGGATGCGCCAGCGGATCATGATCGCGATGGCGCTGCTCTGCCGCCCGAAGCTCTTGATCGCGGACGAGCCGACCACGGCGCTGGACGTCACGGTACAGGCGCAGATCATGGATCTGCTGGCCGAAATCCGGGAAGAGTTCGACACCGCGCTGATCCTCATCACGCACGATCTGGGGATCGTGGCCGAGGCCTGCGAGCGGACGATCGTCCTCTACGGCGGGCGGATCATGGAGCGGGGGCCGACCGGGGCTCTGTTCGAGGCGCCGAGCCATCCCTACACGCTGGGCCTGCTGCAGGCTGTGCCACGGATCGACATCGACCAGGAGGATCTGGCGGCGATCCCGGGCGAGCCGCCCGACATGTCGCGCCTGCCCGCGGGCTGCCCCTTCGCCCCGCGCTGCCCGCTGAAAGAGCCGCGCTGCGAGACGGTGATGCCGGATCTTCTGCCGCATGACCGCCTGCTGCGCGCCTGCCACGCCGAACCGGGAGCCGTCGCCGCATGAGCCTTTTGTCCGTCAGGGATCTGTCCGTCACCTTCGACATCCAGCCCCGCAATGCCTGGCCGTGGACGCCGCACCAGAAGCTCTACGCGGTGACCGACGCCTCCTTCGAACTGGCCGCTGGAGAGACGCTGGGCATCGTCGGCGAAAGCGGATCGGGCAAGTCGACGCTGGCGCGCGCGATTGCCGGGACGGTGCCTGTCGCGTCGGGGGAGATCATCTTCAACGGCAAGGATCTGGCGGCGATGTCCCCCGGCGAGCGGCGGCGGCACCGGCGCGACGTGCAGATGATCTTTCAGGATCCGCTCGCCGCGCTGAACCCCCGGATGACCGTCGGCCAGATCGTCGCCGAACCGCTGACGACCCACGAGCCGGGCCTCGACAAGGCCGAGGTCCGAAAGCGCGCGGGCGAGATGATGGAGCGGGTGGGGCTGCTGCCGAAGCTGCTCAACCGCTATCCGCACGAGTTCTCCGGCGGGCAGTGCCAGCGGATCGGCATCGCCCGGGCGCTGATCGTGAAGCCGCGGCTGATCCTCTGCGACGAGCCCGTCTCGGCGCTCGACGTGTCGGTTCAGGCACAGGTGGTGAACCTGCTTAGGGACATCCAGGCGGATATGGACCTCTCGATCCTTTTCATCGCCCATGACCTGTCGGTGGTGAAGCACATCTCGGACCGGATCTTCGTGATGTATCTGGGCCGCCAGATGGAGACGGGATCGTCTGCCGATATCGTCCGCGCGCCGCATCACCCCTATTCCCAGGCGCTGCTGGCCTCCGTCCCGATCCCCGACCCGTCGAAGCGGGCGACCCATGCGCGCATTCCGATCGAGGGGGAGTTGCCCTCGCCCCTGTCGCCCCCCTCGGGCTGCGTCTTCCGCACGCGCTGCCCGAAGGCGCAGGAGACCTGCGCCGGGGAGCGCCCGCCGATGGAACAGGTCGGCGACGGCCACCTGTCCGCCTGCTACTTCAACGAGCGGATGGATTTTCACCGGGGCGCGGCGGAATAGACCTCCTTCGCCGGGCGGGTGGAGATAACGTTTGCCCCCGCGCCATGGCGGGAGGCCGGCGATATTCTCGGCCCCGGTATCGGTGATGACGAGGGTGTCATGCTCCCTGCGAACGCCCTCGCCTGGCCCACCGTCGGGGCTCCGGGGCATCGGCTCCATTGAAAGGACCATGCCTTGTTTCGGCTCGGTCTCGATGTCCTCGCGCAAGGGGGCCGGGCCGGGTCAGCGACAGACCCAGCTCGTGCACTGGAGTTGGAGTTTCCCTGGTTTTGTGGACGGTTATGGGCTTAGAGATTCCAGCCCTTCAGCGGCAGTCCTTTCGTAGTTGATCGGCGACTTGCACCCCAAAGCTGAGTGACGGCGCGA
>NZ_JABVAX010000029.1 GCF_013404595.1 Jannaschia marina | reverse complement strand
GCGTCCCAGGCATCGTAGGACGTGTCGGTCGGCTTGACCGGCACGACGAGCGTGACCGTCAGGCCCTGCGCTTTCGCGTCGTCCAGAAATGCCGCGAGGGCGGCCGGAATGTCGTTGTTGTCGAGAAGCCCGTCGCCGTAGAGGGAATGAAGCTGTCCCCCCGGAAAGCGAACGTTTTCCGTTTCGAGGGCGGTGAGCGTCTGATCGGTCCAAGCCGTGACATGTCCCGCGTCGGTCTGATGGTCTATCAGAACGTTTATGCCGAACATATCGTGACTGACGTCTTCACGGGTATCGACAGCACCGGTTACAGTTAATTCCACCGTCATCGAATTATCTCCAGTATATCTTTGCGGCGTAAACGAATGAACAACATTCCGGCCCTATTTGCCGGGCAATGGAGTGTAATTATTTTTCAATTATCTCCGATTGCTTCAAAATTTCGCATGACCGAAAATCGAGTCAGATCTATAGCTTGGCGAGAAGCTCAGCCCATGGCTTTCAGCACTTCTCGGCCGGTACCTTAGAACTCGGTCAGTCGACGTTGGATCGTTCGATTACTTTTGCTGCCTGTCGGGGCGGAACGCCGTCGACGAAAGCGCAGCGGATGCGTTACGGAAAAAAGTGCACCGTACCGCTCTATTGAGCGACGCAGATGCTGATTCATCGCTTAATCAACACGGATAATGGCAGGGGATCACCGTTCCGCCCGCCCGTCAACGCCGGAGTCGTCGACACGTCTGCCGGGTACCGGGACCTCCTCCGGTTCGACAGGCCGCGACCGCAGCTTCTGTCTGCACTCCATCTCGCGGGACGTCGGCGCCGAACACCGGCCGTTCACCATGCGTTATCTTTCTTCTTCTACGTACGCAGGCATGGACAATCGATCGCCGGTTGCGGAGCGAGCCCGACCGCGCCGAAATGTCCTCGGTCTGACCTTTCCGACCGAGGAAGAGCATGTCGTCGTCGCCCTCGGACGCTGTCGCGACAGCGCGATCATGGCGTCGACGAGCCTGATCGTCATGCACACCTTCCCGGCGGCCCATACGACGGCCCGCGCCGATCTCGATCGCTTCGCTTCGCAGTATTCGACGGATCTGCGACGTGCCCTGACCCCGACCGTTCGCGAGCGTTTCCGGCACATTTGCCGAGCGGAGATCGCGGAGGCGGATGGATTCGCGGGGCGTTTGGCCGACCTGCGGCACTCCTCCGTTCCGCAAGCGCAGCCCTGTTTCGACTTCTTTCGGCGGACGACGGCGGAAACCGTCCCTGCGATCGTCGCTCTGACCGGTGCCGTCCTGGAGCGTGCCGCCACCGACCAGAATGCGGTGCTGGACCGGCTCCAGGACCGGAACGACAGGCTGCAGCTGATCTTCCTTCGCATGGTGCAGGTGATGCGCATGATCCGCACCATCTCCGTCAACACCTCGATCGAGGCCGCCCGGATCGACGGCGGTTCCGCGCAGACCCTGCGCCAGATCTCTCAGGAGATCACGGCGTTGGCCGAGACCGTCACGCAGCTCGTCCGGCAAGCGCGGGACGAGGTCGACGGGCCCGAGCGCGGGGCGGAGACCGCCTCTGTCGGGCCGCGCCGTTTATAAAGAGATAATAAGCGGATAAGCGTCTGCGCGCGCGCCTAGTCTCGTCCTTGGGAGGTTCTTCCCGACGACGAAAGCGACGACCCATGAAAGACACCATCCACAACGCCACCATTGCGCAGACGATGCATGCGATCCAGATGACGGCACCGGGCCGGCTGGAACGCACGACACGGCCCGTTCCCATGCCCGCGGCAGACGAGATCCTGCTTCGCACCCGGGCCGTGACGATCTGTTCGACCGATGTCTCCTACTATCACGGCAACCTCCTCCCGACGCGATATCCGATCGTTCCCGGTCACGAATACGTCGGCACGGTCGTCGCGATCGGACCCGAACAATGCCCATCTCTCCTCGGGCAGCGCATCTCCTATTTCGGCCAGACCGATTTCGATGGCCTCGCGGAGTACAGGCTCCTTCGTCCGGTCTTTCCGGGCGAGGACAAGTCGGCTCCGTTCCGGACCGACCGGCACTTCACCGATGACGGCTATGCTGCGGCGATCGTCATTCCCGATCACGTTCCGGACGAGGCGGCCCCGCTGCTCGAGCCGATCACGGCGGTCTTGCGGGCGATCCTGCGGCATCCGCCGAACGTCGGCGACAGCGTGCTCATCCTCGGCGGAGGCCCCTGCGGAGCGATCGCGGGCGCAATCCTGCAACGGATGTTCGCGACACTGCGCGTGGACGTTGTCGAACGCAGCGCGGAACGCCGGAAACTGGCCTACGAAAACTACGCGGGCCGTTGCTACGGGTCAGTGGCCGAGCTGACCGATGCCTGCGCGGACACGACGCTCTACGACTACGTCTTCGATGCGCTGCCGCCGATTTCCGACGTGGCGGAGGCGGAAGACCCGCGCCGTGCCGCGCTCCGCGCGATCCGGCCGGAGGGCACATACATCCTCTACGGGGCCTCGATGGTCATGCAGAAGTTCGACACATGGCTGATGCTGGCCAAGGGCGTGAACGTCCGCTCGGCCGCCTTCGACGTGGACATCTACCCGATGCAGCTGACGGCACAGGTGCTCCGGACGGCGCTCGGCCTCCTCGAAACGGGGATCGTCTCGCCCGACTGGATCGTGACCCGGGCGGCGGATTTCGAGGACATATCCACGATCACCCGCACCTTCTCGCACCATGCGGGCAACCCGGATCTCAAGACCGTGGTACGCTTCAATGGCTAGATCCCAGCTGCTGCTGCTGTTCACCATCGGCTTCACGTTCTTCGCCTGGGGTCTTCTGGGGGTCGTTCTCGGCCCCCTCCTCCCGGAGATCCGCGTCGCCTTCGACCTGACGTCGACGGCGGCGGGCACCATCTTCTTCCTCTGGTCCGTCGGCTTCAGCCTGGGGTCGTTCGGGTCGCGCGCGGTGCTCGACCGGGTGGCCCCGCTGCCGCTGCTGGCGGGGCTCGGGCTTTGCGCCAGCGCGGCGGCCGTCGTGCTCCATCAGGCACCGGACTACTTGTCCTTCGCCGTCGCGTTCCTGTGCATCGGGCTTGCGGGCGGGGCGACCTTCACCGCGGGGCACACGCTGATCGGGCGCGCGTTCGTGCGCCGCCGGGTCGCGGCGCTCAGTGCACTCGACATCGTGTTCAGCACAGGCAACATCGCGGCCCCGATCGCGGTGATCGCCCTGCTCTCGGCCGGGTATTCTTGGACGCTGCCGTTTCTCGGTCTCGCCGCGCTCTTCGCCCTCGGATCGGGGATCTGCGGTCTCGCCATGGTCTTTACGGCACCCCGTGGCCGCGATGCGGACGGATCAGAGGAAGAGGACGGCACCGACACGGCAGGCGGCAAGGTCAGCCTCGGTCTGCTGGCGGTGGCGAGCTTCGCCCTGGGTTGGATCGAGCAGGGACAGCATGTCTGGCTTGTCAGCTTCGGAATCTCGTCGGGGCAGGACGAAAACGTCGCCCGGCTCGGACATGCGGCCTTCCTCGCCGGGATGCTGGGCGTTCGTCTCCTCGCCGTGATCCTCGATCAGAGGATGCAGTCGGCGCTCGTCCTGCGGACGCTCTTCGCGGTGATCGCCGCCGGGTTCGCGATCCTGGTGCTCGGGCGGTCCCCGTCGGCCTATCTCGTCGGAAGCACGATGATGGGTGCGGGGATCGGCGCGCTCTTTCCCGTCTTCCTCGGTCGTGCGACGGGCGTCGATCCGAAGGGGACGGCGACCTTCTCGATGGTGATGATCGTGAGCATCGCGGTCGGCGGCCAGCTTGCGTCCCTCGGTCTCGGCCTTCTGGCCGATCTCGGCGATATCGTGACCGCCTTCTGGGTCAACGGGCTCATCGTCGTGCTGCTCGTTCTCGCGGCCGAACGGTTCCGCCACGCGACCGGCGCGGAGGGGGTGCGGGTCACGCATCTCCCGGGACGGTCGACGCGGCCCCTTGAGACAGCGCATTGATCTGATACCATGAAACAGACGAGGGAGGATCGAGCGGCGACAAGCCGTTGGACCCTCCCTTCGCGTTTTCGAGCGAGGCCACGCGATGTCCTTTCACGACGACCACCATGTCTACGACAAGCTGCGGACCATGATCGTCCAGGGCAAGCTGGTCGGCGGAACCCATCTCTATCCTGGCACGATCGCCGAGACGCTGGGGTCGAGCACCGTTCCCGTTCGTGAGGCTTTGATCCGGCTGGCCGAGGGTGGGCTCGTCGACTACCGGAAGGGCAAGGGCTTCTGGGTCGCCAAGCCCTCCGTCGACGACCAGTGCGATGCGATCGCCCTTGCCCAGTACATCTATTCCAAGGACATTCCGGCCATCCCCGGCCTGTCGTTCCTCGATCGCCGGATCGCCCAATATGTCGATGTCGTCGACCGCGCCTGCGCGGACGGTACGTTCTCGGAGCCGGAATTGTCGGCGACCTGTCTCAAGGAGTTCCAGCTCCTCTTCCTGCCCCCCATTTCCGTGTTCACGCTGCAGAAGCTCTACGACCTGGGCTTCACGGTCGTCCGCTCGTGGACCGAGGACAACGAGGACCGCGCGATCGACGCCGTCCTCCGCGGACGCGACCTGATCGAGCGCCGCGCGTTCGATGCGCTCGAGGAGATGGTCCGCACGAACATGGAAGACATGATCCGTTCCGTCAGGGGAGCCGGCCGGGCCGGCGATCCGCGACCGGTCGATCGCGCCGCCCCCCGGAAGATCGGTTAGGCCGCCCTGTGGCGGGACCGCACCTCACCTCGTGGTGCCGTCCGTGCCCTGCCCGTCGGATACGAAGGCTGCACGGAACCGCCTCAGTCCGTCCGCCGTGAAGCGGACGATGCGGGTGCCTTCCTCGCGCCGCGCCCAGCCCCGTTCGAAAATCGCGAGCAGCACCGCCGCGCCGAGGCCGCCACCGAGATGGAAGCGCCGTTCGGACCAGTCGAGACAGGACCGGCAGAGAGGCCGACGGGACGTGCGCAGGGTGCGAATGTCGATGCCGAAGTCCTCGAACAGCGCCGCCCCGTCGTCGGTCAGGGTGAGGTCGGCGTCCTCCTGCCACAGCGCGCCGCGGGCCACGAGTGCTTCAAGGAGCTCGACGGCCTGCGTTCCGGCGAGGTGATCGTAGCAGACACGGCCTGCTCTGAGTGCGGGCTCGCGTGGCCCGGTCCGGGCACGTGTTCGACCGGAGGTGACGGCCACTCCCATGATCGCCTCGAGCATCCGGCCCACCTCCTCCCCGGCGAGGGCGACGTAGCAATGACGGCCCTGCTTGCGGCGAACCAGCAGCCCCGCCTCCTCCATCCGCGCCAGATGACCCGAGGCTGTCTGCGCGGCCACACCTGCCTCGCGCGCCAGCTCGCCCGCCGTCAGCGCCCGCCCGTCCATCAGCGCGGTCAGCATGCACGCGCGGGCCGGATCACCGACGAGGGCGGCGATGGGAGCGATGTCGGGGCCGTGGCGCATGGACCGCCTCCTGCGTTTCGGATGGAGCCTCGCACGAACGGGCGTGTCGATGCTTCGGCCCGTGCCGAAACATTATCGAACGATTGCGCGGTACCAAGGGGCAATTCGCCAACGGAGGGCCCCATGACCGTCACCTGCTGTATCCGCTACCGCATCGACCCGTTTCAGCGCGACGCCTTCGCGGCCTACGCGCGAAACTGGTTGCGCATCATTCCGGCCTGCGGCGGCGACCTGCACGGCTATTGGCTGCCGCATGAAGGGACGAACGACGTGGCGCTTGCGATGATTTCGTTTACCAGTCTTGCCGATTACGAAGCCTACCGCGCCCGGCTGAAGGCCGACGAGGACGGCGCGGCGAACTTCCGCATGGCTCAGCAGAAACGGTTCATCCTCTCGGAGGAACGGACGTTCCTGGAACCGGTCGCACCCGGAAGCGCGAGCCGATGACATCGTCGAGCCATTCGCAGGGCCCGGTGCATCCTATGTCGCGGCAGGCATTCCGACGGCACGCCGGCCCGCGTCGACCTTGAGCGAGAAGTCCGTGCCCAGCCAAGGATCGGCGGCCGGTGTCGTCAGGAACGCGATGGCCTTCGCGACCCAATCCGCGCCGATGTGGCTTTCCCACGGAAGGCGGCTGACCGGGTTGAGACCGCTCTCGCGGATCTGCTCCTGCATCCCGGTCGCCACCGTGCCCGGGCTCAGGCCGAAGACGCGCACGCCGTTCGCGCGCGCCTCCCCGTCGGCGACGCCGGTCAGGCGCAGGACGGCGGCCTTCGAGGCACAGTAATGCGACCAGCCTTCCAGCGCGCCGTTCGCCGCACCCGAGGAGAGGTTGACGATCGTTCCCCCGCCCTCCTGCGCCGACATGACCGGCAGGGCGAAGCGAAGGCCGTGGTAGACGCCCTTCACGTTCACGTCGATGATCCCGCCCCAGGCCGCCGGGTCACTGTCGGCGATCCGGGCGATCGGGTCGATGAGGCCGGCGTTGTTGACCAGAAGGTCGATCCGCCCCCGGTGTTCGACCGCGCGGCCCACCAGCGCGGCGACCGCGCGGGCATCGGCCACGTCGGTCGGAACGGCACTGGCCCGGCCGCCCGAGGTTTCGATCTCCGCGGCCAGCGCCTCGATCGCACCGGCGGAGCGGGCCGCCAGGACGACATGGGCACCGAGCGTGGCGAGATGCCGGGCGGTGGCGGCCCCGATGCCGCGCGAGGCGCCGGTGACGATGGCCGTGCGGCCGGACAGGTCGGGGGATGTGGTCATGGTCTCGTCCTCTCGATCCGGGGATCGGTTTCGCGGCCTCAGCCTTCGTTCGGTCCGGTGAAACCGTCGACGCGGCCCCAGTTGCAGGGCACGTTCGAGGCAAGCTCGGCCGCCGGGACGGTGGCGCAATCGACGAGGTCGACATGGATGTCGAGGTCGATCTCCGTTCCGGTCGGCGAGCCGGGGAAGGCGATGAAGTCCATCCCCCAATCGGTGCGCGTGATCGTGCCCGTCGCCTCGAAGGACGCGACGCGGACCTCGTCGTAGTCGGGAATGAAGTCCGGATAGACCCGGTCCGCGACCAGGGTGAATTCGAGCGCGAGGGGCGCTTCGACGCCGAGCATCGTCAACGTGCCGGTCATGGTCCCTTCGGTCCCGGACGTCATGGAGATCTCGTCGGACGTGAACGTGACCGTCGGGAAGGCGGGGACATTCAGGTAGTCCGCATTGCGGATGTGGTTGTCGCGGCCCGCGTGGTTGGAGTTCACCGAAGCGGCGTCGACCGCGATCCGGATGCGGGAGTTCGAGGGATCGTCCTCATCGATCAGAAACGAGCCGGCGAAGACGTCGAACCGTCCCACGGTCCGGGCGAGGTCCATGTGATCGACCTCCCAACCGATATGGGCATGCCCGAGGTCGAGCGTCCATTCGCGAGGCTCGGCGGCGAGCGGTACCGGCGCGAGAGCGGCAGCGAGGGCGAGCGGGAGGATGGGTGTTTTCATGGGGGTCTCCTGGATTGGGCTCCGGTCCGGACACGGCCGACCGTCGCGGGTGCGCCCCCTTCGATTGCACATGGAACCTGTGCAAAGAACGAGTTGATCCGCATCATGCCTGTGCAAATATCGCACGCATGAACATCGCCGACCTTGCCCTCGCCCTGCGCACCGCCGAACTCGGCAGTTTCTCCGCCGTCGCGCGCGAGGCCGACCTGCACCCGTCCTCGGTGTCCCGTGCGGTGGCGGCGGTGGAGGACCGGATCGGGGTCCGCCTGTTCCAGCGCACGTCCCGCATCCTGTCGCTCACCGCCGAGGGCGAGGCCTACCTGCGCCGGGTCGCGCCCCTCGTGGAGCAACTGGAGGACGCGCGGCGCGAGGCCCGCGCGGAGCGGACCCGGCCGAGCGGTCTCCTGCGCCTGACGGCCTCCGTCGCCTACGGGACACGGCGGATCGTCCCGCTCCTTCCACGCCTCCGCGATCTGGCGCCGAAGCTGGAGGTCGAGCTGATCCTGTCCGACGGAAACCTCGACCTCGTCGCCGAGCGGATCGACCTCGCGGTGCGTCTCGCGCCGGCACCCGAGGGAGAGATGATCTCGGCCCGACTGCATGGCACCCGCTATCGCGTGGTGGCCGCGCCGGACTGGATCGCCCGGCATGGCGCGCCCGACACCCCGGAGGAACTTTCCGGCTCGGATTGCCTGCGAAGCGCGGTTCCGGGTCACCGTGACGCGTGGATCTTCCGGAGCGGACCGGATGCCCCGCCGATCCGGATCCCGGTGAGCGGCCCGCTCGTCATCTCGAACGCGCTTGCCCTGCACGAGGCTGCCTGCGCGGGCCTCGGCCCTGCACTGCTTGCGGACTGGCTCGTCGAGGATGCGCTCGCGCGGGACCGCCTCACCGATCTGTTCCCGGGCCTCGAGGCCACCGCGACGACGTTCGACACCGCGGCATGGCTGCTCTACCCGAGCCGCACCTACCTGCCGGCCAAGGTCAGAACCATGATAGACCTCATGCGCTCCGGGATGGGGCAAGGTTGAGGTGCTCCCCGATCCTTGGACAGGATCTGGCGTTTTCTAAGCTACTCTCTGGGCCTCCTGGTCGGGTTGCATGATCGTCGTGCCGGCGCGGTAGACCACGTCCGGTGGTTGTCCGTC
>NZ_JABVAX010000028.1 GCF_013404595.1 Jannaschia marina | reverse complement strand
TCCTGATGAAAACCACCCCGCCAGCGCTTGAGACTCTTGCGGTCTCCACGCTGCCGCTCAACACTCAAACCCAACCGGAAAATTCCAGATCAAACCGGCCCTAACCGCGGGGGAAGGTCAATTGAGCCTGAACAGATTTCAGAGGATGTGCAGCACCTCAACCTTTTCGTAAAAGACCCTCTCGCTGAGAGGTTAATCGATGCCCTATACGCATTACCCAAGAAATTACGGCCTGATTTTCAATTTGAACTAGAGCCGCAGCCTAAACCAAAACGTATCTATCTCAAAGAGAAGGCGGCGTTCCGAGACGCGATGCATGATAGAGGCTATGCTGGGACGTTCATCACACATGACGACTTCAGCGTCTTCTACGAGAACTTTGCCCCTCGAAACTACGCTGACCCTGAAAACGATTGGGTTCGGCACCCAAGTTTGAATGTCTTTGCGACCGGTGACCTATTGAAAAATAGGGCGTCAAGAGCTCCTAAACAATGGGCCATCGCTCTGAATGTGTTCAACCGCTTCGCCCGGTTCTTTGACACCTACTTCGCTATCGCTACTCCCGAGTTGCAGCGGCGGGCAATGCATCATGCCCGCCATACCGTCTTCGAAAAGACCCGCCCTTTGAAGACTACTGGGAGTTCCTTTCCGAGATGCCCCGTGGCTTCCCCCACGCCAAGTATCGGTTCCCGTCCCTTGGATGGATTACCTACATCTCTGAGGAGGCGGCGAGGGACTACGCCCTCGACCTCGACGCACTGCGCCGCCTCGCAATTGACATTCAGGACTGTGGAGAGACGGTGAGCGCCGGACAGCCTTGGCGCTTCCAGTTCCACGAGACGGCCGAGGATTGGAAGACCAAGACGCCCGCTCTCATCGAAGCCACCCTCACCGCCGACCGCCACCGCTACCGTGAGGAGGATTGGCGCGAGCTGCCCAATGAGGTGAAGACCTACCGCCGCTGGCCCGAACTGTTCGAGATGATGGGGGACGGATAGCTCGTGGCGAAGTTTGAAATAGTGACCGACGCAGGCGATCTGCGATGAACGGTTCACGCCCTCTCAATGTCATCGCGCCCCGCCTGTTGTCTCGCCTTCGTGGAGTCCGATCAGACACGCCAAGACAGGACCGCGGACACCTTTTTCCTTGGGAAAAACCAGTGATCACGGTGCGCCCGTGACCTGAGCCCCGACTTTCCTCCGGTAGTGGGGAGAGTCCTGGGGTTGATGTCTGCGCGCTACGCGGCCTTTTCGTCCAGTCTGATCTGCGCGGGGAATTCGGCCGGCGGGACGTTCCCCAGGGCAGAGTGCGGGCGGCAGGTGTTGTAGTCCTCCCGCCATGCCCGGACCGCGGTCCGGGCATGGCGGAGATCGCTGAACAGTGTCTCGTTCAGAAGCTCGTCACGGAGCCTTCCGTTGAAGCTCACGACGAAGGCGTTCTGGGTCGGCTTGCACGGCGCGATGTAGTGCCAGTCAATCTTCGTCCGCTGGCACCAGGTCAGGATCGCGGTGCTCGTGAATTCGGTGCCGTTGTCCGAAACCACGGTCGCGGGCCTGCCTCGGGCGGCGATGATCGCGTCCAGCTCGCGGGCGACCCGGGCCCCTGACAGGGACGTGTCGGCGATGAGGGCCAGGCATTCCCGGCTGTAGTCGTCGACCACGGCCAGCAGTCGGAACCGCCGCCCGTCGGTGAACGCGTCGCTCACGAAGTCCATTGACCATCGCTGGTTCGGCCCACCAGGCACGACCATCGGTCTGCGCGTGCCGAGCGCGCGCTTGCGCCCACCCCGCTTCCTCACCTGCAACCCTTCCTCGCGATACAGCCGCCTGAGCTTCTTGAGGTTCATCGCGATCCTCTGGCGGCCGAGCATGACATGGATCCGTCGGTAGCCGAACCGCCGCCGCTCGGCCGCCACCGCCTTCATGGCCTCCCTCGCCTCGGCGTCGTCGGGCCGGACGCTGCGATAGCGGATGCTCGACCGATCGAAGCCCGTCACCATGCACGCCCGCCGCTGGCTCACGCCGTGCGCCTCGGTCAGATGGGCCACGACCGACCTCTTCGCGCTCGCCCATTGTCCTCGGACCAATGGCGGACAAGGGCTCGCCATCACCACTTTTTGCGGTCACGTCCGTTCGCGGGGCCGCTCGAACCGATGGCGCGACCCGCTCACCATCGCGTTGTCCAGCATCTGCTCGGCCAGCAGCTTCTTCAGCTTCGCGTTCTCGTCCTCCAGCGCCTTCAGTCGCCGCGCATCGGACACCTCCAGACCCCCATACTTGGCCTTCCACTTGTAGAACGTCGCCGAGCTGACCCCGTACTTGCGGCAGATGTCGGCCGTCGCCACGCCCGCCTCCTGCTCTTTCAGCACCGCGATGATCTGCTCCTCGCTGAACCTCGATCTCTTCATCCGTCCATCTACTTCGTCGGGACAGACTCTACCCAAATCTGGAGGAGGAAACGGGGCTCAGGTCACCCGCCATCCGGCGCCTGGCGGTCGGGGTCGTGCCGGTCCGGGCCTTGAAGGCGGTATAGAAGGACGAACGGGAGTTGAACCCGACCTCGTAGGCGATGGACAGGATCGTCTGATCGCCCCTGTCCACGAGATCGAGGGCCTCGTCGATGCGCCAGCTGTTCAGATAATCGAAGAAGGACAAGCCGAGCCGTTCGTTCAACGTCTGCGACACGTAGTTGGGCACCACGCCGACATGTCTGGACAAGTCCCCGAGGCTCAACCCGGCCTCGCGATAGAGGCGATCGTGCCGCATTGCCGCGTCGAGCTTGCGCGCGATCTGCGCGGCGCGATCCCCGTCGAGCGCGCTTTTGACGTATTTGACCTCGGCTGCGAGCCGCACCTCCTGCGGTGGGCGCGACGCAGCCGTATCCGCCGGCCGCAGGCTCCACAGCGCAACGACGAGAAGAATTATAACGACCAACAGACTGTCGAAGATCGCGTTCAGGGGGTTCTGACGGCCGAACATGACCAGGAATTGGCTCGCAAGGCAGAGAGCGGCATAGCCCCCGAGCGGGAGTGTGAGTGCGCCGATCCACCGCATCTCGGTCACCTCGCTGGTGGCGTGATGATTCTTGAGTTCGCGGAGGTGGAACGCCAGGCAGCGGACCAAGACAAAACTGAGGATCATCCATTGGACGTAGATCAATAGCTCCATGATCGCCAGGCCGCGCCCGACCAAGCCAGAAATTGGAGGCAGTTCGGCAAGTGCGCTCCAACGGAACGCCGAAGTGCGGTCGATTTCGGGCAGAAAGAGGAAGGCGACACAGACAAAAGCCGTCGCGACGGTGAGCATGAGATGCGGCGCGAGCGTCCGCCTGTTCGGGGTCCACGGCTCGCGGGTGGTCAGGACGCACACGTGAAATAGCAGGGCTGGCCCGATAGCGGTGGTCACGGTGAAGCTGAAGGCACGAAATGCGTCGCGGACGATCGGGGTGTCGGTACCGAAGACGGTTTCCGTTATCGCGGAAAGCTCACTCGCAGCGATTAGCGCGAAGAAGGCCACGAGATAGCGGTTCGCATGAAACCGCCCCCGCATGGTGAGGCCGAGCATGGCGGCGAGGCAGGCAATCGCGAACCCCGAGGCCTGCATGACAACGAAGAGGCTGTCCAAATTCATGGAGCGGTCCGATCTGTGTTCTTCCTGCTGCTGGTGCATGGACTACCACCATCGACCGGAGTCTCAATCCCACCCGCATGACCGATGCGCGATCGGTGGCGACAGGACGGTCTCGCAGATCGTCTGTCCGTCCTCGCAGGATCGGACGATCGCCGCGGAACGGACGATCTAGGTGGGCTCAGGTCCGACTTCCCGGGCCGGTTCACTTCAGTAGGCCATCATGACCGTTTTCGATTCAAACCTCCTCTCGCAAGCGCCCCGGACAGCGCTGGAAAGTTTTGCGCAGGCGACGGATGCGCCCGCCACGTTGCTCCAGGTCTGGCGCGATGGCCTGTCCGTCCGTGCAAGCGACGGCGTCTCGGACATCGGCACGCGGGCCGCCGCGGGGCCGGACCAACCCTTCGAGGTCGGGTCACAGACGAAGATGATGACCGCGGTCGTCGTGTTGCAGCTTGTGGCCGAGGGACGCGTCGACCTCGACACGCCGTTGGGCGACTATGTCGATGGCGCGATCCTGGAGGGCATCCCGAATGCCGACGGCGCGACCGTGCGCCAGCTCCTCGCCAACCGGTCCGGGGTGCCGGACTTCTTCGAAATCACGGGCAGCACCGGCCAACCCGAGGTCGTCGAGCGGCTCCTGATGGACCCTGACACCCCGATCGGTACGGACGACCTCCTCGACCTGCTGCGCGGTCGGCCGGCCGACTTCGAGGCGGGCACGGAGTACGCCTACTCGAACACGAACTTCATCCTGCTGGAGAAGCTGGTCGAGGCGGTCACCGGCAATACCCTTTCCCGGGAGATGTCCGATCGCATCTTCGTGCCCGCCGGTATGGAGAATACCAAGCTCGACAATGCCGACCGGGACGACGGGCGCCTGAGCAGCTACACCGATCTCGGGACCGGCGATCTGATCGACGTGACGGAGGCACCGCTGGACGTCGCCGGTTCCGGGGGCGTCGTCTCGACGACCACCGACATGATCCGGTTCCTCGACGCGCTCCTCGTGTCGAAGACGCTGCTGCCCGAGGACCTGCTGGCGCAGATGACGGATTTCAGGGCACCGGACGGCACCCCCGACGGCAACGGCTTCGGGCTCGGACTGGCGGGGAACGTCATAGACGGACAGACCTTCATCGGCTTCCAGGGCGGGACACTCGGTACGAACACGGCGACGCTCCTGCATGTCGAAAGCGGCACGATCGTCTCGGTTGCCGTGACGCGGTCGGACATCGACCCGTCCGAGCTCGTGCGGGACGCGTTCGACATGATCTTGGGGGACGATGCCTGGGCGCGGTTCGATGCGGAGTCGGAGCGGTTCTCGGTCACGGGCACGGCAGCGGAGATCGAACTTTCGGAAGGCGTCGGGGCCGACGGCGACACCGAGACGACCTTCGATCTGGACGGAGCCCGACTGACCTTCGAGGACGGCATCGCCAAGCTCGATGGAGATCGGTTCGAGTTCGCCGACGGCTCCGTCCTAGCGACCGGTGACGCTAGGGCGGACCGGATAGACATTCTCCGTGATAATGCGGAGGCCGCCCGCTCGGACAACCAACTCCTGGGTCTGGGCGGTCGCGATCATCTCGCCGGGGGACATGGGGACGACCGTATCCTGGGCGGGACGGGACGCGACCTGCTCGACGGACGATCGGGAGATGACAGTCTGGATGGCGGGGCCGGGCGTGACCTGCTCTACGGGCGCTGTGGGGACGACCGGCTCGAAGGCGGCGCGGGGCGCGACCTGCTGCGGGGCGGTGATGGGGCAGACACCCTCGTGGGTGGTTCGGGTCGCGACAATCTGTTCGGCGGGAACGGAGCCGACGTCTTCGTCTTCTCGAAAGGGGATGGCAAAGATCTTATCGTAGATTTCGACGCCCGCGAAGACCGGTTGGACCTGTCAGGGACGGGACTCGGCTTCGAGGATCTTACCTTGCGGTGGAGCGGCGACACGTATCTGGAAGTGGAATACGGTACGGGGGAATTGATCGTTCTCGGAGAGCTGGGCGCGCTGGACGAGGCGACATTCCTCTTCTGAGAGCGGCACCGTACCCCGCCTGTCGCCGATGAACCGATGCCGTGTCGAGGGCGGACCGCCCCGATACGGCTCGGGCATCGATATCACGACGCCGACCTCATCTGTCCGGCCCGACAAGCACGGACGAACCCTTGCGGGCGGAACCCTAAGGCGAAGCGGACAACCGAACCGGCCCGGGCAGCGACCAGAGTAACAGAGCAGGACCACGTCACATGAAGCGTACACGACATTCCTCAAAGAGCCGATGGGCCGCCCTCGGCCTGTTGCTCATCGGTTCGGCGACGGCTGCAGCCGACGGTTGGGAGATCGTCCCCGCACGCACGGCGCTCGACGACACCATCGCGGGCCTCCTGCCGGAGGCGCAATTCAACGATCACGGCAATCTCGCGGCGATTGCGCGTGTCGAGGGTGCAGCGCCGTCGCAGCTCGTCTCACCCATAGAGGAGGATATCATTCGGGAGGACAGCCTTCTGCCGGAGAGGGAGGACGCCGAATGAGCACACGGACCGAACGCATGGGCCGGGGGCCTGTCATCACACCTCTGGCGATGGCCATCGGATCGGCCGCTTGCCTGGCCTGCTTGGCCGCCGCGACGGCTGAGGCCGAGATTCTCGACTTCCGGAGCGAGGGAGCCTCTTTTCGGATGAACACGGACACCCTGGAGCTGTCCGGCGCGCCAGAGGGGCAGATCGTCCGCGTCCTGTCGCAACCGGGGTTCGACGCCGAGACGGTAGACCTCCGGACCTCGCCCCTGGGAGCGGCCTGGAGCGCGGCCACGACGGAAGGCACCTACAGCATACAGGTTGGCGTGACGGACGGATCCCTGACGGTTTCGATCACGTCGGACGAAGAGGGGCGGCTGCATTGGCCCGTCACGTCGCCACGACCCGACATTCAATACGCCCTCCCCATCCTCGGCGAGGGGCGACGGGTTCCGGCAGGTCATGGGGAGTGGCAGCACTTCCTGACGGAGGTTCTGGACGGCCTTCCGGCGGCGGAACATCTGACCCAGAGCTTCTTTACCGAGCAGAACGAGGTCTATTCCACGACCTGGCTTCTGCAAACGCACTGGGACGCGGATGTCAGCTACGACGTCGAGAACGATCTTCTGTCGGTCGGCTTCCGGCATGAATTCACGCCGCTGAACCTGGGGGAAGCCTACCGGATCAGCATCCGGTTCGGCCCGGCGAACTGGATCGACGGCGCGTCGATCAACCGCGCCCATCTACAGGAAACGGGTGTGTTCAAATCGCTGAAGGACAAGATCGCCGAACGCCCGGCCGTCGGCAGGCTCGCCGGTGCGCCGCATATCTACCTCTGGGAAAAGGGGCCGCTGAAACCGCGGGACGTCACCGCCTGGCGGCGCTTCATGCGCGTCTTCGGCGACCGTCGGGAGGTGGCCGGAACCCTGTCCCGGAAGCTCTGGCAGGGGATGCCGGAGGACATGCGCGCCGACGTGGACACGGCCGTGACGGAGGCGCGGGGCGAGGCGGGGTTCGTCTCGCAATACAGCCGCGCGGTGATGACCCGGGCGGTCAACGCGGCCCTGCCGGAGGCCGTACCACGAGGCCCGGTAAGCCCCCTGCCCGGTGGGCACGACCCGGAGGCCGGCGCCGGCTATGTCGCGGATCTCCGCGCTGCCCTGGCATCGGAGTTCGGCGACAGCCTCGCCCCGCCCGAAACCTGGGGCGGCGGCCTGTCCACGGGCATCGTGACGCGCCTCGCCGAGGCGGGGATCCGGCACGCCTGGCTGGGTGCGGAGAACTGGCTGGACGCGATCTGGCACCCCGAGGCGGTCGCTCTGGCCAAGGAGGCGGGGTATCTGGTCGGGACGTATGACAGCTATGCCAGCGCCCACGCGGAGGCGACCGAGGGAACCTGGCAGACCGCGCAGATGGGCGACGCGATCTTCGACGACGCGGCGTTCCGCGACGAGACCGGCGCACCGGTCTCTGGGTTCCGCGGCAAGGGCGCCTACCTGAACGCAGCCGCGCTGGAGAACTACGCCCGGCGGCGCATCGGGGCGGTGTCCGACGCCGCCGGGCTGAACAGCTACTTCCTGGACGTGGATGCGACCGGGCTGGTCTTCGAGGACCATACCGAGGGGCGGGAGACGACCCGCGCCGAGGCCCATGAGGCGGTCAGGGACCGGCTGGCCTTCACCTCCGGCGATCTGGGCCTCGTCCTCGGCTCCGAGACCGGCACGGCCGCCTTCGCGGACCGGATCGACTTCTCGCACGGGATCGCGACGCCTGTCTTCGACTGGATGGATCCCGGAATGCGGCGGAAGCCGGACCCGGACTTCTACATCGGACCCTATTGGCCGGTGGAGGCGCCCGACCGCTTCTTTGCGCCCACCCGCGTCCCGCCCCTGATGGAGCGCGTCATCTACGACCCGGCCTTTCGCCTGCCCCTGTACCAGATCGCGCTGCACGACGCCGTCGTGACGACCCATCACTGGCATTTCGGATCGCTGAAACCCGAGGGGCAGCAGGTGCGCAACGCGATGTTCGAACTGCTCTACATGATCCCGCCGCTCTATCACCTTAGCGACGCGACCATCGAACGCGACCTTCCGGCCATCGCCCGGCAGGTCGCGGCCTTCGCGCCGCTGCACGACCGTCTGATGACGCAGGCGATGGTCGGCTTCCGCCATCTGTCCGAGGATTTCCTGATTCAGGAGACCCGCTTCGAGGACGGAACCCGGCTGATCGCCAACTTCGGCACGGAGCGGGTCGCCCTTCCCGACGGGTCCGTGCTGGAGCCGTTATCGGTGCTCGCCCGCATTCCCGGACAGGCTCCGCAGATCATCGCCTTGTCGGCCGATTGAAAGGATAGTCCCATGCGCTTCATCCCCCGAAAATCGCGGTCGTTCGCCGCCGGCCTCGCCCTCTGCCTGCTCTTCCATACGGGCGCCGCGTCGGCCGAGACTGCGGCCGAACGCGACCTCGGAGAGACGGTTCGTGACCTGGAGGTCGAACTGGACGCGCGGATCGGCGTGTCGATTCGCGACAGCGCGTCCGATTGGGAATGGAACCGCCGCGAGGACGAGCGGTTCGTGATGGCCAGCACGTTCAAGTCGGTCCTCTGCGGCGCGGTGCTGGATCGGGTGGATGACGGGGCCCTGGCGCTCGACCAGGCGGTCGAGATCGAGGCGGGCGACATCCTCGACTACGCCCCCGTCGCGGAGGATCACGTGGGCGGGACGCTTACGGTCGGCGAGCTCTGCCATGCCACCCTCGACCTGAGCGACAACACCGCCGCCAACCTGCTGATCGACCGGCTGGGCGGGCCCGGGGAGGTGACGGCCTTCCTGCGCCGGATCGGCGACCCCGTCACGCGGCTCGACCGCATGGAGCCCGACCTCAACCTCTTCGTCCCCGGAGATCCGCGCGACACGACCAGCCCTGCGGCGATCCGGGCGACATGGGAGACGATGCTGCTCGGCGACGCATTGTCCCCGGGCGCGCGTGCACTGCTTGCCGACTGGATGAGCGATGGCGGCGTGACCGGCCAGCTGATCCGGGCGCATACCCCCGAAGACTGGCAGGTGGCTGACAAGTCGGGCGGCGGCCGGCACCATACACGCAACCTCGTGGCGATGGTCACACCGCCGGGTAGCGCGCCCTACTTCGTCGCGATCTTTCTCTCCGACACGCCGGCGGACTGGTCGACCCGGAATACTGCGGTGGCCGAAATCGCAGCTGGCGTGGTTGAGATTCTCAGCGCGCGCCACGCATCCGTTCGATGAGCTGCAGCTCACCGCGTTGCTGGATCACGTTCCACTGGACCGCACTTCGGAAACGGCCCGCCACCGTTTTCTATGATTCTCATCGCGTGACGCAGCCGGGACCGACCCAAGCGGAACGGTCCCGGCACTTCGTCAGGCCGGCGAAGCCGTCGTGGTCGCGGTGTCGGGTTTTGGCGGCCGACTCACCTGCCAGACGCTCGTAGGGCTGATCCCGAGCTGACGTGCCACTGCGCTCGGCCGAACGCCTTCAGCGAGGAGGCGACGGACCTCATCGACGTTAATCGACGCCTTCCGACCTTTGTAGACGCCGCGTGCCTTTGCCTTCGCGATCCCTTCCATCTGCCGCTCGCGCCTGAGGTTCGTCTCGAACTCAGCAAAGACGCCCAGCATGTCGAGGAACGCTTTGCCCGCGGGCGTCGAGGTGTCGATAGGCTGCTCGGTCGCCCTGAGGGTTGCGCCCTTCGCCTTCAGCTCGCGGATGATGTCCCGCAGGTCGCCCATCGATCGAGCCAGCCGATCGACACGGGTCACGACCAGCTCGTCGCCGGGCCGGATGAAGTCGAGCAGCGTGCGGAGCTCGTCCCTGCCCCGCACTGACGTCCCGGAGACTTTCTCGGCGCGGATCACGCGACAACCAGCCTTCTCCAGCGCCTCGTATTGCACTTCGAGATCCTGGTCGGTGGTCGACACCCACGCGTAGCCGTAGCTGCTGCCGGGCGGGACAGGAGCGTTTTCGCCGTTCCATGAAATGCTCATCGTCGGGTTCTCCTCTGAGGTTGAACCCGGATCAGCTTGCCCGTTTATATCCGATTCGATATAGAGGCTGCATGAAGCGGATCGTGTTCCTCGGCGACGCCCTCGATCAGGTGCGGTCCTTTCCCGAAGGCGCGCGGAAAGAGGCGGGCGGACAGCTGCACAAGGTTCAGGTTCAGCAGGGGCTGGAGCCGAGCGATTGGAAGCCGATGGGCACGGTCGGTTCGGGCGTCCGGGAGATCCGTATCCGCGAGGACGGCGGCGCCTTCCGTGTTCTGTACGTGGCTCAGTTCGCAGAAACTGTCGTCGTGCTGCACGCGTTCGAGAAGAAGGCGCAGAAGACTCCTGGGCGGGACCTCGATCTGGCGGATGACCGGCTGCGGGCGTTCACCACCATCAACATCAATACAAAGGAGAAGAAGCGATGACCGACGACGACATGGAAGTGCAGTCCTTCGACTCGGTCTGGGACGCTATCGAGGACACGCCCGAGGAAGCGGCCAACATGCGGCTGCGCTCCGAACTTCTGACCGCCGTCGAGCAGGAGGTTCGGTCCTGGGGTCTGACACAAGCAAAGGCTGCCGAGCGGCTCGGGGTCACCCAGCCGAGGCTGAACGACCTGCTGCGCGGGAAGATCGCCAAGTTCAGCCTAGACGCCCTCGTCGACCTGTCGGCCCGCGCGGGGCTCGCCGTGAAGCTGGGCGTCGAAAGGGCCGCGTAGGCATTGCGGCGGCATGCCCATGCGAAACTTTACCGCCGCCTGACCAGACCTCCGATACTCGGAGGTCTCCGGTCTGGTCAGGCTCATCGCGTCATTTCACCGTTGCTTCGCAAGACAGATGCTCCCCCGAGGATCAGCCAGGTCTCGTTGCCGTCCCAGACGGGGGCCACGGAGTTCATCATCACGTCGCGGTCCGGCTTGAGGTGGCCCTAGATTTGTAGATGGTTTGCCGCCTTACTTTGAGGTCAGGAGGCCGAGATGGTTTTGACCTTCCCCCCGGTCTCCGGGCCATTGCGAACTGGAATTTTCCACCTTTGAATGGACGAAGGAGGAAGACCCATGAAGCGGAAGCGTTTCACAGAGTTGGAATGGGACCGTGGCCCCAG
>NZ_JABVAX010000027.1 GCF_013404595.1 Jannaschia marina | reverse complement strand
TCGCCTTGAACGCGGCCGCGTGCCGCTTCCTCTTCGCCATCTCGTCCGTCTCCTTCTCGAAGACCAAGATGACCTCAGATCGTAGCTCCCGTCAGCGTCCAATTTCCAGGGAGCACCTCACTCGCGCTGTCGGGCACGGAGTTTCAGACCGCCGTCTGGCGGTGGCTTGCCTCGATCCCGTTCGGAGAGACGCGCAGCTACGGCCAGATGGCCGAGGCCCTCGGGCGTCCGGGTGCGAGCCGGGCCGTCGGCGCGGCGAACGGGGCCAATCCGCTCCCGATCATCCTGCCCTGTCACCGCGTCGTCGGGTCGTCGGGCAAGCTGACCGGCTTCGGAGGCGGGCTGCCGACGAAGGAATTCCTGCTGCGCCATGAAGGGGCCCTTCCGGCTGAGGACCAGCTGCGCCTCATCTGAGCGCATCATCCACGGGTGCCAACGGCGCTACCGCCGGAGGCGCAGCGCTTCGGCCGCGTCGGCTTCCGCCCAGGCCTCGATCCCGTCGGCGATCGCCACGGCCATGCGCGAGCGCCAGTCGACCGAGGCGATGTTGTCGAGATCGCGGGGGTTCGACATGAAGCCGAGTTCGAGCAGCACCGAAGGAATGTCCGGTGCCTTCAGCACGGTGAACTTGCCGCCGAGGCGCGGCCGCTTGTGCAACCGGATAGCCGCTCCGTTCAGCCCGCCGACCAGCGCATCGGCCAGCGCGTTCGCGCGCGGCGCGGTCTCGGCGCGGGCCAGCTCCACGAGGATGCGCGCGATCTCGTCGCCCGCCTCGACGTCCTCGACCCCGAGGAGCAGATCGTCGCGCGCGTGCCGCTGCGCGATTTCGGCCGCGAGCGCCGAGTCGTTGCCGGGCGAGAGCGTGTAGACCGTCGCGCCCTCGGCCCCGCCCCCCGCGACCGCATCGGCATGCAGCGAGATCATCAGGTCCGCGCCGGCCGCCCGCGCCACGGTCGACCGCCCGCGCAGGCCGACGAATTCGTCGCCTTCCCGCGTCAGCACGACGTCGTGCCCCCGCCGCGTGAGCACCTCGGACAGCTCCCGCGCGAAGCGCAGCATCAGCGCCGCCTCGGTCAGGCCGTTGCGCTCCGCCCCCGGGTCGACACCGCCGTGCCCCGGGTCGAGCGCCACGACGAGCGGGCGGTCCCCGGTCTGGCGGGGGCGCGGGGTCGTCGGCACCTCCTCGGGCGGGGCGGCCTCCCACGTCTGCGGGTTGAGCGGGCCCGTCGGCCCCGCCCCCTCCTCGAGCTCCACCGTGATCGTCGTCCCGTCGCCGGTCTCCATCCAGGCCTGCGAAACCTGCATCGGACCCGGCAACTCCACCATCAGCCGCGACCAGCCGGCACGGATGCGCCCCGCGCGCCAGTCGGTCTCGACCACGACGGCGGTCGGATCGGCGGAGGACCAGTCGACCTCCGACGTGTCGAGCACCAGCCGCCAGGGATCGGCCTCCACGAAGACGCGCCAAGGCACCGGCTGCGACAAGACGACGGCCAGCCTGTCCTCCTCCGCCCGGATGGCCTCCACCGTGGCGCGGGCGTTGAACTCCTGCGCGGCGGCAACCGTGCCGGCGCACATCGCGAAAAGGAACAGCAGCGCCCGGATCATCGCGCGTCCATGAAGGTCTTGAGGCGGGCCAGCCCCTCCTCGATATCCGCGCTGGCCCGCGCGTAGCTGAAGCGCAAGGTGCCCGCGCCGCGATCCGGGTCGAAGTCGAGCCCGGGGGTCACGGCGACTCCAGCCTTTTCAAGTATTTCCGACGCGAAGCTCAGGCTGTTGTCGGTCAGATCCGACACGTCGGCATAGACATAGAAGGCACCATCGGGCGGCGCGATGCGATGGAACCCGGCCTTCGGCAGCCCGTCGAGCATCAGCGCGCGGTTGCGGGCATAGACCGCCCGGTTCGCCTCCAGCTCCGCGCTGGCGTCGAGCGCGTGGAGCGCAGCGACCTGGCTCGCGTGCGGAGCACAGATGAACATGTTCTGCGCGAGCCGCTCGATCGTGCGCAGATCGCGCTCCGGCACGACCATCCAGCCGATGCGCCAGCCGGTCATGGAAAAATACTTGCTGAAGGAGTTGATGACGTAGACGTCGTCGGACACCTCGAGCGCGCTCACGGCCGGGGCGTCGTAGTGGAGACCGTGATAGATCTCGTCCGAGACGAAGGCCGCGCCCTGCCCGTGGCACGCTTCGATCAGCCCGGCCATCGACGCGCGGTCGAGCATCGTGCCCGTCGGGTTGGCCGGCGAGGCCACGATGAGCCCGTCGAGCGCCGGCAGGTCGCCGGCCAGAGGTTGGAACCGGTCCTCGGCGCGGGTCTCGATGCCCACGACGTCGAGCGAGAGCGCCTTCAGGATCTGCCGGTAGGAGGGATAGCATGGCAGGCCGAGGCCCACGCGGTCGCCCGCGTCGAAGAGCGCGGTAAAGGCCAGCAGGAACGCCGCCGAAGACCCGGCGGTGACCACCACGCGGTTCGGATCGAGGTCGAGGCCGTACCAATCGGCATAAAGCCGGGCGATCCGCGCGCGCAACTCGGGCAGGCCGAGCGCGACCGTGTAGCCAAGCGGCCCCGCCTCCATCGCCTCTGCGAGCGCAGCCCGGGCCGCCGCCGGCGCGGGCGTCCCCGGCTGGCCCACTTCCATGTGGATGATGCTGCGCCCGGCCACTTCCAGACGGCGGGCCTGCTCCATCACGTCCATCACGATGAACGGATCGACCTGGCTGCGGTCCGAGACCCGCCTTGCACCTGCCATCTGCGCCTCCGATAGTGTTTTCACGGTCATGGCCCGGACGCCCCGGCCCGTCAATGATGCCCCGCCGCCACCCGGAGAGCCGCGATGTTCCGCAGATTGTTCACCGCCACCCTCGCCCTTCTCCTGAGCGCCGCGCAGGCGCTGTCGCAGGGGCTGATCCGCGACGCCGAGATCGAGCACGCGTTGCGCCAGGTCGCGCAGCCCATCCTGCAGCAGGCCGGCCTGTCAGGATCGGTGCGCATCTACGTCATCGACGACGACCGGATGAATGCATTCGTCGGCAACGCGCGGGCGATCTTCATTCACTCCGGTCTGCTCCTGCGGCTCGAGTCGGCGGATCAATTGCAAGCCGTGCTGGCCCACGAGGCCGCGCATATCGCCAATGGTCACCTTACCCGCCGCCCTGTCGCCGCGCGACAGGCGGCGACGGCCGCGCGCCTCGGTCTCGTGCTCTCGGTCGCGGCGGCCGCGGCCGGCGGAAGCCGCGCGGGCCTCGGAGTAGCCGCGGGCACGGCCTCGGCCGCGCAGCGCTCGCTCTTCGCACATACCCGCGCGGAGGAGGCGAGCGCCGACCAGTCCTCCCTACGTTACATGGCAGCCGCCGGCACCGACCCGAAGGCCGCGCGCGAGGTGCTGGAGCTTTTCCGGGGGCAGGAGTTCCTCTCGGTCGGGCGGCAGGACCCCTATGCGCAGACCCATCCCCTGACCCGCGACCGGATCCGCGCGGTCGAGGGCTTCGCCGCGGCCGTCACGCCGCGCGCGACCGACCGGCGGGCCGTCGACTACTGGTATGCCCGCGCGACGGGCAAGCTGTCGGCCTTCCTGCGGGCCCCGCGCTGGACGCTGCGCCGCATCGGGCGGGAGAACGACGAGATCTCGGTGCTCCGCCGGTCCATCGCGGAACATCGCAAGGCCAACCTGAACGGCGCGCTCGGCGCGATCGACAGCCTGATCGCCGCGCGCCCGAACGATGCCTATTACCACGAGCTGCGCGGGCAGTTCCTGCTCGAAGCGGGACAGGCGGCCGCGGCCGCCGCAAGCTATCGCCGCGCAGCGCAGATCGCACCGCGCGAGCCGCTGATCCAGGCCGGGCTCGGTCGCGCGATGATGGCCGCCGGGCAGACGGGCGAGGCCTTGCGCGTGCTGGAGCGGGCGCGTGCGAACGACCCTTACGACCCGGCCATGCTGCGCGATCTTGCCACCGCCTACGCGCGGCAGGGGAACGCCGGGCTCGCCTCGGTGGCGACGGCGGAGCGCTATGCGGTGCTCGGGCGGCTCGACGATGCGGCGATCCACGCGCAGCGGGCCTCCGGGCTTCTGCCCGAGGGGTCCTCCGGCTGGCTTCGGGCGCAGGACATCCTTGCCACCGCGCCCCGCCGCTGAACGCGAAAGGGCACCCCGCGGGGTGCCCTTCGATCTCGATCTTCCTGCCGGTCAGCTCCCGAAGGACCACCAGCCCTTGCGCTTCGGCTTGGCCGGAGCCTCCTCCTGCGTCTCGGCCGCGGGTTCCGCCGGTGCCTCGGTGGCCGGCGCTTCGGCGACGGGCTCGGCCGATGCGGCCTCCGCGGGGGCCTCGCCGGTGGCCTCCTCGGCCGCCGCCGCGGCCTCTGCCACAGCGTCAGACGGGCCGGAGGTCGGCGCGGGGGCCTTGGCCCGGGCGCGCGGGCGCGACGTCTTGGCCTTCGCTTTCGGCGCATCCTCTTCGGCCGGAGCCTCTTCCGTAGCCTCGGCCGGCTTGGCCTCGGCGTCCTCCGCTTTCTCCTCGGCGGGTTTCTTCGAGCGCGCGCGGCTGCGCGAAGTCTTCGGCTTCGGAGCGTCCTCCTCGGCGGCATCGGGGGCCGGAGCCGCCTCGGCCGTCGTCTCCGGGGCACCATCCTGCGGCGGCACGTCGGGGTCCGCGGCGTTTTCGGCCTCGGCATCGCTGTCATCGCGCTCCGACGCCTGCGGCGTCTCGCCCTGCTGGTTCTCGCCCCCACCGGACTTCTTGCGACGCGACCGGCGGCGACGCTTCTTCTTCGGGCGCTCCTCCTCCGAGGTGGTCTCGGCGGTCTCCTCGACCTCCTCGGCATCGGCCTCGACGACGTCGTCATCCGGCGTCCAGGAGGTATCCATGCCCACGACCGTCTTGGCCTTGGGGATGACCCTTGTGGCCGTCTTGAACTTCTCCAGCGTGAAGTTCGGCGCAACCATCAGCGGGTCGGCCACCACGCGAACCGCCATTTCGTAACGCGTCTCGATCGAGGCGAGATGCTCCCGCTTCTCGTTCATCAGGTAGTTGCAGACGTCGACCGGGACCGTGAGCTTCACCTCGCGGCTGCGCTTCTTCACGGCCTCCTCCTCGATCGCGCGCAGGATCGAAAGCGCGACCGAATCGTCGGACCGGATGAGGCCGGTGCCGTGGCAGTGCGGGCATTCCTGTGTCGTCGCCTCGAGCATGCCGGGGCGCAGCCGCTGCCGCGACATTTCCAGAAGGCCGAAGCCCGAGATGCGGCCCACCTGGATGCGCGCCCGGTCGTTCTTGAGCGCGTCCTTCAGGCACTTCTCGACGGCGGCGTTGTTCTTGCGCTCGTCCATGTCGATGAAGTCGATCACTATCAGGCCCGCGAGGTCGCGCAGCTTGGCCTGCCGCGCCACTTCGGCGGCGGCCTCGAGGTTGGTCTTGAGCGCCGTCTCCTCGATCGAGCCTTCCTTGGTGGACTTGCCCGAGTTCACGTCGACGGCGACGAGCGCCTCGGTGATGCCGATGACGATGTAGCCGCCCGACTTCAGCTGGACCGTCGGGTTGAACATCCCCGCAAGATAGCTCTCGACGCCGTGCTTCGCGAAGAGCGGCTGCCCACCGCCGGGGTGCTGCTTCACGTTCTTCGAGTGGGACGGCATGATCAGCTTCATGTAGTCCTTGGCGTCGCGGTACCCGGCTTCGCCCTCGACGATGACCTCGTCGATGTCGCGGTTGTAGAGGTCGCGAATCGAGCGGTGGATGAGGTTGCCCTCTTCGTAGATCGGCGCGGGCGCGATCGACTTCAGGGTCAGTTCGCGCACCTGCTCCCACTGGCGCTGGAGGTATTCGTAGTCGCGCTTGATCTCGGTTTTCGTGCGCTTCGCCCCGGCGGTACGCACGATGAGGCCCGCGCCCTGCGGCACTTCGATCTCCTGGGCGATGGCCTTGAGCTTCTTGCGGTCGGTCGCGTTGGTGATCTTGCGGCTGATCCCGCCGCCCCGGGCGGTATTGGGCATCAGCACGCAGTAGCGCCCGGCCAGCGACAGATAGGTCGTGAGCGCCGCGCCCTTGTTGCCGCGCTCTTCCTTGACGACTTGCACCAGCATGATCTGGCGGACCTTCACGACCTCCTGGATCTTGTACTTGCGCGCCTTGGGGCGCGGCGGACGGGGCGGACGGATCTCCTCCTCGGTGTCGTCGTCGGCGACGGTCTCGACGTTCGCGTCCTTGTCGGCGGGCTCGGCCTTCTTCGAGCGGCTGCGCGAGCGCGAGCGGCTGCGCTTGGGCTTCTCGGCCGGGGTGTCTTCGGTGACCTCCTGCGCGGCCTCGGCGGAGGCCTCTTCGCTTTCGCCACCGTCCAGATCGACGGTCTCCATGCCGGCGGGCTCGGCCGGGGCGGCCTCTTCGGCGGGCTCCGCAACCTCCGAGCGCACTTCCTCGTCCTCGAGGCCCGCGCTCTCGGCGATGGTCGTTACCGGGCCGTCTTCGTCACCGTCGCCGGAGGTCTGCGCGCCGGTTTCGTCCGTGCCACTCTGGCCGTCCGTCTGCTGCGCGGCTTCCGACATTTCGGCGGCCCCGCCGGCGACGACGCCGTCCGAAGAGGCTTCATCAGCCACGATCGCGGCCTTCGCGGAGGCTTCCGTGTCGGTGGCTTCGCCATCGGTGGTTTCGGCATTCGCCTTCTTCGACCGGCTGCGCGTGCGCGACCGGGTCCGGGGCTTCTTCGGGGCCTCCTCGGCATCGTCCTCGGATGCCTCGGCCTTCTCCTGCGGGGCTTCGGCAGCCTCGTCCGCGGCGGCCAGAGCCTCGGCATAGGCCCGCTCCTCGGCCAGGATCGCATCGCGGTCCGCCTTGGGGATCTGGTAGTAGTCCGGGTGGATTTCCGAGAATGCGAGGAAGCCGTGGCGGTTGCCGCCATAGTCCACGAAAGCCGCCTGCAGCGACGGTTCGACCCGCGTCACCTTCGCCAGATAGATGTTGCCCGCAAGCTGCCGCTTGTTCAGGCTCTCGAAATCAAATTCCTCGACCTTGTTCCCGTCTGCCACCACGACCCGGGTCTCTTCCGGGTGGGTGGCGTCGATCAGCATTTTCTTCGCCATTTAACTTTCCACGACGGTCGCGACCCGCCCCCGGGGGGGCGCGCCGCGACTGTCCTTGTGCTGGGGCGCGCGCAGGCACGACGGCGGCGGGGCGGCCAAGCCGCTTCCCGCCGATCGCTATCCTGTCCTGCGTCATCGCGCGTCTACTCCGACCCGACGCGCCGCGACTGGCGGCGGCCCGAGTCCAATCAAAGCCCGGAGGTGTGGTCCGGGCAGCTCTGCCGAAGGCGGGTGGGCCTTCGTAAACTTCCCCCGATGCGTGGCCTTCATGCGAGGCCGGGAATGCACGGGAAAGAATCTCACCGGTCGCCACGCCCGAGCATCCGCGCGCAGCTCCGTGTGTTCTATCTGTTACATTTCCCTGCCGAATACAATCGCCAATGCGGCCGGCGGACCCCCGCTCATTCGCCCAGGCCGACCTCGAGGATGAGCGGACGGTGGTCGGAGAGCAGCGGCTCGGCCGGAGCCGTGAACCCCTGCACGTCGACCGCCGCGTTGACCAGCATGTAGTCGGCGAAGCGCACCGGCTTCTGGTAGAGTTCGGTGCGCGTATCCTCGATCCCGTGCGCCGTCACGAGATCGCGCAAACCACCCTCGCCCAGGATGTCGAAGGTCTCGGACCCGGGCAGGACGTTGAAGTCGCCGCCAAGGACGACCCCCTCGCCCTGCCCCGCGAGCCCCTCGACGAGCGCGAGCGCGCGCTTGGCCTGTCGGGCGCGTGCGGGCGTGTCCCCCTTCCCCTCGGGATCACGCAGCCCGTGGAAATGTCCAACGACCAGCGACTGGCCCGACAGAGGCTCCTCGATGCGCATGACCTGCATCGTGCGCGGCACCGGCTCCTCGCCCCAGCCGTCGCGGCGGAAGCGGCCGTGGACGAAACCCTGAATCCGCTCGGTCACCGCCAGATGCGGCGCGACCCAGCAGGCGATGCCGTGCTCGGACTTCCAGTCGCGCCCGTTCGTGTCGGTCAGGGGTCCGCGCGCCGCGGCGGCGAACCAGGGCTGATGCGACGGCAGCGCCTTCGAGACGTCGGCGAAGAGGTCGCTGCGCTGATCGAGTTGCCTATAGGCATCCCGGTAGCTGAGCCAGGGCGGGGCCCGCAGCGGCGCGCGCGTCACCTCCTGGAGGCAGACGACGTCGGGGCGCTCGACGGCCAGCCACCGGTCGAGCGCCGGCCAGCAGCGTCCGCCCCAGGCGTTCAGGCTGACGATCCGAAGCATGGCTCCCCTTTCCGGCCGGCGCGATACGGTTGCGCCAAGACGTCCATTCCGCGCCCCGATTGGCAAGGGCCGACGCCGGATTGCCGGCGGCTCAGGCGGGTTTGAGCGCGGCGGGAAGCGGACGCTCGTCGAGCCAGGCCGACACGGTCTCGGCGAAGAGGTCGAGTTCGACCGCGGGCCAGCCGTGACCGCCCGGCGCGAGCAGGCCGCGTGCGTCCGGCACGTCCCGCGCGATCCGGGCCACGCTTTCGCGGATGTCCGGCATTTCCCGGTCGCCGGCGAGCGCTGTCACCGGCCGCTCGAGCCCCGGCAGCCGGTCGCGCACGTCGAACCGCGCCGCAAGCGCCCCCACGCGCCGCAGCGTCGGCACGTCACAGGGCGACTCCGGCCCGGGGGCCCAGGAGCCGCTCTCCCCGATGCCGAGCGCACGGAAGGACCGGACCCGCATGAAGCGCGTCGTCATCACCGGCGAGATCAGGTACATGAACGGGATCAGCCACCAGGCCCCCTTGAGCGGACCGACCTGAAACCCGTTGAGGAGCGCGGCCGAGACCAGATCGGGGTGCCGCAGAGTGAGCATCATTCCCGTATAGGCTCCCATCGAATAGCCGACGACGGGGATCGGTGTCGGGACGCCCCCCTCCCGCATCAGGTGCGCGAGCGCATCCGCGCTCTTCCCGTAATCCTCCAGGGGTATCTCCCGACTTTCGCCGAAGCCCGGCAGGTCGGGGCAATGGGCCGCCACGCCAGGAATGCGCGCGACCGTGTCGGCCCAGGCAAGGCCGGCGGCGTTGCCGGGGTGGAGAAACAGGACGGGACGTCCCGACGGATCGCCAAGAACGCGATTGTGCAGCATGAAATGGCCTCTCAAAATCGAATTGCGCTTGAAATACCGCGAAAGGCTCCGATGGTCGTTCGACCCCGGACCCTTCCATCGCCCGCGCCCGTCATCTCGGGCAGCGGGGCGCACTGATGAACATCAAAGGTAGTTCGAGCGGCTCAATCCGTATTTGGCCATCTTCTCGTTCAGCGTCCGTCGCGGCAGCGACAATTCCTCCATCACGCTCGCGATTGAGCCGCGGTGGCGGCGCATGGTGTTGTCGATGAGCATGCGCTCGAAGGCCTCCACGTATTCCTTGAGCGGTTTGCCCTCGGTCGTGACCTGCACGGTCTCCCCCTGCTCCTGCGTGTCCGACATCAGGAGCGAGGCGATGGAGCCGGTGCCGCGTCGCTGCTGCAGCACCGCGCGCTCTGCGAGGTTGATGAGCTGGCGCACGTTGCCGGGCCACGGGGCCTGCAGCAGTTGCGCCGCCTCCTGCGCGGAAAGCTGCGGCGGGGTCGCGCCGTACTCCTCACCGAAGCTCTCGGCGAAATGGGTGAAGAGCGTCAGCACGTCCTCGCCCCGGTTACGCAGCGGCGGCAGCACGAGCTTCATCGCCGCCAACCGGAAAAAGAGATCCGGGCGCAGCGAATCCTCGAGCGACTTCTCGGGGTCCGAGCCGTTGTGGATGGCGACGATGCGCGTCTCCGCGGGCGTGCCCTGGTCGTTGATGAACGTCAGCAGCTTGGCCTGCAGAGCCAGCGGCAGCGCCTCGATGTCCTCGAGCACGAGCGTCCCGCCCCGTGCCTCCTCGATGAGCGGCAAGCCGCCCTCGGTGACCGGGCCGAAGAGCTTCGCGCCCAGTTCCTCCTCGCCCATCGCGGCGCAGGAGGCGAGCGCGAAGGTCTTGCCCTGCCGCGGCCCGACCGCGTGGAGCGCGTGCGCCACGAGCGTCTTTCCCGTCCCCGTCTCGCCGTCGATCAGCACATGCGTGTCAGCCTGGCCCAGGTCGAGAATATCCTCGCGCAGCCGTTCCATCGCCGGGCTCGTCCCGATGAGCTTGCGCATCAGCACCGTGCCGTCCGAGAGCTCCCGCCGCAGGGCCCGGTTGTCGAGCGTAAGCTTGCGCGCCTGCGCCGCGCGTCGGGCAAGGTCGGTCATACGATCTGGGTTGAACGGCTTCTCCATGAAGTCGTAGGCCCCGAGCTGCATAGCCTCGACCGCCATGGGCACGTCGCCGTGCCCGGTGATCATGATGACCGGCAGCGACGAATCCTGGCTCATCAGACGCTTTAGGAACACCATCCCGTCCATGCCGGGCATACGGATATCGGTGATGACGACCCCGGGATATTCGGGTGTGATCTTCTTCAGGGCTTCCTCGGCGCTGCCGTAGGTTTCGGTCGAGAACCCCGAAAGGGCCAGCCACTGGCTGATCGACTGGCGCATGTCCTGCTCGTCGTCGACGATGGCGATCCGTGTCTGCTCGGCCATGTGATTTCCTTATTCCGCTGCGTCTTGCGCCATTTCTATGGATGGAAGCCGGACTTCAAAGACTGCTCCGCCGTCGGCTGCATTTCGCGCGGTCAACCGCCCACCGAGGTCATTGACGATACCCGAACTGATCGCAAGGCCAAGCCCCACGCCCTCGCCCGGGCGCTTGGTGGTGTAGAAGGGCTCGAACAGCTTCTCCGGATCCTTGAGCCCGTGCCCCGTGTCGCGGACCGCGAGAACCACCTCTTCTCCAACCGTCAGAAGGATGTCGAGTTCCCTGTGATCGCATTCGCGCATGGCGTCGAGCGCGTTGCGCACGAGGTTGATGATGACCTGTTCGAGCCGCAGCCGGTCGCAGAGCGCCATGACCGGCGTGTCCGGGATCGCCTGGCTCAGCTGCACCTTCTCCTGACGCAGCTGGGGCTCCATGAGCGTCAGCGCGGCCGACAGCGCCTGACGGACGTCGATCGGCTCGAAGGCATCGCCGCCCTTGCGGGCATAGGATTTCAACTGACGGGTGATCGCCCCCATCCGGTCGATCAGGTCGTCGATCCGCTGGAACGACGACAGCGCCTCGTCCGCCCGTCGCCGTTGCAGAAGCAACCGCGCGCCCGCGAGATAGGTCTTCATCGCGGCGAGCGGCTGGTTGAGCTCATGGCTGACCGCGGCCGACATCTCGCCGAGCGCGGCCAGCTTGGAGGATTGCGCCAGGCTCTGCTCGGTTTCCTTCAGTTCCTCCTGCACGCGCTTGCGCTCGGCGATCTCGCTAGAGAGCCGGTGGTTCAGCCGCCGCAGCTGCAGCGACTCGCGCTGGAAGAGGACGGAGCGGAGGGTCGAGCGGCGGTTCAGCAGGTAGAAGCCGAGCGCGAGAAGGAGCGCGAAGCCGGTGATGATGAGCGCCAGCACGCCGTTCACACGTTCGCGCACGCTCTCGTAGCTCGTGAAGCTGACGAGGCTCCAGCCCCGGAACGGCACGCGCGTCTCGAGCTGGATGAGAGCATTGCCCGCGAGATAGCTGTCGTCGCCGTCCCCGCCGAAGGGGCTGGCCGATTGCAGGGCGCGCTCGAGCGCCGACGGCACCGAGGTCGCGGCGAGCGCGTTGTCGAGCGACCGCCCGCGCCAGCGCGGCTCCGTCGTCAGGATGACGGTGCCCGAGGCATCCGTCACGGCGACCGCCGCCGTGGTGCCGCGCCAGCGACTTTCGAACTGCGACAGGTTCACCTGCACCTGAAGCACGCCCAGAAGGTTCGCCCCGTCGCGCACGATCCGACTGAAGCTCGCCTCGTAGGCCCCTGTTTCCGTTGGAAAGATGGTGAAGACCGTATCCGTCGTTCCAACCGCCTCGGTGAAGAAGGGGCTGTTGCGATGGAGGGAGCCCAACTGCTCCCGGTCCGTGGCCGCGACCGTGCGGCCATCCATGTCCATCAGCCGGATCGAGGCCGCCCCGATCTCGTCGACATAGGAGATGAGCCGCTGGCTCGAGGTCGAGAAGTCCTGCGCCTTGAGCGCCGAGATCAGGGTCGGATCGCGGGTCAGAAGGATCGGAACGACGGAGTTGCGCTGCAACTCCGACAGGATCGCCCCGCCGTAGAGCGCCTGGCGCAACTCGGCACGCTGGCGCGTCGTCTCGACCAGCCGTTCGGTCAGCAGAACGTTCACCACGTAGATCGCGACGCCCGCCGCGAGGATCATCAGTACGATCAGCGCGCGAACGGTCCAGGGCAGCCGCAGCTTTACCGTCTCGGTGCCGTCTCCCGTCGGGGAGTCGTTTTTCGGGGAACGCCAGAACATTCCGTAATTTACCGCTCCGACGGGCCCGTCTCAAGCGCGGTGAGAGGGCTCAGGCGGAGACAAGCGCAGCGGCGACGCCGGCGAACAGCGCGGCACCGTCGGTGCCCCCGTGCAAGGGATCGGCCGCGCGTTCCGGATGGGGCATCATGCCGAGCACCCGGCGATTCGGCGACAGCACGCCCGCGATCCCGTCGGTGGCTCCGTTCGGCGTCGCAACATACCGGAATGCCACGAGGTTTTCACCGTTGAGACGCGCGATCGTCTCGTCGTCGGCCGTGTAGTTCCCTTCATGGTGGGCGATGGGAACGTCGATCACCTGCCCCCTGTCGTAGCGCGACGTGAAGGCGCTTTCGGTCTCTTCCACGCGCAGGCCGACCGTCCTGCAGATGTACTTCAGCCCCGCGTTGCGCAGGAGCGCGCCGGGCAGCATCCCGGCCTCCGTCAGGATCTGGAAGCCGTTGCAGGGCGCGAAGACGAACCCGCCGCGATCCGCGTGCGCTTTCAGGGCCGCCGCGATCGGAGAGCGGGCCGCGATCGCGCCGCAGCGAAGATAGTCGCCATAGGAAAACCCGCCCGGCACCCCGACGAGATCGACGTCCGCGGGCAGCTCGGTTTCCTTGTGCCAGACCATCGCGGTCTCGAAACCGGCGGCACGGAAGGCGATCGCCAGGTCGCGGTCACAGTTGGACCCTGGGAAGACGAGGACGGCGGCTTTCATGGGCGAACTCTACGGTTTGGACGGACCTCGGAGCCCCTTTTCCACATTTCGGACGGGATCGCCAGACGGGACTGAAACGCCGGGCACTCGAGTCGTCCGGCGGTCCTCCGCCGATGGACCGGAGCGGCCCGGCGCGCGGTGATCCGCGCAGTCATCGGATAACAGGCCGGACCCCCTCCGCCGACATCGCATAGCGGCCAGCCCCTGCCCTAACTCCGTGGCAGTCGCAGCGAGGGGGCAACGAACGCCGCCCGCAGCGCCGATCGCAAACACGCGCCGCCCCGGCGGCCTCCCCAACCGGAGACACACCATGAAACTCCTTCTCCCCCTCGTCGCCTCCGCGGCTCTCCTTTCGGCCTGTTCGCAGCATGGCGGAATCATCGACAGCGACCTCGAGCGCGGCCTCGTCGGCGCGGCCGTCGGCTACGGCGCGGCCAAGGCCGTCAACGGCAACGGCGACCGCGGTGCCATCGTCGGCGGTCTCGCCGGCATCTTCTGCGACGACGCGGGCGTCTGCCGCCGCGGCTACTGACCGAACGCGGGGGCGGTCCGGGGGGGCCGGCCCCGCCCCGGTCGGGCCCTGCAACCCGGCCGGGACAATCCCCACCGCGGACCGCGCCGCCCGCTGCAACTTGGGCGCAGGCCGGGCGGCGCGGCACTCTAGCGTGTGAAATCGGTGATCACGGCCACACCCGGCGGTGTCGGCCCGTTGAAGGCCGCGAGCTCCGCCGAGGCCTCCGACAAGGCGACCTCGCGCGCGATGAGCGGACCCATGTCGACCTTGCCCGAGGTGATGAGCCCGAGGAGCGACGGATAGCGCCAGGACGGCATCCCCCGCGTCCCGTAGAGCGCGAGGTTGCCCTGGTAGACGGCGCTCATGTCGACCTCCATCCGCGCGGTGTGCCCGACGGGCATTCCCACCTGCACGTGCCGCCCGAGGGGCCGCAGGCATTGCAGCGAGGCGTTGACTGTGACCGGAAAGCCGAGCGCCTCGACGCTGACGTGGGCCCCGCCGCCGGTGATCTCCCGGATTTGCGCAGCCGTGTCGTCGGAGGCCAGGACGGCGGCGTCGATGCCGAGCGACAGCGCGTGGTCGAGCTTCTCCTGCACGATGTCGACGACGACGACATGCGCCCCGAGTGCCCGGCCCAGAAGCGCCGCAGAGAGGCCGATGCCGCCGGTCCCGTGAACGGCGAGCCATTCGCCGGCGTCGAGCGCGGCGCGCCCGGTGAGCGCGTGCCAGGCCGTCGTCACCCGGCAGCCCAGGCCGGCGGCAACGGTGGGCGAGAGCGTCTCGGGCAGGCGTGCGAGGTTGTGGTCACGCGGGACGGCCACGTATTCGGCAAAGGCACCCGGTTCGATGAATCCAGGCAGCCGCTGATCGAGGCAGGTGTTCTGCGCCCCGGCACGGCACTGCGGACAGCTGCCGCAGGCGAGGATGAAGGGCGCGACGAGCCGGTCGCCCACGGCGAACTGCGCGTCCGGTCCGGCCTCCACGACCTCGCCGCAGTATTCGTGCCCCCCGATCTGGCCCGGCTTCACCCGCGGATGCTCCCCCACCCAGCCATGCCAGTCCGAGCGGCAGACGCCGCAGGCGATGGTCTGCAGGACGACGCCGTCGGGCGGGCACGCGGGCTCGGGCACCTTGAGGTGCTCCCTGGAAATTGGACGCTGACGGGAGCTACGATCTGAGGTCATCTTGGTCTTCGAGAAGGAGACGGACGAGATGGCGAAGAGGAAGCGGCACGCGGCCGCGTTCAAGGCGA
>NZ_JABVAX010000026.1 GCF_013404595.1 Jannaschia marina | reverse complement strand
GCGACCGCCTGAACGGCACCCCCAGAAAGTGCCTCGGATGGCGAACCCCAACTGAAGCATTCAGAGAAGAGATGATGAAACTGAGATAGCGGAACCGTCGCAACGACTCTTGAGAATCCACGTTGTGCATCCGTCCCTTGTCACGGGATCTCGCGTCAGCCGAGTGCGTAGCCGGCGCCGCGGACCGTACGGATTGGGTCGTCCTTGCCTGTCGCGTTGCGCAACGCCTTGCGCAGGCGCCCCACATGGACGTCGACGGTCCGACTGTCGACATAGATGTCGCGGCCCCAGACACGATCGAGCAGCTGATCGCGCGACCAGACGCGGCCCGGGCGTTCCATGAAGGTGGACAGAAGCCGAAACTCCGTCGGTCCGAGATGCAGCTCCTGCCCGTCGCGGAAGACGCGGTGTTCGGCGGTGTCGAGCGTCACGTCGTCGAACTCCAGCCGTTCGCCGACCGAAGCCGGGCGGACACGGCGCAGCTGCGTCCGGATGCGCGCCATCAGCTCCACGACCGAGTAGGGTTTCACTACGTAATCGTCGGCCCCGGTCTCGAGCCCCCTCACCCGGTCGACCTCCTCGGAGCGGGCCGAGATCATGATGACCGGGATCGCGCGGGTCTCGCTCGCGGCCTTCAGACGGCGGCAGACCTCGATGCCCGACACCTCCGGCAACATCCAGTCAAGCAGGATCAGATCCGGCACGTCCTCGCGGGCCATCTCGAGTGCGGCATCCCCCGAGGTGGCCTGAAGCACGTCGAAGCCCTCGGCATCGAGGTTGTAGACGAGCACCTCGCGCTGCGGTGCCTCATCCTCGACCACAAGGACGGACGGCTGTCCCATCAGACCGTTCCGCCCTTCACGGTGCTGGTCACGTCGCCCTTGGTGCGATCCTCGTCGGGCAGTTCGCCCTCGACGAGATAGATCACCTGTTCGGCGATCCCGGTCACGAGGTCGCCCATGCGCTCGATGTTCTTGGCCATGAAATGCAGGTGCATGCAGGCCGTGATGTTGCGCGGATCCTCCATCATGTGGGTCAGGTATTCGCGGAAGAGACCGTTGTACATCTGGTCCACCTCCTCGTCGCGCGCGCGCACGTCGTAGGCCAGCGCCGCGTCGCGCTGGATATAGGCGTCGAGCGCGTCCTTCAGCATGACCTGAACCGCCTTGGACATCCGCTTGAGCGACACGGTGCCACCGTCGACGGGGTGAAGATCGGCAAGTATTTCAGTGCGTTTCGCGATGTTCTTCGCGTAGTCCGCCACCCGCTCCAGCGCCGCCGAGATGCGGAAGACGGTGAGCACCGTGCGCAGGTCGGTGGCGATCGGCTGGCGCAGGGCGATCACGCGGGCCGCCTCCTCGTTGACCGATTGCTCGAGCGCGTCGATGGCCTTGTCGCCGCGCCGCGTGGCGTTGGCGAGCTCGACGTCGCCCTGCAGGAGCGCGCGGGTCGCGGCATCGATCTGCGCCTCGACCATGCCGCCCATCTTCATGATCTGGGTCTGGATGGCCTCGAGGTCGCGGTCGAAGGCGCTGGCGATATGGGTCTGGTTGATCATCGTCCCCTCCTCAGCCGATGCGGCCGGAAATGTAGCTCTCGGTCCGCGTGTCTTCGGGCGAGGTAAAGATCCTGCTGGTCTCGCCGTATTCCACGAGGTTTCCGAGGTGGAAGAACGCCGTCTTCTGGCTGACGCGGGCGGCTTGCTGCATGGAATGCGTCACGATGACGACCGAATAGTTCTGCTTCAACTCGTCGATCAGTTCCTCGATCTGCGCCGTCGCGATCGGGTCGAGCGCCGAACAGGGCTCGTCCATCAGGAGCACTTCGGGCGAGGTCGCCACCGCGCGGGCGATGCAGAGCCGCTGCTGCTGTCCGCCGGAGAGCCCGGTGCCCGGCGCATCCAAACGGTCCTTCGCTTCGTCCCAGAGCGCGGCGCGGCGCAGCGCGTTCTCGACGATGCCGTCGAGGTCCGCCTTGTCCTTCGAGAGCCCGTGGATGCGCGGCCCGTAGGCCACGTTGTCGTAGATCGACTTTGGAAAGGGGTTCGGCTTCTGGAAGACCATGCCGACCTTGGCGCGCAGCTGCACCGGATCGACGCGCTTGTCGTAGATGTCCTCGCCATCGATGCGGATGTCGCCCTCCACCCGCGCGACCGGGATCGTGTCGTTCATCCGGTTGATGCAGCGCAGGAAGGTGGACTTGCCGCAGCCCGAGGGGCCGATGAAGGCGGTTACGGTGTTGGCCGCGATGTCGACGTCCACGTCCTTGATGGCATGGGTGTCGCCGTAATAGACCTGCACGCCGCGGGCCGTGATCTTGGCTGTGTCGTTCTGCACGGCGTTCTCCGTCGATGTGTCTCGCATGTCGTCCCCTGCCCTTACCAGCGCCGCTCGAACTTCCGGCGCAGGAAGATGGCCGTCAGGTTCATCACCAGAAGGAACAGAAGCAGGGTGATGATGGCCCCGCTGGCCCGTTCCACGAAGGCCGGGTCCGACCGCTGCGTCCAGTTGTAGACCTGCACCGGCAGCGCCGTCGCAGGGTCGAAGAGCCCCCCGTCGAGGGGACTTTCGGGATACTCGCGCACGAACGCCACCATCCCGATCAGCAGGAGCGGTGCCGTCTCGCCGAGCGCCTGCGCCAGGCCGATGATCGTGCCCGTCAGGATGCCCGGCATCGCAAGCGGCAGGACGTGATGGAAGACCGACTGCATCTTCGACGCGCCAAGCCCGAGGGCGGCGTCGCGGATCGAGGGCGGCACCGCCTTGAGCGCGGCGCGGGTGGCGATGATGATCGTGGGCAGCGTCATCAGCGTGAGGACGAGGCCACCGACGATGGGGGCCGACTGCGGCAGGCCCGCGAAATTGATGAAGATGGCGAGGCCCAGGATGCCGAAGACGATGGAGGGCACGGCGGCGAGGTTCGAGATGTTGACCTCGATGAGGTCGGTCCATCGGTTCTGCGGCGCGAATTCCTCCAGGTAGATGGAGGCCGCGACCCCGATTGGCAGCGCGAGGCAGAGTACGATCAACATCATGTAGAGGGAGCCCAGGATCGCGACGCCGAGGCCCGCGGCCTCGGGACGCGTGTCGGAGGCGTCGGGCGCGGTGAAGAAGCTCCAGTTGAACGACGTGCTGAGCTTGCCGGCCGCCTTCAGCTGATCGGCGAGGACGAGTTGCTCGGGGCTGATGTTGCTGTCGAGTTCCGCGGACGCCATCGTGACGCGGCCCTTGTAGTAGCCGTCGATCCGCCCCGAGGCGAGCACCTCCACCGGGATCGTCTGACCGACGAGATCGGGGTTGGCGAGCACCATGTTGCGCAGCTGCGCGACGCTCTCGTCCGAGATGAGGTCGGCCGCATCCTTGGCCGAAAGGTCGGTCTCGATGCCGGCTTCCGCGATGGTCGCCTCCAGCCCGTCGCGCAAAAGCGGCGCGTAGCCGAAGGTAGTGACCTTCGACATCACCTCCGGGTCGCGCACGCCGGACTTGTCGAGCTTGTCCTCCGGCAGTTCGACCATGATCTGCAGGCGCGTCTGCTGGAAGGACGAGAGGCCGTTCATCAGGATCGAGGTCAGGAGGAGGACGAGCATCGCGATGCCGATGCACACGGCGATCAGACCGTAGAGCTTGAAGCGGCTTTCGGCGGCATTGCGGCGGGCGGTGCGGGTGTCGCGGGCCAGCAGGCTCCCCTGCCCCGCGCCGCCGTGTCCTGCGCCGCCCTCGGCGGTGGCGTCGGTCATTCGTACTGCTCCCGATACTTGCGCACGATATAGAGCGCGAGGACATTGAGGCCGAGCGTGATGACGAAGAGCGTCAGGCCGAGCGCGAAGGCCACCAGCGTCTCGGGGCTGGCGAAATCGGTGTCGCCCGTCAGCTGGCTGACGATCTTGACGGTCACCGTCGTCATCGCCTCGAAGGGATTGAGGTCGAGCCGGGCCGCCGCCCCGGCTCCGAGCACGACGATCATCGTCTCCCCAATCGCGCGCGACGCGGCCAGGAGCACGGCACCGACGATGCCCGGCAGGGCGGCGGGAACGATGACCTGCCGGATGGTCTCGGACTGCGTGGCACCGAGGCCGAGCGAGCCGTCGCGCATCGCCTGCGGCACGGCGTTTATGATGTCGTCCGAGAGCGAGGAGACGAAGGGGATCAGCATGATTCCCATCACGAGGCCCGCGGTCATCACCGAGGAGGCCGAGTTGCCGAGGCCCAGCGGTGAGGCGAAGGCATCGCGCAGGAGCGGGCCCACGGTAATCAGCGCGAAGAGGCCGTAGACGATGGTGGGGATGCCGGCCAGGATCTCGATCACCGGCTTGGCGATGCTCCGGAAGGTCTTGCCGGCATATTCCGACAGGTAGATCGCCGCAAAGAGCCCGATCGGCACCGCCACGATCAGCGCGATGAGCGAGATGTAGAGCGTACCCCAGAGAAGCGGGATGATCCCCAGTTCCGAACTGCCGCCCCGGCCCGAGAAGCTCGGCTGCCAGGTCGTGTTGAAGAAGAACTCGGTCCACTCGTATTGGCGGAAGAAGTTGGACGTCTCGAAGAGCATCGAAAGCACGATGCCCACCGTCGTCAGGATGGCGATGGAGGCCGCGGCGATCAGGAGCACGAGAACGCCGCGTTCGACGACGTTGCGGGCGCGGAACGCCCCGTCGGAGCGGCGTATGGCCCAGGCCGCGCCGATGAGAGCGAGGCCGAGCACGGCGGCCGTCATGATCCAGGCGAGCGTACCACGGGCGAGCCAGTAGTCGCGCGCGGCGGCGAGGACGTCTGCCGTGAGTGGCGTGCCGAGTGCGGTGCCCCCGCCCGTGATGACGGCTCCGACGTCCTCGGTCGTCAGCGCGGTGAGGTCCCCCTCGCTGAAGGCGCCGTTTGCGAAGGCCCGCTCGATGCCGTCGGCCACCCGGCGGACGTCCGACATCACGAGGCCCGGTGTGCTGCCTTCGGGGATCGCATCGTCGGGAAGGCCCGACAGGATCGACCGGTCGAGGAGCATCGGCTGAACCACCAGCCAGATCGCGAGCAGCAGAAGCGCCGGCGCGAGCGCCATCATCGCGCCGTGCAGCCCGTAATAGAGCGGCAGCGAATGAAGCCGGCGCGCGTCGCCCTCGACCGACCCGACGGCCCGGCGGCGCGACAGGAAAAACGCCGCCAATCCGATGGCGGCGAGAAGCAGGAGGATCCAGCTGAGGGGCATCGCGATCTCCGCGTCGTCTGGGTGACGGGCCGGGGGCAGCCCCCGGCCCGGTCGTGTCTTACTGCATCGGGGTCTCTTCGGACACCGTCGCCTGCGTCTCGGCAAGCTCCGGGTCGGCGACGAGGCCATACTCCGAGAGCGGGCCGTCGGGGCCGGCGATATCGTCGGAGACGAAGAACTCGGCAAACTCCTTCAGGCCCGGGATCGCGCCGATATGCGCCTTCTTGATGTAGAAGTAGAGCGGACGCGAGACGGGATACTCTCCCGAGGAGATGGTCTCGGTGGAGGGCGTGACGCCTTCCATGGTGGCCACCTTCAGCTTGTCGGTGTTGTTTTCGTAGAAGGCGAGGCCGAAGACGCCGACGCCGTTGGCGTTGCTCTCGATGCGCGCGAGCGTCTCGGTGTAGTCGCCGTCGATGTCGACCGAGGCGCCGTCGGCGCGGATCGACATGCAGGCTTCCTCGACCGCGTCCTCGTCCATGCCGCCCGACATCATGCGCTCCATCGCGCCTGTGTCCTCGCAGCCCTGGAGGATCACCTTCTCCTCGAAGACCTCGCGGGTGCCGTGCTTGGTGCCCGGGATGAAGGCCAGGATCTCGGCGTCGGGCAGGCTTTCGTCCACCTCGGACCAGTTGGCGACCCTGTTGTCGGCCAGGGTGCCGTCCTCGCCCGGGATCTGCGCGGCGAGAGCCATATACCAATGCGACGGGGTAAATTCGGTGAAGGCGGGGCCGTCCTGCTGGCTGGCGAAGACGATACCGTCGTAGCCGATGCGCACTTCGATGATGTCGGTCACGCCGGCGGCGGCGCAGGCTTCGACTTCGGAGTCGCGGATGGCGCGCGAGGCGTTGGCGATGTCGATCGTGTTCTCGCCCACCCCCTCGCAGAAGCGCTTCAGGCCAGCCGAGGAGCCGCCAGATTCGACGACCGGCGTCGGAAAGTCGAAGTTCTCGCCGAAGGCTTCGGCGACGATCGAGGCGTAGGGCAGAACGGTCGACGAACCGGCGACCTGCACCTGATCGCGGGCGGCGGCGGCGGTGGCCGTGACGGCGACGATGGCAAGGGCCGAGACGGTAGCCTTATTGATGGACATGAAGTGCTCCTGAATTGCTGTGAGCGTCAGAGACGCGCCCCCCCTTGGGTCGCGTTCAGGCCGGCAGCTAAGTTCGCCGTGTTGGGCTTTTGTGACGGCGACGTAACGGTTTTATGACAATCGGCGTCTGCCGTGGCGTCGCCCTACCCCGAGCGTCTACCCGCCTCCGCCGGTAGGGTGACGGAAATCTCGGTGCCCTGCCCCACGGTGCTTTCGATGCGCAGGCGGCCGCGGTGACGGTTGACGATATGCTTGACGATGGCGAGGCCGAGGCCCGTCCCCCCCTGCTCCCGCGATCTTCCGGTGTCGACACGATAAAAACGTTCGGTGAGCCGCGGTACGTGTTCGGGTGGGATGCCGCCTCCGGCGTCCGTCACCGTGATCCGCCAGGCGGGGCCCTTGATGACGGGCTCCCGCGCGACCGCAGTGATGGCCACGCGGACGCTGCCGGGATGCGCCCCGTACTTGATGCCGTTCTCGACGAGATTGGTCAGCACCTGCGTCAGCTGATCGCGATCCCCCGGCGCGATGGCCTCGGGCGGGACCTCCGCCTCGAGGGTCACGCCCATGGCCTCGGCACCGGGGCGCAGGGTGCTGAGCGCCTCGCCCACGAGCGCCGAAAGGTCGAGCCGCTCGGTCGGCCGCTTGCGCGACTGCCCTTCGAGCCGGCTGAGCGACAGCAGGTCGCCGACGAGACGGTTCATCCGCGTCACTTCCTTGGCCATCAGCCCGAGGAAGCGCTCGCGCGCCGCCGCGTCGGAGCGTGCCGGCCCCTGCAACGTCTCGATGAAACCGGAGACGGCGGTGAGCGGAGTCTTCAACTCGTGGCTCACGTTCGCGACGAAATCGCGGCGCATTGATTCGCCGGCGTAGGCCTCCGAAAGATCACGAAACACCAATAGGACGTGCCTTCTTCCGTCAACACCCGCTAAAGGCGAAACCGTCACGCGAAAAATCGTATCAACCTCCCCGGTAGTATGTGTGAAGCGAGCCGTGCCGGTGACGCCCTTCGCATAAGCGTCCTCGACGGGCCCGAGCAGCGCGGGCTGACGCAAAACGCTGACATAGGAACGTCCAATAACCCATACACCAAGGCGATCCTGCGCCGCCGGGTTGGCGATCGTGACCCGTCCTCCGGCATCCAGAAGCAGGGCCGGTTCGATCAGGGCGCTCAGAATTGACTCGATCATAGCGGTAGTCGGACGGTTTGGCGCGGCGGCCACTGCGACGAAACCGCCTACATGTCAAGTATTTCATGCTTTTCGAAAACGAAAAACTCGGCTACATATTTGCAACGAGGGGTCCGAGTGGTCGGATCGCGTAATATAAGGCGCAGGGGTGGGCCTATGAAGACGAAGAGATCTTCATCTCCCGATCGGGCGCAATCGGCGTCGCGGATCGTGAGCCGTGATCAGGTACTTGCCATCGGCTTTCGGGACGATGAAGCGGCATCGCTGCCGTCGCGCCTTTTCGGCGCGCTGGCTGATAAGACGAGAGCTGTCGAGATGGAAAGCCTGACGGCCGATCTGCTCGAAAAGACGATGGTCGTCCTGTCGCCGGTCTTCGGCGGCCGGTTCGATGCGATCGACGTCGCGGTACGGCTCGTCGATCACGGCTACAGCGGCCGCTACGTCGCCGTGGCCCCCCAGATCGCCGATCCCTCGATGGTTCTGCGCGAGGTCGCCGCTTTCGCGCCCGGCCTCTCTTTCGACATCGTGGAGACGGGCCGCGGGCCGCATGACACGCAGCCATTTCCCGTCCAAAAGGGTCCGATCGACAAGACCGCCTGACTCAGAGCGTCGCGTCGAGCGCGGTCTTGAAGTCCCGTTGCAGCAGTTCGATCGGCTCGCATCCGACCGAGACCCGGAAGAAGCCTTCGGTGATCCCGAGCGCGGCACGCCCCTCGGGCGTCAGGCCGCGGTGGCTGCTCGACGCGGGATGGGAGAGCGTCGTGCCGACATCGCCGAGCGTGGGTGCGAAGGCGATCTCCGGGGCCGCGCGCGCCAGCGCGTTCGCCGCCGCCCGTCCGCCGCCCAGGCGGAAGCTCACCATGTTGCCCCACTGCCCCCCGAGGAGTGCCCCCGCGCGATTGTGGTCGGGGTGATCCGGTCGCCCGGGGTAGAGAACGGTTTCGACCGCCGGATGATCGGCGAAGAGCCGGGCGAGCGCCGCCGCATTCGCCTGCGCCCGCTCGAAGCGCATGTCGAAGGTATAGAGCCCGCGCTCCGCCATCCAACAGTCCCAGGGGCTCGGCGTCAGGCCGAGCGTGACATTGGTGTCGTAGATCGCCTTGCGCTGTGCCGGATCACGCGCGAGCACGTAGCCCAGCGTGACGTCGGAATGTCCGGCGAGGAGCTTCGTCACCGAATGGATCACCACGTCCGCGCCGCGTGCATAGGCCGGAAAGGCGTACGGCGTGGTGAAGGTGTTGTCGACGACGAGGATCAGGCCGTGTTCCCGTGCCAGCGCCTCGATCCCCTCCATGTCGGCCACGCGCAAGGTCGGGTTCGAGACGACCTCGATGAGGAGGAGTTTCGTCGCCGGCGTGATCGCCGCTTCCATCGCGGCCACATCGGTCGGATCGGCAAGCGTCGCGGTGATGCCCCAGCGGGGCAGGTCCTGCGTCATCATCCGCAGGCTGCGGCCGTAGAGCTGATTGCCGCCGACGATGTGGTCGCCATTCGACAGAAGACCCAGAAGCGTCGCGGTGACCGCCGACATGCCGGAGCCCGTGACGATGCCGCCCTCGCCGCCCTCCATCCGGTCGATCATCTGCGCCAGGACATCGGCGTTCGGATGCCCCTCCCGCCCGTAGGTGTAGCCCGATGCCCGCCCCTCGTACTGCGCGTCGAGCGCGTCGGGATCGGGCGAGGCGTAGACGACGGAGGGCTGCAGCGGCGTCGCGACGGCCCGGCTCACCGATGTCGGAAAGGGCGTGCGTCGCACGAGGTTGGGGCGGTCGGACATGAACGTCGCCTTGTAATTATCTGATCAGGAACGGATCGCGCCGTCTCCGGTGACGAGATACTTGAAGCTCGTCAACTGGTCGGCCCCGACTGGCCCGCGCGCGTGCATCTTGCCGGTCGCGATGCCGATCTCGGCCCCCATCCCGAACTCGCCCCCGTCCGCGAACTGGGTCGAGGCATTGTGCATCAGGATCGCGGAGTCGAGCTCGGCGAAGAAGCGGGCCACGGCGGCGGCATCCTCGGCGAGGATGCAATCGGTGTGGTTCGACCCGAAGCGGCGGATATGGGCGATCGCCCCGTCGACGTCCTCGACGACCTTGGCCGCGATGGTCATGTCGAGAAACTCCTGCCCCCAGTCCCCCTCGCCCGCCTCGGCGGAGCCCGAGAGCCCCGCGCCCGCACGCACCTCGACGCCGGCGGCCATGAGGTCCGAGATCAGCGCCCGCCCGAGTGTCTCCGCCAAGTCCCGGTGGATCAGCAGGCACTCGGCCGCGCCGCAGATGCCCGTGCGCCGTGTCTTCGCGTTCAACACCACGCGTTTCGCCTTCTCCGGGTCGGCGGAGGCGTCGACATAGACATGCACGATCCCCTCGAGGTGCGCGAAGACGGGCACGCGGGCCTCGCGCTGCACCAGCCCGACGAGGCCCTTGCCCCCGCGCGGCACGATCACGTCGATATGGTCCGTCGCCGTCAGCATCGCGCTTACCGCGGCCCGGTCCCGCGTCGGCACGAGCTGGATCGCCGTTTCCGGCAGGCCCGCCGCGACAAGTCCCGCGACCATGGCCCCGTGGATCGCCCGGCTGGAATGGAAGCTCTCGGAGCCGCCGCGCAGGATCACGGCATTGCCCGCCTTGAGGCAGAGCGCGCCCGCATCGGCGGTGACGTTCGGCCGGCTTTCGTAGATGACGCCGATGACGCCGAGCGGCGTAGCGACGCGCCGGATCCTGAGGCCATTCGGCCGCTCCCACTCGGCCAGAACCCGGCCAACCGGGTCGGCCTGCGCGGCGATGGCCCGCAGGCTGTCGACGATACCCTGAATGCGGGCCTCGTCGAGCGTGAGCCGATCCATCATCGCGTCGGTCAGGCCCTTGTCACGGCCGAACGCCAGATCCCGCGCGTTTGCCTCCAGCACCTCGGCGCGCCGCTCCCAGAGGGCGTCCGCCGCCGCAGTCAGCGCGGTCTCCTTCTGCGCGGCGGTGGCGGAGGCGAGCGCCATCGCCGCGTCCCGCGCCGCGCGCCCGATATCGCGCATCAGGCCGGCGATGTCCTCGACGTGATCCTTCATGTCCCACTCCCCTGTATCGCCATGTCGTCGCGGTGGACGAGCGCCGTGCGCCCCGCGTAGCCCAGGACCGAGAGGATCGCGTCGCTGCGCAGCCCCTGGATCCGCTCCACTTCGCCGGCAGCATAGTTGGTCAGCCCGTGTGCCACCAGCCGGCCCGTCGCGTCCTCGATGCGCACGGCATCGCCGCGTCCGAAGGTGCCGGTCGTCGCCGTGACCCCCGCCGGCAGGAGCGACTTGCCCGAGGCGAGCGCCCGGGCCGCGCCGTCGTCCACGGTCAGGACACCGCGCGGCTTCATCGCGTTGATCCACCGTTTGCGCGCGCTCTGCGGATCGGCCTTGGGCAGGAACCACGTCGCCCGCGCACCCTCGGCAAGCGCGGTGATGGGCCGCGCGCCCCCAAGCGTGATCACGAGCGCAGAGCCCGCGTCGGTCGCCGTGCGCGCGGCCATCAGCTTGGTAATCATCCCCCCCTTCGAGAGGCCAGAGACGCCCTCGCTCGCCATCGCGGCGATCTCCTCGGTGATTTCCTCGACGATCGGTAGATGTGCCGCCGCAGGGTCGAGCGCCGGGTTCGCCGTATAGAGCCCGTCGACGTCCGACAGGAGCACGCAGAGATCGGCCCCGGCCATCGCGGCGACCTGCGCGGCGAGGCGGTCGTTGTCGCCATAGCGGATCTCGTCGGTGGCGACGGTGTCGTTCTCGTTCACAATCGGGATCACGCCGAGGTCGAGCAGCGCCTTGAACGTGTTGCGCAGGTTCAGGTAGCGGCGCCGGTCCTCGCTGTCGTCGAGCGTCAGCAGCACCTGCGCGCAGGCCGCGGGCGCGAGCGCGGCTTCGTAGGCGGCGGCCAGGCGGATCTGGCCGACGGCCGCCGCGGCCTGCGATTGCTCGAGGCCGAGCGGCGGCGCGAGGTCGAGCATCCGGCGGCCAAGCGCGATCGCCCCGGAGGAGACGAGAATGACATCGCAGCCACGCGCCCGCAGGTCGGCGACGTCGGCCGCCAGATCGCGCAGCCAGGCATCGCGCAAGGCACCGGTTTCCGGATCGACGAGCAGGGCCGAGCCGATCTTGATCACGATGCGCCGGGCGTCGGCCAGGCGACGGCGACCGTCCGTCAGAGCGGCGACCACGGCTCATCCTCCGACGGCGTCTCTCCGGTCGCCTCCGTCGCAGCCTGCCGCCCGATCATCTCGCGCAGGGCGCGCAGCACGTCGGTCGTCCCCGTGCCCGAGACGCCGGACATCGTCAGCACCTCGGCACCGGCGGCTTCGGCCAGTGTCGCGCGCTTCGCCGCGGTCTCATCGTCGGTCAGGGCGTCGACCTTGTTGAGGACGGTCAGGCGCGGCTTCTCGACGAGGCCCTCGCCGTACATCTCCAACTCGTTGAGGATCGTGTGGTAGTCCTCCACCACATCCGCTGCCGTCCCGTCGACCAGATGCAGGAGCGCCCCCGACCGCTCCACGTGACCGAGGAAGCGGTCGCCGATGCCGCGCCCCTCGTGCGCGCCCTCGATCAGCCCCGGAATGTCGGCCACGACGAATTCCACCCCGTCGACGCCGACGACGCCGAGGTTCGGCACGAGCGTCGTGAACGGATAGTCCGCGATCTTTGGGCGTGCGTTCGAGGTGGCTGCGAGGAAGGTCGATTTCCCCGCGTTCGGCAGCCCGAGCAGGCCCACGTCGGCGATGAGCTTCAGCCGCAGCCAGATCTCGCGCTCGACGCCGGGCTGGCCCGGATTCGCGCGGCGCGGGGCCTGGTTTGTCGCGGACTTGAAGTGCATGTTGCCGAAGCCGCCGTTGCCGCCCTTGGCGAGCACCACGCGCTGCCCCGGCTCGGTCATGTCGGCGATCACCGTCTCCTGATCCTCGTCGAGGATCTCGGTGCCGACGGGCACACGCAGGGTGATGCTCTCCCCGTCCTTGCCGGTGCGCTGCTTGCCCATGCCGCCCTGGCCGGACTTGGCGAAGAAATGCTGCTGGTAGCGAAAGTCGATGAGCGTGTTCAGCCCCTCGACCGTCTCGACGATCACATCGCCGCCGCGCCCGCCGTTGCCACCGTCGGGCCCGCCGTATTCGATGTATTTCTCCCGGCGGAACGACACCGCCCCGGAACCGCCGCCTCCGGAGCGGATGTAGACACGGGCAAGGTCCAGAAACTTCATGGCAGGCGGCTCGTCTTGGGTCAGGTGCGTGCGATAGACCCCTTTGGCTCTGGCCTCAAGGCCGTGAGCGGATCACTGCATCTGGCGGATGTATGTCCAGGTCTGAACGACGGCCCCGCGCGCGACGCAGAAGGTCTCCGCGTCACCGATGTAGTCGAAACCGGCGTTCGTCAGCACACGGGCCGAGGCCGGATTGTCCTGGAAGATCGAGCCGAAGATCTGCCGCGCACCGCCCGGGTTCGCGGCGAGGAGTGCCGCGACCGCTTCGGAGGCAAGGCCCGTGTTCCAGACGACGGGCGCGACCCAGTAGCCGATCTCGGACTGCGCCCGGTCCATGCGCTTCAGGCTGATGACGCCGACGAGTTCGGCCATGCCCGAGGCGCTGGCGTCCATGGCCCAGACGGTATCGTCCCCTTGCCCCGCCATCACGCGGGTGACGAAGGCATCCGTCGCCCCCGGCGGCATCGGATGCGGGATCGAGGCCGTGTTCGACGCGACGCGGCGGTCGCCGGCATAGAGCTCGATCAGGCCCATGTCCGACCGCCGGAGCGGGCGCAGCGAGAGCCGCTCCGACGCGATCGCGGGCTGATCGGCGGTGCGGACGTCGTCGAGGCGGACGGGGGCGCGTTGCGGTGTCATGTCGGGGTTCCTCCGATGAGGACGAAAAGGACGCTCGCGACCGTAAGCCCGGCGAGGGCCCACATAAGGTAACGTTCGGCGGCGGTGCCACGGACGTGATCGGCCATCAGGCTGCCGCCCCAGGTCCAGAGCGGATGCAGCACGAGTTGGGTGGCGAGCAGGATCGCGGCGATGGTCGCCGTCGCTTCGAACGCCGGCGTGCCGGGCGCGGTGAAGGCGGTGAAGCCGCCGGTGATCATGGTCCAGGCCTTCGGGTTCAGCGGGTGCACGACGAGCCCGGCGAAGAACCCCGGAGCCGTGGCGGCACGCCCCTCGCCCAGGCGCAGGTTCGCGACCCGCCAGGCAAGCCAGATGATATAGGCCGCGGAGATCCACTTGAGCGCCACAAAGGCCGCCGGATAGCGTGTTGCCAGCTCCATCAGGCCGAAACCGATGGGCCAGATGATGAGCTGCTTGCCGAGCGCGACGCCCGCAACGAAGGGCAGCGCCGCGCGCAGCCCATGCGCGGCACCCGTCGTCATCAGCGCCATGTTCGCGGGGCCGGGCGTGCCGACCTGGCTTGCGGCGAAGACCGCGAAGCTCGCCGCCGCGACGCTCATGTCGCGACCTCCCGTGCGGCCCATTCGTCGGCCAGAAGACCCATGAGCAGGTCGTCTTCCCAGCCCCCGGGCACCCTGGCGGACTGCCGCTCCCGCCCCTCCTCGACGAAGCCGAGCCGCCGGTAGCAGCGGATCGCACGGTCGTTGCCCGCGAGAACGCGCAGCGACAGCCGATGCAGGCCGAGCCCGTCGAAGGCGTGGTCGATGACGAGCCGCATGGCCTCCGTCCCGAGACCGCGGCCCAGTTGATCGGCATCGAGAAGACCGATGGCGATCTGGGCGCGACGGTCGACCTCGACCCGGGAGTGCAGACGCACGGCACCGACGAGCGCCCCGGCAACGGTGATCATCCAGGCACCGCTGTCCCGCTGCTCGCGCAGCCACGATGTCGCGCGTGCGGCCGTCATCGTCGGCAGGCGCTCCGTATCCTGACCGTAGGCCCTCAGGATCACCGGATCGTAGCCGAGCGAGCGCCGCGCCTCCGCATCCGTCTCGATCGGCGCGCGCAAGAGAACACGCGGCCCGGCGAGCGTCAGCGGTGCGAAGGCCGTCTTGGCCGGTGCGGTCGGTGTCATCGTGGCCTCCCGGGCTGGGGCGGGTCAGCGGCGGAGCGGTCGGAACACAAAAGGGGACCGGCCGCGCCGATCCCCCTTGATTTCAAACCTTAAGGTTCGGCTTATTCGGCGGCCTCGGCTTGCGGGAGGACGCTGATGTACGTGCGCCCCTTGAAGCCCTTGCGGAAGGAGACCGCGCCATCGGTCGTCGCGAAGATCGTGTGATCCTTGCCGATTCCGACGCCCTCGCCCGGCCACCACTTGGTGCCGCGCTGACGGACGATGATGTTGCCCGCGATGGCCTGCTGACCACCGAAGAGTTTCACGCCCAGGCGGCGCCCCGCGGAGTCGCGACCGTTCCGGGACGAACCACCAGCTTTCTTGTGTGCCATGTGTCCTTACTCCTGCTCTGCGGCGAATTGCTTCGCCTGGTCGATCCAGCCGTCGCGCTCGATGCGGCCCTTGAACGACAGTCGATCATCCATATAGGCGATCTCGTCGGAACCCCAAGCGGCGATCTGGTCGAAATGGAAAACGCCGTTCTCGTGCAGAAGCCCTTCGAGCTTCGGCCCGACGCCCGAAATCTTCTTCAGGTCGTCCGCCTTGCCGTCCCGCGCTTCCTTCAGGAGGTTCGCGGGTTTCGAACCGACAGCCTCGGTAGCGGCGACGTCGTTGTCGGCGGCCTTCGTCGGCGCGGCGGCCTTCCTGGCGGCGGGCTTCGCAGCAGGTGTCGCGGCCGGCTTGGCGGCGGCCTTCACCGGCTTGTTCGACGCAGGCGCGGCGGCGGCGCGCTCGGCCACGGTCATTGACCCGGCCCCGCGGGCTTCCTTGACGCCGGACTTGTCGCCGCCCGATGCGAGGATCGACGTGATCCGCAGCAGCGTAAGCTTCTGACGATGACCCTTCGTGCGCTTCGACGAGTGCTTGCGGCGGCGCTTGACGAAGTGGATGAGCTTTTCGCCCTTGATCTGGTCGATCACGTCGGCCTGCACGGCGGCACCATCGATGGTGGGCGCGCCCACGGTGACCTTGTCGCCGCCGAGCATCAGAACATCATTGAACTGGATCGTCTCGCCGGCCTCTGCGGCCAGACGCTCGACGCGAAGCACGTCGCCCTCGGCGACCCGGTACTGCTTCCCACCGGTCTTAAGAACGGCAAACATCCGCTCTCTCCTTCATGTTTCCGCGTCCTGCGGTCCCCCTCCCGGGGTGTTCCGGCCGGCTTCCGTGGAAAGCGGGCCACCTCGAACAGCGCGCCCCATGCGGGGCAGTCCAAAAAAATCAAGAGGCCGCACGGCAGGTGCCAGCGACCATGCAGGCCTATCCCACGGGCAACGGGGTCTGTCAAGCGCGGCAGGAGATCGGACCACCCGGAATTCCCGGCCCGTCGGCGATTGACCGAAAATCCCGCCCGCGGGGTCTTGCGGCCCCCGCACGCCTTGCCTAAAGACGCGCCACCACTTGGTGCGGAGAGGTGCCGGAGTGGTCGAACGGGACGGTTTCGAAAACCGTTGTGGATTAACGTCTACCCAGGGTTCGAATCCCTGTCTCTCCGCCATTTCCATATAAATCAGTGACTTAAGAGTTGGACAGGCAAGTGCGGCACAAAGTGGAGCACCATGCCCATGAAACTGTCCGCCTACCTCTCGCCTTCACGCCACGGGGTTTACTACTTCCGCTGGCCTTTGCCTTTGCCTTCCCCTGAACGTCAAAGCCGCCGCACCGTCAGGATTTCCCTGCGTACCAAGTGCCCAGATCGGGCTGGCGATCTGGCCCGCCATCTTGCATCATGCGGGCGATTGGTTCGGGATAACAAGGCATTGGCAAGGCTCAGACAAGACGAGATGCGCGAGATGGTACGAAGCTACTTCACGGCTTCGCTGGATCAGTATGTGGAGCGGCTGAACGACACCGGCCTGCCGGGTCGGTCCCTTGACCTGCTGCGCCAAGAACTCACAGCCCATGAGGACGCCGCAGAGGGCCACGACGATCTGTCGGACCTGTTTCTAGACCCGGGCGCCTTCCGGGCCTCAGCGGGCCTCACAGACGCTCAGTGGGCCGAAAACGCCCCGTCCCTGCGCCGAGAGATGCGCAAGGCCCGCCGGGACCAGATCAGAGCCATTCTAAGCGCCGCTGAGAGCCTTGACGGCTATTCCTTCAGCGAACATGCCCAGACCGCGCCGAAGCCGTCACAGGCCCACTCCGCGTCTCTGAGCGCGGCCATCGCAGACTTCAAAGCCGAGCATGGGCCGCAATGGTCACAAGAGATGCGGAACAAGGCGGATGCCTACCTTGCCCTGCTGGTGGAGCATTTCGGACCGGACCGCCCGATTGATCAGATCAGCCGCCAAGACGCCGCTGACATGAAGAAGCTGGTGCAGGCCCTGCCCGCTAACCGCAAGACGAAGCCCGAAACACGCGACCTGAGTTTGCAGGACGCCATAGACTTTCCCGGCCTGCCCAAGATCAGCGTGAAAACCGTCAACAACTACATCGACATGTTCCGGCGTTTCTGGGACTGGGCAGAACGCCATGGTCGCGCGCCGCACAAGTTGTTTGACGGCATGAAGGTCGCGAAGGCCAAGCAAGCCGCCGAGAAGCGCAAGGCGTACAGCAAGGAACAGCTTTCCCGCCTCTATGTCGAGTTGACGGAAAACCACTCTGGGCTGGTCAAAAAGGACGATCACAAGTGGGGAACGCTTCTGGCCATGTTCACCGGGGCACGGTTGCGGGAAGTCGCGCAACTGGTACCATCTGACATTCGGAGTGAAGGCGGCATCTGGTACATCGACATCAACGCGGATGGTAAGAAGAAAAGCCTCAAGTCGCCTGCCGCCAAGCGCCGGGTGCCCGTCCATTCGGAGTTAATCCGCCTTGGCTTCGTTGAATGGGTCGAAGCCTGCGGGAAGCAACCGCGCCTGGATTCTCAAGAGTCGTTGCGACGGTTCCGCTATCTCAGTTTCATCATCTCTTCTCTGAATGCTTCAGTTGGGGTTCGCCATCCGAGGCACTTTCTGGGGGTGCCGTTCAGGCGGTCGCA
>NZ_JABVAX010000025.1 GCF_013404595.1 Jannaschia marina | reverse complement strand
TGGGTGTTATATGTGTGTTAGAATCTGTGTTACGCGAATCATGGTCCTTCATAAGTAACTGAATTTGCAATGTAAAAAGGCCTAATTTTCGGCCTTCGGTGGGTGATATTACGAAAGGGGGTGGGTGATATTACGAAAGGGGGTGGGTGATATTACGAAAGGGAGTGGGTGTGTGATACTACGAACCCCTTGCCTTGGTGGGTGAAATTACGAATAGTGCCTGTATGGTGGGTGAAATTACGAAACCGGATCGGACGCCTCTCCTCCCCTTGCGACACGCACAGGGAGATTTCTTTGTTTGCGACATCTTTGATGCAGCGCCCAAGGGCGACATGGCGTCGATGGCGCACCCGATCTTCACCCTTTCGACTAAGCCGGACACCAAGAAACGGCGCTACGTAGCGGCTGATGGAAAGAGCTACGTGGAGATCAGGCCCAACATGATAGGTCTCGCGACCGTCCATGACCGCGATGTGCTGATCTACTGCATTTCGCAGGTGATGGCGGCTCTGAATGACGGCAAACAAGTTCACAGAACCCTCCGATTCAAGGCTTATGACCTTCTTGTCGCGACGAACCGTCCAGTCGCCGGAACGGGATACAGCGGTCTGAAAGCCGCGCTGGAACGCCTCCAGGGAACGCAGATCGAAACTAATATTACCACGGGCGGCGTGGAACAGATTGACGGCTTCAGCCTGATAGACCGCTACCGCATTGTTCGCGAAACCCGTGATGGCCGGATGCTCGATCTCGAAGTCACCCTTTCCGATTGGGTCTTCAACGCTATCGCCGGGGATGACGTTCTGACGCTCAATCGCCGCTACTTCCAGCTTCGCAAGCCTCTGGAACGGCGTCTGTATGAGCTGGCCCGCAAGCAATGCGGGACGCAACCGGAGTGGAAATGCGGCTTGGACAAGCTGAAGGACCGAACCGGCTCCACGTCTTCCGACAAAGAGTTTCGACGTCTCGTCAAAGCCATCTGCAAAGCTGATGGGGAACACAACCACATGCCGGATTATGCCTTCAGAATGGAAGCGGACATCCTCACGGTGACGCCGAAACCGGAGTTTCTGGAGAACTACGCTCCCAAACCGGAACAGGACAAGCTGACCGGCGGCTACGTCCTGCCCCTCTCGCCCGACACACTGGAGCGGGCGCGGGAACTGGCTCCTACATGGGACATCAAGGTTCTGGTCGGAGAGTGGCGGAGCTACGCCGCCAGACAAAAGGAACCACCGAAAAACCCAGACGCGGCGTTCCTCGGTTTCTGTAAGAGCTGGTTCAAGAAACGAGGTCGCAACGGCTGGTAGGGCAATTACTCAACTACTCATTCTTTCAAATACTCGGACCAGAGATCACGGGTGATGTCTGAGATCGACCGACCTTCCTCGACCGCCTTCATCTTGATTCTGCGATACAGCGTCTCCTCGATTTCGGTATTGAGGCGCTTCTTCTTCTCTGTCGTCTCCGTGACTTCATGCAGGATGCGCTTGCGAGCCTCGTCGCCACGGCTTGGACGTTTGGCAGAAAGGGCCATCACGCGACCTCCCGTGCTGCGGCGACAAGCATCGCCAGTATTTCGTTGCTCAGCGCCGTGGTTTCCGCCCGCGCCTTCGCATTGTTAGTATCGAACACAGTCAGTCCTTCGGATGCCGTCTGGGGATAGACTTGGCGCTGCGTGATCGTCGTTTCACAAACCGGCAAGGCGTAATCGTCCAGCGCGGTTCGCACGTCGCTGCCCAGCCGGGTTCCCTCCACGATCCGGGAAACCACAAAACCGGCGCGCGGCGATCCATCCGTGACCTCCTGACGCGCCTTGATGAACTCGACAAGATCGGATGCGGCCCAGATGTCATAGGGCGACGGCTGAACCGGTATCAGAACAAAGTCGCTGACTTTGATACAGGCTGCGATCATGTCCTCCAGCTTCGCCGCACCGTCGATCACCACATGGTCGTAGTTTGCCGCCATACTGGCGAGTGTTTTGACGTTGTTGGGACGGTCAAGTGCGACCAGCTCGATAGGGTTGTCTTCGCTGGCTGCGTGCCAGTCACGGGCACTACCCTGTGGGTCGCTGTCCACGATCAGAACGGAATGGCCCAGCTCGTGCAGCGATCTGGCCAGATTGGTGCTGATCGTGGTCTTGCCGCTGCCACCTTTGGGATTCAGGACGGAAATTATGCTCATTGCTTTGCCTCATTTGTGTATTTACTCAAAAGTGTAACTGAGTATTTGAGGTGCAGCAAGTTTGGTGTGAATTGATGTCATGCAGACGCAGCAAGGAAGCGAGGGAGGCAAGGCACTCATTTACTCAAAAACTCATTTGAGGGCAGCGCGGGACAGGGGGACTCAGCGCGAATGCTGTAGACTTGCTATGGCTGCCCCTGTCGCGCTCCGACCTCGCCGATGAAATCACCGACAGACCAGAGCCAGCCGCGCTGCGCATTGGTGTAGCTGCCGTGAACAGGCGAGGGGACCACGAGCTGAAGGCCGGACGCGTCCATCTGATCTGTCTGCGGCTCCGAAATCCCCGGCTCCAGTGTCAGAAGGTGCTTGCGGCTGATCTTCTCGGCTTCCGCCAGAACCTGCCGCCAGCGATCCTTGCAGGTGGATTTTGCCCCCAGCATCGTCAGGCGTGCATCTCCACCGGCCGGAGCCGCCTGATAGGTTTCCAGATCGGGGAACAGGAAATCCGGCTTGTGCTTGTGTTCTGTGACAGCGCCCCGGACGTGCCGGATGTCATGCGCCCTGAGAACAGCGGCCATGTGGTTTTCCAGCGAATGCCCCATGCGGGATTTGCGGCGGTTCTGGACACTCAGGGAAAAACTGATGAAGCCGTCCACGTCCGTGCCGTCCGCGCTCGTGAACCCCGCCTCGATCCGCGAGGATACGACCCGGCGCTCAAGCCGCCGGAACAGGGCTTCCTCGTGGTCCAGCCACGCGATGAGCGCCGCATCCGGGTCATCCTCGGCACGGACCTCGGGCAGGGTGAGGCGGGCAAGATCGGAAAACTCGGCCGTCTTCGGGAATGTCGTGCCGAACTTCTCGATGATGCTGTCCAGCTTGTCGGCTTCCGGTTCCTCGAACTCGATGCCGATCTCGTCCAGAATGAAGCGCGCGGCAAAGTCTAGCTCCGGCTCCTCGTCGGAAAACTCACGGGATACGAACGACTTGCCCTCGGGACGCAGACCGAACAGCCAGAAAAGCTGCTGCTCGCTTGTCGATCCCTCTGGGGCCACAATGAACCACAGAACGCCGCCCTGATCCTTTGCAAGGAACAGGGTGTCTCCTGCCTTCATGGCCTCTGTCACAGGGTTTGAGGGGTAGTAAAGCCGCCATTCAGTTCTGCTAGGAATCTCCAGTCGTGCGTCGTAGTGTGTGGCCCAGCTCTCTTCAGTGAACCCTTCCTGATCGCCACCAAGCCAGATGTAGATCGCCGGAAATTTCTGCTTGTGTGTTTCGCCCAGGAAGTCGTCGCGCATCTTTACGGTCGTTCCAACCTCGTGCTGATTGGATGTCTTCGGCTCGGCGTCCACGGCGGACAGGCGCTTGACCCCGACACCCTCGAAATAGTCAGACAGTTGCCCGCGTTTCATCCCCGCTCACCTCCAGTGTTTTTATATCTGATTTCAACCATATGGCACATTGGTCGACAACGCTGTCAAAGGGCAGGCGGGTCTTGCCCTTCAGGGCACATTCCCAGACTGTGCCGATGCGCCAGCCTGCCTCGGCAAGGGCCTCACGCTGCTGCCAGTCGCGCTCGATGTTCCTGCTGATCTTCTCGCGCCAGAAATCCTCCCGGCTCTTTGGCCAGCGGAACAGATGGCAGTCATGGGCGTGCCAGAAACAGCCATGAACGAAGAGAACGGCGTTATAGCTGGTGAACACGAGGTCCGGTTTTCCGGGAAGATCTTTGCGATGCAGTCGAAAGCGGAATCCGCGCCTGTGAAGCGCAGACCTGATTGCCAGCTCGGGTTTGGTATTCTTTCCTCTGATCCCCGCCATCATCCGGCTTCGGACGTTGGTGGAAACGATGTCGGCTGGCATCAGTCCACCGTGATCATACGCTCCAGCTCGGAAACCAGCGGTTCGCCCTCCTCCTGCGGGATATCGGCTGTGCGCCGCGCCAGACGGGCTGGAGGTTGGGTCTCGGCCAGTGGAAGCATCGCCTGGACGGGGTTGGGAATTTCCCGTCCGTCCAGCTCCATCGCTTCAGCGATCCACGTCTGCATGAGCTGCGCGACCGCGTTCACGACCGGTACGACAACCGCATTGCCGAACTGGCGATAGGCCTGCGTGTCGGAAACAGGGATTTTCCAGTTGGTCTGTCCGGGCTTCTCGAACCCCATGAGACGCGCGCATTCGCGGGGTGTCAGACGGCGCGGGCGATTGCCCTTCTGCTCGATCAGGATTTCGGAGCCGTCCTTGTAGTAGCGGGCGGACAGGGTGCGGGCCACGTCATTGGGGCCGAACAGCGAAAAACCAAACCCGTTTCCAGCGCTGCGGTGCTTTTCCTTGTAGCCCTGAAGGTAGGTCCACATGTGTTCGGTCAGCGTGTATTTCGGATCGACCTTCTTATCGAGGATCGCGCCAAGGGTCGGGCCGTCGCCTTCCGGTATGGCGAGTTGGTCAAAATCGAACTCGATGCTGTGATCCTTGAAGCCAACGATGAAGATGCGCTCGCGTTTCTGCGGCACCCACGCTGTCGAGCTGATGACCTTGTGAAAGACACGGTAGCCCAGCTCTTTCTCCAGCACATGGATGATCGTGGCGAAGGTCTTGCCGCCGTCATGGCGCTCAAGGTTCTTCACGTTCTCCAGCAAGAAGGCAGGGGGCCGGTGATGGTCGATGATCTTGGCCAGATCATAGAACAGCGTGCCCTGCGTGTCGCACAGAAAGCCGTGGGGACGGCCAAGGGCGTTCTTCTTGCTGACGCCCGCAATCGAGAACGGCTGGCACGGAAAACCGGCCAGAAGCACGTCATGGGCCGGGATTGTCTCCGGGGCATCCGCATAGGGCCGCACGTCCTCCGCGAAAACATGCTCACTGTCGGCAGGCTCGGGGAAGTTGGCGCTATAGGTCTCGCGGCTGAACCGGTCCCACTCGGCCGTGAACACGCAACGCCCGCCGATGGCCTCGAAGGGAAGGCGCAGCCCCCCGATCCCGGCGAAGAGGTCGATGAACCGGAACCCGGTGGGTCGCTCGCCTGTGCAGCGCGCATCGGCTGTCTGGCGCAGCTTCTCCAGCCGGAGCTGGTCGATCCGCTTGCCTTCGCCCTTCATGTTGCGCCGGATCGTCCGGTCGCTCACGCCTAGAAGCTCCGCCGCCGTGTCGATGTCGAGACCGGCGCGCTCCATCAACTCTGCAAATTCTATCCGTGGATGCGCGTTCATATGCCTGCCCCTGCTCTGTGTCTGTTATTGACAACATGTCATAATCTGTCCCAGCGGCTTTGGGAACCCTGTTTATGCCATTTGTTCACATTTTGTTCTAACGTGGCGTTAAGGGAAAATTGGCGTCACATACGAATGCCAAGGGCACGCAGAATGCGGGTGCCTTCGGCGAGAAGGATCAACTGGTCAGACCTGACCAAAGGGCGATTGTGGCCGATGGTGTTCCTGACCGGAGCAAGACGCTGCATCGAAACCTGAAAATCCTCTTTCGAGACGAAGAACCTTTGGAAAGCCTCCTTCCAGTTCCGGCCTTCGCAGATGATGTGCATAAGCTCCATGAAGTCAGCGTAGTAGAGGATAGGAAAGGAGTCTCCGCGCTGCTCGTGTTCCGCTGTTTTCCGGTCCTGCCACTTCCTGCGAAGATCGCCGTGAACCCTGCGTCGCAACCAGGCCTCTCCCTCGATCCTCTGCAACTCCGTTTCGATCAAAGCTCTGAGGCGGTTCTCGATCTCTCCAAGCAGGCCAGCGTGCTGCGGATCGTAACGACCGACTTCGCCGCCATCCGTCCTGACCGGCGCGACCGCTTCAATGCGCAGCTCGAAGCCCGCCGAAAACAGGACCTCGGGGTATGTTTCTTGCGGGAAGGCGACAATCTCAGCATTCAGCCCTGCGTCGATCTGTGCGGCTTCCCGGTCGTCCGGGGACTGGTGTTCATCAAAAGCTACCGGCTCCCCCAGCTCCTCGGCAAACACTTCCACCACCGCCGGATTGAACGGCTCCGCCATGCCGGAAATGTCATGCAACCGGGCGATACGGGCAAAGCCGACAATCGAGACGCCAAGGTGATCCTCGATTGCCCACGGGGTCCCGAGCTGTGCCATTCTGTCAGCCAGCGAGGTCTGCCACGTCTCAATGCGCTGGAAGTGTTCCTGAAGCGGATGCACGGCCTGGGCTGCCGCAAGCGAAAAGCTCTGGAGCTGGTCCGCCATTGGAACAACGGCATGGTGCACATTCGTGACCAGGTGCTTCAAATGCGCGTCGATCCGCTGCAAAGCCTCGAAGGTCTCGGGTCTTGCTAGGGCGCTATGTGCGGCCGCTACCGCGCCTGACACCTCTGCCCATTGCTGCGATTTGGTGAATGCGTCGAATACGGCATGGGTTGTCGTGACAGAGTCTATCAGTCTCTGGATGTCGTTCTGCTCAAGCATCCGCGCAGCCTGCATGGCAGGGGAGTTCTCAAGCTCGCGAAGCGCCCTTGTCGCTGGATCGGCTTCCATCTGGCGGATCGCCTTCTGCAAAGGGCTTTCACTCAACTCCAGCGCCCGGCGCACTGCGTCGTTCTTGAACGGATCACTGCTCATGCGCTTTCACCGACCCGGCGCACCGTTCTGACGCTGACTTTGAAAAGGCTCGCGATTTCGCCAACCGGGCGCTGCTCGATGTCACGCAGGCGACGCACCTCGTCCTTCTGAGCGGGTGACAGGGCAGGGGGCCTGCCCCCGATCCGACCGCGTTTGCGGGCCGACGCAAGCCCTTCCCTTGTCCGCTCGGAAATCCGCTCCCGTTCAAACTGCGCGATGGATGCGAAGACGTGGAACACGAGACGGCCGGCCGGCGTCGTTGTGTCGATATCCTCGGCCAGGGACCGGAAGCCGGCACCGCGCTCGCGGATCGTCTCGACGATCTCCAGAAGGTCTTTCAGCGAACGGGCAAGGCGGTCGTATTTCGTGACAGTCACAACGTCGCCGTCGCGGAGCTGCTCCAGCATCCTGTCCAGCTCGGGACGCTCGCGCTTCGATCCGCTGATCCTGTCCGCAAACAGCTTACCAGCTCCAGCCCCTTTCAGGGCGTCGGTCTGGGCATCAAGATTCTGGTCGTCAGTGCTGACGCGGGCATATCCGATAATCATGCCGTGATCTGGCCAGAAAGGTGGGGTTTTGTCCAGATTGCGGCAGCGCGAAAAATGGCGGCTCTGAGCCCACTTTATCGGATGCTGCACTGCGCACGAATGACGGCTTCTCTCAGGAGTTGCTTAAATTGCGGCATGGTGTTCCGAAGCACATGAATGAATTTCTTCATGGAGTTGACGGTCTTGCAAATTATGATAGCGCAATTATAAAAGCACTATCATGACATCTTCATTTAAGAAACCTCGTAGCCTCCTCGCGCCCGTCACCTCCCTCTCGCGCAAGGTCGAGACGGCGATTGCAGCGTTGTACAAGGCGGAGGGCGTGGAGGGCGTCCGCCCGCGGTTTTCCATGGCGCTGATTGGGCTTGCGGACGAGGGTCCGATGACGATCCGCGACCTCGCCGCCTTCACTCGTGTGACGCATGGCGCGATGAGCCAGTCCGTGAAGGCGATGCGCGAGGCAGGCCTCATTGACACGCAAACGGGGGAGGATGCCCGCAGCGTCGTCATATGCCTTAGCGAGGCAGGCCGAGCGGCGGTGCCGTTCCTCGAGGCTGAGTGGGATGCAACGGAAGCGATGCTCGCCGAACTAGATGCTGACCTGCCCTATCCGCTGACACGCGTGATGGAGGATATCCGCACCCGGCTGGAGCAAGAGCCTATCGTGGACCGTCTCGCGCGCCACATGCGTGCGCGCCGCCCAGACTAGGAGCGCCCAGGCATTGCTGCGCTTACTCGACCTGTCGCCCCTGCGCGACGATCCGGCATTCCGTGGCCTCTGGGCTAGCACCACTTGGCAGATGCTGGGCGGCCAAGTCTCTGCCTTCGCAATTCTGTTTCAGATGTGGGAGACCACGGGCTCAACACTGATGACGGGAGCGGTGGGGCTCGTCGTAGGCGCGGCTACCGTCGCCTTCGGCCTCTGGGGCGGGGCGCTCGCGGACCGAAGGGACCGCAGGACGCTGATGGTTATTGCCAACGTCGGAGCGTTGCTATGCGCAGTGGCTCTGGTCGTCCAGGCTCTCGCAAACGTGACGTCACCAGTTGTTTTGCTCGCTCTCGCTGCCGGACAGGCGGGAAGCGTCGCGCTCGGACAGCCTGCGCGACGGGCGATGGTGCCTGACATACTGCCGCGGGACCGGATCGGAGCTGGGATCGCCCTGAGTTATGCCAGTTTTCACGGCTCGATGCTGGTAGGCCCGGTGATTGCTGGGGGGCTCACAGGGATAGCGGGACTTGCAGAATCATATGTGCTTGTCCTCCTTGCATTTTGGCTGGCATTCCCCGGCCTTCGCCGTTTGCCGCGAACCGAAGAGGCGGGTGGACAACCCAACCCGGAAGGTGACGGAATTCTCGCAGGATTGACGACCATCACGGCCCGGCCCATCCTGCGCGGCACGCTCCTGACTGATCTCGCGGCGATGCTCATGGCGATGCCAGTGGCTCTCTTCCCCGCCTTAAATGAGGTTCGCTTCGAAGGGGCTCCCGAGACGCTGGGGCTATTTTTGGCGGCACTTGCCGCAGGCGGGGTCGCTGCGACAGCCCTCTCGGGTGGCGTATCCGCACACCCCCGCCCAGGAAAGATACAACTCATAGCGGCGGCCACTTGGGGTGTCGCGCTTTTAGGGGCGGGTTTAGTTCCGAATGGCTGGGCGACGCTAGCGTGTATTGCCGCCGCCGGAGCCGCGGATACGGTCGCTGCCATGACCCGTGCTACCATCGTGCAACTCTCTTGCCCGCCCAAACTACGTGGTCGCGTAGTAGCCGCCGAGCAGGTCGTCGGCATCGCCGCCCCGCAGGTCGGGAACTTCCGTGCCGGAGCGTTGGGAACCATACTGCCCATTGGGGTGGCGCTCGCGGCAGGCGGCGCTCTTTGCGCTGTTTCTGTGCTCGTGATCGCGCGCACGCATCCGAGCCTTACTAAGTTTCGCGTGGAGGACACGACATAAGCGCTCGTCCCCTAAGGAGCACAGCTGTGCAACGCGGCAAGGCTTTTACAGAAAAACGGACCTTGGTGCTTTGCACAGCGAACGGTGGCTTTGTCCGCACTGCGGACCTCGCCGCCCTTCGCAACCAATAGGCGCAAAAACGTGACAAAACCCGTTATATTTTGCCGGGGGTTTTTGTCCAGCCCAAGCGATTGATCTAGCGTGGGGCAGGGGAGACCGGCACAAACGACCGTTTTTGGTAGATGCGTATTCTTGTCTGCACAACTGAGAACTCAGTGAAGCACCTTTCCGGTACTTGAGCGAGCCTACCTCTCCCCTTGCACCTTCCATTTCAGCTGGGACTGTAGACCGGTTTCTTCCTCGTTATCTCCTGATCATCAGAACTGAAAACTGGAGAAAGAAGATGCTGAAAATTCTTACAACAACAATGATGGTATCAGTCACCCCGATCGCCAGCTTTGCATCGATAGATGCTGTGGGCCCTACGCCTACAAGCGAGTTTGTTCTGCTCAAAGGTCCAGACGATATCTCTTGCAAGGAAGCCCTCGACATCATTGGCAACACCAACAGTTCGTTTGTTGATTACGAATATGCGACGATCAAACGAGAGGCCTGCCAGACCGAAGAGTACAACAAGCGCGCGGAAGAGGCAGGAAGCAAGAAACGGCGCATTGTCATCACGACCATCGACCCCAGTGCCAGTCAAGACGAGCAGAAGTATTTCTTCGATACACTTGAGATCGAAGACGTCTCCCGGGCATATGAACTCTGTGACAAGGTGGTGACTCTTGGAGGCGCTAGCGAAATTGACTTCACAGGCTTGATTGAAGCTTTTTCAGGTGTTACTTGCGGAAGCTTTGCAAAAGCAGCTCTTGAAGATGATCCACTTCTGATCGTTGCACCTATGATCTTGCCCGGTTTGAATCTGCTGGAAAGCAACAAGATTACTCGCGGTTTGGCAAAGGATGTTCATGAGGCAGCATCACACATCATCACTGAAATCGGTGAAGAAGTGGCCGAGGCGAGTGAAAACCTGTTTGATGATGATTTGGATGCTGTGGATTTGGTGGCACCAATTGTCACGACTCCAATCGCTGGAGTAAAAAAGCTGCTCAAGAAAATCTTCTAGATTTTCCTGCTAAGCCAATCATTGGGTGCCCCGTATTTTACGAGGCACCTCAAGCAATCTAAACAAGAGTGTAAAGGTTCACGAAAATTATGCCTCTTAATCTAGTCGTCAAACTTACTTTGACCTTGGCTTTCATTAACCTTGCCGGTACCGTAAAGGCGGAAGCACGCTTCACCAAGCAAGGTCAGCCGATTGAGCCAGAACTTTGGGCCGAGGATGCGAGAATTGATCCGCTCATGTACTTTGTTTTCGTGCCTGAGCGGCTAACGAGGCATAACAAGTGCGCCGACAACTACAGCTACGAGCGAGCGCTCGAGTTCTTCGAAGTCTTCAACGCCTTGGTAGTCGAAGGGGTGATGGATGATCTGGACGTACGAATTGTGTGGACGATGCGTGAGTGTCTTGCCAATGACGAAATGATCTCGGCCCTCGGTGTTACGAGAAACACGTACTTTGATCGCGTTTGCCGGATCAGAACTACTTTGCGTGAGGCCTTTGAGAAGCCAACATGGAAATGTGCCGTTCAGTTGGAAGAGTAAAATAGCAAAACAGGCGACCCTTCACTGGGTCGTCCGTTTTGCCTTGGGTTTGTGGCCAAACCAGCCGGCTGACCCGATGAACTATGCCCTATTCAGAAAGTCGGCTGTTCAAGTCTGCCAAGACATCGCTTGCAACGTCCTCCACATCTCCACCGTCGCGCACGGCAATAGTGTTACCGGTCTGAGAATCATGATCGAGGCGAAGAACTGGACGGCCTGGGATACTTAGGTGGAACCTAGAGGCAAAGCCTGTGTCGTAAACCTCTTCGACTCCGGCGGACCAATACTTCTCGAAGTATTTTGTAAGGCTCCGACAATCTTCGTTAGTCGGCGCTGCAACCACATCACAAGCGACACCCGTATCGGTTTTCATCAGGACAAGAGGCTTCATTCCAAACCTAACTTTTTGTTCACGCTACCACGTGATCGCTGCGAGGAAGCTATAATTTCATTGAACACATCGTCACCCCCGAAGCCCTTAGCGCGGGTTCTTGCTACGATCTGATCCCATGTGAGGTTCGGGTTATCTCGTGCCAACTGCGCTGCCAGTTCCCTATCAGCCATCAAATCCCGAGCTTGCGTCCGTGCAGCGTTTCGTAGTTGGTGCGCTTGCCTCGCTTGCGCCTCCAGCGGCGCGTTCGGATCAAGTCGCTCTGGGATGAGGCGTTCCTGTTCAAGATACCATTCTCGTGCCGCTTTATTGTCGAGCGAACCCGGACGGGGGGCACGTCCCCAGATCCTGGTCTTGGCCACCCCTCGTGCCACAAGCACGCCTGCGCCGCTGAGAAGCGCGCCGCCCAGGCCGCCCGTAGCGGCCCCCAGTGCTGCCCCGTCGAGGCGTTCGAGCGGGGTGCCGGTGTCGTTGCCCGCGCCCGTCAGGCCGCCCGTCACGGCACCGGCACCACCGCCCGCGATCATCGCACCGCGGGCACCTTGTCCTGTTCGCGCCGCAGCCCCCGCCGCGCCACCCACGGGAATGAACACAGTGGGTATCGCGCCCAGAACCTCGCCGCCGAGATAGGCACCGGGGTTCGACAGGCGGCGCTGGTCGGCAACGTGGCGGCGGGCCGCGACGTGCTCCTGATAGGTCCGACCGTCGAACAGGCTGCCCAACCCGGCAGCGATCTCGTCGCTGAACCCGAAGGTCGCGCTGGAATCGGCACCGCCGCCAATGCTCTCGCCCACGCTCGCGCGCTGTGCTCCGGTTACCAATCGATACTGGTTCCACGCATCGTCGCGGCGGCGATGGTATTGCGACAACGCTCCAGCGCGCAGGCCTTCCCCTGTGGCGACATGAGCGGCGATATCGCCCAGTCCCCGCGCGCCGCTCCATGCGCCTTCGAAGTAGCCTCGATCCGCTTCGACCATTTCGCCCGCGTTTAACCGGCGTTCATGCTCGGCATCGAACGCGGCCCGGTCCATACCGGCGGGGAACCCCTTCCACTGCGACTTTGCGTTGGCCCGCACCGCATGGTCGCGCTGTGCCGCCTCGATGCCCGCCTCGGCCTCGTCCATGGCCGCATCGGTGCCGTAGAGGACGTAGAGCTGCGTGACAGGCTGCGGAATCTGATGGCGAGGAGACTCGCCCTGCTCGTCCAGGACGCCCTGCGCCACGCGCTCCCCGGAAACGAGGTCGTAGATGCGGTAGCCCAGGCCGGGGATCGGCTGACCTGTGCCCTCGTCAATGGCCCCCGCCTCGACCCAATTGTCTGGGCAGGTGGCGCAGACCTGGCCGACCGTGCCGTCGGGCTGGGCGTCGGCCCGTGCAAAACCCTGCCCGACCCCGCCGGGCTGGCTCGGTCGCTGTCCGGGGCCGGCCATCAGGCGAACCCTCCGTAGAACGCGCCCAGCCCGTCACAGAGCTCGGCCGGACCCGACGCCTGCTCTACCGCCGCCCGTGCTTCCGCCAACAGCGGATCATCGAACCAGTAGCTGCCGTGAAGCAGCGCGCCGCCCGCATAGGCCACGCGGCGCTGCGGCTCGCGCAGCCCATAGCCATCCGCCTGCGTGAGGACCGCATCAAGGAAGGCCGCATGGATCGGGGGCAGCGCCATGGCCGCCTGCGGGATCAGGCCACGCAACGTCGCCGCGACGACCTCGCGTTCGGGAACGCCCTGGACCGGGACGGCGCACGTCCGGATCCGCTCGACCAGGTCCGCCCCCCGGACGTCCGGTCCCACGCCATCGTCGGCGGCCAGCACCCACATCTCAACCCCGTCGCAGAACAGGTGCAACCGCCGGTCCTGCGGCACGTCGAGCTGGGCGAGGCTCTGTTCGATCAGCGCCGCGAAGCGCGGGTCGTGGGGGAAGTGCGCGCCCAGGGCGAGAGCTGCCACGATCAGCTTGTACGTCTCGCGCTTGCCCATGATGCGGTAAGTCACCGCGTAGTCACGTACCATACGGCAGAACGCCTGCACCGTTCCGGCATCCGCCCCCAGGGCGTCGAAATGCGCGGGATACAACTCCATCAACTCGCCCGCGACCTCGCGGTCCCAGCGGGAGGCGGCTTCGCGCTCGGCCGCCTCGAAAAACTCTGCAGAAAGCTTCATTATTCCGCCACCTCCACTTGCCGGGCAGGGTTGATCACGGTGGCCTGCGACAGGCGCGGGTCGAGCGCGACCACGCGAGCGACGGGCTTCAGGAAACGGGTGCCATCCTGCGTCCCGTCTAGCGTTTGGATCGACCACGCGCACCAGCGCGGCTCCCAGAAGCGGGCATAATACCATCTCCCATCCTCGTCCCGCACTTTGGTGAACTTGCGCAGGTGCTTGCGCACCGCGTCGAGTGCTTCCTGCGACCGCAGGAAGATGCCGGGTTCCTTGTCCCAAAGATGGTTGGGGCCGTCACCCCGAGTGAAGAGGGCGCGGGTGAGGCCATGGCTCTCTTCCAGCCGTACCAGCCACGGAGCAACGTCACGCAATTCGCTGGCCGCTTGACCCTGGAACAGACAGGCGTGATCGAGGCCGGAGCCGTCGAGCATTTCGGGCAGGCCGGGCACGCGGGCGGCATCGAGGACGGCGTAGGTGTGAAGCGGCAGAACGCTCCGGCCTGCGATGATGTCGGGCTGACCGAACAAGGGATCGCGAAGGGCTGTGGGGACGCTCAGAGGCTCGGCCACCCCCAGCTGATCGTCCAGCGGCTCTACCCCCTCGATGGTCTCGACAGTGATGGCAGACTCGGCCTCTGCCCCCTCTCCCTTGGCGGTCTCGCCGGGGAGATTGGTCCAGTAGTCGCCGCTTTCTGCGCCTGTGGTCATACGGTGCCTGTCCTGCCGGATCGCCGTTTCCCGCAGACTGCGCCACGGCGGAAGGGAAGGCCAGCCGCACGAAGACGATGGGCGGTCGATGGCCCGCAACCGAACCGGGGGCCCGTTCGGTATGGACTTCCGACAAACGCGCACAGCCCGACTCAGATGCTATAGTCTGACCCTCGATCAATGCTGCGCCCGGTCTCGACGTCACGCTCCTTGGCCGCCTCGCGTTCTTCTTCGATCTCCAGCCTCTCGCGGGGCGTGTTGAGCACGTCCTTCAGCCGATCGTTGACGGACGGCCTGCCATCCTCGCGCCCGGACCCGTCGTCCACCCCGGATGCCCCCCGCCCCAGGACGCCCTTCAGGCGCTCCTGTACGGTCTCGCGGCCGTCCGACCCCGGCACGGCGCCCCGGTCTCCGGATCGGCCCACGACCCGCGCCAGACGCGCGCGCAGATCCTCTCCTGGTCGTTCAACCGCGTGCTCCTGAGCCGCTGCCGCGCGAAGGGCTGCCAAACCGGCGGACACACGCCCCTGCCCTGCATCCCGCCCGGCCCCGTAAGTCTCTCGCGCGATGTCCAGACGCTCGCGCAGCTCACGGAACGCGGCCCGGGCCTGACGGGCAGCATGAACCACGGCCCCGCGTTCGGTGACCGGCACATAGTCCCGCCCCTCCCGCGCGGCCATCGCCTTGGCCCGCCGCTCCATCGAGTTCGCCGCTGGCCCCAGCTTCAGCTCCGGGTCGCGGTCCAGTTCCTCGGCCGACAGCTGGTCCCCCCGATCCAGCGCCGCCTCGCGCTGCTTCTCAAGCGACCGATGATCGACCCGCTCCACCTTCCCTGCCCGCTCCAGCGCGCGGTTCTGCAACTCAGCCCAGACCCCGCGCATCTGCTCGATCTCGACGCCGCCGGTCTTCGCGGAATCGAGCACACGCGTCTTGGCCGTGAAGCCCTCCGGCTCCAGCTTCCGGGTGGAGGTCAAGACGTGGGCATGGTGGTTCCGCTGATCGCCTTCCCGGTGCGGCGCGTGGATCGCCACATCGACAGCCACACCATAGCGGCTGACCAGCGCCTCGGCGAAGTCGCGGGTAATCCGGGACCGGTCCCCGGCACTGATCTCGGACGGCAGGGCCAGCTCCCATTCACGGGCGGTGACGGAGTTGCGACGGGTCTCACTGGCCTCGACCTCGTTCCAGAGACGGGACCGATCCTGCGCCCAGGCGGGAGCATTTTCTGGGGCGACGATGAAGGTCTCCTCGATGCCCTGCTTGCGGGTGTAATCGTGGACGCGGCCTTCGCGCTGGCACTCGATGCGCTCCCCGCCACGGTAAGCGGCGGCTGCCGTGGCGGAGCGCCCGGCGCTGCGTTTGATCGTCTTCACAGAGAGGTGGTAGCTGGCCATCAGCGCCCCCCTCGCCGGAGACGGGAAGACCACCGACGCGCGCCGCAACTGACCCCGGCCGATGGTCCTGCATCGGCCGCCGGGTCCGCTGTCTTTTCCCCGCAGGCTCGCCCGTCAACAGGCTGGGGCCTGCGGGGAAAAGACAGCCCGTTCGAAGCGAGCCCTTGGCTCTCTGAGGCGCGGGCGGTTTGCCAAGGGCAAACCTGGTATCGCGCAGCTGCACCAGCACCGCCGCGCGATACCTCCCGGAAGGGAGACGCCAACACCAGACCGGCCCCCACCGTGGGGCATCGGGCGAGGTGCTGGCACGACATTGCGGGATGCGATCCAACGGCTGACGTTGGCCTCGGAGAGTTTGAGAGGCCGGGAGGGCCTTTCATTCCGGCGCGCATTGCGTCGGATGGAGTTCGCCATCGGCTGAGGCCCTGCCTCAAGGAGATCGCACGCAAATCTCGGAGAGGCCCGGCAGGGTATCGGAGAGTTTGCATAAGTGCGCCCTTGTCCTTCACAGGCCTACGGGTTCACCCTAGCGATTGAGCCTATCCCGGCAACATCGAACCGGCCTCCAGAGCCCGATCGGTGGAAATGGCCCGGAAGGTAGCCTTTCTTATATCCGAAAAGACACCCTCTGTCGTTTCCGCTTTTCCTCCCCTCTTTTCCGTGACTCGATGCCGCAAACACCCACAGTGCGAGACGGATCGATGCAACAGCAAAGCACCGCCACGGGGGCCGGGAATGCCCCCTACCCTCTTGAGGCGTTCCCCGGTGATCCGGTCCCCGAAGGCGTGATCGACGCGACCTTCCTTCAGGGGGTCTGGGGCAAATCGCAGAACCTGTTCTCCTGCTTCCGCACCAGCGACGGCGTATCCTTCCGGCTCGTCACTTTCTCCCGCAACAACTACGCGCCCTACAGCGAGGGGCCCTCCATGCGCTACGCCCGGAACGGAGAGCGCTACCGGCTGGAGATCGGCCGGTCCCGGGATGGGCGCCCCACCTTCCTCAAGGCGGAGTTGCTCAATGGCTGAGACCGAACTCGAACGCGCCGAGAAACGCTACGCCCAGGCCAGGGCCCGCCTTCAGGCCTTGCGCAATCGGGAGGCCACCCGACAGCGCAAGATGGACACCCGGCGCAAGGTCATCCTCGGGGGCGCGCTGCTCGATCTGGCGGAGCGAGATTCCGGGGCCGCCGCTATGGTCGACCGCCTGATCCGCAACCTCGCCCGTGAACAGGATCGCAAGGCCTTCGCCGACTGGACGGGACCGACTGGTTCTCCCGCCGCCGGCTCTCCCGACCAGGAGGATGCATGATGCAGGACGACAGTTTCGAACGTTACGACGAACCCGACATGGCCGAGACGCTGGATCTCCTGGGAGAGGTTGTCGCGAATGTCTCGGCCCGGGTCGATGATCAAACAAAGGCGCTGGAGAGCCTGCGGAAGACGTCTGTGGAGACGCGGCAAGCCGCGTTCGCGGCCCGCGCCCAGACGGACCCGAAGCGCTATGGCGAGATCGTTGGCGACACGGTTGACCAATACATCGGTGAGACGCTCGACCGTCTCGAAGACCATAGCCATCTGTTCATGGGTCAACTGAAGGCACTCGTCGAGATTACGAACGCGGCTCAGAAGGCTACGGATCAAATACGCACCAGTCTGGCGAAACAGGACGCGGAGCGCAGACGCGTCCGGACAGTTCTGCCCTATGTCGCGCTGGCGTTCGTGGCCCTTCTGGCCGTCCTCCCCTCATTTGCCGGACGTTTCGAGATCGGATGTACCATCTATTGGGGCAGCTGGAACGCGTTCGGGAATTACTGCGTCCTGGCCCCCGACAGTCCGCCCTGGTTCCTGCCCGGGTGGAACGGCCCATAGGCACAGCAAGGACGGCTGACAGGGGCCCGGTTTTGACCTTGTGAGCCTGAACCACCGGGTATCTCCGTCTTCTCTGTCCTGCCTCCCAACAGGATGGACGCCTACATCCGCTGGCTGCGCTTCGTCGTCTCTCAGAGGCTTCAGGACAGCGCAGGGAACGCTGACGGGGCCACAAACGCACCAGCGGCCTTTATCAGCGCCTGGAGGCCCTCTGACGCCTCCCCTGCCCTTTCCGGGGCTCCAGCGGCCCCTTAGAGCGCCGCAGGGCGGCTGAGAGCGTCGAACCCCACGTTGGGGCCCGCTGTTCCTCCTCGACGAGTTCGCCGCCTTGGGCCGTCTGGAGGCCGTGGAGCGCGCCATAGGACTGATGGAAGATCAGCACGGGCAAGATCATCGAACGAATGAACGATGTTATCAGCGGCCTGATCCGTACCTCGAACTACACTCGACGGTGCTCAAGGATGCGGAACAGCATCGGTTGGCCGTAGAGTGCCAGCTCTGGAGCGGGGAACAGAAGGTGGATTGCTTTAGAAGCCATCTTCCATGGTTTGGTCTGGGTGCTGTCGGTCTGATTCTTATTTCGGCGGTGACGCATCCCTGTTTCGTAGCCAACAACGTTTCCTTGTGCGCTGTCCTTGGAGCTTCTTGGGCCACGACAACCAGGGGTGTTGATGCCTGTGTGTTCTATCAGTGGTGAGCGGTTAAGTGCTGACGGCGATCAGCTCTGGCCGAGAAGCTGGGTGTTATATGTGTGTTAGAATCTGTGTTACGCGAATCATGGTCCTTCATAAGTAACTGAATTTGCAATGTAAAAAGGCCTAATTTTCGGCCTTCGGTGGGTGATATTACGAAAGGGGG
>NZ_JABVAX010000024.1 GCF_013404595.1 Jannaschia marina | reverse complement strand
CGGACAAAACGGCCGTCCGAGCGAAGCCGCCGGACGACTGCTTTCGTTTATCAAACATCTCGAACAATGAAATCGACGCAGGCTTTGATATGAACGCTCGTCGAATCCGCGACGGGCACGCCCCCAAGCAGGTCTTCTAAATTCAACATCGGCAGCTCGGTGCAGGCCAGCGCAACAGCGTCGATCTGATCCTGGGAAATGACTGATTTTATAGCGTCTGCAATCCGCATGCGCGATGCCCCGCTGACGCTCCCTTTTGACAGCTCATTGTAAATCACGTCATGGACGAAGCTCTGTTCTTCATCCGGTAGAATTGAAAGCTCTACTTTCCCCCTGAGCTCATTGGCAATTTGCCCGAAGTAATAATCCTCTTTCGCGACGTAGTTTGTTCCCAAAAGGACAGCACGTTTCGCGTCAGATTGTTTGAGAGCTGCTGCGACAGCCTCTCTGATATCCAGAAACGGGACAGCTACAACATCATGGATCGGATCAGCGACTTTGTGCATTGTGTTTACCGCCAGTGCGATGGCCTCTGCACCTGCATCTTCGAGACGCTTTGCGATATCGGCCAGTTCTTCTCCGGCTTGATGCCAACGACCTGCAAGCTGGTGGTCAACGATGCGTTGGAAATCAACGCTGGCCATGAGCAGCGGTGCTGAATGCAAATTGCCCATCCGTGCTGCGACACCACGATTGAGGCCCGCCTAATAAAGCGCTGTGGATTCCCAGCTCATGCCCCCGATAAGGCCCAATGTTCTCATGTCTCCAGCCGCCGTCATGTCAAAATCCTTCGTTCCTGTGGTGTATCAATTTCCGCAGTAAGCAGCATCGGGCCTGTGCAGATTGTTATTGAGTTGTGATCAATGCGGTCTCCGATCAGCCGCTCAATCGTGTCTGCCTCTGGATGGCGAATAGACAGCGCGTGCAATCTGCATCCAAGATCGGTCATACGGGATGCGGGGTGCGCCCCTTTGGGCCATTCGATCAAAGTGGGAAATGCGCCGTCGAGAGGCATAGAGCCGTCGTCCGGAACAGAGATGAGCCAGTTCAGCTCGCCGCGTGTGATGGGTGTCGTCTTGCCACTCGATGGATGCGCTTCAGAAAGGGTAGTGGTTATGTCGTCGGTTGCAAGCACCCATGTCCCAAGGACGGGCGAAGCATCGAAGCGATCAAGATCAAACCATCTTGGACGATCCGGTGCCTGCGCTTGTGGATCAACGGCTATGAGTTCCAGGAACATCGTATCGCCCAGAGACAGCAGCCGATTGTGCGTTCCCATGGCTGGATGTGCGCCGCCTGCGGGCATGTCGATCCCCAACATGGTTTTGATATGGGCCGCGCCCTCATCAAGCGTACGGGCCACAACCGTTATATGATCAAGAACGAGAGGTCTTTTGGATGTCATAAGGCGTTCCTAACGCAGGGTTTCAAAATTGCCGCAAAGTCCAACCGACTGACCGGAAATCGAACGTGCGGCGGGTGACGCCAGAAACCACGCAAGCTCGGATATCTCTTGTGGATCAATCATGCGCTGCATTGAGACATTGGCGACCTCCGTCCTGCGGGCCTCATCGACAGAGATATTCACGGCGCTCGCTTTGTCAGACAGGACTGCATCCATACGTGGCCCCGAAACTGACCCCGGCAGAATAGCATTCACAGAAATACCGCATGGACCTAGTTCCATCGCGAGCGTTTCTTTCAGCCCGACAACGCCCCATTTCGCCGCCGCGTATGGGCTGCGCATGGGCAAACCCAATCGCCCGGCAGCGGAGGACATCAGAATAACTGTACCGTGGTTTTGCGCTTTCAGATGGGGGATGGTTGCCCTCAAAAGCGTATACTGTCCGGTGAGGTTCACGGCGATGGTCTCTGACCAGTCGTCGGGGGAAACATCTTCGAGATTGGCGGTTGGTCCTGCTGTACCAGCGTTTGCGACAACCGTCGTCAATCCCCCCATCCGTTTGATGGATTCCGCGACGAATAACTCTACCGTATGCGCATCCCGTACATCGCACACTTCGGCAAAGGCAAATTCATCCGCGACAAACGCGACAGATGCTTCATCAACATCGCAAATCGCGACCGCAGCACCCTGCGCAGTGAAGTGGCGTGCCATATTCAGGCCAATACCACCTGCACCTGCCGTTATGATCACCCGTTGTGTCATGCGGTCTTCAGTCCAAGAAGTTCGCGGGCCTCAGAGGGTGACATGACCTCACCACCAAGTGTGTTGATAATGTTCGATGCTTTGGAAACCAGTTGTTCGTTTCGCGCAGGAACGCCACGTTTGAGATAGAGATTGTCTTCAAGGCCAACCCGAACATGCCCGCCAAGCAGAACAGCCTGAGCCACCATTCTAAGTTGGTCACGCCCGACGCCAAAGGCTGACCAAATCACATCATGGTCGCGCACCATGTCAGCCATTGCCTTCATGGCCGTCGTGTCCGCTGGTGCTCCATAAGGGACACCAAGACAGAACTGGATCATTGCGGGCGCATGAAAGACGCCATCCTGCAACAGCTTCAGTGCGTAACGCAGATGGCCGAGATCGAAGACTTCCAGTTCTGGTCTGACGCCGAGCCGTCGAATGTCTTCGGCCCCCAGGCGAATATATTCAGAGGTGCTGATATAGACGAGGTTGCTGTTGCCCACGTTGTATGACCCGCAATCGAGCGTGCAGATTTCGGGGCGCAGCTTGTCCACATGGGACAAGCGGATTGATGGCCCCACTAAGTCTGTCCCCTCTAGCAAAGGGAGGGGGTCATCCGTTCCGAAAACAGCGTCTCCGCCCATGCCAGCGGTCAAATTGATGATGACCTGCTTGTTCTGATCCCTGATCCGTTCGACCACCTGCGCATAAAGATCATCATCGCGCGACCCTTCGCCGGTGTCAGGATCACGAACGTGTAGATGAACGATGGCCGCCCCCGCATCCGCAGCAGCGAGTGCCGATACCGCAATTTCACCGGGTGTCACCGGTACATGGGTGCTGCGTTTGGGGCCGTCACCGGCCCCTGTAACAGCGCAAGTAATAAAGGTTTTCGACACTAGACACCTCGTTATGCTGCAATACTTAGAAAGCTATTCAGAGCCGCCAGCGCGTCATCTGGAGCTTCCTCTGGAATAAAATGGCCTGACGGCATTGGCGCGAATTGTGGATGATCGCACCACCCACGCCAGACGCCTTCAACATCAAAGTGCCGCCCCACGACCCCCCGTTCACCCCACATAACCAGTGTCGGACATTGGATCATTCTGCCGATGTCGCGATCCGCCTGATCATGCTGTCTATCAATGTGGAAACCTGCGCGGAAACACTCGCACATAGCCGTGATCGCCTCCGGCGTCTGGTTGGAGGTGAGATATGCCTCCAAAGCCAAGTCATCGTATCGCACCACTTTGTCAGACAGGCCCAACAGGATCAGACGCAGAAACCCGACAGGGTCTCCGGCGATCAGTCTCTCGGGTACCGGATGGTCTTGGGTCAAAAATGAGAAGTAAAAGTAATCCTGCGCAATCTGCGCATTCGACTGTTCGTAGAAATCCAGCGCAGGAATGACGTCCATCACGATGAGCCGTGTAACGGCCTCGGGGTGATCCAGCGCGAGTCTTCGGGCCACGCGCGCGCCACGATCATGCGCGACAAGCGCGAAAGTCTCGTGCCCGAGTGCGCGCATGACATCCAATTGTTCCTGCGCCATTTTGCGCTTGGTATACGCGTTGGCACTAGGGTCATGGCCAGGCTTGTGCGTTTCACCGCGCCCACGGATGTCCGTCAGGACAACTGAAAAACGATCCGTCAATTTGGGGGCTAAATGATGCCAGCATAGATGTGTCTGCGGATCGCCATGCAGCATCAGCAACGCAGGGCCCGTGCCAGCCACTAATGCAAGCACTTTCCCGTCAGCAACATCGACCCACTGACGCTTGAAGCCCGGTAGTAGCGCTGCATCGGCCTGTTCAAAGATGGTCATTGATCCATCCTTTGAAGTCCACGATCGCCGCTTCGTTACGCTCAAAAAATGACCAGCGTCCAATTTTGTTTACCGACAAGAAACCAGCCCGTCGTAGCAGTTCCAAATGGCGACTCACAGTTGGTTGCGCCATATCCAGTTTTTCGGTCAGCAGAGTGACGCAGACGCCGATCTCGGACGGTTTGCCCGTAACCTGATGTGAAAAATGTACGTCAGGTTCCGCAAGCCAACTGAGAATGGAGAGCCGTACATCACTTGCGAGGGCTTTGGATTGTTCAAGTCGATCAGTCATAGTTTTTTTTGATACATCGTTACAAAGCTATGAGTCAATGCAATTTTACAAAACAGACGTTGATGCAAGGCGCAGCATCGGTGATTTTGGGCTCACAGTAGCCATTCGCAGCTGTGCAGGAATGCCGGAATGAAGTACGAATTTTGAGTTCGGCAGGGCGCAATGTTCGATTTTTGTTCTTATTCGCATAAGGTATATTATGTAAAGTTTGAACTGGCCTGATTGCTATGTATGCCAAATAGACGTGCAAATCTGACAGATTGTAATTGGTCCCAGAACTCTGTGCGAAAAACGTCGACGTGCTTCTATTGGTCGAGCTTCGCAAGTGCTGCAAAACTCACTGGAAGTACCGGGTTGCGCGCGCGCGGCAAGCCGATTTGATCACTCGTACTGTTCGTACTGCTAGCCGCAAAATCTGCGAGAGAATGGCTACACAGGCGACCTTGACATGGGCCCATACCGATACGAAGCGCGCGTTTGATTGCGTTTGGGTCGGTCCCGTGCGTCTCAATGGCGTCGGTTACGGCTGAAGCGCGGACCATTTCACAACGGCAGAGAACAGTTTCCGACGTCGCAGCTTTTGCCGTCTGAACCGGCGGATACGCCCGGTCAATGAACTTGCGGAACGCCTTTTGGCGGGTCATGCCGCGACGATCTGACTTTGATACCGTCTCGCCACACGCCCTGCGGGCGGCCATACGGCCAGAAATAATCGCTGCGTTGACCCCTAGTATGCCCGCACCATCACCCGCAACTTCGATTACATCGCTACCCGTCGCGTGCCAGGTTTGTTGTTGCTCGGAATAGACGATGTTGAGGTCAGCTGCGCGAATGGGATTGAGGTTTGGCACGATCCCGTCATGGATAAGCACAGTGGAGGCTTCGATATCAACAACTTTGCTGGTCTCAAACCGCACGCCCGTCGCACGATCGGTCCCTTGAATTGCAATATCATGCGCATTGCGCCAGACAGGTGTGCGACGAAAAAGACGTTTCGCCAGCAGGCCGAGACCTTTCATCGCGATCTTTGGCGCAGCGGCAGCCCCCATAACCTCAGGAGCGGACGCCAAGAGCTGTGATGAACCTGCCGGCTCAATCATGGCATGGACGGGACGGCCTGCGACCGCAAGCTGTTCGGCTAAAAGAAGTGGAAGCGGTCCAGTGCCGATGATGACAATTTTGCCTGCCGGCAAATCACCTCCCGACTTCATCTGGATTTGTGCGGCACCGACACCCATCACGCCGGGGAGCGTCCAGCCTGGCAGCGGCATCGGGCGTTCCTGCGCGCCTGTTGCCAGGATTACCTTTTTTGCATGTCCAGCCTTTGAACTTTTGGGTCCGTCAAAAGCAAACCCACCATCCGCATCCAGACGCCAGAGGCGCGTAGACGGATGATATGAGATATTGTCGGCCTCGACTTCATTCGTGAAGGCTTTCAACAGCTTTGCGCCCTTCGCATAATCAGGGCCAAAAATCGTCAAACGATGCGGACGCGATGTCTGATTGCTGCCCAGGAACGCGTAGATGTTTCCTCCGGGCTCCGGTCGATTGTCTACTATGACGGGTCTCTTCCCAAGTCGGGCAGCTTCTATTGCGGCAGACATTCCAGCGGGGCCCGCGCCTACAATGAGAAGATCAATCATGACAGTCCTCGATTGATTTGCATCCCATCGCGAACCTTAACGACACATGCTTGTTGGTTGGGAACGCCATCGATTTCAACGAGACACTCGAAACAAACCCCCATCATGCAGAACGCAGCTCTCGGCGAGCCATCAACGGGATGTTTGCGGAAAATCGGCACTGGCTGGCGCAATAAGACGCTTGCAAGAAGCTCGTCAGCTTCCGCAGCGCAGGGTTCGCCATCAATATGAATCTCTATCGGCATTGCTCTAGTCCTTTCGTAAGAACCTGCCAGACCCTTCGTATTATTTGAAGATTCGATTAGTGCTGGTCGTATGCAAAAAGGTTATATGCAATCAGTATAACCTTTGGTAATCCTAATAGGGCTAATCGGTATTTGACGTTAAGTGCCCGCTTGGGTCTGCTAACCTCGCATCAACAGTGGAGGAAAAAATGAAATTCGTAAAATCAACCATGGCGGCGGCGCTTCTTGCGACCAGTGCCCTAACCCTGCCAACAATCACGCAGGCGCAGGAGCTCACAATGGCCGTTGCGGCGCAAAGTGCCGGTCAACTCGACCCGCATGTCTCGACTCGCACAGAAGACAAAGTTGTCTTCGCGATGGTTTTCAATGGTCTCGTGCGTTTCGCACCCGGCTCCATGTCTTCAGACGCGATTGAGCCTGATCTGGCAGAAAGCTGGGAAACGTCCGAAGATGGCCTTGTCTGGACTTTCACGCTGCGCCAGGGCGTGCAGTTCCACGGTGACTACGGTGAAATGACCGCCGAAGATGTGGTCTACTCGCTGAACCGTGCTGCTGACCCGGATCGGTCCAGCGTTGCGTCGGACTACCGCGCCTTTGAATCCGTCGAGGCCGTCGATGACTACACAGTGCGCATCACGCTTTCCGAAGGAATCCCGAGCCTGCTCGGCGTCGTCGCCAACTATCACGGCGGTAACATCGTCTCTGCCCGTGCGGCGGAAGAGCTGGGTGAAAACTTCGCAACCAATCCGGTCGGAACCGGCCCGTTTGCCTTTGGTGAGCTAGCCGAGGGTCAGTTCGTACGCCTGACCGCGCATGAAGGCTACTTCCGCGGTGCACCGCAGCTCGATGCGATCACGATCCGATACATCTCCGAGACAAGCGCGCGCGATCTGGCTTTCCAGACCGGCGAGTTACACATGATCGAAGGCGAGCGCGAAAATCGTTGGGTCGAAAACACAACCAGCGGCGGTGAGATTGCAGTCGATGTGTTCGAGCCAGGTGAGCTGCGCACGCTGCACGTCAACACGACTGCTGAGCCTTTTGACGACATTCGTGTCCGTCAAGCACTAGCCCATGCGATCAACCGCGAAGAGCTGATCGCCTTCGCCGGTGATGTGGTTGCGCGCGGAAATGAAGCGCCTGTTCCTGATGGTTACATCGGCCACGAGTCCGATATCGACTTCCTGCCCTATGATCAGGACCGTGCCCGCGAGTTGCTGGCAGAAGCCGGGTATCCAGACGGTGTGACCGTGCCGATCGCAATCACGGAGCGCGCATCGCTTTTCGGTCCAATGCAGGTGATCCAAGCGCAACTGTCTCAAGTCGGCATCAATCTCGAATTCGAAGTGATGGAGCATTCGGCCTGGCACGCAGCCATTCGTGATGATGTCAGCCCGCTCGTGCTCTACGGCGCGGCCCGTTTCCCGGTGGCAGATACCTATCTCACGCAGTTCTACCACTCCGACAGCATCGTGAATACGCCGACGGCCGTGACAAACTTTTCGCACTGCTCGCTGGCGGACGAACAGATCGTGGCGGCCCGCTCCGAGCCTAACCCTGAGCGTCAGCAAGAGCTTTGGAGCGAGGCACAGCAGCTTCTCGTGACAGAGGTCTGCTCGATCCCGCTTTTCGAGCTATTGCAGGTCTGGGCGCGCGCTCCCGAAGTTGACCTCGGCTATGAGCTGGAAGGTTCCCTGTCGCTTGGTCCGGTGATCACCGAACAGACGACACTTTCGGAATAAGCTTAAAATCCGGTGAAGGCGGTCCTGCCGCCTTCACCAACTTGGGGAGGGCTTTTCGTGGCCAGATATATCATTCAGCGGCTTCTGAGCACGATCCCGACCCTGTTCGGGATTTTGACAATCGTGTTCGTCATGATCCGCATCGCACCGGGCGATCCTGCTCTGGCTATTCTTGGCGACAATGCGTCTCAAGAAGCCTTGAACGCCTTTCGTGAACGTATGGGACTCAATGACCCGATGATCGTTCAATACTGGGACTTTTTGAAAGGTCTATTCAGCGGGAGCCTTGGTACGTCGATGGTGACAGGAACACCCGTCACAGAGTCAATTGGCGAGGTGCTACCTTTCACCCTTGAACTCGCATTTGGTGCGATTTTCTTCGGGGTAATCATTGGTGTGCCGCTTGGCATCATCTCAGCGCTCTGGCGTAATGGCTGGCTCGACTACTTCTTTCGTGTGGTCTCGTTGCTGGGGCTGAGCTTTCCGGCCTTTCTGACGGCAATTCTGCTCATACTCTGGCTATCCATCGAATGGCGCATCTTTCCGGTTATCTCGACCCCGACATCCGGCGGTCTTTGGGATAGAATCTACAACCTGATCCTTCCCGCCCTTAGCCTCGGTCTGATCATGGTGGCCTATATCATGCGCAGCGCACGCTCGGCCATGCTCGATGTTCTCGGCGAAGACTATATCCGCACCGCCCGTGCGAAAGGCGCACCTGGTCGCCGGTTGATCTGGCACCACGCGCTTCGCAACGCGCTCATACCCATCGTCACGGTTGTCGGCCTCTATTTCGGATTGTTGATCGGCAACGCGGTTCTGACGGAGATCATCTTCAACCGGCCAGGTCTGGGCAAGCTGATCGTTCTGTCGCTGAACCAGCGCGACTACACGACGCTCCAAGGTCTGATGGTGGTCTCCGCCCTGATGATCGTGATCGTAAACCTTCTGACGGACATCTGCTACGCGCTGGTCGATCCGAGAGTGAAATTAAAATGACAACTGTGGATACAACACCCCCCGCCTCCGAGACCCGCTCGACCGCTGCCTCGCTGCTGCGTCTCGCCCGGAAAAACAAGCTCTCGACCTTCGGCCTTGTCATGTTCGTGCTGATCCTGCTGGCAGCCGTCTTCGCCCCGCTGATCGCTCCGCATGATCCTCTGGCACAGAACATCGTGGACCGTCTTCAGGACCGCTCGGCGGAATATCCGCTCGGCACCGACAAGTTTGGTCGCGATACCTTCTCCCGGATCCTATACGGTCTGCGCGTTTCGCTTTTGATCGGCTTAACCTCGACAGCGCTCGCCATGGTCCTTGGATGTGCTCTTGGCATCATTGCCGGATATCGCGGCGGATGGATCGATACGGTCATTATGCGTTGCATGGACATGCTTTTGGCTTTCCCGACGCTGATCACTGGCCTCTTCATCGTGGCGGTCCTCGGAGCCAACTTCATCAACATTGTGCTGGCTATTACCGTGACGATCCTGCCGAAGTTCGCGCGTGTCGCCCGCGCACCGACGATTGCCCTGAAAGAACGTGAGTTTGTCGAAGCTGCGCGTGCTCTTGGGTATTCAGACACGCGGATCATGAGCATTCATATCGCTCCAAACATCATGGGCGAAGTGGTCGTACTTGCGTCGCTCTGGGCGGCCTATGCCATCCGGATCGAGGCCTATCTGTCATTCATTGGTCTTGGTGTCGCGCCCCCTACTCCGACGCTTGGTACGATGATCCGCGATGGGTTCAACAACATTCTCGATGCGCCTTACGTGTCGATCTATCCGGGCTTTGCCGTCCTTCTGGTCGTTCTGTCCCTCAACCTCGTTGGCGACGGTCTGCGCGACGCCATTGATCCAAAGCTGAGAGACTAAGACTATGACCTCTCCACTCATGCAGATCGAAGACCTCTCGATCTCCTTCAAAATCGACGATGAATGGTGTCGTGCCGTCAACGGCATTTCCTTTGACATCATGCCCAACGAAACCTTGTGTATCGTGGGTGAGTCCGGCTGCGGAAAAAGCATCACGGCCATGTCTCTTATGAAGCTTCTGCCTGATAGCGCAAAGCTTGGCGGCAGCGTGATGTTCGGCGAACGCAACATGTTGTCGCTAAGCGAACGCGAGTTGGAGGACGTGCGCGGCAGTCGAATTGCCATGATCTTTCAGGAGCCGATGACTTCGCTCAACCCGGTGCTCACCGTCGGTGAACAAATTGCCGAACCACTAGTCTTGCACAAAGGTATGAGTTGGTCGGCGGCGCGGAGGGAAGCCCGCAACCTGCTCGATCTTGTTCGTATTCCGGATGCGCAAAAACGGTTGGGTCAGTATCCCCACGAATTATCCGGCGGGATGCGTCAACGCGTCATGATCGCCATCGGTCTGGCTTGCCGCCCGGAGATCCTCATCGCAGACGAGCCTACAACCGCGCTCGATGTGACGATTCAAGCGCAGGTATTAGCCCTCCTAGAAGACATTCGAAAGGAACAGGGTCTCTCTATCGTGATGATCACACATGATCTTGGTGTCGTAGCGAATGTCGCTGACCGGGTGGCCGTGATGTATGCGGGCGAAATGGTGGAAACCGGTCCGGTCGAAGCGATCTTCGACGCGCCATCTCATCCCTACACGCAAGCGCTTTTGCGCACGGTTCCCCGTGCTGATGCAGCCTTCGAGCTTTCTCCCATTTCTGGTCAAGTGCCCCCGATCCAGGCCATGCCGGACGGATGCCGCTTTAGTCCGCGCTGCGCAGAGGAACACCGTGCTTGTCGCGTCACACCAAAACTTAGCCCCGGCCCGCATTCCGTGGCCTGTTGGGCACGGGAGGGCGCGGCATGAATGATCTGCTTGTTGTTGAAGGTCTCGGAAAAACCTTTGGGTCGAAGAAGTTTATGCAGGCGGAATACGCAGTCACAGCCCTGCGCGACGTGTCTTTCACCATCGGCGAGGGCGAAACTGTCGGTGTCGTAGGTGAATCCGGTTGCGGAAAATCAACGCTGGCCCGCTGCGTCCTTGATCTGATCACGCCAACCACGGGCTCAGTCTTGTTCGATGATACCGACCTGACAGCGCTCGATGCAAAATCGAAACGTGAGATGCGCAGCCGTATCCAGATGATCTTTCAGGATCCCTATTCCTCGCTGAACGGAAAACGCACCATCGGCAAAACTCTGGCGGAGCCGCTTTGGGTGCATGAGGGGGTGCGGTTCAAGGATGCCCTGCCCCGCATTCATGCGGTACTGAAAGAGGTCGGAATGCCGATCTCTGCGGCGGACAAGTATCCGCATGAGTTTTCCGGCGGTCAGCGCCAGCGTATCGCAATCGCGCGAGCGCTGATCCTCGAACCCGATCTGGTCATCGCTGATGAAGCGGTGTCTGCACTTGATGTGTCGGTGCAGGCTCAAGTGCTGCTGTTGATGCGTGGTATCCAGAAAGAGCGCGGGCTGAGCTATCTGTTCATTACCCATGATCTTGGCGTGGTGCGCAATTTCTGCGACCGGGTGCTGGTGATGTATCTCGGAAGTGTCGTTGAAAGCGGGCCGGTGGCCGAGCTTCTGACCAATCCGAAGCATCCCTATACCAAATCCCTCAGAGACGCGGCCCCAATCCCGGACGTGTCGAAGCGACAGTCACTTGCGCTACTTGAAGGCGAAATCCCGTCGCCGGCAAATCCACCCTCAGGGTGCGCGTTTCATCCGCGCTGCCCGCGCGCCACCGACATCTGCCGTAAGGAAGCACCGAAACTCGAAGGCACGACTGATCAGCGGATGTTCGCATGTCACAACCCGGAACCGTAGGCACCGCCTTCCCGGAACTAGCCCGGATCGCCACATCGTTCGAATTAACCGACGACGCACGAATGGGTGCGATCGAAGCTATTGCGGACACGGTGACAGCCTCCGCTGCAGCTCCGCGGTTCGCATTTGCGAAACCCGTACAGGATGCCTATGGCGTGGGGCATTCCGCGATCTGGTTCACCGGAAAAACCGCCTCTGCGATCGGTGCTGGTTTTGCGAATGCCATGACCTCGGCCGCGCTTGATCTCGATGATGGTCACAGGGCGTCGCGCGGCCACCCGGGTGCCGCTGTCGTCCCGGCTGTATTCGCAGAGCTCGACCAACTTTCCGCCGACAGAAAATCTGTCACAGATACCTCTGTCCTGCGCGCGGTCGCAGTCGGCTATGAGGTCGCTTTGCGTATCGCCGGGGCCAAGAGCTTCTATGCCAGGACCGGGTTCTGGGCGGGGATTGCTGCTGCTGCTGCCGTAGGCAGTCTCCGCAAGCTCTCTACCCGCAAGTTCGCCCATGCACTTGCAATCGGAGCGGAAACGGGGCCGCATATGGCAACTACAACAGCCCCGCCCGCTTGGCCGCAGCCTAATGGAACGGATGTAAAAGAAGGCATTCCGTGGGGCGTTGTTACCGGCATGGCCGCCGTGCCATTGGCCAAGGCGGGTATGACGGGGCCGCTCGATCTGGTTGATCATGCCCCTTTCTTCGATGTGGATGATATACTGGCCGAGCGTGACCGACCGATGGTCTGCGAAAGCTACACCAAGTTTCACGCAGCCTGTCGCCATGTTCATGGGCCTGTCGAGGCTGTCGCTCAACTGATGGCAGAACACGATCTAACATGGAAAGATCTGCGCGAGGTCTCGGTCGAAGCCTATAGCGGTGCCTTGCGCATACCGAACCTCCATGAGCCGCTGACGGTTGTCGATGCGCAATACTCGATACCCTATTGCATTGGCCTCGTGGCGCTCAAAGGACTGGGGTGCCTTGCAACGATGAACGTCAGCGATCTTGGCAACAAGGACGCGGAAGCGGTCGCGCGTCGGGTGAAGGTGTCAGTCTGCGACGAGTTTGAAGCCGAATTCCCAAGCAAGACATTGGTTCGCGTGACGATCCGGACAAAGGATGGCGAGTTGATAAGCCCCGTCACCACGCCGAGTGGCGAAGCGGACGACAGACCGGATTGGTCTCGTCGTTCTGACAAGCTCGTGGCAGTGACGGAAGCCAGTCTGTCCAAAGCGACGCAGGCTGATCTGGTATCGGCGATGGAAGACTTGCGGACAGGCGATCTTACAGCTTTGCGCGCGCAGATGTTTTCTCATCACGAGCCGCCTCAAGGGCGCTGAGCACCAGATCGGTGCTGCGCCGTTCGCGTCCGTCTACGGGACGGACCGATTGGACTTGTACGCGAAGCGTCGGCGTAAAGGGGCGGAACGTTAAACGGTCATGACTATGTTCCGCAAAGATTGGTGACATGACACTGAGGCCAAGCCCATCGGCGACAAAGGCGCAGCAATTCGGCGCTGTCGTCGCCTGCAAGACGGTATCCGGTTCGATCCGAGCGGCCTCAAGTGCCTTGTCCATCATCTGCCGCGATACGCTGCCCGATGTGAACGATATGAAATTCTGGCCTTGAAGGTCGGAGATGTCGACCACATCGCGTTCCGCAAGAGCATGATCGGGCCGCATGACTGCCACCATCTCTTGATCCAGAAAGAGATTGGTTTGCACCTGAGGGTGGTCCAACTCGCGGGCGATGATCCCCAGATCCATTTTCCGAGACAAGATACCGTGGGAAATGAACTCCGAGCTGCGCACGATGAAAGAGATGCTGATGTCAGGGTGATCCTGACGGACAATCTGCGCAGCACGTGACAAAAGGCTTGGCGGGAACCCAGGCATGACCCCCACCGTAATCTGGCTGCGCTCCTTTGCACGGATCGCCGCAATTGCTTGGCCGATTTGATCAACCCCTGACAGGATACGGTCGATTTCTTCATAGACGCGCATACCGCGCTCGGTCACGACAGGCCGGTTCGAGCTGCGGTCAATAAGCTCCATGCCGATATCCAACTCGAAATTGTTGAGCAGTTTACTGACCGCAGGTTGCGAGACATAGAGCGCATCAGCGGCTTTCGAGACACTGCCGTTTTCGACAAAGGCCTTGAATGCCTCCAACTGCCTCAGAGAGGGTTTCCTCACACCATAACCTTCCGGAATATAAGCCGCGATCTTTGTGCTTTTACATTCTGCGGTGTGGTTCCTACTGTCAAGCTCACAGGAGAGAGGGTCTTCATGACAAAATCAGCGGAATTTGCGGTGGTTGGAGCAGGCGTCGTCGGCGCAAGTATTGCCTATGGCCTGCTCAAACGGGGCCATTCCGTGATCCTTCTCGATGGCGCAAAGACCGATCCGCGCGCGAGTGGCGCGAATTTCGGTCTGGTCTGGGTGCAGGGCAAAGGTCCTGGCGTTCCCGAATACCAGACGCTTACACGTATCTCCTCTGACGCGTGGCAGGAGTTTGCCCGCGAATTAGCGGATGCAGCCTGCGATACCAACAACTCGCTCGCCTATGAGCGCAATGGCGGTCTAGCTTTCACCTTCGGCGAGGACGGTTTTCAGGAGCGAAAAAATCTTCTCAATCGCCTGCACAACGAACGCGGTGCAGATGGAGATGACATTGAGATGATCGACCGCGCGGAAGTCCAGCGCATGATGCCAGATTTTGAACTGGGTGAAGAGGTTTCCGGGGCGAGTTTTTGCTGGCGCGATGGATGTGTGAACCCACTTCGCCTTCACGCGCTCTTGCTTCAGGCCGTAGAAAATCTCGGCGGTTCGATCCACTGGAACGCGAAGGTCAAATCGGTACAAGACAAAAACGGCTCCGGATGGCAGCTTTCGACCGAGGCGGGCGATATGTGGGCCGGCCACGTGGTCGTGGCGTCTGGCCTCGGTGCCAAAGCGATCGCGAAGCAGCTTGGTCTGGACGTGCCTGTGCGCCCCCAGAGGGGTCAGGTTCTTGTCAGTCAGCGAATGCCAAAAGTTATGGGGCTGCCCGCCAGTACCCTGCGCCAGACCGCTGACGGCACTTTCCTTGTCGGAGCGACCAAGGAGGATGTCGATTTCGATGAAGGTACATCGCTTTCGGCAGCTGCCAAGCTCGCACGAAATGCTTTGCGCATCACGCCAATGCTGAAAAACATGAACGTGGTCCGCCACTGGGCGGGACTACGCGTCATGACACCAGACGGTGCGCCGATCTACGATTTTGGTGAAAACGCCAGCGCTGCGGCCTGTCACTCGGGCATCACCCTCGCCCCGATCCACGCCGACCTTTTCGTTAACCGGATTCTTGGCGCAGCCCACGACCCGAAGCTCGATGCTTTCCACCCAAGTAGGTTTGCCGCTCCGGCAATCGCTCAAGACTAGAACGAAGAAGGATTTCCATGATCGAAAGGATCGATACCAAGCAGCGCATGAGCCGGATCGTGAAGCATAATGGTCTGGTCTATCTCTGCGGCCAGATTGGAGATGGCGAAACCGTTGCGGAACAGACGAGCGACTGCCTTTCCCGTGTTGATGATCTTCTCAAGAAAGCGGGTTCCGACCGCAAACACATCCTACAGGCGATTATCTGGCTTTCGGATATGGCCGACTTCGCCGAAATGAACGAGGTCTGGGATGCATGGGTCCCCGAAGGATTTGCCCCTGCCCGCGCTTGTGGAGAAGCTCGTCTCGCCCGCGATGTGTTGAAAGTCGAAGTTATCATTACCGCAGCGACGATCCGGAGCTCGTTAATGTCGAACGGAGAAGGTCATCGATGATCAGTGGTGCTTTCGACCAAACGATGGGTACTTTCTGTTACCTCCCTGTCGTGACTTCCTCACTCCCCTGAGGTTGCGACACCTGCCCCGGCGGACGGTTCCTCCCGATCGTTCGCCGGTTTTTTTGACTGGACGATATGATGCCTGAAAAGCGTGGCTTTCTTGATGATGTAAACCGGATGTTTGACCAGGCTGCTGATCTACTCTCTCTCGAAGAGGGCCTCGCCCGGAAGATCGGCGTCTGCAACATGACCTATATCATCCGGTTCGGCGTTCGCTTGCGTGGGCAAATGCACACTTTTGAAGGCTGGCGAGCGGTTCATTCGAACCAGCCCAGTCCAGCGAAAGGCGGTATTCGTTACTCTCCCACTGCCAATATCGAAGAGGTTGAAGCGTTAGCAGCATTGATGAGCTACAAATGCGCTCTCATGGATGTTCCTTTTGGTGGCTCGAAGGGGGCATTGAAGATTGACCCAGGCGATTGGGAACAGCATGAACTTGAGCGCATCACACGTCGTTTCACCCAAGAACTGGCACGCCACGATTTCCTTAGCCCCAGTCAGAACGTTCCTGCACCAGATGTCGGCACCAACGAACTGACTATGATCTGGATCGCAGATGAGTATCGTCGCCTGAAGCCAGACAACATCAACGCGATGGCCTGTGTCACCGGCAAACCGCTAGCAGCTGGCGGAATTGAAGGCCGGATCGAAGCAACTGGGCGCGGGGTTCAATATGCCATTCAGGAATATTTTCGGAACGAGCGCGATCTTGCACGGTCCGGTCTCTCTGGAGAGTTGGCAGACAAATCAGTCATTGTCCAAGGCCTCGGCAACGTCGGATTCCATGCGGCGAAGTTCCTTAGCGAGGAAGATGGATGTCGCATTGTAACCGTCATCGAACGGGACGGGGCTATTCGAAATACTGATGGGCTAGACATTCAGGCTCTGAAAGAACACCTCAGCAAAACAGGCGGTTTGCAGGGCTTTACGGGAGGTGAATATGACGCTGACGGCGCAACGGCCCTGGAAGACGATTGTGAAATCCTAATTCCTGCGGCTCTTGAAGGTGCCATTCATTCGGACAATGCCCACCAGATCAAAGCACGTTTGATCGTAGAAGCTGCCAATGGTCCTGTGACGTTCGATGCCGATAGACTTCTTCAGAAGAGGGGGGTGGTCATAATTCCCGACCTCTTCGCCAATGCCGGCGGCGTTACTGTCAGCTACTTCGAGTGGGTGAAAAACATTACACACATTCCCTTCGGACTGATGGAGCGCAGGCGCGAAGAAAAGACGAACCGAGCGCTTGCCGGCTCGATCGAGAAAATGACAGGCAACAGCTTTCCTGCGGACACAGTCCAAAGTTTTATGGATGGCGCTCGCGAGATCGATCTGGTGCGCTCGGGTCTAGATGAAAAGATGCGATCCGCCTATGCAGAGATGTCTCGCCTTTGGAACGAAGAGCGTAACATTCCGGATCTCAGGACTGCGGCCTATTCAATCGCCGTGAAGAAAATTGCAGGGGTATATCAAGCCCTCGGTATCTGATCTCTTTTGTCATCTTATTAGGTTCGGGGCGGGCCCAACTCTCTTGGGGAGCATTACAATTGCAAGCGGTCATTTGATTTTTTTGGCCATGCATAAGCAAAATTATAGGCAGGCGCGCTTTGCGCTGGAGCGCGATACCCACAACACGCCGATATGGCGTAAGACCTACTATGTTGAATTATGAGTTTGAACGTCGGCGGCAAACTTCGAAGTCACGCTAAGTCGCTTGACTGCCCGGAGGTTCACCACTATCCGATGCTCAGGTCGTAGACACCTGCCTTCCGCTGACGTTCGTCTTGGTGAAGTTCTACGAATTTGCGTCTCAATCGACTTCATTCCGCTTTTCGCGCGGATGGCAACGCGGATCCCATCTCAAGCTGCGCGATACGGCTGGAGCGATATGGGATATGAGTAATGCGACCCCTAATACATTCACCGATGGACCGATTAACGTCATCTATTTGAAGACCGCGCTACCGATCATCTTTGTGATGGGTATGAACGGGCTGCTGTCCGTCGCGGATGTTCTTTTTCTTGGTATCTATGTTGGTCCCGACGCCCTGGCCGCCGTAACCTTGATGTTCCCAATTTACATGCTGATCGTTGCACTCTCGACACTTGTCGCGAACGGCATGTCGAGCATTCTGGCACGGTCACTTGGCGCGAACGACATCGATGAAGCTCGCGCCACTTTTGCTGGTGCGCACGGTCTAGCGATCGGTTTGGGCTTTGTCCTAGTCGTGTTGTTTGTGCTGTTTGGTCGGCCAGTCACATTGTTGGCTGCCGGGGGGAGCGAAACACTTGCTGAGATGGGATTGATCTACCTGTCAATTACAGTGTTCTCCTCGCCTTTTCTGTTTGTGCTGTCAGTGAACTCCGACGCGCTGCGTAATGAAGGGCGCGTCGGATTCATGGCGGCAATGAGTTTGTTGGTCTCGACCGCAAACATCGTCTTCAACTATGTTTTGATAGCAGTGCTCGATATGGGCGTTGCCGGATCGGCATACGGTACTGCGGCAGCGCAAGCACTGGCATTTTCTATCATTTTCGCATTTCGCTTCTTCGGTGAAACGCCGTTGCGCCCTTCGACTCTGTTGTCGCATTCTTTGCGCGCGAATTGGGGACAAATACTTGCTCTGGGTGCTCCACAAAGCCTGAATTTCATTGGGCTTGCGCTTGGTTCAGCCGCGATTATCGCGGCACTGTAATGGGTCGGGAAATCGGGCTATGCGGACACCGTGACTGCATACGGTATCATCACTCGTGTCATCACCTTTGCCTTCTTACCGTTGCTTGGACTGTCGTTTGCCATGCAAACCATCACCGGCAACAACTACGGGGCTCAACTGTGGTTACGGTCAGACAAAAGCTTGCAGGCGGCTCTTTGGGCGTCATTCGTCTACTGCATCGTAGTGCAGGTGATCGTCATGAGCGCTCCGGGCCAAATTGGAAGTGCGTTTGTCGAAGATCCTGCCGCAATTGCAGAGGTCACAAGGATCTTGCCGATCATGACCTGCGTGTTTTTCTTGATGGGTCCACTGATGATAATCGCGACCTATTTTCAGGCAATCGGAGCAGCTAGGAAGGCCGCGCTGTTGGGGTTGACCAAACCCTATGCTCTCGCCATTCCGCTCACATTTTTGTTGCCGATCGTTTTCGGCGAGGTCGGCATTTGGTATGCTGGTCCAACCGCGGAAGTGTTGATGCTGGCCCTTACCGCAGTTGTCTTGTGGTATTCATCAAAAGGGACGGCATTGAAATGGGGTCTCTTCCACACAGAGCAGCGGGTCGTCCAATGAACACGCAACCACCGTCGTTGATTGAAGCCAAAGAGAAGGCCAAGCAGCTACGCTCCAAGATGTCCAAAAGCGGTTCCAAGATCGGGCATGCGCAGTCCTTGGAACGCGTGGCGCATCAGCATGGGTTTCGAGATTGGAATTCGATGTTCGCCGCTATCGGCAAAGACCGACCCATGGCTTGGAACGTTGGAGACCGTGTAACAGGAACCTACCTGTCTCAGCGCTTCTCCGCCCATGTGACTTCCGTATCTGCGCTTCGACCAGGCTGGTTCAAACTGGTGCTGCAGCTTGAGCAGGCGATCGATGTTGTCACATCGGATGCGTTTTCGAACCAGCGTCGGCGAATACGAGGCGTAGTCGGGCCAAAGGCTTTTTCGATCGAACGTACAAGCAATGGTCAACCCCATCTGCAAATTGACGTTCGTTAGCGGACAGTTTTGCAGGTTGTTCGAAGAGCACGCGCCGTGGAATTTTGGCTAGGATGACGCTTTGTCCGTTGCTCGGCGCCGCCGATGCCCTGTGAGATATTGATAGAACCGGAAGGGATACGAAGTGTCAGCTGCCAATTTCATCAAGGATTATGAAGCCGCGCTCGGAACGCAAGATTGGAACGAAGTCGGGCCGTTGATCGGAGAGGACGCCAGAATTGTCTTTTCCGATGGCTCCCTTTTTGAGGGAAAACTTGCGATTCAAGCGGCTTATGAGAGGAATTTTGCGTCCATCGAGGGAGAGAGCTACCGGATGGAAAACATTCGCTGGTTGGCGGAAAGCTCTGATACCGCCGCATACATGTTCGACTACTATTGGGCAGGTTACATTAGTGGCAAAGATGCCTCAGGCTCAGGCCGTGGCACTGCGGTTCTTGTTCGAGCAAAAGGCAAGTGGGTTCTCATCGGAGAGCAACTTGGTCCAATGAATAAGTAGCCGATACGGTCGAACACGTGTTTGAAAGGTAAAGAGTATAGTGGCTCTCCGTTTCCATCACATCGCCATCATTGCTAGCGATTATACCCGTTCAAAAGCATTCTACACTGACGCCCTCGGGTTCGAAATTATCCGCGAGACCTTCCGTGAAACCCGCAACT
>NZ_JABVAX010000023.1 GCF_013404595.1 Jannaschia marina | reverse complement strand
CGCCTTGAACGCGGCCGCGTGCCGCTTCCTCTTCGCCATCTCGTCCGTCTCCTTCTCGAAGACCAAGATGACCTCAGATCGTAGCTCCCGTCAGCGTCCAATTTCCAGGGAGCACCTCAGTTCACGAAACGTTTCCGGGTGTACTAAGGGACAAACATTGCATGACGGCATGGCCAGTGTTTGCTCAAAGAGCCTGCACAGTGCCGTTTAAAGTTACCGAGGAAAGCGCGTTGTCCATCGCGGCGGCGCGTTTTCGATTCACAGTAGGAGGTGGCTTCCTGTGAACTTACAGCAAGACATATGCGCCGCCTTTTGCGATAGCCTGATAGTCCGCCAAGTCCCCATTGGCTTCGCTATTTCCACGCCAGTAACTTGGTTCTCTGGAGATACGATTTCTTTCTATGCGCGCGTTGAGGGCAGGCGTGCACGTCTAGAAGATAGCGGGTCTCTGCTTTTCGACCTTGAGGGTCAAGGCGTGGACCTTTCCTCTGAGAATAGGCGTGAAATCCTATCTGGCTTGTTGTCAGACCACGGGGCTTCGCTCTCGGAAGATGATGGATTATTCTGCACTGACTGGGTTCCGACTGAGGAATTGGCCAGCCTTGTCCTGCCATTCCTAACCTTTCTGGCGCGCATACAGGATCTCCTATTTCTTAATAGGGAGATCGTGAGAAGCACTTTCAAAGAAGACCTGATTAGTGCACTCGAAGACACCTTTAGCGAAGCCTCAGTTTCCCTGTCAGAAGCGCTTATTCCCGCTCTGCCCCACTACATCGTCGATATAGTGGTGCGCGCTGCCAGTGGCAGGATAGCCGCAGTCTTTCCCGCCACCAACGATGCCTCAGTTTTGAGGGCGGTTATTTTTTCAATGGAATTGCAGAAACATGATGTGCAGGGCGTCATTCCATTCTTAGTTTATGAGAATTTGGACAAGGGGGCAATTACCCAGCAAAGCCGCGAAATTGCGATAAACTCGGACCTTACACAAGCAATTTGGTCTGGCGGAAGCGCAGAGGTCATGCAGAAAGTCAGTAGAAATGTGCAATGACAAATCGCAACTTGACCGCTTCAAGGAAGCCGCCCTCGAACTTGAAGCGGACGACGACGAAGCGAAATTCAACGCCAAACTGGGCAAGCTGGTGAAGCAGAAGCCCAAGGACGACGACAAGCCAGACGACTGAGCCGAGCTGTCAGGCAGGGCAATCAAGCGGTGCGGGCCTCGGGTTTGTCAAATATACAATCGCCCAAAAATGGAAGTCATGCGGTACGCCAAACGGTACTCAGGTTGGCTTTTTCGAAGCCTCTAATATACTCGCCAGATGGCATGTATCGAACTATAGAAACCACCTTACCTTTCAAGGTCTTAGGTAGTTTTGACAATGAAAAGTGTGAGATGGTGCTGTGAGAGAGGATTGAACTCTCGACCTCACCCTTACCAAGGGTGTGCTCTACCACTGAGCTACCACAGCATCCGGGGCGCGGAATAGACCGTGTGGCGACCCTCCGCAACCCCCTTCCGCCCATTTGCTGGACCCTCGCGCGCCCAGCCGCTATGTCGGCCGGAGGCATCACGGGGGACCGATGGCGAAGGACGCGAAACAGACCCGCGAAGACCGGCTGAAGGCGGCGCTCAAGGCCAATATGGGTCGCAGGAAGGCGCAGAAACGCGTCCGGGAGAGCGACGAGAAAACACCCGCCCCCGACGCGCAGGAGAAGAGCAATGGATAGCATCATCGTCACCGGCGGCGGTCCGCTTCGGGGCACGATCCCGATCGCGGGGGCCAAGAACGCCTGTCTCACGCTGATGCCCGCGACGCTCCTTTCCGACGAGCCGCTTACGCTGACGAACGCGCCGCGGCTCTCGGACATTCGCACCATGACGCAACTTCTCGAGTCGCTCGGGGCCGAGGTGGCGAAGCTCTCCGACGGGCTCGTGCTGTCGATGTCGTCCCATGCGCTCAACGGGGCGCGGGCCGACTACGACATCGTGCGCAAGATGCGTGCGTCGATCCTCGTGCTCGGTCCGCTGCTCGCGCGCCAGGGCCAGGCCGTCGTCTCGCTGCCCGGGGGCTGCGCCATCGGCGCGCGGCCGGTCGATCTGCACCTGAAGGCTTTCGAGGCCATGGGGGCGGAGCTGGATCTGCGCGACGGCTATGTCCACGCCAAGGCCCCCTCGGGCGGCCTGAAGGGGGGCGTCGTCGACTTCCCGTTCGTCTCGGTCGGGGCGACGGAGAACGCGCTCATGGCGGCGACGCTGGCCAAGGGCACGACCGTCTTGAAGAACGCAGCGCAGGAGCCGGAGATCGTCGATCTGGCGCAATGCCTGCAGGCCATGGGCGCGCAGATCTCGGGCGAGGGGACGGATACCATCGAAGTGCAGGGCGTCGACCGCCTGCACGGGGCGACGCATCGCGTCGTCACCGACCGGATCGAGCTCGGCACCTATATGCTCGCGCCGCTCGTCGCCGGGGGCGAGGTGACCTGCACCGGGGGCAAGCGGTCGTTGCTCGAGGCCTTCTGCGCCAAGATCGAGGCGGCCGGGGCCGAGATCGTGGAGACCGACGCGGGTCTCACCGTGCGCCGCGCGAACGGCCCGATCCGCGCCGTCGATGTCGAGACGGAGCCGTTCCCCGGATTCCCGACCGATTTGCAGGCGCAGATGATGGCGCTTCTGTGCACGGCCGAGGGCACCTCCGTCCTCGAGGAGAAGATCTTCGAGAACCGCTTCATGCACGCTCCGGAACTCGTCCGCATGGGGGCCACGATCGAGGTCCACGGCGGCACCGCGACGGTGACGGGTGTGCCGAAGCTCAAGGGTGCCCCTGTCATGGCCACCGACCTGCGCGCCTCGGTCAGCCTCATCCTCGCGGCGCTCGCCGCCGAGGGGGAGACGCGGGTCGGGCGGGTCTACCACCTCGACCGGGGGTACGAGCATGTGGTCGCCAAGCTTTCCGGCGTGGGCGCACAGATCGAGCGCGTGAAGGAAGATGACTGAAGACGCCCGCTTCCACGACGCCGACGGCGTGCCCCTGCGGCTCTGGGCGACGGATGCCGAGGATCTGCAGGTCGTCTCGGCCTTGGTACAGGACGCCGTTCTGCCCGCATCCGAGATGCGGTGGCAACGGAGCGCGCGGCGATTTGCGATGCTGCTCAACCGGTTTCGCTGGGAGCATGGCACGCGTCAGGCACAGCGGGTGCAGACGGTCCTGACCGCGGGCGACGTGACGGGCGTACGCGGGCAAGGCGTCGTGCCGGGCGACGCGGAGACCGTGCTCTCGCTGCTGGCGGTCGAGTGGCTGCCCGGGGACGACGCGGCGGGGGCCCTACGCCTGACCTTCGCGGGCGATGGTGTTGTCGAGGTCGCCTGCGACTGCCTCGATCTCACATTGCGCGACGTCACGCGCCCCTACGATGCCCCCTCCGGCCGGGTGCCGCAGCATTCCGATGACGGCTGATCTACGGGTTCGTCCGCTCGCCGAGGAGGACAGTGCCGCCTGGTACGCGCTCATGTGCGAGGGCACGGCGGCCTATCCGTCGGCGTTTCTTCTGTCGCCGAAGGAGGTCGCCGGCATGGGCGACGAACGACGTCGGCGGGCCCTCGCGGGCGGAAACGTCTTTGGTATCGTCTCGGCGACGGACGAATTGCTCGGCATCGCGGCCCTGCACCTCCGGACGCTCGACCGGATCCGTCACCGCGCGGAGATCGGCCCCTTCTACGTCCGCGCCGCGCATCAGGGCCGGGGGGCGGCCGACACGCTGATGAATGCGCTGGTCGAGAGGGCGCGCAGCGCCGGGGCGGAGTGGCTCGACCTCTGGGTCGCCGAGGGCAACCCGCGCGCGAGGGCGTTCTATCTCCGCCACGGCTTCCGTGAGATCGGGCGGCGCGAGGATGCCGTGCGCATCGACGGCGTGCCCGAAACCGACATCCTGATGACGCGACACCTTGCCCCGCTCTCTTGAGGCATCGGGGCGGGGCGGGTAGGCCCTTGCGCAGTGGCCACCTAGAGAGATCAGAAGAAGAGACCGGATGCCGATTTTCCTCGACAGCACCGCCGCCGATTTCGAGCGGCGCTTCGCCGATCTCCTGACCATGAAGCGCGAGGACGCGCCCGACGTGGACGAGGCCGTCGCGGCGATCATCGCCGACGTGCGCGCGCGGGGCGACGCCGCGGTCTGCGAACTGACGGCCCGCTTCGACCGCCTCGAGATGACGCCGGCTCGGATGCGCATCACCGGGGACGAGATTGCGACGGCGGCCGCAAGCGTGACGCCCGAAGATCGCGCGGCCCTCGAGACGGCGGCCGCGCGCATCCGCGCCTACCACGAACGCCAGATGCCCCGCGACGAAAGCTGGACCGACGAGACCGGCGCGACCCTCGGCTGGCGGTGGGGGCCGGTCGATGCGGCGGGGCTCTACGTGCCCGGCGGGCTGGCCAGCTATCCGTCCTCGGTCCTGATGAACGCGATCCCCGCGCGCGTCGCGGGCGTCGGGCGGCTCGTGATGTGCGTGCCGACGCCGGACGACGTGGTGAACCCGCTCGTCCTTCTGGCCGCGCAGGTGTCGGGCATCGACGAGGTCTACCGCATCGGCGGCGCGCAGGCCGTGGCCGCCATGGCCTACGGCACCGACACGATCGCGCCCGTCGACAAGATCACCGGTCCGGGCAATGCCTACGTCGCGGCCGCCAAGCGCCGCGTCTTCGGGCGCGTCGGTATCGACATGATCGCGGGGCCGTCCGAGATCCTAGTGATCGCCGACGGCGACAACGACCCGGATTGGATCGCCGTCGACCTTCTGAGCCAGGCGGAGCACGACGAGAGCGCGCAGTCGATCCTCCTGACCGACGACGCGACCTTTGGCGAGCGGGTTGCCCGCGCCGTCGAGGCCCGGCTCGAAACGCTGGAGCGGCGCGCGATCGCCGGCGCGAGCTGGCGCGACTTCGGGGCCATCGTCACCGTCCGCGATCTCTCGGAGGCCGCCGCCCTCTCGAACCGCATCGCGCCCGAGCACCTGGAGCTTGCCGTGGCCGACCCCGAGGCGCTGGCCGCGGAGATCACCCACGCCGGGGCCATCTTCCTCGGGCAGTGGACGCCCGAGGCCATCGGCGATTACGTCGGCGGCCCGAACCACGTCCTGCCCACGGCGCGGTCGGCGCGGTTCTCGTCGGGGTTGTCGGTGATGGACTTCCTCAAGCGCACCACGCTGGCGCGGATGACGCCCGAGAGCCTGCGCGCCATCGGCCCCGCCGCCATGCGCCTCGCCACCTCAGAGTCGCTCGAAGCCCACGGGCTCAGCGTTTCGGCCCGTCTCGCCCGGCTCAACCGCTGACGGGCGGGCGTGGGCCATTGCCCCCGACCGCCCGATGCCGCATCAACGGCCCATGACAGCCCGCATCGCCCAGATCCGCATCGACGACGTCAACCTGCCGACCCCCACGCCGGAGATCGAGCAGGAGCGCGCGGTCGCCATCTACGACCTCCTCGAGGACAACAGCTTCGCGCTTCTGGCCGAGGCCGCGCCCGAGGGGCCCTACGATCTCCTGCTCGCCATCCGCGAGCGGCGGCTCGTCTTCGACATCTCGACGGAGGCGGGCAAGGCGGGCGAATTTCACCTCGCTCTCGGGCCGTTCCGGCAGGTCGTGAAGGACTACTGGCAGATCTGCGCGGCCTATTTCGACGCCGTCAAGAAACTGCCGCCGAGCCAGATCGAGGCGATCGACATGGCCCGCCGCGGTATCCACAACGAAGGGGCGCGCATCCTGCAGGAGCGGCTCGAAGGCAAGGCCGAGGTCGACATCGACACGGCGCGCCGTCTCTTCACCCTGATCTGTGTCCTGCACTTCGGAGGCTGATCGGTGGGGGACAATCCGCAATCCGTCCTCTTCTGCTGCGATCACAATGCCGTCCGCTCCCCCATGGCCGAGGGGCTGATGAAGAAGCTCCACGGCCATGACATCTACGTTCAGTCGGCGGGTGTCCGGAACGACCTCGAGATCGACGGCTTCGCCATCGCCGTCTGCGCCGAGCTCGGGATCGAGCTGGCCCGTCACCGCACGCGCAGCTTCGAGGAGATGCGCGAATGGGGCGACGACCTGGAGCAGTTCGACCTGATCGTGGCGCTCAGCCCCGCGTCGCAGCGCATGGCGCTGGAACTCGCGCGCCATGCGCATATCGCCGTCGAATACTGGCCCATCATGGATCCGACGGGCCTCGGCGAGGGGCGCGAGCAGAAGCTGGCCAGCTATCGTCTCAGCCGCGACCAGATCATGACGAAGCTCAAGACGCGGTTCGGATAGGCGGGGCCGGAGGGAACAGGATGCAGAAGACGACCTACATGCTGTCGAAGGTGCGGCGGGAATTGCGGAAGGCGGTGAACGACATCACGCCGCCCGTCGTCAGCCGCGCCCTCAACCGCAATGCCAACGCCGCCGGCGACCGCGACCGGATGAACCGCGAACGCTATCGGCAGCGCATGGAGATCGACGCCGGCATCGCCGATCGTCTCGAATACGCGCCCGGGCAGCTTGTCTTCGACGTGCCGGTGTCGCGGCTGCGCTACTTCGGCGCGCTGCCTTACACGCACCCCGATCATCCGATGCGCCGCTACTACCGCGACGGGGCCGGGGCGCTGGCCGACTACTACGCCCGGCACCAGCCGCGCGACATCTTCGAGCGTCACTTCCTGCCGAGCCCCCGTGCCGATGCCCCGGCCGAGGGCCTGCCCTGGGTCGAGGTCGTCCCCATGGCCGGGATCGGCAAGGACACGGGCGAGCTGGCCCTGCGCGCCGATGTCCATGGGGTGCAGCACTTCGGCCCCGTGTCCGACGCCAAGCTTGCGGTGGAATGCACCCGCCTCGACCGGATCCGCGCCTCGATGGCCGAGAAGGGCTTCGATCCGCGCTTCGGCTTCCCCAACGGCTATTTCCTCATCGGTGAGGGCGGCGACTGGGCCGTGGTCGTCCAGGGCGGGCAACACCGCGCCGCCGCGCTCCTCGAACTCGGGGAAGAACGCGTGCCGCTCCTGCGCTCGCCGGGCACCAAGACCGTGATCCGCCGCGCCGAGGTAGAGGCCTGGCCGATGGTCCGCGACGGTCTCCTGTCGCGCGCCGAAGCCGAGGCGATCTTCGACGCGTTCCTGTCCGAGGACCGGACGCTGACGTTCGCCGATCCTGCGGCGCGCGAACCTGCGCCCGAGTAGGGGCCCACGGCCTCCGGCGACTTTTGTACAAAACGACCAAGGTGCCCACCGCGGTCCGTACAAAACGTTCAATTCGCCGATTTCGGGCGAGCGCGCGCGCCGAGAGCTTACCCCTTGAAGTTTTCGCTAAATGCGCCCATCTAGCCGCATCTGCCGCCACCCGTGCGGCTCACACCAGGAGACACCATGGCCAAGGAAGAAATGCTCGAATTCCCCGGCGTCGTGAAGGAACTCCTGCCGAACGCGACATTCCGGGTCGAACTCGAGAACGGCCATGAGATCATCGCGCACACGGCGGGAAAGATGCGCAAGAACCGGATCCGCGTTCTGGCGGGCGACAAGGTTCAGGTCGAGATGACGCCCTACGACCTAACGAAGGGTCGCATCAACTATCGCTTCAAGTAACGTGTCGACCCCGCGCCTGATCCTCGGATCGGGGTCGCCCCGGCGGCTTGAACTGCTCGGCCAACTGGGCCTTGCGCCGCACGACATTCGCCCCCCCGACATCGACGAGACACCCGCGAAAGGCGAGCTTCCGCGCGTCTATTGCGAGCGGATCACGGCCGCGAAATTGGCCGCCGTCACTGCCGATCCCGACGACGTCGTCCTCTGCGCCGATACCACCGTCGCCGTCGGCCGCCGCATCCTGGGCAAACCGGCCGACGCCGGCGAGGCGGTGCAGTTCCTCCACCTTCTCTCGGGGCGGCGGCATCGCGTCGTGACAGCCTTGGGCGTGCGGCGTGGCCATCGAAGCTGGTTCCGCACGAGCGAGACGGCGGTGAAGATCAAGGCGCTCTCCGACACGGAGATCAACGGCTATCTCGCGACCGGCGATTGGCAGGGCAAGGCCGGGGCCTATGCGATCCAGGGCCCGGCCGGGGCCTTCGTCAGCTGGATCGGCGGCAGCTATACGGGCGTCATGGGACTGCCCGTGCACGAGACGGCGAACCTCCTGCAGGCCGCAGGACTAGAGGTCTGGCGATGAAGGGCACGCTCGTTGTTCTGGGCCAACACAATGGCCGGGCCGCTGCCGCGCGCATGGTCGACGGACAACTCGATGACCTCCTGATTGACGCGGACGATGATCGCCCCGCGCCCGGAGCCGTCTTCCGCGCGGTCGCCGATCGGCCGATCAAGGGGCAGGGCGGCATGTTCCTTCGGCTCGGGGATGGCCTGACCGGGTGGCACCGGAATGCGAAAGGTATGGCCCCCGGTGACATCCTGCTCGTTCAGGTCACGGGACACGCCGAGCCCGGCAAGGCCGTGCCCGTCACGGACCGCGTGCTCTTCAAGTCCCGCTATTGCATCGTCACGCCCGGAGCCCCCGGCCTCAATGTCGCGCGCAGCCTGACCGACGACGCGGAGCGCGACCGTTTGCTGGAGATCGCGCACGACACCTTGCCCGAGCGGGGCGACCATGGCGTCATCCTGCGGAGCGCCTGCGACGGTGTCGATGCCGATGCGCTGATCGACGACCTTTTGGCGACCTGGGGCCTTGCGCAGCAGGTGCTTGGCGACGCGGGGACGACGCCCGAACGCCTGCTCGACGGCCCGGACGCGCAGACGCTCGCCTGGCGCGAGTGGGAGGGCACTGACGTCTCGGACGATTGGGACATCGTCGCCGACCAGGTCGAGGCCTTGCGAAGCCCCGCGGTTCAGGCGGGACCTGCCACCTTCTATATCGAGCCGACGCGCGCGCTCACGGCGGTCGACGTCAATACGCCCGAGGGCGGTGCCGGTGGGCTCAAGGCGAATATTGCTCTCGCCCGGATCCTGCCGCGACAGCTCCGGCTGCGCGGCATCGGCGGGCAGATCGTGCTGGACCTCGCGCCGATGCCGAAGAAGGATCGGAAGGGCTTCGAAAGTGCGCTGCGTGCGGCGTTCCGGTCGGACCCGATCGAGACGTCCCTCATCGGCTGGACGCCGCTCGGTCATTTCGAGCTGACGCGCCGCCGCGAACGCCGCCCCACGGAGGACCTGCTGTGAGCTGCCCGATCTGCGAGAAACCGACCGATCCGACCTACCGGCCGTTCTGTTCCAAGCGCTGCGCGGACGTCGATCTGGGCAAGTGGTTCAACGGCTCCTACGCCATTCCCTCGACCGATCCCGATGACGCCGAAGAGGTGATCGAGGCGCTCGAGGACGAGCAGCGCGCGCGCTCCCGACCGCACTGATATTTTCGTCTGGACACTGCTTTTCCCCCGTTCTAGACGGTGCGCACCCCGGCGAAGGGAAACCTTCGCGGACCCGGTGCCTGGGTAGCTCAGGGGTAGAGCAGTGGATTGAAAATCCTCGTGTCGGTGGTTCGATTCCGCCCCCGGGCACCATTACTCAGTAAAGATTCAATAAAATTAGACCCTTATAGGATTTGATTGTCCCACTTTTGTCCCGATACCCAAAAAGTGGGACAATGCCCCGTCGAAGGATAGGTCGTGGCGCTGACCAAGTTGCTCAGATCATTCGCCGGTGTCCGGCCTCCATACCTAAATACAGGTAGGAGGATCAGCCATGTCTGACGCACGTATGACCATTCGCAACATCGATAGAGAGCTTTACCGACGCGCAAAAATCATGGCGGTAGAGCACGACGTTCCTATGGGAGAACTAATCAACCACAGCCTGGAGTTCTTCATGACGGAGGCTGAGTTTGTAGAAGATAGAGAGGCGGAGGAAGAGCGCGATCAGCTTTTGATAGTGTGAGTTTGCCATGAAGCCACGCAAGCAATTCGTAGATGGGGGCTGCAAATCATGCCCGTTTTCAGAATCGTCGCCGTCGTCTTTACGTTAACTTCCTATGGACGTTCCAGCAGGACGGATAGTTAGCTAGGCAACCTACCGAAGGCTGCCAAATGATCCGATCTCTGGACTTTCCGGTGATACAACACCCGGATGTTCAGGGGCGGCAGGCCCAACTGACGGCGGATTGTGTTCCGTTTCCATAGCCTTTCTAAGGTGGCCTGCCGCGTCGAGATAAGCCGTGAGGTCACTCAATGGTGTAAGTTGTCGGTGTGCCGTTTGAGCCGATGATGACCAACTGACCATCTGCCAGCGCCGCATCCTGGCAGACCTCAGGTCCGGCAAACCGTGCAGGCTGGGTCAGTGTTCGGCACCACCTGCCGTTTGCAATGCGCCACGTTCCGGAGAGCGTGTCTCCGCTCGCCAAGGTGCCGACGAGCGTTCCGTTTGCGCCAGCGGTCAAGCGTGTCTCTCCCGCCACCAGGGTTCGCCCTGAAACGGCCTGGGTAATCGGATCGGTGCTCGGAGCGTCGGCACAGGCGGACAGCGTGATCAGGGCCGTCACAGCGATTAGCGGTAGTCGAATTGTCATTGATGAAGTCTCCTTACAGTGGTTGTTTGGATAAGGGTGAGATTTGTGGCGGGGTGGATCATGCGCGACAGGCAGGGTCAGCCGGACGGCTGAATGCAGGTGATCGCACTGGTGCATTCATCATCGATGCCTGTCGTTCTAGATGGTCGAGAACGCGATAACTTATGGCTTGAGCGCCTGAACTGAGGAGGGCCGCAGGGATCAGTGCAGTGGCGACCTTCACCATCGGCAGGTCGCCGTCTTCACATCGTTCGAGCCTTGCACTCGGTATTTCACGAAGCGTGTCGCGGTGCCGTCTGGATAGGACCGCCAGATTTCCTCACCGATCACTTCAGTCAGATAGACGTGATCCTGACCGCCCAGATACTGGCGGGAATGGGTTTCCAGACAGTCCCGCGTTTGAGCCTCTAGATTGCCGCCTGCCAACACGAGGTAGCCAACAAATCCTGTCGCGAAGATCATTGCCCCGCCGATCAAGTTATTCATGGGTAACCTTTCCTAAGCTGAGGGATGTCCGCGACGCCGAATGCGCTCGACATGGGCAATGCCCTTCAGCGTAGTGCAGTGAGTAAATGTCATTCGGTGTCACTTGACCCCCCGTGGCTTCCCAAATTGCCCATGCCACCCGCTTTGATGGCGCAACTTCCGCATCCTTGATTCGAAGGATTGTGCTGGCGCTGGTGCCGCACTGCTGTGCAAGCTGGCCCAGGGTTAATCCATTCTGTTCAAGGTATTGCCCAAGCTTCATATGTTCCGTATTCCGCTTTATGGAACGATTCGCAACTCATTTCGCGCTTAGGGCGGCATTCTGCTTCACTCATGTTCCGCAACGTGGAAAACAGGAGGCATGAAGAGTGCTGCCACAAAATCCTTTGGTGCGATCCTGGTTGATGCCCGTGAGTCCAAGGGCCTGTCTCTGGGGGATGCCGCCAAGCTGCTCGGTGTGCCCAAGACCAGCCTTTGGCGGTGGGAGAACAACGAGACCAAGGTGGACGCCCAACGTCTGGTGGACATCGCGGCGGCCTACGGTCTGTCGATCTCTGCGATCTTCGAGGGTAAAATATTGAAGGCCCCGACGCAGACTGACTTCGACCGCCTGGGCGACGTGGTCGAGCACATCGAACTGATCATTCAGGGACTATCGGTTCGTCCCAATCCTAAGGCGCTCAGGACTGCTGTGGTCGAAGTGCTGCGGCTTGAAACAACTCGTGTCCTGGAAACGCCTGGCAGCACATTCGATCCGTCCCGTTACGACGCCATGGTCTCCAGTATGTTGGGGCAGACCTCTTGAAGGCGTCTCCTAACCACGCGCAGGCTCAGGTCATCGCGACAACCGGTGGACCACTATTGGTCGTTGCCGGACCTGGTTCAGGTAAGACGTTTTGCCTCGTTGAACGTGTCGCCAATATTCTGCGCTCAACGGGCGTCGCTCCAGAACGTGTTTTGGTTTCCACGTTTACAGAGAAGGCCGCAAAGGAACTGGTCACACGGATCACATCGCGGCTTGGCGGGATTGAGAGCCTTGGCAATCCCTTAGACCTTACCGTCGGAACGCTGCACTCGATCTTCTTGAAGCTTCTGGAGGAGTTCCGCGCCTACACACGCATCCAGAAGAACTACACAGTATTGGATCAGTTTGATCAGCAGTATTTTCTGTTCCAGCAAGCCAGTGAGTTCAAGGATATTGAAGGCATCGAAGATGCACTAGGCCTAAGAGGACCACAATCTTCATGGCGGTTCGCTGGGGCCTTGATGGTCTGGCTAAACAAGATCAGCGAAGAGGGCATATCAGCCGAGCAGTTGCTGGCCAATGAAACCCCTGAAATGCTGGCATCCGGCGAAGCCTACAAGACCTATCAACGCCTTCTCTCGGAATACAACTACCTCGACTTCTCAACGATTCAGGTCGAGATGCTGCGCCTCCTCGACAACCCTGAGGTCTGCGAACAAATCCAGAGTCGCTTCGACTACCTGATGATCGACGAGTATCAAGACACCAACACGATCCAGGAAAAGATCGTGTTGAAGCTGGCTGAAGGCCATCGAAACCTTTGCGTGGTTGGGGACGACGACCAAGCCCTCTATCGCTTTCGCGGTGCATCCATTCGGAACATCTTGGAGTTCCCAACCCGTTTCCCTGCCGGAGAATGCAAGCAGGTCCGGCTGACCAAGAACTACCGCTCAGAGCCCCCGATTATCGACTTCTACAACAGGTGGATGGAGACCACGGACTGGACGGAGGATGACAAGTCCTTTCGGTTCGGTAAGAACATCGAACCTGCTTCGGCGACGGCCACCGCCCACCCCTCCGTATTTAAAGTTGTGGGTGAGGACGGGGAAGACAATTGGGCCGAAGAGACCTTGGCCTTCCTGAAAAATCTCAGATCACAAGGGATCATCAAGGACTGGAACCAGGTCGCTTTCCTGTTCCGATCAGTGCGCAACCCAAAGGTAGTCGCCTTCGCGAATGACCTGGAGGCCGCAGGCATCCCGATCTACGCACCGCGATCAAACATGTTCTTCGAACGCACAGAGGTCCGGTTGATGATCGGGGCGCTTCTGTTCCTCTTCCCGCAATACGGGTCGATCCGCCAAACCCGCGAGGGGATGACACTTCAGGTCTGGGCCTTCTACGATGCCTGCCTGGCCGAGTTCATTGACTGCCTGAAGTCCGGTGACGACCCGCAGATCAAAGCCTGGGTTGCGGGTAAAGCGAAGCAGCACCTTAGCCTGTCGGAGAACACCAACTATCCGTTCTCCGGCCTCTTCTACGACCTGATGCAGTTCCCAACGTTCAGCCGCTTCCTGGATGAGGGCATCGCCCACAGCGGTGTGAGGGACAGCAGGCCCGCCCGCAACCTGTCGAAACTCTCCCGCCTGCTGAACAAGTATGAGTATCTCTACAACGTCATCGTGATCCGGCCCGACCGGTTGGAGCGGGACCTGCTCACGCTGTTCAACTTCTTCTTCCGGTTCCTCTGGGACGGCGGCATCGAAGAGTATGAGGACGAGAGTGAATATGCCCCTTCCGGCTGCGTGTCCTTCATGACGATCCACCAGTCTAAGGGGCTGGAGTTTCCCATCGTCATCGTTGGCTCTCTGGATGCCGTGCCCCGCAAGCAATACACCGACATGGAGGTGATGCTGGAACAGGAGTTCAGCGGGCGTGAGCCGTTCGAACCGATGGGCCGGATCAAGACCTTTGACTTCTGGCGGTTGTTCTACACGGCCTTCTCACGGGCCCAGAACATGCTTGTGCTGACCTGCCAGGAGAACACGCCGAAGGGGCGTGGCCAGCGGCATGTGCCCTCCGCCTACTTCCGGCCCGTCTATGATGATCTGAAGTCCTGGCGTGACCTGAAATTTGACCCGCACACCATTGACCTGGCCGAGGTCAAAGAGGTCGATATCAAGCAGAGCTATTCATTCACATCTGACGTGCTGGTCTTCGAAGGCTGCCCCCAGCAATACCGACTGTTCAAGGACCTCGATTTTGCGCCTGTGAGGACCAATGCGATCCTGTTCGGCACCTTGGTCCACCAGACCATCGAAGACATCCACAAGGCTGTGCTGCGGGGCGAGGAGGGCAAGGTGACGCCGGAGCAGATCACATCTTGGTTCGATGTGAACTATGCCAATCTGACTAAGAAGGAACGGGTCTATCTGGCCGAACCTGTGCTGAAGATCGCGAAGCGGCATGTGACCAGCTATGTGGATCGGGAACGAGCGCATTGGCACCGCCTACGGGATGCAGAGGTTGAACTGTCGCTGCTGAAGGAGGACTACATCCTGACGGGCACGGTGGACCTGGTGCAGGCCGATGACGGGTCCTTTGAGATCATCGACTTCAAGTCTGAGAAAAAGCCAGACCTGATTGATGAGGCGGATCGGCTGAGCCGCTATCGCCGCCAACTTCAAATCTATGCCCACCTGCTGGAAGAGAAGCGGGAGGTCGAGGTCAGCCGGATGACACTGTATTACACGGGCGAAGAGGCCGGAAACCCGCGCATCACCTTCCCCCGCGAAACCACTGATGTGGAAGGCACAATTGCCAAAGTCGATTCCGTCATCCACGATATCGTTGAAAAGAATTACGGCCTATCAGAGCGGCCAGAACGGCTCTGCAAGAACTGTGACTTCCAGGCGTTCTGCGACATGACGTTTTGTAAGGTGTGAGGGGACTTGAGCAATGGCAGATAAGCAGGAAGCGTTTGAGACTTTTGAGTTCGATTTGGAACCTATCCGTGGTTTTCCCGAATTAAGGTGGACAGGTAAACGCGCATTCACCGCAACACAGTTCTTCCCTGCTCAAAGGAAAGAAAGCTATGGTGACCCCGTAGAAGGTTGGATGAACAAGCTTTTTTGGGGTGACAACATTCAGGTGATGTCCCACCTGCTGAGGGACTTTCGGCATTCGGTTGACTTAATTTATTTGGATCCTCCTTTCGACAGTAAGGCTGAATATAAGAAGAAGGTGCGGCTCAAGATCGGCAAAGCCGATGGAGACCATAACTCATTCGAGGAGAAGCAGTATAACGATATATGGGGTAACGACGGATACTTGCAATTCGTCTATGAGAGGCTTGTTCTTTGCAGGGAACTGCTTTCACCAACTGGCTCGATCTATCTACACGTTGATTGGCACAAGTCCTCGCACATCAGATTAATCTTGGATGAAATTTTTGGGGCCGGATCGGCGCTTACTCAGTCTTCGCCAGGATTTAGAAATGAAGTCATTTGGTGTTATTCCGGCGGCGGTGTTCCGACTAATGAGCTACCACGCAAACATGACAACCTTTACTGGTATTCAAAGTCCGCTGAATGGAAATTCAATCCGGTCTATCGTGCTTATAGCGAGGGCACTCTTCAAAGAGGGCGAACGGCTGTGAAAGGCGAGAATGCCAAGTTGAGGGAAGATGGCACTCCGGTGAACGACTGGTGGAGCGATGTAAAGAAGATCACGAGCCCCACCGACCCTGAAAAGCTGTATTACCCGACGCAGAAATCAGAGGAGCTTCTTGAGCGCATCGTTCAGATGCACACTGATGAGGGTGACTTGGTCTTTGACTGCTTCATGGGTTCCGGCACAGCCCAAGCTGTGGCAATTAAGATGGGAAGACGTTTCTTAGGCGCAGACATCAACCTTGGCGCAATTGAAACGACAACAAAGCGTATTGCAGCCATCATTTCGCGTCGTGCATCTGGCGGTATCGCGATAGACGAAAACTCCAAATGGAGCAGAGCAGGCTTCGAAGTCTACAACGTCAACAACTACGACATCTTCCGCAATCCGGTCGAAGCCAAGGAACTGATCAAGGAAGCGATGGAGCTTCAGCCTTTGCCGACCAGCAGTGTCTTTGATGGTCAGCGGGATCAGTTCCTGGTCAAGATCATGCCCGTGAACCGGATTGCCACCCGCCAGGACCTGAACGAGGTCATCAATGGCATGGATTTCAAAGCCTATGAACGCCGACAGGCCGAGTCTCCGTCTAAGATCGTGGATCGGATCATGCTGGTCTGTATGGGACATGAGCCGGACATCGGCGAACAACTCAAACTGTCAGCGAAGCCCTTCAATATCGAAGTCGAAGTGGTAGACCTGATCCGCGACAAGGCCAACCTGCATTTCAAGCGTCAGTCTGACGCTAAGCTGGTCATCAAGGATGGTAATCTTGAGATCGCAGGCTTCTACCCGCTTAACCTGCTCCAGAAGCTATCGATGGACACCGATGCGGTCGAAGACTGGCGACAACTGGTTGAGACGATCAAGGTGGACTGGAACTATGATGGCGCTGTCCTCAGCCCTGAACTGATTGATGCACCGGACAAGAACGATCTTGTGTCGGGCCGCTATCCGATCCCCGACGATGCATCGACCATCCGTGTGAAGATCACCGACCTTCTGTCAGAGTCCTGGGAAGGTGAGATCGAAAATGGCTAATAAGAAGATCAACCAGGACTTTGCCTTCTTCAACGCTCTGTATCACTTTGTGCAGACCAACAGGGGGCGGGCGCGTCAGAAGTATCGGAAGCTGTCCAAGCACCTGTTGGATTTCAACGATCCCGATCTACGGGCGGATGCCTACCTGCGCAGGCCGCAGTTCGAAGCGTTGGAGATGTATGTCTTCCTGAAAGAGTTCGCTGAGAACCGCCACGTGCATCAGGTGTTCAGTGAGTGGGCGAAGAACGAGGGCATCTTTGAGAGCTACCAGACTACGGGTGTGGACAAGAAGGGTCAGGGCACACTTCTGGGCTTCCTCGACCTGGAAGGGGATGAGCAATACAACGTCCTCTTTGCCAAGATGTCTGAACGGGCCCGCAGCTATCCCAACTACATCTTTGCGCTGACCATGGGCCTGGGGAAGACGATCCTCATGGCCACGTGCATCTTCTACGAGTTCCTACTGGCCAACAAGTTTGGCAAGGACACCAAGTATTGCCGGAACGCCCTGGTGTTCGCGCCGGACAAGACGGTGCTCCAGTCGCTCAAGGAAATCCAGACCTTCGACCTGTCATTGGTGGTCCCGCCGGAATATGCGAACTTCCTGCGCACCAACCTGAAGTTCCACTTTCTGGACGACACGGCCTCCACCATCGGGGCACAGGACGGATCGTCGTTCAACATCATCATCTCGAACACGCAGAAGATCATCCTGAAGCGCAGCAAGGCTGAGCCGACTGCGACCGACAAGCTGTTTGCCGAGAAGAAGGGCACATTGTCTGAGGTCTATGGTGACCTCTATGAGATGCTGGGTGAGGACGCCCCTGAGACGGATGCCGATCTCGCTGTGAACGCTCGGTTCCAGCGGATTGCCAGGCTGCCTCAGCTCGGCATCTACGTGGACGAGGCGCACCATTCTATGGGTGCGGCCCTTGAGAAGGACCTGGGCCAGGCCAAGCAGACATCTGCACTGCGCACGACCATCGATGAGCTTGCACGGGCCCTAGAGGCGCGGAAGACCAGCGTAGTGGGGTGCTACAACTTCACGGGGACGCCCTACGTCAAAGACCGGATTATGCCCGAGGTGGTTTACGCCTACGGGCTGAAGGCTGCTATCGACAACAAGTATCTCAAGCAGCCGGGTTTCTTCACTTACACCGGGAACATCAAATCTGATGATTTCTTACGGGAAGTGATCACGGATTTCTGGACGAATCTAGGAGAGTCGCGGCACGAGGGAATGCTGCCAAAGCTGGCTCTGTTCGCGTCAACCCTGGACGAGCTTGAGAAAGACTTGCGTCCCGCCATTGAGACTGTGTTGGCAGAACTTGGCGTTTCGACTGACAAGATACTCAGAAACACGGGTGATTCCACTAATGAGGAAATCCGTGAGTTCAATCGCCTGGATACCGAGGACTCGAACAAACAGTTCATCCTGCTTGTCGGGAAGGGCGGCGAAGGTTGGAACTGCCGATCTCTCTTCGGTGTGGCTCTTTACCGGAAGCCGAAGTCCCGCATCTTTGTGTTGCAGTCCACGATGCGATGTCTTCGGGCGATCGGGCCCCAGCAGGAAACGGGACGCATCTACCTGTCCGCTGATAACCAGGCGATCCTGGATGATGAGTTGCAGCAGAACTTCCGCGTCACTACGGATGAACTTGGTCCCAAAAAGGATGACACGTCTGTGACGGTTGAGGTGACAGCGGTTCCGCCGCCTGTGATCATCAAACTTAACCGTCATCGCGAACTCTATCAGACCGTGAAGAAGGACCAGCCGGACGACATCGTGGTCGATCTCTCAGACGAAATGATGGAACGATTTCGGATCAAGCTGGAACGCCGCACACATCTCAAAGATAAGGCGTCATCCATTGAAGACATCACCGAGCGCCAGACCCATAAGCCCTATACGAAGCTGACACTTATTGGTGAACTGGCTCGTTACTTTTCCGGCGACGACATCTCGGCCTTCGATATCGAGGAGGTGCTGGATGAGACGGATCAAGGCTTGGAAGCCATCTTAGAGGCCGTGAATGTCGCAAATGACATCATCTTCGACATTCTGGTCCCACATCTGTTTCATGCGTTTTTCGAAGTGAAGAGTTACCAGAAGTCTGAAGAGGAAGAGGTCGAACTGATCAGGGGCTACAGCAACAAGTCCAGCAGGCTGCCCGCGTTCACATTCAAAGCCCAGGAGCATTTGGTCCAGCGGCGGGACTACCCGAAATACGATGGCACGAGATCAAGGTCCTTTCATCTCGATACGTATTGCTTCGATAGTGCACCTGAGGTCGAGTTCTTTGATCGGGTAATCAAGTCTGACATGACCGATAGGATTTACTTCACAGGGATGTTGGTCCATGGCCAGTCGGGTTTTCAGGTCTACTACATTCATCCTGAGTCCCACACCGTCTGCAACTACCATCCTGACTTCCTGGTCTACCGCACGGACGGGAAGGCGCACCTCATTGAGGTTAAGTCGAACTGGAAAAAGGATGACCCTGTCGTTCTTGCAAAAAAAGAAGCGGCAGAACTCCTGGCAGCTGGAAACACGTTTGAATATTCGTTGGTCACCAGAGAACAGTTTGACGAATTCTTGAGGCCAGACGGGTGGGACAAATATGATCCCGATCTGACGCTAGATGCATAGGGTGAAGCGTTACTTCACAGCGTCGGCTCGTTTCATGAACTCAAGTGTGTCTTCGACGGAGACATCTCCCAGAAGTAGCCCCACCAGATCAAGGTCCTTGCGTCTTGCCTGGGCAAGTCGTCGTATACTCGCTTCAAAGCCCTCATCGTTTCTTTCTTCATCAGGGAAGTGGCGGTGTGCAATTTCTTCCGGGGCGGCCAGCCAATAGAATGCTTTCAGAAGATCGAGAAAGGGTCCAGCATAGCTGACCGGGTTATAATTTCGCGGAGACGACCTCGGCTTTGATTGATTGCTGCCCAGGCGCTGCTCCTTGCCCCCGTCTTTCGGCACTACTTGTTGGACAACTGCGCCGTGCTCAGTGCGACCTTCGCGTTCGAAAAGGTCTGCTAGTGCGTGGACTGCAAACAGCCTTGCATAGAGCGATGGCTGCCCCGCCGTCACAAGCCCTTTTTTGTAGTCGAAGAAATCAGACAAGGCTGCGATCTCATTGCGCACCCCACTGAGATATTGATGAGCAGCTTCGACCTTCTCGACAAGACTCACTTCTTGCAGAACCTGCCTTGCGGTCGATGGCTCTTCCAAAGCATCGTTTGCGCTTCTCAAATCAGCGACAATATCTGCTCTGTCCGGATCAGCGAGGCGGGCAACTGACTTGTCTAGCCTGTCTCTGAGGCTTCTGAACTTAGCGAAGAGAGGCTTTACTGGCACGCTATGATCTATAGTTTTCTTGATGACGAGAAAACGGATCAGGATATCGTTAATTTCACCTACAATCTGCTCATGTTTTTCTGGAGAAAGCTCACTGTGGCCCAGGCTATTGATCATATTCTGATATAAATTTTTTTGTCGATCTGCAGCTCGGAGCTTTGGCAGCCTTTCGAGCCTTGTTCTTTCGTAAACCTGAGAGAATCTTTCGTGGACGTTTCGAGCTAAGTGCTTTGGCTCAAAGAAATCACTCTGCTCAGCCATTTCATGCTACTCCAGAAGAATTGGCGATTTTCGCACATTAAGTGCTCTCATCCATTGAGAACCCTAAACCGATACGTCTTGGGCATTCCATCAACAGAGGAGAATGCCCATGAAACCACACACCTTCAACCCTGGGGAAGTCGATCAGCATATTAATGCATGTGCTGCCCAAGATGCCGTCGCCCGGCATCACATCCGCTCTGCGAGTCATCGCGCTGTAGTCAACCCCGATGGTCTTCTCGTGTCGTCATCGAAGACCAGTGACAGACCGCTTTCCTGCAATAACACTTGCCTCTTGGCCCAGGCTTGGCCTGGTGGAGATTCAATGACGCTGGTGGCCTACCGCCTGCTCGGCGCGGTTCCGACTGCGATGCCTTCCGAACTATCGAAATTCGAATTTGCCATCGACTGGTCTGCCGAGGTGGGCATCAGGCAAAAAGAGCCCGTGATCGTTCACGTCATTGACGATGGTTCTCCAGTCTATTTCAACTACGCCGTCTCCCACCACTTCGGCAAAAAGCGCGACACCTTTAGTGCCGATGTTCAGGACCTGAGCGACACCTACTGTGAAGTGATGCAGCGGGTTTGTGAGCACATCATGCTCGTCGCTCAGTTTCACGCGAAAATCGATCAGACGCAAAAGGTGGCGGCATGATTGATCTTAAGCCTCCATTGATCAATGCGGAAGTTGTGCTGACGCAGGCTGCAACCAGCTTGACTGCTGCCGCGGATGCCCTTGTCCGTGTTGGCCATGCCCGGGAGCGAAGCCACAAACCGCCATCGCCGAAGCGTGGCCTCACCCGCAATGAGGCAGCCCACTACATTGGCGTGAGCCCGACAACCTTTGACCGCTTGGTCCAGCAGAAAGTGATGCCCAAGCCGATCAAGGCGTTCTCCCGTGCAATCTGGGACCTCAAAGCACTTGATGATGCCTTCGAGGGCTATGCTCTCGTGGATGAAGAAAATCCGTGGAACTAGGGAGGTAGATCATGAGTATTTCACTTCCCTACGTGACTAAGGATCGGGACAGGAACGGCAATGTTCGGCTCTACTATCGCCGGAATGGTCAGAAACTGCGTCTGCGTGGTCCAGTTGGGTCACCTGAATTTATCACGGACTATCAGTTGGCCATGGCGGGGCATGTGCCAAAAGATCAGGGCAAAGCGAAGCTGGAGACCACTAAGCGCGGCTCGATCCGTGAATTGATTGAACACTACTACCAATGTGCGTCCTTCCGGACTTTGGCACATCAGACCCAGCATGTGCGGCGACAGATTTTGGATCGGTTCTGAGGTGCTCCCTGGAAATTGGACGCTGACGGGAGCTACGATCTGAGGTCATCTTGGTCTTCGAGAAGGAGACGGACGAGATGGCGAAGAGGAAGCGGCACGCGGCCGCGTTCAAGGCGA
>NZ_JABVAX010000022.1 GCF_013404595.1 Jannaschia marina | reverse complement strand
CGACGGACAACCACCGGACGTGGTCTACCGCGCCGGCACGACGATCATGCAACCCGACCAGGAGGCCCAGAGAGTAGCTTAGAAAACGCCAGATCCTGTCCAAGGATCGGGGAGCACCTCCCAATACTGTGCCCGTAGTTCTTTGTAGGCGCGCCGTTCAGGAGCAGTATGGCCTTTAAATACTTCTCAAGTGCTTGCTGGGCATTCCACCAAAAATGATACAAGCAGTTTGAACGAGCGCCGAATCTGGCGAACAGATAGTCTTGGTCAGCCGCATCTCTATACATTCTCCAGATCGAACTTCGTGTCTTCACACAATTCGCAGGGTGGCTAGGCGAATTCAAACATCCAACTCCCCCGCAAACCGGGCGTTCTCCGAGATATACTGAAACCGCAGCTCCGGCTTCTTCCCCATCAGCCGCTCCACGAGGTCGCCGGTCTCGCCCGGGGCGTCCTCGTCGACCGTCACGCGGATCAGCTTGCGCGAGGCCGGGTCCATGGTGGTTTCCTTCAGGTCCTTCGCGTCCATCTCGCCGAGGCCCTTGAAGCGGCTGACGTCGATCTTGCCTTTCCCGCCGAGGCCCTTCTGTAGCCAGGCGTCGCGCTCGATCTCGTCGATGCAATAGACGCGCTTCGAGCCTTGTGTCAGGCGGTAGAGGGGCGGGCAAGCGAGGTAGAGGTGGCCCGCGTCGATCATCGGGCGCATCTGGCTGAAGAAGAACGTCATCAGGAGCGCGGCGATGTGGGCCCCGTCGACGTCCGCGTCGGTCATGATGATGATCTTGTCGTAGCGCAGGTCGTCGATGTTGAACTTCGTGCCGAGGCCGCAGCCGAGCGCCTGGGAGAGGTCGGAGATCTCGGCGTTGGAGGAGAGCTTGCCGGAGGCCGCGCCGAGGACGTTCAGGATCTTGCCCCGGAGCGGCAGGAGCGCCTGGGTCTTGCGGTCGCGGGCCATCTTGGCGGAGCCGCCCGCACTGTCGCCCTCGACGATGAAAAGCTCCGTGCCCTCGCGGGCGTTCGCCGAGCAATCGACCAGCTTGCCGGGCAGGCGCAGTTTCTTGGTGGCGGATTTGCGGGCGGTCTCCTTCTCCTGCCGGCGGCGCAGGCGCTCCTCGGCGCGGAGGACGAGGAAGTCGAGGATGGCCCCGGCGGCCTTGGTGTCGGAGGCGAGCCAGTTGTCGAAGCGGTCGCGCACGGCCCCTTCGGTCATCTTCTGGGCGGCCTCGGTCGAGAGGCGGTCCTTCGTCTGGCCGACGAAGGCGGGCTCGGCGATGAAGCAGGAGACGAGGGCGCAGCCGCCGGAGAGGAGGTCGTCGCGGGTGATCTGCGCGGCCTTCTTGTTGTTGGCGAGTTCCCCGTAGGCCTTGATGCCCTTGAGGATCGCCGCCCAGAAGCCGGCGACATGGGTGCCGCCCTCGGGCGTGGGCACGGTGTTGCAGTAGGACTGGATGAAGCCGTCGCGCGCGGGCGTCCAGTTGATCGCCCATTCGACCTTGCCCGGCTCCCCGAACTTCTCCTGGAAGTCGACGGTGCCCGCGAAGGCGGTGTCGGCGTAGGTGGAGGCGGTGCCGAGCGTTTCCGAGAGGTAGTCGGAGAGGCCGCCGGGGAAGTGGAAGGTGGCCTGCGTGGGCGTCTCGCCGTCGTCGATCTCGGACTTCCAGCGGATCTCCACCCCCGAGAAGAGATAGGCCTTGGAGCGGATCGACTTGAAGAGGCGGGCGGGCTTGAGCTTGTGGCTGCCGAAGATGTCGGCATCGGCGTGGAAGGTCACGGTGGTGCCGCGCCGGTTCGGGGCCGCGCCGACCTTCTCGACCGGGCCGAGAGGCAGGCCGCGGGAGAAGCGCTGCTCCCAGAGCTCCCGGTCGCGGGCGACCTGGACGACCATGCTGTCGGAGAGCGCGTTGACGACGGAGGCCCCGACGCCATGGAGGCCTCCGCTCGTCTGGTAGGCCTTGCCCGAGAACTTGCCGCCGGCGTGGAGCGTGCAGAGGATGACTTCGAGGGCGGATTTGTCGGGGAACTTCGGATGCGGGTCGATCGGGATGCCGCGGCCGTTGTCGCGGACGGTGATCGCGCCATCGGCGTGCAGCTCGACCTCGATGCGGTTGGCGTGACCGGCGACGGCCTCGTCCATGGAGTTGTCGAGGACTTCCGCGACCATGTGGTGCAACGCGCGTTCGTCGGTGCCGCCGATATACATGCCGGGGCGCTTGCGGACGGGTTCCAGCCCCTCCAGCACCTCGATGGAGGAGGCATCGTAGGTTTCGGGCTCGGCCCCTTTCAGAAGGTCGTCGGGCATCGGACTGCTCTATCTTGTATGGTTGGCCTCAGGATAGGCGATATGCGGGGGCCGGGGAAGGGGGCGTGCGTTTCCGTCTGTTGTACGTATTCACATGATGCGACACCCCGTTTCACTTGGTTCGACGCCGGGAGAGCGGGGAAGAAACGGGAAGTAATCGGATGAGATTTACAGGGAGAGGGTCGCAATTTTGTGCCGCGCGCGATGTTCTTCGCCGACCTGACATGTGTCTAGGAAACTCGGAGAGCTTCAGGGGACTGGTTTCGATGAAGGCGGTGGCCGATGCGATCGGTATGGGCCTCGTGCCGGGGCGCGCCGGTGCGGACCGCTTCGATTGATGAAGACGCCGCCACTACGCTCGACCCTGCCGCTCGCCCTCATGACAGCCATGTTGATCGATACCGGCCTCGCTCCGGATGCCGACGTGGATCAATAGGCCCCTCCGTCAGGCCTTCAAATCACAGAGCCGGGCCAAGGTGCCGTGATCGGCGATCAGGTCGGTGCCGGTCAGGGCCGCAGAAGCGTCGGAGAGCAGGAAGACCGCAAGTTGCGCGATTTCCTCGACCGTCGCCGTCCTGCCATCGGCATGCCATCCCGCGAAGCGTTCCGCGTTTTCCGGAGTGGCGGCAACCCGTGCCACTTCGTCGGTGAGGGTCAGGCCGGGCGACAGGGAATTGGCGCGTATGCCATGGTGCCCCAGGCTCCAGGACATGGCGCGGGTCATGGCGACGATAGCGGCCTTCGTCGCGGCATAGCCCTCGTATCCGCGATCGCTGGCGGCCGCGTGGACGGAGGCGATGTTGACCAATGCCCCGCGCCGACCATCGCGGACCATGATGCGCGCGGCCGCCCGGCAACCGACCAGAACCGAGCGTTGATTGGTCTCCCAGAGTCTGTCCCACATCGCGACTTCCGCGTCGAGAAAAGGGGCCGTCAGTGTCACGCCCGCATTGTTGACCAGTCCGTCCAGGCGGCCGGCGTCGGTTGCGACATGTTCGACGGCCGCCTCGAGCGCGGCGGTATCGCGCACGTCCGCCCTTATCGGGTGACCACCGGCGCTGCGGATGGCTTCGAGGCCCTCTGGCGTCCGATCGAGCCCGTAGGCGGTCGCGCCCGCCAATCGCGCGGCCCACAGGATACCGAGGCCGATGCCCGCACCGGCCCCTGTCACCGCGATCACGCGTCCCCGGAGTTCGCTCATTTCACCGCTCCGGCCGTCACGCCCGCTACGATACGCCGCTGGAACACGACGAACAGCACCAGCAGCGGCAAAGAGCCCAGAACCGCGGCCGGGAACAGCATGTCGGGTTGAATGTTTTGATTGCCGACGAAGCGATAGACCGAGATCGTAACGGTGAATTTCTCCCGGTCCGTCAGCAGCAGGAGAGGGTAGGTGAAATCGTTCCAGACCATCAGCATCACGAAGAGCGAAAGCGTTGCCGTCGCCGGGCCGAGGAGAGGGCGAATGATGTGCCAGAAGATCTGCCAGTCACTGCAGTTGTCGAGCTTCGCGGCCTCGAGCAGATCCTTTGGGATCGAGCCGATGAAACCGACGTAGAAAAACACCGCCAACGGCAGATTGAGGGCCGTGAAGGCCAGGATGATGCCCGGGTAGGTGTCGAGAAGACCGAGATCGCGGAAGATCACGAAGATGGGCGTGATCGTCACGAAGTTCGGTGTCGCCAGACCCAGGGCAACGAGCATGATGAAGATCCGTGCCGCGGGTGTCGAGTTGCGGGCCAACGGAAACGCGGCCATGGAGCCGAACAGCGCGGTGAGGACCGTGACCGAAACGGTGATGCCGATGGAGTTCGCGACTGAGCGGAGGTAGTTCATCGAGGCGAAGGCCCTGGTATAGTTCTCCCATGCGAGTTCGGTCGGCAGGCCGAGGGGGTGTTCGGCGATCTCGGTGCCCGTGCGGAACGACATCGTCAGCATATAGAGAAGCGGCGTCAGCATCAGCAGCACGAGGGCCAGGACGGCGGCGTGAACCAGAACGCCGTGCAATTGCCGGATCGCGGTCGTCATCAGCGGAGTTCCCTTTTGCGGAGGTAGCGGTTCTGTACGAATGCCACCGCGATCACGATAATAAGCATGATGATCGACAGCGATGAGGCGAAACCGAAACGGTAGTTGCCGAAGAGCTGATCGATGATCTCGAGGCTGAGCGTTCTTGTCGCACCGTCCGGTCCGCCGCGCGTCATGATGAAAGGCAGTTCGAATGTCTTGAGCGTGCCGATCGTCGAGAGCATGACGTTGATCGTGAAGGATGGCGCGAGAAGCGGGATCTCGAGATAGCGGAACCGCTGAAACGACGATGCCCCGTCCAGCCGTCCTGCCTCCTCGATGTCGTCGGGAATATTGGCGTAGCCGGCAAGGAAGATCGCCGTCGTGTAGCCGACGAACATCCAGATATGTGCCAGTGCGATCGCATAGAGGGCGGTGTCCGGATCGCCGAGCCAACCCCAGGTCCAGTCGTCGAGTCCGGCCCCGCGAAGCAGGGAATTCAGTCCGCCCGAAAAGGGGGAATAGATGAACTGCCAGACGTAGCCGACCACGACGAAGGACATCATCGCGGGCGTGAACAGGGCTGCGCGGCAGAAATTGCGGATCGCGGGCAGACGGTGAAGCAGGGCAGCCAGCACGAGGCCGGCGAGTGTCTGGACCGTCACGACGACGAGGGTGAACTTGATCGTGGTCCAGAGCGCCTCGGGGTAGCGATCCCGGCTCACGATGCGTTCGTAATTGCGCCAGCCGATCCAGTCGGCCTCTCCCACGCCGGTCGAATTGGTGAAACTCAACTGGAGCGTCAATGCGATCGGATAGACGAAGAAGAGACCCAATACGATCGACGCGGGAAGGGTGAAGAGGAAGAAGGACCGTCTCGAAAGCATCTTGGTTGTCCAGGCTTTGAAAGGGCGGCCCGGCAGAAGACATCCAGTGCCGGGCCATTGAACCGGGATCAGAAGTCGGCGTCTTCGACCGCCTCGTCCCAACGCTCGAGCACCTCGGCATTGCCGCGGTCGGGGTTGAGAAGGAAGCCGGTCAAGCTGTCCCAGATCTCGGCTTCAAGCGGCTTCGGCCATTGCAGCAGCGCGAAGGGATAGTTGATGATGCCGCCCGCTTCTCGCGCCGCGTCGTAGGGAGCGGCCAGATCCGGGGTGCCGCTGGCTCCATCATCGAACGGCGAGTAGGCGGCTTCCGCCTCGATCACCACCTGGATCTGCTCCGGCTGTGCAAACCAGTTCACGAAAGTACGTGCGGCATCCTGGTTTTCACTTCCGGACGCGATCGACCAGCCGATGCCGAAAAGGTCGAGCGCAACGCCGCTGTCCTGCGAGGACGGGATCGGAGCGAAGACGAAATCAAGTCCCTCGATCTCGCTGAACGCGGTGATGTTCCACGCGCCTTGGGGCATCATCGCGAAGTTGCCGCCCTGGAACTCGGCGAGGGCGGTGCTCCATGGATCGAGGCCCGCCTGCGTTTCGGGATCGAAGCACTCCGCATCCATCAGTTGCCGGACCAGGTCCATGCCGGTGTTGAAGCCCGCATCCTCCGCGAAAGTTGCGTCACCTGATCCGAGCGTTGCCGGATCGACCTCGCCCGCTTCTATCCCGTTGGCGATCAGGAACAACGGGGCGGAAAAGCCTCCCGTGAAGATCATCGGGTTGATCCCGGCGTCGCTCAGGGCTCCACAGGCCGCGACGAGATCCTCGATCGTGAACGGGGCCTCCTCGATCCCGACCTCGCGCAGCAGGCCCATGTTGACGAAATTGCCCATACCGATGACTTCGAGCGGCATGATGTAGGCGGCCCCGTCATACGTCAGCGCGGTCTGCAGCTCTTCCGGGATGCGTCCGTACCACTCGCTGTCGGTCCCAAGATCGGTCAGGAGACCCGCAATACCCCAGACCTCGATCAGCGGCATGTCCGTCATCATCACATCGGGGGGATCCCCGCCCTGCAGGCGCGGCGGAACGACGGTGTCAGTATCGAGCCGTCCGATGTAGTTCAGTTCCACGTCGATGTCGGGATGCTGTTCCTCGAAGTGGGCGATCAATTCGGGCAGGCCCGCAGGTTCGGCCTCGTTGCCTTTCCAGGCGGTGACCTCGAGCGTTACGCTTTGCGAGAATGCGGGTGTCGTGAAACAGAGCGCAAGGGCGCTCAGTGCCGTCAGATGAGAGATGGGTCTCACAGTGTCCTCCGTAGGCCGTTGCCGTTCAACAGGGTCGAAAAGGGGTCGTTTACCAATTGGTTACCGAACCGTCCGGGCGTTTGAGATGGGGGGTTTCGACGAACCCGGCTTCCTTGGCCGGTATCATCTCTTCGTTGACCTCGACGCCCAGGCCAGGGCCATCGGGCACGCGGTAATCCGGTCCATCCATTTCCATCTGAACGGGAAAGATCTCCCAGTCGTGGAAGCCCAGTTGCTCGACCGGCGATTGGCGCACTTCCAACCAGCTAAAGTTCGGCACCGCCGCCGAAAGATGAACCGAGGCCGCGGTGCAGACCGGCCCGAGCGGGTTGTGCGGCATCAGATCGACGTAGTGCCGCTCGGACAGGCCAGCGACCTTCATCGCTTCGGTGAATCCGCCGATATTGCATATGTCGAGCCGCATGAATTGCGCCAGACCCGCATCCAGATATCGCGCGGCCTCCCACTTGGACGAGAATTCCTCGCCGATCGCGAAGGGTATGTTCGTCATGGTCCGCAGGCTGGCATAGGCTTCGGGAGTTTCGCAGCGGATCGGTTCCTCGATGAAGTCGAGGGTGCCCGGGGGCAGCATATTGCAGAAGCTCGCCGTCTCCGCGACCGAGTACCGGTGATGAAGGTCGACGCCCAGGGTTAGGCCGGGCCCGAATGCCTCGCGAACCGCGATCAGTTCGGCGGCGGTCTGGGGCAGGTTGGCACGGGGATCGAACGTCTCTTCGTCGTTGAAACCGCCGGGATAGGTGCGCACGCAGGTCCAGCCGGCATCGGTCAGCGTCTTGACGTCGGCAAGGATCGCATCGGTCGTCTTCGCCATGGTGCTGGCGAACGTCGGCACACGCTCTCGCTGTGCGCCACCGAGAAGCTGATGCACAGGGACGCCGAGCCGTTTGCCCAGCAGATCGTGCAGCGCGATGTCGATGGCCGACAGGGCGGCCGTGATGACGCGGCCGCCCTCGAAGTATTGGCTGCGATAGCATTCCTGCCAGACCCGTCCGATCCGCCGGGAGTCCTGACCCAAGAGAAAGGCCGCGAAGTGGTCGACCATGGCGGTGACGGCACCCTCGCGGCCCGACAGTCCGCTTTCGCCCCACCCGTAGAGGCCATCTTCGGTCGTGACCTTGACGAGAAGTTGATTGCGCCAGCCGACCCGGATCATGATCGGCCGGATCTCCGCGATCCGAGCCGCTCCGGCCGGGGCTGTTTGTCTCGTGGTTTCACCGGTGTGGCTAAGATCGGCATCTTGCATCGTCAGACTTTCTCGGAGCGGGGACGCTGTCATGACGTCATCGGTGAACATGGCGAACGCATCGGGTCGTACGGGGCCCCATCCTGGTTCAGATCTAGCCGGAGGTGCCGTGACGATGCGCCTCGCGCGCGGGAAGGAAGGAGCGTGCGGATAGGGGAAAAGCCGGTGCCGTCCCGCGAAGATCACCTGCTTACGTCTTCGGAGCATGGCTGAACCTGATGGTCGTAGCTGCCGTCAAAGGCGGCTTTTGCGCAATTTTGTAATATCATATAACCATAATCGTCGACGATTTGATAAATATCAACGATTTTTTTGTCTACTTTTGGAGCGAGAGGAGTGTTTCTTGACTGCCGAAAGGGTAGAACGGCCTCATATCAATACGACAATCGGAAGCGTCGATCTCGATGAACCAGTTTGAGCAGGAACCGACCGAGTCGCTGTACGACGCCATTCTCGACGAGATTTCGAGCGGTCGGCTCGTCGGTGGCCAGCGCCTAAAGATTTCCGATCTTTCGAAGCGTTTCGGTGTCAGCACCAGCCCCGTGCGGGAGGCTTTGCGACAGATGCAGGGGGAGGGCTTCGTCGACATCCACCCCAATCGCGGGGCGATCATAAAGCAGGCCGATGCCAGCACTATCGAGAATATCTTCGAGGTGCTGAGGCTGCTGGAGCCCTACTTCGTCAGCTGGTTCGCCGAGAACGCGGGGCCGGCCGCCTTGCGGGAACTGCGGAACGTTCAGGAGCGTCTTCGTGCGGCACCGACGGCGGACATGCTCGTGTTCCGCAAGCTGGATGCGCAGTTTCATTCCCTCATTTGCAGCCACCACTACAACGACGTGGCGGCGGACACTTGGAAGAAGCTGCGCAAGGCCCTGAACGTCCATGCCGCGCCACTGCGGATCAGCAAGGCGCGGCACAGGATGATCCTGCAGGAACATGACGCCCTCATCGACGCCTTCGAAGCCAATGACGTGGAAGAGGCGGGTCGCGTCATCCGCAGGCACGTGGACGGGTCTATCGTCCAGATGTCCCAACAAATGCGGGCCCTGGGGATGTAGGGCTTCCGCCGGAGCCCGTGGGTCCCAGAATGGTCGCACCGCGCCTCGACGCGGTGTGCCGCTTGCGGGGGCAACTCCGACCGTTTGTGTCAGCCGACCGTCTGGGGATGGCCGTCCCAGGATGGATGACGCCTGACCTCAGTACGCCATGTATACGGTCCGTTTCTGAAGATAGCCTTCCAGTCCGTGGTCGCCGTCCTCGCCGCCAAGTCCGCTGAGCTTGTGGCCGTTGTGATAGCCCTGCACCATTCCGGTGATACCGGAATTGAGGAAGATGGTTCCTGTTTCGAGGCGTTTGATGGCATCCATGTAAACGGCCGGGTCGCGCGTCCAGAGATAGGCCGACAGCCCGTCTGGGCGTGCGTTGGCGATGTCGAGGGCTTCCTCGTAATCCTTCACGCGAACGATGGGCAGCACCGGCCCGAAGATTTCTTCGGCCACGGCCGCCGTTTCGCGATCGGCTCCGGTCAACACAGTCGGTTCATACCAGTTTCCGTCCTTGAACTCGGCACCGTCGGGCTTGTTTCCTCCGGCCGCGGCGGTCGCGCCGCCAGCAACGCTGTCATCAACGATCCGTTCGATCCGCGCCAGCGCTTCCGCCGTCGTGATCGGCCCCATGCCGGCATCGGTCTTCGGGTCACCGAGCTTGATCTCGGCGACGCGCTTCAGCAGTTTCTCGGTGAACTCGTCGGCAATCGCCTCCTCCACCAGTACGCTTTCGCTGCAGATGCAGACCTGACCCGCATTGGCGAAACGAGCGGTCACGGCGGCCTCGACCGCTTTCTCGAGATCGGCGTCCTTCAACACGATGAAAGGGGCCGATCCTCCCAGTTCCAGCGACAGGGCGGTGATGTTCTTGGCCGACGCCTTCGCGATCATCTGGCCCGCCCGGATGGAGCCGGTGAGCGTAATCATCCGGATCGTGGGGCTTTCGACGAGCGGCGCGCCGACCTCGGTGCCCGTTCCCGTTACCATATTGATGACGCCCCCCGGAAGCCCCGCCTCGAGGCAGATGCGACAGAACACCGAGGCCGTCACCGGCGTTGCCTCGTGCGGTTTCAGGATCATCGTGTTGCCGGTGACAAGTGCGGGGCCGACCTTTCGTCCGATCAATGCCAGCGGATAGTTGTAGGCGCACAGTCCGAGCGTCACCCCATAGGGAACTCGGTAGATGAACATCTGTTCGCGCGGGTTGTCGGAGGGCAGGATCTCGCCCTTGATGCGCCGCGCGGCCTCGGCGGCATAGGTCATGTAGCGGATCGTGTCGGTGACTTCCGCGGCGGCTTCCGCGCGGGGCTTGCCCTGTTCGCGCACCAGAAGCTCTTCCAGAAGATCACGTTCGGCCTCGAGCCCCTTGGCGATCCCGTAGAGGAACTCGGCACGGGTCTGGGGTGGCAGCATCTGCCAGTCCTTCTGCGCGCGGGCGGATGTTTCGAGCGCACGGGCTGCGTCCCGGGGCGTGCAGGCGGGCACCTCGGCCCAGACCTCGCCGGTCGCGGGATCGCTCACCTCCATCCGCGCGCCGTTCGAGGCGTCGACGAATTCATTGTCGATGAAGCACTGATAGTAGGTCATGGAAAATCCTTCTTAGGCCGCTTGTTCCGGGCCGGTTCCGGCGATGTCGGCCAACATCCGGTCCTTGTCGAAATGGGGGTGAACGTATTCGGAGATCGACCGGCCCTCGTAGAACGTGATGACGCGGTCGGCGAGCATGACGACCTCGTCGATCTCGTAGGACAGGATTAGAAGGCCGACACCGCGTTCGGCCAACTCCTCAATAATGCGGTAGATGTCGGCCTTGGCATGGACGTCGATGCCGCGGGTCGGCTCCAGCAGGACCAGCAGCTCCAGATCCCGATCCAGCCACCGCGAGAAGCAGATCTTCTGCTTGTTGCCGCCTGACAGAAACCGGATCTCCTGGGACGGGGACGAGGTTTTGGCAGATGTGTCCCTGATCGCCCTGTCGACCAGCCGCTCGATCCGCGTGTTGTCGATCAGGCCAAAAGAGAGCGATTTTTCCAGAAACGGCAATGCAATGTTGTCGCGAACCGACAGGGGCGCGAGAATGCCGTTGGTGTCGCGGTTCTCCGTGACCAGTCCCATGCCGTCCCTGACCGCTGCCGCCGGACCGCGTCCGGGTTTCAGTCGCACATCCCGATACGCGATGTCGCCGCGATAGCCGTCGTCCAAGCCGAAGACCGTCTTGGCCAGCTCCGGCGCGCCGCATCCCCGCAAGCCGGTCAGCATAAGGATTTCGCCCTGTCGCAGATCGAAAGACACGTCGTGATAGGTGGCAGTTTTCGAGACATTTCGGACCGACAGCAGTATCTCCCCCTCGGCGGCTTTGTGCGGCTTGACGAAATCGTCAAGCTCCGACCCGCTCATCGAGCTGATGACCGCCTCTTCCGTGGTGTCCGTGGTCCGCTCCGAAAGCACGATCCTGCCGTCGCGCATGACGGTGACCCGCTCCGCGATGCCGAATATCTCGGGCATGTGGTGGGAGATGTAGATGATTGCGACGCCTTCGGACTTCATGCGGCGGATGAAATGGAAGAGCCGCTCCTTGTCGCCTTCCGAGAGCGCCGACGTCGGCTCGTCCATCACGATCAGCCAGGCCTCCGACATGAGCGCGCGCATGATCTCGACAATCTGTTTCTCCCCGGAGTTCAGATCCCGCACGAGGCGGCCAGGGTCGAGCGACAGGCCGAAGCGTTTCAGTTCCGCACGGACCCTGCGTGCCATTTCGGCCTTGTTCAGAAACGGCGTCCCCTTGCGATGCAGCTCACGACCCAAAAATATATTGTCGTAAACTGTCAACTCGTCGATCAGCGAGTATTCCTGATGGATCATTGCCACGCCGATGGCCCGCGCATCGGCAGGCCCGGTGATGGCGACATCCCTGCCGTCCATCTCGATCCTGCCCTGATCGCGCTCTATCGCGCCGCCCAGAACCTTCATCAAAGTGGATTTGCCCGCACCGTTCAGGCCGACGAGTGCGTGGACTTCGCCCGCGACGCAGGAGAAATCCACGTCATCCAATGCCCGGGTCGCGAAGAAGCTCTTGCCGATCCCCGTCATGTCGATCCGATGGGTCATCGCTGTTTCCCCCTTTGCGTCCAGCTGTCCAGCAACACGACGCTCAGAAGGATCGCACCCTTGATAAGGCTTTGCAGATACGGGTTGGTTCCGGTCAGGACGAGGCCATTGATGATGATGCCGTAGAGAAGCACGCCGAGGATCGTGCCAAACAGGCGTCCGCGCCCGCCAAAGAGCGATGTCCCTCCGAGGATCACGGCAGTGATCGCATCGAACTCAAGGTAGAGACCCGCCCAGGGCTGGCCGGAAGAGACGCGGCCAACGGTGATGATGGCCGACAGGCCCGCCAGCGCGCCGGAGAGGATATAGACCCAGACCAGCGTGCGTTCGGGCCGCCGACCGAGAACGAAGGCCGTTTTGAAGTTTGCGCCGGCCGCATAGACATCGCGTCCGAAGGTCGTGCGGTAGAGCACGACCGAGAGTACGGCGAAGACGAGGACGACGAAGGGAATGACGACAGGCACGTTGCCCCAGCTCGTGCCGCCCAGCCACAGGAAGATGGCATTCGAGACATTGATGGAATCCGCGTCGTAGATGACGAGGGCCAGACCGCGTGCCAGGGCGAAGGTGGCGAGTGTGACCATGAAGGCCGAAAGCTTCATGCGACCGACGAAAATGCCGTTGATGAGGCCGATCGACATGCCTGCCAGAATGGCGGCGAGGAAACCGACGGGTGCGCTGCCCGTGGCGGTCAGCGCGATGACGCCGACACCGCCTGCAAACGCGACGTTGGAGCCGACACTTAGGTCGATGCCACCCGTCAGCATGACGAAGGTCATCGCCATCGACACAATGAACAAAACCGAAATCGACCGAAGCAGGATGCCGATGTTTGCGAGGGAGAAGAAGTTCTCGTTGGCAAACCCGAATCCCAGGGACGCGATCACGATCAGTGCCGCGAGAACGAGATAGCGCATCGCCAGAGCGGAGATCGCCGGGCTTGGCGATTGTTCCGTCGTTTTGCCTGCTGTTTCCATGGAGCCTCCGGAAGGTCGGAATGGGCCGCCGCTGCCCGAAGAGACGGGATGGCGGCCCGGTCGATGCGGTTACCGAACGCTGTCCGGTCCGAATTCGCGGAAGCCGTTAGCGGCAACGTCGAGAGCCTGGTCGACCGAATAGACTTCGATATTCTCCGGGAAACCGTTCTCCAGGGCGAGGCGATGGTTCTCCTCCGTCAGAACGAGCGGCGTGAAGAAGTCGTAGACCTTTTCGAGTTCGTCGCCGCGGTGGAGGCGATAGGCCATCTGAACGAAGTTCCAGCCCTCGCGCGTGCCCGACAGCAGAATGTCGGCCATGACCGGACCGTCCCGCATCTGTTCCAGGATCGGGATGTCGCCGTCGTATCCGTAGAGTTGCAGGTCGCTACGTCCGCTGTTTGCCGCTATGGCGAGCGACGGATACATGTACGCATCCGTCACCCCCGAAATCGCATCCAGTTCGGGAAACTGGGTCATCCAGTTCTCGGCGATCGACTGGGCGCGGACGGTGTCCCAGTCGGCGGGCTGCTCGGCCACGACCTCAATGTTGTCGCAGGTCGAGATGCCCTCGAGGATGCCCTGGCGGCGCGCTTCACCGGAGGGATTGCCCGCCTGACCGAGCATAATCGCCACCTGGAAGGGTTCCCCTCCCGAGAGGGCACACATTGCCATGCCCTGATTACGCCCGTTGGTGATGTCCCCGAGCGTGAAGCTGTAGTCGGCACTTTCCATCGCCGAATGCACGGCGATCCAGGTGATGCCCGCATCCTGGGCCTGCGCGACGAGAGGTTCGAAAGCATCGACGTTGATCGCATTGACGAACATGATGTCGGGCGCTTCGTTGATCGTTACTTCGGCCTGCTGGATCATCCGCTCAAGGCTCCCTTCGGCAGACAGCCAGCGACCGGAGATCTCGAGATCGGGAAAGGCCTCGCCGTAGGCCGCGATGGCGTCCTCGAAGCCCGCCAGCCAGGCAACATGGTAGGGGGCGACATGCCCGTCGTTGATGAAGACGATGTCGAGGGCGTCATCGTTCCCGGCGAATGCGCTGCCGGTGGCGGCCGCCGCGAAAACCGCCGCCAAGGCGGACGTGGATTTCAGTGTCATGGTTCGTTCCTCCTCTGATGAACCGGAATGGCCGGGCGGTCGCCCGAAAGGCTGGCATCAGTGGGCCGTTGCCTCGCGCGATTGCCACAGGATCCAGTTGGCACCGAGCGCCGCCAGGATCACCAAACCCTTGAAAACCTGATGCCAGACGTCCTCGACGTTCAGCAGATTGAGAGCGTTGTTAACCAGGCCGATGAACAGCAGGCCCCAGAACGCGCCGCCGATGGTGCCGCGCCCCCCGAGGATCAGCGTGCCGCCGATGATGATCGCGGCTATGCCGTCCAGAAGCAGACCGTTGCCGTCGAGGCCAGGCTGAACGAAGCCCATGCGGGTCGACAGCATGACACCAGCAAAGCCACTGCAAAGGCCGGAGAACATGAAGATGCCGATCTTCACGCGGTCGATATTGATCCCGGCGAGCTTGGCGTTTTCCTCGCTGTTGCCGATGGCGATGATGCAGGTTCCGATCCGGGTGTGGTTGTAGACGACGTAGGCCAATCCGAAAAGCGCCACGAGGAACCAGAACGACAGGTAGATGCCAAGGAAGGTTTCCGAGCCCACGTAGCTGAAGAAGCCGCCCATCAGGAAAATCTGCTGCCCGCGCGGGATGATGAGCCCCGACAATCCCTGCGCCATGAAGAGGACGGATAATGTGACGATGAACGCGGGAAGTTTCAGTTTGGCGACCATGACTCCGTTGAAGAAACCGAGCGCCAGAGAAGACGCGACGACCGCCAGAAGTCCGAGCTCCACGCCTCCCGTCATTCCGAAGAATACACCCAGGACGATCGCGAAGAGGACCGAGGCCATGCCCATCGACAGGTCGATGTTTCCGGAGACGACCACGAAGAACTGCCCGAGCGCGATCAAGCCGATGGGTACGATCTGACGCGAGATTGCGGAGAGATTATCGAGGCTCAGGAGCCGGGGATTGATGAGGTAGAACACCAGACAGCACGCCAGCGTGACGAAGATGATGTTCCGCTCCCGGAGCAATTTCCCGACTGTTGTCATCGCGGTAAGCCTCCGCCGTTCCGATACGACCGGCATCGAATGCACTGGTGGCACGACCGGTCCCGCCCGGTGCCTTCGAAGATCGTGTTCTCCCGCCAGCTGGAAGGGGTCCGTGCGCTATGAAACGACCCTCGCATCGCTCTAGAGCCGCCCCAGCACCAGATCGGCGCATCGGTCGCCAAGCATCATCGCCGGAGCGTTCGTGTTGCCTGCCGGAATTTCGGGCGCGGCCGACATGTCGCAGACCCTGAGACCCTCGATGCCGCGCACCCTCATCCTGGCATCGAGAACTGCCATGGCATCCCCGTCCGCGCCCATCTTTGTGGTGCCCACGGGAGATAATTCGTTTTCACGACTCTGCGGCAATGATCCCGCAGGCCTTGGTCGGACAGGTCTAGAGGTGCGATGATCTCGCTTATCCGATCGGCAAGTGGCCGCGTCTTCATGGTTTTGTGAAAGAACCGGAGGCCGGTCACCATGGCATCCATATCCGCCTCGTCTTTCAGGAAGTTCGGTGACACACGTGGCATGTCGGTGGGGTCCGCGGAGGCGAGCCGGACCTCTCCCACCGATCGCGGCTTGAGCAGCACCGTCTGGATCGACACTCCATGCCCGTCGCCGATCCGCGTCAGGGTCTGCTCGTCGAGATACATGATCGGGATGCAGTACGCCTCGTGCGTCGGCGGCGCACCGGGGTCGGCGGGGTTGACGAAACAGGCGGCCTCCAGACCCGTCGAGGTCACCCGCCCCCGCCGGAACAGCTTCAACTCCAACCCGTTGCGGAGGAGATTCCAGCCGCGATCCTGCCCATAGTAACCATGGGGCCCGTTTGCCCGCGCCACAACCGATACATCTGGGTGATCTATCAGGTTCTGCCCCACGCCCGGCAGATCCTGCACGACGTCGATGCCATGGTTCTTCAACTCCGCCTCGGGGCCGATCCCCGACAGCATCAGCAGCTTCGGCGTGACGAGGGCACCTGCCGACAGGATGACCTCCCCGTCCGTGCGCACTTCATGAGTGCCGGTCTTGTCGCGATAGGTGACGCCCACGGCCTTGCCGTTCTCGATCAGGATCTTCTGAACTTCGGCCCGGAGGCGTATATCCAGGTTCCGGTCGTTCGCGAGCGGGTCGAGAAACGCATAGGCCGCCGAAATCCGCTGGCCCCTGGAGTAGGCGAACTGGAAATATCCCACTCCGCGCTGGGAAGGACCGTTGAAGTCGGGATTGAAGGGTTCGCCCTGCGCTTGAAGGGCCTGCACAAACCAACGCGCCATATCGTCGATGTAGCCCGGGTCCGAGACGATCAGCTTGCCGTCGATACCGTGCAGCTCGTCATTGAACGTCTGGTTGCCTTCCAGTCGCTTGAAATGTGGCAATAAGTCCTCCCAAGTCCAGGAGATCGTGTCGTTGTTGCCGCGCAGAATGCTGTGCCATTCGTCATAGTCCGATGGCCGGCCCCGCACATAGGCCTGCCCGTTGACCGAAGAGCCGCCGCCCAGAACATTGCCTTGCGGAATTTCCACGCGCCGTCCGCCAAGGTGATCCTGTGGCTCGGACAGATGCGTCTTGAAGAATTCTGATCCGTTCTTGAGGAGTTTGAACACGCCCGGCGGCATGTCGAGCAACGGGTGACGATGGTGCTGTCCCGCTTCCAGAAGCAGGATACGTCCGCCGCCGCCCTCCACCAGACGCGAGGTTGCCACGCTGCCCGCCGATCCGCCGCCGATGACGATATGATCGAAGGTTTCCGTCATCCGCCCGCCGGCAGGCCGGTGCCAGTCAGGACGATCTTGCCGAAGGCACGGCCCGCGGCCATCTCTTCCAGTGCGGTCGACGTCTCGGCCAGAGGATACACGGCGGCCGTCAGGACATCGAAATCGACCGCGCCTGTCTCGATCAACCGCACGGCTTCCTCGAATTCCCGGTTGAACTGGAACGACCCGACGACCTCGATTTCCTTCAGCATGATGAGGTTGAGGTTCACTTCCGCCTCGCGCAGCGCCATGTTGCTGAGGATCGCGATCCGCCCTTTCCGACGCACGGCGTCGAGTGCCGTGTTGAAGGCCGGGATCGCGCCGCTGGCCTCGATCACGACGTCGAATCGACCGGTCAGCTCGGCCGGATCGAATGTGCCGCTGACGAGTCCGCTTCCGGCACCGACGTCCGTCGCCACCGCCACCGCACCTTCGCGCAGGTCGAGCGCCGTCACCACCGCTCCCCGCGCGACGGCACCCGCGATGGCAAGAAGGCCCATGGGGCCGCAGCCCGTCACCAGGACGTTCTGATCCGCGGTCACGCCGCCCTTGTTGAGCGCGTGAAGCGCGCAGGCCATCGGCTCGGCGAATGTCAGGTGGCACGGGTCCACGCCGGCCGCCACCGGTCGGCAGCATCGGACGGGGTGGTCGATAATCTCCCGGAAGAAGCCGTCGAGGTGGGGGACGGTCGTGGCGGAGCCGGGAAACTTCTTGGCGGTGCAGAGGTTTTCCTCCGACCGCTGGCAGGCGGGGCAGATCCCGCAGTTCATGATCGGATTGAGGGCGACCAGCGTACCGGGAGCGAGGTCCGATCCGTTCGGATCCTCGACGTAGGCGCAGGCCTCGTGCCCGAGCGTCACCGGATTTCGCAGCATGAAGCCGGCGTTGGCGAAATCCGAGAAATAATGCAGGTCTGTCCCGCAGAGGCTTGCCGCCGCCAGCCGCAGGCGCGCGTGGCCCTCGGGGATCGGTCCCGGATCCTGCGGGGCGAGGGCGATGCGACGCGCGGCGGTCAGCCTGGTCTCGATGAAATGCCCGGTCATTGTTCAGAACCCCACGGCGTAGCCACCGTCGACGGGCATGTTCACGCCGTTGACGTAGCGGGCCCTGTCGGACGCGAGATAGAAGACCGCATCGGCCACATCCTCCGGCGTGCCGAAACGATGTGTCGGGATGCGGCCTTCGATCCGCTCGCGCCGCGCCAGATCCTTGGCGAGGATCGCGCGCGTCATGTCCGTTTCGATGAAGCCGGGGCTTACGGCATTGCAACGGATGCCGAAGCCGGCGGCATCGACCGCGACCGACCGCGTCAATCCGACCACCGCCGTCTTTGCGGTCACGTAGGCCGCCGCGGAGGGTAGGGCCATGATCGCGCCCATCGACGCGATGTTTACGATGGCACCACCGGTTTCCCGATGAAGCTCCACGTAATGGCCGCACGCAGCGAACATGGCGCGTACGTTGATGTCGAGGACATGGTCGAACTCGGCGGGGGCGACGTCCCAGACGGGTTTCTTCAGGTGGACGCCTGCGTTGTTGACGAGGGCGTTGATCGGTCCGGCTTCTGCGTGGATATCCGCCAGGAAGTCGGCGGCGCGATCTTCGGCGATGTCGCGTTCCACGAAGCGAACGGCATCGCCCAGGGCACCGATCTCGCCGGCGCTGCGGGAGACGACATAGACGGTGAATCCTGACTCCGCGAAACGACGGCTCTGGCTCAGGCCAAGACCCTTGTTGCCTCCTGTTATGACGGCGATCGGCATAGTCTAGTTCCTTTGCCTGTGGTGTCGGTAAAGGCGGTTGAGATCGTTCAGGAAATCCTCCGACGCGATCGCCCGGCGAAAGAAATCAGGCATGATCGCGCAAGCATCGTCGATGAAATCGAGGAACCAAGGCGCGCGCGGGCGTGTCCAGGCATTGTCCATGGTGTGGAGGCCGCCCTCGAAGAACGGAGCGACTTCGGGGTTGCTGCCCTGCGCGAGCCAGGTGCCACGGTTCGCGGGCTGGCCGTTGTTGGAGAGGTAGACGCCGGACTGCACGGGCTCCGACGTGATCCAGCGCGCGAAGGCGATCGCGGTTTCCGGATCTTCGGTCCGCGCCGATACACCGATCCCGGCTCCGCCCAGAATGGCGCGCGGTGGGCCACAGCCTTCGCAGCGCGGCAGATCGAAATAGGCCAGACGCCGGGCGCGAAACCCCGGGCGGACGTAGTTCACATATCCGAAGAGACAGGGCGAACAGGCGAAGTCGTCGCTTTGCGACAGGGTTTCGAGTACCTTGATCGGGTTCATCGCGATCTGTTCATCGGGACCCAGCCTATAGAGCGCACGCATGACTTCGAGGGCGTAGAGGCCGTTTCCCGAAGAGACGAAGGCTGTATCGGAGACGGGCAGGCTCACCTCTCCACGACTCGCTACGATCGTCATGAGCATGTCGACGGCATCGACGGGAAGAAGGGGTGTCAACGGGCGGAAGCGGGTCGCGTCTTCCGTCATCAGGGCTTCCCAGGTCAGGGGCAGATCGCTGCCGAGATCGGGCCGGTAAACAGCCATCTGACAGGCTGCATCGAGGGCGTAGGCCCATCGCCTGCTATGCCAGACGTAGCTTTCCGCGGACCCGCCGAGAGAGGCGTCCGGCGAGGCGGGCGGCGGCAGTGGAAGAAGTGCGTTCGTCTCGGCGATCTGGCCGACGTGGGGATGGTCGAGGACGATGAAGTCATAGCTCTTCGCCAGGTCGTCGATCGGAGCATCCGCGAAAGCCTGAAGGGACCGTTTGTCCCACGTGATCTCGATGCCCGTTTCGGCCCGATAGCTTTCGGACGCCGCAAGGACGCAGTCGTACCCGCGCGGGTGGTCCCAGGTCATTCCGGTCAATCGGTGCGTCAAAGATCGTGTCCTCCCGTTGTCGGCAGTTATGATGAAGGCCTAAAAATTTTCAATAGTAAAAATAATTTTTATATATGAACAAAACCTGCTACCCCATTGAAGCCTTCCGGATTCGTCCGGGGCTCGATGCGGCGGGAGGCCGCAGATGCCGAGGGAGACTGCCATGACTTGCAACTTTGGGGGCTGCGCCCGGACTATTACCGCCGGTGTGCTGATATCGGCGTCGTCGATGGCGCAGGCGCAGGACTACACCTTTCGCCTTGCCCATGTGACGTCCGACCAGGAGCCGCTTCAGGAGGCGATGGAAGAATTCGTACGCAATGTCGAAGCGCGGACAGAAGGGCGCGTCGACATCGAGATCTTTCCGAATGCGCAACTCGGCTCGAACCCGGAAGTCTTCGAGCAGGTCCGTGCGGGCGCGCCGATCATCACCATCTCAGATCCGGGCTATCTCAGCGATTTCGTCGCTGATTTCGGTGTTCTGGGCGGACCCTACCTGATGGAAGATCCGCGCGACTTCCAGCGCATCGTGGAGTCGGACCTCTATGCCGAACTTGTCGATCGTCTGCGGGACGAGGCGGGGCTCGAACTGCTGGCGCTCAACTGGCTGTTCGGGTCGCGGCACATGCTGTCGGATGTGGCGATCAGCTCGCCGGAGGATACTGCCGGCCTGACCTTTCGCACGCCGCCCAACATCATGTGGGTGGAGACCTTCGAGGCAATTGGCGCGCGGCCAACACAGATCGCCTGGGGGGAGGTCTATTCGGCGTTGTCGGCGGGTGTTGTCGATGCCGCCGAAGCTCCGTTGCCTTCGATCTATGGCGCACGTCTGCACGAGGCGAAGTCGACGGTCTCTCTCACGGCCCATTTCCGTGGCTTCACCGGTCTGATGATGAATGCGGAGGTTTTCGCGTCGATGCCCGAGGACATCCGGACGATCATGCTGGAGGAAGCCGATGCGACGGGCGGTTTCATGACCGACCTGATGCTCGACAGCGAGGAGGAGTGGATCGCGCGGCTGGAGGAGGAAGGCGTCATCTTCAACCGCGATGTCGACCTTGCCGCCTTCCAGGCCGCGACGGCGGATGTCTACAACCGGTTTCCCGACTGGTCCGACGGACTTTATGAGCAGGTCCGCGATATCCTCGACGACTAACATCCCGTATTCGCGGCACGGCTTCACGTCTGCGGTGCCGCCTCTCGAGCGGAGATATGCCATGGCACGGATCGGCATCTGGATAAGGCGGTTGGAGAACCTCGTCTCCTTCTCGGCGCTGACGGTACTCGTCCTTGCCGTGTTCTGGGGCGTTCTGACCCGATATATCACCGAACGTCCCGCCGTGTGGACGACCGAGCTTTCCGGCATCATGTTCACCTGGGTCGTCTTCGTCGGTGCCATGACGGCTTTTCGGGACGGGCGGCACATCAGGGTGACGCTCCTGGTCGATTTCCTTCCCGAGATCCCGCGGCGGGTGGCGCGCAAGGTCGCCGATCTTCTGGTTGTGGGGTTTCTTGGCTACGCGACCTATCTCAGCGTGCTGATGATGCAGGCGGGCGCGACGCGGCCCTCGCCCGTGCTCGATATTCCCTTCTCCTGGGTTTATTTGGCGACGGTCCTGGCCTTCGCGGGGATGACGGTGACGGCGATGCTGCGGTTCGCGGGCGCGCTGTCCGGGGCCCCCAAAGGCGAGCGGGAGGGGCCTTTGTGACGATGCTTCCGGTTTTTATCTTGTTGCTCGGCATCGCCATCGGTATTCCCGTCGCCTTCGCCATCGGCATGGCGGCGTTGTCGTTCTTTCTGACGTCGGGTGCCATGCCGCCCGAGATCTTCGTGCAGAGGATCGTGGCCGTCACTCACTCCTTCCCGCTGCTGGCCGTGCCGCTCTTCGTGATGACGGGCGTTGTGATGAACTTCGCCGGGATCACGCGGCGCATGATGGCCTTTGCCGAGGCGATGACCGGCCATTGGCGCGGGGGCCTGGCACAGGTCAATGTGCTGCTGTCGACCCTGATGGGCGGTGTGTCGGGCTCGGCCAATGCCGATACGGCGATGCAGTCCAAGGTGCTGGTGCCGGAGATGACGCGACGCGGTTATGACCCGGCCTTCTCGACCGCCGTGACGGCGTCCTCTTCTATAATCTCTGTCATCATACCGCCGGGGATCGGGCTTATCCTATACGGGTTCATGGGGAATGTCTCCATTGGGCAGCTCTTCCTTGCGGGCATTGTCCCCGGCATGGTGATCTGCATGGGCATGATGGCGCTCGTCGCAGTGAGAGCGCGACAGCTCGACCTGCGCCCTGCGTTCCCGCACCGGATGACCTGGGCCGGTCGTGGCCGGGCCTTTGCGCAGGCATTTCTTGCGTTGCTGGTGCCGGTCGGCATCGTTGCGGGCATTCGTTGCGGCTTCTTCACCCCGACCGAGGCCGGGGCCATGGCCGTTCTCCTCGCGGTGCTCGTCGGTCTGATCCATGGCGATCTTGGGGTGGCCCATATCGTCCCGATCCTCGAGCAGACCATGCAGGCGACCGCTGTGATCCTCCTGGTGATCTGCGCGGCTCATGCCTTCGGGTTCTACATGACTTGGGAGCGCATTCCGGCAATGGTCGCCGACGCCATGCTGGCACTGACGCGAAATCCCGTCGTTCTGCTCCTGATCGTAAACCTTCTGCTCATTCTGGCGGGCATGTTCATCGAGGGGTCCGCCGCCCTGATCCTGCTGACGCCGGTCCTCGTGCCAGTCGTGACCGAGGTGGGCGTCGATCCCGTGCATTTCGGCATCGTCATGGTGTTCAACCTGACGATTGCCGGCGTCACGCCGCCGCTAGGTACGCTGATGTTCACGGCCTGCGCCATCACCGGCGTTTCCATCGGGCAGTTCATCCGCTCCTCGATCCCGTTCTATGCCCTGCTCTTTGCCATGCTGCTGATCCTGACCTTCGTGCCGCAGTTGTCGCTGTGGCTCCCTGAACTGCGATTTGACTGAGGTGCAAATGTCTGACGATCCCGATGGTGCGGTGCGGCTGGAGGTCTTCGGCAACGTGGGCGAGATCGTTCTGGACCGCCCCGCCAAACACAACGCGCTGACACCTGCCATGTATGCAGGGATCGCCAAAGCCTGCGCGGCCGCCAATCGCGACGATGCGATTCATGCGGTCGTGATCCGCGGGGCCGGCGACCGCGCGTTCTGCGCGGGATCAGATATCGGGGCGCTCGAAGGCTATGCGGATTTCTGGGCGTGGCGAAACCGGGACGACTACATTCCCCCGATCCTGTCGCTGCGCAAACCCGCCATCGCCGCGGTCAAGGGATGGGCGCTGGGAGGTGGGTTCGAGATCGCGCTCGCCTGCGATCTGCGCGTGGCCGCGCGGTCTGCCGTCTTTTCTGCGCCCGAGGTGACGCTCGGCTGGAACGGCGCGGGCGGCGCGGCGCAGCACATGACCCGGCTGTGCGGCTACGGGCAAGCGATGAAGTATCTGCTGACAGGCGACCGTTTCGACGCGGAGGAGGCCGCGCGGATGGGCATGATCGAGTATCTCGTCGATGATGGATGCGAACTCGAGCGTGCCCGCGCGCTCGGCGCATCCATCGCCGTCCATGCGCCCGTGGCTACCCAATCGGTCAAGGCGGCTGTACGATCCGCGCTTGATCTGAGCGTGGCGCAGGGCCTGCGCTACGAGAACGAACTCATGTCGCTGTGTTTCGCGGAACGCGATCTGGCGGCCGCGAAGGGGACGCGATGACCGAGCAATCAGCCTTTGCAAAGACAGAGAAGAAGGCGAAATCGGCCGTGCCTTCAGTCGAGAAGGCCTTCGACATCCTCGAACTGCTGGCGGGAGCGGAGGACGGGCTGACCATGAACGAGATGGTGGACGCCCTCGGCCGCACGATGGGAGAGATCTATCGGATCGTTGTCTACCTGACGGAACGTGGGTTCCTCGCGCAGAACCCGGAGACCAGCAGATATGCACTGACGCTCAAACTGTTCGAGTTGTCCCATCGCCACGATCCGACCGAACGGTTGATCGCGCGCGCTGTGCCGATCCTGGAGCGCATCGCGGCGCTGACCGAACAATCCTGTCATCTGGGCGTCCTGAACCGCGACAACGTGCTGGTTCTGGCGTCGGTTCAGAGCCCCCGTCCGGCGGGATATTCGGTCCGCACCGGCGCTTTGTTTTCCGTGGATCGAACGAGCTCCGGCCATGTGATACTTGCGTTCGCGAAAGCCGCGCAGCAGAACCGCTACATCGAGCGGCTCGACAAGAGCGCGCATGCCGACGTGCGCGAGCGGCTGAAGCGGATTGCGGCACGCGGCTACGAGGATACGCCGAGCACGATGATCGAGGGTGTCCGCAATCTTTGCGTGCCTGTCTTCGACAGCCGCGGGATCGCCGCGGCGATCACCAGCGGCTACATCTCGCAATCCGACCTTTCGACCTCTGCGGAAGAGACCTTGGCGACCCTGCGTCGCTCGGCTGTTGAGTTGTCTCAGTCACTTGGTTTCCGCATGGCCGAAAGTGGCCTTGAGGCCATCCTGCTCCACTAACCCCGATCCCGAAGGACAGATATGATGACCGACCCCGTCATGCCGCTCGATGGTCTGCGAGTGCTCGATTTCGCGCAATTCCTCGCAGGTCCCGTCGCTGCGCTGCGCTTGGCCGACCTCGGGGCGGAGGTCATCAAGGTCGAGCGGCCGCAGGGGGGCGACCTGTGCCGGTCGATGGTCGTCAACAACCAGCGGCTCGACGGCGACAGCCTCGTTTTCCATACCTTCAATCGCGGTAAGAAAAGTGTCGCGGCGGATCTGAAGGATCCGGCCGATCTCGCCCGCGTACGATCGTTGATCGAAACGGCGGATGTGATGATCCACAACTTTCGCCCCGGCGTGATGGATCGCATCGGTCTGGGCTACGACGCCGTTCGCGCTCTCAACCCGCGGATTGTCTATGGCGCGGTCTCGGGTTACGGTACGACCGGACCCTGGCGCGACAGGCCGGGGCAGGATCTGCTGGTGCAGTCCCTTTCTGGGATCGCGTGGCTGAGCGGAAACGACGGCGATGGACCGGTGCCGACCGGTTATGCGATGCTCGACTTGGCGACAGCCGCCAATCTCGTGCAGGGCATCCTTGCGTGCATCGTGCGCCGCGGCGTGACGGGCGAAGGCGGGCTGGTGGAAGTCGATCTGCTGTCGAGCGCCATCGACATGACGTTCGAGCAGTTCACCTGTTTTCTCAACGACGACCGATTGCAGCCGCGCCGCCATGAGGCCGGAAACGCGAACCCGTACCAACCCGCGCCCTACGGCATCTACAAGGCATCGGACGGGTATTTCGCTCTTGCCATGACGCCACTCGCGCGCGTTGCGGAATTGTTCGATGCGCCCGCAATCGCCGCCTTCGAGCAATCGGACGCCTTTGCCCGACTCGACGAGATCAAGGCCATCGTGGCACGGGTCTGCGCGGAAAGGCCCGTGCAGCACTGGCTTGATGTTCTGGAACCGGCCGGCGTCTGGTGCGCGCCGGTGCTCGACTGGCCGGCCTTCGCCGCGTCCGACGGTTTCGCGGCACTCGATCCGGTGCAGACAATTCGCACGGCCACAGGTGCCGAGGCCGAAACAACCCGATGCCCTATCCGGCTCGACGGCACTGTCCTGCGCGGAAGCCTTGCGGGCCCTCGCCTGGGTGCGGATACCGAGACGATCCTCGGAGCATCGGAAGAGACCGTCTGAGCGATGGACTGGCCGCTCAAGGGCATAACGGTTCTGGATTTCAGCCAGTTTCTTGCCGGCCCATATGCCTCTCTGAGGTTGCTCGATCTTGGCGCGCGGGTCATCAAGATCGAAAACCCGGATGGTGGCGACCTCTGTCGACGCCACTATCTCAGCGACACGCGGATCGACGGAGACTCGACGCTGTTCCACGCCATCAACCGGGGCAAGGAAAGCGTCGCGCTCGACCTCAAGTCGCGGAAGGGGCGGGCCGTCGCCCGCGACCTGATCGCCGGGGCCGATGTGGTCATCCAGAACTTTCGTCCCGGGGTCATCGCGCGCCTCGACCTCGATTTCGAAGCGGTGCGCCGGATCCGGCCGGATATTGTCTACGGCTCTGTCTCGGGCTATGGAGATGTCGGAGACTGGGCCGAACTCCCGGGCCAGGATCTGCTCGCGCAGGCTCGCTCCGGGATCATGTGGCTCAGTGGAAACGAGGGGGCGGGGCCTGTGCCGATCGGGTTGCCGATCGCCGACATCGCCGCAGGAGCGACCCTGGCCACGGGACTTCTCGGTGCACTGGTCCGACAGGCGCGCACGGGGCAGGGCGGTCTGGTCGAGACCAGCCTTCTCGAGGCGGCGGCCGACATGCAGTTCGAGTTCTTGACGACCTATCTGAACAACGGCCGGAAGAGGCCCGCGCGCTTGCCTCGCGGTTCGGCGCATGGCTATCTCGGCGCGCCTTATGGGGTGTTCGAGACATCCGACGGGCATCTCGCTCTGGCGATGTCGCCACTGGCACGACTTTCCGAGCTGCTGGGCCTCGCAGATCTAGGGGAAGGTGCAGCGGATCCGGGTGCCGGATTCGACCGGCGCGTGTCGATCCATGACGGTATTGCTCGTGCGCTGAAGCGCCGGAGCGCCGCGGAATGGGAGGAGGCGCTGACACCGGAAGGCATATGGTGCGCCCGCGTCCTCACCTGGGACGAAATGCTGGCGTCTTCGTCTTTCGACGCACTCGAACTGGTGTCGCATGTGTTGGATAATCGCGGGAAGGCACGCTCGCATATGGCGGCCCCCTTCCGTCTCGACGGGCAAAGGGCGGGGGCGAGCAGGCCCGCTCCAAAGCTGGATGCGGACGGCCCGCGCCTCCGGGGCGGCTCCGCTGGCTGATCGGTCGGGTCCGGACCTGTTGATGCTTGTCAGACTGCGAGCTGTGAGTGCAGTCACGGCTCAACCGCGCTACAGACAGATCTAAATATCGTTTCCCGGTCCAGCCGGTCGAAGCCGGTGTCGAGCATCGTGCTGGGTCCATCGAGGCGCAGGACACGTTTTGCATGGAGCAGCTGTGGGAGGCGTTCCGGCGATTGGTCTTACCGCGCACGAAGACGTCGTGCGTGGATCTGGCGCGATCAGGGACAGCCTTGCCAACAGAAGCACTGCGCCGATCTTGCGCAGGTTCCTGCGCCGGCGAGGAAGACGGTCTACCGAACCCGGGAAGAGAGAGCGGTCGTAGGTCGGGTGCGTCCCCCGGCCGTTCGGTTCGGCCACTGCCCTATATCGGCACTGAAATGGTCACGACGCCGAGCGCCGCGCCGGGCGGCGCGGCGGTGATCTCGTAGTCGGTGCCCACGAGTTGCAGCAGGCGCGGATGGCCGGAGAGGTCGATCAGGCAGCCCTTGGCGCGGGTGACGCGCGGGTCGGCGGCGAGGTCGCGGGCGAGGGCGTCTGGATCGGTCGGCGCATCGGCGGGGAGCAGGCGGGTCAGATGGCGGGCGGCGTGGCGCGTCTCGGGGCGGGGGCGCGCGGCGTGGCGGGCGAGGACGAGCGCCGGGGTGGCGGCGTCGACGGGGGCCACGGGCACGCCGGGGGCGGCGCGGGCGAGGGCGGCTTCGGTCGGGGCCGGGTCGGTCAGGTCGGATTTCGTGACGAGAAGGAGGTCCGCGGCCTGCACCTGCCGCTCGATCGTGTCGGCGAGGTAGCGATCGGCGAGGAGCGCGGGCAGGCGGGTCGCGTCGGCGAGGACGGCGATGCCGGCGAGCGTGACGCCGGGCATGAGACCGGCGGCGGCCCCGATGGCCCCCGGCATGGCGACGCCCGAGGCCTCGAGGAGGAGGACGTCGGGCGGCGCGGGCAGGGCGCGCAGGGTGGCGATGGCCGTCGTCAGGTCGTCTCCGTAGGAGCAGCAGACGCAGCCGCCGGCGAGGGCGATCAGGTCGTCGCCCTCGGCCTCGATCAGGTCGGCGTCGACGGCGAGGTCTCCGAAGTCGTTGACGAGGACGGCGATGCGCCGCCCGCCGGCGTCGCGCAGGAGCCGGTTGACGAGCCGCGTCTTGCCCGCGCCGAGGTAGCCGCCGAGGATGGTGAGGGGCAGGGGGGCGGTCACAGCGCCGCCGCCTCGAAGGGGCGCCCGCCCTGCACCGTGCCCCAGATGCCGACGTCGCGCAGGTCGTCGGCCGTCTCGGGGTCGTCGTCGAGCACCGCGAAATCGGCGCGCTTGCCCGCCTCGATCGAGCCGACCTCCTGTTCGATCCTGAGGGTGTGCGCGGCGCCCATGGTGATCGCCCAGAGCGCCTCGGCGCGGGTGATCCGCTCGTGCGCGCCCTGCACCCGGCCCGAGGCGGTGAGGCGGGTCTCGGCGGCCCAGGCGGTGAAGAGCGGGGCGAGGGGCGTGATCGGCGCGTCGGAGTGGATGCCGACGGTCAGGCCGAGGTCGAGCGCGGTGCGCGCGGCGTTCATCCGCTCGGCGCGCTCGGGGCCGACGGTCAGCCGGTAGTGCTCGTCGCCCCAGTAGAAGTGGTGGTTGGCGAAGAGGTTGACGCAGGCCCCGAGCCCCGCGAGGCGCGCGAGCTGCGCGCGGTCGGCCAGCTGGCAGTGCTGCACGGTCAGGCGGTGGTCGGCGGCGGGGCGTTCGGAGAGGATGTCGGTCATCGTCTCGATCAGAAGCTGCGTCGCCTCGTCGCCGTTGGTGTGGGTGTGGACCTGCAGGTCGCGGGCGAAGGCTTCGGTCAGGATCGTGCGGAGATGCTCGGGCGTGATGTACCAGAGGCCGTTCGGGGCGCCGTTGAAGTAGCCGGGGGCGCGGAGGCGGGCGCTGAACCCCTGGATCGAGCCGTCCATGATGACCTTGATGCGGCCCATGCGGCACATGTCGGTGGAGCGGTCGCGCAGATCCTCGACCTGGGCGATCAGCTCCTCGGGGGTGACGCCGTGGTGGAAGCGGTGGCAGACGACGCGGGCGGGGTAGTCGGGCTCGGCGGTGACGCGGAGCATGGTCTGTACCGCCTCTTCGTTGAGGCGCGCGGCGAGGTCGGTGGCGGTCGTCACGCCCGCGCGCACGCAGAGCTTGCCGAAGGCGCGCATCCCGGGTGCGTCGCAGGCCAGCATGTCGCGGTCGAAGCCCACGTGGGCGCCGGCAGGCGTCATCACGTCGGGGCCCTTCAGCTCGCCCGTCGGCAGGCCGTCGTCGCCGAGCGGGACGCCGGGATGGTTGATCCCCTCGCGCAGGAGGCCCGCGGCTTCGAGCGCGGGGGTGTTGAGGTTCATGATGTGGCCCGAGGCGTGCATGACGCCGACGGGCACGGTGCCCGAGACGCGGTCGAGGTCGGCGCGGGTGACGCGGGTGTTGCCGAAGTAGATCGGGTCGAGGCCCCAGCCGGGCAGGGGGGCACCGGGCGCGCGGGCGAGGCCCGCGCGCAGGCGGTCGATGACGGCGTCGATGTCGCGGCAGCCGGGGTGGGTCACGCCCTCCGGGTCCGTCCGGTCGAAGAAGCCGGTGTAGGTCTTCGCCCAGAGCGCGCCCTCCATCAGGTGGCAGTGCCCCTCGATGAGGCCGGGCATCAGCACCTTGTCGGCGAAGCGCGCGTCGACGCGCATTTCGCCCCAGCCCGATAGCTCCGCCTTGGTGCCCGCGCCGAGAATCACGCCGTCGCGCACCGCGACGTGGGTGGCATGGGGCCGGGCCGGGTTCATCGTGACGATCTTGCGGGCGGGATAGAGCGTGATGGTCAAGGCGGCGGCCTCCGGGTCGGTCGGTGTGCCCGGGCGACGCTAGGGGGCTTCCTTTCCCCGGAAAACTGGAATTATTCTGCCCTATTCCAGCAGGGAGTAGGGGAACAGTGCTCGATGTCTCCTTGAAGGCGCTGACCTATATCGAGGCGGCGGGGCGGCTCGGGTCGATCGCGCGGGCTTCGGAGGAGTTGAGCATCAGCCAATCCTCGATCACCGCCGCCATCGACGGGCTGGAGGCGCGGCTGGGCTTCGCGCTCTTTACCCGGACGCCGGCGCGGGGCATCCGGCCGACGCCGGCGGGGGGCGAGGCGCTGACGCTGATCGCACGGTTCCTGCACGAGGCGCGGGCCTTCCGCGCCGAACTCGGCAGCCTCGGCGGCACGGCCACCGGCACGGTGCGCGTCGCCTGTTTCGCGACGGTGGCGGCGAGCTTCCTGCCGGAGCTTCTGACCCGGTTCGCCGACGCCTATCCGGGCATCGAGATCCGCCTGATCGAAGGCGACATGGAAATGGCGGTGGAGCATCTGGAGGCGGGGCGCGTCGATCTGGCGTTCACCTACAGCGACGTGATCGAGGCCTCCCATGCCTTCCGCCCGCTGGTCGAGGCGATGCCCTTTGCCCTGATCGCGCGGTCGGACCCCCTGTCGGAGCTGCAGGCCGTCACGCTCAAGCAACTCTCGTCGCGGGGCATGATCGCGCTGACCCTGCGCAAGACGGCCGATTACTACTCGGGTATGTTCGCCGCGCGGGGCCTCGGCGTGCGGATCGCCCATGCGACCCCCTCGACCGAGATGATTCGCCCGCTGGTGGCCTCTGGCATCGGCTTCACGATCCTGAACGCGCTGCCGCCGAACTACGTCGAGGACGACCCCCGGTTCCGGGCCGTGCCCCTGCGCGACGGGCCGGGGCCGCGGATCTTCGGCTTCGCGACGATGGCAGGGGTGCGGCCGACGCAGGCGGTGGCGGCCTTCGTGGCGGCGATCGAGAGCCTGCACGACGACGGGGGGTTCGACGGCCTGGCCATCACTTCCCACAGGAAATAGTGGAAATCGGGCGAGATAAAACAGTTTTCCGAAGGTGCCGCCCCTGCCTAACCTGACGGTATCCGCGCGCTCGGGGCATCAGACCGCGACGTGCCCAACACGGGAGATGACGACATGCTACGCAAGGCCCTTGCCATCGGTGCTCTCGCGCTGGCCGCGACCGGCGCGCTCGCCGACAGTCACGCCACGCCGAAACCGGGCGGCACCCTCATCACCACGTTGCCGCAGACGCCGCGGCACCTGAATCCGGCGGTGCAATCGGGCATCGTCACCGGGGCGCCGGGCGCGCAGCTCTTCGCGACGCCCCTGCGCTACGACGAGAATTTCGAACCGCAGCCCTATCTCGCCGAAAGCTGGGAGTTCAGCGAGGACGGGCTGAGCATGACGCTCACGCTGCGCGACAACGCGGTCTTCCACGATGGCGAGCCGATCGAGAGCCACGACGTCGCCTTCTCGATCCGCGCGATCCAGGACAATCACCCGTTCAAGACGATGTTCGCCCCGGTGGCCGAGGTCGACACCTCCGACCCGAAGGTGGTGGTGATGACGCTCGACCGGCCGCATCCGGCGCTTCTGCTGGCGATGTCGTCGCAGCTGATGTCGATCATCCCCGAGCACATCTACGGTGACGGTCAGGACCTGGCCTCGCACCCGCGCAACAGCCAGGACGTGGTCGGCAGCGGGCCGTTCAAGTTCGTGGAGTTCACGCCCGACCAGCATGTCATCCTCGACCGGTTCGACGACTTCTTCATGGGCGACGGCCGCCCCTACCTCGACCGCATCGTGTTCCGCATCATCAAGGATGCCTCGGCCCGGACCATCGGGTTGGAGAACGGGGAGCTGCATCTCTCGACCTTCGAGAACACGGTGAACAACATCACCCGGATGATGGAGAATTCCGATCTGGTGGTGACGGACGAGGGCTATGCCGCCATCGGCGCGATCAACTGGCTGGCGTTCAACACGCAGTCGGACGGGCCGACGTCGGACCCGAAGGTGCGGCAGGCGATCGCCTATGCGGTGGACCGCGACTTCATCCTGAACGCGATCATGCAGGGGGTGAGCCAGCCCGCGCTGACCGGCATCCACCCCGGCTCGCCCTTCTACGACGCGAGCGTCGAGCCCTATGACCTCGACCTCGAGAAGGCCGCCGCGCTCCTCGACGAGGCGGGCTATCCGGCGGGCGACAACGGCACGCGCTTCAGCCTGAGCATCGACTACGGCAACCCGACGACGCGCCCGCAGGCGGAGTTCACCAAGGCGTCGCTCGCCCGCGTGGGCATCGACGTGACGGTCAACAGCCTCGTCGACTTCCCGACCTGGGCGCAGAAGATCTCGAACCACGAGTTCGACATGACCTGGGACACGGTGTTCAACTGGGGTGACCCGGTGATCGGGGTGCATCGCACCTATTCGTCGGACAACATCAAGCCGGGCGTCATCTGGTCGAACACGCAGCAATACGTGAACCCGCGGATCGACGAGCTGATGGAGGCGGCGGGGCAGGAGCTGGACCTCGACGCGCGCAAGGCGCTCTACGCCGAGTTCCAGCAGATCCTGTCGGAGGATCTGCCGGTCTACTGGACGAACACGCTGCCCTATCACACGATCAGCCAGCAATCGGTGATGAACCCGCCGCGCGGCATCTGGGCCTCGTCGGCGCCCTACGACCAGGTCTGGCTCGACGAAGAGTGATGCCAATTGGCGGGGCCGCGTGGCCCCGCCCCCCTCTGCCGGAGCCTTCGACGTGGCCATCCTGACGACCCTTCTGAAGCGCCTCGGCTACGCGGCTGCCCTGCTGCTGGCCGTGATCGTGCTGAACTTCACGATGATCCACCTCGCCCCGGGCGACGTGGCCGACACCATCGCCGCCGACGCGGGCGGGGCCACGGCCGAGACCATGGCCGCCATCCGCGAGGAATATGGCCTCGACCAGCCCTTCGTCGTGCAGCTCGGACGCTACCTTGCCCGCGTCGCGACGCTCGACCTCGGGCAGAGCTATTTCTACAACCGCGACGTGCTCGACCTGATCCTCGAGCGGCTGCCGGCGACGTGAGGTGCTCCCTGGAAATTGGACGCTGACGGGAGCTACGATCTGAGGTCATCTTGGTCTTCGAGAAGGAGACGGACGAGATGGCGAAGAGGAAGCGGCACGCGGCCGCGTTCAAGGCGA
>NZ_JABVAX010000021.1 GCF_013404595.1 Jannaschia marina | reverse complement strand
GGAAACAGACCGTAAGGACAGGAAAACCTGTCTTTTCCCGTATCACCCCCCTGCTAAGCTGACGTAGCGGAATCGGGGGACAAGGAATACGCCCCGGCGCAACGGCGGGGGGCGTATGCCAGACCAGATCATCCGGACAGACACGACGGACCGGGCATCGCCCGGAAACGGCGACGCAGGCTTCGACTACGAGGCCGGCCGGACCGGTTTCCCGACTGTCGCGGCGGGCGTCGACAACGGCGGCCCCGCCCCGACGGAGGAGGGCGTCCTTCTCTGACCCGGAGGGCCCCGGCCGGGCCCGCCCCCGATTTTCACGATTTCCAACCCAACGAGTTCAACAAAGGGGAATGATACAATGGCAACTTTGAGAGGCGACAGCCTGGTCCTGACGGACACGCTGCAGGACTTCAGCAACCTGGATAACCTCCACGAGACGGCAAGCACGGTGATCGGCGGCGTCACCTACGTCTATGCCGCATCGCGGGGCAGCGACCTGATCCAGATCTCGACCCTCGATGCGGACGGCACGCTGACCCCGGTCGGCACCCTGGCCGATACGGCGGGGACGACCCTCGAGGACGTGACCGCGCTGCGCGTGGTCGAGGTCGGCGGCAATACCTTCCTCGTGGCCGGCAACGCCCCGAGCGGCAGCACCACCGACGGCCTCACCGTCTTCAGCGTGAGCGACACGCCGCCCTACCTGACCTTCGCCGACCGGGTGCTCAACAACAGCGACCCCGACACGAATCTCGACGGGATCTTCGGGATCGAGACCGTCACGACCTCGGGCGGCACCTACATCTATGCCGGCGGCCTCTCCGGCGACGGACTCAGCGTCTTCGAGCTGAGCGCGGCCGGCGGCCTCACCTCGGTGCAGAACATCGCCGAGGACGCCACGCTGGAGCTGAACGGCGTCTTCGGGATCGAGGCCTTCACCCGCTTCGGCACGACCTATCTCGCTGTGGGCGCCGAAACGGACGACGGCCTCTCCATCTTCAGCGTCAATCCCGACGGCACGCTCACCTCGGTCACGGATTTCGACGGGGCGGCCGACGGCAGCCTCGACGGCACCACCGGCCTGACCACCTTCGCGATCGGCAACGACGTCTATGTCTTCGCGCCGCAATTCGCCGGCGATGCCGTCACCGTCCTGCGCTTCGACGGCAGCGCCCTGGAGGTGGTGCAAATCATCGAGTCGGCGACCGCGCTCAACGGCCTGATCGAGGCGCGGGTGATCGAGATCGGGGATCGCGCGCTCCTCGCCGTGGCGTCGCGAAACGGCAGCGCGGTGCAGGTCTTCGAGATCGAGACCGATCCGCTGACCGGAGCCCTCGGCACCCTCTTCCCGGTGCAGTCGATCGAGGCCAACACCGGGCAGGGCGCGCTCTCCGGCGCGAATTACCTGCAGACCGTGGAGATCGACGGCCGGACCTTCGTGCTGGCGGCGGCGCGCAACTCCGACGCGATCAACGTCTACGAGGTGGGCGGCGGCGACGACGTGCTCGAGGGCACGGTCGGGGCCGACGACATCGCCGGCGGCGGCGGCGACGACCTGGTTCTGGCGAACGCGGGCGACGACACCGTTCTCGGCGGCGACGGCGACGACGAATTGCGCGGCGGGTCGGGCGACGACACCGTCGAGGGCGGCGCCGGCTCCGACGTGGTCGAGGGCGGATCGGGCGAGGATCTTCTGCGCGGTGACGACGGCTCCGACTGGATCCGCGGCGGATCGGGCGACGACGCGGCCTCCGGCGGCGACGGCAACGACACGATCCGCGGCGGCGACGACGAGGACCGTCTCTTCGGCAGCGACGGCGCCGACGTGCTGGCCGGCAACGCCGGCGACGATCTCCTGCGCGGCGGCAACGACGCGGACGAACTCTTCGGCGGCGCGGGCGAAGACGACATGAACGGCGAGGACGGCGACGACGCGCTCTCGGGCGGGCTCGGCGACGACCTGATCCGCGGCGGCGACGGCGACGACGCGGTCCAGGGCGGGCGCGGCGCGGACACGCTCGTCGGCAATTCGGGCGACGACACGCTCTCGGGCGGCGGCGGCGACGACCGGCTCATCGCGGGCACCGGCACCGACGTGCTCACCGGCGGCAGCGGGGCGGACACCTTCATCTGGAGCAACGTCAACCAGAGCGCGCAGTCGGGCGCGCGCGACCGGATCACCGACTTCCGCGCGAACGAGGACACGATCGACCTGTCGGGCTTCGCGGGCACGCTCACGTTCGTGGGCGCGACCTATACCGGGTCCGCGAACGAGGTCCGCTACAACGAGAGCATCGGCCGGCTCTACATCGACCTCGACGGCGACCGGGCCTCGGACTTCTCGATCGACCTCGACGGGGATCCGCCGATCGACGCGAACGACCTGATCCTCTGACGGGGCGTTGCGCCGGCGCGGGCGCGGGGCGATAAGCACCGCGCCCGACCCAAGGAGAGACGGGATGCGCCGCCGGCTCTTCGACAGCTACCACCGCCATATCGCCCCCCGGACGGGGCTGCTGCCCGCGGGTCTGCGCGGGGCGGTGGCCGGCGGGCTCCACCGCGTGACGCGGCATCCCGATTTCGCCTTCGCGGCGGCCCGCGCGGCGGGGCGCGCGGACGACCCGCTCTTCCATGTCACCGCCACGCCCGACGGGCCCGTCCCGCCGGCGGCGCCGGGCGAGGTTCTGGTGCAGGTGGGGTATCTGGGCCTGCGCGTCTCGGGGCATCTGCGCGCGGCCCCGGGGGCGGCGCGGCCCGACCGCGTGACGGTGACGCTCGACGGCACGGTCCTGCGCGCGGAGCGGCTGACCTGGCGCGGCGACACGGCCCGGTTCCGCACGATGATCGCGCGGCCCGTCCTCGACCTCTTTCCCCCGGACGCGGTGCTGCGCGCGGAGATCGGCGACGGCCGGCGGCTCGCCGCGCGGGGGGCGGGCGACGGCTGGCGGCTCCGGGTGCCCCACGGACGGGGCGGGATCGCCGCGGAGATCGCCCGGCGCGGCCCGCTCGAGAAGAAGGGCAACCTGCGCCCCGACGCAGGCGAGCTGGCGCGGCGGCAGGAGGCCTATCTCGGTCTCTATTCCGAGCTTCGCGCGGTCTTCGCGGAGGCGTTCGACCGCCCGCTCCTCGTCCTCTACGGCACGCTCCTGGGGCAGGTGCGGGCGGGCGACTTCATTCCGGGCGACGACGATTTCGACGTGGGCTACCCCTCGGCCGCGGCGGATCCGGAGGCGGTGCGGGACGAGGCGATCGGGATCATGGAGCGGCTCGCCGGCATGGGGTACACCCTCGTCCTCAATGACGCGGGGCGGCCCTTCCGGGTGCGCGCGCGGGACGGGGCGGCCTGGTGCCATCTCGACAACCGGCCGGTCTTCGCGCCCGGGACGGGGACGGTCTGGCTGCACCGCCATGCCGCGCTGCCGCTGCCGCTGTCGGATTTCGAGACGCCGGGGCGGGGTCTCCTGCGGGGGACGGAGGTGCTGACGCCGGCCGACCCCGAGGCCTTCCTCGCCGCCTACTACGGGCCCGGCTGGCGGGTGCCCGACCCGAGCTACACGCGCACCGATGCCGATATTCCGGCGGCCGCGCGCGCGGGGCTGGCCCGGCTCTGTCTCAGCGACCGGGAGCAGCGCGCCCTCGCCGCGCGCCACCCGGGCCGGATCGTGCCGGTGCGCTGGCAGCCGCCCTATCCGCTGGCCGACTACGCGGCGCGGGTCGGATTCTAGGCCCTGACGCGCGGAACAGGGCCTATTTCGAGCCTCGCCGGGCGCGGAAGGCCTCGACCGTCTCGCGCAGGCAATCGTGGAAGCCCGCGGGCGCGGTGCGGCGGATCCAGTCCTTGTGGGCGATCTGGGCGCGCGCGACCTCGGCCCAGGCGTCGTCATCCGACAGGATCCGCACCGCCGCCCGCGCGAGACCCTTCATGTCGTTCGCCGCGAAGACCGTGCCGGGCGGCTGGCGCCCCGAGACGTCGCTGTCGCGGCAGGTGAGGATCGGCACGCTCGCCGCCCGCGCCACCGCCGCCCCGCCCGAGCCCCCGGTGAAGCCCGGCGGATGCACGAAGAGCGCGGCCCTCCGCACCAGATCGGAGAAGGCGTCGAAGGGCAGGACGGGGTGGACGATCACGCGTCCCTCGGCCACGCGCCGCCCGATCGCGGGCAGGTCGCGGGCCAGCGCCTCGGGGTCGGCGGCGCCGATGAAATGCCAGACCGCCCCGGGCGCGTCGTCGAGGATCGACATCAGCGTGTCGATCGTCGCGCGATCGTTCTGCGCCAGGCGCTGGTTCATCCGCACCCCGGTGATCGCCGAGACGATGACCTGCCCGCGCCGCTTGGCCGGGTCGACGGGGGTGGGGGACGGATCGGCCGCGCCCGAGACGATGGTGGGATAGGGCTGCACGCGCACGCGGGCCTTCCCCGGGTCGCCCGCGATCGCATGGGGGCCGCGGGCGATGATCATGTCGAGCTTCGGGTCCACCTGGTTGTTCGACTGGATGTAGAAGAAGGCCGTGGGCAGGTGGTCGAAGAGGGCGTGGCGCACGAGCCGGCTCTCGTTCGAGTAGAAGCCCCGGTGGCCGCCGCCGTAGAGCACGACGTCCGGACCGAGGTCGAGGATCGCGCGGCAGGTGTCGAGCACGCCCTCGAGCCCGGGGCTGTCGCGCATGTGCAGATGGAAGCGCGTGCCGTAGTCCGCCCCGAGCGCCGCGCGCGCCCGGTCCTCGGCCAGGGAGACGCGGTCGGAGGCGAAGGTGGGCGAGACGATGGGCGTGGTGACGGCGAAGCGCTCGCGGGTGACGACGAGATGGGCGACGAGATCCGGGTCGTGGTCGAGCAGGTTGCGGCAGATCGCGAAGAGGACGCGGGCGTGGGTATGCACCTCGGAGATCTTGAGCACGTCGATGCAGAAGACGATGCGGCGGGGCGGGATGCCGGGCGCGCGGACCGTGTCGGGGCCGGCCCCCTCGGCGTCGAGGGCGCGCTGCAGGTAGCGCGCGGCGGCGGCGAGGATGTCGGTATCGTTCTTGAGGATGCGGTGGTCGGGCAGGCTCTCGACCGCGGCGGCGACAAGGGCGTCGCCCTCCCGCCCGCGGCCCGCGTCGTAGAGCGCGAGGGCCTGCCGCGCCCGCGCCCGGCGCAGCCCGGTGAGGGCATGGCGCGTCTTGCGCAGGGCGTTCGCCTCGGGGGTGTCGGGCTGCGGGGGGGCCAGCCCGACCGGATCGGCATCCGCGTCGTCCGGGTCGCGGGGCGGATGGTTCATCAGCGCCAGCCGCTGCCAGAACGCCATCGCCGCCGCCCAGTCGCCGCGCCGCTCGGCGGTGACCGCCTTGTGGCGCAGGCGCAGCTCCGCCAGCCCCGGCCGGGCCGTCAGGTAGAGGAGCCCCTCGAGCACCCGTGACTTCAGCTCGGGCGACAGCGCTCGCTTGAACCGGTTCGGCACGAGCCGGCGGTAGGCGCGGAGCAGCTGACGTTCCAAGGGCGGCGACGTGGTGTCAGCCGTCCGCCGAAACGGCCCCGCCGGCGGTCAGGCGGGCCCGGCCGAGGCGCGCGGCCTCCGACAGGCAGTCGTGGAAGCCCTGAACCGAGGTTTCCCGGATCCAGGCGGTATGGTCGATCTGGGCCTGGGCGGTGGCGCGCCAGTCCGCCTCGTCGGTCAGCAGCTTGACCGCGCGGTCGGCGAAATCGGCGCGCGCGTCCTCCTCGAAGACGGTGTCGGGCGGCTGACGCCCCGAGACGTCGGAATGGTTGAACGTCAGGATCGGGATCGCCCCGCGCCGCGCCACCGCCGCCCCGCCCGAGCCGCCGGTGAACCCCGGCAGGTGCAGGAAGAGCGAGGCATTGCCCACGAGGTCGGTGAAGGCCTCGAAGGGCATGACCGTGTGCAGCCGGATCCGGCCCGCGTCCATGCGCTTGGCGATCTCGGGGTTGGCGGCGCGCACGGCGGCGATGTCCTGACAGCCGATGAAATGCCAGACGGATCCCTCCACCCGGTCGAGGATCGAGAAGAAATCCGCCATCTCGGCCTTCGTCATCTCCGAGAGGCGCACGTCCATGCGCACCCCGGTGATGGCCGAGACGATGGTCTTCGCCCGCGCCTTGCGCGGGTCGATCTCGCTCTGGGCCTCGGCGAGGGCCAGGTCGACGATGGTGGGATAGGGCTGCACGCGCACGCAGGTCTCTCCCGGCTCGCCCTCGATCGCGTGGGGACCGCGGGCAATGATCATGTCGAACTTCGGATCCACCTGGTTGTTGGCCTGAATATAGAAGAATACCGCTGGAACAAGATCATAGAGCGCGTGGCGCACGAGGCGACTCTCGTTGGAGAAGAGACCCCGGTGGCCGCCGCCGTAGAGCACGAGGTCGGGGCCGAGATCGAGGATGGCGCGGGTGCTCCGCACCACCCCCTCGAGGCCGCTGCCCTGGTGGACGTGCAGGCGGAAGCGGCTGTCGTAGAGATCGCCCAGGGCCGCCCGCGCCCGCGTCTCGAGGGCGGTCTCGCGCCCCGGCCCGAAGGAGGGGGAGACGACGGGCGTGGTGACCGCGAAGCGTTCGTTGGTGACGACCACGTCGATCTCGAGGTCGGGGTCGTGCAGGAGCAGGTTGCGGCACATCGTGAAGACGACGCGCGAATGGGTGTGCACCTCCGAGACCTTGAGGATGTCGAGCGCCAGCACCACGCGGCGCACCTGTCCGGGGGCGCGGGGCACGGGGGTCTGGAAGGCCCCGTCCTCGCGCAGGGCCTCCTGCACGTAGCGGCGCGCCACGTCGAGGAAGAGCGGGCTGTACTTCAGCTGGCGCTGGTCGGGCAGGCTCTCGACGACGCGCACGGCCAGCTCGCGGAAGGCGCGGATGCGGCCCGCGTCGTGATGCTCGAGGGCGAGCCGGGCGCGCATCTCCCGCAGCTGGCTGCGCCCGTAGTTCGCGCGGCGCGCCCGGTCCTTGGCGTTCTTGGCGACGATCGTCCCGCTCTTCGTCGAGACGGGGTTCATGATCGCGGCATAGAGCTGCCAGTGGCGCGCGGCGCTCTCGACGTCGCCGCGCAGCTCGCAGGCGCGGGCCATCAGCGGCAGCGCGGCGGTATTGTCGTCGGGCACGTCGAAGGCCGCGGCGATCACCCGGTCGGAGAGCTCGAGCCCGCCCCCGTCCTGGAGCCGCTGGGCGAAGCGCAGCGTCAGGCTCCAGATCTGGCCGAGCGTCGATGCCGTCAGCCGGTCGCGGACCGTCGCGAAGAACCGCCACCAGGCCTCGAGCTGCGCCTCGGCGACCGCCGTGTCCACACCGCTCTCGCGATCCTGGACGAGTTCCTGCAGCGTGGCCTTGTAGAACAGCGGATAGGCCGTCTGGTAGTCGGGCCAGGCCGCCAGCACGGGCTGCAGCGCCGCGCGCGCGATATGCTGCCGCTGCGCCTTGTTGCGCTTGGCGGCGAGTGCGGCATAGGCCTTGCAGAGCCGGGCCCGCCGCGCCGCCGTCATCTTGCGCGCCGCATCCCAGTAATCCGCCAGGAGCCCGGCCTGCCGCTGCAGCGAACGGGCCCCCGGCTTCGAATGGCCGACGAATTTCTCCGGGTCGAGCGCCACCTCCGGCATTGTCCCGAGGTCGGGCAGGGCACCGGGATCATAAAGGGCCACGGTCCGGCGCAGCCGCGTCTCGAGCACGGCGAGCTTGCCGTAGACCTTGCCCATCGTCAGGCCCGATCCCTTCTGCGGGGCGGGGCCGGCGGCGATGGCGAGCCAGGCGCGCAGGGCGAGGGTGAAATCCCCCTGCGCCTCCGCCTGCCAGGCCAGCGACTGCAGCCGCGCGGGCTGATCGGCGAGGCGCGAGACCAGCATCTTCTGCGCCGCGGTTTCGGTGGCACCCGTGGGATCGACCCGCAGGGCGGCCGTGGCCGACCCGAACAGGGCCTTGCGCAGCCGGGATTTCAGCGAGGGCCGCTTCGACGGGGCCGGTGGAGTGGCGGAGGGTGTGGTGGGTACGGTGGGCATGGAACCAATCTATCAAATGAAATGGAGAAAGGGGCGCACGAGGGCGAAATACCCCCCGCCGCCCATCAGACGGTGGCGATCGGTGTCGCGGGCGAGCCCACGGCCCCGGTCAACCGCAGCGGCGGCGCCGTCAGCAGGAAACGGCTGCGGCCCGCCGCGCCCAGCCATTCGGCGAGGTCGGCGAGATGCCAGAGTTCGGCGAGCGGCAGGCCCAGCTTGAAGAGGCAATGCTCGTGCAGCGGCAGGATCGAGCCGCAGTAGTCGTCGGGCAGCGCCTTGCCCGCCGCCTCGACCGCGATGTTGTCGGAGATGAGCGCGGCGATCCCGCTGTCGGTGATCCACTGCAGCAGCTTGTCGTCGTGGCCGTCGAGCACCGCGCAGGCCGTCTTGATGGCGGGGTCCGGGTCGCCCGCGCCGGCGAGGATCAGCCGATCGATCCCCGTCCACAGGAGCAGCATGTCGCCTTCCTCGACGGTGACGCCGTCGGCTTCCATCACCCGCATCAGGTCGTCGTAGCCGACCTCGACCCGGTCGTCGCCGAAGTGCTTGTGCAGGTTCACCAGCACCCCGCGCCCCTGCATCCCGTGGGCGGCGAAGTTCTCGATCCCGAGCCGGTGGGCGCAGGTGACGTGGTCGGCGTCCATCGTCAGGTCCTCGCCGGCGCGGAAGCCGTTGTAGTAGACCTGCCGCTCGACCCCGTCGCCCATCACGTCGAAGTTCGAGCCGCGGTGCGCCAGCGCGTCCCACTGGGTCGAATACTGGGTATAGAGCAGCACCGCGTCGTCGGCGGCGATGTCGGGGAAGCGGGGGTCGAAGTCGCGCCAGTTGTAGTTGAAATAGGGCGCGTCGTTGCGGATCACCGGGCGCAGCGCCGGCGGAAAGCGCACCGGGGAGAGCACGTTGCCGCCGGGCAGGTCCAGAGGCAGCGACAGGCAGAAGGTGCGCCCCTCGGCCACCTCGGCGATGCCGCGGCGCACCTGCTCGGGCCCGACGAGGTTCATCCGCCCCAGTTGATCGTCCGGGCCCCAATCGCCCCAGGTGGACCCCTCGGGGCGGACCTTCCAACGGTCGTTCATGTCTCGAATCCTTCCTTGGCGGCGCGCGCGAGCACCGCATCAACCATGGCCCCGCAGGAGCCGGTGTAGCCCGCCGGGTCGAGGAGCGCGTCGATCTCGGCCTCCGCGAAGGCCTCCGTCACCACCGGCGTGGCGAGGAGGGCCTCGCGCAGGTGCACGCCCCCGTCGATGGCGCGCGCCGAGGCGGCGGTCATCACCTCGTGGGCGCCGGCGCTCCCGAGGGTCGCGGCGAGGCCCGACTTGACCGCCTCCGACATGATGAGCCCGCCGCCCGCGTCGAGGGTCCGGCGCATGTTGGCCGCGTCCACGTCGAGCCCCTCGAGCATGGGGCGCGCGTGCATCAGCGCCCCCGACGCCAGGAGGAACGCCTCGGGGATCACCATCCATTCGACGGGCATGGCGGCGATGCCGCGCTCGTGTTCCTGCACCTGGCTCTCCATCATCTGCGGCACCAGCGCGCGCAGCCGGGTGGCGATGGCGATGATCTGGGGGCAGGCGATCGGGTTGCGCTTCTGCGGCATGGCCGACGACGCGCCGCGGCCGGGGACGTAAGGCTCCCGCACCTCCGAGACCTCGGAACGCATGAGCATGGCGACCTCGGTGCCGATCCGCCCGAGCAGGCCGCCGAGGAGGCCCAGCCAGAAGATCACCTCGGCCAGGCCGTCGCGCCCCGTATGCCAGGTGATGTCGGGGTCGCGCAGGTCGAGCTCGGCGGCGAGGGCGGCGCGCACGGCCGTCCCCCCGTCGCCGAGCGGCGCGAGGGTGCCGACGGCACCGCCGAACTGCACCGCGAAGGCGCGCTCCTTCAGGGCGGGCAGGCGGGCGCGGTGGCGCAGCGCCTCGTCGAGCCAGCCCGCCACCTTGTAGCCGAAGGTGATCGGGACGGCGTGCTGCTGGAAGGTGCGCCCGGCCTGGGGCGTGTCGCGGTGGGCGCGGGCGAGCCGGGCGAGGGCGGCGATCGTCCCGTCGAGCTCCGCCTCGATCAGGGCGAGGCCCTCGCGCATCTGCAGCACGAGCCCGGTGTCGAGCACGTCCTGCGTCGTCGCCCCCCAGTGGACGTAGCGCGCTGCCGTCTCCGGGCAGGCGTCGCGCAGCTGCTTGACCAGGGGCAGGATGGCGAAGCCCACGCGCTCGAAATGGTCGCGCATGGCCGCCGGATCGAGGATGTCGGTCGAGGCCGCCGCCGTCGCGATGGCCTCGGCCGCCTCGTCGGGAATCACGCCGCAGGCGGCCTCGGCCCGGGCGAGCGCCGCCTCGTAGGCCAGCCAGGAGGCGAATCGGCCGTCGTCGGAGAAGAGCGCGCGCATGGGCCCCGTGCTGAACTGGTCGCGGTAATAGGGGCTGTCGTAGAGCGTGGCGGGCATCGGGGGCTCCGGAGGATCAGGCGTCGTCGGGGTCGTCGAGCTGGCTGAAGATGTCGCGGCGCATGATCGCGCGTCCCGCGGTGTCGCGCACCTCGAGACGTTCGATGGCGGCGCGGGTGCGCGCGAAGGCGCCGGCCCGGTCGGGGGCCGTCACCAGGAAGGCCCCCACGCGGGAGCGGGTGGACATGTCGTCGCCGATCTCGGTGCCCGGCGCGCGGTAGGACATCCAGCGCGCGATGGTGCCGTCGTCGAGCAGCGCCTCGACCCCCTCGACCCGCTCGAAGGTGCCCGGGTCGGCGTAGACGGTGTTCGTCATCGTCCAGAGCCCGGTCGGGGCGAGGTCCACGGAGACCGGCCGGCCGAGCCAGCTGTCGAGGGAGGCCTCGATCGCGTCGAAGCCCGAGACCATCCGCGTCACCGCCGAGCCCGTCCCCCCCGAAAGCCGGGGCGAGAACTCGATCAGGCTGAGGCCCGCGTCGGTCAGGAAGGCCTGGACGAGCATCGGCACGTTGTCGAGCCCGAAGGCCGCGGCCAGGTCGCTCAGCACGTCCTCGGCCCCGGCCTGCACCTCCGCGGGCAGGGGGTACGGCGCGATCGAGCCGGTCGACTGGATCACCTTGTCAGTGGGCACGCCCAGCATCTGGAACTTGCGCCGCACCAGCACGATCTTCGCGCGGCCGGCCTCGACGAAGCAGTCGATCGACAGCTCCGGGCCGGTGACGAATTCCTCGACCACCGCCTGTCCGACCCGGCTGATGCCGAGGGCGAGCGCCAGATGCTCCTCGAGGGCGGCCATGTCGTCGGCCCGGCGCACCCCGGCCGAGCCGTTGGAATCGGCGGGCTTCACCACCAGCGGGAACGACAGCCCCGCCACCTGCCGGGCGAGATCGGCCGGGTCCTCGATATAGACGTGGCGCGCGGTCGGCAGGCCGGCGTCGCGCAGCCGGGCCTTCATGCCGCCCTTGTTGCCGATGAGCGCGGCGGTGGCATGGGGGTAGGGGTGGGGCAGGCCCATCGCCTCGGAGACCTCGATGGCGACGACATTGGCCTGATCGACGCAGGTGGCGATCACGAGGGTCGCGCCCTCGGCCTCGGCCACGCGGCGCACGGCCGCCGGATCGAGGGTGCTTTCCTGGACATGCAGGTCGGCGTGGGACGCCGCCGGCGGATGGGGCAGGTAGTCGACCAGCACGACGCGCCAGCCGCGCGCGCGCAAAAGCCCGATCAGGGCGATATGCGGGCTCGTTCCGCCCAGGACAACGGCGGTGGGCCGCGGTACCGTATCGTTCATTTCTGATGCCCGTCCTTCATCGCATCCGACCGGTCCTTCCCCGGCCTCTCCATGTCAATCATGCGCCGGCGATGCAACGCCGGTCGCCGCCGCGAGCGCGTCGAGCTTCGCCAGGACCGCCGCCGAGAGCGGAACCTTGCCATCCCGCCCCGCCATGTGGCCCGCGCCGCGCTCCCCGGGCAGGAAGACACCGCCCTCGGGCCCCGCGGCCCGGGTCGCGGCGATGAGCTCGGCGAAGGCCGCGTCGTAATCGGCCCTTGGCAGGAGGCGCTCGATGTCGATCGCCAGGAGCATGTGCCCCGAGCGCGAGGGCCCGTCGGGCGTGTTGAGGTTGCGCGCGCGCCCCCCGCTGGCCGAGCGCGTCATCAGCCCCGCCATCACGTCGACGACGAGCGACAGCCCGTAGCCCTTGGCCCCGCCCACCGGCAGCATCGACCCGGCGAGGGCGGCGACCGGATCGGTCGTCGGCCGGCCCTCGGCGTCGAGGGCCCAGCCCTCGGGAATCGCCTCGCCGTTGGTGGCGGCGAGGCGGATCTTGCCGCGCGCGGCCTGCGACGTGGCCATGTCGAGGATCACCGGCGGATGCCCCGCGGGCGCCGGGAAGCCGAAGGCGATCGGATTGGTGCCGAAGACCGCCCGCTGCCCGCCCGTGGGGGCGATCGCGGGGGCGGCGTTGGCCAGCACCATGGCCGCCATGCCCGCCGCGACCGCGCGATGGGCGATGAAGGCGGCGGTGCCGAAGTTGTGGCTGTGGCGGATGCCCACGAGGCCGACGCCCGCGGTGCGCGCCATGTCGACGGCCCGGTCCATACCGCGGATGCCGGCGACCTGGCCGAAGCCGTCGCCCGCGTCGAGGAGCGCCAGCGCCGGGGCCGCCGACAGTTCGGTCAGCGGCGTCTCGGCCTGCATCAGGCCCTTCTCGATCCGGTCGACGTAGATCGGCAGGCGGGGGGCGCCGTGGGTGCCCTTGCCGTGGGCATGGGCGTAGGTGATCGACTCCGCCACGAGGGCGGCATCGGCCGCGGGCACGCCCCGGGCCACGAGGACGGCGCGGGCGAACCGGTCGAGTTCGCCGAGGGAGATGTCGGGCATGGCCTCAGCCCCGGGCGGGCGGGTGGGTCACGGCGTCGGGGGCGTAGGCGTCGAGCATCCGCTTGACGAGCTGCACCTGCTTCATCCGCTTGACCGCATCGGCATCGGTGGTGTCCCAGCTGTGGGACTTGGCGACCGAGCCGCCGGTCTTGAGGTAGATGGGGGCGGCGACGCGCACCATCTCGGGCACCTCGTAGTGGCGGATGAAGCCGCCCGAGGAGGCCGGGTTCTCGGTGTGCACGTCGAGCGGCACGTCGACCGCCTGGCGGATCGCGGCGAGCATCTGCAGCTGGATGTCGCGGATCGGGTTGAAGCTGTCGGCGCCGATCTCGGTGAGCATCCGCGCCGCGCAGGGGTTGCCGTGGCCGGTGTGGGCCGAGACCTTGAAGCGCACCTCCGCCGGGATCTCGCCGGCGGCGCGCATCTTGCCCAGCAGCCAGAGCGCCCCCTCGTCGTAGACCATGAAGGAGGTCACGCCGAGCGCGAGGCCGCGGCGGATCTCCTCGACGGCGCGCACGACCTGCTCCTGCCCGCGCAGGCGGTAGCCCATGCGGCTGCCCTCGGAGGTGTTGACCGAGGCCGAGGTGTCGGTCGTGGCCCGCGGCCCGATCGAGAGCACGAGTTCGATGCCGCGCGGGCGCACCATCTCGACCATCTGCTCGATCTCCGCGTCGAGGAGGGTCATCACGCCCTTGGTCTGGGTGATGCGGTGGATCGGCACGCCGGTCTCGTCCACCGCCGCCAGGAGCGCGCGCATCGCCCCGGGCCCCTGGATGCCGGGCACCTCGAAGCGGTACTGGGCCCCGTCCTCGAAGCGCTTCTCGGAGGTGGGCAGGTCGTATCGGTCGCCCGCAGGCAGGCCGAGGCTGTCGAGGAAATCGCGTGTCTTCTGCATAATCGTCTCTAATCAAGAAATTGCCGCCGAACCGGGCGGACGGCCCCCCCGGGGGAAGCCCGGGGGACATTATGAGCGGGGAAACGGGAGGTCAACGCGACCCGCGGGTCTCCGCCTGTTCGGATTTTCGCGTGGCGCTCGGACGGCCCCGCGACTATGAGACCCCTGCCGAAAGGCACCATTTTGGTTTCGAACGTTATTTGAAGATTTGGCCCCGCCGGTGCGGCAAGGGGGCGATTGAACGAGGAGACATGGCCATGAGCCAGAGCACGCGGCGCAAGGGAATCGTCCTGGCCGGAGGATCGGGGACCCGGCTCTATCCGGTCACCCGGGCGGTCTCGAAGCAGCTCCTGCCGATCCACGACAAGCCGATGATCTACCATCCGCTCAGCGTGCTGATGCTCAGCGGGATCCAGGACATCCTGCTCATCTCCACCCCCGACGACATCGACCAGTACCGCCGCCTCCTGGGCGACGGGTCGCAGTTCGGCATCCGCCTGCAATACGCCGAGCAGCCGAGCCCCGACGGCCTGGCCCAGGCCTTCCTGATCGGCGAGGAGTTCATCGGCGACGACCCCGTCTGCCTCGTGCTCGGCGACAACATCTTCTACGGCCCGGGCTTCAGCCAGCTCCTGCTGCAGGCCTCGGCGCGCGCCCGCGGCGCCACCGTCTTCGCCTATCAGGTCCACGACCCCGAGCGGTTCGGCGTGGTCGAGTTCGACGCCAACCGCCGCGTCCTCTCGGTCGAGGAGAAGCCGGAGACGCCCAAGAGCTCCTATGCCGTCACCGGGCTCTACTTCTACGACAACCGGGTGGTGGAGATCGCCCGCGACGTGAAGCCCTCGGACCGCGGCGAGCTGGAGATCACCGACGTCAACCGCGCCTACCTCGAGGGCGGCGAGCTCTACGTGCAGCTTCTGGGGCGCGGCTTCGCCTGGCTCGACACCGGCACGCACCAGTCGCTCCTCGATGCCTCCTCCTTCGTCTCGACCGTCGAGGCGCGGCAGGGCTACAAGATCGCCTGTCTCGAGGAAATCGCCTACGGCAAGGGCTGGATCGACAGCGACGCGCTCCTGCGGCAGGCCGAGCTGCTGGGCAAGACCGGCTACGGAACCTATCTCAAGAGCCTCGCCCGGGAGGATGCGCAATGAGCGACCACAAGATCCACGTCACCCAGCCCTTCCTGCCCCCGCTCGAGGAGTTCATCCCCTACGTCGAGGAGATCTGGGAGAACCGCTTCCTGACGAACGGCGGCCCGCTGCACCAGCGGCTCGAGGCCGATCTCGCCGCCTATCTCGGCGTCGAGCATCTCGCGCTCTTCAACAACGGCACCATCGCGCTCATCACCGCGCTGCAGGCGCTCGACCTCGAGGGCGAGGTCATCACCACGCCCTTCTCCTTCGTGGCCACGACGAACGCGCTGATCTGGAACAAGAACACCCCGGTCTTCGTCGACATCGACCCGGTGACGCTCAACCTCGATCCCGCGAAGATCGAGGCGGCGATCACCCCGCGCACCACCGCGATCCTGCCCGTCCACTGCTACGGCAACCCCTGCGACATGGCCGCGATCCGCGACATCGCCGACCGCCACGGGCTCAAGGTGGTCTACGACGCCGCCCATGCCTTCGGCGTGCACAACGAGGAGGGCTCGATCCTCGCGCGCGGCGATCTCTCGACGCTCTCGCTCCATGCGACAAAGGTCTTCAACACCTTCGAGGGCGGGGCCGTCATCTGCCGCGACGCGGCCATGAAGCACCATATCGACGAGCTGAAGAACTTCGGCATCGTCGACGAGCTGACGATCAAGGTCGCCGGCTGCAACGGCAAGATGAGCGAGATCCACGCCGCCATGGGCCTCGCGCAGCTCGGCCATATCGACGCCTGCCTCGCCCGGCGCGGCGAGATCGACGCCGCCTACCGCGCGGCCCTCGCCGACGTGCCCGGCCTCGACCCGGTGCCGAAGCCGAACCAGACGCGCTCCAACTGGGCCTATTTCCCGATCGTGGTGAACGATGCCTATCCGCTGACGCGCGACGGGCTCTACGATCACCTGCGCGAGGTCAACATCCTGACCCGGCGCTACTTCTATCCGCTGCTGACGACGCTGCCGATGTATTCGGACCTGCCCTCGGCGGCCCCGGCGAACCTGCCGGTGGCCAGCGAGATGTCGCAGCGGGTGATGTGCCTGCCGATCTTCCCCTCGATGACCGACGACGACATCGCCCGCATCGTCGACGCCCTGCGCGCGCCCCTCCGCGGCGGCCGCCCCCTGGCGGCCACCGCCTGACCCCGAAGACGACACGATGCGACACAACACGACCCAGGACGCGGATCTCTTCTTCCGCGAACCGCAACCCTTCAGCCGCCAGTCCGACCGCGACCTGCTGCGCTACTGCCTCGGCGGCACGCTCTACATGCCCTCGACCCGCGCGGTGATGGACAAGATCGTCGCCGGGGAGCTGACCGACGTGCTCTCGATGGTGATGTGCTTCGAGGACGCCATCCGCCCCGAGGATCTCTCCGCCGGGGAAGACAACGTGATCGAACAGCTCGGCTGGCTCGCCGGGCAGGTCGGGGCCGGGGCGCTGGCCGAGGCGGACGTGCCGCTGATCTTCCTGCGCGTGCGCTCGATGGACCAGTTCCGCAGCTTCGCCGACCGGCTCACGCCGCCGCTCGCCCACGTGCTCTCGGGCTTCGTCTTCCCGAAGTTCTACTCCGACAACGCCCACGAGTATCTCGACCTGCTCGCCGGGCTGAACGAGCGTTTCGAGACCACGCTCTACGGGATGCCCATCCTCGAGGGCCGCTCGATCGCCTTCGCCGAGACCCGCCGCGCCGAGCTCGACCGGCTCATGCAGGTGGCGCGCGACTACCGCCGCTACATCCTCAACATCCGGGTGGGGGGCACCGACTTCTCGTCCTTCTTCGGGGTGCGCCGGGGGATCGGCTCGTCGATCTACGACATCCTGCCGGTGCGCGACGCGCTCGCCGACATCCTCAACTTCTTCGGCCGCGCCGAGGAGGACCACGTCGTCTCCGCCCCGGTCTGGGAATACTTCCTGGCCTACAAGCGCGACGACCTCGAGAAGGTGATGCAGATCGACCTGCACCGCAGCCTGCGCACCAACACGCCGATCCTGAACGACGCGATCGACGGGCTCCTGCGCGAGGTCGTGCTCGACAAGGCCAACGGCTTCACCGGCAAGACCGTGATCCACCCCTCGCACCTGCGCTACGTCAACGCGATGCAGGCCGTCACGCGCGAGGAATACGAGGACGCGCGCCAGATCCTCGACACCTCGGGCGGGGTCATCAAGTCGTCGAAGTCGAACAAGATGAACGAGATCAACCCCCACCGCAGCTGGGCGCGCCGCATCTCCCTCCTCGCCGACGCCTACGGCGTGGTCGAGGACGAGCGCGCGCTCCTGCGGCTCTTCCAGCAGTGACCGGCCCGGGGCCCGCCGAGGGGGCGGAGACCGCCCGGCTCCTCGACGGGATCGAGGCGCTCGCCCGGGGGATGACGCCCGCGCTCGCCGCCACGGCGCGGCTGCGGCTCCTCGACTGGCTGGGCTGCGTCCTCGCCGGCGCGGCGAGCGAACGCGACCGCATCGCGCCGCTCCTCGCGCAGGGCGGCGCGGGCCCCGCCCCGGTGCCGGGCACCGGGCGCAGCACCACGCCGCTCACGGCCGCGCTCGTGAACGGGATGCACTCCCACGTGGTCGAACTCGACGACGGCCACCGCTCCGGCATCACCCACGCGGGCGGGCCGCTCATCGCCGCGCTCCTCGCCGTGGCGCACGACCCCCGGATGACGCCCGACCGCTTCCTCGCCGGCATCGTCACCGGCTACGAGGCGGCGCTGCGCGTGGCCATCGCCTGCCAGCCCGAGGCCAAGCTGAACGGCTGGCACGGATCGGGCGTCTTCGGGGTGATCGGCGCGGCCGTGGGCACGGGCGTCGCCCTCGGTTTCGACCGCGCGGGCCTGAACGCGGCGCTCGCGGCGGCCTGCACCTCGGCCTCGGGGATGGTGAAGGCCTTCTCCGCCGGCTCCGAATTGAAACCCTACAACGCCGGGCAGCCCGCGCTCACCGGCCTCGCCGCGGCGCTGACGGCGGACGCGGGCTTTCCCGGTCCCGCGGGCATCCTCGACGGGCCCCACGGGCTGATGGCGATGCTGCGCGGCACCCCCGCGGCCCCCGGCGCGCTGACGGTCGCGGCGCCCTTCTGCATCGAGACGGTCTATCTCAAGCCCTATGCCTCCTGCCGCTACTGCCACGCGCCCGTCGAGGCGGTGCTGCGGCTGCGCGCGGCGGAGGGGGTGCGCGCCGCCGACGTGACGGGGATCGAGGTCGAGACCTACCGGCTCGCCGTGCACAAGCACGACCACACCGAGGTCGACGGCCCCTATTCGGCCCGCCTCGGCATCCCCTATTGCGCCGCCGCCGCCCTGAGCCTCGGGCGGTCGGGAATGGATGCCTTCGCCCCGGACGCGCTCGCCGACGCGGAGACGCTGCGCCTGATGCGCGCGACCACCGTGCGCGAGGATCCGGAGATGAGCGCGCTCGTGCCCGGGCGCCGCCCCGCGGCGGTGACGCTTGCGCTGCACGACGGCCGCCGGCTCTCGGCGCGCATCGACCTGCCGCGCGGCGAGCCCGAAGTGCCGCTGACCGAGGGCGACCTGCGCGCGAAGTTCACCGACCTCGCCATCTTCGCGGGCCTCGACGCGGCCCGCGCCGGGGCGGTGGCCGAAACCCTGCTCTCGGGCGACGATCCCCGCGCGGCGCTCACGGGCCTCTAGGAGGCCGGTGACGGGGCGTAACCTCCACGGTCGTCCGGCCCTTCCGCCCCCTCACAGGTTGCACGCGCCCGGCCACGCTCCTAATCTTCCCTGATTGTCGGTACGGCCCGCCCTTGCGCGGCAAACCTGTTTCGTTTCCCAACCAGAAAACAAACAAATCAGATATTTGCCCGGAAAATATTTCCTTCGCCCGGGCATCCGCCACATCTCCGGCGACAGCACCGCGGCCCGGCGCGACCTGGTCCCGCGGCACGGCGTTTTATTTACCAAGTCATTGTAAAATATATGTAAAATGGTTTCGTCGACCCCCTTCAAATTTCCATCACAGATTCCCTCGACGTCTCATGAAACGCATCATCCTGCACATCGGCATGCACAAGACGGGCTCCAGCTCGATCCAGAGAAGCCTGAACGGCTATGACGACGGCCGCGTCCGCTACGCCGACCTCGGAACGGAAAACCATTCGATCCCGATCTACAGCATGTTCTCGGACACCCGCTACGAGAAGCGCTTCTTCCGCCAGCGCGGCATCGGCCGGGCCGAGATCGACCGCCGCACCGAGGTCTATGCCAGCCGCCTGACGCGGGAGCTGGAGATCGATCGCGAGACGCTGATTCTCTCGGGCGAGGACATCTCCCGGATCCCCGCCGACGACGTTCCCGCGATCCGGGACTTCCTCGCGCCCCGTTGCGACGAGATCACGGTGGTCGGCTACCTGCGCGACCCGGTGGCCTTCGCCAGCTCCCAGTTCCAGCAGCGCGTCAAGTTCGACGCCCGCGGGATCAAGATCCCCGAACCGGGCTACCGCGACCGCTTCGAGAAGTTCCTCGAGGTCTTCGGGCCCGAGAACGTCATCCTGCGCGACTTCAACCGCGACACGCTGGTCGACGGCTCGGTGGTGCAGGATCTGATGGAGATCGCCGGGATCCGGGGGGCCGACTGGCCCGAGCAGGTCACCAACGAGAGCCTGAGCGACGCCGCCACGCGGCTTCTGTTCCGCTTCAACCGCCACGGGCCCGTCACCACCGGCTGCCGGCAGGCGCTCGAGGCGCGCAAGGCCTTCGTGCACCTGATGGGCCGTGTCTTTCCGGGGGCGAGCTACCGGCTGCCGCGCGCGCTCTTCACCCGCGAGACGGTGGATGTCGCCGACCTCGACTGGCTGAAGGACGCGGCGGCGATCGACTTCACCGACGATTTCGCCGAGGGCGCGCCGGATCTCGAAGCCGCGCGCGCCGAGATGGAAAGGCCCCGCCCCGAGGAGATCGAGCGGCTGCGCCACATCCTCGACGCCCGCGGCATCAAGACCCGGTCCGACGTCACCGTGGACGCGGCGCTGTCGTTTCTGTTCTACGACGTGATGGTCCAGGGCTGGAAGAGCAAGACGGCCGCCCGCCAGGCCCGCAAGAAGGCCCGGCGCGCGGCCCAGAGAAAGGCCGAAGCCGCGGCCGCGCGCGAAGGCTGACCGCGCGCGGCGGGGACGGTCTCAGAGGATGAGGTCGTCCTCGACCAGGGCAGGGGCCCCGACGATGTCGACCGAGAAGTCCGAGGCCCCGTCGCCGTCCACGTCGATGTAGAGCCGGCCGATGCTGTCGTTGTAGCGCACCTCTCCGGCGCTGCCGGTGTAGCTCGTGACGAAGTCGAGCGTCCCCGAGAAACCCGACAGGTCGATCACGTCCTCGCCCGAGGTGAAGCCGCGGATCTCGTCGCGACCCGCGCCGTGGCTGCTGTCGGAGACCCGATCGAAGACGAAGGTATCGGCCCCCGCGCCGCCGTCGAGCTCGTCGCGGCCGCCGCCGCCGTCGAGCAGGTCGTCGTCGCCGCCGCCGAAGAGCCGGTCGTCGCCGTTGCCGCCGTAGAGGGAATCGTCGCCCAGGTTGCCGGCCAGCACGTCGTTGCCGTCGTTGCCGTAGAAGCGGTCGTCCTGGTTGCCGCCGCGCATGGTGTCGTTGCCGTCGCGCCCGAGGAGGAGGTCGCGGCCGTCGCCGCCCGAACTCCAGTCGTCGCCGGCCTCGCCGTCGAGCGTGTCGTTGCCGCTGTTGCCGTAGAGCGTGTCGTCCCCGCTGCCGCCCAGCATGTCGTCGGCCCCGCCGGCCCCGACCAGCAGGTCGTCGCCCGCGGAGCCGTCCATCGTGTCGGCGGAGTTGGACCCGTAGAGACGGTCGTTGCCGGTCCCGGCATAGAGCGCGTCGCCGCCGCTGTCGCCGCGCAGCGTGTCGTCCCCCGACCCGCCGTAGAGCGTGTCGCTGCTCGATCCGCCGCGCAGGCTGTCGTCGCCCGCGCCGCCCACCAGCTGGTCGCGCCCGGCATCGCCCATGAGCGTGTCGTCGCCGTCGTAGCCGTAGAGGCGGTCGTTGCCGCGGCCCGAGAAGAGGATGTTGTCCTGCGACCAGCCGCGCAGCGTGTCGTCGCCGTCGCCCGTGGCCACGTTCTCGATGATCGTGCCCGAGGCCAGGTCGACCCAGATCGTGCCGTCGACCGCGATGTCGCGCTCGCCGCTGCGCAGGTCGACGTTCGCGTCGCCCGTCACCGCGGCGAGGTTCACCCAGTCGAGGCCGCCGTCGGTGTCGCGCAGGGTGGTCCGCGCGCCTTCCTCGTCCGCGTAGTCGAGGAAGTCGTCGGTGAAGTGATGCACCGTGTCGACCGTGGCCGCCGCGCCGACGAACTCCAGCTCGAGGTCGGTCACCTGGCCGGTGTCCCCGCCGACGCTGTCGGTCACCCGTACCGTCCAGGTGCCGGCCGAGGCCACGCCAAGCGCGGCGGCGACCCCGAAGGTCCAGCCCTCGAAATCCATGTTGCCGCCCTCCTGCAGGAAGAGGTCGTAGATCTCGCCCGTGGGCGCGACGAGCTGCAGCGTCAGGTCGCCGATGAACGTGTGGTTGCCCTCGATCGAGACGTAGATGTGCTCGACCTCGATGTCCTGGCCGACGACGAGGTCGATATCCACCGTGGAATTGTCGTTGATCGCCACGGGCCCGCCGCCCATCGAGACGCTCACGCGCTCCTCGTTGGCGGAGGTGGCGGCCGCCCTGAAGAGCATCTGCCAGACCTCGGCCATGCGCACCGCGGCATGGGCGTCGACCATGCCGAAGCCGTAGGAGATGGAATAGCTCATCCCGCCGCCGTTCCAGTTCGATGCGCCGTTGGAGAACCATTCCCCCTGTTCGAACCCCTGGGCGGAGGACCCGAAGGCCGAGCCGGTGTGCGCCGCCGAGAGGGCGAGGATGTTCTGCACGTCGCGCCAGCCGAGGCCGTCCTCGGCCTCGAGCATCAGCGCGACCACGCCCGAGACCACCGGCGTCGCCGCCGAGGTGCCCCCGAAGCCCGACGTGTAGCCGTTGCCCGTCGCCGTGGTGTTCGAGGCCGCCGGCCCCGCGATCAGGAGCGCCGTGCCCCAGTTGGAATAGCTCGCGACCCCGCCGTCCTGGAACGTCGCGGCGACCGTGATCGTGGTGGAGGAGAGGTTGTGCCCCTCGCCCTGGACGTTGCGCGTGTCGTTGCCCGCCGCCTTGACGACGATCGTGCCGAGGCCGCCGCGGCCGGTCTCGACCGCGTTCTCGAAGGCCCCGACCTCGCGCGAGGCCTGGGAGGTCGCGTCGAGCAGGCTCAGGAAACCCGCGTAGGTCGGGGTGTAGCCCCAGGAGTTGTTGGTGATGTCGAAGGCCGACATGTACTCGAGCATGGCGCGCTCGGTGCCGTTGGGGCCGGCATAGGCCCCGTTGTCGCCCAGAAGGCGCAGGCCGGTGATCGTGGCATCGTAGGCCACGCCGACGCCGCCGATGCCGTTGTTCTCCGCGGCGATGATGCCGGCGACCGAGGTGCCGTGGGAATCGCCCGGATTGTCGGGGGCGCCGTCGCCGTCGAACCCCGGGTAGGAGAAGTGCAGCGAGCTGTCGTAATTGCCGTCGAGGTCGGAATGGGTGTATTCGACGCCGTCGTCGTAGACGCCGACGGTGACACCGTCGGCGGTATAGTCGTCCCACACGGCTTCGATGTCCCCGATCAGGTCGAAATGCCACTGATCGGAGAAGCGGGGGTTCGAGGTAACGGACATGGCAGACTCCGGAAAAACACAGATGTTGGAATGGGTCGTGACCTGGAGATTATGTCACTTTTCCGACGCGCACCCCGTAAATACCCCGCCCGCGGTTAATTTTTGGTAGGGGTCACCTCCCGGACACAGCTCCGGGGATCGGACCGCGGGGCCCCGGGCGTGCGCGACACCGACGGCCAGAATCCGTATTATGTAATTCAGGCCCGGTATGACCCGGGGCCTTTGCCGTGGAAAAACAGGCTCTGTTTCGCCGGTCAGGGCCTGTTTCACTCCCCGTCGCGGGCCGCGAGCCAGGCCGCGAGGTCGCGCTGCAGGGCCGGCGTCACCCCCGGGCCCGAAAGGACGAGATCCGCGCCCCGGCGCCGCAGGTCGACCGGGGCCGCGCGGGTCGGCTCCGGCGTGGGCTTCGGGGGCGTGAGCGCCGTGGTCAGCACCTTCTGTTCAGCGGAGGCATCGGAGGCCCCGGCCGCGTCGAGCGCGGCGACGAGCCGCCCGGCAAGCGCCGGATCCGCCCGGAGCGCCGCCACCAGCGCCAGGCCCCGCTTCTCCGAGAGCGCGGCCGGAAAGCGCAGCGCGCCGTCGAGCGCGGAGACCACCTCGGCGAAGCTGCCGATCTTGGAGCGTTTCGCACGCGAAACGTTGCCGTAGAGACCCTTCAGCGCCGCCGGCAGGTCGGTGAAGGCCCCGGCCTCCACCGCCTTCACCGCGACGCGCGCGCGCTCGTAGAAGCTGACACCCGCGCGGATCTCGTTCTCCTCGACCATCGACAGATAGGCCGCCGGAAGGGTCTCGGGCCGGATCACCCGCGCCTTGACCGTGGAGAACCGCGCCTCCCGCGTCTCGGCGTGGAGCGCGCGCAGCGCCGTCACCCGCCGCATCCCCGAGATCAGGCCATACCGCTCGCCCGGCCGGCTCCGTAGCCGCACCACGTCGATCGGCACCTGCTGGCCCCGGGCGCGCAGGCTCTCGATCAGGGCCTGCATGTCCTCGTCCGTTCCGGGTGCCTCGGGCATCAGCCGGTCGCGCTGCAGGTGATCGACCTCGATCTGGCCGAGCGGCAGCGCCGCGACGAGCCGGCCCTCGGCCCGGGCGGTGGCGATGAAGTCCGACATCTCCTGGAGCGCGGCCATCCCCGCCGCCTGCCCCGTCACCTGCGCGACCGGGGCCATGGCCCCTGCCCCGCCGGAGGCCGCCGGAGCCCCCTGCCCCGGAGCCGTCTCCTTGGTCTCAACGGCCGGGGGCGTCCCGACCTCCAGACGTTTGCGCTTGGCCATCCGAGGCCCTCCCGTTGCGTGACGATTCCCCCGTGCTTAAGCCGGAGCATCCGCCCGTTGCGCCGCCGCCGCCACATCGCGGTGCCAGGTGCCGATCAGCAGCCGCTTGAAGGCGGCATAGGTCTGATCGAAGGTCTCGCGCCCGCGGGCGTAAGTCTCGCGGTTGAAGTCGCGGTAATCGGCCTCGTAGATGCCGCTCACCTGTTCGCCCGCCTGCCCGATGAGCGCGGTGAAATCCTGCCGGTGGGGCGAGAGCGTCTTGCCGAGGTAGCTCTGCATGAGTGCCGCCATCTCCCCCTGCTGGGCCCCGTCGTAGCGCGTGAGCACCGCGCGCACCGCGTCCCACTCGAAGGCCGTCTCCTCGCGCCCGAGCGCGCGCGCGGCCATGTTCTCCCCCTCCTCGATCGAGGAGAAGGTCGCGTGCAGCATATCGAGGAACCGCCCCGTCGAATCGAACTCGAGGAAGGAGGCGCCCAGGGGCACGAGCAGGATGTCGGCGGCGGCGAGCCCGTTGATCGTGAGATACCCGAGCGCCGGGGGCGTATCGAGGAAGACGATGTCGTACTCCTCGAGCAGCCCCCCCTCCTCCAGCGCGTCGGAGAGCGCGTCCCAGAGCTTCCAGCCCTGCGCGCGCATCCGCCAGACGGGGATCTGAAACTCTGCCCAGTAGAGATTGAGCTGCGCGCCGATGAGGTCGATGTTGGGCCAGTGGGTCTTCTGCACCAGGTCGCGCGGATCGACGTCGAGCGCCGCCGTCAGCGTCTCGTCGAGCGGCAGCGGCGCCTCCCCCCGGTCGATGCGGCCCTGGTTTGTCGCCCGCAGGTGGCGCGCGTGGTGGCCGGCGATCATCGGGAAGACGGTCTGCCATTCGTCCGCGACACGGCCGCCGAAGATCGAGGTCAGCGAGCCCTGGCTGTCGAGGTCGATGACGAGCACCCGGTAGCCGTCGAGCGCCGCCGACATGGCGAGATGCGCGCAGGTCGAGGATTTGCCGACGCCGCCCTTGAAGTTCGCCACGCCCACGACCTTCGCCGGCTGGCCCGGGGGACGGTAGGGTTTGTATTCCTTCGTCCGGCTGCCCTCGGCGGCGAAATGGGCGCGCAGGCGCAGCACCTCGTCGAGGGTGAACCACTTGGCGCCCCCCGCGCTCTCCGATCGGCCCTGGGGCAGGTCGGGGTGGGCCTTGAGCACCCGGCGGAAATAGGCGGGCGCCACGGGGATGAGGTAGCGCGTGATCTCCCAGGTGGAGAAGAGGCGCAGCCGCTTCTGCCCGTCCTCGCCGAGGCCCCGGCCCACGAGGTCGTCGCGCCCGGCCGCGCAGGCGCGCGCCATCTCGGCGAAGCCCTCGGTCGTCACCGGGCCCCCGAGCTCCGCCAGCGCCGCCTCGGGGTCGATGTTGAAATAGGCCGGGGTGGTGCCGCCGCTCGCCTCGCGTGCCATGCCTGTCGATCCGCTCATATGCCGTGTTTTAGGCAGTTTACCCAAAAACGCAGCATGTGCCACTTCTTTCCTGACCTGATCCCCGTTCCTGTCGGGCGGATCTCCGCTTCGATCCGTGTTATTTCGGGTTATTGATGTGTTATGCCCCCTGCCCCGTCCGATCGCACGTCTATCCGGGCCCTTGTTTTGCGGGCGTTCCCCGATCCTGCCATTTCGGGTGGCGATTCCGAACCCCCGAAGATGCGACTCCGAAACCACGCTCGCCCGACTCCGAACCCCCGTTCGCCGGGGCGGAAAAACTGGACGCCTCCTGTGGATATCTCTACGCAGGTGTCATCGAAACCACGAATCCGGGCGCCACGACCCGGGCGGGTTCGATGGGCAGGACAGGCGGATCCGTATGGCAGAGGCGCTTCAACAGTTGCGGCAGGGGGATTTCTTCCTTTGCGATATCCTGGGCGCGATCCCGAAGGATGACCTTGCCACGATGGAGCACCCGGTCTTCAGCCTCTCGACCCGGCCCGACCTGCGGGTGCTGCGCTACGACCACAACGGCACCGAGATCACGGTCACGCCCTCGGTGCGTGGGCTCGCCACGATCCACGACAAGGACATCCTGATCTTCTGCATCAGCCAGCTGATGGCCGCGCTCAACGCCGGGCGCGCGGTGGGGCGGTCGCTGACGCTCAGGGCCCACGACCTGCTGACGGCGACCGGGCGCGAGACGAGCGGCGATGCCTACCGCCGGCTGCGCGACGCCTTCGAGCGGCTGGCCGGCACGCGGATCACGACGAACATCGTCACCGGGGCGCACGAGACGACGACGGGATTCGGCCTGATCGAGAGCTGGGAGATCGTGCGCCGCACCCGGGGCGGGCGCATGGTCTCGGTCGCGGTGACGCTCTCGGAGTGGCTCTACCGCGCGGTGCTGTCGAAGTCGGTGCTGACGCTCTCGCCGGCCTATTTCGGGCTGCGCAAGCCGCTCGAGCGGCGGATCTACGAGATCGCGCGCAAGCATTGCGGCCGCCAGCCCGCCTGGCGCATCTCGGTCGAGGTGCTGCACAAGAAGTCGGGCTCGGCCTCGCCCCGGCGGGTGTTCCGCAAGATGCTGCGCGACATGATCGCCGCCGACGCCCTGCCCGACTACCACCTCGCCGAGGAGCCGGGCGACATCCTGCAGGTGACGCCGCGCGACGCCCTGCTCGAGCCGCGGGCCACCCTGCCCCCGCTCGCCCCCGAAACCCACGAGGCCGCCCGCGCCCTTGCGCCCGGGGCGGATATCTACGCGCTCGAGGCGCGCTGGCGCGAGGTCTGGGCCACGACCGGGCGGCAGCGGCTGCGCTCGGTCGACGCGGCCTTCCTCGGCTGGCTGCGCAAGGGGAGCTGGGGCGATGGCAGGGACTGAAACAGGCTCTGATACGGGGATTTCGGCGTTTCGCGTGCGAAACAGTGACCCCGAAGACAGGATGTTTCGCACGCGAAACACCCCCCTGCCCGACCGGCGGAGCCGCCCGTGACCCTCCTCGTCTTCGGCCGCTCGGGCCAGGTCGCCACCGAACTCCGCCGGCAGGGCGACGTCACGACCCTCGGGCGCGATGCCGCCGATCTGACCGACCCCGCCACCTGCGTGCGCGCGATCGAGGCCCATGCCCCCCGGGCCGTCCTCAACGCCGCCGCCCATACCGCCGTCGACCGTGCCGAGACCGAGGAGCCGCTGGCCACGATCGTCAACGGGGCGGCCCCGGGGGCCATGGCCCGCGCCTGCGCCGCCCGCGGCATCCCCTTCCTGCATCTGTCGACCGACTACGTCTTCGACGGCAGCGGCGAGACGCCCTGGGCCGAAGACGCCCCCCCTGCCCCGCTCGGCGCCTACGGCCGCTCCAAGCTGGTTGGGGAGGCCGCGGTGCGCGCCGCGGGCGGGCCCCATGCGATCCTGCGCACGGCCTGGGTCTTCTCGGCCCACGGGGCGAACTTCGTGAAGACCATGCTGCGCCTCTCCGAAAGCCGCGACGCCCTCTCGGTGGTCGACGACCAGGTGGGCGGGCCGACGCCCGCCGCCGACATCGCCGCCACGCTCCTGAAGATGGCCGGGGCGATGGCGGACGGCGCGGGGGGCGGCACCTATCACTACGCCGGGGAGCCGCACGTCAGCTGGGCCGGCTTCGCGCGCGAGATCTTCGCCCGGGCGGGGCGCCCCGTCACCGTCACCGGCATCCCGAGCGCGGATTATCCGACGCCCGCTCCGCGCCCGCTCAATTCGCGCCTGGCCCCCGGGCGGCTCGCCGCGGATTTCGGCGTGGCTCCGCCGGATTGGCGCGCCGGGCTCGACACGGTGCTGGCCGAGCTCGGGGGCGATTGACAAGCCCCGGTCCCCTGCCCTTTACCCACCCCGACCACCCACGCGAGGCCCCCCATGCTGATCGAAGAGACACCCCTTGCGGGGCTGCTGAAGCTGACGCCCAAGCGCTTCGGCGACACCCGCGGGTTCTTCGCCGAGAGCTGGAACCGGCGCACGCTGGAGGAGGCGGGCGTGCATCTGCCCGAGTTCGTGCAGGACAACTACTCGCTCTCCCACGGGGCGGGCACGCTCCGGGGGCTGCATTTCCAGGCCCCGCCGCACGCGCAGGGCAAGCTCGTGCGCTGCGGCCGCGGCGCCTTCTACGACGTGGTCGTCGACGTCCGCCGCGGCTCGCCCACCTACGGGCAGTGGTTCGGGGCGGAGCTGTCGTTCGAGAACGCGGTGCAGCTGTGGATTCCGCCGGGCTTCCTCCACGGGTTCATCACCCGGCGGTTCGACACCGAGATCCTCTACAAATGCACCGCCTATTACGCGCCGGGGCACGAACACTCGGTCCGCTGGGACAGTCTGGGCATCGACTGGGGGCTCGAGGGCTCGCCGCTCCTGTCGGGCAAGGATGCCGATGCCATCGCCTTTGAAGATTTCGAAAGCCCCTTTGTCTGGGAAGGATAATCCATGAAGATTCTCGTCACCGGCGGCGCCGGGTTCATCGGCTCGGCCGTCGTGCGCCGGGCCATCGCCGCCGGCCATTCCGTCGTCAACCTCGACGCGCTGACCTATGCCGCCTGCCTGGAAAACGTGGCCGCGGTCGCGGACGACCCGAACTACGCCTTCGTGCAGGCGGACATCCGCGACCGCGCGGCCCTCGACGCGGTCTTCGCCGAGCATACCCCCGACGCGGTGATGCACCTCGCCGCCGAGAGCCACGTCGACCGTTCGATCGACGGGCCGGGCGACTTCATCGAGACCAACATCACCGGCACCTACAACATGCTCGAGGCCGCGCGCGCCCATTGGGCGGGGCAGGGGCGGCCCGGGGGCTTCCGCTTCCACCACGTCTCCACCGACGAGGTCTTCGGCTCGCTCGGCCCCACGGGGCAGTTCACCGAGGAGACGCCCTACGATCCGCGCTCGCCCTATTCGGCCTCGAAAGCCGCCTCCGACCATCTGGCGCGCGCCTGGTTCCACACCTACGGCCTGCCGGTGGTGCTCTCGAACTGCTCGAACAACTACGGGCCCTTTCACTTCCCCGAGAAGCTCATCCCCGTCATCATCCTCAACGCCCTCGCCGGCAAGCCGCTGCCGATCTACGGCGACGGCTCGAACGTGCGCGACTGGCTCTACGTGGAGGACCACGCCGAGGCGCTGCTGACGGTGCTGCAGAAGGGGGCCCTGGGCGAGAGCTACAACATCGGCGGCGAGAACGAGCGCTCGAACCTCGAGCTCGTGCGCACCCTCTGCGCCACGCTCGACGCCAAGCGGCCCCGCGCCGACGGCACCTCCTACGCCGACCTCATCACCTTCGTGACCGACCGCCCCGGCCACGACGCGCGCTATGCCATCGATCCGACGCGGATGCGCGCGGAGCTGGGCTGGCGGCCCTCGGTCACGGTGGAGGAGGGGCTCGAGCGGACCGTGCAATGGTATCTCGACAACGAGGACTGGTGGCGCGCGCTCCAGGACCGGCAGGGCGTGGGCCAACGGCTGGGCACGGGCTAGGGGCTAGGGCGCGTCCCCGACGGCGTCCGGGACCGCGCCGCGCCGCCCGCGGTGGCGCATCCCGGGGATCAGCCCGTCCGCGACGGCCTGCCGGTGCACGAGCCCGACCTGCACCGGGATCTCCTCGAGCTCGAGGATCTTGGAGATCGCCAGCCGGTGCATCCCGCCGCCGCCCATGATGCCCCGCCCGTTGCGGTCGATGTGGATGAGGATGCCGCCGAACTCGCGCCGGGTCCCGGGGTTGACGCGCTTGCGGATCCGCAGCGTCCGGGTGCGCGCCATCGTTTCATAGAGACTGTCGACTCCGCGGTAGCGGGCCTTGATCTCCTCGAGGGTCGTGCAGCCGTCCGCCGCGCCCTGCTTGCGGATGCGGTGGAGCAGGGGGCGGTAGGCCCCGGCCTCGTGCCAGGTCATGCCCTCGACGAAGCGCCGCCGGCAGACCTGCATCTTGGGCAGATCCTCGATCGGGGTGAGGTTCTCCGGCAGGTCCCAGTCCCCGTCGAGCACATGCGCCGAGGAGCGGCGATAGGAGACGCGCCGCCCGTCGACGACCCGGTAGAGCGTATGGGTGATCTGCCGCGGGTCGACCCACAGGCGCTGGTCGGTCAGCGGGGCGTTGCGCCCGTAGCGGAGCCGGTTGTGGATGTCGCGGAGAAGCTTCCAGGCGCGGAAGCCCTTTTTCATCTGCATCTTCGATCGTGTCATCGTGGTGGAGGTCGCCGGGTTATCGCGTGCCCGCGCCCGGGGTTCAATCGCAACGCGACCCGTCGCGCGAGACGAGCAGGTTTTCGACGATCGTTTCGGCGGCGGGCCGCGCGAAGGGGGTGAGCCGGGCGGCCGCCGCGGCGCGCGCGGGGGCCAGCGGGTCGTCGCCGCGGCGCACCACCCGCTCGAAGAACCGGGCGAGCCCCGCGCGGGTATCGGTGCGGTAGAACCCCGGCGCGAGGCTCTCGCCGAAGGTATTGAGCGGGGCCGCGCCCTCGCGTTCGAGGCGGATGACCGGGCACCCCGTCGGCAGGTATTCGGCCAGGAACGACCCGCTGTCGGTGACGAGCGCGTCGGAGGTGCGGAAGGCCGCCATGTAGCCGCCCCCCTCCGAGAGCGCGCCGTTCGGCAGCGCCGCCCAGCCGCGCCTGTAGGCGGCCCAGCCGGCGGGATCCATGAGCCCGGCGCGCGCGAGCCCCGTCTCCATCAGCGGATGGGGCCGCAGCAGGAAGTCGATGTCGGGATGGGCGCGCGCGAGCTCCAGCATGGCCTCGCCCGACCAGGCGAAGGTGCCGAGCCCGAGCGAACCGGCGTCGAGCCCGTGGTGGGGCGCGAAGATCACCCGCCTGCGGCCCGGGGGGCCGGGCCAGGGCCCCGTCTCGCGCGCGGGGGCGGGGGCGAGATAGGCGTCGAACTTCGGGTGCCCGGTGACGACCACATGGGGCGGGCGGGGCCCCGGGCGGGCGGCCATGGCGGCGGCATGGGTCTCGGTCGGCACGAAATGCCGCCAGAGCCAGGGGTGGAAGTCGCGCAGGCCGAACTGCATCCAGTCGTTCGCGATCACCGGCATCCCGTAGTGGACGTAGGCCGTGCGCAGCCGCCCGGCGAGCCGGCGCGGCAGGTCGCGCATCCCCCAGGGCTGCTGCAGGAAGGCGATGTCGCAGCCGATCGTCCCGGGCGGGGCCATCCGGTCGGTCGCGGGGTCGTAGAGATCGGCTCCGATGGGCGCAATATCCCCAAAATAGGCTCTGTTTTCGCGGAAGGTCGCGGCCCGGCGCGCCCGGGGCAGCCGCAGGCCCGCGTCCGAGAGCGCGGGGTACATCCGCACCTCGAAGCCGGGGGTCGCGTCGAGGGCCGCGACGAGCGATCCGAGCCCCCATTTCCCCGGCTCGCAGACCACGAAGCCCACGCGGATCGGCCGGCCGCGGGGCAGGGGCGGGGGCGGGGGCACGCGCAGGGGGCCGAGCGACCAGGCTGCGCGGCGGGCGAGGGCCGCGGCGCGGGCGAGGGGGACGGGCAGGGCAGGGGCCATGGGCCCGCTATAGCCCGCCGCCGGCCGCTTGTCTCCGCCCCGCGCGGCTGGCAGGTTGGCCCCGACGCCGCCACCGCAGGATCGCCCATGCCGACGCCGCCACAGACGCCCCGGATCGGCTATACCGCCGGCGTCTACGACATGTTCCACATCGGCCATCTGAACCTGCTGACGCGGGCGCGGGCGGCCTGCGACCATCTGATCGTGGGGGTGACGACCGACGCGCTCGCCGCCGCGCGCAAGGGGCGGCCTCCCGTCATCCCCGAAGCCGAGCGCATGGCCATCGTCGGCGCGCTGCGCTGCGTCGACCGGGTGGTGGCGCAGACCGACATGGACAAGGCGGCCGCGCAGGCGACGCTCGGCTTCGACGTGATGTTCGTGGGCGACGACTGGAAGGGGCATCCGGCCTGGGTCGCGCTCGAGGCGGTCTTCGCGCCCCGGGGCGTGGAGATCGTCTATTTCCCCTATACAGGCCATGTCTCCTCCTCGGCGCTGCGCGCGGCCGGGCTGCAGGCCCTGCCCGAGGAGACGGGGCGGACGGGATGAGCGGAAAAGACACTGAAACAGGCTCTAATTCGGGCATTTCCGCCGATCTGGCCGCTTTCCGCGCGAAGTTCCGCCTGGATGACCTGACGCTCGCGGAGGCCGGCGGCTGGGTGCTGTCGCTGCGCCCCGAGCAGATCACGGCCGGCGCGATGGTGCTGAGCGCGGCTTCGGGGGTGCAGGATCTCGCGCGGCTCACGCCCGAGGAGGGGGCGGGCCTCGCCGCGGGACTGAGCCTGGCCGAGCGGCTGGCGCGGGACCGGCTGGGTGCGGTGCGGATCAACGTGCTCTGCCTGATGATGCAGGACCCGGTGGTCCACTTCCACATCCTGCCCCGCTACGACGCCCCCGTGCGGCTCGCCGGGCGCACCTGGGAAGACGCGGCCTGGCCCGGTCCCCCGGCGATCGGCCCCGCGCCGACCGCGGAGGCGACGCTGGCCGCGCTGATGGGGAGGCTCGCGCCGGGAGCCCGGCCCTAGAGGTTCATCAGGTCGCGGTAGTACTGCCGCAGGAGCAGCATCCCGAGCGTCATGGGAACGAAGATCCAGAGCCCGATATAGAGGCCAGAGACGTATTCGGGGTGATAGAGCGGATAGAAGCCGTCGCGCATGAGGCCGGCGAGATGCAGCACGGGGTTCCACCACAGCACCGCCTGGCCCATGTCGGGCAGGTTCTCGTAGATGAAGACCACCCCCGAGATCAGGAACATCGGCCGCGTGCCGATCGCCCAGATCTGCTCCCAGACGGGGATGCGCTGGAACAGGTAGCAGTTGAGCGTCCCCACCGAGAGCCCCATGAGCGCGGCGAGCCCCATGGCCAGGAAGATGTCGCCGAAGTCGAGGATCGTCTTCACGTCCTCGAAGATCAGGATGCCGGTGAGGATGATCGTCGTCACCAGCGTCACCACCAGCGTGTTGAGCAGGAACCGCGCCAGGAGCGCGTCGAGCCAGGTGACCTGCGGATAGAACAGGAGCGCGCGCGAGAACTTCATCGCCCGCCCCACCTGGTTGGCGTTGATGAGGAACATCTGCAGCACCATGAAGCCCGTCGCCTTGAAGAGGAAATAGCTCGTCCCGAGGGTCGGCACGCTGGCCAGGATCGACCAGGCGAAGGACAGGATGAGGATCATCCCCAGGGGTTCGAGCAGGGCCCAGATGTAGCCTCCGGGCGTGCGGCCGTAGCGGGTCGACATCTCGCGCAGGACGAGCGCGGCGATCGAGCGCAGGCTCTCGGCCAGGCGGTTGCGCCGCGCGGGGACGTGCGGGGCGGGGCCGGGGAGGGGGGGGACGGTCGGGGGCGCCATGGCGGGCTCCTCGGGCGGGCGGCGGACCCGTGCGCGGCGGACGCGGCGGGGCTGGCCTTTGCGGGTGCCGGACAGTAGCGTTGCGGCGCTGTCGGGCGCGTGGGACAGCCGATTTTCTGAGCCAAGACATTCGCGAAGGCAAGACATGACCTCCGAGACCGACCCCTACCGGGAAATCGACGACCCCAAGATCGCCGCGAAACTCGAAAAGATCCTGGAAAGCAAAACGTTCTCCAGCGAGGAGGAGCGGGACGCCTTCGTCGAGGAGTGGCACGAGAAATACCTGCGCAAGCGCGAGCGGGCCCGGGCCCTCAGGCGCGCCGAGACCGAGGCCCTGCGCGAGGAGCGCGCCCATCAGGAGCTTCTGGAAGCCGTCTCCCAGGTGCCGCCCGTCGCCCCGCCGATGCGCCGGCGCCGGCGCCATTGGGGGCTTCTGCTGGCCTTCCTTCTGGTGGTGGCGCTGCCGGTCGTGGCGACGGGGGGCTATCTCTACACCCGCGCGCTCGATCAGTTCGCCTCGACCGCGGCCTTCACCGTGCGCAGCAACGAGACGAGCTCGGCCACCGAGCTGCTGGGCGGGATCACCCAGATCGTCGGCGGCACCGGCGGGAGCGTCAATTCCGACGTGCTCTACGAGTTCATCCGCAGCCAGGAGATCGTCGCGCGCATCGACGCGCAGGTCGACCTGCGCGCCCATTACAGCGCCACCTGGGAGACGGATCCGGTCTTCTCGCTCTGGCCCGACGCCACGATCGAGGACCTGCTGTGGTTCTGGAAGCGGATGGTGCGCACGACCTACGACAAGGGCACGGGCCTTCTGATGGTGGAGGTGCGCGCCCGCGACGCCGAGACGGCGCAGCGCATCAGCCGCCTCGTCGTCAGCGAGAGCGAGGCGATGATCAACACGCTCAACGAGACCGCGCGCCGCGACAGCATGGCGAGCGCCCGCAACGAGCTCGAGGCGGTCCAGGCCCGGCTGATCGCCACCCGCGAGGAGCTCGCCGCCTTCCGCGCGCGCACCCAGATCCTCGACCCGCTGGCCGACATCCAGGGGCGGATGGGCGTGCTCAGCACGCTTCAGCAACAGCTCGCCGAGGCGCTCGTCGAGTTCGACCTCCTGATCCAGGCCGGCAACGAGAGCGACCCCCGCGTGCAGCAGCAGCGCCGCCGCATCTCCGTGATCGAGGCCCGCATCGCCGAGGAGCGCGAGAGCTTCGCGGCGCGCAACGTCACCGTCGACAACACCGACTACCCCGAGCTTCTGCGCCAGTACGAGGCGCTGCAGGTGGAGCAGGAATTCGCCCAGGAGACCTATCGCGCCGCGCTCACCGCGCTCGATTCCGCGCGCTCCAACGCCGAGCGGCAGCATCTCTACCTCGCCACCTACATCTCGCCCACCCTGGCGCAGCGCGCCGAATATCCGCGGCGGCTCCTGGTGCTGGCGCTGACGGCCTTCTTCTCGCTGACCCTCTGGGCGGTGGCGGCGCTCGTCTACTACAGCCTGCGCGACCGGGGCTGAGGGCGGTCCGGTGATCCATATCGAGAACCTGTCCAAGGGGTTCTGGGTTCGGGGCCAGTACCGGGAGGTGATCTCGGACCTGACGATCTCGCTGCCGCGGGGCCGGGCCTTCGGCCTCCTGGGGCGCAACGGGGCGGGCAAGTCGACGCTCCTCAAGATCATCGCCGGGCGGATGCAGCCGTCCGCGGGGCGGGTGACGGTCGAGGGGCGCATGTCCTGGCCGGTGGGCGGGGCCAATTCCTTCCACCGCGACCTCACGGGGCTGCAGAACACCCGGTTCCTCGCGCGCGCCTACGGCGTCGACAGCGACGCGCTCGAGGCCTTCGTGGAGGATTTCGCCGAGATCGGGCGGCACTATCACATGCCCCTGCGCAGCTATTCCTCTGGGATGAAGTCGCGGCTCGCGTTCGGGGTGGCCATGGGCATCCCCTTCGACACCTATCTCATCGACGAGGTGACGGCGGTGGGCGACGCCCGCTTCAAGCGCAAGAGCCGCGCCGTCTTCCAGGCGCGGATGGTGCGGGCGGGCGCGATCATGGTCAGCCATTCGATGCGGGAGATGCGCACCTTCTGCCAGAGCGGGCTGGTGCTGCACGAGGGGCAGCTCGAATACTACGACGACATCCTGGTCGCGATCGCCCGGCACGAGACGCTGATGGGCGAGGCCCCGGCGGAGGCCTGAGCCCGGCGCGTCCG
>NZ_JABVAX010000020.1 GCF_013404595.1 Jannaschia marina | reverse complement strand
ACGGACAACCACCGGACGTGGTCTACCGCGCCGGCACGACGATCATGCAACCCGACCAGGAGGCCCAGAGAGTAGCTTAGAAAACGCCAGATCCTGTCCAAGGATCGGGGAGCACCTCAGTTCCGCATCGGTACCGGTTCGACTGCGCTCGACATGCAGGACGCGATCCTCGTGAAGTTCTTCTGCGTCTTCGCAGAGGCGAACGATACGGCCTTTGAGGAAACGGAGTTCTTAACCATGGGCTAAGAGCTGACCGTCACACCGCAGGCGTGGCCGGATAGCAGGACGACTGCGTCCTTCGAGGTTGGGGAGGACCGAGACCTCGTTCCGACGGCGGTCGAGCATAGCCTCTGTGGGCGACTTGTCGGACCTGGACCTCCAGGCGCGGTTGTGGGCCCTGATAAGATCGACGCAGCGCTTCTCCGAAGCGCCCCCGGAGTGAGGGCGGCGGCATGTCGGCGGCGGGGTACGGCCGCTACGCCGCCTTCGCCTTGCTCTCGCCGCTCTCTTTGAGGATGGTGGTCCCATTTGGATTTGATTTTGAAGCCCCGTCTTGGAGGCGGTCGATTAGATGAACGCGTTTTTCTCGCAGGACGCCCGTCAGGGGCGGCTCACGACGGCTCTGGGCAAGGACGCGTTGGTCCTGTTGCGGATGGACGGGACAGAGGAGCTCAGCGGCGATTTCGAGTGGCGGGTCGAGGCGCTGTCGACGCGGGGTGACGTGGACCTGCACGCGCTGCTCGGCACCCATGCGACGGTGGAGGTCGACCGCGCGGGCGGGACGCGGCACTTCGACGGGGTGGTGTGCGAGGCGAGCCATGCGGGCGTGTCCGAGAACGGGTTCCGGTATGACCTCGTGCTGCTGCCCTGGCTGCACGTGGCCGGACTGCGGCGGAACATGCGGATCTTTCACAACAGGACCGTCGTGCAGATCGTCGAGGAGGTGCTGGGCGCCTACGCCGACCTCGGCGATCCGCATCTGGAGGTGGCGCTCAGCGAGACCTATCCCGTCCTCGAATACACCGTCCAATACGGCGAGAGCGACGCCGACTTCGTGCGCCGCCAGCTGGAGCGCTTCGGGATCACCTGGTCCTGGGTGCACGGGGCCGGCACCCACGCGATGCGGCTGACGGATATCCCCGAGAGCCACGCGCTCGTGCCCGGCGGCAGCCGTCCCTATTACGGCGTCGAGGGTCATCACCTGGCCGAGGAGGAGCACTTCCGCACGTGGTCGACCGCCGACCGGATCACCACGGGGGCGGTGCGGCTGACGGAGTACAACTTCAAGACGCCCAAGGCCGCGCAGGAGGTGGACCGTCTCGGTGACGCGACCCACGCCCACGGCCAGGTCGAGAGCTACGACTGGCCGGGCGACTACCTCGACCAGGGCGAAGGCCGCGGCGTCGTGGCCCGCCGGGCGGATGCGGAACGCGGTCAGGCCCCGCGCCACCGGGCGACGGGCTTCGTGGCCTCGCTCGCGGCGGGCGGGCGGGTGACGCTCGGGGGTGACGAGATCGCGCGGGCGACGGGTCGGACGTTCCTGTGTCTGAAGGCGACGCATCGGTTCCGCTCCCAGGCCTACGGCACCGGCGAGGCGGGCGGCGACGAGACGCCCTACGAGGGGACCTACGTACTCATGCCCGACGACGCGCCGCTGGTGCCGGAGCGTCGCACGCAATCGCCGAAGGTCCAAGGCCCGGAAACGGCCGTCGTCGTCGGCGAAGGCGAGATCGACTGCGACGAGCACGGCCGCATCCTGGCGCGCTACCACTGGGACCTCGACGGCGCGCACACCATGCGCATGCGGGTCAGCCAGAACTGGGCGTCGAAGGGCTGGGGCGGGATGGTCATTCCCCGCATCGGCATGGAGGTCATCGTCGAACACCTCCGCGGAGACCCCGACAAACCCATCGTCACGGGGTGCGTCTACAACGGCGCGAACAGGCCGCCCTACGAGCTGCCCGAGCACAAGACGCGTTCGACGTTCAGGACGGACACCCATCAGGGGCGCGGGTTCAACGAGCTCAGGTTCGAGGACGAGAAGGGCGAGGAAGAGATCTTCGTCCATGCCCAGAAGGACCGAAACGAGAAGGTCCGCCACAACCACACGGAGCGAATCGACAACAACTTCGTCCAGTCTGTTGGGCACAACCGCGCGTTCGAGGTCGACAACAACAGCGACGACGTTGTCGGAGGCAACATGACCCTGAGCGTCGGCCCCGCCTATGTGGGCAACGTGAACGGAGCGGCTTCTCTTGACTACTGGCAAGGCGTGGGATCCTTGGGCGTCGAGTTCGGCGAGCGCGGCCGCTCCCAGCGGGGAGAGGGCAACCTCTCGATGCGGGTACAGGGCAGCGCAGGTCATACTGTCGACCGGCATGTCGTCTACTCGGTCGGCCAGAGATGGGATCAGCAGATCGGCAGAGATATGAGCCTTGACGTCGGGACCCATCTCGACGTGGCAGTCGGTGGAAACCACGTCGATAGCGCCGGTGAGAAGAGGATTGTTCAAGCGGCCCGGAAGATCGAGCTCGTCTGCGGGAGAGCGCGGCTAGCGCTCCATTCTGACGGTCGCGTCCAGATCAGTGGGCGGACCCTCAATCTCTCCTTGGGCGAGCGCGTTTCTCTGTTCACCGATGCCTTCAAGGCCAGGGCACGCAAGACGTTCGCGGTTCTGTCGGGCCGTGTAGACCTGAATTGAGGACACGATGGCGCAGGATGGCATAACTTTCGATGGAGAGGTCGTCAGCGGGGGCGGTGACGGCGAAAACGAAGCTCTTGAGATCGAGATTCCCGATACAGATCCGGACTTCTTGATCCAGGCCGCGAACAAGAACCCGCCCTCGGCGTGGGAACGCATCCGAGCGATGATCTCCGGAGCCGCCGAGGGCGCGTATTCGTGGCCGTTCGACTACACGCTCTGCGTGCATTGGATCCTCGGCCACGCCGGTTTCTATGGGGCCCGGGTCCAGCAGAACTGCTTCTACCACCGCGACCGGATCCTCGACGTTCTCGGTGCTGGCGTGCGGGTGATCTACTACCTCATCTTCCGCGGGCTGCTTTGGCGGCTCCTCACCAACGAGACCGCGCAGAACGCAGCGCGGGACCACATGCTGCCCGAGGATCGTGAGGCCTTCGATCGAGCCTTGGACCGGGCGATTCCGGATGAGGAGCGCCGCGCGCAGATCGTCGGCCGCTATGCGTCAGGCCAGTTCTTCACGCGTTGGATGCAGAGCAGGATCAGGCGGTGCGGCGGGGGAAACCTCGAGACCAGGGGTATCGCCTGGACGAACACGATCATGCTGATGTGGGGCTCGGCGATCCATGCATCGCACAAGCACCCGAGCGACTTCGGCATTATCGAGATTTTCATCGCGTGGATCACTGGCGATGCGGAGGCCGAGATCGACACGGAAACATACGTCACCCTCTTTCGTGCGGCGCAATCGCTGACCGAGAGTGCGGAGTTCATGGACGCACTCGGTCCCGACTTCGAACTCTACCGCGAGTTCATCCAGGCGCTGCTTGACTTTGGTCGGGCGGGCGGACGGTCGTGATGGGCTTCCTGCGCTACCTCCTGCGGTCAGCGGTCGACTTTGGCGGTCAACTGCTGACGGGCGTTGGGTTTATGCTACTGCTTGGCGGCATCGTGTCGCAGCTCTGGATCGCGGCTGCCGTCGGCGTCGCCCTAATGGGGCTCGGTTTCATTGCGATGCGGGGAGGAGACTGAGGATGCCCAGCGGCATCCGCCTCGCTGACACCGGTTCCGGCTACGTCTGCCACTTCCCGCCAACGCCGGCCATCGGTGCGTCCCCGGACGCCGTCCTCAACGGCATCGCTGTTGCGTGCCTGGGTGATAGCTATGCTCCGCGCGCCTGTCGCACCTTTCCAGCACCAAGGTGATGACCACGCGGCGCGACCTGCCAGGCAATGCGCCGATCGCCCTTACGTGAGGTGGGAATACAACCCGGCCTCGGACCGCTTCGAATGGCTGTATGACGTCCCCCCGATGGACAGCCTCGACAATGTATTGGAGCGATAGGCATGGGACGGTTTCCCGAGGTCACGGAGACGCAGCTGCTCGAACGCGCGCGGATGGCGGAGATATCGACCGACGCGGATGTCCTCGCCGCGATCATGCGCTTCGACCATTGGGTGAAGCGGCAGAATCTGCCGTACACGGACGCCGTCGCGCAGATGCTGCACTTCATGCGCGACACGATGCAGGCGCAGGTTCCCCTGCGGAACGCGCTTCGGCAGCGGCTCGACCCGGAACTTGACGAGATGATCGGCGCGGCGGACCGGGTGGACGACAGGCTGTCCTACGCGGTCCGCGAACTGGTCGGCGCGTTCCGTACGGATGCGAACGCCATCAGCTACGACCCACGTGTGTTGTATTTGGGAACGGTCATCGGGATGGCGGAATTTTTTCTGAAAGACTCGAAGGACTTGATCACAGTCGAGAGTCTTTACAACGTCACCTTCAACCAAGCCATCTTCGATAAAATTAGCTATGTTGGAGAACTTGGCGCTCCAGGGACACCCCTGACGGAACGTGAAACTCGCGACGCTCTTGAGCCCTTCGAGACCGCGATCCTGCGAAGCTATTTCAACATATCCTTCCACGCCGACAACATGGGTGGCCGCAACGTCTGGCAGGAAGGCGAGGAGATCGCCCTCGGTATCTACCGCTTCATCCAAAGTCCGGCCTCCCGCGGGCAGCTCTGCTCGCTGCTGCCGCCCGCCGCGCGCAAGAGCGAATGTCAGCGGGCGACCGCCGCCGCGGGCACGCCCTTCGCCAAGGGTTGACCGGTGTCCGCCTCGCCTCCCCCGTCGGATCTGCAGGCCGCGGTCGATGCGGCGATCGCCCATGCGCTTGACGCGGGGCTTCGCCTCGTCGTGACACTCGACGGCGGGCGGATCCCGTCGATGTCGGACATGCTCGAAGAGCTGGATCTTTGGGGCGCGCCGCTCCTCGGTGGCAGCCTGACGCGTCAGCAGGTCGAGGCCGGGCCCTGGATGATCGTGCCGGACCTTGCACCGCAACGCCGGCCCGCGCCGGCCTTTGATCCGGACGTGGACCCGGAGATCGTCGCGGCGGCGCTGGCCGATGACATGCGCAGGGCCCTGGAGCCGGCGACGAGACCGGCGGCGGCCAGCTGTCGGAGGCCCCGCCCGTGGCGCGGGCGGAGGCGGAGGTCCGCATGGCGCTGGACCGCCTGATGACCGCGCATCTGGAGCATGCGCCCGTTCTGCACGCTTTTCCCGACGGGGCGGATGCCGATGCCGTCCGCCGCCATCTTCGCGGGCTGAACCTGATCCGGCTCGCCAGGCGGCCCCGTCCGCGGCACCCCGACGTCAGCGGTACCGAGGAGGTGACCTTTCGCCACGCCGACGGACGTGTGCTTGCGGCCCTCGCCCCCATCCTACGGCCAGATCAGACGGCACGTCTCCTCGGTCCCGCCCTGGGGCTTTTGACCGTCGATCCCGATGCGGGGGCCGAGGGGCTGGTGACGATGGTCCCGCCCGATACCGAGGTGATTGTATCGTCCGACCCAATCACCCTGGACGCGGCGCAGGTCGACGCGCTGGAAGATGCGCGGGCCGCGCCGCTCGATGCTCGCCTCTCGGATTATGCGGCCGCGCATATCCCGGGGGCGGCAGCGATGCCTCCTGAAGTCCGCCTCGACCGCGCGCGCACCCTGCGATGTGTCGTATACGATCGCACGACCTTCCGCGCCGACGCCCATGTGCGCGACCTCATGGAGATCATCTGGCATCACGGCCCCGACGTGCTCGACCGCGACGACGTAAGACAGATAACGGCTAGGCCGGGATGGTCGCAGGAACGCAAGTGCACCCGCCTGCTCGACCGCCTGGTCCCCGCTCCGACGCGAGGGGCCGCCTGACGTGCCGCAGGACTTCAGCACCCAGACCGCCAGCCCCTCCGCGACGGCCACCTGTCCCGATACCTGCGAGGAGGCGGCGGCGTAGGTGCAGGCCGAGGTGGACCGGATCAACCGCGTCCCCGGGGCCATCGACCGCAACGTGGCAATCACGGAGGCCTACGAGACGCTGGCCCGCGACATGCCCGAAAACGACTGGGTCCGCCTCGCCTCCTACGTGTCGGTCCAGGGCGGCTGCGCGATGAAGGAGGCGGATAGCTTACTCTCCCGTCTGGCACCCGACGGGTTCATCTCCGCGGACGGCATGCTCGACGCTCTGAAAGACGCGAACACCACGATCTTCAACAGCATCCACCCCGCCCGGTTCGCAGCGAATTGCGGGCTGGAGAAGCTGAGGGAATGCGCCGCGGAGGGCGCGGTCGAGGTGCCGCCCGACATCATGGAAGCCCTGGAGAAGATGGAGGCGGGCGACCTGCGCGGGGCCGCGGACCAAGTTGCAGTTTACGAATAGAGGCGCGTGGTCCAGCCCGTCTACGACCGCCATCCGACCGGCTTCGAGGACATGGCCCAAGGTGAGGGGCTGATGCCGGGCGACCAGACATCGATCCCGGTGGCGAAGACCTGCACGCGCGACAACCTTGTGCCGCTAGGGGACCGCGACATCACGAACCCGCTGGATCGGGTTGATTACTACGGCGACTTGATCGATCGCATGTACGAGATCGAGGGGATCACGCGATGAGGAGACGAAGATGGTCAACCGACGCTTCGTTGCGCTTGCATTGGCGCTCGGGGTCGCGGGCCTCGGTGCAGCCTTCGCCGCGTGGCGCATGGGCCGTGACGCGCCCGTGACGCTTGACCCTCCCGCAACGCTGGAGCTCCGGCTCCTCGGGTCCGTCCCCGACCTTCTCGAGCTGCCGCCCTCGGTCCTTGATCTGGGAACGGTCGGAATCGAAGGGCTGAAGGACGTCGGAGCACTCTTTTTCCAAGCCTTGGCGTCGTCGAACGACGGACCGGACGGATACATCGTTCGGTTCTCGGATGACGGCTGCGACCCCGTAGCGTTATCGGCGGGTCGTATGACCTCAGTGTCATACGAAGCCTTGTGGATCGTTTCCGTGAATGCCGTCCTGCCGATGGAGCCGCTCGCGTTCGACGCCGCCCGCGCGCTGGCCGAAGACATCGACGCGGCAATGACGCGCGCGGGATGGGAGCGGGTCTTCCACCGTCCCGAATTCACTCCCGGCAGCATCGCCGAGAAGATGGTCAACGCGCACACCTTGTCGCGCTTCCGCGTCTGCGGACGGCCCGGCACCACCGCCCAGATCACCGTCGAGAGCTTCAACGACGGGCCGAGCGGCTATTCGATTCCGCCCGCCGCGGCCGGCAGCAGCCCGCCCGACGAGGTCCCCGACCTCTACCTCCTGCGCATCGACGTCCGGGCCGCCGACGTGTTCTCTGACAGGGCGCCCGATCTGAAGTCCGAGGTCGAAGCCCTCACCCGCGCCCGTCGCCGCGCCCTGACCGGTGACCCGAACACCCCAATCCTGCTCCAAACATGGCTCGACGACCCGGACTGGCGGCCGGAGGACTGATCGCGATCACACAGTGACGCAGAGGGTCCTGGATAGAGGGGATGTCGTTCATAGAGGTTCAACGAAGCGACCGGGTGAAGTCGAAACGACAAGCGCGAAGTCCTCGGCCTCTGGAGGTTGGAAAACGCAAAATAAGCGGCAATCTTTTCAATGCTCGCCAACCACGGTTGGACAAACCTAAGTCTTTGCCCATTAAAACCTCTTCCCGTCCTACCGGGGTCGCCAGCCCAACAAATTCTGAGAGCCAAGGACTCCGGAACCTTTTGATCGTCGCCGCTCATGCCCGTTGGAGGCCACGGCTGTCCCTCGCGGCCTACGCGCCGCGCTTCGAAAGGAGGTTGATATACCTACTGTCACGTCTGTCATTCCCTCCCACCGGTTGTGCTTCGACCCGGTCCCCCGCCAGATAACGGTCCAGAGTCGCCTGAGAGTCTTCCTCCGCCAGCTGCGTTTGTCCCGAGCAAATGAAGCCTTCGATGACGCATACCCCCGACGGGCAAGACGCCACGCGGAAGATGAGTTTTACGACAGACCCGATCCGCTCACCGACCGTGCGAGGGCGTATGTGCGCTGCAAGGAGGCGGCTTCGGGCCTGTCGCATCTCAAAAACGAACTTTCCATTCTGCAAGACGGGTTGCAGGTCAACCGGATCGAGATAGAGCATGATGCCGACGAGATCGCGGCCGCCCTGTACGACGAGATGTCGTGGATGTCCGTCGCAACAGAAGTCGTCTGGCATGGACTGCGCGACTCCGCCCGGCGGGGCCTCGCCGGGCTGCGTTTCCCGCCCATGATCCTCGTCGGCCGCCTGGGATAGGCAAGAGCCATTGGTGCCGGGCGCTCCTGCGTCGTCTTGCGGTCACGACGATGGCGATAGATGCGACGGACGAGCCTGCGACATTCGCTTTCGTTGGGAGCCAGCGTGGCTGCGGAAGCGCCGCCCCATGGCACGTTGTGTCCAGCATCCTCCGCGAATGCCACGCGGGCCCGCTCGTGATCGTGGATCTCGACGCGCTGACCGCCGACCAGCTGCAGGACTTCACGCATCGAGAGGGAATCCGCTGTAGGCTTCCCAACCGGCTTTTCTCGGCGAAGTGGTCGAACTTCGCCTTCGTCCAGCGTATATTGCATCACCTGGCCGGGCACGGGACCATGATGGTGCTGCTGCCCCATGGCGTGCTCTTCCGCGGCGGGGCTGAAGACGCAATCCGGGAGTTCGTCTTGCGCCGCAACGGGCTGGACGCGGTGATCGGACTGCTGGCCAAAGACTTCTTGGGCACGGGCATCCCGACCTGCCTGTTGGTGCTGCGCAAGTGCAAGGAGGTGGAGGACGTCCTGTTCGTCGGCGCGTCGGGGTGCTTCGAGAATGCCAAGACCCAGAACGTCCTGCGCGACACGCATGTGGAGCGCATCGTGGGTGCCTATGCCGAGGAGGGGATCGAGAATGCCGAATGCTTCACACTGCCCGTAGAGCGCTTCTTATGGACCGCGGAACTCAACATGACGGATCACCTTCCAGACGCAACTGGAAGCGCCGCACAAGCGCAATGACCGCAAGCCGCAGCTCGAAGCCTGCATCACCGACGATGAGCTCGAACAGCTCTTCGCTTTCTTCGTTGCCGAATACCACCAAGACGAGCGCAGGACGCTCGGTGGTCGCACTCCCACGCCGTATGGGTGGTCTTTCATGACTGGGGCATCGCTTCGAACCCACTCGGATGTCCTCGCCCGCACGACTCCGTGAGGCCATCGGCTTCCACGTCTACGCTTTGATCGGGGCAAATGGCATCCGATATGTCGGACATCGGTACGCGAAGGCGTTTCTACGTTACGAACGTCTCAAGGCATCGGAGGCGCGAGTCGTTGACTTGGAGAGAAACGTCGAGGTCATTGTAGACTCGTTCGACATGGGGGATCGCCCTTTGCATCGAGGAGGATCCGATCTCCATTTCCTCGGTGGATGACCGGTTGAGCGGTCTCTCGCTACGGAAGGCACTCGTCAAGCGTGAGACGGCGAAGGAGAAACTGGCCCGCTCCTGTTTGCTGTGCGACGAAGCTCACGCCACCTGGCAGGGGCGCCTTCGGAAGATCATGCGATCAGCCGATATCGGCATCCCAAGCTACACGCAGGCAGAATACGAACGGGCCACGAAGGAGGAGTTTGGCAAGGGCCTGCACGGGGGGGGGTTCACGGACCGCGACGAGTATCGGTCGCCGTTCGAGATGTCCCTCCCTACCGAGGGAACCGAAGCGTCTCCTGCAGGGCCGGCAGCACACGAAATGGCGACCGATCGCGGTGTCGTCAACACCAGGGCCACATCCGAACAGGTGGAATACTCCAAGCCGACGCATTTGAGCCCGAGACACAGGTCGAAGAGGTTGAGGAAGCCCCGGTACCCCCACCAGCGTGGGCCGGTTCAGAGCCATTGAGCCGCGGCGCTTGCAGTGCACGAACTGGAGGTGGATCAATGAGTCTCCAGGCGCTCGTCAACCGGCAGTCGGGCCAGGTCGAACCATCGATCGCGACCTGTTTGGAGCTCCGGGATGAATTCGTCCCGACCCCGACTTTCAAGAAGTTCTTCGCTCGCCTTTTCTACGTCCCGGAGCTTCGGGGTGACCGGATGAAGATCGGATCGGGAGGGATCAAGGGACTGGCTCTGATCGATCCTCCCGGCACCGGGAGGACCAGAATGTTCCGGATGACGGCAAACCTCTACGCCGAGAGCGTCGAGGCCCTCGATGGTCGCCAGTTCGGCTCGAAGGGGGTGACGGTCACGGTGCCCAACCGGGCATCGGTTGAGGCCATGTGCTGCGAGATCCTCCGCCAGCTGGGCTACCCGATCACCGGCACTCGCACCGAAAGACTGCCTAGTCACCCGCGTGATCGGGAAGTTGGAGAAGCATCGCATGGTCGGCCTGCATCTCGATGAGTTCGAGGATGCGGGGAAGCACGCTTCGAAGGCCAGCCTCGAGATGTTCACCGGGCGCTTCCTCAACCTGACGCAGTCCGCACGGTGGCCGGTATCGCTGATCCTCAGCGGGACCATGGAGGTTCGTGCCCTTCCAACGTCGACAAGTCGCTCGCCCGGCGAACGCAGCCGATCGAGATCCCACCCATGGACATCGACGTGGAAGGCGTCGCCATGCGACAAGCCATCCAACGAATGCCCGCGAAAGTCGGCATGGACGACGACGGGCTACTTCGGAACAGACGGCTCCAGGCCCGACTTATCCAAGCGGCCGCCGGGCGCTTCGGGATATTACTCGAAATCGTGATTGAGCCATCTAGGAGGCGTTGCGGAAAGGGGCGCGGACGCTGGCTGCGGATCATTTCGCTGAAGCGTACTACCTCCGGACCGAGGCCGATAACGAATTGAACCCCTTCGTTTGTCGATCAGTAAAAGGCGATCGACACGACGAAGCTACTGGACCGGTACCGAGAAGAGAGGGCACCTCCTAAGAAGCGAACGGCTAAGCGGATCCAACAGATCGTCGAACGACCGGTCCGAGGTTCATGTGCGACCCCCATCGAACGGGGGCAGCATTTTTTCCATTCTCAACCGGTAGTGCGAAGCACGAAGTCATTTTTTGGATATCGGAAGTCATATTTTCGGTGCTGAACTCGGCAAGCCTGATTTGTCGGGACATCGTATAACTCTTTATTTTAATTACAGAGATTTTTCCAAGTCAGTGTTCGGATGACGGACATCATGAGGAAATCTCGGATGCACCCATGGGTGTGTGGAACAAACAAACAGGGCGGGCGCTTTCGAAGCATGTGATGCGATGCACTGGAGTTGGAGTTGCCCCGCTTTCGCGGACCCTTTGAGAGTATAGCCGGAGGTGTCCGAGATGATCCGTTGCCGCCCAGCCTTTCCGCCGGAATTCAGGCGGTAGATGATGGCTTCGTTCGCGCCGGTCGGGTGCCCCGGGAGCTATCGCGCGCGTTCGAGCCGAGTGGGGCCTCGATTGTCTGTTGGGATGTGCGGGCTGGTTCGCGGGCTGTGCATCGCGTGGGCGTGTCGATCCGCGGGCGTCGCCAGTGTGGTGCCACTGGTTCGAGCCTGCTGGCGACGGGGCTTTGCGTTTCGCCGCCTCGACGTTTCACGACAAGTCCCGGTGTGCCGATCAGGCTGCCGTCGAGAGACGGATCCAGAAGATTGCGGAGACGCGCGTGCGCGACGGGTACCGGCGCGTGCACGTGCTGCTCAGGCGAGAGGGTTGAGTATCAACATGAAGAAAACACGCAGGACATACAACGAGCTGGGCCTTCAGTTGAGGGACAAGTATCCCAAGCGGCGGGTGAGGGCGAAGCTGTGCGAAGATCGCCGGGAAGCCGTCGGGCCGAACGATGTCCGGGCAATGGGCTTCGCCCACGACCAGCCCGCGACGGCAAGAAGCTGCGGATCCTGACGGCCGTGGGCACCTACTCGCGGTACTCCCGGCGACCGATCCACGGTTCCCGTATCCGCGGAGAGCACGTCGTCCAGACCCTGGAACGGGTCTGTCGGGTGAGCGGCGATCCGAAGAGGGTCCGCGTGGATAGCGGTTCAGAATTCGCGTCGTGCGACCTCGACCTATGGGCCTGCGCCAACGCCGTCGTGCTGGACGTCTCCCGGCTGGGAAAGCCCATCCGGCAACGTCTTCATTCACTGCCCGGCAGGGCATCGCACAGCGATGTTCCGAAAAGGGAGGCGTTCAACTCGAAGCTCCGGGCCGCGTGCCCGACCGTGCACTGGTTCATGAGCCTTGCCGACAGCCGCGAACAGCTGGAGGCTTGGCATGAGGATCACAACGAGGTCCGACCTTACAGCGCCATCGGGTCAATGCCCCGGCGGACATCCACACTCCCGACGGATCACCCAGCCCGCCGTCGTGACCAGAAACCGAAAACTCTCGGCCCGGGCGCTCCACAGAAAGGGCGCGGAGCACCGCGCAACGAACCCCACCTCAATTCGAGAGAGAAACAGACCTCAGGTCATCGAACCCGACCGTCGACAAGCTGTACCACGGTTCGAATGCGCCACGGGCCCTGCTCCTTTTTGCAGCTTTATGACCCTGCAAGAGAGGGCCGCGTTGTTTGTCCGGATTGAAGTGTTCGAGGGAAAATGTCGCGCTGGAATCCTTATTGAGAACGTCGCACAGGAGAGGCTCTTCATGAGCCCGCGGAAAACGGCCGTTTCGTTCCGAAAACCGTTCCCACCCCTACCGCGCATAAGGATCGTCGTACCGCGTGATGTCATCCTCGCCGAGGTAGGCACCCGTCTGCACCTCGATCAGTTCCATCGGCATCTTCCCCGGGTTCTCGAGCTGGTGCATCTCGCCCAAGGGGATGAAGACCGACTGGTTCTCGCCCACGAGGCGCTCGGTCTCGCCGATGGTCACACGGGCGGTGCCGGCGACGACGACCCAGTGTTCGGCGCGGTGGACGTGGCTCTGCAGGCTGAGCGCGGCACCCGGGTTCACGACGATGCGCTTCACCTGGAAGCGCTCGCCGAGGATCAGCGGCTCGAAGAAGCCCCAGGGTCGGTGGTCCTTCGGGAAGGTGTCGGCCTGCGGCACACCCTCGGCGCGGAGCGTCTTGACGACCGTCCCGATCTCCTCGGCGTGGGCACGGTCGGCGATGAGTACGGCGTCGGGCATGGCCACCGCGACGATGTTGTCGAGCCCGAGGCCCACGATCTGCTGCCCGCCGTTCTCGGCCCGCAGGAGCGTCTCGCGGCAGGCGACGGCGAGGGCCGGCCCGTGCTGCGCGTTGGCGTCGGCGTCGGTGCTCGTGTGACGGTGCACGGCCTCCCAGCCGCCGAGGTCGGACCATTCTCCGTCGTAGGGCACGACGGTCAGGTTGTCGGCCTTCTCCATGATCGCGAAGTCGATCGACAGGTCGGTGCAGGCAGCCCAGGGCCCGGCATCGAGGCGCAGGAAGCCCAGGTCGGGCCGCGCGCGCCCGATGGCGTCGCGCACATGCGCGAGCGTGTCGGGTGCGTGCCGGGCGAAGGCCGCGATCAGGGTCTGCACGGTGAAGAGGAAGATGCCCGCGTTCCAGAGAACGCCGCCTTCGGCCAGAAGCGCGTCGGCGCTGGCGCGATCGGGCTTCTCGATGAAGGTCACGGGGGTCGAGCCGGTGCCGGGCCGAAGGTAGCCGTAGCCGGTTTCCGGCCGGTCGGGCTGGATGCCGAAGGTGACGATCTCGCCCTCCTGCGCCGCCGGAATCGCGGCCTGCATGGCGGCGCGGAAGCCGTCACCGTCGGGAATGAAGTGATCGGCCGGGGCAGCCAGGATCACCGCGTCGGGATCGAGCTGCGCCGCGCGCAGCGTCGCGGCCAGGATCGCGGGGGCCGTGTTGCGCGGTTCCGGCTCCAGGAGCATCGCGCCGGGCGAGACGCCGACCTCGGCGAGCTGCTGGCTGACGATGAAGCGGAACGCCTCGTTCGTGACGGTGACTGGCGGAGCGAAGCCTGGCCCCGTCAGGCGCAGCGCGGTCTGCTGGAAGAGGCTGCCCTCGCCCACGAGGGTTGAGAACTGCTTGGGGTAGCTGCGGCGCGAGAGCGGCCAAAGCCGGGTGCCGGAGCCGCCGCAGAGGATGACCGGCGTGATCGTGGGCGTTTGGCCGTCCATGGCTCCTCCGTTTCACGGTCCCGTGAGGAGCCTAGACCAAAGGATCGCGACTGCCGAGATGGTTTCGCGCTAGCCGGTAGTCCCATAAAAACACGCGGCGGTGCCGCCGAGCACCTCGGCCCGCTCCCCAGCATCTAACCCGGAGAGCAGCGTATCCCGCGCTGCGATCCAGCCGTCGTAGGAGCCGGCCAGCTCCAGCACCGGCCAGTCGCTGCCCCACATGACCCGGTTCGGTCCGAAGACCTCCAGCACGTGATCCGCGACCGGGCGCAGCCCGTCGACCGTCCAGCCGTCACCCGCCTCGTTGGCGAGGCCCGAGAGCTTGCATGTCACCTGCGGCAGGCTGGCGAGCCGCTCCATCCCGATCCGCCACGCCTCCCCCGGGTCCGCCACGCCCGCGATCCGGGGCTTCGCGCAATGGTCGATCACGACGGGCAGGGCCGGCAGGTCGGCGGCGACCTCGGCCAGCACCGGCAGGTGGCGCGGCTGCACCAGCGCATCGAAGCGCAACCCCCGGCGCGCGATCTCGGCAAGGCCGCGTCGGGCCTCCGGGCGTGCGATCCACCCCGTTTCCTCGATGTCCTGCAACATCGGGCGGAGGCCGACGAGCTTCGGATGGGAAAGCGCGTCGAGCCGCTCGGGCAGGTCCTCCGCCGCGAGGTCGACCCAGCCGACGACACAGCGCACGAAGGGCGTGGTGTCCGCGATCGAGAGCAGGAAGCGGGTCTCGGCCTCGGTGGCGGCGGCCTGCACGAGGATGGTGCCTCCGATCCCGTGCCGCGCCAGGTGGGGCGACAGATCTTCCGGCAGGATGTCGCGGCGGATCGGCGCGACGCTGTCGTCCATCCAGTGGTAGTCCCCGCGGTCTATCCGCCAGAAATGCTGATGCGCGTCGATCGCCTCCACGCTCGTCTCCTTGACGCAGATTGTCTCATCTAATTAAAAACCGAAATCCATTGCGGAGTCACGGCCCATGCGCACCCCCGTCCTCCAGTTCGGCACGAGCCGCTTCCTGCAGGCCCACGCCGACCTCTTCTTCTCCGAGGCCCGTGACGCCGGGCAGGACGTGGGCCCGATCACCGTGGTGCAGACGAGCGGGGACGCCGGGCGTGCCGAGCGCCTCGCGGCCCTTGCGGCGGGGTTCGACGTGCGGATCGAGGGGCTCGAAGACGGCACGCCGGTGCAGCGCACGACCCGGGTGACGAGCGTGGCGCGCACGCTCTCGACCGCGACCGTATGGGAGGAGGTCGAACGCGTCTTCGTCGACGAGGCCGAGATCGTGCTCTCGAACACGGGCGACCGGGGTTATGCGCCCGCGCCCGGCGACGGCGGCGATGGCCCGGTGCAGGAGCTGTCGTTCCCGGGCAAACTCACCCGCCTTCTCGCCGCCCGCCACGCCGCCGGTGGGCGCCCGATCCAGATCATGCCGATGGAACTTCTGCCCGCGAACGGGATCGCGCTGCGCAATCGCGTCCTGACGCTCGCGCGGGGTGAGGCGTTCACCGGGTGGCTGCGCAGCGACGTCACCTGGGTCAATTCCCTCGTCGACCGCATCGTCTCGCAACCGCTGGAGCCCGCCGGGGCCGTCGCGGAGCCCTATGCGCTCTGGGCGATCGAGGCGCAGGCCGGGCTGCGGGTGCCCTGCGATCACCCCTGCATCGAGGTCGTGCCGGACCTTGGCGAGATCGAGGCGCTGAAGCTCTTCATCCTGAACGCCGCGCACAGCTGGATGGCAGATCAGTACCTGAAGGACCCGGAGTTCACCCCGGTCCTCGTGCGGCAGCTCGTGGAGCGCCGCCGCGCAACGCTCGACCGGCTCTATGCGCAGGAAATCCTGCCGGCCTTCGAGGCGGCGGGCCTCGGCGACCGCGCACGCGCCTACGTGACGACGACGATCGAGCGTTTCGCCAACCCCTATCTCGACCACCGGATCGAGGACATCGCCCAGAACCATGCCGACAAGGTGGAACGCCGCATCGGGGCCTTCCTGCGATGGGCCCGGGCGCAGGGCGATGACGGGCCAAAGCCGATGCTGACGCGGATCGCGGAGACTCCCGCGTCGTAGGCGCTCACTCGGCCCGGGTCTGCACCCGGAGCGACTTCAGGAGCGTCTGCTTCGACGTGGCCAGATGGGCCCGCCCGGCCGCCAGTGCCCGGTCGAGGTCGCGCGAGCGCAAGGCGTCGAGATAGGCGAGATGCTCCTCAATCGCGGCCTCGTTGCGCAGCCGTTCGTCGGATTTGTTCCACTGGAAGTGGTAATGGAAGATGAGCGAGATCAGCTTGCGGAACTCGGCGACGAAGCGGTTCGTCACCACGCCGTTGATCGCCATGTGAAACCGCTCGTCGAGGCGCGAGAAGTCGTGGTAGCGCGTGTCGATCTCGGTCAGGAGGGCGCGGTGATCCGCCTCGATCTCGGCCAGCTGCTGCCAGACCGGGTGCTCCTCGGGCAGGTCGATCAGCTGCCGCACGGCCTCCAGCTCGAGAAGGGTGCGGAACTCCGACAGCTCGACGGCAAAGCCCGGCGTGAAGCCCCGCAGCACCCAGCCGCCGCGCTTGCGCCGCTCGACGATGCCGAATCGCAGGAGCGAGGAGAGAAACTCCTGCAGCGTGTGCGGCGCGACGCCGAACTGCCGCGAGAGCTTGGTGATGTTGAGCGTCGTCCCGGGCGGCACGTCGCGGCGCAGGATCCAGTCGAGGAACCGGTCCTCAAGCGCCTCGACCGACAGGAGAGGGACCGGCGCGGCGAGGCGATCGGCCGGCAGGGGCCGGCGAACCAGGGTCTTTTCGCGGCCCGCCCAGCGCAGAAGTCCCTCATCCCGGAGGCGGGTCAGCACGCCGCGCACCACGGTCCGGCTGACGCCGAGACGGTCCGCCAGCCCGTTCTCGGACGGCAGCGATGCGCCCACGTCGAGCCCGGCACACAGGTCGAGCGCGGCGTTGTGGGCTTCGATGAAGCGGACGTTCGTGCGGGCCAAGGCGCACTCCCAAAAGTTGTATTCGTTGACGTGTCTTTCGGAATTAAAAACATTTGACCGAACGGATTGCGACTGTCTAGCGTCTTTTATCCAGAAAAAACACTTTGGCGGATCCGCCTTGACCGACGCCACGACCATAGCCTCCGCTCCGGCCCGCAAACGCCGCCGTCTGCCCGGCGGCTCGACGTTGCACCGGCTGTCGGCGCTGGCGACGCTCGTGCTGCTGATCGCGCTCTTCAGCTTCGGCAACCCGGCGTTCCTGTCGGTGAACAACGGGCTGACGATCCTTCTGCAGACCTCGGTGATCGGCCTTCTGGCAATCGGGATGACCCTCGTCATCATCACCGGCGGCATCGACCTGTCGGTCGGCTCCGTCCTCGCCCTTGCGGGTGTCGTGGCCGGCCTTGCCATCAAGGCGGGCGCGCCGGTGCCGCTCGGCATGGCGCTCGGCGTGGCGGCGGGCGCGGCCTGTGGCGCGGTGAACGGCTTCGTCATCACCAAGATGCGGATCACCCCCTTCGTCGCGACGCTTGGCATGATGATGGTCGCCCGCGGCCTTGCCCTGCAACTGACCGGAGCCGCCCCCATCAGCCGTCTCGGCAACACCTTCGGCACGCTGGGCAACGGCAGCCTCTTCCGCATCGTCGAGGAGGGGGCCAACGGCTTTCCGCGCGTCGTGTTCCCCGGCATCCCCTATCCCGTGATCCTGCTCGCCGTCCTGGCGCTCGGCGGGGCCTACCTGCTCAACCGTCGCTCCATCGGCCGCCACATCTACGCCGTCGGCTCGAACGAGGAGGCCGCGCGGCTCTCGGGCGTGCGCGTGGATGCGACCAAGATCTGGGCCTATACCGCCTCGGGCGCGCTTGCCGGCGTGGCAGGCATGGTGCTCATGTCCCGCCTCGTCACCGTGCAGCCGAACGAGGGCGTCATGTACGAACTCGACGCCATCGCGGCGTCGGTCATCGGCGGCGCGTCGCTGATGGGCGGGGTCGGCTCGATCTCGGGCTCGATGATCGGGGCCTTCATCATCGGGGTGCTGCGCAACGGCCTCAACATGGCCGGCACCAGCGCCTTCATCCAGCAGATCGTCATCGGTGTCGTCGTGATCGCCGCGGTGTTCATCGACCAGATGCGTAACCGGCAGTAGCCGGATCATTTCCAAGGGAGGAAAGACAATGAAGAAACTCATGGCAACGACGATTGCGGCAACCCTGCTTGCCGGCGCGGCGCAGGCCGGCGAGATCGCGGTGATCGTGAAGACCACGAACTCGAACTTCTGGCAGAACGTGAACAAGGGCGCGACCGCCGCGATCGAGGGGCAGTCGGAGCACACGATGACGTTCAACGGCCCCGCGTCCGAATCGGCGGTGAACGACCAGGTGGCCCTCGTCGAGAACGCGATCAACCGCGGCGTTTCGGCGATCGTGCTCGCCCCCTCCGACCCCGAGGCGCTGGCCCCCGTCGTCAAGCGCGCCTTCGAGAGTGGCATTCCCGTCGCCATCATCGACAGCGGCCTCGCCGAAGGAAACGAGGAGTACTACCAGGCGTTCCTGTCGACCGACAATTGCGCGGCGGGCAAGCTCGCCGCCGACATGATGATCGAACAGGCCGGGTCCGAAGGGAAGGTCGCCGTCATGTCCTACGTCGCGGGCGTCGGCTCGGAGATCGGGCGCGTCGGCTGCTTCGTGGAGCAGATCGAGGGCAATTCCGACCTCGAGATCGTCGGGCCGTTCTACAGCCAGTCGCAGATGGCGACGGCGCTCAACCAGACGACCGACATCCTGGCCGCGAACGAACTCGTCGGCATCTTCGGCGCGAATGAGCCCACCGCCATCGGCATGGGCCGCGCCATCGAGCAGGCGGGCAAGGCCGGCGAACTGGTCGCGATCGGCTTCGACGGCAACGCCGACCTGCAGGACATGGTGAAATCCGGCACCCTCGCCGCAACGGCCGTGCAGGGCAGCTTCCAGATGGGCGAGCTGGGCGTGAAGGCGGTGATGGACATCCTCGCCGGCAACGAGACCGCGGACTTCATCGACACCGGCGTCGTGATGGTCACGCAGGAGAACATCGAAACCCCCGAAGCGCAGAACGTTCTGTACTGAGGGGTCTCCCAGTGGGGTGGCCTCCGGGCCACCCCCGAACCCGCGAAAGGCCAGCCCATGTCCCCTCCCCTCGTCGCCATGCACGGGATCGAGAAGCACTTCGGCGGCGTCGAGGCGGTGCGGGACGTGTCCGTCGCGCTCAACCCGGGCGAGGTCGTGGGCGTGCTGGGTCACAACGGGGCCGGCAAGTCCTGCCTGATGCGCATCCTCTCGGGGGCCATGGCGGCGAGCGGCGGGCATATCGAAGTCGACGGCAAACCCGTCCGCATCGACAGCCCGCAGGACGCCCGCGCCCATGGGATCGAGACGATCTACCAGACACTCGCGCTCGCCAATCACCTCGACGCGCCGGCAAACCTGTTCCTCGGCCGGGAACTGAAGACCCGCTGGGGCAACCTCGACGACAGGCGGATGCTGTCGGAGGCCCGCAAGGCGCTGCACCGCCTGAACCCGAACTTCAAAAACCTCGGCGACCCGGTCGCGCGCCTCTCGGGCGGGCAGCGTCAGGTCATCGCCATCGCCCGCGCCATCTATTTCGACGTGAAGATCCTCATCATGGACGAACCGACCGCCGCGCTCGGCCCTTCCGAGACGGCGATGGTCGCGGACCTCATCAAGACGCTGAAGGCCGAGGGCATCGGCATCTTCCTCGTGAGCCACGACATGCACGATGTCTTCGATCTCTGTGATCGGGTCATGGTCATGAACAAGGGGGCCAACGTAGGCGATCACGACATCCGCGACGTCACCAAGGACGACGTGCTGAGCCTCATCGTCAAAGGCACGCTGCCGGAAGGCTGGGCCCCGCGGAGGGCGGTCGCATGAGGGTCGGCACCTGCGTTGCCCCGGGCTCCTTCGCGGTAGAGGAGCGGCCCGCGCCCGAGGTGCCCGAGGGCTGGGTTCTGCTCGACATCTGCTCGGTCGGCATCTGTGGCACGGACTATCATATCCTCGAAGGCAAGCACCCGTTCCTGAACTACCCCCGCGTGATCGGGCACGAGCTCTCGGCGCGGGTGGCTCGCGACAGCGCGGGCTTCGCGGCGGGCGACCTCGTCGTGGTGAACCCATATCTCGCCTGCGGGACATGCCGGGCGTGCACGCGCGGCAAGCCGAATTGCTGCATGGCGATCGAGGTTCTGGGCGTCCACCGCGACGGCGGCCTCGCCGATCAGCTGGCGGTGCCGGCGGGCAACCTCTACCCCGCGACGGGCCTCACGACGCGCGAGGCCGCGATGGTCGAGTTTCTCGCCATCGGGGCCCATGCCGCCGCCCGCGCCGAGCTTCGACCGGGCGACCGTGTGCTCGTGACCGGCGCGGGGCCCATCGGCCTTGGTACGGCGCTCTTCGCCCGCATCGCAGAAGCGGAGGTGACCTTCCTCGATATCTCGCCCGCGCGCCTTGCCACCATGCGCGACACCTTCGGCTTCGACGCCACCCACGGCGCGATCGCCGACGCGATGGCCACGACCGAAGGCGACGGCTTCGATGCGGTCTTCGACGCGACCGGCAACGCCCGCGCGATCGAGGCGGGGTTTGCCGCCGTCGCCCACGGCGGCAGCTATGTCCTGGTGAGCGTGGTGAAGGACGACATCACCTTCGCCGACCCGGAGTTCCACAAGCGCGAGATGCGCCTCATCGGCAGCCGCAACGCGCTCCGCGCCGACTTCGAGACGGTGATGCAGGCTTTCCGCGACCGCCGCATCGACGCCGACGCGCTCTGTTCGGCCACGCTGACCCTCGAGGAGCTGGCGGGGCGCTTCGCCGGGCTCGCCGCCGACCGTGCCGATCTGGTCAAGGTGATGGTCGACCTGCGCCCCTGACGCGCGCGGGGGCTTGCGCCCGCTCCGCCGCCCGGGCCATCTGACCGGCGGGAGGCACGATGGGCGATCTGTTGGCAGGACTGGGCGAGGCGCTGCGCCTGATCGTGACGCTCGACGCGGAGCTGATCGAGATCACGCTGCGCTCGCTGCGCGTGACGCTGACTGCGCTCGTCATCGCCTGCGTCATCGGACTGCCGCTCGGGGGCTGGCTCGCCGTGCGCCGCTTCCGTCTGCGGCGGGCGGTGATTGCCACGCTGAATGCGCTCATCGGCCTGCCGCCGGTGGTCGTCGGCCTCGTCGTCTACCTGCTTCTGTCGCGGTCGGGGCCGTTCGGCGTTCTGAACCTTCTCTTCACGCCGACGGCGATGATCATCGCGCAGGTCGTCATCATCACGCCGCTCGTCGCCTCGATCGCCCATCAGGCCATGCGCGACCTCTGGTCCGAGTATCACGACCTCCTCATTTCGATGAACGCCACGCGCGGGCAACGCATCCTCACGCTCCTCGTGGACGGGCGGCGCGCGCTCCTGACGGCGGCGCTCGCCGGGTTCGGGCGCGCCATCGGGGAGGTCGGCGCGATCATGATCGTCGGCGGCAACATCGACGGGGCCACGCGTGTGCTGACCACGGCCATCGCGCTCGAGACGGGGCGGGGGCAGTTCGCGCTCGCCGTGGGCCTCGGCCTCATCCTGATCGGCCTCGCGCTCGTCGTCTCCTGGGCGAGCCACTGGGTTCTGCGAACGGAACGGCAGGGCACGTGGTAGCCGCCCTCCCCCTCACCCTGCGGGGCGCGACCTTGCGGCGGCGCGGCAGGCGGCTCGTCGGCCCGGTCGACCTGACCCTCGGGCCGTGCGGCGTAACGGTCGCGATCGGGCCGAACGGCTCGGGCAAGACGTCGCTCCTGCGGATGATGCACGGGTTGCAGCGCGTGGCCGAAGGAGCCGTCGATTGGTCCCTCCCCGAAGCGGAGGCCCGGCAGAGACAGGCCTATGTCTTCCAACATCCGATCGCCCTCCGCCGCTCCGTCCTCGCGAACCTCGCCTATCCCCTGCGCCTGCGCGGTGTGACGCGCGCCGGGGCCCGCGCGAAGGCCGAGGAGATCGCCGCACGCTTCGACCTGACGGCGCAGCTCGGGCAATCGGCTCCCTCGCTCTCTGGCGGGGAGATGCAGCGCCTCGCCCTCGCCCGTGCGCTCATCACCATGCCGGAGGTGCTGTTCGCCGATGAGCCCTGCGCGGCGCTCGACGGGGCCGCCACCCGCGAGATCGAAGGCCATCTGACCGCCGCCGCCGCTTCGGGCACGCGCCTCGTCATGGCGACGCACGACATGGGGCAGGCCCGGCGGATCGCCGACGAGGTCGTCTTCCTGCTCCACGGCCGCATCCACGAAAGCGGCCCCGCCGCGCGCTTCTTCGCCGGGCCGTCGACACCCGAGGCGGCGGCTTTCCTGCGCGGCGACATCGTGGAGTGATCGCGGCTTTACTTCCCCGGTCCCGAGGGAAATCATCGCTGCGAACGTCCCCCGAAAGGCCCCGCCGATGCTTCTCCGCGCCCTCCTCCTCTGCCTTCTGCCGCTCGCCGCCGCGGCCGAAACGATGCGCATGGCGGTCACCACGTCCTTCGAGAACTCGGGCCTCTCGGAGGTGCTTCTGCCGGCGATCGCGGCGGAGACGGACCTCGACGTCGAACTCGTCGTCGTCGGCACCGGTCAGGCGCTGCGCCTCGGGGAGGCGGGCGACGTCGACGCCGTCCTCGTCCACGCCCGCACGGCGGAGGAGGCCTTCGTCGCCGCGGGCCACGCCCCGCACCGGCGGGAGATCATGTACAACGACTTCGTCCTCGTCGGCCCCGCGGACGACCCCGCGGGCCTGGCCGAGGCGACCTCCGCCACCGAGGCGCTCGCCCGGATCGCCGCCGCCGAAGTGCCCTTCGTCAGCCGGGGCGACGACAGCGGTACGCACAAGGCAGAGCTCGCGCTCTGGGAGGCGACGGGCCTACCGCCCGAGGGCGAATGGTATCGCCCCGTGGGTGCTGGCATGGGGGCCGCGCTCAACACGGCGGTCGGCATGGGGGCCTACGTGCTCTCCGACCGCGCAAGCTGGCTCGCCTTCGGCAATACCGAGGGCATGGCCCTCCTGTTTCAGGGCGACCCGGCGCTCTTCAACCAATACGCCTATCTGCCCGTCGATCCGGGCAAGAACGACGACATCGCCGGCGACGCGGCGGCACGACTCGAAGACTGGCTCGTCTCCGAGCGTGCACAAAGCTTGATCGACGGCTACCGGGTGTCGGGCGAGCAACTGTTTACCTTCAACGCGACACGCTGAAGCCCCGTGCGTCATGGTCGGGCCCGGTCTGACCGTCTTCCTCGGGTCGAGCCCGAGGAAGACGGTGCGCGACGACTATTCGTCGCCGTGCACCGCCACCTGCGCCAGATCGGCTTCGCGCGCTTCGAGGATGCGAAAGGCCTCGTGAACGCCGGCCTCGCCCAGCGTGCGGCTCACCGTCATCACCCGGCCCGCATCCACCCCGTCGCAAAGGTCGATCATCGCGTCGACCTCCTCGGTCGCGACCGGCCGCGCGGCGTCGAGCGAGGGCGCGCCGTGAAGGGCGACGAAGTGTTCCGCCAGCGCCTCGATCAGCGCGTCCCGCTCCGCCGGCTCGATCCGCGTGACGGCAACGAAGGTGACGCGGCCGAAGGTTTCGAGCCCGAGCCAGCCGTTCGCGAAGGCCTGCCGCGCCTTGCCCACGAGATCGCCCTCGGACCAGTCGGAAAACTCGAAACCGCCCGAGAGGCACCATTCGCCGGTGCGGGCGGCGACGTGATAGACGTTGCGGTCGCTCTCGTCGAAATGGATCGCGCGCGCGAGGTTCATGGGATCTCCAGAAGATCGGTCAGCGGATCGAGTGTCACCGCACCGTCCACCCGGCGCAAGCGCCCCAGCCCCTCGTCGAGGCCGACGAATCCGGCGTTGCCCGCCTCGACCTCCCAGGAACAGCCCGTCAGATCGGCGTGCAGCGACCGGGCGCGCGCCTCCTCCCATACCGACAGCCGGTGCATCAGATGCCGTGCCCAGCTCTCCAACAGATCCTCCGGCGTCACGTCGCCCGCCCCTTCCGACCAGAGCGCCGTCCGCTCCAGATCGTCGACCGGAAGGAAGCGAATCGTGAACGCGGTCACGAGCCAGTCGGGCACGAGATAAGGCTCTGATACGGGTGAAATCGCCGAAACCCGGCCTGCCTCCGCGCCGTTCACCATGACGCCGCCGTCCCATGTCAGGTGCACCGGCATCTCCGCCGGACCGATCGCGCCCAGACCGTCGCGGAGGGCAAGCGCGGTCAGGGACTGCATCTGCGCCGCCTCCGAGAGCGGCACCTCCGGCGCGAAGACGATTGCCGCGTCGAGCGTCGCACCCCCACGCCAACAGATCAGGCCACCGTCGCAGCCCGTCCGCGCTGCTTCGACCGCGGCCGCCCACGGCTCGGCGGCCAGCATCCCGCGCAGGAGCGGCGGGAAGTCAGGCATGGCCCGCCTCGACCAGACGCCGTGCCAGCGCGCGGTAGGCTTGCGCCTCGGCCCCCTCGGGCTTGGAGGCGACCACCGGGGCACCGCCATCGGCGGCCACCCGGATCGACAGATGGAGCGGGATCTCGGCCAGGAGCGGCACGCCCAGCTTCCCGGCCTCCTTCGCGACGCCGCCGTGGCCGAAGATATGTTCCTCGTGCCCGCAGTTGGAGCAGATATGCGTCGACATGTTCTCGACCATGCCCACGACCGGCACGCCCATCTGCTTGAACATGTCGATGCCCTTGCGCGCGTCCATAAGGGCCACGTCCTGCGGGGTGGAGACCACGATCGCGCCGTCGACGTGGAACTTCTGGCCCAGCGTCATCTGCACGTCGCCGGTCCCCGGCGGCAAATCGACCAGCAGCACGTCGAGCGTGCCCCATTGCACCTGTGTCATCATCTGCTGCAGCGCGCCCATCAGCATCGGGCCGCGCCAGACCACGGCCTGATCCTCGTTCGTCATCAGGCCCATCGACATCATCGTGACGCCATGGTTGCGCAGCGGCAGGATCGTCTTGCCGTCGGGCGATTGCGGCCGGCCCGACACGCCCAGCATCCGCGGCTGCGACGGCCCGTAGACGTCGGCATCGAGCAGGCCCACGCGCCGCCCCTCGGCGGCGAGCGCGACGGCGAGGTTCGACGAGAGCGTCGACTTGCCCACGCCGCCCTTGCCGCTCGCCACGGCGAGGATGCGGGCGACGCCGGGCACGGGCTGCGGCCCGGTCGGCTGCGCGGGGCGGGACGGCTTGAGGTCGGGCGGGGCCTTGTCGGAATGGGCGGTGAGCGCCACGGACACCTTGGTCATGCCGGGCATCGCCTTCAGCGCGGCTTCGGCGGCGTCGCGCACCGGCGTCATCGCCTGGGCCTGCGATGGCGCGATTTCCATCACGAAGCGCGCTTCGCCATTCGCCACCGACAGCGCCCGCACGAGCCCCGCCGACACCAGATCGCCGCCGCCCGGCGCGTCGATTCCCTTGAGGACGGCAAGCACGTCCTCCCGCGTCGGTGCGCTCATTCGGGGCGGCCGTTGATCGTGCCGGTCACGACATGCTCAAGCTCCAGCCCGTCGATCGTCAGCACGACCTTCGCGTGAAACGGGCCGTCCGGCCCCGCCTCGCGCGCGGCCTTCTCGATCGCCTGTTGCGAGGTCACGCCGACCTGCTTGAGGAACTTGCGCATGGACATGTTGAAGTCGTCGACCATCGGGGTCTCCTAGTTGAGATAGTCGTCGCTCGTCCGCGTCCGGGGGCGCGGGGCGGCGGCGAAGGGGTTGTTCTCGGAATGCGCCATCGCGTTGATGCGGCAGGTATCGCACATGCGGATCATGCGCGCCTTCTCCGCCCCGAACATCGGATGCTTGTCGGCGAGCATCCCGGCGATCCGCTCGATCGTGGAGGCGACGCCGAAGGGCTTGCCGCATTCGACGCACTCCGCTGGCTCCTCCTCGTTGAGGATGCGTGGGCTCAGGGCCTCGGTCGACAGGTCAAGCTGCGGCTTCAGCGTGATCGCATCCTCGGGGCAGATGTTCGCGCAGAGACCGCATTGGAGGCAGGCGTCCTCCTGAAAGCGCAGCTCGGGCCGGTCGGGGTTGTCGACGAGCGCGCCCGAGGGGCAGAGCGACACGCAGCTGAGGCAGAGCGTGCAGGCGTCGGTGTCGACGAGGACCGCGCCATAGGGCGCACCGTCCGGAAGGGGCAGGGTCGGCGTGCCGTCGTGCAGCGCGCCCGCGGCGACGCGGGTGACCTGCCGGCGGGTGCCGAGCGGCAGCATCGGATCATGCGAAACCGGCTCTAACACGCCGGTTAGAGCCTGTTCCAGCGCTTCGGGATCATTCACGTCCAGCAGATGTACCGCCTCTGCCCCGGCCAGCGCATTGGCAAGCGCGATCTGGCTTTCCACCGGGTCACGCTCGGTCCTCGGACCCAACAGGATGTCCACCCGCGCGAAGCCCGCACCGAGGGCCGCCATCGCCTCGGCGTGGCCGAAGGCGGCGATCGCCGGCAGGTGGAAGGGGACGACATGCGCCGGCAGCCCCGCGCCGTGGCGGGCGGAGAGCGCGATCATCTCCTGCCCATGTTCGTCGTGCACCAGGAGGCTCGGCGTCCCGCCCCCGGCGCGGAACACGCGGGCCAGGACCTCGATCCGGCGGAAGACCGCATCGACGGGTGGCGCGTCGTAGGCGACGGCCCCGGACGGGCAGACGGAGGAGCAGGCTCCGCATCCGGCGCAGATCATCGGGTCGATCGTCACATGCTCTCCCGCGGGCACGATCGCGCCGGTCGGGCAGAGGTCGAGGCAATTCGTGCAGCCCGTCTGTTCGGCCCGGGAGTGGGCGCAGAGCGCCGGCTCCGTGCGGACGTGCAGCACCTTCTCGAAGGTGCCGACGAGCTGGCTCGCCTCGAGGATCGCGTCGGCCACGGCCTGCGGGTCCTTCGGATCGGGCCGCAGGTAGCCTTCGCGCTTGCGATACGCCGGAAAGAACGGCGTGCCACCCGTGAGGTCGAGGATGACATCGCAGCGCGTCTTCGCGCCGTCGCGCGGCGCGGTGAAGCCCAGTGTGCGGCCCGTCGGGTCGAACTGCCGCAGGGCGTCGAGCGTCAGGTCAAAGCCGCCGAAGGCCCCGGTCGCGGTGCGGATACGACCCATCACGACGTCGCAGGGCGGAACCTCGGTCAGGTCACCGTCGGTCAGTAGGACGGTCACGGCGAGCGCATCCTTCAGGCGCGCGGCCGCGGCAAGCGCCGCTTCGGCCGGGCCCACGATCAGGCAGAGACCCTCGGAGGTGACATCGACGACGCGCGGCTCGACCGCCGGCAACGCTGCTTCGGCCAGAAGCGCGGCCTGTTTCGCGGTCGCGTCGCCCTGTCCCCAGCCGGCGCGGTCTCGGATGTCGGCGAAGCGGGGCACAGGCACGCCCGCCTCGACGGCCAGCTCGGTCAGCCGCACCGCTTCCTGACCGCAGGCCATGAGCGTATCGGGTGCGGCGAAAGCCCGCCCGACCGCTTCCGGACCCATCGTGCAGAGCGCGTCGTGCACCTTGCTGCAATGCCGGCCCGTCGCCCGCGACAGGGCCTCCGCGTCGATCTCCTGACTGCCACCGCAGGTGCAGAGCACCAGATGGCCCGTGCGCTCGCCCTCGCTCATCGTGCCCTCCTCCTCTCCCGCAGGAGGGCACGGCCCGCGCCGGGTTGCAAGGTCGTCCGATAAGGTCTCTTCCCAAGCGACCCTCGAAGGGGCCACGATAGAGCGATGACAACCGATGCCCCGAAGACCGCCGAGATGCCCGTCGGCATCCTGATGCGCCGCCGCCCGGGCGTGACCCGCTGGGCAGCGGAGATCTGGACGCTTTCGGGCGTCTTGCCCCACGCACCGCCCGCCGACTGGCGGTCGCTGCGGGCGGAGGGCGACAGCGAGGAATTCCACGCGGCAACCCTGCCGCTTCTGCTGCATCGCAAGGATACCGACAGCCTCGTCCAGAACCTGACCTCGCATCAGCCGTCGCTCTGGGTCGCGCTGCGGGGGGCGGGGCGGCCGACCCCGGCGCTCGTCACGGCCTCGCCCTTCGAGGCCAGCGAATACGAGGTCGATGCCGAAGACCGGATCGACAAGGTCGCCATGCCGCCCGGCATGGTCGAATGGGTCGAGACCTTCGTCGCCCTCCACCACGAGGACGTGCCCTTCGTGAAGCGCAAGCGCGACAGGCTGCACGCCGGCGCGGCGGAGGCCGGCAAGGGCGACGCACGGATCGCGCAGGGCGCGGACGTCTGGCGCACGCCGCAATCCCTTCGGGATCGGAAGGGGGGAAGCGGATGAGCGACTTCTGGTCCCGCCGGCGCAAGGCCGTCGAAGCGGAAGAGAGCGCCGAAGCCGCCCGTGTGGAGGCCGAGGCGAAGACGCAGGAAGACGCCGCCCGTGCGGCCGCGCAGGCCGAGATGAGCGAGGCGGACTTGCTCGATTCGCTGAACCTGCCCGACCCCGACAGCGTCTCCGGTGACGACATCGCGGCCTTCATGGCCCGCGAAGTGCCCAAGCACTTGCGCAATCGCGCGCTGCGTAGCCTCTGGCGCTCGAACCCGGTGCTGGCCTGCGTCGACGGGCTCAACGACTACGATGGCGACTTCACCGGTGACGGGCTCAACGGAGGCGTGCTCAAGACGTCTTACGAGGTCGGCAAGGGCCTCGCCGCCCATGTCCGCAAGCTCGCGGAGGCCGAGGCGTCGCAGGACGATCAGGCAGATGACGATCGGTCCGAGCGGGTAGCCTCGGAGCCGGCGGTACACCCCCTCGAAGAGAAAACTCTTGCCCCGCAGGCTCCGGTGGTGGAAGTTTCCGATAGGGAACCCGCGGCGGAGGAGGCTGCGATCCCGGAAGCGGGACCGCCCCGGCGGATGCGCTTCACCTTCGAGGAGGAGGATGATCGGGAATGAACGCCAGCGCGCCCGGGCCAGCGGGCAAGCCAGCTGAGGAGGACCGGCTTCGCGCCGATCTCTACAACTATCTGGGTCTCGTGCTGTCCCGGCCGATGGACCGGATGACGCTCGACCAGACCGCCGCGCTGCAGGGGGACGACACGCCCCTCGGCCGGGCGATCGACGCGTTGGCCGAAGCGGCCCATACCGCCGACCCCGGCGATGTGCGGCGGGAGTTCAATGCGCTCTTCATCGGGCTGGGCCGCGGGGAACTCCTGCCCTACGCGAGCTTCTACCTGACGGGGTTTCTCAACGAGAAACCGCTCGGCACCCTGCGCCGCGACTTCGCGGCCCTCGGCCTGACCCGTGCGGAGGGCGTCTTCGAGCCCGAGGACGGCATCGCGAGTCTGATGGAAATGATGGGCGCGCTGATCGTCGGGCGGTTCGGCCCGCCGCTTCCGCTCTCGCGGCAGCGGGACGTCTGGGCCCGGCACGTAGCACCCTGGGCGGGGCACTTTTTTACCGATCTAAGCACGGCGAAATCCGCGTCGCTCTATGCCCACGTTGGCGAGGTGGGGCGCGCATTCATGGAAATCGAGCGCGAAGCGTTCCGGTTGGCGGCCGCCTGAGCGTCGCACGTATTGGAGGACGAGACATGACCGACAAGACCGACGACACCCGGATCGACACCAAGCGACGGGGCTTCCTGAAGGGAGCCGCGCTGGCCCCGGCGGCCGTCGCCGCGACCGCCGCGGGCACCGCCGCCGAGGCCGAGACCGCTGCGACCGGCCCGCAGAAGGGCCTCGCCGATACCGAACACACGCGGGCGTATTTCGCCAGCGCGCGCTTCTGAGGGGGGGGACGACCATGCTTCGCAGAAAGACCATCTCCACCGCCCCCCGCTCCGGCGGCGTGGGCCTTCTGGACCGGATTGCCGAAACGGGCGTCGACCGCCGCGCCTTCCTGCGCGGATCGGGCCTCGCCATCGGCGGGCTCGCCGCCATCGGCGCGACCGGTGGCACCGTCGCGCAGGCCGCGCCGGCGGAATACGCGGTCGCCGACGGCGTCGACAAGATCAAGACGGTCTGCACCCATTGCTCGGTCGGCTGCACGGTGATCGCAGAGGTACAGAACGGCGTCTGGTTCGGACAGGAGCCGGCCTACGACAGCCCGTTCAACCTCGGGGCCCATTGCGCCAAGGGAGCCGCGGTGCGCGAGCACGCCCACGGCGAGCGGCGGCTGAAGTACCCGATGAAGAAGGTCGGCGGGGCCTGGGAGCGCATCTCCTGGGAGCAGGCCATCGACGAGGTCGGGGACAAGATGCTCCAGATCCGCGAGGAGAGCGGGCCGGACAGCGTCTATTGGCTCGGCTCGGCCAAATCGAACAACGAGCAGGCCTATCTCTTCCGCAAGTTCGCCGCCTACTGGGGCACGAACAACGTCGACCACCAGGCGCGCATCTGTCACTCCACCACCGTGGCGGGCGTTGCGAACACCTGGGGCTACGGCGCCATGACCAACAGCTACAACGACATCCACAAGTCCAAGGCGATCTTCCTGATCGGCGGCAACCCGGCCGAGGCGCATCCCGTCTCGCTGCTGCACATCCTGAAGGGCAAGGAGGAGAACGCCGCACCTCTGATCGTCTGTGACCCGCGCTACACGCGCACGGCGGCCCATGCGGACGAATACGTCCGCTTCCGGCCCGGCACGGACGTCGCGCTCGTCTGGGGCATCCTCTGGCACATCTTCGAGAACGGCTGGGAGGACAAGGAGTTCATCCGCACCCGCGTCTGGGGGATGGACCAGATCCGCGAAGAGGTTGCCCGCTGGACACCCGACGAGGTGGAGCGCGTCACCGGAGCGCCCGAGTCGCAGCTGCGCCGCGTCGCGCGGCTCATGGCCGAGAACAAGCCCGGCACCGTCATCTGGTGCATGGGCGGCACCCAGCACACCAACGGCAACAACAACACCCGCGCCTACTGCGTGCTGCAGCTCGCGCTCGGCAACATGGGCACCGCGGGCGGGGGCACCAACATCTTCCGCGGCCACGACAACGTGCAGGGCGCGACGGACCTCGGTGTCCTCGCCGACACGCTGCCGGGGTACTACGGCCTTTCCGACGGGTCCTGGGCCCATTGGGCACGTGTCTGGGACGAGGATCTGGAGTGGCTGCAGGGCCGGTTCAGCGATGCCGAGTTCGGCGACAAGAAGATGATGAACCAGACCGGTATCCCCGTGAGCCGGTGGATCGACGGCGTCCTCGAGGATGCGGAGAACCTGGATCAGCCGGCGAACACCCGTGCAATGGTCTTCTGGGGTCACGCGCCCAACTCGCAGACCCGGATGAAGGAGATGAAGACCGCGATGGAGAGCCTCGACCTCCTCGTGGTGGTCGATCCCTTCCCGACGCTCGTGGCCGCGATGCAGGACCGGGAGGACGGCGTCTACCTGCTGCCCGCCTGCACGCAGTTCGAGACGCGCGGCTCGGTCACGGCCTCCAACCGCTCGATCCAGTGGCGCGATCAGGTGGTGGAGCCGCTCTTCGAGTCGAAGCCCGATCACACGATCCTGGCGATGTTCTCCAAGAAATTCGGCTTCGACGACCGCATCTTCCGCAACATCGCGATGGACGGGGACGAGCCGAATATCGAAGACATCACCCGCGAGTTCAATCGCGGCATGTGGACGATCGGCTATACCGGGCAGAGCCCGGAGCGGCTGAAACTGCACATGGCGAACCAGCATACCTTCGACAAGACGACGCTGCGCGCCGTAGGCGGCCCGGCCGACGGGGACTACTACGGGATGCCCTGGCCGTCGTGGGGAACCGCCGAGATGAACCACCCCGGCACGGCGAACCTCTACGACATGTCACTGCCGGTCGCCGAAGGCGGCCTGACCTTCCGCGCCCGCTTCGGCGTGGAGCGCGACGGCGAGAACCTTCTGGCCGAGGGCGTGGCCAGCGTCGGCTCGGAGATCGAGGACGGCTATCCCGAGTTCACGATGCAGATGCTCATCGACCTCGGGTGGGACGGCGACCTGACGCCCTACGAGCGGGGCATGATCGAATGGGTCTCGGGCTTCCGCGACACGCGGCCCGGCACCGAGGAGGTCGGCGAGACCTCCCAGCAGGGCGAGATCCCGTCCGACTATGCCGAGAAGGTCGGCGGGGTGAACTGGAAGACCGATCTCTCGGGCGGTATCCAGCGCGTCGCGATCGCCCATGGTTGCGCCCCCTTCGGCAATGCCAAGGCCCGCGCCGTCGTCTGGACCTTCCCCGACCCGGTGCCCGTCCACCGGGAGCCGCTCTACACGCCGCGGCGCGATCTCGTGGCCGAATATGGCACCTACGACGACAAGAAGTTCTGGCGGGTTCCGACGCGCTATGCCTCCATCCAGGAGACGGACTTCTCGGAGGAGTATCCGATCGTCCTCACCTCCGGGCGCCTGGTGGAATACGAGGGCGGCGGCGACGAGACCCGCTCCAACCCCTGGTTGGCCGAGCTGCAGCAGGAGATGTTCGTCGAGATCAACCCGAAGGATGCCAACAACGTCGGTGTCCGCGACGGCGGCGATGTCTGGGTCGAGGGGCCCGAGGGCGGCAAGGTGCTCGTCAAGGCGATGGTGACGCCGCGGGTGGGCGAAGGCGTGGCCTTCATGCCCTTCCACTTCGGCGGCATCTTCGAGGGGCGCGACCTGCGGGAAAACTACCCCGAGGGAGCCGACCCGATCGTCCTGGGTGAGAGCACGAACACCGCCCAGACCTACGGCTACGACTCGGTCACGCAGATGCAGGAGACGAAGTCGACGCTCTGCAAGATCTACGCAGCATAAGGAGACGACAGAAATGGCACGCGCAAAATTCCTCGTCGACGCCGAACGCTGCATCGAGTGCAACGCCTGCGTCACCGCCTGCAAGAACGAGCACGAAGTCCCCTGGGGCATCAACCGCCGCAAGGTGGTCACCATCCAGGACGGCCAGCCGGGCGAACGCTCGATCTCGGTCGCCTGCATGCACTGCTCGGACGCGCCCTGCATGGCGGTCTGCCCGACGGACTGCTTCTACCAGACAGCGGACGGCGTGGTCCTGCACTCGAAGGACCTCTGCATCGGCTGCGGCTACTGCTTCTACGCCTGCCCCTTCGGCGCGCCGCAGTACCCCACGGCGGGCAACTTCGGGAGCCGCGGCAAGATGGACAAATGCACCTTCTGCGCCGGTGGCCCGGAGGAGGACATGTCCGAGGTCGAGTTCACCAAGTACGGCCGGAACCGTATCGCCGAGGGCAAGCTTCCCGTCTGCGCCGAGATGTGCGCGACGAAGGCCCTGCTCGCCGGCGACGCCTCGGAGGTGTCGGACATCTACCGCGAGCGGGTGGTGGCGCGTGGCTTCGGCTCGGGGGCCTGGGGCTGGTCGACGGCCTATGGCGTCGAAGCCCGCGACGGCTGACCGGACCTGACGAACCGGCCCGTCCCGCGCGCCCGGGGCGGGCTTTCCTGCTTCTCGAAGGGAGCGCCCGATGCTGCGCAGCCTGCTCGTCCTGATGATCACCTTCGCCCTCCCCGCTCTCGCGCAGGAGACCCCGCCAACCGGCGGACCGGGCGACCCGCTCGTCATCGACCGCAGTGCCACGGGCGGCGCGACGACGCTCGAGGAGATCATGGCCCGGCAAGAGGCGTTGCGCGCGGGCGAGGCCGAGCCGAACATCGACACCTCCGATCGCGAGGCGATGACCGGGGGCACGGCCCCGTCCACGTCGGCGGAGCTCGGCGCGCTCGGCGGCGCGGCCGATACCGACCTCTGGCGCGGCATCCGCTACGACAACATCGGGATCGAGACGCAGAACCGCGGCCCCGCCGCGACCACGCTCATCCAGGACGGCGGCATGTGGTGGCTGGAGTTCCGCGAGGGGCCGCTGCGCACCTGGGGCGGTTATCTGCTCCTGGGGACGCTGGCGGCTCTCGCGGTGTTCTTCGTCATCCGCGGCCGCATCCGCATCGACGGCGAGAAGACGGGCCGCACCGTCCTTCGGTTCACCGCGCTCGAGCGGTTCGGCCATTGGCTCACCGCCGGCAGCTTCATCGCGCTCGGCATCACCGGACTCCTCGTCCTCTTCGGGCGCGTGGCGATCATCCCGCTCATCGGAAAGGACGCCTGGGCCCCGGTCGCGATCGCGTCCAAATGGGTGCACAACAACGTCAGCTGGGCCTTCATGCTGGGCCTCGTCCTGATCTTCGTCCTCTGGGTGGTGCAGAACATTCCCCGCTGGGAGGACCTGAAGTGGCTCGCCAAGGGCGGCGGGCTGTTTACCAAGGGCCACGTCCCCGCGCGCAAGTTCAACGCGGGCCAGAAGATCATCTTCTGGGTCGTCATCCTAGGCGGCGTCTCGGTCTCGGCCTCGGGGCTGTCGCTCCTGTTCCCGTTCGAGCTGCCGATGTTCGCGGGCACCTTCGAGATCCTGAACAACTGGGGCTTGCCGCAGGCGGTTGGCCTCGGCGAACTTCCGACCGCGCTCAGCCCGCAGGAGGAGATGCAATACGCCCAACTGTGGCACGTCATCGTGGGCTTCGGGATGATGGCCGTGATCCTAGCGCATATCTACATCGGCTCCATCGGCATGGAGGGGGCCTATGACGCCGTCGGCAAAGGCGAGGTGGAGGAGCAATGGGCGAAAGAGCACCATTCGATCTGGGCCGAGGCAGCCATCGCCAAGCGTGATGGCCGGAAGACGCCGGCGGAGTGACACCGACATGAAAGCCATGCTCACAGCCTTCGCCGCGTGTATCCTGATCGCCGTGGTCGCGGACATCGGCCTAGATCGCATCGGCTTCACATCCGAGGAGCGACAGAGCGCCGACAGCGTGCGGCTGGACTGACACGCGCGCCTCGTAATCGCCGGCCTCGATCCGACGATCTCCCGGTCCGATACACTCAGACGGCAAAAGATGGTCGGATCAGGCCCGACTATAACGTCACGCCGGGTGTCAGAAAGATCTTTGTGTAGAGCTGCGTGCATATTACCCACGATCATCCATCAAATTATTGATTTACTTAAGGTAAATGAAGAAGTGCCGATAAGAACGTTTTCCATCGACGCAGACTTTGTTCACAGCCATGGAAAAGGCTGGTCCAGGAGGAAAGCCTGGCTCACTCGTTGAAGATAATGCCGTGAAGCTGTTTGCGCCCAGCGGTGGAACTACTCGGGTACTGAGGGCCGCCTGCGTCTCGCTACCGCGACCGCTGACCGCCGGAAGAATTTCGGTGCTTTGGGAACTACAATCTCCGGATCGCATCCAATGAATAGCCCCTGTGTATCGTAGACGCCTTCTTCGCTGATTTTGAGGCAAGGAGGCCATGACGAACAGCAGCAGGTCCAGCGACGAGTTCAAGCGGGCCGCGGTCGCGTAGATCATCGAGCCGGGCTATCCGGTCAGGGAAGTGCCGGAGTATTTCGGGGGCCGCCCGTATTGCTCTGCGCCTGGAAGAAGAAGTTCGCGCAGGCCTCATCAGGAGAGGCGGAGAAAGATACCGAGATCCGGTGCCTGAAGAAGGAGCTGGCGCGGATTGAAGTTGGAGTTTCCCTGGTTTTGTGGACGGTTATGGGCTTAGAGATTCCAGCCCTTCAGCGGCAGTCCTTTCGTAGTTGATCGGCGACTTGCACCCCAAAGCTGAGTGACGGCGCGAGGGGT
>NZ_JABVAX010000001.1 GCF_013404595.1 Jannaschia marina | reverse complement strand
ACCCCTCGCGCCGTCACTCAGCTTTGGGGTGCAAGTCGCCGATCAACTACGAAAGGACTGCCGCTGAAGGGCTGGAATCTCTAAGCCCATAACCGTCCACAAAACCAGGGAAACTCCAACTCCAGTAATCGACCTGGACGTTTCCGCCCATGTCGCCATCGCGGGCCATCTGGCTGCTGGGGATACCCTTCCGGACGCTGGTGAGCATGTAGATCGCCAGCAGCCATTTCAGCAGGGGGAAGTAACTTTAAGCCAGAACCATGCCCGTGCGGATGCTGAATTGTTTCCGGCAGTCGCGGCAGCAGTAGAGCATCGGCTTGTAGTCCTTGCACTCGACTACGTCGACTACGTTGACCGAACCGCAGTGCCCGCACACCGGCTCATCGACCCAACGGCGGTTCTCGAAGAATTTCCAAGCGGCCTTTATCGTCGGGGAAGCGCGGGAAGAACTCGAAAGAGAAAAGCGTCTCGGGCGTCGTCGTCTCGCTATGGTGACTTACTAGCCGACCTGATGGGCCACACCCAGCAAAATCTGGCTAGTCAAGTATATAGACCCCCTTGAAATCGTTGAGCGCGAAAATCGCTGCGCGTCAGACCATGTGAACACGTACACCAGGGGGTCCGGGGGGGGCTGGCCCCCCTGCGCCGGCGCGGCTATGACCGCCCCATGCCCCGCTACGCCTTCCGCATCGAATACGACGGCCGCTCCTTTGCCGGCTGGCAGCGCCAGGACGGCCCGGCCTCCGTGCAGCAGTGCCTCGAAGAGGCGCTGCGCGCGCTCGATCCGGACGTGCCGTCGATCGCCGCGGCCGGGCGGACGGACGCTGGCGTCCACGCGACAGGCCAGGTCGCCCATGCCGACATGACCCGCGCGTGGGAGCCGTTCCGCCTGTCGGAGGCGGTGAACTGGCACCTGAAGCCCGCGCCCGTCGCGGTGACCGCCTGCGCACGTGTGGCCGACGACTGGCACGCCCGCTTCTCGGCGGGGGAGCGACGCTATACCTTTCGCATCATCGCCCGGCGCGCGCCGCTGACGCGCGACGCGGGTCAGGCCTGGCGCGTGATCGGACCGCTCGACCTGAGGGCCATGCGCGCGGGAGCGGCCCATCTGGTGGGACGGCACGACTTCACGACCTTCCGCGCCTCGATCTGCCAGGCGAAATCGCCGGTGAAGACCATGGACGAGATCACCCTCGAAGAGCATCCCTATCCCGGCGGGCAGGACATTCGCCTACACCTGCGCGCCCGGTCGTTCCTGCACAATCAGGTCCGCTCGATCGCCGGAACGCTGGAGCGCGTCGGGGCCGGATCATGGCCCCCCGACCGGGTGCGCGACGCCCTCGCGGCCCGCGACCGCGCCGCCTGCGGGCCTGTGGCACCGCCGGACGGGTTGTGCCTGACCGGCGTGGGCTACGCGGATGATCCCTTCGTCGAAACCGACGACGAAGGATGATTGCCGACGGGCCGCGTATTGGTTAGAAACCCTTACCAATTCGCGGAGTTCGCCAATGCCCGTCATCACAAACATCGACGACCTGCACGCCATCTACAAACGGCGCGTGCCGAAGATGTTCTACGACTACTGCGAATCCGGCAGCTGGACCGAACAGACCTTCCGCGACAACGAAAGCGACTTCGCCGAGATCCGCCTGCGTCAGCGGGTGGCGGTGGATATGGAGGGCCGTTCGACCCGCTCCACGATGATCGGTCGGGAAGTGGCGATGCCGGTGGCACTCGCGCCCGTGGGCCTGACGGGAATGCAGCACGCCGACGGCGAGATCCTGGCGGCCAAGGCGGCGGAGAAATTCGGCGTGCCCTTCACGCTCTCGACGATGTCGATCTGCTCGATCGAGGACGTGGCGGCGCGCACGAAGGCCCCGTTCTGGTTCCAGCTCTACGTGATGAAGGACGAGGAGTTCGTCGACAACCTGATCGGGCGGGCCAAGGCCGCGGGCTGTGACGCGCTGGTCCTGACACTCGACCTCCAGATCCTCGGGCAGCGGCACAAGGATCTGAAGAACGGCCTCTCCGCGCCGCCCAAGCTGACGCCCGCGACGATCGCGAACCTGCTGACCAAGGTGGGCTGGGGCCTCGAGATGTCGAAGACGACGCGCCGCACCTTCGGCAACATCGTGGGTCACGCGAAGGGTGTCACCGACACGTCGAGCCTGTCGTCCTGGACGGCGGAGCAGTTCGACCCAAGGCTCGACTGGTCCAAGATCGCGCGCATCAAGGAGAAATGGGGCGGCAAGCTGATCCTGAAGGGCATCTTGGATGCCGAGGACGCGAAGATGGCGCTGCAGGTCGGCGCAGACGCGATCATCGTCTCGAACCACGGCGGGCGGCAACTCGACGGTGCGCTCTCCTCGATCCGGATGCTGCCCGCGATCATGGAGGCCGTGGGCTCCGAGATCGAGGTCCACATGGACGGCGGCATCCGCTCGGGCCAGGACGTCCTGAAGGCGCTGGCCCTCGGCGCACGCGGCACCTACATCGGCCGGGCCTTCATCTACGGGCTCGGCGCGCGGGGGCAGCAGGGGGTCGAGGAGGCGCTGGAGGTCATCCGCAAGGAGCTCGACACGACCATGGCGCTCTGCGGCGAGAAGCACGTTCACGATCTCGGGCCGCACAACTTGCTGGTTCCGAAGGGGTTTGCCGGCGATTGGGACCGGGTCGAGCGGAACGCGTGAACTCAGGTCACCCTCGGGCCTGACCCGGGGGCCTCTGCGCCCCATAGCGCCCGCTCAGCCCGTCACAGGCCGCCCGCCCGCCGACGGCAGTCGCTCAGCCGAGCGCACCAGCGGCCAGAGGAGCGCGAGCAGGATCGCCACCCCGGCAAAGGCCCAGCGGAGGCCGAACGCTTGCGCGCCCAGGCCCATCATGGCGGGGGCGATGAAGAACCCCATGAAACCGATCACCGCGACACGTGCGATGGCCGCCGTGCGCAGGCGGGGGGCGGCGAGACGGCCCGTGAGCGCAAGCCCCATCGGCCCGATCACGGAGATGCCGAGCCCGAGAAGACCGAAACCGACGTAGGCGACGAGCGGCACAGGGGCTGCCGCCGCGATGAGCACGCCGGCCACCGCAAGACCCGTCGCGATGCGGATCACCGCAACTTCCGACAGTCGTGCCGCCACCGCCTGCCCCGAAAAACGGCCGACGGCCATCGTCAGACCCAGCATGGCCGGGCCGAACGCCCCTTCGGCCGCTCCCCCGCCGAGCGTGCGCTCGATATGGAGCGCCGACCATGCCTCGACCGTGGCCTCCGCCATGAAGGCCACGAGCACGATCGCCCCGCAAAGCGCGATCAGGCCGAAGGGCAGCTTCGGGGCCGGTCCGTCCCCGTCGCTTCGGGCGACGACGTTCATCATCTGGAAGGGCGCGGTCGCCAGGATCAGCCCGGCCGTGACGGGAAAGATGATTTCAGGTCCCCACCCCGCCTCGCGCATCGCGCCCGTCAGCAGGGCCGACACCGCATAGGCCACGGAGAACATCGCGTGATTGACGTTCATCAGGCTGCGCCCCTCGCGCGCCTCGATCTCGGACACGCGGGAGTTCATCACCACGTCCGTCAGCCCGGACACCCCGCCGAGTACCATCAGGATGACGAAGAGGAGCGGAACCGTATGGGCCACGGCCGGCAGGAGCACGGCCGCGCCGAGGAGGAGTGTGCCGAGCGGAAGGGCAAGCCGCCCGAAGGCGCGGTCCCACCGGGGGGCCACGTAGAGTGTGGTCGACAGGCCGATCGACGTCCCGAGCAGGATGAGCCCGAAGGTCGCGTCGTCCACCCCGACCCGTGCCTTCAGCACCGGAGCCATCGCCGCGATACAGCCCCAGGTGAGGCCGACGGCCATGAAGGCCGCCACGGGCGCGCGGCTCAGGCGCAGGGCGGAGAAGATGGACATCGGAGCGGCCTCGCGTGCGGTCCCGCGCATGCCTGCACGTCGCCGCACCCGGCCGCAAGATGCCGGCTAGCGGAAGAAGGCCAGAAGCGGCATCACCTCCCGCGCCATCGTCTCGCAGCGATCGACCACGTCGCCCGAAGTCCAGGCGACCTTGGGCAGCGGCCGGCGCACGCCGAGCGTCCGCAGCCGCAGGATGTCGGCGTGCCGATGGTCCGCGCAGGCCTCGAAGCCGCGCGGCATTGCGGCGAGCGCGTCGTCGGTTTCGAGCGCGCAGCCGGCGGCGTCGAGACGTTCGAGCACTTCGTCGAAGTCTTCGGGCGCGTCGAGGACCTGACGGCGCATCGGCGCGAGCGTCGTCGCATCGAGCGCATGAAAGCCGCAGAACGTCATCCCGCCCGCCGAAGCGAACTGCAGATAGAACAGCGCGCCGGCCTCGCTCCTGCGCCCGGAGGGCGTCAGCAGCGCCGACCGGCAGAGGTTGTAGGGCGTCTTGTCATGGGTGAAGCGAACGTCGCGGTTTATGCGAAAGCAGGTCTCTTCCGATCCACGCAGCGGCACCTCGGCATCCGAGAGCCGCTCCGAAAGATCGGAGAGCACGTGCTGGAACGGGGCATCGACCGCCTCGTCGTATATGTCGCGGTTCTCGTCGAACCAATGGGTTGTGTTCTCGCGCGCCAGGTCTTCGAAGAACTGAAAGCTGCGCGCGCTGAAGCAGGGCTTCGTCGCGTTGGGCATCCGTGGACCTCGTTGAGGGCATCATTCGCCCTCCCAACGCAGCAAGTGCCCATTTGGCTCCATAAGATCAGCCGCTTAACCGTGATCCTTCATCAGGCGCGATTTCTGGCGCTGCCAGTCGCGTTTGGCGGTCGCCTCGCGTTTGTCGTGATTCTTCTTGCCCTTGCCGACCCCGATCTTGAGTTTCACGATCCCGCGGTGGTTGAAGTACATCACCAGCGGGACGATCGTGTAACCCTCCCGCGCGGTCGCGTTCCAGAGCTTCGAGAGCTCGCGCTTGGAGACCAATAGCTTACGCCGCCGGCGTTCCTCGTGACCGAAGGTCTTGGCCTGGGCGTAGGGCGCGACATAGCCGTTGACGAGCCAGAGTTCGCCTTCCTTCACCTCGGCATAGCTCTCGGCGATGTTGGAGCCGCCCTGGCGCAGGGACTTCACCTCGGAGCCCTCGAGCACGATACCGCATTCGATGTCGTCCTCGATGGCATAATCGTAGCGCGCCCGCCGGTTTTCAGCGATCACCTTGTAGTTCTTGTCCTTGTCGTCCTTGGCCATGCACCGCACTTAGGCGCGGCGGGGCGCGGTGTCCACGGGGCTCAGGCGCATCGACCACAGGATGGTGCCCACGGCGAGAAGGCCGGCAAGGCCGCCCGCAATCCCGAGCGCGCCCAGGCCCGCCCCCGCGATGACCCAGCCGCCGAGCGCCGCGCCGAGGGCCGCGCCGACGTAGATGCAGGCGGCGTTGAGCGCGAGTGCGACGGGGGCCCGCACCCCGGCAAGCGCCACGAGGCGCATCTGCTGTCCGGCGTTGAAGCCGTAGCCGCAGGCGTTCCAGACGAAGAAGAGCCCCATGGCGAGGCCAAGCGGCAGGGGCAGGAGCGACAGGAGCGGCATCAGGCACACCTGGAGCGCGCAGAGCGCGAGGATCGTGCGCGCGGCCCCAAGCCGGTCGGCGACCCAGCCGCCGACGAGGTTGCCGACCACGGCCCCCAACCCGCAGACGACGAGCGCCGCGGTCACGCCGCCCCGGCCGAGGCCCATCTTCTCCTCCAGAAGCGGCGCGAGATAGGTGAAGGGCACGTAGATCGCGCCGAGGAAGACGGCGGTGAACCCGATTGCGAGCATCAGGCGCGGTGTGGCGAGCACCTCCGCCAGGTCGGCAAGCCGTACGGGCTGGAACGCGAGCCCGGCCGGGACGCGCCGCCAGATGAGCGCGGCACAGAGGAGCGCGAGCAGGGCGACGAGGGCGAAGGCCGCGCGCCAGCCGAAGGTGTAGGCGATCCAGCTGCCCGCCGGCACGCCCACGACCTGCGCCAGCGTCAACCCGAGGAAGACCGAAGCCAGCACCTTGCCCCGTCGCTCGGGGGCCGCCAGCCCGGCGGCGACGGCGGCGACGACCGGTGTGGTCAGCCCCGCTCCGGCCGCGGCGATCGCCCGTGCCGCAAAGAGCGTGCCGGCCGTCAGCGCGAGCGCGGAGGCGAGCGCGGCGAGCGCGAAGACGGCCATGCCGAACGCCATGACCCGCCGCCGTCCGAACCGGCCGGTGACGGCGACGAGGAGTGGCGAGAGAACGGCATAGGCCAGCGCGTAGGTCGTCAGCACCCAGCCCGCCTGCGCCGGCCCCATGCCGAGATCGCGCGCGAGTGGACCGAGGGCCCCGATCACGAGGAAAGCCCCCATGCCGATCACGAAGTTCGCGGCCGAGAGGATGGGGACGAGGCCCGGGGGCATCCCCTGCCCCGCCGCCGTCAATTCAGAAGGCCGGCGTGGCGCAGGGCATCCCCGATCCGGCCGCGCGTCGCCTGGGTCGCCGGGGTGATCGGCAGGCGCACCTCGTCCGAGCATTTGCCCAGCATCGCCAGCGCCGTCTTGGCCCCGACGACCCCCGGCTCGGCGAAGATGGCCTGATGGAGCGGCATGAGCCGGTCCTGGATCTCTAGGGCGGTGGCGTAGTCACCGGCGAGCGTCGCCTCCTGCATCTCGCTCAGGAGACGCGGCGCGACGTTGCAGGTCACCGAGATACAGCCCACGCCGCCCTGCGCGTTGAAGCCGTGCGCCGTCGCATCCTCGCCCGAGAGCTGGACGAAGTCCTTGCCGCAGGTCATGCGCTGCTGCGACACGCGGGCGAGGTCGCCCGTCGCGTCCTTGACGCCGACGATCATCGGCAACTTCGCCAACGCGCCCATCGTGGCCGGCGTCATGTCGACGACCGAGCGGCCCGGAATGTTGTAGATGATGATCGGCAGCCCAACCTCGGCCAGCGCTGTGAAATGCGCGATCAGCCCGGCCTGGGTCGGCTTGTTGTAGTAGGGCGTGACGACCAGCGCCGCATCCGCGCCCGCCGTCTTGGCGAACTCCACGAAGCGCAGGGCCTCGGCGGTGTTGTTCGACCCGGCCCCGGCGATCACCTTCACGCAGCCGGCCGCGCGTTTCACGACGGCGGCGATGACGGCCTCGTGCTCTTCGTGGCTGAGCGTCGGGCTCTCTCCCGTCGTGCCGACGGGGACGAGCCCGTGCGAGCCCTCCTCGATCTGCCAGTCGACGAGTGCGTCGAGCGCCTCGAAATCCACGGCACCGTCCTTGAAGGGCGTGACCAGTGCGGGCATCGAGCCTTTGAACATCGTCGCGTCCTCCTTCAAGCCGTTTGCGAAGTCGCGCGGAACCTATCCGGGGTCGCGAGGGCCCACAAGCAATGCTTTGTGATGGTGCGCATCAGCATCCACGGTCGTCATCGCGGCCAGAGCCCCCTATATGTCGGGCCATGATATTCAGACCTCTCCTTCCCGCCGTATTGCTGGCGATTTCGCTCGGGGCCGCGCCCGGTCCCGCCCGGGCCACACCGACGCTGGAGGCCGGGCTCGCCGCGCTGCGTTCGGGCGACGAGGAGGCGAGCCGCGCCGCCCTCGCCCGCGCACAGGATCCGGTGGTGCGCGACCTGATCCTCTGGCACCTGCTGCGCGACCGGAAAGGCACCTTCCGCGAGGGCGAGGATTTTCTCGCGCGCAACGCGGACTGGCCCGGCCTGCCGCTTCTGCGGACGCGGGTGGAACTCGACATGCCCTTCGTGCTCTCGCCCGGGGAAGTGATGGAGTTCTTCACCGGCGAGCCACCGCGCACGTCCCGCGGGGCGCTGATGCTCGCCATCGCGGAGCGAGCCGCCGGCGACGAAACGGCGGCCGAGATCACCGCGATCGACGCCTGGCTGACGAAGCCGATGCCTTCATCCTCGGAGGCCGGTTTCCTCGAGGTCTTCGGCGACATCCTGCGTCCCTTCGACGCGGCGCGCCTGGACGCCATGATCTGGTCGGGAGACCTGCAGTCGGCCGATCGTACTCTGGCCCGGGTGAGAGGCCCCGAAGCCGCACTGGCCCGCGCCCGCATCGCGCTCCGCGACGGGCGCGACGGCGTCGACAGCCTGATCGAGGCCGTCCCCGAGGCGCTGCGCGACCATCCCGGCCTCGCCTACGAGCGCTTCCGCTGGCGGCTCGATCGCGGCCGGACGGACGGCGCGCTGGAACTGCTCTTCGCCTACGACGAAAGCGCCGATACGCTGGCGGAGCCGACCGCCTGGGGCCAGCATCGCGAACGCCTCGCCCGCGGGCTGATGCAGGATCGCCGGGTGGAGGACGCCTATCGCGTCGCGGCCAACCATCACCTGCCCGACGGCGACGGGGACATTGCCGCGAACGAGTGGCTCGCGGGTTACATCGCATTGCGGTTCCTCGACCGGCCCGAAACCGCCGCCGAGCACTTCCGCACGTTCGACGCCAACGTGGCTTCGCCCATCTCCAAGGGCCGCGCGGGCTATTGGCTCGGGCGCGCGCTCGAAGCCACGGGCGACGCGGAGGGGGCCGGAGCCGCCTATGCCGCGGGGGCGCGCTTCCAGACCAGCTTCTACGGACAGCTCGCCGCCGAACGCGCAGGGCTGCCGGTCGATCCGCTCCTGACGGGAACCGAAACTTTTCCGCCCCTCGCCGAAACCGGCCTCGGCGACAGCACGGTCCTGGCCGCGGCCCGGCTGCTCGACGGCATCGGCGAGCGCAACCTGGCGGAGCGTTTCGCCACCCACATGGCCGAGACGCTGCCCCGTGCCGAGATCGGCACGCTGATCGACGTGATCCTCGACGATTTCGACGACCCACACATCGCCCTGCTGACCGCCAAGCGCGCCGCGCAGGCGGGGCACGAGTTGCACCGGGGCTACTTCCCGGTCACCGACCTCGCCACCATCGACAGCCCCGTCGCGCCCGAGCTCGCGCTCTCGATCGCCCGCCGCGAGAGCGAGTTCGACCCCGTGGTCGTCTCGAGCGCCGGGGCCATGGGTCTGATGCAGCTGATGCCCGGCACCGCGCGGGAAATGTCGGGGCTCGTCGGCCTGCCCTATCGCCAGTCCGCACTGACGACCGAGCCGCTTTACAACGCGCGCCTCGGCACGACCTATCTCAACGAGCTCGAGATCGAGTTCGGCTTCTCGCCGGTCCTCGTCGCCGCGGCTTACAACGCCGGCCCCAGCCGGGCGCGACGCTGGTCGGGACGGCTCGGCAACCCGGCGAATGCCGGGGACGACATCGTCGACTGGATCGAGGACGTTCCGTTTTCCGAGACGCGCAACTACATCATGCGCGTCACCGAGGGGCTTCTGCCCTACCACGCCCAACTGACCGGAGAGGTCGGCGAGCAGCGCCTCCTCGGCTGGCTCACGCGCGGTTACGGCGACCTGGCGCAGGCGAACGGAGGCTAGGCGAGGGCTGGCATTCGGGGCGCGCTTGCCGCAGGATCGCTGCCATTGTGATGCGTATCGAGTGGTGGGCCATGGCAAGCGACGGAAACCTGACGGATCCGCCAGACGACCCATCGGACCGCAGGTCGACCGTGACGGTGGTCGGTGCCGTCGTTCCCCTCGATGCGCAACTCGGCGTGCCGGAGCCGCTGAGCGTTCCGCCGACACTGCGGGGGACGCTCTTCGGTCCGGCGGTATCCGCGACGTCCGAAGACGTGCAGCCCGCCGACACCTATGCCGTTCTGGATGCAGCCAAGATCCCGGGACTGCCGGACAGGCTGGAGCACAGTGACCTCGCCCACGCCTGCCTGTTCCAGGGCAGCGCCGCCGAAGACCTCGGAGATGTCGCCCCCTGGCTTGTGCGCCTGCAGGAGTCGCATCCGCTCACACGCGCGCTCTTCACCCACGGCGACGGCCCCGATCAGCTCTGGGACAGCGGGCCGGGCATCTTCCTGCGGACGGCGAATACGTTCGAAGACCTCCGCCGGCATCTTCGCCGCTTCACCAAGGTCCGCGACGAGACGGGCAAGTGGTACTATTGGCGTTTCTGGGAGGCCGCGTTCCTCGACGGCGTTCTGACCTCGGGCGATGCACGCACGCGGGCGCTCTTCCTGGACCGGATCGACGCGATCGTCGCCGCGCCCGACGGCCGGAGCTTCCACGTCCATGCCGCCGCAGAGGCCCGCGACACCGGGCGCAGCGCCTTTACCCTGCGCGACGCGGACGTGACCGCCCTGCGCCGCGCCGCAACGACGCGATTCCTGATCCGCCTGCGTCTCTGGCTCGAGGAGAGCTACGGCGCGCCGTCGGACCGCTGCACCGGGGCACCGGACGACGTGATCGAGACATTGGCCAGCGCAGCATGGCGCGCGGGCCTGACCTCCGAGCGTCTCGTTGCCGATTACGTGGCCATCGGCTGGCTCACCGGCGAGGGCCCGCCGCTCGAGGGTGTGGACCCCGGGCGTCTGCCGGCGCAGATGTCGCATCTGAGGGACAGGGCCGCCACGGCCCACGGGACGACGAAGGCGATACCATGACGACGATACGACAGCTTCTCGGGTGGCACGAACCACGCATCCTGCGCGAAGAGGCAGGCGAAGTCGGCAGCGGCAACCCGTTCTCGACCGCCGCCACGGCCGGTGGCGTCGTCGCCCAGGGCTGTCACGAATGCGAGTGCGAACAGGTCTTCGCCGAGGTGATGGAGCGTGTCCTGCGTGTAAAGAACCTCTGTTCCGACGATGTCTGCCGTCTCGAGGACTTCCGCGCCTTTCGCCGCCGCAATCTGGCGATCTCTGCCGACTACGCCGACATCTACCTCAAGCCGCTCGGCGAGGCGAAGCGGCTCAAGTTCGCCGGCGGGGCGGCCTTCGGCTCGACGCATATCGGCTACGGCATGGACCTCGCCGCCGAAAACCTCGCGGGCTGGGGCAACCGGGCGGAGGCCGCCGACGCGGACCTCGTCCTCGAGGACGGATCGGGCGTCGGACCCGACGCCGACTGGCTGCCTTTCGACCTACAGGAGGGCGTCGCGGGCGTGCTGACCGGCGTGACCTACGACGAGACGCTGACCGGCCTGCGCCGCCTGACCTACGGCAATCTCGCCATCTACATGGACCTCGGCGCGGTCCTCTGGTTCTGCCAGATCCACGAGCAGCGCTTCAATTTCTTCCGCGATGGCCGCGTCGAGGAATTCATCGCCTGCTTCGACCGCTTCGTCGACTACGTGCTGTCCAACCACGCGGGCGACCACCCGGTCTATGGCGCGAGCGGCAGTTTCGGATCGACGGCGGGCGGCTGGCTGCGCAACGGTCTGCGCGCCATCGCCGAAAACCGCATCGGCGACAGCCTGTCGATCATCGACCACGAACAGAGGACGATCCTGCAGACCTTCATGTATACGCTCTCGAGCGTCCCCGGATCGGACCGCGCGGCCCTTGGCTCGGACCGGGCTTTCGCGCGCTTCATGAACGCGCTCGAAAAGGTCGATCTCTTCACCTCCTTCGGGACGGACTCGCGCTTCAACGGGATCCGCGCGCAGTTCTCCTTCACCGAGGAGCCCTATCGGCTGTCCCGCCGCGACCGCGTGGGCATCAGCCGGTCCGAGCGACCCCACGACGAGCAGCCCCTGATGTACGCCTTCTCGGACGGCGGCGACTTCACCAATCCCAACGTCCGGACGCCGTGGTTCCAGGACGTGGTCCGTCATTTCATCCGGGCCGAGCAGAACCAGTTCGACTGGCCTTCGGCCGCGACCGGCAACGCCCCGCAGATCCTGCTCGACAGCGGCTACTGGTTCGAGGGGGCGGGCATCGAGCAACGCCTGGGCGACGGCCCCAACCCGGACCTGCAGGCGATCCTCTACGGCGATCTGGGGCGGATCCGGAGCGCCGGGTGACGCCGCGCCGTTACACGCTCGCCGCCGCGGTCGCGGGTGCGCTTGCGGTGGCGCTCTTCGTCCTTGCCTCGACGCGCGGCACATCCGGGCCGCCCGAGGCCCTCGACCTGCGACCGGGCGAATTCCTGTCCGAGAGCCTCGCGCGATCGACCTACGATGCGGGCGACCTCCGCCTGCGCTCCGACGGCCCGACGCAGATCCTGCTGACGCCGTTCGAGACCGATCGGCCCCGCCCGCCGGTGATCCGACTGCGGAGCGGGGACACGGCCGTCACCCTGCCCTTCGTGCCGGCGCGCGGCGATCTCTACGTCGCCTTCGGACAGGTCGCGGAACTGGACCTCGGTTTCTACAACTTCGACGCGCTCGATCCCGACGCGGGGCGCGATCTCAGCGGGGAATTCGACGAGCGGATAGAGGGGACCGCGCAGGTGGACATCGACGCGATCCTGACCCTGTTCGACAGTCTGCGACCCTTCGACTGGGCCGGGGACCAGACGATCTTCTGCGCGCGGGAACGCAGTGTCGCGTCCCGCCACGCCCGCTGCCTGTCGCAACGGGTCTTCGACACGCCCTGGCCGCCGCAAGAGGAAGTCCGCAGCGCCCTTGCGGACTATCGGGCACGGCTCGATGCCGCCTGGGCAACGGACGACTGGGCCGCGATCGAGGCGGTGGACGCGCGCCTCACCCTCGGCCAATGGACGGGCCCGGCCGGAGCGCGGATCAGCCTCTCGGTCGCGCCGCGCTTCGATGTGACGCCTGCCGCCGCCGACCTGCCGCCCTCGCAGAGGGCCCGCGGGCTCGCCGCGCAGCTCGGCATAGACGCCTACCTCGCCGACGGCCCTGCCAGCCGCATTGGCGAGTGCTTCGGTCGGCACGCCTCCGAAGGGGAGATCCTCGCGTCCGTCCGGGCCTATACGCCGGCGCAGGCCCGGCACGTCTTCGGCGGCCTCTTCGCCGGACTGCTGGACCTCGACGCGCCGCCCGAGGAGCCTGGCACGCTGCGCCGCGCGCTCCTCGAGCTGGATCCGGGACGCGCGGCGAGCGAGGCCCGGCTCGAGGCCGCGTGCCGACGCCTGCCCGCGCTCGAGGCCACGATGCCCTGAGCCCGCGACGGCGGCCGTCGCAAGGCTGCCCCGAGAATGCGCAGGCCGAACCGCATCTGCCCAAGGAACGCGCATTCCGCGCGGGCGGGACCGCCGCCCCGCCGCTTCGCTTGCCTTTCGGACGGCGCGCCGGACCCCTGCGAAGCCATGGACCGCTCCCTCTCCGTCATCGTCGTCGAACGCGACGCCGAGCGTGCCGCGCTGATCGCGGAAGCGCTGCGCGAGGCGGTGCCCTGCACCATCGAGACCGTGGGCGAGCTCGACCAGCTCGCGCGCGCGGTCCGCGACATCCGACCCGACATCGTGCTCGTCGACATCGCCGACCCGTCGCGCGACGCCATCGAAGAGATCACGCTCATGTCCGGGCCGCAGGACCGGGCCGTCGCGCTCTTCGTGGATCGCGACAGCGAGGGGCTCGCCCGGCAGGCGGTCGAGGCGGGCATGTCGGCCTATGTGGTCGACGGCCTGCGGCGGGAACGGATCAAGCCGATCCTCGAGGCCGCGATCGCGCGCTTCCAGCTGATGCGGCGAATGCAGACCGAGCTGGAGGAGACGCGCCGCGCCCTTGAGGAGCGCAAGGTCATCGACCGCGCCAAGGGCATCGTCATGCGCGCGAAGGGCCTCGACGAGGCGGAGGCCTACGCGCTCCTGCGAAAGACGGCGATGGACCGCAAGGAACGGTTGGCCGACGTGGCGCAGGCACTGGTCACAGCCGCGGACCTGCTCGGATGAGCCCCGAGCCGCTCCACGTGGGATACATCCCGCTGACCGACTGCGCGCCGCTGGTCGTGGCGCGCGAGCTTGGCTTCGACCGGGACGAGGGGCTTGCCCTGCGGCTCACGCCCGCGCCGTCCTGGGCCACGCTGCGCGACCGGCTCGCCACCGGAGCGGAGGACGCCGCGCATATGCTGGCTCCGGTTCCCATCGCGCAGGCGCTCGGCCTCGGCCCACTGCCGCAGGGCTTCGAGGCGCTGCAGGTTCTGTCCGTGAACGGCACCATCGTCGGTCTCTCGCGCGCGCTGGCGGAGCGCCTCAGCGATACCGACGGCCCCCTGCCCTTCGCCGATCCGGTTGCCCTGCGCGCGCGCCTGCTGGCCGCCACGCCCCTGCGCGTCGCGGTTCCCTTCGGCTATTCGATGCACCGGGAGCTTCTGCACCGCTGGCTCGGTGACGACGCGCCGCTGCAGATCCGCACGGTACCGCCGCCGCAGATGGCCGAGGCGCTCCGGTCGGGGACGGTCGATCTCTTCTGCGTGGGCGAGCCCTGGGGGTCGGTCGCCGTGGACAGCGGGCTTGCGCACCTGATCCTGCCCGGGTCGGCGATCTGGTCCTTCGCGCCCGAGAAGGTGCTGGCCACGCGCACCGGCTGGGCCGAGGCCAACCCCGAGCTCGCCCGCGCGCTGATGCGGGCCGTCTGGCGCGCGGGACGATGGCTGGCAGACCCCGGCGCACGGGCGACCGCAGTCGAGATGCTCGCGCGGCCCGCGCTGCTCGGTCAGCCGGCGGAACTGCTCGACCGGGCCATGCAGGGACGCCTCGTCGTCGCGCCCGACGGCACGACTCGCGACGTGCCCGGTTTCGTGCATTTCCACGACGGGGCCGCGGCCTTCCCCTGGCGCAGCCAGGCCGCCTGGATCGCGGATCGGCTCGCCCGGCGGCTCGGCCATGATCGCGCGGACGCGCGCGCCCGCGGCCGTCAGGTCTTCCGCAGCGACCTCTTCCGCGCGCATCTCTCCGGGCTCGGGGCGGACATGCCTTCGGCGGCCAGCAAGGTCGAGGGCGCATTGACCCAGCCCACGGCCCTCGCCTCGGCCGAGGGGCGCGTGATTCTGCCCGCAGATCGCTTCTTCGATGGAAAAGCCTTCGATCCGGGCGATTGAGCGCCTCATTCTTGAGCATCTTCTGCACTCGCATTGCTGCGGTGTAGAATCGCCTTTGCAAACATCATCGGTTCGGCGAACGTGAAGTTGTCCGGGACAATGACGTCCCGCGCCGCTCTCCACCGAAGTAGGGCACCTGCCAAGCAACGCCGCTTGTTCCGTGCGACCCGAGGGTCGTTCGTGACGCAAGCGGCTTTTCGCGTTTTCCCATCGCCTGCGGGCCCGGAAAGGACCTTCACATGTTTCGCATCGCAACCCTGACCACCTCACTGCTGCTGACAGCCACGGCCGCGTCGGCCGAACTGCTCGAACTGGAAAAAGACGAGCTGACCTTCGGTTTCATCAAGCTGACCGACATGGCTCCGCTCGCCGTGGCCTACGAGAACGGCTACTTCCTCGACGAGGGGCTCTTCGTCACGCTCGAGGCGCAGGCCAACTGGAAGGTTCTGCTCGACGGCGTGATCGATGGTCAGCTCGACGGCGCGCACATGCTGGCCGGACAGCCGCTGGCCGCCACCATCGGCTACGGCACCGAAGCGCATATCATCACGCCCTTCTCGATGGACCTGAACGGCAACGGCATCACCGTGTCGAACGAGGTCTGGGAAGCGATGAAGCCGAACGTGCCGCTCATGGAAGACGGCCGCCCTCAGCACCCCATCTCGGCCGAAGCGCTGGCCCCCGTGGTCGAGAGCTACGCCGCCGAGGGCAAGCCCTTCAACATGGGCATGGTCTTCCCAGTCTCGACCCACAACTACGAGCTGCGCTACTGGCTCGCCGCCGGCGGGATCGAACCGGGCTACTACTCCCCGACCGACGTCTCCGGCACGATCGGGGCCGAGGCCTTCCTCTCGGTGACGCCGCCGCCGCAGATGCCCGCCACGCTCGAGGCCGGCACGATCTATGGCTATGCCGTGGGCGAGCCATGGAACCAGCAGGCCGTCGCCAAGGGCATCGGCGTGCCTGTCATCACCGACTACGAGATGTGGAAGAACAACCCCGAGAAGGTCTTCGGCATCACCGCCGAATTCGCCGAGGAAAACCCGAACACGACGAAGGCCATCGTCAAGGCGCTCATCCGGGCCGCGATCTGGCTCGACGAGAACGATAACGCCAACCGGCAGGCCGCCGTCGAGATGCTCGCCCGGCCCGAGTACGTCGGCGCGGATGCCGAGGTCATCGCGAACTCCATGACCGGCACCTTCGAGTACGAGAAGGGCGACGTGCGCGAGGTGCCCGACTTCAACGTCTTCTTCCGCTACAACGCGACCTATCCCTACTACTCGGACGCGATCTGGTACCTGACCCAGATGCGCCGCTGGGGTCAGATCGCAGAGCCGCAGACCGACGAGTGGTTCTTCGACACCGCCGAGTCGGTCTATCGCCCCGACATCTATCTGGAGGCGGCCCGTCTGCTGGTCGATCAAGGGCTGGCGAACGAGGCGGATTTCCCCTGGGACAGCAATGGCTTCAAGGAGCCGACGCCCGCCGGGGACATCATCGACGGCATCGCCTATGACGGCTCTCAGCCCAACGCCTACCTCGAGAGCCTGCCCATCGGCCTGAAGGGCGACCAGCGCGTGGTCAACGGCGAGGTGCAGGGCTGAGACCCGCGACCGGGGCCCCCGACGCAGGGGCATCCCCGGTCCACCCGCCGTGCGCCTCCAGTACACCGCCGCGCTCCAGCATCGCCGCGACCGACATCATCCCCGAAGGGAGACAGCCATGACCGCCATCGACCCCGGCACCGACGCCGCCCTGGCCCGAGAGGCCCGGCGCGCCCGCCTCTTCACCCGCATCAACAGCGCCGACAAATGGTTCCGCGTGCTTGGCCTCGCCTGGATCACCCCGATCCTGAAGGCCGCCGCCGGCGACAACCCGCGGGGTCAGATGGGCGAGATCTGGCGGCTTCTCGGCGTCCCGCTCCTGGCGATCCTGGGCTTCCTCGCGGTCTGGGGCACGCTCGCCCCAACGGTGCAGACCTCGCTCGGCGCGATCCCCGGTCCCGTCGCGGTCTGGGAACAGGCCGTCAGCCTGCACGAGGACGCCGCCGCCAAGGCCGCGCGCAAGGCGCAGTTCGCCGAACAGGTCGCCACGCTGAACGAGCGTCGCGTCGCCGCGGGGCAGGAACCGGTCCAGCGGGCCTATACCGGGGCACCGAGCTACTACGACCAGATCCGCACCTCGATCGGCACCGTCTTCTTCGGCTTCCTGATCGCGACGGTCATCGCCGTGCCGCTCGGCATCCTCGCCGGCCTCTCGCCCACGGCGAACGCCGCGATCAACCCGCTGATCCAGGTCTTCAAGCCGGTCAGTCCCCTGGCCTGGCTGCCGATCGTGACCATGGTCGTCTCGGCCGTCTACGTGACGCAGGACGGGCTCTTCGCCAAGAGCTTCCTCGTCTCCGCCATCACCGTGACGCTCTGCTCGCTCTGGCCCACGCTCATCAACACCGCGCTCGGCGTGGCCTCCATCGACCGCGACCTCGTGAACGTCTCGAAGGTGCTCAAGATGGGCACGTGGTCGAAGATCACCAAGCTCGTGCTGCCCTCTGCGCTGCCGCTCATCTTCACCGGTCTCCGCCTCTCGCTGGGTGTCGGTTGGATGGTCCTGATCGCGGCCGAGATGCTGGCCCAGAACCCGGGCCTCGGAAAGTTCGTCTGGGACGAGTTCCAGAACGGATCGTCGCAGAGCCTCGCCAAGATCATGGTCGCCGTCTTCACCATCGGGATCATCGGCTTCCTGCTCGACCGGGTGATGTACGCGCTGCAATCGCTCTTCACCTTCTCGGCCAACCGGTGAGCGCCATGGGTATCCTGACATTCGACACCGTCTCGAAGGGCTTCGGCGACACGCCCGTCCTGCGCGACATCTCCCTCGACGTGGCCGAAGGCGAATTCGTGGCGATCCTCGGCTTCTCGGGCTCGGGCAAGTCGACCCTGATGAACCTGATCGCGGGGCTGGAACAGCCGGACGCCGGGACCGTCACTTTCAAGGGCCTGCCGGTGAAGGAGCCGGGGCCGGAGCGCGGCCTCGTCTTCCAGTCCTACAGCCTGATGCCCTGGCTCACGGTCGAGGGGAACGTGGGCCTTGCCGTCGATGCGGTCTTCCCACGGCTGACGAAGGCGGAGCGGCGCGACAAAATCGTCCACTACGTGGAGATGGTCGGGCTCAGCCACGCCATGTCGCGCCGCCCTGCGGAACTCTCGGGCGGAATGCGCCAGCGGGTCGCCGTGGCCCGCGCGCTCGCCATGAACCCTGAGATGCTCCTCCTCGACGAGCCGCTCTCGGCGCTCGACGCGCTCACGCGGGCCAACCTCGCCGACGAGATCCTCCAGATCTGGGAGCGCGACAGGAAGACCTGTCTCCTCATCACCAACGACGTCGACGAGGCTGTCCTGCTGGCCGATCGCATCCTGACTCTGACGCCCGAGGGCACGCTCGGGCAGAGCTTCGACGTGACGCTGCCCCGCCCGCGGGACCGGGGCGCGATGAACACCGATGCCGCCTTCAAGGCCCTGCGCGCGGCGGTGACCACATACCTCATGGACATCGGCATCGACGCCAAGACCGAAGGCGCACGGGTGCTCCCGAACGTGACACCGATCCACGGCGTCCCGGTGGCGGTCGCGAAAGCGCAGGAGGGGCTTCTCGACACCCGCTTCCTCGACTTCAGCCAGCTCCACAAGGTATATCCGACGCCCAAGGGTCCGCTCACCGTAGTCGAGGATTTCGACCTGAAGATGGATCGCGGCGAGTTCATCTCGCTCATCGGGCATTCGGGCTGCGGCAAGTCGACCGTGCTCACGATGGCGGCCGGCCTGAACCCGATCTCGAAGGGCGCGATCAAGCTCGACGGCCGCCACGTCGAGGGGGCCGACCCGGAGCGCGCGGTCGTCTTCCAGTCGCCCAACCTCTTCCCCTGGCTCACCGCGCGGGAGAACGTCGCGATCGGCGTCGACAAGGTCTATCCCCGCGCCAGCCGGGCCGAACGGCAGGACGTGGTCGACTACTACCTCGAACGCGTGGGCCTCGCCGACGCGATGGACAAGCAGGCCGCGGACCTCTCGAACGGCATGAAACAGCGGGTCGGCATCGCGCGGGCCTTCGCGCTTTCGCCCAAGCTCCTCCTTCTCGACGAGCCCTTCGGGATGCTGGATTCGCTCACCCGCTGGGAACTTCAGGAGGTGCTGATGGAGGTCTGGTCGCGCACGAAGGTGACGGCGATCTGCGTCACGCACGACGTGGATGAGGCGATCCTGCTGGCCGACCGCGTGGTGATGATGACGAACGGTCCCCGCGCCACCATCGGCAAGATCGTCGACGTCGATCTGCCCCGCCCGCGCAGCCGCAAGGCGCTGCTCGAGCACCCGGACTACTACGACTACCGGCAGGAGGTGCTCGATTTCCTCGAGGAGTACGAGCACGGGGCCACGCCCAAGCCGAAACCCACCGCAATCGCAGCGGAGTGAAAGAGATGAAGAAGAAGCTCATCGTCATCGGCGCGGGCATGGCCACGGGCCGCGCGCTCGAACATCTCCTGGAACGGGAGCCCGAAGGCTGGGATGTCACGCTCTTCAACGCGGAGCCGCGGGGCAACTACAACCGTATCATGCTCTCGCCTGTCCTCTCGGGCGAGAAGACCTACGACGAGATCGTGACCCACGACGACGCCTGGTACGCTGAGAATGGCGTAACCTGCCGCTTCGGCGAGCGCATCTCGAACATCGACAGAACCGCGAAGACGGTGACGGCAGAGACCGGAGAGGTGCTGCCCTACGACAAGCTGCTGATCGGGACGGGCTCCAACCCCTTCATGATCCCGCTGCCGGGCCACGACCTCGACGGGGTGATCGCCTACCGCGACCTCGAGGACACCGAGCGTATGATGGCCATGGGCGCGGACAAGCGCGTCGTGGTCATCGGCGGCGGGCTTCTGGGGCTCGAGGCGGCGGCGGGGATGGCCGCGCGCGGGGCCGACGTCACGGTTGTCCACATCATGCCGCATCTGATGGAGCGGCAGCTCGACGAGGCGGCGGGCTACCTCTTGCGCAAGGCGCTCGTGGACAAGGGGATCACGGTCAGGTGCTCTGCCAATTCCAAGGAGATCCTGGGCGAAGGCGGCCGCGTCCGCGCGCTCCTCCTCGACGACGGGACGGAATTGCCCTGCGACCTGCTGGTGATGGCGGTCGGCATCCGCCCGAACGTCGCGCTGGCGCAGGACGCCGGACTGGCTGTCGGGCGCGGCATCCACGTGGACGACCAGATGGTCACCTCCGATGCAGATGTGCTCGCCGTCGGAGAGTGCGTCGAGCACGACGGCGCGCTCTTCGGGCTCGTGGCCCCGCTCTACGATCAAGCGAAAGTGGCCGCCGCCACGCTTTGCGGCGAAGAGGCGCGGTTCGTGCAGAAGGATCTTTCGACCAAGCTGAAGGTTACCGGCTGCGACCTCTTCTCCGCGGGCGACTTCGCGGAAGGAGAGGGCCGCGAGGACATCGTCTTCCGCGATCCGGGCCGGGGCGTCTATCGCCGCCTCGTGATCGAGGACGACCGGGTCGTCGGCGCGGTCATGTACGGGGACACGGCGGACTCCAACTGGTTCTTTGGCCTCATTAAGGACCGGACGGACATCTCGGAGATGCGCGACACGCTGATCTTCGGTCCCGCCTACCAGGGGGGGGCCGCCGTGGACCCTCTCTCAGCCGTTGCAGCCTTGCCGGATGATGCGGAAATCTGCGGCTGCAACGGCGTGTGCAAGGGTGACATCGTCGGCGCGATCGCCGGCGGAGCGACCGACCTCGGCGCGGTCCGGGCCTGCACCAAGGCCAGCGCCTCCTGCGGCACCTGCACGGGTCTCGTGGAGCAGCTGATCGCGGTGACGACAGGTGCGGAGGTCGAGACGAAGCAGTCCATCTGCGGCTGCTCCGACCTCAGCCACGAGGAGGTGCGCCGCCTCATCAAGGCGCAGGGCCTGAAGTCGATGCCCGCCGTCTGGCAGGAACTCGGCTGGCGCACCCACGACGGCTGTCACGTCTGCCGCCCCGCGCTCAATTTCTACCTGCTGGCCGACTGGCCGCTCGACTATGCCGACGACCCGCAGAGCCGCTTCATCAACGAGCGCAAGCACGCCAACATCCAGAAGGACGGCACCTTCAGCGTCGTGCCGCGGATGTGGGGCGGGATCACGACGCCGGACGAGCTGCGCGCCATCGCCGATGCCGCCGACAAATACGATGTGCCCACGGTCAAGGTGACCGGCGGCCAGCGGATCGATCTCCTGGGCGTCAAGGGCGAGGACCTGCCGGCGATCTGGGCCGACCTGAACGACGCGGGCATGGTTTCGGGCCATGCCTATTCCAAGGGCTTGCGCACGGTGAAGACCTGCGTGGGCACCGACCACTGCCGCTTCGGCACGCAGGATTCGACCGGCCTCGGCATCCAGCTCGAGAAGGTGCTCTGGGGCTCCTGGACGCCGCACAAGCTGAAGCTCGCGGTCTCGGGGTGCCCCCGCAACTGCGCCGAAGCGACCTGCAAGGACATCGGCGTGGTCTGCGTCGACTCGGGCTACCAGATCGGGATCGGCGGGGCCGCGGGCATGGACGTGAAGGAGACGGAGCGCCTGATCGACGTGGCGACCGAAGCGGAGGCCATCGCCGTCGTCTGCGCCGTCACCCAGCTCTACCGCGAGAACGCCAAGTACCTCGACCGCATCTACAAGTGGATGGGCAAGGTCGGGATGGACTGGATCCGGGAGCAGATCGAGGACACGGAGGCCCGCGCCGCGCTGGTCGAGCGTTTCGAGATCTCGCAATCCGTCTATCGCCGCGATCCCTGGGCCGATCACGCCGCGCGCAAGGCGGAGAGTTATCAGCCCGTCGCCGACCTGACGCTGGAGGCCGCGGAATGACCCACGCTCCCGCACCCGCCACCTTCGAAGAGGCCGACGCCATGAGCTGGATCGACATCGCCGCGCTCGACGACATCCCGCTGCGGGGGGCACGCAAGCTGCGCACGGCCCATGGCTGCGTCGCCGTCTTCCGCACCGGGGCCGATACCGTCCACGCCCTCGACGACCGCTGCCCGCACCGCGGCGGCCCGCTGTCCGAGGGCATCGTCCATGGCACCTCGGTCACCTGCCCGCTGCACAACTGGGTCTTCGACCTCAACACCGGCGCGGCGCAAGGGGCGGACGAGGGCAAGGTCGCGACCTACCCCTGCCGCGTCGAAGGCGGGCGTGTCCTGATCGACGCAACCCGCCTCGGGGCCGCGGCGTGAGCGCGCCGGTCCGCACCACCTGCGCCTACTGCGGCGTGGGGTGCGGCATCCTTGCACGGCCCGACGGTAAGGGCGGACTGACCATCGAGGGCGACCCGGACCATCCGGCCAATTTCGGACGGCTCTGTTCCAAGGGCGCGGCCCTCGGGGAGACGATGAGCCTCGACGAGCGGCTCCTCGCGCCCCGCGTGGACGGCAAGGAGACCGACTGGGAGACCGCCCTCGACCACGTCGCGGCCCGCTTCGCCGAGACGATCGCCCGCCACGGCCCCGACAGCGTCGCCTTCTACGTCTCGGGCCAGCTCCTGACCGAAGATTACTACGTCGCGAACAAGCTGATGAAGGGGTTCATCGGCTCGGCCAACATCGACACGAACTCCCGGCTCTGCATGGCCTCCTCGGTCGCGGGTCACAAACGGGCCTTCGGCAGCGATACCGTCCCGAACCTCTACGCCGATCTGGACGCGGCGGATCTCGTCGTGCTGGTCGGCTCCAATCTCGCCTGGTGCCATCCCGTCCTCTTCCAGCGCCTCCTGGCCGCGCGGGCCGAGCGGGGAACGCGGATCGTCTGCATCGACCCGCGCCGGACCGCCACGGCCGAGCAGTCGGACCTGCACCTTGCCCTCGCCCCCGGGGCCGACGTGGCCGTCTTCAACGCGCTCCTCGCCCACCTGGCCGACACGGGCCGCCTCGATGCGGCATTCTGCGCGCACCTCGACGGGGTCGACGCCGCCATCACGTCCGCCCGGGCGGACGCGGGCACGGACACGGGGCTCGCGCCCGCCGATCTCGCCCGCTTCCTCGACCTCTGGGCCACGACCGAGCGCGTCGTCACCGTCTATTCGCAGGGCGTGAACCAGTCGACGAGCGGGACCGACAAGGTCAACGCGATCCTGAATTGCCACCTCGCGACGGGCCGCATCGGCAAACCGGGCTGCGGGCCGCTGAGCGCCACGGGCCAACCGAACGCCATGGGCGGGCGCGAGGTCGGCGGGCTCGCCAACATGCTGGCCGCGCATCTCGACATCGACACGCCCGCGCACCGCACCGCCGTCCGGGACTTCTGGCAGGCCCCCACGCTCGCCCCGCGGGCGGGGCTGAAGGCGGTAGAGATGTTCGACGCGGTGGAAGCGGGGCGCATCAAGGCGCTCTGGATCGCCTGCACGAACCCCGCCGTCTCCCTGCCCGAGGCCGACCGCGTGCGGGACGCAATTGCCGGATGCGACTTCGTGGTCGTCTCCGACGTGACCGACCGCACCGATACGGCCCGGCTCGCGGACGTGCTCCTTCCGGCGACGGGCTGGGGCGAGAAGGACGGCACCGTCACCAACTCCGAACGCCGCATCTCCCGTCAGCGCGCCGTGTTGCCGCCGCCCGGTCTTGCCCGGCCCGACTGGTGGCACTTCGCGCAGGTGGGGCAGCGCATGGGCTGGCGCGCGGCCTTCGACTACCGCGACGCCGCCGAGGTCTTCCGCGAGCACGCCGCGCTTTCGGGCGTGGCCGCACGCCTCGGGGGCGATTTCGACGTCTCGGGCCTCGGATCCGCCGATTACGCGGCGCTCGCCCCCACGATCTGGCCCGCACCCGCGGGGGGCGAGGGCCGCGACCGGTTCTTCGCCGACGGCCGCTTCCATACGCCGGACGGCCGGGGCCGGATGCTGCCCCTGCGCACACGTCCCCTCGCCCGTGCAACCGATGCCGCGCGGCCCTTCGTGCTCAACACCGGGCGCATCCGCGACCAATGGCACACGATGACGCGCAGCGCGCTCGCCCCGCGCCTCAACCGGCACATCGCGGAACCCTTCGTCGAGGTGCACCCGGCCGATGCCGCGCGCCTCGGCCTGCGGCCCGCGGGGCTTGCCCGCGTCGCCTCGGATCACGGCACGGCGCTCCTGCGTGTGCAGGTCAGCGATCGCGTCGCGCCGGGGCAGGTCTTCGCGCCGCTCCATTGGACGGCGGAACAGGCCCCGACTGGCCGCATCGACGCGGTCGTCGCCGGAGCGGTGGACCCGGTCTCCGGTCAACCCGAGAGCAAGGCCACGCCGATCTCGCTCGCGCCCGCCGACATGGCCTGGTTCGGCTTCGCCGTCTCGACCGACTGCCCCCGGCCCGCGACCGGCTACTGGGCCCGCGCGCGCACCGCGACGGGCTGGCAGGTGGAGCTGGCGGGCGCGGCGGAACCGGACGACTGGGCTGCCTTCGCGCAGGCGCTTTTCGGACCGGGAGAGGCGGTGACCATCGCAGACCCCCGGCGCGGCACGCATCGCGTCGCGATCTGCCGCGACGGCCGGGTCGCGGGCGCGCTCTTCACCGGGCGCGAGCCGGTGGCGTTGGCCCGCGGCTACCTGTCGGAGGCATTGACCGAAGGCGCGGCCGCCGTCCTCGCCGGGCAACCGCCCGCCGACCGGCCCGACCCTGGGCCGACCGTCTGCGCCTGCCTCAACGTCGGCGTGAACACGATCCTGACGGCGATCGCCGAAGACCGGCTGATGAGCGTGGAGGCGATCGGCGCGGCCCTCGGCGCGGGCACCTCCTGCGGTTCCTGCCGCCCGGAACTGGCCGCGCTCCTCGCCGCCCATGCCCTCCCGCAGGCGGCGGAATGAGCCTCGCCGCGCACATCCGCACCCTCGGGCGCGGCCCGTCGCGGGCGCGCAACCTGACGCAGGAGGAAGCGCGGGATGCCATGGCCGAGATCCTCTCGGGCCGCGCCGCGCGGGAAGCCGTGGGCGCGCTCCTGATGCTGATGCGGTTTCACGGCGAGACGGCGGCGGAAGTCGCGGGCTTCACCGAGGCGATGCGCGCGACGCTCGGTCCCTGCCCGCGCCCCGCGCTCGACTGGCCGAGCTACGCCGCCGGGCGCAGCCGGGGCGCGCCGCTCTTCCTTCTGTCCGCGCGGCTCGTCGCGGCGGCGGGGCATCCCGTGCTGATCCACGGCTGGAACTCGCACCAGGCCCCGATCGCCTCCGTCCGTGCGCACCTCGGCGCGGCGGACATCACGTTCGCCGAGACACCCGCAACGGCGGAGGTGGCCCTGAAGCGCGACGACATCGCCTACCTGCCACTCGAAGCCTTCGCGCCCGAGGCGCTCGCGCTCCTGAAGCTGCGGGAGGTCCTGGGCCTGCGCTCGGTGGTGAACACCGTCTGCCGCATGTTGAACCCGGGGAACGCCCCCGCCGCGGTGCAGGGCGTCTTCCATCCGACCTATCGCGGGCTGCAACAGGACGCGGCGGCGCTTCTCGGCCTGCGCGATCTCAGCGTGCTGAAGGGCGGTGGCGGCGAGTTCGAACGGCATCCGGACAAGCCGATCCAGTTGACGACCCTACGCGCGGGGCAGCCCGGCCAGATGGACCTATCGCCGCTGACCGAGGGGCACCGCCGCCTCGGGGACCGGACCATCGACCTCGCCGCGCTCTGGTCGGGCGAGACACGCGATCCCTTCGCGGAAGACGTCGTCACCGGCACCGCCGCGCTCGCCCTCGAGACGCTGGGCCACACCGACGCCCTCGCCGATGCGCGCCGCCTTTGGGCTGCCCGCACCCCCTCGCTCGTCGCCTGAAGGAGACATGCCATGAAGAGTTTTCCGATGTTCCTGCGGCTCGAAGGGCGGCATGTCGTCATCGCCGGCGGCGGCGAGCAGGCGGCGCAGAAGGCCCGGCTGATGCTCAAGACCGAGACGCGGATTGTCCTCCTCGCCGACACGCTGGAGCCGGAACTCGCCGACCTCGTGGCCTCGGGCCGGGCCGAACAGGACGTCACGCCGCCGACCGCCGCGCATTTCGCCGGGGCGGCGCTCGTCTTCGTCGCCACCGGTTGCCCGGGGCGCGATGCCGCACTGCACGCGCTCGCCAAGGCCGCCGGCGCGACCGTGAACGTGGTGGATCAACCCGCACTCTGCGACGCGACGACACCCTCGATCGTGGATCGCAGCCCCCTCGTCGTCGCCATCGGCACCGAGGGCGCGGCGCCCGTGCTGGCCCGTCAGCTGCGCGCCCGCATCGAGCGCGACCTCGCCCCGAACCTCGGTGGTCTCGCCGCCCTCGCCGGGCGGCTGCGCGGCGCGGTCGCTGCGGGCGTGCCAAAGGCCAAGCGGCGCGACTTCTGGCGGTGGGTCTTCGACGGCGCGGCGCGTGCCACCTGGGAGCGCGGGGCGGAGCGCGAGGCGGCGCAGGCCATCAAGACGGCCATCGCCGGCGGGGGTGCACCCGATGTGGCGGAGGGCGGCTCGATCGCCCTCGTGGGCGCAGGCCCCGGTGCGGCGGACCTCCTGACGCTCCGCGCCCTGCGGCACCTGCAGGAGGCGGATATGATCTTCTACGACCGGCTTGTCGACCCGGCGGTGCTGGACCTCGCGCGGCGGGACGCGGAGCGGGTCTATGTGGGCAAGGCGGTCGGGGCCTGCGCCTGGCCGCAGGACCGCATCAACGACGTCATCACCGCCGCCGCGCGCTCCGGGCAGCGGGTGGTGCGCCTGAAATCGGGCGACCCGGCCGTCTTCGGGCGGGCCGAGGAGGAACTGGCCGCCGCCCGCGCTCACGGCGTACCGGTGGAGATCGTGCCCGGCATCACCGCCGCGAGCGCCGCCGCCGCCGCGATCGGCCGCTCCCTGACCGAGCGGGGGCAGACCGACCGCGTCACCTTCGCCACCGGGACCACGCGCCCGGGCGACACTGCGCCCGATTGGGCCGGGATGCTCCTGCCCGGGACGACGCTCGCGCTCTACATGGCAGCCCGCGCGGCCCCGGAGATCGCGGCGCGGCTGCTGTCCGAGGGCGTGCCCGGGGACACGCCGGTCGACGTCATCAGCGAAGCCTCCCGCTCCGGCGAAACCCACGCGCGCATGGTCTTGCGCGACCTCGGCACGGCAGAGGTCGCGGCCCCGGCGGTCGTGTTCATCACCCGGGCGAAGACCGCTGCGGCATCCCTGCCCGCCCGTCCGCGGCTCGTCGCGACGGCCTGACCGGTTTACAGCCATCCGAGGGTAGACACCCCCGCGCGTGCAGGGCACTCGGACGGCATGCGCGTGTCGTCCCGCCTTTCCATCGCTCTTGCGATGCTCCTGATGCTCTTCGCCACGGCGGAGGCCGGGTTCGGGGCGCAGGCCCGCGTCGATGCGCAACGACAGGAGCGGGCGCTACAGGTGCTCGGCCTCTCGCCCGCCGAGATTTGCGGCGGCGCGGGGCACCATCCGGGTGATTGCCCGCTCTGTCAGCTGCTCGACGCCGCGGACCCAACGGCCCCGGCGCCGGCCGAGCGCCCGGTCGTCACCGCAACCTTCGCCGTACCTGCGGCTCTGCCACCGGTCCGGGCTATGGCCCGCTGCCACGGAGCCCGCGCCCCGCCCCTTTCGCGTCTCCCTTCGATCCAGACGACATCGAAAACGCGAAAGGACACATCATGCGTTCGACTATCCTTCTGTCCCGGCTCGCCGCCGGGATCTTTCTCGCGGCTGGCCTGACGAACCAGACAACCGCACACGAGTATCAGGTCGGTCCCCTGACCGTCGACCATCCCCACAGCTTCCCGGCCCCGGCCGTGGCCCCGAGCGGTCTGGCGTTCTTCACGATCACCAACACGGGTGAGACCGCCGACCGGTTGATCGCCGTGGAGGTTCCGGCGGTCGAGGGGACAAGCCTGCACCGCACCGAACTCGGGGACGACGGTATTGCCCGGATGCTGCCGCAGGCGGACGGCATCGAAATCCTTGCGGGCGAGACCGTAGTGCTCGAGCCCGGCGGCCTGCACGTCATGCTGGAGGGCCTCGGCGGTGATGCGCTGGAGGAGGGCGAGCGGCTGCCCGCGACGCTGATCTTCGAGCGCGCCGGACCGCTCGAGGTCGAAATCAGCGTCGACGCCCGCGATGCCGACGCGCCGGAGGTCGACCATTCCGCCCACGGCCACTGATCTCGCTCAGGCCTGCTCGACCGCCAAGAGGAGCGCGTCGGGCAGGCTCCCGTCGAGATAGCGACACAGCGCGCGGCGGTGGTCCGCCCCGCGTGCCGCCGCCGCAAGCGCATCGGCGCGCGGATCGTCGAGCCTCTCGGCCGCGCGGACGAAGTCGCACCACGCGGCGAGGGCCGCGACATGGGGGGCGATCGGGCCGTCCGCGCCGTGGAGCACGCGCAGCGGCGCGAGGATGCGGATCGGCATCTTCTGCGATCCGTCCATCGCGATCTGCGCCAGCGCGTGTCGCAGCGACGGGTTGTCGAACCGGGCGAGGAGCGCATCGGCATAGGCCGAGAGCTCCGCCGCGTCGAACCCTTCGACCGTGCGCGCCGCCGCCCCCATGAGCGCCGCAACGCCCGCCCGCAGGTCCGGGTCGGCGACCGCCTCGTGGACATGGGCGAAGCCGCGGTTCAGCCCGGCATAGGCGAGGTAGGAATGCGCCCCGTTGAGCATCCTGAGCTTGCGCGTCTCGAAAGGCGTCACGTCGGGAACGATGCGCGCCCCGGCGGCGGCCCAGTCGGGGCGCGGTCCGGCGAAGGCGTCCTCGATCACCCATTCGGTAAAGCCCTCGGTGGCAACCGGAGCCGCCGGTGGCAGCCCGGCCGCGGCGACATGCGCCGAGAGGTCAGTTGGCGTGCGGGGCGTGATGCGGTCGACCATCGTGTCGGGAAAGGCGAGGCGATCCCACGCCAGCGTCAGGCCCGCCGCCTCCGCGAAGGCGGCCACTGCCCCACGCAGGAGCCGCCCGTTGCCGCTCAGGTTATCGCAGCTTAGCACCGTCAGCGGCGCGGTCCGGCGGGCGAGCCCATGGGCCAGCACACCGACGAGTGACCGGGGCGGGCCATCGAGGTCGCCCTGCACCGCCGCGAGGTCGAGCGTGCCGTCCGCGTGCAGGTCGTAGCCCTTCTCGGTCACGGTGATGGTGACCACCGCGACCTCCGGGTCGGTCAACAGGGACAGCACCGCGTCCGGATCTTCGGGCGCGACCAGAATGGCGTCGATGACGTCGATCCGCTCCAGCCGCTCGCCCGCTGCATCGCGAATGGCGAGCGCATAGTCGAACCCCTGCGGCGCGAGCGCATCCCGCGTCGCCGCGTTCCGCAGCGAAACCGCCGTGATCGGCCAGCCGCCCGCCGTCTGCGTGTAGACCGCCTGATGCGCGCGGAAGAAGTTGCCCGGACCGATATGCAGGTGACGCGGCATCAGCCGTCGCCCAGCCGGTAGGCATCCACCGCCGCATCCCGCGCGAGCCACCGGCCCACGCGGGCGGCATCGGCAGGGCCGAGCAGCCCCCGTTCGATCTGCGCCGCAAGATGCAGGCTCACGGCCCGCCGCCAGAGATCGTGCCGCGCCGGGATCGACAGGAAGGCGCGGGTGTCGTCGTTGAAGCCTGCGAGGTTCCAGTAGCCCGCCGTCTCGACGACCCCGTCCAGGTAGCGGGCGATCCCGTTCGCGCTATCGTGGAACCACCAGGGCGGGCCAAGGCGCAGCGCCGGCCAATGCCCCGCCATCGGGGCCAGCTCCCGCGCGTAGGTGCTTTCGTCGAGCGTGAAGAGGAGGAGGCGCAGGCGCGCGTCGTTGCCGACGCGGTTCAGCAGCCCGTCCAGCCCGCCGACCCAGTCGGTGCGCAGGGGAATGTCGGCCCCCATATCGGGGCCGAAGCCGTCGAAGAGCGCCGCGTTCGTGTTGCGGCCCGCGCCCGCGTGGAGCTGCATCAGGAGGCCGTCCTCGATCGACATCTGCGCCATCTCGATCAGCATGTGCCCGTGAAGTGCATCCCGCTCCGCCTGCGTCAGCGACCCGGCCCGCGCGCCCCGGAACAGGCGCTCGCGCGTCGGCGCGTCGAGCCAGACGGTGACAAGCCGCGTCGCCGCATGATCGGTCGCCGTCGCGCCCCGGGCGGCGAAGACCGCGCGGCGGGCCGCGAGCGCGGCGAGATAGCCCTTGAAGGTGCCGGTGTCCTCTCCGGTCATCTCGCCGAGCCGGTCGAGGTTCGCGGCATATTCGGGTGCCGCCGGGTCGAGCACGGCATCGGGCCGGAACGTCGGGATGACGCGGCCCCGCCAATCGCTTCCCGCGATGGCGCGGTGATGCGCGAGGTCGTCGAGCGCGCCGTCCGTCGTCGCCAGCACCTCGATCCCGAACCGCTCGAAGAGGGCGCGGGGACGGAACGCGGGCGTCCGGAGTGCGGCGTCGATGGCATCGTAGATCGCATCGGCCGTCCCGGGCGTGAGCGGTGCGTCGATGTCGAAGACGCGCCGCAGGGTCTGCGCCATCCAGAGATGCGAGGGCGTCCCGAGGAATGTGTGCCAATGCGCGGCCAACACGTGCCAGACCTCCCGCGGGTCGCGCCCGGCCCCGGTGCCGAGGCCCAGATCCTCGAGCGCCACGCCCTGCGAGTAGAGCAAGCGGAAGACATAGTGATCGGGCTGGATGAGCAGCGCCGAAGGGTTCGGAAAGGCCGCGTCCCCGGCGAACCAGGCCGGGTCGCAATGGCCGTGGGGCGAGACGATCGGCAGGCCGCGCAATTCCTCGTAGAGGTCCGCGGCGCGGCCGGTCACGCGCAAGGTCGTCATCGTATCGCTCATGCGGGGTCTCCGTTGAAATACTCCGAGCGGGTGGCGACGAGGCCGTCGAGCAGGGACAGCACGGCGCGCAGATGCGCGCGCATCGCGGCGGCCGCCGTCTCCACATCGCCGGCCCGGACGGCGGCGAGGATAGCGCGGTGCTCCTCCAGAAGGCGGGTCAGAACCGCCGGGTCCGACAGGGAGAAGACGCGGAGCCGGTCGAGTTGCGCCTTCTCCCGCGCGAGAACCTCGGCCAACCGTCCATGGCCGGTCGCCTGCGCCAGAAGGGCATGGAACCGGTCGTCGAAGCTCTGGAACCCGGCCGCGTCACCCGCCTCGACCGCCTGCGCCTGCGCCGAAAGGGCCGCATCGAGCGCCGTATCGAGGGTGGTATCGTAGCCGCTTTCCGCCAGCCGTGCCACGGCCGCCACCTCGAGCGCCTCGCGCAGGAATTGCGCGGCCCGCAGCCGGCCGGCGTCGAGGCGGGTGACGTAGGTGCCGCGGCTCGGCCGTGTCTCCACGAGATCCTGATCGCGCAGTTCCTGCAGGGCCGCGCGAAGCGGCGTGCGGCTCGTGCCGAGGCTCTGTGCCAGATCCGCCTCCGAGAGCGCCTGCCCCGGCGCGACTTCCATCCGCAGGATCGCGCTGCGCAGAGCGGCCACGATCTGCGGTCCCGCCGGACGGGCCGGGTCGATCGGCTGGAATGGAGTGGCAGCAAGCATGGTCAAACCTGTATACCGGCACACCGGTGCTTGACAATCGCGCGTCGCCCCCTCACCCCGAAGGCAGGGAGGATCGCAGATGAAAGTGGCCCTGATCGGCGTCGGCATGGTGGCCGAAACCCACGTTCGCGCCGTGGCCGATGCGCCTGGCCTGACTCTCGCGGGCGTCCTGTCGCGCGACCCGGCGAACGCGCGGACTTTCGCCGCGCGCATGGCCTCGGTCCTCGGGGAAGCGCCGCCGGTCTACGAGACCCTCGACGCGCTTGCCCGTTCGGACTGCGATTTCGCCCTGCTCTGCACGCCGCCCGATGCGCGGGCCGAGATCGTCGAGACGCTCGCCCAGGCGGGTAAGCCGATCCTGATGGAGAAGCCGGTGGAGCGCACGACCGCAGCCGCCCGCGCCCTCGTCGAGACCTGCGAAGCGGCGGACGTCCCCCTCGGCATCGTGTTCCAGCACCGTCTGCGCCCCGCGTCTCGCGATCTGGCGGACCTTCTCGACCGGGGCGCGCTCGGCGAGATCGCCGCCGTGGAGATCACCGTGCCCTGGTGGCGGGAGCAAGGCTACTACAACGCCCCCGGCCGCGGCACCTTCGCGCGGGACGGCGGCGGCGTGCTCATCAGCCAGGCGATCCACACGCTCGACCTCGCGCTCAGCCTGCTCGGGCCGGTGCGCCGCGTGCAGGCCATGGCGCACACAACGGCGCTGCACCGAATTGAAGCGGAGGATTTCGTGACGGCCGGATTGGAGTTCGAGAGCGGGGCGGTGGGAAGCCTCACGGCCAGCACCGCGAGCCGACCCGGCGGGGCGGAAGGCATCGCTGTTCACGGGACCAAGGGCTCCGCCCGCCTGACCGGCGGCGCGCTGCTCCTCGACTGGGCCGACGGTCGCAGCGAGACACGGGGCGAGGCCGCCGGAACCGGGGGCGGGGCCGATCCGATGGCCTTCACCCATGCCTGGCACCAGGCCGTGATCGAGGATTTCGCGCAGGCGCTGCGCACCGGCCGCGCCCCCGCCTGCCCGGGCCGCGCGGCCCTGCCTGTCCATGCCCTGATCGACGCAATCCGGAGTTCCGCCCGCGCGGGCCGTGCGGTGGAGGTGATAGCATGACCGGGTCCATCCGCTTCGCCGCGCTCGGCCTCGACCATCGGCACATCTACGGCATGGCTGCGAACCTGATGGCCGAGGGGGCCGCGTTCGCCGGTTGGTGGACGGAGGGGGAGCCCGAAACCTTGCCGGGCTTCCGCAAGCGCTTCCCCGACGTGCCCGCGCGGGACCGCGACGCGCTTCTCTCCGACCCCGAAATCGACCTCGTCCTGATCGCCGCCGTACCCGCCGACCGCGCAGACTTCGCCATCGCCGCCATGCGCGCGGGCAAGGACGTGATGAGCGACAAGCCGGGGTGCATCACGCTCGGGCAACTCGACGCCCTCAAGCGGACGCAGGCGGAGACCGGGCGCATCTGGTCGGTCGACTTCTCCGAACGCTTCGAGGTGCCGGCGATGACCCGCGCCGCCGAACTCGTGGCCGACGGGGCCATCGGTCGCGTCGTGCAGACCACGGGTCTCGGTCCGCACCGTCTCAACGCGGCCACGCGCCCCGGCTGGTTCTTCGAGCGCGAGCGCTACGGCGGGATCCTGACCGACATCGCCTCTCATCAGGTGGACCAGTTCCTCTTCCTCACCGGAGCGACCGAGGCGGAGGTCATGCGCGCCCACGTCGCCAACTACGCCAACCCGGCGCACCCCGGGCTGCAGGACTTCGGCGAGATCGTACTGCAGGCCGAGGGCGCGCACGGCTATATCCGCGTCGACTGGTACACGCCCGACGCGCTCCCGACCTGGGGCGACGGACGGCTCACGATTCTCGGGACCGAAGGTTACATCGAGCTGCGCAAATACGTCGACGTGGGTGGGGCCGCGGGCACCGACCACCTGATCCTCGTCAACGGGGACCGCTGCGAGAAGATCGACGCGGGCGATGCGGGCCTGCCCTATTTCGCCCGGCTCTGCGCCGACATCCGAGACCGGACGGAGACGGCGATACCACAGGCCCACGCCTTCAAGGCGATGGAGCTGGCGATCCGGGCGCAGAACATGGCGGAGGGCACGGCATGAGACAGACCTGGCGCTGGTTCGGCCCCCATGATGCGGTCACGACCGCCGACATGCTGCAGTCGGGGGTCGAAGGCGTGGTCAGCGCACTGCACCACATCCACCCGGGTGCCGTCTGGCCCGTCGAGGAGATCCGCGCACGTCAGGCAGCCATCGCCACCCTGCCCGGCGGCGGGGTCTCGGGCCTTGCCTGGGAGGTGGTCGAAAGCCTGCCCGTCTCCGAGACGATCAAGCAGCAGGGGCCCGGCCTCGCCGCCCATCTCGACGCCTACCGCCAGTCCCTGCGCAACATCGCGGCCTGCGGGATCGAGGTGGTCTGCTACAATTTCATGCCGGTCCTCGACTGGACGCGCACCGATCTGCGCCACCCCATGCCGCACGGCGGCAACGCCATGGCTTTCGACCTCGTGGATTTCGTCGTTTTCGACCTCTGCCTGCTGGCCCGCCCCGGCGCGGCCGAGGACTACGGGGCAGAGGTCCGCGACACCGCCCGCGCCCGCTTCGCCGCGATGGACGATGCCGCCCGAAGTGCCCTCGTCGACAACGTCGTCACCGGCCTGCCGGGGGCGAACGACGCCTGGACGCTCAACGAGGTGCGCGCCCATCTGGCCGCCTACGACGGAATGGATGCCGACCGCCTGCGCGCGAACCTGGTCGACTTTCTCTCCGAGGTCGCGCCCCTTGCCGAAGAGCTTGGCCTGCGCCTCTGCTGTCACCCCGACGACCCGCCGTTCCCCCTCCTCGGCCTGCCGCGCGTGATGTCGACGCAGGCCGACTACGCCGCCATCTGCGCGGCCGTGGACCTGCGCGCCAACGGCGTGACCTTCTGCACCGGATCGCTCGGCGTGGACCCGGCCTTCGAGCCGGAGGCCTTCGTCGCCGCCCTCGGCCCGCGCATCCACTTCGTTCACCTGCGCAACACCCGCCGCACAGGCGCGCCCGACGGTGCGCGATCGAGCTTCCACGAGGCGCTGCACCTCGACGGTGATACCGACATGGTCGCCACGATCCGCGCGCTCATGGAGGAGGAGGTACGCCGCCGCGCGGAGGGGCGGCCCGACCACCGGATCCCCATGCGCCCCGACCACGGCCAGCAGATCCTCTCCGACCTCACCCGCGACAGCGCACCGGGCTATCCCCTGATCGGCCGGATGCGCGGCCTCGCCGAACTCCGCGGCGTCATGGTGGCGCTCGCCTGATCCCATCTTCCTGCCGGCAATACTCCGGGGAGCGCGAGGGGCTGGCCCCTCGCAGGGTGTCGCAGCGCGAGGGGCCAGCCCCTCGCCCGCGTCAGAGCAGCGCGTCGATCTCCGACCGGTCCGGCATCGACGCCGCCGCCCCGGGCCGCGTCACCGAGAGGCCCGCGCAGGCGCAGCCGAAGCGCGCCGCCTCCACCGGGTCGCGCCCCTCGGCAAGCGCGGCGGCAAAGGCCCCGTTGAAGGCATCGCCCGCCCCCGTCGTTTCTACGACCGGGCCAGCGGAGACGGCCGGCACCATCTCCGTGCGCTCGCCTGAGTGGAAGAGCACGCCCTGCGCGCCCATCGTCACGATCGCCGCCCGCACCACGCCCCGGGACAGGAGTACCTCCGCCGCCGCGCGCGCGCTTTCAGCATCCGTCACGGCGACGCCCGAAAGCGCCTCCGCCTCGGTCTCGTTCGGGGTCACGTAGTCGCAGAGGGCGAGCATTCCCTCGGGCAGTTCCGCCGCCGGGGCCGGGTTCAGGATCGTCACGGCCCCGCCGTCCCGCGCGATCTCCAGCGCGCGCACGGCGGCGTCCAGAGGTTGCTCCAGCTGTGTGACGAAGACGGCAGCCCCGCCGATCACGTCCGCACGCGCCTCGACATCCGCCGGCGTGATCCCCCCGGCCGCCCCGGGCGCGACGATGATGGCGTTGTCGCCCGACCCGGCCTCGATGAAGATCATCGCGGCCCCGGTAGCCTCGTCGCTCTCGATGACAGCGGGCGTCACCCCGGCGTCGGCCCAGGCGCTCCGCGCCATATCGCCGAAGGCGTCCCGCCCGATCCGCGCGACGAACTGCACCTCCGCCCCCGCGCGCCCGGCCGCGACGGCCTGGTTCGAGCCCTTGCCGCCCGGCCCGAGCGTGAACGACCGGCCGAGGATCGTCTCGCCCATCCGCGGCTGGCGGTCGGCGGTGAAGGTGGTATCGGCGACGAAGACGCCCAGGATCGCGACATGGCCCATCAGGTCACGCTCCCGTCCGGGCCGACGACGCCCTTGCGCAGCATGACGTTGCCGTAGGGCCGCCGCTCGCCGGTCTGGATGATCGCATAGGCGGCGCGGGCCAGATCGTAGAAGGCGAAGCGCTCCACCGCCGGAACGGGCCGCGTCTCGCCCGCCGCCGCGAGCGCCGCCGCGGCTTCGGAGTGGACCTCGGGCACGGCGTCAGGGTCGCCCACGACGGCCATTGTGGCGGCGAAATCCGGGACGAAGCTGTCGATCGGATAGACGCTCAGGATCGCGCCAAGCGCGGCGCGGGTGTCGAGGTTCTCCATGGCGAGCGCGCGGCCGAGTGGCGTGTGCCGCGCGACGCTGTCGGCCGGAAAGTTCGTATCGACGAGCACGAGCGTATCGCCATGGCCCATCGCGCGCAGCGCATGGAGCACGTCGGCGTTGAGGGCGGGATGAACTCCGATGAGCATGTCAGTCCTCCTTCAAGAGCGGCGCGACCACGTCGACCATGGCAAGCCCGAGCGCGGCCTGCGAGGCCGCGTCGAGATGCACGCCGTCGCGTCCGTCGACCTTGGCGACGCGACCGGCGTCGAAGAAAGCGCAGCCAAGCCGCGCCGCTTCCTGCCGTAGGGCCGGGGCGATGGCGCGCGAGCGGGCCGGGCCGCCCTGAAACATCTCGGCCAGAACCCCCGCCTCCTCGACGGGCACGGGCGCGACCAACAGCACCCTGGGGGGCCGCCCGCCCGGTCCTGCGGTCGAGGCCTGTATGACCTGCGCCAGTCGCCCGACCCCCGCCGCGATGTCCCAGCCGCGGAGGCCGAAGCGCGCCTTGCAGTCGTTCGTGCCGAGCATGACGATGACGAGCCCCAGCGGCCGGTGGCTTTCGAGAAGCGCAGGCAGCGCGCGCAGCCCGTTCTTGTGCGCCCCGTCGATCGGGTCGTCGTGCACCGTCGTGCGACCGGGATGGCCCTCGACGATGACCTCCGCGTCGAGCGCCCGCGCCATCACCTCGGGCCAGCGCGCCGTCTTCGGATGCCGCCCGAGACCGCCCAGACGGTCGAGCGGCAGCGTGCCGTGGCTGTTGCTGTCGCCGAACACGAGTATCGTCATCCGTCCCCCCTTGCCGGAAGCTAGCCCGTCCGCCCGCCGATTGACCAGAGCCGGCCGCTGCCGTCAGATGGCGGCCGAAGGAGAGGCCCATGACCGAACTCGCGCCCCGACCATGGCTCAGCCCCGCGGCGCAGGCCCGCATCGACGCCCTGCCCCTGCCGGCGGATCCGGGCGCGCGGATCGAGGCGCTGGCACGGGCCGCCGTCGCCACGCACGACGCGGCCTTCAACCTGAACCCGGCCACGAACGTGATGAACCCGCGGGCCGAGGCGCTGATGGCCTCCGGCATCGGTGCGCGGCCATCGCTGGGTTACCCGGGCGAGAAATACGAGACCGGCCTCGGCGAGATCGAGGAGATCGAGACGCTGACGCATCGCCTGGCCTGCGACGTCTTCGCGGCCAGCCACGCGGAGGCGCGGGTGCCCTCGGGGGCGATGGCGAACCTGATGGTCTTCATGGCGCTGGCCCGGCCCGGCGACGCGATCATCGTGCCGCCCGCCACCATCGGCGGCCATGTCACGCATCACGCGCCGGGCTGCGCGGGGCTCTATGGCCTCGAGATACACGAGACCCCCGTCGATGCGGAGAGTTACTCCGTCGATGTCGACGGCCTGCGGGCCCTGGCTCATCGCGTGCGGCCCCGGCTCATCACCCTTGGTCAGTCGCTGAACCTGTTTGCGCACCCCGTCTCCGAGGTGCGTGCAATCGCCGACGCAGTCGGCGCGCATCTGATGTTCGACGCCGCCCACCTCTGCGGCATGATCGCGGGCCGCACGTGGGCGAACCCGCTGACCGAGGGCGCGCATGTGATGACCATGAGCACCTACAAGTCGCTCGGTGGCCCACCGGGCGGGTTGATCGTGACGGGTGACGCGGCCATCGCCCAGCGGGTAGAGGCCGTGGCCTTCCCCGGCCTGACGGCGAACTTCGACGCGGGGCGAATGGCGGCCCTCGGCGTGACGCTGCAGGACTGGCGCGACCACGGCACCGCCTATGCCCGCGCGATGGTCGACCTCGCGACCGCGCTCGCACAGGCCGCAACCGACGCGGGCCTGCCGGTCTACCGTGGCACCCGCAGCCACCAGTTCGCGCTCGACGCACGGGCCTTCAGTGGCGGGCAACGGTCGGCGGCGCGGCTCGAACGCGCGGGCATCCTCGCCTGCGGCATCGGCTTGCCCCTGCCGGGCGTCGCGGGCGACATGAACGGCCTGCGCCTCGGCACCCCCGAGATGGCCCGGCGCGGGATGACGCCCGCCGACGCGCCCGCGCTCATGGCTCTCCTCGCCCGCGTCCTGCGGGAGCCGCCCGAAGACGTCCTGCCCGAGGTACGCGCGCTCCGGGCACGGTTCACCGACCTGCTCTTCTGCAACTGAAAGGACGATGATGGCCCTCAAGACACGCCACTGGGATCGCCGCGCCACCGGTGGGCTCACCTTCACCGAACTTGGCTTCGGCACCGCGCCCCTCGGCAACCTCTACCGCGCGATCTCCGACGCATCGGCGGGTGAGACGCTGCAATCCGCCTGGGACGGGGGCGTGCGATACTACGACACCGCGCCGCTCTACGGCTTCGGCCTCTCGGAGACCCGGCTGAACCGCTTCCTGCGCGACAAGCCGCGCGATGACTACGTCCTCTCGACCAAGGTCGGCCGCCTGCTGGCCCCCGCGACGGAGACAACCCGCGACGGCATCGGCAAATGGTTCGACGTGCCGGCGCGGAGGGAAATCTATGACTTTTCCTACGACGGGGTGATGCGTTCGGTCGAGGCGAGCCTTGAGCGGTTGGGTGTCGACCGGATCGACCTCCTCTTCGTGCATGACATCGACGTCCCGAACCAGGGCTCGCGCGAGGCGGTGAACGCCAAGGTCGACCAGCTGATGGCCGGCGGCTACCATGCGCTCGACCGGCTGCGGCAGGAGGGCACGATCGCGGCCTTCGGGGCCGGCGTGAACGAATGGGAGGTCTGCGAGCAGCTGCTCGGGCGGGGCGAGTTCGACGTGTTCCTGATGGCCGGGCGCTATACGCTTCTCGAACAAGAGGCGCTGACCTCCTTCCTGCCGCTCTGCGAGGCGCGGGGCGTCGGCATCGTCACAGGAGGGCCCTACAATTCGGGCATCCTCGCCACCGGACCTGTCGAGGGCGCTTACTACAACTACGAACCGGCGAGCGAAGAGGTGAAGGCCCGCGTCGCGCGGATCGAGGCGATCTGCACCGCCCACAAGACACGGCTCGTCGATGCGGCGTTCCGATTCCCGCTGCTGCACCCTGCGACCGTCTCGGTCATACCGGGCGGTCAGGGCGTCAAGGAGTCCGAGGGCAACCTGCAGGCGGCCGCGGCGGAGATCCCCGCCGACCTCTGGGCCGAGTTGAAGGCCGAGGGGCTCGTGCGGGCGGATGCGCCGACCTGAGGGGCGTCAAGGGATACGGGTCGTGGTCGGGCCTGACCCGACCATCTCCTAGCCCACCGCGCCGTCCGCTGCCTCGGCAACGCGCGCCGCCATGAAGGCCTCCAGCGCCTCCACCTCGGCGGCCTCGAACCGCAGGCCCAGCTTCGTGCGCCGCCAGAGCACATCCTGCGCGCGCCGTGCCCACTCGCGGTCCATCTGCCAGGTCACTTCGGCCTCGGTCAGCGTGTGCCCGAAGTCCTGCCCGAGGTCCGCCGCCGTCTTCGCCGCGCCCAACACCGCGCGCGCCTGTGTCCCGTAGGCCCGCACGAGCCGCAGCGCCCACCAGTCGGACAGGAACGGATAGTCAGCCTTCAAAGCCTCGGCCTGTGCCCCCTGACCGTCGACCGGGAAGTCTCCGCCGGGCAGCGGGGCGTCATGCGTCCAGGGGCCGGTGATCGTCAGGTGATCCCCGATCTTCAGAAGCGCGGCGTTCGCGAGCTTGCGGAAGGTCGTGATCTTGCCCCCGAAGATATTGAGCACGGGTGCGCCACCCGCCGCCTCGACCTTGAGCACGTAGTCCCGGGTCGCCGCCGTCGCGGACGTCGCGCCGTCGTCATAGAGCGGGCGCACGCCCGAATAGGTCCAGACCACGTCGGCGTCGGTCAGGTCGCGCTTGAAGTAGCCGTTGGCGAAGTCGAGCAGGTAGCGTTGCTCCTCGGGCGTGCAGACCGGCTTCGCGTCAGCGTCGTGATGCTCCGCGTCGGTCGTGCCGATCAGGGTGTAGTCGTATTCGTAGGGAATGGCGAAGATGATCCGCCCGTCGCCGCCCTGGAAGAAGTAGCTCTTGTCGTGCTCGAAGAGGCGCTTCGTCACGATATGGGAGCCGCGGACGAGCCGGACACCCTCGGTCGCGTTCGACCGCACGACCCCCCGGATCACGTCGCCGACCCAGGGGCCCGCCGCGTTCACCAGCATCTTCGCCCGGACCTGCCCGCTGCGCTCCCCGCCGAGGGTGATGACCCATTCGTCCCCGTCGCGCTCGGCACTCACGACCTTGGTGCGCACGGCGACGTCCGCGCCCCGGTCCGCCGCATCCCGCGCGTTCAGGACGACGAGACGGGAGTCCTCGACCCAGCCGTCGGAATACTCGAAGGCCTTGTGGAAGCGGTCCTCCAGCGGCGCGCCCTCCACCGTGCCGTCGAGCGAGATCGTCCGCGTGCCGGGCAGGAGCTTCGACTTCGCCAGGCTGTCGTACATCGCAAGCCCGAGCCGGATGAGCCAGTTCGGTCGCCGCCCCTTGAGCCAGGGCATGACCGTGCCGAGGAGCTTCGACGTCGGCGTGCCACCCTCGAAGCGCATGTCGGGCGAGAGCGGCAGGACGAAACGCATGGGCCAGCTGATATGCGGCATGTTGCGGATCAGGATGTCGCGCTCGCGCAGGGCCTCGCGCACGAGACGCACCTCCCAGTATTCGAGATAGCGCAGGCCGCCGTGGAAGAGCTTGGTCGAGGCGCTCGAGGTCGCGCCGGCCAGATCGCCCATCTCCGCAAGGCCCACGTCGAGGCCCCGCCCCGCGGCATCCCGAGCGATCCCGCAACCGTTGATGCCGCCGCCGATGATGAACAGGTCGTAGCTGTCTCGCATGGATCCTCCGCGAACCGAACACAAACGAACGTGCGTATGTTCCTTTTCACACTTTACGGCGTTCGCCCAGCCCCCAGATGGCGCAGAGAGCTGCGGTTTCACATCGCGGAACTGTCCCGTCCGGCCCGGAACCACCGCACCAGTGCCGCACGATCCTCCGCCGAGAGCGGCGGCAGCGCCGCAGGTGGCATGGCGTGGCTGACCCCCGCCTGCAAATAGATGCGCCGCGCGTTCCCGGCGATGTCGGCAGCCGTCTCCAGGTGAACCCCCTTGGGAGCCCAGCGCAGGTTCCCCCAGACCGGCTCGCGCGCGTGGCACATGGCGCAATTCCCCAGCACCACGTCCTGCGCCATCTCGAAGCCCTCCGCGCCGGCGAACCTTTGCTCCTGCGCCGTCATCTCCCGCGCCTCCGCCTCCTCCCAGGTGTCGAAGAGCGGGGCTGTCGAGAGCCACATGAGGACCACGAAGACCACCGCCGTCGCCCCGAGCGTCCACCACGGCAGGGCCTTGCGCTGGTGCATGGTGTTGAAGAAGTGCCGGATCGTGACCCCCATCAGGAAGACCAGAGCTGCGATGATCCAGGCTGCATCGGTGCCGAAGGCCAGCGGATAGTGGTTCGACAGCATCAGAAAGATGACCGGCAGCGTGAGGTAGTTGTTGTGGGTCGAGCGCAGCTTGGCGATCTGCCCGTATTTCGCGTCGGGCACCCGCCCCGCCTTCAGGTCGGCGACGACGATGCGCTGGTTCGGCATGATGACGAAGAAGACGTTGCCCGACATGATCGTCGCCGTCATCGCCCCGAGGTGCAGGAGCGCAGCCCGCCCGGTGAAGACCTGGTTGAGCGCCCAGCTCGACACCACGATCCCGGCGAAGAGGACGAGCATCACCGCGGTCGGGTTCGACTTGAGCGGCGAGCGGCACAGAAGGTCGTAGCCGACCCAGCCCGCCACCAGGAATGCCGCAGAGAGCAGCGCGCCCTGCCAGACGGCGAGGTCTGCCTTCGCCGGGTCGATCAGGTAGAGTTCCGCCCCGAGCCAGTAGACCAGCATCAGGAGGACGAAACCCGAGAGCCAGGTGAAGTAGCTCTCCCATTTGAACCAGGTCAGGTGCTCGGGCATGGCCTCGGGCGCGACGAGGTACTTCTGGATGTGGTAGAAGCCACCGCCATGCACCTGCCATTCCTCGCCGTCCACCGGACCGGGAATGCTGCGGTTCAACCCGAGGTCGAGCGCGATGAAGTAGAAGGACGAGCCGATCCAGGCGATCGCCGTGATCACATGGGTCCAGCGGACCGCGAACTCGATCCAGTCCATGAAGACGGCAAAATCGTGCATCAGCTGCCCCGGTAGGTGGAATAGCCGTAGGGCGAGAGCAGGAGCGGGACGTGGTAATGCGCATCCTCCGCCAGCCCGAAGCGGATCGGGATTTCGTCGAGGAAGAGCGTCCCGCCGTCCGCAAGCCCCTCCGCCCGGAGCCAGGCCCCGGCGTGGAACAGGAGCTCATAGGGGCCGGGCGCGAAATCCTCCGTGGGCAGGATCGGCCCGTCGGTGCGACCGTCCGCATTCGTGACCACCTCAGCCAATGCCCGCCGCGCGCCCCCGTCGAGTGCGAACAGGGTAATGGCCAGCCCCGCCGCGGGCCGCCCCCGTGCCGTGTCCAGCACATGTGTCGTCAGATAGCCGGCCATGTCCCGTCCCCTCTTCCTCTGGCATCAAATACGCAGACACCACGCCGCGCCCGGGCGCAAGTCCGCCCCCGGCGAAGCGCCGTCAGCCGAGCATCCCGCCCAGCGGCGCATGCCGGTTCACGTCCTTGTAGAGCAGGTACCGGAACCGCCCGGGGCCGCCTGCGTAGCAGGCCTGCGGGCAGTAGGCGCGCAGCCACATGTAGTCTCCCGCCTCCACCTCGACCCAATCGCGGTTGAGCCGGTAGACGGCCTTGCCCTCGAGAACGAAAAGCCCGTGTTCCATCACATGCGTTTCCTCGAAGGGGATGAGACCGCCGGGTTCGAAGGTGACGATGTTGACGTGGAAGTCGTGGCGCAGGTCCGCCGGATCGACGAAGCGGGTGGTCGCCCAACGGCCCCCGGTGTCGGGCATCGGAGCGGGCGCGTGATCGGCCTCGCGCGTGACGAAGGCCTCGGGTGCGGCGATGTCCGGGGCTGGTTGCCATCGCTTGCGGATCCAGTGGAAACGCGCGCCCCCGGCGCTGGTCACCCACCAGTCGCAGCCCGCCGGAAGATAGGCATACCCCCCCGCGTCCAGCGCATGGGCGGTTCCATCGACGGCAAGCTCACACTGCCCCTCGACGACGTAGAGAACGGCCTGCGCCCGGTCGTCGACCTCGGGCGTGTCGCTGCCGCCGCCGGCTTCCAGCTCCACGAGGTAGTGCGAGAAGGTCTCGGCGAAGCCCGAGAGCGGTCGCGCCAGCATCCACATCCGCATCCCCCGCCATCCGGGCAGGAAAGAGGTCACGATGTCGGTCTGGCAGCCGCGCGGGATGACGGCATAGGCCTCGGTGAAGACGGCACGACCGGTCATGAGGGCGGTCTGCGGCGGCAGGCCGCCGGGTGGGGGCGTCGGGCTCATGGCGTCCTCCAGACGACGGGAAACCAATCCTCGCGCAATCGGTCGCCGGGGACGTGCCCGTGGCCCGGAAACGGGGGCGAGGTCGGGCCGGGGCGCGCGACATAGCGGGCGTCGTCGCCGACATAGCGCAGCGAGAAGGCCCGGCGGCGGGCGGTCGCGGTGTTTCCCCGCGCGCCGTGCAGCGTGTCGAAGGAGAAGGCCACCGCGTCGCCGGGCTCCATTTCCCACTCCAGCACCCGCATCCCCTCGGCGTCCGGATCGGGCACGGGGCGGTAGTCGCCCGCGAAGAATGCCTCTTCCGAGAGCCAGCGCGTCGGCAGCACCGGACGCTCCCAGAGGTGGGAGCCCGCCACGAGGCGCAGCGTCGCCGTCTCCACGGGGTCGAGCGGCACCCAGAAGCTGACTGTCTGACGGCCACCGACGAAGTAATAGGGCCCGTCCTGATGCCAGGGGGTGGCCCGCGTCGTCCCCGGCTCCTTGACGAGGACATGGTCGTGGAAGAGCTGCACCCGATCCGACCGCATCAGCGCCGCCGCCGCGCCTGCGATCGCCGGGTCGCGGGCCGCGGCTTCGAAGGCGGGGATGCGCTGCCAGTTCACGTAGTCGTCGAAGAAGCGGCCAGCCTCGCCCGCGACGGTGTTCTCCGCCGCATGGGGCCCCGGCTCCGCCATGTTGCGGGCCACGCCGTCGCGCAGGGCGGTCACGTGGTCGGCGAACAATCCGCGCAGCACGACCGCGCCGTCGCGGGCGAAGGCCTCAGCCAGGTCGGGGGTCACGGCGATCGTCGACATCATGGCCTTTCCTGCCGGATCGCCGCGGAGAGGTCCAGCGCACCGGCGACCCGACGTCACTGGGCAAAGACCGTGAAACATGAACCGAACGGTTTGCTTCGCGCCGGGCGAGACGTATCTGTGACACATGCGACACGGGAGACGCGGATGAGACTGACCGTCGACGGCACCGAACACGAACTCGACGTCGAGCCCGACATGCCGCTCCTTTGGCTCCTGCGGGACGAGTTGGGCCTGCACGGACCGAAGTACGGCTGCGGCATCGCCGCCTGCGGGGCCTGCACCGTGCATCTCGACGGGCTGGCCGTCCGTGCCTGCCAGATCACCGCCGAAGAGGTCGAGGGCGCGGAGGTCACGACGATCGAGGGCCTCGGCACGCCCGACGCCCCCCACCCCGTCCAGCAGGCCTGGATCGAGGAGCAGGTGGCGCAATGCGGCTACTGCCAGTCGGGCCAGATCATGCAGGCGGCAAGTCTTCTAGCGCTGAACCCTGCCCCGACGGACGCCGAGATCGACGCGGCCATGTCGGGCAACCTCTGTCGCTGCGCGAGCTATCCGCGCATCCGCGCCGCGATCCGCCGCGCGATCCAGTCGGAGGGCGCGTGATGGCCAGTTTCGGGAAGATCGCCCGCCGCACCTTCCTCATCGGCTCCGCGGCCGTGGCGGGCGGCGTGGCCTTCGGTGTCTATGCGTATCGCAAGCCGGTCGAGAACCCGTTGCTGGCGGAGTTGGAGCCGGGCGAGACGACGCTCAACCCCTTCGTGCTGATCGACGCCGACGGCGTGACGCTCATCACCCCGCGTGGTGACGTGGGCCAGGGCGCAATCTCGATCCAGACGTATCTCTTGGCCGAGGAGCTGGACGTCGATCCCCAGACCGTCCGCACGAGTTTCGGCCCCGCCTCGGGGGCCTACTACAACGGCAAGGTCGCCGCCGAGGGGATGCCCTTTGCCGCCTGGGATGCGGGGTTCCTGTCGACGCAGGCGCGCAAGGCGGCGGGACCGGCGGGCAAGTTCATCGGGCTGCACATCACCGGCGGCTCGACGACCGTTCCGGACATGTACGACCGCCTGCGCGCCGCCGGGGCGAGCGCGCGCGAGACGCTGAAGCTGGCCGCGGCGAACCGCTTCACGCTGACACCCGAAGACCTGAAGACGGAAGGTGGCCAAGTCCTGCTGCCGAACGGCGACGCGATCCCCTATGCCGATCTCGCCGCGGAGGCCGCCGCGCTCGACCCGGTGTCGGTGGAGCCACGTGCCCCCGAAAGCTGGACGTGGCTCGGCAAGCCCGCGCGGCGCACCGACATCGTCGCCAAATCGACCGGCACCTTCCGTTATGGCGGCGACCTGGTGCTCGACGACATGATCCACGCGACCGTCGTCACCAACCCGGCGATGGGCGGGGGCGTCGTGTCGCATGACGACAGCGCGGCCCGGGCGATGCGCGGCATCCTCGACATCCTGCCGATCACCGATGGATTCGCCGTTCTGGCCGACAACGACTGGCGCGCGATGAAGGCCGCGCGGGCCATCGACGTCGACTGGGGCACGCCCGAGGGGCGGCTCGCCTCCTCCGCGGAGATGTGGGAGGCCCATGCGGCCGCCTTCACCGAGGAGAACCGCGACAGCCGCTTCGCCGACGACGGCGACGTGGAGGCGGCTCCGGGCAACCTCGTGACCGCCGAATACCGCGTGCCGTTCCTCCACCACGCGCCGCTCGAACCCGCGAACGCGACTGTGCGATATAGGCCCGAGCGCACCGAGGTCTGGACGGCGACGCAGGTACCGATCTTCGTGCGCGACGCCGTGGCCGCGATCACCGGGCAGGAGGCGGAAGCCGTGACGGTCCACAACCTCGCCTCGGGCGGCAGCTTCGGGCACCGGCTCGACTACCTTTGGGTGCAGCAGGCCGCCGAGATCGCGGTGCAGGTGCCGGGCCGCCCCGTGCGCCTGACGCTGAGCCGGGAACAGGACATGACCCACGGCTTCCTGCGCCCCATGGCCATCGCGCGCGGACGCGGCACGGTCGAGAACGGCACCGTGCGCAGCCTCGATCTGTCGATTGCGGCCCATTCCGTCACCGAGAGCCAGATCGGCCGCGCGGGCCTGCCCGCCGCCGGGCCGGACATCGCCATCGTCGCCGCCGCCTGGGATGCGCCCTATGCGATCCCCGACCGTCGCGTGACGGGATACCGCGTTCCCGCGGGTGTGGCCGTTTCGTCGTGGCGCTCGGTCGGAGCGTCGCACAATGGCTTCTTCTTCGAGACCTTCCTCGACGAACTCATCGCCGAAGCCGGGGCCGACCCGGTGGAGGAGCGCCTGCGCCTCATCCACGACCCGGCCTCCCGCAACGTGCTTGCCACCGTGGCCGACATGGCGTCCTGGACCGGGCCGCTGGGCGACGGCACGGGACGGGGCGTCGCCTTCACCTATGCCTTCGGCGTGCCCTGCGCGCAGATCATCGAGGTGAGCGACACCGGGCGAGGCATCCGGCTCGACAAGCTCTGGATCGCCGCCGACGTGGGGCGCGTCCTCGACCCGGTGAACCTCGAAAGCCAGCTGACGGGCGGTGCCCTCTTCGGGCTCGGCCACGCGATCCATTCCGAGATCACCTTCGAGGACCACACGATCCAGCAGCGGAACTATCACGAATACGAGGGGATGCGTCTCTGGCAGACGCCCGAGGTGGAGGTCCGTGCGCTCGAAACCCTGCCGACGATCCGCGGCGCGGGGGAGCCGGGCCTGCCGCCCGCGGCCCCGGCGCTCGCCAATGCCATCTTCGCCGCGACGGGCACCCGCCTGCGCGAGATGCCCTTCGCCCGGACGGTGACCTTCGCATGAGATCCACGCTCGCGCTCCTCGCGCTGACCTTTGCCCTGCCCGCCGCCGCACAGGGGTTCGACCCGATCGCCGAGGTGCTGCTGCACCCCCGCTGCGCGAATTGCCATGTCGGCGACGACGGCATTCCGCTCTGGTCGACGGACGCGGGCGGTACGCGTCCCCACGGCTTTCACGTGCAGGGCGGCGAGAGCCGGATGGGCATCGAGACAGTGCCCTGCTCCGCCTGCCATACCGAGCGGAACGGCACTTTGCCGGGCAGTGCGCCGGGGGCCGAAGGCTGGGCTCTGCCGCCGGTCGAGATGCAATGGGCGGCCCGCACGCCGGCGCAGATCTGCGAACAGCTGAAGGACCCGGAGCGGAACGGCGGCCGCACCATCGCGGAGGTCGCGGATCACGTCAGCCACGATCCGCTCGTGCTTTGGGGGTGGGACCCCGGGCCAGGGCGGGAACCGGCCCCGGGCACGCCCGAGGAAACGGTCGCCGCGATCCTCGCCTGGGCCGACGCCGGCGCGCCCTGCCCGTGAGCGTCCCGACATCGCTCGACGCCGTTGTCTTCGACCTCGACGGCACGCTCATCGACAGCGCGCCGGGGCTGCAGCAGGCAGCCGCGGCACTGATGGCGGAGCTGTCCCTGCCGGAGCCGGATCTGCCCACGACCATCGGCTTCGTCGGCAGCGGCGCGCCCAAACTCGTCGAACGCTGCCTGCGGTGGGCCGGCGCGGAGCCGGAGGCCTATCCGCAGGCCCTCGACCGCTTCCTCGCGCTCTACAATCGCGACCCGATGAGCGGCACGACGACCTACCCCGGCGCGCAGGCCTTGCTCGATGTGCTGCACGAACGTGGCCTGCATCTCGGGCTCTGCACCAACAAGCCCGCGCGCCCGACGCGGACGATCCTCGAGGCGCTGGCCCTCGGTCCCTTCGACGCGGTCGTCGGAGGCGATAGCCTGCCCGTTCGCAAGCCCGATCCCGCACCGCTCCTGCATGTCATCGCAGCGCTCGGGGCGACGGCGGACACCACGCTCTACGTGGGCGACACGATCGTCGACTGGCACACGGCCCGGGCGGCGGGCGTGGCCTACGCCCATATCGACGGCGGCTACCAGACGACCGAGATCCCGGATTTCAGCCCTGCGATCCGCGTCTTCTCGCTCACCGCCCTCGCGGAGGCGCTCGCGACAGGCTAAGTCCCCGGTTTGCAAGCGAATCACTTTTGTGCGACACTTCGCCCCGACGCTCGGCGTCCAAGGAGAGGACCTTTGAAAAAGGCAAGAGAGCAGATCGCGGCGCTACCGCTGCGGTGGAACGACAAGGACAAGGTCGAAGTTCTGATGATCACCTCCCGCGACACGGGCCGCTGGCTCGTGCCGAAGGGGTGGACGATGAAGGACGTCAAGCCCTGGGCCGCCGCCGCCATCGAGGCGCTGGAAGAGGCCGGCGCGAAAGGCCATATCGGGCGCGAGGTCTTCGGGACCTATTCCTACGACAAGCGGCTCGATGACGGCACGAAGCAGCCCTGCCGGGTGCGTGTCTATCCGATGATCGTCGACAGGTTGAAGTCGAACTGGAAGGAGAAGGACCAGCGCGTTCGCCGCTGGTTCTCGCTCAAGGAAGCGGCGAAGCGGGTCGATGAGCCGGAGCTGGCCGAGATGCTGCAGCGCCTGCACGTGAAGCCGAAGAAACACCCCGTCGCCGGCCCCATGCTCCGTCGCGCGGCCTCCTGAGAGGCCCCGAGCCAGGAGATCGTCGGGTCGAGCCCGACTATCACGGTTCGCCAAAAGAAAAAGCCGCGCCCCGGGAGGCACGGCATCGTCCAATCAAGACTGTCTCAGTTAGCGGCGCGGATCGCGCTCGTCGGTCCGGACGGGGATCGGGATGCGATCGGGCTCTGGGGCCAGAGCGCCGAGAAGATCCGACAGGCGGTCCGTCACCGCGTCGATCAGCTTGCCGAGCGTAGGCTTTCTGGATGCCATGCGTCCTCTCCTCTTCCACTCATAAGTTGGAGCGGTGCGGCGGGGGCTTCAAGGGAAAGATGCGCAGACCGCGACATTTTGCCGTGATGCGCGCTCATCCGGTGCACCCGCGCACCTCCACCGCCCCGCGCGACCCGATCACCGTCATCCGGATGCGGCTGCGGTCGACGGTGAAGGCGCGATTGCCGGAGGCCAGCAGCTGCGCGGTCGCGTCGATGCGCCCTCCGCGCCGCGTCACCGCGGAATCGGTGACCCAGACGTTCGGGTTCGCCATCTCGAACACCACCGTCTCGTTGCGGCCCTGCGCGGGCACCTCGATCTGACCGGTGATCGCGAAGCCGTGGTCGATGGGCCGCAGGAAGCACCGGGCCCGCGCCGCTACCTGCCGCGGCCGATCCGAGAGCGCGGCGGAGATCGCGGTATCTGTCGCCCCCGCCGGCGGGAGCACCGCCGAGACCTGCACGCGCGCGGGCAGGCAGATATCGGCGCAGACCCCGATGTCGAGCCGGCCGCGCAGGTCGGCCGCACCGGCTCCGGGCTGCACGACGAGGGGCAGAACGAAGTCGCTGTCGTAGCCGATGGAAAGCGCGTTGCCCTGCCGGAAGACCGTTGGCGTGGGCCAGGCCGGCGTCACCGAGCGCACGTTGCGCGACCCGCGCCAATCCATCTGCGGGGAGATCCCGGCGCTGCCGGCGGTACGCCAGTAGGTCTTCCACCCCGGTTTCAGCCGGATACGCAGCCCGGCGACATGGCTGCCGTCGGTCCGCCGCCAGCCGGGCATGACCTCGACCGAGATCACCTGCGACACGTCGGAGACCTGCGCACGCGCGCCGAACGGCGTCATCAGCGTCAGCGCCGCGGCCAGCAGAAGGAATCGAAAAAAGGTCAACATCGTGGACCTGCCTAGCGAAACACGCCCCTCATAGGAAATCACGCCTGCGGCATGAGTATGGCATCACATGCGCGGCGCGGCGGCCCGGCGGAGCCGGTCGTTGATCGCGCGGCCGAGCCCCGCCTCGGGGATCGGGGCCACGTCGATGCGGTCGCGGCCCTGAGACGCGGCCAGCGCGTCGATGCGGTGCAGGTGATCGAAGAGGTTGGCCGCGGCCTCCACCACGTCCCCGTCGGGCGAGAGGCTGAGATCGCCCTTGACTGGCCCGAAGCCAAGCCAGGCGGCATCGGGTGACGGCTCCGTCACATCGAGCCGCACGGGCCGCGCGGGCGCGTAATGCGACGAAAGCTGACCCGGGGCCTGTACTTTGCCGGGCGTCACGTCGCGCGGCAACGGGTGTCCGAGCGCCGCCTCGATCTCCTCGGCGGCAAGCCCGCCCTCGCGCAGGAGGGCGGGAGGCCCGCTGCGCAGGATCGTCGACTCAAGGCCGACCGCGCAGGCCCCGCCATCAAGCACCGCATCGACGCGATCTCCAAGACCCTCGAGCACATGCGCCGCCCGTGTGGCCGACACCCGGCCCGAGGGATTGGCCGACGGCGCGGCGACGGGCCGCCCCGTGGCGCGCAGCAGATCACGTGCGAGCGGCGCGGCCGGAACCCGAACGGCCACCGTATCGAGGCCCGCCGTCACCAGAGGCGACAGACCGTGGCCCGCGCGGAGCGGCAGCACGAGCGTCAGGGGTCCGGGCCAGAATAGAGCGGCCAGGTCGCGCGCGGTGGCGCCGAAATGTGCAAAGGCCTCCGCGGCGGCCGCGTCGCGGACGTGGACGATCAGCGGGTTGAACGCGGGCCGCCCCTTGGCCGCGAAGATCCGCGCGACGGCCCGACCGTCGGTGGCATCCGCGCCAAGGCCGTAGACCGTCTCCGTGGGGAAGGCGAGAAGCCCGCCCGCGCGCAGCACCTCCGCCGCCTCCGGCACCTGCTGCGGCGTGAGGACGCGGGGCCCGTGACGCTGTGTTTCGGTTGATACCATGGGGGCGCGCACCCTAGTTTCGAGCCAAGTTTCGGACCTATATCGGTCCCCATCCTGAATTGGGAGGTTCCAGATGCCCTATCGCGCGCCCGTCTCCGAACTGCGCTTCGTCCTCGATCACGTCGTCGGCTTCGAGAAAGTCGCCGCGACCGAGACCTTCGCCGAAGCCACGCCCGACACGGTCGAGGCGATCCTGACCGAGGCCGGCAAGATGTGCGAAGAGGTGCTCGCCCCCCTGAACCGTGCCGGTGACCTGACGCCCGCGACGCTGGAGAACGGCGTCGTGCGCACGTCGCCCGGGTTCGCCGAGGGCTTCGCCGCCATCGCGGAGGGCGGTTGGGTCGGCATGTCCGCCGACCCCGAACACGGCGGCATGGGCCTGCCGATCACGCTGACGATGGGCGTGAACGAGATGATCAGCTCGGCCTGCCTCTCGCTGCAGCTCAACCCGCTCATGACGCAGGGTCAGATCGAGGCGCTGGAAGCCCACGCCTCCGACGAGATCAAGGACCTCTACATCCCGAAGCTCATCTCCGGCGAGTGGTGCGGCACGATGAACCTGACCGAGCCGCAGGCCGGCTCCGACGTCGGCGCGCTGCGTACGAAGGCCGAGCCGAACGGCGACGGTACTTATGCTGTGACCGGGCAGAAGATCTACATCTCCTGGGGCGATAACGACTTCTCCGAGAACGTCTGCCACCTCGTCCTCGCGCGCCTGCCCGATGCCGGGCCAGGCACCAAGGGCATCTCGCTCTTCATGGTCCCGAAGCGCCTGCCGAACGAGGATGGAAGCGTGGGCGTCGCCAATACGCTCAAGGTCGTCTCGCTCGAGCACAAGCTCGGCCTGCACGGATCGCCCACCGCGGTCATGGAGTACGACGGCGCGACCGGCTGGCTCGTCGGCGAGCCGCACGATGGAATGGCCGCGATGTTCACGATGATGAACAACGCCCGCCTCGGCGTGGGCGTGCAGGGCCTCGGCGTGGCCGAAGCCGCGATGCAGCACGCCATCGGCTATGCGCTCGACCGCAAGCAGGGCAAGACCGGCCGCGACGCCGACCACATCCTCGAACACGCCGACGTTCGTCGCATGGTTCTGGGCATGAAGGCCGACACCTTTGCGACCCGCGCGATCGCGATGGACTGCGCCGTTTCGCTCGACATGGCCAAGGCCACGGGCGACGCCGCCTGGAAGGCGCGCGGTGCCTTCCTGACGCCCATCGCCAAGGCCTTCGGCACCGACACCGGCATCAAGGTCGCGCAGGACGGGATCCAAGTGCACGGCGGCATGGGCTTCGTCGAGGAGACGGGGGCCGCGCAGTACCTCCGCGACGTGCGCGTCACCGCGATTTACGAAGGCACGAACGGCATTCAGGCGATGGACCTCGTGGGCCGCAAGCTGATGGACGGTGGCGCGGCGGCATACGCCCTCCTCGACGAGATCGAGGGCTTCGGCCACGCGGCGCTCACCGATGCGGCCGGGCACCTGCGCGCGCTGACCGAGTGGATGCTCGCGCAGGACATGCAGGACCGCTTCGCCGGGGCCGTGGCCTATCTTGCGGCCTTCGCGCGGGTGCTCGGGGCCTACTACCACCTGAAAGGGGCGGCCGCCGACGCCGCGCGCGCGCCACTGGCCAATTACGCCGCCGGCCGGATGCTGCCCGAAGCGATGGCCGAGATGGCCAAGGCCCGCACCGGGGCGGAGGAGCTCTATGCCGTCTCGACCGAGGTGATCGCGGCGTGAGCCGGGCGACGCGAGGGGCTGGCCCCTCGCGCTACGTCCTTTTACGAGGGGCCAGCCCCTCGCGCTCCCCGGAGTATTTCGGGCAGGAAGAGGCGGCACATGGGAAAGAGTGACCTGCCCGACGGCTATGCCGGCCTGACGTTCCCCTGGGCCGAGCCGCCCGCCGAGGGCGAGGCCGTCGAGGTGGCCGAGGGCGTCCTCTGGGCGCGACTGCCGCTACCGATGGCGCTCGATCACGTGAACGTCTACTTCCTGCGCGAAGACGACGGCTGGGCGATGGTCGACACGGGCTTCGACACGAAGCGGACGCGGGCCATCGTGGACAGGCTGCGCGGGGGCCCGCTCGGCGGGCGGCCGATCACGCGCCTTCTCGTCACGCACCACCACCCCGATCACGTCGGTCTGGCCGGCTGGCTGCAGGGCGAGGGCGCGGAGCTTCTGATGACCCGCACGGCCTGGCTCATGGCGCGGATGCTCACCCTCGACGATCAGCCGCTGCCGCCAGCCGAAACCATAGAGTTCTGCCGCCGCTGGGGCATGGACCCGGACATTCTGGCCGCGCGCGCGACCGAGCGGCCGTTCAACTTCGCCGACATCGTCGCCCCCCTTCCGCTCGGCTTCACCCGACTGCGGGAGGGCGAGGAGGTCACGCTCGGCAATCGCCGCTGGCACGTGGCGCGCGGCGACGGGCACGCGGCGGAACATGCGGTCCTCTACGAGATGGGCGGCGACCTCGTTCTGGGCGGCGATCAACTTCTGCCGGGCATCTCCCCGAACCTTGGCCTCTACCCGACGGAAGCCAATGCCGACCCCATCGGCGACTGGCTCGCCGCCTGCGACCGGCTCGCGCCGCTCGCCCGGCCAGATCATTTGGTCCTGCCCGGGCACAAGCTGCCCTATCGCGGCCTGCCCAAGCGCATGGCGAGCCTGCGGCAGAATCACGTCACCGCGCTCGACCGGCTGGAGGCGCACCTCGACGTGCCGCGCACCGGCGGCGCGTGCTTCGCGCCGCTCTTCAAGCGCAGGGTGGAAGGCGCACTCTACGGCCTCGCCTTCTTCGAGGCGATCGCCCATCTGCGGCACCTGCATCTGACGGGCCGCGTCACCCGCACCACCCGCGACGACGGTGTCTGGCTCTGGCAGGCGGTCTGATGACGGTCTGAGTTGCGCGCGCCGCGCCGGACCGGCAGAGTACGTCCATGAACAGCCAGCACACGACCGCCGAGGCGATGGAGTCGGCCGCCCTCGACCGTTGCGCCGACCTGCGCGCCGACGGGCGCGACCACGCCGTCCCGGTGCCGCCGAAAGTGGCCGCCCGGGCGGACAAGAGCCCGGCGGAATGGGCCTTTCAGCGCGTGATCCTGCACCTCAAGGCCTTCGAGGAGGCGCTGAGCGACGGCGAGGTCGCCGCGATGGCCTTCGCCGGCGGGCCGTCGGGCGTGCTGCGCATCCAGGGGGTCGGTTTCCATGCGCCGGATCTCGTCACCTTCTCGGGTGTGGACGACGACGGCCTTCCGGTGCAGGCCATACAGCATGTCAGCCAGCTCAACGTGCTGCTGCGCGCCGTGCCGAAGCCCGCGGACGACCCGACGCCCGAGCGGATCGGATTTCGCCTCGCCCGGGCGCTGGAGGAAACCGCCGAAGCGGCGGACACATTGGCGCAGCCCGATGCGCCCGCGACATCGTGACACCCGCCGGGACTTCCGCTAGAGGACGAGCCGAAAGCAATCGCGACGACCGAAGGACCGATAGATGACCGAGGAACACAAGCCGGGAAGCATGGACATCACCGAGCAGGAGAAGACGTTTGCCGGGTTCATGACCTTCACAAAATGGGCCGTGATCGTCATCATCGCGATCCTGATCTTCCTCGCCATCTTCCGGACCTGACCATGGCCCTTCGCGCGCTCGCCCTCGCGGCCCTGCTGCCGGTTCTGGCCGCCTGCGGGGCCGACAACGTCTACGCCCCGCTCGAGGAGGTGGAGCGTCGCGCCTATCGCGCCGAAGGGCCGACCACGCTCACGCTCTTCACGGCGATCAACAACCGCTCTGGCGCGGGCGGCCATTCGGCGCTCATGGTTTCGGGCAGCCAGCGGGTCATCTTCGACCCGGCGGGCACCTGGCACCATCCGACGGCCCCCGAGCGGGGTGACGTCATCTTCGGCATCACGCCCACGATGCTCGAGTTCTACGTCGACTACCACGCCCGCCCGACCTACCACATGGTCAGCCAGGAGATCACCGTCTCGCCCGAGGTGGCCGAGCGCGCGCTCCAGCTGGTGCAGGCGCATGGGCCGGCGAACAAGGCGACCTGCGGCCAGTCGGTCTCCGGCATCCTGCAGGAGCTCGGCTTCAACCAGGTCAACCGCCGCTGGTACCCGGATCGCCTGATGAACGACTTCGCGGCCGTGCCGGGCGTCCGCACGAGCAAGGTCTTCGACGACACGATCGACCCGCATTCGCCAGAACGGCCGACGGTCGCCCGGATCACCGACGACGGCTTCGAGACGACGACCGGCGGCTGAGCCACGGTATCGGTGACAGGGGGCGTCCGGCCTGACAGGATCGCCCCATGTCGAACGCCCTTCCCCTGCCCTGCGCCGATGCGAGCGGTGCCGCCCCCTGCGGGCACGATCCGCGCGGCACCCTGATCGCGACGACCATCGGATCGAGCCTCGCCTTCGTGCTGGGCTCGATCATCAACGTGGCGCTGCCGCAGATGCAGGCCGCCTTCGGGGCCGACGCCGCCGGGGTGCAGTGGATCGTCAATGCCTACCTGCTGCCGCTGGGGGCGCTCGTGCTGATGGGCGGCGCGCTCGGCGATCGCTACGGGCGCAAGCGTGTGTTCCAATCGGGCCTCGTGATCTTCGCCGGGTCCTGCGCGCTCGCCGCCGTGGCGTGGTCTCTGCCTGTCCTTCTGATCGCGCGTGCGCTCGAGGGGATCGGGGCCGCGCTGATCGCACCGACCTCGCTCGCGCTCCTGGCCGAGGCCTACGACAAGGAGGCCCGCGGACGGGCCATCGGAACCTGGGCCGGGGTCGGGGCCGCTGCCGGCGCCGTGGCCCCGGTCGCCGGCGGGCTGATCGTCGATCTTCTCGGCTGGCGGTGGTCCTTCGTCGCCGTCCTGCCCTTCGCCGCGGCGGCCTTCGCGATCGCCCAGCGGTCCGTGCGCGAAAGCCAGAGCGCCGCCGACGCGCGCAGCCCGCTCGACGCATCGGGTGCGGCGCTCGTGTCGCTCGGACTGCTGGCGCTCGTCTGGGCCCTCGTCGCCCTGCCGGAGCGGGGGGTGACGGCGGCAACCGCAACGGCGCTCGCCGGGGGCGTTGCCCTGCTCGCGCTCTTCACGTTGAACGCGCGGCGGAAGGGCGCGCGGGCCATGGTTCCGCTCGACCTCTTCTCCAGTGCCGCCTTCTCGGGCCTGTCGCTCTTCACGCTCTTTCTCTATGCCGCGCTCGGCGGGCTCATGCTCCTTCTGCCCTATGTCTTGATCGCGGATCAGGGGCATTCGGCGACGACGGTCGGCCTGATGATGCTCCCTCTGCCACTCCTGATCGCCGGGCTGTCGCGCTATTCGGGGGGCGACCTCGTCGACCGCTTCGGCACGCGCGCGCTCCTGACCGCCGGCGCGACGCTCGTGGCGCTCGGGTTCCTCTGGCTCACGCAGCTCCCGAAGGCCGAGATCCGATACGTGGAGAACGTCCTGCCGGCGCTCCTCCTGCTGGCTTTCGGTATGGCGCTTGCCGTCGCGCCCCTGACAAACGCCGTCCTGACGGCTGCGGGCGACGCGCGCTCGGGTGTGGCATCCGGGGTCAACAACGCGATCAGCCGGATCGGCGGGCTCGTGGCGACGGCCCTTCTCGGCCTCGTCCTCGGTGGCGATCTCATAGCGGGCCTTGCATTGGCGGCCTGGGCCGGCGCGGCCCTCGCGGCCCTGTCCGCCGGCCTCGCCTGGACAACCGTCCGCGCCTGACACCTGACAGAAGAAACCCCCGGCGACCGTCCGGCCCCGGGGGTTCCAATTCTTCGGCGTTGCGCCGGGGCTTACATCATCCCCTCGCGCTGCGCCTTCTTGCGTGCGAGCTTGCGGGCACGGCGGACGGCCTCGGCCTTCTGGCGCGCCTTCTTCTCGGAGGGCTTCTCGAAATGCTGCTTCAGCTTCATCTCGCGGAAGACACCCTCGCGCTGCAACTTCTTCTTCAGAGCCCGGAGGGCCTGATCGACGTTGTTGTCACGAACGCTAACCTGCATGTGGTTTTCACCACCTTTCTAAGTTTGAAGTCTACGGATAAGTCCGTGCAGGAAGTGGCCGTATAAGCCCGCGGCCCTAACTTGTCCAGCATCCGCAGTGCCCACGACCGGAGGCCCCGATGACCGACCTGAAAGAGCGCCTGCTCGATGCCGCCCTGCCCCACGTCGCCTTCGACGGCTGGTCCGAGGCGACCTTCCGCGCCGCGATCGAGGATGCCGAGGTCACGCCCGCGCAGGGCCGGGCCGCCTGCCCGCGCGGCGCGCTGGACCTCGCCCTCGCCTTCCACGACCGCGGCGACGCCGAGATGGCGGCCACGCTGCGCGCGCAGGACCTGTCGGAGATGCGCTTCCGCGACCGCGTGGCCCACGCCATCCGCACCCGCATCGAGATCGCCGATCGCCACCGGGAGGCCGTGCGCCGCGGCATGACGCTGTTCGCCTTGCCGATGCATGCGCCCGACGGGCTGCGCGCGCTTTGGGCCACGTCCGAAACGATCTGGACGGTCCTCGGCGATACCTCCGACGACGTGAACTGGTACACCAAGCGCGGCACGCTCTCGGGCGTCTACTCCTCCACCGTCCTCTACTGGCTTGGGGACGAATCGGACGGCTACCGCGACACGTGGGAGTTCCTCGACCGGCGGATCGACGACGTCATGCAGATCGAGAAGGTGAAGGGTCACGTCCGCAAGTCGCCGATCCTCTCGCGCCTGATGGCCGGGCCGAACCTGATCCTCGACCGGATCAAGGCCCCGACGCGCGGCCCCCGCTCGGACCTGCCGGGGCACTGGCGCACGCCGGAATAGCCGTTGCGGGCGGAGGCCGCGCCGCCTACCCCTACGCCATGAGCGACACCCTCACCCCCGCCGGCCCCTTCTCGGAGGCCGAGCGCGCCGCCGTCTACCGAGCGATCGAGACGCGCCGCGATGTGCGCAGCCAGTTCCTGCCCCGGCCCCTCGACGACGCGACGCTGCGCCGGCTCCTGATGGCCGCGCACCACGCCCCCTCGGTCGGCCTGATGCAGCCCTGGAACTTCGTCGTCGTGCGCGACGGCACCGTCAAATCCCGCGTCGCCGCCGCCTTCACCCGCGCCAACGAGGAGGCCGCGGCGATGTTCCCCGAGGAAAAGCGCGCGCTCTATTCCGCGCTCAAGCTCCAGGGGATCGAGGACGCCCCGGTGAACCTCCTCGTGACCTGCGACCGCACGCGCGGCGGGAAGGTCGGTCTCGGCCGGACCCACGCGCCCGACATGGACCTGCATTCGACGGTCTGCGCGGTGCAGAACCTCTGGCTCGCCGCACGGGCCGAAGGCGTGGGCGTCGGCTGGGTCTCGATCGTGACCGACGCCGACCTGCGCGCGATCTTCGGGCTCCCGGGTCATGTCGTCCCCGTCGCCTACCTCTGCCTCGGTCACGTGGCGGAGTTGCACAGCGAACCCGAGTTGCAGGCGAAGGGCTGGGCCAAGCGTCTGCCTCTCGACGATCTGATCTTCGAAGACCGCTGGGGCGGCTGACGCAACGTCTGTAGGGGATGGATGCCCCCGCAGTCGCCTGCTAGCCATCCCGCAGACAACGCAGGAGAGACCGATGCCCCTTCCCGAGACGATGCGCGCGATCGAGATCTCCGCACCCGGCGGCCCGGATGTCCTGCGCGAGGTCACGCGCCCGGTGCCCACGCCCGGTCCGGGCGAGATCCTGATCGCGATCGACCATGCGGGGGTGAACCGGCCCGACGCCCTGCAACGCGCGGGGGCCTACGACCCACCGAAGGGTGCCTCCGACCTGCCGGGTCTCGAATGCGCGGGCATCGTCGCGGCGACGGGGCCGGGCGTCACGCGCTGGCACGCGGGTGACCGGGTCTGCGCGCTCCTGCCCGGGGGCGGCTACGCCGAGTATGCCACGACACCCGCCGACCATGCCCTGCGCCTGCCCGAGGGCCTTTCGATGGCAGAGGCCGCCGCCCTCCCCGAGACCTACTTCACGGTCTGGACGAACGTCTTCGAGCGCGGCGGTCTCAAGGGCGGCGAGCGCTTCCTCGTCCACGGCGGCACGTCCGGCATCGGCACGACCGCGATCCAGCTGGCGCGCAGCTTCGGGGCCCGCGTCTTCGCCACCGCCGGCAGCGCCGAGAAGGTCGCCGTCTGCGCGGAGCTCGGGGCGGAGGCGCTCAACTACCGCGACACCGACTGGGTCGCCGCCCTGCGGACGGCCGGCGGCGCGGACCTCATCCTCGACATGGTCGGTGGCGACTACATCAGGCAGAACCTGCGCGCGCTCGCCGACGACGGCCGTCTCGTCCAGATCGCCTTCCTGCAGGGCCCGAAGGCCGAGGTGAACTTCGCCCAGATCATGGTGCGGCGCCTCACGGTGACGGGCTCCACACTCCGCCCGCAATCCGACCTCGCCAAGGCCCGGATCGCCGAGGCCCTGCGAACCCAGGTCTGGCCCCTCCTCGACGCGGGCAGCATCGCCCCGGTCATGGATCAGGTGTTCGACCTCTCGGAAGCCGCCGCCGCGCACGCCCGCATGGAGGCCGGCGACCACATCGGCAAGATCGTCCTGAAGGTCCGCTGATCCCCGATCTTCCTGCCGCAAATACTCCGCGGGTCCGGGGGCTGGCCCCCGGCGGGCCTGTCATGCAACCCTCCGGTCATGGATCTCGACATCACCCATCCCGCGCTCTCGGACCTGCGCGCCCGGGCGCGGCGACGGATGCCGCATTTCGCCTTCGAGTATCTCGACAGCGGGACGGGGCGCGAGCGGGGACTCGCGCAGAACCGCGCCGCGCTCGATGCCGTCCGCTTCCGCCCCGCGATCCTGACGGGCGAACTTGCCCCCGACCTCTCCCGCAGCACCCTCGGTCACACGCACCCGGCCCCCTTCGGCATCGCGCCCATCGGCATGGCCGGCGTCCTCTGGCCCGATGCGGAGCGCCTCATGGCCGAGGCCGCCGCGCGCCTGCGCCTGCCCTATGGCCAGAGCACCGTTGCCGCGGCGACGCCCGAAGACACCGGGCCGATCGTCGGCGACCTGGGCTGGTTTCAGCATTACCCCGTCAACGATGCGGAGATCCGCCGCGACATGCTCGCCCGGATCAAGGCGTCGGGCTGGCGCGTGCTGACCGTCACCGTCGATGTCCCGGGCGAAAGCCGGCGGGAGCGGCAGCGGCGGGCCCATGTCTCCATGCCGCCCGTGATGACGCCCCGCATCCTCGCCTCGATCGCCGCCTCGCCCGCTTGGGCGCTCGGTATGGCACGCAGGGGGATGCCGCAGATGGCCTTCCCGGCCAGCTATACCAAGGGCGTGACCGGCCCCGATGCCTTCACCCACGCCGGGCGCGTCATCCGCGCCTTCCCCGACTGGACCTACATCGAGGCGCTCCGCAGCGAGTGGACCGGCCAGCTCGTCGTCAAGGGCGTGCAGGAGCCGGAGGATGCCGCGCGGCTCGTCGACATGGGCGTCGACGCGATCTGGGTCTCAAATCATGCGGGCCGTCAGTTCGAGGGCGGTCCGGCCGCGCTCGACGCGCTGCCGCAAGTGGCCGCGCGGGTCGGGGGCAGTGTGCCCGTCTACTATTGCTCGGGCCTCGAAGGCGGGCTCGACATCCTGCGCGCGCTCGCCCTCGGGGCGGAGTTCGTCTTCCTCGGCAAGGCCTGGTACTTCGCCCTCGCCGCCTTCGGGGCGCGGGGGATCGACCACCTGCACGACATCCTGACGGCCGACATGGTGGCGAACATGACGCAGATCGGCGCGGCGACGCTCGACGACCTGCCGGGCCGCCTCTTGCGCTGACGGCTCAGCGCGTCAGCGTTCGGCCCACCGCGTCCCGCCAGCCCGCGTAGCGCGCGTCGCGCTCCTCGCTCGCCATCTTCGGCTCGAACCGCCGTTCCAGCGCCCACATCTTCGCGAATCCGTCCTGGTCGGGGTAGACGCCCGCTTGCATCCCGGCGAGCCACGCGGCCCCGAGCGCCGTCGTCTCCAGCACCTCCGGCCGGTCGACCGGCGCGCCGAGCACGTCCGAGAGGAACTGCATCGCCCAGTCCGAGGCGCTCATCCCGCCGTCGACCCGCAGGACGGTCTCGCCCAGGTCGCCCACGTCGGCCTTCATCGCCTCCAGCAGGTCGCGCGTCTGGTAGCCCACCGACTCGAGCGCAGCGCGCGCGAATTCCGCCGGCCCCGAGCCGCGCGTCAGCCCGTAGATCGCCCCCCGCGCCTCCGGGTCCCAGTGCGGCGCGCCAAGACCGGTGAAGGCCGGCACGAGGTAGAGCCGCTGCTGCGGGTCGGCCTTTTCGGCAAGCGGCTGCGTGTCCGACGCCTTGCCGATGATGCCGAGTCCGTCCCGCAGCCACTGCACGACCGCCCCGGCGATGAAGATCGACCCTTCGAGCGCGTAGGTCGGCTTGCCGTCGAGCTGATAGGCGATCGTGCCGAGCAGGCGATGGGTCGAGGCGACGGGCGTGTCGCCCGTGTTCAGGAGTGCGAAACAACCGGTGCCATAGGTCGATTTCAGCATCCCCTTGCCGAAGCACGCCTGCCCGACGGTCGCGGCCTGCTGATCGCCCGCGACGCCCAGGATCGGGGTCTCGCCGCCCAGGAGGTCGGTCGTGCCGAAGTCGGCGGCGCAGTCGAGCACCTCGGGCAGCATTTCCATCGGTACGTCGAGGAGCGTGCAGACCTCGACGTCCCACTGCCCCTCGTGAATGTTGTAGAGCATCGTGCGCGCCGCGTTCGTCGCGTCAGTTACATGGCGCGTGCCGCCCGTCATCTTCCAGATGAGGTAGCTGTCGACCGTCCCGAAGAGGAGCCTGCCGGCCTCCGCCTTCGCGCGCGCACCCTCTACGTTCTCGAGGATCCAGCGCAGCTTTGTGCCCGAGAAGTACGGATCCATGAGGAGGCCCGTGCGCTCGGTCACCATCGGCTCGTGGTCCTTCATCTCGCGGCAGAAGGCGGCGGTGCGCCGGTCCTGCCACACGATCGCGCGATGCACGGGCTCCCCGGTCTCGCGGTCCCAGACGAGCGTGGTCTCGCGCTGGTTGGTGATCCCGATGGCCGCCACGTCCCGCGCCGAGAGGCCCGCGGTCTCCATCACCGCCCGGCAGGTCTCCTCGACGGTCCGCCACAGGTCCTCCGGGGCGTGCTCGACCCAGCCGCTGTCGGGGTAGTGCTGGGTGAACTCCTGCTGTTCGGTGGCGACGATCTTCAGATCCCGGTCGAAGAGGATCGCCCGGCTCGACGTCGTGCCCTGGTCGATGGCGAGAATATGGGTCATGTGGCTCCTCCCTTTCGTCGCGCCCGTTCTGCCCGCCAGGACCTGTCGGGGCAAGCACGTCATGTTCGGATGAGTTCGCTTCGGTTCGTTCAGGCGAGCAGGCCGTGCGGTGATCGTCAATTACTGACCACCCGCACCCCATCCGAGTATTTGGAAAGCGGAGAGGGGCGATTTGTTTCAAATCGTCCGGGGTTTTCACGCCGGCGGGAGAATGTGGGCACCGTCTGTGAGGGCGGTGCGGGGTGGCGGGCCAACTGTGCATGAACGCACTTATTTCGCGTGATCCTCACGCGTCCGTTCATTGAAGGTGATGAACCCCGCCCGTAAATCTCCCTCATCAGCAAGGCATACCGCCCCGCGCACCCCAACCGGACCCGCCGCAACCACAGGGTCCACCGCTTCAAAAGGACCAAGACAATGAAAACCCTCATCGCTTCCGCCCTCCTCGCCACCGCCGCCCTCGCCGCCCCGGGCGCGCCCAGCGTCGGCGGCGACATCTTCGACCGCATCCGCGCCGAGAGCGCCGAAGGCGAGTAAGGCCGGATCCGGCGCGTCCGGCGGACGTCTCTCCCCCTTGCCCCCGGGCCGCGCCGTCGCACCGCCCCCGCTTCCAGAGCGGGGGCGGTTGCTGTTCAGGGGGTCGCGCGTTCGGCAAGTTCCACCACGCGCGGGCCGAACGCCTCCACGATGACGCCGACGCCATCGGCGTTCGGGTGGATCCCGTCGTCCTGCATGAAACGGGCGCGCGCCGTCGCCATGTCGGCATCGGCGACAAGGGGGCCGAGGAAGTTCGGCTCCATCAGCGCCGCGTACTCCTCGGCGAGGTCGGCGTACATGCCGTTGAAGTCGGATTGATAGTCCGGTCCGTAGTTGCCCGGGGCCTCGAGCCCGATCAGCAGCACCGGCAGCCCCCGCGCCTCCGCCGCCTCCGTCAGGATCGCGTCGAGGTTCGCGCGGCTCGCCGACACCGGCAGGCCGCGCAGCAGGTCGTTGCCGCCGAGCGCCACGATCATCGCATCCGTCTCCTCGGTCATGGACCAGTCGAGCCGCGCGAGCCCGCCCGCCGTCGTGTCGCCCGAGACACCGGCGTTCACGATCTCGGCATCGACACCCTCGGCATCGAGCCAGGCCTGCAATTGCGGCACGAAGCCTTGCCCCTCGGGCAGACCGTACCCGGCCGTCAGACTGTCGCCCAGGGCCACGATCTGCACCGTCTCGGCCTGCGCCGCACTGCCCAAAAAGAGAGCAACAAGGGAAAAGTGAACCGTCTTGTTCATCCGTGCGAATACCCCATATCCATTGCCAACGCCCCGCCCCACCCGAAGGAGAGCCCCCATGGTCCTGTCACTGCGCGATGTCGAGCTGTCGCTGCAAGGCAATGCGGGAATGGTCGACATCCTGCACGGCATCTCGCTGGAGGTGGCCGAGGGGGATACGCTGGGGCTCGTGGGGCCGTCGGGCAGTGGCAAGTCGTCTCTCCTGATGCTGATGGGCGGGCTGGAACGCGCCACCGGCGGCGAGGTCAGGGCGCTCGGCCATGACCTGACCGCGATGGACGAGGACCAGCTGGCCCGCTTTCGCCGCTCTCATATGGGCGTGGTGTTCCAGTCCTTCCACCTGATCCCGACGATGACCGCGCTCGAGAACGTCGCCACGCCGCTCGAACTGGCCGGTGCATCGGACGCGTTCGACCGCGCCGCGGCCGAACTCGAGGCCGTGGGCCTCGGCCATCGCACCGACCATTATCCGGCCCAGATGTCGGGCGGCGAGCAGCAGCGCGTCGCCCTTGCCCGCGCCGCGGCCCCCCGGCCCGACATCCTGCTGGCGGACGAGCCCACCGGCAACCTCGACCAGACGACGGGCGAGGCGATCATGGATCTCCTCTTCGACCTGCGCGACCGGCACGGCTCGACCCTCGTGATGGTGACGCATTCGCCCGACCTCGCCGCGCGCTGCGACCGGACGATCCGCCTCGTCGATGGCCGCCTCGATGCCGAGACACGCAATCGCCCCGACCTGCGCGTGACCGACGCGGCGGCCACCGGCTACGCGAAGGCCGGCGAATGAGCTGGCTCGCCCAGGCCTGGACGATCGCCCGGCGCGAGCTGCGCGGCGGGCTCGCGGGCTTTCGCATCTTCCTCGCCTGCCTTGCGCTCGGTGTCGCGGCCATCGCCGCCGTGGGCTCAGTCCGCGTGTCGATCACCGAGGGGCTGGCGCGCGAGGGCGGTGTCATCCTCGGAGGCGACGCCGAGGTCGAATTCAACTACCGCCGCGCCACCGAGGAGGAGCAGGCGCTTCTGGAAACCTATGGCACGGTCTCGGAGATCATCGACTTCCGCTCGATGGCCGCCACCGGCACCGGGTCGGAGGCCGACCGCGCGCTGACGCAGGTGAAGGCGGTGGACGACCTCTACCCGCTCGTCGGCGCGGTCGAACTTTCGCCCGACATACCGCTCTCCGAGGCGCTGGCGGACGGCGGTCTCGTCGCGCATCCCGTGCTCGTCGACCGGCTCGGCCTGGAGATCGGCGACGAGATCTACCTCGGCACCAAGGCGCTCACCCTGCGCGCCACGCTCACGCGGGAGCCGGATGCCGGCGGCGCGGGCTTTGGCCTCGGGCCGCGCACGCTCGTCCTGACCGAGGCCCTGGAAGGGTCGGGCCTCGTGTCGGAGGGCAGCCTCTTCGAGTCGAAGTACCGCATCGATATGGACGACGCGACCGACGACGCCCTCGACGCCGCGCGTGCCGAAGTCCGCACCGCGACCGCCGACGAGGGTGCGCGCTGGCGCGACCGGCGCAACGCCGCGCCGCAGGTCGAGCGCTTCGTCGACCGCATCGGCAGCTTCCTCGTGCTCGTGGGCCTCGCCGGGCTGGCGGTGGGCGGCGTCGGCGTTTCGGCGGCGGTGCGCAGCTATCTCGACCGCAAGACCGGAGTGATCGCCACGCTCAAGACGCTCGGGGCGGAAGGCCGTGTGATCTTCGCGGCCTACATGATGCAGATCGGCGTCCTTGCCGCGCTCGGCATCGTTCTTGGCCTTGCGCTCGGCACGCTCATCCCGATCGCCGTCGGCCCGGTGATCCAGGCGCAACTGCCGGTGCCGGTGGCGCTCGGCGTGCACCCCGGCCCACTCCTCGAAGCCGCGCTCTACGGGGCGCTGACGGCGCTCATCTTCACGCTTTGGCCGCTCGCCCGGACGGAGCAGGTGCGCGCCGCGAGCCTCTTCCGCGACGCGACCGGCAACGCGCGCATCTGGCCGCGCCGACGCTACATCGCGGCCCTCGTGGCGGCGGCCGTGGCGCTCGTGCTGTCCTCCGCGCTGCTCTCGGGCATCCCGCAACTGGCACTCGCCTCGGCGGGGGGCATCGCCGGCGCGCTCGGGCTCCTGATCCTCGCGGCCTGGGGGGTACGCGCCCTCTCCCGCCGCCTCGCCTCGACCCGCGCGGTACGCGGCTGGCCTGCCCTTCGCCTCGCGCTCGGCTCCGTCGGCGGCCCGGGGGGCGAGGCAACGGCGGTGGTCCTCTCGCTCGGTCTGGGGCTCACGGTTCTGGCCGCGGTGGGTCAGATCGACGCCAACATGCGCGCGGCCATCGACCGCGACCTGCCCGAGGTCGCGCCGTCCTATTTCTTCGTCGACATCCAGCCGAACCAGCTCGAGGGCTTCCTCGACCGGGTGGAGAACGACCCCGCCGTCAGCCGCGTCGACACCGCGCCGATGCTGGGCGGCGTCGTGCGCTCCATCGCGGGCACGCCCGCCTCGGAATTCGACCATTGGGTCACGCGCGGGGATCGCCGCATCAGCTTCGCCGACACGCCGGGCGACGGCACGCGCGTGGTCTCGGGCGAGTTCTGGCCCGAGGACTACGACGGCCCGCCCCAGATCAGCTTCGCGCGCGAGGAGGCGGAGGAACTCGGCGTCGAGCTGGGTGACGAGGTGACGCTCAACGTCCTCGGCCGCGACATCACCGGCACGGTGACGAACTTCCGGGAGGTCGATTTCTCCTCCGGTGGCATCGGTTTCGTCATCGTCTTCAACACCGCTGCGCTCGCCGGAGCCCCGCACACCTGGCTCTCGACCGTCTATGCCGAGGAAGCGGCGGAAGCGCAGATCCTGCGCGACGTGGCGGGCGACGCGCCCAACATCACCGCGATCCGGGTGCGCGACGCCATCGCGCTCGTCACCGAGGCCCTCGGCGCGCTGGCCGCGGCGACGAGCTGGGGTGCCGGCGCGACGCTGCTGACGGGGTTCATCGTCCTCATCGGCGCGGCAGCGGCGGGTGAGCGGGGCCGCACCTTCGAGGCGTCGGTCCTGAAGACCCTCGGCGCGACCCGCGCGACGATCCTGACGAGCTTCGCCCTGCGCTCCGCCCTCCTCGGGGCGGCGGCAGGCGTCGTGGCCATCGCGGCGGGCGCACTAGCCGGCTGGGGCATCCTGACCTTCGTGATGGAAGCGCCCTACAGTTTCGAATGGCGCTCGGCGACGGCCATCGTCGCGGGCGGCGCGCTCGCAACCCTGCTCGCCGGCCTGGCCTTTGCGTGGCGGCCGCTGGCGGCGCGGCCGGCGGGGGTGCTGCGCGCGCAGGACTGAGGGGCCAAAGCGCCCTGCGCGATACAAGCGCGGCCTCAAATGACGAAGATCAACGAAAAGACCCCGGCGTGGGGAAACGCCGGGGCCGATCTTCAGTGCAATGGCTTGAAGAAATCAGTTCAGGTCGACCTCGAAGAACAACGTCTCGCCCGAGTGGTCATCGACCCCGTCGTTGTCGGTTGAGACGAAGGCACGCCCATCGCCCGTCACCGCAAAACCCTCGACCTTGTCTAGTACGAAGCCGCCCGTCGCGCGCAGGTCGGGCAGCAGGTCGCGCACGACCTCCTTCTCCACGACCGGCAGGTCGCCACCCAGCGGTGCCGGTGCGAGGCCGTCGAGCGCCACGCGGGTCAACTGCTTGACGCGGGCGGCCTCGCCGATCTGGTTGTCCCGTTCCACGATCCAGAGGAAACCGTCGTGCGCAGTGATCTCCGACAGGCCGACCCAGCCGCTCTCGGCCGGCTCCAGCGGATAACGGACAGCGGCCCAGTCCTCGCTTTCGAGGTCGTAGCGCAGGAGCTTCACGTGGCCCTCGGGGTCATCGCCCCACTCCCGTTGCAGCGCGATCCAGAGCGCGCCGTCCACGCGTGTCACGCCTTCCATGCCGAAGCGGCGTTCGTGGGCCAGCAACTCAGCCGGCAGCGCGACCTCGTCCACGATCTCTCCGGTCGCATCGACGCGGATCAGCGCATGGGGGATCAACCGCTCCGTGCGCCCCTCCGAGGCAAGCCAGAAGCCACCCGCGCCATCCGTCGTGATGCCCTCAAGGTCGAGCTTCTGCGCCGGGCGGCCCGCCCGAGTCACGTCCACCGCGTCGACGATCCGCGCCGGCGTCGCCGAGACGTCGATGGTGAAGATGCGCGGCTGGTATCCGTAGAAGCTGTCCGACACGGCCCGGATGACGTCGCCGTCCCCCACCATACCCGAAATCGCGCCCCAGCCGATCAGGTCGTCCGCGCCGGCAGAGGTCAGATGCGGATAGACGGCGTCGCCCGACTGCCACTCGTAGATCATCACATGCGCCCGCGCGCCGCCATCCTCGATCAGGTCGCCCTCGTTCGCCGTCACGAGAAGGCCGCGCTCCGCCAGCACCGCGTAGCCCTCGGGTCCGACCCCCGACGGCAGAAGCTGGGTCAACGTCGGGGCAGCGGGATCGCTCACGTCGTAGACGCCGACCACGCTCGCCCGCTCGGCACCGACGAAGACCATCGGCATGCCCGCCACCTCGGCGAAGGCCACGCTTTCGGGCTCCACCCCCTTCGCGTCCGACCGCTTGTCGGGGTAGTGGCCGATCTCGACGATGGCCTGCTCGAAGCTGGTCCCCGCGTCCCAGACGACCTCTCCGTCCTTCGACCAGATCGTCCAGCCGCGGGAGCCGCCCTCGTAGTCGCCCTCGTTCGCGGTCGCGAAGTGATCGCCGTCGATCCAGGCAACGGCGTCGGGTTCGCGCAGGCGGCCCGGCTGGCTCTCGTCGAAAATGAGCGCGCCGCGCTCGTCCGTGGCGTCGATGCCGTCGAGATCGACACTGCCCGCGCTGAAGTGCGACAGCACCTCGCCCGACTGCGAGAGCACGACCAGATGATTGTTCTCCTGCAGGGTCACGATGGTTTCGCCCGCGGCGTTGATCGCCACGAACTCGGGCTCCGGGTCCGAGGGCGCGACCTCCGCAAGCCCCGTCAGGTCGGCAACGCGGCGCGTGTCGCAGAGCGGCAGCCCGCTTTCGTCGAGGTCGAACATCGTGACGTTGCCCGCCGGCATCTGTGGCAGGACACCGTCGTTCAGGTCCTCGTCCCGCTCGTTCTCGATGGCCACAGCCACGAAGGCGGCATCCGGGGCGATGGCAACGGCATCAGGTTGCCCACCGAGATCGCAGGCAGCGACCTCGGCCCGGTCCGCGATGTCGATGGCGACGAGTTTGCCCGAAGGATCGGTGAAACTCTCGGAGGTGTTCACCCCGGTCAGCGCGTGACCGCCCGCGACGGCGACGCTCGTGGGCTCCCCGTCGAGCCTCATTACCCCGGCCGCAGCGGGCGCGGCGGGGTCGGTCAGGTCGATGAAGCCGAGCGCGCCCAGCGGGCTGTCGGTGTAGACGAGCATCATGCCGTCGCCCGTCGCCGCGACGATCTCGGGCGCGGTCTCGGTTTCGGGGCCTGTGCCCTCGGGCAGGTTCGCCGTGACCGGAAAACTGGCGATGCGATTGAAGGCGTCGGCCCCGGCGGCGCTGGCGAGCGCGATCAGGCTTGCGGAGAGAAGAAACGGACGGGTCATGACGAAATTCCGGAAACTGTGGTCGTCGCCCAGAAGCCCCCCCTGCGTCACCGCCCGGTGACAGCCGCATGACAGTTCCATGACGGCCTTTGCCCTTCCCCCGCCCTGCCACGGCGTCTAGCCTCCGGCCCATGGCCCGCGCACTCCTGACCCGGCTGATCTCGCTCGCGCTGTCGCTCGTGGTGGCGAGCGTCGTCATCTTCGTGATGTTGCAGGCGGTGCCCGGCGACCCGGCGGCCTTCATGCTGGGCCTGAACGCGCAGCCCGACACGATCGCCGCTTTGCGCGCCGAGCTCGGGCTCCAGGGCGGGTTTGTGCAACGCTATATCGCCTGGGCCGGCGGGATGCTGACCGGTGACTTCGGCACCTCCTATACCTATCGCGTGCCGGTCGCCGACCTCGTGGCCGACCGCATCGGGGTGAGCGCGCCGCTCGCGCTCTACGCGCTGCTCCTGACGGTGCTGATCGCGCTGCCCGCCGGGTTGCTGGCGGCGACGCGGCGGGGGCAGGCGTCGGATTGGGGCGTGATGGGGGCCACGCAGCTGGGCATCGCGGTGCCGAACTTCTGGTTCGCCATGCTGCTCGTGTTCCTCTTCGCGGTGAAGCTCCGCTGGGTCTCGGCGGGCGGGTTCCCCGGCTGGTCCGACCCGGGGGCCGCGCTCCTCGCGCTCACCCTGCCCGCCGTCGCGCTTGCCTTGCCGCAGGCGTCGATCCTCGCCCGCGTATTGCGCGGGGCGCTCATCGACACGCTCGATCAGGACTATATCCGCACCGCCCGCGCCAAGGGGCTTTCCCGTCGGGCAACGACGATCCGCCACGCCCTGCGCAACGCCGCGATCCCGGTGCTGACGATCCTGGGGCTGCAATTCTCCTTCCTGCTCGCGGGCGCGATCATCATCGAGAACGTCTTCTTCCTGCCGGGCCTCGGGCGGCTCATCTTCCAGGGCATCACCCAACGCGACCTGATCGTCGTGCAATCGGTGACGATGCTCCTCGTCTTCGCCGTCATCGCCGTCACCTTTGCGGTGGAGCTGGCCTACACGCTCGCCGACCCCCGCTTGCGCCGGAGGGCCGCGCGGTGAGGGGCGCGATGCTCATCGGCACGGTACTGACCGCGCTCTTTGCCGGGGCGGCGGCGCTCAGCCTCTTCTGGCTGCCCCACGACATCGCCGCGCTCGACATCTCGCAGCGCAGCCTCGGGCCCTCGCTCACACATCCCCTCGGTACCGATCACTTCGGCCGCGACATGCTCTCGATGCTCATGGCCGGGGCGCGCACGTCGATCGCCGTGGCGCTTGTCGCCGTGGGCATCGGCGTCGGCCTCGGCGTCCCCCTCGGTCTCTGGGCGGCGGCAACGCGCGGCTCCTGGCTGGACGAGGTCATCATGCGCGGCAACGATCTCATCTTCGCCTTTCCCTCGCTCGTTATCGCCATCCTCATCACCGCTGTCTTCGGCCCCTCCGCCCTCAATGCAATTCTAGCCATCGGCATCTTCAACATCCCCGTTTTCGCCCGCGTGGCGCGCGGCGGGGCACTGCCGCTCTGGACGCTCGACTACGTCATGGCGGCGCGGGTCGCGGGGAAAGGCCGCCTGCTGATCTCGGCGCAGCATATCCTGCCGAATGTCGCGAACCTGCTGATCGTGCAGGCGACGATCCAGTTCTCGCTCGGCATCCTGGCGGAGGCCGCGCTCTCCTACGTCGGCCTCGGCGCGCAGCCTCCGACGGCAAGCTGGGGCCGGATGCTCGCCGATGCGCAGACGATGATCTATACCGAGCCGCAGCTGGCCGTCCTGCCCGGCCTCGCCATCGTACTAATGGTCCTCGGGCTCAACCTTCTAGGCGACGGGCTGCGCGATGCGCTCGATCCTAGACTGCGCCGGGTGCGGATGTGACAGCCGGGATGGAAGGGCCGCCGGGCAAGACGCTTCTCCGAATGGCCTCCCTCTCGCTTGCGATCCACGGCACGCCGATCCTGAGCGACGTCTCCCTGACCCTCGAAGAAGGCCGGATCACCGGCCTCGTCGGCGAATCCGGCTCCGGCAAGTCCATGACCGCCCTCGCTCTGATCGGCCTCCTGCCGAAGGGCAGCGCCACGACGGGCGCGATCCATATGGACGACACAGACCTCACACAGCTGGCCGAACGGCAATGGCTCGGCATCCGGGGCAACGACATCGGCATGATCTTCCAGGAGCCGATGACCGCGCTCAACCCTGTGCAGACCATCGGCGCGCAGGTTTCCGAGACGCTGCGCCTGCGCGGCACATCCCGGGCCGAAGCCCTGCGGATCGCGCGCGAGAAGCTCGATCGCGTGGGCCTCGGGCCGATCCCGCTCGACCGTTACCCGCACGAACTGTCGGGCGGGCAGCGGCAGCGCGTGTGCATCGCGCTCGCCATCGCGCGCCGTCCCCGCCTGCTGATCGCGGACGAGCCGACGACCGCCCTCGACGTCACCACGCAAGCCCAGATCCTCGACCTGCTGCGCGATCTGGTGCGTGACGAGGGCATGGCGCTCCTGCTCATCACCCACGACCTCGGCGTGGTTGCGGGTCTCGCCGACGAGGTTGCCGTGATGAAGGACGGGGCAATCGTCGAGGCCGACACGACCGAAGCCCTCTTCCGCACCCGCGCGCATCCCTACACCCGCGACCTTCTTGCCGCCGCGCAGCCGAAGCCCCGCCCGGCCCGAACCGTCGAACCCGCGCCGGTCCTCACCGCCGACACCGTCACCCGCCGCTACGGCGCACTCACCGCCGTCGATGGCGTCTCTCTCACGCTCCACAGGGGCGAGTGTCTCGGCCTTGTGGGCGAGTCGGGCTGTGGCAAGTCCACCCTGACCCGCGCGCTACTCGGTCTGGAGCCGGTGCAGGAGGGCAGCATCGCGCTCCTCGACCGCCCCGTCGGCCCGGCGATGACGCGCGCCGACCGCGCACGCATCTCCGTCGTCTTCCAGGATCCTTACGGCAGCTTCGACCCGCGCTGGACGGTGCGGCGGCTCGTGCAGGAACCGTTCCATCTCACCGGAAAGCCCGCCGACGCCGAGGCGCGCGCAATCACGGCGCTCGAACAGGTGGGGCTCTCCGCCGGCGACCTCGACAAATATCCGCACGAGTTCTCCGGCGGGCAACGGCAGCGCATCGCCATCGCCCGTGCGCTCATCACTGCACCGGAGGTGCTGGTGCTGGACGAAGCCGTCAGCGCGCTCGACGTCCGCGTGCGCGCGCAGGTACTGGCACTGCTAAACGACCTGCGGGTGCGTCTCGGCCTCGCCTATCTCTTCATCACACACGACCTCACCGTGGTGCGCGCCGTGGCCGACCGCGTTCTGGTGATGCAGACCGGCCGGATCGCGGAGGAAGGCCCGACCGCGGACATCTTCGAGAGGCCGGCCCACGACTACACCCGCGCGCTGCTGGCGGCCGCGCCGACGATCCCGGCGAAGTGGCTGCGCGGCGACCAACACTGATGCTGGGCCCGAACGCGCATCCGGCCTCGCCCCCTTGATTCCGGTCGCTCAAACCGGGAGCGTGCGATCGTGCACGAGACGACGCCCGGAGCCCCCATGACCGACGCCCTCTGGTTCGACCCCGCCGAAATGCTCATCGGGGGACGCTGGCTGCGCGCCTCCGACACACTCCCGCTGGGCAATCCGTCCGACGGAACGACGCTCGCCGAGATCCCGCGCGGCCAGTCCCGCGACATCGACGCCGCCGTGGCCGCCGCGGATCAGGCGCTCCGGGGCGAATGGGGTCGGATGACCGCGCTCGAGCGCGGCCGCGTCCTCGCCCGCATCGGACAGGCCGTGCTGGACCGGGTCGAGGAGCTTGCCACGCTCGAAGCCCTCGACGTCGGCAAGCCGCTCAAGCAGGCGCGGGCCGATGCCGTGGCGCTGGCGCGCTACTGCGAATTCTACGCCGGGGCCGCCGACAAGCTGCATGGGGAGACGATCCCCTATCTCGACGGCTACACCGTCCTCACCCTGCGGCAGCCCCATGGCGTCACCGGCCATATTGTGCCCTGGAACTACCCGATGCAGATCATCGGTCGCTCCGTCGGCGCGGCGCTTGCGATGGGCAACGCCTGCGTCCTGAAGCCCGCGGAGGAAGCCTGCCTGACCGCGCTCGCCTTCGCGCGCATAGCCCGGGACGCAGGCCTGCCCGACGGCGCGCTCAACGTGGTGCCGGGGATCGGGGCCGAGGCCGGCGCGGCGCTGACGGCACATCCGGGCGTCCACCACATCAGCTTCACCGGGTCGGTCCGCACGGGCCAGCTTGTGCAGGAGGCCGCCGCCCGCAACGTCATCCCCGTGACGCTGGAGCTTGGCGGCAAATCCCCCCAGATCGTCTTCGAGGACGCCGATCTCGACGCCGCCCTGCCGTTTCTCGTGAACGCGGGCATCCAGAACGCGGGGCAGACCTGCTCCGCGGCCTCCCGCATCCTCGTCCATCGTTCGCTGCACGACGACGTGGTCGCGCGGATGGCCGCGCGCTATCACGCGCTCCGCGTCGGTCCGGCGCTCGACGACCTCGACGTCGGGCCGCTCATCTCCGCGCGGCAAAGGGAACTCGTCGAGGGTTTCCTCGCCAAGGCGGAAGACCTGACCGTGGCCGCGCAGGGTCAGGTCGTTGGAGACGGCGGCCACTACGTCGCCCCGACCCTCCTGACCGGCGCGACGCCCGATCACCCGCTGGCCCAGGCCGAGATCTTCGGCCCCGTGCAGGTCGTCCTCCCCTTCGAGACCGAGGCGGAAGCCATCGCCATCGCCAACGGCACCGACTACGGCCTCGTCGCAGGCGTCTGGACCCGCGACGGCGCGCGACAGATGCGCATGGCCCGCGACCTCAAGGCAGGGCAGGTCTTCGTCAACAACTACGGCGCGGGCGGGGGCGTGGAGCTGCCCTTCGGCGGCGTGGGGAAATCGGGGCATGGGCGCGAAAAGGGGTTCGAGGCCCTCTACGGGTTCAGCCAGTTGAAGACCGTCGCGGTCCACCATGGCTGAGGGCGGCCTGCCGAAACGCCTGTCGTTTCCCCTGCTCCTCGTCTTCGCATGCCTGGCGGCGGCGGTCTATGGCGCCATCAACGACCAGATCAGCTACACCGTCTCGCCCGACTACTACCACGCCTTCAAGTTCCGGCAGTTCGCCATCCCCGAAACGATGCCGCCCCGCTTCGGCGCGGCCCTCGTCGGGGTGCTGGCGAGCTGGTGGATGGGGCTCGTGATCGGCCTGCCCGTCCTCGGGACCGGATTGATCCTCCTGCGCGACCGCCGCGCCTATCTCCGCAGCGGGCTGCGCGCCATCCTCGTCGTCCTCGCCGCGACCTTCGCCGCCGCGCTCGCGGGCCTGCTCGTCGAGACGCTCTTCCCCTCGCCCCCGGACCGCTGGTGGCGGCCCGAGGGTGTCGATGCGGTCGCCTTCAACCGCGCCGGTGCGATGCACAACGCGGCCTATCTGGGCGGCCTCATCGGCCTTCCGATCGCGCTCATCCTCATGTGGCAGGCACGGGGTCAGCCAAGCGGGTAGAAGAATTCCTCCCGCACGATCTTGCCGTCCTTCACGGTGTAGACGCCGATGTCGCGCATCTTCTCGATCTCGCCCGTCTCGCGCTTCCTCATATCCATGTCGAAGATCACGGCGAAGCGGTCGTCGCCATGGGGCATCGGGTCGGAGGCGTCGCCGGAGACCTGTTCGTACATGCTCTCGAACCACGCGTGCTTGCCGCGAATGCCCTCGATCCCCTTCGTCTCGCGCCCGTTTCCCATGTCGGCCGCTTCGACGCTCACCGCGTCCTCGGCATAGAGCTTCTCGAGGTTCTCGGCCTCCCGCCCCTCGCGGCAGCCCTTCACAAGTTCATTCGCCACTTCCTCGAACGTCACGACTCGGCCCTCCTCTGATTGACGCCACCAGCATAGCACATCGGAACCGCGCGATTGCGCGGGCCCGCCCGCTCGGGCATCAAGACGCAAGGGAGGACGCGATGAGACTGGACGGCAAGACGGCGATCGTGACGGGCGGGGCCTCGGGTTTCGGGCGCGGCATCGTGGACACCTTCGTGGCCGAGGGCGCGCGCGTCCTGATCGCGGATCGCGACACCGAGGGAGCCGCCAAGGTCGCCGCGGCGCAGGGCTGCGACTGGGCCGCGATGGACGTGGCCCGCGCCGACGACTGGGCGGCGCTGACCGAAAGGGCCATGGCGGACTGGGGGCGGATCGACGTACTGGTCAACAACGCGGGCATCACCCACCTGCCGCAACCGATGGAAGAGGTCTCGGAAGAGGAGTTCGACCGTGTCCTGACGGTGAACGCCAAGTCGGTCTATCTCTCGGCGCGGACGGTCGTGCCGCGGATGAAGGCCGTGGGGTCGGGCGCGGTCCTCAACGTGGCGTCGACGGCGGGCGTTTCGCCGCGCCCGAACCTCAACTGGTACAATGCCTCCAAGGGCTGGATGATCACCGCGACCAAGGCCATGGCGGTGGAGCTTGCGCCCCATGGCGTGCGGGTGAACTGCCTGAACCCGGTCGCCGGGGACACGCCGCTTCTGGCGAGCTTCATGGGCGAGGACACGCCGGAGATGCGCGCGAAGTTCCTCGCCACCATTCCGCTCGGCCGGTTTTCCACCCCGCAGGACATGGGCCACGCCGCCACCTTCCTCTGCTCGGACGAGGCCGCGATGATCACCGGGGTCGGCCTCGAGGTCGACGGCGGCCGCTGCATCTGAGGAGAGCGCCATGAAGGTCACGCTGGACGAGAAGCTGGCCCGTATCCGCACCCACTGGGATCCGCATGTCGTCGCGGACTACAACACCAACGATGTGATGGTCGTGAAGTTCAAGGGAGAGTTTCCCTTCCATTCGCACGCGGACAGCGATGATTTCTTTCTCGTCCTGAAGGGCGAGATGGTCATGGATATCGAAGGGGAGGAGAGCGTGCCGCTCGGACCCGGGGACCTCTACGTGGTGCCCGCCGGCGTGCGCCATCGCCCGCGGGCCGAGGTGGAGGTCGAGGTTCTCCTGATCGAACCCAAGGGCGAGCCGAACACCGGCGATGCCGACGCGCCCGCCGCCCCGAAGCCGCGGCTCTGAGCGATGCGGTTCCGTGTCTCCATTGGGGTGCTGGCGGGCGGATTCGCGACGCAGCAACTGGCCTTTGCCCATCTCCTCGACGTTGCCCCGGAGGCCGATTTCGATCAGGTCGAGGTTCTTCTGCCGCCCGCCGCGCGGCGGCTCGCGCAATACTTCGATCCAGGCGACGGGCCGGAGGTGTCGGAAACGGACGCGCTCGTCCTGCTGCTGCCCGGCGCTCATGTGCACCTTCGACCGACCGACCGGCTCCGCGTCGTCGGTCGCTTCCCCGGCTGGATCACCCGCGCGCTTCTGCCCGAGGCGGAGTGACATGCGCCCCGGCCCCCGGAACCTCATCACCGACGTCGCCGGCCTGCGGGTCGGCAATGCGCAGGACGAAACGCTACGCAGTGGCGCGACTGTCCTTCTGGCCGACGCCCCCTTCACGGCGGGCGTCCATGTCATGGGCGGAGCCCCCGGCACGCGGGAAACGGATCTTCTCGCCCCCGACAAGCTGGTGCAGGAGGTCGACGCGCTCGTCCTATCCGGCGGCTCGGCCTTCGGGCTCGACGCGGCGTCGGGCGTCGCGGATGGACTGCGCGCCATGGGGCGGGGCTTCGCGGTCGGCGACATGCGGGTGCCCATCGTGCCGGGGGCCATCCTCTTCGACCTCCTGAACGGCGGCGACAAGCTCTGGACGCACAATCCGTATGGCGGCCTCGGGCGGGCGGCCCTGGACGCGGCCGCGACCGACTTCGACATCGGCACAACCGGAGCCGGCTTCGGGGCGACGACGCTCGACCTCGCGGGCGGGCTCGGTTCGGCCTCCGCCATGCTCGACTGCGGCGTGACCGTCGGCGCGCTGGTCGCGGTCAACGCGCTCGGGCGGACCTGCGACGACGCCGGCCGCTTCTTCGCGGCCCCCTGGGAGATGGGCGAGGAGTTCGGCGGCCGCCCGGCCGGCCAGCTCGATCCGGCGTGGGAGCCCTATGGCGACGCGACACCGGGCCGTTCGACCACCATTGCCATCATCGCGACAGATGCCGCGCTGACGCAGGCCGAGGCGACGCGACTGGCCACCGCCGCGCACGACGGCATGGCACGCGCGATCCAGCCGAGCCACACGCCGCTCGACGGCGATCTCGTCTTCGCGGCGGCGACGGGGGCAGTGCCGCTGCCCGATCCGGTCTGGGATGCGCTGCGCCTTGGCCACGCCGCCGCCGGTTGCCTTGCCCGCGCCATCGCGCGGGGCGTCCACGCCGCGCGGTCCGGATTCCGGCCCGCGTGGCGGAAACGGTTTGGACGCTGATCGACGGGTACGGTCTCCGACCACCATCGGATCTCAAGGATCACGCGAATGCGACGGGGTCTCACGCAACCTTGAGGTTGGTGCGACACGCAGGCACGACCTCCGCATGAGCGCACCGAAAATTACGAATATTCACGCCGTCGTGCATTGTTAGTGAGTAAGGTCGAGCGCATATCCCTTGCATCACGCGGCCGGCAGGGTCGCATCGCAACGCAAGACCTACAGGAGACCACCATGAAGTTCATCGCCCTCATCGCCGTTCTCGCCACCCTCTCGGCCCCGGCCTTCGCCAACACCGACGTCATCGCGAAGTTCAACCAGAGCAAGGAAGGCGGCGACGTGATCGTCTCGACCACGCCGGCCACCCGCGGCGACGCCGCGCACAGCGCCACCGCGCAGGCCATCTTCGACCGCATCCAGGCCGCCAACGCCGAAGACGAGTAATTCCCCCGGCCCGCCCCGTCTCCGGGACGGGCCACCCCACCACCGGCAACCACCCGAAGGAAGGACAGCACGATGTACCATCTTGCAAAGCCCGCCCTGCTGGTCGCCGCTCTCTCCGCCCCCCTGGCCCTGGGCGTCAGCCCGGCCCTCGGTGACGAAGCAGCGGCCCAGCCGACGCTCACCACCATCAAAAGCGACCGAGGCGTACACAGCGCCAAGGCGCAGGCGATCTTCACCAAGATCGCGGCAGAAGACTGAAGCCCTTTCCCCCTCGTGCTTCGGTGAGCGCCGGTCCGCCACTCCGTCGGACCGGCGCTTTCGCGTTTGAACCTTTTTGGCATGCGACGCGTTCGGATTGCATCACCTGCAACGGAGAGACCCGATGACACGCACCACCCTTCCCCTCCTGATGACTGCCCTCATGGCGCTCGCGGCCTGTAACACCGCCGGTGGCGGTCAGGCTGCCGCGCCCGGAACAACTGCCCCGGTGGGGGAAGATGCCGGTCCCTGCCCTCAGGGGTCCGACCTGACGTCGACGGGCACCTGCGTGACCGACGAATCCGAAGACTGATCAGCCGCGCCGCCCCGCGAAGAACTCCCGCAGAAGGGCGGCGCAGGCCTCCGCGTCGATCCCGTCGTGGATGTCGGGGCGGTGGTGCGTCTGCGGATGCGTGAAAACGCGTGCGCCGTGGAGTACGCCGCCAGATTTCGGATCGGCCGCCCCGAAATGGAGACGATCCAGCCGTGCGTGGGCAACCGCCTGCGCGCACATCGCGCAGGGCTCCAGCGTGACCCAGAGCGCGCAGCCCGTCAGCCGCTCTTGCCCCAGTGCCACACATGCCGCGCGGATCGCCAGCATCTCCGCGTGGGCGGTCGGGTCGTTCAACTCACGTGTCCGGTTCCCTGCCCGGGCGAGTACATCCGCCCCCCGGGTGACGACCGCGCCGACGGGCACCTCGCCGCGCAGGGCAGCGGCGCGCGCCTCTTCCAGCGCGTCAGGCATGAACGAACGGAACATCCCCCGCCCATGCCCCGCGCCGCCGCCGCACGCAAGGCTTTCCCCGACCGGGCAAGAGGCGTAGATCGCCCCCATGACGGACAAAACGGACAGAGCCGGCGAGCGGATCGCCAAGGTCATCGCCCGCGCGGGCCTCGCCTCGCGCCGGGACGCCGAACGCATGGTGACCGACCTGCGCGTGACGGTGAACGGGCGGACGGTGTCGAACGTGGCGCACAACGTCGTGCCGGGAGACCGCGTGGCGGTTGACGGAAAGCCGCTGCCGACGCCCGAGGGCGCGCGGCTCTGGCTCTACCACAAGCCCGCGGGCCTCGTGACGACCGAGAAGGACGAAAAGGACCGGGAAACCGTCTTCGATGCCTTGCCGCCGGAACTTGGCCGTGTGCTCTCGGTCGGGCGGCTCGACCTCAACTCCGAGGGCTTGCTTCTCCTGACGAACGACGGCGGCTTGAAACGGCAACTCGAATTGCCGGCCACCGGCTGGCTGCGCCGCTACCGCGTGCGGGTGAACGGAACGCCGGAGGACGCGGTTCTCGACCGGCTCCGCACGGGCATCACCGTCGAGGGCGACGACGGACCGGAGACCTTCGCGGGCATGCAGATCACGCTCGACCGGCAGCAGGGGGCGAACGCCTGGCTGACGGTGGGCCTGCGCGAAGGGCGCAACCGCGAGGTGCGGCGCGCCTTCGCCGCCGTCGACCTCTACGTGAACCGCCTGATCCGGGTGAGCTACGGCCCGTTCCAGCTGGGCACCCTCGCCGCCGGTGCCGTCGAGGAGGTCAGGCCCCGTGTCCTGCGCGACCAGTTGGGCGATACCTGGGACGGAGAACTGGCGGAAGCCCGGAAGGAGAGCCCGATGCCGGAAGAGAAAGAGGACGCCCGTGCGGGGCGCGACGGCAAGGGAGCCGGCAAGGGCCGCAAGCCACGTCCGTCGGGCGACCGCCTGATCGACAAGGGAAAAGGCGGACGTCGCGGTCGTGACGACGAACGGCCGCGTTTCGGCAAGGGCAAGCCCGCCGGCAAGCCGCCCCGTGCAGACCGCGCCGATCGCGCGGCCCGCCCCGACAAGCCGCGAACCGGCAAGCCTCCGGTAACCCGCAACGACGGGTCGGGAAGTCGTCCGGACCGCGCCGCGCGCCCGAAAGACAGCACGCCGCGCGAGACGAAGGCCGAACGGACCGCGCGCCTGCGGGCCGACACCTCTGTCAGCCTGCGCAAAGGGGGTCAGCGAGGGCGCGGCGTCTCGAAGCCACGCAAGGCCCCGTCAAAGAAACGAATGAAGAAGCCTGACGACGAATAGGCTGGCCCCGCCTCAGGCCTCCTCCTCGTCGTCGTCGAGCGCGTGCGCCTTGAAGAGGCCGGCCTGCGCCATGAGGAAGGCGAAGAGCGCGACCGGCATGTCGAAGGTCTTGAAGGTGACCCAGATGTCGGTCGACAGGAACCGCCAGACCAGCTCGTTCGCGACGGCGAGCGCAACGAAGAACCAGGCCATCCGCTTCGTCAGGATCATCCAGCCCGTCTCGTTGAGCGGCAGCGCCTCGGAGAGCACGTCAGCCAGGAAGCTGCGCCCGCGCAGGAGCCCCGCGAAGAGGATGCCGGCGAAGAGCAGGTAGAGCAGTGTCGGCTTCACCTTCAGGAACCGCTCGTCGTTGAGCCAGACCGAGAGCCCGCCCATGATCGTCACGAGGACGGCAGTGAAGATCTGCATCTTGCTGAGCGTGCCCGTCAGCCACCAGAGGATGCCGGTCGTCAGAAGGATGAGCGGGATGAACAGCGCCGTGACGACGATGAAACCGCCGTATTCGTTGCCGCCGATCAGATAGGTCTCGTCCTTGAGGTAGAAGTAGCCCGCGAAAAACAGCAGGACGGGCCCGAGCTCCAGCGTCGTCTTGACCCAGCCGGGCACGTCCTTGGTCTCTGCGGTCATGGCGGCGCTCCTCGTCGTTTGGCATCATCTAGGGGCTTCAGCCGCCGAACTCCACCACCACCGCGCCGAAAGCAATGAGCGCCATGAGCAGGAGACGCCGCGGCCCCACGGCCTCCTTCAGGAGAAGCCAGCCGATGAGGGCGGCGAAGACCGTCGACGTCTCCCGCAGGATCGCCGCCTCCCCCACACTGTCGAGGCGCGTGGCCATCATAATCGAACCGAAGGAGCCGAGCGCGACCACCGCCCCAACGAGCGAGAGGCGTATCAAAGCGGGCTCCGGCCGGTGCCATTTGCCGCGCAGGGCGGCGATCAGGGGGAAGTCGATCGAGGTGAGCATGAAGAACCAGGCGAGGAAGGTAAACGGGTTCTCCATCGCGCGGATGCCCCAGGCGTTCCAGGTGGTGTAGACCGCCACCAGAAGCCCGGTCAGAACCGCGAGACCGAGCGCCGGCCCGAGCGTCGCGCGGTCGACCGTGATCTTCGCCATGTTGTAGGCCGAGAGCCCGAAAAGCCCGGCCAAGAGGAGCGCGACGCCGAGCCATTGGAGCCCCGTGAAGCTCTCGCCGAAGATGAGGCCCGCGCCGAAGACGGTGAAGAGCGGGCCCGTCCCCCGCACGACCGGGTAGACGACGGTATAGGCCCCGCGCTGATAGGTCGCCCCCTGCAACGCCTTGTAGGTGAACTGGATCGCGACCATCCCAAGGAGTACCCACCAGAGCGCGAGCGGCGGCCAGGGCACGACGAAGAGCGCCACGGGCGCGGAGAGCGCGAAGATGCCGACGTCGATCGCCGTGCGCGACGTCCAGGGATCGTAGGTTCCGCCCTTCTGCAACGCCCCGAAGAGCGCATGGAGAAACGCCGCCGCCAGCGCGAGCAGCAGGGCGACGTTGTGACCGGTCTCCGTGCCCTCGATGGCGGCGATCCAGTCGGTCACCGCCGCGATCCCGGCGCGACCGTCATCGCAGGACCTCTCCGACCGGCCCGAGGGCCAGAAGCGTCGAGAGGAGGACCGGCGCGCGCATCTCGCCCATGTAGATCACCGCCTCGGTCGGCAGGGGCGGGGTCCGCGCGAACATTTCGACCAAAGCTCGGACGATCCTCTCTTCGAGGCCCGTTTCGCGGTACTCCGCGCGAACACCCAGCATCTCGATCGCTGCGACGCGCAGGTCGCGGGCGAGGCCCCGCGGCACGAGACGGGCGCGCAGCTCCGTCGCGGCCGGGTCGAGTTCGACCAACGCACCCTGACCGATCAACAGCTCGCGGTCGCGCGCCCAGACGGCGGAATGACCCGCGAAGCCCCAGGGACAGCCACCCCGATCCAGAAGCCCCGCCGCACGCAAGAAGTCGTCGCGCTCTCGGTCCGACCTGGGGGCCAGTTCCGGGCCGATCCTGAGGGTGGCGAAATCGCTCACGGGGCGTCCGGCGTCCAGAAGAGTTCGAGCTCGGCCGCCTCGGCCACGCGGGCGGCGAAATCCGGTGTCAGACCCCCGGCGAGCGCGGCCCCGGTTTGAAGCGCGGCGATGCCCCGACCGCCGAGCCGCAGCTCCAGCACACCGCGCGGATGCGGCAGCGCGTCCACGAATGCGCGTGCTTCGGCCGCGGCCTCCGCCTGACCAGCCGCTGCGAACCCGTCGAGCGCCACCTCGGCCTGCGTCCGAAGGGCAGCCACCTGCGGCTCGGCCGGCACGGTCAGGTCGAGTAGCGCGGAGCCGAGTGGCAACAACAGAAGCGCCTCGAACATCCCGTCGAAGGCGATCTCCACGTCGAGCGCCTGCACCGTTATCGCCGCCACGGCCACGGGGTCGACGGGCCAGACCTCGGGCACGCCGGCGATCCGGGCCGTCAAGGTCAACTCGTTCGTCTCGTCCATGGCGAAGCGGAAGGCGTTGACGCGCAGGACGCCCCCTTCGGACGTCGCATCGAAGCCGAGGCTCATGCCGGGATGCGCCTGCTGCCGCATGAGCCAGGCGAGGCCCGGCATCTCCTCGACCACCGGGTCGATCATCAGGCCGGTCACCCCGCCCGACAGCCGCCGGGGGAGCGCGTCGGGCAGCGCATCGACGTCGCCCCCGAGCGTCACGCGCGCCGCCCGCCAGGTCGCCGGGGCGACGCCCCACCGCACCTCGCCCAGTACGCAGACGCCCGCGACCGCATCGACCGTCTCGACCTCGACCGGCAGGCGCGAGACGAGGGCCTCGCAGTCTTCGATCATGGCGGCCCCCGCGGGCGCGGCCAAAGCCGCGATCAGCGCCGCCAGTCGCCTCACGCGTCGAGACCCACGAGCGCGGCGGCGAACTCCTCGGGGTCGAAGGCGTCGAGGTCGTCGATCTGCTCGCCCACGCCGATCGCGTGGATCGGCAATCCGAAGCGGTCGGCCAGCGCGACGAGGACACCGCCCTTCGCCGTGCCGTCGAGCTTCGTCATCACGAGGCCCGAGACGTCGGAGAGCTTCTTGAACACATCCACCTGCGTCAGCGCGTTCTGCCCCGTCGTGGCGTCGAGCACGAGGAGGGTGTTGTGCGGCGCCGACGGGTCCTTCTTGCGGATGACGCGCACGATCTTGGCCAGTTCCTCCATCAGGTCGGCCCGGTTCGACAGCCGCCCCGCCGTATCGATCAGGAGGAGGTCGGCCCCGTCGGCCTCGGCCTTCGTCATCGCCTCGAAGGCGAGGCTCGCCGGGTCGGAGCCCTCGGGCGCGGTCAGCACCGGCACGCCCGCGCGCTCACCCCAGACCTGAAGTTGCTCGACGGCGGCCGCGCGGAAGGTGTCGCCGGCGGCGATCACCACCGATTTCCCGGCCGCCTTGAACTGGCTGGCGAGCTTTCCGATGGTCGTCGTCTTGCCCGAGCCGTTGACGCCCACCACGAGCACGACCTGCGGCCGCTGCGGCGTGAGCGGCATGGGCCGCGCGACCGGCTCCATGATCCGCGCGATTTCCGTAGCCATCAGGCGCTTGATTTCCTCGGACGACAGCTTCCGGCCCATTCGCCCCTCGGCCATGTTGGCGGTCACGCGAAGTGCCGTCTCGACGCCCATGTCGGAGGCCACCAGCAGATCCTCGAGCTGTTCGAGCATCTCGTCGTCGAGGACGCGCCGGGGTACGGAGGCCGGAACCGCGCGCCCCATGAGACGGCCGAGCAGGCCCGGCTTCGCGGCCGGGGCCGGCGTCTCCTCGGCCGGGATCGGATCGGGCATCGCGGTGACGGGCGGGGGCGCGGGGGCCGGAGTCGGCTGAGGCTCCTGCGCGATCTCTGCCGCCGGCTCTGGCTCCCGGGGTGGTACGGGCTCCGGTTGCGGCTCGGGCACCGTCTCCGCTCCCTCCTCGACGATCGCGTCGAGACCTTCCTCCAGCTTCGACGACGACCGCGTCAGACGATCCTTGAGTTTCTTGAAGAACGACATGCGCAATCCCCTTTGCCCCCACCTAATATGCCCGGAGCCGCGACGAAAGTGCGGTTGACAGCCCCCTGCCCCGCGCCCGACCGTCCGCCCATGCTGCGCGCGTTCCTGATCCTGCTGCTTCTGGCCTCGCCCCTGCGCGCCGACCCGCCGCCGGCGATCGCCTGTTCCGAGGGCCTTGCCGGGCCGCGCCATTGCATCCGGGCCGACCGCTTCGCCGCCGACGTCTGCCGCCAGATCGAGGCCGAGGCGCGGCTGAACGGCCTGCCGCCCGGCTATTTCGCCCGCCTCCTCTGGCAGGAGAGCCGCTTCGACCCGAATGCCGTCAGCCCTGCGCGGGCCATGGGCATCGCGCAGTTCATCGCCTCGACCGCGCGGCTGAGGGGGCTCGACGATCCGTTCAATCCCGCCGATGCCATCGAGAAGTCCGCAGCCTACCTGGGCGAGATGACGGGCCGCTATGGCAACCTCGGCCTCGCCGCGATCGGGTACAACGGCGGTGAACGGCGGGCGGAAGGCTGGATCGCGCGGACCGGTGGGCTGGCGCGCGAGACGGTCGACTACGTGCGCATCATCACAGGCGAGACCGCAGAGACCTGGCGCGACACCCCGCCCGAGGCCCCGGAGTTCGCGCTCGACGGGGAAACCCCGTTCCAGGAAGCGTGCCTTGCCATGGCCGCGAACCGCCGGGTGACGCCGCTTGCCGCGCCGCCGCCGCGGGTGTCGCCCTGGGGTGTCCAGGTGGGTTACGGCACCAGCGAGGGCAGCGCCCGCGCCGCCTACGATGCGCTGAGCCGGGCGTGCCGCCGCGCCGCACCGGCAGGCCGCCTGGAGTTCATCCCGCAGGCGCGCCGGGGCCGCGCGACGGCCATCGTCGCGGCGCGCATCGGGGCCGACAGCCGCGCGCAGGCGATCCGGCTCTGCCGGGCAATCTCGGACGCGGGCTGCCTCTGCCGGGCCTATCGGAACTGAGCGGGCTCAGATCTCTTCGGGGAAATGCTTCATCACGAGGCGGATCGGGTTCGGCGCGGCCTGACCCAGCCCGCAGATCGAGGCGTCGACCATGGCCTGGCTCACCTCCTCCAGCAGCGGCTGATCCCAGCTTTCCGCCTGCATCAGCTTCACCGCCTTCTCACAGCCGACCCGGCAGGGCGTGCATTGCCCGCAGCTCTCCGCCTCGAAGAAGCGCAGCATGTTGAGGGCCGCGTCCCGCGCGCTGTCCCGGTCGGAGAGAACGACGACGGCCGCCGAGCCGATGAAGGTGCCGTGCGGCTGCAGCGTGTCGAAATCGAGCGGCACGTCGGCGAGCGTGGCAGGCAGCAGCCCCGACGACGGCCCGCCCGGCTGATAGGCCTTGAAGACGTGCCCGTCGAGCATCCCGCCCGCGGCCGCGATGATGTCGGTGATGGTGGACCCTGCCGGCAGCAGATGGACACCGGGGCTCTTGACCCGGCCGGACACGGAATAGCTCCGCAGGCCCGTGCGCCCGTTTTTCTCAACCGAGGAGAGGATCTCCGGGCCTTCGCGCAGGATGCGCGCGATCCAGTGGCAGGTCTCGATGTTGTGCACGAGCGTCGGCCGCCCGAAGAGGCCCACCTGCGCGACGTAGGGCGGGCGGTGGCGGGGCAGCCCGCGCTTGCCCTCGATCGACTCGATCATCGCGGATTCCTCGCCGCAGATGTAGGCCCCGGCCCCGCGGCGCAGCTCCACATGACCGGGTTCGATCAGGCCCGCGGCTTCGAGCGCGGCGATCTCGGTGGCGAGGATCTGCAGTACCGCCGGATATTCGTCGCGCATGTAAAGGTAGATGCGCTCCGCCTCGACCGCCCAGGCGGCGATGAGCATCCCCTCGAGGAAGAGATGCGGCTGGCGCTCCAGGTAGTAGCGGTCCTTGAAGGTGCCCGGCTCGCCCTCGTCCCCGTTCACGGCCATCAGGCGCGGCCCGGCATTGGCGCGCACGAAGCCCCATTTCTTGCCCGACGGGAAGCCCGCGCCGCCAAGACCGCGCAGCCCCGAGGCCGCGATGGTCTCCTGCACGGCTTCCCAATCGCCACCCGCGCGCAGTTCGGCGAGCTTGGCGTAGCCGCCCTCGGCGCGGTAGGCGGCGAGCGGCTGGTAGTCGGGAACATCGGCGTGAAAATCGCCCGCCGCGATCGTCTTCGCGACAAGCTCGGGCGTGGCGTGGTCGACGTGGCGGTGGCCGATCTCCAGCACGGGCGCGGTATCGCAGCGGCCCATGCAGGGCGCGCGGAGGACGCGCACTTCCTTCGGGTCGTGGCCCGCCTCGAGCGCCTCGATCAGCGCCTCGGATCCGGCCAACTCGCACGAGAGCGAATCGCAGACGCGGATGGTCAGGCTCGGCGGTACCGGATCGTCTTCGCGCAGCGGGTCGAAATGGGCATAGAAGGTCGCCACCTCCCACACCTCGGCCATGCTCAGGCGCATCTCCTCGGCCAGCGCGCGCAGGTGCGCCGCGCTCTGGTGGCCATATTCGTCCTGGATGAGATGCAGAAACTCGATCAGCAGGTCTCGCCGACGCGGCCGGTCGCCCATAAGTGCGCGCACCTCCGCGAGTGCGGTGTCGTCGTACTGGCGCCCCTTCGGCGTCGCACGGCCCCGGCCCTTGCCGGATTTCCAAACGCCCTTGGTGTCCTGTCCGTCCAGCATGGCTCTCTCCCGATCGGCTTGCCGCCACAATAGGCGCACGACCGGAGCCCGCGTTACGCGAATGCGACCCCGGCACCCCTGTTTGCGCAGCCTCAGCGCGACCTGCAAGACCGGGGCGCGACCATCGGTGCCATTCTTTTTCCCGATTTTGGGGTATATGGTGACGCGTGTTTACGATTGGAGAACTGGTTGCTTTCTCTCGCCCCCTATCTTGCCGCGCTCGGTCTGTCGGTCGCGCTCCTGGTCGGGGGGGCTCTCTGGGACGGCGCGTGGGATTTCGCCTCGCTTCTCTGGATGGCCGTGGTCGTCGCGGGCCTCGATCACATCCTGCCGGAACACAGCGATGCGCCGGACGCGGGTCAGGCCAAGGCCCTGACCGTCGGGCTGGCCGTCACGCATTTCCCCCTGCTCGCGCTCGCCGTATGGACGCTTGCGGAGGGCGGGCCGGTTCTGAACTGGATTGCCTATTTCGCGGCCGCGGGCCTCTATTTCGGCCAGATCATGAATTCCTGCGCCCACGAACTCATCCATGCAGGCGGCCGGATCCGCCGCCACCTCGGCCGCTGGGTCTATGTCACGCTCCTCTTCGGGCACCAGACCACGGCGCATCCCGGCGTTCACCACGTCCACGTCGCGACGCCGGAGGATCCGAACACCGCCCGCTATGGCGAGAGCTGGTGGATGTTCTGCTTTCGTGCCTGGCACGGCTCGTTCTGGAAGGGGCTTGCCGTCGAGAAGCGCCGGCAGCGGGCCAGGGGCCGGCACGGCTGGAACTGGCGCAACCCCTACTGGGTCTACCTCGGCGGGGGCTGGGCGGCGATGGGGCTCGCCTGGGCGACGCTCGGTGGGTCGGGCCTCGCCGCCTACGTCGCGCTCTGCCTGCTGGCGCAGAGCCAGCTTCTGATCACCGATTACGTCCTGCACTACGGGATGCGCCGCGCGCGTCTGGGCGAGCGTTACGAGCCGGTCGGGCCGCAGCATTCCTGGAACGCGCCCCATGTGGTGACGAACCTGCTGACCCTCCACGCGCCGCGCCATTCCGATCATCACGCCCACCCGACCCGCGGCTTCGAGGAACTCGGGATCGGGACCGAGGCACCGCTTCTGCCCTATTCGCTCCCGGTGATGGTGACCTTCGCGCTCTGGCCCTGGTGGTGGCGGCGGGTGATGAACCCCCGCGTCGAGGCGCTGGCGGTCAAATCCCCGATGGACAGCGCCGCCGCCTGAGGAGACACTGGCGCAAAGGAGATCCCGATGCGCGCCATTTGCCTTGCCAGCCTCGCCGCTCTCGCTGTCCCGGCGCTGCCCGCCGCCGCCGAGCGAATCGTGTCGGCCGAAGAGTTCAGCCAGATGGTGACGGGCAAGACGCTGCATTTCGACAGGGGCGGCGCGCCCTTCGGCTCGGAGCAGTACTTCGAGGACAAGCGCGTCATCTGGGCCTTCGAAGGGGGCGGCGAGTGCCAGCGCGGCATCTGGTTCGAGAACCGCACCGGGCAGATCTGCTTCGTCTACGATACCGATCCCGCGCCGCAGTGCTGGGATTTCCTCGAGGCGGATGACGGGCGCTTCCACGCGCGGCTCGACGGGGCAGATCCGGTGGAAGATCTCGTGACGCGCAACGTCACGCGGGAACCACTCGACTGTCCCCTGCCCGACCTTGGTGTCTGAAGCGGGGACGGCGTTCGGGAGGCCGATAGCCGCGCCTTGTCCGAGCGGAGCCTCCGGTTACTCTGAAAACAGACAAGCGGCGACGCCCGTGACGCTAGTTCCGCCAGTCGAAGAACCCCCTTGGCGCGCGGCCGAGCAGGTCTTGTGCAAGACGGCAGCCGAGATCGGCTCCCTCCGTGACCGGGCAGTCGCCCTCCACGGTCAGCACATCGGAGCCATCGGGGCGCAGGATCTCGCCGCGGAAGCGGAGGGTGTCGCCGTCGAGCTCGGCGAGGCCGGCGATGGGCGTTTCGCAGCTGCCGTCGAGGGTTTTGAGGAATTCGCGCTCGCAGTCGAGGCGCCGACCGGTCGGCGCATGGTGGATCGCGGACAACATCTCGGCGGCATTGTCGTCGGCCGCGCGCCGCTCGATCCCGATGCAGCCCTGCGCACAGGCCGGCAACATGTCGGCCGGATCTGTCGGGTGACGCGGCACCTCGGTCATATCGAGCCGGTTGAGCCCGGCCATGGCGAGGAAGGTCGCATCGGCCACCCCGTCGCCCAGCTTCTTCATCCGCGTCTGCACGTTGCCGCGGAACTCCACCAGCTTCAGATCGGGCCGCCGAAGCGCCAGTTGCGCGCGCCGTCGCAGGGAGGAGGAGCCGACGACGGAGCCTGCGGGCAAATCCGCCAGGGTCTTGCCGTCGAGCGTGACGAAGGCATCGCGCACATCCTCGCGCGGGAGGTAGCAGTCGATGACGAGCCCCTCGGGCTGCAGCGTCGGCATATCCTTCATCGAATGGACTGCAATGTCGATGACGCCGGCGGCCAGCGCCTCCTCGATCTCGCGGGTGAAGAGGCCCTTGCCGCCGATCTCCTTGAGAGGGCGATCGAGGACGCGGTCGCCGGTCGTCTTGATGACCTCGATGGCAAAGGCCGCTTCGGGCAGGTCGAAGGCGGCCATGAGCCGCGCGCGGGTCTCGTGCGCCTGCGCGAGCGCCAGCGGCGAGCCGCGGGTGCCGATGCGCAGGGGGGCATCCGGAGTGGGCAGGTCGGGCATTCGTCTCGCTTTCGTCCGGCGGGCCGCGTGAGTTGACAGCGCCCCCACGGCGGGGACAAGTCAGGTTGACACTACCTGCCCGTCCCGCACGGGTGCTGTCCAGCCCCGGACGGCGAACCCCGCAAAGGAAGATGACGTGACCAAGACGATCCTGCGCGCCCTCGCCGGCGAGACGCTCGACACCCCGCCGATCTGGATGATGCGCCAGGCGGGCCGCTACCTGCCCGAGTATCGCGCGACACGGGCCGAGGCGGGGGACTTCCTGTCGCTCTGCTACAACCCCGACCTCGCCACCGAAGTCACGCTGCAGCCGATCCGGCGCTATGGCTTCGACGCGGCGATCCTGTTCGCGGACATTCTCCTCCTGCCGCAGGCGCTCGGGGCCGACCTGTGGTTCGTGACCGGGGAGGGACCGCGCCTGTCGACGGTGACGGGACCGGACGACCTCGCGAAGCTCAAGGGCGTCGACGACATCCACGAGACGCTCGGGCCGATCTACCAGACTGTGCGGAACCTCTCCGGCGCGCTACCGGCGGAGACGACGCTGATCGGTTTCGCGGGGGCCCCCTGGACGGTCGCGACCTACATGATCGCGGGCCGCGGGACGCCCGACCAGGCCCCGGCCCACGCGCTCAAGGCCGAGGACCGGGCGACCTTCGAGGCGCTTCTCGACCTGCTGACGAAGGGCACGATCGAATATCTCTCGCGCCAGATCGAGGCGGGCGCGGAGGTCGTGAAGATCTTCGACAGCTGGGCGGGGTCGCTCTCGGGCGAGGACTTCCGCAAGTACGCGCTGGAGCCCGCGCGGGAGATCACCGCCGCGCTCAAGGCACGGCACCCGGGCATCCCGGTCATCGCCTTCCCGCGCGAGGCCGGGAACGGCTACGTCGGCTTCCACGCCGCGACCGGAGCCGATTGCGTTGCGGTGGACGATTCCGTCGATGCGGCCTGGGTCGCGGAGAAGGTGCAACCCGGCGGCTGCGTGCAGGGCAATCTCGCCTCGCGGCATATGGTGACGGGCGGGGACGATCTCGTCTCCGAGGTGCGGCGCATCCGCGACGCACTGTCGAACGGGCCGCATATCTTCAACCTCGGCCACGGGATCACGCCGGACGCGGACCCCGAGAACGTGACGCTGATGATCGAGACCCTGCGCGAGAAATAGCTTTCGCGACTCGGGCCGCGGGTCTACCCCGGAGACATGGAGACCTTCGACGTCATCGTGATCGGCGGCGGGATGATGGGCGCACCCTGCGCGCGTCATCTGGCGGAGGCCGGTCACAGCGTCGCCCTCGTCGCCCCGCCCGAGCCGCCGGTGAAGACCGAGTGGCAGGGCCCCTTCGGCAGCCACTACGACGCGGCGCGCATCACCCGGCGGGTAGCGGCGGATGCGGATTGGTCCCTGCTCAGCACACGCTCCATCGCGCGCTACCGGGACCTGGAGGCGCGCGCGGGGCGGTCGATCTTCCACGAGACCGGCGCGTTGATGGCCGGCCCCGAGGAGGGGCCGATGGCGACGTTCACCGCTTCCTTCCGAGCCGTCGCGCGCGATCTTTCGCCGCAGCCGGTCGAACTCGGAGCCTGCGAGACCTGGGAGGACCTGGGCCTTGCCCTGCCTAGCGAGTCGGTGGCGACCTACGAGGCCGACCTCGCCGGCTGGATGGACCCGCGCGCCATGCGCGACGCGCAGATCGCGCTGGCGGGACAGGCCGGAGCGACGCGCTTCGCGCAGGCTGCCGAAACACGGACCGGCGGGCGCGTCACGCTGACCGACGGCACGACGATCGAGGCGGCGCAGGTCGTCGTCGCGACGGGCCCCCATGCGGCAATGGGCGGCCTGCTGCCGCGTGTGCCGCGGATGAAGGTTTGGGCGCGGACGATCGCCTTTGCGCGGCTCTCGGAGGAGACGGGTGCCGCGCTCGCCGACATGCCCTCGGTTATCTTCGTGCCCGAGGGATGGAACCACGATCTCTACGTGCTGCCGCCGGTGCGCTACCCGGACGGGCATCTCTATCTCAAGATCGGCGGACAGGTGGACAGCCCGCGCATCACCTCGCCCGCCGAGATGCGCGCGTGGTTCCACGGGACGGGCGACGCGGACGTGGGCGCTCGGCTCCTGCGGGAGCTTGCGAACCTCCTGCCGGGCACGTCCTTCGAGGCCACCCATACCGAGCCCTGCGCCGTCGTCTGGACGGACACCGGCTTTCCCTACATCGAGCGGATCGACGCCACATGCACCGCGCTCATCGGCGGCAATGGCGCGGCGGCGAAGTGCGGGGACGAGCTGGGACGGCTCGGGGCGATCGTGGCGACGGGCGGCGCGCTCGACGGCGAAGGCTACGCACAGGACTTCGGTGGCGTCTGGCAGGACGCGGCGACGGCGGCGGAATAGCCCGGCTCAGTACCACTTGGCCTCGGGCGGAAGCGACATCAGCACCGCATTCGCGTCGTGCCCCGACTCCAGCCCGAACTTGGTGCCCCGATCGTAGACGAGGTTGTATTCGGCGTAGAGGCCGCGATGCCGAAGCTGCGCCTCCTTGTCCTCCTCGCTCCAGTCCTGCGTCCGCCGGTTCTCCACGAGCGGGACGAAGGCCGGCAGGAATTGCGCGCCCACGGCGCGGGTAAAGGCGAAGTCGGCCTCCCAGTCGCCGGTGTTGAGATCGTCGTAGAAGATGCCGCCAACGCCCCGCGCACGCCCCCGATGGGGTACGAAGAAGTACTCGTCGGCCCAGGCCTTGAGCTTGTCGTAGCGGTTTTCGCCTTCGAGCGGGCCGTGCGCATCGCAGGCGGCTTTCATCTGGCCGTGGAAGTGCGCGGTGTCCGCGTCATATTCGAGGCAGGGGTTCAGGTCGGCCCCGCCACCGAACCACCAGGCATGGGGCGTCCAGAACATGCGGGTGTTCATGTGGACGGCCGGCACATGCGGGTTGCGCATGTGGGCGACGAGGCTGATGCCGCTGGCCCAGAAGCGCGGGTCCTCGGCCATGCCGGGCACGCCGCGCGCGGCCATGGCCGTCTGCGCTCGCGCGCCGAGCTCTCCGTGGACTTCGGACCAGTTGACGCCGACCTTTTCGAAGACGCGCCCGCCGCGCATCACCGACATCAGGCCGCCGCCCGCATCCGACCCGTCCTCCGCGTTGCGGCGCGTCGGCGTGACCTCGAAGCGGCCGGGGGCGAGGTCGGCGAAGGGGCCCGGCGCGCCGGTATCCTCCAGCCCCTCGAAAGCGGCGACGATCCGGTCGCGCAACTCCCGGAACCAGCCCGCCGCCTGCGCCTTGCGCGCCTCCGCCACCGTGTCAGCCATGCAAAGCAACCTTTTCGTAGATCGGCATTTCAGCGAAAACCCGCAGGTCGCGCCATATTCTCGCCATGATAGGCCCCGCGGATAGTGGCGACCAGAGCCAAACCCCACCAGATCTCGCGCCGCAGCCGGCCAATCTGGGTTTTTTCAAGGCACGCCTCGGGACTGTGGATTCGAGCGGCGAAATCGGGTTAATCTGGAACAAATCACAGGGTCACCGGCGCAAGATCGGGGCCGAGGCAGCAGAGCAGTCTGGTGGACATGACACGGATCCGAATGGCCCTTCTGGGGCTTATGACCCTATGCGCGGTGACACTGGCCGCGATGCCCCGGGCCGAGGCGGCCCCCTATGCGGAAATGGTGATCGACGCACGCACCGGCGAGGTCATTCGCTCGCGCAACGCCGACACCCGGCTGCATCCCGCCTCGCTCACGAAGATGATGACGCTTTACATCGCGTTCGAGGCGGTGCGGCAGGGCGAGATCACGCTCGACACGCAGGTCCGGGTGAGCCGCAAGGCGGCGAACGAGATCCCCTCGAAGCTGGGTCTGCGCGCGGGGCAGCGGATCGCGCTGCGTTATCTCATCCGGGCGGCGGCGGTGAAATCGGCGAACGATGCCGCCACGGCGATCGCCGAGGCCATCTCCGGCTCGGAAAGCGCCTTCGCGGAACGGATGACCCGCACCGCCCGCGCCCTCGGCATGCCGAACACGACATTTCGCAACGCCCACGGCCTCACGCAGTCGGGCCACCTGAGCACGGCGCGCGACATGACGACCCTCGGGCGGCGGCTCTTCTACGATTATCCGCAGTATTACAACCTCTTCTCCCGGCGGACGACGGATGCCGGCGTGACCCGCGTGCGCAATACGAACCGTCGCCTGCTCGACGCCTACGAGGGGGCCGACGGCATCAAGACGGGCTATACCAACGCGGCCGGCTTCAACCTCGTGTCCTCGGCCGAGCGCGGCGGCGTGCGCGTCATCGCGACGGTCTTCGGGGGGCGTTCCACCGCCACGCGCAACGCCCGGATCGCTGAGCTCCTCGATCTCGGCTTCGCCAATGCGCCGCGCCACGTGACCGAGCGGCGGCCGAGCCTGCCGGTCTATGGCGGCCCGACCACGACCGGGCCGACCGCGCCCGCCGTCTCCATGCGGCCCGTGATGCGCGGCACCCATGGCGGTCTTGCCGTCTATGCCTCGGCCACCACGCCGACGGTGCAGCCCGAACCGCGCCCCGAGACGGTCGCCGCGACCCGGGTCGTCGTCACCCGTGCCTCGACCGCCGGCCAGAACTACGGCATCGCGCTCCGCCCCCAGGGGTCGCGGTCGGCGGCGGACAAGCTGCTGCTGCGGACGGCCCTGCAGGAGCTCGACACGCTCGACACGGCGCTGCGCCGGGTCGACCGCGTCCGCGGCGGCTTCGCGCCGAGTTTCGTGGGCCTGTCGCAGCGCAACGCGCAGCGCGCCTGCACGCGGCTGCGCGCCCGTGACGTGGAATGCGACGTGATGCTGGGCGGCTGACCGCCCTGCCTCGCCTCAGACGGCGGCGGCGCTGTCCGACTTGAGATCGAAGGCGGCGGTCATCAGGGCGCGGGTATAGGGGTCGCGCGGCGCATCGAAGACCTGCGCGGCATCGCCCGATTCGATGACGTCGCCCCGTTTCATCACCAGAACCTTGTGGCTGAGCGCGCGCACGACCTTCAGGTCGTGGGAGATGAAGAGATAGGCGAGTCCGTACCGCTTCTGCAGATCGCGCAGAAGCTCCACGATCTGCACCTGCACCGTCTGGTCGAGGGCCGAGGTGGGCTCGTCGAGCACGACGAGCTTCGGCCGCAGGATCATGGCGCGGGCGATGGCGATGCGCTGGCGCTGGCCGCCCGAGAACTCGTGCGGGTAGCGGTCCATCGTCGCGGGGTCGATGCCCGTCTCGGCCAGGATGTCGGACACCTGCTGCCGGTGGGGGCGGTCGTCGCCGGTGTCATGGAGCTTCAGCCCCTCGGCGACGATCTCGGCCACGGTCATGCGGGGCGAGAGACTTCCGTAGGGATCCTGGAACACGATCTGCATGTCCTGACGCAGGGGGCGCAGGGCCTTCGACTGCAGCCCGTCGATGCGACGCCCTTCGAGCGTGATCGGTCCTTCGGAGGAGATGAGCCGCATGATGGCGAGCGCGAGCGTCGTCTTGCCCGACCCGGATTCGCCCACGATGCCCACCGTCTCGCCGGATCGCACGGCAAGCGAGGCGTCGTTGACGGCCTTCACGTAGCCGGTCGTCCGTTTCAGGAGGCCGCTCGTGATCGGGAACCAGATCTTGAGATGTTCGGTCGCCGCGATCTCGGGCGCGGTCTCGGGCACCGGGTCGGGTGCCCCGCTCGGCTCGGCGGCGAGGAGCGTGCGGGTATAGGGGTGTTTCGGCGCGTCGAAGATCTCGGCCACCGGGCCGGTCTCGACGATCTCGCCCTTCTGCATCACGCAGACCCGGTCGGCGAAGCGGCGCACGATGCCGAGGTCATGGGTGATGAAGAGCATCGACATGCCCTCGCGCGCCTTGAGTTCGGCCAGAAGCTCCAGGATCTGGGCCTGGATGGTGACGTCGAGTGCGGTCGTCGGTTCGTCCGCGATCAGCAGGTCCGGGCCATTGGCGAGCGCCATGGCGATCATCACGCGTTGCCGCTGTCCTCCCGAAAGCTGGTGCGGGTAGGCCGTGAGCCGGCTTTCCGCGTCCTGGATGCCGACCTTGTCGAGCAGGTCAAGGATCCGCGTGCGCACGTCCCCGCCGCGCAGGCCCTGGTGCAGCTCGATCGACTCGGCGAGTTGCTTCTCGATCGTGTGCAGCGGGTTGAGCGAGGTCATCGGCTCCTGGAAGATGAAGCTGATGTCGTTGCCGCGCACCCGGCGCAACTCACCCTCGTCGGCTCCGACCATCTCCTTGCCGTCATAGGTGATCGACCCGCTGACCTCGGCGGAGTCGGGCAAGAGGGCGACCGTCGAGAGCGCACTGACCGATTTGCCCGAACCGGATTCGCCCACGAGCGCGACCGTCTCGCCCTTCTCGACGCTGAAGCTCACGCCCTTCACGGCAAGCGTCTCCGCCCCGTCCTGACGGAAGGCGATCTTGAGGTCGCGGACGTCGAGGAGGCTCATGAGAACGTCTTTCGCGGGTCGAAGGCATCGCGGATGCCCTCGAAGATGAATACCAAGAGCGACAGCATGATCGCGAAGGTGAAGAAGGCCGTGAAGCCGAGCCAGGGGGCCTGCAGGTTCTGCTTGGCCTGAAGCGTCAGCTCACCGAGCGACGGCGAGGACGACGGCAGGCCGAAGCCCAGGAAGTCGAGCGAGGCGAGGCCGCCGATGGCCCCCGTCACGAGGAAGGGCAGGAAGGTGAGCGTGGCGACCATGGCGTTCGGCAGGACGTGGCGGAACATGACCGTCCGGTCGGAGACGCCGAGCGCCTTGGCCGCGCGCACGTATTCGAAGTTGCGCGCCCGCAGGAACTCGGCACGCACGACGCCAACGAGGCCGATCCAGCCGAAGAGGACCGTGAGGCCGACGAGGAGCCAGAAACTGACCGGGATGATCGCGACCACGATGATGATGACGTAGAGTTGCGGCGTCGACGCCCAGATCTCGACGATGCGCTGCAGGATGAGGTCGGTCCAGCCGCCGAAGTAGCCCTGCACCGCGCCCGCCGCGATCCCGAGGATGGACGACAGCGCCGTCACGATGAGCGCGAAGGCGACCGAGAGGCGGAAGCCGTAGATCACCCGCGCCAGCACGTCGCGCGCGGTGTCGTCAGTGCCGAGCCAGTGCTGCGACGAAGGCGGGTGCGGCGCGGCCCCCGGATAGTCGGAATTGGTGTTATAGCTGTAGGGGATCAGCGGCCAGAGCAGCCAGCCCGCCTCGGCGGGCTCTCCGAGGGCCGTACCGGCGGTTTGCACTTCCTCGATGATGCCTTCGGGATCGTCGAGGCAGGGGTCTTCGAGCCCGCCCGAGACGATCAGGCATTGCACCTCCACCTCGCGGTATGTGGCCTCGGTCTGGAAGAAGCCGCCGAAGTCCTCCTCCGAATAGAAGGAGACGAGCGGCGAACGCCACTCGCCCCGATAGCTCACGAGGAGCGGCTTGTCGTTGGCCAGCACCTCGGCGAAGAGCGACAGCCCGAAGAGAACCGCGAAGATCCACAGCGACCATACGGCGCGTCGGTTGCGCTTGAAGTTGCGCCAGCGGCGGGCGTTCAGGGGGCTGAGCTTCATGTCTCGCGGCTCTCGAAGTCGATGCGCGGATCGACGAGAATGTAGGTGAGGTCGGTCACGAGGTTCATCACGAGCCCGAGGAGCGAGAAGGCGAAGAGCGTCCCGAAGACGACCGGATAGTCGCGCTCCACCACCGCCTGCAGGCCGAGCCGCCCGAGCCCGTCGAGCGAGAAGATCGTCTCGATGATGAGCGAGGCCCCGAAGAAGACGCCGACGAAGGCCGCCGGGAAGCCCGCGATCACGATCAGCATCGCGTTGCGGAAGACGTGACCGTAGAGAACGCGCCGTTCGGTCAGGCCCTTGGCCTTGGCCGTTATGACGTATTGCTTGCGGACCTCGTCGAGGAAGGAGTTCTTCGTCAGGAGCGTCAGCCCCGCAAAGGACGAGATGGTGATCGCCAGCACCGGCAGCGTCAGGTGCCAGAAGTAGTCGAGCACCTTGCCGATGGCCGAGAGCTGATCGAAGTCGGTCGAGGTGAGGCCCCTGAGCGGGAAGATCTTGTAGTAGGAGCCCCCGGCGAAGAGGACGAGGAGCAGGATCGCGAAGAGAAACGCCGGGATGGCGTAGGCCACGATCACGACGCCCGAGGTCCAGCTGTCGAAGAATGTCCCGTCGCGCACGGCCTTTCGGATCCCGAGCGGGATCGAGATGAGATAGGCCAGAAGCGTCGACCAGAGGCCGAGCGAGAGCGAGACCGGCAGCTTCTCCAGCACCAGATCGACGACCGAGATCGAGCGGAAGTAGCTCTCGCCGAAGTCGAAGCGGACGTAGTCCCACATCATGTTGAGGAAGCGTTCGAGCGGCGGCTTGTCGAAGCCGAACTGGCGCTCCAGTTCCTCGATGAACTCGGGCGGAAGGCCCCGCGCCCCGAGATAGCCGCTGTCGTTGTCGAACTGTTCCGACCCCGCTCCGTCGCCGCCGCCGGCGATGTTTGCGAAAGCATCGCCCTCGCCCTGCAGCTGCGCGAGCACCTGCTCGACCGGTCCGCCCGGGACGAACTGGATCAGGGTGAAGTTGATGACCATGATCCCGAGCAGCGTCGGGATGATGAGCAGCAGTCGTCTGAGAATATAGGCGCCCAAGGCTCAGAACGCTCCGGCCGCCTTGAGGGCATCGTAGGCGTCCTGATCGGCCCACCAGAAATCGAGGTTGCCCAGCGCATAGGGCGGCAACGGATCCGGGTAGCGCAGGTAGTCGTAGTAGGCGACCGTATGGGCGGGCTTGAACCATTGCGGCACCCAGAAGTGCTGCGCCCGCAGGCCACGGTCGAGCGCGCTCACGGCGGCGGCGAGCTCCTCTTCGCTGTCCGCGGCCTCGACCACTTTGATGAGCGCGTCGATCCCCGGATCCGCGAGCCCCATCAGGTTGCGCGCGCTCTCGTTGGCGGTACCCGAGCCGAAGTACTGCCGCAGGTCGGAGCCGGGCACATAGGCCATCGGCATCTGGTGGGTGACGACGTCGAAATCGTAGGACCGCTCGCGCTCCTGCATCTGTGCGTTGTCGACGCGGCTCAAGCGGGCATCGACGCCAAGGCGGCGCAGGTTCTCGACGTAGGGGTTGATGACGCGGTCGAAGGTCTGGCTGTCGTTGAGGAACTCGACCGAGAGCGTCCGGCCGTCCTTGCGGCGCATCCCGTCTCCGCCGACAACCCAGCCGGCCTCATCGAGGAGGGCCGAGGCCGCACGCAGGTTGCGCCGGTCGAGCTGCCGCGGGCCGGACGCGGGCGGCGTGGCGGCCTCCTCCGTCAGGATCGCGGGATCGAGGTCGCCGGCATCGACCACCGCCTGCAGGATCTCGCGCTCGCGTCCCTCGGGGACGCCAGCGGCCTTGAACTCGGTGTTTTCCCAGAAGCTCTCGATCCGGTCGTAGATGCCGTAGAACAGCGTCTCGTTCGACCACTCGAAATTGAACATCATTCCGATCGCCTGTCGGACGCGCGGGTCGGAGAACTTGTCGCGCCGCAGGTTGAAGATGAAGCTCTGCGAGGTGGCGATGGTACCGTCCGGCAGCTCTGCCTTCACGACCGAGCCGTCCTGCACCGCCGGGAAGTCGTAGCCCGTCGCCCAGGATTTGGACGACGCTTCGTTGCGGAAGGTGTAGTTGCCGCCGCGAAAGCCCTGAAACGCGGAGTCGTAGTCGGCGTAGTATTCGATCTCGATGCGGTCGAAGTTGTTGCGGCCGACCATCATCGGATGATCCCACCCCCAGTAGTCTTCGCGCCGACGGTAGGTGACGGACCGGCCGACATCCATCGTGTCGAGGATATACGGCCCGCTGCCGATCAGCGGCTCGAGCGTCGATTGCTCGAAGTCGATCCCGCGCGTCTCGAAATCGACCTTCGAGAAAATCGGCAGACTGCCCACCGTCGCCGGCAGATCCCGGTGCGGCACATCTGGTTTGAAGACGAAACGCACGGTCTGCGGGTCGAGCGCCTCGGCGCTCTCCACCTGCGTCTGGAACACGGCACGGAACGACGGCAGGCCCTTGTCGCGGAAGGTCTCGTAGCTGAAGACCACGTCCTCCGCCGTCAGTTGCTCGCCGGAGGAGAAGAAGACGTCATCGCGCAGCGTGAAGGTCACTTCGCTGCGGTCCTCCGGGTAGTCCATCGTCGTGCAGATGAAACAATACGAGGTGCCGATCTCGTCCGACGTCGCGGCGAGCAGGCTCTCGTAGGGCGCGTTCGAGAGCGCGGCCGGCCGGCCCTTCGGCGTATAGGGGTTCATCGAGTCGAAGGCACCGAACGTCCAGACGCTGATCTCGCCGCCGCGGGGCGCATCTGGGTTCACGTAGTCGAGGTGCGCGAAGCCGGGCTGATACTTCGGCTCGCCACCGGGGAAGGTGGTAACGGCGTGATCGGGGGTTGTGTCCTGCGCGGCCGCGGGCGCGGTGACGGCGACAAGAGCGGCGACGAACAACGTCTTATGATACATGTATGACCCTCCGAAACTTATTCAACAGGTAACGAGGCGGAGGCCGCGGATTCAAGGGGTCGGACCACACTTGGCGGTGATCTAGGGCGTGATCGTGCCCGGAAAAGCGGACCCGATCGGCAAGGTCGCGCGGACCCGTCCTGCGGACGCGAAAAGGCCCGCCACGGGGCGGGCCTTCGATCCGGTCGAACGGATGCCGTTCACTGCGTCGCGAGGTAGGCGATCAGGTTCGCGCGGTCCTCGACGTCGTCCATGCCGCGATAGGCCATCTTTGTGCCGGGCGCGTAGCCCTTCGGGTCGAGCAGGAAGCCCGAGAGCTCTTCGGGCGTCCATGCGCCCTCCATCGATGCCAGCGCGTCGGAGTAGGCGTACCCCTCGGCCGCGCCGATATCGCGGTCGACGACGCCGGCGAGATATGGCCCCGTGCCGTTCGCGCCGGTCTCGAGCTTGTGGCAGGAGGCACATTGCCGCCAGAGGCTTTCGCCGTCCTCGGCCGACGCGTTCGTGTAGACCTCCTCGAAGGGGACCTCCTCGACGGCTTCCGCGTCCTCGCCGCCGGTCTCGGCCTCGGCCACCTCGATGGCGTAGCCCTGCGCATGCTCCTCGTCACCGTGACTTGCGGTGCCGACGTGATAGATGGCCTCGCCGGCCCAGGCTCCGAGCAGAAGCACGAGCAATGCGCCGCAGAAGGCGCCGCCGGCCTTTGTAATCGTCATCGTGTCCATGGGCTCACCCCTTGATCGTCAGTCGCGCATTCGGTTCGTTGCGCGCCATGTATGTGGTTTCGCATGTCTTCCGCAAGGGATAGAGGCTGCGACTATACGCATCAGCACGCCGCGCACGGGGGTCACAATGCCCAGCATAGCATTCCAGGGGGCCCTCGGGGCCTACAGTCACGAGGCCTGCGTCGAGGCGCGGCCCGACCATACGCCCCTGCCCTGCAGCACCTTCGAGGATTGCATCGCCGCGATGAAGGACGGGCGCGCCGACCTTGCCATGCTGCCCGTGGAAAACTCGACCTACGGCCGCGTGGCCGACATCCACCGGCTCCTGCCGCAGTCCGGGCTGCATATCGTGGGCGAGGCCTTCACCCGCGTCCGCATCGCGCTCATGGGCCTGCCGGGCGCGGCACTCGGGGACATTCGCAACGTGCGCGCCCATCTCGTACTGATCCCGCAGGCCCGGGCCTGGCTCGACGCGCAGGGAATCAGCGCCGAGTCCGCCGCCGACAGCGCCGGCGCGGCCGCAGAGCTCGCACTGACCTCCGACCGGACGCAGGGCGCGCTGGCCTCGGTGCTCGCGGCCGAGACCTACGGGCTCGACGTCCTTGCCCGCGACATCGAGACCGAGGGGCACAACACGACCCGCTTCGTCATCATGTCGCGCGCCCCCGATCACCCCGCGCCGGGCAACGGACCGGTCAAGACGACCTTCATCTTCCGGGTCCGCAACATTCCGGCGGCGCTCTACAAGGCGATGGGCGGCTTCGCGACGAACGGCGTCAACATGGTCAAGCTCGAGAGCTACATGGTCGACGGACAGTTCACCGCGACGCAATTCTACGCCGACATCGAGGGGCACCCCGAGGATCCGCCCGTGGCCCGCGCGCTCGAGGAGCTGGCCTATTTCTGCACCAAGCTCGATATCCTGGGCGTCTACCCGGCCGACCCCGACCACTTCGACGGCGGCTCCCGGTAGGGCCTCGGCACCGTCATGGTCGGGCTCGACCCGACCATCTCCCGGCCACTCATCTCCACCTCATAGAGGGAGATCGCCGGGTCAGGCCCGACGATGACGGCGACAGAAGGCTATCGGCAGAAACCGGCCGAGGTCTCTTCTGTCCAGCGACCGTCATGGTCGGGCTCGACCCGACCATCTCCTGACCTACCGGCCGGCCTCGCGCTCGATCTTGCTGGCAAAGGTCGAAATCCGGCCCTTGTAGCGCTTGGCCATCGAGCTGCGCGCCAGTTTCGCCGACTGCAGCATCAGCCGCGCGGCCAGACTGCGCGCCTTCGCCTCGGACGTGACCGTCAGCCGGGTGAGCTTCGGGCCCAGCGCCTGCAACTCCGCAGCGACCGTCACATGCATCCCGTCCGTTCCGCCTTCGGCCAGGAGATGCGTCGGCGCGTCGAGCGTTCGGGCGGTGACGCGGAGCGCGCGCTTCTTGCCCATGACCTCTGCCGTGCCCGTCCATTCGGTCCCCGCCGCCGGCGGCCCCGGCGGCACGCGCTGCAGGCCCGCGACACGCGGCTTCGCGCGGGCCTCGAAGCTTTCGAGATCGGAGACCCGCGCCCAGACGCTCTCGATCGGGGCGGCGATGTCCTCGGTGGCGACGAATTTCATGGCGAATGCACTCCTTCAAATCCCCTGCTCTGTAGCGCCGTCACCGGTCTACGCCAAGCGGTCGGCGAGCCAGCTCTGCAGGAGGAAATGCGCGATCGCCCCGCGCCGCGCCGGCAGGATGCGGGGATGGGTGCCGGCGAAGACCTCGGCAAGCTCCTCCCGGTCGAGCCAGAGAGCCTCGGCGATTTCCTCGGGATCGATCTCGATCGCCTCGCTCACCGCCGTGCCGTGGGCCCCGAGCATCAGGCTGCCGGGGAAGGGCCAGGGCTGGCTCGAGAGATAGCTCACGGCCCCGACGCGCACGCCCGTCTCCTCCCAGACCTCGCGGCGCACCGCGGCCTCCATCGTCTCTCCCGGCTCCATGAAGCCGGCAAGGCAGCTGAAGAACCCCTCGGGCCAGCCGGGCGAGCGGCCGAGCAGCACCTTGTTGCCGCGCGTGACGAGCATGATGACCACCGGATCGGTACGGGGAAACTGCATTCGCCCGCAGCCCGCGCAGCCACGCATCCAGCCGGCCTTTCCCACCTGCGTCTGCGCACCGCAATTCGGACAGAAGCCATGGGTCCGGTGCCATTCGAGCATCCCCCGTGCCGTTGCGGCAAGTTCGGCGTCGCGCGGGGAGAGATGCGTCATCATCCGCCGCAATTCGCAGAAGGCCGCGCCGTTCGGCAGGTCGGGATGGGTCTGCTCGCTTTCGTCGCGAAACGCCCCGAGTTCGTCCGAGAGGCCCTCGACCGCCAACGTCGAGACGTCGCGCGCGAAGATCGCCGCGCCGTCGACCCGCCCGAGAAGCACGGGCGTCCCGTGATCCGCCAGCGCGTGCCCCTCCATCAGCGCGAGCCCGTCGCGCGCCGCGCCGATGAGCGGCTTTCCCCGCCAGAGCGGCAACGTACGCGCGGGCAGCGCGGCCAGTTCCCCGGGGTGGCGGCGCAGATCCTCGGCCCGGTCGAGTCCGCCCCCTCCGAACGTGACGGCTTCGGCATCTCTCATGGGGCGCTCCGCTTCTGCATCGGTCGGGGATAGGCGGCGCGGCGCGGGACGCAAAGCCCCCTGCCGAAAAAATACGCAACCCGTTACCGAATCGCTTGAAAGACAGGCAGCAGCCCGCGCAGTCTGCACGCCGGGGTCGCCGCCTCTGGCCCTCGGGGGCCGGGGCAACACACTCGGGCGACCAAACGGGGAGAATGGATATGTTGACGAAATTCGGCGGTCTCGCGGCCGCGATGCTTCTGGCCGTGCCGGCCTGGGCCGAGACGGAGGTTCCCTTCGCGCTCGACTGGAAATTCGAGGGGCCGTCGGCGGCCTACTTCGCCGCCATCGACAACGGTCACTTCGCGGCCGAGGACCTTGCGGTCGAGGTCAGCGCGGGACAGGGCTCGCTCGACGCGATCCCGAAGGTCGCCACCGGGGCCTTCCCGCTTGGCTTCGCCGACATCAACTCGCTGATGCGCTTCCTCGACCAGAACCCGGGCGCGCCGGTCACCGCCGTGATGATGGTCTACGACAAGCCGCCCTTCGCCGTGGTCGGCCGGGTGTCTCAGGGTGTCTCGGCACCCGGCGACCTCGAGGGCAAGGTGCTGGGCGCGCCGCCGCCGGACGGGGCCTGGGCGCAGTTCCCGATCTTCGCCGAGACCGCCGGCATCGACGCGGGCGCGGTCACGGTGGAGCCCGTCGGCTTTCCGACGCGCGAGCCGATGCTGGCCGAGGGCGAGGTCGACGCGGTGACGGGTTTCAGCTTCTCGTCCTACCTCAACCTCGTGCGCCTCGGCGTGCCGGAGGATGACATCTCGACGATCCTGATGGCCGACCACGGGGTCGAGCTCTATGGCAACGCGATCATCGTCAACACCGACTTCGCCGCCGAGAACCCCGAGGTCGTCAAGGGCTTCCTGCGCGCCGTGGCAAAGGGCTGGAAGGACGTCATCGCCGATCCGGCCATGGGCGCGCAGGCCGTCATCGACCGCAACCCGGCGGGCGACGTGGAGCTCGAAGAGCGCCGTCTGCAACTGGCGATCGACGCGAACGTTCTGACCGACTACGTGGCCGAGAACGGCATGGGCGACATCGACGCCGACCGCATGGCAACCGCGATCGAGCAGACGAAGCTCGTCTACGAGTTCCAGACCGAGCCGGACGCGAGCCTCTACTTCGATCCGCAGTACCTGCCCGACGCGGCGGACCGGATGCTGCGCTGACACGACGTCCCCGGGCCTTGCCCGGGGATTTCACAAACGGAAGATCCTCGGGCCCGGCCCGAGGATGACCGCCGCGGAAGGCCACCCATGTCGCTGCCCATCGCCCTCGAACATGTGACCCACGCCTATGCGACGGCGGCCGGGCCGCTGCCGGTGCTCGACGATCTGAGCCTCGAAATGCCCGAGGGCAGCTTCACCGCCGTCGTCGGCCCCTCGGGCTGCGGCAAGTCCACGCTGACGCGGCTCGTCGCCGGCCTGATGAAGCCCGATCGGGGTGTCGTCCGGCTGGGCGGCAAGCCGGTCACCGGGCCGCGCAAGACCGTCGGCATGGCCTTTCAGAATCCGGTCCTGCTCGAATGGCGGACCATCCTGCAGAACGTGATGCTCCCGCTCGAGATCGTCGGCAGCGGGCTCAGCAAGACCCAGCAGCAGGACCGCGCGCGCGAGCTTCTGGCGCTCGTCGGGCTCGAGGGTTTCGAAGACAAGAAGCCGTCGGAACTCTCCGGCGGAATGCGCCAGCGCGCGTCGCTCTGCCGCTCGATCGTGCACCGCCCCGAGGTCCTGATCCTCGACGAACCCTTCGGCGCGCTCGATGCCTTCACGCGCGAGGATCTGTGGCAGACGATGCACGATCTGCGCGCGCAGGAGAAATTCACCTGCGTCCTCATCACCCACGACCTGCGCGAGTCGGTGTTCCTGTCGGATCGCACGGTCGTCTTCTCGGCACGCCCCGCACGGGCACAGCGCACGGTAGAGATCGACCTCGGACCGGACCGGACCCTCGAGGACCTCTACGCGCCGCGGGCGGTGGAGCTGCTGGCCGAGCTGCGGCGCGAGATCCAGATCGCGCAGGGACGGGAGGCGGCATGAACACCCTGCGCAAGATCGCCGTGCCGACCGCGGCCATCGTGGCCTTCCTGCTGGCGTGGGAGCTTCTGGTCTGGGCGAACGGCTGGCCGAACTACAAGATGGCCTCGCCGTCGGACCTCGGCCCGGCCTTCGTGAAGTACAAGTGGCTCTTCCTCGAATACGGCTGGCAGACGCTCTGGCGCACGATCGCGGGGCTCCTGCTCGCCGTCGTCTTCGGTGTCTTCCTCGGCATGGTCATGGGGTTCAGCCGCATCGCCCGCGAGGCGCTCTATCCGCTGCTCGTGGGCTTCAACGCGATCCCCAAGGCGACCGTCGTGCCGGTGATCGCCCTTCTTTTTATCGGGCAGCATGACCTGAACACGATTCTGATCGCCTTCATGATCTCCTTCTTCCCGATCGCGGTTTCCGTCTCCATCGGGTTGTCGACGCTGGAGCCCGAGTACCGCGACATCCTGCGCTCCCTGGGGGCGTCGAACTTCACCATCTTCCGCAAGATCGCCCTGCCGAAGACCCTGCCGGAATTCTTCGGCGCGCTGAAGGTCGCAGTGACGCTCGCCTTCATCGGCACGAACCTCATGGAGATCGTGGAGCCGCATGGCCGCGGGCTGGGCCACCTCTTCGATTCGGGCAAGATCAACGCGGACTATCCCCTGATGTTCGCGGTGCTGATCGCGCTGGCGGTGCTCGGGATCGCGCTTTTCTACGTAGTCGTCTTCCTCGAGCGCATCTTCGCGGGCTGGGCCGAGCGCACGCCGGGCTGAGCCTCGGCAACTCCGTTCGAACGGAGTTGCGTTCCGCGGGTGCCCTGCCTATGTGAGACATCGAGAGGCTGGCGCGGGCAAGCGCCTTGCCAACCTGGTCAGGTCCGGAAGGAAGCAGCCACAGCGAGTCCCGTTTGGGTCGTCGTCCAGTCTCTCACCTTTCTCTCATGTTTGCCGAACATCGCCTTGCGGACGCAGGGCCCTAGATCGCCCGCCATGGCAGACGAGTCCAAGAACAACCTTGCCGAAGACCGGACCGACTGGGCCGAAGATCGCACGGTGCTCGCCAACGAGCGGACCTTCGCGGGCTGGATGCGCACGGGCATGGCGGCGATCGCCATCGCCGTGGGCCTTCGGGCCGTCTTCAACGCGGCGGAGCCGACCTGGATCCCGAAGGCGGTGGCGACCGTCTTCATCCTGGCCGCGATCGTGATCTTCTGGTCGGCGCGGCGGAACGCGAAGCGCGCCTGCGAGCGGCTTGACACGCACAAGGCCGAGACGCAGTCGACCTCCGTCTTCACCTTCCTGGCGATCGTCTTCTCCCTCGGAGCCGTAACCGTCGGCGTCGTCCTCTGGACGCTCTAGCCACCGCGCCGCGATGGGCCTAGGTTGGCGCTCCGAGAAGGGGGCGCAGATGACGACGGAATATCAGGTTCTCGCACGCAAGTACCGGCCCGCGACCTTTGCTGACCTGATCGGCCAGGACGCCATGGTGCGCACCCTCAAGAACGCCTTCGCCGCCGACCGCATCGCGCAGGCCTTCATCCTCACGGGCATCCGCGGCACGGGCAAGACGACCACCGCCCGGATCGTCGCCAAGGGCCTGAACTGCGTCGGCCCGGACGGCACGGGTGGTCCTACGACCGAACCCTGCGGCGAATGCGAGCCCTGCCGGGCCATCGCCGAGGGCCGTCATGTCGACGTGCTCGAAATGGACGCGGCGTCGAACACCGGTGTCGGCGACGTGCGCGAGATCATCGACAGCGTGCACTACCGGGCAGCCTCGGCGCGCTACAAGATCTACATCATCGACGAGGTCCACATGCTCTCGACGAGCGCGTTCAACGCGCTCCTCAAGACGCTGGAGGAGCCGCCGGCCCACGTGAAGTTCATCTTCGCCACGACCGAGATCCGTAAGGTGCCCGTCACCGTCCTGAGCCGGTGCCAGAGGTTCGACCTGCGCCGGATCGAGCCCGAGGTGATGATCGACCACCTGCGCGGCGTGGCCGGCAAGGAAGGAGCCGAGATCGCGGACGACGCGCTCGCCCTCATCGCGCGGGCGGCGGAGGGTTCGGTGCGGGACGCGATGTCGCTTCTGGATCAGGCGATCAGCCATGGCGCGGGCGAGACGACCGCCGATCAGGTGCGCGCCATGCTGGGCCTCGCCGACCGAGGCCGGGTGATGGACCTCTTCGATCTCATCATGAAGGGCGAGGCGGCGGCCGCGCTGGAGGAACTGGGCGCGCAATACAGCGACGGGGCCGATCCGATGGCCGTGCTGCGCGATCTGGCCGAATTGACCCATTGGGTCAGCGTGATCCAGATCACGCCCGACGCCGCCGAAGACCCGACCGTCAGCCCCGACGAACGCGCCCGCGGGCAGGCCTTCGCCACCGGGCTGCAGATGCGCAGCCTGACGCGGATGTGGCAGATGCTCCTGAAGGCGCTGGAGGAGGTCGGCAACGCGCCGAACGCGATGATGGCCGCCGAGATGGCGGTGATCCGGCTGACGCATGTGGCGGACCTGCCCTCCCCGGACGATCTGGTGCGCAAGCTGCGCGATGCGCCGATGCCCCAGGGCGCGACCCCTGCCCCGCGACCCGCGCCGTCCGGCGGTGGCAGTGGTCCGGTGGCGCGAGGCTCGGCCTCCCCGGCGCTGGCGCAGGACAGCGCGCAGGCGCTCGCGCGGTTCCAGACCTTTCCGCAGGTCGTGGACCTGATCCGCGCGAACCGGGACGTGAAACTGCTGGTGGAGGTCGAGGGCGGCGTGCGCCTCGCCAGCTACAGCCCCGGCCGGATCGAGTTCGAACCCGCCCCGAACGCCGCCCCCGACCTTGCCGCGCGCCTTGCCGGGCGGCTACAGGGCTGGACCGGTGTGCGATGGGTCGTCTCGCTCGTGTCCGAGGGTGGCGCGCCAACCATCACCGAGGTCCGCGACAGCGCGCTGCGACAGGCGGAGACCGATGCGATGGCGCATCCCATGACGCAGGCGATCCTGCAGGCCTTCCCGGGGGCCGAACTCGTGGAGATCCGCACGCGCGACGTTCTCGAACAGGAAGCGGCGGAGGAGGGTCTCGCCGAGGTCGAGGACGAATGGGACCCCTTCGACGAGGACTAGTGCCCTCTTCGATGAAACCGAATCGCGGGCTCGTCCGTTCCCCGTGTGAACATTCACACAACCGGAGGCCGTCATGCCCGAGAGCTTCGTCACAGGACTGAACCCGCAAACCCAGGAGCAGATGTGCGAGGTGCTCAACGAGCGTCTGGTCGTCGGCATCGACCTGCGCCTCGCGGTCAAGCAGGCGCACTGGAACCTGCGCGGCAAGGGCTTCATCGGCGTCCACGAACTGCTGGACGAGGTGTCGGCCCGGCTTGGCGAAGGCACCGACATGATGGCCGAGCGGGTCGCGCTGATGGGCGGGTTCGCGCGGGGCACGACCCAGGAAGTCGCCGCCAACACCAATCTGAAGCCCTATCCCGTGGAGCTGACCGCACTGGAGGAGCACGTCGCCGAACTGGTCTCGCGTTTCAAGGACTACGGTGCGATGATCCGCAAGGGCATGGAGGCCGCCGACGAGGCGGGCGACGAGGATACCGCCGACCTGCTGACCGAGGTGAGCCGCATGGTCGAGAAGGACACCTGGTTCATCGGCTCGAACGCCGCGGCCTGAGGTAAGCAAACGATCGCACGAAGGGCCGCCCCGTCCGGGGCGGCCTTTTTGCTGCGTCCTGCGCAGTTGCGGCAGGGGCCGCAGACCACTAGGTCAAGGGCGATAAGCGAGCGAAAGGAAGACCGATGTTCAAGGGACTGGGCGGCCTCGGCGACATGGCCGGCATGATGAAGAAGGCGCAGGAAATGCAGTCCAGGATGGGAGAGATGCAGGAGAACCTCGCTTCCATCAAGGTCACCGGCGAAGCGGGGGCCGGCCTTGTGAAGGCGACCGCAACGGCGAAGGGCGAGCTTGTCGGCCTCGAAATCGACCCGTCGATCTTCGTGCCCTCAGAAAAGGAGATGGCGGAAGACCTGATCCTTGCCGCGATCAAGGACGCGCAGGCGCGCGCGGCCGAGCGCTCGCAGGCGGAAATGGGCAGGATCGCCGAGGAGATGGGTCTGCCGCCGGGCATGAAACTGCCGTTCTGAGTGGACGCCACCCGCGACATCGAGGAGCTGATCGCGTTGATGGCGCGGCTGCCGGGGCTCGGGCCCCGGTCTGCCCGTCGTGCCGTGCTGCATCTTCTGAAGAAGCGCGACGGGCAGCTGCTGCCGCTCGCGCAGCTTCTCGACCGGGTGGGCCGCAGCGTGCGCGCCTGCCTGAACTGCGGAAACCTCTCGACCGGCAACATCTGTGCCCTCTGCGACAGTCCGAAGCGGGCGACGGGCGTGATCTGCGTGGTCGAGGACGTGGCCGACCTCTGGGCGATGGAACGCGCACAGGTCTTCGACGGGCGCTACCACGTTCTCGGCGGAACGCTCTCGCCCCTCGATGACATCGGACCGGACGATCTGCACATCCCGAAGCTGCGTGACCGGATCGCCGCGGAAGACGTGGCCGAGGTCATTCTGGCCCTCAATGCCACGGTCGAGGGCCAGACCACGGCGCATTACGTCGCCAGCGAGCTTGCGCCCACGGGCGTCCGCGTCAGCAGCCTCGCCCAGGGCGTCCCGATCGGTGGCGAACTCGACTATCTCGACGACGGGACGCTGCGTGCGGCGCTGACCGCCCGTAAATCCTTCTGACCGGCACCCACGCCTCTGTTGTCTCGGCCGGGACTTGGGCTAAATGTCGCCGACGACTTTATCGCACCGGTACGGGACCGCGTTCGTTTGGACCTGACAGACTTTCTGTTTCTCTGCCTCGGAGCATTGCTCGGCGGGGCATTATTAACCGTTTTCCGCAAGGTTCGGGCAAATGGTGCGTCCGCGGTCGCGTCCGAGCCGCAGGCGGGACCTCCCGCCGACGATTGCCTTCCGGGCGCGGGCTGTATCGGCCTTCTCGATATCGAGGGGCTCAGCGGACTGAACGCCCGCGAAGGAGTGGATGCCGGCGATCGGCTGATCCACGGGATCGCGGACGTTCTGACCCGCGCGGCTCCGTCCGAAGCCCGGGTCCGACCGCTCGATCGCGGGCGCTTCCTGATCTGGCTGCCATCGGAAACGCTCGAGGACTGCGGCGGAACGATCGAGGAGTTGCGGAGCCTCGCCTCCTCCACCGTCGTCAGCGGCCGCGACATCTCGCTCTGCCGCCCCCTGTCGGCCGGCGTCGTGCGTCTCTCCCCCGGGGAGCGGACGGGCCACGCGTTGCTGCGCGCCTCGGAAGCGCTCGAGGCGGCGAAGCGCGCGGGCGGGCGGCGCACCGAAATCGGCGGCGACGCCCTGCCCGGCGACCCGGTTCCGAAACCGACCGAGGTCGTCGCGGCGATCGACGAGCGCGCGATCGAGTACCATGTGCAGCCCATCTGCCGCCTGAGCGACGGCGTGCCCGTCGGCATCGAAGCGCTTCTGCGCTGGACGAGGGCCGACGGGGAGATCCTCGGCCCGAACCGCTTCATCGACACGCTCGCACGGCTGCCCGAAAGCGAGATCGCGCCGCTGTCTGACATGGCGTTCAACGCCGCCGAGCGTTTCGTGACGGCCGATCCGGCGCTCTATTTCAGCGTCAACGTGACCGGATCCATCCTGGACGGTAGCGCGCCGGCGGCCTACCGCTGGCTCGATGCCCTGCTTGAGCGTTTGCCCCCCGAGCATCTGGTCCTCGAAGTGGTGGAGACCGCACTTATCGTCGATCCGTCCGAGACCACCGCGCAACTGGAACGGCTCCGCGCCCGAGGCGTGCGGATCGCGCTCGACGACTTCGGGACCGGCCTGTCGAACCTCGACCGCCTGCGTCGCTACCCGGTCGACATCGTCAAGATGGACCGCGTCTTCGTTGCCGGTCTTGGCCGAGGTGGACGGGAGGAAGCGATCTTCGCGAGCCTCGTCGCGCTGATGGCGGGGCTCGACATCGACCTCATCGCCGAAGGGATCGAGACGGAGGCCCAGCTTCGGGTCCTACGCGACCTCGGCGTTCCCTACGGGCAGGGTTTCCACCTCGGGCGTCCCGCGGCCCCGTCGGACTGGCGCGACAGGCTGCGCGCAAGCCCCGCCCCGGCCGAGGCCTAGCGCATCGGCGACAGAAGCGCGTTGGTCTGCGTGCAATCCCGGACCACATCTGTGCCGCAGCGGCGCGGCTCCAACTCCCGCGTCAGGCAGATGCGCACCTCCTGGATCCGGCTCGACCGGCAGGTCACCGTCACGCCGTCCGCGCCGAGATCCGGGTTCGCCTCAAGGAACGCGGCCTCGACCACATGGGCCGGCAAGGTGACCTCGCGGCCGAGTTCACGGATGACGCCCGGGCGGGCGACGCGTTCATAGGCGAGGCGCGACAGATCGAAATAGTCCCGCGCGTCGAGGCCCGTGCAGACGCCATGCTTGCGCCACTGGTGAAAGGCGAGGCCCGACGAACCCATGATGTCGACCATCGCGCCGGTCTGGCCCCGCGTCGCCGGACGCTCGGAGGTGCGGCAATAGCTCGGCCAACCGGTTTCGTACTGGGGCCAGAGCCCATGCAGCGTGAACCCGTAGCCCCGGCCCGCGTCGCATTGGGGTGACTCGCGATCGTCGCCCTCGAGCGCGCACCAAGTCGGCGTCCAACTGAGCGCGAGGACGTAATAGTCGAAGTCGCCGGCCGCCTCTCCCTCGGCGAAGACGGGCGCGGCAAAGAGCGAGAGGGCGGCGAAGAGGCGTCTCATCTAGGGTCTTCCGTATCGTGGCGACCCGGCCTATATAGCGCGTCAAGTTCCCTGAAAGCGAGAACAGGCGGCCCGGCCGCAGCCCCGATCCGGGCGACGAGGAAGTCATGTCTTGAAGGAGACACGCGATGAACAAACCCATCATGGCCAAGGCCACCGCCGTCTGGCTGGTCGACAACACCACGCTCAGCTTCAAGCAGATCGGCGACTTCTGCGAACTGCACGAGCTGGAGGTCCAGGGGATCGCCGACGGCGACGTTGCGGTCGGCGTGAAGGGTTTCGACCCGATCGCGAACAACCAGCTGACGGCCGAGGAGATCGAGAAGGCCGAGAAGGACCCGCTCCATAAGCTGAAGCTGAAATACAACGCCGCCGCCCAGGGCGAGGAGAAGCGCCGAGGTCCGCGTTATACGCCGCTTTCGAAGCGTCAGGACCGTCCGGCCTCGATCCTCTGGCTGGTGAAGTTCCATCCCGAGCTGACCGACGCGCAGATCTCCAAGCTGATCGGCACGACCAAACCGACGATCCAGTCGATCCGCGAGCGCACGCACTGGAACATCCAGAACATCCAGCCGATCGACCCGGTCGCGCTCGGGCTCTGCAAGCAGACCGAACTCGACGCAGCAGTGCAGAAGGCCGCCGCCAAGGCCGCCGCCGCCGGCAACGTGATGAGCGACGACGAGCGGCGCAAGCTCGTCTCGACCGAACAGAGCCTCGGGGCGGATCCGGACGAGCCCAAGATCCCGTCCAACATCTCAGGCCTCGAGACGTTCAGCCTCTCGGGCAACGATGCCGAGGAGGACGAGGAGGAAAAGGACGGCGACCTGCGCGACGCAGAGAGCTATTTCAACCTGCCCGAGGACAGCGAAGAAGACGACGACAACCGCTGAGAGGCGTTGTCGGGAGAGCAAACGGGCCGCCCTCCGGGGCGGCCTTTTCGTTGCGGCGAATCGGGGGATCGGGAAGACTTTCCGGATCTTTTCGCAGAACGGATTTTCCAGTGCCCCAGATTTCAGTCGACCTCGATCTCGAACAAGACATTCTCGACGCGATAGACCATCTTGTCCCGACGCCCTTCCCCGACCGCGATACCGCCGTGGAAGTCCTTTTGAGCTATGCACTCCGGGAAGCCGCGGGCGGGGCCAAGAAGAGCGACGGTGACGACACTCCGACCGCCCCCGACCACGTCGCGGGCCCGGGGGGCGGCTATGTGCCGAGCATGGACGTCCGGGGGGCCCTCGACGACGCCATCGCGTCCCTGAAGCGGGAGTAGGGCACATGTCCGATCCCTACGCGGCCGCGCGCAAGCACGAGCGTGGCGTTCTCGAATATTACATCGCGGGGCTGACGGCGATCGGCGGCGCGTTCTTCGCCGGTCTCTCCTTTGCGCTTCTGCCCGACCTGAGCGGCCCTTTCCTCTGGGCGGCCATTGCCTGTGCCGTGGCGGCGGCCGCCGCGCTTCTCTTCGGGCTCTGGACGGTCGTCGACGTCCTGCGGGGTCATCCCTTCGACCCGACGGCGCTGGCCGATCCGGCGTTCAAGGAGAAGGTGACGCCCTTCGAGCCGATCCTCCTGCCTCCCGACATCACGTCGCTCTCGGGCATCGACGACAGGATCGAAGCCCTCGTCGCCAAGCGTCCGCAGACCGAAGGGATCGTCGCCGACATCGACCGGCTGACGCAGGCCAAGGTCGCCTACTACGGCTTTGCCGAGTTGATCGCGCTTCGGGACCGGGTGGAACCGGCGAAGCGCAGGCTCCTCGTCGTCTTCGGCATCGTCTTCGCACTGGCCGCCGCAGCGACCGTCCTCCACGGTATCGGCAAGGAGGACCCCGACAGAAGAGTGCCGGTCACCCTCAGCCTCACCGGCGGCTGGGCCGGCTACGTCTCCGCGCTCTCGGCGGCCTGTCCGATGCCCTACCCCGATGCCCTGACAGCCACGGGCAAACAGAACAGTCCGATGCAGGGATGGTGGACGGTCACATTGACCGGCGCGCCCTGCGAGGGCGTCACGGTCAGCCTGCCGGCGCGCATGGTGCTGACGCCCTAGGCGGGCATCAGGCGTTCATCTTCTCGATGTAGCGGCGCAGCTCGCCCGCCTCCTGCCGCGCTTCGCGCAGACCGTCCATCGCGGCCGACAGCTCCGCCTGCGTCTGCGTCAGCTGGGTCGTGAGCTCGTTCTCGCGATACTGGTAATAGGTGATCGCCTCGTCCCGCTGCTCCTCCGCCTCGTGCAGGGACTTCGCCATGTCCTCGAGTTCGGCCACATCCGAAATCGTCACCCGGCTGAAACGATAGACGAGCCACGACGCGAACCAGCCGAGCACGAAGGCGACAAAGAGGATCACGGCGATCGCGATCACGAATTCGGTGCGGTTCATTCCTCGGGTTCCTCGCTTGGCGTCTCCGCCTCTGTGTCCTCGGCCGTCGCCGCCTCGCCCTCGGGAAACTCGGGCTGTTCGGTTGCCGGCACGGCCGCCGCGTCCTCGGCTTCGAGCTCGGCACGGTCGCGGCGTCCGAGCAGCGTGAAGGTGATGCGGCGGTTGATCTCCCGGCCTTCCTCGGTCTCGTTGTCGGCGATGGGCTGGCTCTCGCCATATCCGTTCGCGACCAGCTGGCTCGGCGGCACCCCGCGCGAGATGAGCGCCGTGCGCACCGCCTCGGCCCGCCCGATGGACAGCGCGAGGTTCGATTCCTCGCGTCCCTGGCTATCGGTATGGCCGCCGATCTCGAAGACCGCGCGCCGGCACTCGCGCAGCATGTCGGTCAGACGGCCCAGCTGCCCGTCGCCCGCCTCCTCGATCACGGCCTCGCCGGGCGCGAAGGTGAGCTTCTGGGTGACGAGGATGTCGTTGAGCCGGGTCTCGCATTCCTCGGGGGTCGGGATGTTGAGGAGGGGATCAAGCTCCTCGTCGTAGGTCACGTCGATGCGGAAGTCGGCCTCCGCCCCGAGCTTCGCCGACAGAAGCCCCGAGATCGTCGCCTCCGCCTGCGTATCGCCGGTCAGGCCGCGCAACACGACGAGGTCGGGCTGCACGACGACCGAACCGTTCTCGAGCCGAGACAGCGCCTCGAGCCCGGCGAGCACCCGCGCGGGCCAGCCCTCGGGCAGGGTCTCGTCCTCCCGCGTGGCGGTATAGGTATCGTTCACCCCGAAGAGCGCGCGCCCGTAGCTGAGGACCGCCGCCTCCTGCGCGGCATCGTAGAGCCGGCCGCGCAACTGCACCTGCCCCTCGGGCGAGAGGGTGGCGACGAACTCCGGCGGTCCGTCATCGGAGTCGCCGGTGCCGTCCACCCGCGTCGGATCCGGCAGGACGGCGGAGAGGACGAAGAGGTCGGGCAGCGCGGTCTCGAGCTCGGCGACGACGGTGTCGAAGAGAACCCGGCTCGTGCCTTCGGGCGCGATGAGCGAGACGTCGGCATCCGAGAGCGTCAGCGCCCCGCCGCCCAGCCGCCCGATGGCCGCGATACCCTCGGCGGCGGCATCGGACCAGCGCGCGGAGGGCACCCCGAGGCCGATCACGCAGTTTGCGCGGCCGGTGAAGCCCACTGTCTCGGCCGCGGCCAGCACCTTCGCTTGCGCGGCCACGTCGTCGACGGCGCAGGCCTCGAACCGCGCCCGCCCGTCGGGCACCATCACGAAGCGGAGGGTGAAGGGCGTGATGACCGGACGTGGGGCCCCGATGTCGAGGGCGAGCGTCACGCCCTCCGGTGCCCGTCGCGCCAGCTCCCGTTCGAGGCGTACGCGCTCGGCATCGCTGTCGGCCACGGCGGTCACGCCTACGCGGCCCGCCTCGATCGAGACCTTCGCGCGCGGAAGGTCCGAGAGCGTCTCGATTCCGAAGCCGAGCGCGGCCTCCCAGGTTTCGGGGACGGCGTGATCCGCCGTCTCGACCATGTTCGTCACCTCCAGATCATCGCCCTCGGCCACCCGCGCGAAGAGCCCGTCGAGCATCTCGCGCCCGCCCTGCGTCGGGACGAGGCCGATGACGGAGACGTCGTCGTCGTTGCGCAGAACCTCGAGCGAGAAGCGGGGCGCGGTCGCCGGGCGGCTCGGCTCCACCTCCATCGCGTCGACGATGCGGCGCGGATCGACGATCGCGCCGGCCCGCGTCACCGCCCGGAACCGGGCCGGTTCGTCCGGGGCCGTGCCCGTCAGGATGAGCTGCAACCCATCGGTGGCGGCCACGGCCCAGGTCAGGTCGCTTTCCTCGAGCGCCCGCGACACCGCCGCTCTGGAGGTGGCCTCGACATAGTTGGCCGCGAACCATGCGCTTGCGACCGAGACCGCGCCCGCCGCCACGAAAGCCACCGCTGTACTGATGATGCGTTTTCTTGACATGAACCGTCAGATCTTCTCCCCGGGCACTGGATTAGCGGCAGAGCCCGCCGGGGGCAATCAGACGAAAGCCGACACGGCGAAAAACAGCACGGGCATCAGTCCCGCCGTCCGGTTCGTCCGAAACAATCGCAGGCAGAGGTCGGGATCGTCGATGTCGAGCTGCGTCATCTGCCAGCCGAGGTGCCAGCCCATCAGCCAGACGCCGACGAGCGCGACCATCGCCGGCCCCACGGGCAGCGCGGTGACGGCAGCCAGGGACAGCAGGATCACTGTCGCCGCCGCGAAGCCCCGAAGCCACGGGAGCGGGCGACGTCCGAAGCGGCGCGCGGTGGACTTGACCCCGATGAGCGCGTCGTCCTCGACGTCCTGATAGGCGTAGATCGTGTCGTAGAAGAGCGTCCAGGCGATCCCGCCCAGATAGAGCAGCACCGCCGGCCAGCCGAGCGACCCGGTCTGCGCCGCCCAGACCAGAAGCGCGCCCCAGTTGAAGGCGAGACCGAGGAAGACTTGCGGCCACCAGGTAAATCGCTTGGCGAAGGGATAGACCGCCACCGGCAGGAGCGCGAGCACTCCGAGGCCGACCGCTGCCCAGTTGAAGGTAAAGAGGATGAGTGCGGCCAGCGCCGTCTGCGCCGCCATCCAGCCCAGCGCCTGTCGCAGCGTGACCGCCCCCGACGGGAGGGGCCGCGACCGGGTCCGCGCGACCGACCCGTCGATGTCACGGTCGGTCACGTCGTTCCAGGTGCAGCCGGCACCGCGCATCAGGAACGCGCCCACCGCGACCGCCCCGGCGATCCAGAGATCGAAAGGACGGAACCCCGTGGCCGAAACCGCAAGCGCAAGACCCCACCAGCACGGCAGAAGCAGAAGCCAGGTTCCTATCGGCCGGTCCGCGCGACTGAGCCGCAGGTAGGGGCGCGTCGACGGCGGGGCCAGCGTGTCGACCCAGTTGCCCTTGACGGCGTCGGCCACCTGTCCTTGATCGGAGGTGTCGGTCATCGAAGGGCTCTCCCCATGGACAGTAAGGTCAGGTTGCACATAGCCGGTCCGCTCGCGGCGGGGCAATGCGTCGCGCTGTCGAGGGACCAGGGCCACTACCTCGGCGGCGTCATGCGCCTTGCCGCTGGCGACACGCTGACCGTGTTCGACGGAACGAGCGGAGCCTTCCGCGCGACCATCCGCGCGGCCTCCAAGCGGGGCGGCGAACTCGAGATCGGCGCGCAGGTCGCGCCGCAATGCGATCCGCCGGACCTCTGGCTCCTCTTCGCCCCGATCAAGAAGGCGCGCACCGACTTCATCGTCGAGAAGGCGACCGAGCTCGGGGCCGCGCGCATCCGGCCCGTCTCGACGCGCTACACCAATTCCGAGCGCATCCGGCAGGATCGGCTCCAGGCCCATGCCCTCGAAGCGGCCGAACAATGCGGCGGCACCTTCGTCCCCCCGGTCGACGATATCGTGCCGCTCGAACGCCTCCTCGCCGACTGGCCCACCGACCGGGCACTCATCTTCTGCGACGAGACGCTCTCGGACGACCCCGACTGGGCCGAGGGTGGCCGCTCCACCGCCCTGCCCCCGGCCCCCGCCGCGATCCTTATCGGGCCGGAGGGCGGCTTCTCGCCCGAAGAACGGGCCAACTTGCGAGCCCATCCACAGGCGCATGCCATCGCCCTCGGCCCCCGCATCCTGCGCGCGGACACGGCGGCCGTTGCGGCGCTGACACTCTGGCAGGCCGGGCGGGGAGACTGGGGATGAAGACGCTTGGCCCGCCGGACCGCGACTGGATCGTCGCACTCCTCGACAGCGCGCGGACGGACACGATGTTCCCGCAATCGAACCTGCGCACGCACGGCTTCGGCGGAACGCACATGCGGGCGCTCCGGCTCTGGGGGGTGCGCGATCGCGCGGTCCTCGCGCTCGGCAACGACGGGATGATCTTGCCCTATCTTCCCGACCCGTCCGACATCCCTGCGGCGGCCGAAATCCTGCGGGGCGAGCGCCTGAGAGGCGCGGCGGGGCCCGCCCGCATGGTGCGCCCGCTTCTCGACGCGCTCGGGCTCACCGAGGCCCCGAAGTCCCTCGACGCCGACGAGCCGCAGTTCGAGTTGTCGCTGGACGCGCTGATCGTGCCGGAGGGACCGGGCGACCTCGTCCCGGTCTCGGTGGATGCCGAGCGCGCCATCTGCTGGCGACAGGCTTACAACGCGGAGCTTCAAACCGGCAGCAGAACGCTGGAGGATACGACGCGGGAGGTCGAAGGCTGGATCGCGGAGGACAGCCATCGCTTCCTCGTGGTCGACGGCCGGCCCGCCGCGATGACCGGGTTCAACGCCACCTTACCGGAGATCGTGCAGGTCGGCGGCGTCTATACTCCGCCAGAGACGCGGGGGCGGGGCCTTGCCCGGCGCGCGCTCGCGCTGCACCTGGCCGAAGCAAGAGCCACCGGCGTCGAGACAGCGACCCTCTTCGCCGCCTCCGACGCGGCGGTCGCCTGCTACACTCCGCTCGGATTCCAGCGGACCGGCACCTTCACGCTTCTCTTCTTCGAGCCCAAGGTGACCCCGTGATCCGCCCCGAAGTCCGCGCGGCTCTCCTGCGCTGGCGCGAGGCACTCGTCGGGGCGGGTGCCGTCCTGATCGGGCTGTGGCTCTGGCTCGGCACCTCGGGCCTGCCGGCGCTCTTCGGCGCGGCGTCGATGGCGGTCGGCGTCGTGCTGACCGTCTCGGGCCTCCGCGCCGCCCGGTTTCGCGGCGACGGACAGTCGCCCGGCATCGTCGAGACGGTGGAGGGGCGGATCACGTACATGGGGCCGGAGACCGGTGGCGTCGTGGCGTTGACCGAGTTGAGCCAGGTCACCTTCGTCCGCGCCGCGGACGGCAGCGGCGAATGGCACCTCGCGCAGCCCGGGCAGTCGCCGCTCGCCATTCCGGAGCGCGCGACCGGAGCGGAGCGGCTTCTCGATGCGCTTGCCCCGTTGCCCGGGCTCGACGCTGGCGCGATGGTGCGGGCCGTGCAGACGCGCACACCCCAGACGATCACGGTATGGCGACGGACGCCGCTGCGCGCCTTGACTTGAGGAGCCCTGCGGATCACTCGTGACGTTCCAGACCACGGAGCCCGGAGGCGTCCAGATGTCCATTCCCCAGTCCGGCGGCGGCGCCATCACCGACACGACGCAGCTGGCCGAGTTCCTGGCTTCCGGCTGCAAGCCGAAGGACGACTGGCGCATCGGGACGGAACACGAGAAGTTCGGTTTCTGCCAGGACACGCTGCAACCCTTACCCTACGACGGCCCGCGCTCCATCAACGCTGTCCTCTCGGGTCTGCGCGACCGCTTCGGCTGGACGCCGGTGACCGAGGGTGGCCTGCTGATCGGGCTCGAGAAGGCGGGGGCGAACATCTCGCTCGAACCGGGGGGGCAGCTGGAGCTTTCGGGCGCGCCGCTCGAGACGATCCACCAGACCTGCGACGAGGTGAACACCCATCTCGCCGAGGTGAAGGCCGTGGCCGACGGGATCGGGGCCGGCTTCATCGGTCTCGGCGCAGCACCGGAGTGGACGCACGCCGACATGCCGCTGATGCCCAAGGGCCGCTACAAGCTGATGGATGCCTACATGGACAAGGTCGGCACCATGGGAAAGGTGATGATGCGGCGCACCTGCACGGTGCAGGTCAACATCGACTTCGCCTCCGAAGCGGACATGGTGCAGAAGCTGCGCGTCGCGATGGCGCTGCAGTCGGTGGCGACGGCGCTCTTCTCCAACTCGCCCTTTTTCGAGGGGCAGCCGAACGGCCACAAGTCCTGGCGCAGCCGCGTCTGGCGCGACCTCGACGCGGCGCGCACCGGCATCCCGGAATTCGTCTTCGACGAGGGCTTCGGCTTCGAGCAATGGGTGGACTACGCGCTCGATGTGCCGATGTACTTCGTCTACCGCGACGGCACCTACATCGACGCGCTCGGCCAGTCCTTCCGCGATTTCCTGCGCGGAGAGCTGCCGGCCCTGCCGGGCGAGACGCCGCAGATGTCGGACTGGGCCGACCACCTGACGACGCTCTTCCCCGAGGCCCGGATCAAGAAATACATGGAGATGCGGGGAGCCGACGGCGGCCCGTGGCGTCGGCTCTGCGCGCTGCCGGCCTTCTGGGTCGGGCTGATGTACGACCAATCCTCCCTCGATGCCGCCTGGGACATCGCCAAGGATTGGGATCAGGAAACGCGCCTCGCCCTGCGCGTCGCCGCCTCCCGCGAGGGGCTCGCGGCGGAGGTCGACGGGACCCGGATGCACGACCTCGCGCGCGAGTTGGTGGAAATCAGCCATGCCGGCCTCAAGGCGCGGGCGAAAGCGGGGGCCGGCGGCCTCGTCCCAGACGAGACGCATTTCCTCAACGCCCTGCGCGAGTCGGTCGAGACCGGCAAATCCCCGGCCGACGAGATGCTCGACGACTATCACGGTGCCTGGCAGGGCGACCTGACGCGCGTCTACGCGGAGCGCAGCTACTGAGGACAGGCTTGCGCCGGGCCGCCGGACGCCTGATCCTGTACCCAAAAGGGAAAGATCATGCGCGATTTCTTCATCAAGGGTCTCGAGATTGTCATCACGGTCGTGCTGATCCTCGCCGCCGTCGGCATCGCGGTCGTGGCGATCGGTGCGCTTTTCGGAGGCGTGCCCGTAGGTGAATTCAGGATCGAGGGGCCCGCCATGGCGGCGGTCGTCGCGCTTGGCGGATACCTTGGCCTTCTGGTGATCGGCGGCGCGCTCTATCTCGGGCTCGGCATCTACGCCAACACCCGCCGCACGGCAGACGCGCTCGAACTCCTGATAACGCTGCGGCGCTAGAGGCGCGCCACCGGCCTGCTGTCATGGTCGGGCCAGACCCGACCATCTCTCATCCCGACGATGCACGGAAAAAGGCGGAAGCGCAGGGAGCGCTTCCGCCGATCATTCGACGCGGCCGCGGTCACGGGGCCGCGCGCGTCCCGCTCAGGCGAGCGGATCAGCGCCGAAAGTATTCTCGCCCTCGGTCCCCTTCGTCACGAGGAACACGAGCAGGATGATGGAGCCGACGAGCGGCACGAGCGCGATCCAGAACCACCAGCCCGAGCGGTCGGTGTCGTGCAGGCGCCGCACCAGGACCGAGATGCCGGGGAGGATGAGGCCGAGTACGACGACCGCAAGGATCACGATGCCCAGGAGCGCGGCCGCTTCGCCCATGCTTGCCAGAACCGCGAAGACGATCTGCGCCCCGATCTGGGCCAGGATCGAGAAGAGGGTAAACCACCAGTACTCGCTGCGCGCGGCGCGCCCCTGAAAGGTCGCGTATTTCTGCTTCAGGCACGTGTTTACGGCTTCACCAAACGTCATCTCGTTCCATTCCTTAAAATACTGTCCACACGATGGGACACGCGCGGACGTTGGGGCAGGCCCGATCGGCGTGGCAAGCCCCCTGCGCGGAAAGCGGCCTATTCCAGAACCGGCTGTGTCGAGAAAACCCCGTCGGCGTAGCCGATCGCGCGCACGCAGAGCTGGCTGCCGTAGCCGTCGCAGTAGAGACCGTGCACGCCCAGAAGGAAGATCCGGCTCCGGAAGCCATCGTCGCCGAAGTCCACGATCTGCCAGTGACCGCCGAAGAACTCCGCCGTGTCTTCGCCCACGATCAGATGGATGGGCGAGCCGCCAGAGCCCGAGAAGAGCGCGGGTAGCCGGTCGCAGGTGGCGAAGCGCATGTCGACGACCATGTCCTCGGTCGCCGGATCCTCGTCGAGGTCGACCGGAACGAAGGCCCCCGGCTCGAAGGTCATGTCGGGGCTCCCGGTCTCGGTGGCGCAGGCGTCGGCGTAGGCCCCGACGATGGCGCGGGCGACCGGGTTGTCGGGCAGATGCTGCGCGCTCGCCGTCTGGGCCGCAAGGAGCGTGAGAAGGATCGTCAGATATCGTGTCACAGGTATTCGTCCTCCGGGCGCACGCGGGGAATGCCGGTACGGTCGTAACTCACGTCGAGATCATCATAGCCGACGAGCGCACGCCGCCCCCCGTTCGGAGGGGGTCCGAACCGATTGTCACCAGGCGTTCCCGGCAGGACGGTGAAGATCAGCAGCAGAAGCCCACCGAAGGGGACGAGGCCGATCAGATACCACCAGCCACTGCGGTCGATGTCATGCAGCCGCCGGACGGTCAGGGCCACGCTCGGGACGAAGACTGAGAGGAACAGCGGCAGCAGAACCCCGGCCGGCACGTCGAAGGCCAGCACGAGCGTCATGCCGAACCATCCGGCGATGACGCCGAAGACGACGAACCACCAGTATTCCGACCGATCGGCGCGGCCCGTCGCGTCGAAGGCCCCCCGATAGGCCGAGACGACCGCGGCGGCGAAGGTCACTTCCGCCCGATCCGGGGCTCTGAGCCGTCGGCGATCCGGCGGATGTTCGCGGCATGGCGGTAGAAGATGAGGGCCGCCAGCCCCGCGCAGAGCGCCACGCTGTCGGGCCGGAGCCAGAGCGCCCAGGCGGGGGCCGCCGCCGCGGCGACGAGGGCGGAAAGCGAGGAGATGCGGAAGACGACCGCCGTGGCAAGCCAAGTAAGGCAGGCCGCGACGCCAAGCGGGAAGGACAGGGCAAGAAGCGTGCCGAGGAAGGTCGCCACCCCCTTGCCGCCGTGAAACCGAAGGAAGACCGGGAAGCAATGGCCGAGAAACGCCATCAGCCCCGCCACCTGCGCCGCATCCTCGCCGACGAGCGCGCGGGCCAGCAGCACCGCCGCCCCGCCCTTGCCCGCGTCGCCGATCAGGGTGAGCGCCGCCGCCGGCCTGTTCCCGGTGCGCAGCACGTTGGTCGCGCCGATGTTCCCCGACCCGATCTGCCGCAGATCGCCCAGGCCGAAGATGCGCGCCATGACGATGCCGAAGGGCACGGAGCCCAACAGGTAGGCCAGCGCCGCCACCGTCAGCAGGAGCGGCAGGGCCGTTGTCATCTCGGGCATGGCGCTCTCCGTTCCCCTTCCCCGCGATGACGATGCCATTCCGCCGCGCGGCGGGCCACATGCGATCACGCGCTCGGAAAAAGGTGTTGTCGCGCTGCACCCCCCGGGGTGTCAGCCGTCCGCGCGGTCGTAGACCGTCTCGCCACCGACCCACGTCCGCAGGACGCGACCCTCCATCCGGGCCCCGTCGAAGGGCGTGTTCTTCGACTTCGAGGCGAGCGTCCAGCGGTCGAGGACGAAGGGGGCGTCAGGATCGAAGAGCACGAGATCGGCCGGTGCGCCCTTTGCAAGCGTGCCCCCCGCGAGGCCCAGCCGCCGCGCCGGGTTGAGCGACAGCGCGCGCCAGAGCGTCGGCAGATCGACATGCCCTGCCGAAACGAGCCGCATCGCCGCCGGCAGGAGCGTCTCGAGCCCCACCGCCCCCGGCGCGGCCTCCTCGAACGGGAGGCGCTTCGATTCCTCGTCCTGCGGCGTGTGCATGGAACTGATGATGTCGATCGTGCCATCGGCCAGCGCCTCGGCCACAGCGAGCCGGTCATCCTCGGTGCGCAGGGGCGGCGTGACCTTGAAGAAGGTGCGGTAGTCGGCCACGTCGAGCACGTTCAGTGTCAGGTGATGGATCGAGGTGCCGGCCGTCACGTCGAGGCCCGCGGCCCTTGCCCGGCGCAGCGGCGCGAGGCCCGCCGCCGTCGTCACCTGGTCGAGGTGGTAGGCCACCCCCGTCGCCTCCACGAGCGCCAGGTCGCGCTCGACCCCCATCCGTTCGGCGAGCGGCGAGACGCCGGGCAGCCCCCGGAGCGACGCGAACTTGCCGCTCGTCACGACCGCCCCGCGCGCGAGCCCGGGCTCCTGCGGATGCCCGACGACGAGCGCCCTGAGCGAGCGCGCGTAGGTCAGGCACCGCGACAGGACCTTGGTGTCGGTCACCACGTGGGTGCCGTCGGTGAAGGCGACCGCGCCCGCATCGCGCAGGAAACCGATCTCCACCATCTCCCGCCCCGCCCGGCCACGTGTCAGCGCGGACATGTGATGAACCCTGACGGCGGAATGCGTCGCGCGGGTGCGCGCGTGTTCCAGCGTTTCGGGGCTGTCGATCACGGGGATCGTGTCGGGGCGGCAGACCATGGTGGTGATGCCGCCGCGCGCCGCGGCCTGCCCCGCGGTGTGGAAGCTCTCCTTGTGGCGCTCGCCCGGTTCGCCCACCTTGACGCCGAGGTCGACGATGCCGGGGGCGAGGCACCTGCCGCCGCAATCGACGACCTGCTCGGCGGGGCCGGGCGCGGTGATCCGCCCCGCCTCGATGCGCAGCTCGCCCAGGGTATCGGTGCCGGCTTCCGGGTCGATCAGCCGCGCGTTCGTCAGGAGCGTCGAAGTCATGCCGCCGACCTACTCAAGCGGTGCCGGCCTGTCCATCAGCGATGCGCCTCGAGGAGGGCAAAGACCTCCGCCGCCCCGTCGATCCGTTCGAAGCCGACGTCGGTGCTCCTGTGCTTGCCGGCCCCCGTTGGCCGAAGGCCCCGGCCCCCGTCGGAGCGGCTGCGACCGGCCCGGGCGCGCCGGACGCGCGCGACCGGCCGTCGTCCGAAGAGGATAGATCCGCTGCCGTCGGCATGGGACACGAGGCGCGGCTCCGTCATCTCGTCCAGCGGCCAGCCGGTGTCGTCCTGCGGCAGGCGCACGCCGGGCGACGCCCCGAGCACGAGCGCCCGCCTGTCGGTCAGCACATAACGGATCCGCCCCGCGCGCCAGCGCAGCAACCCGACAAGCAGCACCGCGATCAGCCCGCCGACGACAAGCGCGCCGAGCGTCCAGGTCCAGACGGGCGTGCCCAGGTCGCGGGCGAGCGCCCGGCCGAGCCCCGTTGCGACCAGCGCCATGATCGCGGTGAAGACCCCCACCGCGACCAGTTCCGGCCCGATCATGGGCGGCGGCCGCCCCCGCCCGGACCACAAGAGCCGTTCGCCGTCCTGAAGATCAATGTCCGCCATTTTCCGCCCGCTCCCCTCGGGACGCACCCTTACCACCGCGTTGTAGAGCCGCGTCAAACGTGGAGACCAGTCTCCTCCACACGGACCGGCCGCGGCAAGGGCACCGGATCCATTGGCGCGCCGCGTGATCTTTCGGTCGCGACCGCGCCCTGCCTGCCCTAGAGGGCCCAGAGGAGAAGAAGCGCCGCCGCGAGCAAGATGGCCACCACCACGATCGCGATGATGGCGCCCCGGGAGAGCACGCCGGTCGCCGGCGCGGCGGGGGCGGCTTGCCCCGGATCCTTGACCGCGGGGGGCAGGTCGACGGGCGTGTTGTCGGCCTCGGCGGGGGCGTAGCTGCCGATATGCGTAAGCTCCGCCACCGGTTTCAATTCCGCAACGCCCTCGACGGCGAGCGGTGCCAGCACCAGCACATCGCCCGAGAGCGCATCAAGACGCGCGGCGTCTGCGGCGAGCGTCTCGTCGGGGATGTCGTGTGCCTGCGCGAGGTAGGTCCGCAGACCCATCGGCTCTACGTCCTGCACCGCGAAGACCTCCACGTAGGTCGGGTCGATCTCCGCGCCGAGAGCTTCGAGGAGCGGCGTCGCGTCGCCCTCGTCGCTCAGCTGCGAGAGATAGGTCTGATGCGCGAGCCGGACGGGCCCGTCGCTCACGGAGAAGACATGGATCCGGCCGTCGTTCGGCCGCAGGGTCAGGGTCATGGCGCGTTTCCGAGCGTCTGAAAGCAAGTCCCGGCGTGATCTAGCCCCGCCGGAGCGGTTTGACACCCTCAGGCGCGGGCGAGGTTCTGCGCCAGCAGGTCCATCGCCGACATGCGCACCGCGACGCCCATCTCCACCTGCTCCTGGATGACGGATCGGTTGATGTCATCGGCGAGCGTCCCGTCGATCTCCACGCCGCGGTTCATCGGGCCGGGATGCATCACGATGGCATCGGGCTTCGCATGGGCGAGCTTGGCCGCATCGAGGCCGAAGCGGTGGTAGTATTCGCGCTCGGACGGGATGAAGCCGCCGTCCATCCGTTCCTTCTGAAGGCGCAACATCATCACGACATCCGCGTCGCGCAGCCCCTCGGCCATATCGTCGGTCACCTCGATGCCGAGTTCGGCCACTTCGGAGGGCATCAGCGTCGGCGGCCCGACAAGCCGGACGCGGCTTTCCATCTTGCCGAGCAGGATGAGGTTCGACCGCGCGACCCGACTATGCGCGATGTCGCCGCAGATCGCGACGGTCAGGCGGTGCAGCCGTCCCTTCGCGCGCCGGATCGTCAGCGCGTCGAGCAGGGCCTGCGTCGGATGCTCGTGCCGCCCGTCGCCCGCGTTCAGCACGGCGCAATTCACCTTCTCGGCCAGCAGGTTGACCGCCCCCGAATGCGGGTGACGCACCACCAGCAGATCGGGCCGCATCGCGTTGAGAGTCAGCGCCGTGTCGATCAGCGTCTCGCCCTTCTTCAGGCTCGACGCCTGCATCGCCATGTTCATCACATCCGCCCCGAGCCGCTTGCCCGCGATCTCGAAACTCGCCTGCGTGCGGGTGGAGTTCTCGAAGAACATGTTGATCTGCGTGAGCCCGGCCAGCGCATCCCCGTGCTTGTCGCCCCGCCGCTGCGCCTCGGCGTAGTGTTCGGCGCGGTCGAGAAGCGTGGTGATCTCGGTCGGATGCAGGGGCTCGATGCCCAGAAGGTGGCGCTGCGTGAACATGGCCGCTACATGCCGGAGCCGGCTCGCGCGATCAATGGGGCGCGTGGAGCGCGACGCGCGCCAAGAGAACCGGATCGCCGGACCGGCGGGCGAGGCGCGCGGCCTCCTGCCAGTGTCCGGCGTGGGCCAGCGCCAGCGCGAACTCCTCGAGAAAGGGCCTGATGTCCCTCTGTTGCATGGAGCGGTCCGCAAGATCAGTCAGGACGTCGAAGGCCCCACGCAGATCGCCCGCCTTGGCCCGCGCCGAACCGAGGGCGAGCAACGCCGTATTGCGCCAGGGTTCCGGTGTCGCGTCAACGATCCGGTCAAGGTCGTCCCGCCCCGCCGCGACACCCCCCTCGAAGGCGGCCGCATAGATCCTTGAGACCCGCCTCCTCCATGCGGAGAATGGCTCGGGTTGCCCCAGCAGATCGAAGATCACCTCATAAGTCCCGCTCGCGCCGGCCAGCATCGCGAGAGCGCGGACGGTTGCGCCTTCGTTGCTGCCGCCCGGCTCCAATCGCTCGATCAGGCCTAGCACGTCTGCCCAGTCTCCGGCCTTTGCTGGCTCCGTGACCACGATACCAAACAGCCCCAGAGGGAGCGGCCTCGTCCGATCGGAGGCCAGCTCCTCAGCGAAGGCCTGCAACTCGGCCTGATGGGACGGATCGGGCATCCAGCGCAGCGCGTTTCTCAAGCGACGGAGGAGGTCGGCCGGGCTCGACGGCTCCCGCAGCGTCGCCATGACGTTCGCGATGTCTCCGGTCTGCGCGGCACCCCGGAAGAGCCAGTAATTCAGTCCATCAAAACCCCAATTCGCTCCGGGGTAAGCCACATGGAGACGGCGCGCGGCGGCACCGTCCCCTGCGAGCGCAAGTATCTGGCCTGCGATCGCGGCAAGATCGGCCGCCCGGTCGGGGTGGGCACGCAGGATCGCGTCCACCGCGACCAGATCACCCGCCCGCGCACGGCACTTCACGATGGTGGCTGTCGCATCGAGGTCGTCGTCGAAGATGCGCCGGTCTTCCCGGGTGACCTGCGGCTGCAAGATTTCCAGACGGTCCGCGACCGCCGCCGCGACGGCTGGTCCAAGCTCCACGCTCGACCTGCTACAGGCCAAACGCGTCAGCAGGTGAAGCTGCTCCGATCCATAGGGTGCTTCGCGGTCCAGCTGTGCGAAGAACATCGTCACGAGGTCGCGCGCGGGCAGGGCACCGGCCTTCTCGACGAGCGTTGCGATCTCCGTGAGGTCGTGGATGAAGGACTGCGCATTCACCGTCAACGCCGCCTGCGCCATCGCCTCGTCGACCAGGCAAGTCCGGGCGGACGGAGCCGCCGCGCAGTCGGTCGCCGCCCGCAGCGGCCCTGCGGTCAGGGACATGATCAGGAGGACGAAGAGCAGACGGGCCATGCCCGCCACCTACCGACAAAAGATGACCGAACCCTGACCGAACCCCGCAATTCCCGTGGCCCCTTCCCTCACCGCGCCCGCCACGCTACCCCTGCCCCATGCCCGACGCCGCCGACATGGACGCCTTCACCGCCGCCGCCACGCTCGAATGGCTGGTAGAGATGGGGTGCGACGAGGCGATCGCCGCGCAGCCGCTGAACCGCTACGCCCTGCCCGAGCGGATGCCGACACCGGCCAAGCCGCCCGCCGCGCGCTCTGCGCCGCCCCAGCCGGAGGCCGCAGGCCCGGCCGCGGCGGACTCCGATCCGGTCAACGATGCCGAACGGGCCGCCGCCGGGGCGGAGACGCTGGACGCACTGCGCGCGGCGCTCGCGGGCTATCCCCATTGCGACCTGCGACTCGGGGCGAAGTCGCTCGTCTTTTCCGACGGCGATCCGCGCGCCCGCGTGATGATCGTGGGCGAGGCTCCGGGCCGCGAAGAGGACCGCGCGGGCAAGCCCTTCGTCGGGGCCGCCGGTCAGCTCCTCGACCGGATGCTCGCCGCGATCGGCCTTGCCCGCGACGCAGAAGGCCCGGGCCGCGCCGTCTACATCACCAATGTCCTGCCCTGGCGTCCGCCCTCCAACCGCGATCCGGAGCCGGCGGAGGTCGCGATGATGCTGCCGTTCCTGCGGCGGCACATCGACCTGGCCGATCCCGAGATCCTGATCTGCATGGGCAACCACGCCTGCAACGCGATCCTCGGCAGGCGCGGGATCACGCGGCTGCGCGGGCAGTGGACGACCGGCTTCGACCGCCCCGTCCTGCCCATGCTGCACCCCGCCTACCTTCTGCGTCAGCCTGCCGCCAAGCGCGATGCCTGGGCCGACCTCCTCGAACTCGCGGCGCGGCTCGACGCCTGATCCCGTGCGGCAGCGCACAGCAGGGCCGCAGACCGCACGGTTGGACCCGTGACGATCAGGTGCCATGTTCCGTCCGATACAACCGACAGGACGCCCGATGACCTATACTCCCCCGAAAGTCTGGAAGAACACCGCCTCCGGCGGACAGTTCGCCAACATCAACCGCCCCGAAGCCGGCCCGACCCACGACAAGGATCTGCCGGTGGGCGAACACCCCTACCAGCTCTATTCGCTCGCCACGCCGAACGGCGTGAAGGTCACGGTCCTCTTCGAGGAACTGATCGAGGCCGGGCACGACTTCGACTACGACGCGTGGCTCATCAACATCGGCGAGGGCGACCAGTTCGGCTCGGGCTTCGTCGAGGTGAACCCCAACTCCAAGATCCCGGCGCTTATGGACCGGTCGGGCACCGAGCCCGTGCGAATCTTCGAGAGCGCGGCGATCATGCTGCACATGGCCGAAAAGCACGACGCCTTCCTCGGCGACAGCCGGCGCGAGATGCTTTCCTGGCTCTTCTGGCAGATGGGCAGCGCGCCGTTCCTCGGTGGTGGCTTCGGCCACTTCTATGCCTATGCGCCCGAGAAGTTCGAATACCCGATCAACCGCTACGCGATGGAGGCGAAGCGGCAGCTCGACGTGCTCGACCGGCATCTGGCCGATTCCGAGTGGATGGCCGGCAGCTACTCCATTGCCGATATGGCGATCTGGTCCTGGTACGGGCAACTGGTGCTCGGACGGCTCTACGATGCGGCGGAGTTCCTCGACGTGGCGAGCTACACGAACGTGGTCGACTGGGCCGAGCGGATCGACGCCCGCCCGGCCGTGCGGCGCGGCCGGATGGTCAACCGCAGCTTCGGCGACGACGAGAGCCTGAAGCTCCCCGAGCGCCACTCCCGCGCCGACTTCGACCGCTGAGCCCGAACTCCGTTCGAACGGAGTTGCCAACCGGCTGCGAAGCCGGTTGGATCGCGCCATGGCCGACCGATCCTTCCTGCCCTGCCGCATCGCGGTGCTCACCGTTTCCGACACGCGCGGCGCGGGCGACGACCGCTCGGGCGACACACTCGTCGCGAGGCTGGAGGAGGCCGGTCATCGGCTCGTGGCACGCACGATCTTGCGCGACGACCGGGAGGCCATCGCCGCCCAGCTGCGCGAATGGTGCGCGGATGGGGAGGTGGACGTCGTGATCTCGACCGGTGGCACCGGTCTCACGGGTCGGGACGTCACGGTCGAGGCCCATCGGGACGTCTACGAAAAGGAGATCGACGCCTTCGGCACGATGTTCACGATCGTCTCGATGAAGAAGATCGGCACCTCCGCCGTGCAATCCCGCGCCTGTGCCGGGGTTGCTGGCGGCACCTATCTCTTTGCGCTGCCCGGCTCGCCGTCGGCCTGCAGGGATGCCTGGGACGAAATTCTCGTGCATCAGCTCGATTACCGGCACCGGCCCTGCAACTTCGTCGAGATCATGCCGCGGCTCGACGAACATTTGCGCCGCAAGTAGGGCGCGACGGAAACCGCCGTTTCGAACGTGTGAGTTGGCAGCGCCCGGGAAACCCTTATCTTTCCGGGAAGCCAGTCGTCCGGAGTCCTGATGCGCTTTCTCGGTCGTAGCCTTGTCGGTCTGTTCCTTCTTGCCCTGACACTGGGCCTGATGGCATGGGCCGCCCAGATCACCCTCGCCGCTCTCGACGAACGCCGGGCGCGCGAGGCCGGCGGGCCGCCGGCGCGGGAGCGCGTGCTGGCGGCGAACGTGATTGCCGCGGCCCGCGAGACGATCACGCCCGTCCTCACCACCTTCGGCGACGTCCGGGCGCGGCGCGTGCTGGAATTGCGCGCGCCCTCGGCCGGGCGGATCGTGGAACGTGCGGAGCGTTTCGAGGACGGCGGCAGCGTGGAAGCCGGGCTCGTGCTTCTGCGGATCGACCCCGCGGATGCGCAGGCCGATCTCGCCGTCGCGCGGGCCGATCTGGCGGGCGCGGAGGCGGAGCTGCGGGACGCGGAGCGAGGCCTCGACCTTGCCCGATCCGAGCTGCGGGGGGCGGAGGCGCAGCGCGACATCCAGGCCGCCGCTCTGCAAAGGCAGGTCGACCTTGCCGAGCGGGGCGTCGGGTCGACCGCCGCGGTCGAGGCGGCGGAGCTGTCCCTGTCGTCGGCGGAGCAGACGATCCTGACGCGGCAGGGGGCCATCGCCCAGTCCGAGGCCCGGATCGACTCCGCGCGCCTCGGGATAGACCGCGCCGCCATCGCCGTCGCCAATGCCGAACGCGCGCTCGAGGATCGCACGCTCGTCGCGTCCTTCGACGGTCAGCTGTCCGACGTCTCCGTCCTGCCGGGCGGGCTCGTCTCGGCGAACGAGCGCGTCGGGACGCTGATCGACCCGGACGACCTGGAGGTGGCGTTCCGACTGTCGGCCGCGCAGCATGCGCGCCTTCTCGACGAGCGCGGGCAACTCATCGGAGCCCCGATCCGCGCGGTGCTCGATGTGCAGGGGCTGACGCTCGAGACGACGGGCACCATCACGCGGGAAACGGCGGCCGTGGGCGACGGCGAGACGGGCCGCGGCCTCTTCGCGACGCTCGATGCGACGGTCGGGTTCCGACCGGGCGACTTCCTGCGCGTCGAGGTCGAGGAGCCGCCCCTGCCCGGGGCCATCCGCCTGCCGGCGACCGCGCTCTCGGCACAGGCCACGGTTCTGGCCCTGGGCGAGGACGAGCGGCTCGAGGAGGTGGCCGTCACCCTCCTGCGCCGTCAGGGGGAGGAGGTGCTCGTCTCGGGCCCGATCGACGGCCGTGACATCGTCGCCGAGCGCACGCCGGCCCTCGGCGCGGGGATCCGCGTGCGTCCGCTGCGGTCGGGTCAGGTGACGGAGGATCTGCCGGAGTACGTGACGCTCGACCCGGCGCGGCGCGCGAGGCTCAAGGCCTTCGTCGAGGCGAACACCCGCATCCCCGACGCGCGCAAGGCCCGCATCCTCGCCGACCTCGAGGGCGAGGAAGTCCCCGCCGCGATGGTCGAGCGCCTCGAATCCCGGATCGACGGCTAGATGGGCCTCCTGGGATACTTCACGCGGCACCGCACGGCGGCCAACCTTCTCCTCGTGCTGATGCTCGCGGCCGGCGTGCTGGCGCTGCCCAACATGCGCGCGCAATTCTTCCCGGACGTGATCGTCGAGGACATCACCGTCTCCGTCGTCTGGGACGGTGCGGGCGCCGAGGACGTGGACCGCGGCGTGGTGCAACTCCTCGAACCTGCGCTTCTGGCCGTGGACGGGGTGAGCGACAGCGCCTCCGCCTCGCGCGAGGGCAGCGCCCAAATCACGCTGGAGTTCGAGCCGGGCATCGACGTCGCCGCCGCGGCCGACGACGTGCAGGCCGCCATCGACGGCGTGACCGGACTGCCCGAGGACAGCGAAGACCCCGAGGTCCGTCAGGGCCGCTGGCGCGACCGGGTGACGGATGTGATCGTGACCGGCCCGCTCGGCATCGACCAGCTGGCCCGGATCACCGATGCCTTCGTCCTCGACCTCTTCGCCGCCGGCGTCACGCGCACGACGATCCGCGGCATCGCCGACCCCGAGGTCATGGTCGAGGTGCCGACGGCGAACCTCCTGCGGCACGACCTGACGATGGCCCGGATCGCCGAGGCGATCGCCGCCGAGGCGCAGGCGGATCCGGCCGGCGACGTGACCGGGGCCAACGCGCGGGTGCGCACGGGCACGGCCCGGCGCGACACCGTCGACGTGGCCTCCATCGTGCTCCGAAGGGGGAGCGACGGCGCGACGCTGACGATCGGCGACGTCGCGCGCGTCACCTCGGAGGGGGTCGACCGGGAGCGCGCCTATTTCGTGGGCGAGGATGCGGCGATCAGCGTCCGCGTCGACCGTTCGGCCGAGGGCGACGCCATCGCGCTCCAGGCCACGGTAGAGCGCGTCGCCGATGACGTGCTGCAGGACGCCCCGGAGGGCACGCGGATCGAACTCATCCGAACGCGGACGGAAGCCATCACCGGACGTATCGACATCCTCGTCGACAACGCACTCGTCGGCCTCGCTCTCGTGGTGGCGCTGCTGTTCCTGTTCCTGAATGCCCGTACAGCCTTCTGGGTCGCCGCGGGCATCCCGGTGGCCATGTTCTCGGCGATCGCGCTCATGTGGGGGGCGGGGATCACGATCAACATGGTTTCGCTCTTCGCGCTCATCATCACGCTCGGCATCGTGGTCGACGACGCGATCGTGGTGGGCGAACACGCCGACTTCCGGCACCGCAAACTCGGCGAGGATCCGAAGAGCGCCGCCGAGAACGCGGCACGGCGCATGTTCACTCCGGTGTTCTCGGCCACGCTGACCACGGTGATCGCCTTCTTCGGCCTCGTCGCCATCGGCGGTCGATTCGGCGATCTCATCATCGACATTCCCTTCACGGTGATCGTCGTCCTGATCGCGTCGCTCGTCGAGTGCTTCCTCATCCTGCCGCATCACATGGCGGGGGCCCTGACCAACCGAGCCAGACCAGGGTTCAGCCCCCTGCGTGCGGCGGTGGGGGGCCTGGCCGCGGTCCTCGTCATCTGTGCGCTGACCCCGACTCTCGTCTTCGGCCTTCTGCTCGCGGCGGAGCTTCTCGGGCTCGCGACCGATCTGGCCACGCGGGCCAACGTCTTCCGCATCGCGACGCCGCTTCTCGCAGTTCTCCTGGGGATGCTCCTCTATTTCGGGTTCCTTGCCGCGCCGGGGGCCGCGCGGCGGACACTCGATCACCTGTCGCGGCACGGGATCGACACTGTCTCACACGGGGTCGGGCTCGGCTTCGACTGGACGCGGGAGCGGCTCTTCCGTCCCCTCGTCCGGCTGGCGTTGCACGCGCGTTATCCGGTTGCGGCAGGGGCCGTCGTCCTTCTGTCGACGCAAGCCGCTCTGTTCCTCACCGGCGACGTGCAGTGGCGCTTCTTCAACGCGCCCGAACGCGGCTCGGTCACCGGAAATTTCGCGATGGCCGACGGGGCGACGCGGGCCGACACGCTCGAACAGATGCGCGCCCTGCAGGAGGCGACGCTCGCGGTCGGCGCGGAGTACGAGGCCGAGTACGGAACCAACCCGCTCGCCTATGTGCTGGCCGAAATCGGCGGCAACTCGGGCCGCCCCCTGCCCTCGGCCGAGGACAAGGAGAGCGACCAGCTCGGCGCGATCTCGATCGAGCTGATCGACGCCGACCTGCGCCCCTATTCCAGCTTCGATTTCGTGGCACGCCTGCAGGAGCGCGCGGCGCAGCTGCCCCTCACCGAGGAAATCAGCTTTCGCGGCTGGCGTTCGGGGCCCGGCGGCGACGCGCTGTCGGTCGACTTCTACGGAGCCGATTCCGCGACGTTGAAGGCCGCGGCCGAGGCGCTCGAGACCGCGGTGCTCGAATTTCCAGAGGTCTCGGGCGTCGAGGACAGCCTGCCCTTCGACAAGGACGAGTTGATCCTGAACCTCACCCCCCAGGGCGAGGCGCTCGGATTCGACATCGACACGCTGGGCGGGACGCTGCGCAACCGATTGAACGGGATCGAGGCGGCCACCTTCCCCGCCGGCCCCCGCACGGGCGCGATCCGGGTGGAGCTGCCGCGCGGCGAGATCCGGGCGGATTTCCTCGACACCCTTCGCCTGCGCTCGCCCTCGGGCGGGGACGTCGCGCTGTCGGATATCGTCACGGTCGAGGTCCGTTCGGGCTTCGCCACCGTCGAGCGCCAGAACGGCGTGCAGGTCGTCACCGTCTCGGGCGACATCGCGCAGGAGGACGCGGCCCGCGCGAACGAGATCCGGACCCGCCTCGCCGAGGAGATCCTGCCGGAGATCGCCGCGGTCCATCAGGTCGGGTACGAACAGGGCGGCCTCGCCGAGCAGGAACGCGAGTTCCTGACGGATGCGACCCTCGGGCTCGTCGCCTGTCTTCTGGGCATCTACCTCGTGCTGGCGTGGATCTTCTCCAGCTGGACGCGGCCCGCCGTCATCATGGCCGTCATTCCCTTCGGCCTCATCGGCGCGATCTGGGGGCATTGGTGGTGGGACGTGCCGCTCAGCATGTTCTCGGTCGTGGGTCTGATCGGGATGACCGGGATCATCATCAACGACTCCATCGTCCTCGTGACCACGGTGGACGACTACGCCCGCACCCGCGCGCTCCGCCCGGCGATCGTGGACGCGATCTGCGACCGGCTACGCCCGATCCTGCTGACGACGCTGACGACGGTGCTGGGTCTCGCCCCCCTCCTCTACGAGACGTCGAGTCAGGCGCAGTTCCTGCGGCCCACGGTCATCACGCTGGCCTACGGGCTCGGGTTCGGAATGGTGCTCGTGCTCTTCCTCGTGCCCGCGATCCTGCTGATGGGCCACGACATCGGCCGGCTGACGACCGCGCTGCGTCGCTTCGCCCGCCTGCCCGGTCGCCGGCGCGGACGCGGCGCGGGGCTCGGCGGGCTTTTGCTCGGCACGGCGATCCTCGTCTGGGGCTTCGCGACGCTGGGTCACCGGCTCATCACCGGGGAGGTCTGGGGCCCGCTCTCGCCCGTCCTGCCCGGCGACAGCATCGGCGCGGTCTTCGCGACCTTCCTCGCCGGGACAGGTGCCGCGCTCCTCGCGGTCTGGCTTCTGGCGGCGATGCTGATGCCGCGGCAGCGAACGGCCTGACGCCCGCATAGTATCATGTTCGGGCTCGACCCGACCATCTCCCGTCGTTCGGCTTGAGATCGTCGGGTCGAGCCCGACGATGACGGAGGCGCGTGTCAGCCCGTGAAGGCCTCGGGCTTCGCCTCGCGGGCCATGAAGTCGAGGACGGCGTTCACGAAACCCGATTCCTTGCCCTCGGGGAAGAAGGCACGCGCGACCTCGACGAATTCGTTGATGACGACCTTCGGCGGCGTCTCGCTGTCGAGAAGTTCCGCCCCTGCCGCACGGAAGAGCGCGCGCAGCGTCGGGTCGATCCGGCCGAGCGGCCAGCGTTCGGCCAACCCGCGGTCGGTCAGCTGGTCGATCCGCGTTTGCAGGTTCACCGCCGACTCGAGCAGGCGGCGGAAGAGATCGACGTTCCCCTCCTCGAACGCCCCCTCCTCGACGACCATGCCGAAGCGATGGGTCTCGAACTCGCCCCGCACGGCATCGACGGTCTGGCCGGCAGCCTCCATCTGGAAGAGCGCCTGAACGGCGTAGAGCCGGGCGGCGGATTTCATCCGGCGCTTCAGGGCGCGTTTCTCGTCGGGGGTCATCTGATCCATGGGCGCGACCTAGTGGCAGTCGGGCGGGATGACAACTCCGTTCGAACGGAGTTGCATCGGGCGGTCTCGCCCGATCCCCTTTCAGGCGACCGTCGGCCCGCTCTTGCCCGCCGCGTCGTACTGGAAGCTGCCGGGCTTGAAGCCCACGCCCGTATCGGCCTTCTTCATCGACCGCTGCAACGCGATCAGATGCAGCGCCGCCTGCGCCGCGCCCCCCGCCGTATCGAGACGTTCGGCGTCGGCGCGCTCCTCGGCCTGCTCCATGTTCTCGACCGTGATGATGCCGTTACCGATGCAGGCCCCGCCGAGGCCAAGCGTGGCGATGGCCCGTGCGCTCTCGTTCACGACGACGTCGTAATGCGACGTTCGCCCCCGGATGACGCAGCCGAGCGCGACATAACCGTCATAGTCGCTCTGGCGGTGGGCGATGCCGATTGCCGTCGGGATCTCGAGCGAGCCGGGCATCTCCACCGTCTCGTGCGTGGCCCCCGCCCGCTCAATCACCGCGCGGGCCGAGGCGAGCTGGGCCTTCGAGATCGCGCCGTAGTATGGCGCGATCACGATCAGCACCTTGCACGGTTTGTCGAAGGACGGGAGCGGCAGTTCGTTGTCGGAGTGTCCAGCCATGGATCAGCCTTTCGGAATGGGGCGCGTGCCGGTGATGCTCAGGCCATAGGCTTCGAGACCCACGACCCGGGGCGCGCCGGAGTTCGTCACGAGTTCCATTTCATGTACCCCCAGCGCCGCGAGGATCTGCGCGCCAAGGCCGTACTGGCGCAGCTTGCGCGGGCTCACGCCGTCGGCGTCGAGCTTCATCTCGGTGTCGCGCAGGAGGACGACGATCCCCCGACCCTCCTCGGCGATGACCTGCATCGCGCCGGCGAGGTCGCTGTCGCCGATGCCGAGCGTGTCGGGCAGCGGGTTCATCGCATGCATCCGCACGAGCACCGGCGCGTCGCTCGCGATGTCGCCCTTCGAGAGCACGATATGCTCGGCCCCCTGCGTCTCGTCGGTGAAGACGCGCATCTCCCACTCGCCCCCGTAGAGCGACGTGACGGTCCGCGACGTCCCTTCGTGCACGAGGTTGTCGTGGCGGCGGCGATAGGAGATCAGATCGCTGATCGTCCCGATCTTCAGGCCGTGCCGCTGCGCGAAGGCGATGAGGTCGGGCAGGCGCGCCATCGTGCCGTCCTCGTTCATGATCTCGCAGATCACGCCCGAGGGGTTAAGCCCCGCCAGCCGGGAGATATCGGTCGCCGCCTCGGTATGGCCCGCACGCACAAGAACACCGCCGTCCCGCGCCCGGAGCGGAAAGACATGACCCGGCGTCGCGATGTCGGCCGCGCCCTTGGTGGCGTCGATCGCCACGCTGACGGTGCGGGCGCGGTCGCCAGCGCTGATGCCCGTGCTGACACCCTCACGCGCTTCGATCGAGAGGGTGAACGCCGTCTCGTGGCGCGAGGAGTTCTGCGACGCCATCAGCGGCAGGCCGAGCGCGTCGATCCGCTCGCCCGTGAGCGTCAGGCAGATCAGGCCGCGCCCGTGGGTCGCCATGAAGTTGATCGCATCCGGTGTCGCCATCTGTGCGGGGATCACGAGGTCGCCCTCGTTCTCCCGGTCCTCGTGATCGACGAGGATGAACATCCGGCCGTTGCGCGCATCCTCGATGATCTCCTCGATCGAGGAGATCACCTCGCGGAATTCGGTCTCGACGGGGCCCGGGGCCTCGAAGGGGATGGGATCGGCCATGGAACACCTCCTGCTCGTGCCGGGTCTAGTCCGCCGGGGCAGCGAGGGCCAGAGGCCGCGCGCGAAACGCGGCGTCCTGTCAGGTGCCGCCGCCGCGGGTCTGCATGTCGCGCACCATCTTCAGGACCATGCGGCGCGGCAGGAAGGGGATGACCCAGTTCACGAGGAACGACAGCTTGGCCTCGTTCACCACATGCAGCTTGCCCGCCATCATCGCGTCGTAGCCGACCTTGGCGACGGACGCGGGCGTCTGCCCCTCGCGGGTCAGGGGGATGTCGCGCATGTCGGCACGGTCGGCGAAATCCGTCTCCACGTAGCCCGGTGCCAGGACGGTCACGGTCACTCGATGTTCGCGCAGCTCCTCCGCCAGTGCGAGGCTGAAGCTGTTCACGAAGGCCTTTGTCGCGAAGTAGGTCGCCTGCAGCGGCCCCGGCATCATCCCCGCGGTCGAGCCGACGTTCAGGATGCGCCCCCCGCCCCGCGCAACCATCGCACGGCCCATCACGTGGCAGAGGCGGACCACGGCCTCGATGTTGAGGTCGATCATCGCCAGGTCGTCCGCGACCTCGCCTTCTAGAAACGGGCCGCGCCCGCCGAACCCGGCGTTGTTGATGAGAATGCCGATGTCCCGCTCGGCGCAGGCCGCGAGGACGGCATCGACCCCCTCGGCGGTCCCAAGGTCGGCCGCGACGGGCGTGACCGAGATGCCGTGCGCGGCTTCGAGCTCGACCTTCAGGGCCTCGAGTTGCGGAAGGCGGCGCGCGGTGACGATCAGGTCGCCGCCCTGCGCCGCGTGGTATTCCGCGATGGCCCGGCCGATCCCGCCCGAGGCTCCGGTGACGAGCGCGAGCGTCATGCCGCCGCCCCGAAGTAGCGTGCCCCGCTCAGGTAGCCACCCGCGCGCAGGGCCGCGCACCAGCTTTGCTCGAAGTCGGTCTCGCCGATCAGGAGGACGGCATCCGCGGGAAGTTTCTCGCGCTCCAGCAGGGCGCGCAACTCGGCGCGCAGGTCGGTCCAGCTTGCCGTGAACCGCGGCGCAGGAGCCGCGAAATCGAGCGGCGCAACGGGATCCGCCGGCAGAGGCGCGTGCATCAGCCCGCCGCGCCGGGCCTCCACCACGGCGATCTTGGCGGCACGGGCGGCCTCCATCTCGGCCCGTCGGATCATGCCGAGCGCGTTCGAGGAGAAGAGAAGCGCCGCGATGTCGCGCCCCGTGCCCGCCCGGATCGAGGCATAGGTGCCGTAGTCGAGGCCGATGGCCGCCGCGCGCCGAACCCGCATCCTCACAACCTCGACCGGAATCGTGTTCGGGATGAGGGCCTTCCGGGCCCTGCGCCACTGATGGAGCCGAGCGGAGTAGCCGTTGAAATCCTGGCCGGAGTTGTGGCCGATACCGGGTCTGTGCTGTGTCATCCGACAAGTCGTGCATGGGACCGCGGCCGGCGCAAGGGTCCGTCGCCCGGCAGGCGTCCGTCGGCCCGGACCTGCCGCGCATTTCATCGTATCGGCCCGGGTTCCGGGCTCAGTCCGGTTCAAGCCAGCCGGCCGTTCGCGTCGCATCGGCCCGGGCCGCGCCGGCATCGGCGAACCCCGTGCGCGGCGGATGCAGGTGTCGCCAGCCGTGTGCATCCTCCGGGTCACGGCGGCATTCGACCCAGCCGAAGCCGTCACCCGTCCGCAGGATGTCGATGCAGCGGTCGCCGGTGCCGTCTTCCAGCGAGGCGACGACGAGAGGGCGGCCGCTCAGGATGCCGTCTCCGCCAGACGCGCGACGTAGCGGGCGAGCGTGTCGATCTCGAGGTTCACCAGATCGCCCGCCGCGCGGTCGCCCCAGGTCGTCACCTCCTGCGTATGCGGGATGAGGTTGACGCCGAAGACGCGGCCCTCGACCTCGTTCACGGTGAGCGACGTGCCCTGCAAGGCGACCGAACCCTTGGGGGCGATGAAGCGGGCCAGCGCCTCGGGGGCCTGGAAACGGTAGCGCATCGAGTCGCCCTCGGGTGCGATCGACAGGATCTCGGCCGTGCCGTCCACATGGCCCGAAACGATGTGTCCGCCGAGTTCGTCGCCGAGGCGCAGCGCCCGTTCGAGGTTCACGCGCGCGCCCTCCGTCCAGGCCCCGAGCGCCGTCTTCGACAGGCTCTCGGCGCTGACGTCCACGTCGAACCAATGTCCGTCGTCGCCCGTGCCGCGGTCCACGACCGTCAGGCAGCAACCGTCGCAGGCGATGGAGGCCCCGAGGTCGATCGTCGCCGGTTCGTAGACCGTTCCGATCCGCACCCGCAGGTCGCCGCGTCGCTCGAGCGCGCGAACGGTTCCGATATCGGTGACAATGCCTGTGAACATGCGGCCTCCGGTGCTTTCCTCCCAGCTAGTCCCGTGTCCCGGAGGCCGCAAGTGCCCCAATCGTGACACAATCGCGCCTTTCCCCTGCCCACGCGACGCCGGATAAGGGGGGGAAGCAATCCGAGGGGCGAAATGCGTCCAGCGCGTCGATTCCTGTTCCTGCAAGGGCCGCACGGGCCCTTCTTCCACCGGCTGGGGGCGCTCCTGCGCGCGGCCGGCTGCAGGACGTGGCGTGTCGGGTTCAACCGCGGCGACGAGTCCTTCTGGTTCGATCGCGCCAGCTACATTCCATATCAGGACGCGCCCGAAGCATGGCCCGCGCGCTGTGCGGCGATCATGGCCGAGAAAGAGATCACCGATCTCGTGCTCTACGGCGACGTGCGCGCGATCCACGCCGAGGCGATCGAGGTGGCCCGCGCCGAGGGGATCACCGTGCACGTCTTCGAGGAAGGCTATCTGCGGCCCTGGTGGGTCAGCTACGAGCGCGGCGGGTCGAACGCCCACTCGCGCCTGATGGACAAGTCGGTACCGGAAATGCAGGCCGCTCTGGCCGAGCTCGACCTCGACCTGCCCGATGCACCCGCGCACTGGGGCGATATGCGCCACCATGTCTTCTACGGGATGCTCTACCACTGGTTCGTCGTGTCCCGCCCAGGCCGCTATCGCAAGTACCGCCCCCATCGGGCCATCACGGTGATGCAGGAGTTCCGTCTCTACCTGCGCCGCCTCCTGACGATGCCGGTCACGGCGCTGCAACGGAAGATCTCGACCTACCGGATCACCCATGGCGGCTTCCCCTACCACTTGTGCCTGATGCAGCTGGAGCACGATGCGAGCTTCCGCGCCCATTCGCCCTATGCCTCGATGACCGACTTCCTCGAGGAGGTGATCGAAGGCTTCGCCAAGGGCGCACCGACGCATCACCACCTCGTCCTCAAGGCGCATCCGCTCGAGGACGGCCGCGCGCCGGTCCTGGGGACGATCCGGCGTCTGGTGGAGGACTACGGTCTGGACGGCCGCGTGCATTACCTGCGCGGCGGCAAACTCGCCGGGCTGATGAACGAGGCGCGCAGCGCGATCACCGTCAATTCCACCGCGGCGCAGCAAGCGCTCTGGCGCGGGCTGCCGGTCAAGGCACTCGGCCGGTCGGTCTATTCCAAGCCGGAATTCGTCAGCGATCAGCCCATCGCCGAGTTCTTCGCCGACCCCGAGCGCCCCGACAGCCGCGCCTACCGCGACTACCGCCACTACCTTCTGGAAACCTCGCAGGTCGCCGGCGGCTTCTACTCCTCGCGGGGACGGCGGCAGCTTCTGCGCCAGGTCGTCGACATGATGCTGTCGGACCTCGACCCGTACGACCGGCTGGCGACGGGCAAACCCGCGCCCCGGCAGAACTTGAAACTCGTGTCAGGATAGGCGCGAAAACCAGAGCCCAAGGGCCCGGACGGGGGCAAACCCCCGCGAAGAGGACCGGCCGGCAGAGTGAAAGGCAGAGCAAGTGAGCAGACAGGTAACCCGGACGGCGAAATCCATCGCACTGTTCCTGGCCGTGACCCTGGTGGCATCCTGCGGGACGCTGCCACGGTCGGGGCCCAACAAACGCGAGATCTTCCAGGGCTCGGTCCTGAACGGCGGCGACGCCTTCATCGTCAGCGTGAACCCGCGGGTCACCGCGGCGACCGCCGTGACCCCGGCGCTTGGCTTCTCGTCCGAGTTCCGTCACGCCGGGCTCCTCGGGGCAGACACCATCCGCCCGGGCGACACGCTGGGCCTCATCATCTACGAAAACGTCGAGGACGGCCTCCTGACCAATGCCGGTGCCTCGGCATCGCTCATCGACGAGGTTCAGGTCGACGCCTCGGGCATGATCTTCATCCCCTACGCCGGACGCCTGCGCGCGGCGGGCAGCACGCCCGAGGCGTTGCGCCGTCTCATCACCCGCCGCCTCGACGAGCAGACGCCCGACCCGCAGGTCGTGGTCCGCCGGCTGGCCGGCGACGGGGCCACCGTCAACGTCGTGGGCGGGACCGGCCAGCAGGGCGTCTTCCCGATCGAGCGCCCGACCCGCACACTGACCGGTATGATCGCCGCGGCCGGCGGCGTGGCGATTCCGCCCGACGTCGCGCTCGTCAACGTGCAGCGCGGCAGCCGGACCGAGACGGCCTATCTCTCCGATCTCTTCAAGAACCCGGGCATGGACATCGCGCTGCGCAACGGCGACACGATCTTCGTGGAGCAGGATACACGCGCCTTCTCCGTCCTCGGGGCGACCGGCACGCAGACGCGGCTCGAATTCGAGACCGAGGTCATCACCGCGATCGAGGCGCTGGCGCAGGTCGGAGGCCTGAACCCGGTGCTGGCCAATCCCACGGGCGTCTTCGTCTTCCGCAATGAGCCGCAGGAAATCGCGCAGGCCGTCATGGGCCGCGACGATCTCGTCGGGACGCAGCGGGTAGTCTACGTCCTCGACCTGACGGAGCCGAACGGCATGTTCGACGCGCGAGATTTCATCATTCGCGACGGCGACACGATCTACGTGACCGAGGCACCGATCGTCGCCTGGAACCGTTCGGTCGCAGCCCTTTTCGGCTCGCTCGGCCAGATCACCGGTGCCGCCACCACGGTCTCCTCGCTCGGCAACTGACGTGACCCCGCCGCCCGAGACAGGCCCGCCGCCGACGGTGGCGCGCTTCGTCTCGGGCGGCTTCCTCTCATCCCGCATCCGTCGCATCGCCTGGCTCGCGGGCGTCGACCTGCGTCCCGGCCTGCCGCGCCGGGGCGAAGCCGTCGCGGCATGGGGACATGCCGGCACCGCCGCACGGGCCGAGGCCGTCGCGGCGCGCTTCAGGGCCCCGATCCTGCGGGTGGAAGACGGGTTCCTGCGCTCCCTCCATCCCGGTCGCACGCGCGAACCCACCTTGTCGCTCACGCTCGACCGCTCCGCCGCCTATTTCGACAGCCGCACGCCCTCCGAGCTCGAAACACTCCTTGCGACACATCCTTTCGACGACGGGGACCTGATCGGGCGCACCCGTCACCTGATGGAGGAATGGGCGCGCTCGGGCGTGACGAAATACGCGGCGACGCGGGCAGACCTCGTGCCTCCCGACCCGGGCTACGTGCTCGTCGTCGACCAGACCCGAGGCGACGCGTCCATCCGTCTCGGCGGCGCGTCGGACGCCACCTTCCGGGAGATGCTCCTCATCGCGCGGGAGGAGAACCCGGGCGCGCGCATTCTCATCAAGACCCATCCGGAAACTCAGGCCGGCCACCGCGCGGGCCACTACGGCGAGGCCGATGCCGTCTTCGGCGCGGAACTCGAGACCCGGCCCCTGCCGCCCAAGGCGCTGCTGGCCGGTGCGGTGAAGGTCTATACGGTCTCCAGCCAGATGGGCTTCGAGGCCATCCTGCACGGCCACCGTCCCGTCACCTTCGGGCAGCCGTTCTACGCCGGCTGGGGTCTCGACGACGACCGGATGCCCCTCGACCGGCGGCACCGCAAACTCACGCGCACGCAGCTCTTTGCGGGCGCGATGACGCTCTATCCGAAGTGGTACGATCCGCACCGCGACCGGCTCTGCGACCCGGTCGACGTCGTCCGCATCCTCGAAGCCCGCGCCCGTGCCTGGCGCGAGGACCGGGCGGGCTGGGCCGCGCCGGGGATGCGGCTCTGGAAGCGCGCGCCGCTGCGCCGGTTCCTGTCCGGACAGGTGCGCTACACGGAGGACGCGACGCGGCGGGCCCTTGTCTGGGGTGCGCCCGCCGATGAGGACGAGGCCGCGACCCGGCTCGAGGACGGCTTCCTGCGGTCCCGCGGGCTCGGCGCGGATCTCGTGCCGCCGCTCTCGCTCGTCCTCGACGGCCGCGGCATGTACTTCGACCCGACCCGACCCTCCGACCTCGAGGAAAAGATTATCGCGGCCAGCCAACTCGACCCGCGTGCGCTCAGCCGGGCGCGGGCGCTGCGGCAGGCGATCGTGGCGGCGGGCCTGTCGAAATACAACGTCGGAGACGTCCCGCCCGATCTGCCGGAGGGGCGCTTCGTGCTCGTCCCCGGCCAGGTCACCGACGACGCGTCGATCCGCCTCGGCACATCGGAGGTGGCCGACAACGCCACCCTCCTGCGCGCGGCCCGCGCGGCGAACCTCGACGCCTGCATCGTCTACAAACCGCACCCGGACGTGGAAGCCGGCCTGCGCGACGGCGAGATCGACGCCGCCGAGGCCGACGTGATCGCGCGGGCGGCCGACCCGGTTGCGCTCATCGCGCGGGCCGCGTCGGTCTGGACGATGACCTCGCTGCTCGGGTTCGAGGCGCTCCTGCGCGACGTTCCCGTCACCACGCTCGGCGCGCCGTTCTACGCCGGCTGGGGCCTGACGACCGACCTCGGCCGCACGCCCGCCCGCCGCCGCGCCGCCCGACCCTCTCTCGATGCACTGGTCCAGGCGGTGCTGATCGACTACCCGCGCTACTTCGATCCCGTCACCGGGACGGCGGCCCCGCCGGAAGCGATCGTCCACCGCCTCGCCTACGGCCCGGACCCGCGGCGCGGACCAGGCAATCGTCTTCTGGCGAAGGCACAGGGGGCGCTGGCCTCCTACGCGCATCTCTGGCGATAGCGTCGCCGCTGTCATCGTCGGGCCCGACCCGACGATCTCCGGCCAGACCGTCTTTCAGGTTGCTGCAAGATGGTCGGTTCGAGCCCGACCAGGACGACAGCCCACCTACCGGTCAAGCCGTGCCAAGACTTCGTCGGTAAGCGCCGTCATCTCGTCGGAGGCGGCCTTGGCCCCGGGGTATTCGCAGGCCCCCTGCCCCTGACCGAGCGCCTCGGCGTAGGCCACGCGTTGGCCGATGACGGTCTCGACGGTATCGGCTTCGAGCCCCGACAGCGCCGCGCGGATCTTGCCCGAAAGCTTCGTACCCGCCCGCGCCCGGTTCAGGACGACGAGGGGCCGTTTGCCCTCGCGCGCCGCCAGTTCCAGCACGCCCTCGGTCGCCCAGAGGTCCACTTCGGAGGCGGAGACCGGCACAACGACCAGATCGGCAATGCGAAGGGCCGGCTTCAGGTCACTGTCGATCTTGGGCGGCGTGTCGATCAGGATGAAGTCGTAGTCGTCCTGATACTTCGAACACTCGAACGTCACACCCCAGGCCGAGGAGGTCGAAAACGTGATGTCGCCCTTCAATCCGCTCGTCCGCTCGTAGCGCGTCATGAACCAGCGCCCGAGCGAGCCCTGCGGATCGACGTCGAGAAGCGCGACCCGATGGCCGCGCCGCGCAAGCTCCGTCGCGACATGCGCGGTGAAGGTGGTCTTGCCCGAGCCGCCCTTCTGCTGGGCGATGGTGATGATCGTGGCCATGGGGCCTCCACCGATGCTGCATTGCGGCATAACACTGCGTCAGCGGGCCGCGAAGGTCAATCCGGCGGCGGGGCCGTGGAGCCGCGCACCACCAGGCGCGAGGGCAGGACGTGCCGCGCCGCCGCGAGCGTGCCGCCGGCGCGAAGTCCCCCGATCAGCATCTCGGCGGCCTGCCGGCCGAGGGCGGCACGCGGCTGGTGGACGGTCGTGAGCGGCGGGATATAGCGCTCCGAGAACTCCACGTCGTCGAACCCTACGACGCTCACATCGGCGGGGCAGCGCAGGCCCATCCGATCCGCCTCGCTGATGAAGCCGAAGGCGCATTCGTCGGACGCGCAGATCACCGCGCTCGCCCGCGCAGGCTGCGCGGCCCAGACCCGAGCGGCCCGCGCGCCGCTTTCCATCGTGAAGTCGCCGGACAGCAGGCTCGCCGGGTCGGCGGTCAACCCGTGGCGCGCGAGCCCCTCACGGAACCCCCGCAACCGCTCGCGCGAGAGGACGTTGCACGCGGGTCCGCCCACGAAGGCCAGATGCCGGTGACCCAGGGCGACGAGATGGTCGACGGCGAGGCCGAGGCCGCCGGCATTGTCGGTGCCGACACAGGCCAGATCGGCCGCGTCGATCCACTCGCAGACCATGACGACCGGAACGCCCCATCCCGTCACCATTTCCGCGTCGAGCCCGCCGTCGAAGAGCAGGATGCCGTCGGATCGCCCGTCGCGGCCGAAAACGGCAAGACGCTCTCCCTCGACCAGACTGTCGGAGATCTGCACCGTCAGGCCGGCAGCGCCCGCCACCTCCTGCACGCTGGCGAAGATGCGGCTGAAGAAGGTGTTGGCGAGGTTCGGGGCCAGAACGGTGATCGCCCGCGCCCGGCGCGAACGCAGATCGCGCGCGGCGGCGTTGACGCGATATCCGATCGCCTCGACAGCGCGCAGCACCTTGTCCCGCGTCTCCTTGCCCACCCGGTCGGGCGAAGAGAGCGTGCGGCTGACGGTGGCCGTCGACACGCCTGCGGCGCGGGCGACATCTGCGATACGTGCGGTCGGTTTCATTCGCGCCTGTCTGGTTCGGATAAAAACAATTGCCAGCCGAAAGCGCCTATGTAAACGATTACATGAACGCGCCGACTCGGGGAGTGGTCGGCCGACGCGGGAGGACAGCATGAAGACGATCAAGGGCCCCGGCCTGTTCCTGGCGCAGTTCGCCGGCGACGACGCACCGTTCAATTCCTGGGATGCGATCACGAAGTGGGCCGCCGATTGCGGCTACGAGGGCGTGCAGGTGCCGAGCTGGGAAGGGCGGCTCTTCGACCTGAAGACCGCCGCCGAGAGCAAGGACTACTGCGACACCTTCAAGGGTCAGGCGGCGGAGAACGGGATCGAGGTGACGGACCTCTCGACCCACCTCCAGGGCCAACTCGTCGCCGTCCACCCCGCCTACGATACCGCCTTCGACGGCTTTGCCGACCCGAGCGTCCACGGCGACCCGAAGGCGCGGCAGGAATGGGCAGTCGATCAGGTGAAGATGGCGATCACCGCGTCGCGCAACCTCGGCGTCGATCAGCACGTCACCTTTTCGGGCGCGCTGGCCTGGCCCTATGTCTACCCTTGGCCGCAGCGCCCGGCGGGCCTCGTGGAGGCCGCCTTCGACGAGCTGGCGAAGCGGTGGCGGCCGATCCTCGACCATGCCGAAGAACACGGCATCGACGTCTGCTACGAGATCCACCCCGGCGAGGACCTGCACGACGGTGTCACGTTCGAGATGTTCCTCGAGCGGGTCGACGATCACGCCCGCTGCAACATGCTCTACGATCCGTCGCATTACGTGCTGCAGTGTCTCGACTATCTCGACAACATCGACATCTACCGAGACCGCATCAAGATGTTCCACGTCAAGGACGCGGAGTTCAATCCGACCGGGCGGCAGGGTGTCTACGGGGGCTATCAAAGCTGGGTGGACCGCGCGGGGCGCTTCCGCAGCCTCGGCGACGGTCAGGTCGATTTCGGGGCGGTCTTCTCCAAGATGGCGGCCAATGATTTCGACGGCTGGGCCGTGGTCGAATGGGAATGCGCGCTCAAGCATCCGGAAGACGGGGCGCGCGAGGGGGCGGAGTTCGTCCGCCAGCACATCATCCACGTTACCGACAAGGCCTTCGACGACTTCGCCGACGGCGGGGCCGACGACGCGGCCAACCGCCGGATGTTGGGGATCGACCGATGAGCCGGATCCGTCTGGGCATGGTCGGCGGCGGGGCCGGTGCCTTCATCGGGGCCGTCCATCGCATCGCCGCGCGACTGGACGACCGATACGAATTGGTGGCGGGAGCGTTTTCCTCAACGGCAGACAAGTCAAAAGCCTCCGGCGCGGAGCTCGGGATCGACGAGAAGCGCTGCTACGGCGATTTCACCGAAATGGCCAAGCGCGAGGCGCGGCTGAAAGACGGGATCGAGGCGGTCGCGATCGTGACGCCGAACCACGTCCACTATCCTGCCGCCCGCGAGTTCCTGAAGCGCGGCATCCATGTCATCTGCGACAAGCCGCTGACCTCGACACTGCCCGACGCGAAGAAGCTGGTGAAGGTGGCGGGGAAATCCGACGCGCTGTTCGTGCTGACGCACAATTACACCGGCTACCCGATGGTGCGGCAGGCCCGCGACATGGTGGCGTCCGGTGCACTCGGCAAGATCCGGGTGGTTCAGGTCGAATATCCGCAGGACTGGCTGACCGAGGCCGCCGAGACCGAGGGGCTCAAACAAGCCGAATGGCGCACCGACCCGGAGCGTTCTGGTGCCGGCGGCTGCGTGGGCGACATCGGCACCCATGCCTACAACCTCGCGGGCTTCGTGACCGGGCTCGAGGCCGAGAGCCTTGCCGCCGACCTGCACACCTTCGTCGAGGGCCGACGGCTCGACGACAACGTGCACGTCCTGCTCCGCTATGCGGGCGGGGCCCGCGGGATGCTCTGGTCGAGCCAGGTCGCGCCGGGCAACGAGAACGCGCTGCGCCTGCGGGTCTACGGCGAGACCGGCGGGCTGGAGTGGGCGCAGGAAGACCCGAACTACCTTTGGCACACACCCTTCGGCGAGCCGAAGTGCAAGCTCACCCGCGGCGGTGCCGGCTTCACCGAGACCACCGGCAGCCGCATTCCCCCGGGCCACCCCGAAGGCTATCTCGAGGGCTTCGCCAACCTCTACGATCAGGCGGCGGATCTGATCGTGGCGCACCGCGACGGCAAGACCCCCGCGCATCTGCTGCCGACGGTGGAGGATGGCCTGAAGGGCGTGCAGTTCATCGACGCCTGCGTCCGGTCCTCCCGCCGGAACGCAGCCTGGGTCGATCTGTGAAGCTTACCCTTTCGCAGATCGACCGCAGTTTCGGAGCCGTGCAGGTGCTGCACGGCATCGGCATCACGCTGCAGCCAGGCGAGGTCCATGCCCTCATCGGCGAGAACGGGGCCGGCAAGTCGACGACGATGAAGATCATATCGGGCTATCTCGCGCCGACGGCCGGTAAGGTCGCGCTCGACGACGCGCCGGTCACCTTCGCGGGCAGCCAGGATGCGGAGGCACGGGGCGTCGTGCTGATCCACCAGGAGTTCAACCTCGCCGAGCAGTTGACGGTCGAGCAGAACATCTTCCTCGGCCACGAGTTGAAACGCGGGTTTCTCCTCGACAAGGCGGCGATGCGCGAGAAGGCGGCCGCGCTCCTGAAGCGGCTCGACTGCAACGTGGCGCCCACGGCGACCGTGCGCGACATCTCGAACCCCGACAAGCAGATGGTGGAGATCGCCAAGGCTCTGTCGCGCGATGCGCGCGTCCTCATCATGGACGAGCCGACCGCCGTGCTGACCGAGCGGGAGGCCGAGAGCCTCTTTACGCAGGTCGACCGGCTGCGCGCGGACGGCGTGGCGATCCTGTTCACCTCGCACAAGCTCGACGAGGTGAAGCGTATCTCGGACCGCGTGACGATCCTGCGGGACGGGCGCGTCGTGGGTCAGCACGCGACGGCGGACCTCAGCGAGGACGACATGGCGACGGCGATGGTCGGGCGCGACGTCTCCTCGCTCTACCCCGAGCGGGCCGGACCCGTGGGATCGGAGGTGGTTCTGAGCGTGCGCAATCTCCAGGTGCCGGGCCATGCGCGCGACATCGAGTTCGAACTGCGCGTCGGGGAGATCCTGGGGCTCGCCGGCCTGATCGGCTCGGGCCGGACGGAGACGATGGAGGGCCTCGTCGGCCTGCGGACGGCAACGGCGGACATCGCCGTCGACGGTCGGCCCGCGTCCTTCCAGACCCCGCGCGCCGCGCTCGACGCGGGCGTCGCCTACCTGACGGAAGACCGCAAGGAACGCGGCCTGCTGCTGCGCAAGGGAATGCGCGAGAACCTGACGCTGCAATCGCTGTCGGACTTCACCCGCCTCCTGATCGACGAGTCCGCCGAAGACGCAGCGCTGACCAAGGCCATCGCGGATTTCGACATCCGTGCGCCGCACCGGGGCGTGGACGTCGGCAACCTCTCGGGCGGCAACCAGCAGAAGCTGCTTCTGGCCAAGACGATGCTGGCCGAACCCCGGATCGTCATCATCGACGAGCCGACGCGCGGCATCGACATCGGCACCAAGCAACAGATCTACGAATTCATCCACGCCCTCGCCGCCGAGGGCAAATCCATCATCGTCATTTCGTCGGAGATGCAGGAAGTCATCGGCCTCTCCGACCGCGTCCTCGTGATGCGGGAGGGCCGCATCACGGGCGAGCTTTCGGGCGACGACATCACCGAAGACCGCATCATCCGCCTCGCCACGGGGCTCGATGGGCTGAAGGGGGCCGCAGCATGATGGCCAAGCTGGACCTGCGCGTATTGGGCCCGATCCTCGCCCTGGTGGCGTTGATCGTGGTCGGCGCGCTGCTCAATTCGAACTTCCTGAGCGCGGGCAACGTCACCAACGTCCTTTCGCGCTCGGCCTTCATCGGCATCATCGCGGTCGGCATGACCTTCGTCATCACGTCCGGAGGGCTCGACCTCTCCGTCGGGTCCATGGCGGCCTTCATCGCGGGGTTGATGATCCTCGTGATGAACGGGCTTCTGCCGACGCTCGGGCCGGGCGTCGCGCTCGTCCTCGTCGGAATACTGGCCGCGCTTCTGGCCGGGACGGTGGCGGGCTTCGTCAACGGCTTCCTCATCACGACCATGCGGATCGAGGCCTTCATCGTCACGCTGGGCACCATGGGCATCTACCGCAGCCTCGTGACCTGGCTCGCCGACGGCGGCACGCTCTCGCTCGACTTCGGGATGCGCACCGTGATCCGGCCGATCTACTTCGGCGGCATCCTCGGCATCAGCTGGCCGATCATCGTCTTCGCCCTCGTCGCCATCACCGGCGAGATCGTCATGCGGCGCGCGGCCTTCGGGCGGCACGCGGCGGCCGTCGGCTCGAACGATCAGGTGGCGCGTTATTCATCGGTCAACGTGGACCGCGTGAGGATGCTGACCTACGTCTTCCTCGGGCTCCTCGTTGGGGTGGCGACGATCATGTATGTCCCCCGCCTCGGCTCCGCGTCGAGCAGCACGGGCGTCCTGTGGGAACTGGAGGCCATCGCCGCCGTCATCATCGGGGGAACCATGCTCAAGGGCGGCTTCGGCCGCGTCTGGGGCACGGTGATCGGCGTCCTGATCCTGAGCCTCATCGACAACATCCTGAACCTGACCGACGGGGTCAGTCCCTATCTCAACGGGGCGATCCAGGGGGTCATCATCATTCTCGCCGTGATCCTGCAGCGGGAACGCAAAGCCGGGAGCTGAGGAGGCCCCCGGGACACACCAAGGGAGGAAAGACCATGAAACATCTCGCACTGGCGACCCTGATGGCCGCGACGGCCCTGCCCGCGCTCGCCCAGGACACGAAGGTCATCGGGGTCTCGATCCCGGCGGCGACCCACGGCTGGGCCGGCGGCATGAACTTCCACGCGCAGGAGGCCGTGGATCGACTGGAGGAGGTCTATCCCGAGCTCGACTTCGTGCTCGCGACCGCCTCGGACCCGTCAAAGCAGGTGAACGACATCGAGGACATGCTGGCCACGCGCAACATCTCCGCGCTCGTCGTCCTGCCCTTCGAGAGCGAGCCGCTGACGAGCCCCGTGAAGGCCGTCGCCGACAGCGGGGCGTGGGTCACCGTGGTGGACCGTGGCCTGGCGCAGGAAGGGATCGAGGATCTCTACGTCGCGGGCGACAACCCCGGCTTCGGCCGCGTCTCGGGCGAATACATGGTTTCGGCCCTGCCCGAGGGCGGCAAGATCGTCGCCCTGCGCGGTATCCCGACGACCATCGACAACGAGCGGGTCGAGGGCTTCCAGGCGGCGATCGAAGGTTCGGGCATCGAGATCCTCGACATGGAGCACGGCAACTGGAACCGCGACGACAGCTTCACCGTCATGCAGGACTTCCTGTCGAAGCACCCCGAGCTCGACGCCGTCTGGGCCTCGGATGACGACATGGCGATCGGCGTGCTGGCCGCGATCGAGGCGGCGGGGCGCGACGACATCCAATTCGTGCTGGGTGGGGCCGGCATGAAGGAGATGATCAAGCGCACAGCGGACGGCGACACCATGATCCCGGCGAACGTCACCTATCCGCCCTCGATGATCGCCACCGCGATCGAGATGACGGCCGTGGGCCTGACCTCGACCGCCCCCGTCGCGGGCACCTTCACCATCGGCTCCGTCCTCGTGACGCAGGACAACGCGATGGAGTTCTACTACCCCGACAGCCCGTTCTGATCGGACGGGATTGCAACACGGGGGCCGCACCTTCGGGGGCGGCCCTTTGCGTTGGCGACCGGGCCTGCTAGGCCCACAGCACCCAACACGGAGTCTTCATGTCCCGGTAATGTGGGGAGGCCGATGTCCTCCCGGTGCAGATCGACCGCCGCACTCGCCCGCGTGGCGAGGGTCTTACTGTGCTCCTCACACTGACCAGTGCCCGCACGGCACGACATGAAAGCAGATCCGATGACACGGGACTATTCCCAGTTCTTTCCCAAGGCGGCGCAGACGCCCGCCACCGCAAACCCCTTGCTCGCCCTCGGCTGGCATCCCCATTTCGCCTCGCAGATCGAAAGCGGCGACCTCGACGCCCGCCCGCCGATCCGCGTGACCGAGGTGCAGCGCAGCGGCCTGACCGTCGCCGGCGACGGGATCGAGACCACCCTGCCCCCGCGCCCCGATGCCACCGTGGGCGACTGGCTCCTCCTCGATCCGGAGCGCCCGGGCGACAGCCAACTCCTCGAAAGGCGCAGTCTCCTCCGGCGGCGCGCGCCCGGAACGGGACGGCAGGTCCAGTTGATCGCCGCCAATATCGACACGCTCTTCGTCGTTACCTCCTGCAACGCCGACTTCAACGTTGCACGGCTGGAACGCTACATCGCCCTCGCCTTCGAGGCCGAGATCGACCCGGTCATCCTTTTGACGAAGGCTGACCTGGCCGAAGACGCGGACCGCTACGCGGCCGAGGCCGGTGTGATCTCGGAGCGGGTCCCCGTCGTCACGCTCGACGCGCGGGGCACGGACCCGGACACCCGGCTCGCCCCCTGGACGAAGCCCGGGCGAACCGTCGCCTTCCTCGGCTCCTCCGGGGTGGGGAAATCGACCCTGACGAATGCGCTCTTGGGGCGGGCCACCCTCGCGACGCAGGGCATCCGGGAAGACGACGCCAAGGGCCGCCACACGACCACGGCGCGCCAATTGCACCGCATCCCGGGCCGCGGCTGCGTGCTGGATACGCCGGGCATGCGGGAGTTGCGCCTGACCGATGTCGCCGACGGGATCGGGAATCTCTTTGCCGACCTCGTGACGCTGGCCGCCGAGTGCCGCTTCCGCGACTGCGCCCACGAAAGCGAGCCCGGATGCGCCGTCCGGGCGGCCATCGCGGAGGGAACGCTCGATGCCGCGCGACTGGCCCGGTGGCGCAAGCTTCAGGCGGAGGAGCGGTTCAATGCGGCGTCCCTCGCGGAGCGCCGGGCCAGCGACAGGGACTTCACTCGGATGGTGCGGCGCGTGATGAAGGAGAAGCCGAACAGGCGGTGAGGCCTGGTCCGTCGCCTTCGGGCGGCGGGCCGTTCGTCGGGCATCAGGAAGAAACCTGGTGGAGCCGAGGGGAATCGAACCCCTGACCTCGTCATTGCGAACGACGCGCTCTACCAACTGAGCTACGACCCCAACGCGACGCGTATGGCGGCGGGCGAAAGGCGTGTCAAGCGGATGGGCGGACCCGAATCGCGGGCCTGCGCGTTACTCCGGGCATAACCCGGAGTTCCGATGTAATGACGTTGTCCAAAGGCCTGTGGTTCCTGCGCGATCTGCTGCGTCAGGTCTGGGTGCGGGTCGCTCTCTACTCCCTGCTCGCCGTCGCGAGCGCCGGGCTCGCACCGCTCCTCGGGCCGCTGATGCCCGATAGCCTGCGTGATCTCATGGGTCGCGATCCGACCTTGCAGCTCCTCTCGGTCCTGACCAATTCGATGCTGACGGTCTCGACCTTCTCCCTGTCGGTGATGGTGGCCGCACACCAGTTTGCCGCAAGCCAGGCGACGCCGCGTTCCCACCGCCTCCTGCGGGAGGACGGGCGCACGCAGCGGGTACTCGCCACCTTCATCGGGGCGTTCGTCTTCGCCATCGTGTCCCGGGTGCTGGTGAATGCAGGGGCCTATGACGCGCAGGACTTCCCCATCATCTACGGCACCACGATCCTCGTCCTCCTGGCCGTCATCGTCGCGCTCATCCGCTGGGTGCAGCAACTCGCCGCCCTCGGGTCGATGGAAAAGACGACGGGCCGGGTCGAGGCCGCGACGCGGGCGGCAATGGAAACGATGGCGGCGAACCCGAATTTCGGCTGCGCCACCATCCCGACCGACGAGGCCGCCCGCGGCCGCCCCGTCGCGGCGCAGGAATTCGGCTACGTGCGCTACGTCGACTTCGAGAAGCTCTCGGAGCACGCGGGCCCCGAGGGCCAAGTCGACGTTCTCGTCCGGCCGGGCGACTGGGTGGGGCCGGGCGACCCCGTCCTGCGCGTCGGGGCGGCGCAGGTCGACGACGAGGAGCTGCTCGACGACATCGTGGTCGGGGACCTTCGCAGTTTCGACCAGGATCCGATCTTCGGACTGCAGGTCATGTCGGAAATCGGCCAGCGTGCACTCTCACCCGGCCTGAACGACCCCCAGACGGCCGTCGATGTCATCAAGCGGCAGTCGCGCCTCCTGCACCTCTGGACGGGGGCCGAGGCCGAGGATCCGCTGCCCGGCCTGAGGGTGCCGCGGACCTCGCCGACCGAAGCGGTCGAAGTCGCGCTCGACCGCATCGCGCGCGACGGGGCCACCCTCGTCGAAGTGCAGCACGCCCTGCAAGCCGCGCTCGCACGGCTGATGGATCACGAAGACCCGGAAATGCGCCTGGCCGCCGAGCGCATTTCCGTCCGCGCGCTGGAGCGATCGGATGCGGCGCTCGCCTTGCAGGAAGACCGCGACACCGTGCGCGCCGCGGCCCCGTGACCTATTCCGCCGCCTCCAGGTAGTCCTCGACCGGCGGGCAGGTGCAGATCAGGTTGCGATCGCCCGCGACATTGTCGACGCGATTGACCGGCGGCCAGTACTTGTCGACCCGGAAGGCCCCCGGCGGGAAGCACCCGGCCTCGCGCGTGTAGGGCCTATCCCAGTCGCGGACGAGATCCTCCATCGTATGCGGCGCGTTCTTGAGCGGATTGTTCACGGCGTCGATCTTGCCGGTCTCGATCGCCCACACCTCCTCGCGGATGGCAAGCATCGCGTCGATGAAGCGGTCGAGTTCGGGCTTTGGCTCGCTCTCGGTCGGCTCGACCATCAGCGTACCGGCCACCGGCCAGGACATCGTGGGCGCGTGGAATCCATTGTCCATGAGCCGCTTCGCCACGTCATCGACGGTGACGCCCGCCGCCTCCTTGAAGGGGCGGGTGTCGAGGATGCATTCGTGCGCGATCCGCCCGTTCCGCCCCTTATAGAGCACGTCGTAGGCCCCTTCGAGCCGGCGCGCGATGTAGTTCGCCGAGAGGATCGCGACCTTCGTCGCCTGGGTCAGACCCGCGCCGCCCATCATCATCACGTAGGCATAGGAGATCGGCAGGATCGACGCACTGCCGAAGGGCGCGGCCGAAACCGGCCCGGTCGCGCCACCCGTTTCGGGATGGCCCGGAAGATGCGCGGCCAGATGCGCCTTCACGCCGATCGGCCCCATGCCCGGGCCGCCGCCGCCATGGGGGATGCAGAAAGTCTTGTGCAGGTTCAGGTGGCTGACGTCCGCGCCGATCTCGCCGGGCTTCGACAGGCCGACCATGGCGTTCAGGTTCGCCCCATCGAGATAGACCTGCCCGCCATGCGCATGGGTGATCTCGCAGACCTCGCGCACGGTGTCCTCGAAGACGCCATGGGTCGAGGGATAGGTGATCATGCAGGCGGCGAGGTCATCGCCCGCCGCCTCGGCCTTGGCGCGGAAGTCGTCGAGGTCGACGTCACCGTTCTCCGCCGCCTTGACGATCACCACCTTCATCCCCGCCATCTGCGCCGAAGCCGGGTTGGTGCCATGGGCCGAGGTCGGGATGAGGCAGACGCGCCGGTTCTCCTGACCGTTGGCGGCGTGATAGGCGGCAATGGTCAGAAGCCCCGCGTATTCGCCCTGCGCGCCGGAGTTCGGCTGCATCGACATCGCATCGTATCCGGTGATGACGCAGAGCCGGTCGGAGAGCTCCTCGATCATCTCGCGGTAACCGGCAGCATCCTCGGCGGGCGCAAAGGGATGGATGCGCCCGAACTCGGGGAAGGTGACGGGCATCATCTCGACGGCCGCATTCAGCTTCATCGTGCAGGAGCCGAGCGGGATCATCGCGCGGTCGAGCGCGAGATCGCGGTCGGCCAGACGACGCATGTAGCGCATCATCTCGGCCTCGGCCCGGTTCATGTGGAAGATCGGGTGGGTCAGGTATTCTGTCGTGCGGGCCAGATCGGCGGGAATGTCGGTGCGCGGCTCCGGCACATCGTCCACACCGAAGGCCCCGAGCAGGCGGGCGAGGATGTCAGCGTCCGTCACCTCGTCGCAGGCGATGGTCAGCCGATCGGTGCCAACCCGGCGCAGCGTGATGTCGGCGGCCCGGGCCGCTTGCCAGATGACGCCCTGCATCGGCCCGACGTGGACCGTCAGAGTATCGAAGATTGACCCCGCAGCCACCTCGAACCCGGCCCCGCGAAGCGCATCGCGGAGTGCAACGGCGTGGGCATGAACATGGGTGGCGATGTGGTGCAGGCCCTTCGGCCCGTGGAAGACGGCGTAGAAGCTCGCCATCACGGCCAACAGCGCCTGCGCGGTGCAGACGTTCGACGTCGCCTTTTCCCGTCGGATGTGTTGCTCCCGCGTCTGCAGGCTCAGGCGGTAGGCCTTGTTGCCATGGCTGTCAACGCTCACGCCGACGATGCGGCCGGGCATGGACCGCTTGTACGCATCGGCACAGGCGAAGAAGGCGGCGTGCGGACCGCCGTAGCCCAGCGGCACGCCGAAGCGCTGCGCGGAGCCGACGGCGATGTCGGCCCCCATCGCGCCCGGCTCCTTCAGCAGGCACAGCGCCAGCAGATCCGTCGCCACGATGCCGAGCGCCTTCTCGGCGTGGAGCGCCTCCATCTGGGGCGTCAGGTCGCGCAATGCCCCGGTCGTGTCCGGGTATTGGAAGATCGCGCCGAAGGCGTCGCCGGGCACGAGCTCCGAAATCGGACCGACCCGCAGGTCGATGCCCAAGGGCTCCGCCCGCGTGCGCATGACCGCGATGTTCTGGGGGTGGCAGTTCTCGTCCACGAAGAACGCGGTGGCTTTCGATTTCGCCACCCGCTGCGCCATGACCATCGCCTCGGCGCAGGCCGTGGCCTCGTCGAGAAGCGAGGCGTTGGCGACGGGCAGGCCCGTCAGGTCGCTCACCATCGTCTGGAAGTTCAGCAGCGCCTCGAGCCGGCCCTGGGCGATCTCGGGTTGATAGGGAGTGTAGGCCGTGTACCAGGCCGGGTTTTCGAGGATGTTCCGCTGGATCGCGGGCGGCGTCACCGTGTCGGAATAGCCCTGCCCGATCATCGACACGGTCACCCGGTTCTTCGCGGCCAGCGCCCGCATCCGCCCGAGGATCGCGTGTTCGGTCATCTGCGGCCAGGGCAGCGGCTCGGCCTGCCGGATCGACTTCGGCACAGTTTCGTCGATGAGCGCGTCGAGGCTGTCGGCACCGACGACGGAGAGCATCTCGTCCATCTCGTCGGGCGAGGGCCCGATATGGCGGCGGTTGGCGAAATCGTAGGTGTCGTAGTCGGTCAGGGGCATCGGTCGCTCCGGGTTTTCGCGAAGGTAAGGGCGGGGTTCGACCCGCCCTGCGGGCACGGCGAGGGCGGTGCCTCAGTCGCCCACGAAGTCCTTGTAGGCATCCTCGTCCATCATGCCGTCCATCTCCTCGGGGGTGGTCGTCGTCATCTTGAAGAACCACGCCGCTTCGGCGTCCTCGTTCACCAGACCCGGTGTATCGGACAGCGCCTCGTTCACCTCGGTGATCTCCCCGTCGAGCGGCGACAGGATGTCGGAGGCTGCCTTGACGCTTTCGATCACCACGATCTCCTCGCCCTTCGTCACCGTGCGCCCGACCTCGGGCAGCTCGATGAAGACGACGTCGCCGAGTTGCGTCGCGGCATGTTCGGTGATGCCGACGGTGACGACGCCATCGTCGTTGTCGAGCCATTCGTGATCTTCGGTGTACTTCATGGAACCTCCTGGTCTTCAGCGCTTGTATCGGGGTGTGTGGAACGGCAGGTCGGCCACGGTGACCGGCAGCCGCTTGCCGCGGACCTCACCGTAAAGCGTCGCGCCGGCGGCCGCCCCCGCGAGAACATAGCCCATCGCTATGGGTGCGCCCACCGACGGGCCGAAGCCGCCGGAGGTCACGGTGCCCACGGGAGTGACCGCACCGGGCGCATCGTAGAGCATCACGCCGGCGCGCATCGGTGCGCGGCCCTGCGGCAGGAGGCCCGTTCGGCGACGCGCGGTGCCCTCTGCCAACTCGCGTAACACGCGGTCGGCTCCGGGGAAGCCGCCGGCACGCTCGCCCCCCGTGCGGCGGACCTTCTGGATCGCCCAGCCGAGGCCCGCCTCGACCGGAGAGATTTCTGGCGTCAGATCCTGTCCGTAAAGCGGCATCCCCGCCTCGAGCCGGAGCGAGTCGCGCGCGCCGAGGCCGATGGGCTCGACATCTTCATGCGACAGGAGCGCACGGGCCAGCGCCTCGACCTCAGCGACCGGCACCGAAATCTCGTAACCGTCGTCGCCGGTATAGCCCGACCGGCTGACCCAGAGGTCTGTGCCCGACCAGTCGAAGGTGGCGACATCCATGAACCGCATCGCGGCGACATCGGGGACGAGGGCGGCGAGCACGCCCTCGGCCGCGGGCCCCTGCAGGGCAAGGAGCGCGCGATCCTCCTGCAGCTCGACCGAGAGGTCCGGCAGCCCCGCACGCAGGATCTCCATGTCGGCGTGTTTCATCGCGCCGTTCACGACGACGACGAGGTGATCGCCCCGGTTCGCCACCATGAGGTCGTCGGCCACGCCTCCGTCGGGCAGCATCAGAAGGCCATAGCGCTGCCGTCCTTCGGAAAGCCCGATCACGTCGATCGGCAGCAGTGCTTCCAGCGCGGCCGCCGCGCCCGTCCCGCGCAGGATCACCTGACCCATGTGCGACACGTCGAAGAGCCCGGCCTTCGCGCGCACATGCAGATGCTCCGCCATCACGCCAAGCGAGTATTGCACCGGCATGGAATAGCCCGCGAAGGGTACCATCTTGCCGCCAAGTTCGGTGTGAAGCGCCGCAAGCGGCAGGTCGATCGGGTCGGACATCACGGCACCTCCATGGGGCCGGACCGGCCCGCTTCGATGCCCCCTCTGTCCTTTCGCCTGAGATCGCTATCCCTTCGGCGGCCCCGCATGGGGGCACTCTCCAGAGTTCTTCGCACGCCAGGTCCGTTTGCCTGAGAGTTTACCGGGGCGGTTGCTCCTTCGGCCCTGTCGGTACGACAGAGTCTCCCGGGCGTGCATGTTTCCGATACGAAACACTCGACCCGCAGGCAAGGGAAGATTACGGAAGGCGACGATGAATCGCTTTTTCGGATATGGCAGCCTCGTGAACCGGCAGACGCACGTCTACCCGGGCGCGAAACGGATGCGCGTAGCAGGCTGGCGCAGGGTCTGGCGCGCGACGCCGATCAACCACGTGTCCTTCCTGACCGGGGAACCCTGCGAGGGCAGCGTCATCGAGGGTCTTTCGGCGGATGTGCCCATGGGCGACTGGGCCGCGCTCGACCTACGGGAGACGGGCTATCTGCGCGCAAAGCTGCCCGAAGGGCCGCAGATCTACCATATCCCGCACGACCTGCATGGCCCGGCAGACGGGCCGCGCCCGATCCTGCAGAGCTATCTCGACGTGGTGGTGCAGGGCTTCCTGCGGGAGTTCGGCGAAGAGGGCGTGGCCCGGTTCTTCGACACGACCGCCGGATGGGAGACGCCGATCCGTAACGACAGGGGTGCCCCCGAATATCCCCGCGCGCAAACGCTGTCGGCCGAGGAGATGGCGCTGGTCGACCGCTATGTCGAGCGGATGCGACAGCGCCGCGCCTGAGCCGCGTCAGCCCCCGGCGCGGTCGAGCGCGTCGAGAACCGCCGCCTCGGTCAAGAGCTCCGGCAGGACGATGCCGTCGGGCGCGCCGGGGCCGTAGACCGCGTTGAAGGGGATGCCGAAGCGGTCGTTCGACTGCAGGTAGGCGGCGATCGCCGCGTCGGGCCGCGTCCAGTCGGCCTGCAGCGCGACGGTCTGCGCAAGCGCCGCGGAGACGGTCTCGCCGTCGAGGACGAGGCGCTTGTTCGCCTTGCAGGTCAGGCACCAGTCCGCCGTCACGTCGACGAAGACCACGCGCCCGGCCGCGACCTCGGCGGTGACCCGATCCATCGCGAAGACCTCCCAGCCCGCGTCCACCGCGCCCGGACCCCGCTCCGCCACCGGCAGCAGGAGCGCCGCCGCCGTCACAGTGGCAAGGCCCGTCGCGGCCAGGGACCAGGATCCGCGCCGCCAGGCCAACGTCCCGAGCAGACCCAGCCCAAGCCCCCCGACCACGCCAGCGACGCGCCAGCCGGCAGTCGCCGCCAGCACGGTCACGAGCCACGCGGCCGTCAGCAGGAGAAGCCCGCCCAGGACGTATTGAACCGTCCGCATCCAGGCCCCCGGGCGCGGCAAGTGCCGGATCAGCGCGGGTCTGAGCGCGACGAGCAGGTACGGGAGCGCCAGCCCCGCGCCCATGGCCGCGAAGACGGCGAAGGTCTCCACCGCGCCCCGGGTCAGCGCGTAGGTGACCGCCGTGCCGAGAAAGGGGGCCGAGCAAGGCGTGGCCATGACCGCCGCGAACATGCCCGTCGCGAAGTCGCCGCCGAGGCCACCGCGCGCCTCCGTCCGCGCCATCCGCGTCATCGCGTCGGACGACAGGCCGAAGGCCAGCCAGCCGAACATCGACGCGGCGAAGAGAACGATCAGGCCGATCATCAGCGCGAGGAACACCGGCTGCTGGAACTGCACGCCCCAGCCGACCGACACGCCCGCGGCCTTGAGCGCGACGATCACGCCGGCCAGACCGACGAAGAACGTCAGCACTCCGGCGACCGAGGCGAGGAAGCCCGCGCGCACCTGTCGCAGCGGGCGGTCGCGGGCCTGCAGTGCCCCGGCGAGTTTCATCGACAGCACCGGCAGGACGCAGGGCATCACGTTGAGGATGAGCCCGCCGAGCGCCGCGATCAGGAGGGTCCAGGCGAGCCCGCCGCCCGTCGCCGGAGCGGGCGGCGGGCTCGCGGCAAGCGTCGCGGGCAGGGTCGCGGCCCGGTCGCCATCCACCAGAGTGAGAGCCAGATCGCCCTGCCCCGGCGCGATGACCGGCAATACCGCATGGAGCGCGCGCCCGCCCTCGGCGAGCGTGATCTCAGGGGCCCCGAAGGATGCCCAGTCGCCCTGTTCCGGGAAGATGTCGGGGTCTGCGAAGGGCACATCGGCACGGGCCTTCACCGTCAGCGCGGTCTCGTCGAGATGCACGGTATCGAGCGCGAAGCCTGCCTCTGGTCCCGCGCCGGGCACCCGTGCGATCCAGTCGGCCAGCCGCGCCGCCGCCTCCGCGTCGAGCCCTCCGCCGGCGGGGAGGTCGAGCACGAGGTCCAGCGTTTCGGGCACGCAAATCTCCTCGCAGACGAGAAGCGTCGCGCTGAGCGACAGGCGCGCCGGCGCGCCCGGCTCTTCGAGGCGGACGGTGAGCGGATAGACGACCTCCTCGCCGTAGCCGAAATTCTGGATATCGAAGGCCACGAAGCGCGTCGGGGCGGGATAGGCGAGTTCGACGGACGCGATGTTCTCGGACCCCTCCCAGTTCAGCTCGGGCGGGAGGCCGACCTCTCCCGGACTGCGCCAATAGGTCTTCCAGCCGTCTTCGAGACGCACGTCGAGCCCGGCCGAAATCGTCTCGCCGCCCGGTCCGATGCCGTTCTCGGCGGAAATGAGCCGGGCTGTCGCGACATTGCCCTGGGCCACCTCGGAGGTTGCGGCCGAAAGGGGGCCGGCGGCCAAGCAGAGCAGGAAGGACAGCGCGCGCAACATGCCGGACGAATAGGCGAGACGCCGGGCGGGGGCGAGCGCCAGCGCGCCTATTTGACGGGAACGTGACCATCTGTCCCGCTCGGGCCCGGTTGCACCCGGTGGCCGGGCACGTCACCTTTTCACGAACACGTGACCCATCCCTCGCAAAGGACAACCGATGCGCCCCCTTCTCGCCCTGCCCCTCCTTGCCGCGCTCGCCGTCCCGCTTCCCGCGACGGCGCAGGAGCTGACGCCCAACGACGTCAAGAAGCTCGCACTCGAAGCGATCCTGGAAAACCCGGAGATCATCATGGAGGCGGTCGAGATCCTGCGCGCGCGCGACGCGGCCGATGCCGAGGCTCAGGCGGAGGCGACGCTGTCGTCGAGCCGCGACGTGCTGGAGAACGATCCGAACGCCCCGGTCGCGGGGAACCCCGACGGCTCCGTCACCCTGATCGAGTTCTTCGACTACAACTGCGGCTTCTGCCGCCGCGCCAGCCCCGAGGTCGAAGCGCTGTTGGCCGCGGATACCGACGTCCGGATCGTCTACCGCGAATGGCCGATCCTGTCGGAAGGCTCGATCTTCGGAGCCCGCGCCGCACTCGCCGCCCGCGAGCAGGGCAAGTACGACGAGATGCACAAGGCGCTCATGAGTAGTTCCGCGCGCATCGACGAGGCGAGCGTGATGCAGATCGCGACGGAGCTTGGCCTCGACACGGAGAAGCTGCGCTTCGACATGGACAGCGACGCGGTGGAGGAACACCTCGCCACGACGCGCGAGCTGGCGCAATCTCTTGGCTTCACCGGCACGCCGAGCTTCGTCATCGGCGAAACGCTGGTGCCGGGCTTCGTGGATGCCGACCGCCTGCAGAGCATCGTCGACGCGGCGCGCGAGGAGGGCTGACGCCTCAGCGCCGCGCGGCGTCCCGCATCTCGTGAAGGATGTGCATCGCATCCTCCGCCCGGTCGGCCGGCACGAACAGATGATCGTGGAAGAACCCGGCAACCGGGTTCACACCCATCCCAGCCGCCGCCAGACGCGTCGCGATCGGCGCGAGGAACCCCACCGCGTCGAGCGCCGAGTGCACGTTCAGCGTGATCCGCCGCGACCGGAAGACGGCGTCCAGACCCTCACTCTGCGCCGTGGTTTCCGTGACAACGAGCGTGGTGCCCTCCGCCTCCTCGAACCGCAGGATCGCCTCGATGTCGTGGGCGCGCGCCCGGTCGGTCAGCGTGGCGAAAACCCAGATTTCCGGGTCGAGGACCGGTTCCAGCGTCGCCATCAGGACGTCGATGTCGCGCTCACCCGTCATGCCCGGACCGGAACCATCGTGCCGAGCGCCGTGGCCACTTGCGCGTGGCCCGCCCCTTGCTGCTGCGCGCTGCCTTCCGTCACGTCCGCACCGACCCTGACCTCGCCCGCCTCGACCGAGAGAAGCTCCGCCCCGAGGGTGCGCATCATACCCTGCCGCGCGAAGCTCGCTTCGATCCTTGCCCGCAGGTCCATGCGTCAGCCCGCCATCACCAGGCAGGTGGTCGAGCCCGTCGCGTAGAGCTTGCCGTCCGCCCGCCCCCGGATCGTGCCCTCCGCCACGCCGGTCGACCGGCCACCGTGCTGCACGACGCCCTCGGCCACGATCTCCGTATCGAGGGGAATGCTGCGCACGAGGTTCACCTTGTATTCGAGTGTCGTGTAGAAACTGCCCCGCGGCACCGTCGTCATCACCGCGCAGGCCATCGCGCTGTCGAGGAGCGTGCCGTACCAGCCGCCGTGGACCGTGCCCATCGGGTTGCAATGGGCGAAGGACGGCGCGCCGACGAAGGTCACGCGGCCCGGCTCGACGACATCGACACGGTAGTTGAGACCCTGGGCAATGGGCGGATGCGGCAGGGTGCCGTCCTTCATCGCCTCCATGAAGGCGAGGCCCGACATCGACAAAAGCGTCTCGCGGTTGGCAAGCCCAGATGACGTGGTCGCGAACATGAAAGATCCCCGGAAAGGCGCGCTTTCCGGGGACAGTAACCGCCCCGTTGGTGGGGAACCAGTGGCCTCAGGCGACGCGGCTCAGCGAGGGTCGGGGGACGACCCCGAGAGCCGCACAGACGTCGCGGGTCAGTTCGGGGCGGTTGAGCGTGTAGAAGTGCAGGTGATGGCAGCCCTCCTCCACCAGACGGTCGGCCAGTTCGGCCGCCTGCGCGATGGCGAGGAGATCGGCCCGGTCGTCGCGCAAGGCCACCTCGAAGGCCGCGCGCAGGTCGTCGGGGATCGTCGCGCCACAGGCCTCGGCGAACCGCGACGCCTTGGCCCAGTCCTCGATCGGCAGGAGGCCGGGCACGATCGGGGCGTCGATGCCGGCGGCGGCGCAGCGGTCGCGGAACCGCAGGAAGGTCTCCGCGTCGAAGAAGAACTGTGTGATCGCCTCTCGGGCCCCCGCGTCGACCTTGGCCTTGAGCCAGTCGATATCGGCCTGCGCGTCGCGCGCCTCGGGATGCACGTCGGGATAGGCCCCGACCCCGACGTTGAACCCCCGATCCGCGAGCGCACCGATCAGCTCGACGGAGTTGCGGAAGCCGTCGGGGTGCGGCGTGAAGCCGTCGGCTGCCTTCGGCGGGTCGCCCCGAAGTGCGACGATGTCCTCCACACCGGCAGCGCGGAAGCCCTCCGCGACCGCGAGTGTCTCCGCGCGGCTCGCGTCCACGCAGGTCAGATGGCCCGCCACGCGCAGGCCGAACTGCGCGCCGATCGCGCCCACGGCCTCGCGCGTCAACTCGCGCGTAGTGCCCCCGGCCCCGTAGGTGACGGAGACCCACTCGGGCGCGAGCGGGGCCAGCGTACTGACGCAGTCCCAAAGACGGAAGGAGCCGGCAAGCGACTTCGGCGGGAAGAATTCGAAGGAGACGGCGGGGGTCGGCATGGATCTGTCCTCTTGGCTCTCTTCTCTTGTGCCCCAACCCGGTTTCGTGAGACAGGCTCATAATCCTCAACATGAACATGAGCCGGGCGCGAGAAATGAAGCTCCACCTCGAATTCCGCCACCTTCGCACGATCCGCGCCATCTCCGAATGCGGCGGGCTCGCGCGGGCGGCGGAGCGGCTCAACATCACGCAGTCGGCGCTCTCGCATCAGGTCAAGAACCTCGAGGAACAGATCGGGATGGAACTCTTCGTGCGCCGCTCGAAGCCGATGACGCTCTCGGCGGCGGGCCAGCGGCTCCTGCGGCTGGCCGAGGAGGTGCTGCCGCAGGTGGAGGCCGTGGAGGCGGATTTCGCCGGCCTGAAGACGGGACGCACCGGGCGGCTGCACATCGCCATCGAATGCCACGCCTGTTTCGAATGGCTGTTCCCGGTGCTCGAGCAGTTCCGCCGCGCCTGGCCCGACGTCGACGTCGACATCCGCCCCGGTCTCCAGTTCCAGGCGCTGCCCGCGCTCCAGAAGGAGGAGGTCGATCTCGTCGTTTCCTCCGACCCCGCCGATCTGCCGGGCGTCGAGTTCGCGCCGCTCTTCGACTACGAACCGGTCTTCCTTGCCTCCGCCGCCCATCCGCTCGCCGCGAAACCCTTCGTCGAAGCCGAGGACTTCGCCGGCGAGACGCTGATCACCTACCCGGTCGAGCGCCCGCGCCTCGACGTCTTCTCGCAGCTCCTGACGCCCGCGGGTGTCGAGCCGGCGGCGCTGCGGCAGGTGGAGCTGACGGCGGTGATCCTCCTTCTCGTGGCGTCGAACCGGGGTGTCTCGGTCCTGCCCGACTGGGTCGTGCGGGAGGTGCGCTACAATTCCGACTACGTGACCCGGCCGCTGACGGAGACGGGACTCACCCGGCGGCTCTACGCAGCCGTGCGCGAGACGGACGCGGCCAAGCCCTTCATGGCGAACGTCCTGCGACTGATGCGAACCGAGCCGCTCAAGCTGCAGCGGGGGCAGGATCTGGTCTCGTGACACTCACGGGCCCGCCCCGTCGATCAGCCGATCCAGCGCGGCCCGCAAGCCCTCCGCGTCGAGCCCCGACCGCGCCGCCGCCGACAGCCCCATCATCGCGACGGAAATCGCCATGACCTCCGCCCGCGCCTCGGCCTCGTCCGCGCCGAGGGCCATGGCCCGTGCGACCATCGCGTCCCGTCTCGCCTCGACGATGCCGCCGAGCGTGGCGCGCAACTCGGGCTCGGCAGTACTGGCCATCGTGCCCAGAACGAGGCACCCGAGCCCGCCGTCCCGCAGGTAGAGATCGAGCGCCGCCGTCAGCACGCGGCGTCGGAGGTCGGGCAGATCCGTAGCCTCGGCCGTCGCCGCATCATAGATCGCCGCCGTTCCCGCGCCGTAACGCGCGATGGCCATTTCGAAGAGCCGGCGCTTGGAGCCATAGGCCGCATAGAGACTGGGCGGCTTCACGCCAAGCTGCGCGCAGAGATCGGCGACGCCCACGGCATCGTACCCGCGCGCGGCAAAGGCCTTCAGCGCGACGTCGAGACCGGCCTCGACGTCGAAGGCGCGAGGACGACCCCGTTTCTTTTCTTTAGTGCTCACTATAATACTCTTGACCATCCAAATTTAATTTAGCAGTCACTACACATCTTCTCAACCGACAGGCCCGGAGGCCCCATGAAAGTTTATTTCCACACCACGCCGAACCCCTTCAAAGTCGCGCTGATGATCGAGGAACTGGGCCTCGCGCCCGAGATTGTGCCAATCGACACCCGCAAGGGCGAGCAGCATACGGCCGACTTCCTCGCCGTGAACCCCAACGCCAAGCTGCCGGCGATCGAGGACGACGGTCAGGCGGTGTTCGACTCGGGCGCGATCCTGCTCTACCTCGCGCAGAAGCATGGGCAGTTCCTCCCGGCCGAGGGGGCCGCGATGGGCGAGATGCTGTCGTGGTTCTTCTTCGTCTCCTCCGGCATCGGACCCTACTCGGGCCAATGCGTCCATTTCACCCGCGTCCATACCGACAGTGACTACGCGACCAATCGCTACACCAAGGAGATCGCGCGCCATTACAAGGTGCTCGACGAGCGGCTGGGCAAGTCGGAATGGCTGGGTGGGCCGGATTACGGCATCGCCGACATCGCGCTCTGGGGCTGGGTCCGCGCCGCGGGCTTCGTGATGGAGAGCCAGGGCGGACTTTCGAACTATCCGAACGTGCAGGCGTGGTTCGACAAGGTGAACGCGCGTCCTGCCGCAGCAAAGGCCGGCGACTGGGCCTCGAAGTTCGAGTTCAAGGCCGAGATGGACGAGACCGCCATGCGCGCGATGTTCCCGCAGAACTTCTGAGACCCGCGCACGGGGCGGACGACCGCCCCGTCAGCGCTCCGCGATCAGGCCGAGCGCGCGGAAGGAGACTTCCTCGTCGCGGCCGATAATCATGTGATCGTGGATGACCACGTCGAGCGCGCCGCAGGCAGCCACGATCTTCTCCGTCATCTCTATGTCCGCCCGGCTGGGCGTCACGTCGCCCGAAGGATGGTTATGGACGAGGACGAGCGCGCTCGCGTTCAATTCGATCGCCCTACGCGCGACCTCGCGCGGATAGACCGGCACATGATCGACCGTCCCCTCGCCCTGCGCCTCGTCCGCGATGAGCCGGTTGCGCCGATCGAGGAAGAGAACGCGGAACTGTTCGGTGTCGCGGTGCGCCATGGTCGTGCGGCAATGGTCGACGACCGCCGACCACGACGACAGAACCTCGCGATGCAGGATCTTCGCCTGCCCCATGCGGTGTGCGATGGCCTCGAGCATACGAAGCTGCAGGAAGACCTTGGGCGTCGCGCCCTCGACCTTCAGAAGATTGGCCTCGGACGCAGCGATGACGCCGTTGAGGTCGCCGAAAGCGGCCAGAAGCCGCTTCGCAAGCGGCTTCACGTCGATCCGCGGGATCGCGTTGAAGAGGACGAGTTCCAGAAGCTCGTATTCCGGCATCGCCACGTGCCCGCCGGCGAGGAACCGCGTGCGCAACCGCTCCCGATGGCCCCAGTAGTGCGGGCGCATCGACCCGTCCGCCTGCCGCACCAGCCCGCCGCCGGCGCTCTCGCTGCCCTCGAGGCGACGGCGATGTCGCCAACCCGGGGCGGCCGCAGGCACGGTCTCGGTGCCCGGCGGCGGCAGACGCGCCTCGAGGTCGGCCAACCCGTCCGGCCGCGCTTCGGCGAATCCGGTTACCGCATCACGCGGCGCGGGCGCAGCGCGACGGCGCGTGAACAGGCCGACCAGAGGGGCCAAGGGATGGCGCGGTGACGTCAAGGGCGAAACTCGTTAAACGACTCGCCTTTTACGGTAGTCGGCCGATGGTAAACCGAAGGTTAACGCCACGGGCCGCCCGAGCGTCCTTTCCCCAGCATGTCCGCCCCGCGGCGCTTGGGGGTGGTCGCGGCCCGCGACCTCGGCTAAAGGCAGCCTCTGACCGGACTTCGGAGCGACGAGATGCAGCAGGGCAGCGCCAACCTCAACGTTATGATAAAGGCCGCCCGCAAGGCAGGGCGCAGCCTTCTGAAGGACTTCGGCGAAGTCGAGAACCTGCAGACCGGGGTCAAGCAACCGCGCGACTTCACCACCCGGGCCGCCGCGAAGGCCGAGGAGATCCTGCGCGACGACCTTGCCCACGCCCGCGAGAACTACGGCTGGCTCTCGGCCGCGGGCGAGGAGGAAGGGACAGACCCGACCCGCCACTGGGTCATCACCCCGCTCGACGGGGCCGCGAACTTTCTCCACGGCATCCCCCATTGGGCCGTGTCGATCGCGCTCCGGCACAAGGGGCAGATCGCGACGGCGGTGACGTACGATCCGCTGCGCGACGAACTCTTCTGGGCCGAGAAGGGCACCGGGGCCTGGCTCGACGGACGCACGCGCCTGCGCGTCTCGGGCCGCATCGCGCTCGTCGACTGCGTCTTCGCAACGAACCTGCCCGCCGCGGGTGGGAAATACCTGCCCGCCGCGATCAAGGACATCGCGCAGCTGATGCCGGCCGTCGCGGGCCTGCGGCAGTCGGGCGTCGCCTCGCTCGACCTCGCCCATATCGCCGCCGGGCGGATGGACGGCTTCTGGCAGCGCGGGCTGAAGCCCTGGGAGTTCGCGACCGGCATCCTCATCGTGCGCGAAGCCGGCGGTTTCGTGGAACCGATGCGCCCGGCACAGACGATGATGGAGGAAGGACACGTCCTTGCCGGGTCGGGTGCCATCTTCGAGAAATTCGCCGGGGTCATCCGCGCGGAGGCCTGAGCCGACGGCGCGATCGCGGGGATCGAGGCATCAGGCCGCGTGGTCGGCCCGAGCCAGAAGCGCATCGCCCACAGCAGCGAACCACGGCGCGAGACCTGCGGTCAGCGCATCCTCGGTCGCGAGCGCGGACATCCGCGCCGTCAGGGCGGCCACGACCGCCGGAACCGCCGTCATCCGGTCGAGGCGCAACGCCTCCTCCGCGTCGATCCATCCGTCCCGCTCGATCCGCCGTTGGATGCGCGCCAGCCGGTTGGCCGCCACGAGCACCCCCGTCCTCAGCGCCAGCCCGCGCGCCGCGTCGTCGGGCAGCACCTCCCCGAGGAGGCCCAGCGTCGTCGCGGGCGCAAGGTCGCAGTAATCATCGGCGAGCGCCGCACCCAGATCCTCGACGCCACCGCGCAATCCGGCGACGGCCCAGTCGAACCACGCGACCGTTCCGTCGGCACGCAGCGTCGCGTTGGCGAGACGCGCGTCCCAGCGGGTGAAGGTCACCGGGTCCGCCGCGAGCGACTGCGCCAGAGCGTCGGCGTCCACCGCGGGCATCGCGATCGACAGATCTCCGGACAGGAAGAAGGGGCGCGACACGAAATCCTCCGCCCAGCCCGACCGGGTGCCGAGACCCGGAAGCCGGGCCGCCACCTCCGGTCGCCGCGCGATCGCGGCCCGACAGCCCTGCAGCGCCGTGAGCGCGGCCCGCAGGAGCGCCGGGCGATCTGCATCACTGGCCCCGGCGACGGCATAGGAGAGACGATTGCGCCCCAGATCCTCCTGCAGGAGCAACCCGTCCCGATAGCCCAGAACGTTCGGCACGGACGCGCCCTCGGCGGACAGAACCTGCAGCAGGCCGGCCTCCGTCTCGGTGCGCGCGGGCGTGTCGCGGCGCGTCGCGATCGCGGTGGTCCCGTCGCTCAGGTGGACGCGAACGGAGGCGCGCCCGACCCCGCCCGGCGCTGAAAACCGCTCGGCCTGCAGGCCGGAAATCTCCTGAACCCGCGCCTTCAGCCAACCGATGGACCCCGGCTCGAACGTCGTCGCGTCGCTCACCGCTGCGTCTCCCAGACCATGCCACCTCGCCCCCCAGCGTCGGTGCGTCATGGTTGCACTCCGCCGGACCCCGTGCAACGACTTTCCCTCCTGCCCCGCCCCAAACGATGGACCGCGCGTGACCGCCACCGACCTGCCCCGCAACGCCGGACTGCCCTTCGACCCAGCCGTGGTGGAGGCCGTGCGCGTCAACACGCCAGCCACCCTGCGCCGCGCCGGCACATTGCCCGCGCGCCGCTCGGTCAAGAAGGACTGGCAGGCCGCCTGGCTCGCCCGCGCCGTCAGCATGATCGACCTGACGACGCTTTCGGGCGACGACACGCCCGGTCGCGTGCGCCGGCTCTGCGCCAAGGCCCTGCAACCGGTCCGCCCGGACCTCCTGGAAGCGATCGGCCTGCCGGGCCTCACGACCGGTGCGGTCTGCGTATATCACGAGATGGTGCCCGTCGCCGTCGACGCCGTGCAGGGCAAGCTGCCCGTGGCCGCCGTTTCGACCGGCTTCCCCGCGGGCCTCTCGCCCCTGCCGCTGCGTCTGCGCGAGATCGAGGAGAGCGTCGCCGCCGGAGCCACGGAGATCGACATCGTCATCTCCCGCCGCCACGTCCTGACCGGCGACTGGCAGGCGCTCTACGACGAGACCCGCGCCATGCGCGAGGCCTGCGGGCCGGCGCATATGAAAGCGATCCTGGCGACGGGGGAACTGGGCCCACTGAAGAACGTAATGAAGGCCAGCATGGTGACCATGATGGCCGGGTCGGACTTCATCAAGACCTCGACCGGCAAGGAAGCGGTGAACGCGACGCTCCCGGTCTCTCTGACCATGATGCGCGCGATCCGCGCCTACGAGGCAGCCTCGGACTTCAAGGTCGGCTACAAGCCGGCGGGCGGCGTGTCGAAGGCGAAGGACGCGATCAGCTATCTCGCGCTCCTGAAGGAGGAACTCGGCGACCGCTGGCTCCGCCCCGATCTCTTCCGCTTCGGGGCCTCGTCCCTTCTGGGCGACATCGAGCGGCAGTTGGAGCATCACGTGACGGGGCGGTATTCGGCCGCCCATCGGCACCCTGCAGGCTGAGACAGCCGGGGGCACCCCCGTAGCCCGGGGACAACTTGAAACAAAGAAGGCGCGACATGACAGTGGCCGAGATCTTCGAGAGCATGGACTGGGGCCCCGCCCCCGAAAGCCGCGCCGAGGCCGATGCCTGGCTCGACAGGCACGACCGCGCCTTCGGGCACGTCATCGACGGCAAGCGGCTGAAACCGGGCGAAACGTTCGACACCGTCAACCCCGCGACGGGCGAGGTGCTGGCGCGCGTGACCCAAGGGACCGAGGCCGACGTGGCGAAGGCCGTGAAAGCCGCGCGCAAGGCCGCGAAAGGCTGGGCCGCCGCGTCGGACCACGACCGCGCCCGCGTGCTCTATGCCATCGCGCGGGGCTTGCAGAAACATTCGCGCCTCTTCGCCGTGCTGGAGACGCTCGACACCGGCAAGCCGATCCGCGAGGCGCGCGACATCGACGTGGCGCTTGCCGCGCGACACTTCTACCACCACGCGGGCCATGCGGAGCTGCGGGCGGAGGTGATGCCGGGGGCGGAGCCCTGGGGCGTCTGCGGACAGATCGTGCCGTGGAACTTCCCGCTCCTGATGCTGGCCTGGAAGGTCGCGCCGGCGCTTGCCATGGGGAACACCGTGGTCCTGAAGCCGGCGGAATGGACGCCCCTGACGGCGCTCGCCTTCGCAGACGTCTGCGAGAGCGCGGGTGTACCCGAAGGAGTGGTCAACATCGTCACCGGCGACGGGGCGACGGGGGCCGCGCTCGTGAAGGCCGAGATCGACAAGCTGGCCTTTACCGGCTCGACGGAGGTCGGGCGCATCCTGCGGCGCGAGACGGCGGGGCGGGCGATGGGGCTGACGCTGGAGCTCGGGGGAAAATCCCCATACATCGTCTTCGAGGATGCCGACATCGACAGCGCGGTCGAGGGGCTGGTCGACGCAATCTGGTTCAACGGCGGACAGGTCTGCTGCGCCGGGTCGCGCCTTCTGGTGCAGGAGGGGATCGCGGACGACTTCCACGACCGCCTCAAGGCACGGATCGCCAAGATCCGCGTGGGTGATCCACTCGACAAGGCGGTCGACATGGGCGCGATGGTTCATGCCGAGCATCGCGACAACGTACTGGCGATGCTGGGCAAAACCTCCGGCACGATCACGCAGGGCACCTGCCCCGAGGGCTGTTTCCTGCCGCCGACGCTGGTGACGGACGTGCACGGGGCGGACCCGTTGATGGCGGAAGAAGTCTTTGGCCCGGTCCTCGTCTCGACCACCTTCCGCACGCCCTCCGAGGCGGTGCAGCTGGCCAACGATACACGCTATGGCCTCGCCGCATCGGTCTGGTCGCAGGACCTCGACGTCGCACTCGATACGGCACCGAAGATCAGGGCGGGCGTCGTCTGGGTGAATGGGACGAACATGCTCGACGCGGCTGCGCCGTTCGGCGGGATGAAGGAGTCGGGCTTCGGGCGCGAGGGCGGGATCGCGGGGCTTTCGGCCTATGTGCGGCCGGCGGCGGGTGCAACGCTCAAACCCGTCAAGACCCCCGAAAATGAACAAATTGTACAAAACGAAATCGACCGAACGGCCAAAATGTACATCGGCGGCAAGCAGGCGCGGCCCGATGGCGGCTACTCCCGCCGGGTGACCGGCCCGAAGGGCGTTGTGGGCGAGGTCGGCATCGCCAACCGCAAGGACCTGCGCAACGCGGTCGAGGCCGCGAACGGAGCGAAGGGCTGGAGCCGGACGACGGGGCACCTGCGGGCGCAGATCCTCTACTACCTGGCCGAGAACCTTGCGGCCCGGGCCGAAGAGTTCGACGCCCGCCTCGCCGCCCAGACCGGCGGCAAGGGCGAAGCGGCCGAAGCCGTGCGCCATCTCTTCCGCTGGGCCGCCTGGGCCGACAAGCACGACGGGCGCACGCTCGGCGTGCCGATGGGGGGCCTGGCCCTCGCGCTCAACACGCCGCTGGGCGTGATCGGGGCCTTCGCGTCGGAGGAGACGCCGCTCGTGGCGATGGCGCATGTGATCGGCGCGGCACTCGCCACGGGCAACCGCCTCGTCCTCGTCGCCCCCGAACGCGCGCCGCTGACAGCGACGGACCTCTATCAGGTGATCGAAACGTCGGACGTGCCCGCGGGCGTTCTCAACATCCTGACCGGAGACCACGCGGAGCTCGCCGCCCAAATGGCGGGGCATATGGACGTGGACGCGGTCTGGAGCTTCTCCTCGGCCGACCTCTCGAAGGTGATCGAGACCGAGGCCGCCGGAGACCTGAAGCGGACCTGGGTCAACGACGGGCGCGGACGCGACTGGTCGGCAGCCGACGCGGCCCCCTTCCTGGCGGCGGGTACTGAGGTGCAGACGATCTGGGTTCCCTTCGGGACCTGAGCGCTGCCGGAGATCCTCGGGTCGAGCCCGAGGATGACGGCCGGCGCGGGCCCTACATCATCGTCCTGAGCAGGCTGAGCCCGGCCAGACCGATCAGGAGGCACAGCGCGAAGGGCTTGTAGTATGGCTCCAGCGCCGGACGGAAGAGGCGCTTGCCAAGGATGACGCCGACCGCGCAGGGCACCGCGAGGACCGCGCCACGGGCAAGTGCGCGGGCGTCCATGACGCCGTAGCCCAGGAGCCACATCAGCGAGAAGAACGACGACACGAAGAGGAAGAGGACGAGCGAGCCGCGCATGACGCGGGCCGGCCGATCCTGCGCCAGGACGTAGAGCGCGACGACCATGCCGCCGATGGAGGCGATGCCCGTCACGATGCCGGCCAGCAGGCCCGACCCGTAGAGCCCCGGGTTCGTGGCAAGGAAGGCCAAGCGGATACGCGCGAGTTGCAGCACGGCGAGCGTGATGAGAACCGAGAGCGCCATGAACCGGGTGGTGTCGACCGGCAGCGTCGTCGTGAGATAGAGCCCGAGCGGCACGCCGAGTGCCGATGTGAGGGCGAGGCCGAGGGCGATGCGTCTGTCGGCATCGGCCACCCCGCCCCGCACCATCAGGAGCGAGGCGACCATCTCGAGAACCCAGCAGACCGGGATGAGCTCTGCCGGCGGCAGGATGGGCACCGCCGCGGCCATGACGAGCGCCGAGAGTGCGAAGCCCGAGAACCCCCGGACGAGACCGGCACAGAATGCGATGAGCGCGAGTAGGGCGATGTCGGCGGGCGTGAGGGCGAGAAGCTCCATGGTTCACCCTGCCCCGCCCGCGCAGATCGGGATAGGGCCAGTCGCGCCTATTCGATCACCCGCACCTCCGGCGCGGTGCGCGCGAGCGTCTCGCGGATGGCGGCCGCGAGCGTGTCGTAGGCCGCGCCGCGCGCCGAGGTCTTGCGCCAGACCATGCCGATGTCGCGCCCCGGGGCCGGATCCGCGAGGGGGCGGGCGGTGACGAGATCCTCCCGCGCGACCTCGGAGCGGACGTAGAGCGCCGGCAGCACCGAGAGGCCGAGGCCCGTCGCCACCATCTGCCGCAGGGTGTCGAGCGAGGTGCCTTCGTAGTCGAGCGACAGATGGGCCCCCGTCTCGGCGCAGAGGTCGGCGACGGTATCGTGCAGGCGATGCCCGGCCTCGAGCGTCATCACCGTCTCGCCGCGAAGGTCCCCCCGCTCGACCACGGCGCGCGCGCCGAGCGGATGATCCGACGGCATGACGACGAGGAGCGGTTCGTGGAAGAGCGCGGCATTCGCCAGCGCAGGATCGTCGAGAGGCGTGGGAAAGAACAGCAGGTCGAGCGCGCCGTCGTGCAGCCGCGTCATCAGGTCCTGCGCCGTGCCTTCTCGCACGTAGAACTTGAGCCGGGGATAGGCGGCATGGAGTGCCGGGATCACGAGCGGCAGAAAATAGGAGCCGAGCGAGCCGACCACGCCCACCCGCAGCGTGCCAGCCAGCGGGTCCGCCCCGGCGCGGGCGAGGGCCGAGATGTCGGCCACGTCGCGGAGCACGGCGCGGGCGCGGGCGGCGACCTGTTGACCCACCGGCGTGAGCGTGACTCCGGCGCGGGAGCGCTCCACCAACTGGACGCCGAGTTTCTCCTCCAGCTCCCGCAGCTGGGTCGAGAGCGTCGGCTGGGTGACGTTCACGCTCTCGGCCGCGCGCCGAAAGTGCAGCGTCTCGGCCACGGCGACGAGATAGCGGAACTGTTGCAGGGTAGGCATCGGGCACCGATAGATAGCAGCTATTGAAAAATAGATAGACGACCGGGTTGAACAATCAAACAGCTCGTCTATTTCCCATCTCAACGACAGGGAACCGAATGGCCGACGACGGGACAGACAGACGATTTCTGGGCGGGCCGGCCGGGTGGATTTCGATCCTGCTGCCGTTCGGGCTGTTCCTATGGTTCGCACAACACATACCCGCCGTCGCGGGCGGGGCCGTCCTCAGATGGGACGTCGAGTGGATCCCCTCGCTCGGCGTGACGCTCGGCATCCTGCTCGACGGCCTGTCGCTCAGTTTCGCGCTTCTCATCAGCGGCATCGGCGCGCTGGTGACGCTCTATTCGGCAAGCTACCTCGGCGGGCACCCGCATTACGTGCGCTTCGTGTGCTACCTGATGGCCTTCATGACGGGGATGCTGGGCCTCGTGCTGTCGGACAACCTTCTGGCACTCTTCGTCTTCTGGGAAGTGACGACGGTGTCCTCCTACCTGCTGATCGGGTTCAACGCCGACGAGGCGAAGTCTCGGCGCAACGCGCTGCAGGCCCTCGTGGTGACGGGCACGGGCGGCCTCGCCTTCCTCGCGGGCATCGTCCTCATCGGGACGGCGGCGGGCACGTTCTCCATCTCTGCCATCGAAGGCTCGCTCGCCGATCACGCGCTCTACCTGCCGATCTTCTGGTTGGTGATCGCGGGAGCCTTCAGCAAGTCGGCGCAGTTCCCGCTCCATTTCTGGCTGCCGAACGCCATGGCGGCCCCGACGCCCGTCTCGGCGTACCTCCACTCGGCGACCATGGTGAAGGGCGGCGTCTATCTCCTCGCCCGGATGAACCCGTCGCTCGGCGGCACCGACCTCTGGTTCTGGACGCTGGCGATCGCGGGCGGGTTCACCGCTGTCTTCGCCTCGGTCCTGGCGATCCGGCAGACCGACATCAAGCAGGTGCTGGCCTATACGACGCTGATGGCGCTCGGCACGCTCGTCCTGTTCATCGGGGTGGGCACCGATTACGCGCTCGAGGCGGCGATGGCGTTCCTTCTGGTGCACAGCTTCTACAAGGCCGCGCTCTTCCTGATGATCGGCGTCGTGGATCACGGCACCGGCACGCGCGACGCGACGGTCCTGCGGGGCCTCGGACGGGCGATGCCGGTCACGATGCTGGCGGCGATGCTGGCGGCGGCGAGCATGGCGGGGCTGCCGCCGCTCTTCGGCTTCGTCGGCAAGGAGTTCCTCTACAAGGCGGCTCTCGGCGCGCCGGCGATGATCTGGGTCACGGGCTGCATCTTCGCGGCCTCGGTCCTGATGTTCGTGGCGGCCGGTATCGCCGCCTGGCGCCCCTTCACCGGCCCACTAGCCGAAACGCCGGTCGAGCCGCACGAGGGCCCCTGGCCGATGCTGGCGGGTCCGGTCCTGCTCTCGGTGCTGGGCCTTGCCTTCGGGCTGATGCCGGACTGGGCGGAAGCGCTCGTCGCGCCCGCGGCGACGGCGGTTGCCGGACGGCCGGTCGAGGTGGATCTCTACCTCTTCAAGGAAGTGAACGCCGCCTTCGTCCTCTCGCTCGTGACGTTTGCGACGGGCTTCGTCCTCTACCTGCTGCACGGGCGGCTGCGCAGCGGCCTCGCCCGTTTCAAGCCGCGGTTCGATCCGGGCTGGGACCGTCTGATGGACGGCGTCGCCGCCGGCGCGGCGGGGCTGACGGGTCTGATCCAGACGGGGCGGCTGCGGCGCTATATCTTCGTGACCTTCCTGGCGCTCGGGCTGTCGACCGCGGTCGCGGTCTGGCGTGCGGGCCTCTCGCCCGAGATCCCGCCGCTCGACGATCTGGAAGTGAAGCACTGGTCGGTCCTCACCTTCATCCTGGCGGGCGCCCTCCTGACCGCCTTCACGAATTCGCGGATGACGGCCGTCGCCGCGCTCGGCGTGGTCGGCATCGGGGTGGCCCTCGTCTTCATCATCTTCGGCGCGCCGGACGTCGCCATCACGCAGCTTCTCGTCGAGGTGCTGCAGGTGGTGCTCGTCGCGGTCGCGATGCTGAAGCTGCCCTATCTCAACCATGAGTACGTCAAGACGGTGCGCGGCTGGGATCTGCTGCTGGCCATCTCGATCGGAGCCATGACGACGGTGATCCTCCTCGCGGTTCAGGCCGCGCCGCTCGACCTGGAGCTGACAGCCTTCTTCGAGGAGGCCTCGGCCCCGCTCGCCTTCGGACGCAACATCGTCAACGTGATCCTCGTGGACTTCCGTGCGCTCGACACTTTCGGGGAGATCGCGGTGGTCGCGGTGGCGGCTCTCGGCGCCTACGCGCTTCTGAAGGGCGTCCGGAGGCCGAGCCCATGACGTCCCTCATCGTGCGCGCGGCGACGCGCCTTCTCGTCGGCCTCCTGCTCCTCTTTTCGATCTGGATGCTCTTGCGCGGGCACAACGAGCCGGGCGGCGGCTTCATCGGCGGGCTCATCGGGGCGACGGGGTTCATCCTCTATGCCGTGGCCCACGGCAGCAAGGCAGCGCGGGAGGCCCTGCGCCTCGATCCGCGGTCGATCGCCGTGGGCGGGCTCGGCCTCGCGCTCCTGGCCGGGGTCGCGGGGTTCTTGCCGGGCGACGGGCTCTTTGCCGGGCAGTGGCTCTTCATCGGGGCGACGGAGACCGACAAGGGCACGCCGCTCTCGACGATCCTGCTCTTCGATCTCGGCGTCTATCTCGTCGTTCTGGGCAGCGTGCTCGCGCTCGTCTTCGCACTGGAAGAAGAGGTCTGACATGGAATTCCTGGTCGCTCTGATGTGCGGGGTGATGGTCGCGGCGGCAGTCTACCTGATGCTGGCGCGCAACGTGCTGCGGTTCCTCTTCGGGCTGATCCTGATCTCGAACGCGGCGAACCTTCTGATCTTCGCGTCGGGCGGGCTGACGCCGGAATCGCCGCCGCTCATCGAATACGGGATGGACGCCCCGCCCGAGGGCGTGGCCAATGCCCTGCCGCAGGCCCTCGTCCTGACGGCCATCGTGATCGGCTTCGGCCTCTTCGCCTTCGCGCTCGTCCTCGTCTATCGCGCCTATCAGACCATGGGCACGCTCGACAGCGACGAGATGCGCCTCGCCGAGCCGGAGGATCGCGCGTGAGCGACCTCCTCCTTCCCCTGCCGATCCTGATCGCCTTCGCCACCGCGATCCTGGCGTTCTTCTTCCGGAGCGGACCGGAGGGGCGCTGGATCTCGGTCGCCGGCTCCGTCGCGATGCTGATCGCCGCGGCGATGCTCCTGTCGCAGGTGCTGACCGACGGCATTCAGGTCGCGCAGATGGGAACCTGGGCCGCGCCCTTCGGCATCACGCTCGTCGCCGACACGCTGTCGGCGGTGATGGTCGTCATCACCGGGATCACCGGGCTCGCCGTCGCCGTCTACGCCACCGCGGACATCAGCCCCGAGATGGAGGAGAGCGGCTATCACGCGCTGTTCCAGGTGCTGATCGCGGGTGTTTCGGGAGCCTTCCTGACCGGCGATCTCTTCAATCTCTACGTCTGGTTCGAAGTGATGCTCATCGCCTCTTTCGGACTTCTGGTGCTCGGCGGTCGACGGGTACAGATGGACGCGGGCATCAAATACGTGACGCTCAACCTCATCTCCACGATCATGTTCCTCTCGGGGATCGGCCTGCTCTACGGGGTCACCGGCACGCTCAACATGGCGGACCTGCATCAGAAGGTGCAGGCGGCGGATCCGGGTCTCGTGACGGTGATCGCGACGCTCTTCCTCGTCGGCTTCGGCATCAAGTCGGCGGTCTTCCCGCTCTTCTTCTGGCTGCCGGCCGCCTACCACACGCCGGCGTTCTCGGTCTCGGCGGTCTTCGCGGGACTGCTGACGAAGGTGGGCGTCTACGCGATGATGCGCATGTTCACGCTCGTCTTCACGCAGGATATCGGCTGGACCCACGGGCTGATGCTCTGGGTCGCGGTGGCGACCATGATAACAGGCGTTCTGGGGGCGGCGGCGCAGACCGACTTCCGCCGCATCCTGTCGTTCCATATCGTCAGCCAGATCGGATACATGGTGCTGGGCCTCGCGCTCCTCACGCCACTCGCGCTGATGGGGGCGGTCTTCTACCTAGTCCACCATATCATCGTGAAGGCGAACCTGTTCCTCGTCTCGGGCGTGGCCAACCGCATCGCCGGCTCGACCGAGATCGACCATATCGGCGGCCTCTACCGCGGCGCGCCCCTGCTCGCGTTCCTCTTCCTCGTCCCCGCCTTCTCGCTCGCCGGTTTCCCGCCGCTTTCCGGCTTCTGGGCGAAATACGTGCTGGTGAAGGCCTCGCTCGACCTCGAACTCTGGCTCGTCGCGGCGGCGGCGCTGGCCGTGGGCCTGATGACGATCTACTCGATGACGAAAATCTGGGGCCGCGCGTTCTGGAAGCCGCATCCGGGCGGCACGGTCCCGAGCCTCGGAAGCCTCTCCGCGTCGGAGCGGTTCTTCCTGCTCTCGCCCATCGCGGGACTTGCGATCCTGACGGTGGTGATCGGGCTCTTCCCCGAGCCCTTCGTGCAGGTGGCGACCCGCGCCGCCGAAGAGCTTCTGGACCCGAGTGCCTATGTCACCGCCGTTCTGGGTGCGCCCGTGACGGAGGTGGCGGAATGAGCGTCTTTCTCCTCAACCTCCTCCTCGCCGTCGCCTGGGCGGCGCTGACCGGTCAGTTCACGCTCGGCGGCCTCGCCATCGGCTTCGGCGTGGGCTTCCTCGCACTCTGGGTGATCCAGCCGCTCTTCGGCGAGACCGGCAACTACTTCACCCGCGTCTGGCGTTGGGTGAAACTGCTGGTACTCTTTCACTACGAACTCGTCGTCTCGTCGGTCTCGGTCGCCTGGGACGTGCTGACGCCGCGCCACCGCGCGCGACCCGGCCTCGTGTGCATTCCGCTCAAAGCCCAGGGCGAAGCCGAGGTTCTTCTGGTGACGAACCTCATCTCGCTGACGCCGGGCACGCTCAGCCTCGACGTGGCCCCGGATTGCAAGACGCTGGTGATCCACGCGATGTTCGCGGACGATCCCGACGAATTGGCGCGGAGCATCGAGAACGGGATGGAACGCTGGGTGCGCGAGGCGATGGAATGAGGGGGACGCGATGACAGCCCTGACATCCGAGATGCCGATCACCGCCGTGGCCGTGCAGATTTCCTTCGTGCTGGTCATGGCGGGGGTCATCCTGGCGATGATCCGGCTCATCAGGGGGCCGACCCTCCCCGACCGGGTGGTGGGGCTCGACACGATGACGGTGCTGATCGTGGCCTTCTGCGGGCTCTACGTGCTCGACACCGGGACGACCGCCTTCCTCGACGTGGCCGTCGTGCTGGCGCTGATCGGCTTCCTCGCCACGGTCGCGCTGGCGCGGTTCGTGGAGCGCAAGCGCGAGCGTCCCGACGCGCACAAGCTCCGCCAGGCGGACGACCGCGACGACGGGGGCGAGCCACGATGATCCTCGACCTCTTCCTCGCGATCTCGGTGCTGCTGGGCGGGTTCTTCGCCTTCGTCGCGGGCCTCGGCATCCTGCGCCTGCCGGACGTTCTGATCCGGATGCACGCGACGACCAAGGCGGGCACGCTGGCCTCCGGACTTATCATGCTGGCGGTGGGCGCGGGCTATGGCGATGCGCCAACGGTGGCGCGGGCGGTGGCGATCGTGGTGTTCCTGCTCATCACGGCTCCGGTCGGCGCGCATATGATCGGGCGCGCGGCCTTCCGCTCGGGCGTGCCGCTCTGGCGCACGACGATCGACCCGAACGCGAAGACGAAACTGGGCGTGGACGACGACTAGGGCACCGGGAGATCGTCGGGGTCGAGCCCGAAGATGGCGGAACGTCGTCTAGACCCTCGGCTTCCCCTTCCAGGTGTCGAGCCAGGCCCGGAACCGGCCGCGCTTGCGTGCCACGGCCTCGCCCGCGTCGTCCCAGGCGTCTCCGGCCTCCTCGAAGAGCGGATCGATGCGATTGCGGCGGAAGCGGATGACCCGGACGGTGATCGCCCAGACGATGGCCAGCAGGATCGTCAGGAAGACGATGTTGAACCAGGGCACGATCGTCACGTCCGGCCCCTCGACCGGGCGGATGCCGACGGCATTGGGGAAGATCGTCAGAAACTCCGACCGCCAGCCGTAATGCGTCAGCGCGACCCACTGCCGGTCCGCAGGGGTCGAGCGCAGATCCTCGGCCTCGGTCTGCAGGTTCGAGCTGTCGAGCTTGAAATAGGGCGGCCAGCCCCAGCCCGTATCCTCGTTGCGATAGACCGAGGGGCGGCCGTTCTCGCGCACGGTGTTGATGAAGCGCACGTCCTGATTGATCGCGTTGCCGGCGGCCCCGACGTCGCCGCCCTGCCAGAAGATCGAGTTCTCGCCGTAGTCGATCCGTCGGACCTCCGTGCCGACGACGCGCACGATGTCCGTCTGCGGCAGGGTGTAGTGCAGGAAGGAGCCGACGACTGCCAGCAGCAGTAGCAGAAAGGTCCATTTCACGTAGGCCATCGCGCTCCCCTCAGGCGTAGTTCACGACATAGATCAGGATACAGATGGTCCCGATGGGTACGATATACACCCCCCAGAGCAGCTTGCGACGCAGGCTGCGACGGTATTCGCGGATGCCGTTCTCGACGTAGGTGTCGCGCGGCAAGGGCGGCTGCTCCGCCTCCCATTCTGCCTCAAGGCGGTCGCGCTCTCCCGCGCGGAAGTAGAAGACGAGCGCCCAGTAGACGATCGTCAGCAGGACCATCAGGACAACGAAAAGACGCAACAACGCGAACATGACTACCCCCAGGGCCCTCTTTTACCGTCCGGCCATTCGGGCCGCTTCACCTTCGGCAGGTCGACGGGCACGTCCGCCGCGTAGAGATGCTTCCACACCCCCGACCTGTCGGCAGCATAGTCGCGGGCGAGCCGGGCGGCGACCCACTCCTTCAGGGGGTCCGGCATCGCGCGATAGCGATCGTAGAAGAGCGGCTTGTGGCAGATGTGAAGCTGCCGGAAGTCCTGCGGGGCGAGTTCGGCCAGCATCATGTTCGTCAGGTCGCGCAGCGGCCCGGGCGCAGCGCGCAGCGTGTGGAAGTAGGCGGGGTTCGTGCTGTCGATACGGGGCCAGTCGCCGCGCCCCTCGGCCCAGGCGAGCATCGCCCCGAGCGCGTGCACCGCTTCGGGCAGCGCATCGCCGTATGTCTGCATTGCGCGGCGCAGGGCGCGATCGTCCACCGTCCCGGGCAGGTGCCCCGCGCGGCCGAGTGCCGCGATGGCCAGATGGTCCAGTTTCTCGCGCAGGATACCGGCGGCCGCCTCGCCCCGGCCCTCGACGATGGGTTGCGTGAGGCCATTGGCCTGCAGGAAGGTCGCGATATGGTTGGCGTCGCTGAGGTCGATGACCTCGATGTTCGGGACGTCGAAGAGCCGGTTCGCGATCACCGCCGGTTTCGGCACCGAACGGAAGACGTAGAGCCCGCCGTGATGCGACGTCCAGAAATCGTCCTGTCGGAAGGTCGGCGCGTCGAAGGCGACGGGCGCGCGGGTGACGTCGCCCGTGCTCTGCGCGAGCCCGATCATCTGCGCCACCAGCACGTCGTCCCACCAAGCGTCGGGCTCCGTCCGGAAGCGTGCGATGAGGCTGTCGAGCTCGGCCGCGTCGCGGACGATGCCCGTGGTCGTATCGGCCTCCACCGTGACGGCGCGGATGTCGAGGAGCCGCTCTGGCGCGGGCACCGAAAAGACCGAATTCTGCAACTCGCCCGCGACGGCATCGCGCGCGGTGAGGCGGAAGAGCTGCGCCTCGTTGGCGTCGATGAAGGCGCGCAGGATCGCCTGCGTCGTCGAGAACTTCATTTCGAGGAGCGGCGCACTCCGCTGCCCGGTCGACAGAAGGATGATCTGCCGATTGCAGCCGCCGGGGTTGAGATAGTCCATGTCGCCCAGCTCATCCCCGATCTCGGGGGAAAAGCCGCTCAGGTCGACGTGGAAATGATCGAGCGCGGTCCGCTTGCCCGTCAGATGTTCGAGCGCGCGGTTATAACGCTCGACGAGCGCGGGCGAGGCGACCTCGAAGAGGCCGCCGAACATCAGGCCGTGGCGGATCAGGCGGTGCATCAATTACCCTTATGGAGATACACTGGAAGTAGCGGAGAAAAATCGTGAGTCAGCTCAGGCTCAACCCATAAGTTTCTCATTTGCCTCTTTCGCGTAGGATATCTGTCCAGCCACAACTTTACAAAGGCCGCACCATGAAGCTCATGCAACGCTCTGTTCGCTGTCGAAGCCCAGTCAAGCCAGCACTTAACCATCCGATCCCCATCGCCGCGACGCCCACCATGTCGATTTAACCGAGCATCAAACATCAAAGCGTCGCCGAAGGGATAAAACCCGTTTCCTTGTCGATCTGTGACATACAGACTCGCATCGGCACCCTCCAGCAAGAAATCCATATTCTTTGACGCGGCCTTAGTGCTATAGTGATTTGTCGATTCATGTCGTATCGCGCGCGCAATTTGGTAACCGTCAGCCTTTGACAGTTTGTCAAATTCGGAAACAAATTCTGATGATAACTCTTTCACCGATTGGTCCGAGGAGTTTAGGGACAGTACCTTCGTCTCCTCGTAAACCTCGAAAATTTTACTGGATGAGAGTCTGATTAGGAGATTCTGTTGAAGAGTAACAGCTATCTTCAACTCCTCACATTCAGGAGCCTCGTGACAAGAAAGCAGGAACAGTCTTTGAGCTATATTTATCTCAGAAACTGCGTAATCGAGAACACCCAAAAAAGCTGCTTGCTGAGGCGGCAGCTTTGCGATCTGTGAGGCACTTCGAGGAATTTTGGCAATCTTCGCGAGGGATTTTTTCACCACACCGCCTCCTTCCACCCGCGCGGAATATTCGCGAGCGACAGCACCATGACCGGGCCCCAGACGAGGGCGGCTTGTGCCGAGAGTTTCACGAAGTGCCACGGTGCGGCGCTCAACACCTCGTCCCCGGCCTCGCCGTAGAGCACGTAGAAGCCGACGGCCGAGATCACCGCGAGCGCAACGGCCGAGAGGAGGCCGATCAGGACGAGCCAGAACACCCCCTCGGGCAGCAGCTTCGACAAGAGCCACGGAATCGCCCAGGCGGCGAGCGCCAGCAGGACGAGGGGGAGCGCGACGGAGGTCATCATCCGCGCTGCTCCATGTAGCGGCGCTTGGCTTCCTCCATGCGGCTCATGTCGCGTACCGCGTCCTCGATGGCGACCTCGTCGGACTTGTCGGCGTAGCGGAATTCGGAGTCGGCGTAGCGGTTCACCTCCTGCAGGACCATCTCGGTCGTGATCGGCACGCGCATCTCGCCCACCATCTCCATCTTGGTCTCGTAGGGCTGGTGCATGAAGGTCGCCGCGTCCTCGAACCAGGCGTCAGGTAGTTCGACGTCCATCGCGCGCACCTTCACCGCGTCGGTGATGTTCTTGATCGCGCGGCCGGTGAAGCGGGTGTCGGCCTCCTGGATGCCCTTCAGGTAGGTGCCGATCTTGGCGATCGTGTCGAGCTCCCCGATCTTTCCCTGCACCGCGTCGAAGACCTCGGCCAGCTTGCGTTCGGCGGGGCGGGAATGCTTCTCGAAGCTCTCGGCCACGGCCTTCGTCAGCTCCTGCGCGGCGTAGAGTTCGTGATCGCCGAGCGGGATGTCGTGGCGCTTGCCCAGAAGGAGCGCGAGGATGTCAACGTAGTCCGCCCGCGTCTGCGGCCCGTCCACGAGGAACCGCGCGCCCGCGCGCTGGCGCAGGGCGTCGTCCACGTTCTCGGGATAGTTCGAGAACATGCCGAAGGTGCAATTGCCGCGCACGACGGTGTTGGCGCCCGCGAAACTCTCCATCAGGACGGCGGTGATCTCCAGCTGCCCCGCGCTCGCCTGCCGGTCGCCGCGCTTGCCCGCGAGCTGGTCGATGTCGTCGATGGTGCCGAAGCCGATGACGCTCGGGTCGAGCACGCCGCTGATGAAGGCCTTGGCATTCTGGGCGGATTTGCCCTGGTAGCTGTCGATGCTGTCGGTCGAGAGGTTCTCGTAGCGGAACGGATAGCCGGCGACCTCGCAATAGTCGTGGATCAGGCCGGCCATCATCTGGATCAGCGTCGTCTTGCCCGTGCCCGGCGCGCCGTCGCCCATGAAGGTGAAGATGAAACCGCCGAGGTCGGCGAAGGGGTTCATCTTGCGCTCGAAGTCGTAGGCCATGAGCATCTTCGACAGCTTCAGCGCCTGATGCTTGGCGATATGGTTGCCGACGACCTCATGGGGTTTCTTGAACTGCATCACGAGCGGTTTGCCGGCGGCTCGGGCGGCCGGGGTGAACCCGTTGAGCGTCAGGTCGTCGGCCTCGATCCGGTAGGAGACATCGCCGAAGACGGCCCCGCGCGCCGCCGTGCGTGCCCGGTCCGAGAGCCGCTCCAGCAGGGCTTCGCATTGCGCGGCGAGCGTGGCGACGAGCGCGTCGTCGTCCTGACCGTCGATGCGCTGGTCGATCTCCCACAGAAGGCCCTCCAGCATGATCTGTGCGTTGTCGGTCAGCACCTCCTCCGGGCTCGGCACCTCGGCGGTCGCGGTGCCGCGCAGGGGAGCGAGGAAGAAGGCCAGCGCATTGGCGAAGACGTGGCCGACGGCCAGCGCCTCCGCCTCCAGCAGTTCGGTGAACTTGGCGCGGTCGGTCTCGGGCAGACGCCCGGCGAGGTTCGCGGTCTTCAGCGTGTCGAGGCCGGTGCGGTCCTCCAGCTTCGCGCCCACGGCGAGCGCGATGGCGAGCGCGCGGCGCATTCCCTGAAGCACCTGCGCGCGGGCGGGCGTGACGAGGCCCTCGCCCTCCACCGTCTCGCGCAGGTGGACGCCGCCCGCAGGCGCGCTGCGCCGGGTGACGAGGCCCGGCGTCGTCGACCGGAACCGCCCGCGTGTGCCGATCCCGGGCGAGCGCTCCGCGCGCGGGGCCTCCGCCGCCTTGCCCAGACGGGGCGCATGATCGAAGCCCGACAGAAGCGTCAGCGCCGCCTCGAAACGGGCCGTGATCTCGGCCTCGGTCAGTTCCATCGCATCGCCGGACAGGCTCATCTCGCAATCCTCTTCGTTTCTCGAATACCCAGGGGTCCGGGGCGGGGCCTCGCTATTCCGCCCGCCACAGGCGCCCCCCGCCGACCACGTATTTCACCACATCCGAGAAACCCGCCACCCGCGTCTCCGCCAGCGCCTGGTAGACCCGTTTCGGAAGGATCGCGGCGCGTTCCGTCTGCGTGGCACCGGCCTGTGCGGCGGCGAGATCGGGGAAATCCCAGATCTGGCGCTCGACGCTGCCGAACCAGCCGGAGCGCATCCGCTCCGTCCCGCGCGACACCAGCGTTTCGAGCGTCCAGGCCAGCGCCCAGTCCTCCCCGGCCGGCGCGCGGGCCGCCACCAGCACCTCGCCCAGGCCCTCGGTCTGTTGCGTGAAGGCCGAGGAATACATCGGCCCGACCGTCAGACGCAGGAGGCGCTTCGGATGGACGTCGGGAAAGTCGGTGTCGAACCCACTGGCGACGGTGGAGAGTTTCAGCTCCGGAAGGGCCTGCGCCATCAGATGCCCGCTCACCCGCGCCATCCGGGCGAAGTCCGACGGCAGGCCGCTTGCCCCGCTGTCCTCGACCTCCATCAGCCAGATCACCGGCAGGTTGCGTCGGCCGTCCCAGACCGACCAATGCAACAGGTGGCGCTCGGGCTCACCGGGCAGAAGGACCATGCGCACATCGTTGCGCGGCCAGAAGAGATCGCCCTGCTGCAGCTCGTCGAAGTAGAGCCGCTGCGACATGGCGTATTGCAGATCCGTCGGGATGCGACGCTCGGCCACGATCGCCTGGATCATCTGCTCGCGCAGCGTCGCCGGGTCCGGCAGACGCGCGAGAGCGGTCGTGGCCTGACCCGCGTCCGAGGCCATGGACAGAAGCTCCTGAAGCACCGGAAAGCCGGACGCACGGCGATCGACCATGAGCGAGCCCAGAAAGACGCCGGTGTCGCGGCCCGTCATCAGGTACTTGTGGCTGAGCGCGCGAAAGCTGTGATTGAGACCCGAGAGATGCCCGGCCACCGCTTCGAGCTCCGCCCGCGTGAGGCGGCCGTCGCGCTCCATCTCGCCGGCGATGCGCGGCAGGTGTTCGAGGATGGTCTCGAACTTGGCGAAGTAGCGTCGTGCCTGCCGGTTCTCCTGCAGGCCGACATGATCGCGGACGAGGTCTTCCTTGAGCGTCATGGGTCAGAAATCCCGGTAGTGAAGGATCGCATGCCCATCGGCCAGGCGAAAGAGGTCGACACGGGCGGGCGGCTCGTCGGAGTGCCCTTCGGCGACGGCGACGACGGCCCCGCGCCCGCCGAAGTCGAGGTGCGGCGCGACGGAGACGTCCGGCAGGGGCGTGTCCCCGGTCACCGGCCTGAACGCGACCGGACCGAGAGCGTCGGGCGGCAGCAGGGCGAACCCGGTCATGTCGGGCTGCAGCGGCACGCGGCAGAGGCTCGTGTTCTCGGGCGTGAGCACCGGGCCGAGATCGGGAAAGGCCTCCGCAACGGCACCGGCGGCATAGGCGAGGTTCGCCTCGGAAGGGCCCCCGGGCGGATGGCAGTTGCGGTCTGTTGCCGCGTCGAAGGCGGCTCCGACCCATCCGGCGACGAAGAGCGTTCCGCCCAGAAGGATCGCGGCGACGAGCGCGAGCGCCCCGAGGATCGGCCGGACGCGGTGGCGGGGGACGGCGGCACTCATGCGACGGCGACCGCAAGCGCAAAGAGCGCGACGGAAAACAGGAAAACCGCCGTCGCGAAGAACGGAAAGGCGAGGCCGATCGGGAGACAGATGCCGGCCTTCACCAGAAGGCGCAGGACGATCCTGTCCCAGCCGTCGGAGCAGACGTCCGCCCTACCCCCGTCCGCAGATGCGGTGCCGGGGCTCATCCGCCGTAGAGGTTCTTGTCGTGCTTCTCGACGATGGCGCTGAAGCGGCGGGCGAAGCGCTCGTCAGCCTTCTGCTTGGCCTCCAGCACGTCGCGGGCGAAGACCATGTGATCCTCGTGCGCCTCCAGCATCTCGGCCATGCGTGTGTTGGTCGCAGCCCCGATGGCAGCCATGGCCTGCTGCGCCTCCTGATCGGTCTTGACCCCGATCTCGTTGATGCGGTGGGCGACGTCCTGCTGCTGCGCGGTCTTGAGCGACTTCGAGAGCGCATCATAGAGAACGACCCGCTGCTTGGTGTCGGTCGCCAGCTTGTTGATGAGCACCATCTGGGTCGCCGCCTGGTTCTGCAGGCTGTCGACCCAGGTCTTGCCCTTCTCGATGTAGCGTTCGAGCGTCTGAGAGCGGGCGAGCACGACCTGTTCGGCCTGGACGAGTTCGTTGTGCCGGGTGTTGGCCTCGGCGAGGTCGGTCTCGAGCTGGGTGCGCGTGGCGGCGTCCTGTTCGACGCTGATCTTGTTCTCGAGCTCGATCAGGCGCGGATCCATCGCGGTGATCTCGGCGCGGATACCCTCGAGTTCAGAGACGGCGGCCTCACGCTCCTCGAGCGTGGTCGACAGGTTGCCCTCGACCTGCGCCTTCTGCTCGTTGAGCGTGGCGAGCTGGCCCTCGAGCAGCTTGGTGATCGTGTCCGATTTGGAGATCAGATCCTGCAGTTTGTCGTCGATCGAGGCGGAGCGCAGACGCTCCTGACGCATCGACTCGGACTTGCCGCGGGCGAAGAAGCCGACGAACGTCTCCATCCCCGTCTTCGACCGCATTTCGTCGAAATCCTTGGAGAAGCCGGCAGTCACGTCATCGAGGCCCATGATGAGCTCGGCGATGTTGGCGTTCATGGCGTCGGTATGGGCGTGGACTTCTTCGAGCGTAGCGTTCTCGACGTCGATCGAGATCCCCTGTTCCAGCTTCTCGCGCGCTTCGGAGATCCGGCTCGTCACCTTGATTATCTGTTCCTGCGCCGCGGCGACCTGCGCCTGGCTCTCCCTCACCTGTGCGTCGAAATCGGCCACCGAACGTCATCCCCTCTCAATTGATTGTCACGTGTATAGTCTACAGATGGGAATGAATTGCGGAAGCGGGAGTGGCAAGTGCCCGGGTTTCCCCCCAATGTGGCGCCACCGCCACGAGGAGGCCCCATGGACCGCTTGCTTGCAGAAATCGAAAACCGCCGCGACGACCTGATTTCCTGCACGCAGGAGCTGATCCGCATCCCCACGCTGAACCCGCCGGGCCGTCACTACCGCGACATCTGCGCGCTCGTGGGCGAGCGGATGGGCGCGCAGGGCTGGAAGGTCGAGATGGTCCGCGCCGAGGGGGCGCTCGGCGACAGCGACCGCTATCCGCGCTGGAACGTGATCTGCCGGATCGAAGGCCAGCGGACGGGCGAGTGCGTCCATTTCAACAGCCACCACGACGTCGTTGCCGTCGGCGACGGCTGGACGAAGGATCCCTTCGGGGCCGAGCACTCGGAGGGTCGCGTCTGGGGGCGCGGGGCCTGCGACATGAAGGGCGGGCTCGCCACGAGCATCGTGGCGGCGGAGGCCTTCGTCGCGCTCCACCCCGATTTCGCCGGCGCGATCGAGATTTCGGCCACCGCCGACGAGGAGTCGGGCGGCTTCGGCGGGGTCGCCTACCTGGCTGGGAAGGGGTTCTTCGACCCCGCCCGCGTGCAGCACGTCATCATCCCCGAGCCGCTCAACAAGGACCGGATCTGCCTTGGCCATCGCGGCGTCTGGTGGGCGGAGATCGAGACGAAGGGGCATATCGCCCACGGCTCCATGCCCTTCCTCGGCGATTGCGCGGTGCGGCACATGGGGGCCGTTCTGGAAGAGATGGAGGAGACGCTCTTCCCGCTTCTGGCCGGCAAGCGCACTGAAATGCCCGTCGTGCCCGACGGCGCGAAGCAGTCGACGCTCAACATCAACTCCATCCATGGCGGAGAGCCGGTGCAGGAGGAGGGCTATACGGGCCTGCCCTCGGCCTGCGTGCCCGACCGCTGCACGCTGACGATCGACCGGCGGTTCCTGATCGAGGAGGACATCGCCGAGGTGAAACGCGAGGTCGCGCAGATGATGGAGCGGGTGCGGGAGCGGCGGCCCGACTTCCGCTACGAGATCCGCGATCTCTTCGAGGTGCAGCCGACGATGACCGCCGAGGACGCGCCCGTCGTGCTCACGGTGCAGGCGGCGGTGGAGGAGGTGATGGGCAAGTCGGCCGAATTCGTCGTCTCGCCCGGCACCTACGATCAGAAGCATATCGACCGGATCGGGCGGCTGAAGAACTGCATCGCCTACGGGCCCGGCGTTCTGGACCTCGCGCATCAGCCCGATGAATGGATCGGCGTCGACGACATGGTCGACAGCGGCAAGGTCATGGCGCTCGCGCTCGCGCGGCTTCTGACGTGAGCGGGCTGAGCCACGTCACCTTCATCTGCCGCGACCTGAACCGGATGGAGCGGGTCGTGCTCGACGTGCTGAAGGGCGAGAAGGTCTACGACAGCGGTGACGCGACCTTCTCGCTCTCGCCCGAGCGGTTCTATGACGTCGGCGGCGTCTGGGTCGCGGTGATGGAGGGCGAGAGCCTTGCGGAGCGCACCTACAATCACGTCGCCTTCAAGATCACCGAGGCGGACTTCGACGCGCGGCTCGCCGCGATCCGAACGCTCGGGCTGGACCTGCGGGAGCCGCGCCCACGCGTGGAGGGCGAGGGGCGCTCGATCTATTTCCACGACCACGACAACCATCTCTTCGAGCTGCACACCGGCACGCTCTCCGAGCGGCTCGCGCGCTATGCGAAACGGGACGCCGGGTGAGGACGATCCACCTCGACATCAACGACCGCGGCAGCAAATACGCCGTCACTATCGCCCCGGCGGCCGATGCGGAGGCGGCGAAGGCGGTCGTAAAAGCGCTCTGTCGCGACAAGAAATTCGCCAAGGCGACGCACAACACCTGGGCGCTCCTAGGCGCGGAGGGCCCGGTCAAGAACGACGATGGCGAGGCCGGGGCGGGCATGGTCATCCTGCGGATGCTCGAACGCGAAGGGGTGCGCGACCGGGTGGTCATCGTCACACGCTGGTACGGCGGCAAGCATCTGGGCGGCGACCGGTTTCGCCACGTGCAGACGGCCGTGCGCGCGGCGCTCGATGCCTGAAGCCGCGACTGCGGGAGGCCCCACGGGCAAAACGTGATTTGCCAGATCGGGCTTCCATAGCGTCAACTTGTCCTGACACCAGAGAGGAGACCGCCATGCGCGCCATGATCCCCCTTGCCCTTGCGGCCCTCGCCGGCCCGGCCCTCGCCGCGGATGGCGAACGGGTGCAGGTGACCGGCGAGGTCATCGACACCTGGTGCTATTTCTCGGGCGTGATGGGCGGCCCCGACGCCGTCGTCGGCACGGCGCATCATACCTGCGCGCTCTGGTGCTCGGCGGGCGGCATCCCCGTGGGCCTGCTGGCACCCGACGGGACGGTCTACATGGTGCTCAAGATGGAGGGCGACGACGAGAACGCGGGCGGCGACACCAACCTGCGGATCGCGTCCCACACCATCGAGGCGGACGGGATGCTCTACCGGCGCGACGGGCTCAACTACCTCATCGTGGAGGAGGTGATCGCGGATCAGGACATCGTCAACGCCACGCACGAGGACTTCGGGGTCATCCCCGGCTTCGCCATTCCGGACTCGGAGGCCCCCGAATGATCCGCTTCGCCCTCATCGCCACGCTCGCTGCCGCCCCCGCCCTCGCGCAGGATTTCTCCGAAGGTTCGGAGGCCCGCGAATGGGGTCTCTTCGCCGAGCAGAAGGCCCTCTTCACCGCCACCGTCAGCGACCCGCTCTGCGAACTCGCCGGCGATTGCGCCGATGACTGCGGCGGCGGGACGCGGCAGGTCGTCCTGATCCGGAAGGCCGACAATGCCATGGTCTTCCCCCTGAAGAACGCGCAATCGGCCTTCAACGGGGCCGTGGCCGACCTCGCCCCCTTCTGCGGGCAGACGGTGGATGTCGACGGGCTCCTGATCGAGGATCCGGAAATCGGCGCGACCAACGTCTACCTGGTACAGCGCATCCGCCCCGAGGGCGGCGAATGGCAGCGTGCCAACACCTGGACCGACAACTGGGCCGAGAAGAACCCGGAAACCGAGGGACCGGGCCCTTGGTTCCGGCGCGATCCCCGCGTCCTCGAGGAATTGGAGCGCGAAGGCTACCTCGGCCTCGGGGAAGAAGCGGACCAGGAGTTCTTCAAGGACTGGTTCTGATGCGCGCGACGCTCCTCGCCCTTGTCCTCGCTTTCCCGGCTGCGGCACAGCAGGCGACGGTCGAGGCCAAGCTGCCCGACACGCTCTTCCCGTCGAACTTCGGCGGGGCCTACACGCTCACCGACCACCACGGAGAGCGCCGGACGGAGGTGGACCCGCAGGGCAACCTGCAACTCGTCTTCTTCGGTTACGCCACCTGCGAGGCGATCTGCACCGTCGCCCTGCCGATCATGTCGGAGATGACCGACGCGCTCTCCGCGCGGGGCACCGACGTGACGCCCCTCGTCATCACGATCGACCCGGAGACGGATACGGTGGAGAGCATGGGCCCCGCGCTCGACGCCTTCGCGCCGGGCCTGACGGGGCTGACCGGGACGGAGGCGGAGCTCGCGCATGCGCGCGACCTCTTCCACGTGGAGAAGACGCTCCTCTTCACCGATCCGCGCGGCGTCGACGTCTACGCCCACGGCTCCCACATCTACGTCATGGACGGGGACGGTGCGTTCCTGACGCTGCTGCCGCCGGTCCTCTCCGTCGAGCGGATGGTCGAGATCGTGGAGGGCTACGCCGCGGAGGCCGCAGGCTAGCCCGAGACTTGCCCCCTGCCCGCCCGCCTGCCTAACCTGCATGTCAGGACGAGGGAGGAAGACCCATGCTCATAAGAACCACAGCCTTGCTCGCGCTGAAGGCGACGACCGCCCTGGCGCAGCAGACCGACATCACCATCGGAATGCAGCTCGAGCCGCCGAACCTCGACCCGACGGCCGGCGCGGCGGCGGCCATCGACGAGGTGGTCTATGCCAACCTCTTCGAGGGGCTGACTCGCTTCGGCCCGGACGGCGCAATCGAGCCGGCGCTCGCCGAAAGCTGGGATGTCTCGGAAGACGGCAAGACCTGGACGTTCACGCTCCGCGAGGGTGTCACCTTCCACGACGGAACGACGATGGACGCAGACGACGTGGTCTTCTCGCTCGACCGCGCGCGGGCGGAGGAGAGCACCAATGCCCAGAAGGCGCTCTTCGACGGGATCGCGAGCGTCGAGGCGACGGATGCCACAACCGTGACGATCACGTTGACCGACCCGAACGGGAACCTCGGCTTCAACCTCGCCTGGGGCGACGCGGTGATCGTGGCCCCCGAAAGCGCCGAGACGAACGCCACCGCCCCGGTCGGCACCGGCCCCTTCCAGTTCGCTAACTGGGTGCAGGGCGACCGCGTGGAATTGACGGCCTACCCGGACTACTGGGGCGAGGCCCCGGCGCTGACGGCCGCGACGTTCAAGTTCATCTCCGATCCGAACGCCGCCTTCGCGGCGATGATGGCCGGCGACATCGACGCCTTCCCCGTCTTCCCCGCGCCCGAGACGCTGTCGAATTTCGAGGCCGATCCGCGTTTCACCGTCATTGTCGGCTCGACCGAGGGCGAGACGATCCTCGGCATGAACAACGCCAATCTGACGGACGTGAAGGTGCGGCAGGCGATTTCCCACGCGATCGACCGGCAGGCGATCATCGACGGCGCGATGTTCGGTTTCGGCACGCCGATCGGCAGCCACTTCGCCCCGCACAATCCCGACTATGTCGACCTGACGGGGCAGTCGGCGCATGACCCGGAGAAGGCCAAGGCCCTTCTGGCCGAGGCGGGCGTCGAGGGGCTGAGCCTGCGCCTGATGCTGCCGCCCCCGGCCTATGCGCGTCGGGGCGGGGAGATCATCGCGAGCCAGTTGCGCGCGGTCGGGATCGAGACGGAGATCCAGAACCTCGAATGGGCACAATGGCTCGAACAGGTGTTCCGTGGCAAGGACTACGACCTGACCATCGTCAGCCACACCGAGCCCGCGGACATCAACATCTACGCCCGGCCCGACTACTACTTCCAGTACGACAACGCCGCCTTCCAGGATCTGATCGGCAAGATCGAGATGACGAGCGACCCGTCGACCCGCAGCGTCATGCTGAAGGAGGCGCAGCAGATCATCGCGGACGACGCGGTGAATGCGTACCTCTTCCAGCTGGCCAAGACGGGGGTTGCCGACGCGCGCATCGAGGGCCTCTGGGAAAACTCGCCGACGCAGGCGAACGACCTGACCGGCGTGCGCTGGACGGAGTGATCCGACGCAACTTGATTTGGGGTCCGCGCCGCCGGGTGCGGGCCCTTTCGTTCATGCGACGCTGGCAGCTACGCACCGTGAAAGACGGATAGTGCGGGTGGTCACCCGGGCCGGGCGAATTACCTGCGGGCTATGAAAATTCGTGCCCTCCTCACCCTGATCCTGACCGCGACCTTCGCGGCCTCCCCCTTCTTCGTCGACGGCTTCGCCGGCTTCGACCCGACGCAGTTCCCCGTTCAGATCGAAGACCCGCCGGTCCAACCGGCCGGCTATGCCTTCTCGATCTGGGGGGTGATCTATCTCTGGCTGATTGCCATGGCGGGTTTCGGGGTGCTCCGTCGGAGCGACGACGCGAACTGGGACGCCACGCGCCTGCCACTCATCGTGAGCCTCGGCGTGGGGACAAGCTGGCTTGCGGTGGCCGTGGCCTCGCTCGTCTGGGCGACGGTCCTGATCTGGGTGATGCTCGTCTCGGCGCTGCTGGCGCTTCTCAACACGCCCGAGGCGGATCTCTGGTGGCTCCGCGCGCCGGTCGGCCTCTATGCCGGATGGCTCACGGCGGCGAGCTGCGTCTCGCTCGGGATCAACCTACCGGGGTTCGGGATCGGGCCGTTCGGCCCTGTCGGCTGGGCGCTGGCCGCCCTGGTGCTCGCGCTCGTCATCACGGTGGCGGTCCTGCGGGCACGGCCTAGCCTGCTGTACGGTATCGCCGTCGCCTGGGCGCTCGTCGGGGTCGTCGTTCAGAACGGTCTGAGCCTCGTCGGCGGCTTCGCGTTCGGCGCGGCGGTCTTCGTGGCCGCCATGACGCTCCGGCGGCTCAGATCGTGGCGTTCGTCGCGCCGCCATCAAGAAGGATATTCTGCCCCACGATGAATCCCGCGTGTTGCGAGCAGAGGAAGGCGCAGGTCTGGCCGAACTCCGCTGCCGTGCCGTAGCGCCGCGCGGGGATCGTGCCTTCGCGCTGCGCCTTCGCGTGGTCCGCGCTGATGTTCTGCGCCCGGCTCACGCCTTCATCCAGCGATTTGGCGCGGTCTGTCGCGTGGATGCCCGGCAGCAGGTTGTTGATCGTCACGCCCTCGGGCGCGACCTGCCGCGCGGTGCCGGCGACGTAGCCGGTCAGCCCGGTGCGCGCCGCGTTCGAAAGCCCGAGGACCGGGATCGGGGCCTTGACCGACTGGGACGTGATGTTCACCACCCGCCCCCAGCCCCGCTCCATCATCGCCGGAAGGCAGGCCTTCATCAGCGCGATCGGGGTCAACATGTTCGCGTCGAGTGCCGCGATGAAATCCGCCCGATCCCAGTCGGACCAGAGACCCGGCGGCGGGCCACCCGCGTTGGTGACGAGGATGTCGGGCGAGGCGGCGGCCTCCAGAACCTCGGCCTGTCCCTCGGACGTCGTGACATCGACGGCGACGGTCGTGACACTCACGCCATAGCGGCCACGGATCTCCTCCGCCGTGGCCTCCAGCGCCTCGGCCCCGCGCGCGTTCAGTACGAGGTCGACGCCCGCCTCCGCCAGCGCCTCGGCGCAGCCACGGCCCAACCCCTTCGACGAGGCGCAGACCAGCGCGCGCTTTCCCCTGATGCCCAGATCCATGGCAAGCCCTCCGTTCGTTGCCGCCTCTCTAGCACCGCAACGACAGGAGAACACGCAGGTTCGCGCGACTTTGCCGGGATACTCCCCGGAACTTCCCCGCAAGCGCCCTGTTTTTGACGTTCGTCAGGCTACATAAAGAACAGATGGAAACGACAAGCGATTCCTTCGGCAGCCTGAGCCGGTGCATGGTCCTCCCCGCGGAGGCGCTTGCGGTGGAGACCGGAGCCCTCATGGGCGACGCGATCGGCGACCTCGGCGAAGTGGTCGCGGGCGATATCTACGTCCTCGACGGGAAAGAGGCGGCGCGGGAGCTGATGCTCGCCCAGGTGGGCACGGCGACCGTCGTTGCGGACGATTCCTCGGTCGGCGCAGCGGGGCAGGCCGTCGTGCCACTGGCCCGTCACCAGATCATGGGCGAGCGCGGGGCGGCGGTGGAAGTGCTGGTCCTCGACCTCGAGGGCGAACGGCTTGCGCTGCCGCTCGGGCCGCTCTCACCGTCGGACGAATACACACTCATCTCCTCCTGCGCGGTGGAGGGCGAGCTGTCGAACGTCGCGCAGGTCAGCTTCACGCGCGGCACGCGGGTCACCATGGCGAACGGGCTGCAGAAGCCCGTCGAGGACCTCAACGTGGGTGACCGCGTCCTCACCCGCGATCACGGGCCGCAGCCGGTGCGCTGGATCGGCCGACAGACCGTGCGCACCGAAGGCGAGAACGCGCCCGTGGTGCTCGCCCCCGAGGCGCTCAACAACGCCGAGGAGCTGGTGCTGTCACCCGACCATCGGCTCTTCATCTATCAGCGGCGCGATGCCGTTGGCCTCGGCCGGGCGGAGCTTCTGGTTCGGGTTCGGCATCTCGTCAATGGCGAGACGATCTGGCGCGCGGCTCCGGGGCACGTGGACTATTTCCACCTCCTCTTCGACGCGCATGAGATCATCTATGTCGCCGGCATCCCGGCCGAGAGCCTTCTGGTGTCGCCCGAAGTCCTGGCTGGTCTGGGCGAGGATCTGGCCAGCGAAGTGCGCACCACTGTGGGTGACCGGTCGCAAACGCCCCACCACGGGGTCGAGCCCGCTGCATCCGACCTCGACGGCCTCGATGCCGCCAGCATCCTGCGCCGCGCCTCGTCGCGCTAGGCGCTCAGGTCCAGCGGTCGAGCGCGTCCTCGTCGCTGTCCTTCGCCGCGACCCATTCCGCGCCCTCGGCCGTGACTTCCTTCTTCCAGAATGGTGCTCGCGACTTCAGGTAGTCCATCAGGAAGGACGCCGCCTCGAAGGCCGCTTCGCGATGTCGGGAGGCCGTGCCGACCATCATGATCCGCGCGCCCGGTGCGAGCCGGCCATGGCGATGCACGATCGTCACTGCGGCCAGCGACCAGCGGGCCGCAGCCTCCTCGGCGATGCGGGTCAGCGCGACCTCGGTCATCCCCGGATAATGCTCGATCTCCATATGCCGCAGCCCGCCGTCCACGTCGCGCACCCGGCCGGTGAAGGTGACTACGGCCCCCGTGTCGGCACCGGCTTCGAGCCGCGCGGCCTCGGCTCCGAGGTCGAAATCATCGGCCGTCACGAGGATCCGAAGATCGGCCATCAGCCCCCCGTCATCGGCGGAAAGAAGGCGACCTCCCGAGCAGTGCCGAGCGGCGTGTCGATCGGCACCAACTCCTGATCGAGGGCGCAGCGCACGGCCGCCATGTCGGAGAAGGCAAGATCGTAGCGGTCCTCCCGCGCGCGGAGCTCGGCCACCAGGTCGGCGATCGTCGCGGCCTGGGTCTCCACCTCTTCTCGACCAAGGCCGATCCGCTCGCGGAGCCAGGCGAAGTAGAGAACCTGCAGCTTCATTGCGGTCTGTCCTTCAGATGCGGCACGGCCTTCACGAAATAGTCACAGCCCGTCAGCGCGGTCAGCGCCGCGGCGAGCCACAGGAGGACGACGCCGCCGAAGAAGGTCGCGTCCTGCCACCAGAGTAGACGCACCAGCGACAGCTCGTCCGGCAATTCTCCCGAGAGTATCGCGCCTATGGTGTCCACGTCCATGCCGTGCACGCGCTCGGCGAAGTGGTGCTCGAAGATGCCGGTCGAGAACAGCACGGCGAGCGCCACCATCTGCGCCGTCGTCTTCCACTTGGCGAGTTGCGTCACCTTGAGGAGCCCGGCGGTATTGCCCAGAAACTCCCTCAGGCCCGAGACGAAGACCTCCCGGAAGAGGATGATGGTCGCTGGCAGCAGGATCCAGGGGTTCATGCCCGAAAAGCCGGTGATGACGAGGAGCGCGATCACCACCATCGCCTTGTCGGCGATCGGGTCGAGCATGGCCCCGAAGCGGCTCTCCTGGTTCCACTCCCGCGCGATCCAGCCGTCGAACCAATCGGTGATCGCCGCCGTCACGAAGAGGAAGAGCGCGAACCAATCGGCCCAGGGGCGGGCGAAGAACAGGAACATGACGGCGACGCCCGGCGCGGCCAGCAACCGCAGCACCGTGAGGATATTCGGGATCGTCCACGTCATGTCGGCATTCCTAGCGCGCACCCGGGGCCGGGGCCATGGTCATTCCACGCGCGAGTTAACCTTTTCCGTCCCTTGCGGGGCAAGATGCGGTGTCGGCCATAAGCGGCTCAGCCCTTGTCGTGGAAATGCGCGTGGATGCGCTCCGCCAGAGCCGCCGAGATGCCATCGACCGCCTTCAGGTCGGCGAGCGCCGCGCGCGAGACGGCCTTGGCCGAGCCGAAATGCTGCAGGAGCGCGCGCTTGCGCCCCGGTCCGACGCCCGCAACCTCGTCGAGCGGGTTGGCGACGAGTGCTTTCGACCGTTTGGCCCTATGCGTGCCGATGGCGAAGCGGTGCGCCTCGTCCCGCAACCGCTGCACGAAATAGAGCACCGGATCGTTGCGACGCAGCGCGAAGGGCCGCTGACCGGTGCGGTGGAATTCCTCCTTGCCGTGGTCGCGGTCGATGCCCTTGGCGACGCCGACCATGGCGATGTCCTCGACGGCGAGGTCGCGCATGATCTCGCGCACGGCGCTCACCTGCCCCGCCCCGCCGTCGATCAGCAGAAGATCGGGCCAGAGCCCCGACCGGCGCTCCGGGTCCTCCTTCAGGAGCCGCTTGAAGCGGCGGGTCAGCACCTCCTTCATCATGCCGAAATCGTCGCCCGGCGTGAGTTCGTCGCCCCGGATGTTGAACTTGCGGTACTGCGACTTCTCGAGCCCCTCGGGTCCCGAGACGATCATCGCGCCGACGGCATGGCTGCCCTGGATGTGGGAGTTGTCGTAGACTTCGATCCGCTGCGGCGGCTCCGGCAGATCGAAGGCCGTCGCCATGTCCTTCAGAAGCCGGGCCTGCGTCGCGCTCTCCGAGACCTTGCGGCCGAGACTTTCGCGCGCGTTGCGGACCGCGCCCTGCACCAGCTCCGCCTTCTCGCCCCGCTGCGGCACCAGGATCTGCACCTTGCGCCGCGCCTTCTCGGAGAGGGCCTCCGCGATCAGCTCCTCCTCCTCGACGCCATGCGACAGCAGGAGCATCCGCGGCGGCTCCTTGCCGGTGTAGAACTGGCCCAGAAAACCCTCCATCACCTCGGTCGGCGACATGTCCTCGACCACGCGGGGATAGACGTCGACATTGCCCCAGTTCTGGTTCGCGCGAATGAAGAACACCTGGATGCAGGCCTGTCCCCCCTCCATGTGCAGGCCGATCACATCGGCCTCTGGCACGCCCTGGGGGTTCACGCCCTGCACCGATTGCACGTTCGTCAGCGCCTTGATTCGGTCGCGCAGCGCCGCGGCCCGTTCGAACTCCATCGCCTCTGACGCCGTGGTCATCTCCTCGGCCAAACGCTCCTGGATGCCCGTCGTCTCGCCGCGCAGGAAGGTTTCCGCATCCTTGACCGCGCGGGCGTAGTCGGCCGCGTCGATGAACCCGACGCAGGGTGCGCTGCACCGCTTGATCTGGTAGTTGAGGCAGGGGCGAGTGCGGCTTTCGAAATCGCTGTCCGAGCAATTGCGCAGCAAGAATACGCGCTGCAACTGGTTGAGGACGCGATTGACCGCACCCGCACTCGCGAACGGTCCGAAGTAGAGCCCCTTGCCCTTCTTGCCCCGATGCTTGCGGATCTGCGGGAAGGCATGGCCGGTCGTGACTTCGATGTTGGGGAACGACTTGTCGTCGCGCAGCAGCACGTTGTAGCGCGGCTTGAGCTGCTTGATGAGGTTCTGCTCAAGAAGCAGCGCCTCCAATTCGGTGTTCGTCGTCAGAACCATCATCGACGCGGTGTCGGAGATCATCCGCGCGATGCGCCCCGAATGGCCCTGCAAGCGGGTGTAGTTCGCCACCCGGTTCTTCAGGTTGCGCGCCTTGCCGACATAGAGAACCCGGTTCTCCACATCGAGCATCCGGTAGACCCCGGGCGAGCCGTCGAGCGTCCGCAGGAAGCGCTTGATCACCTCCGGTCCGGTCGGCTTTGCGGTGTTTTCAGGGACTTCTGTCATGGCACGCTGATTCTCTCGACCGCTGCATTTTTCCGGCTGTGTCCGCAAGAAGCGGAGCCCGGCCGAAACATGTGGATAAGACTGGGGGCGGAATCGCTAGGGCACAGTCATCAAAGCAGATTTCAAGAAATCGTTACAATCGGCCTCGGGATCGGAAATTGTGTAACTTGATGACATCAAAGAACATTTTTTATTAACGCTACGTCAACGGGTGTTTTCGCGGTCAGGGTCAGCGGGCGGCGGGGGCGTGCAACCAGGGGTGAACAAAATTCGCGTGTGGAGCCCGACTCTACTCCACACCGCGCACGTCCGGGGTCTGCCAACCGAGGTGCTGGCCCCCGTCGATACAGAGAAGCTGGCCCGTCACCGCCTTCGCGCCCAGCAGGTATCGCAGCGCCCCCACGATGTCGTCCGGATCGGCCCCGCGCTCCAGCACCGTCGCCGCCCGCTGCGCCGCGAAATGCTCGGCCGACTGCCGCGCCCCCTGCAACGTCGGGCCCGGTCCGATGGCATTGACCCGGATGCCGGGCGCAAGCGCCTGAGCAGTCGTCTGCGTCAGCGTCCAGAGCGCCGACTTGGCCAGCGTGTAGGTCATGAACTCCGGCGTCAGCTTGCGCACCCTCTGGTCGATCAGGTTGACGACGTTCGCGGTCGCCACCGGCTCCCCGTCGTGCCCCGCGGGCGGAACCTGCGCGGCGAAGGCCTGCGTCAGGATCAGCGGCGCGCGCAGGTTGGAGCCCAGATGCCTGTCCCAGCTCTCGCGGGTGGCCGTGTGGATCGTGTCGTGCTCGAAGATCGATGCGTTGTTGACGAGAACCGTCAGCGGCCCGCCCAGTGCCGCCTGCGCCGCGGGAACGAGCCCTTCGCAGGCATCCAGGTTCAGAAGATCCGCCTGCAAGAGCGCCGCCTGCCGCCCCTCGGCCCGGATCGCGCGCGCGGTCGCCTCCGCACCTTCGGCACTGGTGGCATAGTGCACGGCGACGTCGTGCCCCAGCCGCGCGAGCTCGACCGCCATCGCGGCTCCGAGCCGCCCGCCACCGCCTGTCACCAGGGCCCTCATGCGAGCGCCCAGACGAGGTAGAGGCCATAGAACACGGACAGCACGACACCCCAGGTCCGCGTGATGTTACGGCCGAGGAAAACGAACGGAACGAGCAGGAGGGTCGCCGCGAGCATGACCCATAGATCCTTCGCGAGGAAGGCCGGGTCAACGGGGACGGGTCCGACGAGGACGGCGACGCCCATGATGCCCAGAAGATTGAAGAGGTTGGACCCGATGACATTGCCGAGCGCCACATCGGCATGCCGCCGGATCGCCGCCATGACCGTCGTGGCCAACTCCGGAAGCGACGTCCCGATCGCGACGAGGGTAAGGCCGATCACCGTCTCGCTGACGCCGTAGGCGCGCGCGATCTCCGTCGCGCCCTCGACCAGCAGGTTCGCCCCGATCGGCAGCCCGATGAGCCCCATGACGAGATAGACCGTCATCTTCCAGCCCGGCAGGCCGGGCTCGGCCCCCTCGACCTCGACGTCCTGTCCCCGGCTGGCCAGGAAGGTCGCCGAGAGAACGATCGCGAGCGTCGTCAGCAGCACAAGCCCGTGCCACCAGACGAGGCGGCCGGTCAGGCAGAGCAGGATGAAGATCCCCGTGGCACCCAGCATGTAGAGATAGTCGCGCCGCGTATCGTGCCCGGAGGTGTGCATCACCGCAATCAGCGCCGGCACGCCCAGCACGAGGAGCACGTTGGCCGTGTTCGATCCGACCACGTTGCCGAGCGCGAGCCCGGGGGCCCCGTCGAGGATCGCCTGCACGCTCACCAGAAGCTCCGGCGCGGATGTCCCAAAGGCCACGACCGTAAGGCTGACGACGAGGGCCGGGATGCCGAGCCGCAGCGCCAGGTTGACCGCGCCCTTCACCAGCGTATCGCCGGCGAGGATGAGGATCACCAGGCCGAGCGCGACCATCAGGAACTCGAGGATCATCCCGATCTACCCCTTGCCGCAGGGGCAGGCCCCGCGCCCGACACGGGGAGCCCCGCAGGACGCGCACTTCCGCTGTCCGATCCGGGGCACCCCCGGAAACCGCAAGCGACCGAACATCGCCAGAACGGCGATGCCGATCAGGAAGACGGTGACGATCTTCACGAGCATCAGAGGCCGAACCTCGCCCAGGCCACGCGCTCGACCAGCGCCTGCTCCGCCGATGCGAGCAGTCCAGGGACGAGCCGTTGCAGAAGCGGGCGCTTCTGACCGAGATGGGTGAGCTTCACCTTCTCGCCGTAGAGCTCCTGCAGCTTCGGGACCAGATGGGCGACGCCATCCGCCAGCCCCGTGTCGATGGCATCGCGGCCGAGGAAGATCTCGCCGGTGAAGAGGTCGCGGTCGGTCACGAGGCGCGTTCCGCGGCGTGCCTTGACGTGATCGATAAACTGCACGTGGATCTTGGCCTGAAGATCCTTCAGTCGCTCCACGTCCTCGGCCCGCTCAGCCCGGAACGGGTCGAGCATGGACTTGTCCTCGCCGGCGGTGTGGACGCGCCGTTCAACACCATAGCGGGCGATGAGCTCCTGAAAGCCGAAGCTGGCCGAGATGACCCCGATACTGCCCGTGATCGAACTCTCGTCGACCCAGATGTCGTCCGCCGCCGCGGCGATCCAGTAACCGCCCGAGGCGGCCACGTCCTCGACGAAAGCGTGAACCGGGACCGAAAGCTCCTCCGACAGGCGCCGGATGTGCGCCCCGATCAGCGAGGACTGCACGGGCGAGCCGCCGGGCGAGTTGATCGAGAGCGCGACGGCATTCGGTTTGCCCTTGCGAAAGGCGCGTTCCAGAAGCGGGGCCAACGCGGCGTGATTGAGCGCCCCGCGTCCGGCCGTCCCGGATATGACCCCCTGGAGGCGCAGGACCGTGACACGGTTCGGTCGGGGGCGAAGCGGGTGGCGCAGGCGTGCGAGCATGGGCAGGATGTATAGCGCAGGGGGGTGGGGAACAAGGCGCGGTCCGTACTTCGCGATGGCTTCCCTTGGGTTCGGCCGCTCTTGGCATATCCCATGCGTCCGAACGGCAACGGAATGGCCGGTTCCTACGATCCGCGCCCGTCGATTGTTGCTGTCCGTGACGGCGACTGTCGTCCGCTCGAAACGCTCGCCGTCCGGTCTCTTTCTGTTCCGGTGCTTCCCGTGCCGGCGCTTTGCGCAGCGGACATTGCCGGACAGGCGTTGCGGACGAGGCACCGATCGTTGCGCCGATGCCCCGCGGTTCGCGGGCTCGATCTAGCGGACGATGAACTCGGCGTGGAGCGCGCCCGCCGCCTTGATGCTCTTCAGGATATCGATCATGTCGCGGGCCGAAACGCCAAGTGCGTTCAACCCGGCGATCACATCCGACAAGGTCGTTCCGCCCTGAACGATCGCGAGCCCCGGCCCCGGTTCCTCCTGAAGGGCGACGCCGGTGCGCGGTACGACGACCGTCTCCCCCGCACTGAACGGGTTCGGCTGCACCGCGATCGGCGCCTCCTCGATCCTCAGCGTAAGGTTGTTCTGAGAGACCGCGACCTCCGAGATCCGGACGGTGCTTCCCATCACGATCGTCCCGGAGGCCTGATCCACGACGACGCGGGCCCGATGTTCGGGCGTCACGGTGACGTTCTCGAGGTCACTGATGAGATGGGCCGGCGACGCGCGCCCCGCCCGTGCCGTATCCAGCAGAACAGTCCCCGCATCGAGCATCCGCGCGACGCCGCGCCCGAACTGCCGGTTGATCGCCGTTTCGACCCGGGCGGCCGTCGTGAAATCGGGGCTCCGCAGCGCGAGCCGGATCTGTGTCATCGTTGTGAAATCGAAGTCGACCTCCCGCTCGACCCGCGCGCCCCCGGGGACGACACCGGCCGTCGGGACCCCTTCGATTACCGTGGCCGCGTCTCCGGTCGCGGAGACGCCCCCCGCGATGATGGTGCCCTGGGCGACCGCATAGATCTCGCCATCCGCCGCCGTGAGCGGCGTCATCACGAGTGTTCCCCCGAGCAGGCTGTCGGCGTCGCCAATCGCCGAGACGCTGGCGTCGATCCGTCCGCCCGACCGTGCGAAGGCCGGCAGTTCCGCGGTTACGATCACCGCGGCGACGTTCTTCGGGCGAAACTGCTCGCCCGTGACGTTGACGCCGAGCCGTTCCAGGATGTTCGTCATGATCTCCTCGGTGAAGGGCGCATTGCGCAGACCGTCACCCGTGCCGTTCAGACCGACCACGAGGCCATAGCCGACGAGGTCGTTGCCCCGCACCCCGTCGAATTCGACGAGATCCTTTATCCGGATCGACTGCGCCTGCCCCGTCCCGGCCCAGCCAAGTAGCAGGACGAGGCCCAAGAGACCGACGATCACGGCACGTGGCATTCTGCCCGGCCCGGTCATCGCAGGTAATCCGTCAAGCGGAGACGCGATCGTCTGGCCGTGACCGAGTAGATCGTCTCGAGCCGGGTCATTTCGTTCTGGAGCCGGTTCGCCACGTCGAAGGCATCGACCCCGACCGCATCGGACCTCTCCTGCTCGAACCGGAGCCGATCCTGCGCGAGGCGGTCGGCAAGATCATCGACCCGAGCCTCGACTGCGCCGACCTCGCCGCGTTTGCGAGCAAGGGCGGCCTGACCTTCCGCAGCACGGCGGGGCAGTTCAAGACCGAGCGTGTTCAGCTCGCCCGCCCCCATGGCAAAGCCGGCTTCGTCGAGCGATGCGACGACGGCCAGATCGCGCAGCATCGTGCGGATCTCGGGATCGCCGAGGGCGAGCGGAACCTCGAGCGCGGTACCCTCCCCGAGCGAAATGCGGACCGGATCGGGCGGTGCGCCGGAGAGAACGAGGTCGAAGCCGCCGCCCGGCGTGAAATAGCTGTCGAATGCCTGCAGCAGACTGCCCGGATCACCACTGCCCCGGGCGAGGGTCTCGATATCGGAGAGGAACGTCGCAGTGTCGAGAGGGGCCGCGCCCGACGCGTCCCCGTTCGCGAAAAGCGCGCGCCCGCCATGGGTTCCGGAAAGGGCGGAGAGCGCGTCGGACAGCCGCCCGGACGCGATGCCGGCGAGCGCCGAGAGATCCGCTGCCGTGCCTCCGAAGAATGTCGCGCCAAAGCCCTGGGATACGGCCGCTCCCGCAGTCTCCAAGGTGGCAAGCGCGTCCTGTGCCGCTGAAAGCCAGGACGCGCCGCGTGACAGGGCCGTCTCGCGGGCCTCCAGGGTGCGGAGCGCATGGGCCGCGCGGGAAAACCCGGAAAAGTCGGCGCGCAAGGCACGGCCGGTATCGCTGCCGCGTCCGGACGCCAGCTCTTCCGACAGACGATCGATCTGGGCGCGCGTCTCGATTGATGTGTCCCGCGGGGACAGAAGCGGCAGCAGGGCGGTCTTCGTCAGCATCCTAGAGCTCCGTCAGTCTGGAGAGCATCGTGTCGACCGCCTGGATCACGCGCGCGTTCGCGGCGTAGGCCTGTTCGATCTCGATGAGGCGGCGCATCTCGGTGTCGATGTCGACACCGCCCCCGTCCCGTGCATCGACGAGCCCGGCAACCTCCGAGCGCGTGATGTTGAGTGCGTCTTCCGCGCGGAGGCGGTTGCCGGACACCCCGGATTTCAGGTCTGCCGTCAGACCGACGAGCGTGCGCGACGGTCCGGCGGGCGCACCCGGAGCCGGACGGACGGCACCGATCAGGCCGCCGAGATCCAGGAGCAGGTCGCCCGGGGCACGGGGGTCGGGCGCGGCTGCTCCGAGGCCGTCGCGGATCCGCCAGGCCTGGCCGCCGGCGGCAGGATCGACGACGCCATTGAGGCGGAGGCGACCGGCAAGACCGGGATCGGGGGCCGCCGAGAGCGCTGCCCCGGCCTCGGTGAAGAGACCGGGGCTGCCGGCAGGACGCGACGGATCGACAGCAGGATCCTCGAAGCGGCCGATGAGATCGGCAGCGACGGTGTCGACAAGCGCCGTGGCATCCGGCGCGATCTCGTCCCGCAGCTCGAAGTTGGCCGCAAGACGCCCTCCGGGGATCGCGGAAGACGCGCCGGCCGTTGCGAGGGGACGACCGTTGAACAGAAGGCCCGAGAGCTGACCGGGGTTCGTCATGGCGGGAGTGATCGGACGCCGCGGGGCAAACTCGAACGTACCGGGCCGACCATCGAGAAGTATCGTGCCACCGTGGGAGACGAGGGCGACGGCCCCGTCGTCGCGCGGCAGGGACCGCACCGGGACGATCTCGGAGATCCGGTCCACGAGGACGGTGCGTTGATCCTCCAGATCCGCGGTTTCGCTGCCACCCAGACTGAAGCGTTTGATCTGGGTGTTGAGCCGCGCGACCTCCGCGAGGTCCGCGTTGAGACGGGCGACGTCGCCGGCAATATCGGCATCGGCACCCTCTCGGGCGGAGATGACCAGATCATCGAGATCGTTGAGCAGCGTGACGAGATCGGAGGCGGCGGTCACGACCTCGGTCAGGCGCACATCCGACTGGGGATCCGCCGCCGCGCCGACGAAGGCGGCATCGAGACGCGCGAGCCTGTCCTGCAGGCTGCCCGGTGTGTCGGGATCGCCGATCGCCGCGTCGAGACGTGCGTGGAAATCGAAGAGCGTCTCCTGGTGCGCCGCGCGGGCCTGAGCCTCCCGGCGAAGGTGCTGCAGCCGGGCGTCGACCGCACGGTCGATACCGTGCGACGCGCCCGGGCTTCCGAGGGACGGGCCACCCGCGGTGACGCTGCGCCGGGCATAGCCCGCGCGATCGGCATTGGCAACGTTGCGGGAGACGACCTCCGCGCGGCGGGAACTCAGGTCGAGCCCGGCGATCGCGGTATTGAGGGAAGAGGACAGGCTCATGGTGACGCTCCTCGGCTAGGCGCGGTCAGCGCTTGATGTTGGTTGTTTCCTGCAGCATCTCGTCGACCGTCTGGATGACCTTGGCATTTGAACTGTAGGCCCGCTGGGTCTGGATCAGCTGTGTGAGCTCGCCGGCGACGTCGGTCGTGCTCTCCTCCTGGGAATAACCGATGATGTCGCCGACCGGGCCGTCACCGGCATCCCAGAGGTAGAAGGGCCCGCTGTCCTGCGAGACCTGATAGGTCTGGTTCGCGAGCGGGGTCAGCCCATTGACGTTCGGCACGTCGATCACCGGGATCTGGAACAGCGTCTTCGTGAAGCCGCTGTCGTAGACCGCCGTCAGAAGCCCGAGGGCATCGACCTCGATCCCGGCGAGGTTGCCCACGGGCGAGCCGTTCTTCGTCACCGAGAGCGGCGAGAACTGGTCGGAGAGTTGCGACAGGCCCCCGCCCTGCAGCGGCTCGCCGATATCGAGCTCGAGCGCACCGCCGAGGACGTTCACAGACATCAGACCGGTCGCGGGGTCGTAGGTGCCGACGGAGCCCGGCGTCACGCTGGCGATGGTGCCGCCGTTCTGTCGGGTATCGTCGAAGACGACGGTGTATTCGCCGACGAGCGCACCGCCCTGCGCCCCGTCGTTGACCGTGACCGTCCATTCGTTCGTGGCATCGGTCGCCGGCGGGGTCGGCAGGGTGGGCGTGAAGGTGATGTCGAGGTTCTGCGATTCACCGAGGTTCCCGAAGTATTCCAGTACCAGGACGCGCGGATCGCCGGTGCCGTCGGAAAGCGTGTCGGTCGCCGGCAGGTTGACGCCGAGGCCGATGCGCGTGGTCGGATCGCCCTCGAACTGGTTCTCGGCGATGCGGATCGGTTCGAGCCCGCCGGTGGTATCGCGCGGGAAGCTCGGGATGTTGCCGTCGCGATCGGCGGGCCAGCCGAGAAGCGCCTGGCCCGCGGCATTGCGCAGGATGCCATTGGAGTCAGGCCGGAACGATCCGGTCGACGTCATGTAGAGCGGCAGGTCGCCATTCCCGGCGGTGACGGCAGTGAACGGCGTGACCGGGAGCATTCCGCGGCCGCTGATGGACAGGTCGGTCGGATTGTTCGTCGTCACCAGCGCCCCGCGCTGATCGACCGCGCGGCCGGTGGTGACGCGCACGCCGCCGGCCGAATAGGTGCCGCGGCTCTGGTTGAGGACGAGCGAGTGGAAATCCGCGGTCGCCCGCTTGTAGCCGAAGGTCTCGGAGTTCGCGATGTTGTCGGAGATCGTCGCGAGACGGCTGGCATTGACGTTCAACCCCGTGACACCGGCGTTCAGGGAAGAGGAAATCGTCATCTATCGTCCTTTCTGGAAAGTCCTGGGCGCGCGGGACGCGGCCCGCCGATGACCGGACATTCGCGTTCGAGGAGTTAAGGACGCGCTAACGTCTGCGGCCTTTTCGGGGCAGAGACCCGGCCGAATGATTCAAGTTTTCATCGTCCCGCGAGAGCCGGCGGGACCGTGCCGCGCAGGACGACGATCTCCACGCGATTGTTGCGCACCGAGAGCGGGTCTTCCGCGACGGGCCGCCGGTCGCCGTGGCCCGTGACGCGGATGACGCGCGCGCCTGCCACGCCGGCCCCCGGCAGGGCCCGGCGCACGGCATCGGCGCGGGACTGGGACGCCGCCCAGGCCTGGGGATCGCGTGTCACGACGGGTTGGGCGGCGGCGAACGCCTCGACCGCGAGAGCGTTCGGGACGGCGGCGAGCTCGGGCCCGACGGACCGCAGCAGACGCGTCATCAAAGCCGTCGGCCCCTCGCCGTCGAAGAGCGGCGACCCGGGCAGGGCAAAGAACTCGAGCACGAGCCCCTGATCGGTGAGGCGTATAGAGACGTGCCGAAGGACCTCCTCCTCCACGAGGCTCTCGCCCCCCTTGCCGAGGATCGCGGCTTCGAGCGCCTCGAGCGCGCGGTCCTCCTCGGTCGAACCGTTCGCGTCGGTGGGCGCGACGCCGCCCCGCCCCGACTGCACCCGGCTCGCGTCCGCGGACATCGAGGTTCCGCCGAGCGCGCCGTCGCCGCCGCCCGAGGTCGCGCTGATCGTGACGGTGGGGCTGAAGTAGTCGGCGAGGCCTCGGCGCTGCTTGTCCGTGGTCGCGTTCAGCAGCCACATCAGCATGAAGAACGCCATCATCGCGGTCACGAAATCCGCGTAGGCGACCTTCCACGCACCGCCGTGATGCCCGCCCTGCACCACCTTCTTGCGCTTGATGATGATCGGGCGGGCGTTGTCGTCCTTGCCGGTAGCCATGGGCACCTCCGACCCCGGCCCTAGGCGGCAAAGATGAAGATCCGGTTACCTCAGGGAGCGACCCAGCGGCCCTCCGGCGCGAAGATCGCACGCCGGTGCGGATCGTGGGCGAGCGAGACGACGTCGATCCGTTCGACCCGGCCGAGGAGCGCCACGAACCGGGCGATGTCCGGCGTCCGGCGCAGGGTCTCGGGGGCCGGGATCGCCGTGCCGGGGGCCGGGTCGGTGCCGTAGTTGAGCCGCGCCTCGTCGGGCACGCGGGCCCAGCGATCGGGGTCTGCCGGCAGGAACGTCACCCGCACCCGGAGCCTGACCTGAAGCTGCACCGCCGCGCCCCAGCAGAGGATCTCGGCGCGCGGGTCGCCTTCGAGGGCGCGGACCTTGGCCGTCCGCAGATCGGAATGAACCTCGACCTCGCGCGCCGCCCGATCCGCGCGACGCAGGCCAACGGTCCGCGCCTCGGGGCCGTCCGCGCCGATCGTCGCGAGCGTAACGAAACGGAACGGATCGCGTGCATCCGCCGCCCCCTCGGCGAGGCGCGCCCAGATATGCGCCTCGAGCGTGCCGAGCCGGTCGAAGGGGTCACTCATAGCCCGTCATCTCCAGAAAGCCGACGGCCTCGTGGGTGCCGGTGGCCCGCACCGGCCCCTCCCAATAGGGAAAGAGCGTGGCCTGCCAACTATCGTCGTTCACGGCCTCGACGGTCAGGTCGATGCCCTCGGCCGGCAGGGACAGCCGCCACTCCACCGGAACGTCACGTCCGGCGACCTCGGCCGTCCGGAGGGGCGTCAGCTCGAGCGCATCGCCATAGAACGGTACGAGCCGGCCGTCGGGATGGATGTAGGAGGCGTAGTGGAAGTCCGACCCGCCGCGCAGCGCGAAGGCCATCAACCGCGCGCCGTCGTCGAGGTGGAGCGAGAACCAGTCCCACCCCTCCTGGTCGCCCTCGAGCGGTTGCGAAGACCATTCCCGGTCGAGCCAGCCCCTGCCCGTCACCGCGACGTCGCCTTCGGGCAGATGCAGCGTGCCCGAGACGGCGTAGAACGGCTGGGAATAGTAGTAGCTCGCCTGTCCGGTGGCGGATTTGACCGAGAAGCCCGCGTCCCCGTGGAAGACGAGCGGCCCCTCGGCCGAGAGCGCGAGGTCATAGCCCGCCTCCCCGGTGCGCGCCACGAGGTCGAGCGCGGCGAGGTCCGTCCCCTCCATCCGCCAGTCGTCGATCCAGGCGGCGAAGGGCGCGGCCGTCACACCGGCCTGCGCGATGCCGCCGCGGGCCAGACGCTCGCCGGTGAAATGCGCCTCGGGCGTGGTCAGCCCGAAGTGTCCCATCCAGACCTGCGGCCCCTCGGGCGTGAGCGCGGAGCGGAAGAGCGTCCATTGCACGCCGTAGGCCCGGCCTTCGGCGTCCTCGAGCGCGGCGGTCAGATACCACCATTCGATGCGGTAGTCGGGATGGGGTCCATGGTCTTCGGGAAAGGTGAACGTGGGGTCGGGCGTCGGCAGCGCGAACCCCTCGCCGCCCTGCCCCAGACCGGCAAAGCCCTGCCCCTGCGCCGGCATGGCCAGGCAGAGTGCGAGAAGAAGGGCCTTAACGTTCATGGGCGAAGACCTTCACAAGCTCGGCAGGGGACATGCGCCAAAGCCGCCAGGCGGGGAGCGTCGCGGCCAGCACCGCGGCCGCCATGGCTGCGAGCGCGAGGACGATCCATCCCATCGGATCCGCCAGAAGCGGCAGACGCCAGCCGAAGGCCTGCACGTTCACGACCGACAGCAAGACCCAGGCAAGCAGGATCCCCGTCGGGATCGCCAGGAGCGCGGTGAAGGTCGCGAGGAGGAGCGCGCGCAGAAGGTCGGCCTGCGCGAGCCGCGCCCGCGTCGTTCCCAGCGCCCAGACGGGGGCCACCTGCGGGAGGCGCATCGTGCCGAGCGTGGTGAGCGACGCCCAGAGCGCGAAGGCCGCGACCCCGAGCGTCAGCACGTTGAGCGCCGCCGTCACGGCGAAGGTCTGCTCGAAGATGGCGAGCGCGGCGGCCTTGACCTCGGCCTGCCGTTCGATCCGGTCTGCGGGCAGGTCGAAGCGGGCGACGAGTTCCGATGACAGCGCTTGCACATCCCCGGGATCGAGCCGCAGACCGAAGGTCAGGAAGGGCGTGTCGGGGAAGGCCTCCCGAAAAGGCGCCGCGTTCAGGATCGCCTGCCCGGCCGGGTTGCCGTAGTCGGAATAGACACCGAGGATCTCGCGCATCCCACCCTGCCCCAGATCGACGCTCTCCCCGGCCCAGAGCCCCTCGCGCCGCGCCAATTGCTCGTTGACCAGCGCCCCCTCGCCCGCGGCCAGCCTGTCCCAGACCCCCGGCACGGCATCGAGGACCGGCCAGTTGTCGCGGAAGGTCGCGTGGTCCGTCTGAGCGAAGATCTGGCCCGGTGCGCCCTCGATCCGGGCGGGCGCGATGGCCACGGGCAGGACGGCGTCGACCCGGCCGTCGAGAAACGCCTCCATCGCGCGCGCCTCCTCGGCGTCGGCCGCGTAGAGGTAGAGCTCCGCCGCGAGCCGCTGATCGAGCCAGCCGGTGAAGGTCGCGCGGAAGCTGCCGACCATCGTCCCGACCCCGATGTTGGCCGAAAGCGCGAGGAGGAGCGCCATGAGCGCGAGGCTCAGGCCCGGCACCTGCTGCCGCGCGTCGGCCCAGAGCCATTGCGTGAACGGCGCGCGCGCCCGGCCTGCCCCGAAGTCGAGCGCGACGGCGAGGAGTGGCGGCAGGAGGAGCGCGGCCCCGAGAAGGAGCGCGCCGAGACAGAGGAACCCGACCAGCAGGCCATCGCCCCAGAGCGCAAGTGCCGCCGCGACGACGAGGAGCGCGATGCCGCCCGCCCCTTGTCGCCGGAGCGTGACGGCGCGCGCCCGGGCCCAGGCGCGCGGCATGGCGGGGGCGAGGATCGGCAGGCGCGCGAGTTGCCAGAGCGCCTGCCCGCCCGCGAGCGCGAGACCGAGGCCGGCCATGGCGAACCCCGAGAGCCACCAGAGGGGCGACAGGCTCAGTTCCCCCGCGACGCCGGCCCCATAGAGACCCGAGAGCGTCGCGGCTACGCCCGGCAGTAGGAGCGCAGCCACCCCGTAGCCGAGGAGGATACCGAGGGTGCCGGAGACGAAGGTGAAGACGACGAGCTCCGCCGCCAGAAGGAGGGTCAGCCGTGCCGCGGGCAGGCCGAGGGCGCGGAGCGTGCGAAAGAGCGTCCGCCGCTGCTCGAAGGCGAGACCGATGGCGGCGTGGACGATGAAGAGACCGACGGCGAAGGCCAGAAGGCCGAAGGCCGTCAGGTTCAGGTGAAAGCTGTCGGTGAGCCGCGCGATGTCGGTTTCGCCTTGCGGGGCGATGCGCGTGGTTCCTGGCAGAAGCTCGGTCAGGGGCGTCAGGCCGTCACGCGCCCCCGGCAACACCAGCAGCCGCGTGATCCGCTCCGTCTCGAGGATCGCCTGCGCCGCCGCGATATCCGCCAGCACGAGGCCGGGCGCGACGTCGGCCGCCTGCACGGCAGGGAGGCCGGGCGGCAGGTCCGTGCCCGGCGGCGCGAAGACGACCTCGCCGGTCAGGAAGGCCGTCAGCACCTCCGCCTCGCCCAGATCCCCCGAGGCGGCGGAGGGCGGCGCGGTGAAGGGGTCGATCCCGAGAAGCCGCAGGCTCGTGCCGGGAATGCGGCCTTCGAGGACGGGCGTCACGAGCCAGCCCGCGCGCCGGGCGGTCACGAAGTCGTCGAGCGTGAGCGCCCCTTCGAGGCGCGGCAGGTTCTCCTGCCCGAGGGTGGCCGCCGCCCGGTCGTAGGAGAGCCGCGCCTGCGCGTTGATCGCCTGCACCCCGATCCATAGCCCGGTGGCGAGCGCGAGACCGATCACCAGCGTCGCAAGCTGCACCGGATGTCGCCGCCAATGCGCCAGAAGCGCGCCGAGCGCCGCGCGGTTCACGCGAGTTGCCCCGCACGCAGGTGCAGCCGCGCGTCGAGCATCGCAGCCAGACGGTCGGAATGCGTGACCATGAGAAGACCGGCACCGGTCTCCGACGCGAGGCCGCGCAGAAGGTCGATCGTCGCATCACCCGTCGCCTCGTCGAGGTTACCGGTGGGCTCGTCGGCAAGCACGAGCGCGGGACGCGCCAGCACGGTGCGCCCGATGGCGACCCTCTGCTGCTGTCCGCCGGAGAGCTGCTCGGGGAACCGATGGAGATGGTCGCCGAGGCCGAGGCGCGCGGCGAGATCGGCGACGCCCTCGACCTCCCGACCGGCGAGGCGGGCGTGGAAGGTGAGGTTGTCGGCGACCGAAAGCGACGGGATCAGGTTGAACTGCTGAAAGATGAGCCCGACGCGCGACCGACGCAGCGCCGCCCGTCCCGCGTCATCGAGGTGGGCGATGTCCTGCCCCTCGATCTCGATCGTCCCCCCGTCTGGCGTGTCGAGCCCGGCGAGCAGATGCAGGAGCGTCGACTTGCCCGACCCGCTCTCGCCCGTCAGCGCCAGCGTGCGGCCGGCGGCCAGCTCCAGCGACACCCCGCGCAGCACGGGATGGGAGCCGTCGGCGGTCTCGAAGGATTTTTCGACGGCACGGGCAGAAAGAAGCATGGGCGGACGGTAGGCGACGGGCGACGGAGTTCAACCGCCAAATCGCCGCGCGTGCAGGCTCAGAGCGTGACGTCCGGCAAGCTGTCGAAGGCCCGGCGCAGCGCGTCCGACCAACCGTCGGACACGGCGCGCCAGTCCGGGTCGCTGTCCTCGATACGGCGGCTCGTCCCGAGGCGCAGGCTGCCGGTCTCGTAGATCTGCAGGTCGAGCGGGGTGCCGACCGACAGGTTTGCCCGGATCGTCGAGTCGAAGCTGACCATCAGGAGTTTCGCCGCCTGCGTGAACTCCATCTCCGCGTCGTAGGCCCGCACGAGGATGGGCCGCCCGTACTTCGTCTCGCCGATCTGGAAGAAGGGCGTATCGGGCTGCGCCTCGACGAAGTTGCCCTCGGGGTAGATCATGAAGAGGCGGGCCGGGCCGCCCTTGATCTGGCCGCCGAAGATCATCGTGGCGTTGAAGGTCGTGCCCGCGGTCGGCCCGCCCTCACGCTGCTGTACGATGGTGTCCTTCAGGGTCTGTCCGATGGTGCGCGCGGCCTGGAACATCGTCGGCGCGCTCAGGATCGTCGGGTCGCGCTCAGAGGGTGCCAGATTGCGCTCCTCCAGGAGGCTCACGACGGCCTGCGTCGTCGCGAGGTTGCCGGCGGTCATCAGCACCAGTGCACGCTCTCCCGGCACCTCCCAGGTGTGCATCTTGCGGTAGGTGGAGATGTTGTCGATGCCTGCGTTCGTGCGCGTGTCCGACAGGAAGACGAGGCCGCGCTCGAGCTGCAGGCCAACGCAATAGGTCATGGGAACTGGTCCAACTGTGATCGGATCCAGAGGTCGGGCGCGCGGCCCGTCGTGTCAAGCATCGGGAGGTTGATTTGCGCCGGCCTGCCGCAACGGCGCATCGGCGGGCTACTGCTGCTGTGCTTCGGAGACGGAGACGCTCACCTCCATCGCCTCGAGTCCGGCCCCGCTGCGGATGCCCGAGACGGGGGCCGCGTCGGAATAGTCGAGCCCCGTCGCCACCCGGACGTAGCGGATGTCGGGCGAGATGCCGTTCGAGACGTCGAAACCGACCCAGCCGAGCCCGTCCACATGGGCCTCCGCCCAGGCGTGCGTCGCGTCCTGATCGTCGCGGCCATCCATCCGCAGGTAACCCGAGACGTAGCGCGCGGGGCAGTCGAGCAGCCGCGCGCAGGTCACGAAGACATGCGCATGGTCCTGGCAGACGCCCGTGCCTGCGGCGATCGCCTCCTCTGCGGTGCGCGCAACGTCCATCTCGCCGGTGTCGTAGGCCACCGTCTCCCGGATCGCGGCGGAGAGCGCGTGGAGCCGTTCGAGCGGCTCCTCGATCTCGCGGACGTCGCGGGCGAGGCCGAGCGTGCCGCTGCCGCGACGGGTCAGGTCGGTCGCGCGCAGGAACATCCAGAGCGGCATGTATCCCTGCTGCTGACCGATGACGCCCAACGTATCCTCCAGCCGCACGCGCCCCTGTGCGGTGATCGTGATCTCGCGACTTCCGGCATTCGCGGAGACGAGCTCCGTGCGGTTGTGGTGGCTGTCGTCGAAGGACGTCTCGACCTGGCCGCCCGTGATCTCCGTCTTCCAGTCGAGTACGTCCTGGCCGCGCCGGCTCTTGGGGGTGAGACGCAGCTGCTGGAGCGCGTAGCTGACGGGGGCCGTCCAGCGGTAGGTCGTGCTGTGGCGGATGTCGAGCGTGGCGGTCTGGGGCGTCTCGGTCATTGCATGAACCTGTAGTCGCTTTCGATTTGCGCGGCGAGGCCGGCATTGCGGCGCAGGAAATCCTGCAGGACCTGGTGCAGACCGGTCTCGAAAATGCTGTCGATGGTCGATTGCTGCAGGTGCTGGCAGATCGCATCGGCCTGATCGTGGCTCGGCAAGCGGACACCGTAGTCGCTCTCGAGGTAGCCGAGATTGTCGCCGATCTTGGCATAGCAGAACGCCAGGCTGCGCGGCAGGCGGCCGTCCAGGATGAGGAACCGCGCGATGTCGCGGGGCGTCCGGGTCCGGCCGTGGAGCGTGCGGAAGGCCCCTTCGGCGGCAACCGACCGCAGGATCATCTCCCACTGGGCATTGTCGAGCGGCGAGCCGACGCCCGCCGCCGAGGGAAGCAGCACGTAGTATTTCACGTCGAGGAGCCGCGCGGTGGCGTCGGCGCGTTCGATGAAGGTGCCGATGCGGGCGAAGTCGTAGACGTCGCGGCGCAGCATCGTGCCGTGCAGGGCTCCGCGCACGAAGGCAGACCGCTGCTTGATCGTGCCGAGGACGCGCGGCAGGTCCTTCGGCTGCACCTTGCGGGCGAGATCCTCCTTCAGCGTCATCCAGCACTCGTTCACCGCTTCCCAGACCTCCCGCGTGAGGCCGGTGCGCACGAGCCGCGCGTTCGTCCGGGCGTTCTCGACGCAGTTGAGCACACAGGAGGGGTTGTCGCGATCGCGAAGGAGCCAGTTGACGACGACGTCGCCCTGGATCGTGTCATGGGCCTCGAGGTACGCATCATGCGCCCAGGCCGTCTTGAGCACGCTGGCCCATTCGCCCTCGGCCGTGTCGGGCCGGGTCAGGGCGATGCGCTGTCCCGTCTCGACGAGACGCGCGATATTCTCGGACCGCTCCAGATAACGGAACATCCAGAACAATCCGCCTGCGGTCTTGCCCAGCATCAGTGCCGTCCTCCCGTCGGACGGCCGGCAGTCCGGATCGATGTCACGTGCGTCCCCATCACTCCTCCTCCAGGACCCAGGTGTCCTTGGTGCCGCCGCCCTGCGAGGAGTTGACGACGAGAGAGCCCTTCTTGAGCGCCACCCGCGTCAGCCCGCCGGGCGTGATGTCGATCCCGTTCGGCGACACGAGGACGAAGGGCCGCAGATCGACGTGGCGCGGCGTGAGGCCCGTCTTGGCGAAGATCGGACAGGTCGAGAGCGACAGCGTCGGCTGGGCGATGTAGTTGCCTGGACGCGCCTCGAGCTTCTTGCGGAACTCGCGGACGTCCTTCTTCGAGGCCGTCGGCCCGATGAGCATCCCGTAGCCGCCCGAGCCATGCACCTCCTTGACGACGAGCTCCTCCAGGTTGTCGAGCACATGGCCCAGACTGTCCGGATCGGAGCAGCGCCAGGTCGGCACGTTCTCGAGCATCGCCTTTTCGCCGGTGTAGAACTCGACGATCTCGGGCATGTAGCTGTAGATCGCCTTGTCGTCGCTGACCCCCGTGCCGGGCGCGTTCGCTATGGTGATGCCCCCAGCGCGATAGACGTCGAAGATGCCCGGCACGCCGAGCTGGCTGTCGGGGCGGAAGTTGAGGGGATCGAGGAAATCGTCGTCCACCCGGCGATAGAGCACGTCGATCGTCTTGTAGCCCTGGGTGGTGCGCATCGCGATGCGTCCGTCGACCACGCGCAGGTCGTGCCCCTCCACCAGTTCGACACCCATCTGGTCGGCGAGGAAGCTGTGCTCGTAATAGGCGGAATTGTGGATGCCGGGCGTCAGCACCGCCACGACCGGATCTTGCTCGCACTGCTTGGGCGCGCAGGCGGCGAGGGAGGCGTGGAGGTTCTGCGGATAGCTGCTGACCCGACGCACGCGGTTCCCGGCGAAGAGCTCGGGGAACATGTGCAGCATCGTCTCGCGGTTCTCGAGCATGTAGCTGACGCCCGAGGGCGTGCGCGCATTGTCCTCCAGCACGTAGAACTGATCGGGTCCGGTCCGCACGAGGTCGACACCGACGATATGGGTGTAGATGCCGCCCGGGGGTTCCACCCCGATCATTTGCTGCAGGTAGGCGTCGTTGCGCGCGATCATCTCGACCGGCAGAACGCCCGCGCGAACGATCTCCTGCCGGTGGTGAATATCGTGCAGGAAGGCGTTGAGCGCGCGCACCCGCTGCTCGATCCCGCGCGAGACCTTGGCCCACTCCCGCGCCGCGATGATGCGTGGCACGATGTCGAAGGGGATGAGCCGCTCCGCGGCCTCCGCCTGCCCATAGACGTTGAAGGTGATTCCCGTCAGGCGGAACACCGCCTCCGCCTCGCGCGACTTCGCGCGCAACTCGGCCGGATCGGCACCGGCGAACCAGGAATCGAATGAGCGGTAGGCCTCTCGGACCGAGCCATCGGGCTCGAACATTTCGTCGAACAGCGTGTCGTCTGCCATAGCCGGACCCTGCGGGCTCTGTCGGATTATGGCAACCATCCAGACGCGCAAACCGGGCTTGCACAACCATAAATTGTATCAAGCGCAAGAAAATCAGGCGAAGTTCGAAGGGAATGGACGCCCGGCACCGGGGCGCGCGTCCTTGCGCGATTGGGCCGGGCCGGAGCGTTCGGAGGCTGAACGTCCCAACCTCTCAAGGGGTTCCCGCGATTGCAGCGGCTTTTATCCGTGCCGTGCGAATGCTAGGTCTTTCCTTGGGTGCCGGTGTGTTTTCGGGCCCGCGTCCACTGGCTGCCAACAAACGGACATCGCGTGAGACTTTTCCTGACCGCCGGAGCGTCGCTCCTTCTTGCGCTGCAATCCGCCATGGCGGCCGATCTGCAACTCGACCTTCCGGCCGACGACGACCTGCGCGACACGCTGCGCAACTCGTCGCTCGCGGTCACCGCCGTGAACGACGGCGAGACGGTGCGCCGCAACCTCGTCGCCGCCGCGCAGGCCGACTATCAGCGGCTTCTCGCCGTTCTCTTCGAGGCCGGGTATTTCGGCCCCGTCATCTCGATCCGGGTCGACGGTGTAGAGGCGGCCGCGCTGCCCGCCGTGGGCTCGGACGCGCCCGTCGGCACGATCTCCATCTCGGTCGAGGAGGGGCCACGGTTCCTCTTCCGCGAAACCTCGGTCGCGCCGCTCGCGCCCGGCACCGAACTGCCCGAGGGGTTCCGGCGCGGCGAAGTCGCCGGCACCGGCCCGATCCGCCAGGCCGCCACCGCCAGCGTCGACGCCTGGCGCGCGGAGGGCCATGCGAAGGCGGAAATCGCCGGGCAGGACATCACCGCAGACCATCCCGCCCGCGCCCTCGATGCCCGTCTCACGGTCGCGCCCGGTCCGCGCCTGACCTACGGCAACACCCGCGTCGAAGGCGCGCGGGACGTGCGCGAGACCCAGATCCTCCGCATCGCCGACCTGCGCCAGGGGCAGGTCTTCGATCCCGAACAGATCCGCGCCTCGGCCCAGCGGCTGCAGCGTACGGGCGCCTTCAGCAGCGTCTCGATCCAGGAGGCCGAGACGATCGGTCCCGACGCGACGCTGCCGCTCACGATCCAGGTGGTCGAGCGCCTTCCCCGTCGCTTCGGCTTCGGTGCCGAAATCTCGACCGACGAGGGCTTCTCGACCTCGGCCTTCTGGCTGCACCGCAACCTGACGGGCTATGCCGACAGCCTGCGAATCGAGGGCGAGATCGAGGACGTCGGAGCCAGCGAAGGCGGAGCCGACTACGGCATCACTTTCGCCTACAACCGCCCGTCGACCTTCAACCCCGAGACCGACCTTTTCGTGAACGGTGGCGTGGAACGGCTCGACGAGCCGAACTTCGAGGCGGACCGTGCCTATATCGACGTCGGAGCCCGGCGGATCGTCTCCGAACGGTTCCAGTATTCCTACGGCATCGGCTACGAGTACTCGAAGGACACCGACGCCTTCGGCGAACGGACCTTCTCCATCCTCTCGATCCCGCTCGAGGCGACGTACGATCGCCGCAACGATCTTCTGAACCCGACCGACGGCTACTTCGTGGAGGCCGGGCTTCGGCCCTTCGCCGGCTTCGAGGACGCAGGCTCCGGCGTCGTCTTCGACGCCGACCTGCGCGGCTACCAGGGCTTTGGCCCCGACGACCGCACCGTCATCGCCGCGCGCCTGCAGATCGGCACCATCGTGGGCCCCGAACTCGACGAGGTTCCGTCGAACACGCTCTTCTTCTCGGGCGGCGGCGGCACCGTGCGCGGACAGGAGTTCCAGTCGCTCGGCGTGGAACTGCCGTCGGGCGACCTCGTGGGCGGGCGCTCCTTCGTCGGGCTCGCCACCGAGATCCGGCAGAAGGTGACCGACAGCATCGGCGTCGTGGGCTTCGTGGACTTCGGCCTCGTCAGCCCCGACAGCGACTTCGGCGGCGGCGAGAGCCACTCGGGTGCCGGCATCGGCGTGCGCTACGATACCGGCATCGGCCCGATCCGCTTCGATGTCGGCGTCCCGCTCTCGGGGCCGGACGACCCGTCGGGCGTCGAGGTCTACATCGGCATCGGGCAGGCCTTCTGATGAAGCGGTATCTCCTCCCCCTGGTCCTCGCGGCCACCCCGGTATTCGCCCAGGACAGCGAGGAGCGCGACCGCGGCTTCCTCGTCGGCCTGATCGAGGACAACGTCTCCGCCCCCGGCCTCACCGTCCGGCTCGACGGGTTCGAGGGCGCTCTCTCGTCGACGGCGACCATCGAGAGCCTGACGGTCGCCGATGACGACGGCGTCTGGCTGCGGCTCGAGGAGGTGGTGCTCGACTGGAACCGCTCGGCGCTGCTGCGCGGACGGCTCGAGGTGGAAGAGCTGTCGGCGGGTCTCATCTCGGTCGCGCGCGCTCCGCTCCCGGCCGAGGGCGTCGAGGCCCTGCCCGACGCCGGAGCTTCCGGGTTCTCCCTGCCCGACCTTCCCGTCTCGATCGACGTCGAGACCCTGCGCGCCGAACGCATCGAGCTCGGCGCGCCGTTGCTGGGGCAGGATCTGGCGCTCACGCTCGACGCCTCGGCGCAGCTGGCCGACGGCTCGGGTCAGGCTGCGATCCGGGCCGAGCGGGTCGACGGGGTGACGGGCAACTTCGACATCGCCGCCGCCTTCGACGCGGAGACCGAAGGGCTCTCGATCGACCTCGCCGTCTCCGAGGCCCAGAACGGCATCGCCGCGACCCTGCTGCAGCTTCCCGGCCGTCCGGCCATCGACCTGACCGTCGACGGCACCGGTCCGCTCGACGCCTTTACCGCCGACATCGTGCTCGCTTCCGACGGGGCGGAACGGCTCTCGGGTCAGGTCGAGCTGTCGGGCACCGAAGCCGGCCGCGCCTTCGCCGTGGACCTCGGGGGTGACGTGACCTCGCTCTTCGCGCCCCGATACCAGGATTTCTTCGGCGACGACGTCTCCCTCGTCGCGCGTGGCCTGCAGGCGACGGGCGGCGACCTGGAGCTCGAGACGCTCGACCTGCGCACCCGCGCCCTGACGCTCACGGGCTCCGCCTCGCTCGGCGCGAACGGCTGGCCCCGGTTCCTCGACATAGAGGGCGAGATCGTCTCCGAGGACGGCACGGCGATCGTCCTGCCCACGTCCAACAACAGCCAACTGCGCCGCGCCAGCCTGTCGCTGCAACACGATGCGAGCGTTTCCGATCGCTGGGACGTGGCCCTCGACCTGCTCGGCTACCGCTCCCCGACCATGACACTGGGCGACGCCTCCTTCAGCGCCACCGGCACGTTGAGCCGCACCGACGGAGCCGTCGACCGCGCAACGGCGGGGATCGAGGCGGTCCTGAACGGGATCGGCTTCACCGATCCGGCGCTGGCGCAGGCGGTCGGCGCACGGGTCTCGCTCGATGCCGACGTCGACTGGGCCACGGGACAGCCTGTCCGCCTCACCGATCTCGCCCTGCGCGGGCCGGACTATGCGCTGACCGGCGGCGTCGACATCGACGGGACCGACCCGGAACAGTCCCTGACCCTGCGCCCCAACCTCACCGCGCGTTTCGACGCGCTGAGCCGCCTTGCCGCCATCGCGGGCATCGACCTCTCGGGTGCGGCCGAAGCGACGGTGAGCGGGGCCTATGCCCCCGTCGCGGGCACCTTCGCGCTCGATCTCGGGGCCGAGACGCAGGATCTGGCCCTGGGGATCGCACAGGCCGACGCAGTGCTCGAGGGAGAGACGACGCTCACCATCGCCACCCGGCGCACGGTCGACGGCACCTTCGTCGATGCGCTCCGCCTCGGAAACGAGCATCTCGTCGCCGACGGCTCCGTGCGCCTGCTCGACAGCGAATCCGCGCCCTACCTTCAGGGCGAGCGGTCCGAGGCCCGCTTCAGCGCACGCCTCGCCGACGGCACCCGCGTCGACCCGCGCCTCGACGGGCCGGTCGAATTCGCCGTCACCGCCACGCAGGATCCGGAGGGCCGCTGGCAGGGCGCGCTCGACGCGATCGCTCCGCATGACGTGACGGTTTCCGCCAGCGGCCTCCTGACCGGAGAGGCTCCGGACGTCTCCTTCGTCGCCACCGTGCCGCGCATCGAGCCCTTCGCACCCGGCATCCCCGGCGGCGCGGTCGTCAACGGCCGCGCCTTCGCCGAGGACGGGACGTGGTCGGTCGACGTGGATGCAAGCGGCCCCTGGGACGTGACCGCCTCCATCGACGGACCCGTCACCGGTCCGGCCCCGAAGATCTCCTTCACCGCCGCCGTGCCCGACGTGACCGCTCCGGTGCCGGCACTCGAGGCGGTCCCCGCGCTTGCAGGTGCCGTGCGTCTCGACGGCACGCTCGCGCAGATCGGTGGCCGATGGGAGATCGACGCCGCGGTCGACGCACCCGCGGGCATCACCCTGCGTACGAAGGGGCCCGTCACAGGCGACGAGGCCCGGATCGGCATCGCCGCGACCGTGCCCCGCATCTCGGACTTTGCACCCGGCATCGACGGGCGGCTCGACGTGGACGGCGCGGTCTTCAGGCAGAACGCGGACTGGGCCGCGGATTTCGCCCTGCGCGGCCCTTACGATGCCCGTGCGACGGTGGCGACCATCCTGACAGAGGCCCCGCTTGCCGTCGACTACAGCCTGCGCCTCGACGATCTTTCGCCGCTCGCCCCCGTGCCGGGCGGCGTCGACGTGGGCGGCCGCGCGACCCAGACCGACAGCGGCTTCGAGGTCACGCTCGAGGGCACCGGCCCCTATGCGGCGACCGTCGATGCGGTGATCGACCTGATCGACGGTGTGCCCTCGGTGCAGGCGACCGGCCAGGTGCCCGACAGCAGCCGTCTGGCTCCGCAATTGCGCGGGCCGATCAACTACGCCGTCATGGCCGAACAGGTCGATGGCCAGTTCCGCGTGGACCTCGACGTCAACGGCGCGCAGGCGATCGAGGCGGAAGTGACAGGGCTCGCCACCGGGCCCGACGCCGACCTCGACGTCCGATTGAACGTCGGCAACGTCGCCGTCTTCGCACCGGGACTTTCGGGGCCGCTCCGCGCCTCGGGTCGCGTGTTTCAGCAGAATGGCAACTGGGCCGTGGACCTCGACGCCGGCGGTCCGCTCGGCGCGACGCTCGAGGCCGACGGCGTGATCACCGGTCCCTCGCCGCAGGCCCGTTTCACCCTGGCTGTGCCCGACATCGGCCCTCTCGTCCCGGATCTGTCCGGCCCGCTGCGCGTCGCGGGCACGGCGGCGCAGCGTGACAATGCCTGGGCGCTCGATGTCGACGTGACCGGTCCGGCCGGCACGACCGCGCAGGTCGCGGGCGACGTGCGGACCGACGGCACGCTCGACCTCGCCGTGAACGGCTCCGCGCCACTCGGCCTCGCCAACGGCGCACTCGCGCCGCGGCGGCTTTCGGGCGTGGCCAGCTTCGACCTGCAGATCTCCGGTCCAGCCGGGCTCGACGCGGTGAGCGGCACGATCTCGACACAGGGCGCGGCACTCGTAATCCCGTCGATCCGCAACGGGCTCGACGCCATCGACGCCGCCGTCCAGCTGCGTGGTGGGGCCGCGCAGATCGCACTGACCGCGGCACCGCAGACCGGCGGGCGCATCGCGGTGAACGGCCCCGTCGCCCTTTCGGGCGGTTTCGACGCGAACCTGGGTGTCGAGTTCGACATCACCCTCGAGGATCCGAGCCTCTATACCGCCGATGTCGAGGGCGCGGTCCGGATCGACGGCCCGCTGACCGGCGGGGCCGCCATCGGCGGGACGATCACCATCGACGGAGCCGAGATCGCCGTGCCCTCCACCGGCCTGACCGCCATCGGAGACCTGCCGCCGATCGAACATCTGCGCAGCCCCCGCCCGGTGCAGCGCACGCTCGCGCGGGCCGGACTGAGCGTCGACGGGCGCGAGGAACAGGCGGACGCGGGCGCGGGAGGGGGCGGCCCCGTCTATGCGCTCGACCTGACGGTCAACGCACCAGGTCGCATCTTCGTGCGCGGGCGCGGGCTCGACGCGGAACTCGGCGGCTCTTTGCGACTGACGGGGACGACGGCGGACCCGATCACCTCGGGCGGCTTCGAACTGGTCCGCGGCCGTCTCGACATCCTCGAACAGCGCTTCGACCTCGACGAGGGGCGCATCTCCTTCCTCGGCAGCCTCACGCCCTTCATCCGCCTGGTCGCGGTGACGCAGACCGAGTCCATCGAAGCGGCGATCGTGATCGAAGGCCCGGCGGATGCGATCGAGGTCCGTTTCGAATCGACGCCGTCCGTCCCGCAGGAAGAGATCGTCGCCCAGATCTTCTTCGGCCGCGGTCTCGATCAGCTCTCGCCCCTGCAGGCGCTGCAGCTGGCGAACTCGATCGCGGTCCTCGCCGGGGGCGGCAACGGAGGCCTCCTCGAGAACCTGCGCGGCAGCGCCGGCCTCGACGACCTCGACGTCACGACCGACTCCGAAGGCAACGTGGCGGTTCGGGCAGGCAAGTACATCTCCGACAACGTCTATACCGACGTCGAGGTCAATCAGGATGGCGAGGCGACGATCAGCCTGAACCTCGACGTGACCCCGAACCTGACGGTGCGCGGTTCGGCCGGCGTCGAGGGCGGCACGTCGCTCGGCCTCTTCTACGAGAGGGACTACTGAGATGGAGCCGTCCGACACCCTCGTCTGCTGCCCGATCTGCGACGCGCTGCACGAGGTCGATACGGTCGAGGACGGCACCCGGCTGCGCTGCGTGCGCTGCGGCACGGTGATCGCGGTCGGCCGGCCCGAGGCGATCCTGAGGATCGTGGTGCTCGCCTCGACCGCGCTCATCCTGATGTCGATCGTCGTGTTCTATCCCTTCCTGGAACTGCGCAACGGCGTCTTCACCAGCCGCGCCTCGGTCTTCGAGACGGTGATGAGCTTCAGCGAAGGCGTCATGGCCCCGCTGTCGATCGCCGTCGCCTTCTTCGTGATCGTGCTGCCGGTCGCCCGCCTCGGCACGCTCATATGGGCGCTCGCGCCGCTGTCGATCGGGCGAGCACCGCTGCCGGGGGCGGCCTTCGCGCTCCGCTGGGCGGAAATCATGAAACCCTGGGCCATGGCGGAGATCTTCATGGTCGGCGTCGCCGTCGCGCTGGTCAAGCTCGCCGATCTCGCCACGCTTTCGATGGGCCCTGCGTTCTGGTCCTTTGCGTCCATCGTGTTCATAACGGCCCTGAAGGACACGCAGATGAGCAAGCATTCGATATGGTCGGCTCTGGACACCGCGAAACGTTGAACGCGCTCACGGCGCGTGAGGCGGGGCTCGTGGGCTGCCGCCATTGTACCCGTGTCTGGCCGATGGGCACGGAGGTCTGCGCGCGCTGCGGCGGCAGCCTCGAAAGTCGCAGCCCGACCGCCCTGCAGCGGGTCTGGGCGTGGTGGATCGTGGGTCTGCTGTTCTACATCCCGGCCAACCTCTATCCGATGCTCATCACGCGGACCGTCGGCCGCGACTCGGAGGACACGATCGTCGGCGGGGTCATCACGCTCGCCCACCACGGGGCCTATGGCGTGGCCGCGATCGTCTTCTTCGCCTCGGTGATGATCCCGGTCGGAAAATTCGTCGCCATCGCCTATCTCGCCCTCGCCGTGCGCAAGTCGCACGGGCACCGGCCCCAACGCCTCCTCATCCTCTTCGAGGTGGTGGAATGGATCGGGCGGTGGTCGATGATCGACGTCTTCGTCGTCGCCATCCTCGTGGCACTTGTCCAGTTCAATCTCCTCGCCACCATCAACCCCGGTATCGCCGCCGTCACCTTCGCGCTCTCGGTCGTATTCACGATGCTCTCGGCCATGAGTTTCGACAGCCGGCGGATCTGGGACGAAGTGGAGATCCTTGCCGTTGAAGACCGAAAATGACCGATAGCCACGATCCCATCGCGCCCGCCAAACCCGTGCGGGACGACAGGCGCGCCCGACGCCGCGGCGTCGTGAGCGCCGTCTGGCTCGTCCCCATCGTCGCCATCGTCATCGCGCTGGCGATCGCCTACCAATCGTGGTCGCAGAGGGGCGTTCTGATTACCGTCGCCTTCCCGGATGCCTCGGGCGTCACGGTCGGGCAGACGACCCTGCGCTACCGCGAGGTGACGGTCGGCGTTGTCGAGGACGTGGGCTTCACGAGCGACCTGAGCCGGGTGAACGTCTACATCCGGGTCAACAAGGACATCGCGCCCTATCTCGACGACAACGCGAGTTTCTGGGTCGTTCAGCCCGAAGTCAGCGCGCGCGGCGTCCAGGGGCTCAATACCATTCTCTCGGGCACCTACATCGAAGGCACCTGGGACAGTTCCATCGGCGAGACGACGACGACCTTCCTCGGCGACGAACGCGCGCCCATCGTCCCGCCGGGCATCGAGGGCACGGCGATCGTCCTGCGGGCCCGCGACAGCAGCCGCCTCGGCCCCGGTGCGCCGATCCTCTATCGCGGTATCGAGGTGGGCGAGGTCTCGGCCCCGCGCCTGTCGCCCGACGGCAGCGAGGTCCGCGTCGACGCCTTCGTCCTCGCACCCTACGACCGTCAGCTGTCGACGGCGACGCGCTTCTGGGATTCCTCGGGCGTCTCGGCGACACTCGGAACGGGCGGCGTGGATCTGCGGATCGGTTCCATCGCCTCGATCCTCGAGGGCGGGGTCAACTTCGACACGCTCATTTCGGGCGGCGATGCGATCCGGCCGGGGCATATCTACAATATCTTCGACGACGAGGACACGGCCCGCGCCTCCACCTTCGAGACACCGACGAACCGCACCATCCGTGTGTCGGCGCTCTTCCCCGCGGCGGCCGCCGGTCTCGCGCAAGGGGCCGCCGTCCGCTACCAGGGCGTGACCGTGGGCAACGTGGTGGAAATCACCGGCTTCATCCGCCCGGACGATCCCGACGGGCAGGTCGAGCTCCTCGCGGTGATGGCGCTGCAGCCGGCGAAGATGGGCATGGAGCAGGTCGGCGACGATCTGACGGCGATCGACTTCATCGACAACCTCGTGGTCGCCGGGATGCGCGCGAAGCTCGTCTCCACCTCCATCCTCGGGGGCGACCTCGCCATTGATCTCGTCAACGAGGAAAGCGCGATCGGTCAGGGCGGGCTCGAAATCGGCATCGCCGCAAACCCGATCGTGCCGAGCACCGAAACCGACGTCCAGGGGCTCACGGCCAGCGCGGAATCGGTGCTGAACCGCATCAACGAGCTGCCGATCGAAGAGTTGCTGACCTCGGCCACGACGCTCCTCGACAACGTCAACCGCATCGCCGGCGACCCCGATACGCGGGCGATCCCCTCGGAGGTGCTGGCGCTCCTCGAGGACAGTCGCGGCCTGGTGCGCGACGGCCGCAACATCATCTCCTCGCCGCAGGTGGCCTCCGTCCTTCTCGACATCGAGACGATCACCGGCGATCTGCGCGCGATCACCCAGGACATCACCGAGCGGCAGATGATCGAAACGCTCGACGCAGCCCTCACCTCGGCCACGACGGCGGCCGACAACATCGCCCGCGGCACCACCGACCTCGATACGCTCGCGTCGACGGCTCAGTCGACGCTCTCGGGCATCGACGGCCTCGTGAACGACCCGGCCACCGCCGAGATCCCCGGCCTCGCCCGCGACACGCTCGATGGTACCGCGCGGATCGTGAACGGACCGGAGCTCGACGCGATCCTCGCCGATACCGCGCAGGTCGCGGCGGACGTCCGCGCCCTCGTCGCGCCGTTCGAGGGAAGCGCGCTCGCCGAGACGGTGACGCGGGCCGCCGCCTCGATCGAGCGCACTGCGGCCAACGTCGCCGCCGGAACCGAAGACCTCGAGACCCTCCGGCAGCAGATCGACGGCGTCGTGGGCGCGGCGGATGCCCTCCTGTCGTCGGCCGACACGCAGGCCCTCCCGGGCGCGGCGCGCGGGTTGATCGACGACGGCCGAACCCTGCTTGCCTCGCCCGAGGTCGCCTCGATCCTGCGCAACCTCGACGAGGTCACTGCCCAGATCCGCGCGATCACCACGGAGATCACGCAGCAGGGGGCCGTCGCAAGCCTCACCGCCGCGCTCGACGCCGCCGCCGAGGCCGCGACGAGCGTTGCCGCGGGGACGCAGAACCTGCCGGAACTCAGCGCCTCGACCGAGCGCGTCCTCGCCCAGGCCGAGACGCTCGGCGCGAACCTCAACGTGCTGGCGAACAAGGCCAACGAGCTGGCGCTCGACGAGTTGGTGAATGCGACGACAGACCTGATGCAGACGGCGGATGTCTTCCTGTCGTCCGACGAGGCCGGCGACGTGCCGGTCGTGCTGGCCGATACGCTGGAGGAGCTGCGCCTGACCATCGAGACCATCCGCACCGGAGGCACCCTCGACAACCTGAACGCGACGCTGCGCTCCACCTCGACGGCGGCCGACAGCATCCGAGTCGCGGCGCAGGATCTGCCCGCGCTCGTCAACCGCCTCCAGACGCTGACCCGCGATGCCAGCGGCCTTCTGGCGACCTATAGCGACGGCAGCAGGGTGAACACCGAACTCTATCAGGCCCTGCGCGCCGCGACCCGGGCCGCCGAGGACGTCTCCTCGCTCTCGCGCACGATCGAACGCAACCCGAATTCCCTGCTGCTAGGACGCTGACCCATGAAGACTTTCGCCCTCTGTCTCGCGCCCCTCGCAGTCGTGCTCGGCGCCTGCGGGCAGACGCAGTATTTCGCACCGCCTCCGACAACGTCGGACGTGCGCGTCAACGTCCGTGCGCAGACCGTGCAGGTGAACGAGATCTCCATTCCCGAATACGCGATCAATCAGGAGATCCCGATCCAGCAGGCGGACGGCAGCCTGACGACCGACACCGACCGGCTCTGGGCCGACCTGCCCGACCGGGCGATGCAGGGAGCGCTGACGCGGCACCTCAACACGATCACCGACGCGCGCGTCGCCGCCGAACCCTGGCCACTTTCGGGCTTTCCCGAGGTCGAGGTCTCGGTCTTCGTGGACGACATGATCGTGCGGGCCGACAGCACGCTGAACCTGACGGGAACCTACGCAATGAAATCCGAACTCGGCCGCGACCGCGTCGGCAGCTTCTCGATCAACGTGCCCGTGGTCGACATCGCCAGCTATACCGCCATCATCGCCGCGCACGAGGCCGCGTGGCAGCAGTTGGCCGAAACGCTCGCGCGGGATCTGTAGAGCGCCTCCGCAGGGCAGCCCTGCGGAGGCGCACTGGCCGGCGGCGGGATCATGCCTATATCGCAAGACGTAGTTGCGAAAGGCCCGCCATGAAACGCCATGTCCTCGCCATGCTGTCCGTCTTGGCCATCGCGGGCCCAACCGCGGCCGAGGAGGAGCAGAAGGATCTCGTTCAGCAGATCTTCGGAGAGATCGTCAGATCGTCCGGTCTCAGCGGAGAAATGACGGCGACGATGCCCGGCACGTCCGACGCGGACGAGCCCCTGGCCGAGGTTCTGCGCTTCGAGCCGTGGCAGATGCTCGACGACCTCTTCCGCGACGACATCGTCCTTCTGATGCGGCACGGGCCGACCGACTGGTCCAAGCGGGATGCGACCGACGTGGCACCGACCGATTGCGAAAATCAGCGGGTGATGACCGATCTCGGCAAACGGCAGATGCGCGACCTCGGCACGCTCCTCGTCGCCAACGAGATGATCCCCGGCCGGATCATCGTGAGCGAATGGTGCCGCAATCAGGAGACGCTCGCCGCCTTGCAGGACGGCATGGATCGCGCGCAACCCGGCTTGAGCGGCGGGATCGAGACCGAGACCTTCGCGGAGGCGAACCTTCTCCTCTCGCTTCAGGGGGCACCGAACGTCACGGCCATGCGCGAGCTGATCTCCGGATGGGACGGTGGCGCGGAAGAGGGGCCGCTCCTCATCATCTCGCATTTCACCAACATTCAGGAACTGACGCAGTTCAACGTGTACGAAGGCGAGATGCTCGTCGTCGACCCCGAGCGCGACAACCGGGTGCTGGGCTACCTCCGTCTGCGCTCCTCCGGGCCGGACATCGGCCACTTCGACGCAGAAGTGGTCGAGGCGACGGCGCAGGGGCGCTAGGCGCGTCCGCTGTGGTGCCAGAGCCGTCATCGTCGGGCTCGACCCGAGGATCTCCCGGCAAATACCCCTCTTTTGGAAAGAGGCTCCATCCGGCCCGACCGTGATACGGGACGGAACCATTCGGATCACATCAGATGGACCTCCGGATGCACTCCGACCGGCTGGATCGCCATTCGAGCGGAAGGCAAGATCAGCCGCAAAACGGCCTTAAGCTCTCGACAGGAACTGAGCTGACTGATCTCTCGGAAGGGAGGGTCCAACCGGTGCCGCTGAAGGGACTCGAACCCCCGACCCCATCATTACGAATGACGTGCTCTACCAGCTGAGCTACAGCGGCGACCGTGGTGCGCGCGTCCTAACAGGGGTCCACAGCCTGCGCCAGCCCCGAAATCAAGATTTCCGCGTCTCGCCAGCGGTGGTCTCCACGTGGCGCGGACGCTCCGCGTCCTCGGCAGACTCGGCGGCCGTGTCGTCGACGGTTGTGCCCGGCGCGGACGGCTCCGGCGGCTCGTCGACGGCCGCCATGTCATCGGCCAGGATCGCCGGAACGTCCGGCTCGACCGGGGCGATCTCGGACGGGCCGGTCAGCAGGGGCAACATCTCCGCAGGCAGGGTCGTGGACGCGGCCCCGGCAGGCGCGGCCTTCCAGGACAAGCTGTCGAAGGCCTCGCATTGCGTGCAGACCGGGATCCAGTCGGCGTGGATCGTGCCACAGTTGTCGCAGATCCACTGCGGCCCGCGCGGCGCGGTGATCGCCTTGGCGAGCCAGCCGCGCACGACCGCCTCCGAGCCGCCCTCGCCGCGTTCGATGGCCGCCATGAGCGTGAGCGAGCGCGTCGTCGGTTCGGTTTCGTAGAGCGTGCCGAGCGCGCGGCGCGCGCCGGGGAAATCCTCGGCCGCGATATGCAACTCGGCGTCGAGCATCTTCGTCTCGCTCGCCTCGGGTGCGACCTTGAGGAAAGGCTGGAACCGCTTGATGCGGGCTTCCGGCGTCTCGTCCTGCTCGATCTCGGCGAAAGCGGCCGCGAGGTCGGGGTGGGGCGTCTTGAGCCGCGCGGCCTTGAGCACCTTCGCGGCCCGACGCTTCTCGCCGGCCTCGATGTGCAGCCGCGCCGCCATGACGGCCGCGGGCACGAGCTCGGGCGCGAGGCGGTTGGCCTCGAGGATCTCGGCCTTGGCCTTGTCGGCGTTGCCGGCGGCCAGCTGCTCGCGCGCATCGGCGAGCGACAGCACGGCCTCCCGGCGCTTGTATACGTCCTTCGGCAGTGCTCCGGACTTCAGCTTGGCCGAGAGCACCTTGCGCGCGCCGTCCCAGTTTTCGTCGCGGGCCTGCAGGCGCAGGAGCGTGTCCTGCGTCTCGACGTGCCGCGGTTTCAGGGCGAAGGCCTTCTCGGCCAGTTTCATCGCGGTCTCGGTGTCGCCCTCCTCGAGCTTCTGTCGCATCAGCCCGCGCACGCCGACGAAACGCGTCCGGTCGTGCGTCACGAGCGTCTTCCAGGCGTCACGCGCGCGGTCCCGGTCGCCCACGGCCTCGGCGGCCTGCGCGACGATGAGCGTCGTGACCTCGGGCTTCTGCAGGTATTTCTCGGCCTTCTGCGCCTTGTTCGCCGCCTCCCGCGCCTCGCCGGAGGCCAGCGCGATCAGGCTGTCGGAGAGGGCGGCATACCCCTTCCGCTCCCGGTTCCGGTCGAAATAGGCCCCAAGCGCGGTGTCGTCTCCGTTGATCCACCGCAGCACCGCAACCAACAGGCCGACGAGCTTGAACACGACCCAGAGCACAAACAGCAGCAGGAGCCCGCCCAGCACAACCACGAGCGGCGAGAGCACGAACTCCATCCCGTCGAACCGCAGCGTGACGTCGCCCGATACGGCAAGCAGCCATTGTACGCCGAAGGCCAGCGCGGCGACGACGGCGACGAAGAGAAGGATCTTGAACAGCGACCAGAGCATCTAAATCCTCACTCGTCCTGGAGAAAGTCATCGGCGGCGGAGAGCGCCGCGGCCCGGCCGGCCACGCGCTCCTGCCAGGGGGCGAGCACGGCCTGCGCCTCGGCCGGAAGGGCCGCGATCTCCGCCTGCGCCGCATCGAGGTCGCCCCCGCGCACCGCGGCCTCGATCCGGCTCAGGACGGCATCCGGATCGTCCCCCTCGCGCGGCTCGAGGCTGCGCGGGTTGAAGGCGTTGCGAAAGAGAGAGCCGACGCCCGCCGCGGGCTCGGCCGCGCGGGCTGCCCGCAGCGCCTCGCGCGCGAGCTCGGGGAAGGTGTCGATGAGCGCCGCCTGCGTGGGTACGCCGGTCGCGGCCGGCCCGGCCAGCGCCTCGGGCGCATCGCCGAGGACAGCGAGCGGCTCGGCATAGGGCGCCCCCGATTGCAGGGCCACGCGCACTTGATTGCGTGCGGACTCGCGGGCCAGGGCCGCCGCGTCATCGCGCACCGCGGTCGCGCGGTCGGCAAGATCCGCCACCTCGGCTTCGAGCGCCGCGACCCGGGGGCCCAGATCCCCGCTCAGGGCCGCGATCTCGTCGCGGAGCGGGGCAAGCTCGGCGGCCACCTCTTCCGACGTGAGGCCGGCCGGTGCCGCCTCGGCGGTCGCATCTCCCGCGGGAGCCCGGCTTTCAAGCGCGTCGACCCGCACCTCGAGCGCCGCAAGCGCAGCCTCGATCTCCGAGAGGTCGGGTGCGGGGGCGTCCGCGGCCTTGAGCGTGTCGATCTCGGCGGCCAGCGCGTCGATCCGGTCTGCATCCACGGAGGTCGGGGGCTCCTGCGGGAACGCCAGCATCGCGACCACGAAGCCGAGACCTGCCGCGACGACGCCGCCCAAGAAGAGCGGAAGGAAGCCACCTCCGCGGCCGGAGGTCTCCTCGTCCTGCGGCACGACGACGGGCGGAGAGGCGGCGGGCGCATCGTCCATCCGGGTCACCTCCGCGGCCCCGTCTTCGGGCCCGGAGGTCGTCTCGGAGGTGGCGGCGTCGGCTTCCGGGGGAGCCGCCGGCTCCTGGTGCGGGGCGGTCGGGGCGACGATACGCGCGCCTTCGGGATCGGCGCGGCGGGTTTCGTCGGCGGGAGGCGCAGCCTTGGCGGAGGTCGTCGACGTCGGCGTGTCCGGGCCCTTCGATGTCTTGGATTTCGACGATGTCGATGTCTTCGCGGTGCGCGCCAAGGCGTCCCCTCCAGGCAGATTTCTCCTATACCTAGACCGACGACCGCCCCCCCTCAACCGCCGATCGGCGAAGAACCTCGACCGTCAGTTCGAGCATCGCCATACCGTCCGGCCGGGCACTCACGGCAACGGGCGGCCGCGGAAGCGCCTCGGCCACCGCCGCGCTGAGCGCGAGCGGCCGAAGGTTCCCGCGCATCCGGGGCGTGCAGGCCGCGCCAAGCAGCTCCGCGCTGCGGGGCGAGAAGACCGGCGCGAGGACCGGTCCGGCGCGCAAGACCGCTCGCGCCTGTTCGGACAGCGGTTGCGGCTCCTGCCGGTAGGCGACGTGCTCGGCGACCGACAGCCCCCGCGCCCGCAGTCGCCCGGCCAGATCCCCCCGGGTCACGGCCCCGCGCAGGTGTAGAAGCGGCCCGGCATCGCCCGGCACCAGATCGACGAGCGTATCGACGTCCGCGGCCGTGCCCAGCACCTCCACGCCCGCGGCGCGCGCCAGATCCGCCGTGCGCGGCCCCACCACCCAGGCGCGCCGGCCCTGCCCCTTGGCCCGGTCGAGCCCGATACGAACGGCGTTGCCCGACGTCAGCAGGAGGGTTTCCGTGCCCGGCGGGGGTGGATCGAGCGGCAGGATACGCAGAAGCGGGGAGATCACGACCTCGACGTCCGCCGCCCGCCGCAACGCCGCGGCGAACCGCTGCGCATCCGCCTCGGGGCGGGTCAGAAGGACGGGCAGCGACTGCATTGTTCCCCCGGGTGTGGCGGCATAGATGGGAGCCAGACTTGAACCGGTGGGCACCATGGCACAAGAGCTGACGATACTGGGCCTCGAAAGCTCCTGCGACGACACCGCCGCCGCCGTCGTGCGGCACGACGGGACGCGCGGGACCATCCTGTCGAACGAGGTGATCGGGCAGGACGCGCTGCACGCGGCCTTCGGCGGCGTCGTCCCAGAGATCGCCGCCCGCGCCCACGCAGAGAAGATCGACCTCGCCGTCGAGGCGGCGCTGGCCGAGGCCGGTCTCGACCTCGCCGCAGTGGACGGGATCGCCGTGACCGCCGGGCCGGGCCTCATCGGTGGCGTGCTGGCCGGGGTGATGTGCGCCAAGGGCCTTGCCGCGGCGACCGGCAAGCCGCTCATCGGTGTGAACCATCTCGCCGGCCATGCGCTCACCCCGCGCCTCACCGACGGGCTCGCCTTTCCCTATCTGATGCTCCTCGTTTCCGGCGGTCATTGCCTCTTCCTGCGGGTGGAAGGGCCCGACCGGTTCACCCGCCTCGGCGGCACGATCGACGACGCCCCGGGCGAAGCCTTCGACAAGGTGGCCCGCCTGCTCGGCCTTGCGCAGCCGGGCGGCCCCGCCGTCGAAACCTGCGCCGAGAGCGGCACGCCCGGCATCCCCCTGCCTCGCCCGCTCCTCGACCGTCCGGGCTGCGACCTGTCGTTCTCGGGGCTGAAGACGGCCGTTCTGCGCGCACGCGACGCGATCGTGGCGGAGCATGGTGGCCTGCCCGTCGGGCTCCGCGCCGACCTCTGCGCGAGTTTCCAGGCCGCCGTCGCCGACGTCCTCGCCGAGAAGTCACGCCGCGCCTGCGCCGACGCGCCCGTCACGGCCTTCGCCGTCGCGGGGGGCGTCGCGGCGAACCGCAGCTTGCGCGCGGCGCTCGAGACCGTGGCCCGGGACGCGGGCCTGCCCTTCGTTGCCCCGCCGCTCGCGCTCTGCACCGACAACGCGGCGATGATCGCCTGGGCCGGGGCCGAACGGCTGCGGCTGGGCGAGGTGGACGACCTGACCCTCGCCGCCCGCCCGCGCTGGCCGCTCGACGACCGCGCCGCCCCGATGCTCGGTTCGGGCAAGCGGGGGGCGAAGGCGTGATCGGCGTCGTCGGCGCGGGAGCTTTCGGCACCGCCCTCGCCGTCAGCTTCGCCGGGGCCGGGCGCGACGTGCGCCTCTGGGGTCGGGATCGGGCGGGGATGGAGCGGGCGGCACTGTCACGGGAATTGCCACGCCTGCCCGGCGTCTCCCTGCCCGATACTGTCCTGCCGACCGCTGACATCGCCGCGCTCGAAGATTGCGAGACGCTCCTCTTCGCCGTGCCGATGCAAAGCCTCTCCGCCTGCCTCGCCACCCTGCCGCTCGCGCCACGCCACGCCGTCGCTGCCTGCAAGGGCGTCGACCTCACCACGCTGACGGGGCCGGCAAGGCTCCTGCAAAGCGCCCTGCCCGATGCGGCCGTCGCCGTCCTCTCCGGCCCGAGCTTCGCCGCCGATATCGCCCGCGGGCTGCCGACGGCGCTCTCGCTCGCCTGCGCCGATCCGGCGGCGGGACAGCGGCTGCAGCAGACGCTCTCGACCCCGGCGCTCCGGCTCTACCGCACCCGGGACGTCACCGGCGTCGAGATCGGCGGCGCGCTCAAGAACGTCGTCGCCATCGCCTGCGGGGCCGCGATCGGGGCAGGTCTCGGCGAATCGGCGCGCGCGGCCCTGATGACGCGGGGCATGGCCGAGATGCTGCGGATCGCGCCGGCCCTCGGGGCCTCGCCGGAGACGCTGATGGGGCTGTCGGGCCTCGGAGACCTCGCACTCACCTGTGCGTCCCCGCAGTCGCGAAACTTTGCCCTGGGGCACGCCCTCGGCGCGGGCACCGACCGGCCCGTTGCCACCACCGAAGGGGCCGCCACGGCCACCGCCGCCCTGCGCCTTGGCGAGGCGCACGGGATCGACCTGCCTATCACGCGGGAGGTCGCGGCCCTTGTCGCCGGCGACACCACGGTGAAGGATGCAATGCAACGGCTGCTCGACCGCGACCTGACCGCGGAATGACGAAAGGACGACCTATGCTCCATGCCCTGATCTGCACCGATAAACCGGGCCACCTCGACGTCCGCAAGGCCAACCGGGAGGCCCATCTGGAGCACCTGAAGGCGGATCCGCATGTCGTTCAGGCCGGTCCCTTCATGAATGCCGCCGGCGAGATGTCCGGCTCGCTCATCCTCTTCGCCACCGAGGATCGCACCCATGTCGAGGCTTTCGCGGCGAACGACCCCTATGCGCGGGCCGGCCTCTTCGAAGACGTGCGGATCGAGACCTGGAACCGGGTGATCGGCGGATGAGATACTGGCTCTTCAAATCCGAACCCTCGACCTGGTCCTGGGACGATCAGGTCGCGAAAGGAGCAGAGGGCGAGGAGTGGGACGGGGTGCGCAACTACCAGGCGCGCAACTTCATGCGCGAGATGGAACTGGGCGACCGGGGCTTCTTCTACCATTCGCAGTCCGAGAAGGCGGTCGTCGGCACGGTCGAGGTCTGCGCAGCCGCGCACCCCGATTCGACGACCGACGACGAAAGGTGGGAATGCGTCGACATCCGCGCGGAGGCACCGCTCGAAACCCCGGTGACGCTGGCGCAGATCAAGGCGGAACCGAACCTTTCGGAGATGCCCCTGGTGACGCGCCCGCGCCTCTCGGTGCAGCCCGTCACGGCGGACGAATGGGCGATAATCTGCCGGATGGGCGGGATCATGCCATAAGGACTCGGGAACTCTGTCGCTCCGGGTGACGTTTGTCGGCGGGGAGACCGGATATGACGGCTGACAACATCCTGCGAATCGAACGGATTCATTTCGACTATCTGCGTGCCTGCGTGGAAGGGACGGCCATCTGCCGATACCCGAGTGGCCGTATCGTGCGTCGCCATCTCTCGGTCGCCGCCGACCTCCACTGGTCGCACGATGCGGCGGAGGCCGCGCTCCAACGCGAGGCCATCGCCGTCCTCTGACCCCTCGACTCCATCTGGACAAACCGGTCCCGGCCGCCCTACCCGGTGCCGCAGCCAGAGGAGATGCCCATGCCCACCCCCGATGACCGCCTGATCGTCGCGCTCGACGTGCCGAACGCACTGCAGGGCCTTGAGTTGACCGAGCGACTGGGCGACAGCGTGTCGTTCTACAAGATCGGCCTAGGCATGTTGACGGGCGGCGGCCTCGCGCTCGCCAACGAGCTCAAGGGCGAGCACGGCAAACGCATCTTCCTCGACATGAAGCTCTTCGACATCGGCGCGACGGTCGAAGCCGCCGTGCGGGGCCTCGCGCAGTTCGACCTCGATTTCCTGACGGTCCATGGCGACCCCCATGTGGTGCGCGCCGCCGCGCAGGCGAAGGGTGATCTCAAGATCCTCGCCGTCACGATCCTGACGTCGCTCGACCGTGCGGAGCTCGACGCCGGGCTGATCGTTCCGGGCGACATCCCGGATCTCGTGCAGACCCGCGCCGCGCGCGCCTTCGAGGCCGGGGCCGACGGGGTGATCGCCTCGCCGCAGGAAGCCGCGCTCATCCGTGCCCTGCCCGAGGCCGAGGGCCGGCTCATCGTGACGCCGGGCGTCCGCCCCGCAGGTGCCGCGCTCGGAGATCAGAAGCGGGTGATGACGCCGGGCGAGGCCATCGCGGCCGGGGCCGACCACATCGTCGTCGGCCGCCCGGTCCACACCGCCGCCGATCCGCGCGGGGCCGCGGAAGCCATCGTGGCGGAATTCGGCTAGCGGGCAGGCCCTTGCGCGCCTCTGACCCGCTAGCGGCCAAGCCCACGCTTGCACACGCGGGGCACCTGCCCGTCCCGCCCGAACCCCGTGATGCCGCAGGTCTCGCAGCGAAACTCGTGCATCCGGCCGTTACGATAGCCCGTATCCGACCAGGCGCAGGGGTTTGCGCGCGGTCGGCGTCCGAACACCCAGATGGCGAGCGCGAGCCCGACACAGGCGAGCACGAGCGCCGGGATCACTCGTTGATGTCCTTCTCGAAGGTCTCCGCCGACCCGCCGGGCTTCCCGAAGAGCGCCCGGAGCGCGAGCCACGCAATGAGCGACAGCACCGCGAAGATTACCCCGAGCCATGCGGGCCCGTAGGCGGAGGCCACGAGCCCGTCGAGGAGACCGGTCACGAGCCCCGCCGACACGGCCCCGGCCCCGATCGCGAAGCCGAGGAGGATATAGGTCGGCGCGACCACCTCGAGAATGCCGAGGACGAGCGCCGCCAGCGCCCAGGCCCACCAGGTCGCGAACATCAGCCGCGCCCCTTGAGCATCTTGAACGCCTCGCCGAAGGCATCCATTGCCGAGGCGGGCACCACGACGGTCTGTGACCCGCCGCCTTGCCCCAGTATTCCGAGCGCCTCGACCTGCTTGAGCGCGACCTGATACTGCGCGGCCTCCAGCCCGTTCTCGGCGATCGCCTGTGCGACGACGCCCGTGGCATAGGCCTCCGCATCCGCCGTGATCCGCCGTGCCTTCGCGGCCTGCTCGGCGGCGTAGAGTTCGGCGTCGGCGGCGAGTTCCACCGCGCGGCGCTGGCCCTCGGCCTCCGTTACCTGTGCACGGCGGGCGCGTTCTGCGTTGAGCTGCTGCATCATCGCCTCGCGCGTCTGCGCATCGAGATCGACGTCGAGGATTTCGGCGCGCGTGACCTCGATCCCCCAGTCGTCGACGGCGTCGGCGACCTGCGACTTGATCTTGGCGATGACCTGCGCGCGGTTCGACTGCACCTCGTCAAGTTCCATCATACCGATCTCCGCGCGCACGATACCGGCGACCGTCGTCGCGATGGCCCCGTCGACGTCCCGGATGCGGTAGACCGTCTTCTCGGGCTGCAGAATGCGGTAGAACACGCTCGTCTCGACCTGCACGAGCACGTTGTCGCGGGTGATCGCGTCCTGATTGGCGTTCGGGAGCTGGCGTTCGAGGATCGAGATCTTGTGCGCGACCCGGTCGAGGAAGGGAACGATCAGGTTGATGCCCGGACCCAGCACGCTGCGCAGGCGGCCGAAACGCTCGACGACGTATTTTTCCGACTGCGGCACGATGCGCACGCCGAGCAGGATGCAGACGATGACGAAGATCGCGATGGCGATCAGTACCGCGTTCTCGCCCGCAAAGGTCAAAAGGTCGTCTTCGATGTTCATGGCCGTCCCCGCTCGGAATAATGTGCAGGGAAATATAATACCCCCGCGGCACACACGGGACCGGGGGAGACGCCGTCACGTCCGCCCTGTGGCAAACCGGTCGCATCGGACGGACGGCAAAAGGGGCACCCCTTCGGATGCCCCCCGATGCCGGTGACGGCGCGGTCAGTTGCCGCTGTCGCCATCCTCGGCGGCACTCTCGGCGGCATCGCCCGCGGATTCGGCGGCGCCAGCGGCCGATTCGGCGGCACTTTCGGCCGATTCCGCAGCAGACTCGGCGGCATCGCCCGCCGCGGTCGCGGCCCCCTCGACCGCATCCCCCGCCGTCGACGGGTCGCCCCCGCCGGCGACGAAGAAGTAGATCGCGACCGCCGCGATCACCGCGCCGAGGATCAGCCAGAGTGCCGAGTTGCCGCCGCCGGAGCTGGTGCGCTCGATATGGGTCGTGTGGGTGGATTGCGGCGTGTTTTCGGGTTTGGTGTTGGTGTGGTCGTCCGAAGCCATATGGCCCTCCATCGGTGTATGTCTCTGGCATAGAACCGGCAGCGCCGCTCTCCGGTTCCGCCGGTCGAACATTACAGGTACAAAAGCGCCCATGCCCGCGCTCTGCCGCCAATGCCTGACGACCTTCGAGACCGGGGCGCGCTGCCCCGCGTGCCGCAGTCCGCGCGTCGTGGCGCACCCGGAGCTCTTCGACCTGACCATCGCGCATATGGATTGCGATGCCTTCTACGCCAGCGTCGAGAAACGCGACCGGCCCGAACTGGCGGACAAGCCCGTCATCATCGGCGGCGGGCGGCGCGGCGTGGTCTCGACCTGCTGCTACGTGGCGCGCATCCGGGGCGTGCGCTCGGCCATGCCGATGTTCCAGGCCCTGAAGCTCTGCCCCGATGCCGTGGTCCTGAAGGGACGGATGGACCTCTACGTCGAGATCTCGCGGCAGATCCGCGCGATGATGGAGGAACTGACGCCCGCGATCGAGCCGCTCTCCCTCGACGAGGCCTTCCTCGACCTCACCGGCACGGCCCGCCTCCACGGGGCTCCGCCCGCCGTCATGCTGGCCCGGCTCACGCGGCGGATGCGCGACGAGATCGGGATCACGGGCTCCATCGGCCTCAGCCACAACAAGTTCCTGGCCAAGATCGCCTCCGATCTCGACAAGCCGCGCGGCTTCTCCGTCATCGGCGCGGCCGAGACCGAGACCTTCCTCGATCCGAAACCCGTGGGCATCATCTGGGGCGTCGGCCTCGTCGGGCAGGAGGCGCTGAAAGCGGCGGGCATCAACACGATCGCCGACCTGAAGCGATGGGACCACGCCGACCTCGTCCGCCGCTTCGGCACGATGGGCGACCGGCTCTGGCACCTTGCCCGCGGGCAGGACCGGCGCGCCGTCAGCGCGCGCCGTCCGGTCAAGTCGATCTCGAAGGAGACGACGTTCCGCGAGGATACGGCCGACCGCGACGTCCTCGACGGGCATCTCTGGCGTCTGTCCGAGCAGGTCTCCGCCCGCGCCAAGGCGAAGGACCTGGCCGGACGGGTCGTGACGCTCAAGCTCAAGCGCGCCGATTTCCGCACGATCACCCGGCGCCACGCGCTGTCCGATCCGACGCAGCTCGCCGACCGCATCTATCGCGAGGCACGCCAACTCTTCGACGCAACGGGCGACACCGGGCCGGCGCGGCTCATCGGGGTGGGCCTGTCGGACCTCGTGCCGGGTGACGAGGCCGACCGGGGCGGCGATCTCCTCGACCCGGAGGCCGGCAAGCGGATGGAAGCGGAGCGGGCGACCGACGCCATCCGCGCCCGCTTCGGCCCGGACGCCATTCGCAAGGGCCGCTCACTACGGTAGCAGCGGCTCCGAGCCCCGCCTATTCGGCGGCCAGATCGCGGGGGCCGCGCAAGCCGTCGCAGAACTGCCCGATCGCCTCGACCATCAGGTTGCGGACGGCCGCGAAATTCTCCGTCCGCTCCACCCGATCCTCGTCCATGTAGAGCGCGCGGTCGATCTCGATCTGGATCGCGTGGCGGTCGCGCTCGGGCTGGCCGTAGGCCTGGGTGATATAGGCCCCCGCGAAGGGGGCGTTGCGCGCGACGCGGAAGCCAAGGCCCCTGAAGATCTCCTCGAGCGCGTCGACATGATGCGCCGCGGCAGAGGAACCAAACCGATCGCCCAGAACGATCTCCGCCTGCCGACCCTTGGCCGTGGCCCCTGCGATCGCTTCGTGCGGCATGGAATGGCAATCGAGCAGGATCGCCTGACCGAACTGCGTGCGCGCCGCCGACAGGAGCGCATCGAGCTGATCGTGATAGGGACGCCAGAACGCCTCGATCCGATGGCGGGCCTCCGCCTTGCTGATCTTGCCGCGGTAGATCGCGCGTCCCTGCGCGACGACGCGGGGAATCACGCCGAGCCCCGAACTGACCCGCGGGTTCGTGTTGCCGCGCGGCACATCCCGGATGACGGCGGGGTCGAGCTCTTCGGCCGCCCGGTTGAGGTCGATGAAAGCGCGCGGCATTCCCGCGGCGATGAAGGGCACGCCGATGTCCGTCACGCCCTCCACGAGCATGTCGACGAAGGCGTCCTCCGACGACCGGATGAGACCGAGATCGAGAACCGTCGTGCCCATGAAGTCGTCGTCGTACTCCCGGCCCGAATGCGGAGAGGCCACCACCACGGGGGCGGTCGCCAAGTCGGGTAGGGCCAGTCGGAACGGCTGTCTTGCCATCGGTCGTAAGTGCTCCTTGAGGGGATAGAATAGTGCGTCGAACAAAGTGTCGAAAGCCCCCTTGCGCGCCAAAGTGAAAGACTCTATCCACCGCGCACCAATCGGAGGGGCCGCAGAGGCGGTTCCATCGTGTCGGGCGATTAGCTCAGCGGTAGAGCACTTCGTTGACATCGAAGGGGTCACTGGTTCGATCCCAGTATCGCCCACCATTCACCGCCCCTCGACGGGGCAGACACCAACCCGGGGCGTCACCCCCGCAGGCATCAGGAGAGCAACCATGAAGGTTCGCAACTCGCTCCGGTCGCTGAAGAGCCGTCACCGCGATTGCCGCGTCGTGCGCCGCAAGGGCCGGGTCTACGTGATCAACAAGACGCAGCGCCGCTTCAAGGCCCGCCAGGGCTAAGCCGCCGCCGCGCGCAAACGATGGGCCGCATCCCGGATGGGACGCGGCCCTTTTCGTGTCCGTCAACATCGAGTGGGCCGGGGCGCGCGACCCGACCCCCGGCGATCAGGCCGATGGGTCCTTCGTCATCCGCAGATACGGGAAATGCGTGGTAAACTCGCCGAACTTCGCCTTCGCGTCCTCGTCCGAGACCGTCGCCGGGATGACCACGTCGCGTCCGCGCTCCCAGTTGGCGGGCATGGCGACGCCGTGTTTCGCGGCCGCCTGGAGCGCATCGACCGCGCGCAGGATCTCGGCGAAGTTGCGGCCGACGTTCATCGGGTAGGTCATCGACAGTTTCAACTGCTTGTCCGGCCCGATCACATAGACCGAGCGCACCGTCGCCGTGTCGTTCGGCGTGCGTCCGTCGGGCAGATAGGCATCGGCGGGCAGCATGTCGTAGGCCTTCGACACCTCGAGGCCCGCATCCGCGATGATCGGGAAGCCGGCTTTCGCGCCGCCGAAGGTCTCGATGTCGCCCTTCCATTTCCTGTGGTCCTCGACGCCGTCGACCGAGATGCCGATGACCTTGACGCTCCGCTTCTCCCATTCGTCGGCAAGCTGGGCCACGGCCCCGAACTCGGTGGTGCAGACGGGCGTGAAGTCCTTCGGGTGGCTGAACAGGATCGCCCAGCTGTCGCCGATCCAGTCGTGGAAGCGGATCGGGCCATCGCTGGTCTCGGCCTCGAAGTCGGGAACGACCTGATTGATGCGCAGGCTCATGGCAAACTCCTTGCTCGTGCGTGTCCCCGATACCTATGCGCCGCGGCGCGCCATGGAAAGGCGGCGATCGGGGGCGTCAGAACGGACAGGGGGCCTCGAGCCGCATCACCTGTCCCGTCACCGGGTGCTCGAACTTCAGGCCTTCGGCGTGGAGCATCATGCGCGGCCAGGCCTCCGGGTCCTGCGAATAGAACGGATCGCCCAGGATCGGATGGCCCAACTCCCGCATATGGACACGCAGCTGATGACTGCGCCCCGTGCGTGGCATCAGCGCCATGCGCGTCGTCCCCGCCTCGACCGCGACGCGCCGCCAGTCGGTGACGGCCGGCTTGCCGCGCTCGAAATCGACGTGCTGTAACGGCCGGTTGGGCCAGTCAACGATGAGCGGCAGGTCGATCGTCCCCTTCTCCTCGACCACCTCGCCAGACACGCGGGCGATGTAGCGCTTCTTGATGCGCTTCACCTCGAACATGCGCCCCATCTTGCGCTGCCCCTCCTTCGTCAGCGCGAAAACCATGATCCCGGAAGTATCGCGGTCGAGCCGGTGACAGAGCAGGACTTCCGGATACTCGGCGGCGAGCCGCGTCAGGAGGCAGTCGGCCAGATGCTCTCCCCGTCCCGGGACCGAGAGAAGGCCCTGCGGCTTGTCGACCACGAGCAGGTGGTCGTCCCGGTGGATCACGGGAATCGGCCCCCGTGGCGGGTCGTAGGGTGTCGTCGGTCCGGTCATGGCCCGCGCCTAGCCCGCATCGCCCGCCTTGGCCAGAGAGGCGCGCGTCAGAGCGTTGCGAAGATGAACCCCGTGCCCACCGAACACGCGAGCAGAAGCACGGTCAGCCCGACCCAGAGCCTGCGCCGGAGACGCGTCATCGGGTCCGACATGTAATCCTGCACGATACCGACCTGCGCTGCCGGACCGGGCAGCCCGGGGTCTCGCCCCATCGCCCGCCCGAAGAGGCCGAGCAGTATCCCGAAGGAGATGACGACCCAGGCCGCGAAGACGAGGGACTGGAGGGCGAGGAAGATCAGCATGGAGAGGCCATAGCATCGCTTCGGGACGGAATTAAGGCATCCGGGGGAACCGCCCTGCCCGCCCTGCCGTTTTGGCCCTATGAAGTATTCCGCGCTCCTCGCCGCCCTCCTCCTCGCCCCGCTTGCCTCCCCCGCCGAACAGGTCGGAGAGGTCGGGGTCGACTGGGTCGGCAACGACATCATCATCGACGCCATCGCCGACCCGAAGGTCGAGGGCGTGACGTGCCACATCGCCTATTTCGACCGCTCGCTGATCGACCGGCTGTCGAACGGCAACTGGTTCGAGGACCCCTCGAACGCCTCCATCGCTTGCCGCCAGACCGGCCCGATCCGACTGGGCGACATCGACCGGTCGGAGGACGGCGAGCAGGTCTTCCGCGAGAGCCGCTCGATCATCCTCAAATCGCTCCGCATCAAGCGCATCTTCGACGAGGCGAACCAGACGCTGATCTACCTCGTCCACGCGCAGGAACTGACGCAGGGCTCGGCCAAGATGTCGATCTCGACGGTTCCGCTCTACGACGCGACCCTCGCCGACTAGAGAAGCAGGAGCGCCCCGCCGTAGGCGACGAAACAGGCCGCGAGCGCCCGGCGGAGGCCGACGCTCGCCACCACCGAGAGCGCCCGGCGGCCAAGCCACGCGCCGAGCGCGCACCAACCCGTGTAGCTGAGCGCGGTGAGCGTCAGCGCGGTCGGCACGATGACCGACATCTGCGACCAGATCGGCACGTCCGTGGCGACGAACTGCGTGAAGGCGGCGAGGTAGCCCGCGACGGATTTCGCGTTGAGCGTCGCCACCGCGAAGGCCCGCAGGAAGATGCGGCCGCGCGGCACGGGCACGGGTGACACGGGCTCGGACGCGCGCACCCACGCTCGCAGCCCAAGCCCGATCAGGACGAGCGCCCCGACGAACTTGAGCGCGCCATATGCGCCCGGCATCGAGACGAGAAGCGCGGTGATGCCCGAGGCCGCGAGCCCCAGAAAGAGCAACGCCTGGCAGAGAATCGCCGCGACGCACCAGAGCGCCGCGCGGAAGCCGGCCTGCCAGGCGGTCAGTATGCAATTGACCGCGTTCGGCCCGGGCGAAGTGACGAAGACCGCCCAGAACCCCGCGAAGACGAGCCACTCGCCCGCGCTCACCTCAGATCTTGAGGAACCGCTGCGCGATCCGGGGCAGAAGGCCCGAGAACTTCAGGGGCGCATCCGTCACCACGAGGCAGATGCAATCCTCGCCCGCGTCGGCCACCGGCTGGTGTTCGGTCGCGGCATCGGCGACCTCCATGTCGCCCCGCGCGAAACGGTCGTCGCCGTCGACGAAGGCCCCCTGCAAGACAAGCGTGAACTCTGCCCCGTTGTGCCCGTGGTCGGGCATCGCCTGACCCGCCGGGATCGACAGGAGGCGCACCGTGCCGCCCGCATCGCTCCCGAGGAGGGCCTGTTTCACGCCCATGCCCGCTGCCTTCCAGCGCACGGCGCGCAGGTCGCCGCCCACCGCCTCGCGCAGCGGCGCGGGCAGGACGTCGTCGCGCCCCTCGGGCTGCGAGATGGTGACGGGCTGCGCGTTCTTGATGCGCGCCATCACCGTATCGAGCGACGCATCGCGCAGCGGCTCCTCGGCGATCTCCTCGAGAAGCGCGCCGCCCAGAGCCTCGTACCCGGCAAGGCGGGCGCGGGCATCGTCGTCGAGCGACACGGCGGTCGCCACGATGAGATCGTGGCTTGGAGGAAGATGACCGGCCGCATATCCCATCAGCAGGTCATCCGGTATTGGATGTCGGATCGTCATGGTTCAATCCCCTTGGTCGTTCGCTTCAGTCCTGGAGACACCGACCGACGCTCCCGACGCGTCGGCCTGCAGGCTCCGCCGCAGCCGCTCGATCGCGAGCCGGATACGGGATTTGATGGTTCCGAGCGGCAGGCCCGTGGCGGCCGCGATCTCGGAATGGGTGGCCTCGCCGAAATAGGCGCGTTCCACGAGGTCCTTCTGCTTTTCAGGCAGATCCGCGATGGCCTCGGCCAGGCGATCGGTCTCCTGCGCGAGCGCGAGGACGTCGGCCTGGTCCGGCTCGGGCTCGGGCCCCCAGGGCAGGTCTTCGGGCTCCGGGCGGCCGGCGCGGCGGATCAGGTCGATCTTGCGGTTCCGCGCGATCGTGAAGAGCCAGGTCGACACCCCGGCCCGCGTCGGATCGTAGAGGTGCGCCTTGCGCCAGAGGGTGACCATCACGTCCTGCATGCAGTCCTCGGCCAACGAGGCATTGAGGCCCGTACGCATGAGATAGGCCTTCACCCGCGGCGCGTATTGACGAAAGAGCGCCTCGAAAGCCGCCGTGTCCCGCTCCCGGCCGACGGCCACGAGAAGTCGCGCCCAGCGCTTGCTGTCATCCGTCGCCACGAGCGTCACCGGAATCTCCGTCTTGGCCAGTGCGTGGGAACCGAGGTGGTTCATATGCGCCCTTCATCGTCGACAGGTCTAGCGGGGTCGCCCCGCCTCTTTCAAGTTTCGCTTCCGATACGGCCCGGTCGGTTGCCCGGATCACTTTCCGGCCCATGTGAATAACCGCAAAGGCGCGCGGCAGGTGATCCTGCCGGCACTCCGCCACGTAGTCTCCCGCAGAGACGGACAATAAGAACAGGTTACAGGTTGCCCTTCACCACTTTCCAAGCCCCGCCCCGCCACATCGCCGTCATCGGCGGAGGGATCAGCGGAATGGCCGCCGCGCAGGCGCTCGCCCCCGCAAATCGCGTCACGCTGATCGAGGCGGAGCCGCGCCTTGGCGGCCATGCGCGCACGATCCAGGCCGGCAAGCGCGGGGATCAGCCCGTCGACACGGGCTTCATCGTCTTCAACAAGATCAACTATCCGAACCTTCTGCGGATGTTCGAAGATCTCGACGTGCCCGTGGCCGACAGCGACATGTCCTTCGCGGCCTCGCTCGACGGGGGCCGGGTAGAATACTCGCTGCAGACCGCCGATACCATGTTCGCGCAGCGCCGTAACCTGATGTCGCCGCGCTTCCTGCGCCTCGTGCGCGACATCTTCCGCTTCAATGCCCGCGCCGCCGACGCGGCGAACGACCCCGACCTGCCGCTGCGCGACTTCCTCGACGGCCTCGGCCTCGGCCGCACCTTCCGCGAGTGGTACCTCGGCCCGATCTCCGGGGCGATCTGGTCCACCCCCAGCCAGAACGTCATGGACTTCCCCGCGCAGGCGATGATCCGCTTCTTCAAGAACCACGCCCTTCTGTCGCACACGGGCCAGCATGATTGGTTCACCGTGCAGGGCGGCTCGGTCGAATACGTGCGCCGGCTCGAAGCCGCGCTCCTGCGCGCCGGCGTCGAATTCCGCCTCGGCGCGCCCGTCACCGGGCTGCGGCGCACGGAGGGTGGTGTCGAGTTGCGACAGATGGCCGACGAGTGGGAACGCTTCGACGACGTGGTGCTCGCCACCCATTCCGACGTCTCCCTGCGCCTTCTGTCCGACGCCACCGAGGTGGAGACGGCCCTTCTGTCGAAGATCCGCTATCAGGACAACGAGGCCGTTCTCCATGCCGACGCCTCGGCCATGCCCAAGCTGCGCAAGGTCTGGTCGTCGTGGAACTATACCGAGCAGGCCGCGCGCCCCGACCGCATCGGCCTCACCTACTGGATGAACCGCCTGCAGCCGATCCCGCAGGACGATCCGCTCTTCTCCACGCTCAATCCGCAGGCCCCCATCCGCGAGGAGCTGATCTACGACGCCCATACCTTCCGCCACCCGGTCTACGACCTCGATATGATGGCGGCGGTCGAGGGTATCCGCGCGCGGAACGGCACCGCCAACACCTGGTTCTGCGGGGCCTGGATGCGCAACGGCTTCCACGAGGACGGCTTCGCAAGCGCCCTCGACGTGGTCGAGGCGATGGCGCGCCGCGACGCGATGGCCGTCGCCGCGGAATGAGGCGCGTCCTCGACCATATCCCGGGCACGACATTCCACGGTCGCGAGGCCGAAGGCGTCTCCAACCGCTTCAGCTACGGGGTCGACTACGTCCTCCTCGACCCCACCGACGACGGCCCCCTGCCCACGCTCTTCTCGCGCGGGGGTCGCGCATTCGGGCAGATCCGCGACCGCGATCACGGCGGCCCGCCGGGCGCGGGGCGGGGCCTCGCCTGGGTGCGCGAGGTGCTGGCCGAGACGCTGCCCCGCTTCACGCCGGGGCGCATCCTGCTGCTGGCGCAGCCGCGGATGCTCGGCCATGTCTTCAACCCGGTCAGCTTCTGGCTCATCCACGATCGGGACGACGCGCTCGTCGCCGTCATCGCCGAGGTGACGAACACCTACGGCGACCGCCATTCCTACCTCTGCCACACCGACGACCTGCGCCCGATCGTGGCCGACACCGATCTCGGCGCGCAGAAGCTCATGCATGTCTCCCCCTTTCAGCCGGTCGAGGGCGACTACGGCTTCCGCTTCGACATCCGCGACGACGCCCTCTCGATCCGCATCGAGTACCGGCAAGGCAACGGACGTCTCATCGCCACGCTCACCGGTCCCCGCCGGCCGCTGACGAACCGGGCGCTCCTGCGCGCGGCGCTGCGGCGGCCCTTCGGGACCCGCCGCGTGCTGACGCTCATCCACTGGCAGGCACTGAAGCTCTGGTGGAAGGGCGCGGCCTTCCGCAACCGCCCCGCCCCGCCCCGCCCCGAGGTCTCGGGACCGGAGCCGCGGCCGTGACCGCGCTCGCCGGCCTTCCCCGCTACGCCGGCTTCGCCGCCGTGCTCGCCGCCGCCGGCCTGCCGATCTACATCCATGCGCCCAAGTTCTACGTCGACAGCTACGGCGTCACCCTGGCGCAGCTGTCGCTCGCGCTCTTCGTGCTGCGCCTCGTCGACCTCGTGCAGGATCCGCTCCTCGGGCGGCTGGCCGAGATCACGCGCGCCCACCGGGGCGCGATGGTCGCAGGGGCCGGCATCCTCATGGCGCTTGCCATGCTCGCCCTCTTCGCAGTCGAGCCTCCGTTCGCCCCCGTCCTCTGGTTCGCGGTCTCGCTTGCCGCCCTCTTCTCGGCCTTCTCCTTCCTGACGATCTGCTTCTACGCGCAGGGCGTGGCCAAGGCGGGCGACGTGCCCGACGGCCATGTCCGCCTCGCCGGATGGCGTGAGACCGGCTCGCTCACGGGTGTCTGCATCGCTGCCGCGCTCCCGACCGTCCTCGCCGTGACCGGCGCGCCGTTCCTGTGGTACGCGCTCGCTTTCGCCGCGGCGACGGGCCTCGCGCTCCTCCTGATGTGGCCCGAGTGGAGCCCGCGCGGCACGCCCCCCGCCGCAACCGGCCTTGGCCCGATCCTGCGCGACCCGATGGCCCGCCGCCTCCTGCTCATCGCCCTCGTCAACGCGACGCCGGTCGCCGTCACCTCGACGCTCTTTCTCTTCTTCGTCGCCGACCGTCTCGACGCCCCGGGGCAGGAAGGCCCGCTCCTCCTGCTGTTCTTCCTCTCGGCCGCGACCGCGGTCCCCGTCTGGACGCGGATCGCGCGCCGCATCGGCAGCCGCCACGCGCTGATCGCAGCCATGGGCCTCGCCATGGCCACCTTCGCCTTCGCCCTCCCCCTCGGGGCCGGCGACACGCTCGCCTTCGCCGCCGTCTGCGTCGCCTCGGGCGCGGCGGTGGGTGCGGATCTGTCGCTCCTGCCCGCGCTCTTCGCCCGCCGGATGCAGCGCATCGCGTCCACGGCGGCCGACGGCTTCGGCCTCTGGTCCTTCGTCAACAAGGCGACGCTCGCCATCGCCGCGATCGCGCTTTTCCCCATTCTCGACGCTGCCGGCTTCCGACCGGGGGAACCGAACGACGCCGACGCGCTTTGGGTTCTGACGGCGCTCTATGCAGGAGTGCCTCTCGGGCTCAAGGCCGTCGCCCTCGTCCTCATGGCCCGCACCGACACGGAGATCGACGCATGACCCTCTTCCTGGCCTTCGTCGTGGGCTTGCTGGCCTGCCTCGCACTTCTGGCGGGCGTCCGGCGGCTGACCGGGTTCGAGAGCCAGGCCGTCGACGAATACGCCGGCAACGCCCCGGTGATGGACCTGCGGCGACACCTCGCGGGCGAGATGCTCTGCGAAGGGATGATCTTCGGCCCGACGGGGCGTGTCACCTCGCGCTTCACCGCCGATATCACCGTTACCTGGGACGGCCCAAACGGCGTCATGGCCGAGCGGTTCTTCTACGACGACGGCACCACGCAGGACCGGGCCTGGCACCTGACGGTCGGCAACGACGGCACCGTGCGCGCCGAGGCGAGCGACGTCGTCGGGGCCGGGGCCGGCCGGACCGAGGGCAACGCGCTCGGCCTGCGCTACCGCATCCGCCTGCCCGAGGAGGACGGCGGACACGTCCTCGACGCGATCGACTGGATGTACCTGCAGGAGAGCGGCGTGATCCTGAACCGCAGCCAGTTCCGCAAGTTCGGCATCAAGGTGGCCGAGCTGTTCTGTACCATTCGACCGAAGGAGACGCTCCGTGCGTGACTGGACCGGAAAGACCTACTGGCTGATCGGGGCCTCCGAGGGCCTCGGCGCGGCCCTCGCGCGCAAACTCTCGACCGCGGGGGCCACGCTCGTCCTCTCGGCCCGTTCCGAGGACCAGTTGAAGGAGGTCGCCGACAGCCTCTCCGGCCCGGCCCGCATCCTGCCCTGCGACGTGACCGACCGCGCGGCGCTCGAAGCGGCGGCGGCGGAGATCGGTCAGGTCGACGGCATGGTCTTCCTCGCCGGCGTCTATTGGCCGCAGAAGGCGCAGGAGTGGGACGCGGAGCAGGTCGAGGCGATGTGCGACGTGAACTTCACCGGCGCGGCCCGGGCCGTGGGCGCGGTCATCGGCCAGATGGTCGAGCGCGACGCGGGCCACATCGTCCTCACCGGCTCGCTTTCGGGCTTTCGCGGCCTGCCCGGGGCCACTGGCTACGGCGCGTCGAAGGCCGGCGTCATGTGGCTTGCCGAGGGGATGCACGCCGACCTGCGCAAGACCGGCGTGACGGTGCAGGTCGCCAACCCCGGCTTCATCAAGACCCGCCTGACCGACAAGAACGACTTCGACATGCCCTTCCTGATGGAGCCCGAGGAGGCCGCGCAGGAGATGTTCGAGCTGATGTGCGGCGACGACTTCAAGAAGAGCTTCCCGATGGTCTTCTCCTGGCTCTTCCGCGGCGGGCAGTTCCTGCCCGATGCGCTCTGGTACGGGCTGATGGCCCGCGGGAAGTGACCCGGACGCGCGGCATCTTCGGCAACTAGACGACACGCCCGGCGCACATCGGAAACGCGGGCCGTCGTATCAGGGGCGCGAGCCGTCGGAGGCGGGCTTTCGGAGGCGACACGACCCTCCTATGCTCGACCCTCGAAGGAGGGCCGCCCCATGTCCGACACGATCACGTTCACCCTCGACGGAAAGACGGTCGAGGCGCAACCCGGTCAGACGATCTGGGAGGTCGCGAACGGCCGGGGGCTCGTCATTCCGCACCTCTGCCACAAGCCCGCGCCGGGCTACCGCCCCGACGGCAACTGCCGCGCCTGCATGGTGGAGATCGAGGGGGAACGCACCCTCGCCGCCTCCTGCATCCGGGAGCCCGCGGAGGGCATGGTCGTCACCACCGACAGCAGCCGCGCAAAGGGGGCGCGCAAGATGGTGATCGAGATGCTGGTCGCCGATCAGCCCGAGCGCGCCGTCGCCCACGACACATCATCCCACCTCTGGGACATGGCCGAGGCGAGCGGCGTGACCGAGAGCCGCCTGCCCACGCTGGAAGCCGAGCGCATCCCGCTCCTCGACGACAGCCACGTGGCGATGCGCGTGAACCTCGACGCCTGTATCCAGTGTGGGCTCTGCGTGCGCGCCTGCCGCGAGGTGCAGGTGAACGACGTGATCGGCATGGCAGGCCGCGGCCACGACGCCTATCCGGTGTTCGATTTCGACGACCCGATGGGCGAAAGCTCCTGCGTGGCCTGCGGCGAATGCGTGCAGGCCTGCCCGACGGGTGCGCTCATGCCCGGCTCGATGATCGACGCCGACCAGGTGGGCGACAGCAAGGACTACGACACCGAGACGAAGTCGATCTGCCCGTTCTGCGGCGTCGGCTGCCAGGTGTCGCTCAAGGCGAAGGACGGCAAGATCGTCAAGGTCGACGGCATCAACGGCCCCGCCAACGAGGGCCGGCTCTGCGTCAAGGGGCGCTTCGGCTTCGACTACATCCACCACCCCCATCGCCTGACGAAGCCCCTCATCCGGCGCGAGGATGCGCCGGCGAAGGGTCTTAACGTCGACCCCGCCAACTGGCGAGAGGTCTTCCGCGAGGCCACGTGGGACGAAGCGCTCGATGCGGCCGCCGGGGGCCTCAAGGGGCGCGGGCGCGAGGTGGCGGGCTTCGGCTCGGCCAAGTGCTCCAACGAGGAAGCCTATCTCTTCCAGAAGTTCATCCGGCAGGGCTTCGGCCACAACAACGTCGACCATTGCACCCGCCTCTGCCACGCCTCCTCCGTCTCGGCCCTGATCGAGAACGTCGGCTCGGGCGCGGTGACGGCCACCTTCAACGAGATCGAGAACGCCGACGTCGCCGTTGTCATCGGCGCGAACCCGGTCGAGAACCACCCCGTCGCCGCCACCTACTTCAAGCAGTTCGCCAAGCGCGGCGGCAAGCTCATCGTGATGGACCCGCGCGGTCAGGCGCTCAAGCGCCACGCCTCGCACATGCTGCAGTTCCGCCCGGGTGCGGACGTGGCCTTGCTCAATTCGATCATGCACGTCATCGCCGACGAGGACCTTGTCGACCGGCAGTACATCGCGGCCATGACCGAGAACTGGGAGGCCGAGAAGGAGCACCTGAAGGGCTTCCCGCCCGAGAAGATGGCGGAGCTGACGGGCATCGACGCCGAGGTCATCCGCGATGTCGCGCGGACCTTCGCGGGGGCCAAGTCCGCGCTCATCTTCTGGGGCATGGGCGTCTCGCAACATGTTCACGGCACGGACAATTCCCGCTGCCTCATCTCGCTCGCGCTGATGACCGGGCAGATCGGTCGGCCCGGGGCCGGGCTGCACCCCCTGCGCGGGCAGAACAACGTGCAGGGCGCGTCGGACGCAGGGCTCATTCCGATGTTCCTGCCCGATTATGCCAGCGTCCTGTCGGACGAGGTCCGCGCCAAATACGCGGGGCTCTGGGGCGACGAACCGCTGGCCGAGAAGGGGCTGACGGTGACGGAAATCCTCGATGCGGTCCACGCGGGCGACATCAGGGCGATGTACATCCTGGGCGAGAACCCGGCCATGTCCGACCCCGACGTCGACCATGCCCGCGCCGCGCTCGCGGCACTCGATTGCCTCGTCGTGCAGGACATTTTCATAACGGAAACAGCCAACTACGCCGACGTCATCCTGCCCGCCGCCGCCTTCGCTGAGAAGACGGGCACGGTCACGAACACCAACCGACAGGTGCAGATGGGCCGGCCCGCCGTGCCGCCGCCGGGCGACGCGCGGGAGGATTGGGCGATCACGGTGGAGCTGGCGAAGCGCTGCGGGCTCGACTGGCGCTATACGCATCCCTCCGAAGTCTTCGCGGAGATGAAGCAGGTGATGGCCTCGCTCGACAACATCAGCTGGGATCGGTTGGAGCGCGAGGGGGCGGTGACCTATCCGTCGCTCTCGGAGACGGATCCGGGTCAACCCATTGTTTTCGGAGACAAGTTCCCACGCAAAGAGGGTCGTGCGAAGTTCACGCCGGCCGATGTCATCCCGCCGGACGAGACGCCGGATGCCGAGTATCCCATGGTCCTCACGACGGGGCGGCAGCTGGAGCATTGGCACACCGGGTCGATGACCCGCCGCTCGGCCGTGCTCGACGCGGTGGAGCCCGAGGCGAACTGCTCGCTTCATCCGTCGACCTTGCGGAAATTGGGTGTGAATCCGGGGGGTTGGGTGCGACTGTCGACGCGGCGCGGGGCCGTCACGCTGATGGCGCGGGCCGACCGTGCGGTCGCCCCGGACATGGTCTTCCTGCCCTTCGCCTATGTCGAGGCGGCGGCGAACCTGCTGACCAATCCGGCGGTCGACCCCTACGGCAAGATCCCCGAGTTCAAGTTCGCCGCCGTGAAGGTCGAGGCGGCGGAACAGGTCGCCGCCGAGTAGATTTGAACGTTTTGTACAAACCCCGAGACGGGGTTTGTGCGTTTCGTACAGACTTCGGACCTCTAGTCGGCCGTCAGCCGCGTGATGAGGACGGTCACCTCGGGGCGCTTGTCGATCTCGTCCTGCGCGACCTTGCGGACGCCGCGGGTGATGACCTCCTCGAGCTTGGCGTCGTCGTTCGCCGTGCGCGTGTCGACGCGGGCGAGCTGACCGGCGAGGTGCTCCTCCATCATCGTGGCGAGAACGGCGGAGCCGCGCACGAGTTCGGGCAGACCGCGCACCTCGACCCAGGTATCTTCCAGCACCTCGTTGTCGTCATCGACCATGACCGCGACGACGACATGGCCGTTGAGCGCCATGCGGATGCGGTCGCGCACGACGCCGTCGAACTGCCCCACGAGGGCCGAGCCGTCGAGGTAGGTGCGCCCCGCCTCGATGTGGTCTACGACCTGCGGCTCGTTGCCCGAGAGGTCGACCATGGTGCCGTTCGGCACGACGATACCCGTCCGACCCAGCCCCTCGGCCACCTTGGCGTGCTCGCGCAGGTGCCGGTGCTCACCGTGCATGGGGATGACGATCTGCGGATCAACGATCTTGTGCACCGCTTCGAGATCGGGACGGTTCGCGTGACCCGAGACATGGTAGAGGCCATCGTCGTCGGTCACCACGTCGACCCCCATCTCCGAGAGGTTGTTCATGATGCGGGCCACGTCCTTCTCGTTGCCCGGAATGGTCTTCGACGAGAAGAGGAAGGTATCGCCCTCGATCAGCTCCATGCCGAAATACTTGCCCCGGCTGAGCTGCGCCGAGGCGGCGCGGCGCTCGCCCTGCGATCCGGTCACGATCAGCATCAGGTTCTCGCGCGGAATGTCGGCGGCCTCCTCCGGGGAGACGGTCTTGGGGAAGTCGGTCAGGATCCCCTCCTCCCGCGCGGCCTCGGTCATGCGGCGCATGGCGCGGCCCATCAGGCAGATCGAGCGGCCCGCCGCCTCGCCGGCGACGGCGAGCGACTGCAGGCGTGCGACGTTCGACGCGAAGGTCGTGGCGACGAACATGCCCTTGGCCCCGGCGACGAGCGGCTTGAGGTTCGGCGCGACCTCGGCCTCGGACCGGCCCGCGTGCTTGGAGAAGACGTTGGTCGAATCGCAGACGAGCGCGCGCACGCCGGGCTTCGCCGCCTCGGCCCAGAGCGCCTCGTCGAAGGGCTCGCCCACGACGGGGCTGCGGTCGATCTTGAAGTCGCCGGTGTGGAGGATGCGGCCCGCGGGGCTGTCGATGACGAGCGCGTTCGATTCCGGGATCGAATGCGACACCGGCAGGAAGCCCACCTGGAACGGTCCCGCCTCGATCATCTCGGGGAAGGGCGCGGCGACATGCACGTTCTTCGGATCCTGCCCCTTCTCGGTCAGCTTGCGCCGGGCGAGGTTCGCGGTGAAGGCGCGAGCGTGGACCGGCTTCTTCAGCTGATTGTAGAGGTGGCCGACACCGCCGACGTGATCCTCGTGCCCGTGGGTGATGAAGATGGCTTCCAGCCGGTCGATGTTCTCGGTCAGCCAGGCGATATCGGGCACGATGACATCGACGCCGGGCGTCGTGTCCATGTCCGGGAAGGCGATGCCCAGATCGACGAGGATCATTCGCTCCTTCCCGGGTTTTCCGTAGCCGTAGACATAGGCATTCATGCCGATTTCACCCGCCCCGCCGAGGGGAAGGTAGATCAGGCGGTTTCGTCCGCTCATGTGGTATCCTTGTTAAATTGATGGATGACGGTCAGGCCGTGCATCGTCAGATCGTCTTCGAAGGCATCGAACAGCGCCTCGGCTTGCTGGAACAAGGGCGCAAGCCCCCCGGTCGCGATGACTTTCATCGGGCGATCGCGCTCAGCCCGTATTCTTGCGTTGATTTCCTTGATGAGGCCCACGTAGCCCCAGAAGATGCCCGACTGCATGCAGGCGACGGTATTGGTGCCCACGACCCGTTGCGGCTGGGTGATGTCGACATGCGGCAGGGCCGCCGCCGCCATGTGCAGCGCCTCGAGGCTGAGATTCACGCCGGGCGCGATGACGCCGCCGATGTAGGCCCCGTCGCTGTCGACCACGTCGAAGGTGGTGGCCGTGCCGAAGTCCACGACGATGATGTCGCCGCCGTGCCTGTCCCAGCCGCCGACGGTGTTGACGAGGCGGTCGGGCCCGACGGCCGTGCCCGCATCGACGCGCACGCCCACGGGCAATTTGGTGTCCGGCTTGCCGACGACCCAGGGACGCGTGTCGAAGTAGCGGTCGCAGAGGACGCGCAGGTTGAAGACGACGCGCGGCACCGTCGACGACACGATGCAATCGGTGATCGTCACGTCGATGCCCCGGAGCGTCATCGAGGTCTTGAGCCAGGTGAAGTACTCGTCCGCCGTGCTCGCGTGGTTGGTCGCGCGCCGCCAGGAGGCGACGAAGGCGCTGCCGTCCCAGATCGCGAAGACGGTATTGGTGTTGCCGCAGTCGATGGTCAGGAGCATGTCAGGCCCTCTCGAAGAAGACGTCGCCTGCCGCGATCCGGCGGCGGCCGGTGTCGGTCGCGAGGACGAGCTGGCCGTCGTCGTCCACGTCCTCGAAGGTGCCGCTGACGGTCTCCGCGACGAGGCGGGCGGTCACCGGCTGACCGAGCCGCGCGGCGTGGCGGATCCAGGCGGTGCGGATGGGCGCGAAGCCCCAGGTGACGAGCTCCGCCTCGCGCCGGGCGACGGCGGGGGCGAGCGCATTGAGGAACTGCGCTGGCGTGAGCCGCAAGCCGCTCGCCTCCAGGAGCGAGACGGGCGGCACGGCCCCCGGCTCGACCTCCACCGGGGCGGGCGCGGCGATGAGGTTCAGGCCGATGCCCAGCACCAGAAGGCCCGGGGCCGGGCTTTCGAGCAGGATGCCGGCCAGCTTGCGCTCGTTCAGGAGCACGTCGTTCGGCCACTTGAGCGACAGCCCCGCGACGCCGAGCGCGCCCAGCGTGTCGTGGAGGGCGAGCGAGGCGGTGAAGCTGCGCAGGGCGTGGTCGGTGGGTGTGCCCTCGGGCCGCCAGGCGAGGGAGGCGGCGAAGTTGCCCGGCGGCATGGACCACGCGCGGCCCCGGCGGCCACGGGCGGTCGTCTGGCGCTCGGCCAGGATCCAGGTCGGGACGGTCGGGGCCCGGCGCGCGGCCTCCTCGGAGGTGCTGTCGACCTCGGGCAGGATCACGCGGTCGACCCCCGCCGGCCAACCGGTCGGCAGGGGCGTCGCGGTCATCAGTTCACCAGCGCGGCCGCGGCACCGGCGGCGAGCGGCTCCAGGCCGAGAAGCTCGGGCAGGAGCGCCAGCATCAGGATCGCCGCGCCCGCGAGCGCGATCATCTGCGGCATGGCCACCTCGGGGGCGAAGGGCTCCTCCGCCTCTCCGAAGTACATGAAGAAGACGATCCGCAGGTAGTAGAACGCCCCGATCACCGAGGCGATCACGCCGAGGACGGCGAGCCAGACAAGGTTCGCGTCGACCGCCGCCTGCAGCACGCCGTATTTCGCGAAGAACCCGAGGGTCGGCGGCACGCCGGCAAGCGAGAACATCAGCACGAGGAGCGCGAGCGCCGCGCCGGGCCGGCTCTTCGACAGGAGCCGGAGCGAGGCGATGTCGGTCACGTCGCGGCCATCGCGCGTCATCGACAGGATGAAGGCGAAGGTGCCGATGTTCATCACCACGTAGATCGCCATGTAAAGGAGCATCGCCTCCACCCCGCCCGCGGTGCCTGCGGCGAGGCCCATGAGCGCGTAGCCCATGTGCGCGATCGACGAATAGGCCATCAGGCGCTTGATGTCCGTCTGCCCGATCGCCGCGATCGCGCCGAGGAACATGGAGACGACCGAGAGGAAAGCCACGATCTGCTGCCAGTCGGAGACGACGCCGCCGAAAGCATCGTGGACGACCCGGGCGAACATCGCCATGGCGGCGACCTTGGGCGCAGTGGCGAAGAAGGCGGTGACGGGCGTGGGCGAGCCCTCGTAGACGTCGGGTGTCCACATATGGAAGGGCGCGGCCGAGACCTTGAAGGCGAAGCCCGCGATCATGAAGACGAGCCCGAAGAGGAGGCCGAGGGGGGCTTCGTCGCCCGCCGCCCCGATGACGCCCGCGAACGACAGCGTGCCGGCATAGCCGTAGGTGAGCGAAATGCCGTAGAGCAGAAGCCCCGAGGAGAGCGCGCCGAGGACGAAGTACTTCAGCCCGGCCTCGGTGGAGCGCACGCTGTCGCGGCGCATGGAGGCAACGACGTAGAGCGCGAGCGATTGCAGCTCGAGCCCCATGTAGATCGTCAGAAGGTTGCCCGAGGAGACCATGACCATCATGCCGATGACCGACAGCGTGATCAGAAGCGGATACTCGAACTTCAGCATCGCGTTGCGGGCCATGTAGTCCTGCCCGATCACGAGGACGATGGCCGCCGACAGCAGGATCGTGACCTGCGCGAAGCGGGCGAAGCCGTCCTTGACGATCATGCCATCGAAGGCGCTGCCGTCCCCGGAGGAGAACGCCACCCAGAAGGCGACCACGGCGAGCACGGCGGCCGTCGACCAGATGAGGGGGCGCGCCAGCGCGTCCTTGCCGGTATAGACGGCCCCGATCAGCGCGCCCATGGCGTAGAGGGCCAGGACGATCTCGGGGAGGATGAGGGTCAGGTCAGCACTCATGTCGGATGCCTTCAGTGATCGGCCGAGGCGACGTCGTGGCTCAGCACGAGGTCGGCGGTGGCGACGTCATAATTGTCGACGAGATCGGCCACCGAGGGGCCGATGATGTCGGTGACAAGGCTCGGGTAGATGCCGAGGAGCAGGGTGAAGAAGACGAGCGGCGCGAAGATCGCGCGTTCGCGGCCCGTCATGTCGGTGATCGAGCGCAGGCTCTCCTTGATGAGGTCGCCGAAGACGACCCGGCGGTAGAGCCAGAGCGCGTAGCACGCCGAGAAGATCACGCCCGAGGTGGCGACGAGCGCGATCCAGGTGTTCACCTGGAAGACACCCATGAGCGTCAGGAACTCGCCCACGAAGCCCGAGGTACCGGGCAGGCCGACGTTCGCCATGGTGAAGAGCATGAAGACGAGCGCATAGGCCGGCATCCGGTTCACGAGGCCGCCGTAGGCGTCGATATCGCGGGTGTGCATCCGGTCGTAGACGACGCCCACGCAGAGGAAGAGCGCGCCCGAGATGAACCCGTGGGAGATCATCTGGAAGATCGCGCCGTCGACCCCCTGCTGGTTGGCGGCGAAGATGCCCATGGTCACGAAGCCCATGTGCGCGACCGAGGAATAGGCGATGAGCTTCTTCATGTCGTCCTGCATCATCGCCACGAGCGAGGCGTAGACGATGGCGATGGCCGAGAGCCACAGGACGAAGGTGCCCATCACCTCCGAGCCGATCGGGAACATCGGCAGCGAGAAGCGCAGGAAGCCGTAGCCCCCCATCTTCAGCAGGATCGCGGCCAGCACGACCGACCCGGCCGTCGGGGCCTGAACGTGCGCGTCGGGCAGCCAGGTGTGGACGGGCCACATCGGCATCTTGACGGCGAAGGAGGCGAAGAAGGCGAGCCAAAGGAGCGTCTGCACCCCGCCCGTCACCTCGAGGCCCAGGACGTTGAGCGGCGCGAAATCGAACTGGTGGTCGAGCAGCGCCACGATGTCGGTGGTACCCGCGTCGACATACATCGCGATCATCGCCACGAGCATCAGGACGGAGCCGAGGAGCGTGTAGAGGAAGAACTTGAACGCCGCGTAGATGCGGTTCGCCCCGCCCCAGATCCCGATGATAAGGAACATGGGGATGAGCCCCGCCTCGAAGAAGAGGTAGAAGAGGATCAGGTCGAGCGCGCAGAAGACGCCGATCATCAGCGCCTCGAGCACCAGGAGCGCGACCATGTAGTCCTTGACGCGATGCGTCACGTCCCAGCAGGCGGCGATGACGAGCGGCATGAGGAAGGTCGTCAGCATCACGAAGAGCACCGAGATGCCATCGACGCCCATCTTGTACTGCAGGCCGAAGAGCCACTCGCGCTCCTCGACGAACTGGAAGCCCGTGTCCGACGCATCGAACCCCGTCAGGATGAAGATCGACACGAGGAACGTGAAGGTCGTCGCCCCGAGGGCGAGCCACTTGGCATTGCGCTGCGCCGCCGCGTCGTCGCCGCGCAGGAAGATCGCGAGGATCAGCGCCGCGATGAGCGGCGTGAAGGTGACGATGGAGAGGAGGTTGTCCATGGTCTCTAGTTCCCCGAGGCGATGGTCGTCCAAGTGATCAGGATGACGATCCCGATCACCATCGCGAAGGCGTAGGTGAAGATGTAGCCGGACTGGGCCTTGTTGAGCCACTTCGTCGCGAAGGGCACGATGCCCATGGCGAGCCCGTTGATCGACCCGTCGATGACCGTGCCGTCACCGCGCTTCCACAGGAAGCTGCCGAGGCGCTTGGCCGGGCGCACGAAGACGGCATCGTAGATCTCGTCGAAGTACCACTTGTTCAGGAGGAAGCGGTGCAAGGGAGCCAGCGTCTCGGCCCATTGCCGCGGCAGGGCGGGCTGCCGGATGTAGAACATCCAGGCTGCGAAGAAGCCGAGCACCATGGCGACGAAGGGCGAGACCTTGACCCACTTCGGCACCAGATGCGCCTCGTGGATGACGTGATTCTCGGGGCCAATGTAGATCGCCCCCTCGCCCGGCGTCTGGGGGGCGCGCTCGTGCGGCTCCTCGCCCTCGGTGGCGGCATGGGCCGCGCCGATCAGCCCCGCGTCGTAGGTGGCATGGGCCTCGGCCGTGTCCGAGATGCCGAAGAAGCGGTCGACCTGCCCCTGACTGCCGAAGAACGGCCCGTAGAAGACCATACCCGCGAAGACCGACCCGACGGCCAGCACGCCGAGCGGCACGGTCATCACCGCCGGGCTCTCGTGGGCGTGCTCATGCGTGTGCTTGTCGCCGCGCGGCGCGCCGTAGAACGTCAGGAACATCAGGCGCCAGGAGTAGAAACTGGTGAACATGGCGGCGATCACCAGAAGCCAGAAGGCCGCGGTCGAGCCGACGAAGGCGACCTCGATCACCGCGTCCTTGGAGGCGAAACCCGCGAAGCCGATCCACCCCGTCAGCGGGATGCCGACGCCTGTGATGGCGAGCGTGCCGATCATCATCGCCCAGAAGGTATAGGGGATCTTCTTGCGCAGGCCGCCGTAGTTCCGCATGTCCTGCTCGTGGTGCATGGCGTGGATCACGGAGCCCGCCCCGAGGAACAGCATCGCCTTGAAGAAGGCATGGGTCAGCAGGTGGAACATCGCCACCGAATAGGCCCCGAGGCCCGCGGCGACGAACATGTAGCCGAGCTGCGACATGGTCGAATAGGCGATCACGCGCTTGATGTCGTTCTGGACGAGCCCGATCGTCGCCGCGACGAAGGCGGTGAACGCGCCGAGGATGACGACGAAGGCCATGGCGGCCGGCGCGACCTCCATCAGGGGCGACATGCGGCAGACGAGGAAGACGCCAGCCGTCACCATCGTCGCCGCGTGGATGAGCGCGGAGACGGGCGTCGGCCCCTCCATCGCGTCCGGCAGCCAGGTGTGCAGACCGAGCTGCGCCGATTTGCCCATGGCCCCGACGAAGAGGAGGAACGCGAGCAGGTTCGCCGCGTTCCAGTCCGTCCAGAGGAAGCGGATCGTGGTTTCCGCCAGCTGGGGCGTGGCGGCGAACACGTCGTCGAAGTTGATCGAGTCGGTCAGGTAGAACAGCCCGAAGATGCCGAGCGCGAAGCCGAAGTCGCCCACGCGGTTGACGATGAAGGCCTTCATCGCGGCCCCCGAGGCCGAGGACTTGCGCCAGTAGAAGCCGATCAGGAGGTAGGAGGCGACGCCCACGCCCTCCCAGCCGAAGAACATCTGCAGAAGGTTGTCGGAGGTCACCAGCGCGAGCATCGAGAAGGTGAAGAACGACAGGTAGGCGAAGAAGCGGGGCTTGTAGACCTCGCCCTCCTGCCACTGCGGATCGTGATCCATGTAGCCGAAGCTGTAGAGGTGGACGAGCGCCGAGACGGTGGTGACGACGATCAGCATGATCGCGGTCAGCCGGTCGAGCCGGATGGCCCAGTCGGTGGCGAGCGAGCCGCTCTCGATCCACGTCAGCAGCGGGATCTGCTGCGTCGTGCCATCGTGGCCGAGGAAGACGATCCACGACAGGATCATGGCGAGGAACAGAAGGCCCGTGGCGACGACCATGGCGGCCTTCTCGCCGATCAGACGCCAGCCGAAGCCGCAGATGAGGGCCCCGACGAGGGGGGCGAGGAGGATAGTGGTCGCCATGGCGTCAGCCCTTCATCATGTTGACGTCTTCGACGTCGATCGTGCCCCGGTTGCGGAAGAAGCAGACCAGGATGGCGAGGCCGATCGCGGCTTCAGCCGCCGCCACCGTGAGGACGAAGAGGGTGAAGACCTGCCCCGTCAGGTCGCCGAGGAAGCCCGAGAAGGCGACGAAGTTGATGTTCACGGCCAGAAGCATCAGCTCGATCGACATCAGGATGACGATCACGTTCTTCCGGTTGAGGAAGATGCCGAAGATCCCGATGACGAAGAGCGCCGCCGCGACCGTCAGGTAATGTTCAAGTCCGATCATCAATCGTTCCCCCGGGGCGGAGCGCCCCTCTTGGCGTGGCCCTCGGGCCGGCTTGGTCTTTCACGGGCCCGGATGGCCCTTTCGCGTGGTCAGTTCAACTCAAAAGGCGGCAGATCCCCGCGCGCGCCGGGATAGGCGGCGGCGCAGGCACAGGGTTCATCGAGCAGCGGGCCGAGGCGTGTCTCGCCGCCGGCGGCCGTCAGTTGCTCGGCCAGTTCATCGATGGCCCGGAGGGGCGTGGAGCGGCGCATGTGCCGCTCGAAGACCTCGCCCCCGGCGCGGCGGCGGTCGAAGGTGCGGTCGGCGATCCGCTCTTCCTTCAACCGGCTCACGGCCAGGCGGTGATCGCGGCACTGGGCGACGTGAAGCTCGGCATAGCTGCCCTCCTGCTCCCACCAGCCCGTCCAGGAGACCCAGCCGTCGCCGTGATCCATGTGGTCGGCTTCGCCACCGTGGGAGATATGGGTCGTGCGCTCGCACTCCGCGAGCGTCAGGGCGGAGGCGGGCGCGGCGCAGAGGAGTGCGCCGGCAAGGCCAAGCCCCGCCACCCCCGCCTTCGCGTGTCCCGTTCCGCTCATCTCGTCCCTCCGGGGCATCTTCGGCCCCTGTCGTCCTTGCGGGTCGGTCCGACCCCTTTTCCGTCATCCTCGGGCCCGACCCGAGGATCTCTCCGCGCGGGCCGCTCGGCCCGCGGGCGGGTCGGGGGCCTAGAGCCCCTGCCCCGGCTTCACGTCATGCACGTCCATCGCCTTCGCCGGGTCGCGCCACATCTGGTGCAGCACGTTCTGGCGCTTGACGTCCTTGCGGTGGCGCAGCGTGAGCGCGATCGCCCCGATCATCGCCACCAGCAGGATGAGCCCCGAAAGCTGGAACATCACGAAATACTTGTCGTAGAGCACGAGCCCGAGGGCCGAGGTGTTGAGTGTCGCCGGCGGCGGGATGGTGGCGAGGCCATCGGCCATCTCCACGCCCTCGGCCGTCTCCCAGACGCCGTAGGCGATGGCGAGCTGCATCAGCAGCACCACGCCGATCAGCCCGGCGAGCGGCACGTATTTCGCCATCTCCGCCTTCAGTTCCGCGAAGTCGACGTCGAGCATCATCACCACGAAGAGGAACAACACCGCGACCGCGCCGACGTAGACGATCACCAGGAGCATCGCCACGAACTCCGCGCCCAGAAGCACGAAGAGCCCCGCCGTCGACAGGAAGCACAGGATCAGCCAGAGCACCGAATGCACCGGGTTGCGCGCCACCACCACGAAGAGCCCCGCCGTCACCGTGATCAGCGCGAAGAGATAGAAGGCGAAATCGAGCACACTCATGCGTCGTCCTCCAGGACTTCGGTGGCGAGTTCCATCGCCTTGTTCATCGCGGGCAAGCCCCCGAAGAGCCCCATCAGGCCGATCGTCTCGGCGATCTCCTGCTTGGTGGCCCCCTGCTCGGCGGCCTGCCGCACGGTCATGCGGATCTGCGCCTCGGCCTGCGCCCCGAGCACCGTCAGCCCCGCGAGGGTCAACAGCATCTTGGTCTTCGCGTCCAGCCCCTCGGGGTTCATCCCCTTGCCCATGAACTGCTCCACGACCTCGCCCGGCATCGTCGGCCAGAGCTTTTCGAACCCCTTGGGCGTGAAGCTCTCGAGCGCGGGGTTCATGGTCTTGGCCATGTCCTGCATGTGGCCCATCCAGGCCGCGAAGGGGTTCTTGTCGGTCATCGGTACGGCGCGTCCAGTTCGAGGTTCTTGGCGATGACCGCCTCCCACCGCTCGCCGTTGTCGAGGAGTTTCTCCTTGTCGTAGAAGAGCTCCTCCCGCGTCTCGGTTGCGAATTCGAAGTTCGGGCCCTCGACGATGGCATCGACCGGGCAGGCCTCCTGGCAGAAGCCGCAGTAGATGCACTTCGTCATGTCGATGTCGTAGCGCGTCGTCCGGCGCGAGCCGTCCTCGCGCGGCTCGGCGTCGATGGTGATGGCCTGCGCGGGGCAGATCGCCTCGCAGAGCTTGCAGGCGATGCAGCGCTCCTCGCCATTCGGATAGCGGCGCAGCGCATGTTCCCCGCGAAAGCGCGGCGAGACGGGCCCCTTTTCGTGCGGGTAGTTCACCGTGGCCTTCGGCCGGAAGAAGTACTTCAGGCCGAGCTTCATACCGGCCCACATATCGGCCAGCAGGAAGTATTTGACGGACCGGTTCCAGTCGATCTGGGTCATCTCACGCCCCCATCGCATAGCGGGCCCAGAAGGAGCCCAGGATTTCGAACTTCGCCAGGAACGCCACCAGCACGACCCAGCCGAGCGAGAACGGCAGGAAGACCTTCCAGCCGAGGCGCATGAGCTGGTCGTAGCGGTAGCGCGGCACCACGGCCTTCACCATGGCGAAGAGGAAGAAGAAGAACGCCATCTTGCCGACCATCCACCACGGCCCGTCCGGCAGGAACGGGATGGGCGAGAGCCAGCCGCCGAAGAAGAGAAGCGAGATCAGCGCGCACATCAGGAAGATGGCGATGTACTCGCCCGCCATGAACAACAGGAACGGCGTCGAGGAATATTCCACCTGGTAGCCCGCGACGAGCTCGGATTCGGCCTCGGGCAGGTCGAAGGGCGGGCGGTTCGTCTCGGCGAGGGCGGAGATGAAGAAGAGGAACACCATCGGCAGATGCGGCAGCCAGTACCAGCCGAAGAAGCCGTAGGCCGTGTCCTGCGCGGCGACGATGGCCCCGAAGTTGAGCGAGCCCGTCGACAGGATCACGCCGATGATGATGAGGCCGATGGAGACCTCGTAGGAGATCATCTGCGCCGCCGACCGGAGCGAGCCGAGGAACGGATACTTCGAGTTCGACGCCCAGCCGCCCATGATGACGCCGTAGACCTCCAGCGAGGAGACGGCGAAGACGTAGAGGATGGCGACGTTGATGTCGGCCAGCACCCAGCCCTCGTTGAAGGGGATCACCGCCCAGGCGATCATCGCCAGCACGAAGGAGATGAGCGGGGCCAGCATGAAGACGAAGCGGTCCGCGCCCGCCGGGATCACGATTTCCTTGAAGACGTACTTGGCCGCGTCCGCGAGCGTTTGCAGCAATCCCCAGGGCCCGACCACGTTGGGCCCCCGGCGCATCTGCACGGCGGCCCAGATCTTGCGGTCGCCGTAGACGAGGAACAGAAGCGAGATCATCACGAAGGCGACGACCGCGAGGGTCTGCGCCAGGATGATCAGCGCGATGCCCGGTCCCGATGCAAAGAAGTCTGCCATGTCACGTCCTCATACGGTCGGGATGCCGCGCGCGCGGCAGTCGTCGACCGCCACTTCGGCATCAATCGTCTTCAGCCCCCGCGGGAGGCTCGGCGACACGGTGTAAACCGCATCTCCGCGCCAAACGCCACCCTCTTCGACCACGTTTGTCCGCACCTGGCGGGCAAATCCGAAGCCCCGGATGAGCGCGTATTGCGCCGCCGCGCACTCGGCGTAGTCGACCACGTCCTGCCCGTCGCGCGCACCTTCCATCGTGACGAGGAAGTTGACGAGATCGCCCTCCAGCAGCCGCGTCTCGACCCCGCGGTAGTCGGGGCGGAAGACGTCGACCACGGGCGTCTCGGCGCTCTGACAGGCGGCGAGGCCCGCCGCGCCCGCCACGGCGAGGGCCAGGCGCATGGGTTATTCCGCCGCGATCGGCGCGTCCTCGCGCGCCCGGGCCAGCTGCGACAGCTCCGCCATGAGCTGCGACGCGCGGGCCACGGGGTTCGTGAGGTAGAAGTCGCGCACGGTCGTGCCGAAGTCGCCCTCGCCCAGCTTGGGCCGCTCGCCCATGGGCGCGAAGCTGTTCACGGCCACCTGATCGAGTTCGCCCAGTTCCGGCGCGGCCTCCACGAGCGCGCGTCGCAGCTGCGCAAGGCTGTCGAACGGCAGCTGGAAGCCCACCTCCGCCGAGAGCGCGCGCAGGATGGCCCAGTTTTCCTTGGCCTCGCCGGGCGCGAAACCCGCGCGCAGGGCCAGCTGCGGCCGGCCCTCGGTATTGACGAACAGCCCCTGCTCCTCGGTCCAGGCGGCCCCGGGCAGGATGACGTCGGCGCGATGCGCGCCCCGGTCGCCATGGCTGCCCTGGTAGATGACGAACTTGCCTTCGGGGATCTCGATCTCGTCGGCCCCGAGGTTGTAGATCACATCCGCCTGCAGCGCGGCATCGATGCCGCCCTCGGCCACGCAGCCCGCGTCCATCGCGCCCACGCGGCCCGCGGCGGTGTGCAGGATCAGGAGCCCCGACCGACCGGCCTCGGCCAGCGCGGCGACATTGGCCAGCACCTCGGCCCCGTCCTCTCCGGTCAGCGCCCCCATGCCCAGCACGATGACGCTCGGCACGTCCACGTTCGCGGAATGATCCATGTCGAGAAGCGCGGAAAGCGCCTTGCGGCCCGTCCCGATCTCCTGGACGTCGTAGGTCAGGTCGGTCGCCGCGCCGATCCGGGCCACCGTGGCGCCGCGCAGCCAGGCCTTGCGGATCCGCGCGTTCAGCACCGGGGCCTCCTGCGCGGGGTCCGTCCCGATCAGCAGGATATGCTCGGCCGTGTCGATGTCTTCGACGGCCGCAGTGCCGGCGTAGGCCGCCCGCTCGGTCCCGAACTTCGCGCCGTCGGTGCGGCACTCGGTCACGCCGCCCATCTTGTCCATCAGCTGCCGCAGGGCGAAGGCCGCCTCGGTCGGGACGAGGTCACCGACGAGCCCGGCGACGCTCTTGCCCTTCATCGCCGTCGCCGCGGCATCGAGCGCCTCGGGCCAGGTCGCGGAGACGAGCTTGCCGTCGCGCCGGATGTAGGGCCGGTCGAGCCGTTGCCGGCGCAACCCGTCCCAGACGAAGCGGGTCTTGTCGCTGATCCATTCCTCGTTGGTGCCGTCGTGGTTGCGCGGCAGGATGCGCATGACCTCGCGGCCCTTCGTATCCACCCGGATCGAGGCCCCGAGGGCATCCATGACGTCGACGGTCTCGGTCTTCGTCAGCTCCCAGGGCCGGGCGGTGAAGGCATAGGGCTTCGACACCAGCGCGCCGACGGGGCAGAGGTCGATGATGTTGCCTTGCAGGTTCGATTTCAGCGTCTCGCCCAGATAGGACGTGATCTCGCTGTCCTCGCCGCGCCCGGTCTGGCCCATCTGGGTGATGCCCGCGACCTCGGTCGTGAAGCGCACGCAGCGGGTGCAGGAGATGCAGCGCGTCATATGCGTCTCGACGAGCGGCCCGAGGTCGAGGTCGACGGCCGCGCGCTTCGGCTCCCGGAAGCGGGAGAAGTCGACGCCATAGGCCATCGCCTGGTCCTGCAGGTCGCATTCGCCGCCCTGGTCGCAGATCGGGCAGTCGAGCGGGTGGTTGATGAGCAGGAACTCCATCACCCCCTCGCGGGCCTTCTTGACCATCGGGCTGTTCGTCTTGACGACCGGCGGCTGGCCTTCCGGCCCGGGGCGCAGGTCACGCACCTGCATCGCGCAGGAGGCGGCGGGCTTCGGCGGGCCGCCCACGACCTCAACGAGGCACATGCGGCAGTTCCCGGCGATCGACAGGCGCTCGTGATAGCAGAACCGGGGGATCTCGATGCCGACCTGCTCGCAGGCCTGGATCAGCGTCATCTCGCCCGGAACCTCCACTTCGGTCCCGTCGATCACGATTTTCTTGAGGTCGGCCATGGCGGTCGCTCCGGTCTTCAGCGCGTTTGCCGCTACCTAGCCCGGTCGGCCGCCGGAGGCCAGTGGGGGAAAAGCCGCAGGCCCCCGGAATGTCGGGGGCCCGCGCCGCTCATTTCTCGTACATCAGCCGCCCGATGGTCGACTCCTTGGCGATCTCGGCGCGGGCGACGCGGCAGACGCTCGCCGGGTCGTCGGTCGAGGCCCCCTGCTGCGCGAGCCATTGCCGCGCCTGGGCCTTCACCCGGTCCTTCTCGGCGTCGTCCTCGACATAGGCGCGGATCTCGCCCGCCGAATACCCAAGCCCCCGCGCCCGCGACACGAGCGAGTTGAGCATCAGGAGCGACCGCGTCCGCCGTTCGCCCAGATCGGGGCAGGTATCGCCGATGATGTCCCCGATGGCGGCGACCAGCACGCCGTTCGCGATCTGCGGATCGTTGCGCAGCGCGTCGTAGCGGTCGGCGGCGGCCGGCGCGGCAAGGGCCAGCGCGACAAGGGCCGGAAGGGCGGAGGAACGGACGGACATGGGCAACCTCGGGTGTTTCGAACTTGCCCCGAGATGTGCGCCCGACCCGCGGTTATTCAATATCGGCCCGGCGGTCGGCGATGGCATCGGCGGTCCCTCGCGCGTCCCGCGAGCCCTCAGCGCGTGACGCAGGTTCCCGTCAGCACGAGCGCGCCGCTGTCGTCGAGCGGGATCTGCTCGACCTCCCGATCGGGCCCGGCGGTCCAGACGATGTCGGAGCCACCGAAGCGGCGGATGCAGTATTCCACCGCCTCCACGCGTCCGGCCTCGGCCGCGGCCGAGAGGCTGCGCCCCGCGCCGCGCGTGACCGTCTGGAAGGAGCGGTTGTCCTCGCTCACGGCCGAAACCCGGGTGCGGAAGCGGATGCCGGCGATCTCGCTCTGGGAGCCGCGCAATCCGCCGCCGCCGCTGAAGGGCCCCGAGGCCCCGGAGGACAGGCTGCCCAATGTGCCGCATCCGGCAAGCGCGAGCGTCGCGCCGACAACCAGAACCGTGACCTTCATTCTTCGACCTCCAAAAGGAGGGCCCCGATCTCGGACCCCTCGGAAATTTCCCGCAGACCGGCGGCACAGACCGCCTCGGCCCCCGCGCCGTCGGCCAGATCATGCTTCGCAAGGAAGGCGTCCTGCAAGACCGCGATGCGATCCGCCGGATCCTCCATCCGCTCGACCAGGTTCTCGGCGGTGAAGCCGTCCTCTCCCAACCGGTCGAGCACGCGGCCCGTCTCGGCCGACATGGCCCCGGGGTTGATCGAGAGCGTCGCGCAATTGACCGCAAGGATCTGCGCCGTCGAGGTCGCCATGGCGGAGGCGACGAAATAGTCGGGTGCCGGCACCTTCGCGGCGGTCTCCTGCGCGGCGGCCGGCAGGGCCAGCAGGACGAGGGGCAGCGCGCGGATCACAGCGCGAAGGCCCCGAAGACCGCCAGGAGCGCCAGCCCGAGGCAGCAGAGCAGCCCGACGAACCAGCAGGCGGAGCGCGCCGTCTGGTTCTCGGTGCCAATGTGGACGGCCGCCATGGCGATGCGCGAGACGAGGAACAGCGACGCCAGCAGGTTCACCCAGAAGGGCGACGCCCCCACGAGGATCGCCGCGAGCGTGGCGGCGACGAATGGTCCTGTGATTTCGATCGCGTTGCGGAACGCGCGGCTGCGGCGGTAGGCCGGGTCGGAATAGTCGCGCACCGGATGGCCGCTCTCGGTCCGGCCGCGCGGTTTGCCGGCCACCGACACGGGGATGAGCACCAGCATCACGATGGCCCAGCCCCCGAGGGCGGCGAGCGCATGGGCATAGGGCGCGAGCGCTTCGGTCATCGCACCCTCCGGGGCGCGGTGGCGGGGGGCGTGGCGGTCATCGGCTGTCCTATTCGGCGGCGACGGCGGGGCGCGGCGTGCGCTTGTGCTTGATGCGGTCCTCGATCTCGTCGCGGAAGTGGCGGATGAGGCCCTGGATCGGCCAGGCCGCCGCATCGCCGAGCGCGCAGATCGTATGGCCCTCGACCTGCTTGGTCACGTCGAGCAGCATGTCGATTTCCTCGACCTCCGCCTCGCCCTTCACCAGCCGGTCCATGACCCGCATCATCCAGCCCGTCCCCTCGCGGCAGGGCGTGCACTGGCCGCAGCTCTCGTGCTTGTAGAACTTCGCCAGACGCCAGATCGCCTTGATGACGTCGGTGGAGTTGTCCATCACGATCACCGCCGCGGTGCCGAGGCCCGACTTCTGCTCGCGCAGGTAGTCGAAATCCATGATCGCATCGCGCATGTCGCGGCCGGGGATCATCGGCACCGAGGATCCGCCGGGAATAACCGCCTTCAGGTTGTCCCAGCCGCCCCGGATGCCGCCGCAATGCGTCTCGATCAGTTCCTCGAAACTGATCGACATCGCCTCCTCCACCACGCAGGGCCGGTTCACGTGGCCCGAGATGGCAAACAGCTTCGTGCCCGCGTTGTTCGGACGCCCGAAGCCCGCGAACCATTCGGCCCCGCGGCGCAGGATGGTCGGGACGACGGCGATGCTCTCGACGTTGTTCACGGTCGTGGGGCACCCATAGAGGCCCGCGCCCGCCGGGAAGGGCGGCTTCATGCGGGGCATCCCCTTCTTGCCCTCCAGGCTCTCGATCAGGGCGGTTTCCTCGCCGCAGATATAGGCCCCCGCGCCGTGGTGCAGGTAGAGGTCGAAGTCCCAACCGGACTTCGCCGCGTTCTTGCCGATGAGCCCGGCCTCGTAGGCCTCGTCGATGGCGTTCTGCAGCGCTTCCTTCTCGCGGATGTATTCGCCGCGGATGTAGATGTAGCAGGCATGCGCCCCCATCGCGAAGGACGCGATCAGCGCCCCCTCGATCAGCGTATGGGGATCATGGCGCATGATCTCCCGGTCCTTGCAGGTGCCCGGCTCGGATTCGTCTGCGTTGATAACCAGGTAAGCGGGACGCCCGTCGCTCTCCTTGGGCATGAACGACCACTTGAGCCCCGTGGGGAAGCCCGCGCCGCCGCGCCCGCGCAGGCCGCTCGCCTTCATGATCTCGACGATCTTGTCGCGCCCGAGGCCGATCAGGTCCTTCGTGCCGTCCCAGTGCCCCCGCGACTGCGCGCCCGCGAGCGAGCGGTCGGCCATGCCGTAGATGTTGGTGAAAATCCGGTCCTGGTCTTGCAGCATCTGGTCACTCCTTCTCGCGGCGCAGCCGCCAGATCATCACGGTCTCGTATATCGCCCAGCCCATCGCCACCAGCGCGACGGAATCCCCGAAGCCCATCACCCGGCGCGACAGGTCGTACTGCGCGCCCAGAGCCTGCAGGATCCCCCAGCTGAGGAAGACGCCGACGATCACCATCGCCACGCGGGCGGAACGTTTGGCGATCGCCACGTCTCGGTCGGAGGGGCCAGTCATGTCGGCCCCTCTTCAACAGCGCGGGCGGGATGCCGTCAAGCGGTCCCGGTGCCGCAGCGCCCGCCAGGGCTCAATAGACGCCGCCCTTGTCGACGCGCTTGGAGAATTCCGTCTCCTCGCCCGCGGCCAGCGCCTTCGCCTGCGCGACCCATTCGTCGCGCGTGACCCGGCCCTTGAACCCTTCGAGGTTGCGGTCGACCCAGGCGATCTCCGCGGGCGTCCAGCCGGCGATCTGGTCGAAGTGCCAGAAGCCGAGGGCATTGCAGAGCTTCTCGAGCTTCGGGCCGACGCCCTTGATCCGCTTGAGGTCGTCCGCCCCGCCGTCCCGCGGCGCGTCGAGGGTGGCGGGCTTCGTCTCGCTGCCCTCGGGCACCGCGGCGGCGGCGCTGGCCTCGGCGCTCGGGGGCGCGGCGGCGGGGCTCTCGGGCGTCGCGGCGACGGGGGCCTCGGCGACGGCAGCGGTCGACGCCGCCTCCGCCGCGCGCCGGTCTTCGGCCGATGCCGCGCCTTCGCCGGTGGGCGTGCCCGTCGCGGCGGGCGCGGTGGCGGCGGCCGATCCACCGCCCATTCCCGCGGCCCCGCTCGCCACGCTCGCCGCCTCGGTCGCGTTCGGCGCGCTCCCGCCCGTGGACGCGGGCGCGCTCGCGGCACCGGCGCGGGCAGAGCCGCCGGTCGCTCCCGAGCCGCGCGCGACCGTCGGCGCGGCGACGCTGCCCGGCGGCGGCAACTCCCGCCCGAAGATGATCGTGAACAGGATGATGAGGATCGCGGCGATCGCCAGCCCGCCGAAGAAGGCCGCGGACCAGCTCAGATCACCCATGATCCGGAACAGAAGGAACGCGATGAGGCCCGCCAGGCAGGCGATGCCCCAGCTGATGGCGACGTTGCCCATCGTCATGTCGGAATGTTTGCGGTTGCCCATAGATCAACTCCCCTAGGTCGGGGAACCGATCTCAGTAGACATCCCCCTTCTTCACGCGCGAGGAGAACTCGGTCTCTCCGCCCTCGGACAGGAGTTTAGCCTGTTTGACCCATTCGTCACGCGTCGCGCGCCCGCGGAAGCCTTCGAGGTTCTGATCGACCCAGGCCAGCTCCCGCTCCGTCCAGTTCGCGATCTGGTCGTAGTGATAGAAGCCGAGGGAATTGCACAGCTTTTCGAGCTTCGGCCCGATCCCCTTGATCGCCTTCAGATCGTCGGCCTTGCCCCCGCGCGGCGCGTCGAGCCCGGCCGGTTTCGCATCGTCCGACACGGGGGCGGCCGATTCGGACGTGGCCTTGCCCTTCGATTTCGGGGCGACGCTGCCTTCGTCGGGCGTGCCCTTGGCCGTCGCGTCCGAGCCGCGGACGTTGGCCTTGCCGTCGCTCGCGTCGCCCCGGCTTCGGTTCGCGGGGGCGGCCCCGGCGACCTTGCCGCCCTGGTTCCCGTCCGGCCCGTCGGGCGGCAGCATCGGATCGCGCGCCGCGGCCGTCGCGTCCTCGTCGGCCTGGTTCGCCTTGCCCCAGGGAGCCGCGAGCGGCACTTCGGTGCCGTCGATCCGCTTGATCGTGTCGCCGATGTCGGTGGCCAGCGCGACCGAGGCGTTCTGGTCGTGGACCTTCGCCTCCGCCTGCGCCGTGAGCGAGGTCACCCCCTCGAGCGGCTCCGAGGTAAAGCGCCCGTTCTGCGGCCCGGGGACCGGCACCTCGCCCGCGCGGAACTGGTCCAGCATCTCCGAGAAGCGCTCGGCCGTCAGGTCTTCGTAGTAGTCCTTGCCGATCTGGGCCATCGGCGCGTTGGCGCAGGCCCCGAGGCACTCGACCTCTTCCCAGCTCAGTTGCCCGTCTTCGCTGATCTGATGTGGCTCTGCGGCGATCTTCTCCTTGCAGACCTCGACGAGATCCTCCGCGCCGCAGATCATGCAGGAGGTCGTGCCGCAGATCTGGATATGGGCGGTCTTTCCCACGGGTTGCAGCTGGAACATGAAGTAGAAGGTCGCCACCTCCAGCGCCCGGATATAGGCGAGGCCCAGCATCTCGGCCACATGCTCGATCGCGGGCCGCGTCAGCCACCCCTCCTGCTCCTGCGCGCGCCACAGCAGCGGGATGATCGCGGAAGCCTGACGCCCCTCGGGATACTTCGTCACCTGCGCCTCCGCCCAGGCCTGGTTGGCGGGCGTGAAGGCAAAGGTCTCGGGTTGGTCTTTGTGGAGTCGGCGGAGCATGTAGGGTCTCGCAATCAGGGAACTTGGTCAGTCGATCCGACCGATTTCTTTCATCTTGGCCAACAGGTCGCGACACTGCGGTGTGTCGGCGTAGCCGAGGCTGACCGTGACGGCCTGATACGGGCACCACTCATCCGACGTTGCGTCAGCCGGCTCGGACATGCCGTAACCTTTGGCGACAAACTCGTCCAAAGGTATCGCGTTTTCGGCCCACAATAGTAGTAGGCCCTCGGGCACGTCGCTCTCGTTCTGCGCCGTCACCGGCACCGCCAGACACGCGACCAGGAACGCTGAAAGGACGCCGCCCCTCACCTGTCGATCTCCCCGAACACCACGTCGAGCGTCCCGATGATCGCCGCGACGTCGGCCAGCTGGTGGCCCTTCGTCACGTGGTCCATCGCCTGCAAATGCAAATACCCCGGCGCGCGCAGCTTGGCGCGGTACGGCTTGTTCGTCCCGTCCGACACCATGTAGACGCCGAACTCGCCCTTCGGGGCCTCGACGGCCGCATAGACCTCACCGGCGGGCACGTGGAAGCCCTCGGTATAGAGCTTGAAGTGGTGGATGAGCGCCTCCATCGAGGTCTTCATGTCCGTCCGCTTCGGCGGCGTGACCTTGCCGCGGGCCAGGATATCCCCCTGACCCTCGGGCGCGCGCAGCTTCTCGATGGCCTGCTGCATGATCCGAACCGACTGCCGCATCTCCTCCATGCGGACGAGGTAGCGGTCGTAGCAATCGCCGTTCTTGCCCGTGGGGATCAGGAAGTCGAACTCGTCGTAGCACTCGTAGGGCTGCGCGCGGCGCAAATCCCAGGCGAGGCCGGAGCCGCGCGCCATCACGCCCGACATGCCCCATTCCATCACCTCGTCTTCCGAGACGACGCAGATGTCGACGTTGCGCTGCTTGAAGATGCGGTTCTCGGTCAGCAGGCCGTCGATATCGGACATGACGGCCGGGAAGCTCTCGCACCAGGCCTCGATGTCGTCGAGCAGCTCCGGCGTCAGGTCCTGATGCACGCCGCCGGGGCGGAAATAGGCCGCGTGGAGCCGCGCGCCGCAGGCCCGCTCGTAGAAGACCATCAGCTTCTCGCGCTCCTCGAAGCCCCAGAGCGGCGGCGTCAGCGCACCGACGTCCATGGCCTGCGTCGTCACGTTCAGGAGGTGGCTCAGGATGCGCCCGATCTCGCAGAAGAGCACGCGGATCAGCTGCGCTCGCCGCGGCACCTCGATGCCCGTGAGCCGCTCGATGGCCAGACACCAGGCGTGCTCCTGGTTCATCGGGGCGACGTAGTCGAGCCGGTCGAGATAGGGCAGGTTCTGCAGGTAGGTCCGGCTCTCCATCAGCTTCTCGGTGCCCCGGTGCAAGAGACCGATATGCGGGTCGCACCGCTCCACGATCTCGCCGTCGAGTTCGAGGACGAGGCGGAGAACACCATGCGCCGCCGGGTGCTGGGGTCCGAAGTTGATGTTGAAGTTACGGATCCGCTGCTCGCCGGTCAGGGCGTCCTCGTAACCGCGCGGGGACTGGTCGCCGTCCATCATGTCGTTCCTCCTTCGGGAGCATACATCGCCCGCACCTCGGCCCCCGTCAGAGACACGAGATCACCGGCCAGGGCGTAGCTGTCGGGCTTGTCGTCGACAAAGATCTGTCGGGTCACGGGGAACGCCCCGGGCGTATCGAACGCGTTGAGCGCGATGACCTCGCGCCCCGCATCGCCCCCCACGGCGCGCCAGAAGAGGTTCGCGCCGCAGGTGCCGCAGAAGCCACGCTCGGCCCAGTCGCTGGAGCGGTAGACCTTGATCGGCGCACCCTCGTTCCAGGTCACGTCGGAACAGCCGACGGCAATGTTGATGCCGCCGGCGACCTTGCGACACATGCCGCAATGGCAGGCACCCGCCTCCTGCTCGTCGGGCGTCGCGGTGAAGGTGCAGGCCCCGCAGAGGCAGGATCCGGTGAGGGCGTCGCTCACTTCGCCTCCCCCTTCTCATCCCCCGGCAGCACGTATTCCGCGCCCTCCCAGGGGCTCATGAAATCGAACTGCCGGTACTCCTGCGTCAGGCTGACGGGTTCGTAGACGACGCGCTTCTGCACCTCGTCGTAGCGCACCTCGGTATAGCCCGTGGTCGGGAAGTCCTTGCGCAGCGGATAGCCGCGGAAGCCGTAGTCCGTCAGGATGCGGCGCAGGTCCGGGTGGCCCGAGAAGAGCACGCCGAACATGTCGAACACCTCCCGCTCGAACCAGTTGGCCGAGGGGTGGATGCCAGTGATCGACGGCACGATCTCCTCCTCGCGCACGTAGGTCTTCACGCGGATGCGCTGGTTTCTGTACATGCTGAGGAAATGATAGACGACGCAGAAGCGCCGCTCGTCGCCCGGATAGTCGATCGCCGTGATGTCGACGAGCGAGGCGAAGCGGCATTGCTCGTCGGTCTTGAGGAAGTCGATCAGCGCCGGAATGTCCGAAGCCGTCGCCTCCAGCGTCAGCTCGTCCAGCGTGATCGCATGGGAGGAGACGAGATCGCCCTGGCGCAGCTCGATGTGGGCGGCGAGTTCCTGGAGTTGTTCGGTCATCACGGATCCCCTCAGCGCACCAGCGTCCCGGTCCGGCGGATCTTCCGCTGGAGCTGCAGAAGGCCGTAGAGCAGCGCCTCCGCCGTCGGCGGGCAACCCGGCACATAGAGATCGACCGGCACGATCCGGTCGCAGCCGCGCACGACGCTGTAACTGTAGTGGTAATATCCGCCCCCGTTCGCGCAGGAGCCCATCGAAAGCACGTAACGCGGCTCGGGCATCTGGTCGTAGACCTTGCGCAGCGCGGGAGCCATCTTGTTCGTCAGCGTCCCCGCCACGATCATCAGGTCCGACTGACGCGGGGAGGCGCGGGGCGCGGTGCCAAACCGCTCCATGTCGTAGCGCGGCATGGCGGTGTGCATCATCTCGACCGCGCAGCAGGCCAGGCCGAAGGTCATCCAGTGGAGCGAGCCGGTGCGCGCCCAGTTGATGATGTCTTCGGTCGAGGTCAGCAGGAAGCCCTTGTCCTGAAGCTCGCGGTTGAGAAGCTGGGTGGCGTGCTCCTTGTCGCCGCCCGCCGTGTTCAGTCCGGTCTGCACGCCCATGGCTGCCGCTCCTTCGGGTGTCTCGCCGGGGCTCGCCGCCCCTTCGGGCCCGGGTCTATCCCTTGCCCCCGTGGGGGTCAACGCGACCTCGTGTCAGATGTCGTGTGAAACGGGCCGATTTCCAGCCCCCGGCCCTGCGACAGATCGCGGCCCTACGGCAATGACGCATATTTCGGGCGGTACGAGGCCGGGAAGCGCCCGGGGGTCGGAGGTCATGCAACCTTCCCCCGGGCCGAAGATGCGGGGGCATCTCCCTGCACGGTCATCGGCTCTCCAGCCTATACCGCGCGTCCCATCTGGCACGCCGTGGCTTAAGATGTGGTGAAGGGCGCTCTTCCTGCCGGAAATACTCCGCGGGGCGCGGGGGTGCGAAACCCCCGCCCGACCCGCCGGGGCGCTATTCCCAGTCGAGCGCGCCCTTCTTCCATTCGTAGGCGAAGCCCACGGTCAGAACGGCGAGGAAGACCATCATCGACCAGAAGGCGGTCATCGAGATCTCGGCGAAGCTCACCGCCCAGGGGAAGAGAAAGGCGATCTCGAGGTCGAAGATGATGAAGAGGATCGCCACGAGATAGAACCGCACGTCGAACTTCATGCGCGCGTCGTCGAAGGCGTTGAAGCCGCATTCGTAGGCCGACACCTTCTCGGGGTCGGGCGCGCGCACCGCGATGATGGCGGCGGCGAGGATCAGGACGAGGCCGAGGCCCACGGCCACCCCGAGGAAGATCAGGATCGGCAGGTATTCACGCAGCATCTCGTCCATGGGGCCTCCGTCGGTCGGTCACCTTCGCTTTAGGCCGGGCGCGCGCGGGCGTCAACGCGCCCGGTCGCCGGGGGCCAACGGCGCGACCGCGTGACGCTGAAGGCCCATGAAGGTCATCTTGACCCAGGCGGGCGGCCGGCCGGCCACGGCGACACGGCACCATTGCTGCGGCGTGTCGCAGACGTCGATGGGTCCGCCTTCGCCGGGGCGCAACTCGCCCACCACCGCCGTATCCGTCCCCGGCCCGGCCCGCAGGTTGACGAGACCGTCGGTGACGTTCCGGAACGGCTCGGTCGTCGAGAAGATCATCGGGGCCGCAGTGCCGGGCGGCGGCGTCGCCGGGCGCCGCGGGTCCACGCGCTCCACCGCGTCGAGCACCGACCCCGGCAGCGGCCGGCCCGGACCGTCGAGCGGCGAGCTCTCGATCTGCGGCGTGGTGCGCGGCCCGAACGGATCGGAAGTCGCGAGCGCCGAGCCCTGCGGGACGAGATCGGTCGTGTCGACCCAGCCGACCCGCGCGCCGACCGTCAAGAGGCACCAGCGCCCGTCGAGGTCGCACCGCCCCTCCGCGCCCGTCTCGCCCGGGCCGAGGACGTGGAGCATGGGGAACTGCTGCCCCGGACCGGCCCGCATGGCGACGCCGAAGGCCCCGGTGTTGCGTAGCTGATCGGCGGCCGCCGCCATCGCCGGCAGCATCAGGATCAGAAGGGCGAGGAGGCTGCGAAGGGCGGCGGACATGGAAACCTCGGTGTTGTGCGATAGGGTCAACGGCGCAGGGCGGTCGCGAGTTCCGTGACATCGGCGGCGTCGATATGCGATAGCGCCCGGCGCAGCGTCCGGCCCGCGCGCGGCGGCAGATGGGCACCCGCGACCTCCGCGTCGGCCTCCGTCGCTCCGAGCACGAGCGCCATCGCATGGGCCCGGCTCTCCTGCCCCAGATAGCCCTGCCAGCCCGCGTCCTCCGCCCCGCCGAGCTGCAACACGCCGCAGCCCGCCGCGATCACGGCGAGGTCGGTCATCGGCTCCTCGGCCTCCGCCCCGCCGGGCCAGTCGCGGGTGGACCGGTGCAGCCGTTCGTGCACCGCCTCGTGCGCCAGCGTCGAGAGGAAGACGAGCGGCCGCGCGCGCATCATCTCGGGGTCGTAGTGGACGACCGACGCGCCCGTCCCGTCCGATTGCCAGCTGCCGCCGACCTCGCCGAGCGCCGTCGGATCGTACCGCCACTGGGCCGCGACGCGCTGGAGCGGGGCCATCTCGACCGCCACGTCCCCCAGCCCGAGAAGCCGCAGCACGTCGCCCATCAACCCCTCGGCCAGCACTTGATCGTCCGGCCCCGCGCGCGTCGGGAAGAAGGCCGAGGTCGGCAGGACGAGCGGCGTATCGCGCCGCAGGATCCCCGCGCCCGCGCACCACAGAAGGCCGTCGAGCAGCCAATCCTGCATCTCGGCAGAGACGGGGGCGCGGCGCAGGCCGAACATTCAGAGCATGTTCAGAAGCGCCACCGACGGATCGCCCGTCGCGGCCAGTCCCCGCGACCGCTGGAAGGCGGCGATGGCGGCCCGGCTCTTCGGGCCGATCACCCCGTCGTCGCCGTCGGTGTCGAAGCCCGCCGCCGTCAGCTTGCGCTGCAGCTGCTGCCGTTGGTCGATCGTGAGGCCGTAGCGGTCGGGGCCGAAGGCCTGCCGCAGCGGCCCGCCCCCCGCGATCCGGTCGGCCAGGTGGCCCACGCCGAGGGCATAGGAATCGGAGTTGTTGTAGCGCTTGATGACGCGGAAGTTCGGCCCCGTGCGGAACGACGGCCCGCCCCGGTCGGGCGTCAGGTTCCCGTTCGCGTCCTCCACCGCCCAGCTTGCGCCCGCCTGCCAGCCGGCACCGCGCAGGTAGGCCGCCGCAGAGGCCAGCGCGTCGGTCGGATCGTCCGACCAGATGTCGCGCCGCCCGTCGCCGGTGAAGTCGACCGCCGATTGCAGGTAGGACGTCGGGATGAACTGCGTGTGCCCCATCGCCCCGGCCCAGCTGCCGGTCATGCGCGCGGGCGTCACGTCGCCCGACTGCAGGATGCGCAGCGCCGCGACCAGCTGCTTCTCGAAGAAGGCACCGCGCCGACCGTCGAAGGCCAGCGTCGAGGTCGCGCTGATCGTCGGGATGTCGCCCCGGCGCGTGCCGAAGTTGCTCTCCACCCCCCAGATCGCCGCGACGATCTCGGCCGGCACGCCGTAGCGGCTCTCGATCGCCTGCAGGGTGCTGCGGTGGCGGGCGAAGGCCGCGCGCCCCGCCTGCACCTTCCGCTCGGGCGCGACGATAGCGATGTAATCCTCGAAGCTGCGACGGAATTCCGTCTGGTTGCGGTCGCGCGCGATGACGCCGGGCACGAAACCCTGACCGCGGAAGGCGGCCTCGATCACGTCCGCCCGGATGCCGGCGGACCGCGCACGCCCCTTGAAGCCCTCGACCCAGGCCGACCAGCCGGCGGTCGCTCGCGGCACGAGTTCGGGATCGGCCTGGCGCAGGCTCGGCCGCGAAGACGTGGCGGGCGCATCGGCGCAGGCCGAGAGCGGCGCTGCGGCGAGCATCAGGGTGAACGAGCGTCGGGTGAACATGCCTGCGGATCCTTCTGCGAGGGTTTGCGCGCAGTCTAGCGAAGCCGCCCGACCCGGCCAAGCGATACCGGCGGCGCGGCGGCGACGATCCGCCCGGGCACCTACCCCGCCCAGCGCGGCTTGCGCTTGTCGAAGAAGGCCCCGACGCCCTCCGCGGCCTCGCCCCCCTCCCAGCGCGCGGCGAGCGCGCCGACCGTCGCCGCGATGGTCGCCTCGTCGATCACCGGCCCGAGGCTGCGGGCCAGCCGCTTGGCATCGGCCACCGCCCCCGGCGCGCAGGAGAGATAGGGCACGACCTCCGCCTCGACGGCGGCGTCCAGGTCTTCGACCGGCACCACCTTCGACAGGATGCCCAACTCCACCGCCTCCGCCGCGTCGAACCGGCGCGACGACATGAAGACCCGCCGCGCCCGCCCCTCGCCCATCCGCGCGATCACATAGGGCCCGATCGTCGCCGGGATGAGGCCGAGCCGCGTCTCGGTGAGGCCCAGCTTGGCCGTCGCCGCCCCGACCGCCACGTCCGACACGCAGCAGAGGCCCACGCCGCCCCCGAAGGCCGCGCCGTTCACCCGTGCGATCAGGGGTTTCGGCAGCGTGTTGAGCGCCTGCAGCATCCCCGCGAGCCGCCGCGCCTCGGTGGCGCGTGCGGCCGGGGCCGCGTCGAACTGCGCCCGCATCCAGCGCAAATCGCCCCCCGCGCAGAAGGACGCCCCCGCCCCGGTCAGCACGACGACGCGGCTGTCGTCCGTGCCAAGCTCGGCGGCGAGCGCCGTCAGCTCGTCCATCATCCGCGCCGTCAGCGCGTTGTGCGTCTCCGGCAGGTTCAACCGGATCGTGACGACACCCCGGTCGTCGCGGCTCACGTCAAGGGTCTCGTGGGTCATTCCGTCTCTCCCGGCATCCGTTTTCCCGCCCTGCGGCGGTCCTCGTAGATCCAGACCATGCGGTCGCAGAACCAGACCTTCGGCAGGACCGTCAGGATCAGCCCGAAGACCGTCCAGTCCGGCCAGAGCTGCCACAGCCCGACGGCCAGCACCACGAGCCCCGGCACACTGGCCCAGGACAGCAGTTTCGCCATCCGCACGTGATGCGACGCCACCTCGCCCCGGTGGTCGATGAAGATGCGCTCGCCCATCACGCCCTTCGAGCCCCAGTTGTCGCCGTCGTAGTCGCGCGAGAAGACCCGCGGGTTCAACCACATCCACCCGAGCGCCAGCGCCAGCGGCAGGAGCGCGCCCCAGCCCAGCCAGACCCGGCTCCAGATCGCCAGCACGATCAGCGGCAGCACGGTGAAGCGCGTCGCCACCGACCAGGGGTTGCCGTGGCGCGCCCAGGCGGCCGCGTCCATCGCCATGAACCGCTCCGCCAGGCGAAAGACGTCAGCCACCGCGCATCCCCCGCGCCATCTCCGCCGCCTCGGCCACGACGCCCGCATCGAGCCCGGTCGCATGGCCCGCCGCCGTCAGATGGGCCAGCAGGGCCTCGGTCGCCACGTTGCCCGCGGCCCCCGGCGCATAGGGGCAGCCGCCAAGGCCCCCGACCGCCGCGTCGAACACCCGCAGGCCCCGGGCTAGTGCCACTTCCACGTTGTCGAGCGCCCGGCCCGACGTGTCGTGGAAATGCCCGGCGAGCCGCGCCGCCGGCATCTCGCCCAGCACGGCGTCCAGCATATTGTCCACCGCGTCGGGCGTGCCGCGCCCGATCGTGTCGCCGAGGCTCACCTCGGAGCAGCCCAGATCGCGCAGCGCCGCCGCCACACGCGCCACCTCGCCGGGCGGGGTGGTCCCGTCGAAGGGGCAATCCGTCACGCAGGAGACGTAGCCGCGCAGGGGCACGCCATCGGCACGGGCCGCCTCGGCCAAAGGGGCGAAGCGCGCAAGGCTCTCGGCAATGGTCGCGTTCAGGTTCGCCTTCGAGAACCCCTCGGAGGCGGACGCGAAGACCGCCACCTCGTCCGCGCCCGCCGCCCGCGCCCCCGCGTAGCCCTTCATGTTGGGCGTCAGCGCCGCGTAGGACACGCCCGGCACGCGCGCCATCCCCGCCATCACCTCGGCCCCGTCGGCCATCTGCGGCACCCATTTGGGGCTGACGAAACTCGCCACCTCGATCCGCCGGAAGCCAGCACGCGACAGCAGGTCGATGAGAGCGACCTTCTCCGCCGCCGGGATCCTCCGCTTTTCGTTCTGCAGCCCGTCGCGGGGGCCGACTTCAAAGATCTCGACCGTCTCGCGTCCCGTCATCGGGCACCTCCACCGTCACCCGCACGCCACGCGCCCCGCGCTTTCGCGGCCCCGCAGGGGCCACGGTCACGGCGCGCCTCGAAGATCTCGACCGTATCAGACATCCGGCACCTCGTAGAAATCCTGTCCGTAGAGGCCCGCCCCGTCATCCGCCGCCTTGAAGGCGTCGCGGGCCTCCAGCCGTGCCATCCAGGCCGCCATCTTCGGCCGGTCCCCGATCCGGTGGAACCGCCGCCCCATCAGCACGGCCTGACCCACCGCCACGTCGGCCGCCGAGAACTCCGACAGGAGCCAGTCACCCCGAAGCCCCGCCTCGACCGCGTCGAAGCACTTACCCACGCGCGCCGCCTCCAGCTTCATCACCGTGGGCGAGCGCATCCAGTCCTCGCGCAGCATCACGTGGGATTGCGTCAGCGCCGCCGCATGCTGGGAGATCGTCTCGGAGAAATGCACCCAGATCAGCCAATCCGCCCGCTCCGCCTCGCCCGGCGCACGGCCGAGCCGCCCGAAGCGCTCGCAGAGCAGCTCGATGATCGCCCCCGTCTCCCAGTAGGACCGCCCGTCCATCTCCAGCGCCGGCACGCGGCCCGCCGGGTTGAGCGCGAGGAAGGCCTCCGAACGCAGCGTCTTGTCGAAGGGCCAGGCCTTCACCTCGAAATCGACGCCCAGCTCGTGCAGAAGCCACAACACCCGTTGCGACCGGCTTTCGGGCACGTGATGCAATACGATCTCCGCCACGGTCCTCTCCTTCCTCTGGCCCGAAATACGCCCGGGGAGCGCGAGGGGGCTGGCCCCCTCGCACGGGGCTCTCCCGGCGCTACTCCTCTTCGAGCCGCACGAGCGGCGCGCCCGCCTCGACCTGATCGCCCGCCGCGGCTAGCACCTCGGCCACCGTCCCGTCGCGCGCGGCCGTGAGCGTGTGCTCCATCTTCATCGCCTCCAGCACCGCGAGCCGGTCGCCCGCCGCGACCTCCGCCCCCGCCGTGACGTAGACCGCCTTGACGAGCCCCGGCATCGGCGCCTCGACGACGCCCGAGCCGGCCCCGGCGGCCGCGGCCACGGCAAGCGGGTCGGGCACGGCGAAGGAATAGACGTTGCCCCAGAAGACATGGACGACGCCCTCGGCCCGCCCGATCTCCGCCCCGACGCGCGCGCCGTCGACGTGCCAGCCGCCGTCGCGGGTGACCTCGTGTTCGGTCTCGGCGATCGCCACCCGGTAGCGCCCGCCGCCGAGGCCCGTGACACGTGCCGCGATCTCCTCGTCGCCCCAGAGCAGTTGCGCCTGCCAGGTCAGCGGCACCCAGAGATGCAGCGCCTCGCCCCCCTGCCCCTGGTCGAGCCCCAGCGCCGCCAACGCGGCGATCGCCCGCGTGCGCGAACACGGCACCGGCCGCGCGGCCAGCGCCTCGACGTCGCGGTCGATGAGCCCAGTGTCGACCTCGCCCGCGCGGAAGCCCGCGTGCTGCGCGAGGCGACGCAGGAAGGCGAGGTTCGTCACCGTCCCCGCCACCTGCGTCTGCGAGAGGGCCTGTTCGAGCGCAAGGAGCGCCGTCGCCCGCGTCGGCCCGTGGGTGACGAGCTTGGCGATCATGGGGTCGTACCAGGGCGAGATCGCATCGCCCGCGCGCACCCCCGTCTCGGCCCGCGCGCCCTCGGGGAAGCGTAGATGCGTGAGCGTGCCCGTCTGCGGCAGGAACCCCGCCGCCGCGTCCTCGGCGTAGAGCCGCGCCTCGAAGCTGTGGCCGGTGATGCCGAGATCGTCTTGGCGCGCGGGTAGCCCCTCGCCGGAGGCCACGCGCAGCTGCCACTCCACGAGGTCCACCCCCGTGATCGCCTCGGTCACCGGGTGCTCGACCTGCAGGCGGGTGTTCATCTCCATGAAGTAGAACCGGTCCGCGCGCAGCCCCTCGGAGGCATCGACGATGAACTCCACCGTGCCCGCGCCCGCATAGCCGATGGCCTCGGCCGCGCGCACGGCCGCATTACCCATCGCCTCGCGCATCTCCGGCGTCATGCCGGGGGCCGGGGCCTCCTCGATGACCTTCTGGTGCCGTCGCTGTAGCGAGCAATCCCGCTCGAAGAGGTGGACGGCGGAGGTGCCGTCACCGAAGACCTGCACCTCGATGTGGCGCGGCGTCGTCACCCATTTCTCGATCAGGACATGGGCGTTGCCGAAGGCCTTCTGCGCCTCCGACTGGGCGGCGTCCAGCGCGTCGGCAAAGTCCTTCGGCGCCTCCACCTTGCGCATCCCCTTGCCGCCACCGCCCGCGACCGCCTTGATGAGGACCGGATAGCCGATGGCCTCCGCCTCCCGCGCCAGAGCCTCGGGCTCCTGCCCCTCGCCCTGGTAGCCCGGCACGACGGGGACGCCCGCCTCCTCCATCAGCGCCTTGGCCGCGTCCTTGAGGCCCATCGCCCGGATCGCCTTGGCCGACGGCCCGATGAAGACGAGCCCCGCGGCCTCGACCGCCTCCACGAAGTCCGGGTTCTCGCTCAGGAAGCCGTAGCCCGGATGGATCGCCTGCGCGCCCGTGGCCTGCGCCGCCGCGATGATCGCGTCGCCCCGAAGGTAGCTCTCGGCCGGGGCCGCGCCGCCGAGGCTCACGGCCTCGTCCGCCATCTCCACGTGCCGGGCGCGGGCGTCCACGTCCGAATGGACGGCCACGGTGCGAACGCCCAGCCGGCGGCAGGTGTCGATCACCCGGCAGGCGATCTCGCCCCGGTTGGCGATCAGGATCTTCTGAAACATCGGCTTGCCCTCCCGGGCCGCTCGGGGCCCGCTTTCCCTTTCTCCCGTCCTGCGGCAGGCTGCGCCGCATGACCGGAAACATCTACGATCCGGCCTTCGTGGCCGATGTCTTCGACCGCTGCTCGCCGGCCTATCGCCGCTGGAGCATGGCCGCCTCCTTCGGGGTGATCCACCGCTGGCGCGCGCAATGCGTGGCCGCGCTCGACCTGCCGCGGGACAGCACGGCGCGGGGCGTCGACCTCATGGCCGGCACGGGCGAGATCTGGCCGCATCTGCTGCGCCGGTTTCCGGGCGTCTCGGTCACGGCGATCGACATCTCGCCCCGGATGCACGCGGAGGCGATGGAGCGCCTGCACCGGGATCGCACGGACCGCATCGCCCATCACTGCGCCAACTGGCTCGAGAGCGATCTGCCCGATGCCTCGGCCGGATTCGCCGTCTCGACCTTCGGGCTCAAGACCTTCGATGCCGGTCAGCATCGCACCTTCGCGCGCCAACTCGCCCGCGTGCTGGAGCCCGACGCGCCCTATGCGCTGATCGAGGCGACGGACCCGGTCGGCTGGTCGCTGCGCCCGCTCTACCGGCTGCATCTCGACGGGGTGCTGCCGCTCGTCGAGCGGATCGCGCTCCGGGGCGCGCAGGATTTCTCGATGATCGGCACCTATACGCGCAACTTCGGCACCGGCGAGACGGTCATCGATGCGCTGCACGCCGAGGGGCTCGCGCCGAAGGTGACGCGCCTCATCGGCGGATGCGCGCTTCTGCTCTCGGGCCGCGCGCCGGGTTAGGGCCGACTTCATCGCGCGCCCTCCCCCAAATCGAGGTGGCAGGTGACGAAGTCCGGCAACGGCCACGCGTCGTAGTCCATCCCCGTCAGCCGCCCGCCCGTCCGCCCGCGCCAGGCATGGCGGAACAGGTCGATGTGCAGGACGATCTCCAGGTCCCGGAGGGCCGCGTCGACGCGGGTCTGCGTTTCGGTGATGGCGGCCTCGAGCTGCTCCTCGTCGCTCTTGCGTCGCAACATCCCCGGCAGGGGTCGCCGCCCCCAAAGCGCCTTGCCCGCCTGCGTCGCCAGCAGAAGCAGGACATTCGCCGTGAGAGTCGAAGCAAGGCCGATCAGGTCGGTTGGTGCGGGCAGCCAGCCGAACCAGCCCGCCTCGCGCCCCTTCTCCTGCGCCAGTTGCAGACGTGCGGCCTCGAACTCCCGCGCGAAGGATTGGCGGAAGCGACGCGCGAAGAGGCGGCGCTCCAGATCCGCACGCCCCGACCAGACCTTGAGGACGGGCCGCACAAAAAGACCCGAGCGCGCGCGTTCTACGAATTGCTCGAAGTCGAAGATGAAGAAATAGTCGTCCGGATCCGCAGAGTTGTGGACGACATACACGGGTATCTCGACCTTCTGCCGCAATTCCGGCAGCGTAAGTTGCGGGATCCATTCGGTCGCGCCGTGGAGGATGCGGCGGATCATGGGGCACAATCCTCCACCACCCGGAACCGTTCGCAGAGCAGCATCATGTCCGCGGACCAGCCGCCGTTGCGCTCGAAATAGGCGCGATGATCGCGGCGCCAGCCGTCGAGCGTGTCGTTCTCGCCCTCGGCCAGCATGAAGGCCTCGTCCACGGCGTCGAAGCGGCGCTCCGTCACCTCGGTCGTCTCGATCACCACGACGGGACGCCCTTCCCAATCGGTCGCGACGTCGCGGCGCCCGACGACGGGCCGCGACGGATCGTCGGGCGGATAGTCCCGCAACGCGCCGCAGGTCGCCGTCTTCCGGCCCGCGACCACGAGGCGCAGCAGCAGGTCGCAAAGTTCAGGACTATCGCCGAAGCGAAAGGACTGCGCGCCTGGATGGCGGCCGAGTATCTCCTCCAGCGTCGCCATAGCCTAGCGCTCAACCATCGTGCGCCGCACCCGCGCGGGGAAGAGGTGTCGTCTGTGTTCGCAACGTATCTGCATTTCCACACCCATCACATCCGGAACACGCCGAAGCGTGTCTCCCCGATGGGCGCGTTCAGGCTCGCGCGGAGCGACAGGGCGAGGATGTCGCGCGACTTGCGCGGGTCGATGATGCCGTCATCCCAGAGGCGGGCGGAGGCGTAGAGGGGATGCGACTGCCGCTCGAACATCTCCTCGGTGGGGCGCTTGAACGCGGCCTCGGCCTCGGCCGACCAGTCTTCGCCCGCGCGCTCCATCGCGTCGCGCTTCACCGTGGCCAGCACCCCCGCCGCCTGCGCCCCGCCCATGACGGAGATGCGGCTGTTGGGCCAGGTCCAGAGGAAGCGCGGCTGATAGGCGCGGCCGGCCATGCCGTAGTTGCCCGCCCCGAAGGAGCCGCCGACGAGCATGGTGATCTTGGGGACGGAGGTCGTCGCCACGGCGGTCACCATCTTGGCCCCGTGACGCGCGATGCCCTCGTTCTCGTACTTCCGGCCGACCATGAAGCCGGTGATGTTCTGGAGGAACACGAGCGGGATGCCGCGCTGCGAGCAGAGCTCGACGAAATGCGCGCCCTTGGAGGCTGCCTCGGAGAAGAGGACGCCGTTGTTGGCGACGAGGCCGACGGGCATCCCCTCGACCTCGGCGAAGCCGGTCACGAGGGTCTCCCCGAAGCGGGCCTTGAACTCGTCGAAGCGCGAGCCGTCGACGAGGCGCATGATGACCTCGCGGATGTCATAGGGCGTGCGCAGGTCGGCGGGCACGACGTCGAGGATCTCCTCGGGGTCGTAGGCGGGCCTTTCCCCGCGGGGAAAGTTGACTGCAGTCAATAGGTTAACAGATCGTAAAGCCTCCCGCGCGAGGGCCAGCGCATGGGCGTCGTCCTCGGCGAGGTAGTCGGCGACACCCGAGAGCCGGGTGTGCACGTCGCCGCCGCCCAGGTCCTCGGCCGAGACGACCTCCCCTGTCGCGGCCTTCACGAGGGGCGGGCCGGCGAGGAAGATCGTCCCCTGCTCGCGCACGATGATCGAGACGTCGGACATGGCGGGCACATAGGCGCCGCCGGCGGTGCAACTTCCCATGACGACGGCGATCTGGGCGATGCCCTTCGCGGACATGCGTGCTTGGTTGTAGAAGATACGACCGAAGTGGTCGCGGTCGGGGAAGACCTCGTCCTGGTTCGGCAGGTTCGCGCCGCCGCTGTCGACGAGGTAGACGCAGGGCAGGCGGTTCTCCTCGGCGATCTCCTGGGCGCGCAGGTGCTTCTTGACCGTGATCGGGTAGTAGGTGCCGCCCTTCACCGTGGCGTCGTTGCAGACGACCATGACGTCGCGCCCGTGCACCCGGCCCACGCCCGCGATGGCCCCGCCGCCCGGGGCCGCGCCGTCGTACATGCCGTGTCCGGCGAAGGCCCCCACTTCGAGGAAGGGCGAGCCGGGGTCGAGGAGGCCGGCGACACGGTCGCGCGGCAGCATCTTGCCCCGGCCGAGATGGCGCGCGCGGGATGCCTCCCCGCCCCCGGCGGCGGCGGTCTCGGCGGCGGCGCGCACCTCGTCGAGCGCGGCAAGGTGGGCGGCGCGGTTGGCGCGGGCCTGGTCGGAGGTTGCGAGGAGCGAGGAGGTGAGTTTCATCGGATGGCGGGCTCCTCTGGGGCAGGTGGGCGGGGTGTCATCGCGGCGGCTCCCATCCCGGGGGCATGAGCGGCAGCATCGGCGTGCGCTGGCGGCAGCGCCAATAGGCGAGGTCGTCGTCGCCGTGGCGGCGGCCGCAGGTCTCCACCTCCCGGGCGGCGCGGCGGGCGACGTCCTCGATGAAGTCGAGCACCTCCGCTTCCGGCGCGGTCGGGAGCCAGGCGGCGGTCATGGCGTGGAAGCCGTCGGTGAAGCGCCGGGCGTTGGCGGCGTAGCAATGCTGCAGGTCGTGGGCCTCGGGCGCCGCGATCTCGGGCGGGGCCTCCTGCGGGAGGTCGAACTGCGCCTCGCAGGGCCAGAGCGCGGCCTCGCAGGCGGCGCGGACCTCGGGCGCGGGCTCGCGGAAGAGGAGAGTACCGAAGCAGATCGTGGCGGCTTCGGGGTCGAGCGGCGGGAGCGTCCAGTCGACGTCGGACTGCGGGTCGGCCAGCGCGGGGGCCGCGAGCGCGAGGCAGAGGAGCGCGCGGCGGATCATTCGTCGCCCTCCCGTTCGGCGGCGTCGGCGGCGACCCGGTCGAGGAAGCCCTCGGTCGCGACCCGCGCCCAGTCGCGCCAGACGGTGTTCGTGACGCAGCCGACCGGATCGGCCGGGGCGGGGGCCACGCCCTCGCAACCGGCGGCGATCTCGGCGATGCGGGCGTCGAGCTCGTCCGCGCGGCCGGCGACGGCATAGGCGCGGGTGAGCGCGGTGCCCCAGAGTTCGAGGTCGCGCCGCTCGCAGAGGGCGCGGGCCGGCTCCAGCATGTATTGCTCCCGCGGGCAGGAGACGGTGACGGGCGCATGGGCGAGCGCGCAGAGGAAATGCGTCTCGGTCCGCAGCGTCTCTTCGGGGACGCCGGCGACGGCGGCGTCGATGACGCAGGTCAGGAGCGCGCGGCTCTGGGCGTTGACGGCATCCTCCTCCTGCGCGGCGGCGGGCAGCGCGAGGCAGGCGAGGAGCGCGGCGGCGCGCATCAGTTTCGGGCCCAGAGCGCGCGCAGATCGAGGACGCGCTCGGCGGTGTGGTGGAGGCTGCAACCGGCGTATTCGATGTGGCGCATGGAGCCGGAGCCCCAGCTGGCCCCGGCGGCGCTGCAATCGGCGTCTCGGAAGGCGATCCAGGCGCGCTGGGCGGCGAGGAGGCGTTCGTCGGCCTTGCTGAATTGCCCGTCGAAATAAGGGCGTTCGGCCTCGTCCTGGGCCTGCGCGGCGGCGCGGTGGCCGGGCCATTCGGCGTTGAGCACCTCGTCCCAGAGGCCCTGCTCCATCATCGTGCAGCCGGTCATGCCGAGCGTGGTGTAGCCGCCCTCCTCGGCCTCCATGCAGACCTGCGCGGTGTCGCCGATGCAGTCGCGCGGGGCCTCCCCGGCGGCGCAGGCGTCGAAGGCGGCGCGGTAGGGGGCGGGGTCAGCCGGCTGCGCGGCGGCGGGCGCGGCGAGCGCGAGGAGGAGGGCGAGGACGCGGGTCATCCGCCCTGCCCCGCGAGCTCGGCATCGAGGCGCAGGGCCTGCTCGGCGGTGAGGCGCATCCGGCACTCCGCCTCGGCCGGGCCGCCCCCCGTGCCGCCGCCGAAGGTGGAACGCGTGTAGGCGCATTGGGCATCGCGCCAGGCGACCCAGGCACGTTGGGCCGCGCGCAGGGTCGGCTCGGTCGGCGGCAGGGCGGAACCGAGGTCCTTCAACTCGGCATCCTCGGCGCGGGTCAGGTCGATCAGGGCGCGGTAGCTGCGGTTGAGCTCCGCGTCCCAGACCTCCCACTCGGCGGTGTTGCAGCGCGCGTAGCCGACGTTGCTGCCAGTCTCGGCCGTGCAGGCCGCGGCGGCGCGGCCGATACAGTCAGCCGACGGGGCGCTGCCGAAGCAGGCCTCGACGATCGCGGGATCGAAGGGCAGGTCGTCGGCCAGCGCGGGCGTGGCGAGGAGGACGAGGGCGAGCCAGCGGGTCATCGGCGACCCCGGGGGGCTGCGGCAGTCGGGTGCGGCGTCATGTGGCAAGCTCCTTCTTCACGCGCTCCAGCTCCCGTTCGAGGAAGAAGGAGATGAGCGAGCGTATCACGACGAGGAGACCGAGGAAGACGAGATCGGCCATGGCGAGGCTGAGGGCGGTATGGACGATGTCGGAGACGATGAGGAGCTCGAGACCGGCGAGGATGTAGCGCCCGAGCTCGACGCGTTCCATGTTGACGCCCTCGACGCGCTTGCGGGCATCGCCGCTCAGTTCGGCGCGGACGAACCCGATCAGGAACCGCGTCGCCCCGATCAGGAGGATGACGCAGCCGAGGATGTCCACGGCGGCGACGAAATACTCCATCCCGTGCACGAGCCAGTCGAGCTGGTCGTGGAGGATGCTGGCCTCGCGGACGTAGGAGAAGAAAGAGGTGGGGGTGTCCATCTGCTCGACCTCGCCGGCCATTCCGTCAGGGGCAACTTCGTGCTCCATCTAACGCGTTTCCGCCTCGGCCGAGGTGAGGCGCCGTTCGAGGGCGCTGGCTTGCTGATAGGCTTGAAAAGACCCCGCGGCGGCGCAAGCTGCATCCACAATATCTTCGTCTCGTGTCATGGACCGAAGCCTTTCGAGGAAGTCTGGATCCTTACAGGGATTTTCGGATCCTTCGAGATGACGCCGCATCGCCATGTCGATCGACCGGCGGTGGAAGGCGTTCAGATGTCGCTTGGCGGCTGCAATGCGCGTCTCGTTCAAGCGCGGACGCAGATCGTCCGTTAGATCGTCGATATGGCCTACCAGATGTCGCAAGCAGGAGCTTGGAACTGCGGTCAAGGTACAGCGATCGACAGCTTCGCCCAGACATGTGGGTTCGACGGCGGCGACATAGAGCGAAAGGGGCATCGGCTCGCAATCGGGGTCAGTCGCACAGGGTGCCGCGTCCCGAACCGCGGCCGTCCGCTGCGCCATCTCCGGGCCGAGGCAGCGCAGGAAGGCAGGATCGGCCTGGGCCTGCGTCGTGACTAATGCGATGAAGACGAGGACCAGTCTCACCCCATCGCCCCCATCAGCTCCCGGCCGACCAGCATGCGGCGGATCTCGCTCGTGCCGGCGCCGATCTCCATCAGCTTGGCGTCGCGGAAGAGGCGGGCGACGGGGCTGTCGGACATGAAGCCCGCGCCGCCCATGGCCTGCACCGCCTGATGGGCCTGTTTCATCGCCTCCTCGGAGGCATAGAGGCAGCAGGCCGCCGCGTCCTGGCGGGTGACGGTGCCGCGGTCGCACGACTTGGCGACCTCGTAGATGTAGGCCCGCGCCGAGTTCATCGCGGTGTACATGTCCGCGATCTTGCCCTGCATCAGCTGGAAGCTCCCGATGGGTTTGCCGAACTGACGGCGCTCGGCCATGTAGGGCATGATCGCGTCCATGCAGGCGGCCATGATGCCGGTGCCGATGCCGGCGAGGACGACGCGCTCGTAGTCGAGGCCGGACATCAGCACCTGCACGCCGCGCCCCTCCTCGCCCAGGATGTTCTCGAAGGGGACCTCGACATCCTCGAACACCAGTTCGGCAGTGTTGGAGCCGCGCATCCCGAGCTTGTCGAAATGGCTGGAGGTGGAGAAGCCGGTCATGGCCTTCTCGATCAGGAAGGCGGTGATGCCCTTGGAGCCCGCCTCGGGGTCCGTCTTGGCGTAGACCACGAGCGTGGAGGCGTCGGGGCCGTTGGTGATCCAATACTTGGTGCCGTTCAGGCGGAAGTGGTCATTGCGCTTCTCGGCACGGAGTTTCATCGAGACGACGTCGGAGCCGCTGCCGGCCTCGGACATGGCGAGGGCACCGACATGCTCGCCCGAGATGAGACCGGGCAGGTACTTCGCCTTCTGCTCGGCGTTGGCGTTGAGCGCGATCTGGTTGACGCAAAGGTTCGAGTGCGCGCCGTAGGAGAGCGAGACCGAGGCGGAGGCGCGGGCGATCTCCTCGACCGCGATGACATGGGCGAGGTAGCCCATGCCCGCCCCGCCGTCGGCCTCGGGGACGGTGATGCCGAGGAGGCCCAGCTCCCCCATCTCGGTCCAGAGCTCGGCGGGGAAGTGGTTGCCGCTGTCGATGTCGGCGGCCATGGGGGCGACCCGGTCCTGCGCCCAGCGGTGCACCATCTCGCGCAGAGCGTTGACGTCTTCGCCCAGGTCGAACTGCATCGTGGCGTTGAACATCGAATCCTCCCCGGAATTGAACGCTTGTTCAGTTTCTAGCGGATCGGGGGCGATCCGTCCACAGGGTCAGGTTTCCCTTGCTTGACGGATCGATGGGCAACGCGCAGCATCGCAGCGATTTCAGATGGGAGATTTGGCATGGCACGGTACTGGGTGGCCTTCTATCGCGGGCGCGGGCGAATGATGGACAAGGTGGTGCGCTTCGCCACCCGGTCGCCCTTCAGCCATGTGGAACTCATCCGGCAGGAGGAGCGCCCGAAGCGCGGCGATACCGTCACCTGCCTGTCCTCCTCGGCGCGCGACGGGGGCGTGCGGATCAAGGACATCGAGTTGAAGGACGGCAAGTGGGACATCTACGAGGTGCCCTGGGCCCATCCCTCGACCTGGGACCGGGCGGCGCGGCATCTGGGCAAGCCCTACGAACTCTGGCCCATGGTCATCAGCCAGCTCTTCAACTTCCGCCGCCATTCGCGGGAGCAATGGTATTGCTCCGAACTGATCGCCTATGCGCTCAACCTGTCGATGCCGCATGCGAAGTCGCCCGGCGACCTGCTGCGCGCGATCCGCGACAATGTGGCGACCTGGGATTATGCGATCGCTGTGCAGCGCGGGCTCGTCGCTCCGAACCCGGTGCCCGAGATCCTGGAAGACGACGACGAGACGCTGGGGCCCGCCCCCGGCTGAGGCCACGCCGGATCAGCGCAGATGCCGCCCCGCCTCCTCGGCCACGATGCGGGTGATGAGGGCGCAATCGTCGAGGTCGAAGGTCAGCGGCACGCGCATGTCGAGGAGCCGCGCGAGGATCGCGTCGGTGCGCGGCAGGCTCTGCGCCTCGACGTAGGCCCAGTGGTGGTGAGCGGAGGTGAAGCCCTGCGCGGTGGCGTGGCCGAACCACTTCCACTCGACCCCGCGCTTGGCGCAGGCGGCGAGGAAGGCGGGCACCTTCGCCGGGTCGTCGGTAAGCAGCTGGATCGAGGAGCCGACGTAGGCTTCGGGCGCGGGGCGGTCGATGACGCGCAGGCCGGGCAGGTTGCGCAGGCCCTGCTCCAGCGCGGCGTAGCGGTCGTTCCAGCGCCGCGCCTGCGCGGGCAGGTCGGCGAGTTGCGGGCGCAGGATGGCGGCGCGCAACTCGTCCATGCGCCCCGAGACGTTGGGCATCGCGCCCTTGTGGCGGGCGAAAACCGCCTCGTCGGGCGCGGTGCCGTTGCGAGCGTAGAGCATGTAGCTGCCCGAGAGGAGCACCATCCGGGCGGCAAGGTCGGCGTCGTCGGTGACGATGAGGCCGCCCTCGCCCGCATTGACGTGCTTGTAGGTCTGGCAGGAGTAGCAGCCGACCGCGCCCCACCGGCCCGAGGGCGTGCCGTTCCACGCGGCTCCCATGGTGTGGGCGCAATCCTCGATCACGGTGACGCCGGCTGCGTCGCAGATGGCCATGAGGCGCTCCATGTCGGCGATGTGGCCGCGCATGTGGCTGAGCATGAGGACGCGTGCCCGGCCGGCCTTGGCGGCGAGGTCGTCGAGGTCGATGCAGAGGTCTTCGCCCACCTCCACGAGGACCGGGCGCGCGCCGACGGCGGCGATGGCGCCGGGCACGGGGGCGAGTGTCCAGCCGTTGGTCAGCACCGGGTCGCCCGGTTTGACGCCCAGCGCCCGGAGCGCGCAGCCCATGGCGTAGCCGCCCGAGGCGACGGCGAGCGCGTGGGCGGCCCCGGTCTGCGCGGCGAACTCGGTTTCGAGTGCGGCGACCTCCGACGGGTCGGCCCCGTAGCGGTGGAGCGCGCCCGACCGCATCACGCGGACGGCGGCCTCGATCGCGGGCTCGGGGATCGGCTCCTGCCGGGTGAAGGACTTGGTGAAGGTCTTCATGGGCCGAGTTGGGGGATGCGGGCGGGGCGCGTCAATCGGTTTCGGCTGCCGCCCCGTGCGGCCCTAGCCCAGGAGCGGGTCCACGACCGCTTCGAGGTGGTCGAAATGGTAGAGCAGCGCCTCGGGGGCGAGGTCGGCCACGGACTGCCCCGCCGGCGCGAAGGTGACGAGGACACAAGGCACCTGGGCTGCGGCGGCGGCCTTGCGGTCGGTCTCGGTGTCGCCGATCAGGACGGCGCGGCCCGCGTCGCCGCCGGCGCGGCGGATCGTCTCCAGCAGGTGTTCGGGGTCGGGCTTGCGCACCGGGAGGGTGTCGGCCCCGAGGAGCGCGTCGAAGAGGTCGGTCGCGCCGAGGCTGTCGAGCAGTTGCCGGGCGAGGCCCTCGGGCTTGTTGGTGCAGATGCCCACCGCATCGCCGCGCGCGCGCAGGCGGCGGACGGCGTCGAGCGCACCGGGATAGAAATGCGTATGCGTCGCGATGTCGGCCCCGTAGGCGTCGAGGAGGGGCTGGTAGCCCGCGTCGACGAGCCCCTCGTCCTCCACCCCCACGCGGGCGAGCCCCGCGCGCAGCATCGCCCGCCCGCCCCGGAGGGCCGTGGCACGGTGGTCCGCGTTCGACGGGTCGAGCGAGGTGTCGAGGCCGAGGAGCGTGAAGGCGGCGTTGGCGGCGGCGAGCAGGTCGCCCGAGGTGTCGGCCAGCGTTCCGTCGAGGTCGAAGATCACGCAACGTTTCATAGAGGCACCCTTTTGCCGGAGGTCGTGACGGCCGGGTTGCGGCGTGTCCGGGCTCAGGTAGAACGACAGGCAACCAAGGGAAAGACCCATGAGACAGACCGCGCTGATCGTCCTGGCCGCCGGACAGGGCAGCCGCATGAAATCCGACCTGCCGAAGGTGCTGCACGCGGTGGCCCATGCGCCGCTCTTGATCCACGCCTGGCGGTCGGGCGAGCGCCTCGCCCCGGCACGCACGGTCATCGTCGCCGGCCACGGGGGCGACGCGGTGGAGTCGGCGGCGCGGGCGCATGACCCCGGCGTCGCGGTGGTGCGCCAGACCGAGCAGCTCGGCACCGCCCATGCCGTCGCGCAGGCGCGGGCGGCGCTCGACGGCTTCGCGGGGGACGCCTTCGTCCTCTATGGCGATACGCCCTTCATCGCGCCCGAGACGCTCGAGAAGATGCGCGCCGCGCGGGAAGACGGAGCCGATGTCGTCGTGCTGGGCTTCGAGGCGGCGGAACCTGGGCGCTACGGTCGGCTGGTGGCCGAGGGCGACCGGCTGGAGCGGATCGTGGAGGCGAAGGACGCGACGCCCGCGGAACTGGCGATCACGCTCTGCAACTCCGGGGTCGTGGCGGCGGACGCAGAGACGCTCTTCGACCTGATCGAACAGGTGGGCAACGACAATGCGGCGGGGGAGTACTACCTGACCGACATCGTCGCGCTGGCGCGGGCGGGGCGGATGTCGGCGCGGGTCGTCGTCTGCGCCGAGGCGGAGACGATGGGGGTGAACACCCGCATGGACCTGGCCGCCGCCGAGGCCGCGTTCCAGGCGGGCAAACGCGCCGAGGCGATGGCGAACGGGGCCACGCTGACCGCGCCCGAGACGGTGTTCTTCGCCCATGACACGATGCTGGGGCGCGACGTGGTGGTGGAGCCCCATGTCGTCTTCGGGCCGGGCGTGACGGTGGAGAGTGGCGCGACGCTGCGGGCGTTCTCGCACCTCGAAGGCTGCCACGTCTCGGAGGGCTGCACCATCGGGCCCTATGCCCGCCTGCGCCCCGGCGCGGAGCTGGACCGGGGCGTGCGCGTGGGCAACTTCGTGGAGGTGAAGGCCGCGCAGGTGGCCGAGGGCGCGAAGCTCAATCACCTGAGCTACATCGGCGACGCCCGGGTGGGTGCGCGGGCGAACATCGGCGCGGGCACGATCACCTGCAACTACGACGGCGTCTTCAAGCACCGAACGGACATCGGGGCGGATGCCTTCATCGGGTCGAACTCGGCCCTCGTCGCCCCGGTGCGCGTGGGCGCGGGCGCCATGACCGGCTCGGGTAGCGTCGTCACGCAGGACGTGCCCGACGGCGCGCTGGCGCTCGGGCGGTCGAAACAGGTCAACAAGGACGGCTTCGCGACACGGCTCATGGCCAAGCTGCGCGCCGCCAAAGCAAGGAAGACGAACTGATGTGCGGGATCATCGGCATTCTGGGCGATCATCAGGCCGCCCCCATCATGGTGGATGCGCTCAAGCGCCTCGAATACCGCGGTTACGACAGCGCGGGCATCGCGACCGTACACGACGGCGCGCTCGACCGGCGGCGGGCGGTCGGCAAGCTCGTGAACCTCGCCGACCTTCTGGTGACGGACCCGCTGCCGGGGTTCGCGGGGATCGGGCACACGCGATGGGCGACCCACGGCGGCCCCTCGGTCGCCAATGCGCATCCGCACCGCGCGGGGCGCGTGGCCGTGGTCCACAACGGGATCATCGAGAACTTCCGCGAGCTGCGCGCGGAACTGTCGGGCGACGGTGAAAGCGAGACCGACACGGAAGTCGTCGCGCGGCTCTGTGAGGCCTTCCTCGACGCGGGCATGACGCCGAAGGACGCGGCCTTCGCCACGGTCGACAAGCTGGAAGGGGCCTATGCGCTCTGCTTCCTCTTCGACGGGGAGCCGGATCTTCTGGTGGCGGCGCGGGCGGGCTCGCCGCTGGCTATCGGGCACGGCGCGGGCGAGATGTTCGTGGGCTCCGATGCGATCGCGCTCGGGCCGCTGACCGACCGGCTGACCTACCTGGAGGAGGGCGACCGCGCGGTCGTCACCCGGTCGGGCGCGGAGATCTTCGACGGCGAGGGCCATGCCGTTCAGCGCGAGATGACGCGCATCCGCATCGACGCGGCCCGGATCGAGAAGGCCGGGCACCGGCACTTCATGGCCAAGGAGATCCACGAGCAGCCGCAGACGCTCTCGGACGTGCTTGCCGCCTATGTCGAGGGAGAGCGGATCGCCCCGCCCTCCGCCTACGATTTCACCGCGACCGACCGCATCCAGATGGTCGCCTGCGGCACGGCGCAGATCGCCTGTTCGGTTGCGAAATACTGGTTCGAGGCGCTGGCGCGGCTCCCGGTCGAGGTCGATATCGCCTCGGAATACCGCTACCGCGAGGGGCCGGTGGGCGCACAGACGACCGCGCTCTTCGTGAGCCAGTCGGGCGAGACGGCCGATACGCTGGCCGCGCTGCGCTATGCCAAGGGGCAGGCGCGGGCGATCCTGTCGGTGGTGAACGTGGAGACGTCGTCGATCGCACGCGAGAGCGACATCGCCCTGCCGATCCACGCGGGGGTGGAGGTTGGCGTCGCCTCGACCAAGGCCTTCGTGAACCAGCTCGCCGTGCTGCTCGCGCTTGCCATCTCGGCCGGCGTGCAGCGCGGGACGATCGACGCGGCCCGCGAGGCGGAACTGGTCGCCGGGCTGAAGCGTCTGCCGGGATTGATGGCGCAGGCACTGGCCGTCGAGGACCGCTGCGAGGCGCTGGCCGCGCGGCTCGCGGAGGCGACCGACATCCTGTTCCTGGGGCGCGGGCCGATGTACCCGATGGCGCACGAGGGCGCGCTGAAGCTCAAGGAGATCAGCTATATCCACGCCGAGGCCTATGCGAGCGGCGAGCTGAAGCACGGGCCGATCGCGCTCGTCGACCGGACGCTGCCCGTCGTCGTCTTCGCGCCGATGGACCCGCTCTTCGACAAGACGGTGAGCAACATGCAGGAGGTCATGGCGCGGGAGGGCAAGGTGCTTCTGGTCACGGATGCCGAGGGGGCCGAGGTGGCCTCGGACGGCGTTTGGGAAGTACTGGTGATGCCGAAGGTCGAGCCGGTCTTCGCCCCGATCCTCTACGCGGTGCCGGCGCAGCTGCTGGCCTATCACACCGCCGTCCACAAGGGGACGGACGTGGATCAGCCGCGCAACCTCGCCAAGTCGGTGACGGTGGAATGAGCGGTAACGAGATTGGGGGCCAGCCCCCAAACCCCCGGGATACTTTGGAAACGAAGAAGCGGGACATCGTCGCGGCGCTTCGGGCGGCGGGCGATGCGGAGCGGGCGGCGAAGGACCGGGCGGCGAACCGGACCGAACGCGAGACCTGGGGCGTGCATGGCGCGACGCTGACCGACATGGGGGTCGAGCTGCGCGCGGAGATGGGCGTGGAGGATCGGGTTCTGATCGCCGATGCGCTCTGGCGGGACGGTGTCGCGGACGGGCGGGTGCTGGCGTGCAAGCTGCTCACGCAGGCGCGGATGCGGCCCGACGGCGGGGCGTGGGACCTGCTGTCGTCCTGGGTCTATCACTTCGACTGCCGGGTGATCGCGGACGCGGGGGCCGCGGCGCTGCAACGGCGGCTAGCGGCGGAGCCGGAGCGGCTTGCCGTGCTGGACGACTGGGCCGGGGCGGCGAACGTCTGGGCGCGGCGCACGGTCTTCGCGGCGACCGCGGGCTTCGCCAAGGCGCGCCATCCGGGCGACGCGGATCACGCGGCGCGCGAGGCCGTGCTGGTGCAGGCCGAGCGGATGCGGGGCGAGACGCGGCCAGTCATCCGGCAGGCGATCGACGGCTGGCTGCGCGACCTCGGGCGGCATGACCCGGCCCGGCTGGCCGCCTTCGAGAGCGGCTGATCAGCCGGCGATCCGGGCGTAGAGATGCCAGCTGGCGTGGCCCAGCACCGGCAGCACGACGAAGAGACCGAGGAACCACGGCACCATGGCGAGGAGCGTGAGCACCGCGATGCAGGCGGCCCAGAGCGTCATCACCGGCAGGTTCGCGCGGGTGACGGCGAGGCTGAAGAGCATGGCGGTCACGAAATCGACCTCCCGATCGAGGAGGAGCGGCAGGCCGACGGCGGTGAGCGCGAAGAGCAGGAAGGCGCAGGCCGCGCCGAAGACGAGTTCGGCCGCGATGAGGGTAGCCCCGGCGGGCGTCAGGTAGCTCGTCAGCGTGTCGGGCGGCCCGAGGAGCGCCGCGGGCCCCATGATGAGTGCGAAGAGCAGGTGGGCGGCGAAGCTCCAGAACAGGAAGTAGATCAGGAGGACGGCCCCGGCCCAGGGGATCTGCCGCGTGCGCTCGGCCCAGACGACCGAGAGGACGGAGCCGAAATCGAGGGAGGCCCCGCGCGCGCGCCGGCGGCTGACGTCGTAGAGGCCGACGGCGAGGAAGGGCGCGAGGAGCGGAAACCCGAGCGTGAGCGTGAGCGTCCAGGTGAAGAGCCCCGCGCCGAGTTGCGTCAGCAGAAGCCCCGCGACCACGTAGACCGCCGCGAAGAAGAGCCCGAAGCGCGGCACCGCGCGGAAGTCGGCCCAGCCGGCGGCGAGGGCCGCGCGCAGGTCGGCCGTGGAGAGATCGCGGATCGGCGGCAGGTCGGCTTGCGTCATGGCGGGCTCCGGGCGTCGGGTCGGATCAGGATAGCGGCGCGAAAGATCGCCCGTCGTTGATCTGCATCATGGCGCGGCGACCTTGCCCCCGTGCCCCCCCTGCCCTAACAGGCCCCGGACCCGAAAGAAGGAGTCGCCCATGCCGCGTCTCGTCATGAAATTCGGCGGAACCTCCGTCGCCAACCTCGACCGCATCCGGCGCGTGGCCAAACGCGTGGGCGTCGAGGTGGCGAAGGGCTACGAGGTGGTCGTGGTCGTCTCGGCCATGTCGGGCAAGACGAACGAGCTCGTCGGCTGGGTGAACGAGGCGGGCGGCCCGCTCTACGATGCGCGCGAGTACGACGCGGTGGTCTCCTCGGGCGAGAACGTGACGGCCGGTCTGCTGGCGATGGTGCTGCAGTCGAATGGGATCGACGCGCGCTCCTGGCAGGGGTGGCAGGTGCCGGTGGTAACGACCTCGGCCCATTCGAGCGCCCGGATCGAGGAGATCCCGAACGCGAATTTCGACGCGAAGTTCGCCGAGGGCATGAAGGTGGCCGTGGTCGCCGGCTTCCAGGGGATCAGCCCCGAGGGCCGGATCACGACGCTCGGCCGGGGCGGCAGCGACACGACGGCGGTGGCCTTCGCCGCGGCCTTCGACGCGGAGCGCTGCGACATCTATACGGACGTGGACGGCGTCTATACGACCGACCCGCGCGTCAGCTCCAAGGCGCGCAAGATGGAGAAGATCGCCTTCGAGGAGATGCTGGAGCTCGCCAGCCTCGGGGCGAAGGTGCTGCAGACGCGCTCGGTGGAGCTTGCCATGCGCTACAAGGTGCGCCTGCGCGTTCTGTCGAGCTTCGAGGAACAATCGGACAACGCGGGCACGCTCGTCTGCGACGAGGAGGACATCATGGAAAGCAATGTGGTCGCGGGCGTCGCCTTCAGCCGGGACGAGGCCAAGATGACGCTGGTGTCGGTGGCCGACCGGCCGGGCGTATCGGCGGCGATCTTCGGGCCGCTGGCCGAGGCGGGCGTGAACGTCGACATGATCGTGCAGAACATCGCCGAGGACGGGCGCACGGACATGACCTTCTCGCTGCCGGTGGATCAGGTGGCGCGGGCCGAGAAGGCCGTGCGCGACGCCATGGCGCGCGAGGAGATCAACTTCCACGACCTGATCGTCGACACCGACGTCTCGAAGGTGTCGGTGGTCGGCATCGGGATGCGCAGCCACACGGGCGTCGCCGCCCGGATGTTCAAGGCGCTCTCGGCGGAGGGGATCAACATCAAGGTCATCACGACGTCCGAGATCAAGATCAGCGTCCTGATTGACCGCAAGTACATGGAATTGGCCGTCCAGGCGCTGCACGACGTCTTCGAGCTTGAGAAGGCGTAGGCGACGCGCACCGCCTGCGGCGGCACTCCGAGACCGCAAGTACATGGAATTGGCCGTCCAGGCGCTGCACGACGTCTTCGAGCTGAAGAAGGCGTAGGCGACGCGCACCGCCTGCGGCGGCACTCCGAGACCGCGCGGGCTTGGAACGGGCCGCACGCCATTTGCGGGGCCGTCATCGGATAACGACGGCCCGTTATCGCTCTTTTAAGGGATGATCGGCGAAGAGGGGGCATGACACGTTTCTTCTACACCCCCGCCTTCTGGATGGTCGCCTGCGTCGGCCTTGCCCTTCTCCTGCCCGCGCTGAGCGTGGACCCGACCCCGATGATCGCGCCCAACTGACCGGACGCTGTCGGCCCGTACGTGGACCGGCGCGTTTTCGCGCTCCGGAACCGGTAGCCGGACCGATTTGCGGGCGCGGCCCGCCGCTTCGACCTGCACCGTCCGCGCCCCCTCCCCTTCCGTGAACCACTCCGCTATGGTCCCTCCCGACGAGGGAGCCGGGGCAGGACATGTCAGCGCCAAGGGACAGCGACAGTCGCAAACTTCTGCGGCGGCTTCAGGCCGTCATGGCCGAGGCCGGCGCGGGTCAGGAACGGCTCGACCGGATCGTGGATCTGGTAGCGAACTCGATGGAAACCGAGGTCTGCTCGATCTACCTGCACAGGGACGAACAGACGCTGGAGCTGTGCGCGACGAAGGGCCTGAACCCCGAATCGGTGCATGTGACGCGGATGCGCGTGGGCGAGGGCCTCGTGGGCCGCGTCGCCCGCCGCCGGGGGCCGCTCAACACCGCCGACGCGCCGGGCACCAAGGGCTTCCGCTACATGCCCGAAACCGGGGAGGAGGTCTTTTCGAGCTTCCTTGGCGTGCCCGTGCAGCGGCTTGGCGAGCGGCTCGGCGTGCTGGTGGTGCAATCGAAGGAAGCGCGGGAGTTTACCGAGGACGAGGTCTATGCCCTCGAGGTCGTGGCGATGGTGCTGGCCGAGATGGCGGAGCTCGGGGCCTTCGTCGGCGAGGGCGAGGCGCTCAAGCCCCGGCACGCGCAGCAGGTTCTCTTCAAGGGCGTCATGGGGCAGGAAGGCGCGACCGAGGGCACCGTCTACCTGCACGACCCGCGTGTCGTCATCACGAACCCCGTGTCGGAAGACCCCGAGAAGGAATGCGAACGTCTGCGCACCGCCGTGGACGAGTTGCGCCTATCGGTCGACCGGATGCTGAGCCAGGCCCATGGCGACCGCGAGCAGGAGGAGGTGATCGAGGCCTTCCGCATGTTCGCCTATTCCCGCAGCTGGCTGCGCCGGATGGAGGACGACATCAACGCGGGCCTGACCGCCGAGGCCGCCGTCGAGAAGGAGCAGACGGCGACCCGCGCCAAGATGCGCAACGCCGACCCCTACCTGCGCGAACGGCTCGCGGACCTCGACGACCTGTCGAACCGGCTCCTGCGGATGCTGACGGGCCAGGGCGGGGATCGCGGCGCGCTGCCGGACAACGCCGTGCTGGTGGCGCGCAATATCGGGCCGGGCGAGCTTCTGGACTACGGGCGCAAGCTGCGCGGCGTGGTGCTGGAGGAGGGTTCGGTCGGCAGCCACGCGGCGATCGTGGCACGGGCCTGGGCCATTCCGCTCGTGCTGCAGGCGCGGGGCATCACGACGGAGGCGCTCTCGGGCGACGCGATCCTCGTCGACGGGGATCAGGGTATCGCGCATCTGCGCCCCGACGACATGGTGCGCACGGCCTTCGGCGAGAAGCTCGCCATGGCCCAGCAGGCGCAGCAGCGCTACGCCAGCATTCGCGACACCCGCTGCGTGACCGAGGACGGCGCGCGCGTGGAGCTGATGATGAACGCGGGGCTGATGGCGGACCTGCCGTCGCTGCCGACCTCGGGGGCCGAGGGCGTGGGGCTCTTCCGCACGGAGCTGCAGTTCCTGACGCGCAACAAGGTGCCGCGCCGGGGCGAGCTGGCGAGCCTCTATGCGCGGGTGATCGAGGCGGCGCAGGGCCTGCCGGTGACGTTCCGCACGCTCGACATCGGGTCGGACAAGGTGCTGCCCTACATGAAGTCGCAGGACGAGCCGAACCCCGCGCTCGGATGGCGGGCGATCCGGGTCGGGCTCGACAAGCCCGGCGTGATGCGGATGCAGCTGCAGGCGCTGATCCGGGCGCACGAGGGGCGGCCGATGAACGTCATGTTCCCCTTCATCGCCCAGATGGAGGAGTTCCTCGAGGCGCGCGGTCATCTCACGCGGGAGCTGCACCGCGAAGCCTCGCTCGGTCACGCCCTGCCCGAGACGCTCAAGGTCGGCGCGATGCTCGAGACGCCCTCGATGGCCTTCGCACCGCGACGGTTCTTCGAGGAGGCGGACTTCATCTCGATCGGGGGCAACGACCTCAAGCAGTTCTTCTTCGCCGCCGACCGCGAGAACGAGCGGGTGCGCCGGCGCTATGACACGCTGAACGTCAGCTTCCTGACCCTGATCGAGCGGATCGTGGGGCGCTGCGCCGAGACGGAGACACCCGTCAGCTTCTGCGGCGAGGACGCGGGCCGCCCGGTCGAGGCGCTCTGCTTCGCGGCGATGGGCCTGCGGTGTCTGTCGATGCGCCCAGCGTCGATCGGGCCGGTGAAGAACATCCTGCTGAAGGCCGACCTCGGCGCGGTGCGCCGTGTCATCGAGGCTGCGCGGGACGCGGGCGAGCAATCGGTGCGGCCGGCGGTGATGGAGTACCTGCGCCGGCGCTAGAGGAGCGCCGGACCGGTCTGCTCAGCGCCCCACCTCCTGCTCCAGCCGGAGGCGCGCGACGGCTTCGTGGCGGTCGGCCTCCCGCTGATCCCCGAGGCTTTCGCGCACGTAGTTCAGATGCGCCTCCACGGCGGCGCGGGCGGCGACCGGGTCGCGGGCCTGCAGCCCGTCGTTGATGGCGCGGTGCTGGTCGAGGAGCGTGTCGCGCGTCGTCCGCTGCCGGAACATGACGGAGCGGTTGTAGAATACGCCCTCGCGCAGGAGGTCCATCATCGAGCGCATCATGTGCAGCATGATGACGTTGTGCGACGCCTCGACGATGGCCATGTGGAAATCGGCGTCGAGCGCGGCCTCGTCGGAGGGATCGCGCTTGTCGTGGGCGGCCTCCATCTTGCGGAAGATGGTATCGACAAGGGCGAGGTCGGTGTCCGAGCCGTGGGTCGCGGCGCGGGCGGCGGCGATGCCCTCCATGTCGCGGCGGAAGGCGATGTAGTCGAAGAGCGCGTCCTCGTGGCTCGCGAAGAGGTTGGTGAGCGCGGGCGAGAAGGCGTTGCCGAGCACGTCGGCCACGTAGACCCCCGCGCCCGCCTTCGCGGTCAGGAGGCCCCGGTCCTGCAACGCGCCCACCGCTTCGCGCAGGCTCGGCCGCGAGACGCCCAGACGCTCCGACAGTTCCCGCTCGGCCGGCAGGCGGTCGCCGGGGCGGAGGATGCCGCGCAGGATCAGATGCTCGATCTGACGGACGACGGCCGTGGCGAGCTTTTCGGAGGTGATCTTCTGAAACGGCATGGCCTTCCCCTGAATTGGTCAGAAGATATGACCGCCGCCCGGGGATGCAACGGAAAAAAGCCCCCGGTCGCGAAACCGGGGGCCACTCGTTCGGTGTGCGACGGTCAGGTCGGAGTGATGATGATCTCGACCCGGCGGTTCTGACGGCGGCCTTCGGAGGTGTTGTTCGAGGCGACGGGCTGCGCCTCGCCCCGGCCGATCGGCACCACGCGGCTGCCCGAGACGCCCTGCTCCAGGAGGACGCCGGCGACGGCCCGCGCGCGGCGCTCCGACAGATCCTGGTTGTAGGCGGCGGAGCCTTCGCTGTCGGTGTGGCCGATCACCTGGACGGCGGTGTCGGGATACTGCTGCAGGTTCCGGCCGAGGGCGCGGATGTCGGACTGCAGGTCGGCGCGCAGCGACGCGCTGTCGGTGTCGAAGAGGATGTCCTGCGGCAGGGTGACGATGAGCTGCTCGCCCGTGTTGCGGATCAGGATGCGGTCGTCGCCCAGCTGGTTGCGCAGGTCGGCCGCCTGGCGGTCGAGGCGCGAGCCGATGGCCCCGCCGATCAGGCCGCCGGCCACGGCCCCGGCTGCGATCTCGTCCGCGCGGCTGCCGTCGCCGGCGATCGCGCCGGCCGCAGCCCCGATCCCGGCCCCGATGAGCGCGCCGTTGCGCGTGCGGTTGGGCTCGCCGGTGGTGGCGTCGACGCAGCCGGCCACGATCAGCGTACCGCCGAGGGCCAGGGCGAGGGGGGCTTTGAAGAAGGTCATGTGTTCATTCCGCTTGTTGTCGGTTGTGCGCAGGCAAAACGCACGATTGCGGGCCCCGTTCCACCGGTTCCACGATTCGCGGACCGGGTGCGCGACGCTCCGCCGGTCAGATGTCGCCTGCGATCACGTTAGGCAATAACATCGAAAGGAAACGCCCTCTCACGCCGATCGCCGGGGCGCGTCCGCATCGGCCCGCGCGCCCTCCCAGGCGAGCATCGCGCGCTTGACCGGCAGACCCCAGTGATAGCCGCCGAGCCCGCCCGACTTGCGTAGCGCCCGGTGGCAGGGGATGAGCCAGCTGACGGGGTTGCGCCCGACGGCGGTGCCGACGGCGCGGACGGCGCGGGGGTTGCCGATGGCGCTCGCGATCTCGCCGTAGGTGGTGACATGGCCCGAGGGGATGCGCATAAGCGCCTCCCAGACCTTGATCTGGAAAGGCCCTCCGAGGATGTGCAGCCGCGCCTCGCCCGAGAGCGTATCGAGCGCGCCGGCCTGCGCGGCGACGGCGGCAGCATCCGCGCGGAAGGTGGCGGCGGGCCAGCGGGCGGCCATGTCGGCGAAGGTCGCCTCCCGCCCGGCCTCGGACGCGAAGGCCAGCCCGCAGATGCCGCGGTCGGTGACCATCACCAGCATCTCGCCGAAGGGCCCGTCGCGCCAGTCGTAGGCAATGCGAAGGCCGGCCCCGCCGCGGGCGTAGTCGCCGGGCGACATGGCCTCCCACCGCAGGAAGAGATCGTGGAGCCGCCCTGTCCCCGAGAGGCCGGTGCCGTGGGCCGTATCGAGGAGGGTGAACCGCTCGGACAGGAGCGCCTTGGCGTGGCCGAGGGTGAGATACTGCTGGAACCGCTTTGGGCTGACCCCGGCCCAGGCACTGAAGATGCGCTGGAAATGCGCGGGGCTGAGGTTCATCTCCGCGGCCAGCTCCGGCAGGGAGGGCGGCGCGTCGGCGCGGGCGTCGAGATGGTCGATCGCGCGCCGCATCAGCGCGTAGTGGTAGCCGTCGGGGGCGGGGCTCTGGTCGGTCATGGTCATGCTCTCCTGCCGTCTCTATGCCCCAGCCGCACCCCGCACCGCGACCCGGAACCTGCGGAAAGCTTGCCGTCGCGCCTCCGCCGGGCCATATCGGCCGCCATGGCCAAGCAACTGCCCTATCCCGTCGTGCGCGAGATCTTCGCGCGTTTCGAGGCCGCCGAGGCCGAGCCGAAGGGCGAGCTCGAACACGTGAATGCCTATACGCTCGTGGTCGCCGTCGCGCTTTCGGCGCAGGCGACGGACGCGGGTGTCAACAAGGCGACGCGCGGGCTCTTCGCGGTGGCCGACACGCCGCAGAAGATGCTCGACCTCGGGCTCGAAGGCGTGACCGAGCACATCAAGACGATCGGGCTGTTCCGCCAGAAGGCCAAGAACGTCATCAAGCTGAGCCAGATGATCGTCGACGACTACGACGGGGAGGTGCCATCCTCGCGCGCGGCACTCGTCCGCCTGCCGGGCGTGGGCCGCAAGACGGCCAATGTCGTGCTGAACATGTGGTTCAAGCATCCCGCGCAGGCCGTCGACACCCATATCTTCCGCGTCGGCAACCGCACCGGCCTCGCGCCCGGCAAGGACGTGGACGCCGTCGAGCGCGCCATCGAGGACAACGTGCCCGCCGAATACCAGCAGCACGCCCATCACTGGCTCATCCTGCACGGCCGCTACATCTGCGTCGCGCGCAAGCCGAAGTGCGGGGCCTGCCTCATCCGCGACCTATGCCCGTTCGAGGGCAAGACCGAACCGGCCTGACGGCACGACGCGTCGACCGCCACCCGCATCGCCAACCCAAGGACATTCCATGACCCAGACCTTTGACGTGATCGGCATCGGCAACGCCATCGTCGACGTGATCTCGCCTTCGAGCGACACCTTCCTCGACCAGATGGGAATCGAGAAGGGCATCATGCAGCTCGTGGAGCGCGAGCGGGCGGAGCTGCTCTATGCGGCCATGTCCGAACGGGTGGAGGCCCCCGGCGGCTCGGTCGCCAACACGCTGGCCGGGATCGGGGCGCTCGGGCTCTCCACCGCCTTCATCGGCAAGGTCAAGACCGACGCGCTCGGCCGGTTCTACGCGCAGACGATGGAAGCCTCGGGCACCGCCTTTCCGAACCCGCCGCAGGCCGTCGACCTGCCGACGTCGCGGTCGATGATCTTCGTGTCGCCCGACGGCGAGCGGTCGATGAACACCTACCTCGGCGCGGGCGCCGACATCTCCTCGGCGGATGTGCCCGACGTCTTCGCGGGCGGCGGGCTCCTCTTCCTCGAGGGCTATCTCTTCGACAAGGACGAGGGGAAGACCGCCTTTGCCGAGGCCGCCTCCAAGATGAAGGCCGCGGGCGGCAAGTCGGCGATCACCATTTCCGATCCGTTCTGCGCCGAACGTCACCGCGCCGACTTCCAGCGCCTGATCGCCGAGGACATGGATATCGCCATCGGCAACGCCGCCGAATGGACGACGCTCTACGAGACCGACGACCTCGACGCCGCCCTCGCCCGCGCGGCGGAGGTCTGCGAGGTCGTCGCCTGCACCCGCTCGGGCGAGGACGTCTGGGTTCTCTCGGGCGGCACCCGCGTCACGGCCCCGGTCGAGGCCGCCCGCGTCGTCGATGCGACGGGGGCGGGCGACCAGTTCGCGGCCGGGTTCCTCTATGGCATCGCATCCGAGCGCGACCTCGAGACGGCGGCGCGCATGGGCGTGGCCTGCGCCCGCGAGGTGATCGGCCACATCGGCCCGCGCCCGGCCGAGGACATCATGGCGCTGTTCCGGGACGAGGGTCTGGTCTGACCGTCACCCGTCGAAGAGCGATAGAAGAAGCCGGCGATCCTCCAGCCGCTCGATGCGGCGGGTGAGACGTGAAATCTCGTCCCCGAGACGGCGTGCCTCCGCATCGTCGTCCGGGCCGAGCGCGGCCCGCGCCTCCCGCAGCTCCCGCCGCTCCCCGGTCAGGCTGCGGACCCGGACCTGCAACTCCCGGTCCTGCTGACCCAGACGATGGGCGCGGCCCATCCCGGCACGCTCACCGGCCGTGCAGACCGGCCGGATCGACAGGCCGGCCTGTCCGGTCCGAAAGGCCCCCTCGGGCGAGCAATAGGCGAGCCGTCCGGCCTCGTAGCCGGCCATCACCCGCCGTTCGTCGAGAGGATGTTCCGTGGCGGCGCAGGTCGCGATCTCCGATTGCAGAGCGGCCTTGGACCGCCCGGCCTGTCCGGCACGTTCACCGAAGGCGTATTCGTTGACGTTTCCGCAATGAAGCGTGGCGATTTCCGCGCAGCCAACCAGGCCGGCGAGGGCAACCAAAGACACGAAATAAAGGGTTTTCATCAGGAGATCTCCGTACCCGAAGGGAATGGTCGCAGACTGCGGCGCACGCGGGGCGACAGGCAATCACGGAGACGCGCTACGCGATGACGTCTGCCCGAAGCGGAGCCCGTGGAGCCGGTCGTCCGACAAGGATTGCCAATCGACCGCGGCCACCGTTTAATCCCCTGAAGCGCGGAGGGGCGTCATGCACATTCTCATCACCGGCGCGGCCGGCATGATCGGCCGCAAGCTGACCGAGGCGCTGGTCGCGCGCGGGACGGTGCGGGGGCAGGCGATTACCGCACTCACGCTCGTCGACGTAGTGCCGCCCGTACTGCCGGACGGCATCCCCGGCGCGGCCCTCTCGGCCGATCTGGCCGATCCCGCGGCCGCACCCGCCCTGATCGAGAGCCGGCCGGATGTCATCTTCCACCTGGCCGCCATCGTCTCGGGCGAGGCGGAAGCGGATCTCCCCAAGGGCTACGCCGTCAACCTGCACGGCACGATCGGGCTCTGCGAGGCGATCGCGGCACAGGAGGGCTATTGCCCCCGCTTCGTCTTCACCTCTTCGATCGCGGTCTTCGGCGCGCCCCTGCCCGACGTCATCCCCGACGATCAACCGACGCGCCCGCTCACGAGCTACGGCACGCAGAAGGCGATGGGCGAGCTTCTGATCTCGGACCTGTCGCGGCGCGGCGTCCTCGACGGGATCGCGCTGCGCCTGCCGACGATCTGCATCCGGCCGGGCAAGCCCAACGCGGCGGCCTCGGGCTTCTATTCCTCGATCCTGCGCGAGCCCCTCACGGGGCAGGAAGCCGTGCTGCCCGTGCCGGAGACGACGCGCCACTGGTTCGCGAGCCCGCGCGCCGCCGTGGGCTTCCTGCTGCACGCGGCCGAGATGGACCTGTCGCAGCTCGGGCCGGACCGCGCGCTGTCGCTGCCGGGGGTCGATGCCACGGTGGGCGAGGAGATCGCGGCGCTCGAACGTGCCGCCGGACCGGCCGCGACGCGGCTCATCCGGCGGGAGGGCGACGAGACGGTCGCCGGCATCGTCGCCGGCTGGCCGCAGGCCTTCGACCCGGTGCGCGCCCGTGCGCTCGGCTTCGAGGCGGAGCCCGACATGGACGCGATCATCCGCGCGCATATCGAGGACGAGCTCGGCGGGCGCATCCCGGTGGCCGAGGACGGTGCCGATTGAGGCGTCGGAGCCTCCGGCGGGCGTATTGACGGCAGAGAGATCGAGGGCCGCTCTCCGCTTTCGAGATACGCCTCGGAGCGCGTCAGGCCAGTGTGGCGTCGAGCCGCTCGAACCCCCGGAACCGCACGCGGTTGCCGCGCTGCCCGCCGGTGATCCGGTAGTCGGGGAAGCGCCGCAGGAAGGCATCGAGCGCGACCTGGCCCTCCATCCGCGCGAGCGTGAGCCCGATGCAGACATGGGGCCCGGCCGCGAAGGCGAGGTGGCGCGGCGCGCCCCGGTCGAGGCGCATCTCGTCGGGGGTCGCGAAGACCTCCAGGTCACGGTTGGCCGCGCCGATGCAGAGATGCAGGTCGGTGCCGGCGGGGATGTCGAGACCGTGGAGCGTGACGGCCCGCGTCGTCTGGCGGTTGCCGAACTGGTTGGGGGATTCGAGGCGCAGCGTCTCCTCCACGATCTGCGCGACGTCGCCGCGCCGATGCACCGGTGAGCGGTCGAGGAGCCAGAGCGCGTTGCCGATGAGGTTGGTCGTCGTCTCGTGGCCGGCGTTCAGGATGAAGATGCAATTGTGCAGAAGCTCGGCCTCAGACAGATCGCCGTCCTGCAGGAGCCGGGTCAGCACATCGGTCTCCGGATCGCCCGGCGCGACGCGGCGGCGGGTCACGAGGTCGCGCAGGTAGGCGAGGAAGTCGGTCACGGCGGCGTTGCCCCGCGCCCGGGCCTCGGGCGCGAGCGCGGGTTCGAGCGCGCCGAGGATGGCGAGCGACCAATCGCGTAGCGGCCCCCGCTCGGCCCGCGGCACGGCGAGGAGGTCGCCGATCACCTCCACGGGGATGGCGGCGGCGAACTGCTCGATCAGGTCGGGGGTCGGCCCGAGGTCGTCCATGAGCCGGTCGACGAGCGCGGCGAGGGAGGGCCGGAGCCGCTCCAGTGCGCGGGGCGTCAGCGCGCCGGTCAGCACGCGGCGGACCCGGGTGTGGAGCGGCGGGTCGTTGAAGACGAGCGACGTCGTGTGATGCTCGTAGAGCGGGCTCTCGCCGTATTTCGGGCGGAACACCTCGGTCTTGTCGCTGCGGAAAGTCTCCGTGTCCTTGTAGATCGCCGTCAGGTCGGCGTGCCGCCCGAGGAGGACCGAGCCGTCGGACTGCCGCACCGCGCCGGCCTCGCGCAGGACCGCGTAGTGCGGGAACGGATCGTCGTGGAAGCCGGCGGGCAGGTCGGTCAGGATCATGCCCGGACGATGCGGGCGGGCCGGGGCCCGGTCAACTCACCAGTGGGGCGGGCGTTCGTTCGCGATGGTGACCGACCCGCCGGCCTCGGCCTCCTGCTCGGCGGCGCGCTGCATCAGGCGGGTCACGCGGGATTCCAGCGCGGCGATCTGGCGGTCCTGCCGGGCGACGACGTCCGAGAGATCCTCGGCCAGCCGGGTCAGATGCGCGATGCGTTCTTCGAGGTCCTGCATGGAGGGGCTCCCAAGGTTGCGCGCCCGGGGCGCGGGCCGTATGGACCGGGCGAGTTCTAGACCGCTTCGAGATCGGGGGCCAGCATGGCCAAGAAACAGAAGATCCGTCGCCCCCGGGCCGAGACTCCCAAGGGGTTCCGCGACTATTTCGGGGCCGATGTGACCGAGCGCAAAGCCATGCTCGACCGCATCGCGGAAGTCTATCACCGCTACGGCTTCGACGCGCTGGAGACCTCGGCGGTGGAGACGGTGGAGGCGCTCGGCTCCTTCCTCCCGGACGTGGACCGGCCGAATGCGGGCGTCTTTGCCTGGCAGGAAGCGGGCGAGGAGGACGGCGACTGGCTGGCGCTGCGCTACGACATGACGGCGCCCTTGGCGCGGGTCTATGCACAGCACCGCAACGACCTGCCCACGCCCTACCGCCGCTATGCGATGGGCCCGGTCTGGCGCAACGAGAAGCCGGGGCCGGGGCGCTTCCGGCAGTTCTACCAATGCGACGCGGATACCGTGGGCACGGCGAGCGTGGCGGCGGACGCGGAGATCTGCGCGATGCTGGCGGACACGCTGGAGGCCGTCGGGATCGCGCGCGGCGATTACGTGGTGCGGGTGAACAACCGGAAGGTGCTCAACGGGGTGCTGGAGGTCGCGGGACTGGCCGGGGAGGACAAGGAAGCAGAGCGCGGGATCGTGCTCAGAGCCATCGACAAGCTGGATCGTCTGGGTGTCGAGGGCGTGCGGGCGCTGCTGGGTGAGGGCCGGAAGGACGAGAGCGGGGACTTTACCGAGGGTGCGGGCCTGGGCGAGGCGCAGGCCGACACCGTCATGGCCTTCATGGACGCGCGGCGGGACAATGGTGCCGAGACGTGCCAGCGGCTGAACGACATCGTCACGGGCAGCGAACTCGGTCAGGAAGGCGTCGCCGAACTGGAGCAAATCTCCGACCTGCTCCAAGCCCAGGGCTACGGCCCAGACCGCATCGTCATCGACCCCTCCGTCGTGCGCGGCCTCGGCTATTACACCGGCCCGGTCTACGAGGCGGAGCTGACCTTCGAGATCAAGGACGAGAAGGGGCGGCCGCGGCAGTTCGGGTCGGTTGCGGGCGGGGGGCGTTACGACGACCTCGTGACGCGGTTCACCGGGCAGGCGGTTCCGGCTACGGGCGTCTCCATCGGGGTGGACCGGCTTCTGGCTGCGCTGCGGATGAAGGGGCAGACGACCCAAGCCGCACGGGGGCCCGTCGTCGTCACCGTCATGGATCGCGACCGCATGGCCGACTATCAGGCCATCGTGGGCGAGCTGCGGGCGGCGGGCATCCGGGCGGAAGTCTACCTCGGCAACCCGAAGAAGTTCGGCAACCAGTTGAAATACGCCGACGACCGGGGGTCTCCGGCGGCGATCATCATGGGCGAGGACGAGGCTGCGCGCGGCGTCCTGCAGGTGAAGGACCTCGTGCTGGGCGCGAAGCTGGCCGAAGAGGCAAGCCTTGAGGAGTGGAAGGAGAACCCCTCGCAGACCGAGGTCAAGCGGGGTGATCTCGTGCCCTTCCTGAAGTCCCTGCTCCAATGATCTCCGCCGCCGACCGCGCCCGGGCCGCGGACCTGATGCAGGGCTTCGTCGCGGCCGGCGCGACGCCCGTCGAGACCGACATCCTGCAGCCTGCGGGCACGCTGCTCGACCTCTACGGTGAGGATATTCGCGGGCGCGCTTTCGTCACTCACGACCCGATCGCGGGCGAGACGATGCTGCGCCCCGACTTCACGGTTCCGGTCGTCCAGCGGCACATGGCAGAGGGCGCGGATCCCGCGCGCTACTGCTACACGGGCGAGGTCTTTCGGCGGCAGGAGGTCGACGAAGGGCGGCCGCGCGAATACCTGCAGGTCGGCTTCGAGGTCTTCGACGGCAGCGACCCGGCGGCGGCGGATGCCGAGGTCTTCGACCTGATCGCCCGCGCGCTCGCCCCCTGGGAGGCGGTGCCGGCGACGGGCGACCTCGGCATCCTGATCGCGGCCATCGCGGGGCTCACCACCTCCGCGCGGCGGCGCGCGGCGCTCAAGCGGCATCTCTGGCGGCCGGCGCGGTTCCGGCGGCTGATGGAGCGCTACACCGGCGCGATCCCCCCCACGCACACGCGCGGCCTCCTGCTCGAACAGTTGACGCACACGGCCCCCGAGACGCTCATCCAGGCGGCGGGCACCGCCGTTGGCCTGCGTGGGGCGGGCGAGATCGCGGCGCGGACGCAAGCCCTCGCCGAAGACGCCGGGACGCCGCCGATCGCCCGCACCGAGGCCGAGGTGATCGCCATGATCCTCGCGATGGACGGGCCGATGGACGCGGCGCTCTCGCCCCTGCGGGACATGGCGGTGGACCTGCCCGGCCTGAGCCCGGCGGTCGACCGTCTGGAGGCACGGGCCGAGGCGCTCGCCCGGCGCGGGCACGATCCGGCGCGGCTGTCGTTCGCGCCGGCGCGCGGGCGCTCGGCCATGGAATACTACGACGGCTTCACCTTCACCTTCGCCGCGCCCCTGCGGCCCGACCTGCCGCCGCTGGCGACGGGCGGCCGCTACGACGCTCTGACGGCGGTACTTGGCGATGGGCGGTCGATCCCGGCGGTTGGCGGCGTGATCCGTCCCGGCTTGCTGGAGGGTCTCGCATGATCCGGCTCGGCGTGCCGTCGAAGGGACGGCTGATGGAGAAGACCTTCGACTGGTTCGGCGCGCGGGGCCTGACGCTGAGTCGCACCGGCTCCGACCGGGAATATGCCGGTGCCGTGGAGGGGGCGGAGGTTGCGCTCGTACTGCTCTCGGCCGGGGAGATCCCCCGCGAACTGGCCGCCGGGCGCATCCACCTCGGGGTGACGGGCAGCGATCTCGTGCGCGAAAAGCTGACCCGCTGGGAGGACAAGGTCGAAGCGGTCGCGCCGATGGGGTTCGGACACGCGGACCTGATCCTGGCCGTGCCGAAGGTCTGGATCGATGTGGACACCCTCGACGACCTGGATGCCGCCGCCGCGCAATTCCGCGCGACCCACGGCCACCGGATGCGGATCGCGACGAAGTATCACCGCCTCGTGCGGGAGTTCCTGCAGCAGAACGGCGTCGCGGACTACCAGTTGGTCGACAGCCAGGGCGCGACCGAGGGCACGGTGCTGAACCACACCGCCGAGATGATCGCCGACATCACCTCGACCGGCGAGACGCTGCGGGCGAACCACCTGAAGGTGCTGGCCGACGGGTTGATCCACGACAGCCAGGCGACGCTCTTCCGTTCGCGCACGGCGGCGATGGACAGCGCGCAGCAGGCGACGCTCAACGATCTGCGGGCGCGGCTCGGGCGGGGCGGCTGAGGGCGGCCCGGTCGCCCTGCTTCGACGAACCGGCCCGAGGGCTCAGAGCCCGGCGACCGCCTTGGCCCGCCCGAGCACCATCAGGTTGTTCGCCGGCATCTCGACTACCTCGACGGCGAGCTCCAGCACCTGCAGCACGGTGCGCAGCATGTCGACGTCCTTGTAGCCGACCGCCGGATCCTGCGCGCGCAGGCTCGCGTCGAAGCTGCGGTCGCCCTCGCTGGTGAGGAGGCCGCCGCGCAGGAACGGCCCGTAGATCGCCAGGAGCCCGCCGGGAGCGAGCGCACGGCTCGCCTCGTCGAGGAGGACGGAAAGCTCCGCGTCGGAGATCAGGTGCAGCAGGTTCACGACGAGGACCATGTCGGCTGCCTTCTCGATCGCCCAGCCGGGCTCGCCGACGTCGATGTCGCCCGCGGGCGCCACGTTCGGGAGGCCCCTGCAGTGGGCGTCGATGGAGGTGCGGCGGCTCGGGTCCGGGTCGCTCGGGTGGAAATCGAGGTCGGGGCGGTGGGCGGCGAGCGCGGCGATGTGCTCGCCGGTGCCCGATGCGAGCTCCAGCACGTCGCCCCGGCGCGGCATCCGCGGCAGCAAAACGTCGAGGATCGCGTCGCGGTTGCGCAGCGCGGCCGGGGCCGAGAGCCGGCCTTCGGCGTCGGCGACGGGCTCGGTCGGCGTGGTGCGCAGTCGCCGGATCAACGGAAACGCCCCGGATCGAGCGCGGCGACGACGCCCCTGTCGAGCGGCGAGGCGCGCCCGGCGATGCAATCGGCCAGATGCGCAGCCGCGGCGGGGGCCGTCTGGAAGCCGTAGCCCCCCTGCCCCGCACACCACCAGAAGCCGTCGCGCTCGGACGCGCCGATGGCGAGGCAGCGGTCGGGCGTGAAACTGCGCAGCCCGGCCCAGGTGGCGAGCGGGCGCGTCACCGGCTCGGTCACCGCTTCCTGATAGCGGGCGAGCCCCTCGGCCAGCACCATGTCGTCGGCCCAGACGTCGGCGGGCGGATGCGCGTCTTCCTCGGCGGGCGAGACGATGAGCGCGCCGGCGTCGGGTTTGGCGTACCAGCTTTCGCCGACCCCCAGCATCATCGGCCAGTCGCGCACGTCGGCACCGCCCGGCGCGGCGATCCGGGCCATGGACCGGCGGTAGGGTCTGAGCCCCAGGGGCTGCACCCCGGCGAGGCCGGCGATTTCATCGGCCCAGGGACCGGCGGCGTTGATGACGTGCCGCGCAGTAACCTGCGCGCCGCCCGCCACCGCGAGCCAACCGCCCTCGACGGGCGTGAGCGCCTCGACGCGGCGGTCGGTCTCGGCCAGGTTGGCAGCGCGCAGGCCGCTCTGGATCATGGCGTCGGTGTCGAGATCGAAGGCGTCGGCGTGCCAGGCAACGCGTGTCACGGCATCGGAGAGGATCGGGACGCGCGCCTTGGCCGCGTCCAGCGCGAGCGGCTCCATCTGCATCCCTGCGAGGTCGGCGTCGAACGCCGCCTCCTGTCCGGCGAGCCCGACGAGCATCAGGCCCCGCGGTGTGAGCCAGCTGGCCTCGGCATGGGCTTGCCGCGAGGCGCGGTTGAGCGCGACGACGGGCGGCAATCCGTAGCTCTCTTCGAAGAGTGCAGCGGAGCGGCCGGACGCATGGGTGCCGAAGGCCGTTTCCGCCTCCCAGAGGACGACGGAGCCGAGCGAGGACAGTGCCGCGGCGGCCGATGCCCCCGCGATCCCTCCTCCGATGATGAGAAAGTCCCACTCCACCGGCGCACAGTGTCACACTCTGTCGCAGGCTCACAAGCGACGTAGCGGAAACACACAATTGCCGGCGGGGCGTTACCTCGGGGTCACTTCCTCGAGGCGGTCGGTCGCTGGCGCGGGTCGTGGCGAGAGCGCGGAGAGCCGTGCCATCAGGTCCGCATCGAGCGTCAGGTCCAGCGCGTCGAGCGAGGGGGCAAGCTGCGCGGCGGAGCGGGCGCTGACGATGGGTGCGGTCACCGCCGGGTGGGCGGCGCACCAGGCCACGGCCAGCGTCGCCGGATGGTGGCCGACGTCGTCGGCCAGGGCCGAAAGCGCGCGGGCCGTGTCGTGCATCCAGCTCTCGCCGTAGCGCGCGGCATAGCGGTCATCCTCGGTCAGCCGTCCGGTGCCGCCGGCGGCGTATTTCCCCGACAGAAGCCCCCCGCCGAGCGGCGAATAGGGCGCAACGGCGATACCGGCGTCCGCGGCCATCGGCAGGATCTCCACCTCCGCCTGTCGCTTCACGAGCGAATACATCGGCTGGATCATGTCGATGCGCACGTCGAAGCGCGCGGCGACGGCCTGCGCCTTCATCACCTGCCAGGCGGCGAAATTGCTGACGGCGATGTGGCGGATCGTGCCGGCCTGCCGGAGTTCGGCCAGCGTCTCGAAGCTCTCCTCCAGCGGCGTGTCGCCGTCCCAGCGGTGGAGATAGAGGATGTCGATCACCTCCATGTCGAGCCGCCGCCGGCTGTCGTCGAGGGACGACAGGATGTTCCGTCGCCCCGCGCCGCCGCCGTAGGCCGCCTTGGTGGCGATCACGAGACGCGCGCGCTCGGCACCGGCGAAGCGGCCCAGAAGCCGCTCCGATTCGCCGTCGGTGTAGACATGGGCGGTGTCGAAGAAGTTGAGGCCCCGCGCGCGGCAGGCGTCGAACATCGCGCGGCTTTCGCCTTCGTCGGCGCGACCGCCGAATTGCATGGTGCCGAAGCAAAGCGGCGAGAGGGCGGTGCCGTCGGGGCTGGTGATGGTGGCCATGGCATCAGCCTCGCAGGCCCCGCCCCGTGAGGCAAGCGCGCCTCGCGCTTCCTGGTGTTCTTAATTTGTTCTATTCTGCTCGCCCAGTCCGATTCTCCCGTGCTCCATGGTTTCCCGCGTCCGCATCCTGTTCTTCGACATGAATTCATTCTTCGCCTCGGTCTGCCAGGCGGAGGAGCCGGCGTTGATGGCCCGCGCGGTCGGCGTGGTGACGACCGATGCGCCGGGGGCCGCGCTCATCGCCGCCAGCCGGGAGGCGAAGGCGCGGGGCGTGGGCATGGGCACGCGGCTCGAGGAGGCGCGGCGGCTCTGCCCCGGGATCGCGGTGCGGGCGGCGCGGCACGACCTCTTCGTCGATTACCACCACCGGATCCGCGCCGCCGTCGAGACGGTCCTGCCCATCGATATCGCCCATTCGGTCGACGAATTCTCCTGCCGCCTGATGGGTCGACAACAGGCGCTCGACGCCGCGCTCGCCCTCGGGGCGGAGGTGCAACGGGTGATCCGGGCGGAGGTGCATCCGGCGCTCACCTGCTCGGTCGGGGTGGCCCCGAACAAGCTCCTCGCCAAGATCGCCGCGGAACTGCGCAAGCCCGAGGGGCTCGACTGGCTCGCGCCCGAGGTGCTGCCGGACAAGATTGCCCACCTGAGCCCGACCGACCTGCCGGGGATCGCCGGGGGCCTCGGGCCGCGGCTTGCGCGGGCCGGCATCCGGACCGTCGCCGATCTCCATGCACTGACACCCAAGGCCGCGCGGCACCTCTGGGGCAACGTGGAGGGCGAGCGGTTCCTGCGACAGCTCCACGGCGAGACCGTCGCGGCCCCCGAGACGCAGCGCCATTCGCTCGGACACGGGCAACGCCTGACGCCGCAGAACCGAACCCCCGAGGCCGCGCGTGCCGTGGCCCGCCGCCTTCTCGTGAAGGCCGCCGCGCGGCTGCGACGGGAGGGCGGCTTCGCGCGGTCGCTGCACGTCGGGCTCAAATGCGCCGACCACGGGGCGCAATCAGCGAGCGGGGAGATCACGCCGACGCGCGACACCTTCGACCTGTCGCGGGCCTTCGACCGCTACTGGGCGCGCCTGCCGTGCCGGCATCCGATTTCGGTCTCGGTGATGCTGGGCGCGTTGCAGGACGAGGCCGATCATGTCGCCGACCTCTTCGAGACGCGGGCCGCCGGCGAGGCGACGGCGCGCGAGGGGCTCTGCACGGCGATCGATGCGCTCAACGCGCGCTTCGGGCAGGACACGGTGCGTTTCGGCGAGCTGCCGCCCCACAAGGTGCCCTATACCGGGGCGAAGATCGCCTTCGGTCGTATCCCCGACCGCGCCGAGTTCAACGAGTGACGCGAGGGGCGGGAAACCGATCTCCGGCCTGCGGGTTCTGACAGGACAATTCCGAAGGAGACCGAGATGAAAGACGCCGTCGCCCCCCTGTTCGAGCCGCTGCCGATGGGCCCGATCACTCTCGCGAACCGCATGGTCATGGCCCCGCTCACGCGCTCCCGCTCGAAGGTGCCCGGGCACGTGCAGACGCCGCTCCATGCGCTCTACTACGCGCAGCGCGCCTCGGCCGGGCTGATAGTGTCGGAGGCCACACAGATCAGCACCGAGGGGCAGGGCTATGCCTGGACGCCCGGGATCCACACCGACGATCAGGTCGCGGGCTGGGCGCTCGTGACCGACGCCGTCCATAACGCGGGCGGGCGCATCTTCTGCCAGCTCTGGCACGTCGGCGCGATCAGCCATTCGTGCTTCCACGACGGCGAACCGCCGGTGTCCTCCTCCACCTGGACGCCCGAGGGGCAGGCCTTCGTCGGCGACTATCACCCCGACGGCCCGACCGTGCCCCACCCCGAGGCGCGCGCGCTGCGGACAGACGAGATCCCGCGGCTGATCGAGGATTACCGTCACGCGGCGCGATGTGCCCTGGCCGCGGGCTTCGACGGCGTGGAGTTGCACGCGGCGAACGGCTACCTGCTCGACCAGTTCATCCGCTCTTCCGTCAACAGGCGCGACGACCGCTACGGCGGGCCGGTCGAGAACCGCATCCGCATCGTCGGCGAGATCCTCGACGCGCTGGCCGAGGAGATGGAGCCCGACCGCATCGGCATCCGCCTTTCGCCGACCGGCGGCGCGGGCGGAAGCCACGACGACGACCCGACGGGCACCTACGCGGCGGCGGCGAAGCTCTGTGCCGGGCGCGGGCTGGCCTATCTCCACGTCGTCCGCCCGAACAGCCATGGCGGCGGTGACGCGGAGGCGGCGGAAGCGGTCGTGCCCGCGATGCGCGCGGCCTTCGACGGGCCCTTCGTCGTCAACGGGGGCTTCGATGCGGAGGAGGGCGCGGCATGGCTCACCGACGGGCGGGCCGATGCGATCTGCTACGGGCGCCTCTTCCTCGCCAACCCGGACCTGCCGGTGCGCATCGCGGCGGGCGGCCCCTACACCGAAGCCGACGGCGACACGTTCTACGGCGGCGGAGCGGAAGGCTACGTCGATTATCCGACGCTGCACCGGACCGAACCGCCGACATGACCGCACGAGTCGGAACGGGGCGGGACATCACGGAACCGAGGCCGCGCCCTTCAAGGTCGATCCGATCCTGAAACGGACCGTTCGGCAGAAAAGGGCCGGATCGGACCCATGGCAGGGAGTCTTTCCGCCGGTCGCGCCAGAGGCGACTTGGAAGCGCGAAAACATGCGCAGCGCGAAGCGGCGAACCGGCGGCGAGGCGCGTGAAACCGGGGCGATGGCCCGCCGAAGGGGCGACCGGCCGACGAAGGTGGTCAACAGGGGGCGGGCGAACCCAAGCGCCCGAGCCTATCAGGAGTGCAAGTATGAAATCCTTCATCACGACGGCCGCGATCACCGTGGCCCTCGCGACGCCGCTCATGGCGCAGGGGGCTCTCGACGCGGACGGCGACGGGAACGTGTCCCTGGAAGAGCTGCAGACGGCCTTCCCCGACATGACCGCCGAGAGCTTCGCGGCGATGGATACCGACGCCGACGGCGTGCTGAGCGCAACCGAACTGCAGGATGCGGTGGATGCGGGGCTGCTTCCGTCCTGATCGGACAGCCGTGGTTTCCTCCCCAGCATAGCCACGGTGAAGCGAGGACACCCGGCGGAGCGATCCGCCGGGTGTTGTCGTGCGATCGGGACACGGCGGGTGCGCCCCGGTCCGCGTCAGGGTCGGGCTTGACCCGGCCATCTCGCGGGATGGGGAGATCCTCGGGTCGAGCCCGAGGAGGGCAGCGCAGCCCTTGCCCGCAAGAAAAGTGCCCGCCGGATCGCTCCGCCGGGCACGTCCGGATCAAACGGCGAAGCTCAGTTCGGAATGTCGCCCGTCAGCCCCTCGATGTAGAAGTCCATCCCGAGGAGCGCGCCGTCTTCGGCGACCTCGCCCTCGGCGAGCCAGGCCGAGCCGTCCTGGCGATTGATCGGGCCGGTGAACGGGTGGTACTCGCCCGCGGTGATCGCGGCGATCATCGCTTCGGCCTCGGCCTTCACCTCGGCCGGGACCGCATCGGTGATCTCACCGATGACGACCTCGCCCTCGGGCATCCCGCCCCAGCTCGCTTGCTGCTCCCAGGTGCCGTCGATCACGGCCTGGACGCGCTCGATGTAATAGGGCGACCAGTCGTCGATGATGGATGCGACGCGCGGCGTCGGCTTGAACTCCGCCATGTCGGAGGCCTGACCGAAGGTGAAGACGCGGCCGCCGTTCTCGTTGGCTTCCTGCGCGGCGGCCTGCGGGGCCGTCGAGTCGGTGTGCTGCAGGATCACGTCGACGCCCTGGTCGATCATGGCGCGGGCGGCATCGGCCTCCTTCGCGGGGTCGAACCAGGTGTAGGCCCAAGTCACGACCATCTCGATGTCGGGGTTCACCTTCTGCGCGTGTAGGAACGACGAGTTGATTCCCTGGATGACCTCGGGGATCGGGAAGGAGGCGATATAGCCGATCTTGTTCGTCTCGGTCAGATGCCCGGCGATCGTGCCCGTCACGGCACGGCCCTCGTAGAAGCGCGCATCGTAGGTCGAGACGTTCGGATGCTCGCGCTTGAAGCCGGTGGCGTGCTCGAACTTCACGTCGGGGAACTTGGCGGCGACGGCGTTGGTCGCATCCATGTAACCGAACGACGTGGTGAAGATGAGGTCCGCCCCCTGCAGCGCCATCTGGGTGATCGCGCGCTCGGCGTCCGCGCCTTCCGGCACGCTCTCCTGATAGACGGTCTCGACCGCGTCGCCGAAATGCTCCTCGACCGCGAGGCGGCCCTGATCGTGCTGGTAGGTCCAGCCGCCGTCGCCGATCGGCCCGACGTAGATGAAGCCGACCTTCACCGGATCGTCCTGGGCCAGCGCCGGCGTGGCGAGGCCGAGCGCCATCGCGCCGGCCAGAAGGGTCTTGAGTGTCATGCGTGATCTCCCGTTGGAACCCGCCCCGTTCAACTCGAGGCGTGGAATGGTTTGCCGAGACAGGCGGGCGCATCCCCGCCTCGCCCGGCGCGCAGCGAAATAAGCACGAGCACGAGGATGGTGACAAGATAGGGGGCGGCCGACAGAAGCTCGACCGGCACCCGTGCCCCCGCCGTCTGGAGGTTGAGCTGCAGGACGGTGATCCCGCCGAAAAGATAGGCACCCGCCAGAACGCGGCCCGCCCGCCAGCTGGCGAAGACGACGATGGCGAGCGCGATCCAGCCCGCGCCGGCGGTCATGCCCTCGGTCCACTGCGGCACCCGCACGAGGCTGAGATAGGCCCCGCCGAGGCCCGCGCAGGCCCCGCCGAAGGCGATCGCCATCAGCCGCACGCGCCGCACGCCGTAGCCGAGCGCATGGGCGGCGTCGTGGCTCTCGCCCACCGCGCGCAGGACGAGGCCCGCGCGGGTGTACTTGAGGAAGGCCCAGACGCCGAGGACGAGGAGGATCGAGAGATAGACGATCGGGTCATGCCCGAAGAGGACGCGGCCGAAGAAGGGGATGTCCGTCAGCGGCCCGAGGTCGATCCGGCCCAGCGTGTTCGTCTTGATGCCAACGTAGCCTTGGCCGAGGAGGCTCGACAGCCCGAGGCCGAAGAGCGTCAGCGCAAGCCCCGTCGCCACCTGGTTCGACAGCAGCACCTGCGTGAGCACGCCGAAGAGGAGCGCCATCGCCGCGCCTCCTACGGCGGCCGACAGGAAGCCCAGCCAGGGCGATCCGCTCTCCACTCCGGCGATGAAGCCGCAGACGGCCCCCATGATCATCATGCCCTCGACCCCGAGGTTCAGCACGCCGGCCTTCTCGACCACCATCTCCCCGAGCGCGGCGAGCAGGATCGGCGTGGCGGCCACCATCAGGGAGGCGATGAGGAGGGCGGGGGAGATGCTGCTCAGGTCCATCTCTGTCTCCTCGACTGGCATCGAATGTCGGCATGACGCGGTAAGGGCAGTCCCCGGCCGCGGGGGGGGGCTTTGCCCCCGCCCATGGGGGCGGTCGGGGGCTGCCCGATGGTACCCATCGGGCGTGGACTTGTCGCGGCGTCCGCCGCCACTGCTTCGCCGATCCGCCGCGCGGATCGGCACGCGCCTGCCCGCCCCATGGCGGGCACGTCCGCGCCCACCCGGGCAGTCGCGGACCTCCGTTCCGACTGGGTTGCGAGCATCCAAATCCGAAAATCTGCCTCCGCTACTGGAGGATGAGACAGGCCATGCACGTCCATGTCAGCTCCCACCCAACATCAGGATGACCGCGACAAGCGACGCGCCCGCGCCGCAGGCCGCGCCTCCGAGGACTGCCCGCAGGCGGGCCGCGCCGGGACCGCGCGCCAAGGCGAGCCCCGCCGCACAGGACAGCGCCACGAGCGTCACGACCGGGGCGACCCCGAACGTTCCCACCGCCAGGACCAGCGGCAGGGCAAGAATCGTCGCACCAAGTAGGACGCAGACCGCGAAGACGGGGACAAGGCGGACCACTCCGCGTTCCTCCGTCGCGCCGCTCACGCCGCCACCCCCTTGCCGACCCTGACCCGGAAGTTCGTCAGGACGTCCACCGCCAGCAGGAAAAACAGCAGCATCCCCTGGAAGGCCGAGATCGCCGCCGACGGAAGGCCGAGGTTCGCGGAGGCCGCCTCGCCGCCGACGTAGGTCAGCGCCATCAGGAGCCCCGCCGCGACGATGCCGAGCGGGTTGAGCCGCCCGAGGAAAGCCACGATGATCGCGGTGAAGCCGTATCCGGATGCGAAGTCGATGGAGATCTGGCCCGCCGGACCCGTCACCTCGAAGAGGCCCGCCATCCCGGCCAGCATCCCGGAAAAGCCGAGGCAGAGCACGATAAGGCGGCCGGTGTTGACCCCGCCGAAGCGGGCCGCCCGCGGCGAGGCTCCGGCCAGCCGCACCTGAAAGCCCATCAGGTGCCGCGTCAGCATGACATGGGCGAAGATCACCGCGATCAGGGCCGCGACGACCCCCCAGTGGATGCCGGTGCCCTCGATAAGTTCGAGGTTCGCCGAGGCGTCCCACCGGGCAAGGTTGCGCGAGCCGGGGAAGCCCACAGCGTCGGGGTTGCGCAGCCAGTTCACGGCGGCCGAGGCGAGCAGGTTCTCGGCCACGTAGACGAGCATGAGCGACACCAGGATCTCGTTGGTGCCGAGCCGCACCTTCAGAAGCGCCGGGATCATCGCCCAGGCGATGCCGCCGAAGGCACCGAAGACGACCATGAACGGAAAGATCCGCACGCTGTCGGTCGGATAGAAGACCAGCCCCGCCGCCGCGCCGCAGATGGCACCGACGATGTACTGCCCCTCGGCCCCGATGTTCCAGACGCCCGCGCGGAAGCCGAGCGCGAGGCCCACGGCGATCAGGATGAGCGGTCCGGCCTTCACGAGGATCTGGCCGCGGAAATACCACGCGAATTCGCCCAGCACCGGATCCCAGAAGATCGTGCGCAGTGCCTCCAGTGGGTCCTTGCCGAGCGCCGCGAACATCAGCCCGCCCGCCACCATCGTCAGCGCGACCGCCAGCAGCGGGGAGGCCGCGCCCCAGGCGCGCGAGGGGGTCGGGCGGCGCTCGAGGTGGATCATGCGGACCGGTTCCGGCGGATGTCAGACATGCGCCACCTCCATGTCGTGGGCCCCGCCGAGCATCAGGCCGATCTTCTCCATCGTCAGCGTCGCCGTCGGCACGTCGCCCGAGAGCCGTCCGCCGTTCAGCGCCACGAAGCGATCGGAAATCTCGAGGAGTTCGTCGAGATCCTGACTGATGACGACGATCGCCGCGCCCTGCCCCGCGAGATCGAGGAGCGCCTGACGGATTGCCGCCGCGGCAAGGGCGTCGACGCCCCAGGTCGGCTGGTTGACGATGAGGACGCGCGGGGCCTGAAGCACTTCGCGACCGATGACGAATTTCTGCAGGTTGCCGCCCGAGAGGGCTTGCGCCGCGACGTGGTTGCCGGGCGTGCGCACATCGAAAGCGGCGATGATCTCGTCGGCGAAGCTGCGCGCACGGCCCCAGACCAGAAAGCCGTTCGCGAGCATCTCCTTGCGTGTGGCTCCGGTCAGCGCGGCGTTCTCGGCCAGCGTCATCTCGGGCACGGCGGCATGTCCCAGCCGTTCCTCCGGCCCGGTCAGCAGGCCCGCGGCGCGCCGCATCGTCGGCCCCCTGCGCGACAGGTCGGTGCCGTCGAGCGTGATGCTTCCGACCTTGCTCAGCCGTTCGCCCGAGAGCGCGGCGAGGAGCTCGTCCTGCCCGTTGCCCGCCACCCCGCCGATGCCCAGAACCTCGCCCGCGCGCACGGTGAAGCCGACCTCCTGCAAGGGGGTGCCGAACTGCGACACCGGGGGCAGCGAAAGCTCCGCGACGGCGAGCACGACCTCGCCCGCGTCGCCGGCGACGGCCTTCGGCGCGGTCAGCTTCGTGCCGACCATGCGCTCGGCGAGCTCGGCTGCCGACGTCGTTCGTGGATCGACCTCGCCCACCACGCGCCCGCCGCGCAGGATCGTCGCGGCATCGCAGAGCGCGCGGATCTCCTCGAGCTTGTGCGAGATGTAGAGGATCGACGTCCCCTCCGCCGAGAGCTTGCGCAACGTGGCGAAAAGGATCTCCACCTCCTGCGGGGTCAGGACGCTGGTCGGCTCGTCCATGATGAGAAGGCTCGGGTCCTGGAGCAGACACCGGATGATCTCCACCCGCTGCCGCTCCCCGGCCGAGAGGTCGCCCACGCGCCGGCCCGGGTCGAGCGGCAGGCCGTAGGTCTCGGACACCTCGCGGATACGCGCCGCCAGATCGCGCAGGCGCGGCGGATTCTCCATGCCGAGCGCGACGTTCTCGGCCACCGAGAGCGCCTCGAACAGGCTGAAATGCTGGAAGACCATAGCCACGCCCGCCGCCCGCGCGGCCCGCGGCTCGGCGGGGGCGAAGGGCGCGCCCTTCAGGGTCATGCTGCCGCTGTCGGGCTTCACGAGACCGTAGATCGTCTTCACCAGGGTCGACTTGCCCGCCCCGTTCTCACCCAGCAGCGCATGGACCCCGCCGGCGCGGATCGCGAAGGACACGTCGTCGTTCGCGACTACACCGGGGTAGGCCTTGGTCAGCCCGTCGAGCTGCAGAAGCGTGGTCAAACGGTCGTCTCCCCTGTGGCCGCCACCGGCAGCCATTGCGACAGTAGACTGGCCGCGACGCCGACGGCAATGGCCTGCGGATGTTTCCCGAGAGCCGGGTCGCCGATCGGGCAGGTGATGCGCGCGATCGTCCCCTCTGCGTGCCCGAGCGCGGCGAGACGTGACCGGAAGCGCGCCCATTTGGTGGCCGATCCGATGACCCCGCAAAAGCCGAACCCCCGCGTCAGCGCGGCATGGCAGAGCGCGAGATCGTGGTCGTGGCTGTAGGTGACGATGAGATGCGCCGCCGTCTCGGGGGCATGGGCCATCGCGCGCGGCAGGTCGGTGGCGACGAGGCGCGTCACGCCCGGTGGCTCCTGCGGCCCGAGGCCGAGGGCGTCGAAGCGGGCCGCGCTCTCGTCGATCCAGGTGAGGGCGACATCGGGCAACGGGGCGAGGACGGCGGCGAGCGCCGCGCCGACGTGGCCCGCACCCCAGATCCAGACGGGCCGCGCGGGCGCGCGCGCTTCCTCTCGCAGCCAGCCGTCGGCAAAGGCGAACCCGTCGAGCGACGGGGCCGCCGCCGTGCCCTCGACCCGGCGCAGCCACGGGGTTTCGGGCACCGCGTCCAGCCGCTCGATCACCAGCGTCACCGCCCCGCCGCAGCACTGCCCGAGCGCGGGTCCGAGCGGCAGGCGCAGCACCCGAGACCCGCCCCGCAGCAATACCTCACGCGCGGCGGCGAGCGCCTGCCATTCCAGCGCCCCGCCGCCGATCGTGCCGTCGAAGCCGCTCTCCCACACATGCATCGCCGTGCCCGCTCCGCGGGGCACGGACCCCCGCGCCTCGGCCACCACGACGCGGGCAAGCGGGCCATGCGCCGCCAGAAGCGCCGCCAGCCGTTCGACGTCGAGCGTCACGAAATCGCCCGCACCGCGCCGAGCACCCGCTCCGCCGTGGCCGGCGCGTCAAGTGCGGGGTAGCCGTCGCCGCAGGCGGCGATGGCGTCGGACAGGGCCATCAGCACGCTGATCCCGTGCATGAAGGGCGGCTCGCCCACGGCCTTGGAGCGATAGATCGTCTCCTCCCGGTTCGCGCCCGCCCAGAGGTCGACATTGAAGACCTCGGGCACGTCCGAGGCACAGGGGATCTTGTAGGTCGAGGGCGCATGGGTGCGCAGACGGCCCCTCTCGTCCCAAACCAACTCCTCCGTCGTGAGCCAGCCCGCGCCCTGTACGAAGCCGCCCTCCACCTGCCCCAGGTCGAGCGCGGGGTTCAGGGACGCCCCCGCGTCATGCAGGATGTCGGCGCGCAGGATGCGGTTCTCGCCCGTCAGCGTGTCGATCACCACCTCCGAACAGGCCGCGCCGTAGGCGAAGTAGTAGAACGGCCGGCCCCGGCCTGCCTCCCTGTCCCAGCTGATCTCGGGCGTCGCGTAGAACCCCGTCGAGGAGAGCGGGACGCGACCGGCATAGGCCATCGTCGCCGCTTTCTCGAAGGGGTAGCTCTCCCCGCCGACGCGCACCGCGTCCCCCGCGAAAACGACGGACGCAGGATCGGCCTGATGCGTCTCGGCCAGGAAGGTGGCGATGCGGTCGCGGATCGTGTCGCAGGCGGCCTTGACGGCCATCCCGTTCAGATCCGCCCCCGAGGAGGCCGCGGTGGCCGAAGTGTTGGGCACCTTGCCCGTGTCGGTGGCCGTCACCTTGATCCGGGCCGGGTCGCAGCCGAAGCGGCCGGCGGCGACCTGCGCCACCTTGGAGTGCAGCCCCTGACCCATCTCCGTGCCGCCGTGGTTCAGGTGGACCGAGCCGTCGGCATAGACGTGGACCAGCGCGCCGGCCTGATTGAGGTGCGTCAGGGTGAAGGAGATGCCGAACTTCACCGGCGTCAGCGCGATCCCGCGCTTGAGAACCGGGTTGTCGGCATTCCATTCGGCCACCCGGGCGCGTCGGGCGGCGTAGTCGCTCGTGTCGGCCAGTCGGTCGACGAGCGCGTTCAGACAGAAGTCGGAGACATCCTGGCCATAATGCGTGCGGCCGTTTCCCGTGCGGTCATCCTCTGCATCGGCGTAGAAGTTGAGCCGCCGTACCTCCAGCGGATCGCGCCCGACGACGTAGGCCACGTGATCCATCACCCGCTCGATCCCGAGCATCCCCTGCGGCCCGCCGAAGCCGCGGAAGGCCGTGGCCGACTGGGTGTTGGTGCGCAGCCGCCAGCTCTCGATCGACATCGCGGGGATGTCGTAGGCGTTGTCGGCGTGCAGCATCGCGCGGTCGGCGACGGGAAGCGACAGATCCTGCGCCCAGCCGCAGCGCGTCCAGTGGCGGAACTTCACGCCCAGCACCCGGCCCGCGTCGTCGTGACCCACCTCGTAGGCGATGCGGAAGTCGTGGCGCTTGCCGGTGACGACGAAATCGTCGTCGCGGTCGTAGCGCATCCGGCAGGCACGCCCCGTCGCCCGCGCCGCGACGGCGCAGGCCACGGCGAGCGCGTTGCCCTGGCTCTCCTTGCCGCCGAAGCCGCCGCCCATGCGCCGCACTTCGGAGCGGACCGCGTGCATCGGCACGCCCAATGCGTCCGCGACCTTGTGCTGGATCTCCGTCGGGTGCTGCGTGGAGGTCAGCACGTGCATCTCGCCCGCCTCCGAGGGTAGCGCGAGCGCCGCCTGCCCCTCGAGGTAGAAATGCTCCTGCCCGCCCATCTCGATCTGCCCGGTCACGACATGGGGCGCGGCGGCGAGCGCGGCCTCGACATCGCCGTCCGTCCAGACGCGCGGCCCGCCGTCGAACCAGCTCTCGGCGGCAAGCGCATCCTCGATCGTCAGGAGCGGCGCTCCTTCGGTCACCTCCGCCCGGTGCAGCCGGGCCGCCCTGCGCGCGTCGAGGTGGCTCTCCGCCACCACAAGGTAGAGCGGCTGGCCCGCGTAGTGGATTTCCCCGGTGCAGAGGAGCGGCTCGTCGTGGAGCGAGGGAGAGCAATCGGGCATCGGGTCGAGGTCATCGGCCGTGAAGACCGCCACGACACCGGATGCGGCCCGAACGGCCGAAACGTCGAGCGCGTCGAGCCTGCCGCGCGCCACCTCGGCAACCCCGAAGGCGAGATGCAGGCAGCCCGTGGGCGCGGGAACGTCGTCGGTATAGCGCGCGGTGCCGGTGACGTGCAGGCGGGCGCTTTCGTGCGGCAAGGGCTTCGCGACGGTCACGGGCGCACCTCCAGCACCGACGGCGCGTTGCTCGCAAGACGGCGCAGCATCCCCTCCGCGGCGCGCAGACGGTAGTCGGCGGAGGCCCGCATGTCGCTCAGCGGGGTAAAATCCTTCGCCAAGGATTTTGCCGCCCGCTCCAGCGTTTCCAGGGTGAAGGGCTGATCGACGAGCGCGGCCTCGGTCGCGGGTGCCCGTTTCGGCGTACCGGCCATGCCGCCGAAGGCCACGCGGGCGGCCGTGACCGTCTTGTCCTCGACCGTTAGATTGAACGCCCCGCAGACGGCGGAGATGTCCTGATCGAACCGCTTCGACAGCTTGTGGCAGACGAGCGCGTCGGATTGCCGCGGGATCGTCACGCGCTCGACGAACTCGCCCGGCTGCCGGTCCTGCTTGCCGTAGTCGAGGAAGTAGTCTTCGAGCGGCATCGACCGCCGGTCGTCCCCCCGTCGCAGGTGCAGCGTCGCCCCGAGTGCGATGAGCGGCGGCGGGCTGTCACCGATGGGCGAGCCGTTGGCGATGTTGCCCCCGAGGGTGGCCGCGTTGCGCACCTGGACCGAGCCATAGCGCCGAAGAAGCTCCGCGAAGCTGGCGAAATGGGGCGCGATGGCGTGGCGCAGGGTCTCCATGTCGCACATCGCGCCGATGGAAATCTCGTCCTCCGTGATCTCGATCCCCTTCAGGTCGTCGCAGCCGGCGAGGAAGGCGAGCTTGCCCAACGGGCGGAACTGCTTCGTCACCCAGAGGCCCACGTCGGTCGCCCCCGCAACGAGCGTGGCGTCGGGGTTGTCGATATACCAATCCGCCAGATCGTCGGCGGTTTGCGGGTGACGGTGATCGGACCCGAGGATGTGTGAAGCGCAGACGGGGGCCTCGCTCATCTGATCCGGCACCGGGGCCCTGGCCGCCTCCTCGGCGGCGCGCAGGATCGGCGCATAGCCCGTGCAGCGGCAGAGGTTGCCGGCGATCTGGTCGGCGTGATCGGTCGCGCCGCGCGCGTGGGCGGCGGCCATCGTGGTGACGAAGCCGGGCGTGCAGAAGCCGCATTGGGAGCCATGTTCGTCGACCATGGCCTGCTGCACCGGATGGAGCGTGCCGTCCGGCCCGGCGAGCCCCTCGACCGTGCGCACCGCCTTGCCGGCAAGCTGGGGCAGGAAGAGGATGCAGGCGTTGAGCGCCTTCGGCACCCCGTCCGGCCCGGTCACGATGACGGAACAGGCCCCGCAGTCGCCCTCGTTGCAGCCCTCCTTCGTGCCCGTCAGGCCCCGGCTCTCACGCAGCCAGTCGAGGAGCGTCGTCGTCGGGTCATCGGTCGTGGCTCGGGTGTCCTCGCCGTTGAGACGGAAGGGAATGTCCATGTCGTCTTTCGCCGCGATACCAGATGCCGGGAACCGCTCCTTCGATGCGGCGTAGAAGGAGCGCAGATGATGAAACCCGCCCGGGGGCCGATTTGCAAGGGCGGGGCCTCGATCGGGGCCGGTGTCGCGCGACGCCCCGGCGGACGGGGCGAACGGAAACTCGTCGCCCTTGCGATCCGCGGTGTCGGCCCTTTGATCGCGTTCGTGGGCACGGCCTTCGTCCAGGTGGTCGCTTCGACGGCGGTCGGCCTGCGGCAAACGCGGTGCACATCGCGCTCGTGGGCTAGCCCGCCACCTTGAGGAGCGCGACGCCCCCGAGGATCATGCCGAGCGCCAGGAGCCGCAGGGGCGTGGCCGGGTCGCCGAACCAGACGATCCCGAAGATCACCGCGCCCGCCGCCCCGATGCCGACCCAGACGGAATAGGCGGTGCCGAGCGGCAGATCCCGCATGGCGAGACCGAGGAGCCAGAAGCTCGCGGCGGCGGACACGGCCGTGAGGGCGGCATACCCGGGGTGGGCGAAGCCATCGCTAGCCTTGAGCGCGGCCGCCCAGACCACTTCCAGAAGGCCCGCGACAAGGAGGAGAAGCCAGGGGATCATCGGTGCAGACTTCGCCGCGCGCGGCCCGGCGTCAACCATAGAACGGGCTTTCGACAGGACATCCGGATCGCTAGATATAGGGCATGTCCGATCCTCGATTCATACACCTGCGCGTCCATACCGAGTATTCGCTGCTCGAGGGGGCGCTGCGGCTCAAGGCGCTGCCCGACCTCGTCGCGCGCAACGGGATGCCCGCGGTCGCGGTGACGGATACCAACAACATGTTCGCGGGGCTCGAGGCGGCGACAGGACTCGCCGGCAAGGGCATCCAGCCGATCATGGGGTGCCAGATCGACCTGATGCACGACCCGGCCGCGCCGGGGGAGAAGCCGCGCAAGCCCGCGCCCGTCGTCCTGCTGGCGCAGAACGAAACGGGATACGAATGCCTGATGCGGCTCAATTCCTGCCTCTATCTCAACCGGCCCGAGATGGTGCCGCAGGTGACAGTGGAGGAGCTGGAGGAGTTCTCCGCGGGCGTCATCTGCCTGACCGGCGGGCCGGACGGGGCGATCGGGCGGCTCGTATCTGAGGGGCAGGAGGCGAAGGCGGAGAATCTGCTCGGCCGGCTCCACGGCATCTTCGGCGACCGCCTCTATGTAGAGCTGCAACGCCAGCGCGCCCCGGAACCGACCGAGCGCTTCCACGTCGAGCAGGCCTATGCCCGTGGCCTCCCGCTCGTGGCGACGAACGACGTGTATTTTCCCGAGGCCAGGATGCACGAGGCCCACGACGCCTTCCTCTGTATCGGCGAAGGAGCCTATGTCGATCAGCAGGCCCCGCGCCGGCAGGTCACGCCGCGCCACCACTTCGCCAGCGCCTCGGAGATGGCGGCGCTTTTCGCCGACTTGCCCGAGGCGGTGGAGAACACCGTCGAGATCGCGCGGCGCTGCGCCTTCAAGGCCTACGGGCGCGACCCCATCCTGCCGAAGTTCGCCGATGACGAGGTGCAGGAGCTGCGTCGCCAGTCGGAGGAGGGCCTGCGCGCGCGTCTGGCCGTCATCCCCCATGCCGCGCCCGTGGAGGAATACGAGAAGCGGCTCGACTACGAGCTCGGCATCATCGAGGGGATGGGCTTCCCCGGCTACTTCCTGATCGTCGCCGACTTCATCAAATGGGCCAAAGAGCACGACATTCCGGTCGGACCGGGACGCGGCTCGGGCGCGGGGTCGCTGGTGGCCTATGCGCTCACGATCACCGACCTCGACCCGCTGCGCTATGCGCTTCTCTTCGAGCGGTTCCTGAACCCCGAGCGGGTCTCGATGCCAGACTTCGACATCGACTTCTGCATGGACCGCCGCGAGGAGGTCATCCAGTACGTCCAAGACAAGTATGGCCGCGACAAGGTGGGCCAGATCATCACCTTCGGCGCGCTCCTGTCGAAGGCCGCGGTGCGCGACGTGGGGCGGGTGCTGGGCATGTCGTACTTCCAGTGCGACCAGCTGTCGAAGATGATCCCGGTCGAGGGGGTGAAGCCGGTCTCCATCACCAAGGCCCTGGCCGAGGAGCCGCGCCTGCGCGAAGCCGCCCGCGAGAGCGAGCAGGACCGGCGGGAGGGGCGCACGAATCCCGTCAAGCGGCTCCTCGACTACGCCGAGAAGCTGGAGGGCCTTCTCCGCAACGCCTCGACCCACGCCGCGGGTGTGGTGATCGGGGACCGCCCGCTCGACCGACTGGTGCCGCTCTACAAGGACCCGCGCTCGGACATGCCGGCGACCCAGTTCAACATGAAATGGGTGGAGAAGGCCGGCCTCGTGAAGTTCGACTTCCTGGGCCTCAAGACGCTGACACAGGTGCAGAACGCCGTAGAGCTGATTCGTGCACAGGGACGCGACATCCACGTCGCCGCTGATGGGCGGCACCTCTACGAGCCGGCACCGGGGACCGAAAACGACATCAACGCCATCCCGCTCGACGACAAGGCGAGCTATGACCTCTACTCGGCCGCGCGCACTGTCGCCGTGTTCCAGGTGGAATCGACGGGCATGATGGACGCGCTGCGGCGCATGAAACCCACCTGTATCGAGGACATCGTGGCCCTTGTCGCGCTCTATCGGCCCGGTCCGATGGAGAACATTCCGAAGTATTGCGAGGTCAAGAACGGGCTGTCGGCCCGCGACAAGCTGCACCCCTCCATCGACCACATCCTCGACGAGACGCAGGGCATCATCGTCTACCAGGAACAGGTGATGCAGATCGCGCAGGAGATGGCGGGCTATTCGCTTGGCGGTGCCGACCTGCTGCGCCGCGCCATGGGCAAGAAGATTCAGGCCGAGATGGACGCGCAGAAACCGATCTTCCTCGAGGGCGCGGCGAAGAACGGGGTCGACGCGAAGAAGGCCGACGAGGTCTGGAAGCTCCTCGACAAGTTCGCCAACTATGGCTTCAACAAGTCCCACGCCGCCGCCTATGCCGTCGTCAGCTATCAGACGGCCTGGCTCAAGGCGAACCACCCGGTCGAGTTCATGGCCGGGATCATGAACAGCGACATCCACCTGACCGACAAGCTCGCCGTCTATGCCGAGGAGGTGCGCAAGGCCGAGGACCGCGGGGGCCTCGGGCTCGAGATCGTGCCGCCCTGCGTCAACCGTTCGCGGGCGCGGTTCACGGTGGCGGACGGCAAGCTGGTCTACGGGCTGGGCGCGCTCAAGAACGTGGGCGTGGAGGCCATGGGACTGGTGATCGAAGGGCGCGGCGAGACGCCCTTCTCCACGCTCTACGATTTCGCCCGCCGGGTCGACCTCAAGCGCGTGGGCAAGCGTCCGCTGGAGATGCTGGCCCGCGCCGGAGCCTTCGACCAGATCGACGACAACCGGGCCCGCGTCCTGGAAGCGCTCGATGGGCTCGTGGCCTATTCCGGCGCGATCTTCGAGCAGCGCGCCTCCAATCAGGTCTCGCTCTTCGGCGAAGCGGGCGACGACTTGCCCGAACCCCGCCTGCCCTTCCGCGATGACTGGCTCCCGGCCGAGCGTCTGGGCGAGGAATTCAAGGCGATCGGCTTCTATCTCTCGGGCCATCCGCTCGACGATTACATGATCGCGCTCAAGCGGCAGAAGGTGATGACGCTCGCCGACGTGCAGACGCAGAGCCGGAACGGTCCGATGGTGGCCAAGATCGCCGGCATCGTCTCGGCCCGGCAAGAGCGTAAGTCGGCCCGCGGCAATAGGTTCGCCTTCCTGCAGGCGAGCGACCCGACCGGGGCCTACGAGGCCATGGTCTTCTCCGACACGCTCGACGCCCACCGGGAGCATCTGGAGGCCGGCTGCCGCGTGATCCTTCAGGTCGAGGCCACGCAGGAGGCCGATCAACTCAAGCTCCTCGCCCGTGCCGTCACCCCGATGGACGACGCCGTGGATCAGGCACCGCAGGTCGGCCTGCGCGTCTTCGTCGACGAGCCGGAGGCCGTTGGCCCGCTCCAGGGACTGCTCGACCGGCTGTCGAAGGAAAGCGGCGCGCGCGGGCGGGGACCGATGCACCTCTGCCTGCTGGGCGACGACCTTCCGGGCGAGGTGGAGCTGCGCCTGCCCGATCTCTACCCGGTGAACCCGAAGGTGAAGGGCGCGCTCCGCTCCCTCCCCGGCGTCGCCATGGTGGAGGAGGTGTGAGTCACGCCGTCCTGATCCAGAACCCCGCCTCCATCTACGACGACGCCCATGGGCTGCACTATCACTTTCCCAGAATGTATCTCGGCATCCTTGAAGAGTGTGTCGGCGACTGGGTGGTCTTCTACGAAAGTCGGAAGGGTGCCTATGGATACACACATGTTCAGAAGGTCCTAGCGATCCGGCCCGATCCTATGGACCGCGATCACTTCTACGCCGATCTCGATCCGAAATCGGCCCTTGATTTCGAGAAGGTGGTGCCGCGGACACGACTCGACGGTACCCGTTTCGAGAGCCGTCTCGCGCTCAAGGGTGGCAATAACACCCTCGCCGTGCGCCGCGTCTCGCCGGCCGACTTCGCCGCCATCATTAATGCCGGGCTGCAGGAGGTGCCGGACATCGACGCGCACCCGCGCGACGGGCCGCTCTGGCAGGTGGCCGAAGACGCCGCGACCTTCGAACACGATCGCCGCCACGTCCTCACCTCCCGTCCCGCCCGAGACGCAGCCTTTGCCCGGATGGTGCGCCGCGCCTACGGCGGGCGCTGCGCGATCTCGGCGCTGCGGCTCCGGAACGGCGGAGGCCGGGCCGAGGTGCAGGCCTGTCATATCCGGTCGGTCAAGGATGGCGGACCCGATGTCGTGCGCAATGGCATCGCCCTTTCGGGCACGCTGCACTGGATGTTCGACCGCGGGCTCATCCGCGTGGCCGACGATCACTCCCTTCTGATCTCGCACAACAAGGTGGACCTGCCGACGGTCGAGCGGTTGGTGAACCCGGAGCACCGCCTCCTCCTCGACGAGGTCGACCGCCGGCACTGGCCGCATCCGGACTATCTGCGCTGGCACAGGGAGAAGGACTATGGCTGATCTCGACCCCGACCGCTTCCTAGCCGAGCTGCACGCCCTGCGCGCCATCGGCGGCGTGAGCGACGCGCACAAGGGCGTCGTCCGCCGCGCCTTCTCACCCGAGGACGTGGCGGCGCGGCTCTGGCTCGCGGAACAATTTGCCGAGGCCGGCCTCGAACCGGTGATCGACCCGGCGGGCAACGTCTGGGGCCTCGGCGGGCCGCTCCTGATCGGAAGCCACACCGACACGCAGCCCGAAGGCGGCTGGCTCGACGGCGCGCTCGGCGTGATCGCGGGGCTGGCGGTCGCACGGGCCAATCCCGGCGTCTCCGTCGTCAGCTTCCAGGACGAGGAGGGCCGCTTCGGCGCGACGACCGGCTCCGAAATCTGGTCGGGCGCGCTGCCGCTTGCAGAGGCCGACGCGCTCACGGATCTCGATGGTGTCAGTTTCGGCACCGCCCGCCGTGCCCTGCCCGCCACGGGCGACTTCCCCGACCCGGCCCGCTTCGCGGCCTACCTCGAGGCGCATATCGAGCAGGGACCGGTGCTCGACACCGCGGGGGAGCGCGCGGGCGTGGTGACGGCCATCGTCGGCCTGCGGCAGATCGACGTGACGCTGACGGGACGGCAGAACCACGCGGGCACCACGCCGATGCACCTGCGCGTCGATGCGCTGCGCGGGCTTTCGGACGCCGATCACGCCATCCGCGACGCCCTGCGCAACATCGCCACGCCGCAGTCCGTTTGGACGATCGGGCACGTGCAACTACATCCGAATGCACCCTCCGCGGTGCCGGGCCGCGTGCGGTTCACCGTGCAGTGGCGCGACGCGGAGGCCGGGCGGCTCGACCGGATGGAAGCCGCGATCCGGGATGCGCTCGACGCCGTCGCCGCGTCGGCCAGGCTCGCGCTCGAGGTGTCCGAGACGAGCGGCCTGCCGCCCGTCGCGATGGACCCGGACCTTCAGGACGCACTTGCAGCAGCAGCAGCCGAGGTCGAGGCCCCGGGGGCCTGGCGCAGGATGCCCTCGGGAGCGCTGCACGACGCGACGAACGTGAGCCGGCTGATGCCGGTGGGCATGCTCTTCGCCCCTTCGATCGGCGGGATCAGCCACGCCTTCGAGGAGGATACGGCCGAGGCCGACCTCGTGACCTGCCTGCGTATCCTCGCCGGGGCCGCCGCGCGCCTTGCCTAGGCCGCCCGCCTCGGAGAGTGCCGTCAGATCGGCAGCGCGGTCGTGTCCTTGATGTCCTCCATCACGAAGCTCGCCGAGATGTCGGCCATGTCCACGCGCCCGATCAGCGCCTTGTAGAACCGGTCGTAGTCGGCCACGTCCGCGACCCGCACGCGGAGCACATAGTCGAGATCGCCCGTCATCCGGTGCGCGCCCTGGATCTCGGGCATGGCGGCGACCACCGATTGAAACCGGGTCAGCCACGCCGGATCATGCGTGCCGACGCGGATCATCACGAGGACCGAGAGGCCGAGGCCAAGTCGCGCGGCATCGAGGTGGGCCACGCGTTCGCGGATGATCCCGCCCTCCTCCATCCGACGGATCCGCCGCCAGCAGGCATTGCGCGACAGGGCGACCTGCTCGGAGAGCGTATCGAGGCTCTGCGTCGCATCGGCCTGCAGCACGCGCAGGATCCGCAAGTCCATTTCGTCCACGACTAGATCCATGATTGGGACGATATCCCAATCTATAATCTATCATCAATATGTTTGGGACGATTTCGCGCAGCTCCTCGCCATATTTACAGGAAAGACAACAGGAGAACCCATGACCCAGATCGCCCAATTCATCCGTGGCTTTCACGATCATCCCGCCTCGGTGAACGAAAGCTATTTCGGCCATATGCGGTTCGCACTCGGCTTTGCCGGTGCGCTCTTTCTGGCCGGCGGCGCGGCGCTCATCCATGCGCTGATTCCGCCACTCTTCGAGACGACGGCCAGCGCGCGCATCAAGGCGCTGCACGCCAAGATCGCCGACCGCCACTGAAGATGTGCCGTCTTCTGGGCTATGCCGGCCCCGCGATCCCGCTAGAGCGGATCATCACGCGGCCCCGCCACTCGCTCCTCGAACAGGCGCAGCACGCGAACGAGGCCAAGCTCGCCGTTAACGGTGATGGCTTCGGAATGGTCTGGTACACCGGCCATGACGCGGAGCCGGGCCTCTACCGCGACGTGATGCCGGCCTGGTCCGACGGCAACCTGACGAGCCTCTGCCGCGTGATCCGCGCGCCGCTGTTCCTCGCCCATGTGCGTGCCGGCACGACGGGCGGGACGAGCCGGACAAACTGCCACCCGTTCGCCGTTGGCCGCTGGGCCTTCGCCCACAACGGGCAGGTCGCCGGGTTCGAGGGGCTTCGACGCCGGCTCGAGGCCGCGCTTCCCAATGCCTTCTATGCGCGGCGGCAGGGATCGACGGACAGCGAGATCCTGTTCCTGACGCTTCTGGCGAACGGGCTCGACGCCGATCCGGTTGCGGCGATCGAGCGAACCGTCGCCGCACTTGCCGCGCTGCAGCCGGCCGGCGCGCCAAACCGGCTGACCTGCCTTCTGTCCGATGGCGCACGGATCATCGGCTTCCGCCACTCGGGCGACCGGCGCGCCCCGTCGCTCTACCTCTCGAAAGCGCCGCTCGTCAGCGGTGGACATGCGCTCGTCTCGGAGCCGCTCGACGGTGTCGCGGGGAACTGGGAGGCGGTTGAGGAAGACGGCCTCGTGATCCTGGGTGCAGGCGGCATCCATCGGGGCCGGCTCGACCGGACGCGGATGCTCGGATCAGAGGTGGCGGCGTAACCCGAAGTGGCGCGGGATGGTCGGGTCGAGCCCGACCATGACGGGCGTGGCTAGACGCCCGACCAGATCACGTCGCCGAGGAAGATGTAGCCCGCGCCGTAGATCGTCTTGATGAGCGCCGGAGCCTTCGGGTCTTCGCCGAGTTTCGCGCGCAGGCGCGAGATGCGGACGTCCATCGCGCGGTCGAAGCTCTCGCCCGCCGCGCCGCCGAGCGCCTCCTGCATCTCCGCCCGCGACAGAAGCCGCCGCGGCCGTTCGAGGAAGAGCCGCAGGATCGCGGCCTCGGCCTGGCTGAAGGTCACTTCGCCGCCCTTCACCTGCTCGGCGGGCCCGGTCAGGACGAAGCGATCGAAGTCGGCGACGAAAGGCCCGAAGCGGGCAATGTTGCGGGCGGGGGCGGCCCGTTCCTTCCGCAGGCGCGCCCGCACGCGCGCGACGATCTCGGCCGGCTCGAAAGGCTTGACCACGTAGTCGTCGGCCCCGAGTTCGAGGCCGGTGATCCTGTCCTGCAACTGGCCGCGCCCGGAGATGATGATGATCGCCGCGCCGCCTTCGAGCGCAAGCCGGGAGACGACGGCGAGCCCGTCGCGATCGGGCAACCCGAGATCGACGAGGCAGACGTCGGGCATGGCCTGCCGCAGCGCGGCCTCGAAGGCCTCGGCCCGGGCATAGGTGGCGACCTGCATCCCCGCTGCTTCGAGCGCCGTGCCCAGCAGATCCCGGATCTCCGGGTCGTCGTCGAGGAGGGCAACACGCGGTGTCATCGGGGCCTCATGCCAGCGCCGCCGCCAGTTTCTCGAGCGTGAAGGGCTTGCGGATCACGGGCCAGTCGGTCGCGGCCTCCCGGTAGAGCGGCGCGTCGAGCGGCAGCGACGTCATCAGTGCCACCGGCAGGTCGCGTTCGGCGGCGAGGCGGGCGAGATCGAGACCCGTCTCGGAGGATTTCAGCATGATGTCGGAGAGGACCATGCCGATGCCGTCGATCGCCATGACGTCCTTGGCCTCGGCCACACTTGCCGCCTCGACGACGGAATGACCGGCCGCGACGAGCCGGTCGCGCACCGCCTCGCGGATGTGCGCCGCATCCTCGACCAGCAGGACGAGCGTGGGGGCAGGGCCGGGTGGCGGCTGGCGCAGCGGCAGGCGCAGGCTCACGCGGGCACCGCCGCCGTCTGCATTCGACAGGCGCGTGCGGCCGCCGGCAAGTTTCACGAGGTCGTAGACCATCGAGAGGCCGAGGCCCGTGCCATCCTCCCCCTTCTCGGTGAAGAACGGCTCCACCCCTTTTTCCAATGCCTGCGCGCTGAAGCCAGGGCCGCTGTCGGTGACGGAGAGTTCGACCCAGGTATCGCGGATGTTGACGGCGGCGATCTCGATCCGGCCCGCCTCCGGCCCGATGGCGTCGCGCGCGTTCAGGACGAGGTTCAGCACCGCGTCCCGCAGCGCCTCCGGGTCGAGGAGGACGGGTGTATCGAGGCCCTCCACCCGCGTCGAAAGCGTGATCCCCCCGGGCAGCGACGCCTCGGCGAGCAGGACGGCTTCGGCCAGGAACGCGGCCAGATCCGTCGCACGGGGCACCAGATCGCGCGGGCCGGACAGACGCGCGATCCGGTCGATGAGGGCCCCGCCCCGGGTCGCGGCCACCCCGATCGCTTCCACCGCTGGCACCGCGTCGGACGGCAGGTCGAGCCCGGCGAGCCTGTCCTTGAGGCCCAGGATCACCGTCAGCAGGTTGGCGAAGTCGTGGGCCATGCCGCTCGTCAGTTGCGCGGCCACCTGCCGCCCCGCCGATTGGGCGACCGCCGCGCGGGCCTGCGCCTCCTCGGTGATGTCGACCGAGAGCGCGTAGACGCCGGTGACCTCCCCCTCGGAGGTGTCGGGCGTGAAGCTGATGCGGATGCGCCGCGCCGAGGGTTCGTGCGTGATCTCGAACACGGAGGGCGCGCCCTCGAGGGCGGCGGTCAGGCGGGGCTTGATATCGACATAGGTGCGCGGCCCGAGCGCCTCCTCCATCGTGAGGCCCAGAATGTCGGACTGCGCGCCGGGCATCACCGCGCCGAGGCGGCGGTTCGAGAAGGTGTAGCGCCGGTCGCGGTCGAGCCGGGCGATATGCGCGGGCAGCATCTCGGTCGTCAGCTGGATGCGCGCGGCCATCTCGGTCGCCTCGGCCTGCGCCTCGCGCAGCGCCGCGTTGCTGGCCGCGAGCTTGCGGTTGGCGAGCTCCAGCGCCTCGTGCCGTTCGAGAAGCTGCTCGGAGAGCACCTCCGAGCGCGCGCGCAAGAGACGCTCCTGCGCCCGGCTTGCCGTGATGTCGGTATAGACGGTGACCCACCCGCCCTGCGGCAGGGGCGACCCCTCGACCGCGATGATCTGCCCCGAGGGACGGGTGCGTTCGAGGTAGTGCGGCTCGAAGGCGCGGGCCTGCGCGACGCGCTCGTCGAGCATCGCGTCGATGTCCTCCACCTCGCCGTATTCCCCGCGCTCCAGCAGGTAGCGGATCGTTTCGGCAAAGGAGGTGCCCGGCCGGGTTAGCCGGTCGGGCAGGTCGAACATCGTGGCGAAGGGCCGGTTGCAGACGGCGAGGCGCAGGTCCGCGTCATAGATCGAGAGCGCCTGACCGATCAGGTTGAGCCCGGCCTGCGTCAGGCGGGCGGTGGTGGAGCGCGTACTGGTCACGGGGGCGAAGGCTACCACGGCGGCGGGCCGCGGCAAGCCGTTACAATTCGTTAGAATTCGGCAATAGCCGTGAAGGAATCGGCGCGCAGTCTGCCGGCAGGGCCGCGCTCGGGGAGGAGCGCGGGGGAGGACCATGCCATGACCGAGCTTGCCACGATTCCGGCTTTCCTGGACCGCAACGCGGCCGAGTTCGGTGCGTCTGCCGCTTACCGCGAGAAGGAATTCGGCATCTGGCAGCAGTGGACCTGGGCCGAGGCGAAGGCCGAGATCGAGGAGATGGCGCGCGGCCTCATCCTGCTGGGGCTCGAAATCGGGGAGCACGTGGCCATCATCGGCCGCAACCGCCCGCAACTCTATATGTCGATGGTCGCCGTCCAATGCGCCGGTGGCATCCCGGTGCCGCTCTACCAGGACGCGGTCGGCGAGGAGATCGCCTATGTCCTCGGCAATTGCGCCGCGAAATTCGTGATCGCGGGCGACCAGGAGCAGGTCGACAAGGTGATCGAGGTCCGCGACCGGATCGAGGGTCTGCGCCATGTCGTCTACCTCGACGGGCGGGGCCTGCGGAAATACGACCATTCGGAAATGTCCTCCATGGCCGACCTGCGCACGACGGAGGCCGAGAGCGACCGCGCCGAGATGGACCGCCGCCGCGCGCAGCAGACCGGGGCGACGACCTGCGTGATGCTCTATACCTCGGGCACCACCGGCAAGCCGAAGGGCGTGGTGCTGAGCCACGACAACATCGTCGCCACCTCCATCGCGTCCTCCAACTTCGACGGGCTGCGACAGACGGACGAGGTGCTGGCCTATCTGCCGATGGCCTGGGTCGGGGATTTCATCTTCTCGATCGGGCAGGCCATGGTCACGGGCTTCACCGTCAATTGCCCCGAGAGCGCGGACACGATCATGCACGACCTGCGCGAGATCGGGCCGACCTATTACTTCGCCCCGCCCCGCGTCTTCGAGGGGCAGCTGACCAACGTGATGATCCGCATGGAGGACGCGAGCCGCCTGAAGAAGCGGATGTTCGACCACTTCATGGCCCATGCGAAGACCATCGGCCCGAAGCTCCTCGACGGGGAGCCGGTGGGCGCGATGGACCGGCTCAAGTACCGGCTGGGCGAGCTTCTGGTCTTCGGCCCGCTCAAGAATACGCTCGGCCTCAGCCGCGTGCGCGTGGGCTATACCGCGGGCGAGGCGATCGGGCCGGAGCTCTTCGATTTCTACCGCTCCATCGGCATCAACCTGAAACAACTCTACGGCCAGACCGAAGCCTCGGTCTTCATCACCCAGCAGAAGGACAACGAGGTCCGCTCCGACACGGTGGGCACCCCGACGCCCGGGGTGGAGCTGCGGATCGACGAGAGCGGGGAGGTCTTCTACCGCTCGCCGGGCACCTTCGTCGAATACTACAACAACCCCGAATCGACCGCTTCCACCAAGGACCCGGAGGGCTGGGTCGCGACCGGCGACGCGGGCTTCATCGAAGACGCAACCGGCCACCTGCGCATCATCGACCGGGCCAAGGATGTGGGCAAAATGGCGAGCGGTGCCCTGTTCGCCCCGAAGTTCGTGGAGAACAAGCTCAAGTTCTTCCCCGACATCTACGAGGCCGTGGTCTTCGGCAACACCCGCGACCGGTGCGTGGCCTTCGTCAACATCGACCTGACCGCCGTGGGCAACTGGGCCGAGCGCAACAACATCGCCTATGCGTCGTATCAGGAACTGGCCCAGCACCCCCGCGTGATCGAGACGATCACCGATCACGTCAACACGGTGAACCGGTCCGTCGCCGAGGACGAGATGCTCTCGGGCTGCCAGATCCACCGCTTCCTCGTGCTGCACAAGCAGCTCGACGCCGACGACGACGAGATGACCCGCACCCAGAAGGTGCGCCGCCGCATCATCGAGGAGAAATACGCCGACCTGATCGACGGGCTCTACGGCGATGCCGAGGAGGTCTACACCGAAACCGACGTGACCTACGAAGACGGCCGCAAGGGCAAGATCCGCGCGACGGTGAAGATGTGCGACGCCGAGGTGGTGGCGGTGGAGACGAAGACGCTGGAGGCGGCGGAGTGAGATACCTCCCGTATTTAGTCATCGCGTTAGGAGGTCTGTCCGCCGGATGGGGGCTATTCACGTCCGGCACGGGTTCCATGGGGATCATCGCAATCGCCCTAGGAGTCGTTTTGATCGGGATCGGTGGCGGTCTTCGCCGAAAGTTTGATGGAGGTCGCGATGCTCGACACTGACAACTTCACCACCCCCGACGGCCGCACGATCGGCGGCACGGTCCTCGACCTGCGGAACATCACGCTGCGGTTCGGGGGCGTGGAGGCGATCAAGGATATCTCCTTCGACATCCGCGAAGGGGAGATCCGGGCGATCATCGGGCCGAACGGGGCGGGCAAGTCCTCGATGCTCAACGTCATCTCGGGCTTCTACGTGCCGCAGGAGGGCGAGGTCTGGTTCCGGGGCGAGAAGCGTCCGCCGATGAAGCCCTATGCGGTCGCGCAGCAGGGTGTCGCGCGCACGTTCCAGAACATCGCGCTCTTCGAGGGCATGTCGGTGCTCGACAACGTGATGTGCGGGCGGCTCGGGCACATGAAGACAGGGCTCTTCGCGCAGGCCCTTTGGTGGGGCAAGGCCCAGGCCGAGGAGGTCGAGAACCGCGCCGCCGTCGAGCGGATCATCGACTTCCTCGAGATCCAGGCGATCCGCAAGACGCCGGTGGGCCGCCTGCCCTACGGCCTCAAGAAGCGCGTGGAGCTGGCCCGTGCGCTCGCGGCCGAACCGTCGCTCCTGCTGCTCGACGAGCCGATGGCCGGCATGAACGTCGAGGAGAAGGAGGACATGAGCCGCTTCATCCTCGACGTGAACGACGAGTTCGGCACGACCATCGCCCTCATCGAGCACGACATGGGCGTCGTCATGGACCTCTCGGATCGCGTGGTCGTCATGGACTACGGCCGCAAGATCGGCGACGGCACTCCCGACGAGGTGCGCGGCAACCAGGCCGTGATCGACGCCTATCTCGGGGTCGCGCATGATTGACGCGGGACTCCTGATGCGGGCGGGCGCGGTCGCGCTGGCCTCGACCGGCGCGGGGATGGCCGAGACGGAGGGCTGGACGCTTTTCGTCGACCGCTGCCTGACCCCGATGTCCGAGGTCGAGAGGCCCGTGACGGAAGGTCTGACCGAGGGCGGCGCGGCGCGTTTCGCGGAGGTGATGGACGACGGCGACCTGCCCGGCACCACCTATGTCGCGGGCGAGAACCTCATCCTGCAGGTCGTCCCCGAGGGCGACGGGCAGTTCCTCGGCTGCGCCCTCCTCGACGAGACGGCAGAGGTCGAGGCGACGGTCGCGGCCTTCACCGCCTGGCGCGATGCGGAAGTCGCGGCGGAGAGGCTGCGCGAGACCGAGAGCCTCCTCGGCCAATTCTACCACTCGACCACCTGGCGCGAGCCGAAGCTGCGCGTCGGCGTGATGACGGGACGAGACCCCGAAACGGGCCGCAAGATGGCCATGCTCTCCGTGTCGGACACGGACCTCGAAAGCTAGGAGACGACATGCCCGACACATTGCTCTTCTCGATGGAAGTCGCCCTGAACGGCCTGATGGCGGGGGTGATGTATGCGCTCGTCGCGCTCGGCTTCGTGCTGATCTTCAAGGCGAGCGGCATCTTCAACTACGCGCAGGGGGTCATGGCGCTCTTCGCGGCGATGACGCTCGTGGGTATCCAGAACGGGCAGGTGCCCTTCGCCCATCTCATCAACGCGATCTTCGGCACCAAGATCCACCACTTCGGCTGGCAGGTGCCCGCGCTTCTGGCGATCCTGCTGACGGTTCTCGTGATGGCCGTCTTCGCCTGGGCGGTGAACCGCTTCGTCTTCTCGAAGCTCGTCAACCAGGAGCCGATCATCCTCTTCATGGCCACGATCGGCCTCGCCTTCTTTCTGGAGGGAGTCGCGGACCTGATGTGGGGCTCGGAGATCAAGACACTAGACGTCGGCCTGCCGCAGGGCATCAACACCTGGATCGACGAGACGACGCTCAACGCCTTCGGCTACGGCTTCTTCATCGACAACCTCGACATCGTGGCCACGATCATCGCGGCCCTCCTCGTCGTCGGGCTCGTGCTCTTCTCGCAGTACACCAAGCAGGGCCGGGCGCTGCGCGCGGTGGCCGACGACCATCAGGCCGCGCTCTCGGTCGGCATCTCGCTCAACTTCATCTGGGTGCTCGTCTGGTCGATCGCGGGTTTCGTCGCCCTCGTCGCGGGCATCATGTGGGGCGCGAAGTCGGGGGTTCAGTTCTCGCTCTCGCTCATCGCGCTCAAGGCGCTGCCGGTGCTGATGCTGGGCGGCTTCACCTCGATCCCGGGGGCCATCGTCGGCGGGCTCATCATCGGCGTGGGCGAGAAGCTCTTCGAGTTCCTGATCGGCCAGCCCTACCTCGGCGGCGCGACCGAGAACTGGTTCGCCTACGTACTGGCGCTCCTGTTTCTGGTGTTCCGCCCGCAGGGCCTCTTCGGGGAGAAGATCATTGAGCGGGTTTAGGAGGATTTCTGTTTGGATGCTGTATCTAAGCGCGACTATGTCGGTCATTTTCGCGGTCATGTTTTGCATCCTCACGATTAGTATTTCAAACCACTACGGGAATGGCTTCGGCGCTTTAGATCTCGCCGTTACAGCACTTGTTTTTGCGGTCGGCTCTGCACCTGCCATCATTTTGCTTCGAGCTTGGTTTCAAGACCGAGCGCTGAACGCTGCCGGGAAAGCCTACTGGATAGGCATGTGCGTGATCGCATTGCTCTACTTGGGCTTGGGCCTCTTCAGTTGGACCGTTGATCCAGGAGACTTTCTCTGGTTCGGCCTGCCTCTTCTGGTGATTGGCTCGATGCTTATCCCTGCAACCGTCTTCCATCTAAAGAAGGAGGCAATCTGATGATCTACCGTGAAGCCGGAGACTTCAAAACCTCCTACACCGCCGACAACCAGACCTTCCCGATCCGTTTCGACCGGACGGGCTATTGGGTGATCCTGATCGCGGCCGCTTTTCTCGTGCCTTTCGTCATCACAGACTACTGGGCGTCCGCCCTTCTCGTACCGTTCCTGATCTACGCGATCGCCGCCCTGGGCCTCAACATCCTGACCGGCTATTGCGGGCAAGTGTCGCTCGGCACGGGCGGGTTCATGGCGGTCGGGGCCTATTCGGCCTACAAGCTGATGACGGCCTTCCCGTGGATGGACATGTTCACCATCACCATCCTGTCGGGCTTCATCACCGCAGCCGTGGGCGCGGCCTTCGGTCTGCCGAGCTTGCGCATCAAGGGCTTCTACCTCGCCGTGGCGACGCTTGCGGCGCAGTTCTTCCTCGTCTGGATGTTCAACAAGGTTTCGTGGTTCTACAACTACTCCGCCTCGGGCCAGATCAGCGCGCCGGAGCGGTCGGTCTTCGGCATCGTTGTCACCGGACCGAACACGCAGGCCTGGGCGCAATACACCTTCTGCCTGATCTTCGTCGTGGCCCTCGCCTGGGTCGCACGGAACCTCACGCGCGGCACGGTGGGCCGCAAGTGGATGGCGATCCGCGACATGGATATCGCGGCGGAAATCATCGGGGTGAACCCGCTGCGCGCCAAGCTCTCGGCCTTCGCGATCTCCAGCTTCTTCATCGGGGTCTCGGGCTCGCTCTTCTTCACGGTCTACCTCGGTGCGGTCGAGGTGGGCGAGGCCTTCGGCATCCAGAAATCGTTCCTCGTGCTCTTCATGGTCATCATCGGCGGCCTCGGTTCCATCTTCGGCAGTTTCGCGGGCGCGGCGTTCCTCGTCCTGCTGCCGGTGGTGCTCAAGCTGGTGGGCGTCGACCTCTTCGGCTGGCCCACGGACATCGTGGCGCATCTGAACCTCGTCATCGTGGGCGGGCTGATCGTCTTCTTCCTCATCGTGGAGCCGCATGGACTCGCGCAGCTCTGGCGACTGACGAAGGAGAAGCTGCGGCTCTGGCCGTTCCCGCATTGAAGGATCGGTGGGCATCTCCCGACACGTTGGAGGTGCCCACCCCACGGGGCCGGAAAGGCCCGCATCGGATAAACCAAGGGAGGAACAACCGATGAAGAAACTAGGCACACTGACGGTCGGCGCGATCATCGCCGCCGCCCCCGCGATGGCCGATCTGGTCATCCCGGACCTCAGCTACCGCACCGGCCCCTATGCCGCCGGCGGCATCCCCTTCTCCGACGGCTATCAGGATTACTTCACCCTCCTGAACGAGCGCGACGGCGGCATCGGCGGGGAACCGATCCGGCTGATCGAATGCGAGACGGGCTACAACACCGAGAAGGGTGTCGAGTGCTACGAGAGCACAAAGGGCGAGGGTGCGCTCGTCTATCAGCCGCTCTCGACCGGCATCACCTATCAGCTGATCCCGAAAGCGCAGGCCGACGGCATCCCGCTGCACACGATGGGCTATGGCCGGACGAGCGCGCGCAACGGCGAGGTCTTCAACAACGTCTTCAACTACCCCGCGAACTACTGGGACGCGGCCTCGGTGGCGGTGAACTATCTTCTGGACCAGAACGAGGGCTCGCTCGACGGCAAGACTATCGCGCTCGTCTACCACAACTCCGCCTACGGCAAGGAGCCGATCCGCACGCTTCAGGCCCTGGGCGAGAAGCACGGCTTTTCCCTGACCGAGATCGCGGTCGATCACCCGGGTCAGGAGCAGAAGTCGCAATGGCTGCAGATCCGGCGCGAGCGTCCCGACTACGTCCTGATGTGGGGCTGGGGCGTGATGAACCAGGTCGCCATCCAGGAGGCCGCCAACGTCCGCTACCCGATGGAGCAGTTCATCGGCAACTGGTGGGCCGGGGCCGAGCATGACGTGACCCCTGCCGGGGCCGCCGCCGACGGCTACCTGTCGCTCAACATGAACACGATCAACCCGGATGCGCCCATCTTCGAGGAGATCCGCACGACCGTCATCGAACCGGGCCTCGGGGCCGGCGCGGGCGACAACGTGGGCAAGGTGCTCTACACCCGCGGTATGTACGCGGCGATGCTGGCCGCCGAGGCGATCGCCAAGGCGCAGGAAATCCACGGCACCTCCGACATCACGCCCGAGCAGATGCGCGACGGCATGGCCGCCCTCGAAATGACCGAGGCCCGGATGGAGGAACTGGGCGCGCCGAACATCGGCCCGGTCTTTGCCGTCTCCTGTCAGAACCACGGCGGCTCGGGCGAAGCGCTCGTCCAGCGCTGGAATGCCTCGGCCGGGGCCTTCGAGCCGCTGACCGACTTCATCACGCCGGACACGTCGGTCATCGACCCGCTCGTGGAGGAAGACAGCCTGGCCTACGCCGCCGAGAACAACATCACGCCCGGCTGCGCCGAGTGATGTGACACGGCCCCGGCCCGCCATGCGCGGGCCGGGGCCCCATCGCCTTTGCCCCGCCGCCCCGAGGGACGGCCGCGCCAATGCGAGGGAGACGCGACATGCTGGATACCAAGCCGCAGGCCGACGCCGCCAACGACGGGCAGGAGAAGCTGCTCGAGGTCAACAATATCGAGGTGATCTACAACCACGTGATCCTCGTCCTGAAGGGCGTCAGCCTCAGCGTGCCGAAGGGCGGGATCACCGCGCTTCTGGGCGGCAACGGCGCGGGCAAGACGACGACGCTCAAGGCGATCTCGAACCTCCTGCGCTCCGAGCGCGGCGACGTGACCAAGGGGTCGATCACCTACCAGGGCGAGCGGATCCAGAGCCTCACGCCTGCCGACCTCGTGAACCGGGGCGTCGTGCAGGTGATGGAGGGGCACCATTGCTTCGAGCATCTGACCGTCGAGGAGAACCTCCTCACGGGGGCCTATACCCGCCGGGACGGGGCGAAGGCGACGAAGGACGACCTCGAAATGGTCTATGAATACTTCCCCCGCCTGCGCGAACGCCGCACGAGCCAGGCGGGCTATACCTCGGGCGGAGAGCAGCAGATGTGCGCGATCGGCCGCGCGATGATGGCGCGGCCCGAGATGATCCTCCTCGACGAACCCTCGATGGGTCTCGCCCCGCAACTCGTGGAGCAGATCTTCGGCATCGTGAAGCGCCTCAACGAGGAACAGGGCGTGACCTTCCTTCTGGCCGAGCAGAACACCAATGTCGCCCTGCGCTTCGCGCACTACGGCTACATCCTCGAGTCGGGCCGCATCGTGATGGACGGCCCCGCGAAGGAGCTGCGCGAGAACCCGGACGTGAAGGAGTTCTACCTCGGCATGTCCGACGACGGCCGCAAGAGCTTCCGCGACGTGCGCAGCTACCGCCGCCGCAAGCGGTGGCTGTCGTGACGCGTGACGCTTCTCTTGGGGCCGCGTCATCCCCGGACTTGATCCGGGGATCTCTGGCGGCAAGAGATCCTCGGGGCGAGCCCGAGGATGACGCTCCCACGACTGCGAGCGCACCGTGAGAGCCTTCGTCGGCCTCCCCTGCCCCGAAGGCTGGATCGCGTCGCTGGTGCGGGCGCAGGCACGGTTGACCGGCGGGCGGCGGGTCGCGCCGGAGGATCTGCACCTCACGCTCGCCTTCCTCGACGATCAGCCCGAGGTCCGGCTCGAAGCCCTGCACGAGACGCTCGACGCGCGCCCCCTGCCCGTCGCCAGCCTGCGCGCAAAGACCTTCGAGATGCTGGGCACGACGAAGGCCCGCGCCATCGTCCTCGACATCGCGCCGGAAGCGGGCCTCACCGCCCTGCGGGACAGGGTCCGCACCGCCGCGCGCGCCGCGGGCATCGACCTACCGCGCGATCGCTTTCGACCGCACATCACCCTGACGCGCTTCGGCGCGACGGCCCGCCCCGACATGGAGCGCCTGCCCGGTCATCTCGCCCGGCTCGGCCGCCCCGACCTGCCCGAGGCGCGGGCGACCGGGGTGACGCTCTGGTCGTCGGTGCTCACACCCGACGGTCCGCTCTACGAGCCCCTTTCCACCTATCCGCTGCGCGCCGCCTGACGAGGACACGATGACCCACTACGACGCCCTCGAGACCCGCTCCGCCGACGACCGCGCCGCCGCGCAGCTGTCGACGCTGAACGAACTGCTGGCGGCGCGGAGCGACGACCCTCTGACCGACCTCTCGGACCTCGCGAAGCTCCCCGTCCTGCGTAAATCGAAACTCTCGGAATGGCAGGCGGCGACCCCGCCTTTCGGCGGGATGCCGGTGGGCGAAGTGGCCCATGTGTTCCAATCCCCCGGCCCGATCTATGAACCCGGCGGGACGACCCATGACTGGTGGCGCATGGGCCGCTTCCTGCACGCCTGCGGCATCGGCGCGGGCGACACGGTCCAGAACTGCTTCGGCTACCACCTGACGCCCGCCGGCATGATCTTCGAGAGCGGCGCACGCGCCGTTGGGGCCCGCGTGTTGCCCGCCGGGACCGGGCAGACCGACCTGCAGGTGCGCGCGGCGAAAGACATCGGCTGCACCGCCTACGCGGGCACGCCCGACTACCTGAAGGTGATCCTCGACCGGGCGGAGGAGATGGGCGAGACACTGGCCTTCACCCGTGCGGCCGTGGGCGGCGGCGCACTCTTCCCCTCGCTGCGGCAGGAGTATGCGGATCGAGGCATCGCGACGCTGCAGTGCTACGCGACGGCCGACCTCGGCAACATCGCCTACGAGAGCGCGGCGATGGAGGGGATGATCGTCGACGAGGGCGTGATCCTCGAAATCGTCCGCCCGGGGACGGGCGATCCGGTGGCACCCGGCGAGGTGGGCGAAGTCGTCGTTACCGCGCTCAACCCTGACTATCCGCTCGTCCGTTTCGCCACCGGCGACCTCTCCGCGCGGATGGAAGGGCAATCGCCCTGCGGCCGCACCAACATGCGCATCAAGGGCTGGATGGGGCGCGCCGACCAGACGGCGAAGATCAAGGGGATGTTCGTGCGCCCCGAGCAGGTGGCCGACCTCGTCGCGCGCCATCCCGAGATCCGCGCCGCCCGCGTCACCGTCACGCGCGAGGGCGAGATGGACGCGATGGCCGTCCAGGTGGAGGCCGACGGCGGCGACGAGGGTGCGTGGTCCGCCTCGGTGGCGCAGGTCCTGAAGCTCAAGGGGCGGGTCGAACGGGTCGACAGCCTCCCGAACGACGGCAAGGTGATCGACGATCAGCGGGTGTACGAGTAGGGCGCGCCGCTCTTTCTTGGGGTCATGGTCGGACTTGATCCGGCCATCTCTTGCAAGGGCCCGAGATCGTCGGGTCGAGCCCCACGATGACGGGACGCCTGAACCCTCTCAGCCGCGCAATTCGCCGCCGGTCGCCTTCGTGACCTTCTCGACGATCTTCGCCGAGACGGCCTCGATCTCCTTGTCGGTCAGCGTCTTCTCGGTGGGTTGCAACCGCACGGTCAGCGCCAGTGATTTCCGGCCCTCGCCAAGCGACCCGCCGATGAACTCGTCGAAGACCCGCACCTCGGTGATGAGCGCCTTGTCCGCGCCCTGCGCCGCTTGCACGAGCTTCTGCACCTCGACCCTGGCGTCGACCACGAAGGCGAAGTCACGCTCGACCGCCTGAAGGTCCGAGAGGGCCAGCGCCCCGCGCGACGTCCCCTGCGCCTTCGGGACGGGCACCTCGGCCGGCCAGATCGTGAAGCCGACCGCCGGCCCCTTCACGTCCATCGCCTTGAGCACTTTCGGGTGGATCTCACCGAAAACGGCCAGCGCCTTCTTCGGACCGAGGCAGATCCGGCCCGACCGGCCCGGATGCCACCACTCCGCCGCCCCGCGCATCACCTGCGACTTAGCGGGCGCGCCAAGCGCCGCCAGAACGGCCTCCGCATCGGCCTTCGCGTCGAAGACGTCGACCGCACGCCGGTCGCCATGGACGGATTTCGGCCCCGTGTGCCCGATTAGAAGCCCCGCGACCTCCTGATGCTGCTCGCCCGGCTCGCCGCCGGGGAAGGCCGCGCCCAGTTCGAAGAGCGCCATGTCGGCCTGCCCCCGCGCCTGGTTGCGGGCCGCCGCCTGCAGAAGACCGGGCAGGAGCGCGGGCCGCATGTGGCTCATGTCCGAGGAAATCGGGTTTTCGAGCCGGGTCGCCTCGGTGCCGCCGCCAAAGAGCGCGGCAGCGGCCTCGTCGATGAAGGAGTAGGTCACGCATTCGTTGTACCCGAGCGCCGCCGCCGTGCGCCGCGCCATGCGCTCCCTCTGCTGCGCCTGCGTCAGGACGGGGCGCAGGATACCGGGAGCCCGCACCATCGGCTTGCCCTCCAGCTTCGTCAGCGACGCGATGCGCGCGACTTCCTCCACCAGATCGGCCTCTCCCTGCACGTCGGGGCGCCACGACGGGACATGCGCCATGTCGCCCTCGAGCACGAACCCGAGCGCCGTCAGCGACGCGCGCTGCGTCTCGGCCGGGATCTCCATGCCGACGAGGCTCTCGATGCGCTTGGTGTCCAGCTTGTAGGCCCGGCTCACGTCCGGGACCGCGCCCGCGACGACCATCTCCGACACCTCGCCGCCCGCGTGATCGAGGATCATCCGGCAGGCATGGTCCAGCCCCTCGGGCGTGAAGGCAGGGTCGACGCCGCGCTCGAAGCGGTAGCGGGCATCCGAGTGGATCTTCATCGCCCGCCCGGCCATCGCGATCTGCACATGATCCCAGAAGGCGCTCTCCACGAGAACGTTCACCGTCTCCTCGCTCACGCCGGTCGCGGCTCCGCCCATGATGCCGGCGATGCTCTCGACCTCGCTATCGTCCGAGATGACCATCGCGCCTTCGGGCAGGATGTAGGTCTTGTCGTCCAGCGCGACGATCTCCTCGCCGCCCTTGGCGCGATGCACCCGCAGGTCGCCCGTTACCTTGTCGGCATCGAAGACGTGAAGCGGCCGGTTCAGATCATAGGTGAACCAGTTCGTCACATCCACGAAGAAGTTGATCGGCCGGAGCCCGATCGCACGCAGCTGATCCTGCAGCCAGTCTGGGCTCGGCCCATTCTTCACGCCCCGGATCATCCGCAGGCAGAAGACGGGGCAGCCATCGGCCGTGTCGTCGTCGATGGAGACCGCGACGGGGCTCTCGTAGCTGCCCTCGATCACCGGCGTCGGCACATCCTTCAGCACGCCGAGCCCCCGCGCCGCCAGGTCGCGCGCGACGCCCCGCACGCCAAGCGCGTCGGGCCGGTTCGGCGTGATTGCGATCTCGATCACCGGGTCCACCTTGGCCGGGTCGTTCTGGGCCAGCCAGTCGGTGAAGCGCTGACCCACCTCGCCCGAGGGCAGCTCGATGATGCCGTCATGCTCCTCCGACAGCTCCAGCTCCCGCTCGGAGGCCATCATGCCGAAGCTCTCGATCCCGCGTATCTTGCCGACCCCGATCGTCGTGTCGATGCCCGGCACGTAGACTCCGGGCTTGGCGACGACGACCGTGATCCCCTCCCGCGCGTTCGGAGCCCCGCAGATGATCTGCTGCACGCCCTCGTCCGTCTCTACCTGACAGACGCGCAGGCGGTCGGCATCCGGGTGCTTCTCCGCGCTCACCACCTTGCCGATGGTGAAGGCGTCGAGCGCCGCGCCCCGGTCCTCCACGCCCTCGACCTCGAGGCCGAGGTCCGTCAGCGTCTCGGCGATCTCGGCCACGGAGGCGGAAGTGTCGAGGTGATGTTTCAGCCAGGAGAGGGTGAATTTCATGTCGCGCGCCTATCGGATGTTTGCGCCCGCATACCCTCTATTCTGCGGGGTTTGAACCCTGCCCGGACGCGAAGCGGATGCGTCGCACGGTGACCGGGTGGCCGACCAGCAGATCCGGCTTCGCCCCTAGGTCGCGCCCGCCCTGCGCGAGGTAGAACGCATGGGCGCGCGTGTTGCGCTCCAGCACGGTCAGTTCCACCTCGTCGAAGCCCGCATCGGCCACGCCCGCACGCGCCGCCGCCAGAAGCCGTGCGCCGAGCCCGCGGCCGCGCAGCCCCGGATGGACGTGCAGGTTGTCGATGAGCGGCGGGGCCTCGGCAGTCAGGACACAGACGAACCCGGCAAGCCCCGCGTCCCCCTCCGCGACGAGCGTCAGCATCGGCGGCGCGAAGACACGCGGGGCCCATTTCTCGGCCAGGTATCCCGGCAGGACGTCGCGCAGCACGGCCTCGGGCAGTTCGATGCCGTAGCTGTCCTGCCAGGAGGCGAGGTGCAGCGCGACGATCGCGGCCCGGTCGGCTTCGGTCGCGGCACGCAGGATCATTCGGGCGTACCAGGACGCAAAACGTCGCCTTCCGGCTCCACCGCGTCCCCGAGTTTGACCTCGCCCCCGTCGACCACCCGGGCGCACCAGCCGCCGTGGTGGCGCACCGCGAAGTAGCCGCCCACCCCCAGCGTCTCCTCCATCCGGGAGCAGGGCGCACAGGGGCCGGTTATCTCGATCACTGACATCCCGAGGCGCACCGCGCGCCCCTTCAGAGCGGCGAGGTTGATCCCCGAGACGACGAGATTGCGCCGAAGGGCCTCGGGCGTCGCCGCCCCGTCGCAGAGATCCGCGATCACCGGCAGGTGTTCCCCCTGGATCAGTGTCACCGCCCGTTTGCCGGCGCGCGCATGATCGCCAGCGAGGCCGGCCTGCGTCACCTGCGCCAGCCGGAGCGGCACCATCGCGGCCCGGCGCGCCGCCCGCACCCCGATCCAGTCGATGCGCCCGGCGCGGGCGTGCGTCGCCATGAGCTCGGCAAGCGGCCTCATGCGAAGACCGCGCGCAGCATCGCGGAGAGTTCGCGTTCGTCTTCCGGCGTGAAGGCGGCGGGACGATCGCTGTCGATGTCGAAGACGGCGATCAGCGCGCCGTCCGCCCCGAAGACCGGCAGCACCAGTTCCGAGCGGGTCGAGGAGGCGCAGGCGATGTGGCCCGGGAAGGCATCCACGTCCGGCACGAGCTGCGCTTCGCCGCTCGTCGCGCAGGCCCCGCAGACGCCGCGCGCGAACGGGATCTGCAGGCAGCCGTGCCCGCCCTGGTAGGGGCCAATCTTGAGCATCTCGGGGCCTGTCACGCGATAGAACCCCGTCCAGTCGAAGCGGTCGTCGGCGTGATGCACCTCGCAGGCGACCGTGGCCATGAGCGCGACGGTGTCGTCCTCGCCCTCGGTCAGGCTCGCGATCGTGCGGTGCAGCGCGGGATAGTCGACCGTCATGCCTGGAACACCTGCGTTCGGACGCAGGTGCATCTCCGTTCGAACGGAGATGCCGCGGGGCCCGGCCTCACGGGCGCTCCAGCGCGATGGCCGTGCCCTCGCCGCCGCCGATGCAGATCGCCGCGATCCCGCGTTTGACGTCACGCGCTTCCATCGCGTGCAAGAGCGTCACGATGATCCTCGCGCCGGACGCCCCGATCGGATGGCCGAGCGCGCAGGCCCCGCCATTGACGTTCACGATATCGGGCGACAGCCCCATCTCCTTCATGAAGGCCATGGGGACGACCGCGAAGGCCTCGTTCACTTCCCAGATGTCCACATCCCCGACCGACCAGCCCAGCCGCTCCATCAGCTTGCGCGCGGCCGGCACGGGGGCGGTCGTGAAGAGCCCGGGCTCCTGCGCGTGCGAGGCATGGCCCATGATCCGCGCCCGCACCCTTGCGCCTTCGGCCTCGGCCGCCTCCCGCGACATGAGGAGAAGCGCCGCCGCGCCGTCCGAGATCGAGGAGGAATTGGCCGCCGTCACCGTCCCGTCCTTGCGGAACGCCGGTTTCAGATGCGGGATCTTGTCGGGCCGCGCGCTCCCCGGTTGCTCGTCCTCCGCGATCGTCGTCTCGCCCTTCCGGCCGGTGACCGTGTAAGGTACCACTTCCGCCGCGAAACCGCCGTCAGCGATGGCCGCCTGCGCGCGGCTGAGCGAGCGGAGCGCATAGTCGTCCTGCGCGGTGCGGGTGAACTGATATGCTTCGGCGCAATCCTCGGCGAAGGTGCCCATCAGGCGGCCCTTGTCGTAGGCATCCTCGAGCCCATCGAGGAACATGTGGTCGACGGCGCGCTGGTGCCCGATCCGCGCGCCGCCGCGCATCGCCGGCATGAGGTAGGGCGCATTCGTCATCGACTCCATGCCGCCCGCCACCATCACGCCGGTCTGGCCGAGCGCGATCTGGTCGTGCGCCATCATCGCCGCCTTCATCCCCGAGCCGCACATCTTGTTGAGCGTGGTCGCCGGCACCTCCTTGGGCAGACCGGCATGGAACCCCGCCTGCCGCGCCGGGGCCTGGCCCTGACCGGCCGGCAGGACGCATCCCATCAGGAGTTCTTCCACCCGCTCGGGCGCAAGCCCCGCATCGTCGAGCGCGGCCGCGATGGCCGCACCCCCGAGTTCGGCCGCCGTCGCGCCCGCAAGCACGCCCTGAAAACCGCCCATCGGCGTCCGCTTCGCACCGGCAATCACCACGTCTTTCATTTTAGGCAATCTCCCTGGCTCGATTCACGCTCTGGTAATCTTCCGGGTGGCAATCTGGCACCTGAACACAAGCTGCGCCAGTGCCTGGCACGGCGGATCACCGATCGGAGCGCGCCTTGATCACCATCGACACCGGCGACCCCGCCCTCCTTCTCGTCACGGTCGAGCTTCCGCGCCTCGACGCCGCGGCCTCCATGGCCTTCAAGGAACAGGTCCGCCAGCACGCGCAGGCCGGCACGGGGCGTGTCATGCTCGACATGCACCGGGTCGAATTCCTCGACAGCAGCGGTCTCGGCGCCCTCGTGGCGATCATGAAGGCCCTCGGCGGGGGGCGCCGGCTGGAACTGGCGCGTTGCGGCGACGCCGTCCGCAAGGTTCTCGCCCTGACCCGTATGGATCAGATTTTCGTCCTGCATGACGCGTTGCCGAACTGCGCCGCCGGCGGCCCGGACCAGACCGCGGCATGAGCGGGGATCGCCTGTCGTCTCTCCCGGGTCAGCCGGAGGGCGAAATCCGCCATCGTTTCCCGGCCACGCCGGAAGCGATCAGCCGGCAACTCGCCGATCTCAGCCGCTTCTTCGCTGCCTGCGGCATCGCTCCGGATCTGCGCGAGAAGGTCACGGTCGTTCTGGGTGAGGTGCTCAACAACATTGCGGAACACGCCGTCCCCGACGGACGGGGCGATGTCGACTTGGTAATCTGCCCGAGGCCGGACGGGTTGCACGTGGAAACGGTCGATTCGGGCCGTGCCCTGCCACCCTGGCTTCTCACATCCGCGGATCTGCCTGAGATGGGTACCACCATCGACGACCTGCCCGAGGGCGGGTTCGGTTGGTTCATCATCCATGCTCTCGTGGACGACATGATCTACGAACGCGAGCGGGGCCGGAACCGGCTCAGCTTCTCGGTCTGCGCCGCCTGACACGGAACCGCCCGAGGATCGCACCGGGCAGAGCTAAGGCCAATCGCGACATGCCCGCCCGATCCCCTATCGTTGTTTCCAACACCTCGACGAAGCGCCATTCGGCTGTCCCGAAATCCGCATCGAACCGCCGGGGACCCGAAGCAAACTGGAACCGTGGCTGCATATGGCCGCCCTCGGCGTCGGCGCGACAGCCCCCAAGCTTACGTCCTTCGACGTCGAGGCCGCGCGCCGGGCCAGGATGACAACCCGGACCGGACCGTTCGTTCCGATACCGCCGCAGCCATCCCGGCCGACAGCTTCGACGTCCCGTCCCGCGCCGCGAGCCACTGGCAGTCCGCGCCGACCGCGATGCCCCGGCGCCCGACCGAAGTTGTCCGTCCGAGATGCCGGTCGGGGGGGTGACTTTACGCCACCGCGGCTTAGGCTCGACCGCATCAGCCAAGGAGCTTCGATGCGCGACTTCCACCGCCCCGGCCGCTCTCCCGTCCTCGCGACGGAGGGGATGTGCGCCACCTCGCATCCTCTCGGGGCCAAGATCGCCCTCGACACCCTTGCCCGCGGCGGCAATGCCGTCGACGCAGCCATTGCCGGAGCCGTCATCCTTGGCCTCTGCGAACCTCAGATGACCGGTCTCGGCGGCGACGCCTTCGCGCTCATCTCACCCGCGGGCAGCGACGACGTGCGCGCGCTCAACGGCTCCGGCCGCGCGCCCGCCGCGTCCTCGGCCCAAAGGCTCCGGGCCCAGGGCCTTGCAGCCGTCCCGCTGACGTCCGCCGATGCCGTCACCGTGCCGGGTGCCGTCGACGCCTTCTGCACCCTGTCCGAAAGCTACGGCGCGCTCGGCCTCGAAGACACGCTGGGACCGCTCGTTCCCTATTTCGAGACCGGCGTACCGGTCGCCCCGCGCGTCGCCTTCGACTGGACCGAGGCCGTAGACACCCTGCAAGGCGGCGCGCGCGACCTCTACCTCGTGGACGGCAGCGCACCCGCGCCGGGTCACCGCTTCGCCCTGCCCGGCCAGGCCGATGTGCTGCGCCGGATCGCGGCCGAGGGCCGTGCCGGCTTCTACGACGGCGAGGTGGCCGAGGACATGGTCAGGAGCCTTCGCGCCATGGGCGGTGTTCACACCGCGGAGGATTTCGCGGCCGTGCGCAGCGACTGGACCGATCCGATCGCCAGTCCCTACAAGGGCATCGAGCTCGTCGAGCATCCCCCGAACGGCCAGGGCGCGACGGCGATCCTGATGAACAACATCCTCGCCCGGTTCGACATTCCGGCGATGGATCCGGTCGGGGCCCGTCGCGCGCATATCGAGGCGGAGGCCGCGAAACTCGCCTACGATGCGCGCAACCGCCTTCTGGCGGACCCAGATCACACCGCCCGTCTCGACCACATGCTGGCCCCCGAAACGGCCGCGCGGCTTGCCGATCTCATCAACCCGAAGCGGGCCATGGCCGCCGCGGCCCCGCTGACCGAGGCCGTCCACAAGGATACGATCTATATCACCGTGGTCGACCGCGACCGCCTCGCGGTCTCGCTCATCTACTCGATCTTCCATAGCTTCGGATCGGGCATCGCCTCCGACAGGTTCGGCATCCTGATGCAGAACCGCGGCGCGGGCTTCACGCTGGAGCGGTGGCACCCGAACGAGATGGGCCCGGGCAAGCGGCCCATGCACACGATCATTCCCGGAATTCTGCGCGAGGCAGGCCGGGTCACGATGCCCTTCGGCGTGATGGGCGGGGCCTATCAGCCGAACGGCCACCACCGCTTCCTGTCGAACATGGTGGATTTCGGCATGGATGCACAAACCGCAATCGACGCGCCGCGCAGCTTTGCCGATGGCGGCGTTCTGAAGGTCGAGCGCGGCTATTCCGACAGCGTGCGTGCCGAGCTCTACGCGATGGGCCATGACGTCCGGATCCCCGACACGCCGATTGGGGGCGCACAGGCGATCCGCATCGACGCGAGCGGCTACCTCGAAGGCGCCTCCGACCCCCGCAAGGACGGCTGCGCCCTGGGCTACTGAGCCCTTTCTTCCTGCCGGAAATACTCCGGGGAGCTCGAGGGGCTGGCCCCTCGCAAGGGGTCGCGGCGCGAGGGGCTGGCCCCTCGTCCCTTTCAGATCCGCTCCAGCGCGAGCGCGATGCCCTGACCGCCGCCGATGCACATCGTCACCAGCGCGCGGCGGCCGCCTGTCCGCTCGAGTTCGTGAAGCGCCTTGACCGCGATGATCGCCCCGGTCGCGCCGACCGGATGGCCGAGCGCGATGGCCCCGCCGTTCGGGTTCACCCGTGCCGGGTCGAGCTCGAGGTCCCGCGCCACCGCCAGCGCCTGCGAGGCGAAGGCCTCGTTCGACTCGATGACGTCGAAGTCCGCAGCGGCAAGACCCGTCCGCTTCAGCAGCGCCTGGACGGCCGGCACCGGCCCGATGCCCATGACCTCCGGTCGCACGCCGGCGTGCGCGTAGCCCAGAATGCGCGCGCGGGGCTTGAGCCCGGCAGCCTCCGCCGCCTCGGCGCGGGCGAGCACGAGCGCCGCGGCCCCGTCATTGATGCCCGAGGCGTTGCCCGCGGTGACCGTCCCGTCCTTCTGGAAGACCGGGCGCAGCCGGCCGAGGCTCTCCATGTCGCTCGGCTTCGGGTGCTCGTCGGTGTCGAAGGCGACCATCTCGCGCTTGCGCTGCACCATGACCTGCGTGATCTGATCGGCGAAACGTCCGTCCGCGATCGCCGCTGCCGCCCGCTCCTGCGAGGTGACGGCGAAAGCGTCCTGATCGTCGCGGGTGATCCCGTGTTCGGCGGCGACATTCTCGGCGGTGACGCCCATGTGACCCGTTCCGAAGGGGCAGTTCAGTGCGCCCAGCATCATGTCGAGGCCCCTCACGTCCCCCATCTTCGCGCCCCAGCGGGCGTCTGGCAGGATATAGGGCGAGCGTGACATGCACTCCGCCCCGCCGACGAGCGCGAAGTCCGCATCGCCCAGCATCAGCGCCTGCGCGCCCGAGACGATGGCCTGCACGCCCGACCCGCAGAGACGGTTGACGTTCATCGCCGGCGTCGTCTCCGGCACGCCGGCGCCCATCGCGGCGACGCGGCTCAGGTACATGTCGCGCGGCTCGGTGTTGATGACGTGGCCGAAGACGCTCTGCCCGATCTGCGTGGGGTCGAGACCGGCCCCTTCGATGGCGGCGCGCGAAACCGTGGCGGCAAGCTCGATCGGCGGCGTGGCGGCGAGGCTGCCGCCGAAGGTGCCGATCGCGGTGCGCGTACCGGAGAGAATGACGATGTCGGACATGGAACGGCTCCCTTTCTCGTGGGCCAGCCTCCGACCCCCGGGAGAATTCTGGAACAAAGACGGGGCCGTGCGAAAGGCCGACGTTACGGCGTGAGTTCCACCCGCCCCGTCTCGGTGAGCGACCACGCGCGGCGGCCCTCGATCCAGGCGACGGTTGCGGGTTTGCCGAAGCCGGCCCCGCTGTCGAGGTTCACGCGGTTGCCATGGTGACGCGCGGCGTCAAGCGGCGTGTGCCCGTGAACGACCAGCGCCCCGTGGTCGCGCGGGTCCGACAGGAACGGCTCCCGGATCCAGATCAGGTCGTGCGGATCCTGCGCCCCAACCGGGACGCCGGGGCGCAGACCGGCGTGGACGAAGACGTGATCCGCGGTGCGGTGCAAGCGCGGGCAGCTCTCGAGAAAGGCGCGATGCGCGGCGGGCACGGCGGCAAGGGCGAGATCGTGCAGCACGGCACGGGCCGTCGCGCCGCGCGCGCCCGTCTTCTGCGCCTCGAACGGCACGTCGAGGCCGTAGGACGCCAGCGTCGTCGCGCCGCCGCCCCGGGGATGCAGCCAGTTGACGTCCGGCCCGACGGCGAGTTCCGTCGTCGTCCCGTCTTGCAGGAACCGCAGGAAGAGATGATCGTGATTGCCCAGCAGGCAGGTCCAGTCGCGCCCGGCCGCCCGACCGGCGATCAGCCGCTCTAGCACGCCGCGCGCGTCCGGCCCCCGGTCGACGTAGTCGCCTAGGAAGACGACGGGCGCGTCAGCCCCGCCGTCGGCCTCGATCAGCGCCAGCACCCGGTCGAGTTGACCGGAATACCCGTGCAGATCGCCGACGGCGTAGGGCATCGCCGCTCAGACGTTGAACTGCAGCGGCGAGACGTTCTGGAACATCCCCGTCGCGCAGAGCTTCTCGATCACATGGGCGGGCGGCTGATCGTCGAGGTAAAGGAGCGCGATGGCATCCTGCCCCCGGTCCGACCGGCCGAGGGTGAAGTTGGCGATGTTCACGCTGTTTTCACCCATCGTCTGTCCGAGCGTGCCGATGATGCCCGGCACGTCCTCGTTCGTCGTATAGAGCATGTGCGCGCCGACCTCGGCGTCGATGTTGATGCCCTTGATCTGGATGAACCGCGGCTTGCCGTCGGAGAAGGCCGTGCCGGCGATGGATCGCTCGCGCGTGTCGGTCTTCACGATCAGCTTGATATAGCCGTCGAAGGCCCCGGTCTTGTCCTGCCGGGTGGTCGAAATCTCGACACCGCGCTCCCGGGCGACCACGGGGGCCGAGACCATGTTCACATCGGGGTTCGTCGCCTTCATCACGCCCGCGATGGCCGAGCAGTTGAGCGCATCGAGGTTCATCGTTGCGACGGAGCCGTTGTAGATGATCTCGATGGCCTTGATCGGCTCGTCGGTCATCTGCCCGACGAAGGCCCCGAGATGCTCGGCCACCTTGACCCAGGGGCCCATGACCTTGGCCTCCTCGGCGGTGACCGAGGGCATGTTGAGCGCGTTCGTCACGGCACCCGTCAGCAGGTAATCCGACATCTGCTCGGCCACTTGCAGGGCGACATTCTCCTGCGCTTCGGTCGTGGCCGCGCCGAGGTGCGGGGTGACGACGACGTTCGGGAGATTGAAAAGCGGCGAGTTGGTGGCGGGCTCGACGGCGAAGACGTCGAAGGCGGCACCGGCGACGTGGCCGGACTTCAGTGCCTCGGCCAGGGCTTCCTCGTCGACGAGGCCGCCGCGCGCGCAGTTCACGATGCGCACACCCTTCTTCAGCTTGGCGATGTTCTCGCGCGAGAGGATGTTCTTCGTCTGCTCGGTGAAGGGGACGTGCAGGGTGATGAAATCGGCGCGGGTCAGCAGGTCATCGAGTTCGACCTTCTCCACGCCCAGCTTGGTCGCGCGTTCCTCGGACAGGAAGGGGTCATAGGCGGCGACCTTCATCTTGAGGCCGCGCGCGCGGTCACAGACGATGCCGCCGATGTTGCCGGCCCCGATGACGCCCAGGGTCTTGCCCGAGAGCTCCACCCCCATGAAGCGCGATTTTTCCCATTTTCCAGAATGGGTCGAGGCATTCGCCTCGGGGATCTGGCGGGCGACGGCGAACATCATGGCGATAGCGTGCTCGGCCGTCGTGATCATATTGCCGTAGGGCGTGTTCATCACGATCACGCCCTTCTTGGAGGCGGCGTCCTTGTCGACGTTGTCGGTGCCAATGCCGGCGCGGCCGATGACCTTGAGGTTCGGTGCCTCGGCCAGGAGCTTCTCGGTCACCTTGGTGGCGGAGCGGATGGCGAGGCCGTCGTAGTCCTTGATGGCGGCGAGGAGCGCGTCCTTGTCCTTGCCGAGGCCGGGCTCGAAGGTCACGTCGATGCCCCGGTCGCGGAAGATCTGGACGGCGGCGTCGGAGAGTTTGTCGGAGATGAGAACTTTGGGGGCCATGGTGTCTGGTCCTGTGTTTTGAACGTTTCGTACCAACTCCGGGACCGGATTTGGCATTTTGTACGGAATTTCAGTGCGGCCTGAAATCGGCCGCGACTATCAATCGCGCTCGGTCTGATAGGCCCACTCGATCCACGGCAGGAGCGCCGCGACGTCCGAGGGCTCCACCGTGGAGCCGCACCAGATGCGCAGGCCGGCCGGGGCGTCGCGATAGCTGCCGATGTCGAGGGCGACGCCCTCGGCCTCGAGCCGCTTCACCACGCGCTTGGCGAAGTCGGCGGGCAGGTCCGGGTCGGTGAACTTCAGGCAGACCGACGTGGTCGAGCGTGTCGCGTCGTCTTCCGCGAGGTTGGCGATCCAGTCGCGGTTGTCGCAGAAGTCCCAGACGTGGCGCGCGCTCTCGTCGGCGCGGGCGATCAAGCCCGGCAGGCCGAGCCCTTCGGCCCAGTCGAGGGCGACGAGGTAGTCCTCCACCGCCATCATCGACGGCGTGTTGATCGTCGCGCCCTCGAAGATCCCCTCGATCAGCTTGCCGCCCTTGGTGAGGCGGAAGATCTTGGGCAGGGGCCAGGGCGGCGTGTAGCTTTCGAGCCGTTCGACGGCGCGGGGCGACAGGATCAGGACGCCATGCGCTCCCTCCCCGCCCAGAACCTTCTGCCAGGAGAAGGTCGTCACATCGAGCTTCTGCCACGGCAGGTCCATCGCGAATGCGGCGGAGGTCGCGTCGCAGAGGGTGAGGCCGGTGCGGTCGTCGGCGATCCAGTCGGCGTTCGGCACGCGCACGCCCGAGGTCGTGCCGTTCCAAGTGAAGCAGATGTCGCGATCGGCGGGGATGTTCAGGTCGGGCAGCGCGCCATAGTCGGCGGTGCGCACGTCGGCGTCGAGCTTGAGCTGCTTGACGACGTCGGTCACCCAGCCTGCGCCGAAGCTTTCCCAGGCCAGCATGGTGACGGGGCGCGCGCCCAGCATCGTCCACATCGCCATCTCGTAGGCGCCGGTGTCGGAGGCGGGCACGATGCCGATGCGGTAGTCGTCGGGCACGCCCAGGACGGCGCGGGTGCGGTCTATCGCGGCCTTCAGCTTAGCCTTGCCGGGTGCCGCGCGGTGCGAGCGGCCCAGCGGCGCGTCAGCGAGTTTGTCGAGGGAAAAGCCCGGGTGCTTGGCGCAGGGGCCGGACGAAAAACGCGGATTTGCCGGCCGCGCGGCCGGGGTCGGTAGATCTGTCATGTCTATCCTTGCAGATATGCGCCCTTCGTTGGGGAAGGGTGTCCCATCGACGTCGGTATTGGGATCCGGGGGGTCGCGCAAGGCCGATTATCGGGCTAAGGCGCGCGAAACCGTCGCGCGCGTCTCGGCGCCGTTCCCGAAAGGAAACCCATGTACGTCACCGTCCTGACCTCTGCGCCCAAAGCACCGTCGATCGAGCTGCCGTTGGTCGAGGCGCTCCGCAACGGCTGGGGTGGCGGAGAGGCGCGCTGGCTCGACCGGGGCGTCGCCGCGGAGTTCGACCTGCCCCGGCTGCCCGATACGCTGGAGGCGACGCGGGCCGAGATGGACGCGATGGGCATCGACCTGAACGTCGTGCCGGCCGAGGGGCGCAGGAAGCGGCTCCTGCTGGCGGACATGGATTCGACCATGATCGAGCAGGAATGCATCGACGAGTTGGCGGCCGAGGCCGGGGTCGGCGCGCGTGTGGCCGCGATCACCGCGCGGGCCATGAATGGCGAGATCGACTTCGAAGGGGCGCTGCGGGAGCGCGTGGGTCTTCTGCGCGGGCTGGACGCAGGCGTGATCGACCGGGTGCTGGCCGAGCGGATTACGCTGATGCCCGGCGGGCCGGCCCTGCTGGCGACGATGAAGGCGAACGGTGCCAAGGCGGCACTCGTGTCGGGCGGGTTCACGGCCTTCACCTCTGCCATCGCCGCGCGGCTCGGTTTCGACTGGAACCGGGCCAACACGCTTCTGGTGGCCGACGGCAAGCTGACCGGGGAGCCAGGCACGCCGATCCTCGGGAAGCAGGCGAAGGTCGACGCGCTGGAGGCGTTCACCGCCGAGATGGGGATTTCGGACGCCGATGTGCTGGCCGTTGGCGACGGGGCGAACGACCTCGGGATGCTCACGCGCGCCGGCATGGGCGTGGCGCTGCACGCGAAACCGGCGGTGCAGGCCGAGGCGGGCCTGCGGGTGAACCACGGCGACCTGACGTCGCTTCTGTACCTGCAGGGCTATCACCGGGACGATTTCCGTGGCTGACATCGCGGCGGAGATCGTTCTCCTCCTCGTCCTGGCCGCGCTGATCGCGGGTTTCATCGACAGCATCGCCGGCGGCGGGGGCCTCGTGACCGTACCCGCGCTGGTGCTGGCCGGGGCCGACCCGGTGACGGCGATCGCGACGAACAAGGTGCAGGGCATCTTCGCCCCCGCCTCGGCCGCCATAGCCTATGCACGCGCCGGGCTGGTGGACCTGCGCGCGCAATGGCCGATGGCGCTCGCGGCCTTCGTCGCCTCCATCGCGGGCGCGCTCTGCGTGACGCTGCTGCCGGTCGACACCCTGCGCCTCGGCCTGCCGATCCTGCTGATCGCGGTGGCGCTCTTCGTGGCGCTGAAGCCCGGCCTCGACGATCTGGATCGGGCACAACGGGTCACGCCGCTCCTCTTTGCCGCGACGCTCGTGCCGGTCGTCGGGTTCTACGACGGGTTGCTCGGGCCGGGGGCGGGCAGCTTCTACATGCTCGGCTTCGTCCTTCTGGCCGGGCGCGGCGTGCTCCGGGCGACGGCGGAATCGAAGCTGCTCAACGCGGCGTCGAACCTCGGCGGCCTCCTGACCTTCGCCGTGATCGCCGAGCCCTGGTGGGTCGTCGGCCTCGCCATGGGCGCGGCGCAGGTCGCGGGGGCCCAGATGGGCACGCGGCTGGCGGTGGGCCGAGGCGCGCGGCTCATCAAGCCGCTTCTCGTGGTGGTGACGACGGCGATGGCGCTGCGGCTGATGTGGGAGTGGGTCTGACGGTGTCACGGCACCGTCACGGCATCGCGGTATGTGCATCGCGAATCCTGCCTGACCCGGAGTGATCCCATGGCCGAGATTGACGCGTTCCGCTTCGTCCTCGACGTGATCCTGCCCCGCCGCAAGAAACGGTGACGCCCCCTAGAGGCCCGTCTCGGCCGCGATCTGCGCGCGCGATTTGCGCTGGCGCTCGGTCGCCGACTTGAGTTGCCCGCAGGCGGCCATGATATCCTCGCCCCGCGGCGTGCGGATCGGCGAGGCGTAGCCGGCCTGCATCAGGATCGTGGCGAAGGCGCGGATTCGGTTGTTCGACGACCGCTTGTAGGGCGCACCGGGCCATTCGTTGAAGGGGATGAGGTTCACCTTCGCCGGGATGCCTTCGAGCAGCTCCACGAGGCGATGCGCATCCGCGTCGCTGTCGTTCACGCCGTCGAGCATGACGTATTCGAAGGTGATCCGCTCGGAGTTGGTCGCCTTCGGGTACTCCCGGAGCGCGGCGAGGAGCGTCTCGATGTTCCAGCGCTTGTTGATCGGCACGAGGATGTCGCGGGTCGCATCCGTCGTCGCGTGGAAACTGACGGCCAGCAGACAACCGATCTCCTGCGCCGTGCGGGCGATCTCGGGGACGACGCCCGAGGTCGAGAGCGTGATGCGCCGGCGGCCGAGCGCGATGCCCTCCCCGTCCATGGCGATCTTCATGGCGTCGCGCACGTTCTCGAAGTTGTAGAGCGGCTCGCCCATGCCCATGAGCACGATGTTCGACAGAAGGCGCGGCCCCGCCTCACCCGTGCCGACCCCCGGCTCGGGCCATTCGCCGAGGTCGTCGCGCGCCAGCATGACCTGGCCCACGATCTCGCCTGCTGTCAGGTTGCGCACCAGCTTCTGCGTGCCGGTGTGGCAGAAGGAACAGGTCAGCGTGCAGCCGACCTGGCTCGACACGCAGAGCGTGCCGCGCCCCTCCTCAGGGATGTAGACGACCTCGACCTCGTGCCCGCCGGCGATGCGGACGAGGTACTTGCGCGTCCCGTCCTCCGACACCTGACGGGTGACGAGTTCGGGCAGGTCGAGCGTGAAACTCTCGGCAAGGCGCGCGCGGATGTCCTTAGACAGGTTCGTCATCGCCGCGAAGTCGCGCACGCCCCAGTGGTAGATCCACTGCCAGAGCTGGCCGGTGCGCATCTTCGCCTGCTTCTCGGGGATACCGATCTCGACGAGCGCGGCGCGCAGGGCCGGGCGGGTCAGGCCGATCAGGTTCGTCCTGCCGCTCTCGGGCAGCTTGCGCGGGATCGTGTGGACGTCCTGCGTGACGGGCGCATGCATGGCGGGGCCTCCGGGCCGGCGAGAAACGAAACGAGCGCCCCATATAGGGACGCCCGGCCAAAATCACAAATGCCGCCGGGGCGGCCCGGCTCAGGAGCCGCAGCGGTTCTCGGCGTCGGCGACGGCGGCGGTGAAGCCGAGCAGGCTGAAGGTGTCTTCCGTGCGCGTTCCCCGGCCCGAACGGCCAACGACCACGGCCTGCGCGCCGCGCTTCATGGCCGTGATGATACGTTCGTCGTCGGTGGGCGACGCGGCCCAGGCGAGTTCCCCGTCGGTGAACATCTCGAAGGCGTCCGAGCCGATCTGGATGGTGACGGTGGAACCGTCGGCATAGGGGTAGCCGCCGGTGGCCGAGACCTCGCCCTTCTTGTCGCTGCCTGGCCAGTAACTGACGAAGAGGCGGATATCGCCGCGGCGCGCGGCCACCTCCTGTCCGTCGCGGGTGTTTCGGATCGACTTGGGCGCGCTGACGATCCAGCACTGCGTCGGGTTGTCCTCCACGAAGACGGACCAGTCCGTCTCGGTGTTGACGCGGTTCGAGCTGTCCTGCGCGGCGGCCGGCAGGGCCAGAATGGCGGCCGCAAGGGCCGACGTCAGGACGGACGCGATATTCGTGAGCTTCATGTGTCTCTGCCTCTCGTCGGCGGCCCGCCCGACCGGTTTCGTCCGGCTCGTCGTCGGGGCACGCCCGGTTCCCTTAACTGCGGCGGAATGATAGCCCGGCAATCGGCCCTGGGAAAACCCCGGGTGGCAATTTTTTGCGCATGGGAGCAGGGGCATGACCGAGGTAAGCCACGGGGCCGTCGATCTGGTCGAGGTGATCCGGGGCGACCGGATCGAGTCGGTGCATCGTGGCCACGCCGTTATCTGCGACGGACGGGGCGAGGTGATCGAGGCCTGGGGCGATCCGGGCGCGGTGATCTACCCCCGGTCGTCGTGCAAGATGATCCAGGCGCTGCCCCTTCTGGAGTCGGGCGCGGGCCGCGACCTGAGCGATGCGCGGCTTGCGCTGGCCTGCGCCTCGCACCAGGGCGAGGCGGCGCATGTGGAGCGCGTGCGCGCCTGGCTTTCCGATCTGTCGCTGGGCGAGGCCGACCTGCGGTGCGGCGCGCATATGCCCTACGCCGAGACGGCTGCGGCCGAACTGATCCGCGCGGACGAAACGCCCTGCCAGCTGCACAACAACTGCTCGGGCAAGCACGCCGGGTTCCTGATGCTGTCGCGGCATCTCGGGGCCGGGCCGGAATACGTGGAGCCCGATCATCCGGTGCAGCTTGCCGTGCGCCGCACCTTCGAGGAGGTGACGGGCATGGAGAGCCCGGGATATGGCATCGACGGCTGCTCGGCCCCGAACTTCGCCACGCGCCTCGACGCGCTCGGGCGTGCGATGGGGGCCTTCGCCGCGGCACGGCCCGATGGCGACGCGCGCGCCTCGGCCATGGCGCGACTGACCCGCGCGATGGCGACAGAGCCTATGCTCGTCGCGGGCACGGGCCGGGCCTGCACCGACCTCATGGACGCGATGGACGGCCGGGTCGCGGTCAAGACCGGGGCGGAGGCCGTCTTCGTGGCGATCCTGCCGGAGTTGGATCGGGGCGTCGCGCTCAAGATCGTCGACGGGGCCACGCGGGCATCGGAAGCCGTCATCGCGGCGCTTCTCGTGCGGCTCGGCGCGTTGTCGGCCGAGGCTCCGGTGGCGCGGCGGCTTATGCACGGACCGATCGTGAACCGCCGCGGCATCGAGACCGGCCGCATGCAGGTGCGGCTCGGCTAGCTTTCCCCGGTCAGACGGGTCAGCTCGGTCAGCAGCGCCTCCTTGCGCAGGGGCTTCGTCAGGTAGGCGTCGAAGCCCGCCGCCGCGATCCGCTCGGCCATGTCCGTGCCGGCATGGGCGGTGAGCGCGATGAGCGGCGCGGCCGTCCCGCCGCGCTCGGCTTCGATGGCCCTGATCCGCGCGGCGGCGGCGAACCCGTCGAGACCCGGCATCGAGATGTCGAGGACGACGGCGTCGGGCCGGGCCGTGGCATAGGCGTCGACGGCGGCCTGACCGTCGGTGACGACCTCGAGCGCGTAGGGCTCCGGCGCGAGCATCTTTTCCAAGAGGAAACGGTTCGTCGCGTTGTCGTCGGCAACGAGGATGCGCGGTCGCGACGCCTGTCGTGCATCGCCTCCGCTGCCGGGCGTGGCGTCCGCCCGGGGATGGAGCGCGGCGACGAGATCGGCGGCCCGCACCGGGACGGCCAGCACATGGGCCGCGCGCGCCAGCAATTCCGGCGCGGCCTCTGCCCGCTGACCCAGCAGGACGAGATGGACGCCATCGTCCAGCGCCGCGAGCAGCGCGCGCTGTCGCGCATGGCTGGCGGCCAGCGAGGCGACGACCACCCGCGCCCCCTCTCCACCGGCGCGATGCACGTGGCAGCCCGCATCGTGCAGCCGCGCGGCGGCCAGATCGCAACGCAGGCCCATATCGGCAGGCAGCGTCACCGAGGCGGGCAAGCCCGGGGACGCGGGCGGTGGACCGACAGGCTCCAGCGGAAGCGAAAGCGTGAAACCGGCTCCGCCTTCCGCGGAGGGCGGATCGAGGACGAGGGTGCCGCCCATGCGCTCCGCCAGCCCGCGCGAGATGGTGAGGCCGAGGCCGGTGCCTTCGCGCAGCGGGCGCGCCGGATCGTCGATCTGCCCGAAGGCTTCGAAGATCGTCTCGGCCATCGCTGGGGGCACGCCGGGCCCGGTGTCGCGGACCGTCAGCCGCATATGCCAGAGGCCGTCGTCCCCTTCCGAGAGCGCGACATGGGTGGCGACATGACCCTTCGGCGTGAACTTCAATGCGTTCCCGAGGAGGTTCATCACGATCTGCCGGATCCGGCCGGCGTCGCCCACGAGCCGCGTCGGCGCGTCGAGGGGATAGGCCAGCCCGACCTCGACGCCCTCGCCGGCGGTGACGGCGACGAGGCGGATGCAGTCGATCAGGAGCATCTCCAGGTCGAGGGGCGCGAGGCGCAACTCCACCTTCCCGGCCTCGAGACGGGAGACGTCGAGCGTGTCGTTGACGATCACGAGGAGCGCTTCGGCGGAATCGCGGATCGTCGTGGCGTAGAGCTTCAGCTCCTCGTCCTCCGCCTGCTCGGCGAGCATTCCCGAAAGGCCGATGACGCCGTTCATCGGCGTCCGGATCTCGTGGCTCATCCGGGCGAGGAACTCGGACCGGGCAGTCGCCGCGCTCTCGGCGGCGTCGCGGGCGGCGGCGAGCGCGGCCTCCCGCTCCCGATGTTCGGTGACGTCGAGCGCAAGCGAAACCACGTCGCCATCGGGCGCGCGCCGGTCGGTGATCCGCAGGACGCGGCCGTCGTAGTGCTGAAGCGTCAGCGGCTCGATCGTCTCCGCCTCCCAGCGGGCGACCTGCGCCGCCGCCCAGTCTTCGGGGGCGAGATCGCCGATGTCGAAGGCCCCCTCCTCGGCGGCGCGTTCGAAGATCTCGGTCGCGTGGGCCCCGGGCGCGATGTCGGAGGCGGCGTCGAAGAGATCGAGGTAGACATGATTGGCGGCGACGAGCGTGCCGGTCGCATCGAAGAGCGCGAAGCCGTCGCGCATCGCCTCGAGCGCATGCCAGAGGCGCCGGCGCGCCCGGTCTGCCCGTTCGGCCGCCTCCTTGCGTTGCGCGAGCACCGCCTGCTGCCGCGCCGAGAGGCGCAGCGTCTGCTCCCGCTGGGCGAGGTAGTCGCGCGAAAGCCGGTCGGCGCTGCTGACGAGCGCGGAATGGGCGCGGGCAAGCTCCCGACGCGTGTGGTCGAGCCGCCGCTCCGCCGCGAGACGCCGCCGCCGCTCGTCGAGATAGAGTGTGTCCGGGACGGCTCCGTCCATCCGTGCGATCCCCGCGTCGTCCGACCCCGGCGGGGCCCCGGGCCGGTTTCGCAGGCGCGCATGAAGATCGGGTTAACCGCCCGGTGGCACAGCCCCGACGCGGCGCTCAGTTCAGATCGAAATGGAGCGGGTACTGGCGGCCGTCGAAGGCCCCGAAGAGATCGCCGATGTCGGGATGACCCACAGGTTCGCCCGAGCGATCGAGCACGAGGTTCTGCTCGGACACGTAGGCCACGTAGTAGCTCTCCTCATTCTCGGCGAGGAGGTGGTAGAACGGCTGATCCCGGCGCGGGCGGCTGTCTTTCGGGATGGCATCGTACCATTCTTCCGAGTTCGAAAAGACGGCATCCACGTCGAAGATGACGCCACGGAAGGGATGCTTCCGGTGCCGCACGACCTCGCCCAAGGCGTATTTGCTTTCTTTCTTCAGCATGGAAACTTGCCCTTTTCGTGCCCCATTCCTAACGCTCGGACAGAGGGCTTGTAAATCGGGCCGGACGCGAATCGGTGGAAACAGAGTGTGACCCTCGCCCTGACAGTCCTGCAGATCGTGACGCCCGTATTCGGGCTTGCCGCGATCGGGTTCGTCTGGGTCCGGCGGGGGCTCGCCTACGATACCGAATTCGTCACCCGCCTCGCCATGACACTCGCCGTGCCGGCTCTGATCTTCGTCGCGCTCGCCCGTGGGGACATCGACCCCGGAGCCGCCGGACGTCTCGCGCTCGCGGCACTCGCGGCCTATCTCTCCGTCCTCTGCGCCATCGGCCTGCTCTGCCGGACGATGCGGCTCGACCTTCGGACCTATTGGGCCCCGCTCGCCTTCGGCAACACCGGCAACCTCGGCCTGCCGCTCGCGCTCTTCGCCTTCGGGGAGACGGGGCTCGGCTACGCCGTCGTCGTCTTCTCGGTCGGGGCGATGGTGCAATTCACGCTCGGCATCATGATCGTGGCGGGCACGGTCAACCCGCTGCGGGCCCTGCGCGAACCGATGGTGGCGGCGACATTGCTCGGCGGGCTCTTCCTCTGGCAGGGGTGGACGGTGCCGGTCGCGCTCTTCAACACGCTCGACCTGATCGGGCAGATGGGCATCCCGCTGATGCTCATCACGCTCGGCGTCGCGGTCGCCCGTCTGCGGCCGGCGGGGCTTCTGCCCGTCGCCGGCCTCTCGGCGCTGAAACTCGCGGTCTGCGGCGCGCTCGCGCTCGGCGTCGGCCTCGCCTTCGACCTCAGCCCGATCGCGCTCGCCGTCCTCGTGGTGCAGCTGTCGACCCCCGTCGCGGTGACCTCCTACCTGCTTGCGGTGAAATACGGGGCCGAGGCACCGCCGGTCGCAGGCCTCGTCGTCGTCTCGACGCTGATGTCGGTGGCAAATCTGCCCCTGATCCTCGCCGCCTTCGTCTGATGTGATTGGCGCAGCGTATCGAATCTGCTAGGGTCGCCGAAAATCGGTAAAAACAAACCGGGCAGTGAAAAGATGAAGAAACTCCTGCAGATTGGCTGTCTGCTGATCCTTGCCGCATGTGGCGGGGGCGGTGGTGGGTCGGGGCGTGCGCCCGACAACCTCGACAACGCCTGTTCGATCCTCGATCAGAGACCGGGCTATTTGCGCGCCTTCCGCGCAGCCGAGCGCAAATGGGGCGTACCTGTGCACGTCCAGATGGCGACGATCTACCAGGAGTCGAAGTTCATCTCGGACGCGCGCACGCCCCTGCGCTTCTCGCTCGGCGTGATCCCGATCGGCCGGCAGAGCAGCGCCTTCGGTTATTCGCAGGCGCTCGACGCGACCTGGAAGGAATACCAGCAGCAGGAGGGCGGTCGCCGCACGCGCCGCGACAACATCCGCGACGCGACGGATTTCATGGGCTGGTACATGGCCGAGACGAACCGGTCGCTCGGCATCTCCCTCGCGGACGCACGCAATCAGTATCTCGCCTACCACGACGGCCGGACGGGCTATCGTCGCGGGAGCTACCGCGCGAAGCCCTGGCTGGTGCGGATCTCGGGCGAGATCGAGGCGCGCGCGGCGATGTATCAGCAGCAACTCGTCAGCTGTCGCTGACCCCGGGGCCGAGCGCCCTTTGCATCGAGCGGTAGATAGCCTCGGCGAGGCCCGTCTGGCCGCTCGCGGCGACGGCCTCGGCCTGGGTCCGGCGCAGGAAACTGTCGAATTGCGAGGCCCGCCCGCCGAGCGGAGACGGCGGGCCGGTGTCCGCCACGCGCAGAAGCTCGGCGAAGAGAAACGCCTCGAGCGCCTCCGCCTGTTTGCGCAGGGTCGCCTCCTCCGCGGGCATTGGGGCGGCTGCAGCTGTCGCGGTCGGGATTTCCATCCTCACCTCCGGTCTCGGGTCGGCGAAGCATAGAGCACGGAGAAGTAAAGGGTTTCGTAACGGACGAGGCGTAGACCCCGGGAAGCCGAATGATTCCCGCCGGAGATGTGATGCCGTCCACCCTGCCCGTCGTGCCCGCCCCGCATCCGACCCCGACGCCCGCCGGAGGCTTCGATCGTGTCGAGGTCACCCCGGCCATCCGTGGCGACACTGCGGCCTGGGCACAGGCGCTCTACGCCGCCTTGGTGCCCCACACCGCTTCGACCGCGCGGATCGCGGCCACGCCCGCGGGGCAGGATGGCGATGTCGAGCCGGATGCCGGTGCCGATCCTCCGACGGACGCGCCACCGGCGGCGGGGGCACCACCGCAGGACGGCGTGGATGCGACCGCCACGGCCGATCTCGCCGCGTTGCCGTTCGAGATGATGCCCGATGGAACGCCTGCGGCGGATAGCTTCGTCTTCCGCGATGCCCCGGACGAAGCCGTGGCACGGCCCGAGGCTGCGGCTGGTATCCGGACCGTCCCGCTCCCACCCGAAACGGACGTCGCGCGGCGCGTCGACGCATCGACGACGGCCGCCGTACCGGAAGAACGCATGGCTTCGGCCGGGCGGAGCACTCCGGCACCGGTCGGTCCGCCGACACCGGCGTTGGGCGACCGGCCCGTCCCTCGGATGTCGGAAGCGGGCCACCCGCGGCAGCCGTCGGCTCCGCGACCGGTTTCGGAACTCGCGGCATCGCCGGGACACCGCGGTGCAAGCACGGGCGGCACAGTCGACACCGGGTCTCAGCCGTCCGAAGCAGGAGAAAAACCGGGGCCGTCAGTATCGGAAAGCCCGCTTCCCGTCCGCCCTTCGCGCCACGACCGCATTGCCATCGACCCGGAGGGCGTCGCTCCCGTTCCGCGCGGGCCGGTCGATCGCCCCCCGCTGCCGTCAGTTTCCGGCGCGCGCCCCGCTTCGGGTCCGATCTCCTCGACCGCCTCCTCTTTCGCCGAAAGCGCCCCGCAGTCAAATATTCCGATGCAAGCTCACGCGGAGATGGTCCTCCCGGCGGGTCGATCGGTGCCCGAGAACATGCCTCGCGACATGAACGCCACGACGGTCGCGCACGTTGCCGTCCGCCGATCCTCCCGCTCGACCGGCATGAGCTCGACACACCCGCTCCCGTCACCTGATCCGTCCACGCCGAAGACGCCCGCGCCTCCGCTCGTTTCCTATGCACAGCCCGTGCCTCCGCATACGTCAGGCACTCGCCCCGCGCCATCGTCCGGTCCTCCGCCCCACGTCGCTGCAGCCGATGGGAACAGGAGCCTCGGGAGGCCTGCCGCACAGGACGCACCTGCGACGGAACGGATCGCGGCCCCGGCGGACATTCCGGGCCCGATCCAGCCGCCTTCGACGACGGCACCCGTCCTCCCCGGTGCGCCTCCGTCCGAGGGGGCGCTTCACCCCGTTACGGCGCGCGCCGTCCCGCCCGACCGGTTGCCGGACGTTCTGCAGAGACTCCTGCCCGAGCTGACCGTCGACCGGCACGGCGATGCCGACGCCACTTCCCGATCGCCCCGCGTGGCCGAGATCGAGCTTGCACCTGCGGACCTCGGCCGCCTTCGCCTGCTGCTTCAGACGACCGACCGGGGCCTCACGCTTTCGGTCGCCGTCGAACGGCCGGACATGGTCGAGGTCGTGCGACGTCACCTCGATGGGCTGCACCGCGCCCTCATGGCGGAAGGTCTTGCCCTCGATGGTTTCGATATCGGAACCGAGGCCCGCCAGCGCCAGCCGGCGCAGGAGGGCCATCGGCAATCGCAAGATGCCGCACCGGAGTCAGAGGCCGGTGCCCCCTCGGTCGACGAAGCCCCGCCGCCGCCGCGACGCCGGCCGATGCCCCTGCCCGGCCGTCTCGACCTCAGCCTCTAGGAACGCCCCATGGACATTCTTCCCCTCGGCCCGACCGCGCCCGCTGCGTCCTCCACCGCCTCGCAGGTCGACACGCCGTCCGACTTCGACACGTTCCTGCGGCTCCTCACGGCGCAGATCCGCAACCAGGATCCGCTCGATCCGACCGATTCCACCGCCTATACCGCGCAGCTCGCCACATTCTCGAACGTCGAGCAGTCGGTCAAGACGAACGACCTCCTCGCCGCGATGATCGCCCGGCTCGACGCGCAGCAGATCAACGGGGCCGCCGACTGGATCGGGATGGACGTCCGCCACAACGGTCCGTTGGCCCATGACGGCACGCCGACGGAGCTCTATACGCACCTTGCCGCGACCGCCGACCGCGCGGAACTCGTCGTGCAGGACGCCGCCGGGGTGGAGGTCGATCGGGTCGCGATCGACCCGCGGAGCGAAGTCGTCACCTGGCCCGCCGACGGGGTGACGCGGCCCGACGGGCTCTACCAGCTGTCGGTCGAGAGCTGGGCCGGCGACCTCGCGCTGACACCCACGCGTGTGGACCATTATGCGCAGGTCACCGAAGTGCTGCTGGGCGATGCGGGGACGGAACTCCTGCTCGACGGGCGCGTGCGGTTGCCGGCCTACGGGTTGCAGTCGATCCGTCCGGGCGGGACGTGATCCACCGAACCCCCGCGCAGGAGAGGCGTACCTCGACAGCTCATCGGGATCGGACTGCCGCTATACGTGCAGCCATGGAACGTCCGGTTCCGCCGGCTCTCGTCCGGACGTTCGTCCGAATGTGCCACGCCACGCAGCGATACGAACGGTGACGCAAAGCGCCGGCGAGGCTCAGAGAAGGGCTGTCAGGGCCCAGAGTGCCGCAGTTGCGCCGGCTCCGGCGAGCACCCAAAGCGCCGCGCCACCATGGCGGGGCGGCGGATGGCGGCTGGCCTCGCTGCCGCGCAGGGCGTTCTCGACCGCCTGAGGCAGATGGGGACCGAACCGGGCCAGAACCCGAAGTGTCTTGACCAGATCGCCCGCGATGGCCCGGGGGCCGAGGTTCTCGCGGATGTAGCGCTCGACCTCGGGACCGGCCGCGTTCCAGATGTTCATATGCGGATTGAGCGTGCGGGCGACGCCCTCGACGACGACCATCGTGCGCTGCAGCAGGATGAGTTCGGTCCGCGTTTCCATCCCGAACCGCTCGGTCACCTCGAAGAGATACGCCAGAAGCCGACCCATCGAGATGCGCGAGGCGTCCATGCCGAAGATCGGCTCGCCCACGGCGCGCAGGGCCTGGGCGAACTGGTCGATGTCGCGGTCGGCAGGCACGTAGCCCGCTTCGAAGTGGACCTCGGCGACGCGGCGGTAGTCGCGCCGGATGAACCCCATCAGGATCTCGGCGTAGACCCGGCGGGTGTACTCGTCGAGCCGCCCCATGATCCCGAAATCGAGCGCGACGATGTCGCCATTGGGCGCGACCTTGAGATTGCCCTGATGCATATCGGCGTGGAAGTAGCCGTCGCGCAGCGCGTGGCGCAGGAACATCTGCATCACCCGGTCGGCAAGCGCCGCGCGGTCGTGGCCGGCGGCGTCGATCGCATCGACATCGGACATGCGCAGGCCCTCGACCCAGTCGAGCGTGAGCACGGCGCGCCCCGAGAGCCCCCATTCCACCCCGGGCACGGAAAAACCGTCGTCCCGCGTGATGTTGGCCGCGAACTCGCTGGCCGCCGCGGCCTCGGTGCGCAGATCGAGCTCCTGCTGCACGGTGGCGTCGAAATGGGCGATCACGTCCATCGGCCGGAGGCGACGCGATGCGGGGGAGAGCCATTCGATCAGGCGAGCGGCGAGGTAGAAGGCGTCGATATCGCGGGCGAAGGCGCGGGCGATCCCCGGGCGCAGCACCTTGACGGCAACCTTGCGCGCGTCGCCCACGAGACGGGCCTGATGGACCTGCGCGATGGAAGCGGCGGCGACGGGCTCCGAGAACTCCGAGAAGATGCGGTCGATCGGCATCTCGAGGTCGCGCTCGACCATCTCCCGTGCCGCTTCGGTCGGGAAGGGCGGCAGCTTGTCCTGCAGGACGCGCAGCTGCTGCGCGAGGTCGGAGCCGACGAAATCCGGTCGGGTGGAGAGGATCTGGCCGAGCTTGATGTAGCTCGGGCCAAGCGCCGTCAGCGCGCGGGTGACGGGCGGCAAGGCGGGATCGCCGTCGTAGCCGAGCCATTTGAAGGGCCGGCCGAGAACGCGGGCGGCCACGCGCAGCGGACGCGGCGCGTCCATCTGCTCCAGGACGACGGCCATCGCCCCCGTCCGCTCGAAGGTCGCCCCCGTGCGGATCAGACGCCAGATATTGTGAGGCCCCCTCACCTCAGATCTTCCAGCCCGAGTGCAGCGCGGCGATGCCGAAGGAGAGGTTGCGGTACTTCACGTTGGCGAACCCCGCGTCGACGATCATGCCGGCGAACCGGTCCTGATCGGGGAACTGCCGGATCGATTCGACGAGATACTGGTAGCTGTCGCGGTCCCCCGCGATGGCCTGTCCCATCGGCGGGATGACGTTGAAGGAATAGAGATCGTAGGCCTTCTGCATCAGCGGATTGGGCAGCTGGCTGAACTCAAGCACCATGAGGCGTCCGCCGGGGCGGAGGACGCGGTGCGCCTCGGCCAGGGCATCGGGGATGCGGGTGACGTTCCGGATGCCGAAGCTGATGGTGTAGGTGTCGAAACTGCCGTCCTCGAACGGAAGGGCCATTGCGTCCCCCACGACCCAGTCGAGGCGATCCGAGAGGTTCTCGGCCTCGGCGCGTTGCCGCCCGGCGACGAGCATCCCCTCGGTCATGTCGCAGACGGTCGCGTGGGCCTCGGGTGCGCGGGCGAGGAAGCGAAAGGCGATGTCGCCGGTCCCGCCCGCGACATCGAGGAGGCGCTGACCTGGCCGGGGGGCAAGCCAGTCGAGCATCGCGTCCTTCCAGAGGCGGTGGATACCGAGCGACATGGCGTCGTTCATCACGTCGTACTTGGAGGCGACGTTGGTGAAGACGCCGTGGACGCGGCCGGCCTTCTCGTCCTCGGCGATGGTCTCGAAACCGAAATGGGTGGTGCGTCCGGTGTCTTGCGTCATGGCCTTCGGGTCCTCATCTGTCGGACCTGATGTATAGGGCGTGCGCGCCTGCCTGCAATGAAGGTCGAAGATGCCCGAACTCCCCGAAGTCGAGACCGTTCGTCGCGGCCTTGCCCCCGCGCTCGAGGGCGCGCGGCTGACGCGCGTGGAGGTGCGCCGCCCCGATCTGCGCTGGCCCTTCCCGGCGCGGATGGCCGAGCGGCTGACGGGTGCGCGGATCGAGGCGCTCGGCCGGCGGTCGAAGTACGTGCTTCTGCGGCTCGATACGGGCGAGACGCTGATCGTGCATCTGGGCATGTCGGGCCGGATGGTGGTGGACGATCTGCAACTCGGGACGTTCCATCGCAGCGCCGGCTGGCTGCCGCAGCACGACCACGTCGTCCTGCACACGGCGACGCATCGTGTCACCTTCAACGACGCCCGCCGCTTCGGTGCGATGGATCTCGTGCAGACCGCCGCGCTGGAGGCGCATCCGCTGATCGCGAAGCTGGGGCCCGAGCCGCTCGGCAACCACTTCCACGCGGCGCATCTGACGGCTGCGTTCCGGGGACGGCGAACGCCGGTGAAGGCCGCGCTCCTCGATCAGCGGATCGTGGCGGGGCTCGGAAACATCTACGTCAACGAGGCGCTGCACCGCGCGGGCATCGCACCGACACGGCAGGCGGGTCGAATCGCCGCACCGCGGATCGCGCGACTCGTCCCGATCATCCGCGACGTGCTGCAGGAGGCGATCGACGCGGGCGGCTCGAGCCTGCGCGACCACCGGCAGGCGGACGGCAATCTGGGCTATTTTCAACACAGCTTCCGGGTCTACGATCGCGCCGGCGCGCCCTGCCCCACCGAGGGCTGCGCGGGCGAAATCCGGAGGATCGTGCAATCTGGGCGATCAACTTTCCATTGCCCCTATTGCCAGAGGTGACTTGCAACGCATGCTCGCAGGAGGCAGGCCTGAGGGTCGGTAAACCTGCGGAGCGAGCCAATGGGCTATGAGACACTCAACGTCGACGTCAGCAATCACGTGGCGGTCATCAAGCTGGACCGGCCGGAGGCGCTCAACGCGCTGAACTCCACGCTGCTCGGCGATCTGGCCAAGGCGCTGAAAGCGGCGCAGGACAACGAGAAGGTGCGGTGCATCGTCCTGACCGGATCGGAGAAGGCCTTCGCGGCCGGGGCCGACATCTCCGAGATGAGCGAGAAGAGTTTCATCGACGTCTTCATGGGCGATCTCTTCGGGCCGGAGATCGACGCCTTCCTGCGCATCCGCAAGCCGATCATCGCCGCCGTCTCGGGCTACGCGCTCGGCGGGGGCTGCGAATTGGCGATGATGTGCGATTTCATCATCGCCGCCGACACCGCGAAGTTCGGCCAGCCCGAGATCAACCTCGGCGTGGTCGCGGGAATCGGCGGGACTCAGCGGCTTACGCGTGCGGTGGGCAAGGCGAAGTCGATGGACATGCACCTGACGGGGCGGTTCATGGACGCGGCCGAGGCCGAGAGGTCGGGTCTGGTCAGCCGTGTCGTGCCCGCCAAGAAGCTGATGGAGGAGGCGCTCTCGGCCGCGGGCAAGATCGCCGAGAAGTCGATGGTGACGGCCACGGCGGTGAAGGAGGCGGTGAACCGAAGCCAGGAAGTGGGGCTGAGCGAAGGGCTGCTCTTCGAGCGCCGCCTCTTCAACGCGCTCTTCGCGACCGAGGATCAGAGCGAGGGAATGAAGGCCTTCGTCGAGAAGCGCGAGCCGCAGTTCCGCGACAAGTGAGGCAAGGGGCGCGTGCTTGACGCGCCCGCCTCGCCCGCGTAAGGCGGCGCAATCATGCGTGTGAGGCCCGCTTGGCCGGAGTTGAGCCCCGACGAATCGACGTCGGCGCGGTCCTCGGACGCAGCCCTGACACGTTGTGAACCGATAGGACCGAAAACATGGCCAATTCGCCCCAAGCCAAGAAGCGCGCCCGCCAGAACGAGCGCCGTTTCGCCGTCAACAAAGCCCGCCGCTCCCGCATCCGCACGTTCCTGCGCAAAGTCGAGGAGGCCATCGCCTCGGGCGACCAGACCGCCGCCGCCGCCGCCGTGAAGGAGGCCCAGCCGGAGTTGATGCGCGGTGTGTCGAAGGGTGTCTTCCACAAGAACACCGCCGCGCGGAAGATGTCGCGCCTGACCGCCCGCGTTAAGGCGATGCAGGCCTGAGACGGCACCACCGGCCGCGCCACACGGGAGCGAGAATCCGCGACTGCAAAATTTGCCGGCCACAGGTCAAGAGATTCGAAAGCCCGCCGATCGGCGGGCTTTTTTCGTATATGTTACAGCCCCTTGATGATGACGTGACAGATTCTTGTCACCCCCGGCGGGAGTCAAGGAAGAAGAGTCATTGAAGCCTCGGGCACGGGGCGGGTATCCACGGGTTAGCGAGTCAGATCGCTAACATGGGGACATCGATGGCGACGGATCACACTCCGCATATTCCCGAGGTGGGGCCTCGGGACGCGTGGGATATATTGTCAGATGATAAGGGATCCGTCCTCGTGGACGTCCGCACCAGTGCCGAATGGACATTCGTGGGCTGGTCGGACCTGTCGGCCTTGGGGAAGGAGACCGTTCAGCACGAATGGAAATCCTGGCCCGACATGTCTCCGAACCCGGCGTTCGCCGGAGCATTGCTGGACGAGATCGGGGAACTGCCGTCCCGTATCCTGTTCATGTGTCGCTCCGGCGCGCGGTCGATGCACGCGGCGCAGGCCGTGGCCGAGGCCCTCTCTGTCAGGGGGGTCGAGGTTCCGTGCATCAATGTGGCCGAAGGGTTCGAAGGCGATCTGGATGAAAACTCGCACAGGGGGGGCCTCAACGGTTGGAAGGCCCGGGGGTTGGCGTGGCGTCAGTCCTGAACGTAACGAGAAAAGGGCGAGTGGGGCCAAAAATGACGAACGATGCTTGGACTTCCGCGAAGGGCGGGATCCGCAACGATATTGGGGCGCATAACTATACGACGTGGATCGAGCCGCTGTCGTTTCGCAGTCTCGACAACGGGACGCTGTCGCTGGAGTCGCCGACCGACTTCATCGGCAAGTGGGTGATGCAGAACTTCGAGGACGCGATCCTGCGCAACGTGGCCCGCGGTGGCCACGAGGTCACGCGGCTGACCTGCGGAACCGGGGCCGGAGCGGTTCGCGTCGCCCCGAGCCGGAGGACGCCCGACGAGGCTGCGCCGCGTAGCCGCGCCCGTCAGGAGAACGCGCTCGACAAGCGGTTCACCTTCGACGGCTTCATCGTCGGCAAGTCGAACGAGCTGGCCCATGCCGCCGCGCGCCGCGTCGCGACCGGGGGGCCCGTCAGCTTCAACCCGCTGTTCCTTCACGGGCGTGTAGGCCTCGGCAAGACGCACCTGATGCAGGCGATCGCCTGGGAATTGCAGGAGAGCCAGCCCGAGAAGCGGGTGATGTACCTCTCGGCCGAGCAGTTCATGTACCGCTTCGTGCAGGCGCTGCGCGAGAAGAACACGATGGATTTCAAGCAGCTCTTCCGCACCGTCGACGTGCTCCTGGTTGATGATGTGCAGTTCATTGCCGGCAAGGAGAGCACGCAGGAGGAGTTCTTCCACACGTTCAACGCGCTCGTGGATCAGGGCAAGCAGGTCGTCATCTCCGCCGATCGCAGCCCGGCCGAGATCTCCGACCTGGAAGAGCGGATCACCTCGCGCCTGCAGCAGGGCCTCGTGGTGGATCTGCACCCCGCCGACTACGAGTTGCGCCTCGGCGTCTTGCAGCACCGGGTCGACAGCTTCGCCGCGCAGCATCCCTCCTTCGAGATCGAGGACGGTGTGCTCGAGTTTCTGGCGAGCCGGATCACCGCCTCGATCCGCGTGCTGGAGGGGGCCGTCATGCGGCTTTTCGCCTATGCCGATCTCGTCAAACAGAGCGTGACGCTCGAACAGGCGCAGGATGTGCTGGGCGACCTGCTCCGCGCGTCGGAGCGCAAACTGACGATCGACGACATCATGAAGGCCACCTGCGAGCACTACGCGCTGCGCATGTCCGACATGACCTCCGCGCGCCGATCGCGCACGGTGGCCCGCCCGCGGCAGATGGCGATGTACCTCGCCAAGAAGCTGACGCCGCGTTCCTACCCGGAGATCGGGCGCAAGTTCGGCGGCCGCGATCACACCACGGTGCTCTATGCGGTCCGCAAGATCGAGGAGCTGATGGCCTCGGACGATCAGCTGGCAGAGGACGCGCAGCTTCTCCAGCGCAAGCTCGAGGGCTGAGGTGCCACACCTGCCGCCCGGCACGCGTGCCCCGTTGCACCTGCGCCGGGCGGCGCTATTCTGCCGCTCCGACAAACGAGGTCCGAGCCCATGAAATTCTCCATCGAGCGCGCCGCCCTTCTCGACGCCGTGAGCCAGGCGCAGGCCGTCGTCGAACGCCGGAACACCATTCCGATCCTGGCGAACGTGCTGATGGAGGCCGGCGAGGACGGGGTGAGCTTCAAGGCCACGGATCTCGATATCGAGGTCATCGACAAGACCACGGCACAGGTAGAGCGCCCCGGCGGCACGACCGTCTCGGCTGTTCTCTTCCACGAGATCGTGCGCAAGCTGCCCGACGGCGCGCTCGTCCAGGTTTCCGAGGATCAGGCCGCGGGTCGGCTCGAGGTGACGGCGGGGCGGTCTCATTTCTCTCTCGCCACGCTCGCCAAGGAAGACTTCCCGGTCATGGCGTCCTCGGACTACGACGCCAACTTCAGCTGCAACGCGGGTGTGCTGCGCCGGCTCTTCGACAAGACGCGCTTCGCGATCTCGACCGAGGAGACGCGCTATTACCTCAACGGCGTCTACATGCACGTTGCAGAGGCCGAGGGCGGACGGATGTTCCGTGCGGTCGCGACCGACGGGCACCGGTTGGCGCGCGTCGATGCGGAGCTGCCCGGCGGGGCCGAGGAGATGCCGGGCGTGATCGTGCCGCGCAAGACGGTCGACCAGGTGCGCAAGCTGCTGTCGGACGACGACGCCGAGATTGCTGTCTCGGTGTCGGAAACGAAGATCCGCTTTGCCACCCCGCAGATCACGCTGACGTCGAAGGTGATCGACGGCACATTCCCCGACTACGCCCGCGTCATCCCGACCGGCAACACGCGGGAATTGAAGGTCGACGCCAAGGATTTCGCCAAGGCCGTCGACCGTGTGGCGACCGTGTCGTCCGAACGCTCGCGCGCCGTGAAGCTGACGCTCGACGAGGATCGACTGACGCTTGCGGTGAATGCGCCGGATTCGGGGAACGCCGAGGAAGAGATCGCCGTGGCCTACGGCGACGACAAGCTGGAGATCGGTTTCAACGCCAAGTACCTGCAGGAGATCGCCGCACAGGTCGACCTGGAGATGGCGACGTTCCTCTTCAACAACGCCGGCGACCCCGCGCTGATGCGCGAGGGCGACGATCAATCGGCGATCTATGTCGTCATGCCGATGCGTGTCTGACATGACCGGGGGCCGCGTCGCGACGCTGGCCCTGTCGCACTTCCGCTCGCACCGCCGAACGCGGCTCACCTTCGATGGCCGGCCAGTTGCCGTGCACGGCCCGAACGGGGCGGGCAAGACCAACCTGCTGGAGGCCGTATCGCTGCTGTCGCCCGGGCGCGGGATGCGCCGGGCGCAGGCGGAGGAGATCATCCGCCGGCCCGAGGCGATCGGGTGGCGCATCGCCGCCGAGGTCGCGGGGCGGGAGGTCGAACTGCGTGCCGAGCCAGGGCAGCCCCGCACCACACGCATCGACGGCAAGGCCGCGCCGCAGGTCGGGCTGGCCCGGCTCGCGCGGGTGCTCTGGCTCGTGCCGGCGATGGACCGGCTGTGGCTGGAAGGGGCGGAGGGGCGGCGGCGCTTTCTCGACCGGATGACGCTGAGCTTTCTGCCCGATCACGCCGAGGGGGTCCTGGCCTACGAAAAGGCGATGCGCGACCGGAACCGCCTCCTGAAGGACGGGGTGCGGGACGGGCGGTGGTACGACGCCCTGGAAGTGCAGATGGCGCGCCACGGGGCGGGCATCGAGGCCCGTCGACGCGACGCGCTTGAGCGGCTGACGGCGGCGCAGACGAAGGATGGCCCCTTCCCGGCGGCTGACCTCGCCTTGATCGGACCGGAGGAGGAGGTGCCCGAGACCGAGGCCGCGCTTCTCGAGGCCTTCGGTCGCTCGCGCCCCCGCGACATGGCCGCCGGGCGCACGCTGGTCGGGCCTCATCGCGCCGATCTGGCCGGGCGTTACGCGGCGAAGGATATCGAGGCACGGCTCTGCTCCACCGGGGAGCAGAAGGCGCTTTTGATCTCGCTCATCCTCGCGAATGCGCGGGCCCTGCGCGCGGAGACGGGGCAGGCTCCGATCCTGCTGCTCGACGAAGTGGCGGCGCATCTCGACGCGGATCGCCGCGCGGCACTCTACGAGGAATTGCTCACGCTCGGCGGTCAGGCGTTCCTGACCGGGACGGGGCCGGAACTCTTCGCCGAGTTCGGGCCTGACGCGCATCACCTTTCCGTCACGGAGACGGGCGGCGAAAGTACTGTCGCAGAGGTCTCGACCTGACGGGATCGCAGCGCCGAAATCCCGTTTTTCGAGACGCGTCTTCGGGGTCCGGCACGGGTTCTCTTTCATGGCGTATGGACCCACCAAATCTTGTGTCTCGACCGTGACAATCCCGGCCCGGATGGATATATCTTGGGCAACGAAACGGGATGAAAACCACATGGCAGACCAAGAGCAGCCCTCGCAGGACTATGGTGCGGATTCTATCAAGGTTCTCAAAGGCCTGGAGGCTGTCCGCAAGCGGCCCGGAATGTACATCGGCGACACCGACGACGGCTCGGGACTGCACCACATGGTCTACGAAGTCGTGGACAACGGCATCGACGAGGCGCTGGCCGGTCACGCAACGCAGGTGACGGTCAGGATCCACGCGGATTCGAGCGTGTCGGTCAGGGACAACGGGCGCGGCATCCCGGTCGGCATCCACGAGGAAGAGGGCGTCTCGGCGGCCGAGGTCATCATGACCCAGCTGCACGCGGGCGGGAAGTTCGACCAGAATTCCTACAAGGTGTCCGGCGGCCTGCACGGCGTCGGCGTCTCCGTCGTGAACGCGCTGTCGGACTGGCTGGAGTTGCGCATCTGGCGCGACGGGAAAGAGCATATCGCCCGCTTCGAGCGCGGCGATACCGTGAAGCACCTCGAGGTGGTTGGCGACACTCAGGAAACTGGGACGGAGGTGCGCTTCATGGCGTCCACCGACACGTTCTCGAACCTCGAATACAGCTTCAAGACGCTGGAGACGCGCCTGCGGGAGCTGGCTTTCCTGAACTCCGGCGTGCGCATACTCGTCGAAGACGAGCGCCCGGCGGAGTCCCTGCGCTCGGAGCTCTTCTACGAAGGCGGCGTGCGGGAGTTCGTGAAGTACCTCGACCGCTCCAAGACGGCCGTGATGGAGGAGCCCATCTTCATGGAAGGGGAGCGCGACGGCATCGGCGTCGAGGTCGCGATGTGGTGGAACGACAGCTACAACGAAATGGTGCTGCCCTTCACGAACAACATCCCACAGCGCGACGGGGGCACACACCTCGCCGGCCTGCGCGGCGCGCTGACGCGGACGATCAATCTCTACGCGCAATCCTCGGGGATCGCGCGCAAGGAAAAGGTCAACTTCTCGGGTGACGATGCGCGCGAGGGCCTGACCTGCGTGCTGTCGGTCAAGGTGCCGGATCCGAAGTTTTCCAGCCAGACGAAGGATAAGCTCGTCTCGTCGGAAGTCCGCCCGGCAGTCGAGAACCTCGTGAACGAAAAGCTGGCGGAGTGGTTCGAGGAAAACCCGAACGAGGCTAAGCAGATCGTGGGCAAGATCATCGAGGCCGCCCTCGCCCGCGAGGCGGCGCGCAAGGCCCGTGAGCTGACGCGGCGCAAGACGGCGATGGACGTGGCCTCCCTGCCCGGCAAGCTGGCCGACTGTCAGGAGAAGGACCCGTCGAAGGCGGAGCTCTTCCTCGTGGAGGGAGACTCGGCCGGCGGCTCGGCCAAGCAGGGGCGCGCGCGGGGTAATCAGGCGGTGTTGCCGCTGCGGGGCAAGATCCTGAACGTGGAACGGGCGCGATTCGACCGGATGCTGTCGAGCCAGGAGATCGGCACGCTCATCACGGCGATGGGCACCGGCATCGGGCGCGACGAATTCAATATCGACAAGCTGCGCTACCACAAGATCGTCATCATGACCGATGCGGACGTGGACGGCGCGCATATCCGCACGCTGCTCCTGACGTTCTTCTATCGCCAGATGCCCGAGATCATCGAGCAGGGGCATCTCTACATCGCCCAGCCGCCGCTCTTCAAAGTGGGGCGCGGACGGTCGGAGGTCTATCTGAAGGACCAGACGGCGCTGGAGGACTACCTCATCCAGCAGGGGACGGAGGGTGCGACACTGCTCCTGCCCACGGGCGAGGAGATCGCGGGACGCGACCTCGACCGGGTGATCCAGGGCGCGCGCAACTTCAAGCGCATCCTCGATGCCTTCCCGACGCACTATCCGCGCCACATCCTGGAACAGGCCGCGCTGGCCGGCGCCTTCGAGGCCGGTCAGGCGGACAGCAACCTGCAGGGCGTGGCCGATGCGGTGGCCGCGCGGCTGGATCAGGTCGCCGTCGAATACGAGCGCGGCTGGCAGGGCCGGATCACGCAGGACCATGGCATCCGGCTTGCGCGTGTGTTGCGCGGGGTCGAGGAAGTGCGGACGCTCGACGGCGCGGTGCTGCGCTCAGGCGAGGCGCGCAAGCTGGCGCAGGTGTCGGCTGAGACGCGCGACGTCTATCGCGACCCTGCGAAACTCATGCGCAAGGATCGGGAGAACATCGTCCATGGTCCGACCGACCTGCTGGAGGCGGTGCTGGCGGAAGGCGAGAAGGGTCTGACGCTCCAGCGCTACAAGGGCCTCGGCGAGATGAACCCCGATCAGCTCTGGGAGACGACGCTGGACCCGGAGGCGCGCACGCTCCTGCAGGTCAAGGTGGAGGACATTGCGGAAGCCGACGACGTTTTCACCAAGCTGATGGGCGATGTGGTGGAGCCGCGGCGGGAGTTCATCCAGGACAACGCCCTGTCGGTGGAAAATCTCGACTTCTGATCGCGGGTCCGATCTCGCGTCAGCCGACCGTGCGACGGAAAAGACGGGCAATTGTCGTGTCGGGCATCCAGGCCAGGACGACGAAACGAAGGATGGCGGTCAACACGCCGAGGGATCCGGCGAGGACGAGCGACTCGAGAACAGTCATTTCAAACCTCTTACAAACTTTCGCCATATTTGACCTTTCTAAGCGGCGAAATTGCGGCGCGATTACTGCCCGATCCGGCACTGATCCTGCGGCTGCGACGCAGCTTGTCCGGTCCGCGGAGACAATACGCACGGATCGACCGGAGCGACCGGCGAACCTATGCCGGGATCTGCCTTGATTTCGCCCGATCGGGTCAGCTTATGACGCCGACCGGGGTCGCGTATCGGGCGGGCCGGTCACACCACGAGAATTCGACCGGCAGACCGCACGGCAACGGTCGCAGCGCGGCCCTGTCACCGGACCGCTGCAGAGCGCCGAACAGCCTGGCGCGTGGCATAGAGACGAGGCCGCCCCCGCCCGGACCGCCCGGGGCTCGGAGAGACAGAGGACGGCCCGCATCGCGCTTCGCGTGGTGAAGGCCCGGCCCGCCGGACTTCGGCCGCTCCGGCACGCCACCGATCATGGCGTCGATGCGATGAAACGCGATGCCCAACGCCTGACCCACCGATCCGACGCGGGCAGGCACCTCGTGCCGTTGCAGCAGCATCAGATCTCCGATGCATCGGAGACCGAGCCCGTGCAGGCCGTCGGTCGCCGCCGCCTCCAACCGGAGCACCGCGAGCGGCAGCATCGCCACGCGCACCCGCAGCGCCGAGGGGCCGCAGACCTCGCATGGTTCGCCATGGCGGGCGAGCGCCCGCGCCGCCTCAGGGTTCGGCGCGGCAGCCGCGCGGACGGTTTGGCCAAGCATACTCAGCCCCGTGACGATCCGCCGAAGCGTCTTTGCCATCTCATCGCGGGATGCGTCAGCCGTCCGGATGACGAAGATGAGGCCGTCGAGACCATCGACCGCGGCCGAGACGCCCCACTGCCGCATCCGGCGCGCGAGCCTCACGAGGACGCAATGCGGTGTCTGCCCGGCAGGAATGCCGAGGCGCGGAAACCAGATCGAACCGACCCAGCGGGTCTTCGTCGGGCACACCATATCCTGTTGCCCCCACGAAACCGGCTGCAATCGAATCACTTTGTTCTTTTTATGTTCCTATCCGTTACGGGTTTTGTCGAGTCGTGCCGTCGCGGTTCAGCCGCCGAGACACTCCTCCAGCGACAGGGAGATCCGGTCGAGCAACAGCGGGTAGAGCGTTGCCCCCGGCGTCAGCGCCGCTCCGAGCGGATCGAGAACGCCGGATCGCGCCTCCGTGCCTTCGGTCAGCGTCTGGACGAGGTCATCGGGAAACTGCGGCTCCGAAAAGACGCATATGGCGCGCGAGGCGACCACCTCCTCCCGGAGTTCGGAAATCTGGGCCGCTGTCGCCGGTGCGGCCTCGCTGACGGTGATCGAACCAAGCACGGAGACGTCGAAGCGTCGCTCGAAGGCGGAATAGGCATCGTGGAGAGTAACGAAACCGACATCCCGCACGGGTGCGAGCCGCGTCTGCACGTCCGCCTGGATCCGATCGAGCTCCGCGTGTCCCGCTTCCGCATTGGCTCTGTAGATGACCGCATTGTCGGGGTCGTGACGCGACAGAACCTCCGCGATATGCGTCAGCCAGATCTTCCCGGTCTGCGGGTCGAGCCACGCGTGCGGGTCGACGTCGCCGTGATCGTGGCCATGGTGGTCGTGCCCATCGGCGGCGTCCTCGTGCTCCTCGTCGTGATGCGGCTCGTCCCCGTGATGCTCATCATGCGCATCCCCGTGGTCGTCGTCGTGGGTATCCGCCCCGTGCGCATGCTCTTCATTATGGTCGTCGTGATCCTTGGCACCCTCCGGCGAAAGGGCCACCCCCGCATCCTCCAGCAATTCGACCGACACGGCGTCTTCCGCGAGAGAGCCGATGCCGCGCTCGAGCCAGGGCGTCAGATCCCCGCTAACCCAGAAGATGATCTCGGCATCGGCCAGCATTCGCGCCTCGGAGGGACGCATGGAATGGCCGTGGGGCGTCACGTTCGTCGGCAGCAGAAGGCTCGGCTCCGCGACACCTTCCATGACCCGCGCGACCATCGAATGGACCGGCCCGATGTCGGCCACCACGTTCGGAACCTCCGCCGCCGCAGGCACGGCAAGAACGGACAGGAAGGGAACGAGACGGCGGATCATGGGGGGCACTCCGGTTGGGCCCCGGCTTGATATGAGCTATGTTATAACATATCAACCCTCCATGAACCCCGTCGGATTTGAAAAACACGACCATGCGGATTGCATCGACACGGCTCTGGCCGCGATCGAGGAACAATGCGCCAAGGCGGGGCTGCAGCTCACGCCGATCCGCAAGCGCGTCCTGTCGATCCTGCTGGAGCAGCATCGCGCGATGGGGGCCTACGAGATCCTCGACGTGCTGCGGGCGCAGGGTCTGAAAGCACAGCCGCCCATGGCCTACCGCGCGCTCGACTTCCTCGTCAGGGCCGGCTTCGCGCATCGGGTGGAGCGGCTCAACGCCTTCGTCGCCTGCACGGCCCCGGGCGAGGCCCATGCGCCGGTTCTGCTGATCTGTCGCGGATGCGCCGCCGTCGCGGAGAGCCGCGCCGACACTTCCGCCGCCCTGGGCCGCGCCGCAGCCGACGCCGGCTTCGCCGTGGAACGCTCCGTTCTGGAGGCGGAAGGCCTTTGCCCCCATTGCCAGGATCCGGCCGCATGAGCCGCATCCTTTTGCAGGCCGACCGCCTCGACATGCGCCACGGGGCCACGCCGGTCCTCTCGGACGTAAGCCTTGCGATCCGCAGCGGAGAGATCGTGACCATCGTCGGTCCCAACGGGTCGGGCAAGTCGACCCTTCTGCGCGCCCTCGTCGGGGCCCTGCCCCCGGCTGGCGGCAGGATCGAGCGCGCACCGGGCCTGCGCATCGGCTATGTCCCGCAGACGCTGGTGGTGGACCCGCATCTGCCGATGACGGTGGCGCGCTTCCTGAATTTGCCACATCGCGTCGACGCGGCCCGCGCCGACGCCGCGCTCACCCGCGCCGGCATGGCCCCGCACGCGCAGTCGCAGCTGGGCACCCTTTCGGGCGGGCAACGCCAGCGAGTGCTGCTGGCCCGGGCGCTGCTCTCCGATCCCGAGATCCTGATCCTCGACGAGCCGACGCAGGGCCTCGACCAGCCCGGCTCCGCCGCCTTCTACCGCCAGATCGAGGCAATCCGGGGCGAAACGGGCTGCGCCGTCCTGATGGTCAGTCACGAGTTGCACGTCGTCATGTCGGCCTCGGATCGCGTGATCTGCCTGAACGGCCACGTCTGCTGCGAGGGGCATCCCGAACAGGTCGCCTCGGCCCCGGAATATCGCGCTCTCTTCGGAACCGGCACCGGCGGAGCGCTGGCTCTCTACCGGCACGAGCACGCGCACCATCACCACGATCACGACCATGAGGCCGCCGAGTAGTGTTTTTTGACGGGTTCCTGCTGCGCGCGGGTCTGGCGGGCATCGGTGTTGCCCTTGCGGCGGGGCCACTCGGCTGCTTCGTGGTCTGGCGGCGGATGGCTTACTTCTCCGATGCGACGGCCCATGCCTCGATTCTCGGCGTGGCGATGGCACTGGCCTTCGACGTTCCGATCTTTGCCGGTGCCTTGCTCATCGCCCTCGGCGCGGCCTTCGCCGTCTCCGCGCTGAGCGACCGCGGTGCCTCGAGCGACACGATCCTCGGCGTCGTGGCCCATTCGGCCCTGGCCTTCGGGCTGGTCGCGGTGTCGCTCCTGCCGACCGTCCGTATCGACCTGATGGGCTATCTCTTCGGGGACATCCTCGCGGTCACGCGGACGGACGTGGCTTTGGTCTGGGGCGGTGCCGTGCTCGTGCTCGCGCTTCTTGCATGGCGATGGTCGGCGCTCCTGCTGGCGACGCTGTCGCCGGACCTCGCCCGCGCGTCCGGCGTCTCTCCCGACCGGGAGCAACTGGTCCTGACCGTGACGCTCGCGATCGTCGTGGCCTGCGGGATCAAAGTCGTAGGGGCCCTCCTCGTGGGCGCGCTTCTGCTGATCCCGGTCTCGACGATGCGTCCCTTCTGTCGGACGCCGGAACGCCTCGGCGCGCTCGCGGCGGGTCTCGGCGGCCTCGGGTCGGCCGTCGGTCTCTGGTCGTCCTACGTGCTCGACGTGCCTGCCGGTCCGTCGATCGTCTGCGTTCTGAGCCTCGGGTTCCTCGCATCCCGCGTCGTCGTGCTCGTCCGGCCGTGACAGCGACCGGGAAATGGAGTTGCTGCTCCAGTCCTGAAGTCGAGATGGCACGGAGAGGCAAACGATCGGGATTTGCAGACCGGTTTCGGCGAGCCCTTCGATGAAGAAAATTCCGCGAAAGGTCGGAAACGCAGACTTCGAAAGATACTGTGAGACACCCGGACAAATTTCCGGTTCTGCCCCGCACCCTTTCGGTCTTCAGCCCTTTCACTCGCCCCATTTCTCGAGATGAACGGAAAATATTCGAGTAAATTAGAATCTGCGCTGGAGATCTTTTACATAAGATCATCATTGCCAAATGTGCATCAGATATTCGCCCGTTCGACACTGAGTTTCTTTCCCCCGCAATCGTTCGGTCATCGGCAAAATGGCTCGACGACCGGCCCTGCCCTGAGCCGCCGAACCCGCGACATCGGGGCTGCTCCAGCTCCCGAATACAAAGCAAATCGAAGCTGGGGGCCGCCCGGCTCCCGGTGCGCAGGTCGCGCGCCGACGCGTTCGGCGAAGTCGTGCCTGTTGCGGCGCGGCAAATTGCTGGCTCCCCTGCGGACACCTATACACAGGCAAAATACTCGATCTGACGAAGCCTGGGGGACCCGATATGCTGTCGAACGACCAACCGTTCCGCAAAAGGTCTCCGGGCCACGATCCGGAAGGACGGGCGGGGCACCCGCAGCCGTCGCGCCGGGATGTTCTTCTGAGATCGGCCGCATTTCTGGCATTGGGCGCGTGGGGAGCGGCCCCCCGCACGGCACATGCGGATGAAGCCGTCACTTTCGAAGACCTGATCGAAAAGGCGCGCCTCGCGGCCACGAGGCCCTTTCAACCGATCACCATCCCCGCGCCCCGAATGATCGAGAACGTGGACTACAGCGCGCATTGGCAGATCCAGTTTCGGGAAGATGCCACGATCTATGTCGGCCCGAATAAATCTCCGGTACAGTTCTTTCACCCGGGGCGCTATTTCCCCGAACCGGTCCGGATCCACGTGCGCGACGAAACCAATTCCGCGCATGAGGTGGCGTTCAGCCGCGATTTCTTCTCGATCCCGCAGGACAACCCGGCGCTCGATCTGCCGGAGGGGTTCGGTTTTGCCGGCTTCCGCGTGATGCGGCCTGGCCTCGAACCGGACTGGATCTCGTTTCTGGGGGCCTCCTATTTCCGGACGGACGGGCCCGAAGCCCAGTACGGGCTGTCAACACGCGGCATCGCGATCAATACCGGGCTCAACCTGCCGGAGGAATTCCCCCGCTTCACCGCGTTCTGGCTTGGGCCGCCGGAGACGCAGGACGAAGAGCTGTCGATCTGGGCCGAACTCGACGGCCCGTCGATCACCGGAGCCTATCGCTTCGGGGTGGCCCGCAACGCGGCCCATGGCGGTCATCTCACGCGCGTTTCGGCGCATCTCTTCCTGCGCGAGGATGTGGAGCGCCTCGGCGTCGCACCGCTCACGAGCATGTACTGGTACTCCGAACGCGACCGCGCCGGTGGCGCGGACTGGCGGCCGGAGATCCATGACAGCGACGGGCTGGCCCTGGCCGCGGGGAGCGGTGAGCGGCTGTGGCGGCCGCTGAGCAACCCCGACAGCGTCACGACCTCGAGCTTTCTGGACACGGACCCGGTGGGGTTCGGATTGATCCAGCGGGACCGAGACTTCGCGAACTATCAGGACGACGGCGTCTTCTACAATCGCCGGCCATCGGCCTGGGTCAAGCCGAACGGCGACTGGGGTTCCGGGCGCGTGCAACTCGTGCTGATCCCGACGGAGGACGAAACCTTCGACAACGTGGTCGCCTATTGGGTGCCGGACAGCCCGACAAAGAAGGGCGACGCCCTTCGCTTCGACTACGATATCGAGTGGCGAGCGCGGGATCCGCTGCCGGAAAACGTCGCCTGGGTCGTGGCGACACGGCAGGGTCAGGGCGGCGTTCCCGGCGATCCGCTGCCCGACGGTGTCGGCAAGATGGTCATCGACTTCGAGGGCCCCTCTCTGACGGGCCTCGACCGCGACAGCGGGGTTCTCCCGGTCGTGGACGCGGTGAACGGCGAAATTCTGGAACCCATCGACGCGTATCCCGTCGTCGGGACAGACCTTTGGCGGCTCACCTTCGATTTCGCGCCGACCGGTTCGGGGCCGGTCAGCTTGCGGGCTTATCTCAAGCTTCGGGATCGGGCCCTGACCGAAACCTGGCTGACGGATGCCTGGGTCGGCCGGGAACACGGCTAGAACGCCCGCCCCCGGCACCCGGTCTCGCGCTATCCTGCCAGGGCTAACTGCTTTGCGGCCCGGACGGCGGCCCGTTCGGTGCCTTCGAGGGGTCGCGCTCGAAGACGGACCAGAAGTCACTCGTTTTCGTCAGAACGAAGTGCTGCCGGAGGTAAGGGCCATAGAGCTCTTTCATCTTGTCCGTGGTGCCCTTGGCGACGGGGTGTCGGGGGACCATGACGACATCGACGCCGCCCAGCATCTCTTCGGCCGGCGGATGAACCTCCATGTCGAAGTTCCGGTTGTCGTGCATCCAGGCATTCCCGCCCTCCTGTGGCGGCAAGCCTGCGAGCGACGCGAAGGGGCTGACGAAGTCCATGACCAGAACGCGCGAGTCGGGCCGGTCGAGCCCGTCGAGCAGGGCCGCACCCTTTTCCAGACTGCGCCCGTAGTTGCGGTAGAACTCGAACTGACCCTTGTCGAGAATGTTGACGACCCGTATCCCCCCGCCGTTCGGCGTGTCGAGGGCCATGCCCGTCCGGGCGAGAGACACGCCGGCATGAACGCCGATCGCGGCCGCCGACGACAGGGCGATCGGCGACAGCAGGACCATGACCGCGAAGGGCGCGCCGCGCCGCACGGTTTGCATCGCGGCGGAAGACCCGGTCTCGCGCGGGCGCGCGAGGATCTCGGCCGCCACCGCGGCCCCGGTCAACATGCTGACAATTCCGATGATCTGGAAATTCTGGTTGAGGAGCGCGAAACCGGCGGCCCCGCAGAACCCGTAGAACAGGAAATCGGTGATGCGCGGCCTGTACCACAGCGCCATTCCCGCGATCAGAGCGAAGGCGACATATTCGCCGGAGACCCGAAGGAAGGACCTGACGTAGATGTAGGATTCGATCACGCCGCTGACCTTCGTCGCCTCGACCAGATCGCCGACATATGCCCGCGATCCCCCCCAGAAGATCTCCACCAAGAGCCCGATGACGCCGCAGAGGACGATCGCACCGAACGCCCAACGGCGCTGCTCCGGTTGAAGCAGGACGAGGATCAGAAACCCGACCGCCACCACGCCGTAGGTCATCTTGGTATAGGCGAGCAGCATCGTCAGCACCGCGGCCGACACCGCATCGAACCAGCCCTGCCGGCGACCAGGGTGCAGGGGCCGAAGGTGCATGACCAGCAGGATGCCCAGAAGAACCCAGCCGATCCGGTTGTAGAACATCGCGAAGGAGATCTTCGACGGGATCTCGCCGGTGTTCATCGGAGTGGCCAGCAGCAGCATCAGGAAGACGGCGAGCGGCACGCCGATCACCGGCCGCAGCCTCGATTGCAAGACGTGGATCATGATCGGCGCGGTCAGCAGCATCAGAGCGGCCATGCCGACCGGCATCGCCATGCCGAGGTCTCCGGTCAGGACGTATCCCAAACCGGGGAGGTAGAAGTTCAAGGGGCCGAGCGCGGTGTGGAAATCCTGGTTCGGGATCTGGCCCTGAACCACCCGATAGGCTCCGTCGAGGAAGATCAGCAGATCGTTGAAATACATCGAGGTCGCGGTCACGCCCGGCAGAACCAGCAGGGCGGCGCAGACTACCGTCGTTCCGAGGGTGGCCCATGCGACGGGCGAGAGATGGTCGATTACTCTGCTCACACCGGGCACCTCAGAGCTTGAGCTTCTTGAAGACGGTTTCCGGGATAGCCCGGATGATGGACATGATCGGCCACCAGGCCCGGAGGACGTAGATGACGTCCGCGCGCCGTGACTGAAGCGCCGCGATCCGCGCGGCGACGGCCTGCGGCGTGGCGGTCAGGGGGCCGACCAGATCCATCCCCGCGGTCATCTTCGTGCGAACGAAGCCCGGCTTGACCGTAACCACCCTGACATCCGTTGCCGACAGCCGGTTCCGCAGACCCGAGAGATAGGCGGTCAGCCCGGCCTTCCCGGACCCGTAGACGTAGTTGGAGGCCCGCCCGCGGTCGCCGGCGACCGAACTCACGCCGACGATCAGGCCCCTCCCCCGATCGGCGAAGCGCCGGGCCAGCATCTCCAACAGAAGGGCGGGCCCCTCGAAATTGGTCCGCATCACCCGCGCCGCATAGTGGGGATCGTCCTGCGCGCGCTCCTGATCGCCCAGCATCCCGACGACGCAGACGACGGTGTCCGGCAAGGTGTCGAGCCCGTCGAGAAAGGCACCGAAGGTATCGGTCTCCAGAATGTCGAGATGATGCACCGCGACACGGGCCGCCTCGACCCGCGTCCGGATATCGGCCGCATCGCGCCCGGCCGCTTCGATGTCGCGCGCGGCGAGCGCGATGGTCCAGCCCATCTCCGCGTAGGCAGCCGCCACCGCCCGCCCCATGTCAGAGGTACCGCCGATCACCAGAAGGCTCCTGGCGTTGTTGGTTCGTGGCGTCGTTTCCGTCATAGTCCCAGCCTCTCCGAGAGTTTCGAGGCCATCCGGCCGGTAACCCCGAGGTCGCCGCGCAGCCGCCGGAACCGATCGAGGTGCGGGTAGCCGGCGGCGAATGTCTCCGCCGACTGGGTGGCATCCTTGGCCAGATACATTCGGCCGCCCGCCTCCACGACGAGGGCGTCGATCTCGCTCAGGAGCGGGAGCAGCTTTTCGCTGAACGGCATGTCGAGCGCGAGCGTCAGACCTTCCATCGGAAAAGACATCAGCCCGGAGGCAGGGGCCAGCCGTTTGAGCACGGCCAGGAACGACCCAACGCCCTTTTCGGAGATCCGGTCGAGGACTTCGGCCAGGACAGCTTCCGCCTTGGCGGGGGGGATCACGCATTGGTGCTGCACGAACCCGCGTCGCCCGTAGATCCTGTTCCAGTGGGCGACCCCGTCCAGAGGGAAGAAGAAACTGTCCCATGGAACGATCGTCACGCAATCGGCCTTGCGGGCTCCCGTCCGGTAGTAGACCTCGTTGAAGGCCCGCACGCTCCACGCGTTCAGCATCCAGCCGGGCATGTCCGTCGGCACGCCGATCCGGCCGGTCCGGGGCGTCGGAAAGAGGGCATCGCTCTCGACCTGCTCCGGCGTCGCATGTTCTCCCTCGAGGATGAGGGACCGGCCCAGCGACGGCCCGCGGGCCAGAACGTCGATCCATGCCACCGTGTAGGATGCCGTATCGGTCCGGTTCAGAAGACGCACAGCCTCGCTCAGGTTGCCGGCGACCCGGGTCGTCTGGCGGATCCACCCCGTCTCGACCCGCTTCAGCCGGAAGGCCGCCGAGAGGATCGTGCCGGTCAGGCCCATCCCACCGATCGTCGCGGCAAACAGATCGGCGTTCTCGTCCCGGCTGCACCGCACCACCCGCTCGTCCGGGAGCGCCAGCATCAGCCATTCGACATGGTCTCCGAAAGTGCCGTCGACATGCTGGTTCTTGCCGTGCACATCCGACGCGATCATGCCGCCGACACTGACGAACCGCGTGCCCGGCACCGCACGGGGGAAAAAGCCGCGGGGCAGGAAGACCGAGATGATGTCGGCGAGGGAGACCCCCGCCTCCGCCGTCAGGATCCCGGTTTCGGGATCGAAGGCGAGCATCCGATCGAGTGCCGTGGCATCGAGCGTATTGTCGCGCCCGACCGCCGCGTCGCCATAGGCGCGGCCGAACCCCCGGGCGACCAACCCCGGCAGCCGCGCCGTCGCCTCGGCGGCAGCGTCTGTGTCGAACGCCGCCCCGAGCGGCCCCGACAGACGGGGATATCGGCCCCAACCGCTCAGATCCTTCAAACCGTGCTCTCCCTGAAGACATGTCGCCGATCGAGCCAGAACTTCAGGACGTAGCCGATGCTCAGGCCGATGACGGCCCCGAGATACTTCGCGAAATCGGTCTGCCAGACGGCGTGGAAGCCGAGCTCGAAGGCCCAGAAGATGAGGGTCGTCAGAACGCTGAAGAGACCCGACATCGTGATCCGTTGCGCCTCGCCGTAGGCCGTCGTGTAGCGCTCGCGAAACGTCCAGATCTTGTCGACGACGTATTTGATGAGGAACCCGATGATCGTACCGACGACGATCGAGACCATCAGATGCGCATCCGGCGCGGCGGTCACCGTCGCTTCCTGAGCGAGAAGGTTCGCGATCACCGAGACGATCGCGCTCACGGCATAGCGCACGATAGGATGGCTCTCTGACAGGGCTTTCAACATGTCAGTCCCGTCAGATCGCCGCGACGAAGACAGCAAGCATCGCCAGACCGCTCAGACGGCTCATCGGATCCTTGATCGCGAAGACCACCGGGTCGTCCTGCATCTGCCGGCGCTGCGCCAGAATGAGCGCCCGGCCAATCCAGTAGGTCAGGACGGGACAGGCAAAGAGCAGAAACTCCGGGTTGCTGTAGAGCCGGGTCACCGAGTTGCCGGAGACATAAAGGGCGAGGACGGTCACGGCATTGAACCCGGCCGCGGCGGAGAGCGCGGCGATCATGCTGCGGTCTATGTGTTCGTAGTCGCGGTTCTTCGGGGCGTCGCGGTCCGCATCCTCGCACGCGGTCAGCTCGACGAACCGCTTCATGAGCGCCAGCGACACGAAGATGGAGAGCGCGAAGACGACCAGCCAGGACGACAGCGTGACGTTGATGGCGATGCTGCCGCCGAGGAGCCGGATCGTGTAGAGGCCCGCGAGCGTCAGCACATCGACGAGCAGGATTTCCTTGAGGAAGAAGGAATATGCGGTCGATATGGCGAAATAGGTGGCCACCACGACCGCGAAGACCGGAGATAGCGAAACCGCCAGTATCGCGGCCAATGTCAGAAGCGCCGGCACCGCCAGGACGGCATGGGCAAGGGGGATGTCCCCGCGCGCCAGCGGACGGTTCTTCTTGGTCCGGTGCGCGCGATCTTCCTGCAGATCGACGAGGTCGTTGAGAATGTAGGATGCCGACGCCGCGAGACAGAACGTAAGGGCCGCCATCGTGGTGAGCAGGAGGTTCTCGAAACTCAGTGCGTGGGCCGCGACCATCGGGACGAAGACGAGCGCGTTCTTGGCGTATTGGTGAACCCGCAACTGGCGCGCCCAGTCCCGCGGTGTCGTGCGCGTATGCTCGATGAAATGCGCATGCGGCGCGATCTTTCGCAGTTTCGAAGCCACCTGACGGCTCGTCCGGACGGCGATGGGCTGGCGGGCGTGCTCCCAGACGGGCAGATCCGCCGAAGCGTTGCCGATATAGTCGAATCCCTTGCTGCCGAATTCCTCGACGAGACGCTCCGCCTTGGCGACCCCCGACAGGTTGGTCGAGGATGTCGTGGCGAAGTATCCCTTGAAGATCCCCAGATGGTCGGCGACGGCCTTGACCACGTCCTCGTGGGACCCAGAGGCCAGATAGACCGATCGCCCGGACAGATGCGCCATGCGGATCATCGACAGGATCGACGTATCGTAAGGCAGCGTTTCGGGTGCGCAGTCCGCACCGGCGCAGAGGAATTCCTTGAGCGCCGCCTTGCCCTGCCGCAGTGACCGCAGCAGTCCGACGAGGGCACCCGGATTGCGGCCGAGCCGCCGAAAGGTCGTCTCGAGCAGCAGATCGGAGCGCAGCAAGGTGCCGTCGAGATCGACCACCAGCGGCAGGTCGTCCGCGTTTTCGAGGACGGGCAAGGCGGCACGGGCGGTCGGCTCGTGCAGATCCTGACGCACGGTGCCCCCCTGATCCTCTTTCGAGGTCGGCAGATCGGGGCCCGAGACGCCATCGGCATGGGACTTGAAGGACATACGCCATCCCTCTGGTTGTTGCGGGTGCAACCGAAACACTCATACCTCGGCACCCGATACGACGGTGCCACACTGACGCTCCGCCCGGCCTTGGGTCGCAGGCCCGGATCATTTTGCGGGATCCGGTCACAACCGAGAGCAGAGCAGATGCGCAGTTAACGTGGTTGCAAATTTCCGGAGGTTGCAAATCCGTCCCGGGGGCATCTTCGCCTTCGGCAGGGATGCGCCCAATTCGAGAGAGCATCGGCGAGAGAAGGCCGGGAAACCGGTCGAAGAACCGCCGAGCCGGATCGAACGGATTGCCTCAACCGCATCCCGAAACCTATCTAGAGCCGTGTGTATGCCGGAATCGTTGCCCGAAGCCCGTGGGGCTTGTTGACGGTGCCGGAGCGTGTGTCGGACGGATGAGGTCCGTCTATCCTTTACGGGCTCACGCGCCACCGGGTTGAGAACGGGACGTGCCGCCCGAGCTTTGTCGACGGTCGAGAGGAGCGTGATGAGAAACAGCATCCGGCAATGGCCCATGCCTTCGGGCCGATGGGGCGTGGCGGCTCTTGCCGCTCTCTCGCTCTGTGCCGCGTCGCTGTTCCTCTTCACCCAGCTTGATCTGGAGGACGACATCCGCGACAGCGTCAACGCGGAGCTCGCGCGCCTCTCGGGCAACGGGCTCACCCTGGACCAGCGATCCTCGATCGCAATGCGCCCGTCTCTCCGTGTCGATATCCCAGAGCCGATCTTCTCGGCCCCCGGAGACGGCGAAGCCGCCCCCGCCCTCACGGCGCAACGGATCGAAGCGGCCCTGCGTATCGCCCCATCTGCTCCGGGCGGCCTGGAGGTCGCACGCCTCTATCTGCACCGGCCGCAGATCACCGTGGCCGATGACGGCCTCCCGCTGCTCGGCTGGTCCGAGATGCGTGGGAAAGCAGCAGACGATCAGGGCGACGCACCCGCGCAAGTCGTGCTGACCGAGGGGACGGTGGACTTTGTTGGCGAAAGCAGGCTCTCCGACCTGAACCTGACCGTCGAGCGTCAGGCGGCCTCCGACGCGGTATCGCTCGACGGCGATTTCGTCTCGGATGGCCGGCGCGCCTTTTTCGACTTCCGGGTCGACGATCCAGAGAGGCTTTTCACCGAAACCGGCAGCGCGGGCAGGCTTGCGGTAAGGTTCGACATGCCGGTCTTCGAGGATGACTCCGATCCATCGGGCGCGACGGCAGACGACGGCTTGCTCCCCGACCTGCGGCAGATCGTCGGCTCCTTCGGTCTCTTCGCGACCGGACCGCTGGTGATCGAGGGGCAGTTTTCGGTGACACCCCGGGCAATCAAACTGTCGAACGCGACCTTTACGAAAGGCGGGTACACCTTCGACGGACATCTCGACCTGAACACGACGACCGAGATGCCGATCCTTCCGACATTGCAGACCCTCCAGGTTTCGGCGGACAGCGCCATCTCGGACATGGCGCGCGAGATTGGCGCGAGCGAATGGTCGGCCGTGCCGATAACGACGGAATGGCTCGAGGGCATCGACATGAGCCTCGCGCTTGAGGGCGAGGATCTCGCCCTGGGCGGCGCGGTCTTGGAGACGGCCACGCTGTCCATGGCGTCGCATGATGGAGGGCTGACGCTCGACATCGCGGCGGAGAGCCGCACACTCGGCAAAGTCGAGGCCAGAACGGCCCTCGACCGCACGGGCGTGGTCGAGGTGTCCGCCCGGGCATCCGACATCTCGGTCGACGGGCTGATGCATCCGATCTCCCGCCGGATGCGCAAGCACGCGATCGGCACCCCGCAACTCCCCGAAGGAACACTCGATGCCGAGCTCGATCTCGCCGGTCAGGGCCGGACGCTGGGCGAGCTGTCCCAAACTATCGCCGGTTCGATCACGGCGTCCGTGCAGGACGGCAGCCTGACGGGGGCGGATGTGACGGCGACACTGGAAACGCTCGCCAACGGCCGCCAGTTCATGACCCAGGAGAAAGGCCCGCTCATCCCCGCAGCCGGGCGAACGCGCTTCGAGCGTATCAGCGGCCTCGTCGGCATCGAGGAAGGGATCGCGCGCATCTCGACGCTCAGCATCGCCGGCGACCGCCTCGAGATCGACATGCTGGGCGAGGTCGGCCTGAAGAACGGGATCCTGTCCGTCGTCGGAAATGCCCAGTTGTTCGCGGCACGGGAGGCGGAGCAGGACCAGGTCGCCCGGCATGTCGATTTGCCTTTCGGGATCGGAGGCACGCTCTTTGCGCCCATGATCGCGGCGGGCGTCCCGCAGATCGAGGCGGCGCTGACCGATACCGCGCCGTCCGCCATCGCACCGACAGACACTACCGGGAGATAGGTCAAGCGCCCGAAACGCGATGGCGTTGGCCCGTGGACCGGGCCGCCGGACAAGGCGCGCGAACCGAGACACGATGCGCAGCGACGCCCTGACACACGATCGACCCGCTCACCGCAATCCCTGGTTGGCCGCAGCGATCTTTCTCGTCTGGCTGACCTACTACGCCAGCCTTGTTTTCCCTGGCATCGGCGGTGTTCTGAATGCAGGCGACTCGGCCAAGTTCCAGACGCTCGGCCATACCTCGATCCTCGTTCACGGGCCCGGGTATCCGTTCGTCCTGATGATCGGGGCGATCGTGCGCGCGCTCGACCTGCCGTTCGAACCCTGGCGCGTGATGACCATCGCCCTCGCCTCGGTGCCGGGTGCGATCGCGAACACCATGGCGTTCCTCATCGTCGGGCGACTGACGCACAGCGTGCTCTTCGGCGTGGCGGCGGCCATGCTTCTCGGCAGCGCCAGCCTGATGGCCGTGCAGGCGACCGAAGCCGAGGTCTATCCGCTCGCCCTCGCCTTCATCCTTTCCGTCGTTTTCGCACTGATCGTCTTCGTGGAGACCAAGCGTCCCCTGTATTTCCTCATCGCTTGCGGGATCTATGCGCTGTCGTTCGGAAACCACCTCATGATGGTTATGCTGGCGCCGGTCGGCCTTCTGGTGATGGCGACGCATCACCGGCTTCTGCTGCGTCCCGGCATCCTGCTTGCCGTCCTGGGCCTGCTGGCCCTCGGCGCGAGCCAGTATCTCTATCTCGCGTGGGTGACGCATGCGCCGTCGACGGCCTATTCCGAGTACATGCCGCTGCCCCCGACGGCATCGGAGCTGATCGACTACATCGCAGGGACGTATTTCGGCGATCTCTACGGCTCGGGACTGCAATCCCTCCAGACGGCCTCGGTCCTGCTCGGAACGCTCAGTCAGGCGCATCCTATGGTGTCGCTGCCGATCATCGGGCTCGGCCTGCTGGCCTTCGTTACGGGTTGGCGCCGCCGCGACCGCGCCTGGACGGGTCTAGCCCTCGTCTTCGGGACCGCACTGGCGTTTCTGCCCTTCATGATCTGGTACGGTGCCTACGACATCCAGGCGTTCCATCTCCCGGTTCTCGGCCCTCTTCTGGTGGGCGCGACGGCGGCCATCGGCTGGTGGCTGATCCGCTGGCCGGGACCGAGGCCCTGGGTGGGTGCCCTGATCCTGACGGTCGCGCTGTTCCGGGCCGGCGAAACGGCTCTCTTCCTGAGCGCCCGCGAGCCGGACTTTGCCGATCTGATCGATACGCTGGACGTCGTGGTCGCCGCCGCGCCTGTCGAAAACCCCGTCGTCTCCATGTCCTACGGAGTGAGGATGGCGACGCTCTATCATGAGCTCCTGGGCGAAGCGCCCGGGCCCGCAACCTATCGCGTGACCTGGCGCACGCTGGAGGCGATCGCGGAACAGGACAGCGTCGGAGGCGTCGTCATTCCGACCGACGGAGAGCAGATGCTGCGCTGGATCCAGCACCGCGATCCGGGCCTTCTCTGCCGAACGATTCCGATCGCACAGCCCGAGCCGATTATATGGCCCGCCTACGGCTTCGTCTGCGACACGACAGACACTCCGAGCGGGCCGACGACCGACTGAGCCGATCGGTTTCGAATCGCGGAACGCCCGCTTTACGAGCGCGGCCTTCAACTTTTCTTACAGCACGTCATATCGGCGAAAATCCGCTTGATCCGGACGCGAGAGCGGCCCAAACCATCTTCTGTGGCTTGTCTTGCCGACCAATGACAGCGCTCGGGGATGGCCGCATCCACGGGTCTTCCGCTTGAAAAATGGGTGCGTGCCGTGCGTCTATCTTCCGCTGTATCCGCCGCGTTGCTCTCGGCGCTGATCGTCACAGGCTGCGGCAGTCCGCCGACGGCCATCGCGGAAGTGGAGGACACGGATATGATCGACGTGGTGGCCTTGTCCGCAGACCAACAGGTGGACGCCCCCGAAGCGGCTCCCTTGACCATCGTCGACCTCGACACCGTCCGTCAGCTCACGGGTGCCGCCTCGCCCAATGCGACGGACAGACGCTGGAATGTCCACGGCACGGATCTGGGTCACATGTTCCGCCACAAGGACGATCTCTACATGGTGTTCGGCGACACCTACGGGCCGGATGGCGGCGACTGGCGCAGCAACACGATCGCCCGCATGGCCGATCCGGATCCGGCCGGCGGTTTCGCGATCGCCAACATGATCGAAGGCGCGGACGGCACCGCAAAGGAAGTCATCCGCTCGGCGAAGATACCGGGCGTCGAGTGGACGGTGATCCCGACGAATGGCGTATCGCTGGGCGAGCGGATGGTCCTCCACTACATGTCCGTTCGCATGTGGGGTGCCGACGACAAGTGGTACGTCCGGCGCTCCGGCCTCGCCTATTCCGATGACGACGGACAGAACTGGACGAGGTCGGACACGGCGGTCTGGCCCGCAGGTTCCGGCTTCGAGCAGGTCGCCTATGTCAAACACGACGATATGATTTACATCTTCGGCATCCCTCAGGGGCGCTTCGGCGGGGTCCGGCTGGGCCGTGTGGTGCCGCAGGACGTCTTCGACCCTGGGGCCTATACTTACTGGGACGGCCAGCGCTGGTCGACCGACATTCGTGCGGCGCGGGACGTGGTCGCGGCCCCCGCCGGCGAGCTGTCGGTTGCGTGGAACGCACAGCATCGCGCCTGGTTGATGATGTACCTCGACCCGGTCAAGCGGGCCATCGTCCTGCGGAGCGCCGCATCTCTGACCGGCCCCTGGAGCGACCCCCAGGTTGTCGCACATGCCGACAGCTACCCCGGCCTCTATGCGCCCTATATCGTTCCGACATCGGCGGCCGACGACGCCATCTATTTCACGATGTCGCGCTGGAAGCCGGTCTATAATGTCTTTCTGATGAAGGGCAGGGTGCAGGCCCTTGCCGCGGATCGTGCGGAGGCCGAGCCGGTCGCACTCGAGCCGTCGGGCGACTGACAACCCTACAGGACGATTCTCTTTTGTCCGGCGTTTGATCGCGCGCGCCGACACCACCCGCCAGAGTTGAACGATTTCCTGCCGTTCCAAGGGCACCAGACGCCCGACGGGCAAAAATCTTCCGTTCCAATCGTGCGATCTGGCAGGCATTCGCCGCTTTGGGCGTCAGCCCTTGCTGCGGCATCCGTAACCCCCGACTTCCTTGCTGATAAGTGTGGTGACCATTTTCAGTGCGCCTGAGCGCAAAAGTTGTCTTCATCGTCTGAGTCGAGGATCTCGTCATGAAAAGTGGAAAGTGGGGTATCGGTGGGCCCGGGGCTGTCGTCCTGCCCGCCCTCGCAGTCGTCCTGATGCCCGTGGCGGCGCACGCCTACGTCGGGCCCGGGGCCGGGCTGACGGCGATCGGCACGATGATCGCGCTCCTTGCGGCGCTGGTGCTCGCGCTGGTGGGTTTCGTCTGGTACCCGATCAAGCGGATGCGGCGGGCCCGTAAGGAAAAGATGACCGTTCAAGCGTCCCACGAGACCAAGAGTTGAGCGTCGCAGCTCTTCTGCTCGGCATCGTCGCCTTCGTTGCCGTTCTACGGGTTCTGGACGCGCAGAGGGTGGCGGGCGGAATCATCGGCACCACCCAGCAGGCCCTCTCGGTGATGGCCAACAGCGACCTTCCCGACGACGACAAGGAAGTCGAGGTCCGGCGCGCCTCCATCAAGCTACTCGGGGGATTCTTCCGGATCGCGACGATTGGCGTCGCGGCCTTCGCGGCTCCGGCCCTGATCGTGTGGGGTGGCTCTGCCCTGGGCTTCTATTCGGTGGATCAGGCGATGGCGGTGGCCCTCGGCTGGCCCTTCATCCTTGGCTCCACGGCGGTCATGGTCGCGATCTGGATCGGGCTCGACAGATTGCGCGACGAGACGACCGGAGACGATGCACGGGCCGAGGTGCCCTACAGTCCCGTCGACAAGGCGCTGCACGACTTCGCCTTCGCCGCCCCGGACAGGCAGATCCGGCTGGGAAATCTGGAGACCAGGCTCTACCGACGCCGGATCAACGCGGACGCTGCGGCACGGCCGGTGTTCATCACGTCGCTGCCGCGTGCCGGCACGACGATCATGCTCGAGGGGCTCGCCGACCTGCCGTTCTTCGCGTCGGCAACCTACCGGCACATGCCGTTCACCCTGTCCCCTCTGCTCTGGGGCGGATTCTCCCGCGCCTTCCGCAAGGAAACCGACAAGGCGGAGCGAGCACACGGGGACGGGATCGAGGTCGGTCTGGAAAGCCCGGAGGCGTTCGAGGAAATGCTCTGGATGGCGTTCTGGCCCAACCATTACAAGACCGACCATATCGCGCCCTGGACGGCCGAGGACCGCAACCCCGAGTTCGAAGCGTTCTTCCGCACGCACATGGCCAAGATCGTCGCCACCAAACCGGATGCCGGCCGCTACATTTCGAAGAACAACGCCAATATCGCCCGCCTCGGCCTTCTGCAGCGGATGTTCCCCGACGCGTCGATCATCGTACCTGTCCGCAACCCGCGCGCGCAGGTGCGGTCCCTGCTGCGGCAGAACCTCCACTTCGCCGAGCTTCACGCGCGCGAACCCTTTGCCCGTCGCTACATGGAAGGGCTCGGGCACTATGAATTCGGAGCAGCCCTGCGGCCGATCGCCTTCGAGGACGCGCCCGAGGATGCGAATGGGTCCGACAATGTGGATTTCTGGCTGCGCTACTGGATCGCCGCCTATCGGCACGTTCTCTCGACCGCGGGTCCGCAGACGGTCCTCGTCGACTACGACGCGCTCTGCTCCGAGCCGGGGGACGTCCTGCCCGATCTCGGGGCGGCGATGGGACTGGAACACCCCGGGGATTTGACACCCGTGGCCGGAATCCTGCGCGCTCCGACGCCCGCGCCGGATCTCGCCGGGGCTTCGGCCAGCCTCATGCAACAGGCCGATGATCTGCACAACGAACTTTGCAACCAAGCCATTGGCCGTGCTCTGGCCGCTACCGGAAAATCACTGAAATGAAATCGCAAACCCTGGACCGTCTCGCCCGTGGTGCCTTCATCGCCTCGCTCGTCGTCATCGCCTCGGTCTATGGCGTCGTCTCATCCTGGTGGGGATGGTTCCCGGCCCCCCAGATCGGCGAGGCACACCGCACCTTCGTCGACCTGCGGCAAAACTGGCGAAACGACATCGGTCTCGAGCCGACGCGCCATCTGGTCCCGCCGAACGGTCCGAGCGCGGGCAACCCCGATCGCGGTTACGAGCGCCGGACGGGAACGGAACGGGCCCCGGGATACATCCTGATCGCCGGGCTGAGCGACGATCAGGACACGTCCGTCTTCGCCGTGCGCCTGATGGACGCCGAGGGCAACGAAGTCCACCGCTGGCCGATAAATTACGAGAACTTCGACCCCGACACCCCGCCGCAGAACGTGATGCTGCACGGGATGGAGGTGTTCGAGGACGGCTCGCTGGTCGTCACCTTCGACGTGGGCAACGCGATCGCCCGGGTCGACCAATGCGGCGAAACCATGTGGAGCGTCCGTGGCGGCTTTCACCATTCCATCAGTCGCGACGGAGCCGGTGGCATCTGGACCTGGCTTGGCGAGGACATGGTGCGTCTCGACGCCGCCACGGGCGAGCAGACCTTCGGAATGAACCTGCGTGAGGACGTCATCGCCGCCGATGATGGCGACCAACGCGCGATCTTCGATATTCGCGTGCGTATGCCGGACGAAGCGGACGGCAACATCAGCTACCTCAACGACCCGTTCCATCCGAACGACGTGGAGATGTTGCGCCCCTCTATGGCCGACGCCTTTCCGATGTTCGAGGCGGGCGACCTCATGTTCAGCCTGCGCGAACCCAACCTCGTCGCGGTGGTCGATCCGGAGACGGGCGTGCTGAAGTGGTGGCGTCACGGGCCGTGGTTCAAGCAGCATGACCCGGACTTCGAGCCCGATGGCACGATCACGGTGTTCGACAATGCCACGGTGTTCGACCATGCCACCGGACCGAAGCGATCCCGGATCCTGAGAACCGATCCGCAAGACGACAGCGTGACGATGGATTTCACGGGGTCCGCAGAGGAGCCCTTCTACACCTGGCGTCGCGGCAAGCATCAAACCCTTCCCAACGGGAACATGCTCCTGACGGAGGCGGAGCACGGCCGACTGCTGGAGGTCTCGCCCGCCGGAGAGGTGATCTGGACGCACGACATGGTCTGGGATGCCGAAAGCAACCTGATCGTCACCGAAGCACGACACGTACCCGAAGACTTCTTCACTGCCGGCGTCCCGAGTTGCGAAACGGAAGTCGCCTCGCAGTAGTGGATTTGGGTTTCCCCCGCTTTCCCGGACACCCCGAGAGTTCAGCCGGAGACCTCCGCGATGCTCCGCTCCCGCCCTGCTTCTCCACAGGAGTTCTGGTGCAAGATGGCCGCCCTCGTTCGCGCGGGCGCACGCTCGAGGAGCTATCGCGCGCCGGGTTCGACGCCGCCCATCAAACCAAACCTATCTCGGCGGACAGGACAAAAACCCGAAACCTGCCCCTGAAACAGGGGCAACCTCAGGGCTGCGGAAAACGACGAACAAGATTTTCCAGTGTCTTTTCACTTGAAGACATAGACGTAGAGCGTTGAGCCCAGCAGCAGCGTGACGATCACGCCCGGATGCAGCAGGTCCAGCGAGTACCCCCCGATCCTCACGGTCAGGTCGCCCAAGCAGTATTGCCCGAGGAAGGGCAGCTTCATGCATCCACTCATAGGTCCATCTCCGGTGCGATTGACGGATGTGGACCTTCGTCGCGCAATTGGGCGCGGGAATGGCGAAATCAGATCGAATTGCGCGCGTCGTCGTCCCGGAGCAACAGGAGGAGCGCGAGCACCGTCACCAGGACACCGAGGGCGATACCCGCCGGGGGAAGCGCGCCACCGAGCGCCACCGACCAGAGCGCGACCCAGGCCGGGACGAGGTATGTATAGGCCATTACCTTCGATGCTGGCAGGCGCAGTGAGGCGAACTGCAAGAGAGTGAACGTCGCCGCCGAGGCGAACACAGCGGTGTAGCCGATCGCGACCCAGACCCGCGCCGGCAGCGCCGTCCAGTCGGTGGCCAGCAGTGCCGGCAGCCCCACGGCGACGAGGGCAAACGCCCCGGCGCAAAGCGTGCCGAACGTGAAGACGAGTGCGCTCTCGCCCCGATTCAGCCGGCGTACGAGCGGCGTATAGACGGCGTGGGCCGCGCAGCCGAGCAGATAGATCCATTCGCCCCGGCCCACGTCGAAGGCCCGGAGCGCCGCAAGGTCGCCGCGAAAGATCACCCAGAGCGCCCCGAAAGCCCCGAGCGCGAGGGCCAGGGCGATACGTGGGGTCGTGACCTGCCGCAGCAGGAGCCACCCGAAGCCCGCAGCCATGACCGGCGTCAGCGTGAAGACCGCTGCGGCGGACACCGGCACCGCCGTCTTCAACCCTTCGAACATCAGGACGAAGTAGACCGCGAAGACCCCGCCGAGGACGCCGTAGCGCCACGGGGCCCGCCAGGCATCGCGAGACACGCCACCGGTCACGGCCACCGCCGCCCCGATGATCGCCGCCGCCAGCACGAAGCGCACGGCGTTGAGCGCGAGCGGCGAGATGTCGTTCGCCGCAGCCGCGCCGAGCGGGAACGATCCCGCCACCAATGCCGAAAACAGGAGCATCGCCAGATGCCCCTGCGTCGCCGGTGTCACTGCGTCAGCTCTCGGGCTCGGGCCAGCGGCTCGACCACTCCTTGAGGAAGGACAGGAACGTCTGAACCTTGGCCGTCCGGTGCAGGTCGACATGGGTGACGAGCCAGAGCTGGCTGTTCCACTCCGGGCGCGGACCGAAGATCATCTCGGTCTCGTCGCAATCCTTCTCCGCCCAGGTGGTGGAGAACCCGATGCCGAGCCCGGCCAGCATCGCCGGGCGGGCCGCGGTGATCTGGTTGACCTGATAGCCGATGTTCTCGGCCGGAATGTGCTTCTTCATCCAGGCGAAGAAGGGCGCGCGCGGCACGTCGTCGGCGGAGCCGATGAAAACATGGTCGCCCACGTCCTCGAGGTTCTCGGGCCGGCCGTGCTTGGCGATGTAAGCCTTGGACGCGAAGAGCGCGAAGTCCTGATGATAGAACTTCTGCACCACGTTGTCGGGCTGATCCGGCGGGTTGCCGGCGCGCACGGCCACATGGGCCTCGCCGTATTCCAGCCGGAAGAGCCGCTCGTCGGTCAGGAACTTGATCGTCAGCTCCGGATGCTCTTCCCGGAAGGCGGCGAGCGCCGGCGACAGTAGGGGGGCAAGCACGGCGATGGAGGTGATGATGAGGTCGCCCGTCACCTCGTTGCCGCGGCCCTTGATGCGATTGGCGAGCTGCGCGAGTTGGTCGTCGGTCGATTGCGCCACCTTCAGCAGGTCCTGTCCGGCCTCGGTCGGCGTATAGCCCCGCGCGTGGCGCTGGAAGAGCTTCGTGCCGAGCTTTCCCTCGAGGCTGTCGATGTGACGGATGACGGTCGCATGGTGGACGCCGAGCGCCTGCGCCGCACCTGAGACCGTGCCCAGCCGCGCGACCTGGAACGCCGTGCGGACCTCGTCCCAATCGTTGAAGGCCATCTGTGCACCTCTCCACGCTTTCTGTGCGCACTGGTTATCATCCGCACAGACCTCCCGCCAGTATCAAGCCTTCGGAGCGCAAACCGGTCTAAAACCCGCCACTGGCTCGGCTTTCCGGGCGGTGTCGGCGACCGGCCGCCGATCGTTCCCTAACGCACAGGCCTGTTGTGATTTCGCGGAATGTCGCACGCGGATCCGATGCTTATCGTCTCGGTCGAATGCAACCGAAAGGACAGCCCATGCCCCGCATCCTCCGCATCGACGCCTCCGCACGCACCGAGGGCTCCGTGACCCGCGGCCTGCTCGACGAGATCGAGGCCCACCTCGGCGGCGAGACGACACGCCGCGATCTCGCCCGCGACCCGCTGCCGCTGATCGACGGAGATTGGGTCGCAGCGAATTTCACGCCGGCCGACGCCCGCAGCGACGAACAGAAGCAGACCCTTGCGCTCTCCGACGCGCTCGTCGGCGAGGTGACGGCCGCCGACACGCTTCTGATCGGCCTCCCGATCTACAACTTCTCCGTCCCCGGCGCGCTCAAGGCCTGGATCGACCTCGTCGCCCGCGCCGGGCTGACGTTCAAATACACCGATACCGGACCGGTCGGTCTTCTCTCCGGCAAGCGCGCCATCGTGGCCGTGGCGTCCGGCGGCACGCCCATGGGCTCGGACATCGACTTCGCGACCGGCTACCTGCGCCATGTGCTGGGCTTCATCGGGATCGACGACGTCACCTTCGTCGCCGCGGACGCGCAGGCCCAGAAGGGCGAGGCCGCCGTGGCCGAGGCGCGGGCCGAGATCGCCCGCCTCGCCGCCTGATCCTAGCCCCGACCGCGATAGGGCGGAACGCCCTGGTCGGGGATCCAGACGCCCTCGGGCACCGCGCCGGTCTGCCAGAAGACGTCGATCGGGATGCCTCCGCGCGGATACCAATAGCCCCCGATGCGCAGCCATCGGGGGTCGAGCTCCGCGACGAGCCGTCGCGCGATCGAGACGGTGCAATCCTCGTGGAAGGCCCCGTGATTGCGGAAGGCCCCGAGGAACAGCTTGAGCGATTTCGACTCCACGAGCCAGTCGCCGGGCACGTAGTCGATGACCAGATGGGCGAAGTCGGGCTGGCCCGTCATCGGGCAAAGCGAGGTGAACTCGGGCGCGGTGAAGCGCACGCAGTAGTCGACCTCCGCCTGAGGGTTCTGCACCCGCTCCAGAACGGCCGCCTCCGGGCTCTCGGGCAGTTCGGTCTTGCCCCCGAGCTGCTGCAGGTTGTCGTAGATCGTTTCCATGGCGCGCTCCTTTTGTGTCCGGCTACTCCGCAGGCATCGCGGCCGCAACGCACCGTGGGTTGACTCCGCGGGGCCCGCGCCGTATCGCCGCCCCAACGATCCGGAAGCGACAGACTTCCGGTCCCGGCAATCGTGTCGGGATCGCCCTCCGCCAGCGTTATACGCCCGCGGGGGCGTTTGTGCATTTCGCCGCGGGTGCCCACATCGGGGGTCCGCCAGAGAAGGAGAGTTGGGATGTTCGAGAGCCTGTCAGACCGCCTGGGCGGCGTTTTCGACCGCCTGACCAAGCAGGGCGCGCTGTCCGAGGACGACGTCCGCACCGCCATGCGCGAGGTCCGCGTGGCCCTGCTGGAGGCCGATGTCTCGCTCCCGGTGGCGCGCGACTTCGTCAAGCGCGTCACGCAGAAGGCCACCGGGGCCGCCGTCACCAAGTCGATCACCCCGGGCCAGCAGGTCATCAAGATCGTCCATGACGAGCTGAAGCTGGTCCTCGCCGGCGAGGACGGCATCGCGCCCCTCAAGATCGACAATCCGCCCGCGCCGATCCTGATGGTCGGCCTGCAGGGCTCGGGCAAGACGACCACGACCGGCAAGCTGGCCAAGCGCCTGAAGGAAAAGGACGGCAAACGCGTGCTGATGGCGTCGCTCGACGTGAACCGCCCGGCCGCCATGGAGCAGCTGGCGATCCTGGGTGGCCAGATCGGCGTCGACACCCTGCCCATCGTGCCCGGCCAGGCCCCCGTCGACATCGCCAAGCGCGCCAAGCAGCAGGCGTCCCTGGGCGGCTACGACGTCTACATGCTCGACACCGCCGGACGCCTCCAGATCGACCAGGTCCTGATGGACGAAGTCCAGCAGGTCCACGCCGCCGTCGAGCCGCGCGAGACGCTTCTGGTGGTCGACGGGCTCACCGGTCAGGTCGCCGTCGAGGTGGCTGAGGAGTTCGACGCCAAGGTCGGCGTCACAGGCGTGGTTCTCACCCGGATGGACGGCGATGGCCGCGGCGGTGCCGCGCTGTCGATGCGCGCCGTCACCGGCAAGCCGATCCGCTACGTGGGCCTCGGCGAGAAGATGGACGCGCTCGAAACCTTCGAGCCCGAGCGCATCGCCGGCCGCATCCTCGGCATGGGCGATATCGTTGCCCTGGTCGAGAAGGCCCAAGAGGTCATGGAGGTCGAGGCCCAGGAGCGCATGATGAAGCGCTTCCAGAAGGGGCTCTTCAACATGAACGACCTCAAGGGGCAGCTTCTGCAGATGCAGAAGATGGGCGGCATGGAAGGGATGATGGGCATGATGCCCGGCATGGGGAAGATGGCCAAGCAGATGGACAAGGCCGGTCTCGATGACAGTATCCTGCGCCGCCAGATCGCCCTGATCGACTCCATGACGAAGCGCGAGCGCGCCCAGCCCGCGATCCTGCAGGCCAGCCGCAAGAAGCGCATCGCCGCCGGCGCAGGCCTTCAGGTGCAGGAACTGAACCAGCTTCTCAAGATGCACCGGCAGATGGCCGACATGATGAAGAAGATGGGCAAGGGCGGGATGCTAAAGAAGGCCATGGCCATGATGGGCGGCAAGGGTATGCCCGACCCATCGCAGATGGACCCTGCGGCTCTGGAAGCGGCCTCCAAGCAGCTCGGCTCGATGAAAGGGATGCCCGGCATGGGCGGCATTCCCGGCGGCATGACACTGCCCAAGGGCTTCGGCGGCAAGAAGTGACAATGCGCTGCACCCAACCCCCGACCGGGCAGGCCGCCCGCGTCGCAGCGCGCCATGCCGCCGCGCTGCCGGTGCTGGAGACGCCGCGCCTGCGGCTGCGCGCGCCCGAAATGGGGGACCTTCCGGTCTGGACGGCGATCCTGGCGGACTGGCCCGACGGCCCCGTCTCGCCCGAGGACGCATGGGCGGACTTCGCCGTCTACACCGCCGCCTGGCTCCTGCACGGCCACGGCCTCTGGACGGTGACGACCCGCGCGGGCGAGGTGCTGGGTTTCGTCATGGTCGGTCTCGAATGGGGCGACGCCGAGCCGGAACTGGGTTACATGTTCCGCCCCGAAGCGCGCGGACAGGGCTATGCGACCGAGGCCGCCGCCGCCGCACGCGACCACGGAATGCAGCTCCTCGGCACGCTCGTCAGCTACGTCGATCCGGCGAACGTCGCCTCGAACGCCCTCGCGGCCCGCCTCGGAGCCACGCGCGACGCGGCGGCAGAGGCCGCCCTGGCCGAACCGGTCCACGTCTGGCGCTACAGGAGCGCGGCGGCATGACCGACAGCCTCGCCCATATCCCCACGCTCACGACCGAGCGCCTGATCCTCCGCGCGCCGCTCATCGAGGATTTCCAGGCCTATGCCGAATTCTACGCCGGAGATGGGTCCGTCCCGGTCGGTGGTCCATTGTCGATGCGGGATGCGTGGCAACGGTTCTGTGCCGATCTGGGTCACTGGGCCTTGCGCGGCTTTGGCTGGTGGACGATCGACGACAGGACCGGCCCGGTCGGAACATGCGGGATACATGCGCCTCCCTCCCACGAAGAACCGGAACTCGGTTGGCTGCTCTTCGCCCGCGGGCGCGGACAAGGATTTGCGACGGAGGCGGCGCGCTGTGCCCGCGACTGGTGGCTTTCGGACAATGACCGGCTGACTTCGAACATTCTGTACGGTAATACTGCCTCCGAGGCGGTGGCACGGCGGCTTGGGGCCACGCCCGGTCGCGCGCCAACCCACAATGCGGATGCCATCGCCTGGCTGCATCGGGCGGGCGCATGACCGACAAACTCGCCCATATCCCCACGCTCACGACTGAGCGCCTGATCCTCCGCGCGCCCTGTGCAGAGGACCATGCTGCCTATGCCGCTTTCTACGCCTCCGAGCGCAGTCACATCATCGGCGGCCCGCTCGACGCGACTGCCGCATGGCAGGTGCTGGCCAACGACAGGGGGCATTGGCCCCTGCGCGGTTTCGGCTGGTGGACGATCGACGACGGGACCGGCTGCGTCGGGTCCTGCGGGTTTCACCTGCCCGGCGGACGTAACGACGTAGAGCTGGGCTGGTCGCTGTTTTCTGCCACAGGCAAGGGTTACGCGACCGAAGCCGCCCGCGCCGCGCTCGACTGGGCTGTCGCCGAAGGGCACGCCGGCCATTGGCAGCGCATCGTCAGCTATATCGACCGGAGGAACACCGGCTCGATCGGGGTGGCCCGGCGTCTGGGGGCCGTCGACAGCGGCGAGGCCGCCGCGCACGACCCCGACTGCACCATCTGGGTTCACGAGGTCACCGCATGATTACCTGCACCGTCCGTTACGAGATAGAGCCCGACAAGCTCGCGGAGTTCGAGACCTACGCGCGCTTCTGGCTTGCCAAGGTGCCTGCCATGGGTGGCACCCATCACGGCTACCACCTGCCGCACGAGGGGCCGAACGACGTGGCCTATTGCCACTTCTCCTTCCCGTCGCTCGCCGCCTACGAGGCCTATCGCGCGGCGATGTGGGAGGATGCCGAGTGCTTGCGCGCCTACGACTTCGCCAGAAGGTCGCACTGCATCCGCCGCTACGACCGGTCGTTCACCCGCCCCCTGCTCGAGGGTGCCACCGCAGAGGAGCTGGGCCTGTGACCGACGCCGTGACCCGCGCCGCCGAGGTGCTCGCCGGCCATCGCGCCAGCATCGACCGGCTCGACGCCATCCTCGTCTACACGCTGGCCGAACGGTTCTCGCACACCCAGGCGGTGGGCGCGCTCAAGGCAGACCACGACCTTCCGCCCTCCGACCCGAACCGGGAGGCCATTCAGATCGCGCGGCTTGAAAAGCTCGCCGAAGAAGCCGGGCTCGATCCCGTCTTCGCCAAGAAATTCCTCGCCTTCATCATCGAGGAAGTCATCCACCACCATAAGCAACATCAGTCGTAAGATACTCAAACCGAAGGACTATACCCATGGCTATGAAAATTCGCCTCGCCCGCGGCGGCTCCAAGAAGCGTCCCCACTACTCCATCGTCGCCGCCGACAGCCGCATGGCCCGCGATGGCCGCTTCATCGAGAAGCTGGGCACCTACAACCCGCTCCTGCCGAAGGACTCGGAAGAGCGCGTGAAGATGAACATGGAGCGCGTGCAGTACTGGCTCGGCGAGGGCGCGCAGCCCACCGACCGCGTCTCCCGCTTCCTCGAGGCCGCCGACGTGCTGCCCAAGAAGGAGCGCGCCAACCTGAAGAAGGGCGAGCCCGGCAAGGCCGCGCAGGAGCGCGCCAAGGAGAAGGCCGAGAAGGCCGAAGCCGCCAAGGCCGCTGCCGCGGAAGCCGCCGCCGCCCCGGCGGACGAGGCCCCCGCCGAGGAAGCCGCTGCCGAAGAGAGCGCCGAGTAACGATGCGGATGGGGCGGGCCCTCGCGGCCCGCTCCTCCCGATCTCGCTCGATGTCCGCCCACGTCGCCATTCCGCTTCTGGCCGCCGGCAGCCTCGTGCTGACCTTCGCGGTGGTCGCCGTTTTGCAGCCGCGTCTGCGCTGGTTGCGGTTCCTCGGGGCGGGCATCCTGATCAGTTCCCTGGTCATGGGCCTGACCGTCGTCTTGTTCGGAGTGCCGCTGTGAAAGATCACGTCTGCCTCGGGGCCGTCATGGGCAGCTATGGCGTGCGGGGCGAGCTGCGCGTGAAGAGCTTCTGTGCCGAGCCGAGCGCCATCGGCGACTACGGCTCTGTCACGCTCGACGACGGAACCCGCGCAAAACTGACTGTCGTGCGCCCGGTGAAGGGCGGCTATGCCGTCCGCCTCGCCGGCGTGCCCCACAAGGAAGCCGCCGACGCCCTGCGCGGGCAGCGGATCTGGGCGCATCGCGATGCCTTGCCCGCCCTGCCCGACGACGAATTCTACCATTCCGACCTGATCGGCCTCACCGCCATCGACACCGGCGGTGCCACGTTGGGCCGGGTGCACGCCGTCCATGACCACGGGGCCGGCGATCTGCTGGAGGTGCGCGTTAAGGGCAAGCCCGTGCTCGTGCCGTTCACCCGCGCCGTGGTGCCGACCGTCGACCTCTCGGCTGGTCGGCTGATCGTCGACCCACCCCACGGCCTGATGCCCGGTGACGGCGAAGACGACGCGCCCTAGGCCAGTACTGCCGCCATCATCCGTCGGATGCCCCGCCAGCGATGGGTCTTCATCGCGCCCCGCGACCAACGCCCTTTCGGGATCGTCTGCCAGAGACGCAGCAGCTCCACTCCGAGCAACGGGTCGAGTTCGACGCCGTCGCGCCAGCGGCCGGCGTGTGCCTCCAAAGCAGCCTCCCGCGCGTTTGTCAGAATGGCACGCGCGTCTCCTTCGGCGGCGAAGAAGGTGCCGTACATCACAAGGAGCCGCGCGAGATCGACCGAAGGGCTGCGCAGCGCGACCGTTCCGAAGTCGATGCCATGGACGTCGGCCCCGTCGATCAGCAGGTTTCGCAGGCTCAGGTCGCCGTGCACGACCACCCGCGTCGTCTTGCGCCCGCGCGCCGTCTCGAGACGTGCGCCCACCTCTGTCAGCGCCTCCAGGAACGCCACCGGCTGCGGAAGGGCGAGAGAGCCGTTTTCCACGCCCGTCCGCCAGGCCGCGAGCTGCCGCAGAAGCGGGTCGGGCCTCACGCGACCGAACTGGACCGTGCCGCCCCGATGGAGGTGCCCGGCCCACCGCGCGCAGGCGCGCAGCAGGTCGAGCCGCGTAGTCTCGTCCCGGGCCATCACCATCGCATCGTGAGCCTGCACCCCCGGCACCCGCGTCATCAGCATCGCCCGTCGCGCCGCATCGCTGGCCAGCAGGCGCGGCACTCCGAGACCGTCAGCCCCGGCAAGGATCTCCTCCGCGCGGCGATGGGCCGTCACCTGGCTCTCGAACCAGCCCTCCGCCTCGCCGCGCGCGAGCTTGAGAACGAGCGGCGCGCGCCCCTCGGCTTCGACCGTCAGGAGGGTGCGCACCTCGCCGCGCTGCACCCGCGTCCGCAGGACGTCCAGCCGATAGTCGCACTCGGGCAAGCCGGCTGCCCGCGCCAGATCGGGCCAGGCCGCTCGTGCCGCCGCTTCCGTCTCTTGCACCGCATCCGCCACACCTCCGACCTGCCACGCCGACGTCGCACTGTCATCCATGCCTGACGCCGGGGAACCAATCTCGGCGGACAGTCGTTTCCCCGCCACAGCAACCTGCAAGGACCATCCCCATGCTCGAATGGATCATCATCCTCATCGTCGTCGCCGCGATCGCCGCCTTCCTCGGTCTCGGCCGTCTCTCTGGGGCCGCGCTCTCCGGCGCGAAGATCCTCGTGGTGCTGGCGCTCGCCCTCGCGCTCCTATCGCTGCTCGGGGTCTTCGCCGCGAGTGCCTGACGGCTTCCCCCCTGCCCGCCGCTCCGCTAGAGGGGCGAGCATGGCCCCACCCAACAGATCTCACGGACAGAAATCCATCCGCGCGACCCTACAGCCGCGCGATCTGATGGCGGAGACACCCGTCCGCGCGCGCGCCTGGTGGGCGCGCGTCGTCACGCTCTTTCCGGAGACCTTCCCCGGCGTGCTCGGCCACAGCCTCACGGGCACCGCTCTCAAAGAGGGGCTCTGGGCGCTCGAGACGGTGGACCTGCGGCAATTCGGCGAGGGGAAGCACCGCAAGGTCGACGATACGCCGGCCGGTGGCGGCGCGGGTCTCGTCCTGCGGCCCGACGTTGTCGGGGCCGCGCTTGAGGCGGCACGCGGTCCGGGCCCGATGCTCTACCTCAGTCCCCGCGGTCGCCCCTTCGATCAGGCGATGGCACGCGACCTGGCCGCCGGGCCGGGCGTCACGCTGCTCTGCGGGCGGTTCGAAGGCGTCGATCAGCGGGTGCTCGACCACTTCGACATGCAGGAGGTCTCGCTCGGCGACTTCGTCCTCACGGGCGGCGAGATCGCGGCGCAGGCGCTGCTCGATGCGACGGTGCGGCTCATCCCCGGCGTCATCGGCAACATGGCGTCCACCGAGGAGGAGAGCTTTTCCGACGGGCTGCTCGAGCATCCGCAATACACCCGACCCGCGGAGTGGCAGGGCCGCACCATCCCAGAGGTCTTGACCTCCGGCGATCATGGCCGCGTCGCCGCCTGGCGCAGGGCCGAGGCCGAGGCGCTGACCCGTGCCCGCCGCCCCGACCTCTGGGAGCGGTATCGCAGGCAGGGCGACTGAACGTTCCCCTGTCCCGAAATACGCAAATCCCGACCCTCGCCACCCTTGCGCGCCGCCGTCGACCGATGTAGAGCCGCGCCAGATGTATCGCCCCGGCCTGCCGGGGCGCTCTGCGTTGCAACAAAGAAAAGCCGCGCCGCAAAGGTGCAGGACATCATCCGCGGGCAAACCGCGCCGTATCATAGGAGGGTCCGATGGACCTCATCGCTCAGCTGGAGGCGGAACAGGTTTCCGCGCTCGGCCAGGACATTCCGGACTTCAAGGCCGGCGACACGATCCGCGTCGGCTTCAAGGTCACCGAAGGCACGCGCACCCGCGTGCAGAACTACGAAGGCGTCTGCATCAGCCGCAAGAACGGGGCCGGCATCGCCGGGTCGTTCACCGTGCGCAAGATCTCCTTCGGCGAGGGCGTGGAGCGTGTCTTCCCGCTGCACTCGACCAACATCGACAGCATCACCGTCGTGCGCCGCGGCCGCGTTCGCCGCTCGAAGCTCTACTACCTGCGCTCGCGTCGCGGGAAGTCGGCGCGCATCGTCGAACAGACCAACTACCGCGCCCCGAAGGCCAGCTAAGGAGAGACGTGATGAAGAAGGACATTCACCCCGACTACCACGCCATCGACGTCAAGCTGGTTGATGGCACCGTCGTGCAGATGCGCTCCACCTGGGGGGCCGAGGGCGATCAGCTGTCGCTCGACATCGACCCCTCCGTGCACCCGGCCTGGACGGGCGGCACCTCGCGCCTGATGGACACCGGCGGCCGCGTGTCTAAGTTCAAGAACAAATACGCCGGCCTGGGCTTCTGATCCCGCCTGGCATGAACGCAACGGGCCGCCCCATCGGGCGGCCCTTTTCCGTTGGATCGACGCCTCAGGCGTTGCGCCCGGCCATGACACCGCCATCGACATCCCAGATCGCGCCGGTCACCCATTCCGCCCTCTCTGACAGGAGGAACACGATCGCCTCGGCGACATCCGCCGGCTGCCCGATGCGACCGATCGGGTGGAAGGAGTCGAAGCCCCGCAGCGTCTCCGCCACCTCGCCCTTCGGCAGGAAGATCTCGTAGATCGGTGTCTCGACCACCGCCGGGGCCACGGCGTTCACGCGGATGCCCGCCTCGGCCAGTTCCATGGCGAGGTGCTGCGTCAGCGCGTGCAGCCCCGCCTTGGCCATGGAATAGGCGGAGGACGGCGTCGCCTTGATCGCCTGATGCGCCCACATCGAGCCCACGTTGACGATCGCCCCGCCGCCCGTTTCGGCCATGCGCGCAGCCACGGCCTGTGTCAGCAGGAAAAGTCCCCGGTTCAGATCGTGGTAAAGGTCGAAGTCCGCGGCATCGTGGTCGAGGAACGGCTTCGGCGCGAAATGCCCGGCGGCATTCACGAGCCCGTCGAAGGAGCCCGATGCGATCTCCGCTTCCACGCGTGTGCGACCAGCTTCGGTCGTGATATCGGCGGCCAGCGTGTGCAAACCCTTGATGTCGGCAGCCGCCTCGGCAAGCTTCTCCTCCGAGCGCCCGACGACCGTGACCGCGCCACCGTCCTTGACGAGCTGCGCCGCGGTGGCGCGGCCAATGCCGGTGCTGCCGCCGATGATGAGAGTATTCCGGGTCATGTCATCCATCCTTGCAATTGAGGTGGAGGACATATGAAAATGGCGCAAGCTTATGAAAAGCGGGTATAAATCGGTTCCCCACGCACCGGAAGGTACATCTTGATGACAACACGGAGATCTTTGCCGCGCGCCCGCGTCGCCCGCCCCGCGGCGGAACGGTTGGTGCAGGAGATCTGCGGCTGCAAATGGTCGCTCACCGTCTATCGCCTGCTCGACGACGGGATCACGCGGCCGGGGGCGATGGTCCGCGCGGTGGAGGGTCTCTCGACCAAGGTTCTGAACGACTGTCTACGGCGCAACGTCGAATTCGGTATCATCGAACGGCACAGCTACCCGGAGGTGCCGCCGCGCGTGGAGTACGCCTTCACGCCTTTCGGCCTCGCCTTCCGCAAGGTGCTTTCCGACCTTGCCGAGCTCGAAGAAAGCTGGCCCGACGTCTTTCGCGACCGACGCTAATCCGCTTCCCATCGCCGGCGGCAGTCCCTATGGTCCCACCCCAGATATAGGGGGTATCGGGGCAGATGGCGCATATCATCGTCTTCGGGAACGAGAAGGGCGGCTCCGGCAAGTCGACGACCTGCATGCACACCGCGACTGCGCTCGTACGCAGCGGGCAGCGGGTCGGCGTGTTGGATCTGGACCTGCGACAGCGGACCTTCACCCGCTACCTCGAGAACCGGATCGACTATGGCAACCGCCACGGAGTCGAGTTGCCCACGCCCGAGGTCATGGGTCTGCCGAAGGTCGACCGCAGCGAGTTGGCCGAGGGCGAGAACCCCTTCGACAAGTCGCTCTCGCGCGCCGTCGCCGCGCTCGAGGAGAAGGTCGACTTCATCGTCATCGACTGCCCCGGCAGCCACACGCGGCTGAGCCAGGTGGCGCACAGCCTGGCCGACACGCTGGTCACGCCCTTGAACGACAGTTTCGTCGATTTCGACCTGCTGGCCCGCATCGACCCGGATTCGGGCAAGATCCTCGGGCCTTCGGTCTATTCCGAGATGGTCTGGCATGCGCGGCAGTTGCGGGCCAAGGCGGGGCTGAAGCCGATCGACTGGATCGTGCTGCGCAACCGCCTCGGCGCGCAGGAGATGCACAACAAACGTAAGATGGGTCAGGCGCTGGAGGATCTGTCGAAGCGGATCGGCTTCCGCGTGGCCCCCGGCTTTACCGAGCGCGTCATCTTCCGGGAACTCTTCCCCCGCGGGATGACCCTCCTCGACCTGAAGGACATCGGCATCGCCAACCTCAACCTGTCGAACATCGCCGCACGACAGGAAGTGCGCGACCTTATCCGGTCGCTCAACCTTCCGTCGATCGAGGTCGCGATCTAGGCGTCCGCAGGGCCGCATGGCCCCTTTGCGACAGGGTCGTGTCGCCTTCGGACTATCCGGTTGACCTCCGTCCGCTGTATTGCAACCTTTGATCCAAACCCGATCAACGAAAACTCGGGTTTGCATTGTGCCGCCAGAACAGGCGGCCGCGCCGATCGGGAGGTCGGCGTCAATCAAAGGTCCACACAGGGAGACGTGGAACATGAAAAAACTTCTTATTTCGACGGCATTTGCCGCGACCGCCGCGACCGGGTTCGCAGGGGCCGCGATGGCCGATGGCCATGCCGCCTGCGGCGAGGTGTCGATCACCGAGATGAACTGGGCGTCGGCCGCGGTCGTGACCAAGGTGTCGCAGTTCCTGATGACGCAAGGGTATGGCTGCGACGTGACGGTGGTGCCGTCCTCGACCACGCCGTCGCTCGCGTCGGTCTCCGAGACCGGCAAGCCCGACATCGTGACCGAGCTCTGGATCAACGGCACGCCCGCCTACCAGAAGCTCTCGGAAGAGGGGAAGATCGTCACCCTGACCGACGTCCTGTCCGACGGCGGCATCGAAGGTTGGTGGATCCCGAAGTACGTTGTCGACGAGCATCCCGAGCTGGCAACGCTCGAAGGCCTGCTGGCGAATCCCGACCTCGTCGGCGGCCGCTTCCACCAGTGCCCAGAGGGTTGGGGCTGCAAGAACGTGAACCGGGCGCTGGCCGATGCGGTCGACCTTGAGGGCAACGGCTTCGAGGTGTTCCAGCACGGCTCCGGCGAGACGATGGCCACCTCCATCGCGGCCGCCTTCGAGGCGGAAGAGCCGTGGCTCGGCTACTACTGGGCCCCGACGAGCGTTCTCGGCAAGTACGAGATGGTTTCGGTCGACCTCGGCGAGTACAACGAGGAAATCCACCTCTGCAACGCCGACCCGGATTGCGAGGAAGTGGGCGTGTCGTCCTACCCGGTCGGCCCCGTCAAGACGGTCGTGACCGCCGACTTCCAAGAGCGTCAGCCCGCCATCGCCGAGCTGATGACCAACGTCAGCTTCACCAACGCGCAGATGGGCGAGGTGCTGGCCTGGCAGGAGGAGAACAACGCCTCCGGTGACGAGGCCGCGGTCTACTTCCTGACGAACTATCAGGACGTCTGGCAGGAGTGGGTCAGCGACGAAGCGCGCGAGAAGCTCGCCGCACTTCTTCAGTAACCAGAATACGCAAGGCGGGCCCTCCGGGGCCCGCCTTCGCATCCGGGGGTCGAGAAGCAGGCCAACCTGACGCCCCCAAGAAAAAGAACGACGGGGAGTTCCATGGCGACATACGATGGATTGATCGAGGCTCTGGGCCTCGGGGACTGGTGCGGCGGGGGCAAGACGGACGGCCCCATGACCATGGCGGAGCTGATGGCCCGCGCCAACAACGGCGGCGGTGCCGCGGCTGCCGAGGGGGCATCGGGCCCCAGCACACCGCTGATGCAGACGCCCTTCCCCTCGCTCGACGCGCTCAACAAGTCCTGCGCCGCGATCCCGCGGTCGCGCGACATGACCGAGGCGGTGGAGCAGGGTTTCCTCAACATCAAGGATCCGCTCAAGGTCGTCCTCGACCCGGTCACGCAGCCGCTGTCGTGGATGCTCGACTGGGCCCTCGTGGGCTTTCAGGCGGTGCCGTGGTTCATCATGATCCCGGCCCTGATCGCGATCACGTGGTTCGCCACCAAGAAGCTCGGCGTCACCGCCCTCGTGGCCTTCTCCTTCATCTTCATGGCGTTCATCGACTACTACGACGACGCCATCAAGACGCTCTCGATCATCTTCGTCTGCACCGTGATCGCCGTTCTTCTCGGCGTCCCGATCGGGATCGCCATGTCGCGCTCGAACGTGTTGCAGCGGATGATCATCCCCATCCTCGACATGCTTCAGACGCTGCCGACCTTCGTTTACCTCGTCCCGCTGATCTTCCTGTTCTCGGTGACCGAGTCGAAGCTTTATGGGATCGCGATTATCCTCTACGCCATCGTGCCGGTGATCCGCCTCACGGACCTCGGTATCCGGCTCGTCGACAAGGACGTGATCGAGGCGGCCGACGCCTTCGGCATGTCCTCGCGCCAGAAGCTCTGGGGTGTCCAGGTGCCGCTCGCGCTTCCGAACATCATGGCCGGCATCAACCAGACCATCATGATGTCGCTCGCCATGGTCGTGATCGCCTCGCTGGTCTCGGCACCGGGGCTCGGCGTGAAGGTGCTCGCCGGCATCCGGAACCTCGAACTGGGCGTGGGCCTGGTCGCGGGGTTCTGCATCGTCCTTCTCGCGGTCCTGCTCGACCGCTCCACCAAGGCCGCCCTTGGCCGTATCGACACGAGTGCGCGCTGATGAGTAACGAGGTCAAAGTTTCGATCCGCAACCTCTACAAGATCTTCGGTCCGAACCCGAAGGCGATGATGCAGCATGTCCGCGACGGGATGGGCAAGCCGGAGCTTCTGGAGCAGTACAACCATGTGCTCGGCCTGCAGGACATCAACGTCGACATCCGGCAAGGCGAGATCACGGTCATCATGGGTCTGTCCGGCTCAGGGAAGTCGACGTTGATCCGGCACCTGAACCGTCTGATCGACCCGACGGCCGGCGAGGTGATCGTCAACGGCGAGGATGTGCTGGCCTACGGGCAAGCGAAGCTCGCCAAGCTGCGTCAGAACACTATGTCGATGGTGTTCCAGAAGTTCGCGCTCTTCCCGCATCAGACGGTGCTGTCGAACGCGGGCATGTCCCGCCGGGTGCGCGGCGAGTCCGGCGACATCGCCGACACCGAGGGGCAGAAATGGCTCGATCGCGTGGGTCTCTCCGGCTACGGCGGTCATTATCCGGGTCAGCTCTCGGGCGGGATGCAGCAGCGGGTGGGCATCGCCCGTGCGCTTGCCTCCGACTCGGAAATCATGCTGATGGACGAGGCCTTCTCAGCCCTCGATCCGCTCATCCGGACCGACATGCAGGACCTGCTGCTGGAACTGCAGCGGGAGCTGCACAAGACGATCGTCTTCATCACCCACGACCTCGACGAGGCGCTGAAACTGGCCGACCACCTCGTCATCCTGAAGGACGGTGCCGTCGTGCAGCAGGGGGAGCCGCAGGAGATCCTGCTGCATCCGAACGACGACTACATCATCGACTTCATCTCCGACATCAATCGGGCGCGCGTGCTGCGGGTCCGCTCGATCATGGAGAAGACCGACCACGCCGGTGAAGGCGTGGTGGGCGAGGTGAGCCCGAACCAGAACCTCGAGTCGGTCATCGCGATTTCGGGCGGCGACACGAACTTGCACTACCGCGTCATGGAGGACGGCAAGCAGATCGGTCTTCTGCACATGCGCGATCTGGTGAAGGCCCTCGTGCCCGTCGAAGCGGCCGACCCGGCCCGCCGCGCGGCCTCTGCCGCCTGAGCATCGCACCAGAAGGCAAAAGGCCCGGTCATGCGACCGGGCCTTTTCGTTCAATCGTAGCGCAACGCCTTCGTCTTGCCGCGAAAGACCCAATACGCCAGCGCCGTATAGCCAAGGATCGTGGGCACGACGAAACAGGCCCCGATCAGAATGATGAACAGGCTCTCGGGCGCGGAGGCCGCCTCGTAGATCGTGAGCTGCTCGGGCACCACGAAGGGGTAGAAGCTGTAGGCCAGCCCGAGGAACGCCAGCGTGAAGAGCCCTAGAGCCGTTACGAAGGGCACCCAGGCCCAGCGGTCGCCATCGCCCGGCAGATGCCGGAAGGACCGCCAGAGCAGCCAGAGCCCGAGGAGCGACAGGATCGGCAGCGGCGAAAGGTAGAGCATCGACGGAAAGGAAAACCACTTGTCCCAGATCCGCGGGCTGACGAGTGGCGTGGCAAGCGAGATCGCCCCGATCCCGATCACGAGGCCCCAGATACATTCCTTCGCCCAGCGGATCGCGCGAAGTTGAAGATCGCCCTCCGACTTGAGGATGAGCCACGTCGCCCCGATGAAGGCATAGCCCACCGTCAGGGCCAGCGCACAGAGCGCCGCGAAGAGGAAGGTGCCGGCCGTGAACTGCAGGCCCATCACATAGAGCCCAAGCATGAAGCCCTGGCTCAGCGTCGCAAGGAGCGAGCCGGCAAAGAACATCCAATTCCAGAACTCTTTGTACTTCGCCCGCGCCTTGACGCGGAATTCGAAGCTGACCCCTCGCAGGATGAGCCCGATCAGCAGGAAGAACACCGGCAGATAGAGCGTCGAGAGGATCAGCCCGTGGGCCGCGGGGAAGGCCACGAGAAGGAGGCCGATGGCAAGCACGAGCCAGGTCTCGTTGGCATCCCAGAAAGGCCCGATGGAGGCGACCATCATGTCCTTCTCCGCATCGCTCGCGAAGGGTGTCAGGATACCGACCCCAAGGTCGTATCCGTCGAGAACGACGTAGAGCAGGATCGACACGCCCATGAGCGCGGCGAAGACGAATGGCAGCCAGATGGTATCGGCGTATCCGAAGAGTTCCATGCGCCCTACTCCGCCGGGACCGCGCCGCCGCGGTCCTCCCGTGCGATAACGTCCACGACCGCTTCACCGGACGCGGGCGTCAGGCTTTCGAGTGCATCGTCATGCCGCGCCTTCACGGCCAGGTAGACGATCACGCCACAGTAGGCCAAGAGCAGCGCCGCATAGATCGCGAGATAGCCAAGGAGCGTCGAGAGAACCATCGGCGCGGGCACATCGGCCACGGCCATCTCGGTCGTCATCACGCCCTGCACGAGCCAGGGCTGCCGCCCGATCTCGGTCGTGTACCAGCCGGCGAGCGTCGCCACCCAGCCCGAGAGGGCCATAGGCACCAGCGCCCAGAGAAGCGGTTTCGGCAACCGCCGGATCGCAAACCGGCGCCCGTCGTCCGCGCGTCTCCACAGGAAGACGAGCGACCCCCAGCTCAAGAGGAGCATCGCCATGCCCGTCGCGACCATCACGCGGAACGACCAGAAGACTTTGGCTACCGGCGGGTGTTCGATCGTGCCGTCCTCGGCCACGAAGTCGTTGAGCCCAGGCACGACACCATCGGGCGAATGCTTCAGGATGATCGAGGCCATGTTCGGCACCTCGATCGCGTAGTCGTTCGTCCGCGTCTCCTCGTTCGGCATCCCGAAGAGGACGAGCGGCACGTTGGACCGCGTCTCCCAGTTGCCTTCCATCGCCGCGACCTTCGCCGGCTGATGCTCGAGCGTGTTGAGACCATGCATGTCGCCCGCGAAGATCTGCACGGGGATGAGCAGAGCCGCGAACGTCAGACCGACGCGGATCTGGCTGCGCACCGTCTCCTTGCGGTCGCCGAGGATGTAGCGGAAGGCCGCGATCCCTGCGATCAGGAAGGCAACCGTGAGCCCCGAGGCCAGAAGCATGTGCACGAGACGGTAGGGCATCGACGGGTTGAAGACGATCTCCCACCAGCTCGTCGCATGGGCCACGCCGTCGATCATCTCGAACCCCTGCGGCGTGTGCATCCAGGAGTTCAGCACTATGATCCAGAAGGTCGACATCGTCGTTCCGAAGGCCACGAGGAAGGTCGCAAGCGTATGCAGCCACGACGGCACGCGGCTGAAGCCGAAGAGCATGATGCCGATGAAGACCGCTTCGAGGAAGAAAGCCGTCATCACCTCATAGGCGAGGAGCGGACCGGCGATGTTGCCCACCGTCTCCATGAAGCCCGGCCAGTTGGTGCCGAATTGGAACGACATGGTGATGCCCGAAACGACGCCCATCGCGAACGACAGCGCGAAGACCTTCACCCAGAAGCGATAGGCCTCCATCCACTTGAGGTCGCCCGTCCACTGAAAGCGCAGCTTGAAGAACAGAAGGAACCACCCGAGCGCGATCGTGATCGTCGGAAAGAGGATGTGGAAGGAAATGTTGGCCGCGAACTGGATGCGGCTCAGGATAAGGGTGTCCATCATTTGGCTGCTCTCCGAAACGGGTTGAGGCGGGGCGCTTTCTCCAGCATCCCGCCAAGTTTGCGACCCATGGTCATCAGTTGAACCAACCGTTCAGTCTCCAGCCGGTTCATCTCGTCATGAAACTGGGTCATCATCTCGATCATTTCGCGCAGTTCGGCGATGCGGGCCTCGGCATAGGCGTCGCCCTGCGGCCCGGCGAGCTCCAGCTCGCGCAGCTTGGTCAGCGTCGGGTCCACTTCCCGCTTGCGCCGCTCGGCGACGAGGGTGCGCACGATCTCCCAGAGATCGTCCGGCGTCGTGAAATAGTCGCGCCGATCGCCCGGAATATGGCGCAAGCGCACAAGGTTCCAGGCCTGAAGCTCCTTCAATCCCATCGACGTATTCGACCGGCTGACGCGCAGCTTGTCGGTGATGGTCTCGGCGTTGAGCGGATCCTCGGACAGGAACAGAAGGGCATAGATCTGCCCCACGGTGCGGTTCATGCCCCACCGGCTGCCCATTTCTCCAAAATGCAGGATGAAGTCCTGCTGCAAGGGTGTCAGTGTCATATCTATCATTTCAGAAATTTCTGAAATCGATGTATCACATGAGATACGGCAAGAAAGGGGGTGCGACAATTATCCCCGGTCGCGCCGACGTTCGAGTGCCCGTTCCATCCGGCGCAGCCCGAGCGACAGCAGGACGGTCATCGTCAGGTAGAGGAGCGCGACGACGTTGTAGGTCTCGAAATAGCGGAAGTTGCCCGCAGCCGTCAGCTTGCCGAGTTGCGCGATGTCGAGCACACCCACGACCGACACCAGGGAGCTGTCTTTCACCATGGCGATGAAATCGTTGCCGAGCGGCGGCAGGATCGTCCGGATCGCCTGTGGCAGGACGATGAAGCGGAATACGTGCCTCCGCTTCAAGCCCAGCGCCTTGGCCGCCTCGATCTGCCCCGTGTCGACCGATTGCAGGCCGGCGCGGAACACTTCTGCGATGAAGGACGAATAGGCGATGACGAGCGCCAGCACGGCCCGCCACAAAAGCGGGAAATCGCGGGTCCGTGCCTCCGGCAGGCCCACCCAGTTCCAGAGCGCGATGAGCGCCGGAGCCAGGACGAAAGCAACGTAGAGCAGCAGAACGAGGATCGGTATGCCGCGGATGATCTCGATGTAGAACCGCGCGATCTGACGGGCGAGAACGGAGCGCGATAGCGACATCAGGGCGAGCCCGAGCCCCACGAGGGAGGCCGCGGCGAAGCCGGTCACCGTCACGAGGATCGTGATCCAGACCCCGCGTCTCAGCGTGACCAGAACCTGACGCGCGCCGTCATCGAGCAGGATGACCGCGTAGGCCGTCCCCAGGAGGACGGCCAGGGCCAGCAGCCACCACGGAAACTCGCGGTCGGGTTTGGACGGCGCGGACAAAAGCCTTCTAGGAAGGCTTTTCCGAAGGGTTTTGTCCCAAAACCCTTAGCCGCCCAGCTTGTAGTCGAGGAACCACTTCTTGTTCAGCGCGTCGATGGTGCCGTCGTCCTTCATGTCGGCAATGGCCGCGTTCATCGCCGCCACCAGTTCATCCGACCCTTTCGGGAAGATGAAGCCGAAATCCTCCGTGCCGAGCGTCTCGCCCACGATCTTGAGCGCCCCGTCGGAGGCCTCGACGTAGCCGTTGCCCGCCGTCCCGTCGGTCAGCACGAGATCCACGTCGCCGGCGCGCAGGGCCTGGACGCCCGCGCCGAAGGTCTCGAAGAGCTTGATGCGCGGGTTCGCCTCGTTCCCGTCGAGCACATCGTAGACGCCCACGTAGAACGGCGTCGTGCCCGGCTGCGCGGCCATCAACAGATCTTCGGCGGCGGCGAAGCCGGCAGCATCCGAGAACCGGTCCTCGTCGCCGCGCACCATCATCACCATCTCCGAGCGCATGTAGGGGTCGGAGAAATCCACCGCCTCCTTCCGGTCGTCGCGAATGGTGATGCCGGTCATGCCCATGTCCATCTGGCCTTCGGAGACGGCCGGGATCATCGCGTCCCAGCTGATCTTGACGTAGTCGGGCGTGATATTGATGCGATCGGCGATCTCGGCCATCGCATCGTATTCCCAGCCGATGGCCTCGCCGCTCGCCGGATCCTTGAACTGGAGCGGGGGATAGGCGTCTTCGGTGGCGATGCTGACGGTCTGACCGCCGAGATCCGGCAGGTGGCCGTCGGCAAGGGCGGGGGTGACGAGAACGAGGGCTGCGAGAACGGCAAGGGCTTTCATCGGGGCGATCCTCCGGGGTTGGGACCGGGCCATGATGCAGGCCCCGCCGCCCCGCGCAAGGGTTCAGGCGAGACCGCAGGTCGGGCAGTCCGGGCGGCGCGCGATCCGAATGCGCCGCGCATCGGCGTCGAGGCCGTCCCAGAGGAGCATCGTGCCGCGCAATCCCGTGCCCGCACCGGTGATCTCCTTGATCGTTTCCAGCGCCATGATCGCACCCACGACGCCGGGCAAGGCCCCGATCACCCCCGCCTCGGCGCAGGAGGGGGCAAGGCCCGCCGCCGGAGCCTCGGGGAAGAGGCAGGTCAGGCAAGGGGCACCGCGCGCCGGATCATAGAGCGTAACCTGCCCCTCCCATTGGGTGATCGCCCCGGCGATCAGGGGGGTGCCCGTGGCCACCGCGGCGGCATTCACGATCTGTCGCGTCTCGAAACTGTCGGAGCCGTCGACGATAAGATCATAGTCCGCGAAGAGCTCTGGCGCGATCGCCTCCGTCAGGCGGCGATGGTAGGGGCGCAGGGTGACATGTGGATTGATCGCACGCACCCCGGCTTCGGCCGAGAAGACCTTGGGCTGACCGCTGCGGGCGTCGGTATGGACGATCTGGCGCTGAAGGTTCGACAGGCTGACCGTATCGTCGTCGATCACGCCGATCGTGCCAACCCCGGCCGCCCCGAGATAGAGCAGCACCGGCGCGCCGAGCCCGCCTGCCCCCACGACCAGAACGCGGGCATCCTTCAGCCGCTTCTGCCCGGGCCCGCCGACCTCGCGCAGGACGATGTGGCGCGCGTAACGTTCCAGCTCCACGTCCGAGAAAGGGCCCTCCGGCGTGGCAGGCGTCTCCGCCGCGCGCGCGGCCTCGACGGCCTGCGCCCGGGCCCGCACCTTTCCGAGCACCTGACGATAGGCGAGGATCGCAGCCACCATGCCCCCGAAGACGAGCCATTGCCCGGGCGAGCCGCCGAGGCTCTCGCGCAGCGGGTGGCCGTCCGGCAGGGCGAACTGCACGAAGAGCACGGCGACGTAGAGCAGCGCGAGCATCAGGAATCGCGCCTGCGTCGGGGTCTTCATCACCACACCCAGCCCCCAGATCGCGGCAGCCAGGATCAGGACGATCATCATGGCCGCCGGCTCCCGACGCCGGTGGAGCCGAAGCCGCCGGCCCCGCGCTCGCTGTGCGCAAGCGCCTCGACGATGCGGTAGCGGGCCTGAACCACGGGCGCGACCACGGCCTGGGCGATGCGCATCCCGTGGGTGATCTCGAAGGGTTCCTGCCCGAGGTTCAGGAGGATCACGCCGAGCGGCCCGCGATAGTCGCTGTCGATGGTGCCGGGCGCGTTGGCGAGCGTGATCCCGTGCTTCAGGGCGAGGCCCGAGCGCGGGCGGATCTGCATCTCGTACCCCTTCGGGATCGCCACCGAGAGTCCGGTGCCGACCAGCACCCGCGCCCCGGGGGCGAGCGTCACGACCTCGCCGCCGGTGTCGGCGTAGAGGTCGGCCCCCGCCGCGCCCAGCGTCTCGTAGGACGGGAGCGGCAGGTCGGGGTCCGCACCTTCCAGCCGGACGACCTCGATCTCGACGCTCATGCCAGTGCCTCCGCGATCCGCTCGGCCAGTCTGCGCGCGGTCTCGGCCTTCGACAGACGGGGCCAGTCCTCGGCCCCCTCGGCAGTGATGAGCGTCACGGCGTTCTCCTGCCCTCCCATGATGCCGGTGTCCGGGGAGACATCGTTCGCGACGATCCAGTCGCACCCCTTGCGCGCGCGCTTGGCCGTCGCATGGGCGGTCACGTCGTCGGTCTCGGCAGCGAAGCCCACGACGAGATGCGGTCGCCGGTCGCCCTGCGAAACCATGGCGAGGATGTCCGGATTCTCGGCGAACTCGAGCGCCGGGGCGTTTCCGCTTCCGTCCTTCTTCATCTTCGAGCCGCTCGCATTCGCGACCCGCCAGTCGGCGACGGCGGCGGCCATCACCGCCGCATCCGCCGGAAGCGCGGCCTCGACCGCATCGCGCATCTGCCCGGCCGTCTCGACCGCGACGACCTCCACGCCCTCGGGCGGGGGCACCTCGGCCGGCCCGGTCACGAAGGTCACGCGCGCGCCGAGATCGCGGAGCGCTGCGGCGACCGCGGTGCCCTGCGCCCCGGAAGACCGGTTCGCGATGTAGCGGACGGGGTCGATCGGCTCATGGGTGGGGCCGGACGTGACGAGGATATGCCGCCCCTTGAGCGGCCCATCGGCGAAATGCGCCTCCACCGCGGCAAGGATATCGGGCACCTCCGACAGGCGGCCGGGCCCGAATTCGCCGCAGGCCATGGCCCCGTCGACAGGCCCGACGACCTTGATGCCGTCGCCGCGCAGGGTGGCGAGGTTGCGCTGCGTGGCCGGATGCTCCCACATGCGGACGTTCATCGCCGGGACGATCATCACCGGAGTGTCCGTCGCCAGCAGGAGCGTGGTGGCGAGATCGTCGGCTTGTCCCTGTGCCATACGGGCCATGAGGTTCGCCGTCGCCGGACAGACGAGCACGAGGTCCGACGCGCGACTGAGCTCGATATGTCCCATCTCGGCCTCGTCCGTCAGGTCGAACAGATCGCGGTAGACCTTGCTCGCCGCGAGGGCGGAGACTGAGAGCGGGGTAACGAACTGCTCCGCGGCCGGTGTCAGGACGGGCGTGACCCGGGCCCCCCGTTCGCGCAGGCGGCGCATCAGCTCGAGCGACCGGAACGCCGCGATACCGCCGCCGATGATGAGAAGGATGGTCTTGTCCGTCAGCATGGGCCCTCCGTCCCTCACTCCTAGGGCAGGCCCGGGCCTAGCGGAAGGCCGCGCAGGGATCCGGCCGCTCGGGGGCCTCCGCCTGCACCACCGCATCGCCCGGCAGCGTCGCGCCGCCCTCCCCCTGGATCAGGGAGAAGACACGCAGCTCGGGCCGGACCCGGGCGATGGAGGCGGGCACACTCCAGTCGGTGCGCGCATGTCCGTTCCCGGTGATGAGGACGACGGGGCCGCCGTGGGCATCGAAGGCCGCGATCGTGCGGGACGCAAAGAGCGCGTCTGCCGCCCTCTGCCGGACAACGAAATCAGGCAGCATCCGTTCGGGCAGGGCCCCGCAATGTGCCTCCGCCTGCAACGCTTCTCGGGCGGTCTGTTCCTCCGCCGGGAGCGGCTCTTCGAGGCCATAGGCCGATAGATCGCCCGGTGCGCCCGCCGCGCCGAGGATGACCGCATCGCTCGCCGCCATGATCGGCGCGTAGAACGCGATATCGGGCCAGCCGCTCTCCTCCCAATCGAGGATCCGTCCAAGTACATGCGCATCGCGTGGTGTTTCGGGGGTGATGCGGTCGGCCTGCTCGTCGGTCAGCTGCTCGAAGACCACGGCGGTCGGATCGAGTTCCGCGACCAGTCGCGTCTGCGTCGCATGGTGCGCCGGATTGTCGTGGATTTCGCCAAGTACGTAGATGTCGGCCGGAGGCAGCGTCTGCGCTCCGGCCGGGAAGGACAGGCAGCACGCGGCCGCCAAAACTCGAATCGAAATCTTCACGCGAGGAAGCCAAGAACCTCCTTGCTCTCGGCTTCAAGCGATTTCCGCATCTTGGCGAAGGCCGCGGCCTCCAGCTGACGAACGCGTTCCTTGGACAGCTTCAACTCGTTTCCGAGCGACTCGAGCGTGCGGGGGTCTTCCCGAAGCTTGCGCTCGCGCACGATGAACCGCTCCCGCTCGTTGAGAGCCGACAGCGCCATCAGGAGCCACTCGCGCAGCATGGCGTTGTCGTGCTTGAGTTCGACGGTCTCCTCGGCCTGCGCGCTCTCATCCTCAAGGGCGTCGATCCACTCGCGCCCCTCGTCTTCGGAAGATTGCGTGGCGTTCAGGCTGAAATCCGAGCCGCCGAGGCGGCCCTCCATCATCTCCACGTCGCGCAGGGGCACGCCGACCTCGGTCGCGATCTTCTCGCGCATCTCCTGCCGGTCAAGGACGACGCCGGCGGAGGCGGCCTCCCGCTCGAGACGGGCCTGGACACGACGCAGGTTGAAGAAGAGCGACTTCTGGCTGCTGGTCGAGCCGGTGCGCACCATCGACCAGTTGCGCATCACGTAGTCCTGGATCGAAGCCTTGATCCACCAGACAGCGTAGGTCGAGAAGCGGACGCCGCGATCGGGGTCGAATTTCTCGGCGGCCTTCATGAGCCCAAGCCCAGCCTCCTGGATCAGGTCGTTCATCGGCGCACCGTAGCGGCGGAATTTCGACGCCATGGAGATGGCGAGCCGCATGTACGCGTTGATGAGGCGGTGCAGGCTGGCCTCGCAGCGCTCGTCGCGCCATGCGTAGGCCAGTTTCAGTTCGGTTTCGGCATCGAGAAGCTCGGCCTTCATGGCGCGACGGGACAAGGACGTATCGCTGTTGAAATCCAGTGCCATTTCAGTCTCCCTAGGCTGCAGTCCAAGGGGCCGTTTCGTCGGCCTTCTGAATACAACTACGGGGATACTACCCGGCCGGATCACCGAGAGTTCCCTAATATGTCAGAAATCTCAGACATCACCCTTGTTCTGGGACATACCGCATCCGGTAAGTCGTTGTGGGCCGAGGAAGAAATCGCCCTCATGCGCGGCCGGAAAAAATATGTGGCAACGTCACGCCTACTCGACAGCGAGATGCACAAGAAAGCGGCGCTCCATGCCGCGCGGCGCGGTGACGACTGGCGGGTGCACGAGGAGTCCGTGGACCTCGCCGCGGTCTGCGCCACTTTCGGCACCGGCGACGCCGTGCTCGTGGACTGCGCGACCATGTGGCTCACGAACCTGATGATGGACGACGTCGATTGGGAGCCGCGGGCCGAGGCATGGCTCGCGGCCATGCACGCCTCTACGGCGCGCTTCGTGGTCGTCTCCAACGATGTGGGCGGCGGCGTTACGCCCGACAATACCATGGCCCGGCGCTTCCAGCGGATGCAGGGTGCGCTCAACCAACGCCTTGCGGCCGCGGCCGACCGTGTCTTCCTCGTGACGGCCGGATTGCCGCTCAGGCTGAAGTGACGCGGCTCTGGCTCATCCGGCACGGGCCGACCCATGCGAAGCGGATGGTCGGCTGGACGGATCTGCCCGCCGATCTCTCGGATCGGGCGGCGCTGGCGCGGCTCGACGCGACGCTGCCAAACGCGCCGATCGTCAGCAGCGACCTGCGCCGGGCCGTCGCAACGGCCGATGCGGTCCAGAGCACCCGCCGGCGCCTGCCACACAGACGCGACCTGCGGGAGTTCCACTACGGCGACTGGGAGGATCAGGCCTTCGACTCCATCGACAGTCCGGCGCTGCGCTTCTACTTCGACGCACCGGGGGCGCAGCGCGCCCCGAACGGCGAAAGCTGGGACGACGTCGACGCCCGGGTTCAGGCCGCCATCGCCCGGCTTGCGCGGGGGCCGGACCTGATCGTCGTGGCACATATGGGCGTGATCCTGACCCTTTGGGCAAGGGCGACGGGCCTTCCGCCCTTCGACGCGCTCGCGCAGAAGATCGACAACCTGAGCCTGACGCGAATCGACCTGACGGCAAACGGCCCGACGGCAATCTTCGCCAATCGCGTCCCGTGATGTGGCGGATCAGCATTCGTCGTTGGGCGCGGGACATCGACGCTGCTACGGCTACGCCATGAGTTACGAGCTTCTGATCGGCGACCGATCCTATTCCTCCTGGAGCCTGCGTGGCTGGCTCCTCTTCGCGGCCTTCGACCTTCCCGTCCGGGTCGTAGTGAACGAGATGTACCGCGACAGCTTTCGCGCGACGCTCGACGACTGGGCCCCCGCCCGGACCGTCCCCGTCGCCCGCGCCGGGGACGGCGCGCTCTGGTCCGACAGCCTCGCCATCGCCGAAGGCCTGGCCGAGCGCCACCCGGACATCGCCTTCTGGCCGAAAGATCCGGCGGCCCGCGCCCTGGCCCGCTCAATCACGGCCGAAATGCACTCGGGCCACACGGCCCTGCGCAGCGCCTGCCCGATGAACCTCCGCGTCAAATGGGAGGGGTTTGCCCCCGACGACGCTGTCCTCGCCGACCTCGCCCGGATCGAGACGCTCTGGGCTGCAGCCCGACGCTTGGCCGGTGACGGGCCGTGGCTCTTCGGGGCCTACACGGTCGCCGACGCCTTCTACGCGCCCGTCGCCATGCGCATCGCGGGCTATGGCCTATCCGTCGGAGCCGGGGCACAACGCTACGTCGAGGCCCATCTGGCCCACGCGCCGCTGCGTGCATGGCGGGCGGAGGGCGAAGCCCGCGACCGGACGCTCGAAGTCTACGACATGGGCCTGCCGACGGCCCCCTTCCCGATGTCCTGACGCGTTAACCCTTCCGCAACTCCCGGCCGGTTAACCAACACGGGTCAGGGAGATACCCATGCTCGCACGCACCACGACCGTCGCCTTCGAAGGCCTCGACGCCCGCCCGGTCGACGTGCAATGCGCGGTCACGCCCGGCCTGCCCGGCTTCGCCGTCGTCGGCCTGCCCGACAAGGCCGTCTCCGAGGCGAAGGATCGCATACGCACGGCGCTGGCCGAGCTCGGCATCGCGCTGCCGTCGAAGAAGCTGACGGTGAACCTCTCGCCCGCCGATCTGCCGAAGGAGGGCGCGCATTTCGACCTACCCATCGCGCTCTCGCTTCTCGCCGCGCTCGAAATCGTGCCGCCCGAACGCGTGGCCGGCGCGCTCGGCATCGGGGAGATGTCGCTCGACGGCGCGCTCGTCCCCGTGACGGGGGCGCTGCCCGCGGCAGTCACTGCCGCGCAACTCGACGCGGAACTGCTCTGCCCAGAGGGGTGCGGCCCCGAGGCGGCCTGGGTCGGCGACGCGACCGTCACCGGCGCGACCTCGCTCAAGGCGCTGATGGACCATCTGACCGGCGCGGCCCCGCTCGCCCCCGCCCGCGCGGGGCGGATCGCGGCGGAGGGCAGCGGCCTCTGCCTGCGCGACGTGCGGGGCCAGGCGCGCGCCAAGCGGGCGCTCGAGATCGCGGCCGCCGGGCGCCATCACGTTTTCATGGTCGGCCCACCCGGCGCGGGCAAATCCATGCTGGCCGCGCGACTCCCGGGTCTGCTGCCGCCGCTCACCCCGCACGAGTCGCTCGAAACCTCGATGATCCATTCGCTCGCCGGCACGCTCGACACGAGCGGGATCCTCCATCGCCGCCCCTTTCAGGAGCCGCATCACACGGCCTCCGTCGCCGCCATCGCCGGGGGCGGCAAGCGTGCCGGGCCGGGGCAGATCAGTCTCGCCCACCACGGCGTGCTTTTCATGGACGAATTCCCGGAATTTCCCCGCGCGGTGCTCGAAACCCTGCGCCAGCCGATCGAGACCGGGGAGGTCACGATTGCCCGCGCCAACGCGCATGTCCGCTACCCCTGCCGGTTCCTCTTGGTGGCAGCCGCCAACCCCTGCCGCTGCGGGATGCTCTTCGATCCCGAGAAGGCCTGCACCCGCGCGCCGGGCTGCGGCGCGGACTACATGGGCAAGATCTCGGGGCCGCTGATGGACCGCTTCGACCTGCGTCTCGAGGTGCCGGCCGTCGAAGTCTCCGACCTCTCGCGCGCGCCCACGGGCGAGACCTCCGAGACGGTCGCCGCCCGCGTCGCCGCGGCGCGGGACGTGCAGGCGCGGCGCTACGCCGCGCGCCCGGACGTCACGGTCAACGCCGATGTGGCCGGAGATCACCTGATGGAAATCGCCACGCCCGATGCCGAAGGGCGCGATATCCTGATGCGCGCGGTGGAGCGGTTCGGCCTGTCGGCGCGCGGCTACCACCGCATCCTCAAGGTCGCACGCACCATCGCCGACCTTGATGCGAGCGAGGAGGTACGGCGTCCGCATGTCGCCGAGGCATTGTCCTATCGGCTGGTCGCGGCGACCTGAGCGTCAGGCGCGCTGGCGCTCGATAGCCTCCCAGATGAGGGCGCTGGCGTTGGTGCCGTCGAAGGCCTCCAGCTCCTGCAGGCCGGTGGGTGACGTCAGGTTGATCTCGGTCAGCCAATCGCCGATCACGTCGATGCCGACGAAGATCTGCCCTGCGTCTCGCAGACGCGGACCGATCGTCGCGCAGATCTCGCGGTCGCGGTCCGTCAGCGCAACCTTCTCGGGCCGGCCACCGACGTGCATGTTCGACCGCGTCTCGCCCTCGGCCGGCACGCGGTTGATCGCGCCGACCGGCTCCCCATCTACGAGGATCACACGCTTGTCGCCCTTGGAGACCGCCGGCAGGAACTTCTGCATGATGAGCGGCTCGCGGTTGATCGCGCTGAAGAGCTCGTGCAGCGAATTGAGATTGCGATCGTCCCGAGTCAGGCGGAAGACACCGGCCCCGCCATTGCCGTAGAGCGGCTTCAGGATCACGTCGCCATGGCGGGCCTTGAAGGCCTTGAGCGTCTCCAGGTCTCGGGCAATGGCGGTCGGCGGCGTCAGATCGGCGAAATCCAGCACCATGAGCTTCTCGGGCCACGCGCGCACCCAGCTCGGGTCGTTGACGACGAGCGTGTCGGGATGCACCCGGTCGAGAAGATGCGTGGTGGTGATGTAGCCCATGTCGAAGGGCGGATCCTGGCGCAGCCAGACGACATCGAGGTCGGCGAGATCGTAGTCCTGATACGCGCCGAGGGTGACGTGGTTGCCGGGCTCATGGCGTAGTTCCATCGAGCGGCCCCGGGCCGTGACGCGCCCCTCGACGTAGGCGAGTTTGTCGGGCGTCCAGTAGATCAGAGAGTGGCCGCGCCTCTGCGCTTCGAGCGCGATGCGGAAGGTGCTGTCGGCCCGGATGTCGACGCCCTCCATCGGGTCCATCTGAAAGCCGACGGTCAGCGGTCTGGTCTGGGGCATGGCGGTATCCTGGGCAATCTGTCCGCCCTAGATGCCCGAGCCCCGTCCCGGAGACAATGTGCGCCCGCGCAGGGTGAGCACAGGGGTCGGACCCGGGCAGGGTCCTCAGGCCGCCAGCGCGTTCTCGATGATTTCGATCCGGCCCGTGCCGTCCACGAGCGCGATATCGAAACGGACCAGGCTCAACTGCCCGTCGGGCAGCCCGGCCATGTATTCGCGCGCGCAATCGAAAAGACGCGCGATCTGCCGATCGCTCACACGGGTCGCCGCCGCGGCATGGCTCTCGCTCTGCTTGACCTCGATGAAGACGGTTTCCGCACCCGTCTGGGCGATCACGTCGATCTCGCCGCCGCGACCGCGCCAGCGCTGCGCGACCACCTGATGACCGGTTCGCTTGTAGAGGCGCGCGACGCTCGCTTCGGCCGAGAGGCCCGCATGATAGGATGTCGTTCCGCTCAATCGTCGCTCCCGTCGTCGTCCGCCCGGATCCGCAGGGCCATCTGATAGGCAACGTTACGCGCAACCCCCAGGTTTTCGGAAACGTCTTTTGCCGCGGATTTTACCGAACTGCCCGCCAGGGCGTCCCGCAGCGCCGCCTCGATCTGTCTGTCGTCGACGGCGCGTTCGGCCGGCCGGTCGATCAGCACGACGATCTCGCCCTTCGGGGCCTGATCGCCATAGCTGTCGGACAGGTCCGCGAGCAGACCGCGCCGCACCTCCTCGAAGCGCTTCGTCAGCTCGCGGCAGACAGCGGCCTCCCGATTTCCGAGAACGGCCGCGGCATCCGCGAGCATCGCGGCGAGGCGCTTGGGCGACTCGTAGAAGACGAGCGTGCCCGGCACCCGTTCCAGCGCCGCGAGCGCCGCGCGCCGCGCCGCCCGCTTCGGAGGCAGAAAGCCGTTGAAGAAGAAGCGGTCCGTCGGCAGCCCCCCCACGCAGAGCGCGGCGAGCACGGCACTGGCCCCCGGGGCCGCGCGCACGGGCACGCCGAGCGCATGGGCCTCGACACCGAGCTGGAAGCCCGGGTCCGCGACGAGAGGCGTGCCGGCCTCCGACGCATAGGCCACCGACCGGCCCTCCCGCAGCGCGGCCAGAAGCCGCGGTCGTGTCTTCGCCCCGTTGTGGTCGTGGTAGGCCACGAGCGGCCGGTCGCCGAGCGCGACCCCGTGGATCTCCATCAGCCGTCTTAGCGCGCGCGTGTCCTCGGCGGCGAGCACGTCGGCCCCCGCGAGCAGATCGAGGGCGCGCAGGGTGATGTCGCGGGCCGCGCCGATGGGCACCGCGACCAGGTGCAGCCCCGCCTCGATCCTGCCGATCTCCGCCATTTCGCATCTCCTCGGGTTCCGGCGTTTACTCCCCGGGAGCGCCGCTTTATCCGTTTGGGCATCACGAGGCCGTGTTCGGCCGACCCGGGGGAGATCGCCTGATGACATGTAACCGCATGACCGACCTGTTCGTCTCATTCGCGCGGGGAGCGCGCAAGGCCGCGCATCGCCTGCGCACCGTTGCCGTCGCCACCGTGGCCGGCGCGGCGCTCGCGGCCTGTAACGTCGCAGTGCCGAGCCTCGGTGGCGGGTCCGGCGGCGACGGCGTGTCGGGCGACGGCCCCACGAAGGTCGCGCTGCTGCTGCCCTACGAGTCGAGCCGATCGACGGACGCGGGCGTCGCGCGCAGTCTCGAGAACGCGGCGCGGCTCGCCGCGTCGGACCTCGGCGAGGGGGTCGTCTCGATCACCGTCTACCCGACGCAGGGCACGCCGGCCGGGGCCGGGGCCGCCGCCGGCCGCGCCGTCGGCGAGGGCGCGCAGGTCATCCTCGGGCCACTCTATGCCGACAACGCGGCGGCGGCGGGCGTGGCCGCGGCGCGGTCGGGCGTGCCGGTCCTGAGCTTCTCCAACAACACCTCAATCGCCGGCGGCAACGTCTGGGTCATCGGCAACACCTTCGAGAACACCGCGCGCCGGGTGCTGTCCTATGCGGCGGCCCAGGGCCGCAACCGCGTCCTCGTCACCCATGCGAACAACGCGAACGGTCAGATCGCGAATTCGGCCGTCGTGGCCGCGGCCCAGGGAACGCGCGCGCAGATCACCGGATCGGTTCCCTACGAGCTGAGCCAGCAGGGCATCCAGTCGGCCGTTCCCGGCATCGCCGCCCGCGCGCGGGAGACCAATTCGAACGCCGTCTTCCTGACGGGCAACACCTCGGGCGACCTGCCGGTGATCTCGCAACTCCTGTCGGAAGCCGGGATCGGGGGCGAGGAGTTCCGCTTCCTCGGGCTCAGCCGCTGGGACATCCCGGCCGAGGCGCTGCAACTGCCCGGGCTGCAGGGCGGCTATTTCGCACTGCCGGATCCGGCCCCGCTTTCGCAGTTCCGCACCCGCTACAGCGCCGCCTACAGCGGCCAGCCGCACCCGATCGCGAACCTGGCCTACGACGGGATGGCGGCGATCGGCGCGATCTCGCGCCGGGGGGCGACGGTCGGGCGCGGCTCGCTGACATCGAACGCTGGATTCGCCGGCACGGGCGGGGTATTCCGCCTGCGCGGCGACGGCACCATCGACCGGGCGCTGGCCGTCGCACAGATCGTCAACCGTCAGATACAGGTGGTCAGCCCTGCCCCCAAGAGCTTCGGCGGCGCCGGCTCGTAAGCCCCCGGCCCCGGCCTTCACCCACGAGGATCTGCCCGCCGCCCGCGGCGCGCCCCTGATCGTCGACCCCGCCGCCGTTTTCGATGCGGCGGCGGTCCTCGACGGGCTGTGGGGCGACCTTCGGGCCTGCGGCCCCGATCCGATGGAGATCCGGCGGGCGACGGTCCGCGCCCTTTCGGCCGCGCAGGCCGACGGGCGCGCCGCCATCCGACGCGGGTTCGAGGCCGATCCCACGCGGGCGCGCCGTGTCACGCACTCCTACGCGCATCTGACCGACCGGATCGTCCAGGCGGCCTGGCTCGTGGCGACGCGCGTGCTGCACCCCTGCCCGGTCCCGACCGAGGGCGAGCGCTTCGCGATCCTGGGTGTCGGTGGCTACGGCCGGGGCGAGATGGCCCCCCACTCCGACGTCGATCTGCTGTTCCTGACCCCCTACAAGGTGACGCCCTGGGTCGAGAGCGTCGTGGAGTCGATGCTCTACATCCTGTGGGATCTGAAACTGAAGGTCGGCCATTCCACCCGCACGGTGAAGGACTGCATCCGCCTCGGCGGCGAGGACTACACGATCCGCACGTCCCTGCTCGAACGGCGGCTGATCTGCGGGGATGACGCGCTGGCCGAAACGCTGGAGTCCCGGCTCTGGTCCGATCTCTTCGGGACGACGGCGGCGGATTTCATCGAGGCGAAGCTCGGGGAACGCTCGGAGCGCCACCGCAAGCAGGGTGGGCAACGCTATATCCTGGAGCCCAACGTCAAGGAGGCCAAGGGCGGCCTGCGCGATCTGCAGGCGCTCTACTGGATCACCAAGTACCGCTACCACGTCGAAGATGCCGCCGCCCTTGTCGGCCTGGGCGTCTTCACAGCCGACGAATTCGATGCCTTCGAGGCGGCGGAACGCTTCCTCTGGTGCGTACGCTGCCACCTGCACCTGATCGCGAACCGGGCAGCCGACGTGCTGTCGTTCGACATGCAGGTCGAGGTGGCGGCGGCCATGGGCTACCGTGATCACGCGGGCCGGCGCGCGGTCGAGCACTTCATGCAGGACTACTTCCGCCACGCCACCCGCGTCGGTGAATTGACGCGGATCCTGCTCGTCGCGCTCGAGGCGGACAACATCAAGCAGGAGCCGAAGCTGATCGGCTTCTTCAAGCGCCGCCGCCGGGTGAAGGCCCCCTACGTCGAGCGGCAGGGCCGACTCGACGTGAAGGACGAGGCGGCGTTCCTCGGGACGCCGCTCAACATGCTGGGCATCTTCGAGGAGGCGTTGCGCACGGGCCTTCTGCTGCATCCTCATGCGATGCGGCTGATCGCGGCGAACCGGCATCTGATCGACCGTGAATTCCGCGAGACGCCCGAGGCGGCGCGGCTGTTCCTCGGCCTTCTCCTCAAGCACGGCAACCCGGAACGTGCGCTGCGGCGGATGAACGAGCTAGAGATCCTGTCGGCCTTCATCCCCGAGTTCGCGCCGATCGTCGCGATGATGCAGTTCAATATGTATCATTCCTACACGGTCGACGAACACACCATTCAGGTCATCTCGCACCTCGCCCAGATCGAGCGGGAGGAGCTGCAGGAGTCGCTGCCGCTCTGCTCGGAGATCCTGAAGAAGGGGGTGAACCGGCGCATCCTCTACGTCGCGCTCCTGCTGCACGACATCGGCAAGGGCCGGCCCGAGGATCATTCCGTCCTGGGTGCGCGGATCGCGCGGACGGTCGCGCCCCGGCTCGGGCTGAAGGCGAAGGAGGCCGAGGCGGTCGAATGGCTCGTTCGCCATCACCTTCTGATGTCGGACATGGCGCAGAAGCGCGACATCGCCGACCCGCGCACGATCCGCGACTTCGCCAAGGCGGTGAAGACACGCGAGCGGCTGGATCTGCTGACCGTCGTGACCGTCTGCGACATCCGCGGGGTGGGTCCGAACGTCTGGAACAACTGGAAGGCGCAGATGATCCGGGCGCTGCACCGCGCCACCGCCGCCGCGCTCGAAAACGGGCTGGAGGACGTCAACCGCGAGACCCGCGACAAGCGCGCCAAGCAGCTCTTCCGGGAAGCCCTGCCCGAGTGGTCGGAAGGGGCGCTGCGTGCCGAGATCGGGCGTCACTACGGCCCCTATTGGCAGGGCATCCCGACGGCGGCGCAGATCCGCTTTGCCGAGATGCTGCACGATCTGCCCGACGGAGACGTGCGCGTCGATCTCGAGGCTGACGAGGACCGCGACGCCACCCGCGCGCTCATGGCCTGCCATGACCATCCGGGCATCTTTTCCCGGCTGGCCGGCGCGCTTTCGCTCGCCGGGGCGAATATCGTGGACGCGCGCACCTATACGTCGAAGGACGGCTTCGCGACGTCGGCCTTCTGGCTGCAGGACGCGGAGGGCCACCCCTACGAGCCGTCGCGCCTGCCGCGCCTGCGGGGCATGATCGAGAAGATCCTCCGCGGCGAGGTCGCAACCCGCCGCGCGCTCGAAGGCCGCGAGATCAAGAAGCGCGAGCGCAAGTTCCAGGTGCCGACCAACATCAGCTTCGACAACGAGGGGTCGGACATCTACACGATCATCGAGGTCGACACCCGCGACCGCCCGGGCCTGCTCTACGATCTGACGCAGGTTCTGGCGCAGTCGAACATCTACATCAGCCAGGCCGTCATCGCGACCTATGGCGCGCAGGTCGTCGACAGCTTCTACGTGAAGGATCTCTTCGGCCTGAAGATCTGGTCGAAGGCCAAGCAGGACGCCCTGGCCGAGAAACTGCGCGGCGCGGTCAGCCGGGCGGCGGAGCGCGCGGGGGCGTAAAATGGTGTCGGCTGGGCGGCTCTAAGGCCACGCACCGAGCGCTGTGCCATGGTGGAGCCGTTCTCACGTCGGCATCGCTTCGACCGACGGTCCGATCTGCGGGCCACGTCTTTCCTGCACACGCCCGCCCTATACAGCCCGCGCGGCGACGTTATACCGGGCGCGACCATCCGCAGGAGACCGCATCCATGGCCCCTCGCCTCGTCAAAGGCTTCGTCACCGTCGGGGGCTGGACGCTTCTGAGCCGCGTTCTGGGCTTCGTGCGCGACATCCTGATCGCGCGGTTCCTCGGCACCGGGCTCGCCGCCGAAGCCTTCTTCGTAGCCTTCAGCCTGCCCAACATGTTCCGCCGCTTCTTCGCGGAGGGCGCGTTCAACATGGCGTTCGTGCCGCTCTACGCCAAGAAGCTCGAAACCGAGGGCGAAGAGGCAGATGCCTTCGCGCGGGATGCCGTGGCGGCGATGGTGCTGATCCTGACGCTCTTCACGGTCGCAGGTGTCGTCTTCATGCCTGCGCTCGTCTTTGCGATGGCCTCTGGCTTCGCCGAGGATGCACGCTTCTCGCTCGCGGTCGCCTATGGCCGCATCGCCTTTCCTTATATCCTGCTGATCTCGCTCGCCGCGCTCGTCTCGGGTGTGCTCAATTCCAACAACCGGTTCCTCGCCGCCGCCGCCGCGCCGGCGCTTCTCAACATCGTCTTCATCTCGGCAATGGGACTCGTCTGGTTCTTCCCCGGGCTTTTTCCCTGGGCCGTGCCCTCGACGGAGCTGATCTACGGGCGCGTGCTGGCCTGGGCCGTGCCGATCGGCGGGATCGCGCAGCTTGCGCTCGTCTGGTGGGCGGCCGCACGGGCGGGGCACCGGCTCTGGCCGCGCCGCCTGCCCCGGATCACGCCCGACCTGCGCCGGCTTGCCGTCATCGCCGCGCCCGCCGCGCTGGCCGGGGGTGTGGTGCAGGTGAACCTCCTCGTCGGCCGTCAGATCGCGAGCCTGGGCGAGCCCGGCGCGATCGCCTGGCTGTCCTATGCCGACCGGCTCTATCAACTGCCGCTCGGCGTGGTGGGCATCGCCATCGGCGTCGTACTCCTGCCTGACCTCGCGCGCAGGGTGCGCAACGGCGAGGACGAGGGCCAGCAGGTGGCCTACTCGCGCGCCTTCGAATTCTCGTGGCTCCTGACCGTGCCCTCGGCCATCGCGCTCCTCGTCGTACCCACCCCGCTCGTGTCGGTCCTCTTCGAGCGCGGAGCCTTCACGACCGACGACACCTCCGCCACCGCCGTAGCGCTGATGATCTACGCGCTCGGGCTTCCCGCCTTCGTGCTCCAGAAGGTGCTGCAGCCGCTCTATTTCGCGCGCGAGGACACGCGGCGGCCGCTCCGTTTCGCCGTCGCCTCGCTTCTCATCAACGCAACCGTCGCGATCGGGCTCTCGCCGCTCATCGGCTGGCCCGCCGTCGCCTTCGGCACGACGATCGCGGCCTGGGGCATGGTGCTGCTTCTGTTGCGCGGGGCGCGGGAGATGGGTGTGGCCGCGCGGCTCGACACCCGGGCGCGGACGCGGGCCTGGCGCATCCCGCTGGCGGCCGCGTTGATGGGCGGGGTGCTCTTCGTCCTGAACCTTGCACTTGGGCCAATGTTCAATAGTTCCTGGCGGGCGATGGCCCTCCTCATCCTGGTGAGCACGGGCATTCTCTCGTACTTCGGCTTCGCCCAGATGGTCGGCGCGATGCGGATGGCCGAGTTGCGTGGCGCGCTTCGCCGTCAGCGCTGACGCAGCCGGTCCCGCAACCGCGCGAGCGTTCCGGGAAAGAGAAGCACCGCAAGCCCGTAGCCCGTCGCCGCGCCGCCGAGGTCCGCGCCCCAGTCGGGAAGCCATCCGAACCCCTGCAGCGTGAGGAGGCCGAAGACAGGCTGGATCGCGAGCAGAAAGCCGATCAGCAGGAACGCCTTCTCGGGGTCCGCCCGGGTGAGACCCCGCTGGGTGAGGTAGGTGAAGGCCCCGATCAGCCCGTAGGCCGGCGGGAAACCCCCGAAGAGCGGGCGCGGCGCGTCGAAGACGACAAGGAAGGCCAGCGCCCCGCCGACGGCCGATCCGAAGAAGATCAGCAGAAGGCGCGGGCCGGGGTAGACCGGCGCGATGGCATTGCCGAGCGCAAGCACGAAGACGACGACGAAGGCCGCATGGGTGAAGCTCCCGTGGAGGAAGGGATAGGCCAGAATGCGCGCAAGCTGCTCCGGTGGGACGCGACCGTTCGCAAGCATCCACTCCCAGACCGGCTCGGCGACCGACCAGCGTTCGAGCGCCCCAAGCCGCCAGCCGACGGCCTCGCGCCCCCCGATCAACCCGGCCGCACCCGCCTGAAACAGAAGCTCTATTCCGGCGATCACGACCGCCAGGGCGACGACGACAGGCGGCAGGACGTGGAAGGGGCTTTGCTGACGCGGGTCCATCATGGCGGGCCTCGTTGACGGGGTCTGCCCTGCTGGCTAAAGCGTTTCGCGCAAAACCTGAACAGGTTTGTGTGACAACGCCGGCGCAACGCTCTGAGGTTTTGCGCGTTTTCCGGTCAGCGCCTTTGACAGGCTGACCGCGAACGCTTTCGGCGATGGCACGATCCGAGACCAGCCCCAGCGGAGGCCGCGCCCCATGTCCGAGACCCCGACCTTCACGCCCCGCGTCTTCTCGGGCATCCAGCCCTCGGGCGGCCTGACCCTGGGGAACTACCTTGGCGCCATGACGCGGTTCGTCGATTGGCAGGATCGCGGCACGCACGAGACGATCTTCTGCATGGTCGACCTCCACGCGATCACCGTGCCGCAAAAACCCGAGACCCTGCGCCACAATACGCGGGAGCTGTGCGCGGGCTTCCTCGCCGCCGGCATCGACCCGGAGCGCAGCATCCTCATCAATCAGAGCCAGGTGCCCGAGCACGCGCAGCTGGCCTGGGTCTTCAATTGCGTGGCGCGCATGGGCTGGATGGGCCGGATGACGCAGTGGAAGGACAAGGCCGGCAAGAATGCCGAGGCCGCTTCGCTGGGCCTCTTCGCCTATCCCGCGCTCATGGCGGCCGACATCCTGATCTACAAGTCGACGCATGTGCCCGTGGGCGACGACCAGAAGCAGCATCTGGAGCTGACGCGCGACATCGCGACGAAGTTCAACCACGACTTCGGCGTGGAGCTCTTTCCGATCACCGAGCCGGTCATCGAGGGCGCGGCGACGCGGGTCATGTCCCTCAAGGACGGCACGAAGAAGATGTCGAAGTCCGACCCGGTCGATGCGAGCCGCATCAACCTGACCGACGACGCCGATACGATCGCCCGCAAGTTCAAGAAGGCCAAGACCGATCCCGACCCGCTGCCCGGACATGCCGAGGCGCTCGACGCGCGGCCCGACGTGCGCAACCTCGTCAACATCTATGCTGCGCTCGACGGGCGCGACGTGGGTACCGTGCTCGCCGAGAAGGAGGGCAAGATGCTGGGCTACTTCAAGCAGGAGCTCGCGGATCTTGCCGTCGAGAAACTCTCTCCCATCTCGCAGGAGATGAGCCGCCTGATGCGCGACCCGGCCGAGATCGACCGGATGCTGGCGCGCGGCGCGGAGCGGGCGCGGGCGATCTCGGTGCCGATCCTCGAAGAGGTCTACGATGTGGTGGGCATGGTGCGCTGATCCGCGTTCCCGTCAGGGGCGCTGGATGATCGCATCCTCCCACTCGCGCAGGAAGGTGCGCCGCTTGAGCGCGTCGAGATAGGTGATGAGCGCCGGGCCGAGGACGATGGCCGACTGCCCGTCCGCCACGGGTGCGAGCGCGGGAAGCGGATAGCTCTCGTCGCTCGCGTCTTCGGGTTCTCGTTCGAGCAGGTGTCGCACGAAGGCCGCCGCGAGGTTGCCATGCTCCGTCCTCTCGGAGACGAAGGCCGTGCGCATCATCGTGGTCGGGAAGTCCGACGGGAGCACGATCTGCAGGTCGTCCGTCGTATCGGCCCGCGCCGCCGCATAACTGCCGAGGACGTTGTAGGCGACGAGGATCGTGCCGTCCGACAGGTCGTCGATCATCTCGCCCGAACAGCAGTAGAGCCGCGTGCCGAGCGCGCCCATCACTTCGGTCAGGCGCCAGTATGTCTCGGTCACCCGGGCGTCCTGCGTGGCGAAGAGATACCCAAGCCCCGACTCCCGCACGTCGTAGGTGCCGATGCGGTCACGGAAGCGCTCGGGCTCGGCGCGAAGCACTTCGATCAGGGCCTGCCGCGTCTTGGGCACCGCGCCCTTGGCGAAGGCGGTCCGGTTGACGACGATGGCCGCCGGTTCGGTGGTGAAGGCGAAGAGGCTCTGTCGCCATTGCGCCCAGGCGGGATGGGCGATCTCGGCAAGGGGTAGGGCGAAGCCGTCGTTGGCGAGCTTCAGCTGAAGGTCCATCGCGCTGGAAATGACGAGGTCGTAGGCCCCGGGATCGGCACGGAACCGGCGGTCGACGTCGGCCGTCCCGGTGACGAAGTAGTCGATGGCGACCCCCGGCCGTTCACTCAGGAAGCGCGCCAGGATCGGCTCGAAGAAGGCGGTGTCCGTGCTCGACAGGATCCGCAGGACGGGGCCGTCTCCAGCCTCGGGACCGAAGCGCCGCCGGTCCTCCCAAGGCTGCGCGGCAGCGGCCGCAGCACAAAAGATCAGGACGAGAACGACAAGGTAACGCATGCGCCCCCCTCGGGATGGTTGCGCAGATGGAGCCGCCCGCCATGTGCCTCCACCACGTCCTGCGCGATCGTGAGGCCGAGGCCAGACCCGATGATCCCCTCGGCATTGCGCCCGCGGGCGAAACGCTGCGGCAGTTCGGCGATCTGATCCTCGGGAAACCCGGGACCCCGGTCCCGCACGGTGAGGGCAAGCGGGGACGCAGCGACATGGAGGTCGACGACGCCCTCGGTCGGCGAATACTTCAGGGCGTTGTCGATCACGTTGCGGAGGGCGTTCTGCAGAAGGATCGGGTCGCCCGAGAGCGGGGCCGCGGCGGGCGCATCGACGCGCAATTCGATGTCCTTCATCTCGGCCACGGGGGCGAGGCGGTCGACCTGCTCGCGCAGGAGCGCACCGATATCGAGCTGCTCGCGCTCCAGATGGTCGGCGCGGAAGGTTATCATCGCGTGATCCAGAAGCTGCCCCGCCGCGCGGGAGCTTTCGTCGATGGCCCGGATCATCGCGCGCAGGGCAAGCCGGTTCTCCTGCCGGTCGACGCGTTGCAGCGTCGCCTCCGCGTGCGAGCGGACGGTGGCGAGCGGTGTGCGAACCCGGTGCGCGGCCTCGGCGATGAAATCCTCAGAGCGGGTGAGCGATTGTTCGAGCCGGGCCATGAAACGGTTCAGCGACCCGACGAGCGGTGCCATCTCGAGCGGGACGGCACGGCGTACCGGGCTCAGGTCCTTCGGCCCCCGGCGGGCCACGGCGCTGGTGAGCGTCTGGAGCGGCCGGATCGTCGTGGCCGTCGCCCAGACGGAGAGCAGGACGGCCAGCAGGAAGAACCCCGTCCCGAAGAGCGCGACCGTCCGGCTGATGCCGGCAAGGGTCACCGACAGTGCATCCTGCGTCTGGGCGACGGAGGCGGTGATGCGCAGGCGCACGTCCGCGCCGACGAGCGTGCGCGAGCCCGTGGCGACGCGCACCGTGGCCCCGGCGAAGTCGCGCGTGGAGAACCCAGCGTCACCGTCGCCGCGCAGCCCGTCGTAGCCTGAAACGAAGCGGTCGTTGCGGTAGATCGCGTAGAACACACGGTCATCCGCCGGCGTCGTGAGCATGGAGAGCGACGCATAGGGAAAGTCGACCTCGAGGGCCCCGTCGCGCAGGACAGCGGCATCGAGGACCGAGGTGAGCGACGCGCGCAGGATGTCGTCCTGCCCTTGCTGCGCGATCTGGACAGCGTAGGCCCGAACCACGAGGTAGAGCAGCACCGCGAGGAAGGCCGCGCCGCCGATCAACGCAATCGTCAGGCGGCGACGCAGGGAGATGGTCGTGCGCAGGCTATCCGTCATGGTCGAGCCGATAGCCGATCCCGCGGTGGGTCGTGATGCGCAGGTCCGAGCCGTCGAGATGCTTGCGGAGGCGACCGATATAGACCTCGACCGCATTCTCCGAGACGTCCTCGTCATAGGAAAAGAGGCGATCGACGAGTTTCTGCTTGGAGAAGATCCGGCCCGGCGCATTAGCCAGAAGTTCGAGCAGGCGCAGCTCCCGGTTCCGGAGCGCGACCGCCCTGCCTGCGACGGTCAACTGGCCCGCGACGGCGTCGAAGGTCACGTCGCCGAAGCGCAGGACGGTCCGGCTTGTCCCCGCCCGGCGGCGCAGGACGGCGCGGCACCGCGCCTCGAGCTCGGCGTGATCGAAGGGCTTGGTCACGTAGTCGTCCGCCCCGAGGTCGAGCATCCCCACCCGATCCGAGACCTGCGAACGGGCCGTCAGGACGATGACGGGCGTGTCGCCCTGCCCGGCACGGTGGCGGCGCAGGAAGTCGCGCCCGTCCCCGTCGGGCAGCATGACATCGAGGAGGATCAGATCGTATTCCCCGGCTTCGGCGAAGGCCGACGCCTCGGCCAGCGTCCCGGCATGATCGACCACATGACCGTCGAGGTTCATCCGTGCCGAGATCGCGCCGGCGAGTTCGGCGTTGTCTTCAATGAGCAGGAAACGCATCGGGGCGGCCGCATCTTTCTGGCGCGTGACAGGTTTGTGTCAGCTTCGGGTGTTCTTCTGCCGATTAGCTGAGCCGCGACGCGGTCAGTTGTCAAACGGGAGGAAAACATGACGACCCTGAAACTCGGGCGGCGCGCATTGATCGCGACCGCCATCGCAATGCTTGGCCTGGGCACCCCGGCCTTCTCGGACGGCCACCAAGTCGTCGACAGCATCCACTTCCTGATCCCCGGCGGCGCCGGCGGCGGCTGGGACGGCACGGCCCGCGGCACGGGCGAGGCGCTGACCGAGTCGGGGCTCGTGGGAACCGCGTCTTACGAGAACATGTCGGGCGGCGGCGGCGGCAAGGCCATCGGCTACCTGATCGAGAACGCCGAGAGCAACTACGGCACGCTCATGGTCAACTCGACGCCCATCGTGATCCGATCGCTGACGGGCGTGTTCCCGCACAGCTTCCGCGACCTCACGCTGGTCTCGGGCACGATCGGCGACTACGCCGCGATCGTTGTGGGCAAGGACAGCCCGATCAACAACATGGAAGAGCTTCTGGCCGCATATGACGCCGACCCGGCGGGCACGGCGATCGGCGGCGGTTCGGTGCCCGGCGGCATGGACCACCTTGTCGCGGCCCTCGTGATGGAGGCCGCGGGGCGCGATGCGCTCGAAGTGAAGTACATCCCCTATGACGCCGGCGGCAAGGCAATGGCCGCACTCCTCTCGGGTGAGATCGCCGCGCTTTCGACCGGCTTCTCCGAGGCCGTGGACCTGGCCGAGGCGGGCGAGGTCAAGATCATCGGCGTCACCTCCGACGAGCGGGTCGAGGCGGCACCGGACGCGATGACCATGCAGGAGCAGGGCATCGACACGACCTTCGTGAACTGGCGCGGCTTCTTCGGCGCGCCCGGCCTGCCGGAAGAGCAGCTGACCGCCTATCAGGACGCCATCGCCAAGATGTACGAGACGCCCGAGTGGGAGGAAGTCCGCGCGCGCAACGGGTGGGTGAACATCCACAACCCCGGCGACGACTTCGAAGCCTTCCTCGAGGAGCAGGAGCAGGTCATCGGCGATTTGATGAAGAAGCTCGGCTTCCTCTAGGATCGCGGCAAGACCCGTGGCGGCGGAACCACCGCCGCCACGGACACAAGGGGACGACGGGAGGACACGATGGCACTCGATCGCTGGATCGCACTCATCCTGCTGGGCATCTGCCTGGCCTATGGCTACGCCGCCTGGATCACCATGGATGCGACGCTCGCCCCCTTCATGCGACGCAACCCGATCTGGCCGAGCACCTTCCCCAAGGTGCTGTCCGTGCTCGGGATCATTGCCTGCCTCATCATCCTGCTGGGGCTCGAAAAGGGCGAGACGAAGACGGGCGACATCGATTATCGCCGGCTCGGCGACTACAACCTCGGACAGGCTGTCCTGCTGCTGGGCCTGATGGTCGTCTACGCCCTCTGCCTGCGGCCCGTCGGCTTCATCGGTGCGACCATTGCCTTTCTCGTCCTCGGATCCTTCATCCTCGGTGAGCGCAAGTGGCACCTGATGCTGCCCATCGCGGGTGCCGCGACCTTCGTTGTCTGGTATCTCGTGCAGGAGGTGCTCGGCATCTTCCTGCGTCCCTGGCCCGGCGTCTTCGGAGGGTAATGGCATGATCGAAGGATTGCTCATCGGCCTCGAGACGGCCTTCTCGCTCCAGAACCTCCTGATGGTGATCGGCGGTTGCCTGATCGGGACGTTCATCGGCATGCTGCCGGGCCTCGGCCCGATGTCGATCATCGCGATCATGATCCCGGTGGCGATCTCGCTCGGCGACGCCTCGGCCGCACTCATCCTGCTGGCAGGCGTCTACTACGGCGCGATCTTCGGCGGTTCGACATCCTCGATCCTGCTGAATGCTCCGGGGGTCGCGGGCACGGTCGCCACGAGTTTCGACGGCTATCCGATGGCGAAGCAGGGCAAGGCCGGCAAGGCGCTCACTATCGCCGCCATCGCCAGCTTCTCGGGCGGGACGATCGGGGCGATCCTTCTGGTGATCTTCGCGCCGGCGCTCTCGTCGGTCGCGCTCCTCTTCCACTCGGCGGAGTATTTCGCGCTCATGGTCGTCGGCCTTTCTGCCATCGCGGCCTTCGCGGGTACCGGGCAGGTGGCGAAGGCGCTTCTGATGACGATCCTCGGGCTCATCATGGCGACGGTGGGCGAAGGCGCGCTCTTCAACCTGCCGCGCTTCACCATGGGCATCATGGACCTGCAGTCGGGCTTCGGCTTCATCACCCTCGCCATGGCGATGTTCGCCCTGCCCGAGGCGATCTTCCTCGTCCTCAACCCGCCGAAGGTCGGCAACAAGGAGGACGAGGACGGTGAGATCAAGGATCTGCGCATCACCGGGGCCGAGGCGAAATCCATCGCGCCGGTGATCGGGCGTCAGTCGCTGCAGGGCTTCTTCATCGGCGTGCTGCCCGGGGCCGGAGCCACGATCGCGAGCTTCCTCGGCTATGCGGTCGAGCGCAACATCGCCCGCAAGGACGAACAGGCGGAGTTCGGCAAGGGTTCGGTCAAGGGCCTCGCCGCGCCGGAAACCGCGAACAACGCGGCCTGCACCGGTTCTTTCGTTCCGCTCCTGACGCTCGGGATCCCGGGATCGGGGACGACGGCGATCCTGCTCGGCGCGCTCATCGCGCTCAACGTCACGCCGGGACCGCGCCTGATGGTGGACGAGCCGCAGGTGTTCTGGGCGGTCATCATGTCGATGTTCATCGGCAATCTCGTCCTCCTGATCCTGAACCTTCCGCTCATTCCCTACATCGCGAAAGTGCTGGCGATTCCGCGGAACTTCCTGATCCCCTTCATCCTCTTCTTCACGCTGATGGGGGCCTACATCGGGCAGAACAACGCGACGGAGCTTCTGATCCTCGTGGGCTTCGGGGTCTGCGCGACGGCCTTGCGCTTTGCGAACTTTCCGCTGGCCCCGCTCCTGATCGGCTTCATCCTGGGCGGCATGCTCGAAAACAACTTCTCGCGTTCGATGCAGCTTTACGACGGCGTGTCGTTCATCTGGGAGCGGCCGATGACGCTTGGCCTGCTGGTGATCGCCGTGCTGCTCGTGCTCTTGCCGAGCTACCGCGCGCGGCGCGAGCGGGCCCGGGCACGGGGCGTGGCCGACGGCGACTGAGGCCGTCGGTCAGGCGATCCAGCCCGCGGGCACGTCGCCGACCGCGTCGCGGATGTTGTCCCCGAGGAATCGCATGAAAGCCCTTACATGCGGCAGGGCGTGGCTCTCTCGCGAGGCGACGAGCCAGAGGGGTTGCCGCATCTCGGGAAGATTGAAGCAGAAGACGAGTCCGTCCTCCGTATCGCCCGACGCTCGCGGCAGCATCCCCACGCCGTCACCCGCCACGACGAGTCCGACCATGGCCGACAGTGAGCCTGTCCGGACGCGCGTGGCCTGGGGCGGCATCCGGTTCTGCACGTCCCGCACGAAGCCCACCGCGAGCACCTGACCGGTCGCGAAGTGGATGACGTCGTGCTGCGCCAGATCATCGAGCGACCGGGGCTGGCCGTTCCGGGCAATGTACTCCGCGCTCGCATAGAATCCCCAGGGATGTTCGAGGAGCTTGCGCGCAATTAGGCTGTCGCCGGTAAGGTCCGTCGCCGCGCGCAGGGCGAGATCGGCCTCGCCCTGCTCGAGCGAGACGAGGCGTTCCTCGGTATCGAGTTCGAAGGCGACTTCGGGGTGGAGGGCCTGGAACTGCCGCATCAGACGGGTAACGCCGTAGCGGGCCGAGAGCGGGTTGGCGGAGATACGGATCGTGCCCGAGTGTCCGCGCGCGAGGCTGGTCGCACGGCTCTCGAAGGCCCTCGCCGCGACCTCCATCGCCTCCGCTTCGGGCAGGAGGCTCTGCGCGCTCTCCGTGGGGATCGCCCCGCGCGGCCCCGGTTCGAAGAGCTTGAGACGCAGGGCGTGTTCGAGCCGCGCGAGGCGGCGGCTGATCGTCGTCTGGTTCGTCCCGAGTTCCCGTGCGGCGGCGGACGCCGAGCCGTTCCGGAGAACCGAGAGGAACGTGCGGATGTCGGACCACTCGTACATGGACCGCAGTCTACGCGAAGCCTGCGCGCGTGACATCTGCGAAAACGCAGAGCGACTCTCGAGAACACGGCATTCCAGAGGCGCACCGACTGCCTTTCTCTGGGAACGGCCCGCAGGATGCCGGCCCCGAACGGAAGGAAACCCCATGACGAAGCTCCTCGCCCTCGCCCTCGCCACCACCATCTTGGGCAGCCCCGTCGCCGCCGGCGGCATGCCGACGCCGGCCACGCTGTTCCCGCCCTTCTCCATGCCCGCACCGGACAGCGGGGACGGCTCTGGCCGCATCGTCGCGACCCGCGGCCGGTAGCGGGCCAGGCGTGTCCGTCAGAGTGTCAGGTGACGGGCCCGCGCACCGCGCTCGATCGCGGCGGCGTGGAGAGGGTCGATCTCGAATTCGTAACGGATCTCGCGCAGGAGCTCCAACTCGGTCTGGAACACCTTGCCGTCGGCGGCGGCCACATCGCAGGCCAGCGCATAGGCGGTTTCGTGATGTGTCGCCGGCACGGCTTCCTTGATGAGACCGATGATCGCGTCGAGGCCATCCTCCTCTTCCAGAAGGTCGAAGACGGTCTGCGCGATGCCCTCCAGCCGATCCTCGTCGAAGCCGGCGAAGATCGGGAGGTGGTTCACGATCGACTGGATCGTCAGAAGCTCCGACGTGCGGATCGTGGCGTCCGACGCCGAGACGGTAATCATCAGCGCGACGAGCGCATCCTGCGGGGAAAAGCTGGTATCGGTCATCAGGAGCTCCTTCGCAGAGGGATTTATTGACGGCGCTGCACTGCCGCAATAGGTGAGGTCGGCTTCAACCCCGAGGATTCCCGAATGACGACCTTGCGTGACGCAGCAATGACTTCAAAGGCCTGGCCCTTCGAGGAGGCGCGCAAGCTTCTGAAACGTGTGGAGACGGCCGGGAAGGACGAAGTGCTCTTCGAGACGGGCTACGGCCCGTCGGGCCTGCCGCATATCGGGACCTTCGGAGAGGTGGCACGGACAACGATGGTGCGCCGTGCCTTCGAGGTGATCTCGGACATCCCCACGCGGCTCGTGTGTTTCTCGGACGACCTCGACGGGATGCGGAAGGTGCCGGAAAACGTGCCGGACGCCGATGCGCTGCGCGAACACCTGCAGAAGCCCCTGACCTCCGTGCCCGACCCGTTCGGCACGCACGACAGCTTCGGCGCGCACAACAACGCGATGCTTCGGCGATTCCTCGACACCTTCGGGTTCGAATACGAGTTCATCTCGGCGACGGAGTTCTATGGCTCGGGCCGGTTCGACGCGACGCTGCGCCGCGCAGCGGAACGGTACGACGACGTGATGAAGATCATGCTGAAGTCGCTGCGCGAGGAGCGGCGGCAGACCTATTCGATCTTCCTGCCGATCCACCCCGAGACGGGGCGCGTCCTCTATGTGCCGATGAAGCACGTGAATGCCGCCGAGGGCACCGTGACCTTCGACGACGAGGACGGGCGCGAATGGACACTGCCGGTGACGGGCGGGAACGTGAAACTGCAGTGGAAGCCGGACTTCGGCGCGCGGTGGGCGGCGCTCGGCGTCGATTTCGAGATGTACGGCAAAGACCACGCGGCGAACACGCCGATCTACGGCGGGATCTGCCGCGCGCTTGGCGGAAAGGCCCCGGAGAACTTCACCTACGAGCTTTTCCTCGATGCGGAAGGACACAAGATCTCGAAGTCCTCGGGCAATGGCCTCTCGATCGACGAGTGGCTGACCTATGCCGCGACCGAGAGCCTGTCGTATTTCATGTACCAGAAGCCCAAGACGGCGAAGCGGATGCATTTCGACGTCATCCCCAAGGCGGTGGACGAGTACCATCAGCAGCTGCGCGCCTTCGACGGGCAGGACGCCGACAAGCGTGCGAACAACCCGGTGTTCCACATCCATCGCGGGCAGCCGCCGGCGTCGGACATGGTGGTACCCTTCTCGATGCTCCTGAACCTGGCGAGCGTGGCGGGGGCCGAGGACAAGGCCGTCCTCTGGGGGTTCATCAACCGTTATGCGCCCGAAGCCTCGCCCGAGACCAACCCGCAGCTCGACCGCGCGGCCGAGGGGGCGGTGCGGTACTACAACGACTTCGTGAAGCCCGCGAAGGTCTACCGTGCACCGACAGAGGCCGAGCGCGAGGCGTTGGAGGCGCTGCGCGACGGGCTGCGGGCCTGGGACGGCGAGATGACGGACGAGGCATTGCAGGGGCTGGTCTACGACATCGGGCGCGAGCGGTTCGACCCGATGCGCGACTGGTTCAAGGCGCTCTATCAGGTGCTTCTGGGGGCCGATCAGGGGCCGCGCTTCGGCGGTTTCATCGCGCTCTACGGCGTGGCGGAGACGGCGAATCTGATCGACCGCGCGCTTGCCGGCGACCTCGGCTGACGTCCGCGCCGCATTGTCCCCCGTCCGATCCGGCCTAGGCTTCGGTTATGTTCGGTACGGGAGGTGACGCGTGAAGACATGGACAACGGCCCTTGCGCTCCTGCTTGCGGCAACGGGGATGGCCCGAGCGGATGCCGGTGCGATCCGGAGTGTCATCGACGGTCAGATGGACGCCTTCCGCGCCGACGACTTCGACACCGCCTTCACCTTCGCGGCTCCGAACATCCGGGGGCTGTTCGGCAATGCCGAAAACTTCGGTGTGATGGTCCGCCGTGGCTATCCGATGGTCTGGCAGCCGGGAACCGTGGAATATCTCGGCACGACCGAAGGCCGCGGGCTCTGGCAGCAGGAAGTGCTCATCACCGACGGCTTCGACCGGCTACACAAGCTGCGCTACAGCATGGTGGAGACGGCCGACGGCTGGAAGATCGCGGGCGTCCAGATCCTCGAGGCTCCGGAAGTGGGCGTCTAGCGGCAGACCCGATTGCACCGGCCGAGATGGCCCGACCGGCCGATCCGCAGCCGGCTTAACCGACCGTTAACCGCTCGCTGGGAGGGTATCGCTCATCGGGGTGACGAGTCGCCCCCGGCGGGGAAACCCCGCTCACTCACAGACGAGGACCGTCCTGGCCGAAGGCCCGGGGCGGTCCTTTTCGTTTGCACCAGCAGGATCTGCAACGGGCCGCGGGCCGAAGGAAACGGATATGAACAAGACGATCACCGAAGGATTGCAACTGACGCCGCCGCCCTTTGTGGACGGTCTCAACATCTGGTCGAGCGAGGACGGGACCTCCGGGTCGGACACCTATGCGAACGCATCGAATGCCGCCATCGTGACCGCGGATCAGGATTTCGGCGGCTGCCTCGAACTGCTCAAGACGGACGGGTTCCAGAAGCTGCGCTGGATGGGCGACACGCCGGTCGAACCGGGGTGCTATCTGCGGGTGACCGTCCGCCTGAAGGCGATCTCGGGGAACCTGCCGCGCGTCCGGGCCGCGGCGACACCGATCCGCAACGGCAGCGTCGTCTCCGGCCTCGGGACGGCGGGCGAGGAACTGCAACTGTCGGCCTACGGTCGTGTCGAGACGGTGAGCGTGATCTTCTCGACTTCGAACCGCACGGATCTGACCTTCACCGACCGCGTCCAGGAAGCGCATGTGGGCCTCGACCTGCTTGGGCCGACGGGCGGCGTCGTTCGCATCGACGACATTCAGGTCGAGGACGTGACCGGGGCCTTCCTCGGCAACCGCGTAGATGTGGTCGACGTGCGAGACTACGGCGCGGTCGGTGACGGAGAGACCGACGACAGTGAGGCATTCGAGGATGCGGACCGGGCGGCGGACGGGCGGACCGTCCTTGTGTCGGCCGGAGTCTACAAGCTGGACGAGCACGTAACCTTCAACAGCGATGTCCGGTTCGAGGGCCGCTGCGTGATGCCGGCCTCGAAACGGCTGAGCCTCGTGCGCAACTTCGAGATCAACTCCTACATCGATGCCTTCGGCGGCGACGAAGAAGAGGGCCTGCGTCGCGCGATCCAGGCGCTCTTCAACTTCACCGACCATGACACGCTCGACCTGCAGGGTCGTCGGATCGAACTGACCGAACCGGTCGACGTGCAGGCGGCGGTCTTCGACAAGACGACCTATGCCAACCAGCGCTCGATCAAGAACGGGCAGCTCGACATCCAGGACGGCCCGGCCTTCGAGACGGGCGAGGTGACGGGACGTGCGGACTTCGACCCCGACAATCCGCGCGAGCTGACCAACGTTTCGAACATCGCCAACATCGAGGTCGGATCGCTGGTCGAGGGGCCAACGGGTGTCGGGCGCGAGGTCTACGTCAAGTCGAAGAGCAACTCGCAGAACCGCATCACGCTCTCGGCGGCGCTCTGGGGGGCACCGTCGCGGCAGACCTACACGTTCAAGCGCTTCCGCTACGCGCTCGACTTCAGCGGGTTCGACGCGCTGCAGCGGTTCACGCTGGAAGATGTCGAGATCCTGATGGCGGGCCGATGCTCGGGCATCCTGCTGCCGCCGGCGGGGATCATCTTCCACGTGAAGGACTGCTTCATCAACGCGCCGAAGGACCGCGGGATCACCAGCCACGGCGTCGGGTGCCAGGGCCTCCTGATCGACCGGTGCCAGTTCCTGTCGTCGGAGCAGCAACTCGACGTCAACCAGCGGGTCACGGTCGGGTTCAACGTGAATGCGAACGACACCAAGATCCGCAACAACCGCGGTGTGAAGTTCCGGCATTTCGCCGTCCTCGGCGGGTCGGGCCACATCATTACCGGCAACCATTTCTTCCAGGGCGACAACGACGCGCTCGGCAATCGCACGGCGGGCATCGTCTTCGCCGAGGCGCAGGCGAAGACGGTCTTCGTCGGCAACTACGTCGACAACGCCTATCTCGAGTGGACGAACGAGCATGACAGCGACCCGGATTTTGCCTCGGAGCTGTCGTTCGGGGCGCTCCAGATCGTGGGCAACATCATCTTCTCGTCGAACGTGCCGTCGAGCTATCGCCCGCTGCACATCAAGCCGTTCGGGTCGGGTCACTACATCAACGGGATGACGGTGACGGGCAACACCTTCAAGACGATCCGGGGCCAGTCGCTCGAACGCGTCGACCTGGTGGACACGACCCACGGGGAACTGGACTACGGCCGCTTCACCGACGTCAACATCCATTCGAACACCTTCCACGCGGTCCAGAAGCAATTCCAGAATCCGATCACCGTCCCGATCAACGAGGGCTCGGCGCAATCGACCTGGGATGCGGATCTCTCGGACTACCTGCCGTTCCGTGGCGAGGCGAAGGTGGTGACGGCGTTCCTGGCCGACGGGGCGATCCGGCGCAGCAACAACACGGCGGTCTACGTGGCTCCCTATTCGAGCGCCCGGATCGGCAGCGACAACCAGTCGATCCGCCTGCATTGGCCCGAATCGGTGAAGGGGCGCGGGTTCGTTACCGTGCGGTGCGACGCGCCCACCTGACGGCGCGCACAGCAGAGACCGGCGCGGCGGCGACCTCCCGGAGGATCGCCGCCGTTGTCGTCTGAACCGGAGCCGTCGCACGCGGGCCGGAGCCCGTCGCCCCGAGCCCCAGAAGACGTGCGATCATAAGGGCGCGGGGCAGATGCCAGCGGTTCGTGACGAGGATCAGGGGAGCGGCGCAGAGGGGCGCGGCGAAGGCGATGTTCTCCAGCGTCGTGGTGGAGGCCTCCTCGAGGAGGAGCGCCGCTTCCGGGATGCCCGCCGCATGAGCCCGGTCCCGCGCCACGCGGGCCTCGGACGGACCGTGCCGTCCGATTCCGCCGGTCAGGCAGATGCGTTCAGCGCGACCCGTCCGCCAGAGCGTGACGGCATGGTCCACGCGCAGGGCGAGGGTTGGTGAGGGCGTGCCGTCGGGTCGGACGGCCGCGCCGAGAACGATGGCCGTCGTCACGTCCCGCACCCAAGATCGGCGGGGCCGAGGCGATAGGCCCGACCGAAGCCCGCGTTGAGCAGCGCGGAGGCCGGCGCGAGCAGGCGCATCCGGAAATCCGCGAAGTCGAAATAGACCGCCGCCCGGGGATGCGCGGCGAGCCAAGTGTCTCGCTCCGCGCGCTTGTCGATCGGCCACGCCTCCCCGGTGAGCGTCAGCCGGGCAGCCGCCATGGGCGGGCCAGATGTCACCGACCCGACGAGGACGGAGGCACGCGCATCGGCCTCGAGCGCCCGCGCATGGTCCGCGAGGTCCGACAGCAAGAGCCCGAGGCCGCGGCCTGCGAGCCAGAGGCACTCGACACGGGTGACGAGCGGGTCACCGCCCGCCAGCGTTCCGAGCGCGGCATGATCCGCCGCCGCGAGGAGCCGCAGTGCGCGCCCGGTGCTCCGCTCGTCCGGTGGAAGATAGGTGTCGCTCATGGAGGGAGTCTTGCAGATTTCCACCTCCGCACAAGCGCAGGTGGACGTCCCCTCGCGTCGCTCCTATCGTCGCGGCAGAGAACGAGGGAGGGAGCCCGTGGCTTTCGGCAAGACGATCCGGACCTACTACGGCGGCACCTGGCACAACGGCGATGTGCCCGTGATGCGGGCGGCCGACCACGGCATGTGGCAGGGCAGCTCCGTCTTCGACGGCGCGCGGCGCTTCGAAGGGGTGACGCCCGATCTCGACAGGCACTGCGCCCGCGTGAACCGCTCGGCCGAGGCGCTGATGCTGCGACCGACGAAGACCGCGCAGGAGATCGTCGATCTGGTTCACGACGGGCTTGAGGGCTTCGCCCCCGACGCGGCGATCTACATCCGGCCGATGTACTGGGGCATCCACGGCAGCGAGCTGGGCCTCGTGCCGTCCGAGGCGGAAACGGGCTTCGCGATCTGCCTCGAGGAGGTGCCGATGTATTCCGCGGACAAGACGACCACCCTGACCGAGACGCGGTTTCGCCGGCCGGTCCTCGAAAGCTCGGTCTGCGACGCGAAGGCCGGTTGTCTCTACCCGAACAACGCCCGGATGCTGGCCGAGGCGCGGGCCAAGGGCTTCGGCAACGCGCTCTCGGCGGATGCGATGGGCAACGTGGCCGAAAGCGCCACGTCCAACGTCTTCATGGTCCGGGACGGGGAAGTCTTCACCCCGGTCGCGAACGGCACCTTCCTCGCCGGGATCACCCGCGCGCGTCACATCGACAACCTGCGCCGGGACGGCGTGGCGGTCCACGAAACCGTGCTGACCTTCGACGACTTCCGCGCCGCCGACGAGGTGTTTCTGTCCGGCAACCTTACCAAGGTCACGCCGGTCACGGCCTTCGATCACCGGCAGTATCAGGTCGGGCCCGTGACGCGCCGGGTGCGCGAGATGTACTGGGATTGGGCGCTCTCCGCCTGATAAAACCGCTGCTGGCGGTGCTGCCGCTCGTGGTGACGCTCGCCGCCCTGGCCTGGGCGCTGACGACGAACCCGCTCAGCGCACCCTATGTCGCGCGGACGACATCCGAACTGGCCGTAACCCTCGAACGGGCCGTGCGCCAGGAGGCGGATGCCGAGTGGATCGCCGCCGCACTTGAGACCGCCGTCGCGGCGCGCCATGCGGAGCGGGCGGAGATGCTGCTCGCGCTTGCCGACGACCTCGACCGCGATGTCGACGGCACCGCGGCGCGCGAGATGATCGAGGAGGAAACCGGCGCGCTGTCGCTGGCGGTCGATTGCGCGCTCTGCATGGCCGACACCGGCACCTGCCCCAGCCTCCAGCACGTCACCTTCTGCGCCGTTCCCTTCGAGATGTCGGTCCTCGGCGATCTCAACGCCCTGCGCCGGGCCACCGTCGCCGTCACGCTGGGCGAGGAGGTCGACGAACTCGATGCGGGGCTGGCGCTCGTCAGCCTCGGGGCGACGGGCGCGGTGATCTTCTCCGGCGGCACCTCGGTCACGGTGAAGGCGGGTGCGACGCTCCTGCGGATGGGCCGACGCCTGGGCACGGTGACGCCGGAACTGACGCGCTTCATCCGCATTCCGATCCGCTGGTCACGGGTCGGCGACGTGATCTCGGGCTCCGCCCGACTCGAGGATCTGACGGATGCGGCGGCGCTCGCGCGGATGTCGTCGGTCGCGGCCGATATGGGGCGCGTACGGGCGGCGACCTCCACGGCGGAAGCGCTCAGCCTCGCGCGTCACGTCGACAGCCCCGCCGATGCCCGCCGTCTCGCGCAGGTGGCCGAGGCCGCCGGCCCGCGCACGACGCGCACGTTCGAGGTGCTGGGCAAGGGCCGTGTCTTCCGCGCCACCGTGCGCCTGAGCCGTGCGACGGTCGGGACGCTCGCGCTCGCCTGGCTCGCCGTCGTCCAACTGGCCGCCATTCTCGGCAGCCGGCTCGGCGCGATGGCGCTCCGGAGGCTCATACGCGCCCTCTGAGCCGTCGCAATGCGGTGGACAGCCCCGCCCGCGCCGGGCAAAGCTGCGGCGAGCGAAATCACCCCCGGGGATCCCATGCGCAAGTTCCTTGTCATCCTGGACGACAGCCGCGAGTGCCTGAACGCCATGCGCTTCGCCTCCCTTCGGGCGGAACACACGGGCGGCGGCGTCGAGGTGCTTTCGGTGATCCCGCCGGAGGAGTTCAACCACTGGATCGGCGTCGGCGACATCATGCGGGAGGAGGCACGGGAGCGTATCGTCGCGCATTTCGAGGTCTTCGCGAAATGGATGCGCGACAAGCACGGGCTGGAGCCGCATCTCGTCATCCGCGAGGGGGAGCCGGTGAGCGAGATCCTGGCCCAGATCAGCGAGGACGCGGAGATCGGCGTGCTCGTCCTCGGTGCCAGTTCCGAAGGCAAGGGGCCGGGCCCGCTCGTGACGCAGCTGACGCGCTCCGCGGGAACGCTGCCGGTCCCGGTCACGATCGTGCCGGGCGACCTCTCGAAGGAGCAGCTCGAAGGCATCGCCTGATCCGTGCAAGGGCGGGTTGGTAACCTTTTCAGCAGGTTTTGCTCGCCTCTGCGGTTTCGACGCGTAGGCTGGGTCCATGTTTCGTGTTCTGGTCGCTTTCGCTTTCCTGGTTATTGGCCTTCCGGCGCGCGCCGACGTCTCGCAGTCCTTCGATCCCGCCCTGCTGACACGTGAGGACGTGCGCTTCCTGCAGGCGGCCATGGCCTTCGACGGAACCTACGTCGGCAGGATCGACGGCGTCTGGGGCGACTACAGCGCCCGGGCCCTCGCACCCGCGAGAGGCGGAAACGCGACGGCGGGGGACGCGCTCGAAACCCTCGGGCCCTTCATCGCCGACTTCGAGACCGCCGGCTGGCGCGCCTTCACGCCCGACGAGGCGACAGCGATCATCCTGCCGTCGAAACGGCTTGTCTTCGACGAGGGCGAGGATTTCCTAGAATGGCACGAGCCCGACCGGAGCCTCGTGATCCGATACGTCTTCCGCGGCGGGCCGGGGTCCGGTGCGATGCACGACTGGCTGCGCGACGAACACGTCGGACCTGAGCCGTTCTACCGCACGGAGACCGCCGAGGCCTTCATCTCCCGGGGGCGCATCGATTCAGGACAGGACGTCTACCTGCGCACGACGGGCCGGGGCCACGTCTTCGAGACGGTCGTCGTGCAGTGGGAACCGCGGCAGGCCGCGCGGGCGCGCGTCGTGGTCGCGTCCCTCTCGAACGGATCGCAGAGGGATCTCGTCCTGCCGTCCTACGGCTTCTTCGCGTCCCTGATCGCCCGTGACCCGCCCGAGCCGGAAGCGCCGCGCGTCACCACCACGTCGGAGCCACGCATCGTATCCTCTGGCACCGGCTTCTACATCGGTCCAGGTGACGTCGTCACGGCTGCGCATGTCGTCGCGGGTTGCTCCCGCCTGACGCTCGAGGACGGCACGCCGCTCACGCCGATCGCCAGCGACACCGGGCTGGACCTCGCCGTCCTGGGCAGCGGTGCTCGATCCCCCGACTGGATCGAAATCGCGGGCGACATTCCGGTCCGGTTGGGTGCCGGGGTCACGGCCATCGGCTTTCCCTACCGCGCACTGCTGGACCAAGGGATGACGGTGACGCGCGGCAACGTCAGCGCGCTTCGCGGCCTCTACGGAGAAGACGAGAGGCTCATGCTGTCCGCTCCGGTCCAGCCCGGCAACAGCGGCGGGCCGCTGCTTGACGCGAAGGGTCGGGTCGTCGGTGTCGTCGTCGCGCGGGTGAGTGACGAATTCATCCAGTCCCGCTCGGGCAGCATTCCGCAGAACATGAACGTGGCGACGCGCCACAACGCCCTTCTGCGGTTCCTGCGCGATGCCGGGGTCAGCCCCCGCCCCCCGCTCGGCCGGAAGCTCACGCTGTCCGACGGGGTACCGCCCGTCCTGACGCGCGCAACGGTCCTCATCCGGTGTCACCGGTGATTTAGAACGGTTCCAAGTTATTGACACCTCCGCCCCGACCCCTCACATAGAGGGTCTGACACCGGAGGTGCGACCCATGTTCATCCAGACCGAAACCACGCCGAACCCCGCCACGCTGAAGTTCCTGCCGGGCCAGACCGTGCTCGAGACCGGGACCGCCGATTTCCCGACCGCCGATGCCGGGGAAACCTCGCCACTCGCCAAGCGCATCTTCGCCGTGGGCGGCACGACGGGCGTCTTCTTCGGCAACGACTTCGTCACCGTGACGAAGGACGAGGGCACCGACTGGGATCACATCAAGCCCGCGATCCTGGGCGCGATCATGGAACACTACCAGTCCGGCGAGCCGGTCATGGAAGGCGCGACCGAGGCGGCGCACAGCGCGAACCACGCCGAGGAGGACAGCGCGATCGTCGGCCAGATCACCGAGCTTCTGGACACGCGCGTGCGCCCCGCCGTCGCGCAGGATGGCGGCGACATCACCTTCCACGGTTTCGAACGCGGCGTCGTCTACCTGCAGATGAAGGGGGCCTGTGCCGGCTGCCCCTCGTCCACGATGACGCTGAAGATGGGTATCGAGAACCTGCTGCGCCATTACATCCCCGAGGTGCTCGAGGTGCGGCCCGTCGGTGTCTGACGTCCGGCACCCTAGGCTTCGAGATGTCGGCCGCGCCTTGCGCGGCCGCTTTTCTGTCGCGCGCCGGGGTACCGGCAGATGACCGACGCCCCCCGCATCCTCGGCTTCGACACATCCGGCCCCTGGCTTGGGACAGCCGTCTTTCGGGACGGCGACGTGGTCGCCGCCCACCACCTCGATCTCGCCAAGGGGCAGGCCGAGCGGCTGATGCCGACGATCCTCGAAACGCTGGATGAGGCAGGGCTGGCCCCGGCCGACCTCCACGCGATCGGCGTCGGCACGGGGCCGGGCAACTTCACCGGCACCCGCATCTCCGTCGCCGCCGCGCGGGGGCTCGCGCTCGGACTTGGCGTGCCGGCGATCGGCGTGTCGCTCTTCGATGCGCTCGCGCTCGATGCGCCGCGCCCCGTGCTGGCGCTGCTGACCGCGCCGCGCGACCGCCTCTACCTGCAGCGCTACGGCACGGCCGGACCCGAGGGCGCGGCGGAGATGATCGAACGTACGGCGCTCGGAGACCAGCTCCGGCCGGGCGATACGCTCGTCGGCCACGACTCGCAGGCGCTCGCGGCGCAACTCGGCGCGCGGCACGTGCCGGCCGCCTTCGCCCCCGCCTCGGCGATTGCGCGGATCGCCGTGGAACGCCTCGGCACCGATGGGCCGCGGCCCGCGCCCATCTACCTGCGCCCGGCCGATGCCGCCACCGCGTCGGATCCGCCACCCCGGATCCTGCCTTGACCCCCGACGAGATGGCGGCGCTTCATGCGACGGCCTTCGACGGGGCCGCGCGCTGGTCCGCCGCGTCACTGCGGACCATGGCCGCCGATCCCGCCGCGATCCTGGAGACGGCGCGCGACGGCTTCCTCCTCGGGCGCGTGGCGGCCGGCGAGGCGGAGCTTCTCACGCTCGTGGTCGCCCCCGCCGCCCGTCGTCGCGGCACAGCCCGGACCCTTCTGGCCGCCTTCGAGAGCGGTGCCCGCAAGCGCGATGCCGCGACCGCCTTCCTCGAGGTCTCGGCCGACAATGCGGCCGCCAGGGCGCTCTATGCCGGGGCGGGGTGGCGGGAGGCCGGTCTGCGACGCGGCTACTACGAGGGCGTCGATGCCCTGATCCTGCGCAAGCATCTCCGACCTCGGGTCAATCCCACCGACTCAGGTTGACCTTCCGCGCCCCCTGCGGCCTTATCGCCTGCATCAATCGCGGCGCGGGGACCGGGTGCCGGTCAAACGCGCCCTTCGACGGGAGAAAAACATGACCCTCAACAAGACCCTCATGGGCGCTGTCGCGACCCTCGCGCTGACCGCGGGGATGGCGGCCGCGCAGGACGCCACGCCGGGCCTCATCATCGACTTGGGCGGCAAGTTCGACAAATCCTTCAACGAGAGCGCCTACAACGGGGCCCAGCGCTGGGTCGAGGAGACGGGCGGCGAATACGCCGAGACCGAGCTCGCCAACGAGGCGCAGCGCGAGCAGACCATGCGCCGCATGGCCGAGCGCGGCGCGAACCCCGTCGTCGTCCTTGGCTTCGCCAACGGCTCCACCCTCGACGTTGTCGCGCCCGACTATCCCGACACCGATTTCGTCATCGTCGACATGGTCGTCGAACAGCCGAACGTGAAGTCGGTCGTCTTCTCCGAGCACGAGGGCTCCTACCTCGTCGGGATGATGGCCGCGATGGCCTCCGAGACGGGCACTGTCTCCTTCATCGGCGGCATGGACGTGCCGCTCATCTCGAAGTTCGCCTGCGGCTACGCCCAGGGCGCGAAGGCCGTGAACCCGGACGCCGAGGTCATCGTCAACATGACGGGCACGACGCCCTCGGCCTGGAACGACCCGGTGAAGGGTGCGGAGCTGACCCGCTCGCAGATCTCCCAGGGGTCCGACGTGGTCTTCGCGGCCGCCGGCGGCACCGGGATCGGTGTTCTGCAGGCCGCCGCCGACGCGGACATCCTGTCGATCGGCGTCGACAGCAACCAGAACTACCTGCACCCGGGCGAGGTTCTGACCTCCATGGTCAAGCGCGTGGACAATGCCGTCTACGACGCCTTCTCCGCCGCCGCGGCCGGTGAGCTGGAGACCGGCATCACGGTCATGGGCCTCGACAACGAGGGCGTAGGCTTCGCGATGGACGAGAACAACGCCGAGCTCGTCTCCGAGGAGATGGTCGCTGCCGTGGAAGAAGCCAAGGCCCAGATCATCGCCGGCGAGATCGAGGTCCACGACTTCACCTCCGACAGCAGCTGCCCCGCGTACTGATGACGGCGACGGCCCCCGGCGCGGGAGATTTGCTCCTGAAGCTCCTCACGGCCTGGAACGAGGCCGATGCCGGGGCCCGCGAGACGATACTGGACGAGGCCCTCGCGGCCTCGTTCACCTATGAGGATCCGCACGCCCCCGCCCCCTTTGCCGGGCGCGACGGGATGGCGGAATACCTCGACGTGTTCCGGGCCAACCTGCCCGACGCGATCCTTCTGCCGCTGGGAGCCCCGCAGGTGACCCACGGCACCGCTCTTGCCCGCGCCCGGATCGACCGCGACGGCACGCCATTCGCGCAGATCCTCTTCGTGGGCACGGCGGACGACGATGGGCTGACCCGCGTGGCGGGCTTCGTGGAGACCGAGTGACATGAGTGCGTCCGACCTTGCCATCGAATTGCGCGGCATCTCCAAGGCGTTCGGCCCCGTGCAGGCCAACAAGGACATCTCGATCCAGGTGAAGCGCGGCTCGATCCACGGCATAATCGGCGAGAACGGGGCGGGCAAGTCGACGCTCATGTCAATCCTGTACGGCTTCTACAAAGCCGATGCGGGCGAGGTCTTCATCGGCGGGCAAAAGACCGAGATCACCGACAGCCAGGCCGCCATCGACGCGGGCATCGGCATGGTCTTCCAGCACTTCAAGCTGGTCGAGAATTTCTCGGTGCTCGAAAACATCATCCTCGGGGCCGAGGACGGCGCGCTCCTGAAGCCCTCGCTCGCAAAGGCGCGGACGCTTCTGAAGAAGCTCGCCGACGACTACGAGATGGACGTCGACCCGGACGCGATCATCGAGGACCTGGGCGTCGGCCAGCAGCAGCGCGTGGAAATCCTGAAGGCGCTCTACCGCGAGGCCGACATCCTGATCCTCGACGAGCCGACCGGGGTGCTGACCCCGGCCGAGGCCGACCACCTCTTCCGCATCCTCCAGGGCCTGCGCGACGAGGGGAAGACGATCATCCTCATCACCCACAAGCTGCGCGAGATCATGGAGATCACCGACACGGTGAGCGTGATGCGCCGCGGCGAGATGACGGCGACGGTCCGGACCGCCGACACCTCGCCCGAGCAGCTGGCCGAACTGATGGTCGGCCGCAAAGTTCTCCTGCGTGTCGACAAGACCCCCGCCGCGCCGGGCGATGTGATCCTCGAAGTGGAGAACCTGCGCGTCGTCGACGGCCAGGGAGTCGAGCGGCTGCGCGGCATCGACCTGCAGATCCGCGCGGGCGAGGTGCTGGGCATCGCGGGCGTCGCGGGCAACGGCCAGTCGGAGCTCCTGGAGGTGCTTGGCGGCTATGCGCGCGGCACCGGCACGATCCGCATCAACGGGCAGGAGATCGACCTGACGGGCACCGCGTCGGACGCCCGCACGCGCCGGGCCCGCGGCATCGCCCACGTGCCCGAGGACCGGCAGCGCGAGGGCCTCATCATGGATTTCGCCGCTTGGGAGAACGTGGCCTTCGGCTATCAGGACGATGCCCGCTTCGCGCCGGGCCTTCTGATGGATCACGGGGCCATGCGCGCCGATTGTGAGGGCAAGATGGAACGCTTCGACGTGCGCCCGCCCGATCCGATGCTGGCCGCGAAGAACTTCTCGGGCGGCAACCAGCAGAAGATCGTCCTCGCCCGCGAGATCGAGCGTAACCCAGACCTCCTCCTGATCGGTCAGCCGACGCGCGGCGTCGACATCGGCGCGATCGAGTTCATCCACCAGCAAGTCATCGCGCTCCGCGACCAGGGCAAGGCGATCCTGCTCGTCTCGGTCGAGCTAGACGAGATCATGGCGCTCTCGGACCGCATCGCCGTCATGTTCGACGGCCGCATCATGGGCGAACGCCTGCCGGCGGAGACGAACGCGAACGAACTTGGCCTCCTGATGGCAGGCATGACCGGGGAGGACGCGGCATGAACGATACGCTGCCACGCTGGGTCGACATTGTCCTCATTCCCTTCATCAATCTGTTCCTCGCCCTTCTCGTGTCGGGGCTCGTGGTGCTGCTCATCGGCAAGAACCCGATCGAGGCGCTCACGATCCTCGTGAACGGGTCGGTCGGGTCGTCCTATGGCTGGGGCTATACGCTCTTCTACGCGACGAACTTCATCTTCACGGGGCTCGGCGTCGCCGTGGCCTTCCACGCCCGGCTCTTCAACATCGGCGGCGAGGGGCAGGCGGCGCTCGGGGGCCTCGGCGTGGCGCTCGCGGCGCTGTCTCTGAACTGGCCGCACTGGTCGCTCGCCCTGCCCGCGGCGGTGATCGGAGGGATGCTCTTCGGGGCGGCCTGGGCGGCGATCCCCGCCTATCTGCAGGCCAAGCGCGGCAGTCACATCGTCATCACGACGATCATGTTCAACTTCATCGCCTCGGCGCTCATGGTCTACCTTCTGGCCAACGTCCTGAAGGTGCCCGGTAGTGCTTCGCCCGAGACGGCGCGCTTCGTCGAGGGGGCGCGGCTGCCAAACGCCTACGACGTGATGTCCTTCCTCGGCTTCAGCCGCTCGACCCCCCTCAACATCAGCTTCTTCGTCGCCATCGCCGCCTGCGTCTGCGTCTACTTCCTGATCTGGCGCACGAAACTCGGCTACGAGATCCGCTCCTTCGGCAAGTCGGAGCCGGGCGCGATCTATGCCGGCATCTCGCCCGTGCGCATCACCATGATCGCCATGCTTATCTCGGGCGGGCTTTGCGGGCTGATGGCCGTCAACGCCGTCATGGGCGAGGCCGAGCGCCTCGTCCTCGACCCGGTGCAGGGGGCGGGCTTCGTGGGCATCGCCGTGGCCCTCATGGGGCGCTCCCACCCCGTCGGCGTCTTCATCGCCGCGCTCCTCTTCGGCGCGCTCTACCAGGGCGGCGCGGAGCTGACGTTCGAGATGAACGGCATGACGCGCGAGATGATCCTCGTGATCCAGGCGCTGGTCATCCTCTTCACCGGCGCGCTCGACAACATGGTACGCGGGCCGCTCGAAGCGGTCTTCGTGGCCCGCACGCGCCAGCCGGTGCCGCCCGTGCCGACGACGCCCCTGACCGGCGGCGGGCACGAGGAAGAGAAGAAGGTGGAGCCATGAGTGACCTCCTGCCCTATCTTCCAGCCTTCGTGGCCGCCTATGGCCTCCTGCTGGTCGGCGGGGCCTCGCCGGGGCCGGCGGTCGCCATGCTCATGGGCCTTTCCTTCGGACAGGGCCGGCGCGCGGCGCTGATCGCATGCCTCGGGATCGCGGCCGGGGCGACGACCAACAACCTGCTGACGATGGCGGGTGTGGGCCTCCTGTTGTCGCAGGCTGCCTGGGCGATGACCACGCTCAAGCTGGCCGGGGCCGCCTATCTCGCCTGGCTTGCCTTCGGCGCGCTGCGTAAGGCGATCCACCCGCCCGCCCTCGCGACGGCGGAGACCGCGCCACGCGGTGCGGTGCGACTTCTGCTGATGGGCTACGCGATGCAGGTCACGAACCCGAAGTCCATCGTCTTCTGGCTCGCGATTGCCGCGCTTTCGCCCACCGCCGGGGCCCCGCTCTGGGTCGCAGCGCTCTTCGTGGGTAGCTGTTTCGCACTCTCCTTCTGCACCCATGCGGCCTGGGCGCTCCTGCTTTCGACGGCCCATGTGCGGGCGATCTACACGCGCTCCCGCCGCTGGATCGAAGGTGCCCTCGGGGTCTTCTTCGCCCTCTTCGCCTTCCGCCTCGCCACCGACAGGAGCTGACATGGACTTCCTCGGCATCCTCCAGATCCTCGACAGTTCCCTGCGCCTCGCGACGCCGCTGCTGCTCGCCTGCCTCGCCGGGCTCTTCAGCGAGCGCGCGGGCATCTTCGACATCGGGCTCGAGGGCAAGATGCTGGCCTCGGCCTTCATGTCGGCGGCCGTGGCCAGCTTCACGGGCGACGTCTGGCTCGGCCTAATGGCGGGCATCCTCGCCTCGCTGCTGCTTGCGCTCATCCACGGGGTCGCCTCGATCACCTTCCGGGGCAATCAGCTGATCTCGGGGGTCGCGATCAACTTTCTCGCCTCCGGCCTGACGGTCGTGATCGGGGAGGCCTGGTTCGCGCTCGGCGGCCGCACGCCGCAACTGAGCGGCGGTGCCCGCTTCCAGGAGATCACGCTGCCCTTCGCCAATGCCGCGCGGGATGTGCCGATCGTCGGCCCGATCTACGCCAACCTCCTCTCGGGGCATTCGATACTCGTCTACGTGGCGCTTCTCCTCGTGCCCCTGTCGTGGTGGGTGCTGTTCCGGACCCGCTTCGGCCTGCGCCTGCGCGCCGTGGGCGAGAACCCGGCCGCCGTCGACACCGCGGGCGTCAGCGTCGTCGGCCTGCGCTATGCGGCGGTGATGATCTGCGGCGTCCTCTGCGGGATCGCGGGGGCCTATCTCGCCACGGCGCTCTCGGCCGGCTTCGTGAAGGAGATGTCGGCGGGCCGGGGCTTCATCGCCCTCGCCGCGCTCATTTTCGCCAAGTGGCGGCCGTGGTACGCGCTCGGGGCGACACTGCTCTTCGGCCTCCTGGAGGCGCTCGGCAACCGGTTCCAGTCGCTCGACCTCTTCGGCATCCCGATCCCGACGCAATTCATGCAGGCGCTGCCCTATATCCTGACGGTGGTGATCCTGGCCGGGTTCGTCGGCAAGGCCATCCCGCCCCGCGCCGGAGGCGAGCCCTATGTCAAAGAGCGCTGACCTCGCCGCCCGTATCCGCGACCAGGCGGGTGCGGAGGCTCCGAGGCTGGGCCTGATCCTCGGCTCGGGGCTCGGGCATCTGGCGGACCGCGTCGAGGGCGTTGCCATCGACTATGCCGATCTGCCCGGCTTTCCCCATGCGGGCGTCTCGGGGCACAACCCGAAGCTCGTCGTGGGTCAGCTCGGCGGCACCCGTGTTGCCGTCTTCGGCGGCCGCTCGCACTACTACGAGAGCGGCAAGGCCGACGCGATGCGCCTGCCGCTCGAAGTGCTGGCCGACCTCGGGGCAGAAGGACTGATCGCCACCAACGCCGCCGGCAGCCTGCGGCCCGACATGCCGACGGGCTCGCTCATGCTGCTCTCGGATCATATCAACTTCTCGGGCCTAAACCCCCTCATCGGCGAGCCGACGGACCGGCGGTTCGTCCCCATGGGCGACGCCCACGATCCGGGCCTGAGACAATCCCTGCGCGATGCGGCCGAGGCGGAGGACGTCGGGATGCACGAGGGCGTCTATGCCTGGTACTCCGGCCCTTCCTTCGAGACGCCGGCCGAGATCCGCGCGATCCGGACGCTCGGGGCCGATGCCGTCGGCATGTCGACCGTGCCCGAGGTGATCCTCGCGCGCTTCCTCGGGCTGAAGGCCGCCGCCATCTCGACGATCACCAACATGGCCGCGGGCCTCTCGGACGAGGCGATCAGCCACGATCACACCAAGGCCATGGCCCCGCTCGGGGCCGCGAAGCTCGAAAAGGTGCTGACCCGCTTCCTGGCCTGACCTTAGGTCCAGCCGGCGCTTCGATCTAAGGCCAGAAACCCGCTGAAATCGAATGTGAGCGATTTCCCGGGTGTGCGGGGTTTGACACTCCGGGTCTCATTCCCGACAAGGAAGGGCATCCACCCCGAGGTGCCGCCTTGCAGATCTACCTTCCCATTGCCGAGGTTTCGGTTAACGCGTTCCTTCTTCTGGGTCTGGGCGGTCTCGTCGGCATCCTGTCGGGCATGTTCGGCGTCGGCGGCGGCTTCCTGATGACGCCGCTACTCTTCATGATCGGCATTCCGCCGGCGGTTGCCGTCGCGACCGAGGCGAACCAGATCGTCGCCTCCTCCTTTTCGGGCGTGCTGGCCCATTTCAAGCGAAAGACTGTCGATCTCCGAATGGGCTTCGTCCTGCTTGTCGGGGGTCTCTTAGGAGCGGCCCTCGGCGTGCAGGTCTTCGCGCTCCTGCGGGAGCTTGGGCAAGTCGATCTGCTGGTGCGGCTCTGCTACGTGCTCTTCCTCGGCATCATCGGCGGCCTGATGTTCATCGAGAGCCTGAACGCGATCCGCAAATCCCGCAGCGCCGGCCCCGCGCCCCGCACCGTGCGGCGGCAGCGTGGCTGGATCCACGCGCTGCCGCTCAAGATGAAGTTCCGGACGTCGGGCCTCTATATCTCGGTCATCCCGCCCTTCCTCGTGGGGTTCTTCGTCGGCATCCTCGCCGCGATCATGGGCGTGGGCGGCGGGTTCATCATGGTGCCCGCGATGATCTACCTCCTCGGGATGCCGACCAAGGTCGTCGTCGGCACCTCGCTCTTCCAGATCATCTTCGTCACCGCCTTCGCCACGATGCTGCACGCGACGACGAACTACACCGTCGACATGGTGCTCGCCGTCCTCCTCCTCGTGGGCGGGGTCGTGGGCGCGCAGATCGGCACGCGCATCGGCGTGCGCATGAAGGCCGAGCAGCTGCGCATCCTGCTGGCGCTCATGGTGCTCGCCGTCTGCGGCAAGCTCGCGCTCGATCTTCTGCTCGAACCGGCGGAGCTCTACTCGATCGGCACGGGGGGCCACGGATGATCCGCCTCGCCCTCGCGCTCCTGCTCCTCGCCCTGCCCGCGCGGGCCGAGGAGATCGTGGCCGATCTGAGCCAGGACCGCATCTCCATCTCCACGAACTTCGACGGCTCCGAGATCCTGATCTTCGGGGCGATCAAGCGCGACGAGCCGCAGCCCATCGGTCAGCAACTCGCCATCATCGTCACCGTCGCCGGGCCGCGCGAGGACGTCACGATCCGGCGGAAGGAGCGCAAGCTCGGCATCTGGGTCAACTCGGATTCGGTCGAGGCGCTCGGCGTGCCGAGCTTCTATGCCGTCTCCTCCTCCGTCCCGCTCGTCCAGGCGCTCCGGCCCGAAGAGGACGAGGAATGGGCCATCACCACGCCCCGCGCCCTCGTTGCGCCGGGCATGGCGCAGATGTCGGACGATGACCCCGATTTCCTGGACGCGCTCATTCGCGTGAACACGGCGACCGGCACCTACGGCACATCGGAGGAATCGGTCCAGGTGCGCGATGCGACGCTCTTCTCGACCGAGATCGCCCTGCCCGCCGACCTGACCGAGGGCAACTACAACACCCGCATCTTCCTGACCCGCGACGGGGAGGTCGTGGACAGCTACGGCACCTCCATCTACGTCCAGAAGGTGGGGCTCGAGCGGTGGATCTACACCCTGGCGCACGAGCAGCCGCTGATCTACGGCCTCCTGTCGCTCTTCATCGCGATCGCCGCAGGCTGGGGGGCGTCGGCCGTCTTCCGCGTCTTCAAGACCTGACCTCAGCCGCGACCGACGTAGGGCATCGCGCTCGCCATCACCGTCATCGTCAGCACGTTCGTCCCCAGCGGCAGCGTCGCCATGTGCAGCACCGATCGCGCCGCGTCTTCCACCGCCATCATCGGGACGGGCGCGGCCCCCTCGGCCCGCTGTCGCGCGTCGAGCTCTTCGAGGAGCGGTGTCTGCGCATTGCCGATGTCGATCTGGCCACAGTCGATCCCGAGCGGGCGCCCGTCGAGCGCCAACTGCCGCGTCAGCCCCGTGATCGCATGTTTGGTGACGGTATAGGTCACGGCTCCGGGGCGCGGGACATGGGCGCTGATCGAGCCGTTGTTGACGATCCGCCCGCCGCCCTGCGTGCGCATCACGGCGAAGGCGGCACGGGCCATCAGGAACATGCCCGTGAGGTTCACCGCCACGGCCCGATCCCAGTCGGCCACCTCGGTACGATCGATGTCGGCGGCGGGGACGAAGATGCCCGCGTTGTTGAAGAGCACGTCGAGTCGTCCGGCGGCCTCGGTGAATTGGCGGGTGACGGCCTCGGCATCGGCGGGGCGGCTCACGTCGCCCGGCAGGATATGGGCATTGGCGTGACCCGCGGCGACGCTCTCCAGCGCGTCGGTCCGCCGCGCCATCAGGCCGACCGTCCAGCCCGCCTCCAGAAAGAGCCGCGCCGTGGCCGCCCCGATACCCGAGGACGCCCCCGTGATGAGGATCGTCTTCATCCGTCGTTCTCCTGCGCTTCGAGGGTCAGGGGGGCGGGCTCGGCCCGCAAATCCGACGTGTCGAGCGGGGCCTTCGGCATGGCGAGCGCATAGCGTTTCACCCAGATCACCCGGTTCACCGCCCGCGTGATCGCCACGTAGGCCAGCCGTTTCCAGAGCTGCTGCCCCGCCTCCACCCGGCCCGCGCGGCTGGCGGCATAGAGGTCGGGGGCGAAGACCTGCACGTTCTCCCATTGCGACCCCTGCGCCTTGTGGGTCGTCACGGCTGCCCCGTGGAGAAACGCGGCCCCCATGCGCGCGGCGAAGGGCAGGAATGGCTCCTCCTCGTCCGGATGCTCGATCTTGACGATGGAGGACACCGAGATTTCCGGCTCGGGCGCGCCGACGACATGCAGCTTCGAGAACCCCGGCTTGCGCCCCGGCCCGAGGTAGACGACCTGCGCGCCCTTGATGAGCCCGCGCGCCTCCAGGTCGATGCGGCGCTTGCGGTGCTTGAGCGGCAGTTCCAGCCCGTCGCAGATCAGCGGCTCGCCGGGCAGCATCATCGTATCGTCGGCCCCATGCGCCTGCCGGAAGGCGCGGATGAGCCGGATGCGCGTCGCGTTGCGCCAGACGAGGACGGGCGAGCGCGCCATCAGGTCGCTGTCGACGCGGGCCGCGACGACGACGCGGTCATCCCGCGCGGCGGCGGCCTCGACCATCTGCTCGAACTCGTAGAAGCCCACCTTGTCGTCCCCAAGCGCATGGGCGAGGTCGAGGATGGGGCTGTCGGCCTCCTGTCGATGGATGCGGTCGAGGTGCAGGTGGTCGTCGCCCGAGAAGCGGTCGAAGACCATGCGGCCCGATTGGTTCACCGGGGCCAGCTGCGCCGGGTCACCGAAGAGCACGAGGGTCGGGAAGATCTCCTTCAGATCCTCGAACTGCTTGTCGTCGAGCATGGAGGATTCGTCGACGAACCCCACGTCGAGCGGGCTCTCCCGCCGCTTCCAGCCGGTGATGAAATCTGAACCCCGCAGCCCCGCGGCAGCCAGTGCGCCCGGAACCGAACCCGTCTCGTCGTAGACCCGCTTCGCCCGGTCGAGCATCTCGTCGGGGAGCGCGTCCGTCTCCGGGCGGTCGGCATCGCCGGCGAGCCATTCGGCGATCCGCTCATATTCGGGGTCGTAGACGGGGGTATAGAGAATGCGGTGGATTGTCGTCGCCGGCACGCCGCGTGTGCGCAGCACGCTCGCCGCCTTGTTCGTCGGCGCAAGGACCGCGAGCGACCGGCGGTCCTTCTTCTTGCGCTCGTAGTCGCCCGAGACGATGTCGAGCCCCGCCTCGCGCAGCGCCTTCACCAGCTCCGCCAGCAGAAGCGTCTTGCCCGACCCCGCCTTGCCCGTGACGGCGAGCACGCGGCTGTCGTCATCCTCCCGCTCCGCGGCCCAGCCATCGTCGAGCGCGATGCCGCTGTCGGAGAGGACATCGGAGATCCGGTCCCAGGCCTCGGCCTGATCGGGGGAGAGTTGCGGGGCGGGCGCGGGGGTGTCCATACCCCCTTCTAGACCTTCAGGCGCGGACAGGAAGGGGCGCGGGCAGCAGATCGCCGAAGGTCACGTCCCACCAGTGCCGCGACTGACGGGCGCTGACGCAGGCGGCGGCACAGAGCGCGTCGTGCCGCGCGACGTCGAAGGTCCAGCGCCCGGCGCTGATCCCGTCGGCGCTGCCCAGCACCTCCGGGCTCCAGCCGAGGCGGCGGTAGACGCGCACCATCGGCCGGTCGAACACCCCGAGGCAGGCCCGCAGCCCGAGCCCGAGCCCCAGTTCCGATGCGGCGAGCAGAAGCCGGCGCGCGACCGCGGCGTCGGCCCCGGGAGAGAGGCAGAAGCGCGTACACTCCCAGGTGTCGGCAGCCATGACGGGCTGTGGCATCAGATGCGGGAAGACTTCGGCCAGCATGTGCGGCCCCGTGGTCGGCAGGAAGCGCATCGAGCCCGCGTGCCGCCCCGCCGCATCCTCGGCGATGACGTAGAGCGGGTCGCAGCCGTCGTATTGATCCGTCTCCCACCCGAGCGCGTCGACATGGACGTCCCATCCCATCCGGTCGCGGAATTGCGCCGCGCGGTCGCGAAACATCTGCGCTGCCAGATCGCCGTGGTCTGCAAGGTCCGTGCCGTAGAGATACCGGATCATGTCTGCCCTTCCCGTGGTGTACGGGACCGGGGCTGAGCGGGAACGGTTAACGGAAGATCACCGCACGGCCGAAGCTTTTCGGCGCAACGGCGGCGCGCGCGGCGCTACAGGCCGATCAGGCCGTTGGCGAGGGCATTGGCGACGGCATGGGTCGTATTGAGCGCGCCGAGCTTGTGGCGCGCGCCCTCGATGTAGACGCGCAGGGTATGCTCGCTGATCTTGAGCGCATCCGCAGCCTGCGCGCGCGATCGCCCGGCGGCAAGAAGCGTGAGCGCATCCGCCTCGCGTGGCGAGAGCGCACCGTGGCGCGGGGTCTCGCCCGCGTCGAGCGCCAGCGCGCGTTCGTTAACGTAATGCGCGGCGAGGACAAGGTCGTTCAGACAGGACGCAGTGAACCGCGCCCAGCTGTCATCGCGCGCGGCGTGGTTGACGGTGAAGAGCGCGAACTGCCCCGATGGACCACGGATCGGAAGGCTGACGCCCTGATTGCCGAGGCCGTGCGCGATGCCCTCGCCGAGGACGGTGCGCGCGGCCCGGCCCGACCAGTCAAGGCTTTTCCAGTCGAGCGGCCGGAAGCCGCGAAAACAGGAGAGGACGACGGGGTCGACGGTCTGGAACCGCTCGGCCGTGTAGACCTCGACCCAGTCGGCCGGATAGGTCAGCGCGGCCCATTGATCCCCGCTCGACTTGACCGAATGGTAGACGAGGTGCTCGACGTCATAGGCCTCGCGCAGCGCGAAGATCCCCGCTTCCAGCTGGCTCGGATCCGCGGCCTGCCCCAGCCGCTCCAGTATGTCGTCCAGCTTCCGTGCCATCCTGCCCCGTCTGCCCCACGGGGGCCTGCCCGATCTCCGCGGCGGCCACGGCAATCGCCTCGTCCAGCGTCTCCGCCAGGGTCGGCATCGCGTTGGCCTGCGCGAACCCGCGAAGGTCCCCCAACACATCGATGATCCAGTCCTTCGACATTGGATTTGTCCTTTTTGATTGGTTAACGCCCCCTTAACGCCACCTTAGAAAGCTGCGCGCCGTGCCCGATATTCCCCGTTTTACCCTCCCCGGATCCGGGGAGGGGCGGGTTTGCAAGCCGTTGATTCCGGGCATCCGGCCCGCCAACGCAAGACGGCCCCGCCGTGAGGCGGGGCCGCGAGGGAACCGAATCAGGGTCGCGTCAGGCGGTGCGTCCGGCCTCGAGCACATCCTCGAGCGTGCGCAGCCCGGTCTTCGGGGCCTGCACGAGGACCGACATGTTGCCGGGCTTGTGCTCGTTGCGACGCATCTTCATGTGCGCATCGGGCAGGTCGGCCCAGTCGAAGCACTCCGACATGCAGGGATCGAGCCGGCGCTCCACCATCAGGTGGTTTGCGGCAGCCGCTTGCTTGAGGTGCGCGAAGTGCGACCCCTGCAGGCGCTTCTGGTGCATCCACATGTAGCGAACGTCGAACGTCAGGTTGTAGCCCGTCGTGCCCGCGCAGATGACGACCATGCCGCCCTTCTTGCAGACGAAGGTGGAGACGGGGAACGTCGCCTCGCCCGGGTGCTCGAACACCATGTCGACGTTCACGCCCTTGCCGGTGATGTCCCAGATGGCCTTGCCGAACTTGCGGGCTTCCTTGAACCACTCGGCATATTCGGGCGTGTTCACCGTGGGCAGCTGACCCCAGCAGTTGAAGTCGTTGCGGTTGATGACGCCCTTCGCACCGAGGCCCATGACGAAGTCGCGCTTGCTTTCGTCCGAGATGACGCCGATCGCGTTGGCACCCGCCGTGTTGATGAGCTGGATCGCGTAGGAGCCGAGGCCGCCGGACGCACCCCAGACGAGCACGTTCTGACCGGGCTTCAGGTCGTGCGGCTCATGCCCGAAGAGCATCCGGTAGGCCGTGGCGAGCGTCAGCGTGTAGCAGGCGCTCTCTTCCCAGGTCAGGTGCTTCGGGCGCGGCATCAGCTGCTGGGCCTGCACGTTGGTGAACTGCGCGAAGGAGCCGTCGGGCGTTTCGTAGCCCCAGATCCGCTGGCTGGGCGAATACATCGGGTCGCCGCCGTTGCAATGCTCGTCATCGCCGTCGTCCTGGTTGCAGTGGATGACGACCTCGTCGCCCACCTTCCAGCGCTTCACCTTGTCACCCACCGCCCAGACGATGCCCGAGGCGTCGGAGCCCGCGATGTGGTAGGGGGCCTGGTGGCCGTCGAAGGGGGAGATCGGCGTGCCGAGCGAGGCCCAGACACCGTTGTAGTTCACACCCGCTGCCATCACGAGCACCAGCACCTCGTGGCTGTCGAGCGTCGGCACGTCGACGATTTCCTGCTGCATCGCCGTGTCCGGCTCGCCGTGGCGCTCGCGGCGGATGGCCCAGGCGTACATCTGCTTCGGCACATGCCCCATCGGGGGCATCTCGCCCATTTCGTAAAGGTCTTTCACGGCTGCGTCGTAGGTCAGCGGCGCGGGGCGGGTGTCGAGTGCCATATGTTGTCCTCCGGCGTTGATGCTGCGGCGCGGAACGTCCGTGCTGCGCTGCAACGGAGGTAACAGGGCAAAAGTAACTTTCCAACCCCCAAAAGATAGTTCTTGAAATTTTATGTCTTTGCAACTGGGGCGGGAAGGCTTCGCGCGTAGTATTCGATAACCGGAACCCAGTCCTCCGCCTGTGTGATCTCGTTGCCGCGAAGTGTCAGCGCCTTGCGGATTTCGAGCGTGCGCAGGGCTGCGAGGGCGATGTCCTCGGCACTGCGGCGCGCCTTGTGGACGGGGTGGCCGGACGCGCGCCACTCGGCGGCACGCGCTTCGAGATGGGCCGCGACGGTGGCGACATCCCGCGCACCCTCCAGCAACGCCTCGCAGACGAGCGCCGTCGGCAACACCGGAAGCGCCGCCTCGATTCGCTCCATCAGGGCCGTGCCCAGTTCGGCCGCCGCATCGCTGCGCCCCTGCCAAAGGAACCGCTGCAGCGAAATCGGTCGCCCGAAGCTGACGGCCGCGTAGCCGAAGCGGGCGAAGCGCCCCGTCAGCCGAAGTTGCACATGCCGCCAGATATACCGCAGCACCGTCCACCACCGCAGCCCGACGCCGCGCGAGGGATCGAGGGTCGCGGCGATGAGCACCCGGTCCTCGAGCACCCGCTCGTAGTTGAGCGCGACGGGCACGAAGACCACGTCCTGCGCCGGGTCGAGATCGGTCAGGATGTAGCTCAGGATGCCGAGCTTCGGCGGCTGCAATGCCCCGTCCCGCGACAGTCGACCCTCGGGGAAGACCGCTTGCGTTACGCCATTCGCGGTCGCCAGCCGCACATAGCGGGCGAGGACGGTTCTATACAGCGGATTCAAATCCTTACGGCGCACGAAGTAGCCACCCATCGCCCGGATCAGCGCGCCGAGGGGCCACCTTCGCGCCCACTCCCCCACGGCATAGGCCAGCGCCGTCTGTCGCGCGGCGAGCCATGTGACGAGGACGTAGTCCATGTTCGAGCGGTGGTTGAGGACGTAGACGACGGTGGCCTTCGGGTCGATCCCGTCGAGCGCCTCGGCCTCGCCGGTCACGCGCACCCGGTAGAGCGAGCGGGAGAGCCAGCGCGCCAGCCGCGTGGCGATCCCGAAGTAGAGCAATGCGGAAAAGCCCGGTACGATCTCGCGAGCGTAGCGGCGCGCGGTCTCGTAGGCGACGGCCTCGGGAATGTCCTGATCGCGGGCATGGTCGAGAACGGCCTGCGCCACCTCGGGGTCATGGGTCAGGCGGTTGATAGTGTCGGTCCGCCGGGCCAGCTTGAATGGCTGGATCGGCCGCTTCAGACGCGTGTTGAGCCGCGCAACCAGCCGCTCGGCCCGTTTGCGGAAGAACCAGCGGACGGAGGGAAAGAGGAAGTGCGACGCGAAGGTCACGGCCGCGAAGGCGACGAGCAGGACGAGCGCCCAGAGGGGGAGTTCGACGGTTGCGGTCACGCCGCGAAACCCAGAGCGCGCTGTTTGTCCATAACAGCCCCATCTAGATCAGAGTTGCGCGTTTTGTGACATTCCCGAACCGCCGATTGCGCATTTTGTACAAAACACGCCGCATGGCGGAGACAGGCACAGCGTCGCGCCGCGGTGCGGCAAAAATGACTTGTGCAATCTGACCCAAACAGCGTATTCACAGAAACAATATTACCGAGGACTTTGCCATGACGCAGAAAGACCGCCCCTGGCTCTTCCGCACCTACGCGGGGCACTCGACCGCCGAAAAGTCGAATGCGCTCTATCGCGCGAATCTCGCCAAGGGGCAGACCGGCCTGTCGGTCGCCTTCGACCTGCCGACGCAGACGGGCTACGATAGCGACCATGTGCTGGCGCGGGGCGAGGTCGGCAAGGTCGGCGTGCCGGTGAGCCACCTGGGCGATATGCGCACGCTCTTTGCCGACATCCCCCTCGAGCAGATGAACACCTCGATGACGATCAACGCGACGGCCCCCTGGCTGCTTGCGCTCTACGTCGCCGTGGCCGAAGAGCAGGGCGCGGACGTGAGCGCATTGCAGGGCACGGTGCAGAACGACATCGTTAAGGAATACCTGTCGCGGGGCACTTACGTTCTGCCGCCGAAACCCTCGATGAAACTGATCTCGGACGTCGCCGAATACTGCTATTCGGCCATTCCCAAATGGAATCCGATGAACGTCTGTTCCTACCACCTGCAGGAGGCCGGCGCGACGCCGGAGCAGGAACTGGCCTTCGCGCTTGCCACGGCGACGGCGGTGCTCGATGAATTGCGCGGCAAGGTTCCGGCCGAAGACTTCCCGCGGCTCGTCGGCCGGATCTCGTTCTTCGTGAATGCCGGGATCCGCTTCGTCACCGAGATGTGCAAGATGCGGGCCTTCGTGGAATTGTGGGACGAGATCTGCCGCGAGCGTTATGGTGTGGAAGACGCGAAGTTCCGTCGCTTCCGCTATGGCGTGCAGGTCAATTCGCTGGGGCTGACCGAACAGCAACCCGAGAACAACGTCTATCGCATCCTTCTGGAAATGCTGGCCGTGACGCTTTCGAAGAATGCCCGCGCCCGCGCCGTGCAATTGCCCGCCTGGAACGAGGCCCTCGGCCTGCCCCGCCCGTGGGATCAGCAATGGTCACTCCGGATGCAGCAGGTTCTCGCCTACGAGACCGACCTTCTGGAGTACGGTGACCTCTTCGACGGGTCGCCCGTGGTCGAACGGAAGGTCGCAGCGCTGAAAGAGGGCGCGCGGGAGGAATTGGCCATTCTCGACGGAATGGGCGGCGCGGTGGCGTCGATCGAATACATGAAATCGCGCCTCGTGGAATCGAACGCGGCGCGCCTCGGCGGGATCGAGCGGGGCGAGACCACGGTCGTCGGCGTGAACGCCTGGACCGAGGGCGAACCTTCGCCGCTCGTGGGCGAGGACGGCGGGATCATGGTCGTCGACCCGGCGGTCGAGGCCGATCAGATCGCGCGCCTCGACGCGTGGCGCGACGCCCGCGACGCCGATGCCGTGCAGGCGGCGCTCGACGCGCTGGCGACCGCCGCGCGCGAGGGAGCGAACATCATGCCTCCCTCGATCGCGGCGGCGAAAGCCGGCGTGACGACGGGGGAATGGTCCGGAGTGATGCGCACGGTTCACGGAGAATATCGCGGTCCCACAGGGGTTTCCGCATCGCCTTCGAACCAGACGGAGGGTCTCGATGACCTGCGCGCGGCGGTCGATGCGGTCTCCACCCGGCTCGGGCGGCGACTGACCTTCCTGATGGGCAAGCCCGGGCTCGACGGGCATTCGAACGGGGCCGAGCAGATCGCGGTGCGCGCCCGCGATTGCGGCATGGCGATCCGCTACGAGGGCATTCGCCTGACCCCCGAGGCGATCGTCGCCGCCGCGCTGGACGAGGGCGCGCATGTCGTCGGCCTATCTATTCTGTCGGGCAGCCATCTGCCGCTCGTCGAGGATCTGATGGAGCGGATGCGCGCCGCGGGCCTCGGCGACGTTCCGGTGATCGTCGGCGGAATCATTCCCGACGAGGATGCGGAGCGTCTGCGCAGTTTCGGCGTGGCGGCGGTCTATACGCCGAAGGACTTCGAATTGAACCGGATCATGGGTGATATCGTCACCCTGGCCGATCCGACGGAAATTGCCGCGGAATAGGAATTCCTTGCAATTTTCGAATTGGCGGATTAGGGGCGCTTCAATGTATCATTGGAGCGCGCTATGAATCTCGACAAGATGAGCAAGGAAGAGTTGCAGGATCTTCAGAAGAAGGTTGCCGCGGCCCTGAAGAACTACGACGAGCGTCAGAAGGCCGAGGCCCAGTCGAAACTGGAAGCCATGGCCAAGGAGCTGGGTTACTCCCTTGCCGACTTCGCCGGCGGAAAGCGCGGCAAGGCTTCGACGAACGCGCCGAAATACGTGCATCCCGAAAACCCGGGCCTGACCTGGTCGGGCCGCGGGCGGCAGCCGCAGTGGTTCAAGGATGCGATCGCCTCGGGAAAATCGGCCGAAGATCTGGCGATCTAGACTTGGCGCGATATTGATCTCAGAAGGGGCCTTGCGCCCCTTTTTCTTTGCCCGGAGATCAAAAATGACCGCCCATATCTGCGCCGAACCCGGCGAGATTGCCGAAACCATCCTGATGCCGGGCGATCCGCTGCGCGCCAAATGGGCGGCGGAGACGTATCTGGAAAATCCGAAACTGGTGAATGACGTTCGTGGAATGCTCGGTTTCACCGGCACCTGGCGGGGCCATCGCGTAACGATCCACGGGTCGGGCATGGGGATGCCGAGCCTGTCGATCTATGCCAACGAACTCATCACGCAATACGGGGCCAAGACGCTGATCCGCATCGGCTCCACCGGCGCGATGCAGGCCCATGTGAAGATGCGCGACGTTATCCTGGCGCAGACGGCGAGCAGCATCTCGACACCGTCCGCCGGTGTCTTCCGGGAGGTGAATTTCGCGCCCTGCGCCGATTTCGGCCTGTTGCGCGCGGCGTACGATGCCGCGCAATCGAAGGGCAGTGATGTGCACGTGGGCGGGATCTATTCGTCGGATGTCTTTTACGACGAGCGGCCCGACCTGAACGAGATGATGACGCGGCACGGCATCCTCGCCGTCGAGATGGAGGCGGCGGAACTCTACAACCTGGCGGCCCGGCACGGGTGCCGGGCCCTGGCGGTGCTGACGGTGAGCGACTACCTGCAGACGGGCGAGGAGCTGCCCGCCGCGGAGCGTCAGACCTCCTTCGGGGACATGGTCGAGATCGCGCTCGAGGCTGCCTTCGCCTGATCCGGGCGCGTCCGGCGGAACGGCCCCTGCCCCGGGCCCGACGCGCCGTACCACTCCTCGTTGCGGGTGAGCACGATGGTCAGTGCGAGCGCCCCGAAGGCGAGTGTGGCCCCGGCGAGAAGCGCGAGATCGGTCGACCGAAGGATCATGTAGAGCACCGCGTAGAGCACGGTCAGCAACGCGGCGAGAACCGGCGTGCGCCGCCCCATCCGCAGGCCCGTGGCACCGAAGAGCGTCAGGAGCGCGATCGTCGCGGCGGCCGAGCCGACGTAGGCGGCGGTGAAGCCGAACTGCTCCGCGTAGGCCACCATGAGAAGCACGAAGGTCGACTGCGCGAGGCCGATGAGCAGGTATTGCACCGGATGGGTGGGCCGGTCCTTCCGGTCGAGCAGGAGAACCGTCAGGAAGGTCAGGGCGATGAAGAGGATGCCATAGCGCCCCGCGCGCCACGCCTTCTGGTAGAAGTCGTTGACCTGGACGAAGCCCGTGCCGAAGGCCTGCGTCCCGTTCGGCAGGTCGCTGCCGCGGCTGACCTGCGGCAGGGCACGGGCGAGGTGGGGGACGGACCAGGTGGCAGCATAGCCGGTCTCGGTGACGTCATGGCTGTCGGGCAGGAAAGCTCCGCGAAAGGCCGGGTCGGGCCAGTCGCCCGCCATGCGAACATCGCTCGTCCGGCCGACGGGCACGACGTCGATGCGCTGAGACCCGTTCAGCATGAAACGGGCGGTGAAGGTGGTCGGGTCGGACAGCGCACCGACGTCGGCCTCGATGCCGCCCCAGTGGTCGCTCGCGTAGGGCCTGAGGTCGAGTGGGCCGTCGGGGCCGGCGAGCGTGGTGTCACCGCGCAGGGCCGCGTTGGCCGACAGGCGCAGCCGGATCACCGCCTCGTCCCACACGAGCCGCTCGCCCTCCGCCAGCGCCGTAGCGGCACGGGCCGGGTCGAACCCGGTCGTCAGGCCCACCTCGGCGGAGTAGACTGGCACCTCGAAGATGCTGCGCTTGCGGATGTCGGACTCCGTCTCGATCAGCGCGTCGAAACTCTCGGGCAGGAGGACGACCGGCTCGCGGCGGACGACATGCGCCTCCCGATAGCGTTCGCGGCGCGTGGGCGCGTCGCCGGCGCTTTCAGCGTTCGGATCATCGGCTTCGGCGGCGGGAACGGGCACGTCGCGATAGACCGTCCGGTACTCCGTCGCCTCGACCGGCACGATAAGGAAGGGGCCGGAGAGTTGCTGCGGGCCCCCCCATTCCTGTCCGATCTCGCGGGCAACCTGATCGGCGTAGCGCGCGCGGTCCTGCACGATGGAGCCCGCGAAGAACTGCGGGATAAACATCAGGAGGGCGAGAAGGCCCACCACGAGAAAGCGAAAACCTGGGGATAGCATGGGAAAGCTCCGGCTGTGTGTTGCCCGACCGCGATAGCGGCGGACCCGTGCAGCCGGAGCGGAGACCCCGTGCAGAAAAGGTGCAGCGCCCCGGTCGGGCCGGGGTGCCGGTGCTCAGATGACGACGGCGTCGAGCGGGGGGAAGCCGTTGAAGCCGACCGAGGAATAGGTCGTCGTGTAGGCCCCGCAGTTGCGGATAACGATCTTGTCGCCGGCCTTGAGCGAGAGCGGCAGCTGGATCGGGCGCTTCTCGTACATCACGTCGGCCGAGTCGCAGGAGGGGCCGGCCAGCACGCAGGGCCCGGTGTCGTCGCCGTCGCGCGGCGTGACGAACTGGTAGCGGATCGCCTCGCCCTCGGTCTCGGCAAGGCCCGAGAAACGGCCGATGTCGAGGTAGACCCAGCGGTGCAGGTCATCGTCGGATTTGCGAGAGACGAGCACGACCTCGGCGGCGATCGCGCCGGCTTCGGCCACCATGCCGCGGCCCGGCTCGGCCATGATCTGCGGCACGTTCGGGAAGCGGGCCTCGATCAGCGCCATGACGCTCCGGGCATAGGCAGTCGGGGCCTCGATGGCTTCGCCGTAGAAGGCGGGGAAGCCGCCGCCGATGTTCAGAAGCTGCAGGTCGAAGCCCGCCGCCTGCGCCCGGTGCCAGATCGCCGCGACCTGATCGAGCGTGTTCGTCCACATGCGCGCCTCGCGCGTCTGCGATCCGACGTGGAACGACAGGCCGTGGGGCACGAGGCCCTTGGCGGCGGCAAAGCCCAGAAGCTGCATTACCTTGTCGGAGGCACATCCGAACTTGCGGCTGAGCGGCCAGTCGGCCTCGGGGTTGTCGACGATGACGCGGATATAGACGCGCGCACCCGGCGCGTTCTCGGCCAGCTTGTCGAGCTCCTCCTCGGCGTCGGCGGCAAAGAGGGTGATGCCGACGTTGTGCGCCCAGCGGATGTCGGAGGCCTTCTTGATCGTGTTGCCGAAGGAGACGTGCTCGACCGAGGCCCCCTGCCCCAGCACCAGCTCGATCTCGCCGCGCGACGCGGCGTCGAAGCCCGAGCCGAGCGCGACCAGACGCTCGATGATGGCGGTGTGCGGGTTGGCCTTCACCGCGTAGTGGATATGCGCGCGACCCAGACCGGCGGAAAGCGCGCGATACTGACGCTCGACCGCGTCGACTTCGATCACGAGCGTCGGATGCGCGAAATCATGGGCCGCGATGTACGATTCGACGCGGGAAACGGGGGTGAAGACTTCGGGACGGCCGAAGCCGGTGACTGCGTTCATGGGTCATCTCCATTCGACCCGGCCATTCCGGAGGATATCCGGCACAGACCGCTCAGTTCCAAGGGAGACGTTACCGTCGCTACGTAACCGTGCGCAGGGCCCATGATGGGCCGCCGGAGCCGTGCCAGAGGCGCGTGCGTTGGCGTCTATGGCGGCGCATTTGGGGCCAAACCGACGATGGGTCAAGATGGAAAATCCGGAAAAACCGACATCGCCCGGAGTGTGGTTTCGGGGCCACCGCGGGCGGAATCGATGCGCGAAAACTCCGGCGAAAGGTTAACAAATCCTCTTGTTCCGGCGGATTGGAGGCGATTCTTCCAATCCGACGCTACGTGATTTGACCAAAAGGACAGATTGTTCGGCGAGCCGCCTGTGGTATTCAGACAAAACGGTTTGGTGCTTGTTTCGCATCGAACGAAAGGTGTTTCGCCGTGTTTTTTGGCAGAACACCGCCCCCGAATTTTCGCGTCCGCAAGAGGCGCGGGTCTGAGACCGCTCGGGGGAGGGGTCCGAGTTCGTTAACGAGTACTCCCCCCGCGCCTCTGGCGCGGGGGTTTTCTTTTGCGCTCAGGTCGCGGTGCCTCGCGCCGGGTAGTCGTTCTCGATCACGCGGGCGAGACCCGGAAGCAGATCCTCGATCTTCGGACGCGCGAAGGGCACGGATTGCTGCCAACGGGCGAAAACCGTGCCGGAGAGCAGGGGAGATGCCAGCGCCGACGCCGGAACGTCGGTCTCGAGCATGGAAACCTCGGGGAGTGATCGCGCCCCCCGACCCAGCGCAGCCGCACGCCCCTTTCGCTGCCCGGAACGGAACGCCCCGCCCGGCGGGGCCGCACCGAGTTCACGGAATCGTCAGACGTGCCGCTCGACCATCATCTTCTTGATCGAGGCGATGGCCTTCGCCGGGTTGAGCCCCTTGGGACAGGTCTTGGCGCAGTTCATGATCGTGTGGCAGCGGTAGAGCTTGAACGGATCCTCGAGGTCGTCGAGCCGCTCGCCGGTCGCCTCGTCGCGGCTGTCGATGATCCAGCGGTAGGCGTGCAGAAGCGCGGCCGGCCCGAGATAGCGATCCCCGTTCCACCAGTAGGACGGGCAGGCGGTGGAACATGAGGCGCACATGATGCACTCGTAGAGACCGTCGAGCTTCTCGCGATCGGCGATGGACTGCTTCCATTCCTTGGCGGGCGTGTTCGACTTCGTTTCGAGCCAGGGCATGACGCTCGCGTGCTGGGCATAGAAATGCGTCAGGTCCGGGATCAGATCCTTGATGACGGGCATATGGGGCAGCGGATAGATCTTCACGTCGCCGTCCACCTCGTCGATGCCCCAGGTGCAGGCGAGCGTGTTCACCCCGTCGATGTTCATCGCGCAGGAGCCGCAGATGCCTTCGCGGCAGGAGCGGCGAAAGGTGAGCGTCGGGTCGATCTCGTTCTTGATCTTGATGAGAGCGTCAAGGATCATCGGCCCGCAGGTGTCGAGATCGACCCAGTAGGTGTCGAGCCGCGGCGTCTTCCCGTCTTCCGGGTTCCAGCGATAGATCTGGAACTTGCGCAGGTTGTTCGCGCCCTCCGGTTTGGGCCAGGTCTTTCCGACGGTGATCTTGGAGTTCTTCGGAAGCGTGAATTGAACCATGGTCGTCTCCTCCTAGAGGGTATCTATCAGCACCGGCAGGCCCTCGGCCGCGATGCACTGGATGGTATCGGGACGCGCGGCGACGTCGAGGACGATGCGCGCTGCGGTGTCGTTCGCGCCGGAGCCGGCGGCGGAGGCCAGCGTCAGGATCTCCTGCGCGCTGGCATTGTCGATGATGCAATCGGTCGCGGGCTTGAGCGGCACGCCGGGAAAGCGCTCGGCCACGACCGGATCGACGGCACGGCGGGCGGCATCGCGGGCGACGGCATCGGCCAGCGGCGTATTGCAGGCCACGAGCAGGGCCGGAAGGAGGAGCACCTCACGCCGCATCGCGCAGATCCTCCAGCCAGTCGGTCGGATGGGTCTCGTAGCCCAGCGCGACGAGCGCCGGGCCGTGGCGCTCGGCGTAGACCTCGGCAACCGCACGGGGCAAGTCGCTGCGCCAGCCGCGTGTGCCCGTGACGTGCGTCTTCACCCGTTCCGGGCGGTCCGACGCATGGGCCAGCCCGCCGAAGAGCGCGTTTTCCCAGAAGAGCTGCCCGCCGAGGGCGACTTCCGGTTCCGGCAGGCCCAGGTTGCGCAGATGCTCCCGGAAGGCGCGGCCGTCGGTGTCGGCCATCAGATCCTCGTAGCGCGCCTCGATGGTGTTCGGTGCCGGTGCCCAGTCTGTCATCGCGGCGAGGGTTTCCGCGTGCTTTTCGCCCATCTCGAACATCAGGCGGGCCGTGTCGTCGGACAGCGCGTTCAGGTGCTGCTGATAGGTCTGCCCGTCCAGATCGGCGCGCGCCTCGTGCAGGAACGCCTCCCCGCCCTCGGGAGCCTTGCGGTGATACCGCATCCCCGAGACGAGCACGTCGCGCGGGTCGCGGATCACATGCAGGATCCGAGCGTCGGGACGGTCGAGAATTGCCTGCGGGAAGGCGGAGGACCATTGGAACAGAAAAACACGGTCGGCGGCCGGCACATGCTTGAGACCGGAGACCGGGAAGACCGTGTGATGCGCCACATCCAGCCGCTCGGCCAGCGCGCGGAAAACGGCGCGCATCCAGAGCGTGCCGGTCTTGTGGTGCGTGCCGACGCAGAGGAGGCGGGGGGCGATCAGATCCATCAGCTGCCCGCCCGTTCCGCGGTGCAGCCGACGAGCGCGTCGATCTCGGCCGCGGACATCGGCGCGTCGGGGTCGACCGCCACGTCCGCGCGCCCGATGGAGGCGAGGCAGGAGGCGAGGCCCGGCTGCACCTCCGCGCCGGGCACCGCCGCCGAGCGCGGGCCGCCGAGCGCGTTGCATCCCGCGAGCGCACCGGCAAGGAGGAGCAGCGCCGCCCTCACAGGTCGCGCTCCACCGAGACGCCGAAGGTCGTCGGCTCCGGCCGCCCCTCCACCCGGCGCGCGATGCACTCGGCCAGGAACTCCTCCTCGGTCTGCGGATTAAAGACCCGGTTGGTGATCGTGATCCCCCCGCGCGCCCGCGGCCCGTCGTTGGAGACGCCGGCCCCGATCGACCCGGACACGCCGTCGGCCTGCCCCACCTCCGCCCGACAGAGGCGCTCGGCCCGCTCGGGTGACACGGGGACCGGGTCACAGGCCGCCAGAAGCGGAAGGAGACAGAGGACGAGCCGGCTCATTCGCCCTGCCCTCCGTCGCCCTCTGCGGGCTTCGTCGCGATGAAGAGTGTCTCCCCCCGGATCAGGCCATGCAGGCGCACGTCGGGTTCCGCCGCCACGACCTCGCGCAGGGCGAAACCCGCGGCGCGGATCCGATCGCGGATGTCGCGGCCGTAGAAGCGGACGTGGTCGGCCTGACCGAAGTGCAGCCGCCGGTCCGGGCCGGAGGTCACCTCGGGGTTCTCGTAGCTTTCGGCCCAGCCTTCGCAGACCGGCGTCATCAGGTAGGCACGGCCGCCCGGACGCAGGATGCGGAACATCTCGGACAGCGCCTTGGCATCGTCCACATGTTCGAGAATCTGGCTGCAGAGGATGATGTCGAAACCCGTCTCCGCCGTGCCGTCGGGCAGGTCGATCGCCGTGATGTCGAGCTTGTGGTCGGTGCTGCGACGCGGGCTGATGTCGGCGGTCTCGTAGCGGCCGACTACGGGCTGGACGACGCGGGTGACCGACGCTTCGGGAGAGAAATGGAGCAATCGGTCGTCCGGTCCGAAGGGGGCTTCGCGCTGGACGTGGAGCGCGACGAGGCGGTGCCGTTCGAGGCTGCTGCAGGAGGGGCACCGGGCGTCGAAGCGCGGGGGGTCGCCATAGGCCGGGAAGAGGCCCCGGTAGTCGCAGATCGGACAATGGCGCGGGGTGATCCCCCCGACCGACCGCTTGAAACGCCGGGTCTGCTTGGCGACGTGGGCGTCGATCTTGGCGCGATACGCCTCGGTCTGATCCGCCGCGTCGTCGTTCATTTCGGCCGTCTCGACCGTCTGCTCGGGGTGTGCGGTCATCGCGGTAGCGCCTCGCAGGCGTCGAGGCGGCGCAGTTCCGCGGCGCTTGTGGTGCGGATGGTGCCGTCGGTGACCGTGAGCCCCTGGTCGCGGGCGCAATCGAGATAGGCCGCGCGCCGCGCCTCCGGTCCCGTGGGCATACAGGACGCCAGAGCAGCCAACGCGACCCCCGTGCCCAACCGCCCCAGGCGGCCGGCCGCATGCGACGCGCGCCGCTCCATCTCAGTAGACGCGCGCCTTGGGCGCGATTTTCTTGAGGTCGATGCCGCCGTCGTTATGGCTCGTCAGCGGGTTCAGATGCACGCCGCGATAGCTCAGATCGGCCTTCTGCTCCTCGCCCTTGAACCAGGTCAGGGAGTGCTTGCGCCAGTTCTCGTCGTCGCGGTCCGGGAAATCCTCGTGGGCGTGGGCCCCGCGGCTCTCCTTGCGGGCCTCGGCGGCGACCACGGTGGCCACGGCGTTGGGCATCAGGTTCGCCAGTTCCAGCGTCTCCATGAGGTCCGAGTTCCAGATCAGCGTGTTGTCGGTGACGGCGACGTCGCCCATCTTCTCGGCGATGCCCTCCATCTTCTCCTTGCCCTGCGCGAGCGTCTTCTCGGTCCGGAAGACCGCGGCGTCCTCCTGCATGGTCTTCTGCATCTCGAGGCGCAGCTCGGCCGTGGCGACCTGACCGCGCGCGTGGCGCAGCCCGTCGAAGCGCGCGAGCGCCATTTCGACGGAGCGCATGTTGGGGGTGGGCACCGCAGTGTTCGGATCGACCACCTCGCCCGCGCGGATCGCGGCGGCGCGACCGAAGACCACGAGATCGATCAGCGAGTTGGACCCGAGGCGGTTCGCCCCGTGGACCGACGCGCAACCGGCCTCGCCCACGGCCATCAGGCCCGGCGACACGCGGTCGGGGTCGTTCTTGGTGGGCGCGAGCACCTCACCCCAGTAGTTCGTCGGAATGCCGCCCATATTGTAATGCACCGTCGGCAGAACCGGGATCGGCTCCTTCGTGACGTCGACGCCGGCGAAGATACGGGCGCTTTCGCTGATGCCCGGCAGGCGCAGCTTGAGCGTCTCGGCCGGCAGGTGGTTGAGGTTCAGGTGGATATGGTCGCCGTCCTTGCCGACGCCCCGGCCCTCGCGGATCTCCATCGTCATGCAGCGCGAGACCACGTCGCGCGAGGCCAGGTCCTTGTAGGTGGGGGCATAGCGCTCCATGAAGCGCTCGCCTTCGGAGTTGGTGAGGTAGCCGCCCTCGCCGCGTGCGCCTTCCGTGATGAGGCAGCCGGCACCGTAGATGCCGGTGGGGTGGAACTGCACGAACTCCATATCCTGCAGCGGCAGGCCCGCACGGGCCACCATGCCGCCGCCGTCACCGGTGCAAGTGTGGGCCGAGGTGGCGGAGAAGTAGGCGCGGCCGTAGCCGCCGGTGGCCAGCACCGTCATCTTGGCAGAGAAGAGGTGCAGCGTGCCGTCGTCGAGCTTCCAGCAGAGGACGCCCTGGCATTCGCCGTCTTCCGACATGATGAGGTCGATGGCGAAGTACTCGATGAAGAACTCGGCCTTCTGCTTGAGCGACTGACCATAGAGCGTATGCAGGATCGCGTGACCCGTCCGGTCGGCGGCGGCGCAGGTGCGCTGCACGGCGGGACCTTCGCCGAACTCGGTCGTGTGGCCGCCGAAGGGGCGCTGGTAGATCTTGCCTTCCTCGGTGCGGGAGAAGGGCACGCCGTAGTGCTCCAGCTCGTAGACGGCCTTCGGGGCCTCGCGGGCAAGGTACTCCATGGCGTCGGTGTCGCCCAGCCAGTCGGAGCCCTTGACGGTGTCGTACATGTGCCATTGCCAGCTGTCGGGGCCCATGTTCCCGAGGGACGCGGCGATGCCACCCTGCGCGGCGACGGTATGGGAGCGGGTCGGGAAGACCTTGGTCACGCAGGCGGTGCGCAGCCCCTGTTCGGCCATCCCGAGCGTCGCGCGCAGCCCGGCTCCGCCGGCACCGACGACGACGACGTCGTATTCGTGGGTCTCGTAATCGTAAGCGGCCATGTGGTCCTCACCTCTGTTGCACGTCGCGCCGGGGCGCGACGCTTGTCAGGCCCCCAGGATCGCCTCGCCGTTCGGCAAGGCGGGGGACGGGTCGTTCAATTGTTCCATTTGTTCGTAGTGCGCGCCGATCAGATCGGAAAACGCCTGCCCGCCATCCGGCACGAAGGTCGCGCTCAGATCGGCCTCGGACACGCCGATCGCGGCCGCGAGAGGGCCGAGCGATGCCTTCGTCTCCGCGTCGGGCCAGACGGCACCGTCGCCATACTGCAGCGTCGCCTCGCGGTAGGGCCGGCCCTCGGCCATCACGTTGATGACGTGGTCGGTGCCGGCGAGCACCATCGCGAAGCCCCAGCTGCGGAAGTCTTCTTCCACCAGCAGGTGGATCCAGTCGTCTCGCATCCCCTCGCCAAGCGAGAACCGCGGCGTACCGACGATGATCCACGAGGGTTTCGGCAGGGCACTCCAGGCCGCGTCGCGGGCGGGGTCCGGCTTAAGGGCGGCGTCGCCGAGTTCATAGAGCGGCACGCTCGCCGCACCGACATGCCCCAGCACGTCGCGCGCGAGACCATCGAGGGTCGGCGCGGCGGTGCGGTAGAGCATGTAATCGGTAAACTCGGACATGGGGCTCTCAGAGTGCCAAGCGGATCAGGGCGTAAACGCAGGCGAGCGCCGCCGCGTAGCTGAGGCATGTGGTCGCGATGATCGCCATCTTGCGGGCGAGGCCGCCGACGTAGTCTTCGATCAGCACCTGAACGCCCTTGGCGAAATGGACCCAGCCGACCGTCAGCGTCAGTAGGGCGATGAGCGCGGGCCAGGGCCGGGTGTAGTAGGCCACAACCTCCTCGTAGGGCGCGCCGATGATCGCGCCGAAGGTAAAGAGGAAGAGCGGCACGAGAACGACGAGCGCCGCCGAGAGGAGCGTCTGGTGCCAGTGATGCGCCGTGCCGGCCCCGGCGGACCCGAGGCCCGAGACGCGCTTGCGATCTGTGAGATAGGCCATTGCGATGCTCCCTCAGAGGACGACGACGGTGAAGAGCGTAAGGCAGACCGAGGCGATGATGATGCCCCAGCCGAGCTGCTCGGCCTGATCGACTTCGAGCAGGTAGCCCGCGTCCCAGATCAGGTGCCGGATGCCGGCGAGCGTGTGATACCACAGCGCCCAGATCGACCCGAGGAAGACGAGCTTGCCGAACCAGGAGGTCAGGAAGGCGTCGGCGGTCGCGAAGGCCTCGGGTCCGGCGGCGAGCGCCACAAACCACCAGGTCACCATGAGGCCCGCGAGGATCAATGCGTTGCCGGTGATCCGGGTCAGGATCGAGGTGATCGACGTCAGCTGCGGACGATAGATCTGCAGATGCGGGCTCAGGGGGCGGTTGCCCCGGTTCACGTCGGCCATCACGCGCCTCCTTCGATCATCGGTACTGGTCGTTGTCTGCGGTTCTAGCGGTTTTTACGCAGGAGTCACGGGGGCGCACCGCCGCAGAGGGGCCAAATCCGGTGAAATTACCGCTAACTGTGATCACACCCGCGGATGTGTGATCACAAATCGCAGTCCGGAACCTGCATCGCTCCGGGTCGTTGCTGAATTATCGGCAGAGAGGTGGAGGAGACATGTCGAAATCGCGCGACGACATCTGGGACGAATGGCAGGCCCTCGTGAACATGGCTCCGAAAGAGCTCGAGAACTGGCTCGAAACCGAGGAGAGCAAATCCGTCGGGGCCGGCGACGGTGAATCGAAGGGCCACAGGTCCGGACGGCGGATCGTGGAGATCAAGCGGACCAACAAGGACGACCTGAGCGACGATCAGTGGGACCACATGGGCAAGGTCGTCGGCTATATCAACCGGCACGGCGCGCAGGTGCCCGACGAGCCGAAGGGCTCGGATTGGGCGTATTCGATGAAGAACTGGGGGCACGATCCGTTCGGAAAGAACGGTGTCGCGCGGTAGGGGCCGGTCATCGTCGGGCTCGACCCGACAATCTCACACCCTGCCCGGCCTGCGCCGGGACGGCGGCCGGGTCATCGCCCGCTGCGGGCGCGGAGCGCGTCGACCATTTCGCGGCAGAACTCGATACGCTCGTCGACCTCGAAGTAGAAGGCATTGTCCTCGCCGCAGGTCGTCTGCACCACGGGCACAGGACGCGGCAGCGCCATGACGCCGTTGACCCGCGCGATGTCGGGTGCAAGGACGCGCAGCGCCTTCCCCTCGCGCGCGGGCACGATCGCACCGGCGCTTTCGGGCCCCGGTACCATCCGTTCGAAGACCGCCGCCCAGGCCCGTGCCGTCACCTCGGCGTCGTCGGCGCAGTCGCGCTTCGACGCCGACGGCATTCCGAGGACACGCGCCGTCTCGAGCCGTGCCTCGGGCGCGAGCCCGTAGTAGAAACAGATCGCCCGGGCCAGACGCTGCGCGCCGGGCATGTATTCGTCCCAGGGGTCGAAGAACTCCGTCAGCGCCTCGGCCCGGGCGAGCGCCGTCATATCGGTGATGATCTCCGCCATCTCCGCCTCGGAGTGGATCCGGTGCGCGAGGTAGAGCCCGAAGGTATCGGCCGCATTTTCCTGCGGGCCGAAGACGGGCAGCGACAGCTGGTCGATCACCGCATGGCCGAGCTCGTGATAGAGCGTGAAGCGCAGGTTGTTGCGCACGAAGTCGGCCTGCGCCAGCGCAGGTGCGAGAATCGTGAGGGACAGGACAAGGGCAAACCGGCGGATCACGCCGGCATGAGAGCCCAATAGTCGAGATCGAGCAAGACATCCGGCAGGTATCTGCCGTCCTCCCCGCGCAGGGCGAAGGCCTCTCCCCGCGTCGCGACGAGGCGCAGGCGCAGGGCGGCGATGCCCTGGCCCAGATCTGCGCGGTCGAGCACTTCGGACCAGGCGCGCACCGTGTCGCCCGCGAAACAGGGGTTGGCGTGCGCGCCGCCGTTGATGGCGACGATGCTTTGGGCATTCGCGAGGCCGTTGAAGGAGAGCGCGCGCGCCAGGCTGATGACGTGGCCGCCGTAGATGAGCCGCTTGCCGTCCTCCCGATGGGTCGCGTCGAAATGGACCTTGGCCGTGTTCTGCCACAGGCGCGTGGCGAGCATGTGCTCCGCTTCCTCGATCGTCACGCCGTCGACGTGGTCGATGCGCTCTCCGGTCTCGTAGTCGCCCGCGCGGTGCGGCTCCCCTGCGAGGGTGAAGTCGTAGCCGTCGAAGTCGAGCCCCTCCGGGACCACGAGGTCCGTCGCGGCGACGGCGTCGGCGAGCTCCGGGATCACCGTCTCCGGGGCCGGGGCGTCGAGGTCACGCTTGCGCACCATGACCCAGCGGACGTAGCTCAGCACCGGCTCGTCGGCCTGGTTGAACCCGGTCGTGCGCACCCAGACGACGCCGGACTTTCCGTTGGAGTTCTGCTTCAGGCCGATGACCTCGGATTCGGACCGCAGCGTGTCGCCGGCGAAGACGGGGCGCAGGAAGCGCCCCTCCGCATAGCCTAGGTTCGCGACCGCGTTGAGCGAGATGTCGGGCACGGTCTTTCCGAAGACCGTGTGGAAGGTGATGAGGTCGTCCATCGGCGCGCCGTCGAGCCCGCAGTCGAGCGCGAAGGCATCCGACGACTGGAGCGCGAACCGCTGCGGATAGAGCGCGGTATAGAGCGCGCGCTCCCCCTCGGCGAGCGTGCGCGGGACGGCGTGGTGAATGGTCTCGCCGAGGGTGTAGTCCTCGAAGAAGCGGCCGGGATTTGTCTTGCTCATTGTGCGCCCAGTTTCATGTCGGGGGTGTAGTCGGCTGCCACGTCCTTGGTGACGGCCTGCGCGCAGCGCATGACGTTCGACGCCGGGTCGAAGGTGTAGCAGGGGGAGCCGTGCAGCACCCAGCCCTGCGCCAGTGCGGCGGTGACCTTGTGGCAGAAGGCCGAGGTGTCTTCCTCGGTCAGCAGTCGGTAGAGCGTGGTCATCTCAGCCTCCGAACGGGTTGACGCCGAGCCAGATATGAACGGCGGCGGCGATAGACATCAGGACGAGACCGATGAGGAGCGCGATGAAGTCGCCCTTGATCGAGACGGCGGTGGGTCGCTCCCAGGGTTCGGCCCGGTTGATGAGGATCACCTCCGCGACGGCCCAGGCGAGCAGCCCGCCGAAGAGCAGCACCGAGGCCAGATCGCCGTTCACCAGAAGATGCGCGACGGCCCAGATCTTGAAGCCCGTCAGCTGCGGATGGCGGATGCGCGCCGACAGGAGGCCCTTCGCCGCACCGACGCCATAGACGTAGAACGCCAGGACCATCAGCAGATTGTTGACGTGGCGCAGGAAGAACGGCGGCTCCCAGAGGGGGATGAACGCGGCCTGACGGTAGCCGATGACCATCAGCACGATCGACGCGACCACGAGGACGGCGACGAGCCCCTTGCCCGGATCGCCCAGGCGGGCGCGGGCCTCGGGGGCGAGGCGCTTGAAGACATGGGCGGCCACCCAGAGGGCGAGGCCGGCGACGAGCAGGAACATGGGTCAGCCCTCCAGTGCGGCGATCGCCTCCTGCTTTGCCAGCGTCCGGCGGGCGGTGTCCACATGAAGGTTCTCGACGATGCGCCCGTCGAGCACGGCAACCCCCTGTCCCTCGGCCATCGCAGCCTCGAATGCGTCGATCTGACGCCGGGCGAGCTCGACCTCGGCCTCGGTCGGGCCGAAGGCGGCGTTGGCGACGGCGACCTGGGCGGGGTGGATGAGCGTCTTGCCGTCCATGCCCAGATCGCGGCCCTGTTCGCATTCGACGCGCAGGCCATCCTCGTCCTTGAAGGCGTTGAAGACGCCGTCGACGCAGGGAATACCGGCCGCGCGCGCGGCCAGGAGGCAGGTCTGCAGCGACGTCATCAGCGGCAGGCGGTTCGCGCGGTTGCGGCAGTTGAGGTCCTTCGCAAGGTCGTTGGTGCCCATCACGAAGCCACCCATGCGGGGGGCACGCGCGATCGCGGCAGCATTCAGGATGCCCTCGGGCGTCTCCATCATCGCCCAGATCGTCGTGTCGCCCGTCAGGTGCCGCGCTGCGGCGGCGACGTCATCGGGGCCGTTCACCTTGGGCAGGAGGATCGCATCGGGGGCGAGGGCCGCGAATGTGGCAAGGTCGTCCGCGCCCCAGGGCGTGTCCGCCCCGTTGACGCGCACTATGCAATGGCGCGGGCCGTATCCACCGGTGTCGAGGGCTTCGGCCAGAGTCGTGCGGGCGTTGACCTTCTCGTCCGGGGCAACCGCGTCCTCGAGGTCGAAGATGATCGCATCGACCGGCAATGTGCGGGCCTTGTCGAGGGCGCGCGGCTTGGAGCCCGGGATATAGAGCACGGAGCGGAAGGGGCGGTCGGTGGCGGTCATGTCGGGTCTCCTCTTCGCTGCAGTTGCAAACATCTTGCGAAACGAAGGGCAAGTGAAAAACGGTCTTGGCGACATTTTATTGCGTCATAAATTGCTGCTCCGCAGCGTCTGCGACCTGCCCGCCGCAACGTTAACCAAATCTAGAGGTTTGTGGCGCATGTTCGTCCGCATCGGCCCGGGACGTCCCGGCCGCCAAGGTGAGTTGGTCGCGCTCCAGCTCTCCGGTCGTGGCCGCTTCGGTGAAAGGACACGCCATGACCAAGACCCAGAAGATGATGAACGGAATGTTCGCGACCCTGGTGGGTGTCGCGCTGATGACGACGGCGCTGCCGGCGGGGGCGCAGGGGGCCTCCTGCGGACCGCGCGATGCGGTGGTGGAACGCCTCTCGGGCCATTTCGGGGAAACCCGTCGCGGTATCGGCATCGGCACGCAGAACCGCGTGGTCGAGGTCTTCGCCTCGGACGACACGGGCACCTGGACGATCACCGTCACGCTGCCTGACGGGCGCATGTGCCTCGTCGCCAGCGGCCAGTCGTGGGAAGACCGGATGGACGATCTGGCCCATCTCGCCGACGCCAAGACCTGACCGCGGGCCGGTCGGAGTGAAGAGAAACGGATGACGGGGCGGCGGATGTGCGCCCCGTTCTCACGTCGCCGTTAGCGATCTCAGGCCGGGGTAACGCGGCAAACCCTTGCGCAGAGCGCGTCGCATCCGATACCCCTCCGCCGGAATTCAGACCGATACATCGGAGACAGACATGGCCCGACCCAAGATCGCCCTCATCGGCGCCGGACAGATCGGCGGCACGCTCGCCCACCTGGCCGCCATCAAGGAACTGGGGGACGTCGTCCTCTTCGACATCAGCGAGGGCACGCCGCAGGGCAAGGCGCTCGATATCGCCGAGAGCGGCCCGGTCGAGAAATTCGACGCCAAGCTGAAGGGCACCAACGACTACGCCGACATCGCCGGCGCGGACGTCTGCATCGTCACCGCGGGCGTACCGCGCAAGCCGGGCATGTCGCGCGACGACCTGCTGGGCATCAACCTCAAGGTCATGAAGGCCGTGGGCGAGGGCATCCGCGACAACGCCCCCGACGCCTTCGTCATCTGCATCACCAACCCGCTCGACGCGATGGTCTGGGCCCTGCGCAAGTTCTCGGGACTGCCCCACGAGAAGGTCGTGGGCATGGCCGGCGTCCTCGATTCGGGCCGCTTCCGTCACTTCCTGGCCGAGGAATTCGACGTCTCCATGCGCGACGTGACCGCCTTCGTGCTGGGCGGCCATGGCGACACGATGGTGCCGCTGGTGCGCTATTCGACCGTCGGCGGCATCCCCCTGCCCGACCTCGTGGAGATGGGCTGGACGACGCAGGAAGCGCTGGACGCGATCGTACAGCGCACGCGCGACGGCGGCGCGGAGATCGTGGGCCTGCTGAAGACCGGTTCGGCCTTCTACGCCCCCGCCTCCTCGGCGATCGAGATGGCCGAGGCCTACCTGAAGGATCAGAAGCGCCTCCTGCCCTGCGCGGCCTACGTCGACGGGGCCCTCGGCCTCAAGGGCATGTACGTGGGCGTGCCGACGATCATCGGGGCCGGCGGCATCGAGCGGATCGTGGACATCAAGATGTCGCGCGACGAGCAGGCGATGTTCGACAAGTCGGTGGATGCCGTGAAGGGCCTCGTGGAGGCCTGCAAGGGTATCGACAGCACGCTGGCCTGAGCCGCAGGCCGGACCGGGCCCTGCGGCCCGGTCCATTTCGCCCCGGTATCGTCCGCGATCCGCCAAACTCGCTTCGGATTTTCGGGGCATCGTCGAGGCGACGGAGACATCAGAAACCAGGTTACCCCATGACCGGACGCAAGATCCTCTTTTCGGCGACGAAGAACGAAGGCCGTTTCCTTCTGGAATGGATCGCCTACGCCAAGGTTCTCGGTTTCACCGACATCTTCATCTTCTCGAACGACTGCACCGACGGCTCGAACCTCATGCTCGACCGCCTGGAAGACGCGAACATCCTTCGCCACTTCCGCCAGACCCTGCCCGAGGGCATCGGCGCGCAGGACAACGCGGGCCGACTGGCGATCGAGGCGGGGCTCTTCCGGGCGGGTGACTGGGTCATGTGGATGGATCCCGACGAATACCTCGTCCCGCACGTGGGCGACGGCACGCTCGACGGGCTCATCCAGGCGATCGACGGCTACGACGCGATCTCGATCGGATGGCGGCTCTTCGGGGACGGGGGCAACGCCGTCTGGCCCGGCCGGCACGTGAGCCCCGCGCTCACCCTCGCCCGCGCCCACAGCGACGACCTGCATCCCCAGGTGAAGACGCTCTTCCGGTGGCGCGACGACATCGTCGTGTTCCACCCGCATCGCCCGATGCTGCCGCCGCAGACGCGACCCGAGGATTTCCGCATCCTCACGAGCACCGGCGCGCCCGGCACCTGGCGCAAGCGGACGCGGGACAACCTCGCGATCCCCTACAAGTCTCTGCGCACGCCGGGCGACTGGTGGAAACTCGCGCAGGTGAACCACTACTGCGTCCGCACCCCGGACGTCTTCGCCGAGAAAAAGGCGCGGGGCCGCGGCTCGATCGCCGCGGACCAGGACTCGCCGCATTATTCGCAACGCTACTACCGCCGCATGAACGCCAACGACGTCGAGGATCGCCGCATCCTGCGCTATGAGACGGCGACGACGGAGATGGTGGCGCGACTCGAAACGCTGCTCGAGCCAAGCTAAGCGGCGAGGCGATCCGCTTTTGTGATCACACTCTGAATACCTGTGATCACAAAAGGCGTGATTTCTATCGAATCGAATGGGATCGCGGCAAATTCAGTTCCAATGGGCGGACGCGCATGTCAGGGGTCGGTGCAACCACCATCTGACCAGCGGGGGCACCTCCCATGAACATCCACGAGTATCAGGCCAAGGCGCTCCTGCGCGACTACGGCGCGCCGGTGTCCGACGGGGTCGCCGTGACGCGGGCCGCCGACGCCAAGAACGCTGCGAGCCAGCTCGACGGGCCGCTCTGGGTGGTCAAGGCGCAGATCCACGCGGGCGGCCGCGGCAAGGGCAGCTTCAAGGAGGCCGAGGCCGGCGAGAAGGGCGGCGTCCGCCTCGCCAAGTCGGTCGAGGAGGCCGCCGAAGAGGCCGCGAAGATGCTGGGCAACACGCTCGTGACGCATCAGACCGGCCCGGCGGGAAAGCAGGTCAACCGCATCTACATCGAGGACGGCTCGGGCATCGAGCGCGAACTCTACCTCGCCCTTCTGGTCGACCGCGCGACGAGCCGCGTCGGCTTCGTCTGCTCGACCGAGGGCGGCATGGACATCGAGGAGGTCGCCGCCTCCACCCCCGAGAAGATCATCAGCTTCGACGTCGACCCCGCCACCGGCTTCCAGCCCTGGCACGGCCGTCGCGTGGCCTTCGCCCTCGGCCTCGAGGGCGCGCAGGTCAAGCAGTGCGTGGCACTCATGGGCAAGCTCTACCGGGCCTTCACCGAGAAGGACATGGAGATGCTGGAGATCAACCCGCTCATCGTGACGGACGGCGGCGACCTGAAGGTGCTCGACGCGAAGGTCGGCTTCGACGGCAACGCCATCTACCGCCACAAGGACATCACCGAGCTGCGCGACGAGACGGAGGAGGACCCGAAGGAACTCGCCGCCTCGAAGTACGACCTGAACTACATCGCGCTCGACGGCGAGATCGGCTGCATGGTGAACGGCGCGGGCCTCGCCATGGCGACGATGGATATCATCAAGCTCTACGGTGCGGAGCCGGCGAACTTCCTCGACGTCGGAGGCGGAGCGACGAAGGAGAAGGTGACCGAGGCCTTCAAGATCATCACCTCCGATCCGAACGTGAAAGGCATCCTCGTCAACATCTTCGGCGGCATCATGCGCTGCGACGTGATCGCCGAGGGCGTTGTCGCCGCCGTCAAGGAAGTAGGTCTCGAGGTGCCGCTCGTCGTGCGGCTCGAAGGCACGAACGTCGAGAAGGGCAAGGCCATCATCAACGAAAGCGGGCTCGACGTGGTCGCCGCCGACGACCTGAAGGACGGCGCGCAGAAGATCGTGAAGGCGGTGAAGGGGTGACGGCCGCTTTCCGCAAGCAAATCCTCCGGCCGGCGCTACCGGCGCTGACGATCTTGGCGGCGCTCTCGGGCTGCGCCAACGAGAATGGGGCGATTCCCCTCGACCGGGCGACATGGTCGCTCGAGACCGACGCGCGAGGCACCCCCTATCCACCCGAGTTCGGCACGGCCGAAGAGACCGAGAGCTGACACATGCAGCGGGCCGACGTTGAAGAAACGTACCCGCTTGGCGCGATGCGCCGGGCCATTCGTTTCGATCTGAGTAATTCGATGCACCGCCTTTCCCTTCTTGCCGCCCTCCTGCTCGGCACACCTGCCCTTGCAGAGGAGACGCTGACCTCCTGGGATCGCTATACGTCCCTCGTGATGGCGCATTGCATCGTCGACGGGGTCGAGCCGCGAGACGGGCAGGCCGCGGCAGCCGGAGCGAAGTTCGCAGCCGACTTCGAAGAGGCCGGAGCCACCGCCGACGGTGCCGTCCTGACCCATGGCAATGGAACCACGCTGACGCTCGGCTGGGGGGCCGGCGTTTCCTGCGCGATGGTCGTCCCCGACAGCGCCCTCTCCAAGGAGGATCATGCGCTCCTCTTCGCGGATCTGAAGGAACAGCTCGGCTGGAATTTCGGAGAGCTGACGATCGAGGAGGTCTCGGGCGGTGAGATCTGGGGCATGGACGGCACCAAGGGCAACCGGATCGCCGTGCAGATGGTGCGGCAGGCGGACAGCACCTTGATCGACGCGCAATCGCGCGCGGCGGAGTGACGGGATGCTGCGTGCGACCCTCCTCCTGACGCTGATCTCGGGATCGGCCCTCGCCAACCCGCAGCGGGCGGCGGCGCTCGACGCCTTCGCCCGCAACTGCTTTTCCCCCTTTCTCACGTCCGCGATCGCCGAAGCCGAACTGGCCCCGCACGGCCGGTACGATTTCTACGACCTCGCCCCCTTCTCCGACGTGGCACCGTCACCCGCGACGAGCGCGGTGACCCGGAATACCGACCGGCGCTGCGAGGTCGCCTTCGACGGCGACCACGGGGCAGCGGCGGCGGAGGTGGCGGCGGCCGCCGCCGAGGCGGAGGGGATCACCACCGAGGCTCCCCTGCCCGCCACTCACCCGGACCTGCCGGGCACCACCCTGCTCGTCGCCCGCGCGCTGAACCCCGGGCGCGTCGCGGTCGTCCATACCGGCACCCGGCCCGGACCGAACGGAACCGAGACCTTCCTGTCGGTCGAGCGGCTGACCCCCGATGCAAGCGAGGCCCTGCGATGATAAAACGTGCACTTCTGCTGATGCTCGGTCTCGCCGGCTGCGTGCCGACGACCGGCGGGTTCAGCCCCGGCGTCTCGAATATCGCGGCGCAGCGGATGCGGTTCGCGGCCGAGGCCGTCTGCCTCAACAACCGCACGCGGAGCGCGCAGGACCGCGCCGCCCGCGCCCTCGACTTTCCGGTGCGGGAGCGGGACGGCCGCGCGGTCGTCTACGCGAACCCCGGCACGCTGACCTTCATCCGCATCGGCCCTGCACCGGAGCAGACCTTCACCGACGATCAGGGGCGGCGGCGCAGCATCGCCGGGAACGGTTGCTCGGTCGGCTCGCCCGCGGTGGGCACGGCGCTGGCCAATCGCCTCGCCGGGGAGATCCTGACGCCCCGGCTCGTCGACGGGAGCGACCTGCTGCGGGCCCCGCTCGGCGCGGGGCGCAACGCGGACGGCGGCGTCGGGTTCTTCTTCGAGGATCTGGCCGTGACGCTTCCGGTCGCGCGCACCACCTTCACCGACCCGGAGAGCGGTCAGGGCACGGCCTTCGATCATCCGGTCATTCTCATCGTTCACGCGCGGTCCCGCTGAGGCACCGCGCACCGCACAAGCCAAGACCAAGGAGGGCCCCGTATGGCCATTCTCATCGACACCGACACGAAGGTGATCTGCCAGGGGCTCACCGGCTCCCAGGGCACGTTCCACAGCGAACAGGCGATCGCCTACGGCACGAAGATGGTCGGCGGCGTGACCCCCGGCAAGGGCGGTCAGACGCATCTCGACCTGCCGGTCTTCGACAGCTGCCACGAGGCGGTCCACGCGACCGGTGCCAACGCCAGCGTCATCTACGTGCCGCCCCCCTTCGCCGCCGACTCGATCCTCGAGGCGATCGACGCCGAGATCCCGCTGGTCGTCTGCATCACCGAGGGCATCCCGGTGCTCGACATGATGAAGGTGAAGCGCGCGCTCGACGGCTCGAAGACGCGGCTCGTGGGCCCGAACTGCCCCGGTGTCATCACGCCCGACGCCTGCAAGATCGGCATCATGCCGGGCCACATCCACAAGCGCGGCTCGGTCGGCGTCGTGTCGCGTTCGGGCACCCTGACCTACGAGGCCGTGAAACAGACGACGGACATGGGCCTCGGCCAGTCGACGGCGGTGGGCATCGGCGGCGACCCCATCAAGGGGACCGAGCATATCGACGTACTGGAGATGTTCCTGGCCGACGACGAGACACAGTCGATCATCATGATTGGCGAGATCGGCGGCACGGCCGAAGAGGAAGCGGCGGAGTTCCTGGCCTCCGAGAAGAAGAAGGGGCGCTGGAAACCGACCGCCGGTTTCATCGCCGGTCGCACCGCGCCTCCGGGCCGCCGCATGGGCCATGCGGGCGCCATCGTCGCCGGCGGCAAGGGCGACGCCGAGAGCAAGATCGAAGCCATGCGCAGCGCGGGCATCGTCGTCGCCGACAGCCCGGCCACGCTGGGCGAGGCGGTGAAGGAGGCGATCGGCTGAGATGGGACCGGTGGCAGCCACCCGGACGTGTTTGAAGAAGTACGTCACGTTCTCCGGCCGCGCCTCGCGGTCGGAGTTCTGGTGGTTCGTCGCGGCCGTTTTCCTCCTGCAGCTCATTCTCTTCGCGGCGACGGCCGCCGTGTTCGGCCCCGCGATCACCGTCCATGCGATCCCCGAACAGTACCTCGACAGGCTTAGGATCACGGAGTTCCGCGCAGCCTACGGTCTCGGACCCACGTTCATCACGCAGGAGCTGGGTCCTGTCGTGAACGGGCAGGCCGAAGTCGTCACCCGGACCTATAGCGGCGGCATTCCGTCGATCATTCTGGGGGTTGCGATGTTCCTGCCGCAGCTGGCGGCAACATGGCGGCGGCTTCATGACACCGGACGGCCTGGCTGGTGGGTGCTTCTGCCATTCGCAGCCTTGCTTGTGGGTGGGTTGCTCTTCGTCGGGCTGGAGCTGATCGGACTCGCATCGTTCTTCTTCGCGCTCCTGTTCCTCGGGTTTCTCGTCTGTGGAATTGTGTTCCTGGTAATGCTGATGCAGGCCCCGACGCCCGGGCCGAACCGTTTCGGCGCGAACCCCGCGGGGGCGTCGTGAGGGGGTCCGCCCGCATATCCACTTGGACCAGCCGCGCACGGCAGGTCCGCCATGTCGGGATGGCGTGCGTCGCAGAGCCAGGCGTGGCTGTCGAGACCTCGGCCGCCCGTCCCATGCCTCGGACGAGGCCCCGGGTCGGTCCACCGATGGCGGAGAACGGCAACTGCATACCACAAAGGAGATTGATGATATGAAACGCTCTATCGGTATTCTGTTTGTAGCGACTCTGCTCGCGATCCCGGTCCACGCCCAGACGACCCCGGAGGCCTGTCTTGCCGACGAGCGCGACTTCGACGCGCTCCTCGCCTCGTTCGAATCCGAGGGCTGGACGGCCCTCGAGCCCGGCGCGCCGCTTCCGGAGGACGCCGTCGAGCGGATCGCCCTCGCCCGCACGATCTTCTACGCGTCGACCGACCGGGGCGGCGAGACGCTGCCCCAAATCATGTCGCTTCAGCGCCGGACCGTCCCGGGTCTCGCCCGGCGGGTGGATACCGACCTCGCCAAGCAGCGGGTCCTGACCCGCGGCGACGAGTCGATGACCTTCAACTGGGGGATGCCGCAGCAAGGCCGTCTCGACATCGTAGAGGTGATCTGCCGCATCGCCACGCCGGAAGGGACACCGGCCAGCGGCACGGACGAGGGCTTCGGCCCCTCGACCTTCGAGACCCTGGCCGAAGATCCTCTGCGCCGCGTGATGGTCATCGGCCTCGAACCCGAGGTACTCTCGGATCTGACCACCGACACGACGACCGTTTCCATCGTCGAAACCGTGTCGGTGATGAACCCGGACGAAGGTCGGTGACCGATGCGTGATGCGTCTTCGATGACCTCGGCACCCCTGCCACCGCGGCCCTGTCCGGCCGTCCGCCAAGAGGTGGCGGGGTGATCCGCGCCGGCCTCCTCTGCCTCCTTGCCATGCCGGCGGGAGCGGTCGAGATGCCGACTCTCGGACCCGAGATCTCGGCCTGCCTCGAACGGCATGTGACCTCGGCCCCCTACGTGGCCGCGCTGGCCTCCGAGGGCTGGAGCCCCGTGCGCCCGTTCGACCGGCCCGGCGCGCAACTGGCCCTGTCCCACGCGATGCTCGCCATCTTCACCGTGGTGCCCGAGGAGGACGACCACGGCCACGATCACGACCACGACGCGAAGACCGGCTGGGCCGCGCGCTGGACGTTGCGGGAGGACACGCTGGCCTGGATCGAGGACAAGAGCGTGAACCGCACTCTCTATGAGCGCGGGGAGGCCGTGCTCCTCCTGATGGGCGAGCAGATCACCGACCCGGAGGCCGGGCGGATCCACCGCACGACCTGCCTGTTCGGGGCCCCTGCCTTCGACGACGCGACGCGCATTCTGGCCGATGTTCCGGTCGTGCAGGAGATGCAGCGGCGGGCCTTCGCGCCGCATGGCGACACGCTGCCCTACACGTCGGTCACCCTGGCGCGGAACCTGCCGCCCGCGGGGGCGGAGGCCCCGCTGCATCTCGACGCGATCATCACCACGCAGGTCTTCGCGGTGCGGGACGTGGAGGTCCGGCGATGACCCTGCGACGGCGATTGCGAACGCGCGGGGCGCGGAGGGTTGCATCCCCCTTCGGCCGCCCCGACCTGACCCCCGAGACACAGACGCATCGAACCCCCGAGGTCCAAAAATGACCGATCAATCCGACAACGACATCTTCCATTCCACGAGCTTCATGCAGGGCCACAACGCGGCCTATCTGGAGCAGATGTACGCCCGTTACGCCGACGATCCCGGCGCGGTGGACGACACCTGGAGGCAGTTCTTCGACGCGCTCGAGGACGACGCCGGCGACGCGCAGGCCGAGGCGGCGGGTCCGAGCTGGGCGCGCGGCGACTGGCCGCCGGTGCCGTCGGACGACCTGACGGCGGCGCTGACCGGCGAATGGCCGGCCGCCCCGGTCGACCCGAAGGAGGCCAAGTCCGCGGGTGACAAGATCCGCTCGAAGGCCGCCGAGATCGGCGCGGCCCCCTCGGACGATGCGATCAAGCGCGCCGTGCTCGATTCGATCCGGGCGCTGATGCTGATCCGGGCCTTCCGCATCCGGGGCCACCTCGACGCCAAGCTCGACCCGCTGGGGATGCGCAACCCCGAGCCGCATCCCGAGCTCGAGCCCGCATCCTATGGCTTCAAGGAGGCCGACCTCGACCGGCCGATCTTCATCGACAATGTCCTCGGCCTCGAGGTCGCCACCCTGCGGGAGATCGTCTCGATCCTGCGGCGGACGTATTGCGGCACCTTCGCGCTGCAGTACATGCACATCTCCGACCCCGAGCAATCCTCCTGGCTCAAGGAGCGGATCGAGGGCCTCGGCAAGGAGATCGAGTTCACCCAGAACGGACGCCGCGCCATCCTCAACAAGCTGGTGGAAGCGGAAGGCTTCGAGAAGTTCCTGCACGTCAAGTACATGGGCACCAAGCGCTTCGGTCTCGACGGCGGCGAGGCGCTCGTCCCCGCGATGGAGCAGATCATCAAGCGCGGCGGTCAGCTGGGGCTGGAAGAAATCGTGATCGGGATGCCCCACCGCGGCCGCCTCTCGGTGCTCGCCAACGTGATGGGAAAGCCCTACAAGGCGATCTTCAACGAATTCCAGGGCGGCAGCTTCAAACCCGAGGACGTCGACGGCTCGGGCGACGTGAAGTACCACCTCGGCGCGTCGAGCGACCGGGAGTTCGACGGCAACACCGTGCACCTGTCCCTGACGGCGAACCCCTCGCACCTCGAGGCGGTGAACCCGGTCGTCCTCGGCAAGGTCCGCGCTAAGCAGGATCAGCTGAACGACACCGACCGCACCAAGGTCACCGGTGTCCTGCTGCATGGCGACGCGGCCTTCGCCGGCCAGGGCGTGGTCGCCGAATGCTTCGCGCTCTCGGGCGTGCGCGGCCACAAGACCGGCGGGACGATCCATATCGTCGTCAACAACCAGATCGGCTTCACGACGGCCCCCCACTTCTCGCGCTCCTCGCCCTATCCGACGGACAACGCGCTGGTGGTCGAGGCCCCCATCTTCCACGTGAACGGCGACGACCCGGAGGCCGTGGTCCATGCCGCCCGCGTGGCGACCGAGTTCCGGCAGAAGTTCGGGAAGGACGTCGTGCTCGACATCTTCTGCTACCGCCGGTTCGGCCATAACGAGGGCGACGAGCCCATGTTCACGAACCCGGTGATGTACAAGAAGATCAAGGGCCACAAGACGACGCTCACGCTCTATACCGAGCGGCTGGTGAAGGATGGCCTGATCCCCGAGGGCGAGATCGAGGACATGAAGGTCGCCTTCCAGGACCATCTCGCCCAGGAGTTCGAGGCCGGGAAGGACTACAAGCCCAACAAGGCCGACTGGCTCGACGGGCGCTGGTCGCACCTGGATCGCCGCGACGCAGACGAGTACGTGCGCGGAGAGACGGCCATCGTGGAGAAGACCTACGAGGACGTGGGCCGCGCCCTGACCTCGGTTCCCGACGGCTTCCCGATGCACAAGACCGTGGGCCGCCTGATCGAGGCGAAGTCGAAGATGTTCGAAAGCGGCACGGGTTTCGACTGGGCCACGGCCGAGGCACTGGCTTTCGGCTCGCTCCTGACCGAGGGATACCGCGTGCGGCTGGCCGGCCAGGATTCGACCCGCGGCACCTTCTCCCAGCGGCATTCCGGCCTCGTGAACCAGGAAACCGAGGAGCGGTATTACCCGCTTAACCATGTTCGCGAGGGACAGTCCCACTACGAGGTGATCGACAGCGCCCTGTCCGAATACGCGGTCCTCGGGTTCGAATACGGCTATTCGCTGGCCGAGCCCAACGCGCTGACGATGTGGGAGGCGCAGTTCGGCGACTTCGCCAACGGCGCGCAGATCATGTTCGACCAGTTCGTTTCCTCGGGGGAATCGAAGTGGCTTCGCATGTCGGGTCTCGTCTGTCTGCTGCCCCACGGATACGAGGGCCAGGGCCCGGAACACTCCTCCGCCCGACTCGAACGCTTCCTGCAGATGTGCGGGCAGGACAACTGGATCGTCGCCAATTGCTCCACCCCGGCCAACTACTTCCACATTCTGCGCCGGCAGCTGCACCGCGATTTCCGCAAGCCGCTCATCCTGATGACGCCGAAGTCGCTCCTGCGGCACAAACTGGCCGTCTCCGCGAAGGAGGAGTTCCTGACCGGATCGTCCTTCCACCGCGTCCTCTGGGACGACGCGGAGCAGGGCAACTCCGAGACGAAGCTCGTCGCCGACGACAAGATCAGGCGCGTCGTCATCTGCTCGGGCAAGGTCTACTACGACCTGCTGGAGGAGCGCGACGAACGCGGCCTCGACGACGTCTACCTGTTGCGGCTGGAGCAGTTCTATCCGTTCCCCGCGCTCTCGATGGTCAACGAATTGGGCCGCTTCAAGCAGGCCGAGATCGTCTGGTGCCAGGAGGAGCCCAAGAACCAGGGGGCCTGGACCTTCGTGGAGCCCAACATCGAATGGGTGCTGACCCGCATCGGGGCCAGCCACACCCGACCGCTCTACGCGGGCCGCGCCGCCTCCGCCTCGCCGGCGACCGGTCTCGCCAGCCAACACAAAGCCCAACAAGCCGCGCTCGTCGACGAAGCGCTGCGCACGGAGTAACCCATGTCCATCGAAGTCAAAGTCCCCACCCTGGGCGAATCCGTCACCGAGGCGACCGTCGCCACCTGGTTCAAGCAGCCAGGCGATACGGTCGCGGCCGACGAGATGCTCTGCGAGCTCGAAACCGACAAGGTGACCGTCGAAGTGCCGAGCCCCGCCGCCGGCACCCTGGCCGAGATCGTAGCCAAGGAGGGCGAGACCGTGGGCGTCGATGCCCTGCTGGCGACCCTTTCAGAGGGCGAGGGCGCGGCCCCGAAGTCCGAAGACAAGGATAGTGGCAAGGCCGAGGCCGAGCCGGAAACGAAGGCCGACGCGGACAACGCCCCCGCCGACACCGGAGGCGAGGCGGTGGACGTCATGGTTCCCGCACTCGGCGAAAGTGTGTCAGAGGCCACCGTCGCCACCTGGTTCAAGCAGCCGGGCGACGCGGTCGAGGCCGACGAGATGCTCTGCGAGCTGGAAACCGACAAGGTCTCCGTCGAGGTGCCGAGCCCCGGGGCCGGCACGCTGACCGAGATCCTGGCCAAGGAGGGCGAAACCGTGGCCGCCGGCGGCAAGCTCGCCGTACTGACGACCGGAGAGGGCGGCGCGCCCGCACCGAAGGCCGAGGCGCAGGACGAGGCCCCGAAAGCCGCTCCGTCCAAATCGGACGCCGATGTCGAGGATGCGCCCTCGGCCAAGAAGTTGATGGCCGAGAAGGGCCTCAGCTCCGATCAGGTCACGGGCACCGGTCGCGACGGCCGGGTGATGAAGGAGGACGTCATGAAGGCCGCCTCCGCCGCGAAATCCGCCGCGCCGGCGGAGGCACCGAAGTCCGCCGCCGCACCGCGCGCGCCCGTGGCCGCGGAGGACGCCGGCCGCGAGGAGCGGGTGAAGATGACGCGCCTGCGCCAGACCATCGCCAAGCGCCTGAAGGACAGCCAGAACACAGCCGCCATGCTGACCACCTACAACGAGGTGGACATGAAGGCGGTCATGGACCTGCGCAGCGAGTACAAGGATCTGTTCCTCAAGAAGCATGGCGTGAAGCTCGGGTTCATGTCCTTCTTCACCAAGGCCTGTGTCCACGCGCTGCAGGAGGTGCCCGAGGTCAATGCCGAGATCGACGGCACCGACGTCGTCTACAAGCATTTCGTCCACATGGGCATCGCCGCCGGCACGCCGCAGGGCCTCGTGGTGCCCGTCATCCGCGACGCCGACGCCATGTCCTTCGCCGAGATCGAGAAGGCCATCGCCGAGAAGGGCAAAGCGGCGCGCGACGGCAAGCTCGCCATGGCCGACATGCAGGGCGGGACGTTCACCATCTCGAACGGCGGCGTCTACGGCTCGCTCATGTCCTCGCCCATCCTGAACCCTCCGCAGTCGGGCATCCTCGGGATGCACAAGATCCAGGACCGGCCCATGGTCGTCGGCGGCGAGATCGTCATCCGCCCGATGATGTACCTCGCACTCAGCTACGACCACCGGATCGTGGACGGCAAAGGCGCGGTGACGTTCCTCGTGCGGGTGAAGGAAGCCCTGGAGGATCCGCGTCGGTTGTTGATGGATTTGTGATGAATTCAAACGAAGGGAATACGCAGGAACTCCTAAGAGATCTGCATCGGATAAATGCGGAGGTGATCAAAGAAAGCGGCCTATTCGCGCTCAAGACTTTGATTACTCTTAACGGAGGCGGGATCATCGCCGTATTTGCGTTTCTCGGTTCAGCTCTTAGAGAAGGGACCTTTGAAAAACTTGTGTCGCTGTCTGATATCAAGTGGGCGACGGGTCTCTTTGTGCTTGGAATTGTTGCAGCAATAGCCTCACTCGCGACGACCTACATTCTTGCGCAGCTTCAATTTACGGTTCCTAGGACACTCGAACGGATCGGGTCGGTTGGCTTCATTGGCGCAATGGTTTTTCCGGCCGCCCTATCTATAGTCTTTTTCACTTGCGGCGCCTTCACGGCAATAAATGCAGTATCGCCTCAATAGTCGGAACCGTTCATGAACCTCCTCACCCGCCACACTCCCGCCTCCTACGAGGCCTGGAAATCCGACTTCGACGCCTCTGCCGAGAGCCGCATGAACGCCGGCCTCACCCTGATGCAGCTCCAGCGCGACGTCGATGGAAACGGCCTCACCGCCTTCTTCGGGGTCAACGACCGGAAGAAGGCGCAGCCTGGCTCGACGAGGCACACCAAACCAACGGCCCCGTTACGGGTCGCTTCATGAAAACCGCCTGACGCGGGAGAGAAACCCATGACCCCCACCCGTCGCGCCATCGCCTTCTGGATCATCCGCGTCGCCATCGCCGTCATCCTCGTGCTCGCCCTGCAGGCCTGGCGGGGGCCGGATCCGGTGCTTTGGTATCTCGCCGCGATCTATGCCGCCATCTCGGCCTTCACAACGTACCTCCTCATCCGCCGCGGGCCGAAGTGAGGGCCGCTCCGACATCCGGCGTGACGCCCCGGCCGCCGCGGCCTAGGGTGTGCTGCACGCACCCGACCGGAGGCCCGCGATGAACCTGCTCACCCACCAGACCCCTGATGACTACGATGCCTGGAAGGCAGAATTCGACGCGGACGCGGAGACGCGGATGACCGCCGGGCTGACGCTCCTGCAACTCTGGCGCGATGCGGACGGCCCCGGCGTGACCGCGCTCTATGAGGTGAACGACCGGGCCAAGGCGCAGAGGTGGCTCGATGCCGAGGCCCAGACCGGCGGCCCCCTCGACGGCCGCTTCATGAGGACGGCATGACGCCCGAGCTGACCGTCCTCGCCCTCGCGATCCTGCTGCAGGCGGTGCAGTTCGTGCTGATGGCGGTGCCCGCCAACCTGGAGCTGGGGCCCGGCAAGACGACCTCGGCGCGCGACCGCGCGAAGATCGGCGGCGACCTCGTCGACCTGCTTTCGGAGCGGACCGCCCGGCTCTACCGCGCGCTCGACAACCATTTCGAGGGGCTGATCCTCTTCACCGCCGCCGTCACGCTCGTAACCGTCTCGGGGCAGTCCACCGGCTTCACCGCAATCTGCGGCTGGGTCTACCTCGGCGCGCGTATCCTCTATGTGCCGGCCTATGCCTTCGGCTGGCGGCCCTGGCGGTCCTACATCTGGTTCGCGGGGTTCACCGCAACCGTCCTGATGGTTATCTCCACCCTGATCTGATCTCATTCAGCCGGAAATACCTCGGGGGTCCGGTGGCTGACCCGGTGCCCCGCAATCAAGGAACTGACCCATGGCCCAATACGACGTCATCATCATCGGCAGCGGCCCCGGCGGCTATGTCTGTGCCATCCGCTGCGCGCAGCTGGGGCTGAAGACCGCGGTGGTCGAGGGGCGCGAGACGCTGGGCGGCACCTGCCTGAACGTCGGCTGCATCCCGTCGAAGGCGCTGCTCCATGCCTCCCATCAACTCCATGAAGCGGAACACAATTTCGCGAAGATGGGCCTGAAGGGCAAATCGCCCAGCGTCGACTGGAAACAGATGCTCGCCTACAAGGACGACGTCATCGGGCAGAACACCAAGGGCATCGAATTCCTGTTCAAGAAGAACAAGATCGACTGGCTGAAGGGCTGGGGCTCCATCCCCGAGGCCGGCAAGGTCAAGGTCGGGGACGAGACCCACGAGGCGAAGCACATCATCATCGCCTCCGGCAGCGAATCGGCGAACGTGCCTGGGGCCGAGGTGGAGATCGACGAGAAGGTCGTCGTCACCTCGACCGGCGCGCTGGAGCTGGGCAGCATCCCCAAGAGCCTCGTCGTCGTGGGCGGCGGCGTGATCGGGCTTGAGCTCGGCTCGGTCTATGCGCGCCTCGGGACGGAGGTGACCGTGATCGAGTATCTCGACGCGATCACGCCGGGTCAGGACGGCGAGGTGGCCAAGCAATTCCAGCGCCTTCTGCAGAAACAGGGGCTGAAGTTCATCACCGGTGCCGCCGTCTCGAAGGTGGAGACGAAGGGCGACAAGGCGACCGTCGGCTACGCGCTCCGCAAGGACGACAGCACCCACGAATTGAAGGCCGACACGGTGCTCGTGTCGACGGGGCGCAAGCCCTACACCGAGGGGCTGGGCCTCGATGAGCTCGGCGTGAAGATGACGCAGCGCGGCCAGATCGCGGTCGACGACGGCTACGCGACCAGTGTCGACGGCATCTACGCGATCGGCGACGTGATCGAGGGGCCGATGCTCGCCCACAAGGCCGAGGACGAGGGCATGGCCATCGCCGAGATCCTGGCCGGTCAGGCGGGCCACGTGAACTACGACGTGATCCCGAGCGTGATCTACACCCACCCCGAGGTCGCCGCCGTCGGCCTGACCGAGGAACAGCTCAAGGAGGAGGGACGCGACTACAAGGTCGGCAAGTTCAGCTTCATGGGCAACGGCCGCGCCAAGGCCAATTTCGCCGGCGACGGCTTCGTGAAGCTGCTCGCCGACGCCAGGACCGACCGCATCCTCGGATGCCATGTCATCGGCCCGATGGCGGGCGACCTGATCCACGAGGTCTGCGTGGCGATGGAGTTCGGGGCGGCGGCCGAGGATCTGGCGCGCACCTGCCATGCGCATCCGACCTATTCGGAAGCCATGCGCGAAGCCGCGCTCGCCTGCGGCGACGGGCCGATCCACGCGTGAGACGTTAACGCCTCGGACGCACCCGAGGCGCAAAAGGTCACATTCCGGCGGCAGGACTTTCCCAGTCCTGCCGTTTTTTCATGGGAGAGATCGCGGAGCCTGCAACAGCTCCGAGCCACAGAATGATCCGCCCCGTCATCGTCCCCCTTGCTCTCGGTTCCGCGCTTCTGCCCGGGCTGGCCTGCGCACATGCCGCGGACGCTCCGGGGCAGGCCCCGTTCCTCGGACCCTGGGCTGCGTCGCTGCTGGAGGGGTTCCGCCTCGGGCAGATCCTGCCCTGGGTCGCGGGATGCCTCGCCGTCACCGCGGCTTTCCTCCTCGTCGGTCACCGGATGCGGCGGCGGCGGCGGGCGCTCCGGCTGGAGATCGCGGGGCTGCGCAACGGTCCGCGCTTTAGCGCCGTCGACGCGATGTGCCATGCCGTCTGGAAGGGGCGTACGATCGAGGCGGCCCGGCTCGCCCGTGCCCTCGAAATCGCGCGCGACACGACCGAGATGGATTTCACCGCCAGCCACCTGCGCGAGATCGCCCGGCGGGCCGACCGGCTGATCCTGCCGACCAACTTCTACTGGATGCGCGACGGGCTGACCCGGCCCGAGCGCATGGTGATCTTCAACGCGACGGTCTCCGTCCTCCTGGCCGACGGTCCGCTGACGCGGGCGGACCGCGCTTTTCTGCGCACCCTGACCCGCGGTCTCGGCCTGCGGCAGGACGATCTCCGCGACCTCGCCCGCCTGGTCGCGACCTAGCCGGCAAGCAGCCGCAACCCCTGCGTGACATCCGCCCGCACGGCGAGACGCAGTCCCGGCTCGTCCCCCGCGCGCAGGGCCGCGACGATCAGGCGATGGTTCTTGGGCAGCTCCGTCCGGTTGAGCCGCCCGTAGAGCGCGCGCATCGTTGGGCCGAGTTGCAGCCAGACGGTCTCGACCATGGCGAGGATCGCAGGGGCCTGCGCCCGCAGGTAGAGCGTGCGGTGAAACTCCAGGTTCGTCCGGATGTAGCCGGGGGCGTCGTGCTTGGCGATCTGCTCCGCGATGGCCACGTTGATGGCCTCCATCCGGTCGATGAGCGCCAGATGCGCCCGCGGCAGCGCGCGGAGCGCCAGTTCCGGCTCGAGAAGCGAACGCAGCGCGGCCAGCTCCTCGATCCGATCGTTGGAGAGCGCGGGCGTCGCGATGCGCCCCGACGCGGAGAGCGACAGCGCGCCCTCGGCCACCAGCCGGCGCAGCGCCTCGCGCACGGGTGTCATGCTGACCCCGTAGTCGCGGCCGATCCCGCGCAGGGTGAGCGGCGCGCCGGGCGGCAGTTCGCCGTGCATGATCCGGCTGCGCAGCGACCGATAGAGCCGTTCGTGCGCGGCACCGGAGCCTTCGGGAAGCGGGTTGAGCATCATGGCGCGATCCTGCCCCTAGCGCGCGCCGAAATCCACCGCATGGAGCGCGGCCCCTTCGCGGCGCAGCCAGGCGCGACGCGGCGCGTAGTCGGGCATGAGCCGCTCGACCGCCGCCCAGAAGTGCGGCGAGTGGTCCATATGGGCGAGATGGGCGACCTCATGGGCGGCCACGTAGTCGAGCACCTCGGGCGGGGCCATTACCAGCCGCCAGCTGAACATCAGGTCCCCGCGAGAGGAGCACGATCCCCAGCGGGAGCGCGTATCGCGGAGGGTGAGTTTCGACGGCCGATGCCCAAGCGCCTCGGCATGACGGTCGACGGCAGCGACCAGATGCGTGCGCGCCATCGTCTGCAGGAGCGCGCGGACGCGGGGGCCGGTACGGGCGTCGTCGGGCACGGCGACGGCCTCTCCGGTGAACCGCGCCGCGCGGCCCGGGCCCGCGACGACCGGCACCTCGCCCCCGAGAAGCGGCAGCGTACCCCCGACGGTCACGACACGCGGCGCGGGCGCAGCCGAGACATGGCGGGCGATCCATTCGGCCTGCGCGGCGATGAAGGCCTGCGCCTCGGAGAGCGGCGTGCGGCGCGGCAGCGACATCGACACCCGCCCATCCGCACGCCCCACCCGGAGCGACAGACGCCGCGCCCGCGCCGAGCGGCGCAGCGTCACCGCGACGCCCGGCAGGCCCGGAACGGGCAGTTCGTCGGTCATGCGCTCTCCCTCCCGCGGGGGCTTGCCACCCCTTGTCCCCTGTGGCATCCGACCCCAATTCCCTGCACCCGGGCCGCTCATGGCCGGACGAGATGAAGGAACCGACATGCCCAAGGAAGAATGGGGCGTCAAGCGGGTCTGCCCGACGACCGGCAAGCGCTTCTACGATCTGAACCGTTCCCCCGTCGTCAGCCCCTACACGGGCGAGGTCGTCAATGTCGACACCGGCACCAAGACGCGGATCCTGTCGGCCGACAAGGACGACGTCGACGCCAAGAAGACCGACAAGGACGACGACGATCTGCTGCTCGACGACGATGACGTCGATCTCGACGAGGACGATGCGGACGATGCCGAGGACGTCCTCGATGACGATGACGATGACGATACGGTCTCGCTCGACGAGATCGCCGACGTCGGCAGCGACAAGGACGACGACGACTGATCGCGTCGCGACAATCGGGCGATGCAGGTGATTTTTCCGCTTGCGCCGTCCATGGGCCTGCCTTAGATCGCAGGCCGGTAAGGGGCCTTAGCTCAGTTGGTAGAGCGCTTGCATGGCATGCAAGAGGTCAGGGGTTCGACTCCCCTAGGCTCCACCAGATCCGCCGATCCTATCCTGCGAGATCCCGGTCCTTCCGTGATCCTGATCGTTTCCGACATGTCCCGCTCCGCCCGGAGATCGCGTCTCCTGGTCCTTCGGCATCGGCAACCTCTTCACCGCCAGACCTGCACAGACGGTCGTGTCGCCGGCCCTCGCCGACGGCATCATTGGCTAGGTCGACACCGTCGAATGAGACGCCCTCGCGGGCCTCAGACGGCCTTCGGACGGTCGATCGCCTGTGGGTCTGCATTGTCGGGTGATCCGGTGGCCCTTACATCGCTGTCTGAGCGCATATCCCCGACGTCGCGACCATAGGTCGCTGATCGAAGGTCGCGCAACGTGAAACGGGGCGTCGGGCCATTATCGGAGGGATCGAAACGCAACCGCACCGGCCGGTCGGGTAAGACATGGCGGACATTGTCGTCGAAGCGCCCGGGCCGATCGGCCTCGATCGTGACAAAATAGGCGGGCAGGTCCGTCGAAATGTCGAGCTGCCATCCTTTTCCGTCGCGCGTGGCGGCGAGACGAGGACGCGCTTCCGGCAGCGCGTAATCCCGCCAGCGACGCGGCGCGAAGAGGTCGTCTCCACAGCCGCCTCCGGTCCATGTCAGACGCAGCATCTCGTCGGGTCCGAGCGCCCCGGCGTCGAGCCTCTTCACCTCTTGCGCGCCCGCAGACAGGCAAGCGGTCGATCGCGCGAGCCGGCGCACGGAACCGTCGAGCCCCACCGCGTCGGCCACGATCCGCAGGTCGACGCGGTCGGGCCGGTCGCTCACCGCCAAGAGCCGAAGTGTGTCGTCTTCGGGCACTACGACGACGCGCACATCTGCAAAGGTAGCAGCAACCATGTAATGCGAGGCCTTCCACTCGCCGCCATATGAAAGCGTCGACCACGACACGCAGGGCCAGGTATCGTTGAGTTGCCAGATGAGCGTGCCCATGCACTCGGGTGCCTGGGCGCGCCACGTGTCGATGGCGGTCTGCAGCGCCAGCCCCTGCTGTACCTGCGACAACCACGCGAAATCGTCGAACCGTTCGGGAAACCGGAAGTAGCGCGCGATGGTCTCGGCGATACGCGCATTGCCGCCCCGATCCTTCTGGTGCGACTGCATGACGGGCGAGGCGAGATTGCGATCCACCGGTTCGGCGAAGCGAGCGACGACGGAGGGCGGCGGATAGGACTGGAAGCCGAACTCGGACACGAAACGGGGACGGATCGTCCGATAGTGGTCAAAATCCTGCCCCTCGTGCCAGACCGCCCAGAAATGCATGTCGCCCGATCCATCCTCATGGAAGGCATCGCCGAACGCCATCGGGCCCTTGGACGGCGAGGAGGGCCACCATGGCGCATCGGGCAAGGCGGCACGGAAACCGGCCTCGACGGCACGGTTCAGACGGTCGTATCCGACCAGATACCGGTCGCGGTCGCGGCGGCTCTCCTCGAACCATTGCAGCGCACCGACCAGCTCGTTGTCGCCGCACCACAGCACAATCGAGGGATGGTGCGACAGGCGACGCGCGACCTCCTCGGCCTCGTCGCGAGCCTCCGCGAGCCAATCCTCGTCGCAGGGGTAGAGATGACAGGCCCACATGAAATCCTGCCAGACCATGAGGCCCAGGCGATCACATTCCTCGTAGAACCACGGTTGTTCGTAGCGCCCGCCGCCCCAGACCCGAACCATGTTCATATGTGCAACCGCGGCCGAACGCAGAAGGTCGCGTCCTCTCTCGGGATCGACGCGCCCGGGCAGCGCGTCGACAGGGATCCAGGCCGCGCCCTTGCAAAAGACGTCGCGTCCGTTGATCCGGACGGTGAAGGAACGGCCCCGCGCGTCGGGCTCGGAGATCAGCCGGGCCTCGCGCAGGCCGATGCGGCGGGTGGCGGTTTCCGCCCCGCAGGAGACATGCAGGTCGTGAAGCGGTTGCGCCCCCTGCCCGGCCGGCCACCAGAGGTCCGGCCCCTCGATCCGCAGGGTCAGACGGGCGCGGCCGCCCTGTACCGTGGCACGGCCCCGCACCCCGCAGAGCATCGCCGTCGCCTCCGCTCCCTCGGTGCCGCCATGAATCACGACGGAGACTTGCATGGCACCGCCGACGAGCCGCTGCTCGACGATGATGTCCTCGATCCGTCCCGGCCGGCGGGGTTCGAGACGGATCGCGTCACGCAGGCCGAACGGCGCGAGGGCGATGTTCCAGTCCCAGCCGAAATCGCATTGCGGTTTCCTGAGTAGGTTTCCGTTTGGAATCGGGCAATTTCCGGGGTGCCACGGCACAGGGTAGGGTTGGCGCGCCTGTATCTCGGCCGCGACGGCGACAGGCGATCGGAAGCGAATTTCGATCTCGTTCCTGCCCTGCTGCAGGGCCCCCGAGACATCGGTGCGGTGATGGCGGAAAGCATTGGCGGCCCGCAGCACGACAGTTCCGTTGATTGCGATCGACGCCACACAGTCGAGGCCTTCGACGACGAGATCGCGCGCCGTGTCATCGACCTCGAAACCGCGCGAGACGATCCAGTCGCGCTCGGCGACCCATCGGCACTCGTATTCGTTGCGCCCGACGTACGGCTCGGGGATCAGCCCGGCGGCCGCGAGCGCGGTGTGGGCGTCGCCCGGAAGGGTGAGGGTGCAGGAATGTTCCCCCGCGGCATCGCGCAAGGTCCAGTCGCCGGTGAGATCGATCATAGGTTCAGCTTCGTATGAGAGGTGTCACAGCCGGATTTCGGTCTCGGCGTCGAAAAGGGAGGCCCGGGCGGGGTCGAGGCGGACGGACACTTGATCCCCTTCGGTCAGGCCGTGGTCGGGGTCAGCACGTGCGGAAAGCGTCTGCCCTTCGAGCGTCAGCCACAGAAGGCTATCGGAGCCCATCGGCTCGTCGAGGTCGACGCGGGCTGACCTGTCGGAGCCGGTCTCAGGACCGATCGCGACATGTTCGGGCCGGACCCCGAGGATCAGCCGTCGTCCGGCTTCCGCGGGCACGCTCCCGTCGTATCCCTCCATGTCGATCACGGTCTCGCCCAGGCGGAGGGTACCGCCTCCGGCGGTCACGACCTCGAGCATCGACATGGCGGGGGAGCCGATGAAGCCCGCGACGAACAGGTTCGCGGGTTTCATGTAGATCGTCCGCGGATCGGCATATTGCTGCACGATGCCGCCACGCAGGAGCGCGATGCGGTCGGCAAGGGTCAGCGCCTCGATCTGGTCATGAGTCACGTAGATCATTGTATTTCCAAGTCGTTCGTGCAGGCGCTTGATCTCGACCCGCAGTTCGGCGCGCAGCTTGGCGTCGAGGTTCGACAGAGGCTCGTCGAAGAGAAATACGTCCACGTCGCGCACCAGCGCACGCCCGATGGCCACACGCTGGCGCTGCCCACCGGAGAGTGCGGCGGGCTTGCGGTCGAGCAGCGGCTCGATCTGCAAGGTCATGGCCGCACGGTCGATGCGCTCGGCGATCTCGGATTTCGCCATTCCGGCGTTTCTGAGACCGAAGGCCATGTTTCCCCGGACTGTCATCTGCGGGTAGAGTGCATAGGATTGGAACACCATGCCGATGCCGCGCGCGGACGGCTCTTCCCAGGTGACATTCCGTCCGCCGATATGAACCTGCCCCTCCGTCACGTCCGCAAGGCCTGCGATACAATCGAGCAAGGTCGATTTCCCGCAGCCCGATGGGCCGAGAAGGACGACGAACTCTCCTTCCCGCACGTCCAGGTTCAAACGATCGAGAACCTTGAGATCCCCGTAGGCAAGCGTCAGGTCACGGATTTCGATGGCGGCCATTGGTCTATCCTTTCACCGCGCCCGCGGCGATGCCGCGCACGAAGAGCTTTCCGGAGACGAAATAGACGGTCAGTGGCACCAGCCCCGTGAGTATGGTGGCGGCCATGTTGACGTTGTACTCCTTCACCCCCTGCACGGAGTTGACGATGTTGTTGAGCTGAACGGTCATCGGATAGGTCTCCGGGCGCGTGAAGACGACGCCGAAGAGGAAGTCGTTCCAGATGCCCGTCACCTGAAGGATCACGGCGACAACGAAGATCGGCAGCGACATCGGAGCCAGGATCTTCAGGAAGATCGTCCAGAACTCCGCACCGTCGACACGGGCGGCCTTGATGAGCTCTTTCGGAACAGTGGCGAAGTAGTTGCGGAAAAGCAGTGTGAGGATCGGCATCCCGAAGATCGTGTGGACCAGCACCAGCCCCCAGAGCGACCCGTAGAGACCGAGCTCACGCAACAGGATGACAAGCGGGTATAGCATCACCTGATAGGGGATGAATGCCCCGAATATCAGGATCGTGAAGAACGTCTCTGACCCGCGGAACCGCCAGGCCGTCAGTGCGTAGCCCGAGATCGAGGACACGGCGATGGAAAGCACCACCGACGGAACAAGGATCGACACGGAGTTCCAGAACCCCCGGCTCAGCCCATCGCAGTTGAGACCGGTACAGGCCTCGCCCCAGGCTTTCACCCAGGGTTCGAATGTGACCTCGACGGGAGGTGCAAAGATGTTGCCCACGCGGATCTCGGGCATACCTTTCAGCGATGTGACGACCATCACGTAAAGCGGCAGCAGATAGTAGACCGCGATGACGATCAGCGTGCCGTACAGCATGACGTTCCCCCGCGACACGCGGCGGCGCGGGCGCGGACCGGTGGGCACCGGACCGGACGGATCGGCGGCGGCGGATCTGGCGGAGTCGCTCATCGTCTTTTGCCCCCGAACTCGAGATAGGCCCAGGGAATCAGGATGATCGCCACGGTCACCAGCATCATCGTGGATGCGGCGAAACCCTGCCCAAGGTTCTGTGCCCGGAACATGAAATCATAGACGTATTTGGCCGGCACCTCGGAAGCGATGCCTGGGCCTCCACCCGTCTGCGCCACGATAAGATCGTAGAGCTTCACGATACCCGCCGTCACGATGACCAGAGCCGTCACCATAACGGGGCGCATCATGGGGAGGACGACGAAGAGATACGTTTTCCATTTCGGAATGCCGTCGACGCGGGCGGCTTTCCAGATGTCCTCGTCGATGCCGCGCAACCCGGCGAGCATCAGGCACATCACGAAGCCCGTGCCTTGCCAGAGCCCCGCGACGAGCACCCCGTAGATCACGATACCGGGGTCGTAAAGCGGGTCGACGGTCACGTCCCAGCCCCAGTCGCGCAGGACGGACTGAATGCCGAAATCAGGGTTCAGCAGCCACTGCCAGACCAGCCCCGTAACGATGAAGCTGAGGGCGAAAGGATAGAGGAAGATCGTTCGGAACGTGTCCTCGAAGCGGATCTTCTGGTCCAGCAGCGCCGCCAGGACGAAGCCGATCAGGAAAGAGAAGACGAGGCTGAGTACTCCGTAGATAACAAGGTTCTCGATCGACACGAGCCAGCGGTCCGAGGACCAGAGCCGGTCGTATTGCTCGAGTCCTGCCCAATCGAGCCTGGGAAGGAGTTTTGAGTCGGTGAAGGAATGAACCACCGTCCACAGCGTTCCGCCCACGAAGACGACTAGCGCCGTCAGGATCATCGGCAGCATGGCAAGCTTCGCGCTCAGGTTCCGCAGGGGCCGTCGCGGTCTGCCGGTCTCGTCCATCCCCGCTCTCCTTCGCGGCCGTGGTCATCGCCGGCGGGACAACAAACCGCCGCGGCGCATCGCCCCCGACCGGTCCGACCGGGGGCGAGAGGGTTACTCCGCGTCCTCGATGATGACAGCGAAGCGCTCCTGCGCGTCTTCGGGCGTCATCGCATCTTCGTTCATGAACTGCGTCACCAGATCCCCGATCTGCGTGCCGGTATCCTCGTTAATCAGTTCCGGCGTAGAGCGAATCGTGTTGCCGGACGCGAGGATCTCGAGCCCTTTCTGCATACAGGCATTTGTCGCTTCGAGGTCGACATCGCCCCGCACCGGAAGCGAACCTTTCCTGAGGTTGAACGCGACCTGCGCCTCCGGCGAGATCAGCACGGACGCCAGCGCGTCCTGCGCCTCGGACTTGGCGTCGTCGTCCAGCACCGGAAAGTAGAAGGCATCGCCGCCTGTCGAGATCACCGCGTTCTCGCCCAGGCCCGGCAGACAGTGGTACGCTTCCCCGGCGGTCATCCCGGCCGTCGCGAATTCACCCTGCGCCCAATCGCCCATGATCTGTCCGCCGGCCGCACCGGTGACGACCATGTTGGTGGCCTGGTTCCAGTCCTGCACGTTTGTGCCGCGCGACATCTCCCGAACATCCGCCATGGCCTGCCAGATCGCCGCCATCTCGTCCGAGCGCGCCGCATCGGCGTCCTTGGTCTCGTAGACAGCGTCGTAGAGATCGCGTCCGCCGAGGGTGGGAACGAGCGTCTCGAAGACGATCATGGCCTGCCACGGCTGCCCCCCCAGCGCGAGCGGCACCTTGCCCGCGTCGCGCAGTGCGGGCGCGGCGGCGACGAATTCGGACCAATTGGTCGGTACCGCGACGCCCGCATCCGCATATGCCTGGTCCGAGAGCCAGAGCCATTGCGCCGAATGGATGTTGACCGGCACGCAGTAGACCCTATCATCCACCGTACAGGCATCGATCAGTGAGGGTGGATTGACGACATCGCGCCACCCCTCTGCCTCGGCCAGCGCTGAGAGATCGCGGAAGAGCCCCGCTTCGATCAATTCCTCCGCTTGCCGGCCGTGGTTGAATTGCGTGGCTCCCATCGGATCGCCGCCGACAAGGCGTGAGACGATGATCGGTCGCGCCGTACTTCCCGAGCCCGCGATCGCGCCGTCGACCCATTCGTTCCCGGTCGCGCGAAACGCCTCCGCGAAGTGTGCGACCGCGGCTGCCTCGCCGCCGGATGTCCACCAGTGCGTGACTTCCAGCGATTCGGCCGATGCGGAAGTAGCCAGCGCCGTCGCTCCAGCCAGACCTAACAGGGTCACCTGTCCTCGAAACGCCATCCGATTTCCTCCCTTGGTTGGCATGAACGGTAACGATGTAACCTGAAACGTTTCAGATTGCGTAGCGAAGGCCGGTCTGATGTGTCAAGCTGTTGTCGAGGAGAGATACGCCATGAGCGACAAGACGGCCCGGCCGACCCTCAGGACGATCGCGCAGGCTACGGGTCTGGGCGTCTCGACCGTGAGCCGTGCACTGATCGACGCACCGGAAATCGGGGCGAAGACCAAGGCCCGCGTGCGCGCCGTGGCGCAGGAAGTTGGCTACCGTCCCAACCGTGCCGGCATCCGGCTTCGGACGGGCCGCACGAACGTCATCAGCGTAGTCCTATCGACCGAGGTGGAGGCGTTCGGATTGTCCTCCTTCCTCGTGCACGGTCTTTCCTCGAGGCTTGCGGATACGGGCTACCATCTGGTGGTAACCCCATTTTCCTGCGGCTCGGACCCGATAGACCCGATCCGTTATGTGGTCGAGAGTGCAGCCGCCGATGGCATCGTCTTCGCCGATACGCGCCCGGACGATCCGCGAGCGCGCTATCTGCTGGACCGCGGTTTTCCTTTCGCCTCGCACGGACGCACATCACACGAGCATCGTCACCCCTTCGTGGATTTCGACAACCGGGCCTTCGCGGAGATGGGAGTAGCGCAACTGGCCGCCGCCGGTGCACAACGGCTCGGGTTCGTCGCACCGCCTGCCGATCTCTCCTACGGAGTCGAAATGCGGGCCGGTTGGGAGCATACGATCGCGCACCTTGGCCTATCTGGACAGGCGATCGGGGACTTAACCTCTGCGGATGGCATGTGCAGGATCGCCGAGCGGCTCACGCCCCTCTTCGCCGACGGCAGCCTCGACGGCCTTCTCTGCGGCAGCGCCTCGGCGGGTCTGGCCGCCGCAGAAGCGGCGCGACGGGCCGGTCGACGACCGGGCGGCGACCTGCAACTCGTCGCGAAGGAGGCGCATGACGTCCTGCGCTGGGCGGTACCCGGCGCGATCACATACGGAGAGAATTTCCGACGCGCCGGATATGACCTTGCCGATGTGCTTCTGGACCACCTTGCCGCACCGGACGCCTCCCCCCGTTCGGTCATCGAGAAACCGCAGCGCTGCCCGCTCGACTGGCAGACGGGTCACGTCCGCGCCTGATGCCTCGTCAACGTTTTCGGAGCGGGGGCTTCGGGAAGGAGTAAAAGTGCGGCGAGAGGATCGTTTTGGGCCTATATGCCAGGCAGATCCTAGACTTTGAACATCGGTCGCGCACGGAAGACGCGACGGCCTAGCCCGGATCGCCCGACGGGGCCGGTGCCTGTTTCTTCTGATTGTCGCCGGAGCTTTGCAGCTCCTTCTGCGCGCGCACGTTCGCGTCGCGGTAGAGACTGCGGGACGTGTACTTCAGGTTGATCGAGAGGTTCGACTCGAGCGTGAAATAGGCGCGCAGGAGGCGGAACACGAGATATTCCGGCAGATAGAGCACCTGCAGCACGTAACCGTTCAGCACGAGCGCGAGCACGGACATGATGACCTGCGCCCCGAGAATGACGGCAAGGACCGCCGGAAGCTGCAGCACGTCGAACTGCTTGAAGGCACCGAGATACTCGATCAGGCCGAAGAGCAGGAGCGGCACCATCATCGCCCGCCGTGCCCCGTTGACGAGCATGTAGGGCAGGACGATCTTGCCGCGGAACGTCATGTCCGAGGAGAAGACCACCGCCCGGCAGCGGGCCGTGACGTGATAGGTGGAGCGGAACCAGCGCATCCGCTGCTCGCGCATGTGCGCGAAGGTCCGCGGCACCTCCGAGATGTAGCGGACCTCCGGGTCGACGATCAGCCGATAGCCGAGTTCGCCGATGCGCAGGGACATGTCGGTGTCCTCTCCGTTCATTCCGCCGACGAAGCCGCCGAGTTGCCGCGGGAGGTCCGTCCGGAAGATCACGAACATCCCCGGCACGCCGACGAGCCCGTTGATCGCGGCGAGTCCGACCGAATAGAGCCCGTGCTTCACCGCCGCCTCCACGAAGCGCGCCCGGTCGAAGATCCCGCCGCCGGGCGGCAGCGGCAGGCCGCCCACGACGCCGACGGCCGGATCGGCGAAGTAGCGCATGGCGCGGTGAAAGGCGTTCGGCCGGATCAGCGTATCGGAATCAATGCGCACGAAGTAATCCGTCTCGACCGCGTCGAGCGCGCGGTTGAGCGCGTTGGACTTGCCCGCCTGAGGCTCCTGCAGGACCTCGGCCTTGGCGAACTCGAGCGTCTCCACGACGCGCTTGGCAAGGGCATAGGTGTCGTCGGAGGACGCGTTGTCGACGAAGATGATCTGGACGCGCCCGTCATAGCGCTCGGCCGCGCCGTCGATGGCGCGCAGGGTCTTCTCGACGATGTGCGCTTCGTTATGCGCGGGCACGATGACCGAGATGTCGGGCGAGAAGACCTTGGCCCGATGCAGCACCTGATCGCCGAGACCGCCGAGATAGAGAACGGCGAAGAAGGCCGGGATGAAGAGGAAGACACCCGGTCCGATTCCACCCAGAAGCGCGAAATCGCGCAGGCTCGCCACGAAACTGAAATCGACGTTCGTGGTATAGATCGCGACCCAGCCCGCGAGGACCGCGACGAGCAACGCACGCGTCAGCGTCTCGAGGTTGCGCGAGGTGTCGATCTTCATCGGGACGGTCTCGGGCATACGGCCCCGCTCGAGCAGCTTCATCGAGTAGACGGCGAACCCCATGAGCCCCGACAGCACCTCGACCGCCGTGAGCGGGAAGGAGATGGCCAGCGCCTGGGCGATGAAGATCGACGCGAGGTCGAGACACACGCAGAGGAACGCGAAGTAGACGCAGAGATCGAGGGCCATCCCGATCTTCTTGAGGATGTTCGCGTGGCAGAAGGCGGCGTAGGAGATGAAGTAGCAGAGCACGTAGATCCGCACAGAGATGCTGTGCGTGCCCTCGTAGACGCCCATGAGCAGATCGCCCTGCGGAAACAGGTCGCGCAGGGTCGGGATCGTCGTGATCGCCCAGAGGGACGCGACGCTGAGGATCGAGAAGAGCAGCAGCAGCGCGGGCGCGTACCAGCGCGGAACGGGGTGAGAGAGACCGCGCGGCGTCGAGTCGACCGAAGCGAACTCGAAGGCGACGAATTTCTCCTTCATTCCGAGCCGGTCGCCTCGCCCGCGTCCTCGACCGCGACATCGGGCGAAGCGGCCTCGTCCGGGCCGGGTGGGGGCAGCGTCGCGTCGTCCGTCGGATCCTCCGCCTCGGTCGCTGCGGGCTCCGTCGCCTCCTCTTCCTCCGGGATGGCGTCTTCGGACGGCGTCGCCGCCTCGATCGCCGGTGCCTCGGCACCGTCGGGGACTTCAACGTCGTCGACGGTGAGTGCGGTGCTCGCATTTTCCGGCACCGCTCCGTTCGTCGGGCCGTCCGGGGTCGATCCGGGTGACGGAGTCTCTTCCCCGGGTTCCGCTGCGCCCGGCGCGACCGACGGAGAAGTCGCCGCTTCGGTCTCGACCGTCTCGGCGTCGGGTCCGGCGCCCGTCTCCGGCGCAACATCCGGCGGCGGCAGGCTGGCCTCGGGCGCGCCGCCGCCGCTCTCGCCTTCGCTGATGCTGCCTTCGCCCTCGGCGTCCGGCGGCGCTACGGCCTTGTTCTCCCGCTCTTCCTGCGTCTGCTCGAACGGGGCGGCCGCCGATGTCGGCGGCACTTCCGTATGCGGCACCGCCACGAGCGCCGCGATCCGGGGCCCCTCGTCGAGAAGAAAGGTGTTCAGCGCCTCGTCCGTGAGGTGCACCGGCCGGTAGGGAAGCCCCCCGTCCTCCGGCAGCCTCGGCCAGACCAGCCAGTAGAGGTGGTCGGGATAGGTCTCGGTCAACGCGGCAAAGCCACTCTCCAGCTCGGGTCGAAGGGCGACGATGACCGTCGCCCCCTCCGGATCGAACTCCGCCCCGGTGGTCCACTGTACCCGCTCGCCGAAGGTGTCGGCGAGGAAGGCCACCGCGCTCGATGCCTCGGCCGCGTTCATCTCGTCGGAGACCTCGAGGTGAAGCGTGCCGGACAGCGCGTTGATGAACTCGCCGATGGTCTGATCGGGCGCGGGGACGCCCCCGTTGAGCGCGGTCGTCCGCTTCAATTGCGCGGTGATGGGCGAGCCACGGGTACATTGGCGCGCGTCCTGACGCTCGGAGCTGATGAGCCGGATCTCAAGCGCGTTGCTGAACCGGTGCAAGCCATACGGCAGGTTGATACGCCGTGCGAGATCGAGCGTTTCACCCTCGAATTTCTCGGAATAGACGAGCCCGCCGTTGAGCGTGACCGTCAGGAGCCATTCCGCATCCTCCTGCAGGCCGACCGCGCGCAGGCCGAGCGACAGGGCCGTCGGATACTCCGCATCCGGCGTTTCGCGCAGATCGTAGCTGTGGCGCCAGGCGGTCTCGTACTCGAAGAACCGAGCCTCGGAGTTCTGCCCCGTCTGGGCGATCATCAGGGGCCAGGCCGGATCCTCGAAGCTGCCCTGCCCGCCGGCCGTGATTTCATCGGCGGCGAGCAGATCCTCGGGCGAGAAGACAACGGAGGTCGGGCAGATCGTCTCGACATCGGGCAGGAACTCCGTACGGATGTCGCGCAGGCGTTGGTCGACGGCGAAGCCGATCATCCGCTCGTGGTTGTCGTCCTCCGGCACGGCCGGCCAGGCGATCTGATAAGGCGTCCCGGTCGACCGCAACCGGTCGTTCAGGTCGACGAGCGGGCCGTCGGTCGTCAGCTCGACGCGGCTCGTCGGGTCGATGCGCACGATGAGGCCGCCGTCCCATTCCTGCCGGCAGACGAGCTGGGGGAAGGCCCCGAAGGCGGCAAGCGACACCGTCAGCTGGCTCTGCGTCAGGTCGGAGGGGAGCAGGTTCAGGCGGATCGTGTTCTCGTTCACGCCTTCGCCCAGGATGATCTCGCCGCGCCGCTGGCCGTTGACGTTGACCCGAAGCCGCCCGGTCGAGCCGGCCTGCAATTCCGCGCGCACGTCGAGGATGAGAACGCCGCTGACCACGCCCACCTCCTTGGGCATGTTGAACGAGGCTGACGCATAGCCGGGCGAACCGGCGAGGGCCGTCCAGACGTCGCTTTCGCGCACGATGAAGGTATGTTCCGTCCCCTCGCCGCTGCCGACGCAGGCATCCGGCGGCAGGTTCGACACGAGGTCATAGGTCGTCCGGCCCGTATCGTCGCGCAGGCCCAGCAGGCTCTGGACGTCCGGTTGGATGAAGGTGAACCGCAACAGTGCGATCAACATGATGGTCAACAGGGCCACGCTGAGGATGCGCATGGATCAGCCTCCAGTCTTCAGGTCGTCTCCGGGGGCCACGGCGCGGCCCCCGGCGGGGACGGTGTCTCTCCGTCAGGCGAATTCGGGTCGCCCCGGGGCCTGCCGCTCGGTCCAGAGCGACGTCGCCGGGATCCGCGACAGGTCGCAGCGGTCACGGTACTTGCGCGCGATCGAGATGCTTTCGTCCAGCAAACCCTCGGCCAGCGTGATCGGATTGAGACCCGCATCGAGGAAGGACCGGTTGGAGACCCGCAGGTCGTTCTCCGCCGCCTCGTTCCGCGGATTGTCGACGAGCGCCACCTCCGCGCCCGTCTTGTCGGCCACCAGATGGGCCAGATCGCGGACGCGGTGCGTCTCGGTCATCTGGTTGCGGATGCGCACCGGGTCGCCTGCCTCGGGCGGATCGGCAAGCGCGAGCGCGATGCAGTTGACCGTATCGGCGATGTTGATGAACGCCCGCGTCTGCCCGCCGGTGCCGTGAACGGTCAGCGGGTGACCCACCGCCGACTGCATCAGGAAACGATTGAGGACCGTGCCGTAGTCGCCGTCGTAGTCGAACCGGTTGACCAGCCGCTCGTCGAGCCGCGTCTCGTCCGTCTGCGTGCCCCAGACGATCCCCTGATGCAGGTCGGTGATCCGCAGGTCGTCGTTCTTGGCGTAGTACTGGAACAGCAGCTGATCCATCGACTTCGTCAGGTGATACACGCTGCCCGGGTTCGTCGGATAGAGGATGCTGCGGTCGAAGAGATCGCCCTCGTCGTTGGCGACCTTGACCCGCAGATACCCCTCCGGGATCTCCAGCCCGTCGCCGTCATAGCCGTAGACGCCCATGGTCCCGAGATGGACGACATGCGGGTCGAGCCCGAGCTCCACGATGGCGCAGAGCAGATTATGCGTGGCCCGGATGTTGTTGGCGACCGTATAGCGTTTCGCGGTCGGGTTGCGCATGGAGTAGGGCGCGGACCGCTGTTCTCCGAAGTGCACGACGGCCTCGGGCCTGAGACGCTCCAGACAGGCGCGGAGGGCCGCGTAGTCCTCGGCCACGTCGATCTCCTCGAAGCCGATCTCGGGTTTGCCGAGCCTGGACCACGTCTCGAGCCGGACCGGCAGATCCGCGATCGGCGTCAGGCTGTCGACGCCGAGTTCCTCGTCGATCCGTCGTCGGACGAGATTGTCGACGATCGTGACGTCATACCCGTCGGCCGAGAGCCGCAGTGCGGTCGGCCAGCCGCAGAAACCATCCCCACCAATGACCACAATACGCCCTCGCGAGCGCGCAGAGGGTAAAACCTGGTCCATTGAAAAAATCCCGACGTTGCTTCTGACAGCAAAAAATCACTCGGCAAAAACCGCTTCCAGCCTGTCCTACCGGCGTTCGCCGGCACGGTTGCGGAGCAGAACCAGAGCCTTAAACGGTAAGCTGACGTTAACGTAACGTCAAAAGGAAATCGCGTATCCGAGCCGAAGCGTCGCGCCGGAATAGCGGCGGATCGGGATGTTCGAGCCGTTCCGTTCCAGCCCGATGGCACCGAAGACGGAGCGCCCGTTGCCCAGATCGCGACGCGCCTCGATCTCGCCCTGGAGACGGCGATCTTGCCGCGCGAAGGGATAGGTGGCGGAGAAGGGCCCGCCGTAGTCCCGCGCGAAGGCGGCGAGCCGGGCCGTGATGCGCCAGTCGTCGGAGGAATCGTATCGTCCCTGAAGGCGCAGCCCGAGCTCGTCGTAGCCGAAGCGATCGGCCTCCGCCCGCCGGAACTCCGCATAGACGGTGGCGGCGATCTGATCGAAGGGGCCCCGCTCGGGTCTCCAGGCGTGGCGCAGGCTCAGAAGATATTCATGCTGATCGAAACCCGCGAAGGTCTCCGCATCGTTCTGGTCGCGGTAGCGATAGCGCAAGCCGAACTGCGTGGACCGCCCCCCGTCCTGCCGGAGGTTGAGGACCGCCTGCAGGGTGATCCGGTTGAAGACGCTGTCGAAGAAGGCGGTCTTGTGCTCGACGCCACCGCGCAGGCGCAGTTGCAGCCGCTCCTGCCCCGGAAGATCGGTGCGGTATTCGGCGAAGACGCCGACGGTCAGCTCGTCGAGATCGCGCTCCGAGGGAAACCCCGTCGCCGTGACGAAGGGATCGACAAAGATCTCGCGGCCGGCATCGTCCCGCCAGCGGTACCGCGCGGAGAGCCGCGCCTCGACCGCGCCGAGTCGCTCCGTGCGGAAGAGGCCCCCCGGCCCCTCGACGACTTCGTCCTCCGTCCGCGCTTCCATGGTGAAGGCATAGGTGGGATCGCCAGCCACGAATCCCTGCGCCCCCGCCTGTTGGGCGAGCAGAGCGGCCAACAGGGCGAGGGATCGTAAAATATGCACAAGCCTAAAGCAGCAGAATCAAACAATTGTGTCCACTTGAATCGTGCTGCGACGCGGCAAATCCTGCACCGATGCTGCAAGCATGCCGACATTAATTTTCTTTGGAATAATTCTAAAAACTCTTGTCGGCCCCGCCCCCGGGCCCTAGTCTCTGGTCAGGGTCAGCCAGCTGTCGCCAGCCAGCCCGCCGAACGCGCATGTCTTACGAGAGGTATTCCAATGGCCCAGACCGCATCCGATCTTTCCTCCGACGCCACGACGGCCATTGCCGAGGGGCTGAACCAGGCCGTCGCCGAGACGGTCGTAGCGACCATGCTGGCACAGAACTTCCACTGGAACGTCACCGGCATGTCCTTCGGCCCGCTCCATGCGCTCTTCCAGGAGATCTACGAGGATCACTTCGTCGGTCAGGACGACCTGGCCGAGCGGATCCGGGCCATCGGCGAGATCGCCGAGGGCACGCTGGCCGGGCAGCTGAAACGCTCCAAGATCGAGGAAGGCAGCGAGACCGCCTCCGACAAGGAGATGATCCGCCATCTGGCCGAGGCGCAGGAAACGCTCGGGGCCACCCTCGCCGGTCTCGGCGAGATCGCCGCCAAGCACGGCGACGTCCGCACGGAAGATCTGGCGATCGAGCGCGGACGCGTCCACGACAAGTTCGCCTGGATGCTGCGCGCCCACCTGCGCTGACATCCCGCACGCCGTCGACCCGCCGCCGCTCGCGGCGGGTTGAATAGATCCCCCCGTCGCGTATTGAGCGGGAGGATCGAGGACAGGCGAGATGACGGACTTCCCCTCCCGTGCCCTGCGCCGCCCCCGTGCGGGCTGGGGCCTGACCTGCGCGGCCCTGCTGGTGGCGGGGCTGTGCCTTCTGCCGATCGTGGCGGTCGGCGTTGCCGCCATCCTCGGCGACCTCGACACGGTCACGCAACTCGCGCGGACGGTGCTGCCCCGCTATATCGGAGCGACGCTGGCGCTCGTCGTCCTCACGGGTCTCGGCGCGGCGCTGATCGGCACCGGCGCGGCCTGGCTCGTGGCGGCCTGCGACTTTCCGGGACGGCGCTGGCTCGAGGTGCTTCTGGTGATCCCGCTGGCCTTTCCCGCCTATGTGCTGGCCTATGCCTACACCCATGTGCTCGATTTTCCGGGCCCGGTGCAGACCGCCCTCCGCGACCTGACGGGATGGGGCCCCCGCGACTACTGGTTTCCCGAGATCCGCTCGCTCGGCGGCGCGGCCTTCGTGATGACGCTGACACTCTACCCCTACGTCTACCTGCTCGCCCGGGCGGCCTTCCTGCTGACCGGCCGACGTCCCTTCGAAGTCGCCCGCTCGCTCGGTCAGGGCCCTTGGGCGGCCTTTGCCCGCGTTTCCGTCCCGATGGCGCGGCCGGCGATCCTGGCCGGCGTCCTCCTCGTCGCGATGGAGGTGATCGCGGACTACGGCACCGTCGCCTTCTTCGGCGTGCAGACCTTCGCCACCGGCATCTACACCTCCTGGTTCACGCTGGCCGACCGCGCCGCCGCGGCGCAGCTCGCCCTCGGCCTCCTCGCCTTCGCCCTCCTGCTGGCACTGACCGAGCGTATGACCCGCGGCCGCGCGCGCTTCGCCCCGCAGACCCGCTCCGCGGAGGGACGCCTGCCGCTCAGGGGGTCCGCCGGCCTCCTCGCAACGTTTCTCTGCGCCCTGCCCGTCGCGCTCGGGGCGGTCTTGCCGACGTTCGCGCTCGCCACCATGGCCCGACGGTCGGAGCAGGATCCGTTCAGCCCCCGCTACCTCGACTTCCTGACGAACACCGTAACGCTCGCCGCCATCGCCGCCGTCGTGACGGTGGCCGCTGCCGTCCTGCTCGGCAGTCGCCACCGTTTCGCCCCCGATCCCGCGGGCCGCGCCGCGCTCTCGGTCGCACGGCTGGGCTATGCCGTGCCCGGCGGAGTCATCGCGGTCGGCCTGCTCGTGCCCTTCGGAGCCTTCGACAACGCGATCGACGCCTTCATGGAAGCGACGTTCGGCATCGACACCGGCCTCCTCTTCACCGGCTCGATCTGGCTTCTCGTCCTGGCCTACATGATCCGGTTCCTTGCGGCGGCAATCGGGGCCTACGACGGCGGCCTCGCGACGGTCACGCACAATGTCGACGCGGCCTCGCGCGTCCTCGGGGCCGGGGTCTGGGCCACGATGCGGCGCGTCCACCTGCCGGTGGTGCGACCGGCCGTGGCGACGGCGGCGCTGATCGTCTTCGTCGACGTGGCCAAGGAACTGCCGGCGACGCTGATCCTGCGGCCCTTCAACTTCGATACGCTCGCCGTGCAGGCCCATCGTCTCGCCTCTGACGAACGTCTGCAGGGAGCCGCGGTGCCGAGCCTGGCGCTCGCCCTGCTCGGCCTCATCCCCGTCGTGGTACTGATGCGCCGGATGCGTCGCAGCGGTCTCTGACCAAAGGAAAAGGGGCACCGTTGCCGGTGCCCCCTCGTATCAGGATGGTGGGCGGTTCACTCCCAGCCGACTTCCGCGAAGATGCGGTTGGCGGCTTCGATATTCTTCGCAACGGCCGAAAGGTCCACGGTGTCCTCCGACAGCTCGCCCAGGGCCTGCACGCTCTCGGACAGGGCGACACCCTCGACGACGGGGTATTCGTCATTGCCGTTGGCGAAATACTGCTGCGCCTGATCCGAGGCGAGGTATTCGAGGAAGGCCACCGCGTTGTCGCGGTTCGGCGCGTTGGCAGCCACGCCGCCACCCGACAGGTTGATATGCGCGCCCTGCCCCTCGGTCATCGACGGGAAGACGTGCCCGATCCCCTCGAGTTCCGCCTGGCCGAGGCCGTCGACCTCTTTGCGCAGCGCGCGCGCGAAGTAGTAGGTGTTCGAGATCGCGATGTCGCACTCGCCGGAAACGAGACCGCGCAGCTGATCGGTGTCGCCGCCCTGCGGCGCGCGGGCAAAGTTGTTGACGAAGCCCTGCGCCCATTCGGTCGCGGCCTCTTCGCCATGATGTTCGATTATCGCCGAGAGCAGCGTCTGGGAATAGACGTTGGTCGAGGAACGATGGCAAATCATTCCCTCGTAGGCCGGATCGGCGAGATCGAGATAGGTCTGCGGCGGCGTCTCGACCTCGGCCTCGTCGTAGAAGACGATCCGGGCGCGCTTGGAGAAGCCGAACCACTCGTTGTCCGCGTCCTGCAGGTTGGAGGGGATACGCTCCTCGAGAGCCTCGCTCTCGACGGCCTGCAGCACGCCAGCGTCCTTCGCGCGCTCGAGCCGCGTGGTGTCGACCGTCAGCAGCACGTCCGCCGGCGAGCCCTCGCCCTCGGCTTCCATACGGGCGATCAGCTCGTCGGCGTTGCCCTCGATCCGGTTGATCGTGATGCCGGTCGCCTCCTCGAAGTCGCTGTAGAGACGCTCGTCGGTGTCGTAGTGGCGCGAGGAATAGAGGTTGAGCTCCCCTTCGGCGAAGGCCGGCAGGGCGGTGGTGGCAGCAAGAAAAGCGGCAAGAGTACGGGTCATGTCATCTCCCTGTGTTTTGATCCGAGTATTTCACTCGGATTATGGCAGAGACCCGTAAGGTATTTTCGCGGCAAGGCAAAGTGTTTTTGTCGGATATTTGAACCGCGCGATCCGCGAAAGCCCGGTTGTCCGCGCCCCGGACCGTCGGCTAGTCAGGCCGCGACGTCCCTGAAAGGCCGCCTGCCATGATCCCGCGCGTCGACGCCGCCGCCCTGCTTGCCCCCGACCATCCGGACCATGCCGACGCCCGCGCCGCCGCACGGGCGGGCGCGGCCGAGATCGGGTTCCTGACGGTGTTCAATACCGCGATCGCCCCCGCCACGGTCGCCGGGGTGATCGACGCCTACCGCGCCTTCTTCCACCTGCCCGCGGCAGAGAAACGCGCCGTCGATATGGCCCGCACGGGGGCCAATCGCGGCTGGGGCGCTCCCGGTTCGGAGCAGGTCAACCCGGCGGCCAACCCCGACTACAAGCAGGTGTTCGACTGCGGCCTGGAACTGGCTCCGACAGATCCGGTCGCCGCGCTCGACCTGCCTGTCTATGCCCCGAACCTCTGGCCCGACCACCCGGCCGGCTTCGCGCCCACCCTGCGCGCATACTACGGGGAGGCGACGGCGGTTGCGCTCGACCTGCTCTGTGCGATCGCCGAGGCGACAGGTGGCGACGGCACCTATTTCCGCGAACGTTTCAGCCGGCCGATGGCCCTTCTGCGCGGGAACTTCTATCCCGCGCGCCCGGCCGATGCGACGGCGAAGGACTTCGGCATCGCCGCACACACGGACTACGGCTGCCTGACGCTTCTGGCGACCGACGGCGCGCCCGGCCTCGAGGTGGAGCGGCGCGGCGGCGGCTGGATCCCGGTCACCGCACCAGTGGGCGAATTCGTCATCAACTTCGGCGAGATGCTCGAAATCTGGACCGAGGGCCGCATCCGCGCGACGCCGCATCGCGTGAAGGGGCCGTCGAGCGAGCGCATCTCGGTTCCGCTGTTCCTCAATCCGAACCACGACGCGATCGTCTCGCCGCCGGGGGCCGCGCCCATGCGCGCCGTCGATCACCTGCAGGCCCGCTTCTCGGAGACCTACGTCCACCTGCAGGCCGGCGCGACCTAGCTCAGGCCGGGCGCAGCCCGAGCATGGCGCGCGCCTGGGCCACGGTCGCCACGGGGCGGTCGTGACGCACGCAGACCTCGACCGTTCGCCGCACGAGCGCAGCATTCGACGGCGCAAGGGTGTCGCGGTCGAGCCGTATGTTGTCCTCGAGTCCCGTCCGCGCGTGCCCGCCCGCCGCGACGGCCCAGTCGTTCAGCACGATCTGCCCCGGCCCGATCCCGGCGGCGCACCACTCCGAACCGGGCAGGAGCCGCCGGACCGTCTCGACGTAGAAGTCGAACGTCGGGCGATCCACGGGCATCGCGTTCTTCACCCCCATGACGAACTGGACGTAGGCCGGCGCGGCCAACCGCCCGTCGCCCTGCATCCGCGCGGCCTGATGGATATGGCTCAGGTCGAAGCATTCGACCTCCGGCTTGATGTCATGCGCCCGCATCTCTGCCGCGAGCCAGTCGACGAGATCCGGCGGGTTCTCGTAGACGCGGCTGGGAAAATTGTTCGACCCAACAGAGAGCGACGCCATGTCCGGCCGGAGCGGCAGCATCGCGCCCCGCGCGCGCCCGGCCCCCGTGCGACCGCCGGTCGAGACCTGGAAGATCATGCCCGGACAGTGCCGGGCGATCCCCTCCTGCAGGGTGGCGAAACGCTCCGGGTCCGACGTCGGGTTCTCGTCGCCGTCGCGCACGTGGGCGTGGCAGATCGTGGCCCCGGCCTCGAAGGCCGCCTGCGTGCTCTCGACCTGCTGCGCCACGGTCACGGGCACCGCGGGGTTGTCCGACGTGCGCGGCACCGACCCGGTGATCGCCACGCAGATGATGCAGGGTTTCGTCATGCCGCGGCCCCTTCTTCCTGCCGAAAATACTCCGGGGAGCGCGAGGGGCCGGCCCCTCGCCCGCCTCAGATCAAAAAGAGCGTGATCGCCGGGAACGCCACGAGGATCGTCACGCGCACGAGGTCGGAGCCGACGAAGTAGATGACCGCGCGGTAGGTCTGAAGCATCGGCGTGCCCCGGTCCATCGCGTTGATGACGAAGAGGTTCATACCCACAGGGGGCGTGATGAGCCCGACCTCCACCACGATCAGGGTCAGGATACCGAACCAGATCGCCACCTCTTCCGCCGTCATCCCGAAGTCGAGCGCGGTGATGACCGGAAAGAAGATCGGGATCGTCAGAAGGATCATCGACAGACTGTCCATCACGCAGCCGAGCAGCAGGTAGAACGCCAGGATCACGATGAGCACGGTCACCGGCGCGAAGCCCTGCTCCACGACCCAGCTCGACATTTCCTGCGGCACCTGCGTGAGCGCGAGGAAGCCGTTGTAGATCGCGGCACCCAGCACGATGAAGAAGATCATCGCCGAGGACTTCGCTGTGACGAGGAAGCTTTCCATGAGCGTGCGGCCGTTGAGCCCGCCGTTGACCAGCGCGATGAGCCCGGTGCCGAGCGCGCCCACGGCCGCCCCCTCGGTCGGCGTGAAGATGCCGCCGTAGATGCCGCCGACGACGGCCACGAAGACCACGAGCACGGGCCAGACCGCCGCGAGGTGGCGGAAGCGTTCGCTCATGGGAATGGGCGCGCGGGTGCCAGCCGCGTCGGGGTTGATCCGCACGTAGACCGAGATGGCGATGACGTAGCCGAGCGCCGCCAGAAGCCCCGGCACGAAGGCAGCCAGGAAGAGCTTGGCGATGTTCTGCTCGGTCAGGATCGCATAGATCACGAGGATCACCGAAGGCGGGATCAGGATGCCGAGCGTGCCACCGGCGGCCAGCGTCGCCGTCGAGAAGCCGCCGTCGTAGCCGTAGCGCCGCAACTCCGGCAGGGCGACACGACCCATGGTGGCCGCCGTGGCGAGCGAGGAGCCGCAGATCGCTCCGAACCCGGCGCAGGCCCCGACCGCGGCCATGGCGACCCCGCCCCTCCGGTGCCCAAGGAAGCCCTCGGCCGCCCGGAAGAGCGCCTGGCTCATGCCGCCGAGCGTCGCGAAGTGCCCCATCAGCAGGAACATCGGAATGATCGACAGTGAGTAGGACGAGAAGGTCGAATAGGTCTCGTTCTTGAGCCGCGAGAGCGCGACCGTGTTGCCGCCCGTCACGAAGTAGAGGCCGACGAGTCCCACGACGAACATGGCGAGCCCGATCGGCACGCGCAGGAAGATCAGGAGGAGCAGGCCCGGAAAGGACCAGAGGCCGATCTCGATATTGCTCACGGATCGACCCCCTCGTTCGGCAGGATGTCAGTCCGCGTCAGAAGCTCGGCGGCGCGCACGACCGCGATGTAGACGGCGATCAGCGCGGTCACGGTGGCACCGGCGAGCGCGGCGGCATAGGCCCACCAGATCGGGAACTGGATGAGATAGGTCGTCTCGCCGTAGCGCATCTTGGCCTCGGTCCCGAGCCAGAGCTGCCATGCGATGAGCGCCATGACGGCGGCGAAGAGGAGCGCCCAGAGAAGCGTCAGCACCCGGTTCACCGTCAGGCCGAAACGGCTCGTCAGGATGTCGACCGAGGCATGGCCGCCCTTGAGCTGCGTGATCGGAAGGAAGGCGAAGATGCAGAAGGCCATGCCGGCCTCGATCAGTTCGAAGTCGCCGTTGATCGGCCCGATCCCGAGGCCGAGCGCCCAGTCGGCGAAGCCGGTACCGTCGAAGAGCGGGCCGTGGAGCACGCCGTTGAGGAAGCGACCCAGGATCGACAGGCAGGTCATCAGGATCAGCACCGTCAGGACGAGCCCGCCCAGGATGGCCATCAACCGGGCCAGCGCCTCGATGATCCGTCGCAGCATCTCGTTCCCCCATACGAAAGGGCCGCCCCCCGCGGGATGCGGCCCCCTCATTCGTCATAGCGTCAGCCGTCGTAGGCGTCCATCAGGGCCCGCGCCTCGTCGATCAGCGCCTGGCCGTCGATGCCCTTCTCCTCCATCTCGGCGAGCCACGCGTCGTAGACGGGCTGCGCCGCCTCGCGCCAGGCCTGCGCATCCTCTTCGGAGACGGTCACGATCGCGTTGCCCGCGTCCGCCGCGATCTGGCGCGAGGGGCCGTCGGCATCGGCCTGCGTGCCCCCGGCGAAGACCGAGAACTCGAGACCCGAGTTGTCGTCGATCACCGTCTTCAGGTCGTCGGGCAGGCTCTCGTACTTGGCCTTGTTCATCGCCAGCACGAAGGTCACGTTATAGAGATGGTTGCCCTCGAACTCGGTGTGGTTCTGCACGAGCTCGGGGATCTTGAGCGCCGGCGTCACCTCCCACGGGATCGTCGTGCCGTCGATCACGCCCTTCGAGAGGGCCTCGGGGATCGCCGGGACGGGCATGCCCACCGGCGTCGCGCCCAGCGTCTCGATCAGGGCGTTCACCTGCCGGGTCGCGCCGCGGATCTTCAGGCCCTGCATGTCCTCCGGGGTCAGGACTTCCTGATTGGCGTGGATCATGCCCGGTCCGTGGATCCAGGTGCCGAGGATATGCACGTCGGCGAAATCCTCCTGCATGTGCTTCTCGTACATCTGCCAGTAGGCGGAGGATCCGGCCCGCGCGTCGGTCACCATGAAGGGCAGCTCGAAGACCTCGGTGCGCGGGAAGCGGCCGGGGGTATAGCCCACCACCGTCCAGACCACATCGGCCACGCCGTCGATCGCCTGATCCATCAGCTGCGGCGGGGAGCCACCCAACTGCATGGACGGATAGCGCTCGATCTCGATACGGCCGCCCGACGCCTCCTCCACGTTGTCGGCCCAGACGTCGAGAATGAGTTTCGGAACATTCGCCTGCGCCGGCAGGAACTGGTGCAGCTTGAGCGTCACGTCCTGCGCCGCGGCCGGCAGCGCCCCGAGCGCGAGCGCCGCGCCGCCCAGAAGCCCGGCAAGGGTTCTGCGATTGATCATGTGGTTCATCCTCCCTGAATGACGCGAGGCGCTTGCGGCCCCTGCGCGTCGGACCTCAGCACGAAAGCCGGGCCATTGCAAAACGTAAATCCGTCCGATCGGTCGGATTTGGTCGCTACTCCCGTCCTTCGCGGAGCCATGCCCAGGTGGCGAGCCCCGCGGCCAGCATCAGGAAGAGCCAGGCAGGCACGAGCGACAGGACGCGCACATCCGCCGTCAGATACGCCGCGCGCGGGGTATAGCCGAGCCAGCCGCGCCCGGCAGCGTTGCGCCCCTCTCGCACGGCACGCAGGTCCGGCAAGCCGTCGGCCACGCGGATCGCCCCGCCATCGCGCGCGTCGATAGCCGGGCGGAGCACGGCGTCGGTGGCGATGGTTTCGACGAACTCCCGCGGGGCCGCGGGGCCGAGACCGATCACCGCCGTCCGCTCGCCCTCGGCCAGGCGATAGAGGCCCTGTTCCTCGCCGATCAGCCGGCCGACGAAACGCCCCGGAGCCTCCTCCTCGAGGTCGAGCTGGGACTCGCTGCCGTCCGGTGCCGTCACGGTGACGGCCCCCGGAGCCTCGCCCAGCGTGCGGCGTGTCACGGTAATCTCCTGCCCGAGCGCAGAGGCCGTCAGCGCCTCCTCCTCGAGCTCGGGCTCCTGCATCAGCCAATGGGCCAGCCGCCGCAGAAGCTCCGCCTGCGGCCCACCGCCCTCGAACCCCCGGTCCCACATCCAGACGTGGTCCGACCCCAGCAGCGCCACGCGCCCCGCCTTCACCCGGTCGAGCACCAGGAGCGGCTCCTCGTCGAGACCCGACATCACCGCCTGCGTCTCGGGCAGTGCCTCGACCTGCACCTGACGGAACCACCGACCCCAGGGCGCGCCGTCGAGGCCGAACCCCGTCGGCAGCCCCTCGGTGACCGGGTGCTTCTCGCCCAGCTCCGAGACCTCGGGCAGAAACCCCTCCTCCCGCACGATGGCGGTGGGGGCGGCGGGCAGGATCGGCGCGAGCGGGGAGCGGAAGATGCTGTCGGCACTGGCGAAGTCCGGGCCGGCCGCGACGAGGAGCGCGCCGCCCTGCTCCACGTAGGAGCGCACGTTGTCGAGGTAGATCGACGGCAGGATCCCGCGACGCTGGTAGCGGTCAAAGATGATCAGGTCGAACTCGTCGATCTTCTCGGAGAACAATTCGCGGGTCGGAAAGGCGATGAGCGACAGCTCGGTGACCGGCACGCCGTCCTGCTTGCCCGGCGGGCGCAGGATCGTGAAATGCACGAGGTCCACCGCCGCATCCGCCTTCAGCAGGTTGCGCCAGGTCCGCTGCCCCGTGTGCGGCTCGCCCGAAACCAGAAGCACGCGCAGCCGGTCTCGCACACCGTTGATCTGCACCACCGCGGCATTGTTGCGGGGCGTCAGCTCGCCCTCGGCTTCGGGGGTGGAGAACTCGATCACGTTCAGGCCCCCGTGCGGAAGCGTCACCGGAAGCTCGATATCCTCACCGACCGGCATCACGTAGGCACGCGGCTGCCCACCGTCGACGGCCAGCACGATCTCGGCCTCGGTGCCCGCATCCTCCGGCACATCGCCCTGATCCTCGATGCGGAGCGTGATCGTGAACTCCTCGTCGAGGATGGCGAAGCTCGGGGCGTTGGACACGATCAATCGGCGATCCCAGTCGCCCTCCTCTCCCGTCTGCAGCAGGTGCAGCGGCGCGGGCAGCTCGGGCATCTGCGCGGCGTCGTGAACGCGCCCGTCGGAGATGACGACGGCCCCCGCCACCCGGTCGCGCGGGACCTCGGCCAGCATCTCCGAGAGCGCGGCCATGGCAAGCGTGCCGCTGTCGCCCTCTCCGTCGCCCACGCGGGCAACCCGGGTATCGAGGCCCTCGGCCTCCGCCTCCCGCAGGAGATCATCGAGCGCCGCGGCCGTCTGCACCGCGCGGTCCGAGAGGTTCTGGCTCGCGCTCTCGTCGACCGCGATCAGCAGGATGTCGGTCAGCGGCTCCCGCTCCTCGGTCTGCAGCGAGGGATTGAGGAGCGCGACCGTCAGCGTCACCACCGCCAGCCCGCGCAGCCACCAGCCGGGCAGACCGCGCAGCGCCGCAAGAAGGCATCCCAGAAGCGCCACGGCCCCGAGCCCGGCAACGAGCCAGAGCGGGAACATCGGGTCGAGGAGGATCTGCCGAGTCATGTCAGTTCCCCAGCCGGTCGAGCAGGGCGGGCACGTGCACCTGATCGGATTTGTAGTTGCCCGACAGCACATGCATCACGAGGTTCACGCCGAAGCGGAACGCGATCTCGCGCTGCTGTTCCCCGGCGAAGCCCCGTCCCACGGGCAGCAGCGCGCGCCCGTTGGCGTCGACCGCCCAGGCCGCGGCCCAGTCGTTCGCGCCGATGACCACCGGCGTCACCCCGTCGTTCAGATTGCGGAACGGCATTCCCTCCACCTGCTCCACGTCCGGGCTCGCCTCGACCCAGACCTCACGGGAGGCGTAGCGGCCCGGATAGTCCTGCAGGAGGTAGAAGCTGCGCGTCATCACGTGATCGTCGGGCAGCGGCTCGAGCGGCGGAATGTCGAGCGGTGCGGCCAGGTCGCGCAGGCGCTGCGCCGCCGGCGAGGAGGAGCCGAAGCCACCGATGTCGGCGTCACGCGTGTCGAAGACGATCATGCCGCCGCCACGCAGGTAGCGGTTCAGCTTGGCATAGGCCTCGGTCGAGGGCTGCGGCTGGCCCGCGTCCACGGGCCAATAGAGGACCGGATAGAAGGCAAGCTCATCCATCTCCAGATCGACGCCGCGCGGGGCCTCGGGCTCGACACTCGTGCGTTGCCGCAGGACGAACGACAGGCCGCGAAGGCCCGCCTCCGACACCTCGTCGATGCGGGCGTCCCCCGTCTCCACGTAGGCCAGCGCGACCTCGGCGGGCGGCGCGGCCTCGTCCTGCGCGCGCGCTTCCGGGGCTGCGATCCCGAGCGCCAGAAGCGCGACCACCGCCGTCGTCGCCCCGCCGCCCCGGAGCCGTCCGCCGAGCCAGAGCGAGGCCAGCGCATCCACCGTCAGCAGGATCAGTGCGGCAGCCAGAAGGAACGGCATGAGGTTGCGCTCGTCGCCCCTTTCCAGCCCCTCGACGATCGTGCCGGCGGGCCAGCTTGCCGCGACCAGCTTCGCTTCGGGGCCCAGAACGTTGACGGCAAGGCTCTGGCCCGGCCCCTCGTAGAGACCCGGCGGCAGATCGCGGGACGGCACCGGCTCGACCAGTTGCGCACCGTCGATCCCGGCCTGCGTGCCCGCGTCGCGCGCCACCCCGAAGCCATCGAGCGTCACCCGCGGAACCCAGGTCGTTCCCTCCAGCGCCTCGGCCGAGAGGGCGGCGGGCCGGGTCGAGACGGCGAGGCGCTCCAGCATCTGCACGAACAGACCCGAGAGCGGCAGGCTCGACCATTCGGCGTTGGCCGTGACGTGGAACAGAACGACCTGCCCCTCCCCGAGCGCCTTGCGCGTCACGAGAGGAGTGCCGTCGGCCAGCGCGGCGATGGTGCGGTCGGCCAGCGTCGGGTCGGGCTGCGCGACGACCTGGCTCGTCACCGTCACCTCCTCGGGGACGGGCAGGCCAAAGAACGGCGAGCCGCTGTCGAAGGGTCGCAGGGCCTTGGGCTCGCCCCAGCTGAGCGCACCGCCCACGGTGCGCCCGCCCGAGCGCAGACGCACAGGCATCAACGCATCCTCCGCGTCGCGGCTTACGTCCGAAGCGGCGAGGTTCGGCCCGGCGAAGCGCAGGAGAAGACCGCCCTCCTCCACCCAATCGGTGACGGCCTCTGTCTCGGACGGCGAGAGACGGGCCACATCCGTCATCACCAGAACGTCGGGCGACGCGGGCAGGAGCGTTTCGAGGTCGCCCTCGATCAGATCGGCCGTCGGCGCGAGGGCGTTGCGCAGGTAATAGAGCGGCGCGAGCAGGTCCTGCGCCTCGTCCTCGGCCTGCGTCAGCAGGGCCACCTCGCGCCGGGCGAGGCTGTCGTCGGTCAGGCTCACCGCCCCGGCGGACCGCTCACCCACCACCTCGAAGCGGCTCACCCGGTTGCGCAGTTCGGGCGGCAGCGAGAGCTCCACCTCGGCTTCCTCCGTGCCCGCGGCGAAATCGGCGGTGGCCACGCCGAGCTGCGTGAGCGCCCCCGACGGCCCCGGACCGACGGCCCGCAATTCGACGCTGCGCTCGGTCGCATCGCCAAGCCGCAGCGCGCGCAGTTCGATCGTCCCGTCGGCGTAGCGCGCGGGCGTCAGGCCGAGCAGGGGTCGCTCACTCTCGATCACCCGAGCCGAGAGTGTATCGCGCCCCTCCCGCGCGAGACCGTCGGAGACCCAGACGACCTCCGCACCATCGGCGTCGAGCGCGTCGAGCCCGGCGTAGTCCGGCCCCCAGGCGCGCGGCGTGATCGCGGGCAGACGCTCGATCCAGTCGGCCGCCGATTGCCAGGGGATCTCCTCGGGCAGCGGCTCCGTCAGCGGCAGGACGGCGGCCAGCCGCCCGGCCCGCGCCGCGTCGCGCAGCATCTCCTCGACCTTGGCCATCCGGTCCGGCCAGTCGCGCGCCGAGGCCCAGCTCGCGTCCATCACCACGAGGAGCGGACCCGTCCCCGTGCCTGCCTGCCGCGGGTTCAGGATCGGCCCGGCGAAACCCAGGATCACGGCGGCAAGTGCCAGCATCCGCAGGAGCAGGAGCCACCATGGCGTCGTCGCCGTCTGGCTCTCGTCGTCCTTGAGGCCGAGTAACAGCACGATGCCGGGAAACCGACGCCGGATCGGCGCGGGCGGCACGGCCCGCAGAAGCCACCACAGGATCGGCAGCGCGATCAGCGCCAGCAAGAGGAACGGCGTGGTGAAGGCGACAGCACTCATCGGCGACGCTCCAGCGCGGTATAGAGCGACAGGAGCGCGGCTCCCGGCGCGGCATCGGTATGGTGCAGCTGATAGCGCCAGCCCGTCCGCCGGCAGAGATCGCGCAGCTCGGCCCGGCGTGCGGCGAGCCGCTCAAGATAGTCCTCCCGCAGCCGACCGGCCTTCAGCGTCTCGAAGCGCACGGCCCCCGACATGCTCTCGAAGACGGTGCGACCATCATAGGGAAACGCCTCCTCCTCCGGGTCCAGCACCTGCAGAAGCACGCCCTCGACGCCGCGGTCGGCGGCCGAAGTCAGCGCGGCCTGCGCCGGTTCGAGCGGCCCGAGGAAGTCGGACAGAAAGACCGCGCGCGCCCCGGACGGCATCACCCGGGGGCGCGGGGCACCGTAGTCGGGCACGTCGCCGCCTTCCATCAACGCATCGGCAATGCAGATCAGCTGCGCCTTGCCGCCGCGTGGCGGCTCGGCCAGCGTGGCGAGGCCCGTCCGCTCCCCCGCGCGCACGGCCAGCACGGCAAGCGCCAGCGCCAGCGTCTGCGCCCGACGCAGCTTCGACGGCCGGTCGCCCGAGGCGAAGCGCATCGAGGCCGCGTCGTCGACCCAGAGCATCAGGGACTGCGCCGCCTGCCACTCGGTCTCGCGCACGAAATGACCGTCGCCCCGCGCCGATTGCCGCCAGTCGATCGCGCGCCGGGGGTCCCCCGGCTGCGCCGCGCGGAACTGCCAGAAGGCATCACCCGCCCCGGCCCGCTTGCGCCCGTGTTCCCCGAGGAGGATCGTCTGCGCCAAACGCTCCGCCGCCATCAGAAGGCCCGGCAGCGTCGCCGCCGCGGCTTCGGACCGGGCGCGCAGGGTCGCCGGCGTATGAAGCGCCTCGGCCACGCGGCTCAGGCGGCCTGCGCGACGCGGGTGATGCGCTCGGCCGTCTCGGCGATGACCTGTTCAAGCACCACACCCTCGGCCCGCGCCGCGAAGGAGAGCGCCATGCGATGCGCAAGCACCGGCTGCGCCAGCCGGGCCACGTCCGACACGTCGGGCGCGAGCCGCCCGTCGAGCAGCGCCTGCGCCCGCACCAGCAGAATGAGCGCCTGCGCCGCGCGCGGGCCGGGGCCCCAGGCGACGTGGGCCTGCACCTGCTCGGACGCGGCGGGATCGTCAGGGCGACAGGCCCGCACGAGGTCGAGGATCAGGTCCACCACCGTCTCGCCCACCGGCATCCGCCGCACCACCGCCTGCGCCGCGATCAGCGCCTCGGCATCGAAGACGGCATGCGCCTCGGCCTCTGCCCCGCCGGTCGTCGCCAGCACGATCTCGCGCTCGGTGTCGCGGTCGGGATAGGCCACGTCGATCTTGACGAGGAAGCGGTCGAGCTGCGCTTCGGGCAGCGGGTAGGTTCCCTCCTGCTCGATGGGGTTCTGCGTGGCGAGGACGTGGAACGGCGCGGGCAGCATCCGGGTCTGGCCGGCGACCGTCACCTCCCGCTCCTGCATCGCCTGCAGGAGCGCCGACTGCGTGCGGGGCGAGGCGCGGTTGATCTCGTCCGCCATCAGAAGCTGCGCGAAGATCGGCCCCTCGATGTAGCGGAACGCCCGTCCGCCATCGGCCGCCGTCTCCAGCACCTCCGAGCCGAGGATGTCGGAGGGCATCAGGTCGGGCGTGAACTGGATGCGGTTGCCGCTGAGGCCCATCACGGTCGCCAGCGTCTCGACGAGCCGCGTCTTGCCGAGCCCCGGAAGCCCCATCAGGAGCGCGTGCCCGCCCGACAACATCGCGGCGAGCGCCAGCTCGACCACCCGGTCCTGCCCGATGATGCGGGTGGCGATCGCCGTCCGCGCCCCGGTCAGCTTGGCGCCGAGTGCCTCGATCTCGTTCAAAAGCTCGTCCGCCCCGTGATCTCCGGCCATTGCAATGCTCCCGCGCGCGTTATCTCTATGGTCTAGGTATGGCTGACGGATGCGAGGGCAAAGGGCAATGGCCGGACAAGATCACGTGAGGCTGTCGGCAGGCAACTTCCTGCAATCCGCGCAAGTCGCCGCCAAAGAGGGCAAACGCGGTGCGCCGCCTGTCCACCTCTGGGATCCGCCGTTCTGCGGCGACATCGACATCGTCATCAAGCGCGACGGCACCTGGTTCCACGAAGGCACGCCCATCGGGCGACCCGGACTCGTCCGACTCTTCTCCTCGATCCTTAAGAAGGAGGGGGACGAGCATTTCCTCGTCACCCCGGTCGAGAAGGTGCGCCTGCAGGTCGAGGACGCACCCTTCGTTGCGGTGGACTTCACCGCCGCGGACGGCACGATCACCTTCGAGACCAACGTGGGCGATCGCGTGACCGCCGGCCCCGACCACCCGATCCGCGTCACCTTCGCCGACGACGGCGAACCCTCGCCCTACGTGGAGGTCCGACGGGGGCTCGAAGCGCTGATCGACCGCAAGTCGTTCTATCGCCTCGTCGACCTCGGCGAGGAGCGGGAAGGCCAGTTCGGCGTGACCTCGGGCGGGGCCTTCTTCCCGATCATCGCCGCCGCCGCACTCGAGACCTGACGCACAGGCCGGTCGCAGTTTCGGCAGAGGCGGTCCGACGGTCGGGCGACTATGTTGCGACGGTCCGCAGACCGAGGAGCCCTCGCATGATTCCCGCCCGTTTCGCCCCAGTCCTCTTCGGTCTGATCCTGTCGGGCCTGATGTCGTTGCTCGTCTCGGGCATCGCGACCCTGCGCGCGGCGGGCTTTGTCGACGGTTTCGCCCTCCTCTGGGTCGGGGCCTGGCTCTCATCCTGGGCGGTCGCTTTTCCGACCGTCCTCGTGGTCGCCCCCATCGCGCGCCGCCTCGTCGCGCGTCTGACCACTGCACCGGATACCTGAGCGCCACAATCGGTGCCGTCATCGTCGGGCCTGACCCTACGATCTCCCGGCGTCCCGCGCAGAGGTCTCAGTCGTGCGCTCCGCGCGGCGGGAAGTCCTTCTCGATGACGAAGTCGAGTTTCGACAGCAGCAGCTTCAGATCGGGCCGCAGGTAGGGGGCCGTCGACATCTCGACCATGTTCACCGTCCCGTCGGGCTTCACCATCGCAAGCCCGGGCTCGGAAAACAGATCCGGGTCGGTCTCCGAGCGCGCCTTCGAGAGGTAGAGCCCCCACTCCCGCGCCTGAGCCTCGGTCATGCCGTAGCCCATCGGGATCGGGTCGAGGCCCCAATCCTCGTGCGCCTGCGTCGCCTTGTCCTTCGGATCCATCGACACGTTGATGACCTCCACGCCCTTCGACAGGAAATCGTCGTAGAGCGCCCGCAACTCGCCCAGGAAATCGCCGCAGATCGGGCAATGCAGCCCGCGGTAGAAGACGATCATGGTGAACGCCTTGGGCGATTGCTCGGCGAGCGACCATTTCGCCCCGATGATGAGTTCGAGGGCGAGGTCCGGGGCCGGCTGTCCGGGCCGGGGGCGGGTCACTTGGGTCATTTGCGTCTCTCCTTCTGGGTTCGCGGGTCAACCGGTGCCGACCGGCCCGGTTCCGCTTCGATCCTGCGCCAGTCTCCGGGGGCGAGGCCGTCGAGCGTCCACCCTCCGACCGACCAGCGCACGAGCCGCAGCACCGGCAGGCCGACGTGGGCGCACATGCGCCGCACCTGCCGGTTGCGGCCCTCGGTCAGCGTCAGCTTCAGCCAGCTGTCGGTCACGCTCTTGCGCATCCGCACCGGCGGGTCGCGCGGCCAGAGCCAGTCGGGCTCCGCCACCGCTTCGACTTTCGCGGGCCGCGTCGGCCCGTCCTTCAGCGTCACGCCCTGCCGCAGCGCGGTCAGTGCGGCGGTGTCCGGCACGCCTTCCACCAGAGCGAAATAGGTCTTCGGCCGCTTCGACGTCGGGTCGGTGATCCGCGCCTGCAACCGCCCGTCGTCCGTCAGGATCAGCAAGCCCTCGCTGTCCCGGTCAAGCCGCCCCGCCGCATAGACACCGGGGACGTCGATCCAGTGCTTCAGCCCGCGCCACTTCCCCTCGTCGGTAAACTGGCTGAGGACATTCATGGGCTTGTTGAAGGCGAGGATCATTTATCCTCAAGTCTGCTATGCAGAACGGAGAGGCTCAAGCACGCAGACAACTTCACCCGGTTTTGCCAGCTTGCACGAGGTATTTCGCCATAGTGGCAGGCTAAACGTCTCCGCTGCGCAGATCGCCCGGCGATCGGGTTTCCGCTTTCCCTCTTGGCGCAAGCCGGCGGGGAAGCCGAAGGCGATGAACCGGTTGAGGATGTTGATGCGACCGTGGAACTCGGCAGCCCCGATGTCGCGGGCGGCGAACGTCACACCCAGAAGCTTCATACGGTTCATCTTGGCCTCGACGCGGCTGCGGAGGCGGTCGCCGCGCCAGTAAAACTTTTCCACGCCGACCCCGCCGATGGACGATCTGCCGCACTGGTATACCCCCGGTCGTTCCGGCTACGATTCCGGTGATGCGCGTCCTATTGATCCTCCTCCTGGGCATCGGCCTGTTGCTGCCACGCGCCGGGGCCGTGCTGGCAGATTTAGCGGGTTTCGACAGCGTTGTGATCTGCCGTGGAGCCGAGTTGGTGACGATCACCATGAGCGCTGACGGCGAACCGATCGATGCCGAGATCGAGGAGCACGGGCCCTGCCTGTCAGCACTGCAGTTTCCCGAGACCGCCGCGCCGACACCTGCCTGGACAGCCTTCGTGCCCAACCCGACCGTCGTTCCGCAAGAGCTGGCTGTCGTCGTTGCCCCGTCCCCGTGGTCCGGCCCTCCCCCTCACCGGGGCCCGCCCGCGGTCTGATCTTTTAGCTTCGCGGACACCCGGCCTGATCGGTCGGATCGCGGCCGACGTGCAGTGCCGCACACGCACTCATGCGCAGTCGATTTCGCGTCGGCATCTACGAAGGTGCCCCGATCACGAAAGTCCGGCTCGTGCCCATGCCCAGCGGACGGCCCGGCGCCCCCCTTTTCCATTCGATCCTCCACGAGAGAGACACATGACGACATCCTTTAGAACAGCGGCCCTTCTTGTCGCAACTTCCCTGACCCTGCCCGCCGCGGCCCATGAGTTCGCCGGCGGTGACCTGTTCATCGGGCACCCCTACACCCACCCGACACCCGGCGTGGCACCTTCCGGCATCGTCTACCTGACGATCCGTAACGACGGCAGCGAACCCGATCGCCTGATCGGCGTCGACGCCCCGGGGTTCGAGGGCACGTCGCTGCACCGCACCGAGATGACGGACGGCATCATGCGGATGCTGCCGCAGGAAGATGGGATCCCGGTCGCACCGGGTGAGACCGTGGCGCTCGAACCGTCGGGTCTGCACATCATGCTGGAGGGCCTGGGCGGGGATCCGTTCGAGCTTGGCGAAGAGATCCCCGTCACGCTGATCTTCGAGCGCGCGGGCCGTGTCGACGTTGTCGTCAACGTCGATCCGCGCGGCGAGGGCGCGGTCGACCATTCGCAGCATGTGATGGAGAGCACCGATGCCGGAACGGCACACTCGGAGCATGGCGAACCTATCAAGACGGCCATCACAGAGACCGGCCATGGCGACATGGCGATGCGTCCCATCGAGGTCGCCTTCGCCGCGGAGGTCGATGGCGCGCCTTTTGCGTGCGGCGAAACCTATACAGGTCTCGGCAGCAAGGGGACGGCGGTGAGATTCAGCGACTACCGCGTCTTCGTCTCCGACCCAAAGGTCATCCGCTCCGACGGGACCGAGATCGCGATCACGCTGAAGGAGGACATCTGGCAGACCGGTGCGACGGCGCTGCTGGACTTCGAGGATGGATCCGCCACCTGCACGAACGGTACGGCGCAGCTGAACACTACATTGCGTGGCCAGGTGCCCGACGGCGAATACGATGGGCTGACCTTCACCCTCGGCGTGCCCTTCGCGGTGAATCACGGTGACCCGACCGTCGCGCCCTCGCCGCTCAACCTGACGTCGATGTTCTGGAACTGGCGCGCCGGCTACCGCTTCGTGAAGATCGACATGCTGCCGCAGGATACCGAAATCGAGGGCTGGTTCCTCCATCTCGGCTCGACCATGTGCCCGTCTGAAGGCCGGACCGACCCTCCGACGGGCACCTGTGCCAACCCGAACCGTCCCACAATCACGTTAACGGGCTTCGATCCGGACACCGGCAGCGTCGTGATCGACCCGGCTCCCGTCGTGGCGGGAGCCGATCTTACGGTCAATGCCCCCGAAACAGCGGCAGGCTGCATGTCCTTTCCCGACGATCCCGACTGCACGACCGTGATGCCGAAGTTCGGCCTACCCTACATGGGGGCACCGGCCGAGGCGCAGATCCTGATCTCGGGGCGCTGAGCCATGGCGCACAAGACGCTTCGCGCAGGCGTCCTCATCCTGGCCGGGGCGATCGCCGCCCCGGCCGGGACCGAGGACTGGAGCTGGAACCTCCCCGACTTTATTCCGCCCCCGCCCGTACCCGAGGACAACCCGATGTCGGAGGCCAAGGTCGACCTGGGACGACACCTCTTCTACGACGGTCGGCTATCGCTCGACGGCACAATGGCCTGCGCCTCCTGCCATGTGCAGAGCCTCGCGTTTTCGGACGGGCGCGCGGTCAGCATCGGAATCGACGGCGAGGCTACGCGCAAGAACGCGCAAGGGCTTGCCAACGTGGGCTACATGCCGATTCTCACCTGGGCCAATCCGCACATGGACAGCATTGAGTTCCAGGCGCTCGTCCCCCTCTTCGGCGACGACCCGCGCGAAATGGGCAGCGGAGGGCACGACGTCGCGATCTTCGAGCGTCTCATGGCCGATCCCTTTTATGCTGATGCCTTCCCGAAGGCGTTCCCCGAACGCGAAGATGCGCAAGCCGACCTCTTCACCGTCACACGGGCGCTGGCGGCCTTCCAGCGCAGCCTGACTTCCTTCGACAGCCCCTATGACCGTTATCGCCATGGGGGTGATGAGGATGCCATATCCGAGGCCGCCAAGCGCGGGGAACAGCATTTCTTCGACCACCGGTTCGAATGCTATCATTGCCATGTCGGTACGCTCCTGACCGACAACCTCCAGACTGCGACCGCGCCTTGGCAGGAAACGGGTTTCCACAACACCGGCCTGCACGCGATCCTGCCCACCCGCACGCCCGGCCTGATCGAATTCACCGGCCGCCCGGAGGACGAGGGCCGCTTCCGCACGCCTTCGCTTCGCAACGTCGCGGTGACGGCACCCTATATGCATGACGGCTCGGTCGCCGATCTGGCGGCGGCCATAGCGCATTACGCACAAGGTGGTCGCGGCGGGCATCCGGGCACGAGCGGCCTGCTGGTCGGCTTCGAGATCACGGAAGCGGAGACAGCGGAACTGATCGCCTTTCTTGAAAGCCTGACCGATGAGACCTTCCTCACAGATCCCCGCCATGCCGATCCCTGGCCGGAAGACCATGCCGCACGGGTCGACCGGGCCATGCCGTAGACCGGGGCCCAGGGTCTTCAACGGCGGGGTAGAGACCATCTTGAACCGATGCCGACTTCAAACGACGCGGCTCGCCATGCGCTCGGAGCCGTTCCGCAGAGGTCTGTTGCGTGACTGAGGCGGAATGGATCTTAGCGAAACGCCGTAGGCGGCCACGCCCATTGATCGGCTTGACGCCATTCGCAACTCCGGTCACCGTTTGCCGCGATGGTTCCCGAAGACCGCTGCGTCCGAGGGATGAAAAGGGAACACGGTGCGGCTTAGCCAACAGGCACCAAATCCGTGACTGCCCCCGCAACTGTGAGCGGCGAGCGACCCCGTCGAAGCCACTGGACGCGAGTGTCCGGGAAGGTTCGGGGAAGCCCAGACCCGCGAGTCAGGAGACCTACCATCGGCGGCGCGCACGCGCCGAACGCAATCAAACCGGGCGGGGTGTCCCGGAAGGAGAGCCGTGTGATGAACCATCGGGCATCTACCCGTGACACGACCGGATTTTCCGTGCCCCGCGCAACGTCGCTGAGGTCGAGATCTTGTCCGATGACCAAACCCTGGCCTTGAGCGGCCGCCAGCCGGCCACGCTATTCGTCATCTCCGCTCCTTCGCTCAGCCGCGGCGCGCTCACCCGGCTCGAGGCCGCCGCGCGCGCCGCAACCCCGGGCCCCGTGCGCCTGATCCGGCTGGAGGGGACGGAGCCAAGCCTGGTCGACGCGCTCGATGCGATGCGCGCCGAAGGCCACCGTCGCATCCGCGTCCAGCCCTTCGGCGTGCCTTTCCCGGAAGGTCTGCTGACCTGGCTTCCCGGCGTCATGGCCGACTGGCGGACGCGGGGGGACAACGCCGACACCACACTCGAGATGGGTCCCGACCCCGCCACTGACGCCGGTTCGCTCGCGGCGCAGGCCACCGCCGCTCTCAGTCGCCGAGCCCGATCCGTCGAGGCAACCTCCCCGCGCCTTGGCAAGCCGGGATGGGCCGACCCACCCGATTTCGAGTTCCACCTCCTCGTCTGCACCGGCCCGCGTTGCGCGGTCCACGGCGCGGCCTCCTTCACGCATCTTCTCAAGGAGGAGTTGAAGGAAGCCGGTGTCTTCGACCGGTGTCTGACGACCCGCACCGGCTGCATCTATCCCTGCAACCGCGGCCCAATCCTCGCGCTCTATCCCCACGGCCACTGGTACCGCCTGCCCGACCGGGCAGCGGTCCGCCGCTTCGTCGCCGACGTCCTGATGGCAGGTGGCACGGCCGACGACCTCAGGTTCCACACCGCGCGGGCTGCCCGCACGACCCCTTCCCAAGCACCGGAGACGACCCCGTGAAACCCAGACCCCTCGCTCTCGCAGCGGCCCTGACTCTGGCGGCCCTGCCTGCCTCGGCCGACCGGATCATCGACATGGCGACCAGCTTTCAGATCCGCTCCATGGACCCGGCCAACCAGGGTTTCTGGATGCAGGAGTTTGGCCAAGGCGAACTGCTGATGAAGTTCCAGCCCGACGGCACGATCACGCCCTGGCTGGCCGAGAGCCTGGAGCGCACGGACGACACGACCTGGATCATCACGATCCGAGACGGCGTGACGTTCCAGAACGGCAAGGTCATGGACGTTCCCGCCGTACTGGCCGCGATCGAGTATCACCGCGAACGCAACTCGGGCACGCAGGCCCAGGTGCCCGCCGAGGCGACCTTCACCCAGACCGGCACGCGCGAGATCACCGTGCGGACGGGCGTCCCCATGCCCGAGCTGCCGAGCATCCTGGCGCATGAGAACCGCCTGATGATCATCGACGTCGAACCGGTGCTGGCCGCCGGCGAGGACTTCGAGGCGCTGGAGGGCGCGGGCATCCATACGGGGCCTTTCAAACTGGTCGATCTCGATGAACAGCGCATGATCGCCGAGCGCCACGAAGGCTACTGGCGTGGAATGCCGACAATGGAGGGCGTGCACCTGCGCTTCGTTTCGGACGCCAACGCCCGCATCCTCGCGGTACAGAACGGTGAGGTGGACATCGCGCTCTATCCGCCGATCTCGGCCGGGCCGGTCTTCGCGGCGACGCCCAACGTCAACCTCGCCCTGGGCGCGCCGTCCACGGGCGGTTTCCTCGGCATCATGAACGTGAGCGACGGTGCCTTCGAGGAGGTTGCCGTCCGCAAGGCCGTCATGCTGGCCGTGGCCTACGCGGAATTGGCGAACGAGGTCTTCCACGGTGCCAAGATACCGGCCACCGGCCTCTACAATCCGCGCTTCCCTTGGGCGGTCGAGAACTATCGCCACGACGTGGACGCGGCCAACACGCTACTCGACGATGCCGGCTGGGTCCGCGACGGCGACACCCGGATGCGCGACGGCGAAACGCTCTCGGTCACGCTCTTGATCTACCCGCCGCAACCCGACCTCGTGCCGCTTTCGAACGCGATGCAGTCCTACCTGCGGGAAATCGGCATCGAGGCCGATATCTCCTCGGTCGACAACATCAACGAGGCGGCCGGCAACGCTCTCGTGCCCTGGGATCTAGCCCTGGTCGCGACAGGTACAGCAACGGTCGGCTCGGTCAGCGGTTTTCTCAATCGCTATGTCGCCTGCAAAGGCGACCGGAACCATGGCGGCTACTGCAACGAACGTGTCAACAAACTGATCGAAGCGCTCGACGTCACCATGAACGAGGAGACCCGCTACGAGATGCTGCGCGAAATCCAGGCAATCCTTGTCGAGGAGGACCCCTACGTCTTCAACGCCACCATCCTGATCGAGCGCGCGCTGGTCACCGATGCCTGGTCCGACTACGTGCCCGCCGTCGCTTGGAACCGCATCAAGTGGGATACGGCACCGAACGAGTGACCGGTCGTCCCGCCTTCCTTCGCGGCGGCGGCCGTCTGCCGGCCGCCGCGTTCCGCATCGCCCAGGCGGTGCTGACGGCCTTCGCCGCCAGCGTCCTCGTCTGGGCCCTCATGCCGCTCGCGCCCGGAGATCCGGCCGAGCGTGTCCTGCTTGCCCGCGGCGTACAGGATCCGACGGCCACCGAGATCGAGGCCGCCCGCATCGCACTCGGATTGGACCGATCGCTCGTCACGCAGTTCGTCAGCTGGCTCGGAGATCTGTTGCGGGGCGATCTCGGCCAGAGTTTCACCAGCCGCCTGCCCGTCTGGCAGGAGATCATGGAACGCCTGCCCGCGACGTTCCTGCTGTTGTCGCTGGCATTGGTCGTATCGACGGTCGTGTCGCTGATCCTTGCCCTCGTCGCCGTCGCCTATCGCGACCGCTGGCCCGACCGGATCGTCCGGCTCTACACCCAGATCGGCGCGGCGCTGCCGACCTTCGTCTTCGCCTTGCTCGCATTGACCTTTCTGGTCGTCGGCCTCGGCATGGGCCGCGTGCTGTCGGAGCCGACTTTCAAGGCCGCACTGATCCCGGCCTTCATCATCGGCCTCGACCGCGGGGCGAGCTGGACGCAGCTGCTGCGTGCCGGGCTGCTGGAGGCGATGGCCAGCGGCTATGCCGAGGTCGCCCGCGCCCGCGGGGCCACCGAACGCCGCATTCTGCTGCGCCACGCGCTGCCGAACGCCATTCTGCCGTTTCTGACGGCCATCGGCGTCAGCGTCGGCGCGCTGATCGGGGGCGCGCCGCTGATCGAGGCGATCTTCTCCTGGCCCGGCCTTGGTGCCTACGTGCTGGAAGCGCTGGCAGCCCGCAACTATCCCGCGATCCAGGGCTTCGTGCTGATTGCCGCGCTCAGCTACGTGACGGCTGCCCTCGTCGTGGACCTGATCGCGCTGATCCTCGACCCGCGGCTCAGGGAGCGTCTGCCATGACACTGCTGAATCCCACCCGGCCCACACCGTTGGAAGCTCCTGTCGATCGCAGCGTATTGCGGTGCCTCTGGCACCACCGCGCCGGGCGGGCGGGTGCGCTTCTGGGCCTTGCACTCCTGGCCTTCGCGACCATCGGGCTCGCCTGGACGCCGCACCCCCCCGATCTGCCGGACTACGCCAACGCGCTGAAGCCCCCGAGCCTGACCCATCCGTTCGGTACCGACGCGACCGGGCGCGACATATTCAGTCGCATCATGGACGGCGCGCATCGCTCTATCGGAGCGGCTCTCGCGGTGCTGGGCGCGATCTTCGGTATCGGCCTCGTCGTCGGCACGCTGGCGGGCCTCGCTGGCGGGCTGCTGGACGCAGTGCTGATGCGCCTTGCCGATATCGCGATGAACCTGCCTGGCCTCGTTCTGGCGTTCGCGGTTCTGGGCCTGCTCGGCCCGGGCTTCGTCAACCTGCTGATCGCGCTGATCGCGGCGGATTGGGCGTGGTATGCGCGCCTCGCCCGCTCCATGGCACTCGACGCACGGGGCCGCCCCCACGTCATCGCCGCGCGCCTCGCCGGTATCCCGCGCCGGCGCATCGTGATGGGCCACGTGCTGCCCGGCGTGGCCGCACAGGTCGGCATCGTGGCGAGCCTTGCGCTCGGCAGCACGATCGGCGCGATCTCGGGCTTCTCCTTCCTCGGACTCGGCGTACAGCCACCGCACGCGGAATGGGGCGCGCTGCTGGCCGAGTCGCGCCTCTACGTGCCCATCGCACCCTGGTTGCTGCTCGGCCCCGCCACGCTGATCTTCCTGTCGGTTCTGGCGGCGAACCTCGTCGGCAACGCCCTGCGCGACCTCGCTGCGCCGGAGGCCCGCTGATGGAGGCCGCGCTCGCCTGCGAGGGTCTGACCGTCACCTACGCGGGCGGCGCGACGCCGGTACGGGGCATCGACCTCGTGGTGGCCCCCGGTATCTGTCTCGCGCTGCTGGGCGGCTCGGGTGCGGGCAAGTCGACCGTGGCGCGTGCGCTGCTTGGCCTGCACGGGCGGGGGACGCGGGTGACGGGGAGGCTGACGCTCGGAGGCCGCGAAATGACAGGGGCAGGCCCGGCCGCCTGGCGCGCAGCGCGTGGCCGCCAGATCGGCTTCGTCGCCCAAAACCCCTGGAGCGGCACCGACCCGCTGCGCGTCGTGCAGGACCACGTCGCCGAAGCCTGGCGCTGCCACGGGCTGGCCGTCTCCTGGGACGAGATCGCAGCCCGCCTCGACGCCATCGGCGTGCCCGAGGCGCGCGATCGCATGGCGCAGCGGCCCCATGCTCCAGCGCGCCTCGATCACCGCCGCCGCGGCTCTCGCCCCGCCCGTGCTGATCGCCGACGAACCGACCAGCGCTCTCGACGCGGACCGCGCGCAATCCGTCCTCAGCGCCTTGCGTGGACAAGGGGCGGCGGTTGTGCTGATTAGCCACGATATCGGACTGGTGCTGCGTAACGCGGACCGGGTCTGCATCCTGCATGACGGCCGCATCGTCGAGAGCGGCCCGCCCGAAGACCTCGCCGCCGCGCCGAAACATCCCGAGACCCGCCGCCTCCTGACGGCCCTCGCTCCCTTGCCCCGGAGAATTGCGCGACCACACCGCGACCCGATCCTGACCCTTGCTGGCGCCTCTGCCGCCTATGCCAATGGCCGGGTCCGCGCCATCGAGGGCGCCGACCTGACCGTCGCGCCCGGAGAGATCGTCGGCGTCCAGGGTCCGTCCGGTTGCGGAAAGTCCACGCTCCTGCGCCTCGCGATGGGGATCGAGCGGCCCACGGGCGGGCAGGTCTCATTCGCCCCCGCGCTCGACCAGCCCGGTGCCATACAGCCGATCTTCCAGAACCCTGTGGCGGGCCTGGTGCCCCGCTGGCCGATCTGGCGCTCGGTGGCCGAGCCGCTCACTGCCCCCGGCCGGCTCCGGCTGCCGAGGTCAGAGCTGCGCGCCCGCGCCATCGCCGTCTTGGCGGAGGTCGGGCTGAAGGCAACCGACCCCGAGGCCCGCCCGGCAGAACTGTCGGTCGGTCAATGCCAACGCGTCGCCCTCGCCCGCGCCACGCTCGCGCGCCCCGCCCTGATCGTCGCCGACGAGCCGACCAGCGCGCTCGACGGCCCGTCCACGTGGCGCGTGAGCACGTTGCTGAGCGACGCCGCGGAATCCGGAGCCGCAGTCCTCGTCGTCAGCCACGACAGCACCTTCCTCGCCCGACTGGCCGACCGCATCGTCCGGATGGCAGAGGGACGCACGCTGTCGTCGAAGCCAGTGCCCTCTTCCGCTGCGGAACCGAGCCGAAGACCGCGATGATTCTACCGGAGTCCCTTTGGCGCAAGTCGACCGAACCCTCGCCCGCATGATCGCCCGGTTCGATACCGGACCGATCCCGGCGGCGCTTGTCAGGCCCGGGGCAGCGCGGCTACATGCAATGGATCGGTGCCCTGCCACCGGTGGCCGGTTAAGGAGTCGCGTGATGCGCCCTCGCCATCGCTGCGTTTTTTCGAAACGGCTCTGTAGCCCTGCCCCGCTGCTTGTATGAGGGTATTGTGTGCCCGATCGAAGAAACGGTCGAGACATCTTACCTTCCCGATGAAGCTGATCGCATCTTTGGCGTCCCGGCAGAGGCGGTTTCGGGTTTCATGACGCGGCCGAAGGCGAGTCTGCACGCGAACGGAACCTCGCCAGTCCGTATTGACGGAATTCTCTTTCCCGCTCGGCGGCCTGCTTCACGCTGTCGACTTTGATTTGCCGGGGTGATGGAGGTGGCGCGGAACCTACGAAGGGCACCCCACAACCCATGCTGATGTCTCGTCAATGCGCTGCCGCCCACGTTCCGCCCTGACCCGCGTCCACGGTGAGCGGAACCGAGAGGTCGACGACGGGCATGTTCGCGCCCTCCATCACCCCGCGGGCGCGGTCGATCAGCTTGTCCACGTCGTCCTCGGCGACCTCGAACAGCAGTTCGTCGTGCACCTGCAGGAGCATCTTCGCGTCGAGCCCGGCGATCGCGTCCTCCATCCGCACCATGGCGCGGCGGATCACGTCGGCGGCAGTGCCCTGGATCGGTGCGTTGATCGCGGCGCGCTTGGCGAACCCGGCCCCGGGCCCCTTGGCGTTGATCTCGGGCGTGTGGATGCGACGACCAAAGAGCGTCTCGACACGCTGGTGCTCCTTGGCGAACTTGACCGTGTCGTCCATGTAGTCGCGGATACCGGGGAAGCGTTCGAAATAGGTGTCGATGAAGGCCTGCGCCTCGCCGCGCGGGATGCGCAGGTTCCGGGCGAGGCCGAAGCCCGAAATGCCGTAGATCACCCCGAAGTTGATCGCCTTGGCCTGCCGCCGCACCTCGGGCGTCATCTCGTCGAGCGGCACGCCGAACATCTCGGACGCGGTCATCGCGTGAATGTCCTGCCCGTCCCGAAACGCCTGCTTCAACTGCTCGATTCCGGCGATATGCGCGAGGATCCGAAGCTCGATCTGGCTGTAGTCGAGCGCGACGAGCACGCGCCCCTCGGGCGCGACGAAGGCCTCCCGGATGCGGCGGCCCTCCTCGGTGCGGATCGGGATGTTCTGCAGGTTCGGGTCGGTCGAGGCGAGGCGCCCGGTGTTGGCCCCGGCGATCGAATAGGAGGTATGCACCCGCCCCGTCTCGGGGTTGATGTGCTCCTGCAGGGCATCGGTGTAGGTCGACTTCAGCTTCGAGAGCTGCCGCCAATCGAGGATGAGCTTCGGCAGATCATGCTCCGTCGCCAGATCCTCCAGCACGTCGGCCCCGGTCGACCAGGCCCCGGTCTTCGTCTTCTTGCCGCCGGGCAGACCCATCTCGCCGAAGAGGATCTCGCCCAGCTGGCTCGGGGAGCCGACGTTGAAGGGTTTACCCGCCGTCGCGTGGATCTCCTCCTCCAGCCCGGCCATCTTCTGCGCGAACTTGCCCGACATCCGGCTCAGGACCTCGCGGTCGACCTGCACGCCCGCCCGCTCCATCCGGGCGAGCACGGGCACGAGTGGCCGCTCCAGCGTCTCGTAGACCTGCGTGACCCGGTTGGAATGCAGCCGCGGCTTGAAGAGCCGATGCAGGCGCAGGGTGACATCGGCATCCTCGGCGGCATAGGGCGCGGCCTTGTCGATGGCGACGCGGTCGAAGGTGATCTGGCTCTTGCCCGAGCCGATCAGCTCCTTGATCGGGATGCACTGGTGATTGAGGTAGCGGTCGGCGAGCGTGTCCATGCCGTGCCCGTGCAACCCGCCGTTCTGCGCGTAGGAGAGAAGCATGGTGTCGTCGATCGGCGCGACCTCGATGCCGAGGCCAGCGAAGATCTTGACGTCGTACTTCATGTTCTGCCCGACCTTGAGGACTCTCGCGTCCTCCAGCATGGGCTTCAGCATCTCGAGCGCGCGCTCCATCGGCATCTGCCCCTCGGCCAGCGCGTCGCCGTCGAAAAGATCGCCGCCCCCCGACCGGTGACCGAGCGGCACGTAGCAGGCCTCGCCCGGAGCCACGGCGAGTGACACACCCACGAGATTCGCCGTCATCTCGTTGAGCGAAGTCGTCTCCGTGTCCACCGCCACCGTGCCAGCCTGCGCGATCCGGTCGAGCCAGTCCTGCAGGGCCGCCGCGTCGGTCACGACCGCATATGTCGAATGGTCGATCGGCGGGTCTTCGGGGGCGTCCGGCGCATCAGTCGCCGGAGTGACCTCGACCATGGCCGGCGGCTCCGTGCCAAGACGCTCGGCGATGCGGCGGGTGAGGGTGCGGAACTCCATCTCGTTCAGGAACGCCAGCAGACGATCGGCATCGGCCTCCCGGATCTCCAGATCGTCGAGCCCGAACGGCAGGTCCATGTCGCAATCGAGCTGCACGAGCTTCTTCGAGAGCTCGATCTGCTCGCGCTTCTCGATCAGGGTCTGGCGGCGCTTCGGCTGCTTGATCTCCTCGGCGCGGTCGAGCAATTCCTCGAGCGAGCCGTATTCCTGGATGAGCTGCGCCGCCGTCTTGATCCCGATGCCCGGTGCCCCGGGCACGTTGTCGACCGAATCGCCGGCAAGCGCCTGGACGTCGACCACACGGTCGGGGCCGACACCGAACTTCTCGAAGACGCCGTCGTCGTCGACCCGCTTGTTCTTCATCGGGTCGAGCATCTCGACCCCGCCGCCGACGAGCTGCATCAGGTCCTTGTCAGACGACAGGATCGTAACACGCCCGCCCGCGTCCCGCGCCCGGTGGGCCAGCGTCGCGATGATATCGTCGGCCTCGAAGCCCTCGATCTCCTCGCAGGCAATGTTGAAGGCCCGCGTCGCCTCGCGCGTGAGCGGGATCTGCGGGCGCAGGTCCTCGGGCATCTCGTCGCGGTTGGCCTTGTACTGGTCGTAAAGATCGTTGCGAAACGTGTGGGAGCCCTTGTCGAAGATCACCGCCACATGGGTCGCCGCATCCGCGCCCGCGTTCCCTTGCACATAGCGGTCGAGCATGTTGCAGAAGCCCGAGACGGCCCCGATCGGCAGGCCGTCGGACTTCCGGCTGAGCGGCGGCAGCGCGTGGAAAGCGCGGAAGATGAAGGCCGATCCGTCGATCAGGTGCAGGTGACACCCCTTGCCGAAACTCATCGCACGCTCCCCTCGTCTGGCTGACCTTCGTCATGCCACGAACGCCATGGGGGTGCCACCGCTCTTCCTCAGGCGGGCAATCCGTAGGGGGCCGGCCACATCTCCCGATGGCAGCGCAGCGCGCTCAGACCATCCGGGTGCCGACCATGTGCCAGGTCACCGCGACGAAATAGACGACCGAGGCGGCGACGACGAAGCCATGCCAGATGGCATTGTGAAACCGCAGCTTCTCCCACATCAGGAAGGGCGTCCCCGCCGAGTAGAGGAGCCCGCCCGCGAGCATCAGCGCGAAGACCGGCCAGGAGGTCATCGCCAGCACCTCGCCGCCGCCAATCAGAACGGCCCAGCCCATCGAGAGCCCGATCCCGATCGAGAGCGCCGTCGACCGGCGGCGGCGCAGGAAGGTCGTCGCCGTCGCCACGACGGCCGCCGTCCACATCGCGGCGAGGAAGGTATTTCCCGTCCCCGTCAGCAGGGCGAAGGGCGTCACCGTGCCGGCTATCTTGAGGTAGATCGCCGAGAGGTCGAACCGACGCAGCCAGTCCTGCCATTCGGGCTTCGGCATGTGGTTGTAGGCCAGCGACGCCGAAAGCATCAGGATGAGCGTCGCACCGTAGATCGAGACGGCCGCGATCTCCGCCGCCGTGCCGCGCAGGACCGCCGTCAGCGTGATGAGCACTGGCACCGCCGCAAGCGCGAGGACGAGACCCGTGATATGCACGATCGCATCGCTCAGTCGCTCGGCCCGATCATAGGGCCGGCAGGTCGCGAAAGGGGAGCGATCATCGGTCATGGACAGGACGTTAGCAGGAAATTCTTAACAATCATCTCACAACCCTGCGTGCAGCGGTCAACCATGGAGCCGGAGGGCGAGTCGGATGGATTGCGGCGTCGGCGTCCACCGTCCGAAACGCAGACCCGCCGCCTGCAACATCTCGCCCACCCAGACGTTGCAGGTGCGCCAGAGGTCGAACCGGCCCGCCCCCTCGAAGAAGGCATCGCTCGCCGTGAAACCGGGATGTGCCAGCGCCGTGCCGTCGGTCGAGGCCCGGATCGCGGCCAGCAGCCGTGCATATTGCGCCGTGCTCAGCCGCAGGACCGGCGTGCCGGAAAGATCGACGTCGCCCAGGACATCGATCCGCAAGACGGAATCATCGCCGGTAACTGCCCGCCAGATCGGCCCGGCTTCCATGTCGGCGTAGGTGCCCGTCGCCGTGTAGAAGTCCCGCGCGCCCCAGCCCACGAGGATCCACCGCGCCTCGGCGGCCCCGACGGGCACGCCGACGCCGCCGGCAAACGCAAAGGCCGCCCGCGTCTCGGGCGTCGCGGGCAGGACGAAATCGTAGTGGATCGCCGTCCCGACGAGGTGGATCGCCACGTCATCGCCCGCCGGCGTCCCGCGCGAGGGCAGGGCCGCACCGGCGAGCCCGGCCAGATACCAGACGACGGGCAGGGAGAGGAGGAGCGAAACCCAGCGGAGAAGGCGTCTCAGTGGCCGTCGCCTTCGAGGATGAAACGCTTGTCGCAATAGCCGCAGTCGACGAACCCGATCTTGGGGTCGATCGACAGCCACACGCGCGGGTGACCGAGCGCCGGGCCGCTGCCGTCGCAGGCAACGCGCGTGGTGGTGACCGTCTCCGTCTCGGGGGGCGGCAGGTCGGTCTGGCGGCTGGGATAGCGCGGGGTTCCGGTGGTCATGGCTGGGCCTCGGGGCTGTCGCTGGCGTCTCTTGCGGGCCTTATGGCGCATCGCCCCCCGGCCCCGCAAGGGAGGGCAGGAACGCACAAGCGCCTTGCGTCAAAGGGATGTTGCCAGACGGGGTCGGTCCTTCTACCTCCGTCGGAACGCCGACGTCGGGAGGAGCCGCCATGACCAACGCCATCGAGATCGAGGGCCTGCGAAAGATCTATGGCGGCGACGGGAAGACCCCGCCGAAAGAGGCGCTGAAGGGTCTCGACCTGACGATCCCTACCGGCAGCATCTTCGGGTTGCTCGGGCCGAACGGAGCCGGAAAATCCACGACGATCAACATCATGGCGGGCCTCGTGCGCAAGACGGCGGGCAAGGTTCGGATCTGGGGGTTCGACCAGGATCAGAACCCGCGCCAGGCCCGCGCCGCGATCGGCGTCATGCCGCAGGAGCTGAACCTCGATCCCTTCTTCACGCCCGCGGGCGCGCTCGACGTGCAGGCCGGGCTCTACGGCGTGCCGAAGGCGCAGCGAAAGACGGCAGAAATTCTTGATCTCGTGGGACTTTCCGACAAGGCCGATGCCTATGCGCGCACGCTCTCGGGCGGGATGCGGCGGCGGCTTCTGCTGGCGAAGGCGCTGGTGCATCATCCGCAGGTGCTCGTCCTCGACGAGCCGACGGCGGGCGTCGACATCGAGCTGCGGCAGATGCTCTGGCGCAATGTGCGGCGGCTCAACGAGGAACGCGGGATGACGATCATCCTGACGACGCATTACCTCGAGGAGGCGCAGGAGATGTGCGACGAGATTGCCATCATCGCTGAGGGCGACCTCATCATCCGCGACAAGACGTCCAATCTTCTCAACAGGTTGGATGCGAAGACCATGGTCATCACGCCCGAGGCCGAGGTGGGCGAGATCGACCTGCCCGAGGGTATCGAACTCGACCGGCGGACGGACGGGTCACTTGCGTTCAGCTATGCTCGCAACACCGTGTCGGCGGAGGATCTGCTCGGGTTCGTCCATGGGCAGGGGATCTCGATCCGCGACGTGCGGACGGAGGAAGCGGATCTGGAGGACGTCTTCGTCTCGCTGACCCATCGGGCGTGAATTTGAACGTTTTGTACAAAACTCCGAGGCCGGTTTTTACGTTTTGTACGTTGTCTTCCCGGGCCAGATCATGTCCTTCGCGGCCAGCGCCGCACCCGCGGTGATGAGCAGGCAGGCCACGGCCACGACCCACGTCAGCTCCGCCTGCCCGGCCGCGATCAGCACGAGTGTCGAGAGAAGCGGGGCCGCGTAGCTGGCCGCGCCGAGGACGGGCAGGTCGCCCCGCTTCACGCCGATGTCCCAGAGGAAGAAGGCGAGGCCGACCGGCCCGAGGCCCAGCCCGAGGATGGCGAGCCATTCGATGCCGGCGGGGCGCACCGTCTCTTCGAGCCCGAGATGCGCCAGTGCCGACAGGAGCGCCGTCGCGAGGCAGAACCCCGTCACCGCGTCCGTCGGCACCGAGGCGAAGCGCCGCGACAGGACGGAATAGCTCGACCAGAAGAACGCCGCGACGAGGGCGATCGCGTAGCCGGTCGCGTACTCCGACGACAGGCTCACGCCCTGCCCGCCCGTCACGATGAGCGCGGCCCCCGCAAGCCCGAGGAGCGCGCCGATGAGGTGATGCGGGCGCAGGCCCGCGCCGAGCGCGGAGAAGAGCACGATGAGAAGCGGCCAGAGATAGGCGATGAGACTCGCTTGCACGGCGGGCGCGTTACGCAGGGCCAGAACGTAGAGCAGATGATAACCGAAGAGCCCGCCCACCCCCAGCGCCCAGACGCGCAAGGGTTGCCGCCAGGCCCGCCAGCCGCGCCTGCGCAGACCAGCGAGACCGCCGAGCGCCCCGCCGATGGCGAAACACATCGCCAGAAGCTGCAACGGCGGCACGTCGCCGGAGAACGTCGTGAAAAGCGCGAGCAGCGCCCAGAGAACAATCGCGCCGAAGCCGGCGAGGGTGGCGGTGGTCTGGCCCATGGCAGAGCGATGACCGCTGCGGCGACACCATGCAAGCACCGCTTGATCGGCGGGCGCGAGCCTGTAGCGTCGGACGTAGGCGACGGAGGGACCATGGCGCAGCGGATCGTGATCGTGGGCGGGGCCATCATGGGGTCGAGCCTCGCGTGGTGGCTGACGGAGCTGGGGCATCCGCCGGGCAAGATCACCGTGGTCGAACGCGATCCGACCTACGCCGAATGCGCCACCGCCTTTTCCAACAGCTGCATCCGTCAGCAATTCTCCAACCCGCTCAACATCGCGGTCAGCCAGTTCGGGGTCGAATGCATACGGTCGTTCGGGGCGCTGATGGGGGACGCGAGGGTGCCGCCGATCCAGTTCGACACCTTCGGCTATCTCTACCTCGCCGATACGCCCGCGCGGGCCGAGGCGCTGCGCCGGGCGCAGGCCGTGCAGGTGGCGGCGGGGGCGCGGACACGGCTTCTCGAGCGCGACGCGCTGGCCGACGCCTTCCCCTTCTATGCCCTCGACGACATCCTCCTCGGTTCGCACGGGCAGGACGAGGGCTACTTCGACGGCACCACGATGTTCGAATGGTGGCGCAGATGCGCGCGGGAACGGGGCGTGACCTATCTGGCCGAGACCGTCACGGGGATAGACACGGGGGGCGGACGGGCGCGGGGCGTGACACTGGCGTCAGGGGACCGGCTCGCGGCGGATGCGGTCGTCAACGTGGCCGGCACGCGGGGCGCGTCGGTGGCGCGGATGGCGGGGCTCGACCTGCCGGTGGAGCCCCGCAAGCGCTACACTTGGGTCTTCGAGGCGGCGCGGCCGCTCGACCGTCCGCTCCCGCTGACGATCGACCCCTCGGGCGTCCATGTCCGGCAGGACGGTGCGCTCTACATGGCCGGGGCCACGCCCGACGACGATCCGGCGGTCGACCCGGCCGACTTCGGCGGCGACTGGTCGATCTGGGAGGAGAAGGTCTGGCCCGCGCTCGCCTCCCGCATCCCCGCCTTCGAGGAGATCCGGGTGCGGCGGTCCTGGGTGGGGCATTACGACCTGAACACACTCGACCGGAACGCGGTGGTGGGCGCGCATCGGGAGCTACCGGGGTTCTATACGCTCAACGGCTTTTCCGGCCACGGCCTGCAACAGGCCCCCGCGATGGGCCGCGGCATGGCCGAGCTTCTGGTCCACGGCCGTTACCGGACGCTCGACCTCACGCCCTTTTCGCCGGACCGGATCGCCGACGGGCGCGCCTTCGCGGAGGCGGCGGTCATCTGACCCACCGCCATGTCACAGAACAATACCTCGCATTTGCCTAGATTTGGTCCGAATCGACCGGCAAACCGGGCTCCATGAAACAGCTCGTCCTCTCTCTCGCGGTTGCGATCGTCTGCGCCTTCGGTGCCTTGCCGTCCGCGGCGGCCGTCATCGGCACCTACACGCTCGACTACCGCACCGGCGGCAATGGCGATGCGCAGGGGCGCAGCCAGAACGCGAACGGCGTGCTCATCGCCGACGACGGCGTGACCTTCGCCGACAGCTTCGACTTCTCGGGCCTCGCCGGGTCGGTGATCGACAGCTTCGATCTCACCTTCACCTTCTCGGGCGCGGGGCCCGCCCTCTTCGGGATCCTCGAGAACTGGATCGTGACGGCATCGGCCTCCGACGCCGACGGCTCGGGCACGACCGAGGATCTCTTTGCCACGCTCGTCGATTCGCAGTCGCCCTGGACCGGGACCATCGACACGGGCACCGGAAGCGGCACGTTCTTCGCCGATGCAGTGGCGGGCCTCGGGATCGACTTCTCCTTCGACCAGACGGGTCTTGCCCTGGGCAACACCTTCCGGCTCGCCGACGTGACGCTCACCGTGAACGGGACGGCCGCTGTCGTGCCGCTGCCGGCACCGGTTGTTCTGTTGCTGACGGGGCTTTTGGGTCTCGGCCTCATGCGGCGACGCGCGACGCATGTGACCTGAAGGGGACCGGGGGCATGGTTTGGATCACACGTATCGCCGGGGCACTGGCCCTCTGCCTCGGGGTCGGCGTGGCCGCCGAGGCGGCGGTGCTCGGGACGTATACGCACGACTACGGGCGCGGGGCCGGTCAGGTCGCGCCCGATCAGGGCGGGCGTCTGCGGGGGAATTTCGTCCTCGTCCGCAACACCGCCGGCGGGGTGACCGACTTTCGCGACTCGATCGACCTGACCGGGCTCGACCCGACGGCGACGATCGACAGCATCGAGCTCGAACTCACCTTCGACCGCGCGGGCCCGAACGCGAACATCTCCGAGAACTGGTTCGTGGAGGTCTTCGGCACGGGCGCGGGCTTCGGCTTCAGCACCTTCGCCCTCCTGAGCGATGCGGCCTCGCCGCAGACGATCACGCTGCTGCCGGGATCGGACGCGTTTCAGGCGGCCTTGAACAACCTCAGCCTTGAATTCACCTTCCAGGAGCCGGGGACCGGGCGCACCGATACCTTCCGCCTGTTCAGCGCCCGCGTCACCGTCAACGGCACGACGGCGGTCGTGCCGCTGCCGGCTCCGGGGCTCTTGCTGCTTGGGGCACTCGGCGGGCTCGCCTTCGCGCGGCGCAAGGCCGGCGCGAAGGCCGCGCCGTCTCAGACGTAGCGGTTGAGGATGTTCTCCAGCCGCTCCTGACGGCCGGAGGCCGGGCGCGGGTTGATCCCTTCCTTCTCGACACGGGCCGCGATGGCTCCGAGATCGGACGTCAGCAGGTCCGCCTTCGCGTCCCAGCCGGCGTATCGCTTGGCGCGCGCCGCCTCCAGCTCTCCCCCTTCGATCATCGCGGCCGCGGCCTTCAGGCCCCGGGCGCAGACGTCCATCGCGCCGACATGGGCGGCGATCAGGTCGACCGGGTCGAGCGACTGCCGCCGCAGCTTGGCGTCGAAGTTGGTGCCGCCGGTGGTGAAGCCGCCCGCCTGCAGGATCTCGTAGTAGGCGCGGGCCACCTCGGGCACGTTGTCGGGGAACTGGTCGGTGTCCCAGCCGGACTGGTAGTCGTTCCGGTTCATGTCGATGGAGCCGAAGATGCCCAAGGCGCGCGCCATGGCCAGCTCGTGTTCGAAGCTGTGGCCGGCGAGGATGGCGTGGCCCTGTTCGAGGTTCATCTTCACCTCGCCCTCGAGGCCGAAGTCCTTGAGGAAGCCGTAGACCGTGGCGACGTCGTAGTCGTATTGGTGCTTCGTGGGCTCCTGCGGCTTGGGCTCGATCAGGATGGTGCCGTCGAAGCCGATCTTCCTGGCGTAGTCGACCACCATGCAGAGGAAGCGGCCCGCCTGCTCCCGCTCCTTCGCGAGGTCGGTGTTGAGAAGCGTCTCGTAGCCCTCGCGCCCGCCCCAGAGGACGTAGTTCTCGCCCCCGAGCTTCTTCGTCGCGTCGATGCAGGTCTTCACCGTCGCGGCGGCAAAGGCAAAGACGTCGGGGTCGGGGTTCGTCGCGGCCCCGGCCATGTAGCGGCGGTGCGAGAAGAGGTTGGCCGTGCCCCAGAGGAGCTTCGGGCCGCCCGCTTCCATCTTCTGGCCCATGTAGTCGGTGATCTCGTCGAGGCGCGCGGTGTTCTCGGCGAAGTCCGCGCCCTCGGGCCGGATGTCGGCGTCATGGAAGCAGTAGTAGGGCTGACCCAGCAGGGCGAACATCTCGAAGGCGGCATCGGCCTTCAGCTTGGCCAGCTCCATCGTCTCTCCGAACCACGGGCGCTCGAACGTCTGCCCGCCGAAGGGGTCGCCGCCAGGCCAGGCGAAGCTGTGCCACCAGGCGACGGCGAAGCGGAGGTGATCCTCCATCCGCTTGCCCATCACCAACTCGTCTGCGTCGTAGTGGCGGTAGGAGAGGTCGTCGGCCGCGTTCGGGTCGAATGTGACCGGGTCGATCCCGGCAAAAAAGTCGGTCATCTCAGAAATCCTTGAGGAGTTGGTAGGCGCGGCGGTAGCGGGAATGGCCCTCCGCGAAAGCGTCGGCGAGGGCCGGATCGGGGTCGATGCTCCGGGCAACGGCGGGCGGCGTGGCGATCTCGGCCCCCTCCCCCGTGGCGGCCATCCGGCCGAGACGCGCGGCCCCGAGCGCCGCGCCGAATTCGCCCTGCGCCGGCACGTCGAGCGGGAAGCCCAGGGTCGTCGCCAGCACCGAGAGCCAATGTTCGGACCGGGCCCCGCCCCCGAGCGCAAGCGCGCGCGAGATCGTGGTGCCCGTCGCCGCCAGCGCATCGCGGCTGTCGGCGAAGGCATAGGCCACGCCTTCCAGCACGGCGCGGGTCGCCGCCTGCGCGTCGGTGGCATGGTCGAGACCGAGGAACTGCCCCCGGATCGCGGCATCGTTGTGCGGCGTCCTTTCGCCGCCGAGGTACGGCAGGAAGAGCGGCTTGCCCGGCGCGGCGAGCGGCCCGAGGTCGGCGGTGAGCGCGCTCGCGGATTGCCCCGTGAGCCGCGACAGCCAGTTGAGCGCATCGGTCGCGGCGAGGATCACGCCCATCTGGTGCCAGGTGTCCGGCACGGCATGGCAGAAGGCGTGGACGGCCGTATCGGGGTCGGGGCGATAGCCGGCGTTGGCGGCGAACAGCACCCCGGAGGTACCGAGCGACAGGAACGCCGCGCCGTCCTTGACGCAGCCGGTGCCGATGGCGGCGGCGGCGTTGTCGCCCGCGCCGCCGGCGACGGGCACCTGCGGCAGGCCCACCTCGGCCGCGAGCCCCGCGCGCATGGTGCCCGAGGCCCCGGACCCTTCGACGAGCCGCGGCATGTGATCCCGTGTCAGGTGGCAGGCGGCGAGCAGCTCCTCCGACCAGTCGCGCGCCCCGGTGTCGAGCCAGCTCGTCCCGGCGGCATCGGACATATCGGAGGCATGTTCGCCCGTCAGGTAGAGGCGCAGGTAGTCCTTCGGCAGCAGGATCTTCTTCGTTCGTTCGAAGACCTCCGCCTCGTTCCGGCGCACCCATTCGGCCTTGGGCGCGGTGAAGCCGGGAAAGACGATATTGCCGGTGATGCGGCGAAAGGCCGGGGCGGCGTCCATCTCGGCTGCTTCGGCGTGGGCGCGCGTGTCATTCCAGAGAAGGCAGGGCCGCAGCGCCCGGTCGTCCGCGCCCACGAGGGTCGCGCCGTGCATGTGCCCGGCGAGGCCGATGCCCTGCAGGCCGCTGCAGTCGCGTTTGCCCGCCAGCGCGCGCAGCGCCTCGCGCGCCGCGTCGCACCAGCTTTCGGGCGACTGCTCCGACCAGCCGTCTTGCGGTCGCTCGACGGTTAGCGCGACGCTGTGCTCGGCCAGCACCCGGTCGCTTGCGTCGATCAGAATGGCCTTGAGCGACGACGTCCCGAGGTCGAGGCCGATGAACATCAGGCCGCGGCCTTCGGGTTCTTGCCGAGGATGATCATGCTGAGGATGTCGTCCTCGGTCACGTCCTCGACGCGCTCGGTGCCGACCATCTTGCCGTTCTTCATCACCGAGACCCGGTCGCAGAGCTCCATCATCTCGCGCGTGTCGTGGGAGATGAGGAAGATGCCCAGACCCTGCGCCTTCAGCTCCTGGATGAGATCGGCGACCATCTTGGTCTCGTGCACGCCAAGCGCCGCCGTGGGCTCGTCCATGATGAGGATGCGGGCGTTGAAGTAGACGGCGCGGGCGATGGCGACCGACTGTCGCTGCCCGCCCGAGAGCGCGCTGACCGGCTCGGTGATCTTGCGGAAGTTGGGGTTGAGGCGCGCCATGATCTTGCGCGTCTCGGCCTCCATCCTGGCATCGTCGACGAGGCCGAAGGCGTTGGTCAGCTCGCGCCCGAGGAAGAGGTTCGCCGGGGCCGGCAGATTGTCGGCCAGCGCGAGCGTCTGGTAGATCGTCTCGATGTTGTAGCGGCGGGCGTCGGCCGGAGACTTGATGTCGGCCTTCTGCCCGTCGATGCGGATCGTGCCCGCGTCGCGCTGATAAGCCCCCGAGAGGATCTTGATGAGCGTCGACTTGCCCGCGCCGTTGTGGCCAAGCAGGCCGACGACCTCGCCCGCGTGCAGATCGAGGCTGACGTCGTCGACGGCCCGGATACCGCCGAAGCTGATCGAGATGTTCTGAAGTTCGACAAGTGGCGTGGTCATCAGTCCCGGGCCCCCGTGCGCTTGCGGTAGATGATGTCGATCCAGACGGCGAGGACGAGGACGGAGCCCACCACGATGTTCTGGAGTGGCGCGTCGACGCCGACCATGGCCATGCCCGACTGCAGCGACTGCATGATGAGCGCGCCGATGATCGCCCCGTGGATCGTGCCGATCCCGCCCTTGAGCGCGGTGCCCCCGATGACGGCGGCGGCGATGACGCGGAGTTCGTCGAGGACGCCGATGTCGTTCGAGTGGTTCGTCAGGCGGGCCGAGGCCACAACCGCGGAGATCGCGCAGAGTACGCCCATCAGGGCGAAGATCTTGACCGTGAGCATCCGCGTGTCGATGCCCGACAGCTCCGCCGCGTCGGGGTTGCCGCCCGTGGCGAAAATGTAGCGCCCGAAGCGGGTGCGTTTCGCGATGACCGTCATCACGATGGCCACCGCGATCAGCAGGACGATGGAGATCGGTACGCCGTAGCCCTCGGTATAGCCCTCGGGCATTTCGAGGCCGGCAGCGTCGAAGCGGCGGGCAAGGACGCGCGAGGGCACCTCGTAGGCGTTCAGGAGCGCGACGAAGCCCAGGATGCCGCCCGCGACGATCGCCATGACGGTGGCCTCGGCCCACATCGGTTTCACGGGGAATTCATGCGCGATCTTGTTGCGCCGTGCCGCCAGAAGCGCCCAGATCGCCACGGCGACGGCGATCGCGCCGAGGATCCAGCTGCCGGTGACGCCGAGGGTGCCGTTGATGCCGCCGAACTTCTGGAACGTGCGGTCGAGCGGGCCAATCGTCTGGCCATTGGTCAGGTACCAGGCCACGTTGCGCCAGACGAGCAGGCCGCCGAGCGTCACGATGAAGGCCGGAATGGCGAGATACCCCACGAGGTAGCCGTGGAAGGCCCCGATGGCCGCGCCGGCGAGGATGCCGAAGGCGATGGCGACCCAGGCCGTCGCGGGATGGTTGAGGCCGAGGAGGTCGGGCATCAGCGCGGTCTGCGTCATCGCCATGACCGCGGAACAGGTGGCGAGGACCGATCCGACCGAGAGGTCGATATGGCGGGTGACGATGATGAAGACCATGCCGGTCGCCATGATGGCGACGGAGGCCGTCTGGATCGTCAGGTTGAAGAGGTTGCGCGGGGTGATGAAGCGCCCGCCCGAAGCGATGTCGAAGGCGACGGCGATCACGATAAAGGCCCCGATCATGCCCAGGAGGCGGGTGTCGAGGTCCAGCGCCTTCCAGCCCGAGCGGGGCGAGGCGGGGGACGTGGCTGTGTCGGTCATGGGGATCTCCGGTAGAGCGGGGCAAAGTCTTCGCTGAAGACTTTGGACAGGGTTTTCAGCGAAAACCCTGGGTCCGGATGGGCCCGCCCCGCGTGGGACGGGCCCAGTGTCAGATCAGTTGCAGGGCGCGGGGCCGTTCTCGACACCCTGGCAGAGCGCGTCGACCTCGATCCAGCCGGCATCCGTCACCGTGGTGAGGTTGTCGGCGGTCACCGGCACCGGCTCGAGGAAGATGGCGGTCATATCGGTGCCACCGGGCGAGGTCCAGGCCTGGGCGTTCTCGACGTCGGCGGCGGCGGTGCCACCGGCCAGCGCCACGGCGATCTCGGCCGCGGCGGTGCCGAGGTCACGGGCGTCCTTCCAGACCGAGACGGTCTGCGTGCCCATGGCGACGCGGTTCAGCGCGGCATGGTCGCCGTCCTGGCCCGAGACCGGGATGCCGTCGAGGCCCTGCGCCGTCAGCGCGGCGACCACGCCGCCTGCGGTTCCGTCGTTCGAGGCAACCACTGCGTCGACCGCATTGTCCTGCGCCGTCAGGATCTGCTCCATGTTGCGCTGCGCGTTCGCCGGCAGCCAGCCGTCGGTATAGGCCTCGCCTACGATGGTGATGTCGCCGGCATCGATGGCGTCCTGCAGGATCTCCTGCTGGCCGCCGCGCAGGAAGTCGGCGTTCGGATCGGTGGGCGAGCCCTTGATCATCACGTAGTTGCCCGTGGGCTGTGCGGCGAGCACGGCGCGGGCCTGCATCCGGCCGACCTCGACGTTGTCGAAGGTCAGGTAGAAGGCATAGGGATCCTCGATCAGGCGGTCATAGCCGACCACCGGAATGCCCTCGTTCTGGGCGGCGGTGACGGCGGGGCCGATGGCCTGGCTGTCCTGCGCGAGGATGATGAGCGCGTCGACGCCCTGTGCGATCAGGCTCTCGACGTCCGAAAGCTGCTTGGAGGCGGACGACTGCGCGTCGGCCGAGACGTAGGTGGCCCCGGCCGCTTCGAGAGCGGCGACGATGGCCGCCTCGTCGGTCTTCCAGCGCTCTTCCTGGAAGTTGGACCAGCTCACGCCCACGGTGGGCGAATGGCCGTCGGCCAGCGCGACACCGGCCGCGAAGGTCATCGAAGCGGCAACGGCCGCCGTCAAAAGGTTCTTCATGTTTTCCTCCCGTTACATCGCGGGTCGGGCACACCTTTGACGGGTGGCCGAGCCGGATGCCGTACCGAACCAAGTTTTTATTCGATTGTCAAAATTAATTTGACGGATGCGGACAAAGATCGTTCACTCGACCGCAGCCCGATGGGCGGGTAGACCTTTCGGGTGCCGCGTTTCGCGGCATTGGGAGGATTTTTAGTTGCAAAGCCGAACTAATGGGGCTTGACACGTCCGGTCGCCCCCGCACCGAGCTCGGCACCGGCGATGCGCCGGGCTGCGGCCCCCTGCGTGGCGCCCGGCAGTCCGGCGCACAGCCGCTGCGGCAGCAAATCTACGAACAGGTCCGCTCCGCCGGACACATCAGCCGCGCGGTACTCGCGAAAGACCTCGAGGTCTCGCCCGGATCGGTCACGCCGCTCGTTTCGGACCTGCTGGCGCAGGACCTACTCTACGAGGTACCCGACGAGTCGCAGCATCATGGCCGGGGCCGTCCTCCCGTCACGCTGGGCGTCAACCCGGGCCGCGGTCTCGTCGCGGGGCTGAAGTTGTCGGATCACGAGCATTCCGCCCTCCTCGTCGATCTGGCGGGCCATCCGGTCGCCTCGGCCACGCTGCCCCGTCGCGACGACGTGCGCAGCGTCGAGAGTCTTCTCGACGAGGTGGAGGCGCTCTTCGCGCGTCTGACCGAAGCGGCCGGGCCCGGCACGCCACCGATCCTGGGCATCGGGCTCGGGATGCCGGGCATGATCGACCATGCGACCGGGCGCCTCCGCTGGTCGCCGATCGTCAGCGATCGCGACGTCGACCTGGCCGCCGCCGTCTCGGCCCGCATGGGCCTGCCGGTTTCGGTCGACAACGACGCGAACCTGCTGACCATGGCGGAACTGTGGTTCGGGCGCGGGCGGAGCCTGTCGGATTTCGCCGTCGTCACCATCGAATACGGGGTGGGTCTCGGCCTCGTCGTCGACCATGCGCCCTACCGGGGCGGGCACGGCTACGGCATGGAACTCGGGCACACGAAGGTGCAACTCGACGGTGCGCTCTGCCGCTGCGGTCAAAGGGGGTGCCTCGAAGCCTACGTCGCCGATTTCGCCCTCGTCCGCGAGGCTCCGATCGCGCTCGATGGGGCCCTGCCCCCGCGCGGCAAGGTGCTCGAAGCGCTCTACGATCAGGCGAAGGACGGCAACGAGGCCGCGAAGGCGATCTTCGAGCGCGCGGCCCGCTATCTGGCGGTCGGGCTGGCGAACGTGGCGAATATCTTCGACCCGCGCCGGATCATCCTCTCGGGCAGCCGGATGCGCTATGACTACCTCTATGCCGAGGAGATGCTGGCCGAGGTGCCGAGCCTCACGCTGAACCGCCCACCCCCGATCGAGGTGAACGCCTGGGACGATCTGGTCTGGGCGCGCGGGGCTGCGGCGCTGGCGCTCTCGGATCTGACGCCGCGGCTCCTGGCATGAGGTGGCTGCCGGCCCTGCTTCTGGCCGCGCCCGCCTGTGCCGACCCGGTGTTCGAACCGGTCGCGGTGCCCGAGCATGTCTATGCCGGCGGCTGGGAACACTTCGTGGGCGGCGGCATCGCGGCGGTCGACTGTCGGGGCAACGGGTTGCCGTCGCTCGTGGCGGCAGGGGGCGCGGGGCCGACGGTCCTGCTGCTGAACGAGGGCGAGATGCAATTCGCGCGTGCGCCCTTCCCCGAGATCACGGGCGTCACCGGCGTCTATGCCCTCGACCTCGACGCGGACGGGGCCGACGACCTCGCCCTCTTGCGCGCGGGGACGAACGTCTTTCTCCGGGGCGACGGGGCCTGCGGTTTCGCCCCGCACGACTTCGGTGGCCTGCCGGACGGGGGCGACGCCTGGACGACGGCCTTCTCCGCGACCTGGGAGGCGGGCGACGCGCGGCCGACGCTCGCCTTCGGCAACTACGTCGACCGCGACGATCCCGAGGGGCCGTTCGGGGCCTGCGACGACAACCTCCTGGTGCGCCCCGAGGGCGACGGCTGGGCGGCGACGGTGCTGAGCCCCGGCTTCTGCGCGCTCTCGATCCTCTTCTCCGACGAGGACCGGGACGGGGCGGCGACGCTGCGCCTGTCGAATGACCGGCACTACTATCTGCGCGGCGGGGCGGAGCAGATGTACGCGCTTCGCGAGGACCGGTTTCTGGGCCCCGAGGACGGCTTCGAGGGGCCGTCGATCTGGGGCATGGGGATCGCCTCGCGCGATATCACGGGCGATGCGCGGCCCGATCTCGTGCTGACCTCGATGGGGGATCAGCTCACGATGCTCTCGACGGCGACGGGGCACGAGATGGCCCCCTTTGACATCGGCAGCTTCGCGCAGCGGCCCCATACCGGCGGCGACGGCCGGCCCTCGACCGGGTGGCACGCGGCCTTCGCAGATGTGGACAACGACGGGGACGCCGACCTCTTCATCGCCAAGGGCAACGTCGACCAGATGCCGGGCATGGCGATGGCCGATCCCAACAACCTCCTCCTCAACGAGGGCGGGCGCTTCCGGGAGGTGGCAGAGGCGGCGGGGGTGGCGTCGACCCACCGCGGACGCGGCGCGGTGTTGGCCGACCTCGACGCCGACGGACGGCTCGACCTCGCGGTGGTGAACCGCCGCGCCCCGCTCGAGATCTGGCGCAACGTGTCGGAGACGGGGCGCACGAGCGAGATCAGCCTGCAACAACCGGGCGGCAATGCCGCGGGCGTCGGGGCCTGGGTTGAACTGCGCACGCCCGCGGGCGTGCAGGTGCAGGAGGTGACGCTCGGCGGCGGCCACGCGGGCGGCTCGGTCCTGCCGCTGCACTTCGGCATCGGGACGGCGACCGAGGCGGAGGCGCGGGTGACATGGCCCGACGGGGAGCGCGGCCCGTGGGTCAGGGTCCTGCCGGGGCGCGTCACCTTGAGCCGCTAGGCGGGCCGCGACCCCGTGATCGAGTATTTTCGGCAGGAAGATGTGCGGGCTTCTTCCTGCTTCAAATACTCCAGGTCACTCCAGATCGACCGGGAGGCCCGAGGGAACGGAGCGCGGCGTGCCGAGCCGGCCTGACAAGGCCTCGGCATCGCGCAGGGTCTCCAGAAAGGCCATGAGCGCGGTGATCTCCTCCTCGGTCAGCCCCCTGTCGGGGCCGGAGATGCGGGCGGCGATGTCCTGCACCTGCGCCGGGTCGTCCATGACGGTCCAGTCTTCGGCGTCGAAATCCGGAAGCGCCACGTCGCGGGCATAGTCGCGCAGCGCTGCGCGGGGAGCGGCGTGGGCCGCGAGGAATTGGCGCAGGTTGGCGTAGGCTCCGGCGTGCCCCCAGGGGCCGGTCTCGGTGACGTTGCGCAGGGAAGGCGTGCGGAAGGCGTAACGGTCGGCCTCCGCCCCGGTCACGCGGAAGCGGCCGTCGTCGCGGGTGTGGCGCTCGAAGGCGGCGGCCTTGCCCGGGCCGAGCTGCGGCTGGCCGGTGACGTGGAAGCCGTGATCGGTCTGGAACGGGCCGGAATGGCAGGACGCGCAGTCGAGCGCGCCATAGAAGAGCTCCAACCCTTCGAGCGCGCGGGGCGGCAGCTCCCCTTCGCCGCGCAGCCAGGCGTCGAAGGGGGAGGTGTCGCTGCGCCATTCGTGTTCGACGAACTGGGCAATGGCGTCGGAGATGTCGGTGAAGTCGAGCGTGTCGTCGCCGGGAAAGGCCGCCTCCCACATCTCCACGTATTCGGGTATCGCGCGGACGCGGGCCGACAGCTTTTCCCACGCGCCGTCGGGGCCGGTGATGAAGCCCTGCCGCACGGCCTGCGCGATCTCGTTCTCGGAGTAGTGCCCGGCCATCTCGTCGGCGGAGAGAACGGGGAACATCGTCTGCGCCGAGAGGAGCGTGTCGAACCCCTCGACCATCTCGGGGCCCATGGGCGTGCGCAGGCCCGCCTCCGTTTCCTCGATGCGGCCGTCATGGAACATGACGGTGAATTCATGCGCCCCGAGATTCCAGAGCGCGGGGGCATTGCGGGGAATGCGGTCTTCCGGCGGGTTCTCCGGGTCGACCGCACGCTCCGGCCCGAGGCCGGCACCCCCCTCGCCAAGGCCCAGCGACAAGCCGTCGCCGGTGCCGAACCGCGGGTGATGGCATGTCCCGCAGGAGATGTTGCGATTGCCCGAGAGGATCGGATCCCAGAAGAGGAGCCGCCCGAGGGCGACCTTGGCCGGGTCGGTGACGCGGTAGTCGCCGTCGGTCACGGGGGCGGGAAACTCCATCGCCGCGGCGGGCGAGACGAGGACACAAAGGGCAAGAACACGCATCATGCCGCGAATAGAACCATGCCCGCCATGCCACGGCAACGCCGAGACGACGGCGATAGCCGCAGCGCGGCGGAAATGCTGGCCTTTCGCCCGGTTTGACGGTAACGCGCCGCCAACCCCCTGTTTCCGAGGCACCCCATGGACCTTCGCAATATTGCGATCATCGCACACGTCGACCACGGCAAGACGACGCTCGTGGACGAACTCCTCAAGCAATCCGGCACCTTCCGCGAAAACCAGGCGACGACCGAGCGCGCGATGGATTCGAACGACCTGGAGCGGGAGCGGGGGATCACCATCCTCGCCAAGGCGACCTCGGTCGAGTGGAAGGGCACCCGCATCAACATCGTCGATACGCCCGGCCACGCCGATTTCGGCGGCGAGGTGGAGCGCATCCTGTCGATGGTGGACGGGGTCGTCCTGCTGGTGGACGCCGCCGAGGGGCCGATGCCGCAAACGAAGTTCGTGACCTCGAAGGCGCTCGCGCTCGGGCTGCGGCCGATCGTGGTGCTCAACAAGGTGGACAAGCCCGACGCGGAGCCGGACCGGGCGCTCGACGAGTGCTTCGACCTCTTCGCCAACCTCGGGGCCGACGACGATCAGCTCGACTTCCCCGCGATGTACGCAAGCGGCCGCAGCGGCTGGGCCGATATGGAGCTCGACGGGCCGCGCGAGGATCTGTCGGCGCTCTTCGACCTGATCGTGGAGCACGTTCCCGCTCCGAAGCAGGTAGAGGACCGCGACAAGCCGTTCCGCATGCTGGCCACCACGCTCGGGGCCGATCCGTTCATCGGCCGGCTTCTGACGGGCCGGGTCGAGTCGGGCACGTTGAAGGCCGGGCAGACGATCCACGCGCTCAGCCGCGAGGGCGACCGGATCGAGCAGTTCCGCTGCACCAAGATCCTCGCCTTCCGGGGCTTGCAGCAGCAGCCGATCGATGTAGCCGAGGCCGGCGACATCGTCTCCATCGCCGGCATGTCGAAGGCGACCGTGGCCGACACGCTGGCCGATACGTCGATCGACGTGCCCCTGCCCGCGCAGCCCATCGACCCGCCGACCATCACCGTGACCTTCGGTATCAACGACAGCCCGCTTGCGGGCCGCGACGGCAAGAAGGTGCAGAGCCGGGTCATCCGCGACCGCCTGATGAAAGAGGCCGAAACCAACGTCGCCATCAAGATCAGCGACACGCCGGGCGGTGAGGCCTTCGAGGTCGCCGGCCGGGGCGAATTGCAGATGGGCGTGCTGATCGAGAACATGCGCCGCGAGGGATTCGAGCTCAGCATCTCGCGTCCGCAGGTGCTCTTCCAGGAGATCGATGGGGAGCGGCACGAGCCGGTCGAGGAAGTCACCATCGACGTCGACGACGAATACTCCGGCGCGGTCATCGAGAAGATCACCGGCACCCGCAAGGGCGAACTGGTGGAGATGAAGCAGTCGGGCGCGGGCAAGACCCGGATCATCGCGCATGTGCCCTCGCGCGGCCTGATCGGCTATCACGGCGAATTCCTCACCGACACGCGCGGGACCGGCGTGATGAACCGCGTGTTCCACGAGTGGGCCCCCTACAAGGGCGCGATTCCGGGGCGGCGTGCGGGCGTGCTGATCTCCATGGAGGACGGTGTTTCCGTCGCCTATGCGATCTTCAACCTGGAGGATCGCGGCAAGTTCTTCATCGGCGCGCAGGAGCAAGTCTACCAGGGCATGATCATCGGCGAGCACAGCCGCGACAACGACCTGGAAGTGAACCCTCTGAAGGGCAAGAAACTGACGAACGTGCGGGCGAGTGGCACCGACGAGGCCGTGCGCCTGACGACGCCGGTGCGCATGTCGCTCGAGGAAGCCATCGCCTACATCGACAACGACGAGCTGGTGGAGGTCACGCCGAACTCCATTCGCCTGCGCAAGCGTTACCTCGACCCGCACGAGCGCAAGCGGCAGGCCCGCGCGGCGGGCTGAATCGCAAGTACGGAAAACCCTGCCCTTTCAACGAGTAGGGAAATCCTGACTGTCCCGAAGGGGCCAAAGGATGAAAGCTAGGGCCATGTCGGACACTCCGGCGTGGCCCAATTCATTTTCATCCCAAGGAGATTTCCCATGGCCTCTTTCGTTCAGGACTTCCAGATCATCCGTTAGGACCCGCTGCTCATCGGCGACGGTGCCCCGCGCAACAACCGCGAGGAGCGCCATGTCTCCTTCCGGATGCACGACATCCAGACGACGGAGCCCTGCATCCTGCATTTCGAGGTCAAGCATCTGACCGTGGCCAACGAGAACCCGGCGGTGGAGATCAACAACACCCGCGTCGGCGAGATCCAGCGCCATTTCATGCGCTCCAAGGGGTCGGACGGCGAGGTGAACTTCTGGCTGCACCAGAGCCTGATCGTGCCCGCGAACGTGGTGAAGAACGGCGCGAACACGCTGGAGATCAGCGCGCCGGGCTGGAAGGACTCGAACAACAGCGACCGCTACGACGACTTCCAGATCCGCAACATCGTGATCTTCTACCGCACGCGCCTGCTCGCAGATACGCGAGTGAGATGACTTGCGCCGCCCCCGGCCCGGGCCCGGGGCTTCGCTTCCATTCCATGCGAGTGCAACAGACCCGGCTGCGTCGGCATCCCGGCGGATCGGACAGTCCGCTTCGTGCGGGGCCCGCCCTCACCCCAGCACCACCTCCATCGCCGCCCCAAGCCGCAACAACCTCTCCTCCTGCATCGGCGGGCAGAGCGCCATGACGCCGCACATCGGCACGCCTGTCGGCAAGGTCAGGCCGCAGAGGCCGAGGACGTTGCCGACACGGGTGTTGCGGAGCGCCATCAGGTTCTCCTCGACGTAGTACGCCTCATCCGTCATCAGCCGCGCGCGGTCCGGCGGCAGGATCGCCGCGGTCGGCAGGATCACCGCGTCGTAGCCCGCCGTCGCGCGCAGGTAGGCAGCCTCCGCCGCCCGCCGCTTGCGGTGCGCGTCGAGGACATCGGCGGCGGACGTGTCGCGCCCCTGCCGGAAGCGTTCGAGGATGCGGTCGAACATCAGCTGCGGGTTCGCCTCGATCACCTCCCGCCAGATTGCATAACCCTCAGGCGCGAAGAGAAGCGGGGTCAGGTCCATCGCCTCCTGCACGGCGGCGACGGTGGCGCGCGTCACGATGGCACCCGCATCTTCGAACCGGTCGACCGCATGTTTGAAAGCCGCGCGGGGCGCGTCGCGGCTGGTGTCGGCGTAGTCGGCGAGCACGAGGAGGCGCTTGCCCCGAAGTGTCGCCCCCGCGAGATCGGCGGGTCGGCCGCCTTCGAGGAGCGCGAGCGCAAGGGCCGCGTCCTCGACGCTGCGCGCAAGCGGCCCGATCGTGTCCATCGTCTCAACGAGCGGCACCGTCCCGGTCGCGTCGACCCGGCCGAGCGTCGTCTTGAGGCCCACGAGGTCATTCCAGGCCGAGGGGTTGCGCACCGAACCGCCGGTGTCCGACCCGATGGCGAGCGGGGCCAGCCCCAAAGCCACCGAGGCCGCCGCCCCCGAGGACGACCCGCCCGGTACCAGCGCCGCGTCGTGCCGGTTCGGCGGCGTGGCCGTCACCGGGTTGAGGCCGAGGCCCGAGAAGGCCAGCTCGCTCATATGCGTCTTGCCCAGGCAGACCGCGCCCCCGTGGGTCGCGTTCGCCAGCACGGCCGCATCCTCCGCCGGTATCCGCCCCTTCAGGAGCGCCGAGCCCGCCTCCGTCGCCACGCCCGCGCTGTCGAAGAGGTCTTTCCAGCTGACCGGCACCCCGTCGAGCGGTCCGCGCCGCAACCCGGCGCGCGCCCGATCCGCCGCCGCGGCGGCTTCGACGCGGGCACGGTCCTCGGTCAGACGGGCGTAGATCTGGCGATCCGGGTCACGCTCGGCGATCGCGGCAAGATACGTCTCGCAGAGCGCCTCCGGGTCGATCTCGCCCCGCGCAATGCCCCGCCCGAGGTCCGCCGCACTCGCCCACAACCACTCCTGCATCTCCGCCTCCGGCATAGTGTCGCGCGTCACGCTAGAGACGGTCTGCGGGTTGGACAATGGCGGCGGCGCGCGCATATCTGGCGCATGACCACAGACGTCCTCATCGTCGGCGGGGGCCTGAGCGGCCCGCTCACGGCACTCGCCCTGGCCGAGACCGGCCTCCGCTCCACCGTGATCGACGCGCAGCCCCGCGCCACATTCGACGGCAACTTCGACGGCCGCGCCTATGCGATGGCGCTCGGGTCGGTCCGCCTCCTGCGCGCGCTCGGGCTCTGGGACGAGCTTGCCGAGCGGGCACAGCCGATGACCGGCATCCGCGCCAGCGACGGCCGCGCCGGCGAGGGTGCGTCGCCATTGCACCTGTCGTTCGAGGCCGCCGAGATCGGGGAACCCTTCATGGGCCAGATGATCGAGGACCGGCACCTGCGCCCCGCCCTGCTGGCCGCCTGCGAGGCAAGCGAGCGCATCGAGATGCGCTTCGGTACCACCGTCACAGCGCAGCACGTCACCGCGCGCGGCGTGGAGGTCGACGCCGGCGAGACGCTCCGAGCGCGCCTCCTCCTCGGGGCCGACGGACGGAAGAGCGGCGTGGCGGAGCGGGCCGGCATCTCCCGCTCGGGGCGCGACTACGGCCAGACAGCGCTCGTCTGCGCGGTCGAACACGAGCGGCCGCACGAGGGCGTTGCCCACCAGTTCTTCATGCCGGCCGGTCCGCTGGCGATCCTGCCGCTCCGGGGCAACCGCTCCAGCATCGTCTGGACGGAGGACGCCGCCACGGCCGCCAATCTCGACGCCCTGTCCGACGCGGCCTACCTCGACATCCTGCGCCCACGCTTCGGAGACTTCCTCGGCGCGATCCGCCTCGCCGGGGCGCGGCACAGCTATCCGCTCAACCTGACGCTCGCCAACGCCTTCGTGGCAGACCGCGTCGCGCTCGTGGGGGATGCCGCCCATGGCATCCACCCGATCGCGGGACAGGGCCTTAACCTCGGCGTGAAGGACGTGGCCGCCCTCGCGGACGTGCTCGGTGCCGCCCGCGCGCGCGGGGAGGACATCGGCGCGCCCGACGTCCTGGCCCGCTACCAGCGGTGGCGGCGGTTCGACACCTCGGTCATGGGCGTCGCCACCGACGCGGTGAACCGGCTCTTCTCGAACGACAATCCGCTCCTGCGCCTCGGTCGGGATCTCGGCATGGGCGCGATCTCCGCCATGCCCGCCCTGCGCCGCAAGTTCATCGCCGAGGCCGCGGGGATCACCGGCGACCTGCCACGGCTGATGCGCGCGTGATCTGGCGTCGGACGATCGGGGAACCCCGTGCCGACATCGCGCCGTCGGCGGTTCCCGGCGCGCTCCACGCGACGCTTCTGTCGCGCGACATGCCTGAAACCGTCGCGCAGATCATCGCCGCCGCGCCCGAGATCGCCGCCGACCGGCGCATCTCCGCGATGCTGGCCCGCAGGTCGCGGCGACCGCGTCGCTCCTCCATGCCCGAGGGCTGGTTCGAGCCGGTGGACATGGCCCGCCAGGTCCGAACCGCGCAGGCGCTCTGGGCCGAGGACATCGCCATGAGCAACGACCCTCGCGCGCGGATCTACCCGCACGCCGCACCGGCCGAGATCACCGCCTTCCTCACCTTCCTGTCGGAGCGGCTCGGCGTGGCACCGGGGGCCGCGTCCTTCAAATACGACCGGCCCGACCGCGCCGCGCGCGCGGCGACGAGCGGCCTCGGCAATCATGCCTTCAACAAGCGATTCCGCCTGCTGGCCCGGATGCGGGCCAAGCTCATCCGCTACCGCAAGGAATTGCGCTTCCTGTCCTACCGCGTCACCGGCAAGGCCGGCCTTCTGGCCGACGTGACACCTGCCGACATGGAACGCGACATCTGGTCGGCGGCCTTCGTGGCCTACTACGCCGCCCGCAAACGCCGGCGCAGCGCCTTCACCAACACCGCACAGGACCGGCCCTTCGACGACCTTTGCGCGGCGCTTCTGGAACGGGCGACGAACTGGCCCCTCCTCGCCCGCGTCCTGCCCGAGCCACGCGTGCTGGCGCATCTTGACGAGGGCGAGAAGGGACGGCTCATCGGGGCCTGGACGATGATCCTGCGGGACGTGGCCGACGACCTCTGGGAGATCTGGCAGCGCAGCGATATCGACCTCGACACGATGATCGTGAAGCGCGGCAACGACTCGAGCAGCTGGAACATCGCCGCGCAGGCGTGGAACAGCGCCCGCACCGGATGGATCGCCACGCAGCAGGCCATGGGAATGGACGCGCTCCTCGACCACATACTGCCGGGCAAGGTGCTGCGGCTGATGGCGGCGGACGTCGCCTATTGGCACCGGGCCACCGGCGGCGCGCTGCACCCCGATACGGCGGTCTGGGCCGAACTGCCCTACCCTTGGGACGTGATGCGCGGGACGGCCTTCTGCGGGCGGGCGAGCGTCGATGCGGCCTGCCGGCGCGCGGGGCTGGACCCGGTCAAATCCGGCTGGTCGGCCCCGCTCGTCTCCACCACGGCCGTGCCCTACGCCCCGACGCCGGAGCTCGTCCACGGCGTCACCGTCGCCTCGCCGGAGATGGCCGCGGTTCTGCGCAAGGCCGGGTGGTTCTCGGGCAAAACCTGATCTAGGGTCGCGACGCGGGGTAGCTCAGCGGCAGAGCGGTCGGCTCGTCATCCGATTGGACGTGGGTTCGATCCCCACCCCCGCGCTCAATCCAGCTTGCGCGCCTCGTCGACCAGCATGATCGGGATGCCCCCCCGGATCGGATACGCCAGCCGCGCCGACTTCGACACGAGCTCCTGCGCCTCGGCATCGTAGCTGAGCGGCCCGTTCGTCTGCGGACAGACGAGCGCCTCGAGCATCTTGCGGTCGTGGTGCATCTTGCCCTCGCCGTCACTCATTGCAGCACGCTCTCGCCTTCACCGCCGCGCAAGGCGAATTCCATGAGTGTCACGACCGTCTCGCGCCGGGTGGCGAGGCTGGGCGCTTCGAGAAGGGCCTGTTTCTCCTCCGGCTCGAACGGGCAGAGCATGGAGAGCGAATTGATGAGCAATTCCTCCTCCGCGTCCTTCAGGCTGTCCCAGTCGGTCGAGAGCGACTGCGCCTCGAAGTAGCGGTGCAGCAGGTCGAGGAAGGCCGGGCGGTCGAACGCCTTGTCGACTTCGGGCTTGCCGAGGTCGCGGTCGAAGCCGGCCCAGTCGACATCGGCCTGCAGGTAGGGCTGAAACCCGGTGATCTCCCGCGTAATCCGATAGCGCGAGATGCCAGAGAGCGTGACCATGTAGCGGCCGTCCTCCGTCTCCGACAGCTGGGTCAGCCGGCCCGCGCAGCCGATCGACTGCAACGCCCGCCCGTCGCCCGTCTTCTGCGCGCGGGGCTGGACCATGCCGATCAACCGGTGCTCGGTCTTCAGCGTATCGTCGATCATCTGCAGGTAGCGCGGCTCGAAGATGTGCAGCGGCAGCCGCGCCCGCGGCAGCATCAGCGCCCCGGGCAGCGGGAAGACAGGGATCGTCGGCGGAAGGTCGTTCGCTCGAAACATGCAAGGCGACCTAGGGCGACGGGGCCGTCAGGCAAAGATCATCGAGGAGAGTTTGCGGCGACCTTTAAGCACAACCGGATCGGTGGGCTTGAGCGCGTCGAAGATCGTGAAGAGCTGCGCACGGGCCGCGCCGTCGTTCCACTCCCGGTCGCGGCGGAACAACTCGAGCAGATGCTCGACCGCGTCCTCGGTCTGGCCGTTCGCCTGAAGCGCCGCGGCGAGGTCGTAGCGCGCCTGATGATCGTCCGGGTTCGCCTCGACCGCGGCGGTCAGCTCGGCCACGGGGCCCGCATCCGCCGCCTGCCGGGCGAGCGCCAGCTGCGCGCGTGCCGCCTCGATCTCGGGGCTCGCGGCGATCGCCTCGGGCGCGCCGTCGATCAGGGCCGCCGCCTGGTCCGTCTCGCCGAGTGCCAGATGCGCGCGGATGAGGCCGCCATAGGCCGCCGCGTTCTCCGGCTCCTCGCCCAGAACGGCGGCGAAGGTCTGCGCCGCATCCACGGCCTCTCCGGCCTCGAGCATCTCCTCGGCGGCGGCGACGGCCTCGGCCAGACCGGCGTCCTCGCCCCAGCCGCCGAGCGCGGCGACGCGGTTGACGAACTCGGTCACCTCGTTCTGGCTGATCGCGCCCTGGAAGCCGTCGACCGGCTTGCCCTCGAAGAAGGCATAGACCGTCGGGATCGACTGGATCTGAAGCTGCGCGGCGATCTGCTGGTTGCGGTCCACGTCCACCTTGGCCATGCGCACCGCGCCCTTCTGCGCGACGACGGCCTGTTCGAGCTGCGGCCCGAGCGTCTTGCAGGGGCCGCACCAGGGGGCCCAGAAGTCCACGATCACCGGCGTCGTCATCGAGACCTCGACGACCTCGGCCATGAAATCCATCTCGTTCACGTCCTTCACGAGGTCGGTCGGGGCGTCGGTCTGCGGCTGGCCAAGTTCGATCATCGGGCGGACTCCTCTGTTGGCACGCTATATGCGCGCGGGGCCCGCGGTTTCCAACCCTTCAGAGGTCGAAGGTGGCGAGCACCGGCGCGTGGTCCGAAGGCTTCTCCCAGCCGCGCACATGGCGCAGCACGCGCGAGCCGTGGGCGGCGTTCGCAATGTCGGGCGTGGCCCAGACATGGTCGAGCCGACGGCCCTTGTCGGCTGCGTCCCAGTCGGGCGAGCGATAGGACCACCAGGAATAGAGATTGCCCTCCGGGATGTCCTTGCGCGTCACGTCGACCCATCCGCCCGCCTCCTGCGCCGCGCCGAGCGCCTCCACCTCGACAGGCGTGTGGCTGACGACCTTGAGGAGCTTCTTGTGATCCCAGACGTCGTCCTCGCGCGGGGCGATGTTCAGGTCGCCCACAAGGATCGACTTCGTCGGGGCCTCGGCATGGAAGGCATCGCGCATGTCGGCGAGGTAGTCGAGCTTCTGCCCGAACTTCTCGTTCACGGCCCGGTCGGGCGTGTCGCCGCCGGCGGGGACGTAGAAATTGTGGATGATCACCCCGTTTTCGAGCCGACCTGCGATGTGGCGCGCGTGACCGAGACCCGCGTGATCGACGGCTCCCGCCTCCTCCATCGGCAGCTTCGACAGGATGGCGACGCCGTTGTAGCCCTTCTGCCCGCGCGCGACCATGTGACGGTAGCCGAGCGCCGCGAAGCCTTCGGTCGGGATCTTCTCGACCGGCGACTTGCACTCCTGCAGGCAGAGTACGTCCGGGGCCTCCTCCTCGAGGAACCGCAGGACCAGCGCCTCGCGCAGGCGGACCGAGTTGATGTTCCAGGTGGCGAGCGTAAAGGACATGGGAAGGCTCCGGGGGTTGGGTCCGGACTTTCTGACAGGCGGCGAAGCACGGGGCCAGCCCTTCGCGCTCGAAGGCTATCCGGCGAGGGGCCATCCCCTCGCGCTCCCCGGCGTATTTTCAGCCAGCGGAAGACGGCGGCCCGTCGATGGGCAGGCACCGGGAGAGGGCGGCGAGCACAAGCAGGATCAGGAGCCCGCCGAGCGCATAGATGCCCATGACCAGTCGCACATCCGCTTCGGGCATCTGCCCCACGTCCGTCGTCGAGGAGGCCGCGACCCAGAGCGTGGCCGCGAAGAAGAGCCGCCCGAGGAGGCTTTGCAGCGACAGGTACGTCGCGCGCGTTCCGTCGGCGAGGAGCGGCTGGATCCGCGCGATGAGGAAAGGCCGCGCGAGCGCGTCCGGCACCATCCGGCTGAGCAGGAGGAGCACGGCAAGCGGCCCCGTCGCGATAGCGAGCGCCCCGGGCAGCGCCAGTTGCAACGCGAAGGCCCCGAGCAGCATCGCCGTCAGTCCGACCGCCGCCCGCAGGCGCGGCGCGACGAGCGAGACGGCGAGCGAGACCGTCATCATCGCCGCGGTGATCGCCCCGCTGACGAGCGGCGTCTCATCGGCGAGGCCGGTGCCGGCGAGCGCCCGCTCGATGAAAGGCTGGCCGAAGACGAAGGGAACGTGGCTGAAGGCGTACATCACGACGGCGAGCGACGAGAGCCAGAGCAGCACCGGCTGATGCACCGCCTCGCGCAGGAGCGTCAGGCGCGGTGGACCGGTCGGATCCGTCGCGGCCTTCGCCGGTTCGCGGAACATCAGCGTCACGGCAAGGAGCGCCCCGAAGGCCACGGCGCTGGCCCAATAGGACCAAGTCAGGTCGAACCGGGCGAGCGCCCCGCCCAGCAGGGCCGAGAGTGCGAGGGCGGCGAAGCCCGCACGCCAGCCTATGAGTTCCTGCCGCTCGACCTCCGCCTCTCGCCCCTCGGCGGTGAGCGACTCGTAGAGAAGCGACGTGTCCGTGCCCGACACGAAGGCCGCCTGCACAGCAAGCAGCACCTGCGCCAGCGCGAACCACCAGAACGGCCCGCCCACCGCCTGCATCGACGCCGTGGCAAGGCCCGCGACTGCCGCCACCATGAGCGTCCGCCGCCGCCCCCAGTTGTCCGAGAGCCAGCCCGACGGAACCTCGAGCACCGTCGTCGCGACGTCGTAGATCGCGTAGAGCAGGATCGCCTCGGCCGCTGAGAGCTCCGCCTGCAGGTAGAGGAACCAGACGGCCTGCCAGAAGATCAGACCGCCGAAGAACTTGTACCAGGGATAGAGGGCGACGTTCCGTCTCAAAGCCGCTCCACCAGGAAGCGCCGGAAGGGCGCGAACGTCTCGATCCGGTCGGTCAGGGCCGCGACGAGACCGTCGCCCGTCTCGCGCCAGCCGGCGGGAAGCGAATGGCTCAGCACGAGCGCCTTGCGGCGGAGGAGATCGCCGTGCGGATGCTCCGGGTCATAGGGTTTCGGCACGCGCTTGAGCGGTTCGGGCCCGAAATGCGCGACGTCAGCGCCCGTCTCCGCCATCACCTCGACGAGGCGATCGCCCCAGGTATCGACCATGGCGCGCCAGCGGCGCAGCGTCTCCCCCTGGAAGCCAACCATGCCGCAGGCCACCACGGTCGTGTCGGGTTCCACCCCGAAGTAGAAGACGGGCGCGAGCGCGTCCTTGTCGCCCGACTCCCACGTCATGCCGAGATGGGTCTTGTAGGGTGTCTTGTCCTTCGAAAAGCGCACGTCGCGGTAGATGCGGAAGACCTTGCCCGTATGCGCATCGCCGGTGATCCGGCTCACCTCCTCGGCCATGATCGTGTTGAGAAGCTTCGCCGGCCCCTCGATGTCGCGTTTCCAGTCGTCCTTCCGGGCCTCGAACCAATCCTTGGTGTTGTTGCGGGCAAGCTGGCCGTAGAAGGCCTGCGCCCGTTCGACCATTTCCGTAAAACCGTCCGACATCGCTTGCCTTTCCGCTGGCGTGACTCGAAGGCTAGCGCAGGAGGTCGCCCATGTCGCTGTACCTGATCCGCAGAAACGCGAACTATCGCTGGCTCATGGGGGCCTCGGGCGTCTCCAACCTCGGCGACGGGGTGTCGAAGCTGGCCTTCCCCTGGCTCGCCACGCTCATCACCCGCGATCCGTTCCTGATCTCGCTCACGGCGGTCGCGGGCTACCTGCCGTGGCTCCTGTTCAGCTTGCCAGCCGGGGTCTGGACCGACCGGATCGACCGCCGCCGCCTGATGGTGCGGGCGGATCTCTTCCGCATGGTGGTGACGCTAGGCGTGGTGGCCATGGTTCTCGCCGCGCTGCCGCCGGTGGCCGCGCCGGGTCTTGCCATCGCGGGGCTCTGTGCCGTGGCCTTCCTCCTCGGGAGCGCGGAGGTCTTGCGCGACAACGCGGCGCAGACCGTGCTGCCGGCAGTGGTGAAGCCCGCCGACCTCGAGACGGCGAACGGCCAGATGTGGTCGGTCGAGCGCATCATGGGCGAGTTCGTGGGCCCGCCGCTCGCGGGTGTCCTCATCGCACTGGCCCTGCCGGTGCCCTTCGGCTTCGACGCGCTGACCTTCGCGCTGGCCGCGGGCTTCGTCTGGATGATGGTGATACCCGCGCGCGCCGCCCCCGTGCGGCGCAGCTTCCGCGTGGAACTGATGGAGGGTGTCGCCTGGATCTGGCGGCACGTCGTCATCTGGCGGCTGGCCATCATCCTCGGGGTCATCAACGCCTGCGCCATGGCCGCGCTCACCATGCTCGTGCTCTTCTCGCAGGACGTGCTGGGCCTCGGCGCGGTGGGCCATGGCCTCCTGCTGACCTGCGGCGCGGTCGGCGGCGTGATCGGAGGGCTCCTGGCACCTGCCGTCGCCCGCCGCATCGGCGGCACGCCGAGCCTCTGGCTCGCCTTCGTGCTCTTCTCGGGTTGCTACGCGCTGATCGCGGCAACCGACTCGCCCGTGGTGGTGGGGGCCGCGCTGTTTGTCGAGTCGCTCGGCGCGATGCTCTGGAACGTCGTGACCGTCAGCTTCCGGCAACGCGCGATCCCCGATCCCCTGCTCGGTCGGGTCAATTCCGTCTACCGCTTCTTCGGTTGGGGGATGATGCCGCTCGGCGCGCTCGCCGGTGGCCTTCTCGTGGCCTGGGCCGAGCCGTCGGTGGGGCGCGAGGCGGCGCTGCGCCTGCCCTATTGGTCCGCGGCCAGCGTGCTGGCGATCGCCGGTGTCATCGGAGCCTTCACGATCCATCTGCCGGCGTCGGACAAAAAATAGGCCGAACCCGAGGGTCCGGCCGAGTCCAACAGGGAGGTTGCATCAGAAATCCGCTGATGCGCCGGTACACTATCACCTTACTACGGTGAAAACGTTTACCTAAGGTTAATTTTTCACATGCCGCGGAATGAGCGGAGGCTGTGTCGCCCGAGTCACTCCGACGTCATGCCATCAGCCGATATCCGCCGCTCTCGGTCACGAGCAGACGCGCGTTAGAGGGATCGGGTTCGATCTTCTGCCGCAGGCGGTAGATGTGTGTCTCCAGCGTGTGCGTCGTGACGCCCGCGTTATAGCCCCAGACCTCGTGCAGGAGCACATCGCGCGCCACCGTGCCGTCGCCCGCGCGGTAGAGGAACTTCAGGATGTTCGTCTCCTTCTCGGTCAGACGGATCTTCTTGTCGTCCTCCGTCAGAAGCTGCTTCATCGCCGGCTTGAAGGTGTAGGGCCCGAGCGTGAAGACGGCGTCCTCCGACTGCTCGTGCGTGCGAAGCTGCGCCCGGATCCGGGCCAGAAGAACCGGGAACTTGAAGGGCTTCGGGATGTAGTCGTTCGCCCCCGCGTCGAGCCCGAGGATCGTGTCCGCATCCGTGTCGTGACCCGTCAGCATGACGACCGGGCATTTCACCCCCTGCTTGCGCATCAGGCGGCAGAGCTCGCGCCCGTCGGTATCGGGCAGGCCCACGTCGAGGACGATCAGGTCATAGAGCTGTTCCTTCGCGCGGCTCATGCCGGTCGCGCCGGAATCGGCTTCGAAGACGTCGAAATCCTCGGTCATCACCAGTTGCTCGGCCAGGGCATCGCGCAGATCGTCGTCGTCGTCCACGAGCAGGATTTTCTTGAGATTGGCCATCGGAGCCTCCCCTTTCATGTGTCGTGGTATTGGTGCCAAGAGACGCGGTTTCTGGAAAGTCTGTGCGTGATTGCTCACGCCGACGTGTCGCCAAGACGGCAATTGTTTCATATGTGCAGGGTTCAGAGCCCCGCTCCGGGCAAAATGTTACAGGATCTCACGCGCGATGCTCTCTCCCACCGCCTCCGAGTTGCAGCTGCGGGCCTGCGCCGACCTGCGCATCGGCCTGCCGGTCGCGATCGGCGGTGCGGTGCTGGCCTCGGTCGAGACGCTCTCGCCCGAGCGGCTGGTCGCCCTGCGCGCCTTGGGCCCGCTCGTGCTGACGATCTCGGGCCGCCGCGCCGAGACGCTCAAGGTCCGCGCCTATGACGGCGATGTCGCGCGCATCGTCGTGCCGGCGGACGTCGGCTGCGACTGGCTGCGGGCGGTCGCCGACCCTGCCGACGATCTGCGCGCGCCGATGAAGGGGCCGATGGATACGCTGCGCGGCGGCGACTGCGCGCCCTGGCGGCGGGGCGTGACGCTGGCGAAATCGGCGCATCTGCTGCCGGCCGTCGTGGGCACGCTGGCCGATGCCCCTGCCGGGCTGACCGTCGTGCCCGATGCACCGCCTCGGGGCAGCTACGCGCTTCTCGCGCCGATCTCGGCCGCCCGCGTGCCCCTCGCCGTGGAACGGCAAAGCCGCGTGCAGGTCTTCCGCGAGGGCACCGAGGAACACTACGCGATCGAGATCGGCTTCGTCGATCGCGCCCGCCCGGTTCTGACCCGGCTGCATTCCGCCTGCTTCACCGGTGACGTCCTCGGTTCGCTCAAATGCGATTGCGGCCCTCAGCTCCATGCGGCGATGCAGGCGATGTCGGCGGCCGGGGGCGGCGTGCTGCTCTATCTCAACCAGGAAGGGCGCGGCATCGGACTTGCCAACAAAATGCGCGCCTACGACCTGCAGGATCAGGGCTTCGACACCGTCGAGGCCAATCACCGCCTCGGCTTCGAGGACGATGAGCGCGACTTTCGCCTCGGCGCGGGATTGCTGCGGCGCATGGGCGTGGGCTCGATCCGGCTGATGACGAACAATCCGCGCAAACTCGCGATGATGCGCGGCCAGGGGATCGACGTGGCGGAGCGCGTGCCGCTTCACGTCGGGCGTGGCCCAGAGAACGCGGCCTACCTGGACGTGAAGCGCGCGAAATCGGGCCACCTTGAATAGGAGCGCCGTCCGGGCCTCCGGCGGGAGTAGTTGTGGAAGCGAAGAAGACGGACCTCGTTCTGACACCCACGGGCCTGCGCTTCCTCGGGCGGTGCCTGCCCTGCACCATCGGGCGCGGCGGGATCGTGGCGGACAAGCGGGAAGGCGACGGCGGCACGCCCGCCGGGGCACACGGGATCGTCGGAATGCTCTATCGCCCCGATCGCATGGCACGACCGACCGACTGGGCGCTGCCGATCGGGCCGGGCGACCTCTGGTGCGACGACCCGCGCCACGAAGACTACAACCTCATGGTCCGCGCGCCCTTCACGGCCTCGCACGAGGCGCTGCGGCGGCCCGACCCGCTCTATGACCTCGTCATCCTGACCGACTGGAACTGGCCCCGGGCCGAGTCCGGGCGCGGCTCGGCGATCTTCCTGCACCGCTGGCGACGACCGGGCTATCCGACCGAGGGGTGCGTCGCCTTCGATCCCGCCGACCTGCGCTGGATCGCGCGTCGCATCACATACGAGACGCGGCTCATCGTGCGCGCCTAACCGGTCACGCGCTCCCCGAAGATGGCCGAGCCCACGCGCACGTGCGTCGCGCCAAGGGCGATGGCCTCTTCGAAATCGGCGGACATGCCCATCGACAGGCCCGACAGCCCGTTGCGCGCAGCGATCTTGGCCAGGAGTGCGAAATGGAGCGACGGTGTCTCCTCGACGGGAGGGATGCACATCAGGCCCTTCACCGGCAGGTCGAGCGCACGGACCTCGTGGATGAAGTCATCCGCCTCCGCCGGGGCGACGCCGGCCTTCTGGCCCTCCTCCCCGGTATTGATCTGCAGGAAGAGGTCGGGACAACGCCCAAGCTCCTGCGCCATGTCGGCCATGCGGCGGGCCAGCTTCAGCCGGTCGACCGAGTGGATCGCGTCGAAGAGCTCCATCGCGGGGCGCGCCTTGTTCGACTGCAGGGGTCCGAGCAGATGCAGTTCCACGCCGTCGTAGCGCTCTTTCCAGGCGGGCCACTTGCCCTGCGCTTCCTGAACGCGGTTCTCGCCGAAGACGCGGTGGCCGGCGTCGAGCACGGCCTCCACCCGTGCATCGGGCTGCACCTTGGAGACGGCGATGAGCGCGACCTCGGCCGGTGAGCGGCCGGCGCGGTCGCAGGCGGCGTCGATACGGGCGGTGATCTCGGGCAGGGACATGTCGGCCTCCGGGCTGGCTGCGCGCCCCATCTGCCCAAAAGAAAAGAGCGGGCACAAGGCCCGCTCTTTCCTCGAAATTCGATCCGGTCGGATCAGAAGTTCATACGAACACCGAGCGAAACGGTGTCGAGGGTATCGTCGCCAGCGAAATCGTCGACGTCGCTGTAGTCCGAGCGGCCGTAGCCGAACTGGACGATGGCACCGCCGCCGAGGTCATAGCCGACCGTCAGGCCGAAGCCTTCCACATCACCCACATCTTCGATGTCGTACTGACCGTAGTTCAGGCTGGCCGAGATGGCACCCGAGGTGTAGCCGATGCCGACGCCGATGTGATCGGTGTCCTCGCCGTCGGTCACGATCCGACCACCGTCACCACCGTCGAAAGCAGCGGTGAAGTCACCGTCGGCGATCGCGTTCGGAATGTGGTTCTCGTAGGTCACGTAGGAGAGACCGGCCGAGAAGCCGCCGCCGAAGGTCGCGTTGGCCGAGAAGCCGAGCGCGTCGACGTCGACGTCATCCACTTCGGCAGCCTGGTAACCGAGGCCGAGGCCGACCGTGGTGCCACCGAGGTCGAGGTCGTACTTGAAACCGATGCCGAGGACGTCGTCGTTTCCATCGCCATTGTCGTCGTCGAGTTCGGCCGAGAGGGCCACGCCGAAGTCGCCGAAGGAGTAGTCGTAGCGCAGGACCTGACCGTCGAACAGACCGTCGAGACCCGAGTTGCCGTTGTAACCGGCGTGGATCGTCTCGTCGTCGTTGAGCGAACCGGAGTTGAAGGCAACCTCGGTCAGGGCCCAGTCGAGCGCACCGTCGGTGTCACCCATGGTCAGCGTGCCGAAGGCACCCGACAGGAAGATGGTTTCGCCACCCTGGCTGCTCGCGGAGAACGCGTCGTTGTCGTTCGACTCGTCGAGGTCGACCGTCGCACCGAAGGTCAGGCCACCGTCGGTCTCGCCCGACATGGTGAAGGTCACGTCGATGTCGGTGAAGAAGCTGGTGCCGCCATCGTCGCTGACGCCCTGGCCCGCGCTCACGGTGCCCGGCGTGCCGGTGCCGTCGCCCAGACGCTCGGCGTCGAAGATACCCATTTCGGCGAAGCCGGTGAGCGTGATCTCGGCCTGCGCGGCGCCGGCGAAGGCGACCAGGGCGGTCGAGGCGAAGAGAACGTTTTTCATAGTTTTCCCTCGTGTTTCAGATCGTCCCCACCACGGGAATCGCGTTGGGCGTGGTTGTCGTTTCAACTATCGATGCCTCCCCCGCAAGAAAGCCCCGCGAGACGCCCCGGTTTTCGCCTGATCCATGGTGCTTTCGTGCCACAGTGCTGCCACGGCTGCCCCGATCGTGCCTCACTCTGCCGGGCGGTGTGACCCGTATGCCCCGCGGCACCTTGTTCGCGCGCCCGCGAATGGGTTAGGAGGGCTCAGGCACGCGAACAAGGCACGCAGGGGACGCGAGATGGGCAGCAAGACGATGGTGCGCGGGATCACCGCACTGGCCGCGGTGGCCTTCGTGGCGGGCTGCGGGGGCGGTGACGGTACGCTCTTCGGCCAGACCCGCGACGAACGGATCGCCGCGCAGGAGAACCCCCGCACGATCGCGCGCGCGCAGAGGGCCAACTCGCGCCAATCCTCGCTCTTCGATCTCTTCTCCAATGCCGACGACCCGAACGTCACGCTGGAGGTGAACCGCTATCTCTGGGCGGCGTCGCTCGACGTTTTGAGCTTCCTGCCCGTGCAGAACGCCGACCCCTTCTCGGGTGTGATCCAGTTCGGTTACGGCACGCCTCCGGGCGGCGGCCGCGCCTATCAGGCGACCGTCCTCATCCAGGATCCGGCACTCGACGCGCGCAGCCTCAACGTGGCGCTGCGCACCCGGGGCGGGGCGGTCAGCCGCGAGACCCAGCGCGCCATCGAGGACGCGATCCTCACCCGCGCGCGGCAGCTGCGCGTCCGCGACAGCGGCCTTTGACGGGGGCCGCCGTGCCCCGCCGACCGATACGTTAAGACGCTCCGGCACCTGTGGGCCGACCGGGGCGGACCCGAAGGACCCCCGATGACCGACGCCCCCGCTGCATACGACACCACCGCGATCGAGGCCAAATGGCAGGCCGCCTGGGACGAGGCGGAGCTTTTCCGCGCGGACCGTTCCGAGGCCCCGAAGTACTACGTGCTGGAGATGTTCCCCTATCCGTCTGGGCGCATCCACATCGGCCATGTGCGCAATTATACCATGGGCGACGTCATCGCGCGCTACAAATCGTCCTGCGGGTTCAACGTCTTGCATCCGATGGGCTGGGACGCCTTCGGGATGCCGGCCGAGAACGCGGCCATGGCCTTTGGCGGCCATCCGAAGGACTGGACCTACGACAACATCGCCGTGATGCGCGGGCAGATGAAACCGCTCGGCCTCTCGATCGACTGGAGCCGCGAGTTCGCGACCTGCGATCCGGAATACTACGGCCAGCAGCAGGCGCTGTTCCTCGACATGCTGGAAGCGGGCCTCGTCTATCGCAAGCCGGCGATCGTCAACTGGGATCCGGTCGACATGACCGTGCTCGCCAACGAGCAGGTGATCGACGGCAAGGGCTGGCGCTCCGGCGCGGAGGTGGAGCGCAAGGAGCTGACGCAATGGGCCTTCGCCATCTCCGACATGGCCGAAGACCTGCTGGCCGGGCTCGAGACGCTCGACAAATGGCCCGACAAGGTGCGCCTGATGCAGGAGAACTGGATCGGGCGGTCGCGCGGTCTGCAGATGACCTTCCCGCTCAGCGCGCCGACCCACGGGACCGACGGGATCGAAGTCTACACCACCCGCCCCGATACCCTGCGCGGGGCGAGCTTCATCGCCATCGCACCGGAGCATCCGCTGGCCAGGGCGCTGGCCGCCGATGACCCCGATCTCGCCGCCTTCGCGGTGGATGTCCGCAAGGGCGGAACGACCGAAGAAGCCCTTGAGAAGGCCGAGAAACGCGGCTTCGACACGGGCCTGACCGTCGACAATCCGCTCGGTGGTACGCTCCCCGTCTGGGTCGCCAATTTCGTGCTGATGGATTACGGCACGGGGGCTATCTTCGGCTGTCCGGCCCACGATCAGCGCGACCTCGATTTCGCGCGCAAGTACGACCTGCCGGTCACCGATACCTTCGTCGCCGTGAGCGACGGCCACCCCGTCGGGGACGTGGCCTTCGTGCCGCCGAAGACCGAAGCGGTGCGCTGGCTGAACCATCCGCTCGACCTCGACGTCGCCACCGGTCAGCATGCCATCGACGCCACCATCGACTGGGCCGAGGCCGAGGGCATCGGCACGGGCCGGGTGCAGTACCGCCTGCGCGACTGGGGCCTGTCGCGCCAGCGCTACTGGGGCTGCCCGATCCCCGTCGTGCATTGCGACGATTGCGGTGTCGTGCCCGAGAGGAAGGAGAACCTGCCGGTCCGCCTGCCCGACGACGTCACCTTCGACGTGCCCGGCAACCCGCTCGACCGCCACCCGACCTGGCGCGACGTGGCCTGCCCGGCCTGCGGCAAGCCCGCCCGGCGCGAGACCGACACGATGGACACCTTCGTCGACAGCTCCTGGTACTTCGCCCGCTTCACCGCCCCGCGCGCCGAAACGCCGACCGACCACGACGAGGCCGACTACTGGATGAACGTGGACCAGTATATCGGCGGTGTCGAACACGCGATCCTGCATCTCCTCTACAGCCGGTTCTTCGCCCGCGCGATGGGCCGGACAGGCCACCTGCCGCAGGGCACGGAGGAGCCGTTCAACGCGCTCTTCACGCAGGGGATGGTCACGCACGCGATCTACCAGACCCGCGACGCCAAGGGTCGCCCGGTCTATCACCTGCCCGAGGAGGTCGACCTCGACACGAAGACGGTCAAGGCCACTGGCGAGACCTTCGAGATCATCCCCTCGGCCAAGATGTCCAAGTCCAAGAAGAACGTCGTCGACCCGATGGACATCATCGCGAGCTACGGGGCCGACACGGCCCGCTGGTTCGTCCTCTCGGACAGCCCGCCCGAGCGCGACGTCGAGTGGACGGCCGCCGGGGCCGAGGCCACGCACAAGCACCTGCGCCGCGTGCACCGCCTCGCCACCGACATCGCCCGCGCCGACCGCGCGCCGAACGCGGCCGATGCCGATCTGGCGAAGGCCGCAGCCCGCGCCATCCACGAGGTGACCGAGGGGATCGAGGGCTTCGCCTTCAACAAGTCCGTCGCCAAGCTCTATGAGTTCACGGCCACGCTCCACAAATCGGACGCCGGGGCCGATGCGCGGCGCGACGCCATGCGCACGCTGGCACAACTCATGGCCCCGATGACGCCCCACCTCGCCGAGGAGATCTGGGCGCTGATGGGCGGCGAGGGTTTCGTCGCCCGCGCGCCCTGGCCCAAGGCCGACCCCGCGCTCCTCCAGGACGACAGCGTCACCCTGCCGGTGCAGGTCAACGGCAAGCGGCGGTCCGAGATCACCGTGCCGAAGGACATGCCGAAGCCCGAGATCGAGGCCATGGTCCTGGCCGACGATGCGGTGCAGCGGATCCTCGACGGAGCGGCCCCGAAAAAGCTGATCGTCGTGCCCGGGCGGATCGTCAATGTCGTCGCCTGAGCCCCCCCGCCGCGCCGCGCTCGCGCTCCTTCTCGGGGCGGGGCTTGCGGGCTGCGGCTTCACCCCGGTCTTCGGCCCCGACGGCGGGGGCGAGGCCCTGCGCGCCACGATCCGCCCCGCAGGCCCCGACACCGAGATCGCCTTCGCCTTCGTGCGGCAGTTCGAGGAGCGGCTGGGCCGCGCCGCGACTCCCCGGTGGGAGCTCGACTACACCATCGTCACCACCGAGAAGGCACTGGCCATCGACGGCTCCAACAACATCACCCGGTTCAACATCGAGGGCAGCCTCGACTGGACGCTGACGGCCGCGGGCTCGACCGTCGTGCAGCTTTCGGGCAGCGAGACGAGCTTCACGACCTACGCCGCCACCGGCTCCACCGTCTCCACCCTCGAATCCGAGCGCGACGCCGAGCGACGCCTCGCGCGCATCCTCGCCGACCGCGTCGTCACGCGGCTCCTGTCCGAGGCGGACACGCTCAGACCATGAACCTGCGCGGCGCGGCAGCGACGAAGTTCTTCGCCAAACCCGACGCGGGCACCGCCGGCGTGCTCGTCTACGGCTCCGACGCGATGCGCGTCGCGCTCAAGCGGCAGGAGTTCATCGCCAATTACGCCGGCCCCGACGCCGAGCAGGACATGCGCCTCACGCGGATGACCGGGGCCGAGGCCAAGTCGGACCCGACCGCCGTGCTCGACGCGCTCAAGGCCGTCGGCATGTTCCCCGGCCCCCGCGTCGTCTTCGTCGACAGCGCGACCGAGCTGCAGGCCGCGCCGATCCTGAATGCCCTGCAGGATTGGGCCGAAGGCGACGCCGCCCTCGTCGTCACGGCGGGCGCGCTCAAGAAAACCTCCAAATTGCGCAAAGCGTTCGAGGCGCATCCCAAGGCCGGCGCGGTCGGCCTCTACGACGACCCGATGGGCCGCGAGGAGATCGACGCGCTCCTCGCCAGCGAGGCGCTCTCGCTCACGGGCGAGGCCCGGCGCGACCTCGACGCGCTCGCGCAGGCGCTGGACCCGGGTGACCTGCGCCAGACGATCACCAAGATCGCGCTCTACGCGAACGGCGAGGAGGTGACGCCCGCGATCGTCACGGCCATGGCCCCCGCCACCGTCGACGCCGACATGGACGAGGTGATCCTCGCCGCTGCCGATGGCCGGGCCGAGCGGATCGGGCCGCTCATGCAGCGCCTCGCCGGGCAGGGGATCGCCCCCGTCACGCTGGTCATCTTCGCCACCCGGCACTTCCAGCAGCTTCTCGGTCTCGCCCTCGGCACCGGTCAGGCCTGGGGGCCGAACCGCGACGCTTTGCAACGTCAGGCGCGCGCCTGGGGCACCGCCCGCACCGAAGGCGCGCTCGCGCTCCTGATGGACACCGACCTGACGCTGCGCTCCGCCTCCCGCGCCCCGGCGATGGCGGTGATGGAGCGCGCGCTGATCCGGCTGGCGATGATGGCCCGGAAGGGCTGATCCCGGCGCATCGGCCAGCCCTAACCCGTCCCGGACATCCTTCGCATCGACATGTACTCCCGCAGGAGCCCCACCCGCCGCGGCCGGAAACTGCGTCCGTTGAGCCCGGCGGCCTCGATCCCCGCCGCGTGAAAGTGCCGCCAGTCCTGCCGCAGGCAGCACCAGGCCAGCACCATGAGCGTGCGGTCGGAATAGCTGATCCCGAGCGGCTAGACCTCGCGCTCCGTCACCTGACCCGTTCGGTCGCGGTAGCGGATATCGAGGGCGAGTTCGTCCCAGCAGGCGCGGCGCAGCAGAGACATGTCGGTCGTCACCGGCAACGGCGCCTCGGGGCGGAAACTGCGCAGGACGGTGTGCATCGCCTGCCGCGCCTGCCGGTCGGGAAGCGTCGCGATGATCCGGGCCAGCGCCCCGCGCCCCGCCCGCTCCAGCGCCGCATCGCCCGTGCGGCCGAGCTCGCCGACGGCCAAGACCAGTGCCTCGATCTCCAATCGCGAGAAGCTCTGCGGCGGCAGGGCCGGATCCTCGGTCAGCCGGTAGCCGACGCCCGCCTCCCCGTCGATCAGCGCCCCGCCCGCGCGCAGGGTGGCGATGTCGCGATAGAGCTGCCGTCGCGACACGTCCGTCTCCTCGGCCAGCCGTGCGGCCGTCACCGGCGCGGGCAGCCGGCGCAGCGCATCCATCAGGCGCATCAGACGATCGGGGCGGGCCATGCTGACGGAATATGTCAGCATACCGGCGTTATGGCGAGGTGCGAACCAACCGAAGAACAGACCATGCCGACCCTCTATCACAGCCCGAACTCCCGCTCCTCCACGATCGTCGCGCTGATCGAGGAGATGGACATCGCCGACCGTGTCGACATCGTCACCGTCGACATTCGACGCCGGGACGGCAGCGGGGCCCCCGACCCGCGCAACCCACACCCCGAGAAGAAGGTGCCCTATCTGACAATCGGCGATGACCACGTGCGCGAGCGCGGGGCGATCGTTACCGTCCTGACCGACATGTTCGCCGACGCCGGGCTCGGCCGTCCGGTCGGCGACCCGCAGCGGGGGGCCTTTCTCGGCTGGCTCTTCTACTATCAGGGTGTGATGGAGCCGGTGCTCGTGCACAGCTGGGCCGGTCTGGATCACCCCGCGCTGCGGGAGACCTTTCGCGATCTCGACGCCGTCCTGACGCGCCTCGCCGAAGCCCTGGACGGTCAACCCTATCTCCTCGGAACGGAGTACTCCGCCGTCGACCTCCTCCTGTCGAGCCCGTTTCAATGGATGCCCGACACGCTCCCCGACGTGCCGGTCGTTCGCGCCTGGGTCGAACGATGCGCGGCCCGGCCCGCCGTCCGGTCGGTGACCGACCGGGAGCGCGCGCTGCTCTGACGGACGGCCTCCCGGGGGTGGTCTGGCGTCGCAAAATCCACCAAGGTGCTCGGTACAAAATGAACAATGACGATCTGGGACTCCGTACAAAATGTACAAACTCCACGGAAATCCGAAGACGCGGACGATGCGGACGCTCTGGCTCCTCGAAGAACTGGAGCTGCCCTACAGCCTCCATCCCGCCGACCCCCGCTCGCCCGAAGCACTCGCCGTCTCGCCCCTCGGCAAGGTTCCGGTGCTGGAGACGGAGGAGGGCGCGATCTTCGATTCCGTCGCGCAGATGACCTATCTCGCGGACCGCCATCAGGGCTTCACCCACCCCGCCGGCAGCTTCGACCGCGCCCGCCAGGACGGGTTCACCAACACCATCAACGAGACCTTCGACGCCGTGCTCTGGGCCTACGGCAAGCATTCCTTCGTGCTGCCCGAGGAGCATCGGGTCGAGGCGGTGAAGCCCTCGCTCATGTGGCAATTCTCCCGGTACTCCAAAGTGATGGGTGATCTTCTGGGCGACGGCCCCTACGTTCTGGGCGAGGATCCGACGGTGCCCGACATCCTCTTGGCGCATTGCTGCGGCTGGGCGCTCGCGCGCAAGTTCGATGTCGACGGGCGCGTGCGCGACCACATGAACCGGATGCGTGCGCGCCCGGCCTTCCGCCGCGCGGCGGCACAGGGATGAGTCGCGAGGAGAACCGCCTGCGCGAGCAACTCTGCACGCTCGCCCGCTCGCTCTACGACCGAGGCCTGACCCATGGGTCGACCGGAAACATCTCGGCCCGCACCCCCGACGGTGGTCTCCTCGTCAGCCCCACCGGCACCAGCTTCGGCCGCCTCGACCCCGCCCGCCTCGCCCGCTTCGATGCCGCAGGAACCCATGTGGCCGGAGACCAACCCACGAAGGAAATGCCTCTGCATTCAGCGTTTTACGATACGCGCAGCACCGCGGGGGCCGTGGTGCATCTGCACTCCTGCCACTCGGTCGCGCTCTCGCTGCTGCAGGAACCGAACGACGACTTCCTGCCACCGCTCACGCCCTATTCGGTCATGCAGCTCGGCCGCGTGACGCTCTTGCCGTACTTCATGCCGGGCGACCCGGCCATGGGCGACGCGGTGCGCGGGCTCGCCGGCAAACGCTCGGCGGTCATGCTGGCGAACCATGGGCCGGTCGTGGCCGGCCGCGACGTCGAGGCGGCCTGCAACGCGATCGAGGAGCTGGAGGCAACGGCGCAGCTGACGTTGATGACGCGGGGGCTCGGCCCGCGCGGCCTGACGGGTGCGGAGGTCGGAAACCTCGTGTCGACGTTCGACCTGGAGTGGGAGGCATGAAGTTTTCCGCGAACCTCGGCTTCCTCTGGACGGAGCTGTCGCTACCCGAGGCGATCCACGCCGCCGCCGACGCCGGCTTCGACGCGGTGGAGTTCCACTGGCCCTATGAGACCCCGGCCGAGGAGGTGCGCGCGGCCCTCGAGGAGACCGGGCTGCCCGCGCTCGGCGTGAACACCATCAAGGGCGGCGGCAACGGCCTTTCGGCGCTGCCGGGCGACGAAGCCCGGGCGCGGGTGGCCATCGATCAGGCCATCGCCTACGCGCGGGAGATCGAGGCCGAGGCCGTGCATGTCATGGCGGGCTTTGCCGAAGGCGAGGGGGCGCGCGCGACCTTCATCGCCAACCTGCGCTATGCCTGCGACGCCGCCCCGGACCTGACGATGCTGATCGAGCCGCTCAACCGCCACGACGCGCTCGGCTACTTCCTGCAGACCTCAGCACAGGCGCGGGAGATCATCGGCGCGGTCGGACGCGAGACCTGCAAGCTGATGTTCGACTGTTACCACCTGCAGATCATGGGCGGCGACCTGACGCGGCAGCTTGCCGCCTGCGCCGAGGTAATTGGGCACATCCAGTTCGCCGGGGTACCCGACCGGGGCCGGCCCGACGTTGGCGAGCTGTCTTACGAACACGTCTTCGGTGTGATCGAGGGGATGGGCTGGGACCTGCCGCTCGGGGCGGAATACAAGCCCGGGGGCGCGACCGAGGCGACCCTTGGCTGGATGGATCGCTACCGCTGAGCCCAGGCGGCGGCGTGGCGGCCGGCCCAGCGTCCGGTGGCGAGGCAGGCCGTCAGCAGATAGCCGCCCGTCGGGGCCTCCCAATCCAGCATCTCGCCCGCCGCGAAGGTTCCCGGCCGGTCGCGCAGCATGAGCGTATCGTCCACCGCGTCCCACCGCAGCCCTCCCGCCGTGCTGATCGCCTCGTCCATCGGGCGCGGGCCGCGGAGAGGAACGGGCAGGTGCTTGAGAATGGGCGCGAGGTCATCCGGCAGGGGGCGCGCGAACTCCTGCAGCAGAGCGATCTGCACGGCGCTCAGACGCGGCGCCTTGCGCAGGTGCGTCGACAGGCTGGCCTTGCCGCGGCGGGCGAGACGCGCGCGCACCTCGGCCTCGGTCAGGTCGGGCTTCAGATCGAGCGCGAGCGCAGCCCCGTTCCGCAGCTGCGGCGTGAGCGGATATATCCCGCCCCCTTCGAGACCCCGCGCAGAGAGGGTGAACTCGCCTCTGTGCGTGATGCCACCAACGATCAGACCGGTGTTCTTGACCGGCGCACCGAAATGGCGGGTCATGTGATCGGACCAGTCGACGACGAAGCCGACATTTGCCGAGGCGAAGGGCGTCACGTGCTCGGGCATCCGCGCCGTCCAGCCCCCGTCCGACCCGAGCCGCCGCCACGACGCGCCGCCAAGGGCGAGGACGGTGGCATCCTGCGTCACGCGGGTGCCGTCCGCGAAGGTCAGCGCGTCCTCCGACCAGCCCGTCCACTCCGCCCGCCGGTCGAGCGTCACACCCAGACCGTCGAGCCTTGAAAGCCAGGCGCGCAGGAGCGGCGACGCCTTCATCGCTTTCGGAAAGATCCGGCCCGTGGAGCCGGTGAAGGACGCCTGCCCAAGGTCCGCCATCCAGTCCCGGATCGCCTCGGGCCCGAAGGCATCGACCATGGGCATGAGCGGCGGGCAGCCGTAGGGCGTGCGCGTTCCGGCCTCGACATGGGTGATGTTGAGCCCGGACTTGCCGGCCATCAGGAACTTGCGCGCGGGGCTCGGCATCCGGTCGAAGATCCGCACGAGCGCCCCCGCCCGCGCCGCCGCCTCGGCCGCCATCAGGCCGGCCGGCCCGGCCCCGATCACCGCCACGTTTGTCTTGCCCGCGTTCCGCTCCATCCTTCCGGGCATGTCAGACGCCGCCTCGCCCGACCACCCCCTCTGTGCGCTCTGCGCGCGACCGATCCTGCCGGGCACGCCCCAGAGCCTGCACCACCTCGTCCCGAAGCTGCGCGGGGGCAAGGGCGGGCCGACCGTTCTGCTGCACCAGATCTGCCACAACGAAATCCACGCGAGTGCCTCGGAGGCGGAACTGGCGCGGGTCTGGAACACGCCCGAAGCGCTGCGCCGGCATCCGAGGTTGGAGAAATTCGTGAAATGGGTGCGCAAGCGGCCGCCCGAGTTTCACTCGAAGACGCCCGGCGCGCGGCGCGGCTGGAAGCGGCGCTAGGTCAGAGGCCCGACATCCGGCCGAGCGGGATCTTGAGGTAGGTCTCGCCGTCGTCCTCGGGCGGGGGCATCCGGCCCGCGCGCATGTTCACCTGGATCGAGGGCAGGATGAGCTTGGGCATCCCGAGTTTCGCGTCCCGCTCGGTGCGGAAAGCCACGAACTCGTCCCGCGTCTTGCCGCCGCCCACGTGCACGTTCGCCGCCTTCTCCTCGGCCACCGTCGTCTCCCAGCGGAACTCGTCGCGGCCCGGAGCCTTGTAGTCGTGGCACAGGAACAGGCGGGTCTCGTCGGGCAGGGCCAACACCTTCTGGATGCTCTCGTAGAGCACCTCGGCCGAACCACCCGGAAAGTCGCACCGCGCGGTGCCGAAGTCGGGCATGAAGAGCGTATCGCCGACGAAGGCCGCATCGCCCACGACATAGGTGATGCAGGCGGGCGTGTGGCCCGGCGTGTGGATCACCCGCGCCGTCATCCCGCCGATCGCGAAGGTGTCGCCATCCTCGAAGAGCGCGTCGAACTGGCTGCCGTCCATCTGGAAATCGGTGCCGGCGTTGAAGACCTTGCCGAACACGCGCTGCACCTCGTCGATGCGGCTCCCGATCCCCATCTTCGCGCCCGCCCGTTCGGCGATGTAGGGCATGGCCGAGAGGTGATCGGCATGGACATGGGATTCGAGCACCCACTCCACCGTCAGCCCCTGCCGCGCCACCTCTGCAAGCACCGCGTCGGCCGACGTCTGGGAAATGGTGCCGGAGGCCATGTCGAAGTCGAGGATCGAGTCGATCACCGCGCAGGCCATGGAGCCCGGATCGCGGACGATGTGGCAGACGGCGTTGGTGGCTTCGTCGAAGAAGCTGGTGACCTCGGGCCGGATCATGGCGCGTCCTCCTCGGGGGAAGTCTGCCACGATCCGCGCCGTCGTCAAAGCCGGCGCGTCAGAGGGTCGCGGCGAGGCGGGTGCCCTGGTCTATCGCGCGCTTGGCGTCGAGTTCCGCGGCCACGTCGGCTCCGCCGATCACGTGGCAAGCGATCCCCTTCGCTTCGAGCGCATCCGCAAGGCTGCGCTCCGGCAGCTGGCCCGCGCAGAGAACGATGGTGTCGGCCTCGACCACCTGCGGGTTCTCGCGGGCTTCACCGGTGCTGACCATCAGCCCGTCCTCGGTGACGCGCTCGTAGTTGACGCCGCCCACCATCTTCACGTCCTTCATCCGAAGGCCCATGCGGTGGATCCAGCCGGTCGTCTTGCCGAGCCGCTTGCCCGGGGCCTCCGCCTTGCGCTGCAGGAGCGTCACCTGACGCGCCGGGCCCGAGGGCCGAGGGCCTTCGGGGGCGAGACCGCCGCGATGGTCGGCCGGGTCGGTGACACCCCAGTCGGTCATCCACTCGGGTAGGTTCTCGGTCGCGGAATGGCCGTCGTGAACGAGGTAGTCCGAGACATCGAACCCGATGCCGCCCGCACCCACGACCGCGACTTTCGCACCCACCTCAGCCTTGCCGCGCAGAACGTCGATGTAGCTCAGCACCTTCGGGTCGTCCTGCCCCTCGATCCCGGGGTCGCGCGGTGTGACGCCGGTGGCGACGACCACCTCGTCGAAGCCGTCGAGCATCTCGGCCGTGACCTCGGTGTCGAGGCGGGTCTCGACGCCCGCGGTCTCGACCATGCGGCCGAACCACTCGACGAAGCCGACGAATTCCTCCTTGCCGGGGACGACCTTCGCCATGTTGAGCTGCCCGCCGATCTCGGACGCCCGGTCGAAGAGCGTCACGCGATGGCCGCGCTCGGCAGCGGTGATCGCAGTCGAAAGCCCCGCAGGGCCGGCCCCGATGACGGCGATGGTCTTCGGCGTCTCGGTCGGGGTCAGCACCAGTTCGGTCTCGTGACAGGCGCGCGGGTTCACGAGGCAGGAGCTGATCTTGCCCTGGAACGTGTGATCGAGGCAGGCCTGGTTGCAGGCGATGCAGGGCGCGATGGTGTCGGCCTTGCCCGCGGCGGCCTTGGCGACGAAGTGGCTGTCGGCCAGGAAGGGCCGCGCCATCGACACGAGGTCGGCGCAGCCGGTGGCCAGCACCTCCTCGGCCACCTCGGGCGTGTTGATCCGGTTGGAGGTGATGAGCGGGATGGAGACCTTGCCCATCAGCTTCTTGGTTACCCAGGCGAAGGCCGCGCGGGGCACGCTGGTGGCGATGGTCGGGATGCGGGCCTCGTGCCAGCCGATGCCGGTATTGATGATCGTGGCCCCGGCGGCCTCGATCGCCTGGGCCAGCTGCACGACCTCTTCGTGCGTGGAGCCATCCGGGATGAGGTCGATCATGCTGAGCCGATAGATGATCGTGAAGTCCGGCCCCGCGGCCTCCCGGCAGCGGCGCACGACCTCGACGGGCAGGCGCATTCGGTTCTCGTAGCTGCCGCCCCAGCGGTCGGTGCGCTTGTTCGTGTGGGTGACGAGGAACTGATTGAGGAAGTATCCCTCGGACCCCATGATCTCGACGCCATCGTAGCCCGCCTCGCGGGCGCGCAGGGTTGCGGTGACGAAGTCTTGTATCTGCTTCTCGATCCCTTCCTCGTCCAACTCCTTCGGCGGGAAGGGCGAGATCGGCGACTTGATCGCGCTCGCGCTGACGCATTCGGGTCCGTAGGCGTAACGGCCTGCATGCAGGATCTGCATCGCGATCAGCCCGCCCGCATCGTGCACCCGGTCGGTGACGATACGGTGGTTCGCGATGTCCTCTTCGGTAAAGAGCCCGGCGGCCCCCGGAAACACCCCGCCCTCACGGCTCGGGGCCATGCCGCCCGTCACCATGAGCGCCACACCGCCGCGCGCGCGCTCGGCATAGAACTCGGCGACGCGGTTCCAATCCTTCGTCTCTTCGAGGTTGGTGTGCATGGAGCCCATGATGACGCGGTTCTTCAGCGTCATGTGGCCCAGGTCGAGCGGCGACAGCAGTGTCGGATAGTCGGTCATGGCGCGTCCTCCAGAGCGTTTGCCGCGACCGTCCTAGATGACGTAACCCGGGGCAAGGTCAACGTCGCGGCACGTCGGGGATCATGGCCTTGATGGCGGCGATGTGGTCGCAGCTGCCGGGGGCGAGGTCACGGGCGGCGGCAAGCGGGTCGTCCACGATCCGGTCGATCAGTCCGAAGCGCAGCGCCTCCTCCGCGTCGAGGCGTACCCCGCCGGCGAGAACGAGCTTCGCCCGCGCCGGCCCGATCAGGCGCGTCAGGCGCAGGGGGTCGGACGGCTGCGGCAGGAAGCCGAGCTTCGCCACCGGGTAGAAGAAGGACGCGCCCGGTACGCACAGCCGGATATCGCAGGCGAGCGCCATGCCGAAGGCCCCGCCGGCCAGCGTGCCGTTGAGCGCGGCGACGGTCAGGCCGGGACAGGCGGCGATGGCCCCCGACAGCTCCTCCCAGAGCGGCGAGACGGCAAGGCCGCGCGGCGCTTCGTCGAGGTCGGCCCCGGCGCTGAACACACGCGGCCCGGTCCCCGTCAGGATCAGAAGGCGCGCGTCGACCGCGGCGCGCACGCCGTCGGCGAGATCCGAGAGCATAGCGGCGGTCAGGCTATTCGCCTTGTCCGTCCGGTCGATCGTCAGGGTGACGGTGTCGCCCTCGGTCACGGTGCGGATCATGCGAGGCCGACCCGCGACCGGATGCCCTCGTCGCGCAGCGAAACCTCGGTGCCCAGAAGATCGTCCGCCTCCGGGCCGCACATCCAGACGAGCGCGCGGCCCACCCATTCGGGCGGGATATGATCCTCCCAGTCGAGCTCTGCGACGGGGCCGACGCCCGACGCCTTGATGTCCCGCTGCATCTGCGTGGCGACCGTGCCGGGCGACAGGCCCATGACGCGCAGCGTCTCGCCGTATTCGGCATGGGCCGCCTCGGTCAGCATCTTGGCCGCGGCCTTCGAGGTGCAATAGGCCGACCAGCCCGCAAGCGCCCGGTGCGCCGCGCCCGAACTTATGGTGATGAGCGTCCCCGCCCCCCGGGCGGCCATGATCGGCAACGCCGCGCGCATCCCGTGGTAGACGCCCTTGACGTTCACGTCGATCACCCCGGCCCAGCCCGACGGGTCCGTCTCGCCCAACGGGCCGATGGGTTCGATCACGCCGGCGTTGTTGATGACCACATCGAGACCACCGAAGGTGTCGACCGTGGCGTCCACCGCGCGGGCCATCTCTTGCCAGTTAGCGACGTCGCAGGGAATGGCCAGCGCCGCCTCACCGATCTCGCCCGCGAGGTCGGCGATCGCGCCGGTGGACCGCGAGACGAGCGCGACCCGCGCCCCCGCCGCGGCGCAGGCGCGCGCGGTGGCGGCTCCGATGCCGCGGGAGGCGCCGGTAACGAAAACGGTCTTTCCATCGAGGTGAGGCATGGTTTTCCCCCAGTTGACCCCCGGTGCGGGGTCCGGTTTGGTGTTCGCTGTCATTGTTAAAGGAACCGATCCGATGCCGAAACCGACCATTGCCTTCAAACCCGCGGCCGGAGCGGCCGTTCTTCTTCTGGCGACGGCCCCGGGGGCCTGGGCCGATCTTCAGGCCACGACGATCTGGGAGGATTGGCAGGAGGTCTACAACCGGTTCGGCGGCACGCTGGGATCCGAGGGGCTCGAGTATTCGGGTGGCGTGCTGACGCTGACGGGCGTGAACTACCGCACCGAGTTCGGCGGCGCGGTCAGCACCGCCACGTACGGCGACATCGTGATGACCGAACAGGATGACGGCAGCGTGACGATCGAAGTCCCGAGCGAGAGCCGGTCGGAAACGACGAGCGAGGACTCGGGCGTTACCGTCGATCAGGTGATGGTCATGCAGCACGACGGCCTGAGCATCGTCGCGCGCGAAGACGGCGCGGAGCGCGTCTACGACATCGCCGCGAACGGCATGACCATCGACGTCGAGACCGTGATCCAAGGGGCCGGCGACGAAACGCCTCCGCCGAACATGGTCAAGATCGCTCTCGGCGCGCTGGAGAGCGTCTATCGCTCGGGCCTCGGCACCGACGGACAGGGCTTCGCCCAGACGTTCAGCACCGACACCGTGACCCTCGAGACCGAGTTCGACGACGGCACCAATGGCATGGTGACTTTCAGCTACGTTCTCGACGGGGTCGCCTCCGATGCGTCGGGAAGCTACGGGGAGCAGCCCGACGGCCCGATCGAGGGGCTCTCCGACATGGGGCTCATCTACGCCGGCGACATGACCCACAGCGGCAGCACGCTGGCAATCGCGGGCACCACGCCCGACGGTCCGCTCGAGATGAACGGCACGTCGGAGAGCGGGGCGATCACCTTCGAGGTCGGCGAGGAGACGCTCGGCTACGGCCTGACGTCGACCGGGGGCGACATCACGGCGCAGCTGCCGGGCTTCCCGCTGCCGGTCAATGTCTCGATGGCGGAAGTCGCCAGTGCCTTCACCTTCCCCATGGGCGAGCCCGGCACGGAGAAGCCCTTCGGCCTGCAGATGGCTTTGAAGGATCTGGTGGTCGACGACGCGCTCTGGGGCCTCTTCGACCCGACGGCGCAATTGCCGCGCGATCCCGCGACGCTTGTGATCGACATGGACGGAAGCGCGGTGATGAACGTCGACATCTTCGGCGACCCGGACGCGTTTGCCGAGCTGCAGGGCGCGCCCGGTGTCCTGAAGGGAGTGACGCTGAACGAGCTTCTGCTCACGGTGGCCGGTGCGGAGTTGCGCGGCAGCGGCGATCTCGACTTCCCGAACGAGACCCCGATCCCCGAGCCCGTCGGCACGATCAACCTCGCGCTCGACGGCGGCTTCGGTCTCGTCGACAAGCTCGTCGCCCTGGGCTTCGTGCCCGCAGAGCAGGCCGCCTTCGTCAAGGGCATGGCCGGCGCGGTGGCGAAGCCGGTCGGTGAGGATCAGCTCGAGTCGACCATCGAGTTCACCGAGGGCGGCGGCATCTCGGCGAACGGCCTGCCGCTCAAGTAAGCGGAGCGATGAAACGGGGGGCCCCGCCGCGACGCGGGGCCCCTCACCGTTCGCGCGGCCTTGTTCCGCCGCGACGGGAGGGCTACCTGCGAGGTCTGGAAGAGGGGACCGATGACAGAACTCGCCAACCTGACCGACGCGCTCCTGAAGGCCGCGAAGGCTGCCGGGGCCGAGGCCGCCGATGCGCTCGCCGTGGACGGAACTTCGGTCTCGATCGACGTCCTGAAGGGCAAGCTCGAACACGCCGAACGCTCCGAGGGCGTGGAACTGGGGCTGCGTGTCCTGATCGGGGCGCGGCAGGCCTGCGTCTCCGCCTCCGACACGAAGCCCGAGACCTTCGCCATGATGGCCGAACGCGCCGTCGCCATGGCGCGCGAGGCCCCCGAAGACCCCTATTGCGGGTTGGCCGACCCCGATCAGCTTGCCCGCGACTGGGACGTCGCGGCCCTCGATCTTGTGGACGACGGACCGCCCGTCGCCCCCTCCGAACTGCAGGAGATGGCCCAGCGCGCGGAAGCGGCCGCGCTCGACGTCGCGGGCGTCAGCCAGGTCTCGGGGGCCGGTGCGGGCTACGGCGACCGGCGGATCCACCTTGCCGCGACGAACGGCTTTTCGGGCGGATACCGGCGCACCGGCCTGTCGCTCTCCTGCGTCGCAATCACCGGCAGCGGGACGGCGATGGAGCGGGACTACTACGGCGACAGCCGCATTCACCGCGCCGACCTCGACAGCCCCGAGACGGTGGGCCGCATCGCCGGTGAGCGCACGGTCGCGCGGGCGGGCGCGCGCAAGCCGCCGACCGGGGCATTCCCCGTCATCTATGACGAGCGGGTCGCGGGACAGCTGATCGGGCACCTCCTCGGCGCGGTGAACGGCTCGGCCGTGGCGCGCGGCGCGACCTACCTGCGCGACGCGATGGGCGAGGCCGTGCTGCCTTCGCATCTGTCACTCGTGGAAAACCCGACGCTGCCGCGCATCTCCGGCTCCCGGCCCTTCGACGGCGAAGGACTGCCGGTCACCCCGCGCGACATCGTGCGCGACGGTGTGCTGACGAGCTGGACGCTCGACCTCGCCACGGCGCGCAAGATCGGCCTGCAGAGTACGGGAAACGGCGCGCGGGGCCTCTCCTCGCCCCCGTCGCCCTCGGTCACGAACGTCCGGCTGACGCAGGGCACGGCGAGCCGCGACGACCTACTGGCCGAGATGGGCACCGGCCTGCTCATCACCTCGATGATCGGCTCCTCGATCAACGCGACAACCGGCGACTACTCCCGCGGGGCGAGCGGCTTCTGGGTCGAGAACGGCGAGATCGCCCGCCCGGTCAACGAATGCACCGTCGCGGGCAACCTGCGCGAGATGCTGCTCTCGATCCGTCCGGCAAACGACGCGCGGCTCCATGTCGGACGGCAGGTGCCCTCGCTTTTGGTCGAAGGGCTGACTATTGCCGGGGATTGAGGCCGACGTCGCCCTCCTGAAGGAGGCGGCGCTGGCGGCGGGCGCGATCGCGCGGCGACACTTCCGGAACGGGCCCGAAACCTGGGACAAGGGCGATGGGCAGGGGCCCGTGACCGAGGCCGACCTCGAAATCGACGCCATGCTGCGCACGGACCTCGGGAGCGCGCGGCCCGATTACGGCTGGATGTCCGAGGAGACGCCCGACAGCCCGGACCGTCTGACCCGGGAGACGCTCTTCATCGTCGACCCGATCGACGGGACGCGGGCGTTCATCGAGGGCTCGCGCAGCTTCAGCCATTCTCTCGCCATCGTCCGGAACGGCCTGCCCGTGGCCGCGGCGGTACACGTGCCGCTCCTGGATCGGACCTACCTCGCCGGCGCGGGCCTCGGCGCAACACTCAACGGCGAGCGCATCCGTACGACCGGGCGGGGCGCCCTGACCGCGGCGACCGTGCTCGGCACGAAGCCCAGTTTCGCCCCCGAACGATGGAAGGGCGGCACGCCCCCCGTGGAGCGCGCCTTCCGCTCCTCGCTCGCCTACCGCCTCGCCCTCGTGGCGCAGGGTCGCTTCGATGCGATGATCACCCTGCGCATGGCATGGGAATGGGACATCGCCGCCGGGGCCCTCCTCGTGGCCGAAGCCGGCGGGCGCGTGACCGACCGCACCGGCGACGCGCTTCGGTTCAACAACCCGCACCCGCAACTCGATGGCGTGGTCGCCGGCACGCCGGCCGTCGCCGACGGGCTTCTCGCCCGCCTCGTCTGAGGTTTCCGGGCGCGGACGAACGCGCTAACAGGCAGACATCACGGCAACAGGAGGCCCCCATGGTTCAACGCCTGCACCTCGTTTTCGGAGGAGAGCTGGTCAACCCCAGCTCGACCCAGTTCGCGGACGTGGACAAGATCGACATCGTCGGCATGTTCCCCGACTACGCCAGCGCCTACGACGCCTGGAAGAACGCCGCGCAGCGCACGGTCGACGATGCCCATGCACGTTACTTCATCGCGCACATCCATCGCCTGCGCGACGAGGAGAGCGCGGCCTCCCCGACCGAAGAGCTGGGCTGACACGATGGCGCGGTCCGCGCTCCTCGGCACCTATCTGGCCGTGACCGGCTGGCCCGCGTTGGGCGAATACGTCCTGCGCAAGCGCCTGGAGCGGGGCAAGGAGGACGCTGCGCGCCTTGACGAACGGCGCGGCATCCCCTCGGCCGAGCGGCCCGCGGGGCAACTGATGTGGCTGCACGCGGCCAGCGTGGGCGAAAGCGTCTCGGTGCTCGAAATGGTCCGCCGGATGGGGGAGGAGCGGCCGGACCTCTCCTTCCTTATCACAACGGGCACGGTCACGTCGGCGCAGGTGCTGGCCCACCGCCTCCCGGAACGCTGCATTCATCAGTTCGTGCCGCTCGACGTGCGCCCCTGGATGCGCCGGTTCCTGGACCACTGGCGGCCCGACCTCGTCGTCCTGGCCGAGGGCGAGATCTGGCCGGTTCTCCTGTCGGAGGTCGCGCGCTGCAATGTGCCCGTCGCGATGATCAATGCCCGCATGACCGAGGGCGCGCATCGGCGATGGCGGTTCGCGCGCCAGGCCGCACGGTCCCTGATGGGAATGATCGACCAAGTGCAGGCGCAGGATCATGCGACCGCCGATCGGCTGCTCTCGCTCGGCCTGCCGAAGGCCCGACTCGAGGTGACGGGTACGCTCAAGGAGGGCTCCGCCGCGCTGCCCCACGACGAGACCGAGCGACAGTACCTGGCGAAGGTGCTCGCGGGCCGGCCGTCCTGGCTCGCCGCATCCACCCACGAGGGCGAGGAGGTGCTGGTCGCCGAGGCGCATCACGAGGCGCTCCGGTCCTGGCACAAGCTCCTCCTCGTGATCGCGCCGCGCCACCCCGAGCGCGCGCCCGGCATCGTCGCCGGCCTGCGGGCGAGCGGCTGGAAGGTGGCGCAGCGTTCCGCCGACGAGGAGATGACGGCCGACACGCAGGTCTACGTCGCCGACACGATGGGCGAGATGGGTCTCTGGTACAGGCTCTGCCCGGTCAGCTTCGTCGGCGGGTCCCTCGTGGAGGTCGGCGGCCACAACCCCTTCGAGCCCGCCGCCCTCGGCAGCGCCATCCTGCACGGGCCGCATGTCGTCAATTTCCAAGACATCTACGACCGGCTTCGGGCTGCCGACGCAACGCTGGAGGTCAATCCGGAGACGCTCGGGAACGCGGTGGCGAGCGCACTGGAGCCCGACGCGGCCGCGCGTCTTGCACACGCCGCTTGGGAAGTCTGCTCCGAAGGGGCGGACGTGACCGAGCAGGCGATGGACCTCCTCTTCTCGATGCTCGACGGCGTGAACTGATGCGCCCCCCCGCCTTCTGGTCTCGCAAACCGGGCCTCGTCACCGCGCTTCTGTCGCCGCTCGCCGCGCTCTATGCGCGGGCCACGGCGCGGCGCGTGGCGCAGGCCGGCGTGCGGGTGGGCGTGCCGGTGATCTGCGTCGGCAATCTGACCGCGGGCGGAACGGGAAAGACGCCGACGGTCATCGCGCTCGCCGAACGGCTCCGCGACCGGGGCATCGCGGCGCATGTCGTCTCGCGTGGCTACGGCGGAACGCTGGAAGGCCCCGTGCGCGTCGACCCGACCGCCCACGACGCCGGACAGACGGGGGATGAGCCGCTCCTGCTGGCCGCCTTCGCGCCCACCTGGGTCGCCCGCGACCGGGCAGCGGGCGCGCGCGTCGCCGTGGCTGCGGGTGCGCAGGCGGTCCTGATGGATGACGGATTTCAGAACCCGAGCCTCGAAAAAGATCTGTCCATTGTCGTCGTGGACGCCGGTGTGGGCTTCGGCAACGGTCGCGTCCTGCCCGCGGGCCCGCTGCGCGAGCCGGTCGCGGCAGGTCTCGCACGAGCGGACTTCACGCTGACGGTCGGGGACGGCCACGTCGACCTGCCCGAGACGCCGCCCCGCCTCTCGGGTAAACTGGAGCCGCTCCGGACGGGGATGGACTGGGCGGGCCTACCGGTCTTCGCCTTCGCCGGGATCGGCCGGCCCGAGAAGTTCTTCGATACGCTCCGCAGCCTCCGGGCCGACCTGCGCGGAACAGAGGCACTGGCCGATCACCAGCCGCTGACGCCCGCGCTTCTCCGGCGGCTTGGGGAGCGGGCTGCGAAACTCTCGGCACAGCCCGTGACCACCGAGAAGGATGCCGTTCGCCTTCCTCCGGCGCTGCGCGGTCAGGTGATGACGGTCCCCGTGCGCCTGCGCCTCGACGACTGGTCACCCCTCGATGCGGCACTCGACCGGCTCGGGCTCTGACGGCCCCTTCCTCTGGCCTCAAATACGCAAACGGGCCGGACGCATCCCGCGCCCGGCCCGTCAGATCTCGCAGACGCGATCAGCTTGCGGCGTCGTCCACCAGCGCACCGATCTGCGACAGGCTCATGGAGCCCGAGTGCATCTCGCCGTTGATGAGGAAGGACGGGGTCGAGCGGACGTTGTCCTCCTCCGCGTTCGCTTCGTACCAGGCGACGAGGTTCTGGGCCATGTCGGCGTCCTGCAGGCAGGCGTCGAGCGCATCCGGCGTCAGCCCCGCCTGCGCGCCCACGCGCTTCAAGCTTTCGGCGACGGAGGCGGCATCGCCCTGTCGCGCCCACTGGCCCTGCGTCTGGTAAAGCAGGTCGGCGACGCCGAAGTACCGGTCTGCCCCGGCGCAGCGGGCGACCATCGCAGCCCAGAGACCGTAGCGGTCGAAGAAGACCTCGCGGTAGGTGAAATGCACCTTGCCCGAGTCGATGTACTCCTTCTGGAACTCCTTGAAGGTGTTGTTATGGAAGGTGGCGCAATGCGGGCAGGTGTAGCTCGCGTATTCGACGACCTTCACCGGCGCGTTCGGATCGCCGAGCGTGATGTCCTCGATGGCACCGGCGTCCTGCGCGTTCGCCGCGCCGAGGTCCGGCAGCCCGGCGGCCGCGCCCATTTCGGTGTCGCGCAGGAGCGTGAAGCCGCCGCCGGCGACCAGTCCGATCCCCGCGAGGGTCAGGGCGTTACGTCGTGTGATCATCAGGATGTCTCCGTCTTCGGCCCGTGGGCCCTTTGTCTCGATATGATATTGGTCGCCAGCCGTTCAAGCGACTGCCGCAGCCCGTCGTCGCCGACCGCGGCTGTGCGCTCACGCGCCTCGGCCACGGTCGTCGGGTCGGGCGCAGGGCGGCTGCGCGGTTTCGGCGTGAATTCCGCCTGCCCCTCGGCAAAGCCTGTCGGCGCGGTCTGGGTGATGTCGATTCGGCTGATCGCGGCGTAGCCGTAGCACCCGTTCACCCGGTCGAGGATCTGCGGCAGCCGCATCTGCAGCATCGGGGCCTGCGACCCGGTCGTCAGCAGGGTCAGGACAGCGCCGAACCCGTTCCGGGGAAAGCCCACCTTGATCGGGCGACAGATCGCCGCCGTGTCGGCACCGGCGATCTCGGGCCAGTGCGTCAGAAGCCGCGTCTCGGTAAAGCCCCGCTTTTCGCCCATCCGCCGGATGTCCCGTTCCACGAGGGACGAGACGCGGCGGGCGTTTTTGCGATATCGGGTCGGGGCCAAGGGTTTCTCCTTTTCGGCCGATATCCTACATCAAGGCCCGGATCGGGGAACAGGGGGCACACTCACCAATGCGTGATGACCGGACGGAGGCGCTCGGACGCTGGTATGCCCGCCACGCGCGCGATCTGCCGTGGCGCGTGCCGCCGGGGGATGGCGAACGGCCCGATCCCTATCGCACGTGGCTCTCGGAGGTGATGCTGCAGCAGACGACCGTGGCGGCGGTCAAGGACTACTTCGCGCGGTTCACCACCACCTGGCCGGATGTGCGCGCTCTTGCCGCAGCAGATGACGCGGACGTCATGGCCGCCTGGGCCGGGCTCGGCTACTACGCGCGGGCGCGCAACCTGCTCAAATGCGCACGCACTGTGGTTGCAGATCATGACGGCGTTTTCCCCCGCACCGAAGCCGCGCTCCTCGCCTTGCCGGGCATCGGCCCGTACACGGCGGCCGCGATCGCCGCGATCGCGTTTCAGGAGCGCGCAGTCGTCGTCGACGGCAATGTCGAGCGCGTGATGACGCGCCTCGGGGCCATCGAGACGCCCCTGCCCGCCGCCAAGCCGGAGATTCGCGCGCTGGCCGACCGGCTCACCCCGGAAGATCGCCCGGGCGATCATGCGCAGGCGGTGATGGACCTCGGCGCGACGGTCTGCACGCCGAAATCTCCGGCCTGTGTCATCTGTCCGCTGCGCGACCATTGCGCGGGCCGAAAGGCCGGCATCGCCGAGAGCCTCCCGCGCAAGGCTCCGAAAGCGCCGAAGCCCGAGCGCCGGGGATATGTCTACCTGGCGCGAAACGGCACCGACTACCTCGTGGAGACGCGACCACCGAAGGGCCTGCTCGGCGGGATGCTCGCCTTCCCGACCTCCGAATGGTCGGAGACACCCCTGCCCGCCGCGCCCTTCGACGCGCGTTGGCGGGACGCCGGTGAGGTGCGCCACACCTTCACCCACTTCCACCTGACGCTGAAAGTCCTGACGACGGCGAAGCGCGGCAACCCGGACCGCGGCGAATGGGCCCGGCTCGACCCCGAAGCGCTGCCGACGCTCTTCGCGAAGGCCCACCGCGCCGCGTTCCCGTCGAAGTGACGCGGCGTTTCCGCGCGGGCGCTTGAGCGCAGCCCCCCGCCTGCCGTATCCTATTGGAAACATCACGGGATCCGACCGCCCATGACCATCACCACCCTGCCTGACGATCAGGTCCGCCGACCGCTGGCCGCGCTGCCCTTCTGGGTTTCCCTCACGCTGATCCCCATCGTGGTCCTCGGCGCGCTGCAGGGCGGCTGGTGGGTGGCCCTGACGCCGCTCTATTCCTGGGGGCTCTACTCGATCCTCGACGCGCTTGCCGGCCTCGAGGAGCGGAACGCCGACCCGAACATGGAGCGCAGGGGCCTCGAGTGGTACCGCGTGATCACGCTCGTCTGGGCCCCGGTGCAGTTCGCGACGCTCTTCTGGCTGATCTGGTACGTGACCCGCGCCGACCATCTCTCGGGGCTCGAGATCTGGGGGCTCTTCTTCGGGATGGGCATCGCCTCGGGCACGGTGGGGATCAACTACGCGCATGAGCTGATGCACCAGAGGCCGCGCCTCGACCGCTGGCTTGCCGACGTCCTGCTGGCCATGGTGCTCTACTCGCATTTCCGGTCCGAGCATCTTCTGGTGCATCACCGCTACGTCGCCACGCCGCGCGACCCGGTGACGGCGCGCTACAACGAAGGCTTCCATCGCTACTTCCCCCGTGTCCTGCGCCAATGCCTTGCCTCGGCCTGGGGCGCGGAAAAGGCGATGCTCGCCCGCAAGAAGCTGCCGGCGACCGACCGCTCCAACCCGTTCTGGCGCTACGGCGCGCTGCAACTCGGGTTCCTCCTGCTGGCCTTCCTGCTCGGCGGTTGGATCGGGATCCTGCTCTTCCTCGTGCAGGCCGCGACGGCGATCTGGCAACTGGAGCTCGTCAACTACATCGAGCACTACGGCCTGACCCGCCGCCACCTCGGCGACGGAAAGTACGAGCCGGTGCGGCCGCATCACTCCTGGAACTCGGCACAGAAGGCGTCGAACTGGCTCCTGATCAACCTGCAGCGCCATTCGGACCACCACTACAAGCCCGACCGGCCCTTCCCCCTCCTGCAGACCTACGATGCCGACGAGGCACCGCAGCTGCCGGCCGGCTACCCGGTGATGACGGCAGCGGCGATGGTGCCCCCGATCTGGCGACGGATGATGAACCCGAAGGTCCGCGAATGGCGGCGGCAGCATTATCCCGACATCGAGGATTGGTCGGCCTACAAGACGGCGAGCAACCCGCTGCCGCGCTAGCGCGCGCCGCGCCGCCGGATGAAGCGCACGACGTAGTAGCCAAGCGCGACGACGACGAGCGCATAGAGGATCGGGTCGATGAAATCGGCGACGCGGTCGTATTGCGACTGCAGGATATAGCCCAGCGTCGCCAGGAACGCCGTCCAGAGCGCCGTGCCGAGCGTTGTCGCGATCAGGAACGGCAGCATGGGCATCCGCGCCATACCCGCGGGAACCGAGATCATCGAGCGCGGCCCGGGCAGCATCCGCGCGAGGAAGACGGCCCAGATACCGCGACGCCGGAACCATTCGCCCGTCCGGTCGACGTCTTCGGGCGACATCGTCATCCAGCGACCGTGCTTCTTGACGAACTTGCGCATCCGCCGCTCCCCCACCCGCCAGCCGACCCAGTACCAGAAGGTCGCCCCGAGCGTCGCGCCAAGCGTGCCGACCGCGATCACGAGGCCGAGCCGGAACGTGCCTTCGGCGGCGAGGAACCCCGCGAGGGGGATGAGCACCTCGGACGGAATCGGTGGGAAGACCGTCTCGACGAACATAAGCCAGCCGAACGCGAGATAGCCGCCGCGCGACAGGAGCGAGAGGATCCACTCGAACATCAGGCCGCCAAGACCTTTCGCCGAAAGGTCTTGAGGGAGTTTTCAGGGAAAACTCCGGAAAAGCCCTTCACCGAAGGGCTTTCTTGCGCAGGTCGTCGAAGGCGCGGAGATCGCCGATCAGGGCTTCCATCCGCTCGACCGGGATCATGTTGGGCCCGTCGCTCGGCGCGTTGTCCGGATCCTGGTGCGTCTCGATGAAGAGCGCGGAGACACCGACGGCGACCGCCGCCCGCGCAAGCACCGGCGCAAACTCCCGCTGCCCGCCCGAGGTCGCGCCCTGACCGCCCGGTTGCTGCACCGAATGGGTCGCGTCGAAGACCGTCGGATAGCCCGTCGCTTCCATCACCGGCAGGCCGCGGAAATCGCTGACCAGCGTATTGTAGCCGAAGGACGTGCCGCGGTCGCAGAGCAGGATATTCTCGTTGCCGGTACTCGCCACCTTGGCGGCGACGTTCGCCATGTCCCAAGGTGCGAGGAACTGGCCCTTCTTGATGTTGATCGCGCGCCCCGTCTCGCCCGCGGCCAGCAGAAGGTCCGTCTGCCGTGACAGGAATGCGGGGATCTGAAGCACGTCGCAGACCTCGGCGGCAGGCCCACAGTGGTTCGGGAGATGCACGTCGGTCAGGACGGGGCAGCCGAACTCGCGTTTGACTTCATCCAGGACGCGCAACCCCTCCTCCATGCCGAGGCCCCGTTCGGAGCCGAGCGACGAGCGGTTGGCCTTGTCGTAGCTTGCCTTGAAGATGAACCGCGTGCCGGTGGGCGCGCAGGCGGCAGCGATACGCTCGGCCATCATGCGCGCGTGGTCGAGGCTTTCGAGCTGGCACGGCCCGGTGATCAGCGCGAAGGGCTCCGCCCCGCCGACGGGGATGCCGGACACGTCCACGACCTTCGACTTCAGAGCATCCATGTCAGCCTCCCAGAACGGATTCGATGCGGGCGACGTCTTCGGGATTGTTCAGCTCCCAGAAGACACGGCCCCGGGCGTCGACCTCGACGCAGGCAACCGTCGCCCCGTTCTCGAGGAAGCGCAGCTGCTCGAGCCCCTCGCGCGCCTCGAGCACGCCCTCGGGCCAACCGACGTAAGCGGCGAGCGCCTTGGGCCGGTAGGCGTAGACGCCGACGTGATGGAACACGGGCACCGGGTCGGGCACCTTGCCGGGGGCGATGTACGGGACGACTTCCTTGGAGAAGTAGAGCCCGTGCAGGTTGCGGTCGAAGACGGCGGTGGTGCCGCCGACGCGGCCCGCCTTCCGGTCCTCGACGAACATGTCGTAGGTCTGCCGGTCGCAGCGCAATATAGGTGTGGCGACCTGTGCTTCCGCGTCCTCGCGCATCCGCTCGATCAGCGCCTCGACGAACCACGGCGGCGTCAGCGGCGCGTCGCCCTGCAGGTTCACCACGAGGTCCGCCTCGACCTGCGCAAGCGCCTCGGCGCAACGTTCGGTGCCGTTGGCGGCCTCGGGCGATGTCATCAGGACGGTGGCCCCGAAGCCCGTCGCCACGGTCGCGATCCTCTCGTCGTCGGTGACGACATGCACGGCGTCCACGCCCGAAACCTCCTGCGCGGCCTCCCATGTCATCTGGATCAGGGTCTTCCTCGACCCGTCCGCTTGCCGGAGTTCGGCGAGCGGCTTGCCCGGGTAGCGCGTCGACGCATAGCGCGCGGGGATCATCAGGACGGTCTTCATGCGACACCCGCCTTCAGGAGGTCATGGATATGGAGTACGCCCACAGGCCTCGGCCCGTCGCAGACAATGGTGACGTTGAGCTTGCGCGCATTGAGAAGCGCGAGCGCCTGCGCCGCCAGCATGTCGGGCGGCACGGTCAGCGGGTCGCGCGTGGCGACGTCACCGGCGGCACGCTCCATCAGCCCGTCCATGTTGCGCCGCAGGTCACCGTCGGTGATGACACCGAGGAGCGCGCCGTCCGCCTCGACCGCGCCGATGCCGAAACCACCGGCCGTCATCGTCAGCAGCGCGTCCGTCATCGGAGTGTCGGGAGCCAGGCGCGGCACGTTCGGGTGCATCAGTTTCTCGACCCGCACCATCTGTGCGCCGAGCTTGCCGCCGGGATGGAAGACGCCGAAATCCTCGGCCCGGAAGTTCCGCCGGCGCAGGAGGGCAACGGCCAGCGCATCCCCCAGCGCGAGCGTCATCGTGGTCGACGTCGTGGGCACCATGCCGATGCCGCACGCCTCGGCCAATGCGGGGATCGTTAGGCGATGATCGGCGGCCTGCATCAGCGTGGACGCGGGCTTCGAGGAGATGCCGATGAGCGGCACCGAGAAGCGGCGCGTGTGCTCGATCATGTCGCGCAGCTCCGCCGCCTCGCCCGAGTTCGACAGCATCAGCACCGCGTCCTGCCCGCCGATCATCCCCATGTCGCCGTGGCTGGCCTCGGCTGGGTGCACGAAGAGCGCCGGCGTCCCCGTGGAGGCGAAGGTGGCGGCGATCTTGCGGGCGATGTGGCCCGATTTGCCCATGCCGGTGACGATGACGCGGCCCGAAAGGCCCTCGATCAGGTCGACGACCGGGGCGAAGTCGCCCGGCATCGCCTGCGCCAACGCCTCGAGCGCGGCAGCTTCGGTGCGCAGCACCTCGCGGGCGGTGTCGAGCGGATCACTCATCGTCAGTGCAGATAGGCCCCGCCGCCCCGGCGTGCAACTACAGACGGATGCGCCGGTCTTCGGGAACGAGCGCGTTGATCTGCGCGATGTGCTCGGGCAGGCATTTCGTCAGGAAATCGTACTCCCGCACTACATGGGCCCGCGCATTGCGGCCGAGATGGCCATGGCGCGCGGGATCGGAGAGCACGTCGATGACCTGACCGGCCAGCGCTTCGGGGCTGTGGAAATCCACCAGAAGGCCTGTTTCGCCATGGGTGATCGCCTCGCGCACGGGGGCCACGTCGCTCGAAACGATAGTGGCCTGCATCGCCATGGATTCGAGCAGGGACCACGAGAGGACGAAGGGCATCGTCAGGTAGATGTGGCAGCGGCTGATCTGGACGACCTTCTTGTAGTCGCCGTAGGGCACCTGCCCGAGGAAGTGCACACGGTCCCAGTCGATCAGGTGACCGACCTCGCGCTCGAGTTCGGCGCGAAAGCCGCCCTCCTCGGCGCTGGCCTTGCCGTAGGACGCCCCCGAGCCGCCGACGACCAGAACCCGCGCGCTGGGGCGCGCCTTCTGGATCTGCGGCAGGGCGCGCATGAAGATGTGGAAGCCGCGCGTCCGCTCCATGTTGCGGGCAAGGTAGGTAAAGATCTCGTCGTCACGCGAGATGCGGCCGACGCGCCCGAGGTTGAGCGACACGCCCGCGTCGGGTTTCAACCGATCGGTCCGGATCCCGTCATGGCAGACGTAGATCTTGTCGTGGAAGCTCTCGGGAAAGCAGTCGCGCTGCCAGTAGGTCGGGGCGAGGCCGCGGTCGACGACATGGATGTTGCTGTTGGGGACGGCGTTGCGCGCCTGAAGCAGGAACCTCGACGCCTCGCTCGGCGGATCCTCCGGGTCGAAACCGACGGGGCCGCCCTCGGCGCGGTAGTAGTATTCGAAGAACCCGAGGATCGGCACGTCCGGCAAGACCTGCTTCATGAACAGAAGCTCGCCCCAACCGGTGTGACCCAGGACGATGTCGGGCACGAAACCCTCCGCCTTGAGCGCGGCGGCGGCCTGCGCCGCGCCGTAGCCGTAGCCCGCGGCCTCTTCCCAGGTCTTCGAAAGCCCGTAGGCGTCCTTCGCGGGGACGTGGTGCCGGCGGTAGACGATACGCCGGACGCCCGGCATCTCCGGCAGGTCGCGCCTCTGGGTCAGGAAGACGAGCTCGTGCCCGCCCTGCGCGACGAGCCAATCCAGAAGCTCCCGGTACTGGCCCGGCATGTTCTGATGGACGAGAAGGATCTTCACCGCTCAGCGTCCGACCGCGTCGTAGGCCTCGAAGCCCGCGTCGATCACGTCGGCGCGCTTGTAGATGTTGCGCAGGTCGGCCATCCGCGGCGCGGTCATCGCCTCCGCGAGGCGCTTGAGATCGAGCGCCCGGAACTCGTTCCATTCGGTCAGGAGGACGAGGAGATCGGCCGTTTCCGCCGCGGCATAGGGGTCGTCGCACCATGCCACGCCCGGAAGGAGATGCTCCCCCTCGCGGAAGCCCTCGGGGTCGACCACCCGCACCTTCGCCCCGCCGCCCACGAGCGCGGGCACGATCGTGAGGCTCGGGGCCTCGCGCATGTCGTCGGTGTTGGGCTTGAACGTCACGCCGAGAACGGCGACGGTCTTCCCGTTGAAGCTGCCGTCGCAGAGGTCGCGCAGCTTCTCGACCATGCGGGATTTCACGCCCTCGTTCACGCGCATGACCGTCTCGGTGATCTGCATCGGAACGGCATGTTCCTGCCCGATCCGGGCCAGCGCCGCCGTATCCTTCGGAAAGCACGACCCGCCATAGCCCGGCCCCGCATGCAGGAACTTGTTGCCGATCCGCCCGTCGAGGCCCATGCCCTTCGACACCTTCTTGATGTCGGCCCCCACCCGCTCGCAGAGGGCGGCGATCTCGTTGATGAAGGTGATCTTCGCGGCGAGGAAGGCGTTCGCGGCGTATTTGATCATCTCCGCCGACTCGAGGTCGGTCACCATGATCGGGAAGTCGCGCAGGTAGAGCGGGCGATAGATGTCGGACATGATCTGGGCCGCACGCTCGCTCTCGACGCCAACGACGACGCGGTCGGGGCGCATGAAGTCGTCGATCGCCGCGCCTTCGCGCAGGAACTCGGGGTTCGAGGCGACGTCGAAGGCCGCCTCCGGGGCTGCGGCGCGGACGGCTTCGGCCACCTTGCGGTTGGTGCCCACCGGCACCGTCGACTTGGTGACGATCACGGCATAGTCGGTGAGCGCCTGTCCGATTTCGGCGGCGGCGGCCATCACGTAGGTCAGGTCGGCGTGGCCGTCGCCCCGGCGCGTCGGCGTGCCGACCGCGATGAAGACCGCATCGACCCCATCGACCGCCGTCTTCAGGTCGGTGGTGAAGGTCAGGCGGCCCGCCTGCACGTTGCGCATCATCAGGTCGTCGAGCCCCGGCTCGAAGATCGGCACCTTGCCGGCTTCCAGCATCTCGATCTTGGCGGGATCCCTGTCGACGCAGATCACCTCGTGGCCGAAGTCCGAAAAACAGACCCCGGAGACGAGCCCCACATAACCGGTTCCGATCATCGCAATACGCATGGGGTGCCCCGTTTCCCGTCTCAGTCAGCCGCCTTCTGGCAACCCATCGTGGCAAGGTTGTGGCGAGAGCGCCATGCGGGAACGGTAAATCGGCGGGCGATCTTGTCTTTGTCGCGCACCCACGGTCCTGTCGACCCGACAGAACGCCCGTCAGAGGCCGAGACATGAGCAGCTTTTCCCCTACGCGCCGCGTCCTGATGGTGGTGGAGAACCTTCCCGTGCCGCTGGACCGCCGCGTCTGGCTCGAAGCGACGTCGCTCACGGCGGCGGGCTACGAGGTTTCGGTGATCTGCCCCACGGGGCGCGGCTGGGACGCGGAGCGCGAGGTCATCGACGGTGTCCACATCTACCGCCACCCCGCCCCGCCCGAGGCCCATGCCGGGGCCGTGGCCTACGCCCGCGAATACCTGCACGCGATCTATCACTGGTTCCGCCTTGCCCGCATCGTGCGGCGCGAACGGGGCTTCGACGTGATCCACGGCTGCAATCCGCCCGACCTGATCTGGCTGCTGGCACTGCGCTACCGGCTCGCCGGGGTGCGCTATCTCTTCGACCATCACGACGTCTGCCCCGAGCTCTTCGAAGCGAAGTTCGGCAAGCGCGGGCTGCTCTATGGCGTCATGCGCCTCTGGGAGCGGATCACCTTCGCCTGCGCCCATGTCTCCATCGCGACGAACGAGAGCTTCGCCGGCATCGCCCGCGACCGGGGCGGCATGGCGGCGGAGGACGTCTTCGTCGTCCGCTCCGCCCCCCGGATCGAGAAATTCACGCCAGGGCCCGGCGACCCGGCCTATCGCAGGGCCGGAACGGTTCTCGGCTGGATCGGCATCATCGGACAGCAGGAGGGGCTGGAGCTGATGGTCGAGGCTGTCGGCCACCTCGCCCGAATGGGACATGAGGACGTTCATATCGTCATCGTGGGCTTCGGCCCCCATCAGGAGGTGATCGAGGCCGAGGTCGCCCGCGCCGGCCTGGCCGACCGCTTCACCTTCACCGGCGCGCTCTACGGCGAGGCGATGCTGGGCGCGCTCAACGCGATCGACATCGGGCTGGCCCCCGATCCGAAGAACGCGATGAACGATATCTCCACCATGAACAAGGTCATGGAATACATGACGCTCGAGAAGCCGCTGGTGCAGTTCGACCTGACCGAGGGGCGTGCCTCGGCCGGGGGCGCGGCGCGTTATGCCCGCGCGAACGATCCGAAGGATTTCGCAGCGCAGATCGCCTGGCTCATCGAGAACCCCGAAGCCGCCCGGGCGATGGGGCAGCGAGGCCGGGCGCGGGTTCTCGACGAGTTGAGCTGGGACCATTCGGTGCCCCACCTCCTCGCCGCCTACGCGCGGGTGTTCTCGAAGTAGCCGTCAGCCCGGGATGAGGGGCGCGAGCCGGGGCAATGCCGCGCGCGCCATCTCCTCGAGACGTGCCTCGGCATCCGCCTCGGTCTCGTCGGGATGCAACGGGGTCGTCAGACGCACCATCGTGCCATCGCTTCGCCCGGTCAGGAGCCCGTCGCGCACCGCCGAGAACTTGGCCTGCCAGTCGCTTGTCAGTCGCCGTCCGCGTTGCTCGAACCAGTAGAAGACCATCTGTTTCTCGAACCCCTTCTGGATGATCGCCCGGTTCACCTCGAAGCCGCCATCCGCGGTCGACAGCCTGTGCCGATCGAGGGACGCAATCTCCCACCCCGCGGCGGGCAGGCAGATCTCAGGGGAGTGGATGCCGGTGCCATCCGCCTGCCGCGCGTACCACGCGACGAAGAGGCCCACGGGTGCTGTGGCATCGGGCGTCGTGAAATCCGCGGCGAGGTAGTCGCTCGCCGCAAGGACGCGGGAGATATCAGGGTCGAGATAGGCCCGCCGTCCCTGCCAATCGTCAAGCTGCATCGGATAGCTCGCGAGCCGCGCCACCGGAGGATCGCCGGCGCGCGTCACCGTCAGATGCAGCGCCGTCACCCCGAACGTCAGAACCGTCAGCGCCAGGAGGGCGCGCGCGCCCCCGATGCCGGTGATCCGCGCCGCCTGCGCGGCGAGGCCCGAGGTCTCGAGGTCGAGCATCGGGCCGCCGGTGGGCCGCAGACGCGAGAGCGCAAGCGCGGTGACGAAAAGGATCGCGATGCAGAGACCGAAGACGACCCAGCCCTCGAAGACATGCAGGAAGCCCTGCGCCTGCGCGATGCCGTGGCGGTCGACCAGCAGCCCGATGATCCCGATGCGCACTGCGTTGAGGAGGATCGCCAGCGGCGCGGCCATCGCGAAGAGGATCACGCGATGCGACATCGGCCCGCGATAGAGGATCGCCGTCAGGTAGGAGAAGCTGAGGATCGGGAAGAGGTAACGCAGGCCGGAGCAGGCCTCCGCCACCTGCAACTGCCAGACGCCGAGGTCGATGATCTGCCCGTCGAGGTAGACCGGCACGCCTGCTGTCTCCACGAGGGCGACCCCGATCTGGGCCGAAACGCCCTGCAGTGCGGTCGAGACCTTCCAGTAGAGCACCTGCGGCAGGGGCAGCATGAAGACGAGATGGAACACCGAGGCCCAGTGCCGCCGCCCGCGCGTCCAGCCCATCGCCAGAAGAACGATTGCCATCGTCCACAGGATGATCGCGTAGGTGACGAGGTCGGGGATCGACGTCCGCGCGCCCGCCAAGGCCAGCGCGAGCGCAAGCGCACCGAGGATCAGGCCCGGCCAGCGTGTCGGCGGGTGCGGATCGGCTGTCGGCCGGTCGCGAAGCTCCCGCAGGAAGAGGAAGAGCGAGATCAGCGGAATGAGTGGTCCGTGGCTATACTCAGGCGTCGCCCAGGCCTGCCCGAGAGAGACCAGCCCGCTCCAGAAGAGCGGCAACGCGGCGAGCGTCGCGAGTAAAAGTGCGAGGGCGGCGGCCCCGACCCGGCGCGGGGTCGCGGTTTCGACGAGGGCCACGGGTCAGCCCCCGAGGGCGGCGAGATGGGCTTCGGCGTCGCGGGCGACCGGATCGCCAGCATCCACGAGACCCAGCACCGCCTCGTAGGAGGCGCGCGCCGACGCCGCATCCCCGAGCGCCGCCTGGACCTGCCCGAGCCGCAGGCGCACCGCGGCGTCTTGCGGCAGACCGCGCACCGCCCGTTCGAGGAGGGGCAGTGCGCCGTCGGCGTTGCCACGTCGAAAGGCGATCCAGCCGATCGTGTCCGAGACGGCCGGGTTCGTGGTACCCTGAAGCGGGGCCACGATCCGGGCTGCGCGGCGCAGCACCTCGGGATCGTCGGTGCCTTCGGAGAGCATCGCGGCAAGATTGTTCGCCGCGACAGCGTCCTGCGGCTCTTCCGCGTGGAGCGCCTCGAGAAGCGCGATCGCCCCGGCGCGGTCGCCCGTCACCTGCAAGCGGTTCGATTCGATGAGCCGCAACGGACGGGAGGCGGGATGCGCGGCAAGCCCTTCGGCCAGCACCGCATCGGCCGTCTCCGTGCGCCCCTGCGCCTGCATCATGCCGAAGAGGCGAAGCGTCGGTGTTTCGCCCAGGCCCGACACTCCGGCGAGCTCGCGGTAGAGACGCTCGGCGCGATCCGCGTCTCCGCCCTGCCGTGCGAGGTCAGCGTCGAGGAGGCGGAGGGCGGCATCCTCGGGCCGCTTGACGAGGGCGAGGTCGAGCTGGGTGCGGGCCGTCGCCAGATCGCCCCGAGCGATCAGACCGCCGATCAGACGGGTGAAGGCCGCCTGACGGCCCGGATCGTCGGCGATCATCCCTTCGAGCGCGGCTTCCGCATCGGCCGCACGTCCCTGCCCCAGCAGGAGCGCCGCTTCGATGGGCGCGCGCACCGCGGCGGCGGCCTCCGTCTCGACCGAGCGCAGCGCGGCGAGCACGCGCGCGACGCCGCGCCAGTCCTGCCGCGCGATCCGCAGCTCGGCAAGCCGTTCCGCAAGGCGCAGATCCTGCGGCCGCGCCTCGTGCGCGATGTCGAGGACGCGGAGTGCGACCCCGTCCCGACCCTCGGCCAGAAGCGCATCGGCATAGCGTTCGGCTTCACGCGCGGCGTGGCCCGAGACCTCGGCCGCGATGGCGAGCTGTTCGAGCGCAAGGCCCCGCGTCCCGTCGAGATCATGCGCCGCGGCAAGAAGCGTCATCAGTTCGGTGTCGCGCGGCTGCTGCGCGAGCGCGGAGCGCAGGTCGACGATGGCGAGCTTCGGGGCTTCCTCGTCGATGGCCCAGATCGCACGCAACTTGAGCGCGCCGACGTCGCCGCTGTCCTCGGCCAGAACTTCGGTCACCAGGGTGCGTGCTTCGGGCCGGTTGCCGAGCCGGTCGTGCATACGGGCGAGCAAGACCCTGAGCACCCGACCCTCGGGCACATCCCCGATCTCGGCGATCAGCGCGGTCAGCCCCTCGACGGCCCCGTCCCGGTCCCCCATGTCGAAGCGGATCGACCGGTCCATCGCAGCGTAGAGAGGCGCGGAAACGGTGCCCTCGGCAGCCGCTCGAAGGCGTGACAGTTCCGTGAGCGCGGCGTCCGGCCCGCGATGGCGGTGAATGAAGCGCACGAGGACAGCGCGCATCTCGGTGTCGCCCCGGGGAGCGGCATCGGCCAGGGCTCGCAGGACGCCCTCGGCCTCCTCGACGCGCCCGACCGACATATGCCGCGCCACCAGAAGGCTCGCGATCTGCGGATCGTTCGGATAGAGCGCGGCCAGTTCCATCAGCCGGGTTTCGGCGCTGTCGAGCCGATCGTTCTGCGCCAGCAGACGGATTCGCAGGAGTTGCAGCTCCGCATCGTGCGGCTCGATCGCGAGGGCCGCATCGAGCACGGGCAGGGCCACGGCCGGATCGTCGCCGCTCGTGAGGTTGTCGAGAACGATACGGATCAGGACCGGATGAGCCGGTGCCTCGTCGAGAAGCGTATACGCGGCACCCGCGATCTCGTCCTGCCGGGCGCGGACGGCCTGGCCCCGCGCGATGCGGAAGCGGGCGGCCAGGCGCAGGGCGCGTGCATCGAGCGCCTCGGCGTCGATGGTCTCCGCGGCATCGGCATGGCGGTCGAGCGCGCGCCAGTTGGCACTCACGAGGGCGATCTCGCCCAGCCGTGATCGGAACTCCATACGGTCGGGGAACCGCTCGCTCAGGAGGGTGAATTCCTGCTCGGCCTGCCGCAGTTCGCCCTGCGCGAGGAGCGAGCCCGCGATGGCCGCGCGCGTCTCGGCGTGTTCGGCATCTATCTTGAGCGCATTCCGGAACTGCAGAATCGCGCGGGCATGGTCGCCCTGCGCGGCATAGGCGCGGCCACTGTCGAGATAGTCGGACAGGCGCGCGTCGTCGGACTTGCAACCGGATACCAGAAGCGCCACGGCAACGGCCGCGGCACCCGTCCGAAGGACGTGTCTAATCGTCATGTACTGAACCTTACTGCTCGGTTCTTGTTTTGTGGGTCAAGCCTGCCCGATCCGCAGGGACCGGGCAAACACCGCCCGCGAACAGATGTGGATAAGTCAGCGACCTGTGGCACGCAGGACAACACCGATGGTGGCCGCGATGATCGTCAGATCGGTCAGGAGCGACAGCGCGCGGTCGTAGGTCAGATCGAAGTCGGCCCGTGCGGCAAAGCTCGTCGCGTTGCGGTCCGACACCTGCCAGCTTCCGGTCAGGCCGGGCCGCAGGCGGAAGTAGGCATGACCGGGATAGAGCGCGCGCTGCTCGGGAAGCATGGGGCGCGGACCGACGAGGCTCATGTCGCCCGTCAGCACGTTCCAGAGCTGCGGCAACTCGTCGAGCGACGTCTTGCGGATGAGCCGTCCGACGCGGGTGATCCGGGGATCGTGGGCGAGTTTCTGGTCCCGATCCCATTCGGCACGGGCGGCCAGGTCGGCGGCGAGATGCGCGCGCAGTGCGGCATCGGCCCCCACGACCATGGAGCGCAGCTTCCACATGCGGAAACGGCGGCCGCCGAGGCCCAGACGCTCCTGGCTGTAGAAGGCCGACCCGCCATCGAGCGCGACCAGCAGCGCCAGCAGCGCGACGAGCGGCAGGACGAGCGGCGCGGCGAGGAGCACGAGAAAGATATCGAGGCCGCGCTTGAGATGCGCACGATAGAAGGCGTCGGGCGTCGCCGGCATCCCCACCGCCGTCGCGTCGACCATCATCATCTTCGGATCGAACTGCATCGTCATCTTGCACACCCTCGTTAACTTCACAGACGGGTTGATCCCGTTTGACGCCGTTATGGAGGGATGGAGAGGCCGGTTTATGACCGACAAACACTCAATCGTGGCGGGGCCGGTGTCATTTCGGGGCCGATTGCGGCACGGCCCGAAACCCGCCCCGATGCGCCGGTGAAAAAACCCCGGACACGCCACAGTCATGTCCAATTTGATTTGAATAAGAGCGAAACGGTTCTGCGCCCGGACTGACCGCCGGAAACAATCCGAACCGATATGGAAACGCCTCTAGGGAGCCTCGCAATGAGCCAGCTTCAGACCCTCTACAAGGAGCATTTCGGCATGACGGCCCGTCCCTTCAGCGGTCTGGCCGATGCAGAGGTCATCCACTGGGGCCGCTCGCAGGTCCGGGCCCACGCGGCGCTCGAATACGGTCTGATGTCCGGGGCCGCCTTCACGGTACTGACCGGTGCCGCGGGCTCGGGCAAGACCTCGCTTCTTCTGAACCTCGCCGATCACGCCGGCGACGACGTACGCATCGCGCTCGTCTCGGGGCTTCGCCGCGGCGTCGGCTCGGTGCTGCCGTGGATCCTGCAATCGCTGGGCGAGGATGTTGCCGAGGAAGCACCCGAGACCGCGCTCTATACGCGGATCCAGGATCTGCTGATCGCGGAATACGCCGCAGGCCGGCGGACCGTGCTCTGCTTCGACGAGGCACAGAACCTCTCGGCTGCGGCGCTCGACGAGTTGCGCGTGCTCTCCAACATCAACACGGCCCGGGATCAGCTGTTGCAGATCGTGCTCTGCGGTCAGGTCGCCTTGCGCGACACGCTGCGGGGGCCCGAGATGGCCGGCCTCTGCCAGCGCGTGGCCGCCTGGGGGCATCTCGATCCGCTCGATCGCGCCGATCTCGAGGGCTACGTCGCGACCCGCCTGCGCAGCGCCGGCGGCCCGGAGGACATGTTCGACGCCGCGGCGCTCGACAGCATCCTCGAAGCGACCGGCGGTCTGCCGCGCCCCGTGAACCAGCTCTGCGAGCTAGCCCTCGTCTATGCGATGACGGGCGGCGGCGCGGCGATCGGCGATGCGGTCATCGCGCAGGTGCTCGAGGACGGGCTCTTCCTGCCGCCGCCGCGGCACGACACGCCAAACCGCGACGGGCGCCTGCGCCTCGCGGTGGGCTGATCGGTCGGGGTGGGGACGCTGACATGATGAACGAGATCCGCTTCTACGCCGCGCTCTTCCGGCGCCGCCTCGGCTGGTTCCTTCTGGCCGTTCTGGTGATGACCGGCAGCGGCGTCGGCGTGGCCGTGAGCCTGCCGCCTGTCTTCGCGGCAAAGGCACGCCTCGTGGTCGAATCCGAGAAGATCCCGGATGAACTGGCCGCCTCGACCGTTCAGACGCAGGCGCTCGAACACCTGCAGATCATCCGCCAGCGGCTGCTGTCGCGCGAGGCGCTCCTCGACATGGCGAACCGTCTGCGCATCTACGGCGACGAACGCCCGGCCCCCGATCAGGTGGTTACAGACCTGCGGAGCCGCATCACTCTCGAAATCACCGGCGGGCAGCCGCGCCCGCGCGATCCGGTCAAGGCCACGATCCTCATCGTCGGCTTCGAGGCCGACACCGCGGTCATGTCGGCCGCCGTCGCCAACGAGCTCGTCACCCGGGTCATGGCCGAGGACGTGGACATGCGCACGACCGTCGCGCGCCAGACGCTCGAGTTCTTCGACCAGGAGGTCTCGCGCCTGCAACAGCAACTGGCGCAGAGCGGCGCTCTGCTCTTGTCGTTCCAGCAGGAGAACCAGGACGTTCTGCCGGGCACCGAGGGCGTGCGGCACGAGCGTATGGCGGCCATTCAGGCGGAGCTGTCGCGCATCGACCGCGATACCGGCGATCTGCGCCGGGAGCGCGAGCGCCTTACCCGCCTACACGACATCGTGCGCCGGCGCGAAGGCCACCCCGAGATCAGCTACGAAGCCCGCCAGATCGCCGCCCTGCGCGAGACGCTGACCAACCTGCCCGCGGGCGACCCCGGCGCGGATGAGATCGCCGAGCGGATCACTTCGCTCACCCGCAGACTGGAGGCCACCGGCGGCACCGAGATCGAGCGGACGGCCTTCCACCGGCACCGCGACGAGATCGACGCGCAACTGGCCGAGGAGGATGCACGCCGGCTGCAGCTGCTCGACGAAATGGAGAAGCTGCGCACCGATCTGGCGCTGGCCCCCGTGAAGGTGGCGGAATTCGCGAGCCTGGAGCGCGACCACGGCAACCTGCAGACCCTCTACGATCAGGCGCTGGAAGCGAAGGCCGTGGCGGAAACGGGCGACGCGATCGAGACGCTCTCCAAGGGGCAACGTATCGCAGTCATCGAACAGGCCGCCATCCCGCGCGTGCCCGACCGCCCGAACCGCAAGATCGTGGCCATCGCGGGCCTCGGTGGCGGTGTGCTCCTCGGCCTGATGATCGTCATCGCGATGGAATTGCGTCTGGGCTTCCTGCGCCGTCCGGCTGACCTTGAGCGGCGGCTCGGCATCACCCCGATCGCCACGCTGCCCCTTCTCGACGACGCGCCCGCCCGCCCCGCCGCGACGGGTCGCAGCCTGCAACGCAAGCTCTGCATCACCGCGGCCGCGATAGTCGCGCTCGCGACCGTCGGCGGGCTTGCGACGGGACATCTGCCGAACCCGGTCGACCTTGCCGCGCGACTGACCGTGACCGAAACCCTCTGAGCCGCGAAAGGACGCGACATGGACAGACTGCAAGCCGCGATCGCCCGCGCCCGCACCGCGCGCGAAGCCCTGCTCGCCGGGCAGGCCGAGATGACGGATCCTCCCGCGGCTTCGTCCGAAGCGCCCCCGGTCGACGAGCCGAACACTACCCCCGAAACGACCCCGAAGGATCCGTGGGATGCGCTGGAGCACTTCACGCCGGATGCGGCGGCGCTGACCCGGCACCGTATCGTCACGCGCGAGAGCGGCGCGAAGAGCGCGCCCTTCGACGTGCTGCGAACCCGCGCGCTGCAGCAGATGTCGGCGCAGGGCTGGTCGCGCCTCGCCGTCACGTCGCCCGGTCCGGGCTGTGGCAAGTCGACGGTGACGATGAACCTTGCCTTCTCGCTGGCCCGGCAACCCGACATCCGGACCATCGTCATCGACCTCGACCTGCGCCGCCCGATGCTGGCGACGCTTCTGGGCTGCGACGCGGGCCACGAGGTCACCTCGGTCATCCGCGGGAAGGCCGAAGCCGGGACGCAGATGCTGCGCGTCGCCGACAACCTCGCCTTCGCCACGACGGCTACGCCGGTGCACGACCCGGCCGAGCTTCTGCAGGGGCGGCGGATGGACCGGATGCTGACGCGGATCGAGGAGATCTATGCGCCCGACGTCATCCTCTTCGACCTGCCGCCGGTGATGATCAGCGACGATGCGATCGCCTTCCTTCCGAATGCGGATTGCGCGCTGATGATCGCCGCCGCCGAGCAGAGCACGCTGGGCCAGGTCGATACCTGCGAGAAGGAACTGGCCGCGCAGACGAGTGTGCTGGGCGTCGTGCTCAACAAGTGTAGCCACCCGGGCGAGGCGCAGCGGTACGGCTATGGCTACGGGTACGACAGCTACGGCAGCTGACGCAGCATCCAGACCATCCGCGCCGTCCTGAGCCGGAAGAGCGTCGCCACGGCGCGCAGCTTCTCCCCGGCGGAAAGATCGGCGCACAGCACCCTCGGCGTGTGTACGACCGCCGAGAGCGGCATGGCGAGCGCGCGCAGGATCCAGCGGGCGCGGCTCTTGCCGTGCGCCGCATGGAGCAGTCGCGCCTCCTCGACCAGGCGTTGCCACTTGCGGGCAAGCGCCGGCCAGTCGTTGCGCGACGGATGCCCGACCCGCAGATCGCCCCGGAAGCTGACCGGGTGACCGGCCTGCGCCGCGCGGTGGCCCCAGTCCTTGTCCTCCGACATGCCGCCCCGGAAGGGGCCCACCGCCTCGAAGATCGCCCGCGAGACGACGAGGTTGCCCGTCCCCGAGAAACCGTCGCGTTTGATATAGGCCTCGTTGTCGAAGGCGAAGACGGCTTCGAAAGCCTGTGCGCCCGAGAGCGGACGTGGCGTCTCGTGGAAGACCTCGACCGTGCCCCCGACCGGCCCGTCGCCGCAGGTCAGCGCCACGCGCACCCAGTCGGGGGCGGGCAGGCAGTCGGAATCGATGAAGAAGAGAAGCGGCGCGTCGGTCTCGGCCACGCCGCGATTGCGGGCGGCGGCGGCCCCGGCCTCGGGCTCGCGCAGAAGCCGGGCCGTACCCGTCTCGACCGGATCGCGGGAGCCGTTGTCCACCACGACGACCTCGACGCCCTCGGGCACCTCGAGCGCGGCGAGGCAGCGAGCAAGACGGAGCTGATCGTCCTTGTGCGGGATGATGACGACGGCACGCGCGCTCATGTCCGCGCCAGCACGCCGCGCAGCGCGTCCTCGTAGCGGCGCAGGCGCATCCGCCCCCGGTCGAGCGCGGAGGCCATTTCGCGCGCGACTTCGGCCCGGCCCTCCCAGGCGGACGCCGCCGCCGCGAGGATCGTATCGGCGTCCTGCCGGCGGCAATCGACCGTTCGCTCGTAGCCGAGCGACCCGAAGAGGCCCGCGAACTTCCGGCTGTAGGCCATCGGCACCACCGGCACGCCGGTCGAGAAGGCCGCGATGCAGGCGTGCATCCGCGCACCCATGAAAAAATCCATCGCCGAAATATATCCCTTGGCCTCCGGCGGCGAGGCGAAGGCCGGGGCGAGCACCGTGCCTGGGTGTGCCTCCGCCAGCGCGGCGCAGGCACGATAATCGTCCTCTCCCGTCATCGGTCCCTCGGGCACGATCACATGGGGGATCAGGTGAACCTCTGCCCCCTGCCCCCGGAAATAGGCGATGAGCGCGTCGATGAGCGCCGGATAGTCGAGCTCGATCCCGAACTCGTTGCGGCCCGTATAGCCGCCGGCCATCAGCAGACCCGAGACGTTCAGGCCAACCTTTAGGCCAGACCCGAGATCGGGGGCCGGATCGGCCGGCATCCTGAGCGCGACGTCTGACGCAAGGATCGGCTCCTCCCGGACGCCGAGGTCGTGCATGTGATCGCGCGACGGCGCATCCCGCACCGCGACCAGCGCGCAGCGGTTCAGGTGCATCCGCGCGCCGATGCGGGACGACCGGCGTGTGAAGGGGCCGACCGTCTGCGGCGCGAAGACATAGGGCTTGCGCGCCAGATGGGCGAGCGCCTTGAGCGCGAACATCAGCCGCAGTCGGCGCGTGCCGTAGATGTCCGCGAAACTGTCGCCTCCGCCGATGTCGACGACCACGTCGGTCTTCTTCAGCTCCGCCCAATAACCCGCGCGCGACTTGATCCACTTGCCCGAAAGCGGGACGATGCGGATGTCGTCCCCGGTGATGTAGGGTTCCCGCGAATCCGGGTAATCGGCCAGCGTGATCTCGAGCCGCCGGCCAAGCGCCGCCGCCACATCCCGCAGGATCGCGACCTGCGCCACGCTGAGCGCCCCCACGCCGAGGTTGTGTGACCGGGTGGAGTGCAGAAGCAGAAGCGTCCTGAGCGGGCGGCTCATCGGCGCAGGGCCCGTTTCAGCGTGCCCATGAAGTTGCGGATGTTGCGGACGGGTCCGTTCTGCCGCCCGACCGCCCGCAGGTTCAGGCCCCGATACGCGGGGACCGGACGCCCGAGCAGACGCAGCGCAAGAAGCCGCGCGCGCAGGCCCCGGCGGCGGTCGCGCTGCCCGGGCTGGATACGCATCAGTTGCGCCATGTCGAACGTCTCGAGGTAGATACGCCCCGCCCTCTCAGCGCCGCGTGCGATCTGTTCGCCCAGGACCGTCCGCGCGAGAACAAGGCTGCGACCGGCTTCCTCCTCGAAGAGGGGATAGCCTGCGTCGTCCACCTCCCAAGCGTCGGCACAGACGATATCGGCCGCCATGCCGGTTCCGTCGGCGCAGATCTTGCAACGGTGCTGGACGTGCCGCGACAGAACCTGTCCCCAGCTGTCGCGGTAGCTCATCGAGCGCTCGGAGCCGTCGGTCAGCGTCGCCGTCGCGCGCCCGGGCCAGCCGTTGCCGCGATAGCGGAAGCGGGCAAGATCGTCGGACGACACGCCGAGCGCCGCAAGAAGCGCCGCGCCGCCCTGCGCGGAAGGCACCCCGCCACAGAAGAACGACAGGATCACGGGGATCGCCCGTGCCACCTTCGGGTCACGCGCGCGGATCGCGGCCAGCGCGGCCGCATCGCAGGGCTTGCCGACGAAGGCCATGCGCCGTCCGTCGGCCAGAATGTCAGGCAACGCCTCCAGCGGAGACGAGGGCGCATAGCGCGAACCGGCCGTCACCGGAAAGCATGCCGGATCGTCCGTCACGACGGTACGGTTCGCCATCGGGTCGGCGGGATCGGCGGCGTTCTGGACGATCGCCTGCACCACGCCGCTGCGCAGAAGGTGGGTCAGCACGCCCGTCAACGCCCCGCCCGAAGCACCGCGGAACCTCTGATCGGCATCGGCGGACCAGCCCGTCCAGGCCCTGCGGTACGGCCCCCACATCGGATCGTCGGTGCGGCCGGCGGCCTCGACGGTGAGCGACAGCCCCGGACAGGTCGCCGCGATCGTCGCCTCCGCCCCGACCGGCAGGGGGCCGACCTGTACCGGCCGCGGAAAGCCGGCCGTGCTCCTCCGCATCGCGATCGCATCCGGGAAAAGCCCCGCGCAGCCGCCGCAGCCCGTGCAGAGGTCACCGCGCGATACGCGCTTCAGCAGGTCGGACGTGCCGGCGGCATCGCCCGAAAGGGGGGGTCTGATTGTCTTCAACGTCTGCTCTGCCCGCCGCGTTGTGCCTTCTTTTGGGCCTGCGGCTTGACCGCAACATTGCAAGAGCCGCAAAACCGCGCAAGGTTTTTCGCCCCTCGGAGCCACCGGAATGTTGCGCGCCGCCCTTCTCTTGCTGTCCGGCAACATGGCCGCGTCGGGCCTTCTGTTCGCGCGCAACCTGGCGGTCGCGGCGCTGATCCCGGTCGCGGACTACGGTATCGCGGCGACCTTCGCGCTGGCCATGGCGGCGGTGGAGATGGCGTCGTCCTTCGGCCTGCAACAGCAGATCGTGCAGGCCCGCGACGGGGACGACCCCCGTCTGCAGGACGCCCTGACGGGATTTCAGCTTCTGCGTGGTGTGCTGGCCTCGGCGGTGCTCCTGGCGCTCGCGGACCCGATCGCGGCCTTCTTCACCATCCCCGAAGTGGCCTGGGCCTACCGTCTCCTTGCGCTCGTGCCGCTGCTCAACGCACTCCGGCACTTCGACATCCACCGCTTCAACCGCGACGATCGCTTCGGCCCGCTCGTGATGACGAACACGGTGCCTGCGCTGGCCTCCTTCCTCGCGATCTGGCCGCTCGCGCTCTGGCTCGGGGACTGGCGCGTGATGCTCGCGGCCCTTCTCCTCCATGCTGCGCTGAGCACGGCCCTCTCGCATGTCGTGGCCGAGCGGCGCTGGCGGCCCGTCGTCGACCGGGCGCTCTGGGCGCGGACCCTGCGGTTCGGCTGGCCGATCCTGCTCAACGCGCTCGTCCTCTTCACCGTGTTCCAGGTCGACAAGATGGCGGTCGGCCGGATCCTCGGCCTCGCGCCGCTCGGGGTCTTCGCGCTCGCGGTCACGCTGACCCTGACGCCGGCGCTCGTGATGGCGAACACGATCCAGACCGCGGCCTTACCGCGCCTATCGAGGCTTCCGGCGGCGGACCTCGAACGCCCGGCCGCACGGACGCTGACGCTCTGTCTCGCCGTCGGCCTCGCGCTGGCACTCGCGGGCACCGTCGGCGGATGGCTCGCCGCGCCCTGGCTTGCCGCGACGGGCTATGCGGGGCTTGCGCCGCTTCTCGGGCCGATGGCCGTAGTGCAGGGACTGCGCGTCGCGAAGACCGGGACCAACGTCGTGGCGCTGTCGCAGGGGATGACGGCGAACGCGATCCTGTCGAACCTGCCGCGCGTCGCCGCGCTCGGCCTCGGGATCTGGGTGCTTCTGGACGGTGCGGACCTTCTGGCGCTCGTCTGGCTCGGGGCGGCGGGCGAGGCCCTGGGTCTCGGCATCTCCGCCCTTCTCGTGACGGTGCGGGCCGGGGTGCGCTGGCCGCTCGGGCCGCTGATCCTCGGGGCGGTGGGCTTCGGTTGTACCGTCCTTGCGGTAGTCGGTATCCCGATGCTGCTTGTCGTGGCCCTGTTGGCGCTCGGGATGCTTGTCTGGTGGCAGGTCGGCGCCCGGTTCGGCCACGCCGGAGCGACGTAAGCGGGACACAATCGGGCCAAACTGTTGCCGTTTGTGCAATTTATTCGTTCTGCGAAACTCCGTCGACGCGCTAGCGTCGCGGGAAACGCCCCCGTCAGAGGGGCAAGGAGCAGATCGGCTACGGCCGGACCGGAGCAGGCGATGCGCATGCAAACGATCTTCCGCGCCCCCCTCGCGGCGGTGATGGCCCTTGCGCTGTCGGCCGCGCTCTGGGACGCATCACCCGCCACCGCCGAGACGACATGGGCGGACCCGGCGACGCTCGAGACCGCGCTCGAGACGTTGCAACCGGGCGATACGCTGGCCCTGCGCCCGGGACGCTATCCGCGCCTGCATCTGACGCGAGGCGGAGCGATCGCGCGCCCCGTGACCCTTCGTGCCGCGGATGCGGAGAACCCACCGGTCTTCCCCGGGCTGATCCTGCGGGGGGCGGACCATGTCGTCCTCGATGGTCTCGCCTTCCATCTGCCGGGCGGCACAGAAGTCGACCGCCGCTTTGCCCGCGTCGAGGATGCGCAGGACGTGACCCTGCGTCGCCTTCGGTTTCTCGGCGCGCGGCGACCTGACGACACCGGCGTACCCCGCCCCTGGGGGTTCGGCCTGAGTGTGACCGACGGCACCGACATCGAGATCCTCGACAGCGAGTTCAGCGGTTTCGCGCGTGGTCTCGTCGCGAGCGGGGTCGAGCGGCTGACGGTGGCGCGCAACCTGCTGCACGGGATGCGTGTCGACGGCATGAATTTCGCCGAGGTCGGCGACGTGCTGATCGAGGACAACGAAATCCGTGACTTCGACCGCGTGGAAGGAGCCGGCGATCACCCCGACATGATCCAGTTCTGGACCCGCGGGACGGAGCGGCCGAGCACCGGAATCACGATCCGTCGCAACGTGCTGAATTCCGGCACGGGCTCCTTCACGCAGTCGATCTTCATGCGCAATGAGCTGATCGATACCCATCAGGCGGGCGAAGACATGTTCTACCGCGACGTTGTCATCGAGGAGAACGTCATCCTGAACGCGCATCTGCACGGGATCACCGTCGGCGCGACGCTGGGCCTGACGATCCGGCGCAACACGGTGGCGCGCAACGCGAGTTCCGACGGCCCCTACGACAATCGCAACCTCTGGACGCCGCGGATCAACGTCGCTTCGGTGTCGCGCGACGTCCTGATCCTCGGAAACGTCGTGCACGGTCTTCCCGAACCCGGCTGGGACGGCAGCTGGACGATGGTGGGCAACCAGATCGTACAGGATCGCATTCCCGGCCAGAGGGATCACTACGATCAGGTGTTCTTCGGCGTATCACCGGAGACGCCGGCGATGCTGGCCGACTTCGCCGCCCGGCCGGGCGGATTGCTCGACGGACGGGAGATCGGCGCGCCGCGCCTCGTGGCCATTTCGGCGGAACTCGACAAGGGGGCACCGGCCGCACTGCCTGACCCGGGCGCACGGGACATGCGCGGTGTCATCCGCCTCGATCCCGCGCAGGGTGCCATTCTCTCCGATGGCGGCGCTGGCTCCGCACCGTTCGAACGCGACATCGGCGGGCCGACGATCATCATGGGCGATACGATCGAACCGCTCGTCCTCACGCGGGAAATGACGGCACCGCTCTTCGATGCCTCGCGGTTCGCGATCCGGATGCGGCTGCGGGCGAGGGGCGATTTCCGCACCGCGGGAGAGATCCTGCGGCTGCACCAGTCTCTCATGCTGCGCTCGACCGGGCGGGGGGCTTTCGAGATCGACGTCCGCAGCGCGGAAGGCGGACGCACGATCCTCAAGTCCCGGCCGACCCGGCTCTACAGGGACGACGAACCGCTCGAACTGATCGTGGCCTACGACGGGCCGGTGGGCATGGTCTCGATTCTCATCAACGGCGAGACGGTCGGTCGTAAACCCTTCACGGGCACGCTCCGCCCGGTGCAGAGCTGGGGCCTCTCCTTCGGCAACCCCTTCGGAACGAAACTGAGTTTCGACGGGGTGATCGAGGAGTTCGAGGTCCGCACAGACCCCGGTGACCTGAGCGATGTCTTCTCGATCATCGACACGAGCTTCGTCCGGTGAGCGCCACCCGGACCGATATGCCAGCGGCCCTGCCCAGATCCAACGGGACGGGAGCGAAGACCACGGAGGACCGGCTGTCCTTCCTCGTCGTCCTCTATCTGATCTGTGTCGTGCTGCCGATCACGGTGCATCTCGGTTCGGTCGTGCTGACGACGCTGCGGATGCTCCTCCTCGTGGTGAGCGTGCCGATGCTCGTCAGCCTCCTTCTCGGACGCTACGGTCGCACCATCCCGACCGACTGGCTGTTTCTCGGACATGCGCTGTGGCTGACGGCGGCGCTTGCGCTCAACAACCCCGACCGGGTCGTGCAGCAGGCCCCTTCCGTGGGCGTGGAGTTCCTCGGCGGCTACGTCGTTGCCCGCGCCTGTATCCGTAGCCGGGCGCAATTCGTGGCGATGTGCCGCGTGCTGATGCTGATCGTGCTCGCGCTGGTGCCCTTCGCGCTGCTGGAGACGCAAACCGGCGCGCCGGCGCTTCTCAAGGCGATCCGGGCGTTGCCCGGCGTCACCTCCGTGGAACTCGTCTATGCGGACAAGCGACTGGGCCTCGAGCGTGTGCAGTCAGTCTTCGCGCATCCCATCCATCACGGTCTCTTCTGCTCGGTCGTCTTCTCGCTCGTGTCGGTCGGTCTCTGGGGGCAGATGGCGCGCACGAAGCACATTCTGCTCTCGGGCATCCTCGCCCTGATGACCTTCCTCGCCCTGTCCTCCGGCGCGTTGCTCGCGCTTGCACTCCAGTTCGGGCTGATCGCATGGTCGCTTCTCTTCCGCCGGGTCGAAGCCCGCTGGCGCATCCTCGTGGCGACATTCGTTGCGCTCTGGATCCTCGTCGACATCCTGTCGAACCGCGGGCCGATCCAGGTCTTCATGTCCTACGCCACCTTCTCGGCGCACACCGCGTACTGGCGCTCGATCATCTTCGAATGGGGCGTGATGAACGTCTTCGGCAGCGCCGAGCACGGTATCCCCTCCGCCTTCTTCTTCGGCATCGGCCTCAACGAATGGATCCGCCCGGCCTACATGCACTCGGGCTCGATGGACAACTTCTGGCTCGTGATGGCGGTGCGCTACGGATTCCCCGGGTTCCTCCTGATCGCGCTCGGCTTCGCGGTTCAGGTCACGAAGCTGATGCGCCTCCGCCTTGCGCCGGGGCATCCGTCTCTGATGCTGCGCCGGGCCTGCGTTTTCACCTTCCTCGGCCTGTCGTTCACGCTGGCCACCGTTCACGTCTGGAGCAACATCTTCTCCTTCGTGATCTTCTTCATCGGGGCCACCGCCTGGATGGTGCAGCCCGGCGCGATGGAGGAGGACACCCCCGCGCCGTCCGAACCGGGCGGCCGCCGGGTGCCAAGCTACAGCCGGTTCGCCCCACGCGGGGGACGGGCCCCCGCGCCCTATCGGAGAGCTCCACAATGACCGACCTGCCCCGCCTCGGCGTCGTCGTCGTCACCCATCGGTCGGCCGACGTCGTGGGCGACTGCCTCGACAGCCTCTTGGCCGCGGAAGGCGTGGCGCTTTCGATCGTGGTCGTCGACAACGCCTCTCCGGACGACACGGACGCCGTCGTCACCGCACGCAGGGCAACCGCGCCCCATGCCCTGATCTGGCACCCGACCGGCACCAACGGCGGGTTCGCGGCGGGTGTGAACGTAGGCCTCGACATCCTTCTGCAGGATCCGGAGATCGAGCGGTTCTGGGTTCTGAACCCCGACGCGGTGGTCCCGCCGGGCACCGCCCGCGCCTTCGCCACCCATGCCGAGGGACGGGACTTCGCGATGATCGGTGGCCGGGTCGTCTACGCCGATCCGCCCCACGCCATTCAGATCGACGGTGGCGTGATCGACTGGAAGACCGGCAAGACGCTGAACCTCAACCAGGGCAAGCCGTCGACGACCCGGCCGCCCGATCCGGATGCCATGGATTTCGTCACGGGCGCGAGCCTCGTCGCGAGCCGCCTGTTCCTCACGCGGGCCGGGAAGATGGAGGAAGGCTATTTTCTCTACTACGAGGAGGTCGACTGGGCGCTGCGCGCGCGCGATCTGCCGATCCTGCATTGCGCGGAGGCCGTGGTGCATCACCAGGCCGGCACGTCGATCGGGTCGGGCAAGCCAGGACGCCATGCCTCGCCCTTCTCGGAGTGGTTCAAGCATCGCGCGCGGATGAAGTTCGTCCGCCGGCACCGGCGCGTCAGCTACTACGGCGCCGTGGCCTTCACGCTCGGCAAGGCGCTCCAGTCGGCGCTGCGGCGCGACCTGCCCGCGGCAGAGGCCATCCTGCGCGGCGGGCTCGGGCTGTCGCCGCCGCGCGCCGTAACGCGCCAGATGGCGGAGAGCGGCATCCGGCTCTGACGACCGTCAGGTCAGCGCCAGATCGACCGGGGCGCAGCCATCGACCGTGCCATGCAGCACGTCGCCCGAGCGCACGGGCCCGACGCCGGCCGGCGTGCCCGTCATCACGACATCCCCCGGCCCGAGGCGATAGAACCGCGACAGATGCGCGACGATCGCCGCGCAATCGTGGATCATCTCGCCCAGCGTCGCAGACTGCCGGGCCTCGCCGTTGACCGTGAGTGCGATGCGCTGGTCCGCGACCCTGCCGAAATCCGCGACCGGCGTAAGCGCACCGAGGACGGCGGCCCCTTCCACGTCCTTGCCGAGATCCCAGGGCCGGCGCATTTCCTTCGCCGCGGCCTGAAGGTCGCGTCGGGTCATGTCGAGCCCGCAGCCGTAACCGAAGATCGCCGCTTCCGCCGCCGCGCGGTCTGCCCCGAACGCCTCGTTACCCATAGCCAAGACGAACTCCATCTCGTGGTGGTAGTCGGCCGTGCCCGGCGGATAGGGCAGACGCGCCCCGCTCCGAGCGACGTGGAAGGGCGACTTCGTGAAGTAGAACGGTGCCTCCCGATCGACCTCGTTGCCCATCTCGGCGGCATGGGCGGCATAATTGCGGCCCACGCAAAAGACGCGCGCGACCGGGTAGAGGTCGGATCTGCCCGCGATGGGCAGACGCGGCAACGCCGGGGCGGGAAAGAGGTCGGCCATGGGGATCTCCGTCTGACAAGCTGGACACAGTAGACGCGACCGGTGCGACGGCGGCAATTGCCCCCTTGGTCGCCCCGGGGCATGAAGGTCGGGGGAGGAGTGCGGGGATGACGACCTGTCCTGATTGCGGCGGCTTCGGCGTGCGTCCGCGGCGCGAGGCCTGTACCGGCTGCGCCGGCCGCGGCAAGAGCGTGGCGGCCGAGACCTGCGACGTCTGCAGCGGCGCTGGCTGGACGCAGACGCGCGTGGCTTGCGGACAGTGCGGCGGCAAGGGCGATGTTCCGGCACCCAAGGCCCCGCGCGAACGTCGCCGCCGCCCGGCTCCGACAGGCCTGCGGCTCTACGATTCCTCGGCATGGATGCTCGGTTGGGTCGAGCGCCTGCCGCGTTGGGTGGTCTGGTCGGTCGCCGTCGTCTCGGGCGCGGGCTGTGCGATCTGGGCCACGCGGCAGCCGGATATGCTGAACGGTGTCGTCATCCTCGTGGGGTTCTCCGGTCTCTTCCTGCCGGTGTTGGCCTACGGCGCGCTGCGCTACGTGCTCGGCCTCGGACAGAAGATGATCGTCGGCGCGCTGCAACTCGCCGTGGGCCTCTTCGTCTTCTACGTCGCGGCGGTCGCGCTCGGCCTCGTCACGCCCTAGGACGGGGCGTACTCGTCCTGGTACCAGTCGACGAAGGCCCGCACACCGGTCTCGATGTCCGTGCGCGGCAGCGGCGCGCCGAGCAGATCGGTCAGAAGCGTCGTATCGGCCCAGGTGGCGGGCACGTCGCCAGGTTGCATCTCCATCAGGTTCCGGATCGCGGGGCGATCCGTGGCTGCCTCGATCGCCGCGATGAAACGGCCGAGTTCAACCGGCTCTCCATTGCCGATGTTGACGATGCGGTGGGGGGCGACGGGCGACAGGCTGTCGGCCGCGCTCACCGGCGCGTCCCCCGGCGGCACGTCGATCAACGCGGCGAGCCCCGCGACGAGGTCGCTCACGTAGGTGAAGTCCCGACGCATGTTGCCGTGATTGTAGACGTCGATCGGCTCGCCGGCGAGGATCGCGCGAGTGAACTTGAAGAGCGCCATGTCCGGCCTGCCCCATGGCCCGTAGACCGTGAAGAAGCGGAACATCGTCGTCGGCAGGCCGTAGAGGTGGGCATAGCTGTGCGCCAGGGCCTCCGTCGCCTTCTTGGTCGCGGCGTAGAAGGACATCTGGGCATCGGTCTTCATCGTCTCGCGGTAGGGCATCTCCGTGCCGGCACCGTAGGCCGAGGAGGTCGAGGCGATCAGGAGGTGAGCGGGCGGATGTGCGCGCGCGCCCTCGAGCACCTCATGGGTGCCGACGAGATTGGCCCGAACGTAATCGCGCGGTGCGTCGATGGAGTGGCGGACGCCGGCCTGCGCGGCCAGATGGATGACGGCGTCGGGCCGATGCGCGGCCATCAGCTCGGTCATGTGGCCGGGTGTCGAAACGTCCCCGATGACCGGCGTGAACGCGTCCGAGGCCGCAAGCCGCGCGTGGCGACGGCGCTTCAGGTCGGGGTCGTAGTAGTCCGACAGGTTGTCGAGACCGACGACGCGCCAGCCGTCCTCCAGGAGACGGGCGGAGAGATGGTAGCCGATGAATCCGGCCGATCCGGTGACGAGTGCGCATTTCATGCTGCTCTCGTGCGGGACGCGGTCGGCGCTGTCAAACGGTGAAGCTGGGCGGCACGGTCTTGAGCACGTCGTCGGGGATCCGGTCCGCCGTGTCGCTGATCGGGGCACCGAAGCCCGGGACGCGGCGGGCGATGGCGTCGAGCGCCCCCTCCGGGGCACCGCTCGCCATGGCGTGACGCAGGGCACGCAGGATATCGGCGACCTCGAATTCGCTGAGCCCATGCTCACGGACGCGGAAGATCTTGTGGTGCGCTGTTGGTCGCTCGGAGCCGTCGAAGAAAAGCTCCTCGTGCAGCTTTTCCCCGTCACGCAGACCGATGAAGTCGATCGCGATGTCTCCGTTCGGATTGGCCTCGGAGCGGACGGTATAGCCCGCGGCCTCGATCGCCTGCCGGGCGAGGTCGACGATCTTGACGGCCTTGCCCATGTCGAGAAGCAGCACCTCGCCCCCTTCGGCGAGCGACCCGGCGCGCAGAACGAGGCTCGCGGCTTCGGCGATCGTCATGAAATAGCGGGTGACGTGGGGATGCGTCACCGTGACGGGGCCGCCACGGGCGATCTGATCCTCGAAGATCGGCACGACGGAGCCGGAGGAGCCCAGGACGTTGCCGAAGCGAACCATGGCAAGGACGGGGCCATCCTCGGGAACGCGGGACGCGATGTCCTGCACGACGAGTTCGGCCAGTCGCTTGGAGGCTCCCATGACCCCGCGGGGCCGCACGGCCTTGTCGGACGAGATCAGGATGAAGCGCTCCACGCCGAACTGTACGGCGGCATTCGCGAGCGTCTGAGTCCCGAGAACGTTGTTGGCCAGCCCGGCAAGCGGGTTCTGCTGCACGAGGCCCACGTGCTTGTAGGCGGCAGCGTGGAGGACGACCTCGACATCGTGCTCGGCCAGCACCTGGCGCACGTGCCGCGGGTCGGTCACGGACCCGAGCACGGGGATGAGGTCCACGCCCATTTCCTTTGCGGTGTTCTGAAGCTCCTGCTGCACGGTGAAGAGCGCGATCTCCGAGAGTTCGAACAACACGAGCCTGCGCGGTTCGCAGGCGATGAGCTGCCGACAGAGCTCCGACCCGATGGAGCCGCCGGCTCCGGACACCATCACCGACTTGCCCTGATATCCCTCGTTGCCCTCCATCAGGGGCGCGCGGACCTCGTCGCGGCCGAGGAACATGCGGTGCTTGCTGCCTTTGATCGGCTGAAGACGGTCCACGAGCGTCTCCTGTCCGATGAGCTGCGAAAAGGACGGCAGCATCTGCACGTCGAGCCCCATGCGCTCGAGCCGGCGCGCGATGCGGGCCTGTTTCGGCGGCGAAAGCGACGGCACTGCCAGAAGAACGCGGTGGATTCGCTTGCGCGCCGCAATCTCGGCCACGCGCACGGGGGTATAGACCGGCAACCCTCCGATGCTGAGACCCTGGAGCGACGGGTTGTCGTCGACGAAGGCCACCGGCTCGATCTCGGCGTGACCGCGCAGCGCGCGCGCAAGTTGCGTGCCCGTCGTGCCCGCCCCGTAGATGAGGACGCGCGTGACCTTGTCGCCCCTGCGATAGATCGCCAGCACGACCTGCAGAAGCACGACACGGGAGACCGTCATCATCAGAAAGAGGCTGGTCGCGAAGACGAGCAGAACCGACATCGGCAGATTTACGCCGAAGATGTAGGCCAGCACCGAGGATCCGGCCGCCAGAAACACCGATAGAGAGGCCGCGTGGAGCGTCGCGTGACCATCGAACTCCGCCAGTTGCAGCGCCGGCAGGCCGAGAGCGACGAGGAGCGCGCCTGAAACCAGCAGCAGATAGGGAAGGGCGACCGACAGCGTCTGGAAGAGCGGCGGCATCTGTTCCGGAAGCGGATTGAGAAGGAGCGCAAACAAGAGCGCAGCGACCACGAAAAAGAGGTCAAGTACCAGAAAGAAAACGTATTTCTCCCGGCGAGTCAGGCGCTGGAGTACAAGCTCCGGCTTGCCCAGATCCGAAATCTTCATTCAATATTCCCCGCGGACCAGATTGGCCCAAGACTGCAAAACCAGCCGCAGTGACCAGAAAGCCCGCCCGGAAAAGACGCGCAGCCTCTGCGGCCTGAACTCAAAAACCTGACCGGACCATATTTAAACGGTTCGATTCTAGCAACTTGCCACCGGTTCTCCGGAAACCGGCGACAAGCGATTTGACGCACCGGGCGGTTTGAGTAGGGTGGCCGCGGGCTGCAGTAGGGCCGATGACGATTTGCTTTCGAAAGATTTAGACCATGATGCCGCGCCTCTTCCGCCCGCTCCTGACCATGCTCTTGTGTTGCGTCCTGGCCTCCTGTTCCCTGCCACGCGGGGCGGCGCTCCAGTCGGAAGTGCTGAAGGCCGACGAGGACGTGAATGCCGACTTCGCCGTCTATCCGGTCACGCGCGCGCTCCTGCCCTCGGTGCTCGAATGGCCGCGGGTCAATGACGTCCACCTCGGCTGGATCACGACGAGCCACGGATCGGTCGGGCAGGTCATTCGCCCGGGTGATCTGGTTACGCTGACGATCTGGGACAGCGACCCGAACTCGCTGATCGTGCCGGTCGAAGGGCGGCAGATCACGCTCGAGCCGATGGTCGTGTCCCCCGCGGGGTCGATCTTTTTGCCCTATGCCGGCAACGTCCGTGTCGCCGGCCGCTCGCCGCAGGCTGCCCGGGAGGTCGTGCAGAACGCGCTCACCGCCGTCGCCGACTCGGCCCAGGTTCAGCTTTCCATGGAGGAAGGGCGGGGCAACTCGGTCGATCTTGTCGGGGGCGTCCAGAACGCCGGCACGTTCCCCATGCCCGACAACAACTACACCGTCCTGAGCCTGATCGCAGCCGGCGGCGGGGTGGACACATCCCTCGTCAATCCGCAGATCAGGCTGCAACGCGGCTCGCAGATCTACGGCACGTCGATGAACCGTCTCTATGCGGAGCCTAACCTCGACACCCTCCTGCGCAATGGCGACCAGGTGGTGGTGAAGGAGGACGATCGCTACTTCCTGTCGGTCGGAGCGGCGGGCGAAGAGGCCCTGCATCCCTTCACCAAAGATGTGGTCAGCGCCATGGATGCGGTGTCGATCATCGGGGGGCTCAACGATACGCGGGCCGATCCGAAAGGCATCCTGATCCTGCGCGAATACCCCGCCTCCGCCCTTTCTGCCGGTGTGCGCGGGCCGCGCAAGCAGCGCGTCGTGTTCTCGATGGACCTGACGAGCGCGGACGGTCTCTTCTCGGCCCGGAACTTCCCGGTGATGCCCAAGGATCTCGTTTACGTGACCGAGAGCCCGATCACGACGACGCAAACCGTCTTTGGACTGGTCGGATCGGTCTTCGGCCTCGCGCGGCAGGCGACGACGAACTGAGTCTCCTGCCGTGCGCCGGCATCATTCGTTAGCAATGCGTTAACTGATCGTTCCGATGGTCCCGGCCTTCACATCTTCGGAGGCCGCGGCACCCATGTCGGAAAATACCCAGATCCTGTCCCTGCCCCTGATCCAGGGCGGACAAGCGCAGAAGCACATTACCCACAACGAGGCCCTGCGCGCGCTGGATGCGCTGGTTCAGCCGGTGGTCTTCGACATCGACCGAACCACGCCGCCGACCCTGCCAGACGAGGGGGACCGGCATATCGTGGCAGCGGGCGCGAGTGGCGAATGGACCGGACAGGACGGTTCCATCGCGGTGCGCGAAGGCGACGCCTGGCAATTCTATGCCCCGGCCGAAGGCTGGCGCGCGCATGTGCGCGCGCTCGATGCGGAGCTCGTCTTCGATGGCAGCGACTGGGCGCAGCCGGCCACCGCAACGCTAGGGATCAACACCGCCGCAGACACGACCAACCGCCTTGCCGTCGCCTCGGATGCGACGCTGCTGACCCATGCCGGCACAGGCCATCAGGTAAAGATCAACAAGGCGAGCACAGGCGAGACCGGCAGCCTGCTCTTCCAGACGGCTTTCTCGGGGCGGGCCGAAATGGGCTGCGCCGGATCTGACGACTTCGCGGTGAAGGTCAGCCCGGACGGCACTGCCTGGAACACGGCCATGACGGTCGACGCGGCAACGGGCGAGACGCGTTTCCCTTCGGGCGTCCGCGTCCCGCGCGAAGTTCCGCTGGGCGGCCGCTGGTATTGCTATACCGATAATCGCTGGGTCACGTTCTCGACGAGCTACGGGCCGACGTCGGAGAACCGCAATTCTTCGGCCGGAACCGGCAGTGAACCATCGACGAGCTGGACACACATCGGCCTGTTCGTCCGGGGCGGCACCCGTCTTCTGAGCCTCGATGGTATGCTTCGCGCATCTTCGACGCAGGTGACGGGCTACGACCTGCGGATCTGCGTCCAGACCGGTGCCCTCGACGGCAGCTGGAACACGGCAAGCGAGACCCAGAAGACGACGATCCATGCCTCGGACAACCGGCCGATGGGAACTGCGTGGCATGGGCTCTCCGCCGATCTGACATCGACGGTCGTGCCGCAGGATAGCGCCGTGCTCATCTACATTCGCCCGCACGGCACGTTGAGTGGCACGCGGTATCTGTATTCCACCCTGCAGCTTCGGCTGGAGTGACGGTTAGCGGAACCGCAGGGTTCCGGCATGAAGCCGGCCGACGCTGTTGGTCGCCGCGACGAGCCGTTCGGTGATGCCCGCTTCCGAAAGAGCATGACCCGCGAAGGGCGCGAAATCGAGCGTCCCCCCGGGCCAGCCCTCGGCCAGCAGGTGGGCCGAAAGCGGCGGGCAGACCATGTCGTAGCGGCCCTGCACGATATGCCCCCGGATCCCGCCGAGACGATCGAGGTTCGCCCGGATCCAGCCGTCGTGCTCCAGGAAGCCGCGGTGGGTGAAATAGTGGTTCTCCAGCCGGGCGAAGGCGCGGGCGTATTCGCCCCCCGGCTCGCCGGCGCGCCCCTGCGACTGAACCGAGGCGAGCGCGTTTTCCCACATGGCCCAGGCGCGGGCGAACTTTACCTGTTCGTGCGACGCGGTGTCGAAGAGGCGGCGGTGATACGCGGCGATGAGATCGTCGCGCTCGGCCTCGGGGATCATCGCGCGGAAGCGTGACCATTGCTCGGGCCAAAAGGCCCCGGCCCCGCCGCCGTAGAACCACGCGAGCTCCCGCTCTTCCATCAGAAAGACACCGCGCAGGAACAGATGCGCCGCGCGCTCGGGGTGGGTGATCGCGTAGACGAGCGAGAGCGTGGCCCCCCAACTGCCGCCGAAGACGGCCCAGGCGTCGATGCCGAGCGTTGCCCGGATCTCTTCGATGTCGGCGACGAGGTGCCACGTCGTATTGTCCGCCACCGCGGCATGGGGGCGCGAGCGACCGCAGCCCCGTTGATCGAAGAGCACGACGCGCCAGATCGCCGGGTCGAAGAAGCGCCGCATGATCGGGCTGCAGCCCCCGCCCGGTCCGCCGTGAAGCACGACGACCGGCAAACCATCGGGGTTGCCGCATTGCTCCACATAGACGCGGTGGCCGTCACCCACGTCCAGCATTCGCTGATCGAACGGATCGAGCGGCGGGAAGAGTGCGGATGTGCGGGTCTGACGCGTGTTCTGGTCCATCTTGCGACCTATATAGACTTCGTGCGCGGCGTCACCACCGCCGCCGTGGCGAAACGAGACCGGGCGAGGATCCATGAGCAGCACCATCGACGCAGGCGAGATCGAGAAGTTCCAGGCGATGGCCGCCGAATGGTGGGATCCGAACGGCAAGTTCAAGCCGCTGCACATGCTCAACCCGTGCCGGCTGGACTACATCACGACGCAGATCGCGGCGGAGTTCGACCGCGACCTGAAAGCCGAGCAGCCGTTCGACGGCCTGCGCATCCTCGACATCGGGTGCGGCGGCGGGCTCCTGTCGGAGCCGATGGCACGGCTCGGGGCGACGGTCGTCGGCGTCGACGCGGCGGAGCGCAATATCCCCGTCGCGCAGGCCCACGCCGAACAATCGAGGCTCGACATCGACTATCGCCATACCTCGGCCGAGGATCTGCTACAGACCGAAGAGCCGGTGTTCGACGCCGTGCTCAACATGGAAGTTGTCGAGCACGTGTCGGACCCGCTTGCCTACCTGACCGCCTGTCACGATCTCCTGCGGCCCGGCGGCATCATGATCTGCTCCACCATCAACCGGAACCCGAAGTCCTATCTGATGGCGATCATCGGTGCCGAGCACGTGATGCGCTGGCTGCCGAAGGGCACGCACGAATGGTCGAAGTTCATCACGCCCGATGAGCTGTTCGGTCTGCTGGAGAAGGCCGGAATGCGCCCCGAGGACCGCATGGGCTTCGTCTTCAACCCGGTGTCGTGGAGCTGGCGGCTTTCGGAGCGCGACCTCTCGGTCAACTACGTCACCGCGAGCGTCCGGCCCGAAGACGCGACGGATCAGGGCGCGGCGTAGCGGGCCATGAAGGTCTCGACCGCGCCATCGACGACGCGCGCGATCTCCTCGTCGGTGGCACTCTCGCGGAGACCGAAAATCATCTCGGTGAAGAGCTGCGCGTGACAGAGTTCGATAAACTGGTCGGAGGCGAGCTTCAGATCGTCGATGACGAGATCGCCCTTCTCGACCGCCTGTTCGAAATAGGCGCACATGGTTGCATGGAAGACTTCCGGACCGGTGCGGTAGAATTCACGTCCGAGCTCGGGAAACCGGTCACGCTCGGCCACGCACATGCGGAAGATCGCCTGACCGAACGGAGAAAGCACCAGACCCATCATGCGCCGTCCGGCGTCGGACAGAACCTTGCGCGGATCGTCGTAGGCATCGAGGATTCCGGCCGCCTCGTCGATCTGGGTCAGACATTCGGTCTTGGCCACCTCGAGGAAAAGCAGGCGCTTGTCGGGAAAATAGCTGTAGAGCGTCGCCTTCGAGACGCCGGCGGCCTTGGCGATCGCGTCCACGCTGGCCCCTTCATAGCCGTCGGCCGTGAAAACCTCGCGTGCGCCTTCGAGCACCTGGTCGAACTTGCGACCCTTCTTGACCGGCGTTGCGTCGTTCATGTGTAGTCCGCTGTCATCGTGCGGAAATATAGCCCGGGACGCCTGTCACACAAGAACTACCGCACGGCAGGCTCCCGGGCCAGGGAACGTCACTGGCCATGCACCCGTGTCAACACGGCGGGTTCCAGCGGTTCCGACGGCGCTGCCTTCGGGAAGGTGAGGTAGGGCAGATGCACGCCCCAATTCTCGGCGAGGGTCGGCATGGCAAAGAGTGCAAGCGCGATGGCGAGCAGTGTCTGTTTCATCGGTTTCATCCTTAATGCGGCAGTCGTCGCAGGTCGTCAGGACGGGCGGGGACCGGGGAGAACGCCCCCGCCCGTTGCTCCGGCCACGGGGGATACGCGGCCGGAAAGTGGATCAGCTCTCGTCGTTCATGTCGCTGAGGCGCTTGATGACCTCGGCACGCGAGAGCATGCCGCAGTCGGCGGTGTCGATGTCCGCCGACCGCTCGAGCGAAGTGCACTCGCCGGGAGCCCCGCCGCTGCGCTGCGAGGTGACGGCCGGGGTGTCGACATAGCTCCAGTTGTCGTCGTCGATGTCGATTGCCCGGCTGGTCGGGCGATCATCGTCCACATACCAGCGGTCATCGTCGATCACGAGACGATCGGCGAAGGCCGGAGCGACGACCAGAGCGGCGAGGGTAGCAACGATCAATGTCTTCTTCATGGGGGGAGTCCTTTGGTTTGAAACGGAGAAACAAACTGAACCGTTTAGTACCGACTCGCTGATCGCAGACTTGCGACACAGCGTCAATCGAATTATAAACTAAACTGTTCAGTTTTTTTGCACATATAGGTGTGCGCTGCGGACAGGCCGAACCGCCGACCTGCCCGCAGGCCGCCCGCCCGAGGGGATGAAAACGGACGAAGCGGCGGTGCGACTCCGGGCGTCGGGACCCGGAGGACTGCTCGCGATGTCAGGAAATACCCTGTGACGGCCGGACGCAATTCGCGGAAAATAGCCGTCGGCCAAACTCTGCCCAGGGTTGCGCCATTCGCCGCCGAGTCTATCCTGCCGGCATGACATGGCACCCCCGATGCCGGCCCCCCGGGGCACAGCGATGAGCCGTCGGCTCCTCTTGCGGGGCGTGATCGCCGTCGCGCTCGGCCTTTCGGTCTGGTTCCTGTCGGATGCCCTCGTCGAGCGCACGCGCACCGAACAGAACGACGGGTGACCGGAGCCATGCGGACCATCCCGCGACGCCCCTCGCTGGACAGCGCACCACGCGCCCGCTAGCCGTCGATCATGCTCGCGATCTTCCTGAAAACCGTGCCGTTCTTCGCGTTGATCGCTCTCGGCTACTTCGCCGGCCGCACCAGGTTCTTCACTGCCGAGGCGACCACTTACCTCACGAAGTTCGTCTTCTGGTTCGCGCTCTCGGCCATGCTCTTCAACTTCGCGGCGAATCTGACGCTCGCCGAGATCCTCGACTGGCGTTTCATCACCGCCTACCTCTGGGGTTGCATCACGGTCTACCTCATCGCCACCGCCGTCGGCCTCCTGCGCGGGCTGTCCGTCGCCGAGGCGGCGGTCGAGGCGCAGGTCGCCATCATCGGCAACGTGGGGTTCCTCGGCATCCCGATGTTCATCCTGCTCCTCGGGCCGGCGAGCGCGGGGCCTATGCTGATGGTCCTCGCGGTCGACCTCATCGTCTTCTCGTCCCTCATCGTCATCCTCATCACCGGGTCACGCGATGGTCGCGTGTCGCTCTCGACGCTCAAGACGGTCGGACTGGGCCTCTTGAAGAACCCGATGATCGTCTCGATCGTGCTCGGCATCGCCTGGTCCTCCACGGGGCGCGAGCTATGGACCCCGATCAACGAGTTCCTCTCGATCCTCGGGGCCGCGGCCACCCCCGGCGCGCTCTTCGCGATCGGGGCCTCGCTCGCCGGCAAAACGGCGGAACGCATATCCGTCGCCGGTTGGCTCACCTTCTGCAAACTCGTTCTGCACCCCGCCGCGGTCGCCCTTTCGGCGCTGGTCATTTTCCCCGTGGCCGACCGCTTCGCCGCCACGGTGATGATCGCGGCAGCAGCATTGCCCGTCGCCGGAAACGTCTACATGCTGGCGCAGCACTACGGCGTCGCACCCCAGCGGGTCAGCGCCGCCATACTCGTCTCGACCGCGGTGTCGATCGTCACCGTCTCGGTCGTGATCGGCCTGCTCACCGGAGGAACCTGAATGAAGACTGTGTCCGAGAACCGCTGCTTCGGCGGCACGCAGGGCGTCTACACCCACGCGTCCACGGCCACCGGCACCGACATGACCTTCGGACTCTTCCAGCCGGAGGCCGCGACCGGTGCCGTCCTCTGGTATCTCTCGGGCCTGACCTGCACCCACGAGAACGCGATGACGAAGGCCGGCCTGCAGGCATGGGCGTCCGAGGCCGGCGTCACCGTCGTCTTTCCCGACACCTCGCCGCGGGGCGAGAGCGTGCCCGACGACGATGCCTTCGACATGGGACAGGGCGCGGGCTTCTATGTCGACGCGACCGAGGGCGACTGGGCGCGGCAGTTCAACATGGAAAGCTACATGATGGCCGACCTGCCCGAGGTCGTCTTCACCGCCTTCGACCTCGATCCCGCGCGCCAGTCGATCACCGGTCACTCCATGGGCGGCCACGGCGCGCTCACCCTCGCGATGAAACATCCGGGACGCTTCCGGTCGGTCTCGGCCTTCGCCCCCATCTGCAACCCCTCGGAAAGCGACTGGGGCGCACCCCAACTGACGGCCTACACCGGCGATCCGGCCGCCCACGACGCAACCGTATTGCTCACCGCCGGCGCGACCCTGCCGCCGACGCTCATTGAAACGGGCACATCCGATCAGTTCTTCGACAAGCTCGGAACCGCCGCCTTTGCCGCGGCGCTGGCAGAAACCCGGGCGGAGGCCGCGCTGAACCTTCGGCGCGGCTACGATCACAGCTACTTCTTCGTCGCGAGCTTCGCGCCGGAGCACGTCGCGTTCCACGCGGATCATCTGGCATGACCATCCAGGCTGTCATCTTCGACATCGGCAACGTCCTGATCGGCTGGCAACCCGAGGATTTCTACGACCGGGTCATCGGCGAGGACCGCCGGCGCGCCCTCTTCGCCGAAGTGGACCTCCACGGTATGAACGACCGCGTCGACCTGGGCGAAGGCTTCCGCGACGTGATCTACGAGACGGCGGCGGCACATCCTGCTTGGGAACCCGAAATCCGCCTCTGGCACGACCGCTGGCTGGAGCTGACAACGCCGGTGATCGGCCAGTCCGTGCGCCTTCTGCACGGATTGCGGGCCAAGGGGATGCCCGTCCACGCGCTCACGAACTTCGGGATCGAGAGCTTCGACCTGGCGCGTGGGCACTTCGATTTCCTGAACCACTTCGACCGGACGTTCGTCTCGGGCCACATGGGCGTGATCAAGCCCGCTCCCGAGATCTACGCGCAGGTCGAGGCGACGCTCGACCTGCCGCCGGCCGCGCTGCTCTTTGCCGACGACCGGCCCGCTAACGTCGAGGCCGCGCGCGAACGTGGCTGGAATGCCCACCTCTTCGAAGGGCCCCAGGGCTGGGCCGACCGGCTCGTCGCGGAGGGTCTGCTGACGCTGGAAGAAAGCCTGTGACCCCGCCCTTCATCGGCACAGAGGCCGAGCCGCATCTCGACTGGCTGGCCCTCGGGCGGGCGTTCGAGGCCGGACATCGCCTGCCGAAAGCGCAGGTCGAGGACAGCTTCCTCTACCGCGGCGACGATACGATCCTGAGCCGCGCCGCCTGGATCGACGGGCTCGGCGCATTGGTGAAGACGGCGACGATCTTTCCCGGAAATGCCGCGGCAGGGAAACCGACGATCGGTGGTGCGGTCTCTCTCCTCTCCGACACCGACGGCACGCTGGCGGCGACGCTCGACTTCGCGCTGGTGACCAAATGGAAGACGGCGGGCGACTCGCTCCTCGCCGCCACGCGCCTCGCCCGCCCCGACAGCCGTCGCATCCTCATCGTGGGCGCGGGGACGGTGGCGGCCTCGCTCCACGCGGCTTATTCCGCCGCCTTCCCCGGTGCCGCCTTCTCCGTCTGGTCCCGCACCGCCGCGAACGCGGCCGCCTTCGCCGAGGCACACGGAGCAGACCACGCCACCGATCTCGCGACCGCCGTGCCCGCCGCCGACATCGTGACCTGCGCCACCATGACGACCGAGCCGATCCTGCGCGGTGAGTGGCTTCGCCCCGGCCAGCACATCGACCTGATCGGTGCCTACCGCCCGGACATGCGCGAGGCCGACGACGGCGCACTCACGCGTGCCAGCATCTTCGTGGACGTCCGCGCGACGACGATGGACCACATCGGCGAACTCAGGATCCCCCTCGCCGCCGGCACCATCACGCCGGACGACGTGCAGGCCGACTACTACGACGGCGACGCCATGCGCCGGACCTCCGATACGGAGATTACACTCTTCAAAAACGGCGGCGGGGCCCATCTGGACCTGATGACGGCGCGCTACATTCTGGACGCCGTCGGCTGATCCATCTTCCTTCCAGGAAATACTCCGGGCGAGTCGGCCCAGGCCGACGGGGGCGGTGCCCCCTACCCGTCGAGCAGACCTTCGGAGCGGAACGATACCTCCGCACCCTTGCCGATGACGATATGATCGTGGAGCACGATGCCGAGCACGCCCGCCGCCTCCGCGATCCTCCGCGTCATCGCGATGTCGGCCTCGGACGGGGTCGGATCGCCTGACGGATGATTGTGCACGAGGATCAGGGCGGACGCGTTGAGCGCGAGCGCGCGCTTCACCACCTCGCGCGGATAGACCGGCACATGGTCGACCGTCCCCTCGGCCAGTTCTTCATCCTCGATGAGCACATTCCTGCGGTCGAGGTAGAGCACGCGGAATCGCTCCGTCCCCTGATGCGACAGGGCCGTGCGCAGATAGGTGAGCAAGACATCCCAGGAGGACAGCACCGGCCGGTCGATCACCCGTGCGCGCGCCATGCGATGTGCGAGCGCTTCGAGCATCTTGATCTGCTCGACCACGGCAGGTCCGGCACCATTGACCTCGGTCAGACGCTCCGCCGGCGCGGCCATGACCTGGCTCAGATCGCCGAAGACCTGCAACAACTCCTTCGCGAGCGGCTTCACGTCCCGCCGCGGGAGCGCCCGGAAGAGCAGGAGTTCGAGCAATTCGTAGTCGGGCATGGCGGCGGCCCCGCCCTGCATGAACCGTTCCCGCAGGCGCGCGCGGTGGGCCGCGCGATGATCGGAGGCGGTGCCCGCCCGCCTGGGGACGGGAAGGACGGGCACCGGGGGAGAGCCGAAGAGATCCGGCAAGGGCGCTTCGGCGAAATGGCCTTTCGCGCCACCGGTCCGGATATGAGCGAGTCGGTTCATGGCCCCAACTCATCTTTCAAGTGTTAAGATGAGGTTAATACACGCCGAGCGTGCACGCCGGCGACCTCAACCGGCCGTCGTGGGATGGAACCGCCCCGCGGGCGAAAGGGTGAAGATCTCCGCCCCGGTCGCGGTCACGCCGACCGAATGCTCGAACTGCGCCGAGAGCGACTTGTCCCGCGTCACCGCCGTCCAGTCGTCGGCCAGCACCTTGGTCTCGGGACGGCCGAGGTTCACCATCGGCTCGATGGTGAAGAACATCCCCTCCTCGAGCACCGGCCCCGTGCCCGGCCGACCGTAGTGCAAGACGTTCGGCGGCGCGTGGAACACGCGGCCGAGCCCGTGCCCGCAGAAGTCGCGCACGACCCCCATGCGGTGCCCCTCGGCATAGGCCTGGATCGCATGGCCGATGTCGCCGAAGGTCTTGCCCGGCGCGACCGCCTCGATCCCCTTCATCAGAGCGTCATGCGTCACCTGTATGAGCCGCTCCGCCTTCCGCGAAAGCTTGCCGGCCACGTACATCCGCGAGGTATCTCCGAACCAGCCATCGACGATCACGGTGACGTCGATGTTGAGGATGTCCCCATCCTTCAGAACCTTGTCGCCCGGGATGCCGTGGCAGACCACATGGTTCACGCTGATGCAGGAGGCGTGCTGATACCCCTTGTAGCCGATCGTGGCAGAGGTCGCGCCCGCAGCCTCGACCCACTCGGTGATGAGCCGGTCAAGCGTGCCCGTCGTGGCCCCCGGGACGACATGCTCGGCGATCCGGTCGAGGATTTCGGCGGCAAGACGGCCAGCCTTGTGCATCCCGGCGAAATCCGCGTCCTCGTGGATGCGGATGCCGTCCCGGGTCAGTCTGCCGCGATGTTCGTCCAAGGCCACTCTCCTGCCATTCGCGCCCCATGTAAGGTGCCCGCGCCGGATTATCCACCTGTCACCGGCAGCGGCGGACCGGCCTCGACGCCTTCGGTCGTGATCCGCGATGACAGCGCCAGCACGTCGACCCCCGCCGCCCGCGCCGCCCCGAACGCCCGCGCGTAGCCCGGGTCGATGTCGGCCGCCACCGAGACGCGGTCGCAATCCGTGCGCTGCACGAGGAAGATCAGCACCGCACGATGCCCCTGCCGGACCATCTCGGCCAATTCGTCCATGTGCTTCGCCCCGCGCGTCGTGACGCAGTCCGGAAACTCGGCCAGCGTGCCGTCCCGCCGAAGGTGGCAGTTCTTGACCTCGACATAGGTGTCGCCCCGATCACCGGTCACGAGGAAATCGACGCGCGAGTTCGCCCCGTATTTCACCTCGGCCCGTACCGCCCCCGTCAGGCCCGGCACCGCCCCCGCGCGCAGCGCCTCACCCACGACGCGGTTCGGGACGCCGGTGTCGATGCCCGCTATATGTCCGCCCGGCAATTCGGTCAGCCGCCAGCCGTACTTCAGCTTCTTGCGCGGGTCGTCGTTCGGCTCGACCCAGACCCGCATCCCCGGCTCGGCCAGCCCCGTCATCGCCCCGGGGTTCGGGCAATGCGCCGTCACCTCCCGCCCGTCCTCCAGCACGACATCGGAGAGGAACCGCTTGTAGCGGCGCAGGAGCGTGGCGGGCACGAGCGGAGTGTAGAACTTCATATAGCGTCCAACCTACTAGGTTTGCCCTACATTTCGGGTTATACACAAGATGACGGTCTATACGAATCGTACCGTCACGGCAGGCACGCCGTGACGGTACTTAGTTACGGCTCCGCAAAACCCTGAGGGCTGGTGCGGGATGGCGCGTCACACCTCCTTTGATAAGAGGAGGGCTGCCAAGTCAAGCCAGCTCTCGTAGTCCTAGGAGGATCGGCCAATGCCGACTTACTACGTCAACAAAAACCGCCAGACGACTGGCGACCAAAACTATGAAGTTCACATCGACAACGGTACCTGTCCCTATCCACCGAACCTCGAGAATCGAGTCGGCCTTGGCTTTCACGCCAACTGTCAGTCGGCCGTAGCGGCGGCGGAACGTGCAGGATATTCACCGGCAAACGGCTGTTACTGGTGTCTCAATGAGTGCCATACCGGCTAACTAGAGATGTGGGGCACTAGCCCCGCATCCACAGTCGGAGAAGCCCATGCCCAACCCCACCGCCGCCATGCTCGTCATCGGGGACGAGATCCTCTCGGGGCGCACGCGCGACGCCAACATGCACCACCTGGCCGGGCGCTTGACCGAGGCGGGCATCGACCTGAAGGAGGTGCGCATCGTCTCGGATGACCACGACCAGATCGTCGCCGCCCTGAACGACCTGCGGGGCACATGGGAGACCATCTTCACCTCGGGGGGGATCGGGCCGACGCACGACGACATCACCGCCGACGCCGTCGGCGCGGCCTTCGGCGCGACGGTCGATGTGCGCGAGGATGCCCGCGCCCTCCTCGCCGCGCATTATGCACGCACCGGCTCGGAGCTGAACGCCGCTCGCCTGCGCATGGCGCGCATTCCCGAAGGCGCGACGCTGATCGACAATCCGGTCTCCGTCGCGCCGGGTTTCACGCTCGGCAACGTCCACGTCATGGCCGGCGTGCCGAGCGTCTTCCAGGCGATGGTCGCAAGCGTGATCCCCACGCTGACGGGCGGCGCGCCGCTCCTGTCGACCTCGACGCGCATCGACCGCGGCGAGGGCGATATCGCCGGACCGCTGGGCGCGCTTGCCACGGAATACGCCGACCTCTCCATCGGCTCCTATCCGTTCCAGAAGGACGGCCGCTTCGGGGCCAACATCGTCATCCGCGGGCAGGACCGGGCACGCCTCGACGCGGCGACCGCCCGGCTCGCCACACTCTTCGGATGACGGAACCGCTCCCCGACGCCGCCGCGATCATGGCGGCGGTGCGCGCCACTTGGCCGCCCTCGGCGCTGCACCGGGTCGGCCCTTTCGACTTACCCGCCGAACAAGAGGGCACCCGCCGCGCGACCTCCGCCCGCCAACGGCCGGGCGCGACCGTCACGCCAGACGACATCGCCGCCGTCGAGACCGCCCGGCCCGGCACCGTCTTCGGCACGATCGACGGCACGGAGGACGCGACGGCCGACCTGTTGGCGGCACGAGGCTACAAATCCGGTGGAATCTCGGATCTCATGGCCGGCCCGGTCACGCCCATCTGCGGCGAAACGCCCCGCGTTTCGGGTTTCGCCCATTGGCCGCCCCTCGCCGTCTGCGGCACGCTCTGGGACGCCCACGGCAACCCCGCGCCCCGGCGCGCACCCGCCGACCGCGCGCCGGACCCGAAGACCACGATCCTGCTGCGCCATTCCGACCGGGCCGCCGGCGCACTCTTCGTCGGCATCCACGCGCGCCTCGCCGTGCTGCACCTCGTCCTGACCCTGCCGCGCTTCCGGCGGCAGGGCGTCGGCCGCCTCGCCCTGCGCCACGCGGCCAACTGGGCGGCCGAACGGGGCGCGGACCACATCGTCCTGCCGGTCGAAGCAGACAACGCCGCCGCCGTCGGCTTATATGAAGGCGCAGGCCTCGTGCGGCGGGGCGGCTACAGATACTGGACCCAGACGTGACCACCGACACCGCCCCCACCGCGCTCGACCTGCCGCCGCTCGATCCGCTGCCGGAGGAGACGCAGCGCTACTTCGACATCTGCGCCGAGAAGCTCGGGTTCGTGCCGAACGTGCTACGCGCCTATGCCTTCGACGTCGAGAAGCTCAACGCCTTCACCGCGATGTACAACGACCTGATGCTTGCACCCTCGGGGCTGACGAAGCTCGAACGGGAGATGATCGCCGTCGCCGTCTCGGCCGAGAACCGCTGCTTCTACTGCCTCGTGGCCCATGGCGCGGCCGTACGGGCCCTCTCGGGCGACCCGACCCTGGGCGAGATGATCGCGATGAACTACCGCGTCGCACCGCTCGACGCGCGTCAGCGGGCGATGCTCGACTTCGCGGTCCGGATGACCAAAGCCTCCGCCACCATCGAGGAGGGCGACCGTCAGGCGCTGCGCGACGCGGGCCTGAGCGAGCGCGACATCTTCGACCTCGCCGCCGTCGCCGGGTTCTTCAACATGACGAACCGCGTCGCCTCGGCCATCGCCATGGCCCCGAACCCCGAGTACCACGGGCAGGCGCGGTGAAGGCACTCGCGGCCCTGCTTCTGCTGCCGCTGCCCGCCGGGGCCGCCGAACTGGCGATGCCCTTCTCCGCGCGCGAGACCTTCACCGAGGCGCGGCCGCTGTCGAGCCATCGCATCGCCACCGCCCGCTTTGCCGGAACCCTCCCGTCGGTCACCGCCGAGGGTGCCGTCACGCGGCGCATCTGGCAGGTGACCGGGGCCGAGACCACGCTCCAGATCCTCGCGCCACTGCGCGAACAGCTTGTGGAACAGGGCTACGAGCCGATCTTCGAATGCGCGACCCGCGCCTGCGGCGGCTTCGACTTCCGTTTCGAGATCGACGTGACGCCCGCGCCGCAGATGTTCGTCGACCTCGCCGATTTCCGCTATCTCGCCGCGCAGCGCGGCGCGGCCTGGGTCACCGTGCTCGTCAGCCGTTCGGGCGATCTGGGCTTCGTGCAGACCACGACCGTCGACCCGAACGCCGAGGTCGCGCCGGCCCAGAGCACCTCCTCCCCCGCTCCGCCGCCCGCACCGCCGACCGTCCCCCAGCTGATCGGCACGCTGGTCGAGACCGGGCGCGCCGTACTGGCCGATCTCGAGTTCGAGACGGGCTCGACGGCTCTCGCCCGCGACAGCTATCCGTCGCTCGACGCGCTGGCCGCGTTCCTGGAGGCCAATCCCGAAACGACGATCGCGCTCGTCGGCCATACGGATGCGGAAGGCGGGGCCGAGGGCAACATGGCGATCTCGCGCCGCCGCGCCGACAGCGCCCGCGCGCTGCTGACCGACACCTACGGCATCGCGCCCGGCCGCATCGACACCCACGGCGTCGGCTTCTTCTCGCCGCTGACCCGCAACGACACCGAAGCCGGGCGGGAAGCGAACCGCCGCGTCGAAGTCGTCATCACCTCGACCGAATAGCCCCGTTCCTCTGGCCCCAAATACGCGAACGGACCGCCGGAAACGGCGATCCGTCGAAAATTCATCCTGCCGCCCGGCGCGCCACGCCGGAGCGGCGTCTGCTCACCATCCGCCGGGTCCGCGGTCGCGGAAGCTCTCGACCAGGAAGTCGATGAAGGCGCGAACCTTGGGCTGGGTGTAGCGGCCCGGCGGATAGACCGCGTAGATGCCCTGCGTCTCGGGGGCCATGCCCTCGATCGCCGGCACGAGCTTCCCCTCTTTCATCGCCTCCGCATATAGGAAATCGGGCAGGAAGGCGATGCCGAGGCCGCCCATCGCGGCGTTCAGGAGCGACTGGCCGTCGTTCACCGTCAGCCAGCCGGCGGAACGGACCTGACGCTTCTCGCCCGAGGGTGCGGTCAGACGCCAGACCGAGCCGTTCGCCTGGTTCGAATAATGCAGGAGCTTGTGCTCGTTCAGGTCGTCGATCCGCTGCGGGCGCCCGTATTCCTCGAGGTACTCGGGCGAGGCGATCATCTGGCGGTGCGTCTCGGCCAGCTTGCGCGCTCGCAGTGAGCTGTCTTCCAGGTCGCCGATGCGGACAGCTAGATCGAAGCCTTCGGAGATGAGTTCCACAAAGCGGTTGTCGAGCACCATGTTGACGGTGATGTCGGGATACTCGTGCAGAAAGCCGCCGAGGATGGGCGACAGGTGGTTCACCCCGAAATCCGTCGCGACGGAGACGCGCAGCATCCCCGACGGGGCCGATTGCATCGAGGTGACCAGCGCATCCGCCTCGCCCGCGTCGTTCAGGACGCGGCGCGCGCGGTCGTAGTAGGCGAGCCCGATTTCCGTGGGCGAGACCCGCCGGGTCGTGCGGTTCAGGAGACGCGCGCCGAGGCGCGTCTCGAGCGAGGAGACGTGCTTGGAGACCGCGGATTTGGAGATCCCCAGCTTCTTGGCGGCATCGGTGAAACCACCCTGGTCGACGACCGTGGCGAAGGCTTCCATTTCAGACAGGCGATCCATACGGCAGACCCTTTGGCAACGAATGACTTGCCCCGAGGAATGCCCGTGGAATACGGCAGCTTCGTGCCGGTCGTGGGTCAATGCCGGTATCGTTTCGGGATTAAAGCGGGGCAGGAAACAGGGAACCGGCCCTATTTTCGCCCGTGATCGCCAGGCTGAAGCGTCACGGCCCCGGGGCTGCGGCCAGTTGCACGACCGGGTCGCCCGGCTGCCAATCGGTCCGCCAGAGCGGGCCCGGTGCCGCCTCCGCGGCTCGGCTGCCATCGCCGCGAAAGCGGGTGATGCGCGCGACGATCGCGTGACCGGTGTCGAGCGCACCGGCCAGCTGCGCGGCGAGCGCGCGCGGGACGTAGCCCAGCCGATCTCCGTCCGGGCCGAGGATCTCGATGGCATTCGCGTCGAACGGGTTGTAGGCCTGCCGGCGGAGCCGAAGCACGTCACCCACGCCGAGATGCGGTAGGGCCGCCGTGAGTCCGTGATGCCGCCCGCCCGCGATGCAGAGATCCGCCACCGGTGCCGCCGGGGCGGCGCGCAGGGCCGTCGGCAGGGCAGCGAGCGCGGCGATAGTCTTGAGCAGGTGTCGACGTGTCAGCGGCATGGGTCCGGCCTTTGGGAGGCCGCCGGCATAGTCGGGTCAGCGCGTCTTCGTCAATCGCGCTCGGCCACGTAGCGCCGGAAAGCGGCCTTGAGCATATCGAGCTCCGCGGCGAGCGTGTCGATCTCCGCGCGCAGATCGTCGGGGGCCCCGAGGCCCGTCACCACCGTCACGCTGTCGAGAAGCTGACCGTCGTCCGTCCGCACCGCAACGGTCTGGGTGCCCTCCGTCAGGGGGGCCACGCCCATCTCGCCGCTCACGCGGAAGCCACCCTCGACCGCCTCCGCCTGAAGCGGCCCGAGCCGTGCGTCCCCGAGGTGGAGGGACAACTCTGGCGGCTCCCCGCCCCCGTTCGTCGCCACGAGGAGGCCCTGATACGTGCCGCCCGTGACGCTGACACGGTGCAGGATCCATGGGGTCGTCTGGGGCATGGGGCCTCCGGAGGTCAGATGTCGGCGCGGGGCCGTCGGGTCAGGGTCAAATCGTCGATGCGCACGCGGTTCATCTCGGGGCGTTCCAGGATCAGGTCGATCCAGGCCGCCTCCAGCTTGGCCGGATTGATCTCGTCGAAACCGAGGTCGAACTCCGCGATTGCCGGCGCGTCGGGCGTATCTCCGGGCTGCAGCTCGCTCACCATCTGGTCGGTGTTCGGGCCCTGCCGGATGTTGAGCCGGACGAAGACCTCACCCGGCCGTTCGAGATGCAGCCGCGCGGCCACGCCGAGGATATGGGAGCGCCGCAGGGCCAGCGCGGCCTCCTCCGGCAGGTCGATGGCGAGCGAAAGGAACGAGCCCTCGAACCCCAGCGCATCGAGCGAGAGCGCGAAGGGTGCATGGGCCGGGGCCTGTGTCATGCGAAGCTGGCGCAGGGTGATTTCCGAGAGGGGGCAATCGTGGAAGAGCCGCACGCCCTGCGTTAGCGTCGTGCCTCCGGTCGCACCGACGATGGCAGCCGGCAGCATCCGCGATGTCCAGGGTGTCGGCCGCCACGCCCAATCGCACATGGAGGGCCGGTCGATGGCACCGCCCCCGTCGGAAGAGAGCAGAACGCGATCCGCCGCCTCCGACAGCCGCCGAGCCGTCTCCGCCATCTGCCGGGCGCGCGGCCCCAGTTGCGCGAGCGTCGCGGGGTCGAGTGTCCCACCGGCCTGGGCCGCGCGCTCCCATTGGCGGGCGGCCAGGCGGGAGCGCAGGCTCTCGATCAGTCCGGGGAGACGCGGGGCCACCGGGGGCGCCCTCAGAGGTCCATGTAGACGTGGCTCTCGGACGTCGCGCCGGGGTGCGTGCAGGCCCCGAGCTGCGCCGAGCCGACGAGCTGCGCGTATTTCCAGAGCGCGCCCGACGCATAGATCGTCGTCTTCGGGCCGGACCACGCGGCCCGCCGCGCGTCCATCTCCTCGTCCGAGAGGTCGACTGAAATGGTGCCCTCGATGGCGTTGAGCGTGATGATATCCCCGTCCTTCAGGAGCGCGATCGGTCCGCCATGCGCCGCCTCGGGCCCGACGTGGCCCACGCAGAACCCGCGCGTCGCGCCCGAGAAGCGCCCGTCGGTGATGAGCGCGACCTTCTTGCCCATGCCCTGCCCCGACAAAGCCGCCGTGGTCGCCAGCATCTCGCGCATGCCGGGGCCGCCGGCGGGGCCCTCATTGCGGATAACGATGACCTCGCCTTCCTCGTACTTGCGGGCCTTCACGGCCTCGAAGGCGTCCTCCTCGCTCTCGAAACAGCGGGCCGGGCCGGTGAAGATCTGGTGCTGCGCCTCCATGCCGGCGACCTTCACGATGGCGCCCTCAGGCGCGAGGTTGCCCATCAGGCCGACGACGCCGCCGGTCTTGGTGATCGGCGTTTCGACCGGATAAATGACCTTGCCGTCGGCCTCGCCCTTCGTCTCGTCCAAGGTCTCGCCGATGGTCTTGCCGGTGGCGGTGATGCAGTCCTCGTGGATGAGCCCCGCCTTGCGCAGCTCCTTCATCACGACGGGCACGCCGCCCGCCTCGTAGAGATCCTTGGCGACATACTGACCGCCGGGCTTGAGGTCGACGAAGTAGGGTGTCTCGCGGAAGATGTCGCAGACGTCCTGGAGGTTGAAGTCGATTCCGGCTTCGTGGGCGATCGCCGGCAGGTGCAGGCCCGCGTTGGTCGAGCCACCGGTGCAGGCGACGACGCGCGCGGCGTTCTCCAGCGACTTGCGGGTCACCACGTCGCGGGCGCGGATGTTCTTCTCGATCAGATGCATGACTGCCTCACCCGACGCGGTGGAGTACTGATCCCGGCTCTCGTAGGGCGCGGGGGCCCCGGAGGAGTTGGGCAGCGCGAGGCCGATCGCCTCCGAGACGCAGGCCATCGTGTTCGCGGTGAACTGCCCGCCGCAGGCCCCGGCGGACGGGCAGGCGACGCGCTCCAGGATGTCGAGCGCCGCGTCCGAGAGGTTGCCGGCCTGGTGGTTGCCCACGGCCTCGAACATGTCCTGCACGGTCAGGTCGCGGTCGCGATACTGCTCGGGCACGTCCGCCCCGGCAGGGGCCTTCCCCGGCAGGATCGAGCCGCCGTAGATGAAGACCGACGGCGTGTTGAGCCGCACCATGGCCATCATCATGCCGGGCAGCGACTTGTCGCAGCCGGCAAGACCCACGAGCGCGTCGTAGCAATGCCCCCGCATCGTCAGCTCGACCGTATCGGCGATGGCCTCGCGCGAGGCGAGGCTCGACCGCATCCCCTCGTGCCCCATGGCGATGCCGTCGGTGACGGTGATCGTCGTGAACTCCCGCGGGGTGCCACCCCCCTGCTTGACGCCGAGCTTCACGGCCTGCGCCTGGCGGTTGAGCGCGATGTTGCAGGGCGCGGCCTCGTTCCAGCAGGTGGCAACGCCGACCCAGGGCTGATGGATCTCCGCCTCGCCGAGGCCCATGGCATAGAAATAGCTGCGGTGCGGCGCGCGCGCCGGCCCTTCGGTCACGTGGCGGCTCGGCAGATGCGTCTTGTCGGTGGGGGCCTTTGCCATGGCGTCGGTTCCTTCCTGTCCCTTTGGGATGGGGATAGACGCCGCGACAACGGGCGACAAGCACGATTGCCCGGGCGTGGCACGCGGTCTAAGAACGGGGAAACAACAATAACAATCACAAGGCATCCCGGGCATGTGGACCGCCGAATTCGATCGCTTCGTCGCGCCCGCGCGTGCGCGACCACAACTGTGGCGCACCCTCCTCGGCTTCGCCACGATCGCCGCGGCCTATGTGGCGGGCTTCTTCGCCATCGTCGTCATCCTGCTCGTCGCTCTCGGTCCGGACGAGGGCGCAAGCTACCTCGGCCTCTTCGCCACCGGCGGCACGCCCACGCTTGTCGTGATGTTCCTGATGATGTTCGCCGCGCCCTTCGCCGCGACGGTCGGGGTAGCGCGGCTCCTGCACGCGCGCCCGGGCCGCGGGCTCTTCGGTCCGAACCTCTGGCGCGACTTTGCGCTCGCCACGGGGATCGCGGGCGCGATCTACCTCGTCGTCGGGCTGCTCCTGCCGATGTCGTTCACCCCCGAACCCAACACGCCGCTCACGCTCTTCCTGACGTTCCTGCCGATCGCGCTCGTCGCGATCCTGATCCAGACGGGCGCGGAAGAGCTCGCGTTTCGCGGCTACCTGCAACAGCAACTCGCCGCCCGCTTCCGGAGCCCCCTGGCCTGGATGGTCTTCCCGGCCATCCTCTTCGGCGTGATCCATCTCGATCCGACTGCTGGCCTCGAGAAGGCCTGGATGGTCCTGCCACCGACGCTCTTCGGCCTGCTCGCGGCAGACCTCACGCGGGTCACGGGCTCAATCGGTCTGGCCTGGGGGCTGCATTTCCTCAACAACTGCTCCGCCTTCCTGATCGTCTCGCTCAAGGGCAACATGTCGGGCCTCGCCCTCTACACGACGCCCTTCACCGCCGAGGCGCTTTCGCTGCGAAGCCCGCTGCTGTGGCAGGAGATGCTGGTGACGGTGATCGTCTGGGCCTGCATCCGCCTCTGGATCGCCCGCCGACGCCGGCCCGCGACCGTCTGAGCCGCGCGTCCGGGCCATTTGCAATCGCCGCGACCCATCGCTATCTCGACCTGACGAGCCGCGGGGACCCCATGAACTGGATTTCGAACTACGTCCGCCCGAAGATCAACTCGCTCTTCTCCCGTCGGGAGGTGCCCGAGAACCTTTGGACCAAATGCGACGAATGCGGCACCATGCTCTTCCACCGCGAGCTGGCCGACAACCTTCAGGTCTGCACCAACTGCGGCCATCACATGAACATCACCCCGCGGGAGCGGTTCAACGCGCTCTTCGACGGCGGGGTTTTCACCGATGTCGCGGTCCCGAAGCCCATCGACGACCCGCTGCGCTTCCGTGACCAGAAGAAGTATCCCGACCGCCTGAAGGCCGCACAGAAGGCCTCGGGCGAGACGGAAGCGATGCTCGTCGTCGAGGGCGAGATCCACCGCACGCCCGTCGTCGCCGCCTGCCAGGACTTCAGCTTCATGGCCGGGTCCATGGGCATGTACGTCGGCAACGCGATCATCGCCGCCGCCGAACGCGCCGTCGCCCTCGGCCGGCCACTGATCCTCTTTTCCGCCGCCGGGGGCGCGCGCATGCAGGAGGGGATCCTGAGCCTGATGCAAATGCCGCGCACGACCGTCGCGGTCGAGATGCTGAAAGAGGCGGGGCTGCCCTACATCGTCGTGCTGACCCACCCGACGACCGGCGGCGTCACCGCCTCCTACGCGATGCTGGGCGACGTCCAGATCGCCGAGCCGAACGCGCTCATCTGCTTCGCCGGTCCCCGTGTCATCGAGCAGACCATCCGCGAGACGCTGCCCGAGGGTTTCCAGCGCGCCGAATACCTGCTCGATCACGGTATGCTCGACCGCGTGACCCCGCGGGGCGAGCAGCGGGACGAACTGGCCACGATCCTGCGGATGCTGACGGGCGAAGGCCCCATCGTCTACGGCGACCTGCCTGCCCCCATCCAGGACGAGGCGCTGGCCGAGGCCGTTCAGGCCGTCGAGGAAACGGTGGAGGCCACACCCGCCCCCGCCGCGGACGGCGACAAGACGACGTGAGCACTGGCTCCGACGTCATCCTCGACAGGTTGATGGCGCTGCATCCCAAGGTGATCGACCTCGTGCTCGACCGGGTCCACGACCTCCTGGCCGCGCTCGATCACCCGGAGCGTCGCATTCCCCCCGTCGTCCACATCGCGGGCACAAACGGCAAGGGCTCCACCCAGGCCATGCTGCGCGCGGGGCTCGAAGGCGCGGGCGACCGCGTCCACGCCTATACCTCCCCGCACCTCGCGCGCTTCCACGAGCGCATCCGCCTCGCGGGCGATCTCATCGACGAGGCCGAGCTTGCGGCACTCCTTGAAGACTGCGAGCGCGCGAACGGTGGCAAATCGATCACCTTCTTCGAGATCACGACCTGCGCCGCTTTCCTCGCCTTCGCGCGCACGCCCGCCGACTGGACCCTGCTGGAAGTCGGCCTCGGCGGACGGCTGGATGCGACCAACGTGATCGACCCGCGGCTCACAGTCATCACACCCATCTCGATGGACCACGAGGCCTTCCTCGGCGACACGCTCGCCGCCATCGCGGGCGAGAAGGCGGGCATCCTGAAACGCGGCGTGCCCTGCGTCGTCGGTCCGCAGGAGGACGCCGCGCGCGAGGTCATCGAGGCCCGCGCCGCACGGCTTGGCGCACCGCTCCTCGTCCACGGCCAGCATTGGCACGTCACCGAGGAGGCCGGACGCCTGATCTTCCAGGACGAGAGCGGCCTGATGGATCTCCCCCTGCCACGGCTCATCGGCGCGCATCAGGTTCAGAACGCCGGCATGGCTATCGCCGCGCTCCGTGTGCTCGACCGCGCCGCGGGGGCCGAGGCTGCGATGATCAATGCGCAGTGGCCCGCCCGGCTGCAACGCCTGCGGCACGGGCCGCTCGTCGATCTGGCCGGCGCGGCGGAGCTCTGGCTCGACGGTGGGCACAACCCCGCCGCTGGGGCTGCGCTGGCCGAGGCGCTTGGCCGCCTGCCCGACCGGCCGCTGCATCTCGTCTGCGGGATGCTGAACACCAAGGACGCCTCGGGCTACATGGCCCCGCTGGCCGAACGGGCCACGCTTCTTCACGCGGTGTCCATCCCGGGCGAAGCCAATACGCTTCCGGCGTCGGATACCTGCGCCGCCGCCGCCCGTGCGGGACTTGATGCAAGCGTCGCCAGAAGCGTCGCGGACGCCATCGCAAGGATCACCGCGCAGGTGCCTGATGCCCGCATCCTGATCTGCGGGTCGCTCTACCTCGCGGGCCACATCCTGCGCGAGAACGGCTGACGGGCGTTGATCCTCCGGGCCATCCGACGCAAAAACGCGTCATGCGCCTGCCCCTTCTCCTCGCCGCCCTCGCCATGCCGTTTCAGGCCACCGCCGCGACCCATGTCTTCTGCTGGATCGGGGCGAACGACTACCGGATCGAGGGCTACATCAGCTATCCCGATACCGCAGAGGGCTGGCTCCTGACCGAGAACACGGTGACGGGTTTCGGCATCACCGGCTGGCGGGGCGAGACCTACCTCGGCGAATGGTCGATGAAGGACCTGACGCCGGATACTTCCTTCACCCTGCGGTTCAATACGCGCACGATGGCCTTTCCGATGGGCGGCTATCCCGAGGACGGCACCTACCAGGAGTGGAACGCCGACGGCACGGCCACCGATTGCGGCAATCCGGGTTTCGGCTTCAACGGCGGCAACCGGGCGCAGGACGTCTGCGTGAACGGGGTCTTCATCGACGAATCCGGCATTGCGCCCGACACACCGCTGGCGATCTCACCCAATCCCGACACGCCCTGCGGACCCTTGCCGATGTCGGCGCTTCCGATCCCCCGATCCCACACATGAGAACGCCCCCCGCCGGTCAGACCGGCCGGGGGGCGTCCGTGCCGCAACGCACCTTGGAAAACGGGGGAGAAAACAACCGGCGTTGCGGAAGGCCGGTTACTCGCCCTCGGCGCTCTCGGCGCGGATGCGGTCGAAGATGTCGCCGCCGACGCTGGGCGCGCCCGAATAGGCCGTCGCGCCGTTCAGGCCCCGGACGCCGTCCTGGCTGTCGGCCTGGCCGTTGAAGAGGTCGAAGGCCGCGCCGGTGCCGCCCGAGCGGGTCGAGACGGTGACGCCATTGCCGCCCGACTTGAGCACGCGGACGCCGTCCTGCGTGTCGAAATCGGCGTTGAAATGGGCGATCGCGGCGGCGGGGCCTTGGGCGACCTGGGCCGCGGCCGGGGCGGCGAGGGCGGCGGTGGCGACGAGGGCGGAAGCGATGAGGGTTTTCATGGTCTTGGTCCTTTTGATGCGGTGGACCCTGTGGTTGCGGCGGGTCCGGTTGGGGGGTGCGGGGCGGTGTGCCCCGCCGATGGAAGAGATTTACGGGTGGGGTTCATCACCTTCAATGAACGGACGCGTGAGGATGGCGCGATATGCGTGCGTCCACGCACAGATCGCCCGCCGTCCCGCACCGCCCTCACGGCCCGCGACCCCGTTCTCCCGCCGGCGTGAGAACTGCGGACGATTTGAAACAAACCGGCCTTCTCCGCTTTCCAAATACTCGGATGAGACGCGGGGGAAGGCGGGTGGTCAGGCCGCGCGATCCCTCGCCCAGTCCGCGGCCTGCATCTCCCGCAGGCGCGAGGCGGTGCGGTCGAACTCGAACCGGCCCTCTCCCGCCTCGTAGAGCGCCTCCGGCTCCGCCGCGGCCGAGACGATGAGCCGGACCTTCGCCTCGTAGAGCGCGTCGATCAGCGTGACGAACCGCTTCGCCTCGTTGTTCTGCGCCCGGCCGAGGCGCGGCACATCGGTCAGCAGGAGCACGCGGACCGATTGCGCCAAGGCAAGGTAGTCGCCCGCGCCCAGCGAGCGGCCGCAGAGTCGGTCGAACGACGCCCGCGCGACCCCCGACTGGAAGTCGTCGAGCCGCAGCTCGCGGCCCTTCACCTTGAGCGTCAGCCCCTCGGACCGGCCATCGGTCAGCCGCCGCCAGATCTCGTCGAGATCGCCCCCGCCCAGGAAATAGACCTGCTCGTCGCCAAGCCTGTCCTGCCGGTAGTCGCGCGCCGCCACCAGTTCGTGCACGATCATCCGCTCCTTCAGGAGGGCGATGAACGGCAGGAAGAGCGCGCGGTTGAGACCGTCCTTGTAGAGGTCGTCGGGAACGCGGTTCGATGTCGTCACCACCCGGACGCCGGCGGCGAAGAGCTTCTCGAAGAGGCGGCCGACGATCATCGCATCGGTGATGTCCGTGATCTGCATCTCGTCGAAACAGAGCACGCGGGTGCCCTCGATGATCGCGTCAGCCACCGGCGTCAGCGCATCCTCGACCCCGCGCTTGCGGGCCGCATGCATCCCGTCGTGCACCTCCTGCATGAAGGCATGGAAGTGGACGCGGCGGGAGGGCACCGGCGCGGCCTCGTGAAAGAGGTCCATCAGCATCGACTTGCCCCGACCGACGCCGCCCCAGAGGTAGCAGCCCATCGGTCCCTCGGGCGCGGGGGCCTTGCGCGAGAACAGGCCCCGCTTCTTCGGCGGCGCGGCGGTCAGGGCCTGGCGCACCTCCTCGAGGGGAGCAAGCGCCGCCTCTTGCGCGGGGTCGGCGGTCAGCGTGCCCTCGGCCACGCGGGCGGCATAGATCTCGTGGAGCTTCATGCGATCCGAGCTAGCCGCCCCGCATCGACAGTTCAACGATCCTGATGCGAGCCCCACGTTTTCTGATTTGACCGGAGCCGGACCTGTCGCGAGACTGCCCGGACGCCGACCGGAGCCGCGCCATGCAGACCGACCGCCTGATAACGCCCGTCCTGATCGCAGGCTGCATCGTCCTGCTGATCGGCTTCGCCATCCGCGCGAGCTTCGGCGTGTTCCAGATCCCGATCGCGGCGGAGTTCGGCTGGCCCAGGGCGGAATTCTCGCTCGCCATCGCCATCCAGAACCTCGCCTGGGGCGTCGGGCAGCCGATCTTCGGGGCCATCGCCGACCGCTTCGGCGACCGCAAGGCCATCGTGCTCGGCGTGATCTGCTATGCCGCGGGCCTCGTGCTCTCGGCCGGGGCGACCTCGCCCGAGGCGCACCAGCTGCTGGAAATCCTCGTGGGCTTCGGCATCGCGGGCATGGGTTTCGGCGTCATCCTGGCGATCGTCGGCCGCGCCGCCTCGGACGAGAACCGCTCCATGGCGCTCGCCATCGCCACCGCCGCGGGCTCCGCCGGCCAGGTGGTCGGGGCACCGGCGGCGGAATACCTCCTCGCCTTCTACTCCTGGCAGGAGGTCTTCGTGATCTTCGCCGCCGTCGTCGGCCTGTCGCTGCTGGCGCTGCCGATGATGCGCGCGCCGACGGCGACCAAGGCCGAACTCGAGGAGAGCCTCGGTTCGATCCTCGGCAAGGCCTTCCGCGACCCCTCCTATGCGCTCATCTTCGTCGGCTTCTTCTCCTGCGGGTATCAGCTGGCGTTCATCACCGCCCATTTCCCCGCCCTCGTGACCGAGATGTGCGGCCCGATCGAGCCGGGCACGACACTCTATTCCATGGGCATCACCACGACCTCGGCACTCGGCGCGGTCTCGATCTCGCTCATCGGGCTCGCCAATATCGCGGGTACGCTCTATGCGGGCTACCTCGGCAAGCGGTATTCGCGAAAGTACCTGCTGGCGGGCATCTACATGGGCCGCACGATCGTCGCCGCGCTCTTCATCGCGCTGCCGATCACGCCCTTCTCGGTTATCCTCTTTTCCGTGGCCATGGGCGCGCTCTGGCTGGCAACCGTGCCGCTGACGAGCGGGCTCGTCGCGCATATCTACGGGCTGCGCTACATGGGCACGCTCTACGGGCTCGTCTTCTTCTCGCACCAGCTGGGCAGTTTCCTCGGCGTCTGGCTGGGCGGCACGCTCTACGACGCGACCGGGAGCTACGTCGCCGTCTGGTGGGTCGGCGTCGGCGTGGGGCTCCTGTCGGCCATCGTCCACCTGCCGGTGAAGGAAGTGCCTTTGCGCCTGCGCACAGCCTGAGCGCTTGCCCTCGGGTCAATTCGCGTCATGCTCTTCTCCATCACAACCGGGAGAATCCTGATGCGCATTGCCCTGCCGCCAACCCTGACGCTTGCCTTTCTGCTGCCCGCAACCGCCCTCGCGCAGGAGGCGGCCGACGCCGTCGCCCCCGAGGCCGGGACCGGGCTCGCCGTCGAGACGAGCGCGCCCGTCACCTCCGAGACCTGGATGGTCGCCGCGGCCAACCCGCTGGCGAGCGAGGCGGGGGCCGCCGTCCTGCGCCGGGGCGGCAGCGCGGCGGATGCCATGGTCGCCGTGCAGGCCGTCCTGGGCCTCGTCGAGCCGCAATCCTCGGGCCTCGGCGGCGGGGCCTTCCTCGTCTACTACGACGCCGAGACGGGCGAGGTCACGACGCTCGACGGCCGCGAGACCGCGCCGATCGCCGCGACCCCCAAGCTCTTCCTCGACGACGCGGGCGAGCCGATGGGCTTCTTCGACGCTGTCGTCGGCGGCCTGTCGGTCGGTACGCCCGGAACGCCGATGCTGATGGAGGAAGCGCACCGCAGATGGGGCACGCTCAACTGGCGCAGCCTCTTCACCGACGCGATCGGCCATGCGGAGGAGGGCTTTCCGGTCTCGCTGCGCCTGTCGATGCTGGTGACCGAGGACCAGGAGCGGCTCTCCTCCTCGGAGGCGACGGCCGCCTATTTCCTGCCGAACGGCCAGCCGCTGCAGAAGGGCGAGACCCTGCGCAATCCGGCCTATGGCGCGACGCTCAGGGCCATCGCGGCCGAGGGGGCGGATGCCTTCTACGAGGGCGAGATCGCCGAGGGTGTGGTGGCCACCGTGCGCGGCGCGGCACAGCCGGGTGTCCTGTCGATGGACGATATGGAGGCCTACACCGTGAAGGAGCGCGCGGCCGTCTGCGCACCCTATCGCGGGGCGGAGGTCTGCGGGATGGGACCACCGTCGTCGGGCGCGCTGACGGTCGGGCAGATCCTCGGGCTCCTCGAAGGCTTCGACCTCGCCGCGATGGGCCCCGACAGCCCGGAAGCCTGGCGGCTGATCGGCGATGCCTCGCGCCTCGCCTTCGCCGACCGCGGCCGCTACATGGCCGACAGCGACTTCGTGCCCGTGCCGACCGCCGGGCTGGTCGACCCCGCCTACCTCGCCGAACGGGCGGAGCTTCTGGCCGGAGACATGGCGCTGACCGAGGTGGAGCCGGGCAATCCGCCCTTCGATCACGCCGCGCTGCACTGGGCCGACGATCAGAGCCTCGAATTGCCCTCGACCTCGCATATCTCGATCGTCGACGCGGCGGGCAACGCGCTCTCGATGACCACGACGATCGAGAACGGCTTCGGCTCCCGCCTCTTCGCGCCGGGCGGTTTCCTCCTCAACAACGAGCTGACCGACTTCAGTTTCCGCACGCACGACGAGGGGGTGCCCATCGCCAACCGCGTGGAGCCGGGCAAGCGGCCCCGGTCGTCGATGTCACCCACCATCGTGATGCAGGACGGGGAGCCGGTGCTCGTCGTCGGCTCGCCCGGGGGCAGCCGGATCATCGGCTATGTCGCGAAGACGATCATCGCGCACATGGACTGGGGGATGGACGTGCAGCAGGCCGTCGCGTTGCCGCATCTGGTCAACCGCTTCGGCACCTATGACCTGGAGGCGGGCACGTCGGCCGAGGCGCTGGCGGAGCCGCTGACCGAACTCGGGTTCGAGGTAAACGTCCGCGACCTGACCTCCGGCCTGCATGTGATCGCGGTAGGCGAGACGCTGGAAGGCGGGGCGGACCCACGGCGCGAGGGTATGGCCATCGGAGAGTAGCGGATGGGCGGGGGCGCCGCCCCCGTGCCCCCGGGATATTTCTGAAACGAAGAAGGGCCCTCGGCGTCAGCCGGGGGCCTCGCAGTTTTCACCGGCGAGGCAGTCTTCCGCCTGCTTGACCATCTCGGGCGTGGCGCGGAGCGAGAACATCGGGCAAGGGCTCTCGACGAGGACGTTTTCCTCGCCGCGGCGCTCGATGAAGGCGAGGACGCGATCGACCGGTACGCCACCGCACCAGGCCCCGGCGCATTCCACCTCCACGGTCACGGGAAAGGCCGCCTCCTGCGTGAAGCCCTCAGGGCCGGCAAGCCGGCCGTCGAAGCGCGCCTTCACCGAATAGCCCTGCCGGTCGTTCGGATCACCGGCGGGTTCGGGCACCCGCTCGCCCGGCAGCAGCTGCACGCGACCGACGGCAAGGACGTATTGCGCCTCTGCCTCGTTCGCGGCCCGGAAGCTCCCGGGGACGGAGGCCGGCAGGCACGACAGCGCCGCCGCCTGCGTGGCAAGGCCGGTGGAGAGAAGGGCGGCGAGAAGGGCGCGTTGCATCGGGATCTCCGCTGTCTGGGTCGTCTCGAAGGTGGGGTCGGGCCCCGTGTCAGGCAATAGCGTCCCGCGGTCAGAGCAGGTCGAAACGCGTCAGGACCCGGCGATAGATGTCGCGTTTGAACGGGACGATGGCGTCGAGCACCTCGGCCCCCGGCATCCACGCCCAGCGTTCGAATTCGCGTTCGTGGGCGTCGAGGTCCACCGCATCGTCAGGCCCGTCGTAGCGAAAGCGGAACCAATGCTGTTCCTGTCCGCGGTAGCGCCCCTTCCAGAGTTTCGCCGCCAGCTCGACCGGCAGGTCATAGGCCAGCGGCGCGTCGAGGGCACCGATCTCCTCGACGGCATCGGGCGCGAGACCTGTCTCCTCCTGCAACTCGCGCAGGGCGGCGGCGCGCGGGTCTTCGCCCGGGTCGATCCCGCCCTGGGGCATCTGCCAGGCTCCGGGGAAATCGAGGCGCTCGCCGACCCAGATCAAACCCTCCGGGTTGGTCACGCAGACGCCCGCGCAGGGACGGTAGGGAAGCCGGGCGATCTCTTCGGGGGTCATGGGGGCCTTTCGGTGCCGGGCGGGCGACATGAGGTCGCCCGGCCCGCGGAGGGGTCAGCGCTCGATGGCGGTCAGACCCTTGAGGATGTCGATGGCATAGGCCATCTGATAGTCTTCGGCCCGCAGCTTCGCGGCTTCCTCGGCGGCGGCCTGCTCCTGACGGATCTGCTCCTGCTGATCGTCGGACAGGCTGTCGTTCGTCAGCGATCCGCGCAGCCCGGCCTCGGAACGGCGGCCGGGGAGGTTGGCCTCGTCTTCCTCCTCGGTGTTCGGCTCACGCGGGGGCTGGACGACGACGATGTCGGGCGAGATGCCGAGCGCCTGGATGGAGCGGCCCGAGGGTGTGTAGTAGCGCGCGGTCGTCAGACGGATCGCCCCGTCGCCGCGCACCGGCATGATCGTCTGGACCGACCCCTTGCCGAAGCTCTTGGTGCCCACGACGACGGCGCGACGGTGATCCTGCAGCGCTCCGGCGACGATCTCGGAGGCCGAGGCCGAACCGCCGTTGATGAGCACGACCATGGGAAGACCGTCGATCAGATCGCCTTCCTCGGCGTTGAAGCGGTCGCCGTCCTCGCTCTGGCGCGTCCGGGTCGAGACGATCTCGCCCTGGTTGAGAAAGGTATCGGCAAGTTCCACACCGGCGGTCAGAAGGCCGCCCGGGTTGTTGCGCAGATCGAGCACGACGCCGTTGACGTTCTCGAGCCCGCCCATCGTCGCGACCGTCTCCTCGAAGCCCTCGCGGACGTTCGGCAGGGTCTGGTCGTTGAAGGTGGAGGCGCGGATGACGATGCTGTCGCCCTCCTGCCGGACGCGCGCGGCGGTCAGGCGAATGGTGTCGCGGGTGATCGAGATGTCGATCGGCTCTTCCAGCCCCTCGCGCACGATGGTGACGACGATCTCGCTGCCGACCGGGCCGCGCATCAGCTCCACCGCCTCTTCGAGCGTGAAGCCGAGGATGCTCTCGCCGTCGACGGCGGTGATGTAGTCGCCCGCCTCGACGCCGGCCTCGAAGGCCGGTGTGCCGTCCATCGGTGTGATGACCTTGACGTAGCCCTCCTCCTGCGTGACCTCGATGCCGAGGCCGCCGAACTCGCCGCGCGTGTCGGTCTGGACGTCCTCGTAGTCGCGCGGCGGCAGGTAGGACGAATGCGGGTCGAGGGATGTCAGCATCCCGTTGATCGCCGCCTCGATCAGCTCGCCCTCGTCCACGTCCTCGACGTATTGGTCGCGGATCCGCTCGAAGACGATGCCGAACAGATCGAGCTGTTCGTAGACCGTCGCCTTCTCGGTTTCCTGCGCCAGAAGCGGGCCCGCGACCTGTGTCGCCGCCAGGATGCCCGCCAGGATGCCGCAGCTTGCGGCCATCGCCATCTTCTTCATCTCGTTCCCCTGTCCATGTGGCGACCGGTGGCCGCCACCCCTACTCGATGGCGAACCATGTCGCCGGGTCCGTGGGCGTTCCGCCCTGTCTTACCTCGATATAAAGCGTTTCCGGACGCGAAGCGCCACCGTCCGTGACTGAATCACGCAGGTTTTCCGCCCCCTCCGGCGAAGCACCGCCCATCAGACCGAGCGGCGCGCCCGCACGCAGGATTTCGCCCTGACGAGCGTAGACCTCCGAAAGCCCCGCGAACACCAGCAAAGTCTCCGGTCGCGGCTCGAGGATGGTCACATTGCCGTAATCGAGGAGCGGGCCGGCGTAGCGCACGGTCGCATCGGCCGGTGTGGTGACGATGGCCGAGGGCACCGTGGCCAGGACGAGCCCGGGACGCGCGATGCCGGCGGCGTCGGGCTGGCGGAAGCCACGCAGGAGCCGGCCGTCGACCGGCAGAGGGAGCGGCAGAGCGAGATCCACTGTCTCCGTGGGCGGGAGCGCGCCGAGCCCCTCGGCAAAGGCCTCCAGCGTGTCGACCCGCCCCAGAAGCGCCGCGATGCGCGCACCGTCTTCGGCCAGGCGCGGCGGCAGGTCGGTGCGCTCCGCGATCGCCTCCGACAGCGCGACGCGCGCCTCCTGCACGCCCGTCAGCCCCAACGCAAGGCTGTCGGCGGCGGATTCCTCCAGGATACGCAACTCCCGCAGGTCGGCGAGGTCGGCGCGCAGCACCTCGGCCCGGGCGTTGAGCGCGGGGGCCACCTCGCCCAGCATCATCGAGGAGCGCGCGGTGCCGAGCGCGCCCGACGGGTGCAGGAGAAGGAGCGGTGCAGGCGCGCGTTCGATGGTCTGAAGCGCGGCGACGAGGCGGCCGATCTCATCCTCCCGTGCGCGCAGATCCTCGGTCAGCGCACGTTCGCGCAGGGCAACCTGCCGCAGCCCCTCGCGCAGGGCAGAGAGGCCCTCCTCGTAGGCCTGCACCACGCGGGTGAGCGCCTCGACCCGGTCGCGCGCGCCCTCGGCCCGCTCCAGCGCCTGCGCGGCCTGCGACAGTTGCGTCGCGGCGGCGCGGGCGGTCTCGGCCGCGGTCTGCTGCGCCGCCGCCGGAGCGGCCAGACACAGGAGCAGGCAGAGCCAGCGGATCATCCGAGCAGACTCTCGCCCGTCATTTCCTCGGGCGGGTCGATGCCCATCAGCTGCAGCAGCGTCGGGGCCAGATCGCCCAGCTTGCCGTCGCGCAGCGCCGCACCCTCGGGGCCACCCCAGAGGATGACGGGAACGGGGTTGAGCGTATGCGCGGTGTGAGGCTTGCCGGTCTCGGCATCGACCATCGTCTCGCAGTTGCCGTGGTCGGCACATACGATCATCGCCGCGTCCCTGCCCTCGAGCGCCTCGACCACGCGGGCAAGGCCGCGGTCGACGGCTTCGCAGGCCGCGGTGGCCGCATCGAGGTCGCCCGTGTGCCCGACCATGTCTGGGTTCGCATAGTTGACTACGATCAGGTCGTAACCCTTCTCGATCGCGGCGACGAAATGGTCCGTCACTTCGACCGAGGACATCTCGGGCTGAAGATCGTAGGTCGCCACGTCGGGCGATTTCGGCATGTGCCGGTCCTCGCCAGTCTCCGGCTCCTCCCTGCCGCCGTTGAGGAAGAAGGTGACATGCGGGTACTTTTCGGTCTCGGCGAGGTGGAACTGCGTCAGCCCCTTCTCGGCCACCCAATGACCCAGCGTGTTCGGCACGGTCTGCTTCGGGAAGACGGTGGACATGAAGGCATCGTGCGCCTCCGAGTAGTCGACCATGCCGAGCATGTGCAGCTCCGGCCGCTCCTGCGTCTCGAAGCCGTCGAACCCGGGCGCGGCAAAAGCGCTCAGAATCTCGCGCGCCCGGTCGGCGCGGAAGTTGAGGCAGAAGACGCCGTCGCCCGCGGACATGCCGTCGTAGTCGCCCAGAACGCTCGGCTGGATGAACTCGTCGCTCTCGTCCCGCTCGCGGGCGGCGGCAAGCGCGGCCCTGGCATCCTCGACATGCTCACCCTCGCCCCAGACCATCGCGGCCCAGGCGCGCTGCACCCTGTCCCAGCGGTTGTCGCGATCCATGGCGTAGTAGCGTCCGGTGAGCGTGCCGACCGTCGCGCCCTCGGGCAGGCCGTCCATCAGCGCCTCGACGAAACACTCGGCCGATCGCGGCGCGACGTCGCGGCCATCGGTGATCGCATGGATGACGGTGGGCACGCCCGTATCGGTCGTCGCACGGGCAGCGGCGAGCAGGTGGTCGATGTGCCCGTGCACGCCGCCGTCCGAGATGACGCCCATCAGATGCGCGGTGCCGCCCCCCTCCTTCAGGGTCGCGATCCAACCGGTCAGCGCCTCTTCCGCTGCGAATGTGCCCTCGGCGATCGACTTGTTGATGAGGCCGAGGTCCATCCAGACGACGCGGCCGGCTCCGATGTTCATGTGTCCGACTTCGGAATTGCCCATCTGCCCCTCCGGCAGGCCGACGGCGGGCCCGAAGGTCGTGAGCGTCGCGTTGGGGCAGGTGGCCATGAGGTGGTCGAAGGTCGGCGTCTCGGCGCGGTCGGGGGCCGATTGCTCGGGGCGATCGGAGAGGCCCCAGCCGTCGAGAATGCACAAAATGACCGGTTTCTTCTGCATGGATGTCTCGTTTTGTACAAAACTTCTGGGGGCCTTAGACCCGATGATAGGGGCTGCCCGCAAGGATGGAGGCGGCGCGGTAAAGTTGCTCGGCAAGCATCACGCGCACGAGCATGTGCGGCCAGACCATCGCGCCGAAGCTGATCGTGAGGTCGGCAGAGTTGCGCAGATCGGGGGCCAGCCCGTCCGCCCCGCCGATGACGAGCGCCACGTCGCGCGCGCCGTCGCGCCACGCGCCTAGACGGCGCGCGAAGTCCGGTGACGTCGGTTGTGTCCCCCGCTCGTCGAGAAGGACGCGCACGGCCCCCGACGGGATCGCCCGTTCGATCAGCGCGGCCTCCGCTTCCATGCCGGCACCCTTCGCGTCGATCTCAGTGATCGTGACGGACGGCAGGCCAAGTCCGCGGCCCGTCTTGGCGAAGCGGTCGAGATAGTCGTCCACCATCAGCTTTTCCGGCCCCTTGCGCAGGCGGCCGACGCAGACGAGGCAGAGCTTCACGTCAGCCCGTGCCGGCCGCGTCCGCCGCCGGGTCGAGCCACATCTTCTCGAGCTGATAGAACTCGCGCACCTCGGGGCGGAAGATGTGCACGATCACGTCCCCCGCATCGAGGAGGACCCAGTCCCCCTGGCTCTTGCCCTCGGCTCGGGCGGTGCGGCCGAGGCTTGCCTTGAGCTTTTCCGAGAGCTTCTCGGCCAGCGCGCCGACTTGCCGGGTCGAGCGGCCGGAGCAGACGACCATGTGGTCGGCCACGGTCGATTTGCCGGCGAGGTCGATCTGGACGATCTCCTCCGCCTTTTCCTCTTCGAGGGTGCTCAGGATGAGAGCCAGCGTCGCGTCGCTGGCGGTGGTGTCCGCGCCGGGGCGGCTCTGGGTGTCGGAAGGCAGGGGTCCGATCCTCCGGGGGCTGGCGCGCCGAGGGGCGCTTCATGGCTGAAGGGTAACACCGGGGGTCCGCCCCGGCAACGTCAGCGCGCCATATGCCTCCCGGAGCGGCGGAATTCAATCGCCCGTGCAGGACGGCAGGGTCGCGGGATCGAGCCCCACGGCCGTCAGCGGAGCCTCCCGGACGAGCGGCAGGCGCGGGCCACCCTGCTCGAGGATCACATCGACCGAATACCGCGCATCCCGGTCCGGCCCGCGGCCATCTATGCAGGCCCCGACCGTGACCGTCATCGTGCCGTCGACACCCGGACCCTCCGCCCAGCCCCGCAGGAGCGCCTGCTGGCTGCGGAACCGTTCGTAGTCCGCGGGGTCGATACGAAAGCCGCCCTGCCACGGGGCGAGCACGAAGGTCTCGCTGGCCTCGGCCCCATCGTCCTCGCGCACGCCCGAGAGGACGAGGATGGATTTGCCCGGCAGGAGCCCGACACCTTCCGGCAGGACCGGAAACGCCGCGACGTCGGCGGGATCGGCGGTGATCGGATCGAGGCGCGACGCCAGCAAAGCCGTGCCCGGCACGACGGAGGCGCAGGCTTGAAGCAGTGCGGCGATGCCGAGGGGGAAGAGTATTGACTTCATTTCAATTCTCATATTTTTACTGTTTTATAATAAACTTTCATTATGGATTCGGAAATGACTGTCAAGAGGGTGAAACGTGTCTCCTACGGGCTGAAATGGGGCGTGACCGCTATCATGGCCGGGGCCCCGCTGCTTCTGATCTGGCTGATCCTGAGCGGAGCCTTCACGGCTCATGCGATCGCCGATGCCCACCCGAACCTGCGCGTCGAGACCGTGATGGGCGTGGGACAGATCGTCGGCTACATCCTGCTCGAGGTCCTGCTCCTCACCGTCGCGCTCTACGTGCTCTGGCAGTTGCGCGGACTTTTCGGGCGCTATGCCGCCGGCGAAATCCTCACGGCCGAAAGCGCGGCTCACCTCTTGCGGGCCGGGGCGGGAACGCTTCTGCTGGCCGCCGGCAGCGTCGTCGTCGGAACGATCCAGACCCTCCTGCTGACCTGGGGCAACGCCCCGGGGGAACGCAGCCTCGCCGTCTCCGTTTCGAACGCGGAACTCGGCTTCGTGATTTCCGGCGGCCTGCTCCTCGTCGTCGGCTGGGCCCTCGTGGAGGCGGCGCGGCAGGCCGAGGAAAACCGGGGGTTCGTCTGATGCGGATCGTCGTGCGGCTGGACGTGCGCATGGCGATGTGCAAGCGCAAGGGGCGAGACCTCGCCGCCGAGATCGGCATTACCGAGCAGAACCTCAGCCTGCTGAAGTCCGGCAAGGTGAAGGGCATCCGCTTCGAGACCCTCGCCCGCCTCTGCGACGCGCTCGACTGCCAGCCCGGGGACCTGCTCGAGGCGGTGGATGACGCCGACCCAACGGCCTAGTACCGGCGGGGGTCGGCGTTTCAAGCACGGACTGACGCATTTTTCGAAATCTAAGAGATCAGGACCGGCGGAAACCGATCCCGAAGCGTAGCCTAATCTCTCGTTATTCATAATTTTATCAATGCGATATATATTCTGAATGTGTGCTTTTACGTCTCCGCGTTGACTGTATACAGTGCATTTAATATACACACTGCTTAAGCGGAGCACGTATTGTATGTCGTATAAGAATTCGATCCTGATGGGGACGCTCGGCGGCTATCACGACCGCTTTCACCAATTCATGCCGGTCAAGAGCTTCGAGGAGCGGCTGGAAGTGGCCAAGACGATCCCGCGAACCCATGGCGTCGAGCCGGTCTATCCGCAGGACCTGGGCCACGACGGCGCGGCGGTCAAGACGGTGCAGGAGAGCGGATTGGCCGTTTCCGCCGTCAATGTGAACATCAAGGGCGAGGACAAGTTCAAGCACGGGTCTCTCACCAGCCGCGACGCGGGCCTGCGCGCCGAGACGCTTGCCTATCTCAAGGCGGCGATGGATCATTCGGTGACGCTGGGCGCGAAGATGATAAGCGTCTGCCCCCTGATCGACGGCTGGGACTACGCCTTCCAGGCCGACCACCAGAAACAATGGCGTTGGGCGATCGACGTGATCGGCGAGGCCGCCGCCCACAACCGCGACGTCCGCATCAGCATCGAGTACAAGGCCTTCGAGACGCGCAACCACGTCATCCTGCCGTCCATGGGCAAAACGCTGCACTTCTGCGACCGGGTCGGCGCGACGAACGTCGGTGTCACGATGGATGTGGGCCACGCGCTGATCGCGGGCGAATGCCCCGCCGCCGAAATGGCAATCGCGCATGAGGCGGGACGGCTCTTCTACGTGCATTTCAACGACAACGACCGGCAGGCCGACTGGGACATGCTGCCGGCGTCGGTACATCTGTGGCAGACGCTCGAGGTGCTGCACTACATGCGGCGGATCGGCTATGAGGGCTGGGTCGCCTATGACGTCTTCAACCGGGTGGGCGACAACATCAAGGGCATCGCGGCGACCTTCGAGATGATGGAGGATCTCGACCGGCTGCTCGACAAGATCGGCGGCGGGACGATCGAGGCGATCATCGCCGAGGGCCGGCCCGAACGGGGGATGCGCGACCTGGTCAAGGCCCTGCTCTGAGCGGTGCTGGGGCTCGGCTCATATACCTTCCGCTGGTCGATCGGCCACAAGGGGCTCCTTCCCCCGGAGCCGCTTACCCATCTCGACCTGATCGGGATCGCGGCGGAGCACGGGCTGGGCCTCGTCCAGTTCGCCGACAACATCCCCGTCGATACGCTCGACGCGGCAGGGCTTGCGATGCTGCGGGCCGAGGCCGACGCGAAGGGTGTCTCGATCGAGATCGGGACGCAGGCCTTCGACGCGGATCAGGTGGGCCGCTACCTCGGGATCGCGAAGATGCTCGACGCGGAGCTCCTGCGGGTCGCGCTCGACGCGCCGGACGCGGCGGTTCCCGTGCCGGAGCTGGCGACGGCCTTCCGGGACCTCCTTCCGCAGGCGCGGGCGGCGGGCGTGCGCATCGCGATCGAAAACCACTTCAATTACCCCTCCCCCCGCCTCGTCGCGCTACTGGAGGAGATCGACGATCCGTCGGTCGGCGTCTGCCTCGACGTGGCCAACTCGATCTGCGCCGGCGAATGGCCCGCGGAGACGGTCGCGCGCCTCGCCCCGCATACGATCAACCTGCACCTGAAGGACTACGACATCCTGCCCGACCCCTATGGCGTGGGCTTCGCCATAGAGGGCGTGCCGTTGGGCCAGGGCCGGACCGATTGCCGCGCCGTCCTCGAGGCCCTGCCGCGGGACCGGGAGGTTAACGTGATCCTGGAGCACTGGCTGCCCCGGCGGGACGACATGGCCGCCGCGCGGGCCGCCGAGCACGACTGGCTGCGCCAGGGCGTGGCCCATGCCCGCGGGACGCTGGGCCTGTGAGCGCGCCCGCCCGCACCGCTTGCCGCATCGGCCCCCGATGCGACAGACATCTCCGACAAACAGGAGGGAGATGATCATGCCCCTAGGCGCACAGACCGAGACGCTGGAAGACCGCGTCTATCTCGAGATCCGGGACAAGATCCTGAAAGGCGTCTACGTGTCGGGTCAGAAGCTCGTGCAGGAAGACCTCGCCGCCGAACTCGGCGTCAGCCGCACGCCCCTGCGCAGTGCTATCGCGCAATTGAACCGTGAGGGGCTGGTGCGGATGTCCTCGCGCTCGGAGGCCTATGTCGCCGAGTTCGGGCCAGAACGCATCGCCGACCTTTTCGAGCTGCGCGCGGTGCTCGAGGGCCTGATCTGCCGCCTGCTCGCCCCGGTGATCGAGCGCAAGCAGACGATCTACCTGCGCTCGCTCATGGCTTCGGTCGCCGACACCCTCGACGACTGGGAGGACACGGCCTACCGCGAGGCCGATATCGAGTTCCACACCCATCTGACCAAACTGGCCGAGGAGCACGGTTTCAGCCACCTTCTGGAGCCGGTCCATCTGGTGATGCGGATGTCGCTGTCGCACGGCATCCTTCGGGCCCCTGCCGAGACCTATGCCGAGCACATCGGCATCCTCGACGCCTTGGAGGCCCGAGACCCCGACGCCGCAGAACGCGCCATGGTCGAGCACATCCGCAAGACCATCGTGCTTCTGCGACAGCGAAGCGAGACACCCGACGACCAGGGATAGAAAGGCCGGTGCCGGTCGGAGGAGCGAAGGCGGCGGCTGCAATACGGGAGAAGACCATGACACCCATTTCAAGGATCCTCTGCACCACGTCGCTCACTGCCGCGCTCACCCTCGGAAGCGCCGCGCAGGCCGAAATCGAGTTCTGGACGATGCCCTACGGCGACCAAATCGCCTGGAAGGATACGATCGACGGCCTGCTTGAAGGATTCACCGCCGAAACCGGGATCGAGGTGACGCACGAAACCGTCCCCTGGGGCAACGCCTTCCAGACCTACCTTACGATCGCGCAGGGCGGGGCCGCCCCCGATTGCGCCGACATGTACTGGCTCCATTCCTTTTCGGCCATCGGCGGCGAGAACTACGGCCCCCTGCCGATCACCGAATATGCCGACCGCCTAGACCTCGACAGCTTCTACGAGGGCGCGCTGACGGATGTGACCTACCTCGATGAGATCTACGGTATCCCCTGGCGGGGCGACATCCGCGCGATCCTATATCGTACCGACGCCGCCGAGGAGGCCGGGCTCTCCGGACCGCCCACCACATGGGACGAGACCGTCGCGGCCGCGAAGGCGATGCATGTCGCCGACGAGAACGGCAACGTCGACCGCTGGGGCTATGCCTTCGGCACTTCGAATGTCGTGTCGTGGCTGATGCCGCTCTACTGGCAGGCCGGCGGAGAGTTCATGTCCGAGGACGGCACGACCGCGACCATCGACAATCAGGCGATGCGCGACGCGCTCACCTTCATGCACGACATGGTGCACGTCCATAGGGTCGTCGACATCGACAGCTTCGAGAAGGGCTACGAGATGCTGCCCCTCTTCGTCGACGGGCAGATCGCGCTGATCGGCTCGGCCGAGCAATCCTGGGGCAAGCGCCTCGACGCGGAGTATCCCGACGCCGAGGGCACCTGGGCCATGGCCCCCTCTGCGGCCGGCCCGGAAGACGCCGACAGCTTCTCGGGCGCGGGCTACTTCGGCGTCCTGCGCGGGACGGAGCAGGTCGAGGAATGCGTCTCCCTCCTTGAGTACCTGTCACAGAACGAGAGCATCCTCGCACTGAGCCAGGGCTCGGGCAACGTCGCGACGAAACCCGCCGTCATGCAGTCCGAATTCTGGTCCGACCGGCCGTGGAAGCAGGTCGTTGCCGTCGCCCTCGAGGACGCGCACACCTCGCAGCACGCAGCCCCGTCGTGGTCGGCCATCGCCACCTCCGAGCCGGGCGGCATTATCTTCGACCTCATCTACAACACCGTTGTCCTGCAGGAGGACATGGATGCCGAGATCGCCACGGCGCAGGAGCTGATGCAGGGCGAACTCGACCGCTGAACCTCCCCGGGCCCGGGCCGCGCCGGCGGCCCGGACCACCTTTCAGGAAGACTGCGAGACCATGTCCGAGAAGAACGTCTTTTGCTATCTGATGGTCGCTCCCGCGCTCGTCATCACCCTGATCCTCGGTATCTATCCGATGATCCGTTCGATGGTGATGTCGTTCCGCTCCTACGATCTTCTGAACCAGGACAAGAACGGCTGGGTCGGTCTTGACAACTACCGCCAGGTCATGGCCGATGACCGCTTCGTGCAGACGATCAACCAGACCGTCGTCTTCACCTTCGTCGCCATCTTCTTCGTGGTCGTCATCGCGCTCTTCCTCGCGCAGGTGATCAACGCCGAGTTCCGCGGGCGGGCGGTGTTGCGGACACTGATCTTCACGCCCTGGTTCGTGCCGCCGGTCGTCGCCTCGGCGATCTGGATCTGGCTGCTGAACGCCAACGTCAGCCCGATCAACCATTTCCTGCTGGAGGCCGGCGTGATCGAGCGCAAGATCCGCTTCCTCACCGACAGCGACACCTGGGGTCCGTTCTCCATCCCGATGATGTCGATCATCGCGGTGCGTGTCTGGAACGGGCTGCCCATCGCCATCGTCTTCATCCTCGCCGGGCTCCAGTCGATCCCCAAGAGCCTCTACGAGGCGGCCGACATGGACGGCGCGGGCACCTTCTCCAAGTTCTTCCACGTCACGCTGCCGCTCCTGCGCCCGGTGCTTCTGGTGCTGCTCGCGCTCTTCTTCATGAACGGCTTCGGCCATTTCGAGATGAACTACGTGATGACCGGCGGCGGCCCCCGCAACCTGACCAACGTGCTGGCCGTCTGGACCTATCAGGAGGGCTTCCAGTTCCTGCGCTTCGACCGCGCGGCGGCGGCGGGGGGCATCGTGCTGATGATGACCTCGGTGGTGGCCGTTCTCTACATCTGGCTCCAGGCGAAGGATGTCCGCAAATGAGCGACGCGACCTATCCCGCCACCGCAGGGGGCCGCGCCGGCGACCTGCTGACGCGCGCGCTGATCTACATCGTGCTGGCGATGCTGCTCGTCTACATCGTGCTGCCGGTCTTCTGGATGCTCAAAAGCTCGTTCCAGTCGACCTCCGAGATCCGGGCCCTGCCGCCCGTCTGGATCCCGACGGAGCCGAGCCTCGATGCCTACGGGATCGCCAACAGGATCATCCCGATGTGGCGCTACATCCTGAACTCGCTCTACGTCTCGGCCGTGGCCACGGTGATCGCCTCGATCATCGGGGCGATGGCGGCCTACGTGCTGGCGCGGTTCCGCTTTCCGGGGGCGACGCTGATCCTGCTGCTGATCCTGCTGACGCAGCTCATCCCCCCGATCACCCGCGTCTTCCCCGTCTACTTCCTGGTGCAGGAAGCGGGGATGCTGAACACCTACAACGGCCTCATCTTCGCCTATGTCGGCTTCTCGCTGCCCTTCTGCGTGCTGCTGCTGCGCGGCTATTTCCAGTCCGCCTGCCCGCCCGAGCTGGAGGAGGCGGCGATGATGGACGGCTGCACCCATTTCGGGGCCTTCCTGCGTGTGATCCTGCCGATTTCCCTGCCGGGGATCGCCGCCGTCGCCGTCTTCACCTTCCTCAACGCCTGGAACGACTTTCTCTGGGCGTCGCTCCTGCTGTCGTCGGGCGAGATGAAGACGATCCAGGTGGGCCTCGGCGAATTCGCCTCCGAAGGGGGCGCGGGCCAGTACTGGAACGCCTTCATGGCCGCCTGCGTGGCGTCGACGCTGCCGGCGCTCGTCCTCTTCTTCTTCGTGCAACGCTGGCTCGTGGGCGGTCTGACCGCCGGGGCCGTGAAATCCTGAGGTCGCAGATGACAAAGGTCTCCATCGAGGGCGAAGCCTTCCTGATCGACGGAACGCCCACCCACGCGGGGCAATCCTGGAAGGGCCACAGGGTCGAGGGCCTGCTCTTCAACAATCGGGCCGTCCAGGCGCTTTTCGACGACGAGAACCCCGAGACCGCGCAGCAATGGGCCTATCCCGATACCGGCACCTGGGATCCGGAGCGCAACCTCGCCGAGTTCTGCGCCGCCCTGCCCGAATGGAAGGCCTATGGCTGCGATGCGGTGACGATCAACCTGCAGGGCGGGATGCCGATCACCCGAACTGAAACCGTCCAGCCCTGGCTCAACACCGCCTTCGCGCCTGACGGATCGCTCAAACCCGCCTACACCGATCGCCTGCACCGCCTGCTGGCGGCCGCCGACGCGGCAGGCGTCGTGGTCATCGTCGGCTACTACTACTTCGGGCAGGACAAGTATCTGACCGACGAGGCGGCGGTGAAGGCCGGAGTCATCGCCGCGACCGACTGGCTCCTCGACAGCGGGTTCGAGAACCTGCTGATCGAGATCAACAACGAATGCGACATCCCCCACTACCGCCACGCGATCCTCGGGCCCGACAGGGTGCAAGAGCTGATCGCGCTGGCCAAATCCAGGATGACGGCCGACCGCGCCATCCCGACCGCGACCTCCTTTGCCGGCGGGGCCTATCACATGGGCTTCTGGGATGACGGGCACCGCGACATGTCAGACCTCGGCGCACTCGAAAGAGGCATTCCGACCGATACGGTGCTCGAAGTGTCGGATTTCGCCCTCGTGCACACCAACGAGATGAACATGGCCAACACGCGCGAGGTCGTCCACCGGACCCGTGACCGCGCTGCCTTCCGCGCCGCACCAATGCCCCTGGTGATCAACGAAGACTCAGTCTGCGTGACCAACCTCTTCGCCGCGGCCGAAGTCTATGCGCCGTGGGGCTACTACGACCAGGGCGAGAACAACTATAGCGACGGCTATCAGTCGGTTCCGGTCAACTGGTCCATCAACACGCCCAACAAACGCGCCTTCTTCGATGCCGTGGCCGAGGTCACGGGGCGAAACGAGAGGACGGACAGCTAAATGGCCAGCATCACGCTCGACAACGTCAGGAAATCCTACGGCGCGCTGGAGGTCGTCCACGGCCTCAGCCTCGACATCGCGGAGGGGGAGTTCACCGTCCTCGTCGGCCCCTCGGGCTGCGGGAAGTCGACGCTCCTGCGGATGATCGCGGGGCTCGAGGACATCACCGACGGGACCGTCCGGGTGGGCGATACGGTGGTCAACGACCTGCCGCCGCGCAAGCGCGACATCGCCATGGTCTTCCAGTCCTACGCGCTCTACCCGCACAAGAGCGTGCGCAAGAACATGGCCTTCTCGCTCGAGATGGCCGGGGCACCGAAGACCGAGATCGCCGAAAAGGTCGCCCGCGCGGCCGAGATCCTCGACCTCACTCCGCTCCTCGACCGCAAGCCCGCCGCGCTCTCGGGCGGGCAGCGGCAGCGCGTCGCTATGGGCCGCGCAATCGTGCGCAGCCCGAAGCTGTTTCTTTTCGACGAGCCGCTCTCGAACCTCGACGCCAAGCTGCGCGTACAGATGCGTGCGGAGATCAAGGAACTGCACCAGCGGCTTCGCACCACGACCGTCTACGTCACCCACGACCAGGTTGAGGCGATGACCATGGCCGACCGCATCGTGGTAATGAACGCGGGCAACATCGAGCAAATCGGCGCGCCGATGGAGCTTTACGACGACCCGCAGTCACGCTTCGTGGCCGAGTTCATCGGCTCGCCCGCGATGAACATCCTCGACGGCACGTTCCATCCCGGCGGCCGCTTCGTGCTGCCCGATGGCGGCGAGATCGCCCTGGGCGGCGCGGCACCCGCCGTCGATAGCCCGCGGAAGGCCGGGCTGGGCGTGCGGCCCGAGAACCTGTCGCACGAGCCGGGAGGCATCGTCCTCGGCACCGCACGGGTCCGGGTAGTCGAGCCGATGGGGTCGGAGACGCTGATGACCGTCACGGTTGGTGGCCGCTCCCTCCTCGTCCTCGACCGGACACGCCGGCCTGTGGCGGTGGGCGACGCGCTGCCGGTCCATGCGGCCCCGGGTGACCTCTTCTTCTTCGATGGCAAGACCGATCGACGGATATGACGACGACGGACGGTTCATGGACGCGGCGGATGGGGACACCCCTGCAGCTGACCCTTTCGTCGGCGTCACGCGGCACCCCGGCGCAGGCCTTGCGCAGACGGCGGAGTACCGCGTCCGACGACCCTAGCCGCCCGAGCCCCCTGCGATCCGGGCGAACCATTGGCCCGACCGTTTCACGGTGCGGGTCTGCGTGTCGTAGTCAACATGCACGATCCCGAACCGCATCCGGTAGCCCTCGGCCCATTCGTAGTTGTCCATGAGCGACCAGGCGAAATAGCCCCGGAGCGGGATACCCGCGTCGGCGGCATCGGCCAGTACCTCCAGATGGGCGGCGATATAGTCGATGCGCGGCTGATCCTCGACCGTACCGTCCGCCCCCGGCCCCATGTTGTAGCAGGCCCCGTTCTCGGTGACGTAGCAGGGCGGCAGGTCGTAGCGGGCGTAGACCTGATGCAGCAGGTGGCCGATGCCTTCGGGCACGATCTCCCAGCCGATGTCGGTACGGAGATCGCTGTCGGAACTCGGGATAGAGGTCAGTTGCAGGAACGCCGCCGCCGCGTCGCGGTCGCTCTCGTAGGCACCCATCGCGCCTACACCGGTCAGCCCGCCGGCCTCGGCCGTTGAGGGCGCGTGCTTCACGGTCGCCGGGAAGTAGTAGTTGAATCCCCACCAATCGAGCGGCTGATGGATCACCTCCAGATCCCCGTCATGCAGTTGCAACCTGTCGCCGAGCGCCGCCATAACCTGATCAGGGTAGGAGCCCCGGAAGATCGGATCGAAGAACACGCCATTGTTGAACTGGAACGCGCGTTCGGCGGCGGCGGCGTCATCTGCGCTGTCGGTTGCAGGATAGATCGACTGCGCGTTCAGAACGGTTCCCATCGGAAGGTCCGATCGTTCAGCCCGCGCCGCCTGCACGCCGAGCCCATGGGCAAGGTTCGTCACATGCACGGCCGCCAGCGCCGCGTCGATGCTGCGCTCGCCGGGCGCGTGCTTGCCGATCCAGTGACCGAGATAGGTCGAGCACCAGGGTTCGTTGAAGGTGGCCAGCGCGTCGATCCTATCGCCCAAGCGGCGAACGACATGGGTGGTGTAGTCCGCGAAGGCGTCGGCCGTATCCCGGTCCGTCCAGCCACCGTAGCCGGCAAGCGCCAGAGGCAGGTCCCAATGATAAAGTGTCGGGAAGACCCCGATCCCCCGCGCGACAAGCCCGTCGATCAACCGATCGTAGAAGTCGAGCCCCGCCACGTTCACCGCGCCGCGTCCCTGCGGCAAGATGCGGGGCCAGGCGATCGAGAAGCGATAGGCCCCGACGCCAAGCTCCGCGATCAGGTCGAGGTCGGCCTCCCAGCGGTTGTAGTGGTCACAGGCGACATCGCCGTTGTGCCCGCGATAGACCCGGCCCGGCATGTTCGCGAAGGCATCCCAGACTGAAGGTCCGCGCCCGTCGGTCCGCGTCGCGCCCTCGATCTGATAGGCGGCGGTCGCGACTCCCCAGGTGAAATCCGGGGCAAACCGCGCGGCGAGCGCCTTGGCATCCTGTGTCATCTCGATCCTCTTGCCTTACCTGCGCCGGCCCTCGGTCCATCCTGTTTCGGGAAGAAGGACCACCAGGTCAACAGAGGCCCGTGCCGCCCGGCCGACAGGTGCCGAAGCGGACGCGATCCGCTGTGCCGGAAAAAATTCGGCATCGTTTCGAATGCGTCCTTTCGAGGGGGGCTGACGATGCGGATCAGGCGGGTAGATCGGCCTAACCCGTTTTTTCGAACCGACTTCAGCGTCGCCGCGGCTTGCGGTTTCTGCGCTCGGCTCACCCCATGTAGTTGTTGGGCGAAAGCGCGTTGGCCAGGAAGCGCAGGTTGTCGCGCAGGGCCTCCCGCGTGACAGGACCGCCGAGGCCGACGCGCAGCTGCTCTGCGGGCGCGCCCAGCACGGTAAAGGCATCCGACGGCATCAATCCGATGCGACGATGGGCCATGCGCGCGACGACATCGGCACGGCCCAGACCTTCCGGAAGGTCAAGCCAGATGTTGAAGGCGTTCTCCGCCGAGCAGTAACGCAGGTGGCCCAGCACCTCCGTCGCGATCGCCTGACGCGCCGCGCTTTCGGCCCGGATAAACCGACGTATGCCATCCGCCGTACCGTCCTCGATCCATTGGGTGACGAGCGCCATCGACAGCGGCGACGGCATGACCGCGAGAGCCCGGATCGACTGTGCGAGGTGATAGGCGCAACGCGGCGTCGGCGCGATCGTGAACGCCAGGCGAAGTCCGGCCCCGATGCACTTGGCAAGCCCGCCGATGTGCCAGGTCAGCTCGGGTGCCGAGAGCGCGATGGGGGCAGGCGACTTGGCCGGGATGAAACCGTAGGCGTCATCCTCGATCAGCGTGAGGTCGTGACGCTGAAGCACCTGGGCCAGCGCCAGCCGGCGTCCTTCGGGGATCGTCAGCGTCGTCGGGTTATGCAGTGTCGGATTCAGATAGAGCGCCTTGGGGGCGTGCGCGCGGATGGCCGTGTCCAGCGCCTCGGGCACGACGCCGTCCGCATCCATCTCCACCCCGACGAGCTTGAGCCCCAGCCGTCCGGCGACGTTGCGAAATCCCGGATAGGTCACCGCCTCGCACAGGATCCGTTCGCCCGGGCGAGCGATGAGCGACAGGATCGCCGTCATGGTTGCATGGGCCCCCGGCGTCACCGCCACCCGCTCGAGCGCCGGAACCATGCCGCGCATGCTGAGCCAGCTCGACGCGGCGACGCGGTCGCGTTCGGAACCGACGGCGGACTGGTAGCGAAGCAAATCGATCAGGTTCGCCGAGACGTAGCCGAGCCCCTCCTGCATCCGGCGACAGAGGTCCGGATCCTCCGGCTCGGGCGGCATATTCATGGCCAGATCGACCTCACCGGCCCGCAACGGGTCGGGGCGATCGGTCACGACATGCTTCTTGACGAAGGTGCCTCGCCCGACGTGGCTTTCGATATGGCCGCGCGACTGCGCTTCGGCATAGGCGCGGGAGACGGTCGTGAAGTCGATTCCCAGGGTCGCGGCCAGTCGCCGCTGCGGCGGCAGCCGCATACCATCGCTCAAACGGCCGCCGCGGATGTCGGCGGCGATGGCATCCGCGATCGCCTGGTAGCGCGGCTTGCCGCGTTCGAGCATAGCGGGAACCCAATCGATCATCTCTTTTCCCTTTCCGTTCACGTCATCCGGGGGAGCGATTCGTGAAATTGAATGGGTTATTGTATGCTTTTTCAAACTACAACGGTCCAGTCCTGGATCGTTGCTTCAGACTGCATTCCGAAAGATCCGATATATTAAACATGGGTGCCCATGAAACAGGCAGATGTACCCGCGAGCAAGAAACCTTGAAGTCTTTATTGTATGCATATTGGACTGCTTATTGATCCAATCAATACGAACAAGCCAATCCCGTCTCCATCAACATCAAGGAGGCAAGGATGCCCGAAGTCACCACGAAGGCGCATCAGGACGGGGATTTCTTCGTCGACTACGAGGAAAAGGTCTTTGAAGACGTCAAGGCAGACGAGGGCGAGAAGGCGCTGGTCACCTTCCACACGGTCGCGTTCGAAGGCTCGATCGGCCTCGTCAACATCCTCAACGCGATCCGCCTCAACCGCAAAGGCTACGAGACGTCGATCCTGCTCTACGGACCGGGCGTGACACTGGGGCTTCAGCGCGGGTTTCCGACCCTGGGCGACGAGGCCTTTCCCGGGCATCAGAACTTCGCGGTGAACCTCAAGAAGTTCATGGGCGAAGGCGGGAAGGTCTATGCCTGCCGCTTCGCGCTTCAGGCGCTCTATGGCCACGGCGAGCCATCGCTGCTGCCGGGGATCACCCCGATCGCGCCGCAGGACGTGCTGGACTGCGTTCTGCTCCACAAGAAGGCGAACGCGGTGATCCTCGACACCTGGACCGTCTGAGCCCCTGCCCCGGGGGTCGTCCCCTCCCCCGGGGTTCCGGGCCGCCGTTCGGGCGGCCCGCCCCTTCCCGAGCAGAGGCAACGCCATGCGCACCGACACCATCCGCGCCGCCGCCGTTCAGATCGCGCCCGACCTCACAGGCCGGGCCGGCACGATCGAGCGCGTGCTCAACGCGATCGCCGAAGCCGCCGACAAGGGCGCGCAGTTCATCGTCTTCCCCGAGACCTTCGTTCCCTACTACCCCTATTTCAGCTTCGTCCTTCCACCCGTCCGGCAGGGTGCCCCGCACCTTGACCTGATGCGCGAGGCCGTCGTCGTGCCCTCGCCCGAGACGGAGGCCGTGGCCGATGCGGCGCGCAAGCGCGGCGTGGTCGTCGTGCTCGGCGTGAACGAACGCGATCACGGCTCGCTCTACAATGCGCAGCTGATCTTCGATGCCGACGGCACGCTGGCCCTGAAGCGCCGCAAGATCACGCCGACCTACCACGAGCGCATGGTCTGGGGGCAAGGCGACGGCGCGGGCCTGAAGGTCATCGACACGAAGGTCGGGCGCGTCGGGGCCCTCGCCTGCTGGGAACACTATAACCCGCTCGCGCGCTACGCGCTGATGACGCAGCACGAGGAGATCCACGCCGGCCACTATCCGGGCTCCCTCGTCGGCGACATCTTCCGCGACCAGATCGAGGTGACGATGCGCCATCACGCCCTCGAGTCGGGCTGCTTCGTCGTGAACGCGACCGGCTGGCTGACCGAGGAGCAGATCGCGCAGATCCATCCCGATCCGTCGCTGCAGACGGCCATGCGCAGCGGCTGCATGACCTGCATCGTCTCACCCGAGGGCCGACACCTCGCCGAGCCGCTTACCGAGGGCGAGGGCATCCTGATCGCCGACCTCGACATGGCGCTCGTCGCCAAGCGCAAGCGCATGATGGACAGCGTCGGGCACTACGCCCGGCCAGAACTTCTCTCGCTCAACCACGACGCCCGTCCGGCCCCGACGCGGCATGTGACGGACGCCGTTCCCGACCCGCAGGAGGACTGCCAGGATGCTTGAAGACGCCGATCTCATCACCGAACTGCAGACGCACGGGATGCGCATGGTCGACCCCAGCGCCGGTCACGAAAGCCGGCGGGGCGGGGCCGGCCCCTCGGACCACAAGGCAATCACGATCGGCGAACGCACCGTGATGATCCCGGTTCATACCGCCCCAAGCTTCGACAGCCCCTATCTTGCGGACGCCCCCGACGCGACCGGCGCGGCACGGGTGACCCGGGACGGTGTCGCGGTCGCCACGGTGCGCTTTCCGACGCGCGCGAAGTTCTATGCACTCAAGACGGTTGACGGCATCCCCTACAGCCACATCGCTACGCTGCATTCGAAGGACGTGCTGGCGACGACCGTGCTGCAGACCTGTATCCGCTACGAGAGCCGCAAGAAGACCTGCCAGTTTTGCTCCATCGGTCAGAGCCTCGCGGCGGGACGCACGATCGCCCACAAGACGCCGCAGCAACTGGCCGAGGTCGCGAAGGCCGCGGTCGAGCTTGATGGCGTGACGCATATGGTGCTCACGACCGGTACGCCCGCGGGCAAGGACAGGGGGGCAAAGGTGCTCTGCGAGAGCGCCGAGGCGATCAAAGCGGCCGTCGACCTGCCGTTGCAGGGCCAGTGCGAACCGCCCGAGGACGATCTCTGGCATCAGCGCATGTTCGACGCCGGCATCGACACGCTCGGGATGCACCTGGAAGCCGTCACACCGGAGGTGCGCAGGCGCATCATGCCCGGCAAGGCGAGCGTGCCGCTGGAAAAATATTTCTCCAGCTTCGAGGCCGCGGTAAAGGTCTTCGGGCGCGGTCAGGTCTCGACCTATATCCTCGCGGGCCTCGGCGATACGCGGGAGGCCATCCTCGAGACGGGGCAGAAACTCTGCACGATGGGCGTCTATCCCTTCGTCGTGCCCTTTGTCCCGATCTCGGGCACACCCCTCGAAAGCCATCCCGCGCCCACGTCCGACTTCATGGCGTCGGTTCTCCGCCCCCTCGGCCAGATGATCGCGCGGGCCGGCATCCGCTCGGCGGACATGAAGGCGGGATGCGGCAAGTGCGGGGCCTGCTCGGCCCTGTCGAGCTACGAGAAGCTGCGGGTGCCGCGCCGGCAGGAAGCCCCGGCATGATCGAGGTCGAACACCGCCAGTTCAACTGCCCCGGGTACTATGTCCGCGCCGCCTCGACCCGGTTCGAGGCCGAGGGCGCGGCCCGCCTCCGCCATCGGGTCTTCGTGCGCGAACAAGGGATCTTTCCCCGCGACGACCGTGATGACATCGACCTGATCGCGACCCATCTCGTGGCCCTCTCGACCTATGCCCACGAAGCGGACGAGGTGGTCGGGACTGTACGCCTCCACGAGGAGACCCCGCGTCTCTGGTGGGGGTCGCGGCTGGCGGTCGACAGCGACTTCCGCGCCGTGGGACGGCTCGGGGCCGAACTGATCCGCCTCGCCGTCTGTTCGGCCAATGCCCGCGGCTGCGACCGGTTCCTCGCCCATGTGCAGATGCAAAACGTGCCGCTCTTCCGTCGCCTGCACTGGCGGCCGCTGGAGACGGTGACGATCCACGGTACCGAACACATGAGGATGGAGGCTGCCCTCGACCGGTATCCGCCCTGCGCCGACCCAGTGGCGGGTTGGTATCTTCGTCCCCGTCTCCGCGCGCCGCAGCGATGAGCGAGCCATCGCCCGCCGAACTCGCGGCACGGCTGCGCGCCCACCCGTCGATCCGCTCGAAGCTGGGCATCGCCCCGGCGACCCGGGTTCTCGGCCTCACCGCGCAGAGCCTAGGCCGTCCCGGGGACGACGCCGCCGCGCTGCCCCGTCCGGGCGGCTATGACCTGCTGGCGGGCGAGGGGTTCATCCCCGCGTTTCTCGAAGACGATCCCTGGTTCGCGGGCTGGTGCGGCGTCATGGTCAACCTCTCGGACATCGCCGCCATGGGCGGGCGGGCGACCGCCGTCGTCGACCAGGTCTGGGCACCTCGCGCCGAAACGGTCGCGCCGCTCCTGCGCGGGCTCCGCGACGCGTCCTCGGCCTACGGCGTGCCGCTGGTCGGCGGACACACCAACCTCGCCGCCCCGGCGCTCGGCCTTGCCGTCTCGGCGCTCGGCACGGCGCGCGCTCTCATCACGAGCTTCGACGCGATCCCCGGCGATCTCCTGATCGCGGCGGTCGATCCGCGCGGCAGCTATCGCAACTTCGACAATTTCTGCGCCGCGCTCGACGCACCGCCCGAGCGCCTGCGCTCCGATCTCGACCTGCTGCCCGCGCTCGCCGAGGCGGGGCTCGTGACCGCGGGGAAGGACATCAGCCAGGGCGGCATCGTCGGCACGGCGCTCATGCTGGCGGAATGCTCCGGCGTGGGCATCGACATCGACCTGCCCGCCGTGACCCCGCCCCCCGGCATCCCGCGTGAGCGCTGGCTGCGCAGCTTTCCCAACTTCGGCTTCCTTCTGTCCGTCGCGCCGGAGCACGCAAATGCCGTCTGTGCCCGCTTCTGCGATCGCGACATCGACGCCTGCGCCGTCGGTCGCATCACCGACCGATCCGCCGTGACCCTGAGCGACGGCACGGGCACCGCCGTCTTCTGGGACCATGCGGCGACCCCCTATCTCGATCTCGGAGTCTGTCATGCCTGAAACGTTCTGGACCGTCCGATGGCCCGACGGCACCGAAGAGAAGCTCTATTCCCCTTCGAGCGTCGTGGCCGAGCTTTTCGAGGCCGGCGCGCGCTACCCCGTCCCGGAATTCCTCGACCGGTCGCGCGTCGCCATGGAGCGGGCGTCGAACCGGGTGGAGCGGAAGTTCGGCTTCGCCTGCACCTCCGCCATGGCGCAACTGGATCGCATCGAGGCGAAGGTACGGACCTTTCCGCACCGGGACGGTGCCGAAGTCACCTGCATACGAATTTCCCAATGAAGAGGCACACCATGAAGGACACCCAGACACCCCATGTGCCGGTCGCGATCGTCGGCGGCGGACAGGCCGGGCTTTCGACGGCCTACTGCCTCAGGCAGAAGGGGATCGACAGCATCGTCTTCGAACGGCACGAGAAGTTCCACTCCTGGCGCAACAACCGATGGGACAGCTTCTGCCTCGTCACCCCGAACTGGCAGTGCCGTTTGCCGGACTTCCACTACGGGCGCGACTACGGCGGCACCGACCCCGACGGCTTCATGCTGAAGGACGAGATCACCGCCTATGTCGATGCCTTCGCCGAGAAGACGCGCCCCGATCTGCTAGAGCATGTGGATGTCACCCGAGTGACACCCGATGGCGACGGCTTCACGGTCGAGACCTCGATCGGCACCTGGACCTGCGATCAGGTCGTGATCGCGACCGGCGGCTACGACACGCCGATCGAGCCGTCCTACGCCGCGAAGCTCTCGCCCGATATCTTCCAGATGCACTCGGTCGACTATCGCAACGTCGGACAGTTTCCAGAGGGTGGCGTCCTCATCGTCGGGACGGGGCAATCGGGCGTGCAGCTCATGGAGGATTTCACCCGGGCCGGCCGCGACGTGCATCTCGCCGTCGGCCCCGCGCCGCGCAGCCCGCGCAGGTACCGCGGGCGGGACGCGACCGACTGGCTCCACGACGCCGGGCACTACGAGATCACGATCGCGGAGCACCCCGACCCGGTGAAGGCTCTGACACAGACGAACCATTACATGTCCGGCCGGGACGGCGGAAAGGAGATCGACCTGCGCCGTGCCTGCGTCGAGGACAGTGTCGAACTCTATGGCTCGCTGGCCGACATGGACGGAACAACGGCCCGCTTCCTGCCCGATCTCCGGCAGAACCTCGACGATGCCGACCGCTCCTACCTCGGGATCCGCAGGCAGATCGACGCCTTCATCGCGCAACAGGGAATCGACGCGCCCGAAGAGCCGCCCTTCGCGAAGGTCTGGGAACCGGCAGAGGAGCGCACCGAGGTCGACCTTGCCGCTGCCGGCATCACCTCTGTCCTCTGGGCCATCGGATTCCGGCCCGATTATTCCTGGATCGACGCCGATGTCTTCGACGCCCGCGGCAAGCCGGTCTTCGACCGGGGCGTGACGGCGCAACCGGGGCTTCATTTCATCGGCCTGGGCTGGCTCAACACCTGGGGATCGGGCCGCTTCCTCGGCATCGAGGAAGACAGCCGCTATCTGGCCGACCGGATCGCGGAGCAGCTGGCGGCGGCCGTGCCGCAGGCCTGCCATGCTTGACGCCGAGATCCCGGCCCTGTCGCGCAGCTCCGTCACGCGGCAGGTGCTGGGGATGCAGCAACTCGCGCCGAACGGGGTATCCGAGCACTGGCTCCTGGGCACGTGCGGCGACATTCACTGGCACCTCGTCGCCGACGCGCTCGGGCAGGACAGCCTCAATTTCCGCGCCGCCGATGGCCGTCCGCTCTATGCCGCCTTCCGCGCGACGCGGCTCGAGCAGGCCCGCACCGGCCCGCTTCTGGGCGAAGACCTCCGCATCCACTCCGGGATCGCCGCGGCAGGTCTATCGCAGATCGGATCGCAGCACATCCTGCGCCGTCACGGGCGGAAGATCGGCACGCTCCTTATGCTCTCGACCTTCGTGACGCACGACGAGACAGGCTCGAACCGACGGATCGTCCGCGCCCGGCCCGCCCGTCCCTGCCGCCTGCCCGAAGCCGGACCGGAATTGATCGCCCTCGAACGGCGGGCGCGCGACATCTCCCGGAGGTTCCGGACCCGACGCATGCCATTGGACCGGGCAAAACGGATCGAGCCGAGTTACACGCTCGATTTCAACGCCGTCGGCCTGCTGTATTTTCCGAGCTTCAGCCGGATCGCGGAGAGTACGGCGGCGACGCGGCGACCGATCCGTCGACGCGAGATGATCTACATGGGCAATGTGGACCCGGGCGAAGCAGTGCATGTTCGACGGTCCGGGGCAGAGGTGCTGATCGCCCGCACGGACGGCCGGATCATCGCCATATCCGTCGAAGACCGCCTCCGGGCCGCCTAGTGCGTCCAGGCACCGCGCCGGTTGGTCGCGAAGTTCTCGCCGTAGCCGCCCGCGCGCAGGTTGGCCTTGCGAGCCTGTGGGCGAAGCACGACGTACTCGATCCCCTTGTCGCGCGCATAGTCCTCCGCTTCCTTCCGGCTCTCGAACTGAAGCTGAACCTGCGCCTGCGTATCGCGGGAGCCCGTCCAGCCCGTCAGCGGGTCGATCTGGCGCGGCGTCTCGGGCACGAAATCGAGCACCCAGTCGCGGGTCTTGGCCGTCCCCGAGGACATGGCCGTCTTGGCCGGTTTGTAGATACGCGCGCGCATGAAGCCTCCGGTGATCGTCGCCCTCCTCATAGCGCCATGCCAGCCCCCCGTTCAAGCGCGCCGAACGTCGCGGACGGCAACCCGAAAGGGCGGGCCGTGTTAGAAGTGGAGCTGGACCGGAAAGATGGCAGCGGGGGAGACGTCGCCCGGATGTGGCTGCCGTCGGATCCCGAGGGAGCGAGGGGTGGGTGGGTATCAGGATCCGAAAGCAGCCACGCTGCTGCATGGAGTCTCACCCTACGCCTAAAACGTTAGTTGAGCAATATAAATGCTTGTTAAAGTTGTACGGATGACAGGAGGTGCCCCGGATGGGGTTGTGGGTGCGCGCGCGGGCCATAGATAATCGGGCGATCCCGGATCCGACGAGGCCCGCATGGCGCACAATACCACCAACGAGCCGAAGGGTGACGTGCTGACCCTGCCCGAGCGCGACGCCGATATGCAGAACCGCGCTCCGGCCGCGCGGCCCAAGCTCGAGGGCGGCATCCGGCTCAGGATGGATACGACCTTCGATCCCGCAGGCGACCAGCCGACGGCCATCGCCGAGTTGTCGCAGGGCCTCGTCGATGGCGAGCAGGATCAGGTGCTGCTGGGTGCGACGGGCACCGGCAAGACCTTCACCATGGCCAAGGTCATCGAGGAGACGCAGCGCCCCGCGATCATCCTCGCGCCGAACAAGACGCTCGCCGCGCAGCTTTACGGCGAGATGAAGGGCTTCTTCCCCGACAACGCCGTCGAATACTTCGTCAGCTACTACGACTACTATCAGCCCGAGGCCTACGTGCCCCGGTCGGACACCTTCATCGAGAAGGAAAGCCAGATCAACGAGCAGATCGACCGGATGCGCCACTCGGCCACCCGCGCCCTGCTGGAACGCGACGACGTGATCATCGTCGCCTCCGTCTCCTGCATCTACGGCATCGGCTCGGTCGAGACCTACTCGGCCATGACGCAGGATCTCTTCGCCGGGCAGGAGTACGACCAGCGCAAGGTCATGGCCGACCTCGTCGCGCAGCAGTACCGCCGCAACGATGCCGCCTTCCAGCGCGGCTCCTTTCGGGTGCGGGGCGACTCGCTGGAGATCTGGCCCGCGCACCTCGAGGACGCGGCCTGGCGGCTCAGCTTCTTCGGAGAGGAGCTGGAGAGCATCGTGGAGTTCGACCCGCTGACCGGCGCGAAGTCGCGTGAGATGGACAAGATCCGCATCTACGCAAACAGCCACTACGTCACTCCGCGTCCGACGATGCAGAGCGCGATCCGCAACATCAAATCCGAGTTGGCCGTGCGCCTGAAGCAGCTGCAGGACGAGGGAAAACTGCTGGAGGCGCAGCGGCTGGAGCAGCGCACGAACTTCGACCTCGAGATGCTGGAGGCCACGGGCGTCTGCAACGGGATCGAGAACTACTCCCGCTACCTGACCGGCCGCGCCCCCGGCGAGCCGCCCCCCACGCTCTTCGAATACATTCCCGACAACGCCATCGTCTTTGCCGACGAGAGCCACGTCAGCGTGCCGCAGATCGGCGGCATGTACCGGGGCGACTACAGGCGCAAGTTCACGCTGGCCGAACACGGCTTCCGCCTGCCCAGCTGCATGGACAACCGCCCGCTGAAGTTCGAGGAATGGGACGCCATGCGCCCCCAGTCGGTCTTCGTCTCCGCCACTCCCGCCGCGTGGGAGTTGGAGCAGACCGGCGGCGTCTTCACCGAGCAGGTCATCCGCCCCACCGGCCTTCTGGACCCCGAGGTCGAGATCCGCCCCGTCGGCACGCAGGTCGACGACCTCCTCGACGAGATCCGGAAGGTCACGGCGAACGGCTACCGCACGCTCTGCACGACCCTGACCAAGCGCATGGCCGAGGACCTGACCGAATACCTGCACGAGCAGGGCATCAAGGTCCGCTACATGCACTCCGACATCGACACGATCGAGCGCATCGAGATCCTGCGCGACCTCCGGCTCGGGGCCTTCGACGTGCTCATCGGCATCAACCTCCTGCGCGAGGGGCTCGACATCCCCGAGTGTGGCCTGGTGGCGATCCTCGATGCCGACAAGGAGGGGTTCCTGCGCTCCGAGACCTCGCTGGTGCAGACCATCGGTCGCGCCGCGCGCAACGCCGACGGCCGGGTCATCATGTATGCCGACAAGATCACCGGCTCCATGGAGCGCGCGATGGCCGAGACGGACCGCCGCCGCGCCCGCCAGATCGCCTACAACGAGGAACACGGCATCACGCCCGCGACCGTCAAGAAGAACGTCGAGGACATCCTGGCCGGTCTCTACGAGGGCGACGTCGACATGAACCGCGTGACGGCCAAGGTCGATGCGCCGATGCAGGGGGCGAACCTGCAGGCCTACCTCGAGGGGCTGCGCGAACAGATGCGCAAGGCCGCCGAGAACCTCGAGTTCGAGGAGGCCGCGCGGCTCCGGGATGAAGTCAAACGCCTCGAACAGGTGGACCTCGTCGTCTCCGACGACCCGCTGGCCCGGCAGTCGGCGGTGGAGCAGGCGGTGGAAGACGCGCGGAAGGCCGAGGGGCGCAGCACGGCGGGTCGGCCGGGTCAGCGCGGGGGGAACGTGAAGCGGCGGAAGAAGCGGTGAACAGCTGGAGCAAATGTCCATACCTGGGAAAGTGCTTCCCGAACCAAAAGATGACGGCAGACCACTTAATCCCCAGGAGTCTAGGCGGGCCGGACTACGCATTGATCCGCGCATCAAAGAAAGCAAACTCGATTATCGGAAGTCGAGTTGAAGGACGCTTAGCCAAGGATCCAAGTATTCAGCTTGCAAGAATTCGGAACAACGCACGCGGAGCAAGTGGAAAAAAACCTTTCTCAATATTTCGAAACGCAATCCGGGCCGAAGACTATCCGAAGATCGCGAACGGTAATACCGAGGCGATCGATAAGTTCACCGTCCACAACTACGGTTCTTTTGGGATCGCTGTACAAAATCAAAGATCCAGAGCCTGGCTAACTCGCTCAGAGTGCTACCAGTCGGCGTGGCTTACGACTGATTTCAGGCTCGACTATGAAGCAAGGGCCGCATTCCTCGCCAAAATCGCGCTTGCACTCCCGGTATATCTATTGCTCCTAGATATATCTGAAACCCAGCCGACGAAAATACTTCATAGGATGCTTTTTGGCAATTTTTCCTTAAGACCGGCAGCAAAAGAGACCAGAGTCAGATTTAGCCATCCATGGCTGGGCGAAAGAGACGAGATCGATCCACACGGTGAAGACAAGATTTCACGCTTCATCCCAAATAAAAAATATCCGTCTGCGCTCATATCCGAAGGGCGGAAGAAGACTGTTCTCGGGTGCAGAGTACTAGGCGAGTACATTGGCACTCTGACTTGGCAGCCAAAGAGGCCTCCGACAAAAGAGCAAGCCTATCGGGTCGATTTCATGGACGTCAGTCCGGAGATTGTCTTTTTACAGGATTGCCCATTGCAATAACAAAGAAGGGACTGGGTATCACCATACCCACCACAGTGTTCACCTACCCTCCGTCCCCGGTGCCCCCTCACCGTTCCGCGCAAATGCCCCATCACCCAGCAGCCATAGCAGTTGCCCTGCTGCGGTTCGCCCACCTTGCCACCAACCCGACACGCGTCCATCGTGTGGGCATAAATCGCTTCAAAACTCTTCAGCGCAGCGAAAGGCACCGCCAGCATCGGAGGGTTCCCGGCGCAGCGCGCAAAGCCCTCACCCCACCGGCCATTCTCCGCCGATGCCCGCCGCTCCGCCCAAACCATTTGCCACGCCCAAACCGCCCTGCTCCGCTCCGGCCATTGCCGCGATAGGAGATTTCAGACCATGTCCACGATCCGTCCCGTGCGGGCCCATGTGAAGGCCAAGGAGGTCAGCTGGGGCCTCGTGCACCCCTACCCCGAGGACGACGGCAACACCTACAAGGTGCCGATGTACGAAATGGAGGTTTCGGGCACGGGTGCGGGCGGCAATGCGATCTCGCAGTCCTTCGAGGTGATCCGCTTCGGCGTGAAGCGCGCGAGCGCAAACGACGCGCCGTCCGTCGTCGGCCTGAAGGACAAGCAAAGCCACACCCTCAAGCGCGTGGGCTACATGGGCGGCAGCTGGCAGCTCTACGGCAACTTCCTGATCCACGACGGCGCGAACGATCCGCAGTCCAGCACCTGGGGGCAGATCGGCTGCATCGAGGTCACGGGCAAGACCGGCGGCACCGACAACTGGGCCGTCTTCGAGGCGCTGCTCCTGCGGATTTCAGGGGCCCGCAACGCCGCCGATCTCGGCGCATCGAAGCAATTCACCATCGACCTCGACGCCGTGGTGCAGCGCCCGCCGCTGCTGAAGCACCCCTAGACGCGCGACAGCGCCCGCACCAAGGCGACCACGACCGCCGCGCCGACGACACCGACGAGAGCCACGAGGAAGAGACCGCCGGCCGCCAGCACCGTGACGCCGAGCGCCATGAGAAGGAACGGCGTCGCGATCGCCGCGACCAGACCGATTGCCGCATAGACAGACGCGCGTCTCCCGCTCAGCTTGCCGATCAGCGCCCCGATGCCCGCCCCCGCGAGCGCGCGGACGACAAGCGCCGCGACACCGATCCCCTGTGCAACCTCTTCCATGATCCGATCTCCGTTTCCGTTCGGGTCAGAGCCTAGCGCATTTCGCCGCGGGGCAACGCCTGTCGCGCGGCCGCCGCGTCAGGGTCGCTCCTCGATCTGCACGTCGACATCGAGCTCGGGCTGGATGATCTCGATGATCTCCTTGGCCCAGTCGCCGATGATCGGGATGAAGTCGATCTGGCTGAGCGACCAGACGGTGATCGAGAGGAACACCGTGGCACCGAGAACGCCGCCGAGACCGAAGGCGATCCCGCGGTAGAGCTGAAACATTACGAGACGCGGGATCGAGTTGTGGACCTTGATGAAGCGGTGGTTGTTCAGCCGGGCCACCTCACGCCGCAGATGGGCGATCTCGTCACGAACACTGTTCTCATCCATGACCCCACCCTAAGCCGAGCGGGCAAGACCCTACAAGACGCCGCGCAGGGCCTGATAGGCCGCGGCGGTGGCAGTATTTGCCAGATTGAGCGAGCGGATGTGCGGGGAACGCATCGGCAACTTGACGAGCCGTTCCGCGCGCCCGTCGAGTTCGGCCGGGCCAAGGCCCACGGTCTCCTGCCCGAAGACGAGATGGAAGTCGGGGCGGAACTCCACATCGTAGACCGAGCGCGCGCCGAACTCCTCGAAAAGGTAGAGCGCGGCGGGGTCGGGCGCGCGGCGGGCGAGGAAGTCGTCCCAGCCGTCATATTCGTGCAGGCGCACGTGCTTCCAGTAGTCGAGCCCCGCGCGCCGCACGTTGCGGTCGGTGATCTCGAAGCCGTAGGGCTTCACGAGGCAGAGGTCGAGATCGAGCGCCACGCAGGTGCGCCCGACCGAGCCGGTGTTGCCGGCGATCTCGGGCCGGACGAGTACGATGGCGGGCCTCACTGGTGGACGAGCGCCCACCGCTCGATCAGGTCGAATTGCAGCGATCGCGCGCGACGGCCCCAGGCCCGCCCGCCCTCGGGACGTTCCCGCTGCGCCACCGAGAGGCCGTTGCGCCGGTCGGTATCGGCGACGAAGATCGCAAAGGCGAGGCTGCGCCCGGAGCGCGCGTTGAAGTAGCCGCCGAGGCCCGACACGAAGTTGAGCGTGCCGGTCTTGGCCTGCACCGCCTGGCGCGGCGGCCCTTCGAGCGTCAGCTCCTTCAGGAGCGGACGCAGCCGTGCTTCGGCCCCGTTCGCCGTCAACAGTCGCACCATGTCGGAGGCGGAGATGCGGGAGGTGCCGTTCAGCCCCGAATGATCGTCGAAATCGGGGCGCCGTGTCCCCGTGCGCTGGTTAACCCAGGACGACATCACGTCGGCCGATGCGCCGAGCGAGCGCGGCACGCCCGACAGGCGGCTGGTCGCGGCGAGGCCGAGCACTTCTGCTACGAGGTTGGTCGAAAATTTCAGCATCGAGGCGACGACCCGGTCGAGCGTCGCGCTCTGCGAGACGGCGATCGTCGTACCCTGCCCGCGCCCGCGGCGGGCGGCTGGCGCGGTGATGCCGTTCGAGCGCAGCATCGTGCGCAGGACGTCGCCTGCGTAGAGATCGGGATTGCGCACCGGCAGCCAGCGCGACCCGGAGCCACCGAGTTGACCGCGCGCGACCGTCCAGGTGTCGACGTCGCCATCGCGGGCGTAGGTATAGACCGGCAACGACCGGTCGGCGATGCGCATCCGTGCGGTCGCCACCGCGGGGCGGAAGCGTTCCGTGCGCGCGTCCATCGCCGTCTGGTAGCCGTTGCCGCCACGACTCCAGCTGAAATGCACGCGGTTGAAATTGAGGTTCAGCCCGCCGACCGCAGGATTGTAGCCGACGTGTTCGGGCTGCGTCCGGTCGATGCGCTCGACCGCGGGGAAGAGCGAGCCGTCGACCAGAAGCTGCCCGCCGACCTCCCGCAGACCGGCCGCCTTGGCCTGCGCCGCCAGATCGTGAAGCCCGTCGGAATCGAGCGCCGGATCGCCGCCGCCCACCAGGACGAGGTCGCCTTCAAGCCGGCCGTTGCGGATCGGCCCCGTGGCGACGAGACGCGTCTGGAAGCGGTAGCCCGCGCCGAGCGTTTCAAGCGCGTAGAGCCCTGTGACCGCCTTCGCCACCGAGGCGGGCGGCAGCGGACGAACGGGGTTGTAGGTCTCGAGCACCTCGCCCGTGCGTGCGTCGGCGAGGACGAAACCGACGCGCCCGCCGAGGCCCGCCTCCTCCACCAGCCGATTGGCGGCGGGCGCGGCGCGGATCTCGGCATCGGCCGGTTTGAAGCTCGGCCGCGCCGAGGTCTCGGGCGGGTTGGCACAGGCCGGCAACGCCGCGGTGGTCATCGCCCCGGTCAGGAAAAAACGTCTACGCATCGAAAACTCGGCCCCTTTGCAGTCGCATCTTGATGCAATGGCACCGGTGCGATGTGAACCCCGGATCGCGTCTGGCGGGCATCAGAAACCGGTGATACCGCTGCCGCCATGACACGCGAAATGCTGGGATCCGTCGCGCTGATGTTCGTGGCGATGTCGCTGATCCCGCTCGGGGATACGGCCGGCAAACTCTTGACCGGATCGCACGGAGCCTCGCCCTTCTTCGTCGCCTTCAGCCGCTTCGCCGTCGGCGCGGCGATGATCGCGCTTATTCTGGGTGGCCGCGTGGCCTGGCCGCTCTATCGCGACTGGCGCGTCTGGCTGCGCGCGGCGCTCATCGCGGCGGGCATCGCCTCGATCCTGACCGCGCTCCGCACCGAGGACATCGCCACCGTCTTCGGGGCCTTCTTCATCGGTCCGATCTTCAGCTACGTGCTGTCGATCTGGTTGCTCGGCGAGCGGGTGACACCCGGTCAGACGGCGCTGCTGCTCCTCGGGTTCTGCGGTGTGCTGCTCGTGGTGCGGCCGGGGTTCGGCATGACCCCGGGCCTCGGCTTCGCGGTGCTGGCCGGGCTTTTCTACGGGGCGTTCCTGACGGCCTCCCGCTGGCTTTCCGACATCGCGGCCCCGCGGCAACTCATGCTGTCGCAGACGGTACTGGGCACGCTCCTTTTGGCTCCGGTGGGTCTCGTGGAGGTGCCGGAGTTCACCTCCGAGATCGGCTGGCTCGTCCTTGTATCCGGGGTGGCCTCGGCCTCCGGCAATCTGCTTCTCGTCCTTGCCTACCGCCGAACGGGAGCGACGGTGCTGGCCCCCTTCGTCTACTTCCAGCTCATCTCTGCCACGGTCCTCGGCTGGACGGTCTTCGGCACCTTTCCAGACGCGCTCGCCCTCGCCGGTCTGGTCCTGCTGGTCGGGGCGGGCTTCGGGACGGTGCTGTTGCGGCGGTAGCGTCCTGAAACGTCGCTAACCCCAACCCCCATCCGCCCGGATCGCCGTCGACGACGCAGCGTGCATCGGTACGTTGAGGAACGTCCACGCCGGAGTCGCCCGGCGGCCCAAACCCTGAGCCGAGGCGGGCGGCACGCGCGCGGCGGCGTAGATCGTCGCGGCAACGGACGTGCGCGCGGCGATGCGGTCGCCCGGCCGCGCCAGAACGGCGACGGGCATTGTGGCCATGATCTCCCGCCAGTCCTGCCAGAGGTGAAACTGCGCCAGGTTGTCCGCGCCCATCAGCCAGACGAAACGCAAGCCCGGATAGCGCGCCCGAAGCGATGCGATCGTGCGGGCGGTATAGCGGGTGCCGAGGTGGGCCTCGATGTCGGTCACGGTCACGCGGGGATGTTGCATGACCTCCTTCGCCCGCGCCATCCGCTCCACGAGCGGGGCCGGACCGCGGGTCTTCAGCGGGTTTCCCGGGCTCACGAGCCACCAGACCCGGTCCAGCCCCAGCCGCTTCAGTGCCTCGCGCGTGATATGCACGTGGCCCGCATGGGCCGGGTCGAAGGACCCGCCGAGCAGGCCGATGACCTGCCCGGGGCGCGCAAAGGGAAACCCGTGTCTCATCCCCGCATGAACACCGCGCCCCACTCTCCGCGCAAGGCGATTGCGCGCACCCGGCCTGTGGCGCTAGACCTGAACCCCGTTCAGGAGGAGCCGCCCCATGTCCACCGCCGACCGCCGCGCCACGCTGCGCGAGACATTGATCAAGCTTGCCCGTGCCCGCATCGCGGCCGAGGGGACGAGTGCGCTCAAGGCCCGGGACCTGGCGAAGGCGGCGGGGTGCTCCGTCGGCTCCATCTACAACGTCTTCGGCGACATGCACGACCTCGTCATGGCCGTGAACGGTCAGACCTTCGCCGCGCTTGGAAGCCATGTGACCGAAGCCGTCACCGCCGCCGAAACCGGCGATCCGACGGCGCGCATGGTGGTGATGGCCGAAGCCTATCTCGACTACGCGGCACAGCATCCGCTCCTCTGGCGGGCGCTCTTCGACGTGCCGATCACCGCCGAGAGCGACCTGCCCGAGTGGTATCTGGCCGCGCTCGATGACCTTCTGGCGATCATCGACACGCCCCTGCGGGAGGTGTTCCCCGATCTGCCGGACGCCGAGATCCGCCTGCGCACCCGCGCGCTCTTCTCGGCCGTTCACGGGATCGTCCTCCTAGGCATAGAGGATCGCATCTCCGGCGTGCCCGACGACAGCCTGTCGGACATGATCCGTTTCATCCTGTCTTCCGCCACTGGACGTAACGTCATCTGAACGGCGTTCAATTTATGTGTTGAACGTCGTTCATACTCTTGGCATATGCACTTCATGAACAACGTTCACGGAGGTGAAGAGATGCTCAGAACCCTGACCACACTCATTCGCGGCCAGGCCGCGGCGCAGGAGGAGGGCCTGCGGGACCGCCATGCCATCCTGCTGATCGATCAGAAAATCCGGGAGGCCGAGGCCCAGATGAAGGCCGCCAAGGCCACGCTGGCCGCGATGATCCAGCGCGAGCGGGCCGAACGGCGGCAACTCGACCAGGTGGAGGCCCGCGCCTGCGACCTGCTCGGCCGGGCCCGCGAGGCCCTGCACGGCGGGCGCGACGACCTGGCCGCCGAAGCCGCCGAAGCCGTCGCGCAGCTGGAAAACGAGGCCCGCGTCCGCCGCGAGGCCCTGGGCCGGGCAGAGACAAGCGATGCTGGTGAAAAACTCTGGCCTTGATTGGGGTGTGATCGGCTGATTCAATCGTGCCATATGGCATGGGGGGCGGGCGATGATGGGACGGTTGGAAGCGCAGGAGAACCTGTTTTATCGGTTCCGGATCGAGGATCATGTTCCGCAGGATCACCTGCTGCGCCGGATCGACTGGCTGTTGGACTTCGACGCGATCCGTCACGAGCTGGCCGCGCTCTACAGCCATACTGGACGGCCTTCCGTCGACCCCGAGCTGATGCTGCGCATGCTGCTGGTCGGGTATCTCTACGGCATTCGGTCGGAACGGCGGCTGGTCGAGGAAGTACATCTCAACTTGGCGTACAGGTGGTTTTGCAAGTTGGGTCTGGAGGGCCGCGTGCCGGACCGCTCGACCTTCTCAAAGAACCGGCATGGCCGCTTCGCCGATGGCGATGTGCTGCGCTGCCTGTTCGAAAGCGTGGTCGAGAAGTGCATCGGTTTCGGCATGGTTGGCGGCACCGATGCGGCCGTCGATGGCAGCACCATCGAGGCGGACGCGAACAAAATGCGCAAGGACACGCCGCAGGAGATCAAAGACCTCTGGTCGCGCAAGGAACAGGTTCAGCGC
>NZ_JABVAX010000019.1 GCF_013404595.1 Jannaschia marina | reverse complement strand
TCGCCTTGAACGCGGCCGCGTGCCGCTTCCTCTTCGCCATCTCGTCCGTCTCCTTCTCGAAGACCAAGATGACCTCAGATCGTAGCTCCCGTCAGCGTCCAATTTCCAGGGAGCACCTCATTGTGAAAATCGATACGTGCTGAATAAGGAAATTGCTTCTGTGTTTCCCGGTACGCCGCTTTCGCGCCAATGAAGACGTTAGAGTTATCCCAGAATACAAATACTTTCTTCATCCTGTCTGCCCGTTTCTTAACTGTGGGTAAGCTAGGCGTAAGGCCCCGCCGTCTCCGGCGGGGCCTTATGTCTCGTGACAAGCAGTGGGCATGTGATGCCCACCCTTCGGCTTACAGCCCCGTCGTCACATCAATCGTGTTGCCCTCTTCGAGCGTGACGTAGGCCTTCTTCACGTCCTTCCGCTTGCCCATCTGGCCGCGGAAGCGCTTGGTCTTGCCCTTGGTGATGGTCGTGTTCACGGCCTTCACCTTCACGCCGAAGAGCTCCTCGACGGCAGATTTGATCTGCGGCTTGTTCGCGTCGATCGCCACTTCGAAGACGACGGCGTTGGCCTCGGAGGCCATGGTCGCCTTCTCGGTGATGATCGGTTTGCGGATCACGTCGTAGGTGTTCATTTCAGTCGGGCCTCCAGGGCTTCGACACCCGCCTTCGTGAGCACGAGCGTGTCACGCTTGAGGATGTCCATGACGTTGGCGCCCATCGACGGCAGCACGTCCACGGTGTCGAGGTTACGCGCGGCCTGCGCGAACTCCTCGTTCACCTGTGCACCGTCGATGATGAGCGCGCGCTTCCAGCCGAGCTCCTTGACCTGCTTGGCGAGGGCCGAGGTCTTGCCGGCGGCGCTCAGCTCGTCGAGCACGACCAGCTTGCCCGCCTGCGCCTTCGACGACAGCGCGTGGCAAAGACCCATCTTGCGGACCTTCTTCGTAAGGTCGTGCGCGTGGCTGCGGGGCGTGGGGCCCTTGTAGACGCCGCCCTTGCGGAAGATCGGCGCCTTGCGCGAGCCGTGGCGTGCCCCGCCCGAGCCCTTCTGACGCACGATCTTCTTCGTGGAGTAGCTGACCTCGGTGCGGGTCTTGACCTTGTGGGTCCCGGCCTGCGCCTTGTTGCGCTGCCAACGGACGACGCGGAACAGGATGTCGCGGCGCGGCTCCTGACCGAAGATGTCGTCGCTCAGCTCGACGGACCCGGCTTTGCCGCCGTCCAGGGTGATGACATCGAGTTTCATTCGTCACCTTCCTTCTTCTCGGCGTCGGAGTTGTCGGTGTCGGCGGACTCCTCGGCGATCTGGGCTTCGGCTTCCTTCAGCGCGGCTTCCTCGGCGGCGGCCTGCTCGGCGGCAAGTGCCTCCTCGGCGGCCTTGGCTTCGGCTTCGGCCTGGGCTGCGGCTTCCTCGGCGGCCTTGATGGCTTCCTTCTTGGCCGACATCAGCGCGGCGGGGACGATCGCGGTCTCGGGGAAGGGCTTCTTCACCGCATCCTTGATCGTGACCCAGCCACCCTTGGAGCCGGGAACGGCACCCTTGACCATGATGAGGCCACGGTCGGTGTCGGTGCGGATGACCTGCAGGTTCTGCGTGGTCACGCGGGCGGCACCCATGTGACCGGCCATCTTCTTGCCCTTGAACACCTTGCCCGGGTCCTGACACTGGCCGGTGGAGCCGTGCGAGCGGTGGGAGATCGACACACCGTGGGAGGCCCGCAGACCGCCGAAGTTGTGCCGCTTCATCGCACCTGCGAAGCCCTTACCGATCGAGGTGCCCGAGACGTCGACGAACTGGCCCTCGAAGTAGTGGTCGGCGATGATCTCCTCGCCCACTTCGATGAGCGCCTCGGCGTCGACGCGGAACTCCGCGATCTTGCGCTTGGGCTCGACGCCGGCGGCCTTGAACACGCCGCGCATCGCTTGGGACGTGCGCTTGGCCTTTGCCGTGCCCGCACCCAGCTGAACGGCGGTGTAGCCGTGCTTGTCTTCCGTGCGCTGACCCACGACCTGAAGACCGTCGAGCTGCAGCACGGTGACGGGGATCTGCTTCCCGTCTTCCATGAACAGGCGGGTCATGCCCACCTTCTTCGCGATCACTCCGGAACGCAGCATATCGTGCCCTCCTTAGACCGAGATCTGGACGTCGACGCCGGCGGCGAGGTCGAGCTTCATGAGCGCGTCCACGGTCTGCGGCGTCGGGTCGACGATGTCGAGCATCCGCTTGTGCGTGCGGATTTCCCACTGGTCGCGCGACTTCTTGTCGATGTGCGGACCGCGCAGGACGGTGAAACGCTCGATCTTGTTGGGGAGCGGGATCGGACCGCGCACCTGCGCGCCGGTCCGCTTGGCCGTGGCCACGATCTCCTGCGTGCTGGCATCGAGCACGCGGTAATCGAACGCCTTGAGCCGGATACGGATATTCTGGCTTTTCATGTCATTCGCCTGACAGGCCGCCCTGCCCCTTGTGCGGACGGACGGTCGTGAGAGTTGAGAGGAGGAGGACGGACCACCCGGCCCCCTCGTCGAACCCGAACGGACGCGGGGCCGCCAATGCGACCCCGTCCGTAGATGCGCGCGTCTAGACCGACTCGGCGGCCTCGGCAACCCCCTGCGCGAAAGGATTTGGAAAGACTTCGCCAGTAGGGGACTCGACGGGCCCTCCGGTGCGGGCGACCTCACAACCGGTCACGACACACGGAGATCACGGCCTTGTGGGGGGACTCGTGATCGCAGTGCGACGCACCCCTTCTGCATCGACCGTCCGAATGGCTCGGCCGGCGATGATCTCAGGACTGGAGAGATAGATGAAACTGAAGATGACCGCAGCTGCCGCCCTCATCGCACTGACCGCCGGGGCCGCCTTCGCCGACGGCCACGCCGGGCAAGGCTTCAACATGCTGCAGACCGCCCTGATGAGCGAGCTGGAGCGTATCGGCGTCGATCCTGCGTCGATGGGTGACGACCTGACCCTGGGCGAGATCGCGACGATCAAGACGATCGTCGACAGCGAAGACAGCGACGCCCAGAAGAAAGGCCGCATCGAGGCGATCATCGCCAACAACTGATCTAATCATCGGATTACAGAAAAGGGCGGTCTTTGGGCCGCCCTTTTCCATGCGCGGCTCGGTCGTTCCGCGACCGAATGTCTTGCCTGTATCCGCTTCAAGACCGGCCAAGGTCGAACGACGTTTGGAGAGAATTTCGTCAAATTCGCGTCGAGCAGCTCGAAATCGCCACAAAGGATCCAATCGACCGTCGCCATCGCCTCGCATGAGAACGGTGGGAACATCGAAAGGAACCCGACAATGACAAGATATACCCAAGTCGCACTTGCGGCAGCTTTTGCCCTGACCGCAGGTGTCGCAAAAGCTGATCACCACGATTTGGGCACCTGCTTCGAAGACGCAGCGATCGCTTCGGTCGCGGCATCCTCCGGTGTCGACCGGACGACCGCGCGGCAGATGGCCGCGATCTTGCCCGAGGGACAGCAAATGCTCGGGAATATGCGTTCCATGTCCCATCAGATCGCGACGGCCCGTCGCGATGGTGTTCAGCGTGAACTCCTCCTCGTGGTCTTGCGTGGCAGCATGCAAGACAGCCCGAGCCTCGCCGTCGGCGTGGAAACCTGCATCAACCGCTACTACTAGACGCTGCCGGCTAGGCCAGGACGCTGCGCCGCGATCGGTGGAGCGCTGGCGTGAAACCCGCGTTCTCTCGTGACAAGGGGCCGCCCGTTGGGGCGGCCCTGTCTCAAGGCTATTCTTGATCGGCTCTCGCGCCCCGGCAGGCCGGGACGCTGCGCCTTGTCGGGACAGTCACCGCTGGCGCGGTGAATACCCTTACTCTGTAATCTTGCTCACGACGCTATCGGGAGACTTCGCTGTGCGAAGTCCCCTGTCGCGTGCGAGCAAGATTACTCTGTAATCTTGCTCACGACGCCGGCACCGACGGTGCGGCCGCCTTCGCGGATCGCGAAGCGCAGGCCCTGCTCCATCGCGATCGGCGCGATCAGCTCGACCCCGAAGGACACGTTGTCGCCCGGCATCACCATCTCCGTGCCCTCGGACAGCTGGACCGTCCCCGTCACGTCCGTCGTGCGGAAGTAGAACTGCGGGCGGTAGTTGGCGAAGAACGGCGTGTGACGGCCACCCTCTTCCTTCGTCAAGATGTAGGCCTCGGCCTCGAACTTCGTGTGCGGCGTCACCGAACCCGGCTTGCAGAGCACCTGGCCCCGCTCGACGCCGTCCCGGTCCACACCGCGCAGCAGCGCGCCGATGTTGTCGCCCGCCTCACCGCGATCCAGCAGCTTGCGGAACATCTCGACGCCCGTGCAGGTCGTCTTCTTCGTGTCGCGGATGCCCACGATCTCGATCTCGTCGCCCACGTTGATCACGCCGCGCTCGACGCGACCCGTCACAACCGTGCCGCGACCCGAGATCGAGAACACGTCCTCGACCGGCATCAGGAACGGCTGGTCCACCGCGCGCTCGGGCGTCGGGATGTACTCGTCCACGGCCGCCATCAGCTTCTTGATCGACTCCTCGCCGATCTCCGGGTTGTTGCCCTCCATCGCGGCCAGGGCCGAGCCGGGGATCACCGGGATGTCGTCGCCGGGGTACTCGTAGCTCGACAGAAGCTCGCGGATCTCCATCTCGACGAGCTCCAGCAGCTCCTCGTCGTCCACCTGGTCGACCTTGTTCATGTAGACGACCATCTTCGGGATGCCGACCTGACGGCCCAGAAGAATGTGCTCGCGCGTCTGCGGCATCGGGCCGTCGGCCGCGTTCACAACCAGGATCGCGCCGTCCATCTGCGCGGCACCCGTGATCATGTTCTTCACGTAGTCCGCGTGGCCGGGGCAGTCGACGTGCGCGTAGTGACGCGTCTCCGTCTCGTACTCCACGTGCGCCGTCGAGATCGTGATCCCCCGCGCCTTCTCCTCCGGCGCACCGTCGATCTGGTCGTAGGCCTTGAAGTCACCGAAGTACTTCGTGATCGCCGCCGTCAGCGTCGTCTTCCCGTGGTCAACGTGACCGATCGTGCCAATGTTAACGTGCGGTTTCGTACGCTCAAACTTTGCCTTCGCCATGGAAGGTCTCCTCTTGTCAGATGTTGGGGGGCACCCGCCCCGCGCGGTCGCGGAGCGGGTGAAATCGCGTCAGGCGAACTTCTTCTGGATCTCTTCCGAGATGTTCTGCGGCACCGGATCGTAGTGATCGAACTGCATCGTGAACTGGGCCCGTCCGCTCGACATGGAGCGCAGCGTGTTGATGTAGCCGAACATGTTCGCCAGCGGCACGAAGGCGTCGATCGCGATGGCGTTGCCGCGCGGCTCCTGCCCCGAGACCTGGCCCCGGCGGGACGTCAGGTCGCCGATGATGCCGCCCGTGTATTCCTCCGGCGTGATCACCTCGACCTTCATCACCGGCTCGAGGAGTTTCGCCCCGGCCTTGCGCATGCCTTCGCGCATCCCCATCCGCGACGCGATCTCGAAGGCCAGGACCGACGAGTCCACGTCGTGGAACTTGCCGTCGAGCAGCTGGACCTTGAAGTCGATCACCGGGAAGCCGGCGAGCGGACCAGAGTCCATGACCGAGTTGATGCCCTTCTCGACGCCGGGGATGTACTCCTTCGGCACCGCGCCACCGACGATCTTCGACTCGAAGGAATACCCTTCGCCCGGCTCCGTCGGGGAGATGAGCAGCTTCACTTCGGCGAACTGGCCCGAGCCACCCGACTGCTTCTTGTGGGTGTAGGTGTGCTCGACCTCATGACCGATGGTCTCGCGGTAGGCCACCTGAGGAGCACCGATGTTGGCCTCGACCTTGAACTCCCGCTTGAGACGGTCGACGAGGATGTCGAGGTGAAGTTCGCCCATGCCCTTCATGATCGTCTGACCGGACTCGAGGTCGGTCTCGACGCGGAAGGACGGGTCCTCGGCGGCAAGCCGCTGCAGGCCCTGGGACATCTTCTCCTGGTCGGCCTTCGTCTTCGGCTCGACCGCGATCTCGATGACCGGGTCGGGGAAGGTCATCGTCTCGAGCACGACCTGGTCGTTCTGATCCGAAAGCGTGTCGCCCGTGGTCGTGTCCTTCAGGCCGGCGAGTGCAATGATGTCGCCCGCGAAGGCTTCCGTGATTTCCTCACGGTTATTCGAGTGCATCATCATCATCCGGCCGACGCGCTCTTTCTTGCCCTTCGTGGTGTTCTGGAGCGTGTCGCCCTTGTTCAGAACGCCCGAGTAGATGCGCGTGAAGGTCAGCGAGCCGACGAAGGGGTCGTTCATGATCTTGAACGCCAGACCGGCGAAGGGCATCGCATCATCCGCGCGGCGGGCGATGTTGCGCTCTTCGGTCTCGTCCCCCGGCTTGAAGCCCATGTAGTCGACGACGTCGAGCGGGCTCGGCAAGTAGTCGATGACGGCGTTCAGGAGGGGTTGGACACCCTTGTTCTTGAAGGCGGAGCCCCCGAGGACGGGAACGAAGCTGAGCGAGAGCGTGCCCTTGCGCAGCAGGGCGCGCAGGGTCGGCACGTCGGGCTCGTTGCCCTCGAGATATTCCATCATGGCGTCGTCGTCCATTTCGACGGCGGCCTCGACCATCTTGCCGCGCCATTCGTCGGCCATGTCCTTCAGACCGTCGCGGATCGGAGCCTTGACCCAGGACGCGCCGAGGTCTTCGCCCTGCCAGAGCCATTCTTCCATGGTGACGAGGTCGATGAGACCCTCGAGCTCGCTCTCGGCCCCGATCGGGATGCCGACGGGCACCGCGCGGGAGCCGGTGCGATCCTCGATCATCTTCACGCAATTGAAGAAGTCGGCCCCGATCTTGTCCATCTTGTTGACGAAGACCATCCGCGGAACCTTGTAGCGGTCGGCCTGGCGCCAGACGGTCTCGGTCTGGGGCTCGACACCGGCGTTCGCGTCGAGCACGCAGACGGCCCCGTCGAGCACGGCGAGCGAACGCTCGACCTCGATGGTGAAGTCCACGTGGCCGGGGGTGTCGATGATGTTCAGGCGGTGCTTCGGCGTGTCGGCCGTCTGGCCGTCCTCGGTGCGCTCCCAGAAAGTGGTCGTCGCGGCCGAGGTGATGGTGATGCCACGCTCCTGCTCCTGCTCCATCCAGTCCATGGTGGCGGCACCGTCGTGGACTTCACCGATGTTGTGGGATTTGCCGGTGTAATACAGGATCCGCTCCGAGCAGGTGGTCTTGCCTGCGTCGATGTGGGCCATGATCCCGAAGTTCCGGTAGCGGTCGAGGGGATAGTCGCGTGCCATTTGGCGTACCTCTGATTGAGGAGAAAACGGGCACGGGGGCCCCCTTCGGGCCCCCGTGATATGTGCTCTATATAAGCGCTGCGCTTACCAGCGGTAGTGGCTGAACGCCTTGTTGGCGTCGGCCATCTTGTGGGTGTCTTCGCGCTTCTTGACGGCGGAGCCACGGCTCTGGACGGCGTCGATCAGCTCACCGGCCAGACGCTCTTCCATCGTGTTCTCGTTGCGCGCGCGGCTTGCGTTGATGAGCCAGCGGATCGCCAGCGCCTCGCGGCGCTCGGGGCGGACCTCGACGGGCACCTGGTAGGTCGCGCCGCCAACCCGGCGGGAACGGACCTCGACCGAGGGCTTCACATTGTCGAGGGCCTCGGCGAAGACCTCGATCGGCGAGCGCTTCAGCTTGGCCTCGACGCGATCCATCGCGTTGTAGACGATCTTCTCTGCGACCGACTTCTTGCCGTCGATCATCAGGTTGTTCATGAACTTCGTCAGAACCTTGTCGCCGTACTTGGCGTCAGGCAGGACTTGGCGCTTTTCAGCGGCGTGGCGGCGGGACATCGGGGTATCCTCTTTGATCTCTTCGTTGCGTCATCCGCGGGCGTGACCCGAGGATCTTGCGGCCGGGAGATCCTCGGGTCGCGCCCGAGGATGGCCCGAACCGGCGGTTCGGGTCACTTCGGACGCTTGGCACCGTACTTGGAGCGGCGCTGGCGACGGTCCTTGACGCCCTGCGTATCGAGCACGCCGCGCAGGATGTGGTAGCGGACACCCGGAAGGTCTTTCACACGACCGCCGCGGATGAGCACGACCGAGTGCTCCTGCAGGTTGTGGCTCTCGCCCGGGATGTAGGAGATGACCTCGAACCCGTTGGTCAGGCGCACCTTGGCGACCTTCCGCATGGCCGAGTTCGGCTTCTTGGGCGTTGTGGTGTAGACGCGGGTGCAGACGCCGCGCTTCTGCGGGCAGTTTTCCAGGTGCAGCGACTTGGAACGCTTGACCCGGGGCTGACGCGGTTTGCGGATCAGCTGCTGGATGGTGGGCATTGATACTTCCCGTTCAGTTAATCTCAATCGTCGTCCGGCACGAGCCAGCAGCGCGAAAACCGGCTTGGCCGCATTCGCCCGGAATTCCGACCTGGACGATGCGGTTGTGTGACAGAGGATACGGGAAGCAGTATCCCGGATCTTGTGCGACGGTTTTGGCGTGCCGGACCCCGGACGTGTCACCACGCCCAGACCGAATTGCGGCTCACTTAGGGGAATCGCGACCGGGTGTCAACGCACCGCGACGGACCTGCGCGCCCTTGCCCGTCGGGGGCGATGGCGGCAACCTGCATCACCATGTCGGACCTGCAGATCCTCGCCATAACGCGTTTCGCCTATCCCGGTCTCGGCGGTTACCAGACCGAACACGAGACGGTCGAGGCGCGCAAGGCGCACCTCTGGCACCCGGACCGGATGGAGGCGCGGCTGAGGACGCTCGAACATGTCAGCTTGCGCACCCTCTCGATGCAGAGCGACAGTGACTTCCGCACTCTGGTCATCACCGGCGCGGATCTGCCGGAGCCCTGGCGCGGGCGTCTGGAACGCATCGTCTCTGGGCTCAAGGGCGGCACGATCGTCTATCACCCCGACGAGCCCTACCGCGACGCGATCCGCAACGCGGTTCTGCCGCACATCGACCCCGAGGGCCCGCCCGTGCTGCAGTTCCGTCACGACGACGACGACGGTGTCGCCCGCCGTTTCGTGGCCCGCGCTCGCGAGACCTTCACAGCGCTCGAACACGTCTGGGCGCAGCACAAGCGCCTGACGATCGACTTCAACCGTGGCTATCTGCTGAATCTCACACCGGACGGCCCTCGGGTGGAGGAGACGTTCTTGTCGTACATTTGTATCGCACAGGCGATCGTTCTCGCGCCGACAAACCGGCGAACGGCACTGCACTTTCCGCATCACCGGCTCGGTACGCTCATGCCGTCGTTCACTCTGCCCGATGCGCCCATGTGGCTGCGCGGGATCGACGGGACGAACGATAGCGGACAGGCAGGACAACTCAAACGGTTGAAGCCCGCGGACGAAGAACAGAAGCGCGTGCTGCGCCGCCGCTTCGCGCTCGACCTCAAGGCGATCCGCGAGAGTTTCTAGGGCTTGCCCCGAGTGAAGGTACCGGGATCGAGTATTTGACGCAGGAAGATGCGGCGGTCAGCGCGGCGCGTTCGGACGCGGGGCCGGGGCGGGGCGGCTTTCGCGGAAAAGCGTGTAGAGCCCTGTCCCCGCGATAAGCGCCGCGCCCATCAATGTCATCGGCTTCGGCCAGTCGCCGAAGACGAACCAGCCCAGCAGGAGACCCCAGATCAATGCGGTGTAGCGGAAGGGAGTCACGGCCGAGACCTCGCCCACGCGCATCGCCATGATCGAGAAGAGGTAGCCGCCCAGGATGAACGCGGAGGCCAGAAAGATGAGCCCGCCCTGCCCCGCGTCGACCGGAGCCCAGTCCTGTCCGACGGTGAGCGCGGCCCCGAGCGCCGTCACGCCGGCGGCGGTGATGATCGCCACGTTGAGCGAGGGCACCTCGGGCGAGAGGCGGCGCGTGATGAGGTCGCGCGCAGTTATCGTGAGCATGGCTGCGCAGGCGACGAGCGACCAGCCGTCGAAATCCGCTCCGCCCGGGCGCACGATCATCAGCACGCCGACGAAGCCCAGCGCGATCGCCGTCCATCGCCGCCAGCCCACCCTCTCGCCCAGAAAAACCGCCGAGGCCGCCGTGATGGTGAGCGGCAGCGCCTGCAGGATAGCCGTGACATTGGCGAGCGGCATATGCGTGAGCGCGAGGACAAAGGGAAAGAACGACGCCACCTCGACCACCGACCGCCCGATCACGGCGGGCCAGTCTCCGCGCGGAATCGGGCGGCAGAGCGCGCCCGTGAGCCAGGCGAGCAGCGTGATGAGCGCCGTCGCCGCGAGGCCGCGCAGCAAGACGACCTGAAACGTCGGCAGGCCCTGTGCGAGGTACTTGATGACCGCATCGTTGAGCGTGAAGGTCGCCATCGAGCCCATCATCAGGACGGACCCGCGCAGGTTCTCGTTCATCGTCTCACCAACCCGCGGGCCGGACCGGCATCAATCCGAAGACGCGATCCGCATCGAGCGCGAACCGCTTGCGCAGGAGCTTCGCCGCCTCCGCCGTTGCGATCGCCTCGGCATGGGGCGGCGCGACGCGGTTGCTGTCGTTGGTGTCATGCTGGGTGCGGACGAACATCTCCTGCCCGCCGGGCTCCAGGTAGGTCGGGATGAAGCTCGCGATACGGCGGTGGTTGTAGCGGTAGATGCAGGTCGGCATGTCGGGGGCGGTGATCATCGCGCAGGCGAGGCTCGGCGCAAAGGCTTCGCGGAAGCGGTGGAACGGCTCTCCGGGGGCGTTCAGATTCCAGTAGAGGCCGCGGGTGAAGGCGACGCAGGCCGGCTTCTCCGCAAAGCCGCCGGCGATCAGGCGGTCGGCCCGGTCCCGTGTCTTCTCGATGTAGTCGACCGCGAGCGCGTCGTCGTCGTCGAGGCGGAAGCCCGTCACGTGTGTCGCGTCGGTCTCCACGCAACGCCGGAAGCTGCGCTTCGCGGCGGGCAAGGGTCCCATGCGCTCGAGAAAGATCGGCCGCACGAAGGGAAACCGGTCGGTCAGCGCGCGCAGACGATCCTGCCACTCCTGCGGCAGGGTGTCGCCCGCGAGGATGCCGCAGATGAAATCCCCGTCGGTCTGCGCGGCGAGCGTCGGCAGCACCAGCGTCTCCAGATAGGCGAAGCGCATCGTCAGTCGCCGCGGATCGTAAAGCAGCTCCTCCAGCGCCGCTTGTCCAAGACGCGAGGCTGCGAAGCCTTCCGTCGCTGGGTAGCTGAAGCGGATCAGGCCGATGATCTGGTTGCGGATTGCCATGGGGCCTGCGTGGCATGGGGCACAGCGGCTGACAAGCGGGCAAGATCTGTCGGGGCCCGGGCTCCGCCGAAACGCGGCCCGCCGGTTGCGACGCATTGCGCAGGGCGCGCAAAGACCGGACCGCGACGAAGCCTTGCATTGCCAAGGAAAAACCCCCGCCGGATCGCTCCGGCGGGGGCTCTATCACATTGTCGGAAAGGTCGATCAGTCCTCCGACGTCTCCTCGGTCGTCTCGGCCGACTTGAAGGCGTCCTCCGCCGAAACCGTCTCCTCGGGCGCGGCGAGCGCCGCGGCCTTCTCGGCCTCGATCCGCGCCGCCTCAATCACCGTGTTGTCGCGGCTCTGGGCGATGGCGCGCATCTTCTGGGTCGCGCCACCGGTGCCCGCCGGGATGAGGCGGCCGACGATGACGTTCTCCTTGAGACCGACGAGACGGTCGCGCTTGCCCTGCACCGAAGCTTCGGTCAGCACGCGGGTCGTCTCCTGGAAGGAGGCGGCGGAGATGAAGCTGCGGGTCTGCAGCGACGCCTTGGTGATCCCGAGGAGGATCGGCTCGGCCTGGGCGAGGCGACCGCCCCGCTTCTCGGCCTTCTCGTTGGCTTCCTCGAGCTCCGCCTTGTCGATGTGCTCGCCCTTGAGGAGGGTCGTCTCCCCGCTGTCGAGCACCTCGTACTTCTGGAGCATCTGCCGGACGATGACCTCGATGTGCTTGTCGTTGATCTTCACGCCTTGCAGTCGATACACGTCCTGCACCTCGTCGATCAGGTAGTCGGCGAGCGCCTCGATCCCGAGGATGCGCAGGATGTCATGGGGGGCCGGGTTGCCGTCCATGATGTAGTCGCCACGCTGCACGAAGTCGCCTTCGCTGACCGGGATGTGCTTGCCCTTCGGCACCATGTAGTCGATCGGCTCGAGGCTGTCGTCCGCGGGGACGACCGTGATCCGGCGCTTGTTCTTGTAGTCCTTGCCGAATTTCACGGTGCCGTCGCGCTCGGCGATGATGGCGTGGTCCTTGGGACGACGGGCCTCGAAGAGTTCGGCCACCCGCGGCAGACCGCCGGTGATGTCCTTCGTCTTCGCACCCTCGCGCGGGATCCGCGCGACGACGTCGCCGGCCTTGAGATCCTGCCCGTCCTCGACCGACAGGATGGCGTCGACCGACATCGGATAGGTGACCGGGTTGCCGGCCTCGTTGCGTACCGGCTCCCCGTCGGCACCCACGATCAGGACCTCGGGCTTCAGGTCGCTGCCCTTCGGTGCAGAGCGCCAGTCCGAGACGATCTTCTGGGTCATGCCGGTCGCGTCATCGGTCTCGTCGCGGACGGAAATGCCCGCATAGAGGTCGACGAACTTCGCCTTGCCGTCGGCTTCGGCGATGATCGGCAACGTGTAGGGATCCCACTCGAAGAGCTTGTCGCCCCGCTCGACCGACTGGCCGTCCTTCACGAAGAGGGTCGTGCCGTAGCCCAGCTTGTGCGACGTGCGCTCCTCGCCGGTCTGGTCCTTGATGACGAGCTGCATGTTGCGGCCCATCACGATGATCCCGCCGGCCTCGTTCGTGAGCGTGTTCGGGTTGCGCAGCTCGATCGTGCCGGGGGCCGAGGCCTCCATGAACGACTGCTGACCGCCCTGGGCCACGCCGCCGATGTGGAACGTCCGCATCGTCAGCTGGGTGCCCGGCTCGCCGATGGACTGGGCCGCGATGATGCCGACGGCCTCGCCGAGGTTCACCTTGGTGCCGCGGGCCAGGTCGCGACCGTAACAGGTGGCGCAAACCCCCTCCTCGGCCTCGCAGGTCAGCGGCGAGCGGATGCGCATGGACTGCACGTTCGCCTGGTCGATGGCATCGGCCTTGCGCTCGTCGATGATCTCGCCGGCGGAGACGATCACCTCGTCGGTGCCGGGCACGAGCACGTCATCGGCCGCCGTCCGACCGAGCACGCGCTCGGCCAGCGTGGCGACGACTTCGCCGTCGTTCACGGCCGCCTCGGCGGTGATCGCACGGTCGGTGCCGCAGTCGTCCACGCGCACGATGCAATCCTGAGCCACGTCGACGAGGCGACGCGTCAGGTAGCCCGAGTTCGCGGTCTTGAGCGCGGTGTCCGACAGGCCCTTGCGCGCGCCGTGGGTCGAGTTGAAGTACTCGAGCACGGTCAGGCCTTCCTTGAAGTTCGAGATCACCGGCGTCTCGATGATGTCGCCGTTCGGGCGGGCCATGAGGCCCCGCATCCCGCCCAGCTGCTTCATCTGCGTGACCGAGCCCCGCGCGCCCGAATGGGCCATCATGTAGACGGAGTTCGGTTCCTGCTCGGACCCGTCCTCGGCCGTGCCGGCCTCGGAGATGGTGGACATCATGGCCTCGGTGACCTGGTCATTGCACTTCGACCAGGCGTCCACGACCTTGTTGTACTTCTCGCCCTGGGTGATCAGGCCGTCCATGTACTGCTGTTCGAAGTCCTTCACCTGCTCGCGCGTGGCGTCGACGATCGTCCACTTCTGATCGGGGATGACCATGTCGTCCTTGCCGAAGGAGATGCCGGCCTTGAAGGCCTCGCGGAAGCCGAGCGTCATGATCTGGTCGCAGAAGATGACCGATTCCTTCTGACCGCAGTAGCGGTAGACGGTGTCGATGACCTGCTGCACCTCCTTCTTGCGCAGAAGGCGGTTCACCAGCTCGAACGGAGCCTTGGCGTTGAGCGGCAGCATCGCGCCGAGGCGCACACGGCCGGGCGTCGTGTCGACGACGACGCCGACTTCCTCGCCCATCTCGTCGATCTGCGTGATGCGGCACTTGATCTTGGCGTGCAGGTGCACCTGCCCGGCGTCGAGGGCGTGCTGCACCTCGTCGACCGAGGCGAAGACCATGCCTTCGCCCGTCATCCCGGCCCGCTCCATCGAGACGTAGTAGAGACCGAGGATCATGTCCTGCGACGGGACGATGATCGGCGCGCCGTTCGCGGGCGACAGAACGTTGTTCGTCGACATCATCAGGACGCGCGCCTCGAGCTGCGCCTCGAGCGAGAGCGGCACGTGGACGGCCATCTGGTCCCCGTCGAAGTCGGCGTTGAAGGCCGAGCAGACGAGCGGGTGCAGCTGGATCGCCTTGCCCTCGATCAGCACGGGCTCGAACGCCTGGATGCCGAGGCGGTGCAGCGTGGGCGCGCGGTTCAGGAGCACGGGATGCTCGCGGATCACCTCGTCGAGGATGTCCCAGACCTCCGGGCGCTCCTTCTCGACCAGCTTCTTGGCTTGCTTAACGGTGGACGACAGGCCCTTGGCCTCCAGCCGCGAGTAGATGAACGGCTTGAAGAGCTCGAGCGCCATCTTCTTGGGCAGGCCGCACTGATGCAGCTTGAGTTCCGGCCCGGTCACGATGACCGAGCGGCCCGAGAAGTCGACGCGCTTGCCCAGAAGGTTCTGGCGGAAGCGGCCCTGCTTGCCCTTGAGCATGTCCGAGAGCGACTTCAGCGGGCGCTTGTTGGCCCCCGTGATGACGCGGCCGCGGCGGCCATTGTCGAAGAGCGCGTCGACGGATTCCTGCAGCATCCGCTTCTCGTTGCGCACGATGATGTCGGGCGCGCGCAGCTCGATGAGCCGCTTGAGGCGGTTGTTGCGGTTGATGACGCGGCGATACAGGTCATTGAGGTCGGACGTGGCGAACCGGCCGCCATCGAGCGGCACCAGCGGGCGCAGCTCGGGCGGGATGACCGGGATCACGGTCAGGATCATCCACTCGGGGCGGTTGCCCGACTCGATGAAGTTCTCGACGATCTTCAGGCGCTTGATGATCTTCTTCGGCTTCAGCTCGCCCGTCGCTTCCTTGAGATCTTCGCGCAGCGTCGCGGCTTCCTGTTCCAGGTCGATCTGGCTGAGCATCTCGCGGATGGCCTCGGCCCCGATGTTCGCCTGGAAGGCGTCCGCACCATAGGCGTCCTGCGCGTCCATGTACTCTTCCTCGGACATCAGCTGCCCGTAGGTGAGGTCGGTCAGGCCCGGCTCGATGACGACGTAGTTCTCGAAGTAGAGGATCCGCTCGAGGTCGCGCAGCGTCATGTCGAGCATGAGGCCGATGCGGCTGGGCAGCGACTTCAGGAACCAGATGTGCGCGACCGGCGAGGCCAGCTCGATGTGGCCCATGCGCTCGCGGCGGACCTTCTGGAGCGTGACTTCCACGCCGCATTTCTCGCAGACGACGCCGCGGTACTTCATGCGCTTGTACTTGCCGCAGAGGCACTCGTAGTCCTTGATCGGACCGAAGATGCGCGCGCAGAATAGGCCGTCACGCTCGGGCTTGAACGTGCGGTAGTTGATGGTCTCGGGCTTCTTGATCTCGCCGTAGGACCACGAGAGGATCCGCTCAGGCGAGGCCAGTGAGACTTTGATCTCGTCGAAGACCTTCTGCGGCGCGATCGGGTTGAACGGGTTGTTCGTCAGTTCCTGGTTCATGTCAGGTCCCTATCAATAAGGTGTGTGCGGAGGGCGGGGGCAAATCCTTCAAGAAGGATTTGCCCGGCCCGATTTTCTTCGAAAAGAAAATCCGGGCTCACTCGCTCTCTTCCTCCGCATCCAGGAGTTCCATGTTCAGGCCGAGACCGCGGACTTCCTTGACGAGCACGTTGAAGCTCTCGGGAACGCCCGCCTCGAAGTTGTCCTCGCCCTTGACGATGCTCTCGTAGACCTTGGTCCGGCCGGCCACGTCGTCGGACTTCACCGTCAGCATTTCCTGCAGGGTGTAGGCCGCGCCGTAGGCTTCCAGCGCCCAGACCTCCATCTCGCCGAAACGCTGGCCGCCGAACTGCGCCTTGCCGCCCAGGGGCTGCTGCGTGACGAGGCTGTAGGGCCCGGTCGACCGCGCGTGGATCTTGTCGTCCACGAGGTGGTGCAGCTTCAGCAGGTACTTCACGCCGACCGTCACCTTGCGCGAGAACTTCTCGCCGGTGCGACCGTCGTAGAGGTCCGACTGACCGGAGGTGTCGAAGCCCGCGCGGGTCAGCGCGTCGTTGACGTCGCCTTCCTTCGCGCCGTCGAAGACGGGCGTGGCGATCGGCACGCCGTTCGTTACGTTACCCGCGTATTCGAGCAGGGCGTCCTCCTCCATACCGGCCATCGCTTCCTCGTAGGCCTCCTCGCCGTAGGCGATGCGCATGGCCTCGCGGACGGGGGTGAGATCGCCCGAGCGGCGATACTCGTCGAGCGCCTCGTCGATCTTGAGGCCAAGGCCGCGCGCGGCCCAGCCCATGTGGGTCTCGAGGATCTGGCCGACGTTCATGCGCGAGGGCACGCCGAGCGGGTTGAGGCAGAAGTCGACGGGCGTGCCGTCGGCGAGGAAGGGCATGTCCTCCATCGGGACGACCTTGGAGATGACGCCCTTGTTGCCGTGACGGCCGGCCATCTTGTCGCCCGGCTGAAGCTTGCGCTTCACCGCGATGAAGACCTTGACCATCTTCATCACGCCCGGCGGCAGGTCGTCGCCGCGGCGCACCTTCTCGACCTTGTCCTCGAAGCGGGCCTCGAGGGCGCGCTTCTGGATCTCGTACTGCTCGTTGAGGGCCTCGACCTGCTTGGCCGCTTCCTCGTCCTCGAGCGCGATCTGCCACCACTGGCCGAAGCTGAGCGCCGAGAGCGCCGCCTCGTCCACGGTGGAGTTCGCCTTGAAGCCCTTGGGGCCCTTCACGGCCGTCTGACCCTCGATCATCGAGCGCAGGCGAGCGTAGATGTTGCGGTCCAGGATCTCGCGCTCGTCGTCGCGGTCGCGTGCGAGGCGCTCCACGAGCTCCCGCTCGATCTGCAGCGCGCGCTCGTCCTTCTCGACGCCGTGCCGGTTGAAGACGCGGACCTCGACCACGGTGCCGTAGTCGCCCGGCTTCACCCGCAGCGAGGTATCGCGCACGTCCGAGGCCTTTTCGCCGAAGATGGCGCGGAGCAGTTTTTCCTCCGGCGTCATCGGGCTCTCGCCCTTGGGGGTGATCTTGCCCACCAGGATGTCGCCCGGCTCCACGTCGGCCCCGATATAGACGATGCCCGCCTCGTCGAGGTTGCGCAGGGCCTCCTCGCCGACGTTCGGGATGTCGCGGGTGATCTCCTCCGGCCCGAGCTTGGTGTCGCGGGCGGCGACTTCGAATTCCTCGATGTGGATCGAGGTGAAGACGTCATCGCGCGAGACGCGCTCGGAGATGAGGATCGAGTCCTCGTAGTTGTAGCCGTTCCACGGCATGAAAGCGACAATGACGTTCTTGCCGAGCGCCAGTTCCCCCATGTCGGTGCTCGGGCCGTCGGCCAGCACCTGGTCCTTGGCGACGGCGTCGCCGACCTTCACCAGCGGGCGCTGGTTGATGCAGGTGTTCTGGTTCGAGCGCTGGAACTTGCGCAGGCGGTAGATGTCAACGCCTGCGTCGCCGAGGGCCAGATCTTCGGTCGCGCGCACGACGATGCGTTCGGCATCGACCTGGTCGATGACGCCGCCGCGGCGCGCCATGATGGCGGCCCCGGAGTCGCGGGCCACGACGGCCTCCATGCCGGTGCCGACGTAGGGCGCATCCGCCCGCAGGAGCGGCACGGCCTGACGCTGCATGTTCGAGCCCATGAGAGCGCGGTTCGCGTCGTCGTTCTCGAGGAACGGGATGAGGGCGGCCGCGACGGACACGAGCTGCTTCGGCGACACGTCGATCAGGTCGACCTGATCGGTCGGAGTGAGCGTGTATTCCCCGGCGTGGCGGGTGTTGACCATCTCGTTGACGAACTTGTTGTCGTCATCGAGGTTGGCGTTCGCCTGCGCCACGACATGCCGCATTTCCTCGGTCGCGGACATGTAGCTGACCTCGTCGGTCACGGTGCCGTTCTCGACCTTGCGGTAGGGCGTCTCGATGAAGCCGTACTTGTTCACCCGCGCGAAGGTGGCGAGCGAGTTGATGAGACCGATATTCGGGCCTTCCGGCGTCTCGATCGGGCACATCCGGCCGTAGTGCGTCGGGTGCACGTCGCGGACCTCGAAGCCCGCGCGCTCGCGGGTCAGACCGCCCGGCCCGAGGGCCGAGAGACGGCGCTTGTGCGTCACCTCCGAGAGCGGGTTCGTCTGGTCCATGAACTGCGAGAGCTGCGAGGAGCCGAAGAACTCGCGCACGGCGGCGGCGGCCGGCTTCGCGTTGATGAGGTCCTGCGGCATGACCGTGTCGATTTCCACCGAGGACATGCGCTCCTTGATGGCGCGCTCCATCCGCAGGAGACCCACGCGATACTGGTTCTCCATCAGCTCGCCGACCGAGCGCACCCGGCGGTTGCCGAGGTGGTCGATGTCGTCGATCTCGCCCTTGCCGTCGCGCAACTCGACCAGGGCCTTGATGCAGGCCATGATGTCCTCGTCGCGCAGCGTGCGGACGGTGTCCTCGGCGTCGAGGGCGAGGCGCATGTTCATCTTGACCCGGCCCACGGCCGAAAGGTCATAGCGCTCGCTGTCGCGGAAGAGTTGATCGAAGAGCGCCTGCGCGGCGTCGACGGTGGGCGGCTCGCCCGGGCGCATGACGCGGTAGATGTCCATGAGCGCGGTCTCGCGGCCCATGTTCTTGTCCGACGCCATCGTGTTGCGCATGTAGGGGCCGACAGTGACGTTGTCGATGTCGAGCACCGGGATCTCGGTCACGCCCGCGTCGAGCAGCTCCTTGAGGGTGCCGCCCGTGACTTCGCCGTCTTTGTCGACTTCCCAGGTCAGCTCGTCACCGGCCTCGACGTAGATCGCGCCGTTCTCCTCGTTGATGATGTCGCGCGCGGCGAACTTGCCCACGATCCCATCGAACGGAACGAGGATCTGGCCGATCTTGCCTTCCTCGTTGAGCTTCTTGACGAGGCGCGGCGTGACCTTCTTGCCGGCCTCCATCACGACCTCGCCGCTGTCGGCGTCGATCACGTCCATGGCCGGGCGGGTGCCCGCGTAGCGCTCGGGGAAGAACTTCGTCGCCCAGCCCTCGCCCTTGCGCAGCTCGTAGTCGACAGTGTCGTAGTAGGCATTCATGATGCCTTCCTGGTCGAGCCCGAGCGCGTAGAGCAGCGTCGTCACCGGCAGCTTGCGGCGACGGTCGATGCGGCAGAACACCAGGTCCTTGGCGTCGAACTCGAAGTCGAGCCAGGAGCCGCGGTAGGGGATGATGCGGCAGGCGAACAGCAGCTTGCCCGAGCTGTGCGTCTTGCCCTTGTCGTGGTCGAAGAACACGCCGGGCGAGCGGTGCATCTGGCTGACGATCACGCGCTCGGTCCCGTTCACGATGAACGTGCCGTTCTTCGTCATCAGGGGCATGTCGCCCATGAAGACGTCCTGTTCTTTGATGTCCTTGACGGACTTCGCGCCGGTATCCTCGTCGATGTCGAACACGATGAGCCGCAGCGTGACCTTCAGCGGGGCCGAATAGGTCATGTCGCGCTGCTGGCACTCCTCGACGTCGTACTTCGGCTCTTCGAGCTCGTACTTCACGAACTCGAGGATCGCGGTCTCGTTGAAGTCCTTGATCGGAAACACCGACTGGAAGGTGCCCATCAGGCCCTCCCCGTCGGAGGGCTCTGCCTGGTCACCGGACTTCAGGAAGAGATCGTAGGAGGATTTCTGAACCTCGATGAGGTTCGGCATCTGGAGCACTTCTTCCAGTTTGCCGTAATACCGACGGATACGCTTGGAGGACGCCTGCGTCTGAGCCATGTGATGCTCGCCTTTCAAGTTTCGCGCCGCGCGGTCCGTCGGGCACCGGACCGCAGCAGCCTGCGAAGAGGTCGTCGGAAAGGACCATCTGGCAGCACCCTCCCACAGGTGCGCCCCCGTCCTTCCTCCTGACCGGGAAAACCGCGAAAGGCGGCTTTCCGAGACAGGAGCGGGTGGAGCGGGAAATCCCGCTCCACCCCTCGAAATCCGTACCCCCGCCGCTTACTCGGGAGGCTTTGCAGGCAAAGCCCCCTTTCGCTTCGAGGGAACGCGACGCTCGCGCGTCGCGCCATCACGGCAGGGCCGTGATTACTTCAGCTCGACTTCGGCACCGGCCGCTTCGAGCTTCGCCTTGATGTCCTCGGCCTCGGCCTTGTCGACGCCTTCCTTGACGGCTTTGCCGCCGGCTTCGACCAGGTCCTTGGCTTCCTTCAGGCCGAGACCCGTGATGCCGCGGACTTCCTTGATCACGTTGATCTTGGAGGCACCCGCCGACTTCAGGATGACGTCGAACTCGGTCTGCTCCTCGCCGCCGCCGGCAGCGCCGCCGTCGGCCGGACCCGCCATCATGACCGCGCCGCCGGCGGCGGGCTCGATGCCGTACTCGTCCTTGAGGATGGTTTTCAGTTCCTGGGCTTCCAGGAGGGTGAGACCGACGATGTCCTCGGCCAGTTTTTTCAGATCAGCCATTTCACTGTTTCCGTTTTGCTAGGTGTGTTCCGGTGTCGTGCCGTTCAAGGCCCCGACGAAGGATGACTTCAGGTGCTTCAGGCAGCCTTCTCTTCGATGGTCGAGAGAATGCTCGCGATGTTGGAAGCAGGCGCGCCAATGGCCCCCGCGATGTTCGAAGCGGGTGCGCCGATGCAGCCCACGATGGAAGCGATGAGCTCCTCGCGGCTGGGCATCTTCGCGACCGCTGCGACACCGGCGGTGTCCAGCGCCGTCTCGCCCATCGCCCCGCCCAGGATCACCAGCTTCTGGTTGTCCTTGGCGTAGGCGTCGAAGACCTTGGCCGCAGCCACGGGATCTTCGGAATAGCCGAGTACGGTCATGCCCGTGAGGTAATCGGAAATGCTGCTGACAGCCTTCCCCTCGAGGGCGATCTTGGCGAGCTTGTTCTTGGCAACGCGAACGGATCCGCCGGCTTCGCGCATACGCGCCCGCAGGTCCTGCATTTCGGCAACTGTCATGCCTTCGTAGTGGCTGACCACCACGACGCCAGAGCTTTCGAAGATCTGGCCGAGCTCTTCGACCAATTTCTCTTTCTGGGCTCTATCCACAGTTTCACTCCAAGTATGGGGGTTGCCCCCCGGCTCAGCGGTACCGGATCGCTCCGGCGGTTGGGTCCTTTGACAACGGGACTCCCGAACCGCCCGGAGCCTGATGCCCACGGTCAATCTGGTCTGATCCCGCCTCGGGCAGGAATTAGCGGGGCATGGCCCCAACCCACCGTCTCGGACGAACGAAACACGCCAGGCGACGAATCGTCTGGCGTGTCACGACGTTCCCTATTCCTCTTTCCGTCCGGATCCAACCCCCGTTTCCGCACTTTGCGGGGGTGCGCGGGCCGCAGCCGTAGAAACGAAAACGGCGGGGATCGCCCCCGCCGCTCTCCTGTCGCAATGATCGGTCGATCAGCCGGCGGCCGCCTCGTTGCCCGTCGCGCTCTCGACGCTGACGGAGACGCCCGGGCCCATGGTCGAGCTCAGGAAGATCTTCTTGAGGTAGGAGCCCTTGGCCCCTGCCGGCTTGGCCTTCGACACGGCGTCGACGAACGCGAGAACGTTCGCCTTGAGCGCCGCCTCGTCGAACGACGCCTTGCCGACGCCCGCGTGGATCACGCCGGCCTTCTCGACCTTGAACTGGACCTGGCCGCCCTTGGCCGCCTCGACGGCTTCCTTGACGTCCATCGTCACCGTGCCGACCTTCGGGTTCGGCATCAGGTTGCGGGGCCCGAGTACCTTACCCAGACGACCCACGATGGGCATCATGTCGGGCGTGGCGATGCAGCGGTCGAAGTCGATCTTGCCCGACTGAACCGTCTCCATCAGATCCTCGGCCCCGACGATGTCGGCACCGGCGGCCTGGGCCTCTTCGGCCTTCGGTCCGCGGGCGAAGACCGCCACGCGGACTGTCTTGCCGGTGCCGTTGGGCAGGCTGACCACACCGCGGACCATCTGGTCGGCGTGACGCGGGTCGACGCCGAGGTTCATCGCGATCTCGATCGTCTCGTCGAACTTCGCCTTGGCGTTCGACTTGACCAGCTTCACGGCCTCGTCGATGGCGATGTCTTCCTTGCCGGCGAACTGCTCGCGGGCGGCTTTGGTGCGTTTTCCGAGCTTGGCCATTACTTCACCTCGATGCCCATGGACGCCGCAGAGCCCAGGATGATCTTCATGGCCTGATCGACGTCGTTGGCCGACAGGTCCTTCATCTTCGCTTCCGCGATCTCGCGCACCTGCTTGACGGTGACGGTCGCGACGGTCTCGCGACCCGGGTTCTCGGCCCCGCGCGGACGGTTGCGCTTGCCCACGGGCTTCAGACCGGCGGCCTTCTTGAGGTAGTAAGACGCGGGCGGCGTCTTGATTTCCATCGTGAAGGACTTGTCCTGGTAGTAGGAAATCACGGTGGGGCACGGCGCGCCGGGCTCCATTTCCTGCGTCTTGGCGTTGAACGCCTTGCAGAATTCCATGATGTTGATGCCGCGCTGACCCAGGGCGGGGCCCACGGGCGGCGACGGGTTGGCCTTGCCTGCAGGGATCTGCAGCTTCATCGTGCCGACGAGTTTCTTCGCCATTGGCTTTCTCCTTCCGGCGGCGGGATGACCCCGCCCTACATCTGCCCCGAGGGGCGGTTATGCCGTGGTTCGGTCCGGACAAATGCCCTCGCCTCCCACGTCCGTTGCCACCGGTTGCCCGGTCGCGGAATCACGCGGTCTTGGCGACCTGCGTGAATTTCAGCTCGACCGGGGTCGCCCGGCCGAAGATCGAAACCGTCACCTTCAGCGACTGCGCCTCGTCGTCCACTTCCTCGACCTGACCCGAGAAGCCCTCGAACGGACCATCGGTCACGTTCACGTTCTCGCCGATCTCGAAGGAGATCAGGCTGCGCGGGGCTTCCTCACCTTCCTGGACGCGGTTGAGGATCTGGTTCACCTCGGCGTCGCGCATCGGCATCGGGCGGCCCTGGGGACCGAGGAACCCGGTGACGCGGTTGATCGAGTTCACCAAGTGATAGCCCTCGTCCGACATCTCCATGCGCACCAGCACGTAGCCCGGCATGAAGCGCCGCTCGGAGGTGACCTTCTTGCCGCGACGGACCTCGATCACCTCTTCGGTAGGCACCAGGACTTCTTCGATCTGGTCCTGCAGCTCCTGCTCCTCGACGGCGGTGCGGATATGTTCCGCGACCCGTTTCTCGAAGTTGGACAGCACGCTGACCGAATACCACCGCTTCGCCATGTCTCGTTCGTGCCTCTCGTCTGGTCGATGCCGGGTCGGCATGGCGCGCACGCCGCCCCGAAACGTCAAGCAGCGCGCATCCGAATCAATGCGCGCCGCCTCATGAAAATCCCGCTCTGTCTAGCGCCCGCCTGTCACGGGTTCAACCCCGCATCCCCGACCCTCGCCGGGCTCAGAAGGCCGCGAGCAGCTCGGTCAGACCAGTCCGGATGACGAGGTCCACGAGGAAGAAGAAGGTCGCCGCGACGATCGCCAGAAGGAAGACCATCACCGTCGTCAGCATAACCTCCCGACGGGTCGGCCAGGAGATCTTGGCCACTTCCGCCCGGGTCTGCTGAATGAACTGGACCGGATTGGTCATCGCCATCTGTCGCTCTCCTGCGCTTCGATTGGAGTGCAGATAAGCGGGGCCGTCTGGCAATGCAAGGTAGAGCGTCACGGGTCGCGACGGGGCGGCTCAACCGGCCTCGGCCCAGGCACGACGCTCGTCGCGCAGCTCGGCGAGGTCGAACTGCTCGATCAGGCGCAGCATCTCGGAGGCCGACCCCTTGAGCGACTGGTTGGCCGTCGTGATCTCCTCGAACATGGCGGTGTTCTGCTGGGTCGCGCCGTCGATCTCGTTCATGGCGCGGTTGATCTCGGCGGCCGCCGCCGACTGGGCCCGCGAAGCCTCGGCGATCTCGTCGACCTGATCGCCGATCTTCGCCACGCTGTCACCGAGGAGCGTCAGCGTCTCGCCCGTTCGCGCGACCCGCTGCACGCCGGTGTCGATCTGCTCCGAGCTGCGTTCGATGAGGAGACCGATCTGCTGTGCCGCATCGGACGCCCGCTGCGCCAGCGCACGAACCTCCGAGGCAACCACGGCAAATCCGCGGCCGGCCTCGCCCGCCCGTGCCGCCTCGACGCCCGCATTGAGCGCGAGCAGGTTGGTCTGGAACGCGATGTCGTTGATGACCTCGAGCGTCCGGGAGATCTCGCCCGACACGCTCTGGATCTCCTGCATGGACTGCACCGCGTCGTTGACCACCTGATCGCTCTCGCGGGCTTCGGTCCGCGCCGTTTCGGCAAAACCGCGGGCGCGTCCCGTCAGGTCCGCGGTCGAGGAGATCGACTCCACGATCTGGTCGAGCGCATGGGTCGTCTCGGCAAGCGACCCGGCCGTCCGCTCCGTCCGCTTCGACAGATCCTCGGCCGAGGCCGAAAGATCGCTGCTGTCGTCGAGGATGCCGGTCGCGTGCCGCGACAGGTCGCCGAGCGCCGTCTGGAGCTGCTCGGCCATCGCATTCGTGGAGGCCTGCAGCCGGCCGAAGGATCCGGGGCGTTCTCCCTCGAGCCGCGCCCAGAGCTGCCCTCCCTCGAACTGCGCGAGGACGGAGATCATCTCCGCGATATTCGTCCGGACCCGCTCGAACGCGGTATTGAGCATCCGACGGATCTCGATCTGGTCGTCGGGAACGCCGTCGAGCGCCATACGCTGATCGAAGTCGCCGGATGCTGCAGCACCGAGAACGCGGGACAAATCCGACTGCAGCGCCTCGCGTTCGGTGGCGAGGCGCGTGGCGCGCGCGCGTGCCTCGCTCTCCCTTTGTCGAGCCGCGGCCTGTTCCGCCTTGCGGGCTTCCTCCTTCTCTTCCTCGAAAGTCCGGTTCTTTTCCTCGGCCGCCTTGCTTCGGACCTCGAGGTCGTGCCGTGCTAGGATGTTGGACTGGAACACGCGAAGCGCATCGGCGATACGCACGAGTTCGGTCGCGCTTCCCTTCGGAATCGTCAGATCGACCTCGTCGCGGGCGAGCCCCTGCATGGCGGCGATCATGCCGTTGACAGGCCGGACGAGCGTGATGCGCATCATCAGAAAGAGGATCCCCGCGATCACGGCAATGACGACCGCCAGCATGATCAGCATGAGGTTCCAGTCCTTGCCGAGTTCGGCCATCAACGCCGACTTGTCGAATACGGTCTCTGTCCAGCCGACGACCGGGCCATCGGGGCCGATCTGCGAATAGACCGGGGCCCGCACGACAAGACGTTCGCCGATCCCGGACGATCGCGCGACGCCGGGCACGGATGTCGCGGGCTCCAGCCCGCGAAAGGCATCCCGGGCACCCGTTGCCTCGGTCTGGAAGACAAGCGCGCCCTCCGCGTCGAAAGCCCGGGTGCCGAGGATGTTGATCCCCTCGATCTCGAAGAGCATCCGGCTCATACGCTCCGCCTGCGCGGCATCGTAGGCCCGGATGCCTGAAGAGATGCGATCCGTCAGAAGGACAGCCTTGATCATCGCGCTCGACCGGAAGTCCTCGACCGAAAGACGGCTGCCCTGATTGAAGACGGTGTAGAGCGAAATCGACAGGCTTGCCGCCAAGACGAGCAATGTAAGGCCGATGACGCGAAACGAAAGAGAGTTCCAAGCCCGCTTGACAGGAGTTGACGTGCCGTCTTCCAGGCGTTGACCGGGCAGGCCCGGCTCCTGCGCATCGTGATCCAGCATGACGACCTCGGGTTGTTTCCCGGGCTCGATATCCGACAGGACTTAACAAACGCTTTCCGTGCGGTCCGTCGGTCGGGATTTCCGGAAGCTTACTTGGTTGAAGCACCTGGCAGGGGCAGCAGGATTCGAACCCGCGACCTACGGATTTGGAATCCGTTGCTCTACCAACTGAGCTATACCCCTGCGGTGCGCTGCGGGGATACGTCCGAGACGCGCACAGCGCAAGGGTCCAGATGGCGGAGAACGAAGTTTCTGCCCGGGCCACGATGCCGGTCGAGACAGACCAAGGCGGAATATTCGGCCCGCTGGATAAAAAGTGGCGACGTTGCGGAACCTTATCCGATGTCGGGCGGTTGTTGGTGCGAGCCGGCCGCAACTTGGACGTTGCGGTGTCTGATGCTCAGACCACTGCTTTCGAAAAGGAGCACACCATGAAGCGCACTCTTGTTTCCCTCGCCACTATTGCCACCCTCGCGGCTGGTCCTGTTTTTGCGGATGCGCATTCGCCGACCATGGGCGAAGGCTTCGACATGCTGCAGACGGCCCTGATGAGCGACTTCGAGCGGATGGGCATTCCGACCGACTCGCTCGACGACCTGACACTGGGTCAGATCGCAGCCATCAAGGCGGTCGTCGAGTCGAGCGACAGCGACACGCAGAAGAAGGGTCAGATCGAGGCGATCATCTCGAACAACTGATCCGCATCGGATGTTCCGGAGGGCGGTCCGTCGGGCCGCCCTTTTGCGTGGGCGGCTCCGGACGGACACGGGCGCGCCCTCGAACGCCGCCCGCCGATGCCACGCCATCACTCGCGCAGCAGGAGCCGCCCCTTTATCTCAACCGGGTGGTAGAGCGTGGCGTGCGGCCGTCGGCGTTCGCCGAAGGCATGGCCACCCCCGTTGCAACCCGAGGGTGTCGATGTCGCGGATGCCCTCTCGTGACAAAGGCCGCCCCTCGCGGGGCGGCCCTTGCAGTGTCGGGTGACGCGCATCCGTCCTGCGGGCTGTCACGCTTCCGCGGCTCTCGCGCCCCGGCAGGCCGGGACGCTGCGCCGTGTCGGGACGTTCACCGCTGGCGCGGTGAATACCCTTACTCTGTAATCTTGCTCACGACGCTATCGGGAGACTTCGCTGTGCGAAGTCCCCTGTCGCGTGCGAGCAAGATTACTCTGTAATCTTGCTCACGACGCCGGCACCGACGGTGCGGCCGCCTTCGCGGATCGCGAAGCGCAGGCCCTGCTCCATCGCGATCGGCGCGATCAGCTCGACCCCGAAGGACACGTTGTCGCCCGGCATCACCATCTCCGTGCCCTCGGACAGCTGGACCGTCCCCGTCACGTCCGTCGTGCGGAAGTAGAACTGCGGGCGGTAGTTGGCGAAGAACGGCGTGTGACGGCCACCCTCTTCCTTCGTCAAGATGTAGGCCTCGGCCTCGAACTTCGTGTGCGGCGTCACCGAACCCGGCTTGCAGAGCACCTGGCCCCGCTCGACGCCGTCCCGGTCCACACCGCGCAGCAGCGCGCCGATGTTGTCGCCCGCCTCACCGCGATCCAGCAGCTTGCGGAACATCTCGACGCCCGTGCAGGTCGTCTTCTTCGTGTCGCGGATGCCCACGATCTCGATCTCGTCGCCCACGTTGATCACGCCGCGCTCGACGCGACCCGTCACAACCGTGCCGCGACCCGAGATCGAGAACACGTCCTCGACCGGCATCAGGAACGGCTGGTCCACCGCGCGCTCGGGCGTCGGGATGTACTCGTCCACGGCCGCCATCAGCTTCTTGATCGACTCCTCGCCGATCTCCGGGTTGTTGCCCTCCATCGCGGCCAGGGCCGAGCCGGGGATCACCGGGATGTCGTCGCCGGGGTACTCGTAGCTCGACAGAAGCTCGCGGATCTCCATCTCGACGAGCTCCAGCAGCTCCTCGTCGTCCACCTGGTCGACCTTGTTCATGTAGACGACCATCTTCGGGATGCCGACCTGACGGCCCAGAAGAATGTGCTCGCGCGTCTGCGGCATCGGGCCGTCGGCCGCGTTCACAACCAGGATCGCGCCGTCCATCTGCGCGGCACCCGTGATCATGTTCTTCACGTAGTCCGCGTGGCCGGGGCAGTCGACGTGCGCGTAGTGACGCGTCTCCGTCTCGTACTCCACGTGCGCCGTCGAGATCGTGATCCCCCGCGCCTTCTCCTCCGGCGCACCGTCGATCTGGTCGTAGGCCTTGAAGTCACCGAAGTACTTCGTGATCGCCGCCGTCAGCGTCGTCTTCCCGTGGTCAACGTGACCGATCGTGCCAATGTTAACGTGCGGTTTCGTACGCTCAAACTTTGCCTTCGCCATGCTGGGCCCCTGACTTGAAGGGGGCCCCGTACGAGGCCCCGGAATTGCATCGCGGGCCGTCTAACCGCCGGACGCCCACTTGGCAAGCCCGGGCAGCATGGGGCCAGGGGCTCAGGCGGCGAGGCCGATCAGGTCGCGATGGTCGCGCAGGATCCAGCTCTGCACCTTCCTGGCCATGTTGCGGCAGAGCGTCTCCAACTGCTCCTCGGCGCTCTTCACGAGGCCCGAGCCCAGAATCAGCGTATCGGCCCCCTCGAAGGTCGTGATCTGGTTCGGACCGGCAAGTTTCTCCTGCGGATCGGCCCGCCAGAGATTGGCGGACACCACCATGATCGACTTCGGCGTCAGTACGACCGGGATACCCGGCGGGGCGAGCGCGTAGCCGTCGATGTTGAGCGCGATCACGTAGCCCGTGCCGCCCGCGTAGGCCCCGAAGCGGCGCTCCACTTCGGCCGTCATAACCGACTTGAGCTGCTCGGGCGTCGCATCCCGCGACGGCGGGATCTTCTTGGCGTTCTCGGAGACCACCACGGTGAAGGCCAGTTGGAAGTCGCCCATCGGCGGTAGGTCCTCGCCCAGCGGATCGGGGGTCGCGCAGGCCGAAAGCCCCGCCGCGAGGCCGGTCGCGCCAAACGTCCGCCGGTTCATCAGATATGCCATGCCATACCTCTCGTCTCGTTACGGGCGTCTGTCGCGCCCCTGCGGTCCTTATCCGAACCTGTTGTCGCGCGGGAAGCCGCGCGGTGCCATTCGCCCCGCCTGAGCCCGCGTGCCGAGCCATTCGCCGAGATCGGGCTCGTGCCGCGTGCGGCCCGCCGGATCGGACCACGACAGCCCCTCGGCCAGCGTGATGACCGTAACGTCGGCCAGCCCGCCGTCCTTGAACTTCTGGAGCCGAACGCCCTTGCCACGCGGCATCTCGGGCAGGTCGGCAAGCGGGAACACCAGCATCTTGCGGTTCTCCCCGATGCAGGCGACGTGATCGCCCGTCGCCACCGCGGGCTTCATCGCGCGCACCCCGGCTTTCACGGTCATCACCGCCTTGCCCGCACGGCGCATGGCGACCATCTCCTCCTCGGGGACGACGAAGCCGTCGCCCGCGCTCGACGCCAGCAACAGCTTGCGGCCCGGCTGATGGATCAGGATGTCGACGATCTCGCTCTCGTTCGGGAGGTCGATCATGAGGCGCAGGGGCTCGCCCATGCCCCGCCCGCCCGGGAGCGCGTTCGCCATGATCGTGAAGGCACGCCCGTCGCTGCTCCAGACGATGAGCTTGTCGGTCGTCTCGGCGTGGAACATGAAGGCCGGGCCATCGCCGTCCTTGAACTTCAATTCCTTGTCGAGCGGCTGGTGCCCCGAGAGCGCCCGTACCCAGCCCATCCTCGAGCAGACGACCGTGACCGGCTCGCGCTCGATCATCGCCTCGAGCGGTACGTCGGCCACCTCGACCGCTTCGGCGAAATCGGTCCGCCGGCGGCCGAGATCGGTCGACTTGCCGAAAAGCTTGCGCTGCGCGCGCAACTCGTCGGCGATGGTCTTCCACTGGATCTCGTCGCTTTCGAGCAGATCCTGCAGGGTCGCGCGCTCTTCCATCAGGGCGTCGCGCTCCTTCAGGAGCGCCAGTTCCTCGAGCCGCCGCAGGGCCCGGAGCCGCATGTTCAGGATCGCTTCCGCCTGCACCTCGGTCAGTGTGGACGGCCGCTCCGTCGGCAGGGGCGAGCGATAGTCGGCCTCATCCGCGGCCCGCACATAGCCCTCGCCCCACGGCTCGTGCATCAGGGCCTGCTTGGGCGCGTCGTCGTAGCGGATGATGTCGATCACCCGGTCGAGGTTCAGATAGGCGAGGATGAACCCTTCGAGCACCTCGAGCCGGTGGTCGATCTTGTCCATCCGGTGCTGCGAGCGGCGCAGGAGCACGTCGCGCCGGTGGTCGAGGAAGGCCTGCAACACCTCGCGCAGGCCGCACACACGCGGCGTCACCCCGTCGATCAGCACGTTCATGTTGAGCGAGAAGCGCGTCTCCAGGTCCGACAGCCGGTAGAGCGTGTTCATCAGCACGTCCGGGTCGACGTTGCGCGACTTGGGCTCGAGCACGATGCGGACGTCGTCGGCGCTCTCGTCGCGCACGTCCGCCAGGATCGGCACCTTCTTCTGCAGGACCAGTTCGGCCAGCTTCTCGATCAGCTTGCCCTTCTGGACCTGGTACGGGATCTCGGTGACGACGATCTGCCACTGCCCCTTGCCGAGGTCTTCCACCACGTGCCGCGCCCGCAGGCGGAAGGCCCCGCGCCCGGTGTTGTAGGCTTCGAGGATGTTCTCCTTCGGCTCGACGATCACACCGCCCGTCGGGAAGTCGGGCCCGGGGATATGCTCCAGAAGCGTCTCGGCCCGCGCATTCGGGGCCTTGATGAGATGCAGGCAGGCCGCGATCAGCTCGTCGAGGTTGTGGGGCGGGATGTTCGTCGCCATGCCGACCGCGATCCCCGCCGCGCCATTGGCCAGAAGGTTCGGGTACGCCGCCGGCAGGACGACCGGCTCCTGCAGGGTGCCGTCGTAGTTGTCGCGGAAGTCGACCGCGTTCTCGTCGAGCCCGTCGAGCAGCGCTTCGGCGGCGGCGGTCATGCGGGCCTCGGTATAGCGGGCGGCAGCCGGGTTGTCGCCGTCGATGTTGCCGAAGTTCCCCTGCCCGTCCACGAGCGGATAACGCACCGCGAAGTCCTGCGCGAGGCGGGCCATCGCATCGTAGATCGCGGCGTCGCCGTGGGGATGATAATTGCCCATCACGTCGCCCGAGATCTTGGCCGACTTGCGAAAACCCCCGGTGGACGACAGCCGCAACTCCCGCATCGCGTAGAGGATGCGCCGATGGACGGGTTTCAGACCGTCACGGGCATCGGGCAGCGCCCGGTGCATGATCGTCGAGAGCGCATAGGTCAGGTAGCGGTCCCCGATCGCGCGGCGCAGCGGCTCGCGCAGGATCTCCCCGGAAACCGGAGGCAGATCGTCCGTGTCGTTCTGGTCACTCATACCGAATGATGTATCGGGGCGGGTTCGACCACACAAGCACTCGGGGGTAGGAGGCCGCAGCGACGGGGAACCGGGGTGTTTTTGCAACGCCGCCCTCGCCACGACGGGCTGTCCCTACGGCACCCCATGTGTTAACCTTAGTTTCGGAACGACGGAACCGCTGCCACGGTCGTTTGTTCTTGTATCAAGTTGTTTTCGATCATGTCCGGGGGGACGTCCATTATGATCAAATTGACCTTTACGCTCGCCGTGGCGCTCTATGCCGGCTTCGTCATCTGGGGCCAGCCTACCGACGACCTTCTCACCGATCGCAGCACCCGCGATATAGATATCGCCGCCGTGGGCGCGGCGCAGGCCGATCCCGTTCTGATGGAGCCGCGGACCGCCGATGCCGAGGTGACGCGTGCCGCAGTCTCCGAGCCGGTCGTGCCCGACGCCGCAGTCATCGCCGCCTCCGCGCCGACGCCAAGCCTTCCCGGCGACAGCCCGCGCCTCATCGGCGAGCCGGTGATCGTCAGCCTCGTTCAGCCGCAGATTCCGGTCGAAGAAGACGTCACCGACGCCGCCGCGGAGCCGGAAGGCGCGCGCGAACTGCTCAAGGTGACTGGCAGCCGGGTCAACATGCGCGCCGGTCCCTCGACCGCCAATGCCGTCGTCGACAGCCTGCCGGGCGGCACCGTGACCGAAGCCCTCGGGGCCGAGGAGAACGGCTGGATCCAGATCCGAGACGTCGAAAGCGGTCGGACGGGTTACATGTCCGCGCGCTTCCTCGCCCCGGCCTGACTGAAATCCGTCGCCACGACCAGCCTTTCGGGCGCGCCATACGCGCGCCCGTTTGCATTCGGGTCCCGGACTGCTAACGCGAAGACCATGACCCGCAGCATCCTCATCACCGGGGCGTCCACCGGCATCGGCCATGATGCGGCGCATACGCTCGCTGAGCGGGGCTGGACGGTCTTCGCCGCCTGCCGCAAACCCGATGACTGCGCGCGGCTTGAATCGGAAGGCCTGACGTCTCCGCACCTCGACTACGAAGCTCCCGAAACGATCGCCCCCGCGCTCGACAGTGTCCTGGCCGCCACGGGTGGTCGTCTCGACGCGCTTTTCAACAACGGGGCCTACGCAATTCCCGGCCTCGTCGAGGATCTGCCGACCGACGCCCTTCGCGCGATCTTCGAGGCCAATTTCTTCGGCTGGCACGATCTGACGCGGCGCGTCATTCCCGTGATGCGGGCGCAGGGCCACGGCCGCATCGTCCAGAATTCCAGTGTCCTCGGCTTTGCCGCCGCCCCCTGGCGCGGAGCCTACAACGCCACGAAATTCGCGCTCGAGGGCCTGACCGACACCCTGCGCATGGAGATGCGGGGCACCGACATCCATCCGATCCTGATCGAACCCGGCCCCATCACCTCGCGCTTCCGCGCCAATGCCCGCGCGCAGTTCGAGCGCTGGATCGACTGGAAGGCGTCCGTCCGCCGCGCCGACTACGAGCGCCTGATGGATCGGCTCTATCGGGACGAAACAGCCCGGTTCGAGCTGCCCGCGAGCGCGGTGACCAAGGCTCTTGTCCACGCGATCGAGAGCCCCCGGCCCCGGGCCCGCTATCGCGTCACGGTGCCCACGACGCTCGCGACGGCACTCAAGCGCACCCTGCCGACGCGCGCCTTCGATCGAATCGTCTCGAATTCCTGAGCGACCGCCTTAGGTGGCTCGACACTCCAACGATAGGAATAGCCCATGCGCGATGACCCCCTCTTCTATCTCGTGGCAGGTGCCTGCCTGATCGTCCTCCTGATCCTGATGACGGGGATCGGGGGCTTCGCGAAGGGCGGCGACTTCAACCGCAAGTACGCCAACAAGATCATGCGCCTGCGCCTCGTCGCGCAGCTCGTGGCCGTGATCCTGCTGGTGGGCTTCGTCTGGATCCGGTCGAAAGGGTAAACCAATGGTCGTTCTCTCCAAAATCTACACCCGCACCGGCGATAGCGGCACGACCGCGCTCGGCGACGGCTCCCGCGTGGCCAAGACGTCGGCCCGGGTCGAAGCCTATGGCACCGTCGACGAGGCGAACGCCACGATCGGGATGGCCCGTCTCCACGCCGAGGGCGACATGGATGCGCGGCTCGCCATGATCCAGAACGACATGTTCGACCTCGGCGCGGACCTCTGCCGTCCAGGGCTCGCCAACGACGATCAGGCCGAGTATCCGCCCCTGCGCGTCTCGGACGGGCAGGTCGCCCGCCTCGAGGAGGAGATCGACGCGATGAACGGCGCGCTCGAGCCGCTCCGGTCCTTCGTTCTGCCCGGCGGCTCTCCGCTGTCGGCGCATCTGCATCTCTGCCGGACGGTCACGCGGCGGGCCGAGCGGCTCTGCGTCGAACTCGCCGACGAGGGCGACGTCAACGCCGCCGCGGTGAAATATCTCAACCGCCTCTCCGACTGGTTCTTCGTGGCCTCCCGCATCGCCAACGACGACGGCCGGGGCGACGTGCTCTGGGTGCCCGGCGCGAACCGGGGCTGAAGCGCGCGCCGGAGGTCCGCTGCGATCCGCCACACGGGTTTCCGATCCACGTCACGCAGGGCGAAACGGTGCGTCACAAGGCATCATCGTGTCGCTTTCGCCCTGTCCCGCGCGCCTTTGCTGGTCTAACACCCCGGAAGGTAATTTTCGCAGGAGGAGTGACCGATGAAAGTCCTCGTACCCGTCAAGCGGGTGATCGACTACAACGTCAAGGTGCGTGTGAAGGCCGATGGTTCCGGCGTTGACCTCGCCAACGTCAAGATGTCGATGAACCCCTTCGACGAGATCGCCGTCGAAGAAGCCATCCGCCTGAAGGAAGCCGGCACCGCGACCGAAGTGGTCGCCGTCTCGATCGGCGTCAAGCAGGCGCAGGAGACGCTCCGCACCGCGCTCGCCATGGGGGCCGACCGCGCCATCCTCATCACGGCGGCCGACGACGTGCACACCGACATCGAGCCCCTCGCCGTCGCCAAGCTCCTCAAGGCCGTCATCGACGCCGAGGAGCCGGGCCTCGTGCTCGCCGGCAAGCAGGCCATCGACAACGACATGAACGCGACCGGGCAGATGCTCTCGGCTCTTCTCGGCTGGTCGCAGGCGACCTTCGCCTCCGAGGTCAAGGTCGAGGGTGACAGCGCCGTCGTCACCCGCGAGGTCGACGGCGGGCTCCAGACCATCAAGGTCAAGATGCCGGCGATCGTCACCGTCGACCTGCGCCTCAACGAGCCGCGCTACGCGTCGCTGCCGAACATCATGAAAGCCAAGAAGAAGCCGCTCGAGGAGAAGACGCCCGAGGACTACGGCGTCGACGTCGCGCCGCGGCTCGAAATCGTCAAGACCGCCGAGCCCGAGGCGCGCAAGGCCGGCGAAATGGTCGGCTCGGTCGACGATCTGGTTGCGAAACTCAAGGAAGCGGGGGCTGTGTGATGGCTGTTCTTCTGATCGGTGAAGTCACCAACGGTGAACTCAATGTCGACGCCACGGCCAAGGCGATGACGGCGGCGAAGCAACTCGGCGACGTGACGCTCCTCTGCGCCGGGGCCTCCGCCTCGGCCGCGGGCGAAGCGGCCGCCAAGCTCGAAGGCGTCTCGAAGGTGCTCGTCGCCGAGGATGCCTCGCTGGGCCATCGCCTGGCCGAGCCGACAGCGGCGCTCGTCGCCGGGCTCGCCGGGGACTACTCCCACATCCTCGCCCCCTCGACGACGGACGCGAAGAACGTGATGCCCCGCATCGCTGCACTCCTCGACGTCATGGTCCTCTCGGACGTGACCGCCGTGATCGACGCCGACACCTTCGAACGCCCGATCTACGCGGGCAACGCGATCCAGACGATCAAGTCGTCGGATGCGACCAAGGTGATGACGATCCGCACCTCGACCTTCGACGCCACGCCCGAAGGCGGGTCGGCCCCGGTCGAGACGATCGGCACCGCCGAGAACCCGGGTCTTTCGGAATGGGTCGAGGACAAGGTCGCCGAGAGCGACCGGCCGGAGCTGACCTCCGCCGGTGTCGTCGTCTCGGGCGGCCGCGGCGTCGGTTCGGAAGACGACTTCGCGATGATCGAGAAGCTCGCCGACAAGCTCGGGGCGGCCGTCGGGGCGTCGCGCGCGGCGGTCGACTCGGGCTACGCGCCGAACGACTGGCAGGTCGGCCAGACCGGCAAGGTCGTCGCTCCCGATCTTTATGTCGCGGTCGGCATCTCCGGTGCGATCCAGCACCTCGCCGGCATGAAGGACTCGAAGATCATCGTCGCGATCAACAAGGACGAGGAAGCGCCGATCTTCCAGGTCGCCGACTATGGCCTGGTCGCCGATCTCTTCACCGCCGTGCCGGAGCTCATCGAGAAGCTCTGACGCTGCTGCGGCACGTGAGTATTGACGGGCGCGGCCTCTGACGGGGCCGCGCCCTTTTCTTTTGGCACCCCAAGGTCCAGCACGGCGCCGAGAGTGTTTTCGGCGGCAGACGGTCTCGCACCCGCATTCAACCGCGCGAATCTTCACCGCCCGCAACGACCCCTGCTCCTTTCCACTTCGGCTGGAGAACCGAACGATCGCCGACACCGAGCATACGGCCCATCCTGGGCCGTCGCCATGCCGGTCGGTCCGGCTGCGCGCGACAGAGCGACCCGCTCTACCGGCCGGAGACAGAGCCCGCGGCGAGCCCCCGACACCCTTGGAAACCGGCGAGGGCGGGACAGGCTGCCGTTTCTCATGCGGCGAGACCGTCCTGGCGCCGAATGACCCGTGCGAGGGCCTTCGCGATCCGCTCGTGCGCATCGACCGAGATCATTCGCATCGCGGCGTCGCGCTCCGTCTCGGGATACACCATCTCACGGAGCGGATCCTCTCCGTCCCCATCGCCGACAACGCATTGCACCACCTTGTCGAACTTGCCCTCTAGCGCCTGAAGCTGATCGACTGTCACGAAGCAGGGCTCGGGCCCGAGCCCGTGATCCCGGCTGTCCTCGAGATGCAGAAGCACGCATTTGCCCGAGATACCGGAGAGCAAGGTCTCCATCCGGGCGAGCCAGGCCGTCGAAAGCTCTTCGGCGACCACCGCGAAGCGTTTGGAACAGGTTCGGCGAAGCGTCGTCAGCATGTGCCGCGTGAAGGCGAAGTCGCTGAAGTCGACCTCTCGATAGAGCCTGCAGAGCGCGCTCGACGCCCGGAGAAACCGGTCGTTCCGTCTCGGATGCACGGTGTAGAACCGGTTCGACATATTCTGCGCGCCCATCGTCTGCACCACGACGATCTCGGCCCGCGCGAGCACGGCCGCGAGGCCGTCGTCCTGAATGAAGGCGTCGATTCCCGCATTCATCACACCGAGGTTCACCACCCGGCGACCCGTCATGTCGGCCAATTGATCGGTAAAGGGATCCTCCACGTATTTTCCGAACACCTCCGATCCGCCGACGACTGCGGTATAGGCCCAGTCGAGCGGCACCGGCGGGCCGCGAAACTGGATCCGCGCGCGACCGTAGGTGCAGGGATAGTAGTTGATCGTATCGCGCCGTCCTTCGTCGCTCATGCCTCGGGAACCCTGATTCTGTGTCCGTGGAGCAGAGTGCCGGCGAAGGCTTACCGATTGGTTGAACGGCGCATTCGTCGCGAATTGTCTCAGACCGCGCCGCTTGCCCCCCTGCCCCCCGCTGCTATGGTCCGCCCGACGGACAGGAGAGCGGCCATGGACATCAAGAGCATCGGCATCGTCGGGGCGGGCCAGATGGGCAACGGCATCGCCCATGTCTGCGCGCTGGCCGGCTATGACGTGGCACTCACCGATGTGAACGAAGATGCGCTCGATGCGGCGATGGATCTCATAGACCGGAACATGGAGCGGCAGGTCAGCCGCGAGAAGATCACCGCCGACGCCCGCGACGCCGCCCTTGCGCGGATCACGCCGACGCTCACGCTCACCGATCTCGGCCCGTCGGACCTCATCATCGAGGCGGCAACCGAACGAGAGGACATCAAGCACGCCATCTTCGCCGAGCTTCTGCCCAGCCTGCGGCCCGAGACGATCCTGACGTCGAACACGTCGTCGATCTCGATCACGCGCCTGGCCAGCGCGACGGATCGGCCCGAGCGTTTCATGGGGTTCCACTTCATGAACCCAGTTCCGATCATGCAGCTCGTCGAGCTCATCCGCGGCATCGCGACCAGCGAGGAAACCTACAAGGCCTGCCACGGTGTCGTGGAACGGCTCGAAAAGACCTCCGCCACGGCCGAGGACTTTCCCGCCTTCATCGTCAACCGCATCCTGATGCCGATGATAAACGAGGCGGTCTACACGCTCTACGAGGGCGTGGGCACCGTCACCTCGATCGACACCTCGATGAAGCTCGGTGCGAACCACCCGATGGGACCGCTGGAACTGGCGGATTTCATCGGGCTCGATACCTGTCTCGCCATCATGAACGTCCTGCACGACGGTCTGGCGGACACCAAGTATCGGCCCTGCCCGCTCCTGACGAAATACGTGGAGGCCGGCTGGCTCGGCCGCAAGACGCAGCGGGGCTTCTACGACTACCAGGGCGACGCGCCGGTCCCCACCCGATAGGCCGACGCTGGGCTACATGCCTTCGCCGAAGTAATCCGCGACGAGCGCGGCGAGCGCCTCCATCAGCGGCCCGGCCTCCGACCCCGAGGTCTCGACGTCGATCGACGTGCCGCGCGCGGCCCCGAGCATCAGAAGCCCCATGATCGAGTCGCCCGCGGCCTCCATCCCGTCCTTTCGGACGGTCGCGCGCGCGTCGAACCCCTCGACGCATTCGGCGAACTTCGCCGAGGCACGGGCGTGAAGCCCCTTTTCGTTGATGATGTCGAGCGTGCGTTGCGCCATGGTCCCCCCGTCCGGCAGGGTCAGGCCGCCGGACCCTGGGCTACGTCCATGTAGCGCGTTCCCGCCGCCTTCGCCAAGGCCAGCGCCTCGTCGAGGGGCTTGCCCCGCGACCGCGCCAGCTTGATGAGCGCCGGCAAGTTCGCCCCGTAGAAGATCTTGCGGTCGGAGGGCGCGCAGGCTCCCATCGACAGGTTCGACGGCGAGCCGCCGAAGATATCGGTCACGACGACCACACCGTCGCCCATGTCCACGCTGTCGGCGATGGCACAGATTTCCTGTTCCTTGCCCGCACGGTCGCAGGTGGCCGCGACCGAGACGGCACGGATCCCCTCCTGCGGGCCCATCACATGCTCCACGGCGCGCCGATATTCCTCGGCCAGCCCCCCGTGGGCGACGATCACGATGCCGATCATGCGGCGTTTTCCCCATGGCCCGTGTCATCCGGGCCTTTCGTCGATGCCGCGGCGCGGCGATCCAATTCCCGATGTCGTTTAGACACCCGCCAACCCTCGACGGCAAGGGTTTCGGCGAGACTTTCTGCAACGGCAACCGACCGGTGCCGCCCGCCCGTGCATCCGAGACCGATCGCGAGATGCGCGCGGCCCTCGTCGCGATAAGCCGGAAGGAGCGACAGGATGAGCCCGCTCATCCGGGCATAGAAATCGCCGTAGCGCGGGTCGGCGGCGACATGGGCCTGAACCTCCGCCTCGCGCCCCGTCAGCGCGCGCAGTGCGGGCACCCAATGGGGGTTCGCGAGAAACCGCACGTCGAATACGAGGTCGAGGCCCCGCGGAACGCCGCGCTTGTAGCTGAACGACTGCACGGAAAGCGCAAGACGGCGCGCATCGCCACCGAACCAGCGCAGGATCTCGTCGCGCAGGTCGTGCACCGTCATCTCTGTCGTGTCGATCACGGCGTCCGCATGGTCGTCGAGCCCCGTCAGCACCGACAGCTCCCGCGCCACACCGACCTCCGCGTCCTCCTCTGGGGCAAGCGGGTGACGACGGCGCGTCTCGGAGAACCGCGCGACGAGCGTTGCGGCGGCGCAGTCGAGATAGAGGAGCCGGGCCGCGAAGGTCGGGTCGGCGCGGATCCGCGCGGCGAGCGACAGGAGCGCGTCGATGCTGAAGTCGCGGTTGCGCACGTCGATCCCGAGCGCCAGCGGGCGGTCGAGCCCCCCTTCCAGCAGCCGGGCGACGAGCGACAGCGGCAGATTGTCGATCACCTCGTAGCCGATGTCTTCCAGAACGTGGATCGCAGTCGTGCGCCCGGCCCCCGACGGGCCGGTCACGAGGATCAGGTCTGTCTGCGCGCCGTGATCTGCCATCGCATCCTCCGTCACTTCGCCTACATAGCGCCGTCCCCGGTCGAGTTTAAGGCGGATGGCGGCAGCATCACCGCCATTTCAACACCCTGTTACGCAGTCGCCGCACGCAGCCACAGGACGGCCTTGGCCGCCAGCGCGGGTCGGACCGGGTGACGCAGGAGCGGCACGGCCACCCCTTCGATCTCCTGCGCCTCCGGCTCCGGCAGCCGCGCCGGCGACGGGCCGAGCCAGAGCAGACCGGCGAGCACCGCGGGTGGCGCGAGGGGCAGCGCGATCAGCCCGATCCCCCGTGTCTCCAGCGCGGCGGGTGCGCCCGCCGGGGCGCTCGCCCGCAGAGACGAGCCTTCCCGGCGCAACAGGGTCAGGTCGTCGCTCACCAGCACCGCGCCGAGCGCGATCATCTGCGCCGCCGTCTCGGACTTTCCGGCACCGGACGGGCCGCAGATCGCCAGGGCCCGGCCATCGAGCGCCACGGTGGTCGCATGGAGCGAGACCCCTCCGCCCGGCAGTCGGTTCGGCCGGGGGAAGGTCTCCGCCATGGCTCAGATCGGCAGGCCGACGACGAAGCGCGCGCCCAGCGGATCGGAGGTCAGATCCATATCGGTCGGCCGGATATTCTCGGCCCAGATGACGCCGCCGTGCGCCTCCACGATCTGCTTCGAGATGGCGAGGCCGAGGCCCGAGTGGTTACCGAACTGCTTTTCGGGCCGCTCCGAATAGAAGCGGTTGAACACCTTGGTCAGCGCGGCCTCGGGGATGCCGGGCCCGGTGTCCTCGACCACGACCAGAACGCGGTTCTCGCGCCGGCGGAGCCAGACGCGCACGGCGTCGCCCTCTTCGCAGAAGGACATCGCGTTGGTGATGAGATTGACGAAGACCTGGGCCAGCCGGGCCTCGAGGCCCATGATGACGATCGGATCCTTCGGCAGGTCGGTGATGAAGTCGATGTTCTGCGTCTCCGCCTCCTGTCCGTGGTAGACACCGAGGTTCGAGATCATCTTGACCAGATCGAACGGCTCTTCCTCTTCCTTCACGAGCTCGCTGTCGAGGCGGGAGGCGTTGGAGATATCGCTGACGAGGCGGTCGAGGCGGCGAACATCGTGCTCGATCACCTCGAGAAGCCGCCCGCGTTGTTCGTCCGTCTTGGCGAGGCGCAGGGTACCGACGGCGGAGCGCAGGCTCGCCAGCGGATTCTTGATCTCGTGGGCGACGTCGGCCGCGAACTGCTCGTTGCTGTCGATCCGGTCGTAGAGCGCGCCGACCATGCCGCGCAGCGCACCCGACAGGCGACCGATCTCGTCGGGCCGCGCGGTCAGGTCGGGGATGCGCACCCGCTGCGGCGACATCTTGCGGGCGTGCTTGTCGCGGCCGAGTTCGGCGGCGGCCGAAAGGTCCGACAGGGGGTTCGCGATCGTGGAGGCGAGCACGAGGCTGAGCCCTATGGAGACGAGCAGCGCGATGACGAACATCTGCAGCAGTTGTTCCCGCTCCACGCGCACGAGCGCGTCGATCTCGCCCGCGCGGGTGGTCACGGCGATCATGCCGAACGCGGCGTCGCCCATGGTGATCGGCGTCGTGACGGTGAAGAGCTTGCCGTCGACGCCGTTGTAGCCGCGGATCGCCGTCGTCTCGGGCGACTGCAGCAACATGGCCTGAGCCACGTCGAGGGGGGCCGGCTCGCCATCCTCGCCACGCTGGAACAGGCTCGACGCCATCTCCCAGATCCCGTTGAGAGCGGAGGTGATGATCGTCGTCTTGCTCGTGCCGTCGGTGAGGCCCGTGACGGTCTCGGGCGTCGCCGCGCCGATCTCCTGCGCGATGAGGTTTCCGGCACCATCGAAGACGTGGACCTCGACACCGTCGGGCAGGTCGACGTCCGAGAGGAGCGTCTGCACATCGACGCCGTCACCCGCGGCAAGCGAGACCGGGGCGGTCTGCGGCAGCGAGGCCTGGACGACATCGGCAATCAGCCGCGCCTCGGTGACGAGGCCGCGCTCGCGCTGCACGAGGAGGCTGTCGCGCGACGGATTGAGGAAGAGGACACCCGCCACCAGAAGGAGGATCGCGAGCAGGTTGAAGACGATGATCTTGCGCGCCAGCGGCGAGCGGTCGAGCGAGAAGAGCCCGCGCCGCGCCCGCGCCTCGCTCAACTCGCTCTCGAGCGATCCTTCGGGACGCTCCCAGTCCTCGCCGAGCACGACCTCGCCATCGGCCGCGGCGCGCTTTTTGCGCCGGAAGAAGCGCCGCGCCTTCGGGGCCGCATCGCTGACATCGAGATCGGTCAAGGAAGCCATCCCGGTCGTCCGTTATTCTTCGTTGTAGCGGTAGCCGATGCCGTAGAGCGTCTCGATCGCGGAGAACTCCGGATCGGCGGAGCGCATCTTCTTGCGCAGACGCTTGATGTGACTGTCGATCGTGCGGTCGTCGACATAGACCTGGTCGTCGTAGGCGACGTCCATCAACTGGTCGCGCGACTTCACGAAGCCGGGACGCTGCGCGAGGGCCTGGAGGAGGAGGAACTCCGTCACCGTCAGGGTGACATCCTTGCCCTTCCACTTCACCGCATGGCGCAGCGGATCCATCGTCAGCTCGCCCCGCTGCATGACCTGGGTGTCCTCGGGCGCTTCGGTCTCATCGGAGGCGATCGCCTCCTGCCGGCGCAGGATCGCGCGGATCCGTTCCACCAGAAGACGCTGGGAGAAGGGCTTGCGGACGTAGTCGTCCGCCCCCATCCGCAGGCCGAGCACCTCGTCGATCTCGTCGTCCTTCGACGTCAGGAAGATGACGGGAACCGAGGATTTCTGCCGCAGACGCTGCAGCAGATCCATACCGTCCATCCGCGGCATCTTGATGTCGAAGACACCGAGATCCGGCATCTGACGGCTGAAGGCGTCGAGCGCGCTCTGTCCGTCGTTGTAGGTTTCGACCTCGAAGCCTTCCGCCTCGAGAGTCATGGAGACCGACGTCAGGATGTTCCTGTCGTCGTCGACGAGCGCGATCCGCGACATGCCAATGTCCTCTGGTTGCCTGTTTTACTGCCGTGTTTTTCGTCACGTTCCCCGAAAAGGGCCCCCGAGATCAACACATTTCGCCTCCGAAGTGATTCGTCGGCCAGACTGTGGCGCGTCTGCCATTAAGGCGGAGTTAATCGCGTGTCTCCGATCCGACACATGATTGCGCTACCGGAGGGGGGTGGTTGCGCTAACGACCTCTGCCGCCCGGCCCGCCGCGATGTTACATTCCGCAAAGGGAGGCCCGATGCGACGGCACTGACGCCAAGTCGCTCAACCTGAACGGGTTTCCGCCATCAGGAGAAGACCATGACCCATCGCGTGAACCCCGAGCAGACGCTCGAAGCCCAAGGCATCACCGGACTGGGTCGGGTTTATTACAACCTCCTCGAACCCGCGATCATCCAGGAGGCTCTCGTCCGCGGCGAAGGCACGCTCGGCCAGGGCGGGGCCTTCCTCGTGACCACCGGCAAGTTCACCGGTCGCTCGCCCAAGGACAAGCACGTCGTCCGTTCGGCCGCCACCGAAGACACGATCTGGTGGGACAACAACGCGCCGATGGAGCCCGGTGCCTACGACGTCCTGAAAGCCGACATGCTGGCCCACATGAAGGGGCGCGACTACTTCGTGCAGGATCTCTTCGGCGGCTCCGACCCGGCGCATCGCCTCGATGTGCGCGTGGTGACTGAGCTGGCCTGGCACTCGCTCTTCATCCGCCACATGCTGCGCCGCCCCGATGCGCAGGAACTGGCGGCTTTCGTGCCCGAATACACGGTCATCAATTGCCCCAGCTTCAAGGCCGACCCCGACCGCCACGGCTGCCGCAGCGACGTGGTGATCGCGCTGAACCTCGACGCGAAGGAGATCCTGATCGCCGGCACCGAATACGCGGGCGAGAACAAGAAGAGCGTCTTCACGCTGCTGAACTACATCCTGCCCGAGAAGGGCGTGATGCCGATGCATTGCTCGGCCAACCACGCCATCGGAAAGCCCACGGACGCCGCCGTGTTCTTCGGCCTGTCGGGCACCGGCAAGACCACGCTCTCGGCCGCGCCCGACCGTGTGCTGATCGGCGATGACGAGCATGGCTGGTCCGACCGGGGCATCTTCAACTTCGAGGGCGGCTGCTACGCCAAGACGATCAACCTCTCGCCCGAGGCGGAGCCGGAGATCTTCGCCACCACGACGAAGTTCGGCACCGTGATCGAGAACATGGTCTTCGATCCCGAAACGCTGGACCTCGACTTCGAGGACGACAGCATCACGGCCAACATGCGCGCGGCCTACCCGCTGGACTACATCTCCAACGCCTCGCCCACGGCACTCGGCGGCAACCCCGGCAACGTCGTCATGCTGACCTGCGATGCCTTCGGCGTCCTGCCCCCGATCGCGCGGCTGACCCCGGCGCAGGCGATGTACCACTTCCTCTCGGGCTTCACCTCCAAGGTCGCCGGCACCGAGCGCGGCGTCACCGAGCCGGAGCCGACCTTCTCCACCTGTTTCGGCGCGCCCTTCATGCCGCGTCGCCCCGAGGTCTATGGCAAGCTCCTGCAGCAGAAGATCGCGAAGCACGGCTCCGATTGCTGGCTCGTCAACACCGGCTGGACCGGTGGGGCATACGGCACGGGCTCGCGGATGCCCATCAAAGCGACGCGCGCGCTCCTGACGGCGGCCCTCGACGGCTCCCTCTCGAAGGGCGAATTCCGCAAGGATCCGAACTTCGGCTTCGAGGTGCCCGTCGCCTGCCCGGGCGTGGCGGACATCCTCCTCGATCCGCGCCGCACCTGGGCGGACAAGGACGCATATGACGCGCAGGCGCAGAAGCTGGTGGACATGTTCTGCGACAACTTCGAGAAATACGTCGACCACATCGACGAGGACGTGAAGGCGTGCGCCATCGGCTGAAGCCGCTTCTGATACCGCTTGTCCTGGCCCTGTCTTTCGGGGCCGGGGCCGCCCGGGCCGAGATCACGCTCCTGCGGGCGGGGATCGTCTGCCCGGACGGTCGGGACGGCCCGATGCGGGACGCGCCCGACACGCTGATCGGTGGCGTCCGCGAAGTCGACGGCCTCGCCATCGACCTCGATACCCGGGACGTCCCGATGATCCCGGGGCTCGGCCTCGGCCTGCAAACCCGGTGGGAAGGCCCGGGCGGCGCCACCCTGCGCATGGTGACGCTGCACCCGCCGATGGGCGAAAACGGCGTGACCGAACAATCCTACACCCGTGATTTCGCCCCTGGCGAGACCTCGACACGGGCCTATACCTTCGAGTTCGCCTACGAGATGGTGCCCGGCCCCTGGACGCTGCAGATCGCGGATGCGACGGGCACGCTCATCTCCGTCGACTTCACCGTTTCCGATACGCCGAATGCCGCCGTAACCGAGGTCTGCGGCCTCTTCCTCAACAGCTGAAACCTCTACATGCGCCTCTTCCCTTTGCTTTTCCTCGCCCTGCTCTGCGCCGCACCGGCGGCCGCTCAAGTGCGCCTCGTCGAGGCCGGCATCATCTGCCCCCGGCCCACGGACGGGGAGTTGATCGACGCGCCCGGCACCGAGTCGGGCTTCATCCGCCGGATCGAGCAGGGCCTCGCCTTCGACTTGCCCGATCGCACCGTGCCGACGCTCGACCAGTTGAGCTTCGGCTTCCGCACCGCGCTGAAACCCGGCACGCCCGAAATGGATGTCACCGTCGTCGTGACCCATCCGCCCATGGGCGAACGCGGCATCGAGCGGGAGGAATGGACCGATACGCTCACGCCCGGCACGACGAACCTCAATCTTTTCACCTTCGAATACGACTACGAGAAGGTGCTCGGCCCCTGGACCTTCTCCATCGAGGTCGCCGGCGAGCCGGTCGTGACCGTGCCCTTCGAAGTGACCGAGACCGAAAACCAGGGCCGTGTCGAGCAGGCCTGCTTCCAGTTCCTCTCCTGATCAGCCCATGAGGCCCTTGCGGATCAGGTTGAGCCCCGCAACGACCAGCACGATCAGCGTGACCTTCTTGAAGAGCGCCTGATCCATCCGGTCCTGCAACCGAAAACCGATCGCCATGCCCAGAAGCGCCGCCGGAAGCAGCGCGGCCGAGAACCAGACCGTGTCGCCGTTCAGCACCCCCGAGCGCAGATGCGCGAGCACCAGCATCACCGAGCCGGCCCCGTAGATGACGCCCTGCACCACCATCTGCCGGGCCTTCGGCGTGTCGATCGCGATCAGGTAAAGCACCGTCGTCGGCCCCCATGTGCCCGCGAGACCGCCGAGGATGCCCGAGACGAGACCGATGATCCACTCCGCGGCGACCCGCCGCGCCTCCGGCACCGCGAGGCGCACGCCACTCAACTGCAGAAGCGACAGCCCAACGACCGGCACGCCCAGAATGAAATAGAACACCCGGCTCGGGATCGCCGTCACCACCTGCGCGGTCAGGAAGATCGCGACCATCACGACGAGCAGGTAGCGCCAGTGCAGCACCGCCGCGTCCCGTGCCGCGGCATAGCCCTGACGCGTCACCTGCCAGCCGTTCGTCGCCAGCACCGAGACGAGGATGCCGGCGAGCGCGAGCTTCGGGTCGAGGAAGCTGGAGAGCCCCGAAATCATGATGAGCGGCAGCGCGAAGCCGACCGAGCCCTTCACGACGCCGGCAAACAAGGCGATGACGAGCGCGAGCGTCCAAAGGGCGAGCGAAAGCGGTTCCATGCCCCTCGATACGCCCGGGCCGCACGCGGGGCCAGCCCGCACAACCGAAACAAGAAAGTCATTTTCTTCACTTGCGACTGCCGTTTCGTGGAATTAAGTTTCGCTGCAACTGCAAAACAGAGATCGACAGATTCCCGACAGGAGGTTTCGCCATGCCCCACGACGGTCAGACCATGCCGCTCCCCCAGGACGCCCGCCTGCCGGAGCTGCTGACGCTCACGGCGCAGGCCTGCGACGCGCTCGAAACCCTTGCCGCAAAGGCGAAAACCGCCGTCTCGGCGCGCGTGACCCGCGACGGCCGCATCGACGCGGCCCTCCTCGAGGCGGAGCAGACGGCGACCCACGGCTTCGCCTGGCTCGCCACCTACGCCCAGGCCCTGCGGCAGATGCAGCATTGGGCCGACCGCCTCGACGCGGAGGGGGCCTTCGGCGAGGCCGAGGCGCTCCTGCATCAGATCGCTTTCGGCGAATACCTCTGGCAAGCCTATGGCGGCCTGCCGATGTCCCAGGGCGAGATCGTCCGTCCGCAGGACATGCACCTGAGCCAGGACGACCAGCGTGCGATGATGGTGCCCGCCGTGATGACCCTCTGCAACGAGGGCAACACCCAGGCCGCGCGCACCCGCCTGGTGGAGCTTCTGCGCGACGCGACCGCCAACGCGACCTTCGGGGCGACCGGTCTCGACGAAGAGCTCGAGATGATCCGCGACCAGTTCCGCCGCTGGGCTGCCGACCGCGTCGCGCCCCACGCGCACGAGTGGCATCTGAAGGACGAGCTGATCCCGATGGAGATCATCGAGGAGATGGCGGAGATGGGCGTCTTCGGCCTGACCATCCCCGAGGAGTTCGGCGGCCTCGGCCTGCCGAAGGCGGCGATGTGCGTCGTCTCCGAGGAGTTGTCGCGCGGCTATATCGGCGTGGGCTCCCTCGGCACCCGCTCCGAGATCGCCGCCGAACTCATCCTCTGCGGCGGCACCGAGGAGCAGAAGGCGAAGTGGTTGCCCCGTCTTGCCTCGGGCGAGACGCTACCGACGGCCGTCTTCACCGAGCCGAACACCGGCTCCGACCTCGGCTCCCTGCGCACCCGTGGCGTCAAGGGCGAGGACGGCGACTGGACGATCAACGGCAACAAGACCTGGATCACCCACGCCGCCCGGACCCACGTGATGACCGTGCTCGCGCGGACCGTGCCCGACACGAACGACTACCGCGGCCTGAGCATGTTCCTGGCCGAAAAGACGCCGGGCACCGACGCGCAGCCCTGGCAGGATCCGGGCATCTCGGGCGGCGAGATCGAGGTGCTCGGCTATCGCGGCATGAAGGAATACACGGTCAATTTCGACGACTTCAAGGTGAAGGGCGAGAACCTCCTCGGCGGGGCCGAGGGTCAGGGCTTCAAGCAGCTCATGCAGACCTTCGAGAGCGCCCGCATCCAGACGGCCGCCCGCGCCATCGGCGTGGCCCAGGCCGCGATGGACACGGCCCTCGCCTACGCCGAGACGCGCAACCAGTTCGGCAAGCCCCTCGTCGCCTTCCCGCGCATCGCCAACAAGCTCGCCATGATGGCGGTGGACATCATGGTGACGCGGCAGCTGACGTATTTCTCGGCCGCCGAGAAGGACAACGACCGCCGCTGCGACATCGAGGCCGGCATGGCCAAGCTCCTTGGGGCGCGCACCGCCTGGGCCGCCGCCGACAACGGGCTGCAGATCCACGGCGGCAACGGCTTCGCGCTCGAATACCCGATCAGCCGCCTCCTCTGCGACGCCCGCATCCTCAACATCTTCGAGGGTGCCGCGGAGATTCAGGCTCAGGTGATCGCGCGCAGGCTGCTGGCCTGACCAACCGGTCGCCACTCGCGCACGTCATCGCCGGGCTTGACCCGGCGATCTCCGCCCGGTCAGGCGAGAGGCGAGGCAGGAGATGATCGGGGCAAGCCCGATCATAACTCGGTCTCTAAATCTCCCATCTGAAAACTTGCGGGAATGGACCTTCAAATCGATCTTTAGCGCCCAGTAAGACCGCAGTCTGACAACGTCTTGTCCAACGTGGCCCCAATCTCAAACATAAACGGTGTTAGCGAAAGGATCGCCCATGACCCTCCCTATCGATCTTAAATCCTCGACGCAGGGGACCGGCTTCGCAGTCGCAACTCTCAGCCTCCTGATCGGCGCGAGTTACCATTCAGACATTCCACCCGCGCTCATCTTCGTGAGGTGCTCCCCGATCCTTGGACAGGATCTGGCGTTTTCTAAGCTACTCTCTGGGCCTCCTGGTCGGGTTGCATGATCGTCGTGCCGGCGCGGTAGACCACGTCCGGTGGTTGTCCGTC
>NZ_JABVAX010000018.1 GCF_013404595.1 Jannaschia marina | reverse complement strand
CGCGCCAGCGCTACCAATTGCTCCCTGAATTCCGTCGGCTACGGGTTCCTCGTTCTCGGCATGAAAAACACTCTCCTTCATCAGTGAAAAAGTGTCCATCAAACCGGGGGAACTCCAACTCCAGTAATCGTCCGCCTCGGCTTCTTCGAAATCTTCAGTCAGGAGCGCACTCAGATCGCAGCGCTTGTCGGCCTCATCATCCTTATCGGCCATATCAGCGAAGTCGACGAGCATGCGTCGCCCGTCCTGCAGTTCAACAAGGCATGTATCGGCGTTTCCAATCGGAAAAAAGGTCAGTTTAGTCATCTCAAATCGCCCTCCTACAACATTTTCCTCCCAAGATGTGCATGATCAGAAATATTGCAAGATATATGTTCTTGGTTAGTTCTGGTATTTCAGGAGCTCATGATGATGCTCTTCAAGTACGGCCAGCGTAACTTACGCCCCTCGTTTTGCCAGGCGATCAATCCACTCCTTGGACATGGCTCGAAAATCTGTTGGATAGGCATCGACCTCCTCGCATCTAACCAGATCAATAGGTGCACAAGACAGACGGTGGTCTGCCTGGCCGAGATAGGGCAGCACGATGGCCTGCAGTTTTCCCGCGCCCTGCAGATCGTAGAGCCGCTTCAGGGCAGCGTTCTGCGCGCGGTCCAGGGTCGTGTAGAAGCTGGCCGTCATCCGCCCCAGAAACGTGACGGTCGGCATGCCGAAGCGCAACCCATAGCCCGCCCGGCAGGCGATGATGATGTCCGGCTTCGGGATCGCAACACTGATCGCTGGATCGCGGTCCGGCCAGAGGGGCGCGAGGCCCAGATTGTCGTAGATGCCGCCATCGGTCAGCGTCACCCGCTCGCTGCGCGCGCTGCCGTCGGATTTGTTGAATATGTAGTTGTCATCGAGCGCGGGCAGAAGAAGCGGATAGGCCGCCGAGGCCGCCACCGCCCTCGCGACACGGATCCGGTCTGGATTGATCTTCCCAAAGCGCCAGCTGCCACTTTCTTCCGGACTGAAATAGAACGCGGTCCCGGTGCGCAGCTCGGCTGAAACAGCCACGAATTTCGGTTTCCGTTCGCCGATGTCTTTGAGTGTCTTTCCCTCGAAAAGAAGAGCGTCCAAGGTCTCTGCAAGGATCGTCGTGCGACTGGCATAACGGCGCGGGACATGCGTCACAACCCGTTCCGAAGGCGCGATACCGGCCAGCGCGAATCCACCGGAGACGATCCAGCGCACCGGTGCCAACGCAAAGCGTCTCAGGCGCCGCGTGAGAAGACCAGCGCGGCAGAGGGCGGCGCGCACCCCCTCGCGCGAAGTGAACGCAGTCCGAAACGCCGGACGAATAAGGCCTTTCAGAAGCAGCTCCCGCACCTTTGCGTCAAAGCTCTCGAAGTCGCCATCGTGGGTCACATACATCGCACCGATGACCGATCCACCCGAAACACAAGACAGCACTTCGGTTTTGGCCAGTAGCCCGGCACCATGCAGTGCTCGCAAACAGCCCAGGTGAAACGCAATTGCACGGGCGCCGCCGCCCGAGAGGCTAATTGCAATGGTCGGCTCCGATGGATCCTGCATCTTGATCGACTCCGTGTTCAAATAGTTGATCCGCTCCCGTTCTGGCCCTCGATCAATCTGAGAGTCCTTGGGTTGCATAGCCCGTTCGCTGCGCATTCGGTAGCGTCCGGTTGGCGGAGACTGCCATCGCGCACCATACCGAGCATCGCTGGTGTGAGCGCCCGATGCCCTCAGATCGCGGCTTACCAGATGTCCGCCTCGTTGATTGATCGGGCTGCTTGAACATGTCCGCTATTGGCACGGACCTCGCCATATCTTGCACGCGCAGGAAATGACTGCTTCCCGCCATGTTGTTCACACCAGGCTCGGCGACGATGACCCCGGCGAAGTATCAGGCGCTTCGGCAAGGTTTCCATCTTGTGACCGAAGTTAGTGACCAGAATGACCAAAAACATGATCAGAATGGTCAAACATCACGAGTCGTCACACGAGGGTGGAGTGGTGAGCCGACAGGGGCTCGAACCCTGGACCTACTGATTAAAAGTCAGTTGCTCTACCAACTGAGCTATCGGCTCTCCGGGGGCGGACCTAACGCCGGTTCCCGAGGGGGTCAAGCCCGGGTTGCGGCGGCCCGGCCCGTTTTTTGCCGTAGCCCCTGCCTCTGGCCCCGGAGCGTCGCCTGCCTTATGTGCGGGCCATGGTCGAGAGGCATACAGATGGCCTGCCCTTCATGAAGATGCACGGGCTGGGCAACGACTTCGTCGTGGTGGACGAGCGGGCGACCGGTCCGTGCGTCACGGGGGATGTCGCGCGCCGTCTGGGCGACCGGCACCGCGGCGTCGGCTTCGATCAGCTCGCGGTCGTCCGCGCGCATGGCGATGCGGACGTGGAACTGCTCTTCTGGAACGCCGACGGCAGCATGGCCGGGGCCTGCGGCAATGCCACGCGCTGCATCGCTGCCTGGGAGATGGCGCGCCGGGGCGTCGACCGCCTGTCGCTGCGCACCGAGCGGGGGCTCCTGCAGGCGCGGGACGCGGGCGACGATCTCACCGCGGTCAACATGGGCGCGCCGCTCTTCGACTGGGCCGAGGTGCCGCTCACGGAAGACGTGGACACGCTGCACCTCCCGATCGAGGGAAACCCGGTCGCGACGGGCATGGGCAACCCTCATTGCACCTTCTTCGTCGCGGATGCCGAGGCGGTCGACCTTGCCACCTTCGGCCCCGTGCACGAGCATCACGCCCTCTTCCCCGAGCGGACGAACGTGCAGGTCGCCCATGTGGTCGCCCCCGATCATCTGCGGATGCGCGTCTGGGAGCGGGGCGTGGGCCTGACCCTCGCGTCGGGGAGCAGTTCCTGCGCCGTGGCCGTGGCGGCCGCGCGCAGGGGACTGACCGGGCGCAACGTCCGTATCGACCTCGACGGCGGGACGATCCACATCGACTGGCGCGACGACGGGGTCTGGATGACCGGACCGACGGCGCATGTGTTCGACGGGGTATGGCGATGAAACCGCCGGTGCTGTCGAACCACGGGTGTCGCCTGAACGCCTACGAGGCGGAGGCGATGAAGGATCTCGCCACGCAGGCGGGCGTCGGGAACGCCATCATCGTGAACACCTGCGCCGTCACCGCCGAGGCCGTGCGCAAGGGGCGGCAGGACATCCGCAAGCTGCGACGCGAGAACCCGGACGCGCGCATCATCGTCACCGGCTGCGCCGCGCAGACCGACCCGGAGAGCTTCGCCGCCATGGGCGAGGTGAACCATGTCATCGGCAACACCGAGAAGATGCAGCCTGCGACATGGGCGGGCCTCGCCACCGGCACGACCGAGCCGGTTCAGGTGGACGACATCATGTCCGTGACCGAGACGGCCGGGCATCTGATCGACGGGTTCGGCACCCGCTCGCGTGCCTATGTTCAGGTGCAGAACGGCTGCGACCACCGCTGCACCTTCTGCATCATCCCCTACGGTCGCGGGAACAGCCGCTCCGTGCCGGCGGGCGTCGTCGTGGATCAGATCAACCGCCTCGTCGCGCGCGGCTTCAACGAGATCGTCCTGACGGGTGTGGACCTCACCAGCTGGGGGGCGGACCTGCCGGGGCAGCCGCCGCTCGGAGACCTCGTGGCGCGGATCCTGAAGCTCACGGACGTGCCGCGCCTGCGCATCTCCTCCATCGATTCGATCGAGGTGGACGAGGCGCTGATGCGCTGCATCGCCGAGGAACCCCGGCTGATGCCGCATCTGCATCTGTCGCTGCAGCACGGGGCGGACCTGATCCTGAAGCGGATGAAACGGCGGCACCTGCGCGGCGACGCGATCGCATTCGCACGGGAGGCACGGCAGCTACGCCACGACATGACGTTCGGGGCCGACATCATCGCGGGCTTCCCGACCGAGACGGAGGCGCATTTCGAGGACAGTCTCGCGCTCGTCGAGGACTGTGATCTGACCTGGCTGCATGTCTTCCCCTATTCCGCGCGCGCAGGCACGCCTGCGGCGAAGATGCCGCCCGTCGATGGCAAACTTGTCAAGGATCGCGCGGCGCGGCTTCGGGCGGCGGGGGCGGCGGCGGTCGCGCGCCACCTCGGAGCTCAGATCGGACGCGAGCACGATATCCTGATGGAGGCACCGCGCATGGGGCGGACGCCGCAGTTCGCCGAGGTGCATTTTGCTGAGGATCAGCCCGAGGGCCGGATCGTGCGGGCGCGCATCACCGGGGTCGACGGCACGGGGCTGACCGGCGAGACCGTCCTCACGGAGGCGTGATGGCCTCACGGAGGCGTGATGGTTGCGCCTCATCCGATCGGTGGGGCCGACCCGTAGGAGAAATATCGCCGCATGGGCGATGCAGACCAACGGGAGAGACGTAATGAACATCACATTGACCCGCCGCCGGATGCTTCAGGTTTCGGGCGCGGCCCTGGGCGCGACGACGCTTGGCGGCTGCGTGGCCGCGACGACCGGCCCGGCCGACATCGTGGATACGGCCGTCGCCGCCGGCAATTTCACCACGCTCGTGGCCGCGGTCGAGGCGGCCGGACTGGTCGAGACGCTCAAGGGGCCGGGCCCCTTCACCGTCTTCGCGCCAACCGATGCGGCCTTCGCCGCCTTGCCCGCGGGCACGCTCGACAGCTTGCTGCTGCCAGAGAACAAGGACCAGCTCGTCTCGATCCTGACCTACCACGTCGCGCCCGAGAACTACCCGGCGTCGAGCCTTCTGGGCACCAACGGCCGCATCCCGACCGTCAACGGCCAGCCGTTGCACATCAACGGTCGCGGGGGCGGCGTGACCGTCGAGGGCGTCGCGGTCGAGACGCCGGACGTCTTCGCCTCGAACGGGACGATCCACGTCATCGGCAGCGTCCTTCTGCCCTGACCGACGACGCGGCGCTGACTTTTCCGGGTCAGCGCCCGCGCAGGCCCGCGCCCGAGGCCCGACCCGAAAGGGCGGTGAGCAGACCGGCGGCGGTGATGAGCACGATCCCGAGCCAGCCCCAGGGCCCGGGCAGATGGGCGAAGAGCACGAAGTCGAGCCCGACGGCGAAGACGAGGCCCGAATAGTCGAACGGGGCCAGCGTCGAGACGGGGGCCCGCGCCACCGCCGCGGTCGCCGTGATATGCGTCGCCGCGCCAAGGAGCCCAGCCCCCCCGAGCCAGAACCAGAGATCCGACGTCATCGGCGTCCAGCCGGTCAGCAGCACGGCGACGAGGCCCATCGCGCTCGTGATGCAGGCGAAGCTCATCGCGATGGACATGACCGTCTCGGTCGCCGTCATCGCCCGGATCTGGACCCGGATCAGCGCCATCAGGCAGGCCGAGGAGATGCCCGCGAGCATCCCCGAAAGCTCCGCCCAGCCCCAGTCTGGTCTTGCCGTGGCCGTATAGAGCATCGCGATCATCCCTGCGAAGCCGAGCGCGACGGCGATCACGGCGCGGGTCGAAAGCCGCTCGCCCAGGAGGATGACGGCCGCGGGGATCGAGAGAACGGGCGTGAGGTAGGAGAGCGTTTGCGCATTGGTCACCGGCAGCTGGCCGAGCGCATAGAAATTGAGCCCCATCGTAACGCCGCCAAGCAGGCCCCGGATCAGGTGCTTGCCCGGTGCCTTCGGGCGCAGGTCGGCCATCGGGCCGGTCAACACGGCCCAGAGGAGAAGCGGCGGGATCGACAGGAGCGCGCGCAGGAAGACGACCTGCGCCGTGTCCGCCGTCTTTGCCGCGGCATGGACGCAGAACCCGAGGAGCGTGGCGAAGAGCGCGGCGGCGAGGCGCAGGGCAATCGCGCTCGGAAGCCGATCCGGGCGCGAAGGTGTCGGTACAATCATTTCGTGGACTTTGCGCCGCCTCCCCGCTTACGACAAGCGGTGCAACCGCGCTGTTTTCGGAAACCCGCCCATGCACCCCAACCCGTCCTTCCGTCAGGCGCCCGAGGCCCGGAGCCTCGATTTCGCCCGTTCGCGCGGCTTCGGCACGCTTTTGGTCAACGGTCCGGAGGGGCCGCTTCTGGCGCATGTGCCGTTCCTGCTGTCGGGGAACGGGCGGACGGCCGATCTGCATCTCGTCCGGTCGAACCCCATCCTGCGGGCGGAGACGGACGCCGCCGTGATCGCCGTGACCGGCCCCGATAGTTACATCTCGCCCGACTGGTACGGCGTGCCCGATCAGGTGCCGACGTGGAACTACGTCGCCGTCCACCTGCGTGGGCGGCTGATCCGGCTCGATGCGGGAGCGATGCGGGACATGGTGGATCGCCAGTCGGCTGCGGCCGAAGCGCCGCTCGCGCCGAAGCCGATCTGGCAGACGGGAAAGATGACACCCGAGGTGCGGGAGAGGATGATGCGGCAGATTGTGCCCTGCCGGCTCGAGATCACCCGCGCCGACGCGACCTGGAAGGTCAGCCAGAACAAGCCCGACGAGGTGCGCCTGAGGGCCGCCGACGGTGTCGAGGCGGCGGGGCTGGCACCCGATGCGGCGGACCTTGCCCACCTCATGCGCAACCCGCCCGGTTGAAACCGCGCCGCGCCGAGCCAACCTCTGCGACCATGAAACGACTGGCTTTGCTCCTTTGTCTTGCGTTCGCCTCGGCGGCCGCTGCCCAAACCGAAGACTTGCCCCCGAACCCCGAGGTCGGCGGCGGCTTCATGGCGGTGGAGGACGACATCCTGACGAACCTGCGCACGTCGGCGGAGCACACGACCTTCGTGAAGCTCGCCGAGGCAGCGGGCCTGGAGGCGACGCTGGCGACGGACGGGCCGTTCACGCTCTTCGCGCCCGACGACAAGGCCTTCGCGGACCTGCCGGGCGAGACCGTGGCGCGGCTCCTCTCACCGGAAGCGCGGGCCGAGCTGACGCGGATCTTGACCTGCCATGTCGTGCCGGATGCGCTTTCGGCCGAGGCGCTGGCCGACCAGATCGCGGCGGGGCAGGGGCGCGCGGTGCTCGATACGCTGGGCGGATGCACCCTGATCGCGAGCGGCGCGGCGGAGGGCCTGACCCTGCGCAGCGCGGCCGGAGGCGAGGCGGCGGTGCAAATCGCGGACATCCGCAGCACGAACGGGCTGTTTCACGTGATCGACAAGGCGTTTCTCTCGGCGGCGGTGTCGCCGCGGGCGGGTGTTCTCGGCGGCAATCCGACGATCGGCGGCGCGGTCATGCGACCCTCGGCCTCGATCATGGAAAACCTGATCCGCTCGCCCGAGCATACAATCCTCGTGCAGGCGATCCAGACGGCGGGTCTCGTCGACATCCTCCAGAGCGGCAGCGAGGTCACGCTCTTCGCGCCGCCCGACAGCGCCTTCGAGGCCCTGCCGGAGGAGACGCGCGCCGCACTTCTCGACGGATCGGACACCGAGGCGCTCGGTGCCTTCCTGCGCGGGCATATGGTCGAGGGCAGGCTGACGCAGGACGATCTGCTCTCGGGACTGCAGGGCAGCGACTTCAACGATCTGCGCACGCTGTCGGGCGATGCGCTCGCGGTGCAGCGGTCGCCGTCGGGGGATGGCTATGTGTTCGACGAGCGTGGCATCGCCCACCTCATGACGACGCCCGACGTGGTGCAGCGCAACGGCGTGCTGCATGTGATCGAGGGGCTGCTGCGCGCCCGCTGAGGCCGCTGGTGTCGGCCTCGCCGGTCTGGTTACCTGCGTTCGGACAACCGGAGACATCCCATGCAGCTGCTCAGTTCCCCTGCCTCGCCCTTCGTGCGCAAATGTCGCGTCGTCCTGATCGAGACAGGTCAGGACGATGTGGAGGTCCGCGACGTGACCGCAAGCCCCATGGGCGGCGATGCGGCGCTGAACGCGGCGAACCCCTCCGGCAAGATCCCCGTCCTCCTGCGCGAGGACGGGCCGGCGCTCTACGACAGCCGGGTCATCACCCGCTTCCTCGACGACCGTGCGGGCACGCGCCTCTATCCCGCGGACCGGCTCTGGGACGTCCTGTCGCTCGAAGCCAACGCGGACGCGATCATGGAGGCGGCCGTCGCCATCACCTACGAGAAGCGCCTGCGCCCCGAGGCGCTGTGGTGGTCCGACTGGTTCGAGGCGCAATGGACCAAGATCGCGCGGTCTCTCGATGCGCTCGAAGCGCGGTCGATGCCGCTTCTGGAGGGGCCGCTCAACGCCGGGCAGATCGCGGTCGGCTGCGCGCTCGGCTATCTCGATCTGCGGCACGACGACCGCGGCTGGCGCGACGGCCGCGACACGCTTGCCGCCTGGGAGGCGCGCTTCGCCGAACGCCCCGCGATGGTCGCGACGCGTCCGTGAGCGAGGGGCTGCGAATCGACCGCGTGACCGACCTCGCCGAGGCGCTGGCGATTCGCGCGGCGGTCTTCATCGACGGTCAGGGCGTGCCCCGCGCGGAGGAGGTCGACGGCCGAGATCCCGACTGCCTGCACTGGCTGGCGACCGACGCGATCGGCCCCGTCGCCACCCTCCGGGTGCTGTCGAAGTCGCGGACGATCGCCAAGATCCAGCGTGTCGCCGTGCTGGCCCGGGCGCGCGGTACGGGGCTCGGCGCACGCCTGATGCTGCGCGTGATGGAGGAATTGCCGGACCTCGGGTTCACCCATGCGACGCTCGGCGCGCAGCTCTCGGCGCTGGGCTTCTACGAACGGCTGGGCTTCGTGGCCCGAGGCCCTATCTATCTTGACGCAGGCATCGAGCACCGGGACATGGACCGGGCGCTTTGAAAAAACCCACCCCCTGCGCGCGTTTGTCCGCTGGCGTCCGGCAGTGAGAATAGGCTAAAGAGCGCGCGAACTGTGACCGGGGGCGACTTCCGGTCTCTTTGCGCTTTTCGAAGAGGGCCCCCGCGCAGGGTCGGTAGCACTACGGGAGATGGCTTCGTGTCACACGCAGACGATCACGCGGGCACCCGCCGCGACTTCCTTTACTACGCCACCGGGGCAGCTGGTCTCGTGGTCACGGGGGCTGCCGTCTGGCCGCTCGTCAACCAGATGAACCCCTCCGCCGACGTGCAGGCGCTCGCCTCGATCGACGTGGACGTCTCGGGCGTCGAGCCCGGCACGCAGCTGACGGTCAAATGGCTGGGCAAACCGGTCTTCATCCGCCGCCGCACGCCGGAGGAGATCGAAGAGGCCCGTGGCGTCGAGCTTTCGGAGCTACCCGACCCGGGTGCCGAGAACGCGAACCTCGAGGACGGTGCCGACGCGTCGGATGCGAACCGCGCGCTGGCCCCCTTCGAGGGCGAGGAAGGGGCCGAGGGCGAATGGCTCGTCATGATCGGCGTCTGCACCCACCTCGGCTGCGTGCCGCTGGGTGACGCCGGCGACTTCGGCGGCTGGTTCTGCCCCTGCCACGGCTCCCACTACGACACCGCCGGCCGCATCCGCCGCGGTCCCGCGCCGACGAACCTGCCGGTTCCGGTCGCGCAATTCACCGATCCCACTACCATCAAACTCGGCTAAGGAGGCTCCAATATGGCTGGTATTCCCCACGACCATTACGAACCGACCACGGGGGCCGAGAAATGGGTCCACCGTCGGATTCCGATCCTGGGTCTGCTCTATGACACCCTGATGATCCCGACGCCCAAGAACCTCAACTGGATGTGGATCTGGGGCATCGTCCTGACCTTCACTCTGGTTCTGCAGATCGTGACGGGCATCGTCCTCGTCATGCACTACACCCCGCATGTCGACATGGCCTTCGGCTCCGTCGAGCACATCATGCGCAACGTCAACGGCGGATGGGCCCTGCGCTACATTCACCAGAACGGCGCGTCGCTCTTCTTCATCGCGGTCTACGCCCACATCTTCCGCAACCTGTACTACGGCTCCTACAAGGCGCCGCGGGAGATCACCTGGGTCATCGGCATCGTCATCTATCTCCTGATGATGGGCACCGCCTTCATGGGCTACGTGCTGCCCTGGGGTCAGATGTCGTTCTGGGGCGCGACGGTGATTACCGGCCTCTTCGGTGCCGTGCCGTTCGTGGGTGAAGCGATCCAGGCCTGGCTCCTCGGCGGGCCGGCGGTCGACAACGCGACGCTGAACCGCTTCTTCTCGCTGCACTATCTGATGCCGTTCCTCATTCTCGGTCTCACGATCGTGCACATCTGGTCCTTCCACTCGACCGGCAACAACAACCCCACCGGGGTCGAGGTGCGCCGTACGTCGAAGGAAGAGGCCGAGCGCGACACGCTGCCGTTCTGGCCCTACTTCGTCATCAAGGATCTCTACGCGCTCGCCGTGATCCTGCTTGTGTTCTTCGCGGTCGTCGGCTTCATGCCGAACTACCTCGGCCACCCGGACAACTACATCGAGGCAGATGCCCTCGCCACGCCGGCGCATATCGTGCCCGAATGGTACTTCCTTCCGTTCTACGCGATCCTGCGCGCCTTCACCGCCGACGTCTGGGTCGTGATCGCGGCCAACTGGATCACAGGCGGCATCGTCGACGCGAAGTTCTTCGGCGTCGTGGCGATGTTCGGGGCGATCGTGGCCATGGCGCTCGCGCCCTGGCTCGACACCTCGTCGGTCCGCTCGGGTCGCTATCGCCCCATGTTCAAGTGGTGGTTCTGGCTCCTCGTTGCAGACTTCTTCTTCCTGATGTGGCTCGGAGCCATGCCGGCGGAGGAGCCCTGGGCCTCGCTGTCGCTGATCGCCTCGACCTATTGGTTCGCCTATTTCCTCGTGATCCTGCCTCTTCTGGGCGTGATCGAGAAACCGCTGCCGCGGCCGGCGACCATCGAGGAGGCCTTCGCCAAGGAAGCCGGTGGCGACACCGGCGGCACGGGCTCCGCGCCCCAGACCTCGCCTGCCGAATAAAGGAGCGGACCACATGCTTCCCAAACTGACGACCGCCCTCGCGGCACTCGTGATCGGAACCTCGGCGGCCTTCGCCGCCGGAGACTCCGACACCCACATCATCGACTACGACTTCCCCTTCGAGGGGCCTTTCGGCACGTACGACCAGAACCAGCTGCAGCGCGGCCTGAAGGTCTACACCGAGATCTGCGCGTCCTGCCACGGACTCAAGTTCGTGCCGATCCGCACGCTCGCCGACGAGGGCGGGCCCGCGTTCTCGGAAGATCAGGTCAAGGCCTACGCCGAGACGATCGAGGTCTACAAACTCAACGAGGACATCGGCGAGTACGAGTACATGCAGGCCGAGACCACCGACCACTTCCCCGAGAACAACTCGGTCGGTGCGCCGGACCTGTCGCTCATGGCGAAAGCCCGCGCGGGCTTCCACGGCCCCGCGAACCTCGGCATCAACCAACTCGTGAAGGGCATGGGAGGGCCGGAGTACATCGCCTCCCTGCTGATGAGCTACACGGGCGAAGAGAAGGAAGAGGCCGGGACGATCCTCTACGAGAACACCGCCTTTCCCGGCGGCTGGATCTCCATGGCCCCGCAGATCGAGGATGGTTACGTCGAATTCGACGACGGTTCGCCCAACGACGCCGAGTCGATCTCGAAGGATGTCGCCGCCTTCCTGATGTGGACGGCCGAGCCGAAGCTCGCGGCGCGCAAGCAAATGGGCCTGACGGCCGTCATCATGCTCGCCGTGCTCTCGGTGCTTCTCTACCTCACCAACAAGCGCATCTGGGCTCCGGTGAAGGGCAACAAAGAGGACTGATCCGCCGGACCGGCGATCGGCAAGATTAGGACCGGCCCCTCGGGGTCGGTCTTTTTTCTTGGCCAATCGGGTGCGGTTCGTCAGACTCGCACGGGACCAGGGGGATCAGAATGACGGACTTCAAGACAACCAATCCGACCGGGCGCGGCATTGCCCTCATCTTCTCGAACGTCGGTTGGGGGATTGCCGTCGTCGGTCTTCTGCTGGCAATCGGGGGCCTCGTCTTCGGCGGTGGCGGGGACGCGCCGCTGACCGGGCGGCTCGCGGCGGCGGGTGTCGGCGTCGCGGTAATGCTCTTCGGCCTCTTCTCAGTTCTGATGGCGGCGCAGACGCGTGCGGCGCTCGACACCGCGGACATGACACGCGAGATGCTGGCCCTCACGCGGCAGCAGAGCCGCCCCGCACGCAGCGCCGCGCCAGAGGTCGCGCCGACTGTGGCTGCGCCTCGACCGGAGACGACGGCCCCTCCGGCCCGTCCGGTGGAGACGGCCGCCACCTCCGACATCGTCGACGACGTTCCGCCCATGCCGGCCGGTCTGCGCCTGCGCGCGGTGCCCGACACGTCGCCTCCGAAGGTCGACACACCCGCCGTTTCGAAACCCAAGCCGAAGTCGAAGGTGCGGTCGGAGCCGTCGGTCGGCGCGTCGCCGAAGGCCCCCGCGGTCAAACCTCACCCGATCTTCAGCGCGAAGCCGCCGGGCTGAACCGACGAAAAAGGGGCCCGCAGCGGGCCCCTTCCTGATTTCTGTGTCTGGCGACTTTCGTCAGTCCTCGAGCGTCCGCTCGACCTCGGTGCGCGTGAAGATCTCGATGACGTCGCCCTTGCGGATGTCGTCGTAGCGCTCGAAGGCCATGCCGCATTCCTGACCGGACTGGACCTCGGTCACTTCGTCCTTGAACCGCTTGAGCGTCTTCAACGTGCCTTCGTGGATCACCACGTCGTCCCGCAGCAGGCGGACGCCCGCGCTCCGCCGCGCGACGCCCTCGGTGACGAGACAGCCGGCGACGTTGCCGACACCCGTGACCTTGAAGACCTCGCGGATCTCGGCGTAGCCGATGAAGGTCTCCTTGATCTCGGCCGACAGAAGGCCCGAGGCGGCATCCTTGATGTCGTCCACCATGTCGTAGATCACGCTGTAGTAGCGTATCTCGACGCCCTTCTGGTTGGCGGCGGCACGGGCCGGCGCGTTGGCCCGCACGTTGAAGCCGATGACCGGAGCCTTGGACGCCTCGGCGAGCGTGATGTCGCTCTCGGTGATCGCCCCGACGCCCGAGTGGAGCACGCGGACGCGCACCTCCTCGTTCCCGATCTTCTCCATCGCCTGGACGATCGCTTCGGCGGAGCCCTGCACATCGGCCTTCACCAGAAGCGGCAGTTCGGAGACGTTGGCGTCTTCCTTCACCTTTGCCATCATCTGATCGAGGGTCGTGGCGGCTCCGGCAGCGGCGCGCTTGTCCTTGGCCGATTGCTGGCGGTACTCGGAGATCTCGCGCGCCTGTGCCTCGGTCTCGACGACGTTCAGCACGTCGCCGGCACCCGGCGTCCCGTTCAGGCCCAGCACCTCGACGGGCACGGACGGGCCGGCCTCGTTGACGCGCTTACCCTGGTCGTTGACCAGCGCGCGCACCTTACCCCACTGCTCGCCCACGACGAAGATATCGCCGCGCTTGAGCGTGCCGTTCTGCACGAGGACGGTCGCGACGGGGCCGCGGCCCACGTCGAGTTGCGCCTCGATCACCGCGGCCTCGGCCGAGCGGTTCGGGTTGGCCTTGAGTTCCAGGATCTCGGCCTGCAGCGCGATCGCTTCCAGAAGCTTGTCGAGGCCTGCACCCGTCTTGGCCGAAACCTCGACGTCCTGAACCTCGCCCGACATCTCCTCGACGATGACCTCGTGCTGGAGCAGGTCGGTGCGCACCTTCTGTGCGTCGGCACCGGGCGTGTCGATCTTGTTGATCGCCACGATCATCGGCACGTCGGCGGCCTTGGCGTGATTGATCGCCTCGATCGTCTGCGGCATGACCTGATCGTCCGCCGCCACGACGAGCACGACGATATCGGTCACCTGCGCGCCACGGGCGCGCATGGAGGTGAAGGCCGCGTGACCCGGCGTGTCGAGGAAGCTGAGCTTCGTGCCGTTCGTCTCGACCTGATAGGCCCCGATGTGCTGGGTGATGCCCCCGGCCTCGCCCGAGACGACCTTGGTCTTGCGGATCGCGTCGAGCAGCGAGGTCTTGCCGTGGTCGACGTGGCCCATGATCGTGATGACCGGCGCGCGCTCGACCAGATCTTCGGGCTTGTCGTCGACCGTCGTGATGACGTCCTCGACATCGGCCTCGGAGACCCGCTGCACCCGGTGGCCGAATTCCTCGATGATGAGTTCGGCGGTGTCGGCGTCGATCACCTGGTTCTGCGTCACCATCATGCCGTTCTGCATGAGCGACTTCACCACAGCGGCCACGCGCTCGGTCATCCGGTTGGCCAATTCCGAGACGACGATCGTCTCGGGCAGCTGCACCGTGCGGATGACCTTCTCCTGCGGCTGGCTCGAGCCGCCGCCCTTGCGCTGGCGCTCCTGCTTGCGGCGCATGGAGGCGAGCGAGCGTTGCCGCCCACCCTCGCCGCCGCGCAGGGCCTGGTTCACCGTCAGCTTGCCGCCACGGCGTTCGCCGCCGCCCCGGGGCTTGCCCGAGTCGTCGTCGCGCTTGCGCGGGGCATCGTTGCGGCCGCCGGGGCGCGCGTCGGGGCCGAGGTTGCGCTGCCTCTGGGGCTGCTCGGGCGCGGGCGCGGGCTCGGCCGGACGGTTGCGGGCCTCGCGGGCCTCCTCCTGCCGGCGCTTGTCCTCCTCCGCCTTCTGGCGCAGCAGCTCCTCGCGCTCCTTCTCCTCGCGTTCCTTCGCCTCGATCTGCTCGCGGCGACGCTGGCGTTCTTCCTCGCGCTCCTTCTCCTCGCGGGCGCGGCGCTCCGCGTCCTCGGCCTCGCGGGCCTTCGCGGCCTGCAGCGCCTTGAGGCGGCGGTCCATCTCCGCGTCGGTCGTGCCGGATTTCTTGCCGCCCTGCGCGTTCACCGCAGCGGCTGATTGCGCCCCCGGCTTCGGAACCGAGACCCGCTTGCGCTTGGTCTCCACCACGACGTTGTTCGTGCGTCCGCGGGCAAAGCTCTGCTTCACGGTTCCGGCACGCGCGCCGCCCGAAAGTCCAAGGGGTTTCTTGCCGTCCTGATCGCTCATGCGTTCCCAGTATCCTTCCCGGCGACCGGAGTGTCGCCGTCATTTTGTCTGATGCCTTGAAGCCTTGCGGCTTCCTCTACAATACGATGGGCCAAGGTTCCAGATGCGACCGCAGCGTGGATCACGCGGTCCCGTCCGAAGGCCTGACCCAGTTCGTCCGCCGTCAGGAAGCCGACCCACTTGCCGCCCTGCGGCGTCGAGAGTTTGCCCTTCCCGCGCTCCGATCCGTCGACGGCCTGCAGGAGCACCTGCGCCTCCTCGCGGTCGAGCATGATCTTCACCTTCTCGTAGCCGGCGATGGCCCGCCCCGCCTTCCGGGCGATGGCGATCCCGTCGATCAACCGCTTGAGAAGCGTTGCCTCGACCAGGTCCAGAAGCCCTTCGGGCACCTGCACCTGTTTCCTGACTCCTTTGGAGAAGATGCGCTTTTCGACAGCCTTTTCAAGCGTCGCCCGGTCGGCCGACACGTAGATCCCCCGCCCCGGCAGCTTGCCGGCGACGTCGGGGACGACCGTATCGTCCGGGCCAACCACGAAGCGGATCAGCCCCGCCTTGGGGCCGCTCTCTCCGGTGACGATGCAACGGCGCTCAGGGCCGTCGCTATGTTTGTCTCTGCCGCCGCGCGTCAGGGGTGAACTCCGGGGCGATCACGCCCCGGCCTCCTCTGCGTCGGTCTCTTCCTCGTCCTCGGCGGTGCCGACGACATCTTCCGGAGAGACCCAGCCCAGCATCACGCGAGCGGTCATGATCATGTCCTGCGCTTCCTCGAGCGAGACGTCGAAGGGCTCGAGCAGGCCATCGTCCTTCGTGCGCTCGCCGTTCACCACGGTCCAACCGCCGGCCAACTCCCAATCGGCGCAGGTCGCGAAGTCTTCCAGCGTCTTCACACCATCGGCGGTCAGCGCCTGCAGCATCTGCGGTGTCAGACCCTCGAAACCGGCCAGGTCGTCGGCAAGGCCCGCCTCGCGCGCGGCCTCCATCGCCTTGGCGTTCTGCGCCTCGAGGTAGTCGCGGGCGCGGGCCTGAAGCTCGGCCGCCGTCTCCTCGTCGACGCCGTCGATGACCAGAAGCTCGTCCACTTCGACGTAGGCGACCTCCTCGAGGTTGGTGAAGCCTTCGGACACCAGGAGCTGGGCGAAGAACTCGTCGAGGTCGAGCGTCTCCATGAAGAGCTTCGTGCGCTCCTCGAACTCGGCCTGGCGACGCTTCGACTCCTCTTCCTCGGTCAGGATGTCGATATCGAGCCCGGTCAGCTGCGAAGCGAGGCGCACGTTCTGACCGCGGCGACCGATGGCGAGCGAGAGCTGCTCCTCGGGTACGACGACCTCGATGCGCTCCGCGTCCTCGTCGAGGACGACCTTGGTCACCTCGGCGGGCTGCAGCGCGTTCACGAGGAAGGTCGGCGCATCCTCCGTCCAGGGGATGATGTCGATCTTCTCGCCCTGCAGCTCGTTGACGACGGCCTGCACGCGGCTGCCGCGCATACCGACGCAGGCGCCGACGGGGTCGATCGCGCTGTCGTAGGAAATGACGGCGATCTTGGCGCGGCTGCCGGGGTCGCGGGCGCAGCCCTTGATCTCGATGACGCCGTCGTAGATTTCCGGCACTTCCATGCGGAAGAGCTCGACCATGAACTCCGGCGCGGTGCGCGACAGGAAGATCTGCGGGCCCCGCTCCTCGCGGCGCACGTCCTTGATGTAGACGCGGATGCGGTCGCCCGGGCGATAGCTCTCGCGGCCTATCTTGTCGTTGCGCCGCAGGCTGGCCTCGCCCGCGCCAATGTCGACGATAACGTTGCCGTATTCCTCGCGCTTGACGGTGCCGTTGATGATCGTGCCGGCCCTGTCCTTGAACTCCTCGTACTGGCGCTCGCGCTCGGCTTCGCGGACCTTCTGGATGATGACCTGCTTCGCCGATTGCGCGGCGATGCGGCCCATGTCGACCGGCGGCACTTCCTCGGTGAAGGTGTCGCCCACCTTCGGGTCGTCGAGATACTGCTTCGCGGTCTCGACCGTCATCTCGGCCTTCTCGTTCTCGAGAAGCTCTTCCTCGACCACGGTGCGGACGCGGGTGAACGTGGCACGACCCGACTTGCGATCGATCGAGACGCGGATGTCCATCTCGGAGCCGTAGCGCGACTTCGCGGCACGGGCGAGGCTCTCTTCCATGGCCTCGACCACGAGGGCCGGGTCGATCATCTTCTCGCGCGCGACCGCATCGGCGATCTGCAGCAACTCGAGCTGGTTGGCGGATGTGATGGCCATCTATTCTTCCTCACCGTCCATGAGCGTTTCAACTTCGTCGAACTGGGTCTCGTCGATCTGACCCGTATCCTTGCGATTCTTCAGCACCTCCCGGATCAGCTCATCCGTCAGGATCAGCTTCGCATCCGAGAGCCATTCGAACTTCAGGCCGATGGTCGGCGTCTCGCCGCCCTGCTCGATCTCGATGAGGATCTCGTCCCCCTCGGTCCCGCGCAGCCAGCCCTTGAACCGGCGCTGCCCGTCGATCAGCTCTTCGGTCTCGACCCGGGCCTCGTAGTCGGCCCAGACGTCGAAATCCTTGAGACGGGTCAGGGGCCGGTCGATGCCGGGGCTCGACACTTCGAGCGTGTATTCATCGGCGATCGGGTCTTCCACGTCGAGCGTGGCCGACAGCGCCGTCGAAATCTCGGCCAGCTCATCGACCTCGATCCCGCCGTCGGGGCGATCGGCCATGACCTGCAGCGTCGCCGTCTTGCCGGACATCAGCCGAAGGCGCACGAGTTCGAACCCCATGTCCTCGATGACGGGGGTGACGATCTCGGCGAGGCGCTTGTCGAGCGCGGTCTTCGCGATCAGGTCGGACATTGATTCCCTTGCGTTCGCATTCAGGCACAAAAAAACGGGCCCGCGGCCCGTTGCTGTCTCCGGTGGGGCCCGGAGGCCGCCGCTGTTGAAAGGCGATATAGGGACAGCGGTGGAAACATGCAAGCGCCGCGACAGTTGTCTCGGCAGATCAGCCAGGAGACCCCCATGCCGACCCTCGACATCGCGCTTGCCGACATTCCCGAAGCGACACCCTTCCAGCCCGAGGGATGGGATGTCCTCCTTCTGCGATTCGGTGAGGAGGTGAGCGCGCTCGCCCCAACCTGCCCCCACTTCGGTCTGCCGCTCGCCAAGGGCGTGGTGCGGGACGGGACGCTCATCTGTCCGTTCCACCACGCCTGCTTCGACGCCCGCACCGGCGCACAGTCACAGCCTCCGGGCCATGGCGATCTGCGCCGCTTCGAGGCTGTGGTGCGCGACGGGCGCGTGCAAGTCGAAGTCACGGATGGCCCCGATCACGTCGCGACTGCCCATGCTCGCCAGGGTATCGACGCGCGCCGTTTCGTCATCGCCGGCTCCGGGGCCGCGGCCGATGCCTGTGCCCATGCATTGCGGGAGGGGGGATTCGAGGGGGCGATCGAGATGATCTCCCCCTCCGGCCCGCCCCTCGACCGGACGATGCTGTCGAAGGCCGTCCTGGCCGGAGAAAAGAGCCCCGACGATCTGGTCCTGAGCGATGCGGAGGCGCTCGCCGATCTCGATGTGACCGTCATCGACGGCACCGTCGCGGGCGTCGAGCCGGGGCACGTCACCCTGACGGAGGGCGGCCGGCACGCATGGGACGGGCTCCTGCTCGCGCCAGGCGGAGTTCCGATCCGGCCGGATTGGCCGGGTGCCGGGCTCGCGGGTGTCCACGTTCTGCGCAGCGGGGCCGAGGCCGCGGCGCTTTCGGCGGCGGCGGAGACGGCGCGGCGGGTCGTCTTCGTGGGCGGCGGGTTCATCGGGATGGAGGGGGCGCTCTCGCTCGCCAAGCGCGGACTCGACGTGACCGTCGTCTTGCGCGAGGAGGTGCCGCTTGCCCATGTCTTCGGCAAGGACATAGGCGGCGCGATCCGCACAGAACACGAGGAGGCGGGCGTTCGCTTCGTCGCCGGGGCGGAGGTGAAGGGTATCGCAGGTGACGCCCACGCGGAGGGTGTCGCCCTTGCCGACGGAAGCACGGTGCCGGCCGATCTCGTCGTTCTGGCGCTCGGGGTGCGACCTGCAACGGCGTCGATCACGGGTCTGCCGCTGGCGGAGGACGGCAGTGTCGCCACCGGGGCTGACCTGTCGGTGCCTGGGCATCCCGGTCTCTACGTGGCGGGCGATTGCGCGACGGCTCCGACGCCCTTCGGCACCGCTCGGATCGAGCATTGGCGCGTTGCATTGCAACACGGCCGTGCCGTCGCTCGCGCCTTCCTCGGCGCGGACGGCTCATCCGACATTCCCTTCTTCTGGACGGCACTCGGTCGCCAGTACCGCTATCTTGGCCATGCCGAGGACTGGGACGAGATCCGCCTCGACGGCGATCCGTCCGGAGCCTTCCTCGCGCATGTCGTGAAGGACGGCGAGATCCGCGCGGCGATCACGGCCGGCAGGGACGCGGACCTGGCCGAGCTGCACCTGCGGATGAAGGCGGCCGGAGGACCGATCCCGGCCTAGCGACCGTCGGAACATCCCGAAGACCCGGGCGCGACGGCGCGACCCGGGTTTCCGACGGGCCTCAGCCGCAACTCAGCTTGGTGATGATACCGTCGTCGTCGAGCTCAATGTTCAGCCGTTCCGGCACGTGATCCATCGTCACCGGCTGGCGCGGCCGGATGACGCGATGGTTCAACTCGGCAGGCAGGGTGACGGCGGCGATCGGCTGGCCGATGAGGCTCATGTAGCCGGCGCGGTCGCAGGTGTCTTCACCGGGGTCCGGCATGGCGGGGGTCTCCGTCGGGTCGTCGTTGTCGGCCTTGCAGGCTGCGAGCGCGGCAAGGAGGGCGAGGATCGTAATGTATTTGGTCATATCTCACTGTCCGGCGCACCTGTGGCGATTGCAATGGGGCTGATGAAGGCCCGCGACGCTCCGCCACAGAGGTTGAGACAAGAAAATCTTGCCCAGAACCGTCCCGCCCGGCCCTTGCCCCGTGCAGATGTCTGCTCCACCCTGCCGCGAAAACAGGAGGACGCCCATGCGCACCAGAGCCGCCGTCGCCATCGAGGCCGGAAAGCCACTCGAGATCATGGAGGTGAACCTCGACGGCCCGAAAGCGGGCGAAGTCCTGGTCGAGATGAAGGCAACCGGCATCTGCCACACCGACGAGTTCACGCTCTCCGGGGCCGATCCGGAGGGCCTCTTCCCGGCGATCCTGGGGCATGAGGGCGCGGGCGTCGTCGTGGAGGTGGGCGAGGGCGTCACCACGCTCAAGCCAGGTGATCACGTCATCCCGCTCTACACGCCCGAGTGCCGGGAGTGCGACTATTGCCTCAATCCCAAGACCAACCTCTGCCAGTCGATCCGCTCGACCCAGGGGCAGGGCGTCATGCCCGACGGCACGTCGCGGTTCACCACCCTCGATGGCGATCCGATCCTGCATTACATGGGCTGCTCGACCTTCGCGAACCATTCGGTCGTGCCCGAGATCGCGCTTGCCAAGGTCCGCGAGGACGCGCCCTTCGACAAGATCTGCTACATCGGCTGCGGCGTGACGACGGGTATCGGGGCCGTTATCAACACGGCCAAGGTCGAAATCGGCTCCACTGCGATCGTGTTCGGCCTGGGCGGCATCGGGCTCAACGTGATCCAGGGCCTGCGCCTCGCCGGGGCCGACCGGATCGTCGGCGTCGACCTGAACCCCGCCAAGGTGGAGATGGCAACGCGCTTCGGCATGACCGATTTCGTCAACCCGAAGGAGGTGGACGGCCCGCTCGCGTCCTATCTCGTCGACCTGACGGGCGGGGGTGGCGACTATACCTTCGACGCGACCGGCAATGTCGAGGTGATGCGCACCGCGCTCGAGTCGGCGCACAAGGGCTGGGGCGAGAGCGTCATCATCGGCGTCGCCCCCGCGGGTGCCGAGATCGCGACGCGGCCGTTCCAGCTGGTGACGGGGCGCGTCTGGCGCGGCACGGCCTTCGGCGGCGCGCGCGGGCGGACGGACGTTCCGAAGATCGTCGACTGGTACATGGACGGAAAGATCGAGATCGACCCGATGATCACCCACACCATGGGCCTCGACGACATCAACAAGGGCTTCGACCTGATGCACGCCGGAGAGTCGATCCGGTCGGTCGTCGTCTACTGATGCGTCTCGCTCTGGCTCTCTGCGTTACGGTCGTTCCGGCTACGGCGCAGAAGGAGCTTACGATGGCCGCTCCGACGGCGAGGCTCTGACGTGATGTTGCGCGACAGACGAACGCCTCGGTCATCCGTACGATCCGTGAGCCTGATACCGACCCTGCTTGGGCTACCCATGACCCTTGCCGCGCAAGAGGCTATGCCTTGCGTCGATGCGGCCGGCTGTCTCGGCGCGGTGCAGGCGGCGGAGACCTTCGTGTCGAGCACGCGGGACACAGAGAACGGCGGGACGAGCCACCTCGAGATGACCTGGACGGTGCTCGACACGGCCGCCTTGCGCGACGGGCTCGATCCGCAAATCGTGGTGGTTCTGCGGTCGCAACACTTCCTCGACGGCGTGCGGTCGGCGTCCGAGCTGACCGAGCTCGGTCGGTTCCTGTGGTTTGAAGGGTTCGAGCGTATAGAACCAGGGCGCTACGCCGTTACCGGTGCCGTCTTCGACGACAGTCTAGGCTGCCCTGCGCGTATCAGTGTCGATGTCGATGCGCGGGCGCATACCGTCGCCCTGCGGGCGGGCGAGCCGGCCCCGTCACCGTTCCTGACGGAGACACTGGGAGAGAGCTGCCTCGACGCAACCGAGTGATAGAAGACGTCGCCGCACGCAGCTCGATAGACGGCGCGCCGCCCCTTCGCTAGGCGTGGAGGAAAGAGGAGGCCACATGCCCGAACGCGACCGTCCCCTGCTGGCCGTCCTGATCGACGCGGACAACATCCCAGCGAAGTTCGCCGTCCCGATCCTCAAGGAAATCACCGGGCTCGGTGAGCCCGCCCTGCGCCGGGTCTATGGTGACTGGTCCTCGGGGGCGCTGCGCAACTGGTCGGACAAGGTGCTCGAGCTCGGCCTCGTCGCGCATCAGGAAACGGCCAACACCAAGGGCAAGAACGCAAGCGATATCGGCCTCGTGATCGACGCGATGGACATCCTGCATGCCGGGCGCTTCGACGGCTTCGTCCTCGTCTCCTCCGACAGCGATTTCACCCGCCTGGCAAGCCGCATCCGCGAGGCCGGCCTCGACGTGATCGGCATCGGCGAGGGCAAGGCCCCAGAGAGCCTGCGCAACGTCTGCAACCGGTTCATCCTGATCGAGAACATCGTGGACGAACCGGCGGAGGCCAAGCAGAGCGGCGGCTCCTCCAAGAAGAAGCCGCAGGACGCGCTCCCGCTCATCCTGCGCGCGATGGAGCAGATGGAGCAGGACGACGACTGGGTCGCGCTCGGCGCGCTGGGCTCGACGATCATGGCTGCCGTGCCCGACTTCGACACCCGCACCTACGGCAAGCGCAAGCTGAGCGAGCTGATCGCCGACATCAAGCGGCTCGAGACGCGCAAGGAAGGCAATCAGCTTATGGTCCGCCGGCGCGACTGAATCCGAACAGGGAAAACGGGACGATGGGATCGCTGCTTGGGCGTATCGTAGGATTGCTGACCGGGGCGGCCGCACTGTCCGGTCCCGCGCTGGGCGAGCCATCGGCGCGCGAGACGGTGTTGCGTTTCGCCGAGCGCTTCCTCGGGGCAGAGGCCGTCGCCCGGCTTTCTGCACCGTCGCCCGCTGCCTACGAATCTTTTGCCCTTCTGGAGGTGGACGCCGATACGACGCCGTATCCCGACGGCCTTTGGGGGAAGCTTCTGCTCGACGAGATGCTGAACCATTCGGACAAGGCCGTCTGGCTCGATTGGCGGTACAATGTCCTCACGCTGATCGATGACGACGATTGGAACGATCAGCTGGGTGCCGTCTTCGCGCAGTACGGCGTGCCCCGTCCGACCCCGGAAGAACGTGCGGAGATCCTCGCACTCGCCGCCGAGCGCCACGGCGCGCGCCCCGAGGTTATGATGTTTCCCGCGCTTCAGCCGCTCGCCGAAGTTCGAGGCCATCGCTTGATGCTGTTCGACAACGACTCCGACGGTCTGGGTCTCTTCATGCTGCCGGTCGGGGAGGCGTCGGAGTGGCACCTGACCCATCTCGGGGATGTCCTGATCATCGATGCCGCGATCGGAACGGTCGCCGATCCGCGACGCAGTGGCAGGATGTCCGTGCTGGCAAACTGACGCGGTTCAGGAGGTCCCGTCCTCTCCGAACTTCTGCCGGATCGCCCGCAGGACGGGGATGGCCGTGCGTGTCCGCTGCGCCCCGATGTCGGCGACGGCCTGCGACATGATCGGTCGGATCGCGGCCAGCGCCGCCTCCCGGGCGGCGACTCCCGCAGGGCTGATCGAGACGCGCTTGCGCCGGGCGTCGTCCCAGTCGGGGCGGACATGGACGTGCCCCGCCCACTCGAGCTTCGCCAGCGTATTCGTCATCGCGCCACGGGTGACGTGGAAGGTGCGGGCGAGTTCGGTCGGGCTGCGCTCCACCGGGGTCTGAGCGAGGTAGTTGAGCACCGTGAAATGCGACAGTTCCATTCCCTTCGGCAAGGCACGGGACAGGCGGGCACGGACGAGCTGATCGGCGGTCAGCACCTCGCTGAAGAGCGCGACGGCCAGCTTGTCGATCTCCTCGCTCATGGTCCTTCCCAGGGTTGCTCCGATGTGATGGCGGGAACGCGCGCGCGCGCAGCTTCGACCGCGGCCGGGTCGATCTCGGTGACATAGGCCCCCGTGGCGTCCCCAGCGTCAAGCAGGACCTCGCCCCAGGGTGCGACGACCATGGAATGACCGTATGTTGTGCGCGACTTGCCGGTCGATGCGGCATGTTTGCCCGATTGCGCGGGGGCGACGACGAAACAGCCGGTCTCGATCGCCCGGGCGCGCAGGAGCGGCTCCCAATGCGCCGCCCCCGTGACCGGCGAGAAAGCCGAGGGCACCGTCAGAAAGGCCGCCCCGGCCCGCGCCAGCCGCCGATAGAGCAGCGGAAAGCGCAGGTCGTAGCAGATCGTCATGCCAAGTCCGCCCCAGGGCGTTTGCGCCAGCGTCGCGCGTGTTCCGGGGCGATAGCCGGCGGACTCCCGGTAGGTCTCGGTTTCCGAAACGGCGACATCGAACATGTGGATCTTGTCATAGCGCGCAGCGATCCGTCCCTCCGGGTCGATTAGGAACGACCGGTTGGCGAAGCGCCCCGCCGGGTCGGCCGTGCGCAGCGCAAGTGACCCGATCAACACCCAGATGCCCTGCGCCTTGGCCTCGGCCCGGAGCGCGGCAAGCGTCGCATCGCGCGGCTCGGGCCGCAGGACGCCGCGCTGGTGCGCGCGGTCGGTCGACAGGCAGTTCGTGACCTCGGGCGTCGCGACGAAGTCAGCCCCCTGCGCCACCGCCTCGCGCAGGAGCGCGAGCGTCTCGGGCAGGTTCGCCTCCGGATCGTCGGAGACGCAGGTCTGCAGGAGCCCGAGCCGCATCAGCTCCGCAGCAGCGCGTCGAGCTTGCCCGAGGCATCGAGCGCGAAAAGATCGTCGCAGCCGCCGACGTGGGTCGAACCGACGAAGATCTGGGGCGTCGTGTGCCGTCCCTTCGCGCGCTGCATCATCTCGGCCCGGCGGTCCGGGCCGCGGCTCACGTCAATCTCGGTTACCTGCGCGCCTTTCTTCGCCAGAAGGCGCAGCGCCGCCGTGCAGAACCCGCAGCGCGGCTGGGTATAGATCTCGACGGCTTGCATCGGCCGGTCTCCTGTCTCGGTGTCGGCCCTGCATATACGCCCTCAACGGTCCTTCGCAACGCGGGCCAGCAGCAGAACACTGATCCGTGAGGGCTGCGCGGGGGCGAGGGCCTCGGCGCAGGCGGTCAGGGTCGCACCCGAGGTCATCACGTCGTCGACGAGCGCGACATGGCGGCCGCGGATCGCTTCGGGCCGGGCAACGGAGATCGAACCGGCGACGTTGAGGTGACGGCCGCTTGCGGAACGGCTGTCCTGGGGCGGGGTGTGGCGCGTCCGTGTCAGGGCGAGCGGATCCCAGGGGCACCCGCTCAGCCGCGCCAGTTCCTGCGCCAGGAGGGCGGATTGGTTGTACCGACGCTTCAGAAGCCGCCAGCGGTGGATCGGCACCGGAAGCAGCAGCGTCTCCGGCGTCAAAACGTCGCGTGCGCGCCGGTGCATCCAGGCCGCGGCCCCGCGTGCGAGTTCCGTCCGGTCGCCATGCTTGAGCGAGAGCACGAACCTGCGGGCCAGGCCGCCGTAGCGCAGCGCGGCCCGTCCCTCCGCCCAGGGCCGACCCTCCCGCAGGCAATCGTCGCAATGCATTGGTCCCTTGCCCTCGCCCGGCAGGTCCGTGCCGCAGAGGTCGCAGGTCGCGCCCGAAAGGAAGGGCGTTTCGCGCCAGCAGTCGGGGCAGAGGCCGCCCACCTCCTGGACGCGGGCGTCGCACATCAGGCAGGTCGGCGGGTAGAGCGCGTCTCGCAGGAGCGTGACCGTGCGTCCCCCCGCCCTTTGCAACGTCGCCTGCATGACCTAACTCCCCTGCATGTCGCATCCGACGCTGACCGACCCCCGGGCCCTGGCCCTGCACCGCGCACGCGCGGACGGCTCGGCATGGTTCCTGCACGAGATCGCGCGGGACGAGGTCGAGGAGAGACTCAAAGACGTTAACAGAACCTTTACGACCCCTGCGGTCGTCACGGCGCATCCCGAGGTCTGGGGCGACCTGTTGCGCGGGGCGCAGGTGGTCGAGGCGGCGGACACGCTCGACCTCGCGCCGGGCGCACACGATCTCGTGCTCCACGTGATGAACCTGCATTGGGCGGACGACCCGGTCGGACAACTGATCCAGTGCCGCCGGGCCCTGCGCGAGGATGGGCTCCTGCTCGTCGTGACCCTTGGCGGCGAGACGCTGACGGAATTGCGCGCCGCCCTCGCCGAAGCCGAGACGGAAGTGACGGGTGGCCTGAGCCCCCGTGTCGCCCCGATGGGCGAGATCCGCGATCTCGGGGCGCTTCTCGGCCGTGCGGGGCTGGCTCTGCCGGTTGCGGACCGCCTGCCGTTGAAGGTGCGCTATCGCGACATTCTCCACCTGGCCGCCGATCTGCGGGCCATGGGCGAGACCAACGCCCTCGCCGCGCGTCGCCGCGGCACGCCGCCGCGGGCCCTCTTCGCGCGCGCCGGCGCGATCTACCGCGCGGCCTTTCCCGACGGGGACGGGCTGCGCGCGACCTATGAGCTGGTGTTCCTGACGGGCTGGGCCCCGTCCGACACCCAACAGAAACCGCTGCGCCCCGGATCGGCGCAGGCGCGTCTGGCCGATGCGCTCGGTGTGCCCGAATTGGGCGCGGAAAAGGGATAGACATGAACGATATGGGCTTTCACCCGCTGCCCCACGCGCCGACGGACCACCCGAAGGTCCGCATGGCCAAGGTCGGCATCCTGCTCGCGAACCTCGGCACGCCCGATGGCTACGACTACTGGTCGATGCGCCGCTACCTGTCGGAGTTCCTCTCGGATCGTCGCGTGATCGACTATTCCCCCTTCCTCTGGCAGCCGCTCCTGCAGGGCGTCATCCTGACATCGCGGCCCTTCCGATCGGGCGCGGCCTACAAGTCGATCTGGAACCACGAGGCGGGCGAAAGCCCGCTCGCCACGATCACCAAGGCGCAGACGAAGGCCGTCGCGGAGCGGATGCAGAAGACCTATGGTCCGCAGGTCATGGTCGACTACTGCATGCGCTACGGAAACCCGTCGACCATCGACAAGGTCCGCGAGATGCAGGAGGCCGGCTGCGACCGGATCGTCTTCTTCCCGCTCTACCCGCATTACGCCGGCGCGACCTCGGCCACGGCGATCGACCAGTTCTACCGCGGCTTGATGAAGCTGACGTGGCAGCCGAACGCGCGCACGGTGCCGCCCTATTACGACGACGCCCGCTATATCGAGGCGCTCGCGGGGTCGATCCGCCGGGCATACGACGTGCTCGACGTGGAGCCGGACATTCTCGTCTGCTCCTATCATGGCGTGCCCAAGCGCTACCTGATGCAGGGCGACCCGTACCATTGCCAGTGCCAGAAGACGACGCGGCTCCTGGGCGAGAAGCTGGGTTGGAGCCAGGACAAGCTCGTGACGACCTTCCAGTCGAAGTTCGGACCGGAGGAATGGCTGAAGCCCTACACCGTCGAGGAGGTTGCGCGTCTGGCCGAGGAGGACGGCAAGAAGAACATCGCCGTCTGTGCTCCGGCGTTCTCGGCCGATTGCATCGAAACGCTCGAGGAGATCAACGAGGAGATCAAGGAGAGCTTCGAGGAGGCGGGCGGCGAGCGCTTTACCTACATCCCGTGCCTCAACGACGAGGCCGCCCATATCGACGCTCTCTGCGGCATCCTCGACGATAACCTGAAGGGTTGGGTCTGAGAGTTCCGACCCGCCGGGCCAGTCCAGGCAGGTGGGTCGGTGATGACGGGTCTCAGGTGCCGATGAGACGACCCTTGAACGTCTGGTCGCCGACCCGCACGCGGCAGAGCCCGTCGGTCAGCATTTCCACCAGGATCCCCTGGATCGACAGGTGATTGCCGATCGCGATCGTCTTCAACATGCCGTGTCCTCCCCAGGCTGCATGATTGCGCCATTTGTAGGGCAAAAAATGGGCATGAGAAGTTATAAATTCGTTAAATTAGGCGTTTGAGGCAAAATTGTGTCGCATCTACAGCCAATCGCGCAGGATTGGGATCAACGGGATGTCCGCCGCGGGCATCGGATAGTCCCGCAGCGCGTTCGGCCGGACCCATTTCAGGACCTGTCCTTCGCGGGCCGCAGGCTGCCCTTTCCATTTGCGACAGACGAAGAGTGGCATCAGCAGGTGAAACGTGTCGTAGCTGTGCGAGGCGAAGGTCAGCGGGGCGAGGCAGGAAGCCCAGGTGTCGATGCCGAGTTCTTCCTGCAGCTCCCGGATGAGCGCGGCCTCGGGCGTCTCGCCGGGCTCGACCTTGCCGCCCGGAAACTCCCACAGGCCGGCCATGGACTTGTCCGGCGGCCGCTGCGCGAGCAGGACGCGCCCGTCGGGATCCACCAGAGCGACGGCCGAGACGAGGACGGATTTCACGAGCGGTAGTCCGCGTTGATCTCGACGTAGCGGTAGGTCAGGTCGCAGGTCCACATCCGGTCGCTCGCGCTCCCGAGGCCGAGGTCGACCGACAGCCGGATCCGGTCGCGCGTCATGTAGGCCGCGCCCGCGTCTTCGGTGTAGTCGGGCGCGCGCTGCCCCTTCTCGGCCACGGTGATGTCACCGAACCGGATAGTCAGCCGGTCGCGGTCGGCGCGTGCGCCGGATTTGCCCACCGCCATGACGACGCGACCCCAGTTCGGATCTTCCCCGGCGATGGCCGTCTTGACGAGCGGGCTGTTGGCGATGGCCGAGGCCACGCGGCGCGCATCGAGCGCGTTGGCGGCTCCCGTCACCTCGACCTCGACGAGTTTCGTCGCCCCTTCGCCGTCCATGACGAGTTGCAGCGCGAGGTCGTGCAGAACCTCATGGAGCGCCGTGCGGAAGGCCTTGCCCGCGGCGGAGCGGGATGAGGCGATCTCCTCGTTCCCGGCCCGGCCGGTCGCCGCGACGATCAGCGTGTCAGAGGTGGAGGTGTCGCTGTCGACGGTGACGGCATTGAACGTCGATTTGGTCAGGTCCGAAACCATGGTCTGCAATGCGCGGTCGGTGATGCTGGCATCCGTGAACACATAGGCGAGCATCGTCGCCATGTCGGGCGCGATCATGCCCGACCCCTTGGCGATACCGGCGATGGTGACCGCCTTGCCGTCGAGCTCGACCGTGCGCGTCGCGCCCTTGGGGAAGGTATCGGTCGTCATGATGGCGCGGGCCGCGTCTTCCATGCCACCCGCGTCGAGCCGTGCGGCAAGCGCGTCGATGATCGCGGTGACGCGGTCGTGGGGCAGGGGCTCGCCGATGACCCCGGTGGAGGAGGTCAGCACCCGGCTTGCCGGAAGTCCGAGCGCGTGGCTGGCCGCCGCGCAGATCGCGCCGACCGAATCCTCGCCCGCGGCCCCGGTGAACGCGTTTGCATTGCCCGAGTTCACGAGGATCGCCCAGCCGCCCGAAGCCGCGCGGGCCTTGAGCTTGGCCTGCCCGTCACGCACGGCGGCCGAGCGCGTCCCGGATGTCGTGAAGACGCCCGCGATGGCGGACCCGGAGGCAATTTCGGCCAGCATGACGTCGGTGCGCCCGCCGGGCTTCGGCCCGCCCTTCACGCCGGCGTGGCCACTGGCGAAGCGCACGCCGTCGATGGCGGGCAGCGTCGGAAATTCGGGGGCAAGCGGCGACACGAGCGGGCCCTTGGGCCCCGACAGCTGCGCCTCCAGCTCCGCGATGCGGGCGAGGAGCGCCTTCTTCTTCGGGCCTTTCTTTTTGCCCTTCTTCTTGTCGCCGCCTGCCATCACGTCACTCCGACAGGAGCGCGTCGTCGCGGATGACCGACGGGTCGATCTCCACCTCGGCGCGGCTGATGTCGGCCTCGTCCGTCAGGCGCTCCAGCTCCGCCTGGGTCGCCGCGTTGCGCACCTGCGCCTCCAGTTCGGCGCGGACCTGCTCGAGGCCCGGCACCTCCTGGTCGCGGCTCTCGTTGAGCTGGATCACGTGCCAGCCGAACTGCGTCTGTACCGGCGCTGAGATCGCGCCGACCTCCATTGCGACGACTGCCTCCTCGAAGGCGGGGACCATCATGCCCTTGCCGAACCAGCCGAGCTGACCGCCGTTCGGGCCGGAGGGCCCGGTCGACTTCTCGCGCGCGACCTCGGCGAAATCGGCACCGGCCTCCAGTTCCGCGACGATGGCCTGGGCCTCTTCCTCGGTCTCCACGAGGATGTGGCTGGCGTTGTATTCCGTCTCGGCTTCGGCGTTGCCGTATTCGGCCTCGTAGGCGGCTTGCACCGCGTCCTCGTCCAGCGGCTGCTGCGCCAGACGGTCGAGTTCCTGCCCCGCCACATAGGCGCGGGTCTCGTTCTCGACGCCGAGTTCGGTGGCCTTCGACGGGGCGGCCGCGTCGGTCAGGACCTGCTGCTGGATGATCTGGTCGAGCATCCCCTGATAGAGCACGTCGTCGGGCAGCTGCTGATACTGCTGCGGCAGGCGGCTGCGCAGGGCGATGACGTGGCCGAGGGTGATCTCGGTGCCGTTGACGGTGGCGAGCACCGTGTCGATATCGACCTCCCCATGGCCGTCGGCCAGGGCCGGCCCGGCGAGCGCGAGGGCCGCGACCCCGATCAGGAAGTGTTTCATTGCGATCCTTTCCGGCCAAGCAGGCCGTTCTCTTCGTGGCGTCCCGGGGGCGTTCGTTGACACCCGTGGGGGCGGGTCTTAAGTGCGATGAGGACTTATTTTCAACGCGCCCGCTCGTGATTTTCCCCTCGTGTCTATGGGGCCATCGAACGGTCGGCAAGGGCGCGAGATGCAGGACGGATCATGCTTGGATTGGGCTCTATCGCGAAGAAGGTCTTGGGCACGCCGAACGACCGCAAGGTCAAGGCGACACTGAAGATCGTCGAGCGGATCAACGCGCTGGAACCGGAGTTCGAGGCCCTCTCGGACGACGAGATCAAGGACCGGACCGAGGCGCTCGCCACCCGCGCGCAGAAGGGCGAGAGCCTCGACGATCTCCTGCCCGAAGCCTTCGCGAACTGCCGCGAGGCCGCGAAGCGCGCCCTTGGCCTTCGGGCCTTCGACACGCAGCTTCTTGGCGGCATCTTCCTGCATCAGGGTAACATTTCGGAGATGAAGACGGGCGAGGGCAAGACCCTCGTGGCGACCTTCCCGGCCTATCTGAACGCGCTCTCGGGCAAGGGCGTGCATGTCGTCACGGTCAACGACTACCTCGCCCGCCGCGACGCGGAGTGGATGGGCAAGGTCTACGGCGCGCTCGGCCTGACGACCGGCGTCGTCGTTCCGCAGCAACCCGAGGACGAGAAGCGCGCCGCCTACAGCGCCGATGTCACTTACGCCACCAACAACGAGCTGGGCTTCGACTACCTGCGCGACAACATGCGCGCCTCGAAGGAGGAGATGGCGCAGCGCGGGCACAACTTCGCCATCGTGGACGAGGTCGACTCGATCCTGATCGACGAGGCGCGCACGCCGCTCATCATCTCGGGGCCCTCGGAGGACCGCAGCGACCTCTATACCCGCGTCGATGGCCTCATCCCCGAGATCCAGGACGAGCATTTCACCAAGGACGAGAAGCAACGCTCGGTGAACTTCACCGACGAGGGCAACGAGTGGCTGGAAGAGCGCCTGCACGCCGCCGGCATCCTGCCCGAGGAGCAATCGCTCTATGACCCGGAATCGACCACGATCGTCCACCACGTCAATCAGGGCCTGCGCGCGCACAAGCTCTTCCTCAAGGATCAGCACTACATCGTCCGCAATGACGAGGTCGTCCTGATCGACGAGTTCACCGGCCGCATGATGCCGGGCCGCCGGCTCTCGGACGGGCTGCACCAGGCGATCGAGGCCAAGGAGGGCGTGGCGATCCAGCCCGAGAACGTAACGCTCGCCTCTGTCACCTTCCAGAACTACTTCCGCCTCTACTCCAAGCTGTCGGGCATGACCGGGACGGCGGCGACCGAGGCCGAGGAATTCATGTCGATCTACGGCCTCGGCGTGGTCGAGGTGCCGACGAACCGGCCGATCGCGCGTGCCGACGAACACGATCAGGTGTACCGGACGGCGAAGGAAAAGTACGACGCCATCGTCGCCGAGATCCGGGAGGCCCACGAGAAGGGCCAGCCCGTCCTCGTCGGCACGACGTCGATCGAGAAGTCGGAGATGCTGTCGCAACTGCTGACGGCGGCGGACATCAAGCACAACGTCCTGAACGCGCGCCAGCACGAGCAGGAAGCACAGATCGTCGCCGACGCGGGCAAGCTCGGCGCGGTGACCATCGCGACGAACATGGCCGGCCGCGGGACCGACATCAAACTGGGCGGCAACGCCGAGTTCAAGATCATGGAAGCCATCGCCGCCGACCCGGAGGCCGACCCAGACGCGATCCGGGAGCGGATCGAGGCGGAGCAGGTGGATGCCGAAAAGGCGGTCAAGGATGCCGGCGGCCTCTTCGTGCTCGCCACGGAGCGGCATGAGAGCCGGCGGATCGACAATCAGCTCCGCGGCCGCTCGGGCCGTCAGGGCGACCCGGGACGGTCGGTCTTCTTCCTGTCGCTCGACGACGACCTGATGCGCATCTTCGGCTCCGAGCGGCTCGAGAAGGTCCTCAACACGCTCGGCATGAAGGACGGCGAGGCGATCGTGCACCCCTGGGTGAACAAGTCGCTCGAACGCGCGCAGGCCAAGGTCGAGGGGCGCAACTTCGACATCCGCAAGCAGCTCCTGAAGTTCGACGACGTGATGAACGACCAGCGCAAGGCCGTCTTCGAACAGCGGCTCGAGATCATGGAGGCCGAGGACATCGGCGAGATCGCGCAGGATATGCGCCACCAGGTCATCGACGACCTTGTCGACAGCTATCTGCCGCCGCGCTCCTACGCCGACCAATGGGACGCGGAGGGGCTCTATGCCGCGGCGATCGACACGCTCAACCTCGACGTGCCCGTGATGGAATGGGCCGAGGAGGATGGCGTCGACCAGGAGGTCATGCGCGAGCGCCTCTACGAGGCCTCCGATGCGCTCATGGCCGAGAAGCTCGACGCCTTCGGCGAGGAGCAGATGCGCCAGATCGAGAAGCAGTTCCTCCTGCAGACCATCGACGGCAAGTGGCGCGAACACCTTTTGACGCTGGAGCATCTGCGGTCCGTCGTGGGCTTCCGCGGCTACGCGCAGCGCGATCCCCTGAACGAATACAAGACCGAGGGTTTCCAGCTTTTCGAGACGATGCTCGACAGCCTGCGCGTCGAGGTGACGAAGAAGCTGGCCAAGGTCCGTCCGCTCTCGGAGGAAGAGCGCAAGCAGATGATGGAACAGCTCGTCGCGCAGCAACGCGCCGCGGCCGCCAAATCCGCGCCCGCGAAGGCCGCGGCACCGCAACCGGCCGCCGCGGAGCCCACCGCGCAGCCGGCGGCGGCGCAGGCCGACGGCGAGGTTCTGGAAGCGGCTCCGGGCTTCGACGTGGCCGACCCCTCGACCTGGGGTAACCCGGGCCGCAACGACCTCTGCCCCTGCGGATCGGGCAAGAAGTTCAAGCATTGCCACGGGGCCTACTGATACCGCGCGCCCGGTTTCGGACCGGGCGACAGGTAACCTGAACGCATCGAGTCGTCGCCGAATGGTGCGACGCATTCCCCAGAATTGCCCGAATTGGGCGGCATATCCGCGGAAGTGACAGGTTTCCGAGGAGCCCTCCGATGACGCAGGAAGAATTCGACGCGCTCGACGACAGCCGCCCCGGTGACGCGCTCGTGCAAACCGCCGTCGCACCGGCCGCGCAACTGCGGGCCGCGATCGCCGCCCAAAGCCCCCTGCGGCTCGGGATGGTCGGCCTCTGCGTACTGGCGCTCGTCGGGTTCGCCGGGACGCGGATACTGGCGAGCGACCCGATCACCGTCTCCGACATCAGCGCCCTTCCGGCCACGGTGCCCGCGCCGGCGGCTCTGCCCGAACTGCCGCAGGCACCCGCCGAGGTCGCCGCGCTGACCGCTTCGCCGATCCAGTCCGTCGAGGCGCTGGAGACGACACAGGCCGCGCTGCCGGTCGCCGCGCCCGTCGATTGCGCCGTCACGGTCGAGGCGATGCCGCTGGCCGGAGCCATCGTCGCCCTCGACATTTCCGCCCCCTGCGACGCCGGGGCCCCTGCGACCGTCCGTCACCACGGTCTCGACGTCGCGATCGCGCTGGACGATGCCGGCGCGGCGCAGGTCGAGATGCCGGCGCTCGCCGCCGCGGCCAGCTTCATCGTGCGCGTCGAGGGGCGCGACGGGATCGGCCGGCAGGTCGAGGTGTCGGACCTCGACCGCTTCAACCGCGTCGTACTCGCATGGACTGGCGATCTGGGGCTCGAGTTGCACGCCTTCGAGGAGGCAGCAGACTACGGGAGCGACGGTCACATCGGCCCCGATGCCCCGGCGACCATCGCGCGCGCGCTGTCGGGGCGCGGCGGCTACCTTGCCACGATGGGGGGTGCCGCGCCGTCGGAGGACGCGCCTGTCGCCCTCGTCTATACCGCTCCCGCCGAGACCGATGTTTCCGTCGCCATCGACGTTCCCGTGACGGCAGCAACCTGCGGCGCGACGGTCGAGGCGCAGGCGCGCGTGATCGAGCGGGGCGTCGCTGCCGACACGCAGCAAGTCGCGCTCTCGATGCCGGATTGCGGAAGCGAGGACGGCTACGTCCTTCTCGGTGAGGTCGCCCGGTTCAGCGCGCCGGTGGAGCTTGCCGCGAAGTGAGGGCCGCTCCGGTCCCAAACGAAAAGGGCGACCCGCGGGCCGCCCTTTGGCATGTCCGGGAGCCTGCGCTCACATCAGCTCGCGTACGTCCGTCAGTTTGCCGGTGACGGCCGCGGCGGCGGCCATCGCGGGCGACATCAGATGCGTGCGTCCGCCGCGTCCCTGCCGACCCTCGAAGTTGCGGTTCGACGTCGCCGCGCAGCGCTCGCCAGGCTTGAGTTGATCGGGGTTCATGGCGAGACACATGGAACAACCGGCCAGCCGCCACTCGAAACCCGCGTCGCGGAAGATGTCGGCCAGACCCTCCTCCTCGGCTTGCGCCCGCACGAGGCCCGACCCGGGCACGACCATGGCGCGCATACCGTCCTTGATCTTCTTGCCCTTCAGGATCGCGGCGGCGGCGCGCAGATCCTCGATCCGTCCGTTGGTGCAGGAGCCGATGAAGACCGTGTCGATCGCCACGTCAGAGAGCGGCGTGCCGGGCGTCAGGCCCATGTAGTCGAGCGAGCGCGCCGCGGCATCGACCTTGCCGCCCTCGAAGTCGGTCGGCGCAGGCACGGCTGCGGTGATCGGGAGGACATCCTCGGGCGAGGTGCCCCAGGTGACGACCGGGGCGATATCCTCGCCCGCAATGGTGACGACCATGTCCCAATGGGCATCGTCGTCGGAATAGAGCGTCTTCCACCAATCGAGCGCGGCCTCCCACTGCGCGCCCTTCGGCGCGTGGGGACGGCCTTCGCAGTATTCAAACGTCTTCTCGTCCGGCGCGATCAGGCCCGCGCGCGCGCCGCCCTCGATCGCCATGTTGCAGACCGTCATGCGGCCTTCCATGCTCAGGTCGCGGATGGCTTCGCCGCAGTACTCTATCACGTAGCCGGTGCCGCCGGCCGTGCCCGTCTTGCCGATGACCGAAAGCGTGATGTCCTTGGCCGTGACGCCGGGGCGCAGCTTGCCCGTGATCTCGACCTTCATGTTCTTCGACTTCTTCTGGATCAGCGTCTGCGTGGCCAGCACATGCTCCACCTCCGACGTGCCGATCCCGTGGGCGAGCGCGCCGAAGGCCCCGTGGGTCGCCGTGTGGCTGTCGCCGCAGACGACGGTCATGCCGGGCAGGGTCCAGCCCTGCTCGGGGCCGACGATGTGCACGATCCCCTGCCGCACGTCCGAGACGGGGTAGTAGTGGATCCCGAAGTCCCTGGCGTTCTTGTCGAGCGCGGCGACTTGGATCGCGCTGTCCTCGGTCATGTTCTTCGGATCCTCGCGCCCGGCGGTCGTGGGCACGTTGTGATCGGGCACCGCGATCGTCTGATCGGGGCGGCGCACCTTGCGGTTCGTCATCCGGAGGCCCTCGAAGGCCTGCGGGGAGGTCACCTCGTGGACGAGGTGGCGGTCGATATAGAGGAGACAGGTGCCGTCCTCGGCCTCGTGGGCCACATGGGCATCCCAGATCTTGTCGTAGAGCGTCTTGCCGGCCATCGCTTTGGCTTCCTTGGCTGGAGTGTCTTGAATCGTCGGTCGTCGGTCGGTGGAGGCCGGGCGTCAGCCGCGGGCCGTCACACCATGGGCACGCCCGAAGAACCGCCAGGGCAGGAAGGCATGGTCCGAAAGGTCGTGCACGCGTTTCATGGGGCTAGGGCATAGAGTGCCGGCGACCCCGTGGCAACGGCAGGAATGCCGCGACCCCGAGCAGACCGGCGAGCAGCACGAGGTAGGAGCCGGCGTCGACCGCACAATAGGGTGCCACCGATGCCGGCTCGGAACAGAGCGCGCCCGTCGGAGCCAGAGCCCCGTTCCCCAAGGCGATGGCAAGCCCCGTAAGCGGCGCACCCACGGCCACGACGCCTCCGCGCAGGATCCAGACGCGCAACGCGCCGTCGGGCGGTCGCCTGACGAGACGCATCGCGACGGCGGCCGCCCCGGCCACGGCACTGTAGAGGATTGCAAGATAAAGAGGCATTTCCACCAATATGCTCCACCAGAGGTAGTGACAGGTTCCCAGCGTGTCGAAGAAGAGCTGGTCGCAGAACTCGCTGCCGTGCCCTGCCCGGCTGTCCACATAGAAGACGTAGAGACCAAGAGCCGCGGCAAGCAGCGTCGCGATAGAGCCGGTGCGGGTCAATCCGGATACCTCTTGCCCTCGACGTAGAGTTGATTGTGGATCGATTCGACGCGCGCGCCGTAGTCGGTCACCGCCGTCTCGCCGGTGCTGTTGTAGAGCGTCGCGACCCGCCGGAGTGTTTCCGGCGTCGTTCGGTCCCTGAGGCGGCGCAGGAAGAACGCCCCGGCCGTGACGCTCTCCCGCATGTCTTCCATGTCGCTGCGACTGAAGAGGCGAGACCAGTATTCGACGTTGATGTTCATCGGGCGCAGCGTTGCGTTCATGCCGAATGGTTCGAACAGAACATCATAATGCCCATGGGTAATTTCCATCCAGCAGATCGCCCGGACCCAGCCGAGCGGAACGCCGAACCGCTCTGCCGCATCGACCATGGCTTCCCCGAGACCGTTCCAGTCGGTCGTGAGATTGGCGAGCACTTCACTTTCGATGAAAGGCCGCGAGGCATCGGCGGACTCGTTCTCCGCGATACGGAACTCGTAGGGAATGTCGTAGATGATCGACATCTTGCGGCTGATCTCGGCCGTGACCGTCGTCGTCATGTTGGCGCGAACGGTCACGTCGCCCTCGAACACCTCATCGAGGGGCACACTCCGGAAGTCGTGGTGATGCGGGCCGACACGGGGCACGATCCGCACCCGGCACGCGCCCGACGAGAGCGATCCGCTCGTCCAGGGACCGGCGGCCGTTTCGCCGCGGGCGAAGATCGTCCGCCCGCTGACGTGCAGGATCAACGCATCGAAGTCGATTGCCTGGCGATCGTCCGCCCGGGACACGACGTCGACCCTGATCTCCGCACAATCGCAGGTCTGGACGATCTGTCCGATTTCCAGATCGGAGAAGGAGTCGATCTCGAAGATGCCCGGCATTCGCTATCCGTTGTGTGATCGGTCGAAGCGGTCCGGTAGACCATTACATTGCAACGGAATACGGACAAGCATCATACTGCGCGGATGGAAGACGACATCCTTCAGGACATTCCACTCCGGGACGAGCTGATCCGACTGTGGAATCTGGCAATCAACTTCGGCTCCGACCTGCTGGAACCCGGGTGGAAGCTCTGGCAGCTTCTCATCATCCTGGCGCTGGTGGCCGCCGCCTGGCTTTTGCGGCGCTGGGGCGTGGAGCGGATGACCGCGTGGATGCGTTCGCAGACGGGCCGGCCGAAGTGGCAGCTACGCTGGCTCGTGATCGTGCGCAACCGGCTTGGGCTCATCGCTTTCGCCATCCTGTCGTGGACGGTCTATCTGGCGATGCTGGAGCTCTTCCGATGGCCGTCCTACAGCTACCTCGTCGGGCTCGCGGCCACGATCGGCACGGCCTGGATGGTCGTCAGCTTCATCGCCCGCCTCGTGCGCAATCCCTTCCTGCGCAAGATCGTGAACTGGGGGCTCTGGGCCTATGTGACGGTCTTCTACCTCGGCGTCCTCGACGAGACGAAGACGCTCCTAGACAACCTCGCCATCGAGGTCGGGGACTTCCGGCTCTCGGCGCTTGGCGCGATCACGGCGCTCATCGTCATCGGCATTCTCTTCACCGTCGCGCGTTTCCTGTCCCAGACGACCTCCGCCCGCATCTCCCGAAACGAGGACATCAGCCCCTCGATGCGGGTGCTCGTCGTCAAGCTCCTGCAGATCGTCCTCTACGCGGGGGCCTTCTTCCTCGGACTGAAGGCCGTGGGCTTCGACCTTACGGGCCTCGCAGTCCTCTCGGGCGCGATCGGCGTCGGCCTCGGTTTCGGTCTGCAGAAGGTCGTCTCGAACCTCGTCTCGGGCGTCATCATCCTGCTCGACAAGTCGATCAAGCCGGGCGACGTCATCACCATCGGCGACACCTTCGGCTGGATCAACGCGCTGACCGCCCGCTACGTCTCGATCACGACGCGCGACGGCAAGGAATACCTCGTTCCGAACGAGGACCTGATTACCGGCCTCGTGGTCAACTGGTCCCATTCGAACCAGCTCGTGCGGCTCGACATCTATTTCGGCACCGCCTACGGCGACGACCCGCATCTGGTGCGCAAGGTCGCGATCGAGGCCGCGGCCGGCACCACGCGCGTCCTCGCGAGCAAACCGCCCGTCTGCCACATCGTCGGCTTCGGTGATTCCTCGGTCGACTACATCCTGCGCTTCTGGATCGCCGATCCGACCGACGGGCTGACGAACATTCGCGGCAACGTCTATCTCGCGCTCTGGGACGCGTTTCAGGAGAACGGCATTTCCATCCCCTTCCCGCAGCGGGAGGTGAAGCATCTGAACGGCCAACCGCCGATGTCGCTCGAAGGACCGGACGACGCCGCGCGGCTTGGGAATGACTGACGCGGCATCGACCCTTGCCAATCTGGCCGAGGGCCGGCTCGACGCGCGCGACCTGATGGCGCGGACGCTCGACCGTATCGAAGCATCGGACCTCAACGCCGTGGTATCGCTGCGAAACCGGGACGACCTGATTACCGAAGCGGCCAACCCGCGCCCCGGCCCGCTTTCCGGGTTGCCGATGGCGGTGAAGGACCTGGTCGAGACCGCAGGCCTGCGGACGACCTATGGCCACCCGGCCTTCGCCGACCATGTGCCCGCAACAGACGGTCCGACCGCCGCCGCCCTGCGCGCGGCGGGCGCGATCCTGATCGGCAAGACCAACACGCCGGAGTTCGGCCTCGGCTCCCATACGTTCAACACGGTCCACGGCACGACGCGCAATCCCTGGGACCGGGCCCGCAGCGCGGGCGGCTCCTCGGGCGGGGCGGGGGCGGCGCTGGCGGCGCGGATCCTGCATCTCGCGGACGGGTCGGACATGATGGGGAGCCTGCGCAACCCAGCCGCCTGGAACAACGTCTTCGGTCTGCGCCCGACCGTCGGATTGCTGCCCCAGCCGGCGGCGGGCGACCCGATCCTGCATCCGCTGGCGACCGACGGGCCGATGGCGCGCACGCCGGACGACCTGGAATTGCTTCTCTCGGTGCTCGCGCCGGACTATCGGCCCGAAGGCCCGCGAGCGGCGCGCATCGGCTGGCTCGGCGACTGGGGCGGGGCCTATCCGCTCGAAGACGGCATCGCCGCGCTTTGCGAAGCGGCACTCGACGGGCGGGCCGACCCGCTCGCGCCGCCGTTCTCTGCCGAAGCCCTCTGGGAAAGCTGGACGACCCTGCGGTCCTTCGCCGTCTGGCAGAAGATGAAACCGCTCTGGTCCGATGCCTTCGCCGCGCAGTCGAAAGAGGCGCTGCGATGGGAAGTCGCGCGGGGGCAGGCCGTGACGCTCGACGATCTGACGCGGGCGAGCGCGATCCGCGCGGACTGGGCGCGCCGGTTCGCGGCGCTGCCGGTCGACGTGGTCGCGCTGCCGGCGGCGCAGTGTTTCCCCTTCCCGGCGGAGTGGGTGCATCCGAAGGAGATCGCCGGGCAGGCGATGGACAGCTACCACCGCTGGATGGAGATCGTCGTGCCTGCCTCGCTCATCGGCGTCCCGGCGGTCTGCGTCCCCGTGGGGTTCCGGGACGGCCTGCCGATGGGCGTGCAGCTGATCGGCAAGCGCGGACGCGACAGCGACCTTCTGCACCTCGCGCGGACGCTGCACGAGACGACCCGCTGGGCCGATCGTGCGCCGCCGGAGGTGTAGCGGGGCGGGGCGGGCGGAAAGCATAGCGCCGAGATACAACCCGCTGGCACGGGGCCCTCATTTCGCGGACCGCATCCACCCATCTGCGAAGGTCACCTGCGACACCCCGGCGAGGCGGGCCGTCCGCACGAGCGCGGTCTCCAGCCGGGCGCGCCGGCCGGTGCCGAAGCGCACGCCCGTCTCGGGCCAGAGCGCGGTGACGTGCAGGCGGTCGCGGTCGCGCTCGGCCTTCATGTCGATGCGCCCGACGAGGCGGTCGCCCTCGAGGATGGGGAAGACGTAGTAGCCGTAGGTCCGACGCGCCTCGCGCACGAAGATCTCGATCCGGTAGCGGAAGCCGAAGAGCCGCTCGGCCCGGTTCCGGTCGCGCAGGGCCGGGTCGAAGGGCGAGAGGATGCGCATCCGCCCCGTCACCTCGGGCACCGGCTCTTCCAGCGTTCGCGGTCGCATCAGCACCTTGCGCCACCGGCCGTCGACCTGCTCGACCTCCGCCTCGATCAGTCGCCCGTCGCGCAGGCCGGCCAGCGCCCAGCCTTTCGCCTCCTCGGGCGTGACGAGATCCCAGAACGCGGCCAGTTCCCCGCTCGTGGCGAAGCCCAGCCGGTCGAGCGCCGCCGCGCAGGCCCAGTCGATCGTCTCCACCTCGGTCGGGCGGGCGTTGAGATACTCGGGCGGGATCACGTTCTCGGTCAGGTCGTAGACCTTGCGGAAGCCGTCGCGCCGGGTGACCGACAGCTCCCCGACGCGCCAGAGGTATTCGAGCGCCGCCTTCGAGGGGTTCCAGTCCCACCAGCCGCCGGACGACCGCGGCTCCTCCACGCCCACCTCGGCGGTCGAGCAGGGGCCGTGGTCTGCGATGTGGCGCAGCACATCCTCCGTCTTCGACGCGAAATCGCGGCCCCATTTCGTCCATTTCGCCGCCAGCGTGTCGCGGTTGCGGGCGAAGCGCAGTCGCCAGTGCGGGAAATGCGCCATGTCGATCATGCTGGCGTCATGCGTCCAGTGTTCGAAGACGCCCCGGTCGCGGTCATGCAGAAGATGCAGGTTCCGCGCACGATACGCAGGCCGGCGGGCGTGCAGGATCATGTGATGGGCGCGCACGACAGTGTTGATCGAGTCGAGTTGCACGAATCCGAGATCTCCGATTACCCCTTGCAGATCCGCGCCCCTGCCGGGCCCCGAGGGGGTCACGGCAAGGCCGTGACGGTCGAGGAAAAGCGCACGGGCGCGGGCGTTGTCGAGACGGGGCAGGGCGATCATGGATCCGGCCTAGCAGAGCGCGCGGGCGCGATCACGCCGGAACCTGCGATCGGGTGACCCGGCCCCCGGGCGGGGACCGGGCCATGTCATTCGGCGGCGACGGGCACGGGCGCGGCCAGGAGGCCCTCGGCCGCGGCCGCCCGCTCCGGGTCGTCCCGGTGCTGCAGGAGCCAGCCCTGCAGCTCGGCCGGGCTGAACCGTGCCGCCCCGAGCGCCGTTGCGAAGCGGCCCGCTAGGCCCGGTCGATCCGGGTGAAACCGCGCGAAGAGCCGCCCGGCCGTCGGTCCGCCGACGAGACCCAGCTCGACATGAACGTCCGCCCGGCCGGGCCGGATCAGCGCGGGGTCCAGCCGCTCGGGGTGGTTCGTCGTCATCACCAGGGCCCGGCCCTCCTGCGCGCCGACGCCGTCGATCGCGTTCAGAAGGCCCGAGAAGCTGACGCCCGACCGACGCTCCCCGCCCTGCCGGGCGGTGAAGACCGCGTCGATGTCCTCCATCGCGATGAGCGCGCCGCGCGGCGCGGTGCCCATCGCCTCCTGAAGGGCATCATCGGTCAGCGTCGCCCGACCGAGATCGAGCGTCGCGATATCGAGGTCCAGCTCCGAGGCGAGGGCACGGATGAGGCTCGACTTCCCCGTCCCCGGCGGCCCGTGCAGCAGGTAGCCCCGCCGCCAGGGCACCCCGCGCTCGGCGTACCAGTCCCGGCTCCGGTAGAAGCGTCGCATGTCCCGCGCGACCTCGTCGACCCGGCCGTCCGTCGTGACGACGGTATCGAGACCGCGCCGCGCGACATCCGCCCGCTTGTCCCACCAGTCGACGTTCAGCACCCAGAGGCCGGGGCCGAACCGATCTTGCGCGCGGGCAATCGCGGCACCCCGCGCGATCCAGTCGGTCACCGTCTCGACCCGGCCCAGAAGGACCGTGACGACGAGCGTTTCCATCGGCCGCTGGGCATGGCCTGGGCCGACCCGCGCCTTGGTGTCGAGCTGCCGGTCGAGGCAGCAGAGATGCCCGCCATGGGTGAACCAGTGCCGACCGGGTCCGGGGGCGAAGCCGCTGGTGCCCCGTGCCCATTCGCCGTCGGTCATGCGGACCTGCCGGACATGGGCGAGCACGCCCGACTCCTCCAGCCAGAGGCAAAAGTGACGATAGGCGGGGCTCCGGTTATCGAGCGTCACGCTGACCCGGATGCGTCGGGCTACGAGACCGGTGAGAAGCCGAACCCAGCCCCGGAGCGTCGCCGCAGCAAGGCCAAGCGCGCCGAGGGCCAGGCCGCCGGCGAAGAAATCGCTGGCGGTCGCGGTGGCGACGTAGCTTTGAAGAAGCTCGAACATGGCGATGGCTCCTGCCGCGCGGGGCGGCCTGGCGAAGAGAAACGACGAGACGGACGGCGCATGTGCGCCGGTCGCGCTTCGGTTGGAACGGAGGGAGGCCGCGTCGAAGCGGCCGGTCAGGCGATGGCGCGGAGCGCGATCAGTCCCGGGTCAGCCCGGAGAGGGCGGTGCGATTGCGGATCATGCGTCGGCCCTTTCCTGGCTCGAGTGGTTGTGCGGCGCGGGAGCCGTCTGGGCTGATAGATCGGCGGCCCGATTCGGGACAACAGTGTGGTTCTGTGCAGCAACAGAATGCGGCAAATCCGCCACATCACCCCCGCCGCGCCGCGATCGCCTGGCCCGCCGCCCAACCCGAGGACCAGGCCCACTGGAAGTTGTAGCCGCCGAGCCAACCGGTCACGTCCACCGCCTCGCCGATGGCATAGAGGCCCGGTACTGCCCGCGCCTCCATCGTCTTCGACGACAGGGCCGCGGTGTCGATCCCGCCCGCGGTCACCTCGGCCTTGGCGTAGCCCTCGGTCCCGGTGGGGTGGAACGTCAGCGCCTCGAGTTGCCTTGCCACCCCGTCGAGCGCGGCGTCCGAGGCATTGCCGAGTTCCGTCGGCAGGGTGATGCGTTCGGCCAGAACCTCCACGAGCCGTTTCGGGAGATGCTCCGCCAGCGCCGCCTTGAGCCGCGCGCGAGGCATCCGCGCACGCGCCGCCCGCAGCTTCTCCGCGGCACCCTGAAGGACGTTGATCTCCACTGCCTGGCCGGATGACCAATAGGAGGAGACCTGAAGCATCGACGGCCCCGACAGGCCGCGATGGGTGAAGAGGGCGGCCTCCGCGAAGGCGGCGTCGCCCACCCGCGCGACGGCTGGCACCGCGACACCCGAGATCGCCTTGAAGGCGGCATCGTCCTCGCCCAGCGTGAACGGCACCAGCGCCGGGCGCGGTGTGACGACTCGCAGCCCGAACTGCCGCGCGAGGTCGTAGGCCACGCCCGTCGCCCCCATCTTGGGGATCGACGGTCCCCCGGTCGCGATCACCAGCGCCCGCGCCGTCTCCCCGGCGGCATGGTAGAGACCGTCCGCGTGCCGCACCCCGCCGATCTCGGTCGAGAGCCGGACCTCGACACCACCCTTTTCGCATTCCGCCAGCAGCATCGCCACGATCTGCCGCGCGCTCTCGTCGCAGAAGAGCTGCCCCAGCGTCTTCTCGTGCCAGGCGATGCCATGCGCCTGCACGAGGCCGAGGAAATCCCACTGCGTGTAACGGCTGAGCGCGGACTTGGCGAAATGCGGGTTCTCCGACAGGAAGTTCGCGGCCTCCGTTCCGGTGTTGGTAAAGTTGCAGCGCCCGCCGCCCGAGATCAGGATCTTCTTGCCGGCCTTCGGGGCGTGATCGACCACGAGCACCCGCGCCCCCGCCTGCCCGGCGACGGCTGCGCACATCAGGCCCGCGCCGCCCGCGCCGAGGATGATCGCGTCATATTCCACCGCGCCCCCTTAGGCGCTCGGGTCCCGCATCGCAACGCGGGCGGTTTCCGCGCCGCGCGCCCGTCCTAGGTTCCGGCACATGTGGAAGATGCTGACCATAGCGCTGGCCCTCGCCGGCCCGGCACAGGCGGAGTACGGAATGACCCTCACCCCCGATTGGGAGTTCGTGGCCGACACGGTGATGGGCGGCGTGTCGACCGGCACGGTCACGCAGCAGGATGTGGCGGGTCGCCCGGCGGTGCGCCTCACGGGCGACGTCTCGACGGCGAACGACGGTGGCTTCATTCAGATGGCCGCGGATGTCGGCCCCCCACCCAATGGCGCGCGGGGCATCGCCTTCGACGTCCTCGGCAACGGCGAAACCTACGAGTTGCGCCTGCGTACGACCGCGCTCACCCGCCCGTGGCAGAGCTTTCGCGCACCCTTCGTCGCCCCGTCCGTATGGACGGAGGTGCGCCTGGATTTCTCGGAGCTTGAGCCACACAAGACAGAGGCGGAGTTCGATCCGACCGAGCTTCGACGCATCGGGCTCGTCGCCGTCGGACGCGACTTCCGCGCCGATCTTGCCGTGGCGAACCTGCGTTTCATCGAATGACGGACAACACGCCCCGTCCCGTCCCCGCCGGGCGTTTGAACCGGCTTGCCCGGATGGGCGGCCTCGGGGCCGGGGTGACCGGGCGCGTCGCGCTCGGCGGGGCCCGCGCCCTGGGTCAGGGGAAGCGGCCCGCCCTGCGCGACCTGCTGCTTACACCGCAGAACGTGACCCGCGTGACCGAGCAACTCGCCCGGATGCGGGGCGCGGCGATGAAGATCGGTCAGCTCGTCTCGATGGACGCGGGCGAGGTGCTGCCGCCGGAACTGGCGCAGATCATGGCGCGGCTGCGCGAGGACGCGCACCGGATGCCGCCTGCCCAACTCAAGCGCGTGCTGTCGGAGGAATGGCCCAGGGGCTGGCTCGGGGCCTTCGAGCGGTTCGACGTCCACCCGATCGCCGCGGCGTCCATCGGACAGGTCCACCGCGCCCGCACCCGCGATAGCCGCGATCTCGCGATCAAGGTGCAATACCCCGGTGTGGTCGAGAGCATCGACAGCGACGTCGCCAACGTCGGCGCGCTCCTGCGGCTTTCTGGCCTCTTGCCGCGGGGTTTCGCGCTCGCCCCCTACCTCGAACAGGCCCGGCGGCAGTTGCACGAGGAGGCGGACTATGCGCGGGAGGCCCGTCAACTCGCGCGCTTCGCGGAACTGCTGACGGACGACGCCGGTTTCGTGGTGCCCCGGTTCGACCCCGATTGGTCCACCGGGCGCATCCTCGCCATGAGTTTCGAGGCCGGCACCCCGATCGAGACCGCCGCCGACGCCCCGCAGGAGGTGCGCGATGCCCTCGCCACGCGGCTGCTGGCGCTGACGCTGCGGGAGATCTTCGACTGGCATCTGATCCAGAGCGATCCGAACTTCGCCAACTACCGCTGGCGGCCGGAGACGGGGCAGATCGTGCTGCTCGATTTCGGAGCGGCGCGGGTCGTGCCCAAGCGGTTGGCCCTGCAATACCGCGCGCTTCTTGCCGCAGGGCTGTCCGGGGATGAAGGCGGCGTCGCACGGACGCTGGCCGAGATCGGCCTGCTCGACGATGCCGTGGCCGGCGATCACCGCGCGCAGATCCTCGCGATCGTGGAGATGGTCTTCGCCGCCCTGCGTGCGCCTGGGCCCTTCGACTTCGCCGAGACCGACCTGCCGCGCCGGATGCAGACGGCGGGCGAGGCGCTCGCGCGGTCCGGGTTCGCGCCGCCGCCGGTGCCGATGGATGTGCTCTATCTGCAGCGAAAATTCGGCGGCATGTTCCTGCTGGCGGCCCGCCTGCGCGCGCGGGTCGACCTCCACGCGCTCTTCGCGGCGCACCTCTGACTTGCCAGCCCGCCGCGCGCACGGCATGAGTGCGAGGTGCGACGGGCCCATAGCTCGGCTGGATAGAGCAGCCGACTTCTAATTCAAGAATATGGGCTTGCTGACGGTCGCTGACGCGGTAATTACATAATAAAGTCAGCGTCTTCGGTTGATCGTCCCCGCTGCTGGATGCCATGCAATTGCATAGTTGATTGCATGGAGGCCCATCATGGCAACGCAGGAAATGAGTTTCACCAAAGGCGCGCTCGACAAGGCAGCGCACAAGGGAGGCGCAGCGACCCGCTATCGCGACGCCCGCTATCCCAACCTGTACTTGGAGGTCGGCGCGCGCTCCAAAACATGGCGCTACCGAAAGTTCTTCAAGGGCAGAAACTTCACGGAGACCCTCGGGACATGGCCGCAGATGACCGTGATCGAAGCGGCGCAGACAGCAGCCGAGATAAACACTCAAGTCGAAGACGCGGGCATCATCGTGAAAGACAAGCGCCCTCGCGGCGCGGACGAGGTTACACTGCGGGAGGCGCTTGAGCAGCACGTCACTCAGGCGCTCGACCCGCGCCAGCGCAAAACCTCGGACGAGACAGCCGCCGGGTATGCGCCTCACTTGCGCCTGCACGTTCCTCGCTGGCTCGACATGCCGATCTCGGAAATCACGCGGCAGATGGTCAACGAGAAGATCAAGAGCATGTCGCACATACCGACGACGGCAAGCGGTCTGCTGCGCGTGCTGTCGGCCATCTACGGAACCCAGCTTGCCTATCGGGACGACGGGTTTGAGCATGACCCGACCTATCGTGTGAAAGGGTATGAGGCCCGCACCCGCGACTTGCTGTTCGACGAGGCGAAGCGGTGGCCCGCGCTTGATGCCGTCTTGAAGGTGCCGAACGTGACGCGTCGCTCTGCTTGGCTCGCCCTGCTATTCACGGGCTTTCGGATGCGGAACATCCGCGAACTCAAATGGTCCGACATCGACTTCGACGAACGGATGGTGACACTCGGGCGCATGAAGAACGGCCAGAAGCGCACTTTCCCTTTGTCCGATATGACAATCTTATTGGACATAGAAAAGATGTTTAAGGTGGGGCGGTTTATGCACTATCTGGTAGCAGAAAGCGCCGTCATGCGATAGTCTTGTGGCATGACATACCAGCCCGCCACCATCTCAGACGACCTACAAAGCCTACCGAAACTGCCGGGATGGGTCACGTCCGGACGTGCAGAAACCCTTGAAACTGTGGCTTTTCGGTCGGGGGCGGCGCTGACGGTGCTCGATCAATTGATCGGCGAGCCGAGGTATGGCGTGCCGGTGAAACTGCTCGGCAACCGGTTGGCGCTGAAGGCGTCCACGGTCACCTCCAAACTCGAAGGACGGCTGGCGCGGGAAGCGGATATCCGCGACGCCTACCACCTGACACCGTCGGGCGAGGCGCGGGGGCCAGATGGCGACCTGCTGGCGTTCTGGCGCTACGCTGTGGGCCTCCGGGCGAGCGGGATGGGTGAGATCGCCAAGCTCGTCGGTGCCGACTTCGCGGGCGCGGTGGGTGTCTGGCTTGATGCGGGGCAAGAACGTACCCGGACCCACGGACCGCTGGCAGGCTGCCTCTCCATCCTGCGGGCGGTGCTCGACGCCGACGACCGGGCGGAGCGGACCGCCTGTCTGCTCTCGGATATCGTCCTGGCACGGGCTTTGAACTGGAAGACTGTATTGCCTGTCACGGCGCAGCGGCTGACGAAGGCGTCGCTGCGGAACCTGGCCGCTGACGATCAGCGGGCTGAACTGGCGGTCCAGGTGCGGATCCTCGAGGCGATCGAAGAGACGATCCGTTTGGCGCGAGACCTTACGCGTCGCGCCGAGGCGCTTCGCAGCATCGCCCCAAAGCTCCGCGCAAAGGGGTCCGACGCCGCGGTCGATCTGTTCCTGGGCGAAGATGCGGTCGCGCCAGCGTCAATGTTGTCGCCGTACATTCGGGAAACCGCGATCCCGATGACTGATCGTGCTGCGCGTCGGTTCTGTGACCGGCTGGTCAAGCTTGGCGTGGCACGGGAACTGACCGGGCGGCCGACCTTCCGGCTCTACGGGATCGCACCATGAATGTAGTGGCCAGAAAACGGGAACCTGCAGAGGAAGGTGGCGCAGTCTTTGACCGCGAGCTCGACGACCTGCCCCAAGAGCTGCGCTGGCGCGAATGGATGGGCCGGATTGAGGCGGTGCTGTTCGCCAGCGGATCCCCGGTCCGCCGCGAGGACCTCGCGCGCGTGGTGGGGCAGGGGGCCTCGGTGGAGATGCTGATCGAGGACATCCAGGCCGAGTTGACCGGCCGTCCTTTCGAACTGGCTCAAGTCTCCGGCGGCTGGATGTTCCGAACCAAAACCCAGTTCGCCGATGCCATCAAAGCCGCCGCCGACCTGGGCGAGCAGTCGCTGGCCTTCACCGAGATGGAGATGGGGGTGCTCTGCGCCATCGCCTATCATCAGCCGATCGACCGGGCGGGCCTCGCGGACATCTTCGGCAAGGAGGTCAGCCGCGATCTTTTGACCCGGCTGCGCTACAAGGACCTGATCGCCTCTGGTCCGCGGTCACCCCGGCCGGGCGCACCCCATACGTTTGTGACGACGGAGACGTTTCTGTTGACCTTCGATCTGCAGAGCCTGCGGGACCTGCCGGAGCTTGAATTCGGTGATGCGGAAGACCCGATTACGTATTGAGAGACGCACCTTTGCCGGAATCTGCCAGCGGTTCGTCTGTGCCGCATACCGAAGCAACACGGGCAGCGCGCCGCTGTACAGATGCAATTCTCATGCTGATCGGCTTGGTCGCACGGGGCCTAGCTCCTCTTCCTGACCTCGTAGTACCTGGCGAAGTCCTCCTCCGTCATCGGATCGAGACTGAAGGCGTTGCGAAGACCGTTCCACGCCGTTCTGAGGAACTCCGTCTGGACCTCGGCGGGCCATGTGCGTTTGGTTCTGTCATAGAGCAGGTCGGGCTTGCGTGACTGCGCCGGAATGTACCCATCCTGTGCTGGCCAGAATGCGCCTTCCAGTCCTTCGACGCCGACGATCACGCGTCGACGACTCGACGCGCCAAGGGCGTCCAGGCAGGCCATTGCGTTCTCCAATCCCCGCGCCCAGTTGGTCAGCAGATGCGCGTAGGATATCCAGTTACGGTCCTTTCGATGATCGAAGGCGACGCCATCAGACATCCAGACCTCGCCCGTTTCCTCCAGGAACGAGGCCAAGTTGTGGGCCTGCCGTGTGCCGTCATCTTCTTCGCCCGATATCCAGTAAGACACGAAGCCAAATCCGCTTGATCCAGAATCGCCTCCGTTCCCAAGCCCCTCTCGGTGCCCAAAGGCGTGCGTTCCCGGAAAGTTGCTCAACGGCTGAGATCGGAGGAACGCCGTCGCGAAAACCTGCTGGGATCACCCTGAGCCAGGCTCGGGACACCGAGACGGGACTTACCTTTTGCGTCGCGCCGAAAGGTCCCACATGCTGGATTGGCCAGTCTGCATTCCAGAGGCCGTCCGACCCCGAGTCACTGGCCGCTCCCACGATCTCATCCGAAGCGGACCGTTCGTCACGAACTTGGGAGATATTGACGGCGATGGCGTCTGCGAGCTTCGAAGTGAGTGCATCACGTTGTGCTCTCCGATCCGCTTTCGTCGCATCTTCGGCGAGCGCGTATGTCAGAATCCTCCGGTGCCGAATGTCGAATGGTAGTGTTTCGACGCGGTCCCCGTTCGCGGTGTTCAAGACAGCGATAATGCGGTCGAACCTAATCGCGTTCATCGCGAAGCCTAGCTCGACCATTACGTTCGGATTGGGCAACGCCTTGCCGGCTTCCGTCCGAACGATTGGGGTGACGTCCGCGACCATGACCGCGCATCCAGTGATCTTCTCCAGAATGGTCCGACTGATGTCCGCCATTCCGGGCGTGCCCTTCGTGTCGTGGTCGAGATCCACACGCTCCATCTCGTCGACGTCGAGTGCGTTGCTCACACGGTCGACTGCCGCCACTAAGCAGTCTCGGATGAATGAACGGTTCGATTTCGAGGGAAGGTCGTCCTGCCATGACCAGAACACGGTGTCGCTCATTGCCAAACCCTCAAGAGGTCTTCGGCGAGTGCGCCGCGGCGTTCCGACGGTAGCTTGTCGAGGTTCGAGAGCTTCCAGCGGATGGCGGGCAATTCCGCCATGTCGTCGAGACCGACAGATGACCAGTGCAGATCGCCTTTCTCTACCCCGACGAGGAAGTCCCGGTGCGTGTGCGGCATCTCTGCGACGATCGTGGCGATCAGTCTCTCACGTGTATCAACAAGTTCTTCGAGTGAGACCGGATTGACCGACATGCCGACGAAGTTGTCTTCAAAATCCTTGGTAAGATCGCGACGGTTGGGCGCGAGTATCTCCGCCGCGGGTCTGTTGTGGCTTACGACGTAGACGAGAAATGCACGGCGAAGGCTGTCGGAAATACCCTCGTTGGCAAGAAGGCCTCTCACGTCGAACAGATCCCTTGGATGTTGGCGATCGAGCGCGGCAACGATCTTGCCCGCGTACAGATCCTCGAAGGAAACGACCGGCGTCTCCGCATAGCCAAACTGGTCTTCGACTGCTGGCGCGACCGGCATCGTAACAGGCTCGAAGACACAACCGCGGGTCACCGGCGTCACCTCGATCTTGATCTGTGTGTCAGGCGTTCTGACGACCAGCCGATTCGACGTACCCTCTTTGTGCAAACGGCTCTCGTACACCTTTGCCTCGGGGATAGCGCTTGCGATCGATGTCGATACCCGACGGAGCGCTTGCTCGATCTCAGAAAGCGAGTCCGCCCGCGGCCGGATCGGCAAATAGGTCAGGTCGATGTCGACGGAAAGTCTCGGCAGGTTGCGGACGAACAGGTTGATGGCCGTGCCGCCCTTCAAGGCGAAAACTTCTTCGGGTGACACGGACGGCAGGACGCGCACAAGCAGGTCGACCTGTTGACGGTAGCGTTCTTCAATCGCCATGCATGCCCTCCGGCACCGTGATCTGGTACTTTGCATCCAGCCGCCCGCTTTTGGCGATCACCCGTTTGCCCCGACCCGTGTCTATCGAGGCAAGGTCCAGGCGTCCAAACCAAGCGTGTGCGTCCCGCTCGGCGAACCACAGGAACAGTCTCTTGACCTTGACGCTGTCACAGGTCTCAAGAAGCTTCTGCACACGGCGAGGACTGAGGTTCGCCAGACCGGTGAAAAGGTCGGCTGTATGCTCGAAGGAATGCTTTGTCGGAACATCGTCCAGAAATTCAAGTGTCGCCCGCTCGGGCGTGGACACGATCATTGGCCAAGCACGGTCGCCCCAGACATGCAGACGCAACCCACCGTCCAGAGGCTTCGCTTGTGTCTCGTCATGTTCGGACGGAATCTTGGGCAAGGTTTCGATCGCTCTCGTGACGGTGTCAGTCTTAAAGAGGCGGTGCGCGTTGTGAGTCTGGAACTGTATCGACGGACTGACCTCATCGAGCCACTTCGGAAGGCGGGCCTCCGCGTAGAGAGCGACTCGCTTTCGGTTCCCGAGCGGGACGTAGTGACCGTAGCCCTGCATTTCCAAGGCGGTGAGTCCTCCGACTGACACCGGTAGACGCATGATTGACTGGAGCGAGACGACCATATGTTGCCACTGTGTCTCCGCTCCGGGGCGCTTGTAGATCCCGCGCGCCGGCTGTTGGAGCCAACCGTTCGACACATATTTGCTCCGCAGTGCGCTCGAGTACCCAGCATCCTTCAGCCACTGCGTGCTTGCGACCAAACCTTCCGGCAAGAGCCGTTGGAGTGCGTTTAGCTTCTGCCCCCGTTGCGTACTCATGGTTTGCTTATCTTGCAAATTGTAAACCGGCGTTCAGTTTGATCTTGGTCTGATTGTGTAACTCATGGTAAGTAAAAAGCCAATTAGTTAAACTTGGGCTGCTTCACGAATGATCGTCGCCGACAATGAGACCTCGGTCGACCTGCTCTACTACGAGGCGGTCGCGAAGACGGTTGTACGCATCGTATCCGAAAAATCGGACGAGCCACTCAGCGTTGGCGTGCATGGCGATTGGGGAGCGGGTAAATCGAGCGTTCTCATGATGGTCGAGGAAGCCTGCGAGAACGATGACAGAACCCTGTGCATCCGTTTCAACGGGTGGTTGTTTCAAGGGTTCGATGACGCCAAGACCGTCCTGATCGAGACCATCGTCGAAGAGCTGGTCAAGAGCAGGTCCGGGTCACAGAAGGTCAAAGATCAGGCCAAGAAACTCTGGCGGCGCATCGACTGGATGAAGGCAGCCCGCAAGGCGGGATCTTATGGCGTCACACTCGCGACGGGCATCCCGACGCCGGAAACGCTTTCCGATATTCGCGACGCGGCCGCAACCATCATGGCGAAAGGGGCCGAGGCGCTGACACCTGACAACGCAAAGGCCTTGGTCGCGAGCGCCGGATCATTTTTGAAAGAGGCGGAACAGGAGAGCACACCCGAACAGATGCACGCGTTTCGCCAAGAGTTTGAAGAGCTGCTCGAGGTCGCCGACATCGATCGCCTGATCGTTCTGGTCGACGACCTGGACCGGTGCCTGCCGCAGACCGCGATCGGTACGTTGGAAGCCATACGCCTCTTCCTGTTCGTCCCGCGCGCAGCCTTCGTCATCGCCGCCGACGAGGGCATGATCGAGTACAGCGTCCGACAGCACTTCCCAGACCTTCCGACCTCCACAGGTCCCGCCACCTACGCCCGCAACTACCTGGAGAAGCTCATCCAGGTACCGTTCCGTCTTCCGGCGCTCGGCTACGCTGAAACGCGCATCTATGTGGCGATGTTGTTGGTGCTGAACGAATGCGGCGAAGCATCACGAGAGTTCGAGACCTTGGTGCCGATCGCCCGGGAGGCTCTGCAGAGACCCTGGACCGGCCCTGGCTTGGACCGACCCACTTTGACCAAAGCATTCGGGACGATTCCGGACTCCGTCGAACGGGCGCTCGACATCGCCTACCGGATCGCTCCGATCCTCACCGACGGCTCACGAGGCAACCCGCGCCAGATCAAGCGCTTCATCAACACGATGGCGATGCGCCTCGCGATCGCCGAGGAGCGTGGCTTTGCCGACGAATTGAACCTGGGCGTGCTCGCGAAGATCATGCTGGCCGAGCGGTTCGCGCCCGAAGTCTTCGACACACTCGCGCGCGGTGCGGCAGAGACGGGACATTCTGCAGAACTCGACGCGCTGGAAGCGAATGCGTCCGCCGCCAAACCGAACAACGCGGCAGCGAGTGCCGGGAAACGGGCAACGGGCGACAAGAAGCCGGCCTCGATACCCGATCTTCCCGAGTGGCCGAATGTAGAGTGGGCCAAGCGGTGGGCCGCGATCTCTCCGTCGCTCTCCGAGGTCGATCTCAGACCCTACGTCTTCGTCAGCCGTGACCGGCGAGGAGGCTATGGCGCACAGGCGCAGTTGGGAGAACTGGACGAGCTCCTCGGTAAACTGATGGGACCGCCGCTTCAGGTTAGACAGGTGTCGGCCGAGATAAAGCGGCTGACTTCGGTCGAAGCCGAACAGCTCTTCGACGCGCTGCGGACCAAGGTGGCCGACGTCGAGGATCTGAGAGAGGAGCCACCTGGCATCCATGGTCTGGCAGCAATCTGTCAGGAGCATACTTTCTTGCAGGCGTCCCTGGTTAAGTTCTTCAAAGATCTGCCAGCAAAGAAACTCGGGCCCTGGGTGGTGACGGGTTGGGGCGGGGCGTTCACCGAGGCAGAGCCCGCGGCAGATTATGGAGCGCTATTGGCCGACTGGTCCAACCGTGACGACAATTCCAGCCTAAGTGCGGCCGCCAAGGCTGTCGGAAAAGTTGCGTCATTTGGGAAACGGGGGAGGCGCTGATGGGAACCTCGGGAAGTTTCGGCGGCGGCAGACCGATGGTCCCCTCCTGGGTCGGTGAACCGGCACCTGAACCAGCGGCCCCTCCCCCCTCTCCTCCTCCCGACGGAACGGACGGTGCCCCGGACGATGGACAGGCACCGACGCCTCCGGTTCCATATCCGCCGATCGTGCCACCGGCTCCCGGACAGAGCTTTCGCGGGGCCAAGACCGACATGTCTTCCGGCACACGGTCCGGAAGCAGAGACCGGATCCGACGCGGGGCGGGAAAGTTCGTGTCCACCGGCGGTGGAGGTCGCGCCACGGCTCGGCAGATGGGAAGCTCTCGGGCCGTGGCGGGCGGGATAGCCGGGCTCGCTTCCGCCATATCCCAGTCGGGACCGACGGAGGCCCTGCGGCGTTTCAACCTTGAAGGCCTCGCCGGAGCGCCCGCCGAAGAGGTCTTCGTCGCGCTCACCGACGCACTTTGTCCGCCCGGCGGTACGATCGACGAGGCTCTCGCACGTCATGCGCTCCTGGAGACGATCGCCGCATTGGCCGCCGAAGGCCTCGGCAACTTCGACGAACTGAGCCAGGACGATCTACAGGAGGTCTTCATCGGCGTGGTGGCACGCTCGATCGAGGGTAAGATTTTGAACGAGGTCGGAACAAACGCGATCAAACTCGCCGAAGACACCGCCGCGGTCGAACGCGCGCAACGCATGCTGCACACCTTCGTGGTCGGCTGCGTCCGGGACCGGTTCCAGGCTGCGGGCGATACACTGTCCACTCTAGATACAAGTCAGATCGACCAGTACGTGACCGACCTCTATGCAGCCTCTCTAGAATTGATGCAGACCTTGGGAGAGGCGGAATGAGACGGTTCAGTCTGGTCGCCCGTCTCGGCGACAAGGACAAGGCGAAGGTCGCAATCGTGCAGGGCGATTCTGCTGCCCACGAGTTGGACTTCCTCGACGGGGACGGCCGCCTGGCCTTCGGACTTGGACAGGCCTTGGAACAGCTTTCTGGCCTAGGCCTTCGGACGCCGGAGGCTGCGATCGATCTGGCCCTGCTGGCGGCCCTAGTAAATGCGTCCGACACCCGCATCTCCAGGGCCGTCAACGGGCAGGGCGGCTGGACGCGTGAGATCGATCTCTACCTCCCGGTTCACGATAGAGATCAGTGGTCTGAAATCACCGAGCACGTGGGACGCATGTTGCGTTTCCTGACAGGCGATCGTTGGCGCCTGTTCGTGAGGCACCGACCTGCAAGTCACAAGACCCTCGCCACTGACACCGACAAGTTGCCGTTGCACGGACTGCAAGGTGTGTCGCTCTTCTCGGGCGGCCTCGACAGTCTGATCGCCGCCATCGACACGTTGGCCTCAGGCGGCCGACCGCTCTTCGTCAGCCACTATTGGGACGCTGAGACTGCCAAGGCGCAGTCTTATCTGCTCGAACGGCTTGAGACGAAATTCGGCGACGACGCTTTCAAGTCGCTCCGCGTGAGGCTCGGCTTCGATCGCAATGCTCTCGACACCGGCCAGGTCGAGGACACACAGCGTGGCCGCTCGTTCCTGTTCTACGCGCTCGCGACGCTGGCAGCGGCATCGTTCGGTATGCGGACGACGGTGAGCGTTCCGGAGAACGGGCTCATCGCCCTGAACGTTCCGCTGGATCCGCTCCGCCTCGGAGCGCTTAGCACCCGGACGGCTCATCCGCATTTCATGGCAAGCGTCCAACGGTTGATTGACAGCCTCGAGCTCGATGTGACCATCGAGAACCCCTATCGGCACCAGACGAAAGGAGAGATGGTTGGGGACTGTGCCGACCTGCCCTACCTACGTCGGATCGTGGGATCGTCCATGTCATGCTCCTCTCCCGCAAAGGCTCGATACAAGGGCCTGTCCCCTCGCCACTGCGGGTATTGCGTGCCGTGCATGATCAGACGCGCCTCGTTGCACGCCGGACTTGGAACGAACGACCCTACAACCTACACCGTTGAAGATCTGTCTGCCCAGACACTTAGAAGTGATCGTGCCGAAGGGGAGCATGTTCGCTCGTTTCAGCTTATGGTCGAAAGGCTGCGTGCTGATCCCGGGCTGGCGCGGATACTAGTCCACAAACCGGGGCCGTTGATCGACGTGCCAGCCGAGATACCCTCCTACGCTGACGTCTTTCGCCGGGGCGTGTTTGAGGTTGCCGACATACTTGACGGCGTGGTCGCCGAGCCGGGGTGAGTGTCTTGAAACCGCGTCGCGTCGATTTCCACGCACATCTCGACCTCTACCCCGACCTGGCGGAGGCGATCCGTCGATGCGACGCGGAGGAGGTCGCGACCCTCGCCGTGACCACCACGCCGCGTGCCTTTCCCAGAAACCTCGAACTCACCAAGGGCAGCGCCTTCGTTCGTGTCGCAATCGGTCTGCACCCTCAGCTTGTTTCCGAAAGGGGGTCTGAGATATCGATTTTCGAGGACCTTCTACCCGAGACACGTTACGTCGGCGAGGTGGGGCTCGATGCCAGCCCGCGACACTATCGCTCCTTCGATCAGCAGAAAATGATCTTCGAGCGCGTACTGCGGCGGTGCGCGCGCGCAGGAGATAAGATCGTGAGCGTACACAGTGTCCGTGCCGCGAAGCATGTCCTGGACATGGTGGAAAAGTTCCTCCCTCCTGAGAGGGGCAGGATTGTGCTCCATTGGTTCAGCGGGAGCGTGTCCGAGGCGCGCCGTGCGGTCGACTTGGGCTGCTTCTTCTCCGTGAACGAACGCATGTTCGCGAACCCGAAAGGTCAGGCTCTCATCCGAGCGATCCCGGAAAACACGCTTCTCACGGAGACTGACGGCCCATTCGTGGAGCGCGACGGGACGCCTGTCAGCCCGGGAGACGTAGGGCCCGTTCTCGAGGCTCTAGGGAAGGTGCTGTCAAAGACACCGGAGGAAGTCTCGCGCCTCGTCAACGGCAACCTCTCACGTATCGTTTCCTAGCGCGATAGTGACACGTCGGGTGTTCTACGGAACACAGTCAAAACAGCGAAGCGGATCTTCGGCGTGTTCGAACGCCACGACGTTGCGAAGTGGAAGTGCGCACCTGTTGTGTCGACTGCATGAGTTAGCATGGCGATCTTTCAGCTCGCGTCGTCAGAAATTGGAGCCGATGCTAGGATCGGCCAAGGTTTCTCGGACGTTATGTCGGGATGGCGAGGCTCAGATTCTGGAGCACCGTACTCGTCTCGGAGCTTGTCTATTAGTTTGAGACAACGGGCGGCGGGATCGTCTCTGCCGCCGCTTTCCGTCATCGCCAGCAGCTTTCGTCGTAGTTCGGTCGCCGCGACGGGCGCTATATTGTAGGCGTTTTCCCAGTCTTCGGCGGGAACGCGTTCAGACACGACACTTTCGATGGACAGGCGACCCACGAATGAGCGTCCGGTTCTTTTCTCAAAATCAATCAGCATCAATACCCCGTCCGTACCTGGGTCTTCGGCAGTTGCGCCAGCAAGCGAGGCAAGCTGCTTGGTTGTTGGCCCATCCTTCAATAGGTCGTAGACATAGGTGCGGACCTCGGAGAACTCCGAAATCAAGCCTCCCAATTCGCGTTGCCAATGCCAACTGTCGTGTGACTTTGCGTCGAGCGCGCCGCGAACGGTCAAGTCAACTAAGCGGTGCGCTGCTGACACGGTGCCAATGCTCAGCACGGTCGCGCGCCACGCATGGTTTTGGTAGAGACGCGGGTCATCTTCGGCGAGCGCGAAAGTCGCGTCTTCTGCGTCGGCCGAAGACGAACTGCCAAGTCCGCGGATCATCTCTTCGAGCATTCGTGGATTGCGCTGTGCCTCCGGCATGCTGCGCACGATGACGGGCAGGTCGGAGACAGGCGTGGCGAACGGCAAAAGGCGCAACCAATCGCGAAGCTGATACGCGTCGCTCTGTGTCAGGATCCAAGTCTCCTTCTCGGCCGCCTCGAAGGTCTCAGCTATGCCGTTGGCCACGAGCTTTATTTCGATGTCCTCGCCAGAGAGAACCAGCGACAACAATAAGGCTGCGCGCGCCTGCCGCGGCGCGAGAGCAATTAGCTTACGGATCATCGCGTCACGTTGGCCGTGAGGGAGCCGTGCTCCCACAATGCCGAGCGCAACTGCCAGCTTCACTTGCGCATCTGACGAACCATCGACAATCAAGGTCTCGATTGCGCCGAATATAGTCTCCGCTTCGATAGATGTCGCGGCGGGATCGGCGGCGCGGGCCTCCCGGCGCGTTTCGACGCGCGAGAAATCTACGCCGATCAGGAACTTCTTGTCGTCTTTGGGTTCATTTGCCTGAGACCACTGGGCAGCCAGCACACGCGCCGCGAGCTCGCCAAAATGCTCATCCGTCAGGTATTCACACATCAGCGCCGCAGTCTCCGGCACATTGATCGCCAAGAACGCTCGTTGGTACTCATGCATGTGTGGATGCTGCGCTTCGTGCACAGCGGCGCGATCCTTCCAGCCGCTCGCGGTCGCTTTTTCGCGGAAAGCCCGATAGCGATGTAAATTGTCGTCAAGCATTCTCTTCAAGAGTGGAAGATGCTCGACGGACGGTGCGCGGCTCATCATCGTTGCAATGGTAGCTACGCGCCAGCGCTTCTCACCCCCATCGGCGAGCATGAGCTCAGCCCATTCGCACGCCAGCTTGCCGATTCCAGCCAAGGCTTCTTCGCCAAAGGGTCGCGCCCGCTCTTCGTCGCCGTAGGTCTCACGGGAAAACAGCTCGGCTAACTGGACGATTTCTTCAATATCGGCATCTGCCGCCCGCGCCTCAATCGCGGCCACCAGACTTGCGCCCGGCGTGTGGCCGATGCGGTCGCGCAGACCGTGATAGCGATCACCTGCAGCCTGATTGTATTTTCCGCTGGCATCGCGCAAGACCTTTCCAGCAGCAAGATACGCATCGATCAGCCGACCAACAGCGGTTGGTCCAAGCACTGAGGCGGCAGCTTCGGCGCGGTCGTCGTGGCGGTTTGTCTCTTCGAGGGCAATTTCGAACAGTTCGTCGTCCTCAAGGGCAAAGCCGGCGGCGGCAAGAACATTATCCGCGCCGTAGAAGAGCTCGCGGCGTTCGCGCAGGCGACGCAGCAACCCATTAGCGAGAGCCTGCGGATAGCGTTCTCGTACTTCGTACAATAGATGCCTATCGCTATCGCGCTTGCGGTCGATCTCCATTTCCGCAACCAACTCAGCAATGTCGGCATCGCATTCATCTCCGCGTGGCGAGTAGATGAGCGTACGCAGGCGCTCAATGTGCGATATTCCGGCAGCAGTGCGCCGTTCGCGCGCGCGCTCGAGTTCCTGCTGGACAGCGTCGACTGCAATCTCGTCGAGGTGACCCTTTCGGACAAGGATGTCGTAGGTCGTGTCGCCTGCATCCTCTAGTAAGTCAGCGACGTGACGGTCCGCCCGTCGAAATGACAGCGCATCGACAACCGTCGCTTTCACTTCCGGCTCGCGGTCACTCTTCGCTATTGCGGTCGCAAGATCGAGGCCGTCAATTCCGCTATTCGATGCGATTTCATGCAGTACATGCTTGCGGATTTCCGATGGCAGTGAAGCAATCCGCGTAGGCGCGTCACTCCCAAGTACGGAGGGACGAAACTGTTTCGCCGCCCGGAGCGCGTGCAGGTGCACCTGATCGTCCGCGTGCTTGACAAGTGGCCAAACAAGATCGCTGAATTCCGGCCTGCCGGACGCAATCATGAAACGCACCGCGCGATCGACCTTGCCTGGTGTGTGCCACCGCTCGGCAAGGTTCCGCATATCGGTGCCGATCGGGATCCATACCTCTTCGGACGCGCGGAAGATCATCTCGCCCGCAAGGACAGGATCGACTTCAGAAGCTGCAACGATGGTGGCGCTGCATGCGGCCTTATGTACGGCGTCGCCGCGCGCGGTCCGTTCGACAGCGAACAGGACTGCCTCTTCCCACGGACGCTGATCGAGCACGTCGGCCTTCAGTTTTTCGCGCGCTGCCGGATCGCTGACGGCCTGTAGCATCAGTCGTTCGACGTAGTGCGAGGCGTACCATTCCTGAAATTGCTGGTGCTGGAACGAATAGCCCGGCGTGTCGCCGGAGCGCGTCAGAACGTGATTGCTGACAAGCGTGTCGAGCAACGTGTCGGGCTGTGTGGTGATGGTTATCTGCCCATCGGCCATCAGGACCCGTGCGGTCTCGGCAACTGCTTTGCGCGCGTTTCTGTCCGTGATCGCCGTGTTGGCCGTTGTCGTGGCGAATACGGCAAGATTGTCCAAATAGTTCTGCTGGAAGCCGAGGATCACGGCATGTAGCGCCGCCGCACGGCGGGCTTCCTGCTCGTGCGCAGCAACGAAGCGCCGTAGCACTTCTTCCTTTGTGGTCGGAAAAGGCGCGCCCTCTGGCAGCGAAAGAAGTGCCGTTAGATAGAGAGGGATGGTGACGAGTTCGCGGACGCCCGCTGTCCGCCAAGCCTGATCGACGAGCTGTGCGCCAGTCTCGCCGCGCATCGCGTGCGCAATCTCCATTTGCTGCCCGTCGTCAAGCGGCAGCAAATCGACTCGCGTCCCGCCGAAAGGAATGTCGAGGGCCTGCCTGCGCGTGGAAATGACAAGGCCGAGTTCCGGCAATTCAGTCTTGAGGGCCGTGATTTGCACGCGCGCGCGTTCGCGTGCGGCGGCATCCAGTTCGTTCCAACCGTCAAGAAGTAGCACGACGCCGGGCTTCGTCGCGACGGCGCGGAAATCCTGCTCTGAAACTCCGTTGAACGCGGGGCGTTTCAGGATGGATACGAGCAGCGCGTCGGCTTCGGTGGCCCAATCTCCCAGCGGCACGATAAGCGGCGTGCCATTGCCGTTCTCCAAAACGCCGTCGGCGATTTGAAAGAGGGTTGTCGTCTTTCCCATTCCGGGTGCGGCGACAAGGATAAGGTCATCCAGCGTGGTCACCGCGTTGGCGAGCGTGCGCGTACTAAGCGCCTCGTCCACGTGCTTCACCTTTAACGTCAGCGTGAGCGCCACGTTCGTGCCCGGCCATTTGGGTGTTCGACGGAACACGGCCAGGTCGGCTGAGGCCGCTGCTCGCAGGCGGCGGCCCAGTTCGTCCGGCGTAGAAGCTTGCATGCCGGGCCCGTATGGCACGTTGTGCATCACGCTGCGCCACGAATCTTCGTTGGTCTGTCGCTTCCAACTGCGCAATTCCTCGACGGTGAATTTCGAATCCTTGGCGTCGACGGCACGTCCGTGCACGTCGCAGAGCCAGATGCCGTTGTCAGCTGCCGCGCGCTCTTCAGACGTCATCTGCGCGTCGTAGCGGGGACCGCCAGGCGCGGCAGCGCAGATGTGCGAGGCTTGGCCGATATTGATTTCACCTGCGCCATCGGATGTGGCGGCGTGGGTCAAACGGCGGCATGCCGGGTTGGAGCAGTGGCCGCGCGCTTGCCGCTCAATGGCCCGTTTGGTTGCGGGCGAAAACTCGTCTCTGTTCTTACTCTTGGCCATCGTCGGCTTGCTCGGGTGAGGTCGTTTGGAGTTGCTCGGACGGTTGCCCTTCGGCTGGAATACTGTCGATCTCTGCAGATAACAAAAGCAGAAACACATACCCCGCTGCCTCGGCGATTTTGCTTGAAGTTCCGCCAATCGCAGCCTGCGCTTCTGCGGCGAAATCAACGTCCCCAGTTCGCAGATGCTCGATCAATTCGGACACATCCGATTGCAGGGCTTGGTCAAAAGCATTGAGCCGTCGGGTCAACTCCTCGTACTTTCTTTCGAAGGCAGCCTCCAAACTCCGACGGGCAGCAATCTCTTCTTCGGGACGAGTCTCATTGCCGAGCCGTTTTTGATCCATTGCTCCAAGTTCGCTGGCAAGGCTCAGCACCTCCCCAAACATGCTTGCCATAACAGATGGGGCTTGTGGCAATCCGAGTTGTTTGAGGTGCTCCCCGATCCTTGGACAGGATCTGGCGTTTTCTAAGCTACTCTCTGGGCCTCCTGGTCGGGTTGCATGATCGTCGTGCCGGCGCGGTAGACCACGTCCGGTGGTTGTCCGTC
>NZ_JABVAX010000017.1 GCF_013404595.1 Jannaschia marina | reverse complement strand
ACGGACAACCACCGGACGTGGTCTACCGCGCCGGCACGACGATCATGCAACCCGACCAGGAGGCCCAGAGAGTAGCTTAGAAAACGCCAGATCCTGTCCAAGGATCGGGGAGCACCTCAGACAGCGATAGAACATGCTCAGTCTCTTTCGCCGCAATGAGATGATTATATAAGGCACCACGCCCCCTGGCTCGCCGCAGACCCGGCCATTGGCGAGCCCTGCGCCGCCTACTCCACCCGCGAGTAGGTCTGCCCCAAGATCACCCGCTCGACCTGCGCCACGTTGCGCGCCCCAATGCGCCGGGCGATCTCCTCTGCGCCGTGGCTCTCGGCCAGACTGCGGATCGCTCTCACCTGCTTCACCGACAGGCGGTCTTCCCGACCGCAGATCTGGGCAACGGGCCAGTCGTTGTCCGCCCACTTCTCCGAGATCCATGGCGCCGGCATGCCCTTGCGGGGATGTGCCTCCATCCATTCCTGCAGGACCCTGTCGCGCTCGTCCGGCATCGGCACGACCCCGGGTGTGATCATGCCGTGCTGGCGCATGTATCGCAGGGCAGACTTCCCTCCCGGGACCATGTTGAGCCTGCGGCCATCGTGCCAGTGCCCCTCGACGAGGAATTTCTCGGCCTCGTAGAGCGCCTCCAGATCATCGGTCACGCCCATGATCTTGTGATTCACGTAGGTGACCGCCCCAGCCTGCATCTCCTCCCGAAACTTCCTGTGAAAGAGAAGAGGGCTGCCGGACTCGATCGCGCGCCGATGTTCGGCCCACCTCTTCTGCCAGCTTCGCGTCGTGATCCCCACATAGAACCAGCCCTGGTCGGGATAGGTCGAGCCAGACCCGAAGATGTGCTGGTAGAGCACGAAGCTCTTCTTGGGGTAGCCCTGCGGCCGAAGCAGAAGGTGCGCGGGGCAGCAGAAGATCTGACTGGGCTGGGAAACCTTGCTCTCGTCGATGGCGGTGCGGCCGGCAAGGCCGGCCTCGACAAGCACCGGGTCGGTGACAAGATCGACTTGGATCAGGGGCTGAACCGCGATCTCGTTTTCTCCAATGGGGCGGCCGGAGGCCATGTCCGCCTCGCGCCGCACGGTTCGGTGCTCCGCTTCGCACCGCCGCGGCGGGGCGACGAAGATGCGTTCCCGGCCAAGAAACACGACATGGAGGATCGGGAGAGCGTCGCCGATCCTCAAACGCACGAGGCCGTTCGGCTTGCGGGCGGTCTCGAGCCAACCGGAACCGAGCACATGCGCGGCCTCGCGACGGATCATGGCCTGCACATCGCCGCGCAGGCCACCCATGGCCTTCGGTGCCAGGTGGTCCCACCACGCGCGATCAATCATGCAGCTATGCTCCCGTCTGAATGCCCCATGCGCATTATCGGCCGGGTGCCCACGGTTTCGTAACTCCGTTCATGGCGTAAAGGAACGTTTTTGCGGCGGTTCGAGCCCTGACGCCAAGTCACTGAATTCCTTTCCGGTGGACTGCCGCAAAAACCTCATGCACAACGCTCTCATGAAAATCGGCTACGCACGGGTGTCCACGGAGGACCAGAACCTCGATCTCCAAATCGAGGCGCTGACCGAGGCCGGGTGCGATCGGATCATCACTGACCAAGCCCAAAGCGGGACTACGGTGGCTCAGAGTCGGACTGGCTTTGCCGAGGCGCTTGAGCTTCTGGGGCAGGGAGATCATCTCGTCGTCTGGAAGCTCGACAGGGTAGGGCGGTCCATCGCGGACCTCGTTCACCTCCTGAAGCTGTTCGGCGAACGCGGGATCGAGTTCCGCAGTCTGACGGATGGGATAGACACGACGACGGCGGGAGGTCGGCTGGTATTCCACATCATGGGGGCATTGGCCGAGTTCGAGCGAGACCTGATCCAGGAGAGGACGAAGGCCGGCCTGCGCGCTGCGAAGAAGCGCGGGAAGCGGCTCGGCCGTCCGCCGGCGCTGACGCCTGCGCAGATCGCGCACGCGAGGCAGGCCATTGAGGCGAAGCGCGAGACCGTATCTGGTATGGCGGAAATTCTCGGTGTGAATCGCAGCACGATACAGCGTGCCCTCGCTGCAGGGACATGATGGACGACCTTCAGCGCTACATCTTCCAGATGAAATTCAAGATCGCCTTCCTTGAGAACGAAGGACAGGCGTTCGAGGACCTGTTCTCGGCAATCATGGGCCACGCCTTCCCGGGCGACTTCCAGCCAGTGCGAGCCTACGGCAACAAGGGCGATCGGAAGAGCGATGGGTATCGCAAAAGCGACAAGGCCGTCTTCCAGTGCTATGGACCCCGCTCCACGAAGCTCGCCGATATGCAGGCCAAGGTCGATGCAGACTTCAACGGTGCAGTCGGCCATTGGGGTCCGCGCATGGAAAAGTGGTTCTTCGTCCATAACGATATGGCCGGCCTTCCTGCGGACGTAGTTCAGCAACTCACCGACCTCGGAGCGGCGAACCCAAGCGTGACCCTTGGCCAGATGGGGTATTCCGAGCTGTTCGCGATCGTGATGGGGCAGTTGACGCCCGCACAGCTCGCGGACCTGTTCGGCGCTGCCCCAACGCAGGCTACGGTCGCGAAGCTGGAGTTCGCCGAGCTGCAGCCCGTCATTCTCGCGATTCCGCGGATGCCGCCGGATGACAACCCGCCGCTTACCGCTCCATCGACGATGAAGATCCAGGCGAACGACCTGTCCGAGGCGGCGGCGGGGCTCCTTCGCGTGGGTCGCCGTCAGGAACGGCTGGTCGAGCGCTTCTTCGATCAGTATCCGGTGCCGAACTTCGGCGAAGAGATCGCGGAAGGCTTCCGCAACCGCTACGAAGCTCTAAGGGACGGCGGGATCCAGCCAGACGCGATCTTCACGGAGCTCCAGCAGTTCGCCGGGGGCATGTCTGGAACGCCGGAACATCAAGCGGCCGTCCTCGCCGTGATGTCTTACTTCTTCGAGCGATGTGATATCTTTGAAGACCATGCTCCAGCGAAGGCTTCGACATGATCCTGCCGACGAAGCACATTCGGCCAGAGCGAGCGCTCCTGACCATCGGGGCGGATATTCTCGCCTGTCTAGACCGTCCCCTGACAGTCTCGCGGGTGTGGGACGACCTGCGCAAGGAGCGGGGCGAGCCTGTCGGCGTGGCACCTATAACCTACGACTGGTTCGTACTCGCCCTCGATCTCCTCTTCATGCTCAAGGCGGTCACGTTTGAGAACGGCCTTCTCCGGAAGGCAACGCCATGATCCATTCCGTCACAAGCGATCTGGAGACGTTCAAATCGCTGACCTTCGGCCCCGGGCTCAACATTATCCTGGCGGAGAAGTCCGCTGAGGCGACTGACCGCCAGACCCGCAACGGAGCGGGCAAGTCGAGTTTCGTCGAACTGATCCACTTCCTCTACGGAGGTAACGCCGACACCGACAGCATCTTCCGGTCCGACGAGTTGTCTCCACACACCTTCACCGTCCAATCCGATATCGGAGGACATGTCGTTTCCGTCGAAAGGTCGGGAACGAAGAAGGTGATGAGCACGATTAAGGTCCAAGGCGTAACGGACCATTGGCCGATTGAACCGGACTTGGACGAGAAGACCGGCGATCTCGTTCTGTCGCTTCCGAACTGGCGCCTGAACCTGGGCGCGCTCCTATTCGATCTCCAGACGAACGAGGAGGCGCGTGGCCGCTTCGGTCCGACCTTCCGATCCCTGTTCCCCTACTTCGCGCGCAAGCAGGGAAGCGGCGGGTTCGTCGAACCTACGCAGCCCGGTAAGAAGCAGGCCTGGGACCAGCAGGTCTCTATCTCCTACCTCCTCGGGCTGGACGCATCGATCCCGCAGCGGTTCCAGGAGGCACGGGACCGCGAGAAGGCGATGAAGGAGCTGCGAAAGGCTGCGAAGCAGGGCAGCCTCGGCGACTTCTACGGCACATCCGCACAGTTTCGGACACGGCTGGCAGTGGCCCAAGGCAAGGCCACGCGGCTGCGCGAGCAGATCGATAGCTTCAATGTCGTTCCGGAATACGCAACCTTCGAAGCGGAAGCGTCGAAGATCACCCGCGCGATCTCGACGATGAACAACGACAACGTCATCGACCGCGACCTCATTCTCCAGCTAACCACCGCGCTCGAAAGCGAGGAGGCACCTGCCGTCGCGAACGTCGAACGGCTGTACAGTGAGGCCGGCGTCCTTTTGCCTAATACGGTCAGCAAGAGGTTCGAGGAGGTTGCAGAGTTCCACGAAGCGATCGTCCGGAATCGTCGGTCTCACCTCACCGGTGAGATCAACGCTGCGAAAAGCCGTATCACCACGCGGAACGCCGAGCGTGAAGCGCTCGATGAACGGCGCCAGGAGATCATGGGCATCCTCCGCTCCGGCGGGGCGTTGGAACACTACACTCAGCTTCGCGAGGAACTCGGCCGAACCGAGGCCGAAGTCGAAGCCCTTCGCCAGCAGTTGGAGATCGCCGAGGGGATTGAAAGCAACAAGGCCCAGCTCGACATAGAGCGAGCCCAGTTGCGGCAGGCTTTGCAGAGCGATCTGCACGAACGGGACGGGACGGTCCGAGACGCCATTCTCGTCTTCGAGGACCTGTCAAAGGCCCTATACGAGGAGGCTGGCAGCCTCACCATCGGCGCGTCTGAGAACGGACCGACGTTTGACGTTTCGATCGAGTCACAGCGGAGCAAGGGCATCAACAACATGCAGATCTTCTGCTTCGATCTGATGCTGGCCGAGCTGACGACGAAGCGCGGCATCGGCCCGGGATTCCTCATCCACGATAGCCACCTCTTTGATGGCGTCGACGAACGGCAGGTGGCGAAGGCGCTGCAACTCGGTGCGGCTCACGCCGAGCGCGTCGGCTTTCAGTACATCGTAACCATGAACTCCGATGCGATTCCGACGGACGGATTTCAAGATGACTTCGACGTCTGGCAGCACGTCAACAGCACACGCTTAAACGACGAGGAAGAGACCGGCGGCTTGTTCGGGGTTCGGTTTGGGTAGAAGGTCAGCCATGCAGCATTCCGACGACAGCCGACCTGGCTACTACTACGTGGTTCGGAAACCCGGTGACGACTGGGAGGTTTGGATGTGGACCGGCCATAGGTGGTATGAGCTTGGTGAAGCGGAACAGTGTCAGCCTCCATATTGGTCTGAGCGGGTGCCTCGGGCACCGTCGCCCGGAGGCCATCTGTAGGACCAATAGTCTCTCCGGTAATCGTTACTATGTCTTCCGCCATCCTTCCTGCGGAGCGATCTGGCAGTCTGTAAGGCGTTGGGAAAAATTCGAGAGATCTATACGCTGCGGATTGACGAACGCCTTACCGAACCATTCGAAAAAGGAAAGGCCCCGCCGCTTCCGCGACAGGGCCATCGTTCTGTTGGCCGAGGGGGAAGATGCCTCGACATCTCCGGTCCCCAAACGCCGTTCGATCCTGATCATAGCCTATGAACCGCGCCGCTCAAGCCCGCACTGCTCGTACCAAATCGCGATACTTCGAGGTCTCCAAGCAAAACGGCCCGACGGTGCGCGTCGGGCCGATCGCTCTGTTGACCGGGAGGGTGACTGCAAAGGCAGCCGCGAACCTCCCGACCGTTCCCGCTCTGAATATCGGCCCGGAGTGGCATTGCCAACAGAAACATGCGTCACGCCCGACCTACAGACGCTTTCGCTCACACCAGCCGTCGCTCGGGGATAACGGCGAGATCAGCTCGTACCTTCGGTCGTTCCGTCGAAAGAGGCCGAGCCCGACAAGCAAATTCCTCGCCGTCGTCCAGTGGATCGCGAGTGTCTTTGCAGATCCGTTCACAGATTTCGCCTTCAGAGCAGCCCGTGCGAGCTCGGCTTGAGATAGCCGGCGACGGGGACGCCCGCGGCTGATTGGCAAAGCTCTTTCCCTGAACAGCTTGCGAAGCGTGGCCACCGACAGACCGTGCGCCTGAGCAAGGTCTTCGCAGCACACGCCCCGCAGATGACAACCATGCCAGTCGCTCACGTAGTCGATCCCGACGAGGGCAAGGAGACGGCGAACGAGCACGGTACTGATTCCGAAATGCGCTGCGAGCTCCCGAAGGTTTGAGGCGCGATCGTATGTCGCCTGAACGCTGTCGAATGAGTGGCCGGTCCACGCGCCTGGCCCGCTAGGCACCACGGCAAAGCATCGGTCTCCGTGATGCAAGAGAGCAATCATGAGCGTTATCAAACCTTTCGGCGGCCCAGGGACACGCTGACGCCTCGCGTGCGGTTTTGCGCCCTGATTACGTGCATATTGCAGTCCTGCAGATTCCGCATCTATTTATGTAAGTATTTGGATTTGTTGATAATTGGGGTGTTTTCCGTATGATCGACGCTGTGAGATCGGTTCTAGGACTTAACCAATGGCGACACTGTCCGTTCGAGACTTGCGCAACCATGAGCGGGTGAAGTTCGAGCTACGGCTTGCGGGAAGCTCGCTCGCTGATGTGAGCCGACGGCTGGGTGTGTCGCAGAGCGCGGTCTCGATGGTGTCCATCGGGCACAAGCGGTCCCGTCGGATCGAGAGCGCGATCGCGGCTGAGCTGGGCAAGTCCCCCGAGGCCCTCTGGCCTAAACGCTATCCGAGGGGGTGATCGACATGCAGTAAGAAGCGCATCTCGGAAAAGAGTAAGGCCCCGACGGCGCCAACCGTACGAGGCCCTAGAATTTGGTGTCGAAGTCAGACCCGACGCCTTCTTTTCCCGGCAAACCGTCGCAAAGTCAACGCCTCCTGCGCGCTAGTCGGTGCGTGGGCCGGCCCCTCTTTGCATCCGACACTCGAATAGAAGGCAGGCGGCGGGCCGGTTTGGCCGCCGTCCTGATATCACTATGACCAATCAGACAGACAACGGCGACGTTGTTCAGCCTCCTCTCCCCAGCCGTGCCACGCGGTCGATCGCCAAGCGTTCACGCCACAGTTCGCGAGGGGCGGTCGTTGCAGACCTGCCTTCGCAAGAACGCCCGCGCGTGATCCAGTTCGAAAGCAAGCTGGAGCAACGCGTGCTGTTTCTCTACCTCGCGCGCCCCGACATCTGGGACGTATGGGAGCAGCCGCCGTCCGTAACGTATCGCGACGAACGGGGCGCGATCCGCCAGCACGTGATCGACTTCCTCGTGACGCTTCGATGCGGTCGCAAATTGGCGGTCGCCGTGAAACCGCTGAAGCGGGCTCAGCGATCCGCCTTCCTCAGTGAGCTGCAGGCGATACGCCGGCAGCTCGCGAAGGATGTCGCCGACGATCTCGTGCTGGTGACGGATCGGGACTTCACGAAGGAAGAGGCCCTTAACGCAGAGCGCTACCTCTCGATCAGGAGGGGATATGGACCGGACGATCTCTCCAGAGTCGCGAGCGTCCTAAAATCAAAACCCTTGCCGGGTACGGTACGAGGCTTGGTCGATCTTCTCGGCGGTGGCTCCGCGGCGTACCGTTCGATCTACGTGGCAATCTATGCCGACCTCCTGTGGGTCGATAGGACACGCCTCATCGATCTCAACACTGCTATCCGAGCGGGGGTTCACGCATGACGTCTCGCATGCGGATCACATCCCTCGACCGCCTGGTGGTCGCTGGCCGGGAGTATTGTCTTACCGAAGTGAGCGAAACCAGCTACGCCTTCGAAGCGCCCAACGCGTTCGGCGTTCGACAGGTCTACACATTCGAGGAGTTCGCCCAGCTTCTGCGCCGATCGGACGTGGAGTTCGAGCCGCTTTACCATCTTCCTGGACGGCAGGACGCACGCGAAGGGGCCGGGACGCTCGATCTAATCAGCGGCCTCCCGGAAAGACCGCGATCCGAGACGGTGTGGCGCCATGCGATCGTTACGGCATTTCTCGAGCTGGAGCGCCGCGGGGAGGTCAAACGGGTCCCGTCATCGATAAGGGAGGCGCTGCCGAAGCTCGAAGCGCATGTCAACGAGATGGCGAAGGCCACGCAGCGCAGTTGGAGAAGCCCTCGTGCGGGAAGATGGAATGCGTATCGATCCCCGCCTTGCGAAAGGTCGCTTCGGACGTGGCTGAGACGCTACGAAATGAGCGGCTGCTCTATCCTGGCGCTCGTGCCTCGAACTCATCGATCCGGCAATCGCGATGCCCGGTATTGCGCTGCGTCGCTACGCATCCTCGGTGCCGCGATCGGCACCTATCTTATCCGAAATGGGCCAAACAAGAGCGAGACCTACAAGAAGTACAAAGAGCTCCTGAGCCAGGAGAATGATCGGCGGTCGGAGGATGGCCTGCCGCCCCTCCCCGAGATGGCCCAAAGGAAGATCGAGCGGACCCTGAAGGGTTTGGACCCATACTCTACGAAGGTTCACCGCCGCGGGGTGGACGAAGCCCGTCACGAATTCGTTCTCTACGAGACCGGCATCGACGTCTCCTACCCGATGGAACGGATCGAAGTCGACGAGTGGAAGATCGACGTGATCTCGATCTTCTCTCAGTTGGGCCTCCTGAATGACCTGAGTGACGAGGAACTCGCGGGGTTGGAGCGCGGTCGCCGATGGCTGTACCTGGCGATCGACTGCGCGACGCGGTGTGTGCTTGGCATGCGGATTGCCCGCGCCCCTAACCCCCGCGATGCCGTCGAACTTCTTGCTGACATCACCCGCGACAAATCGGACTTGGCAGAGGCTGCAGGCTGTATGTCCCGGTGGCATCATCACGGGGGGCTGGCCGCCGTGGTAACTGATCTCGGTGCGGCGTTCGTCAGTGACGAATTTCGGGCGGCGGTCTTGGACGCACATGGAAATCCGGAGACGCCGCCGGGGGGCTTGCCGTGGCTCCGCTCGAGGGTAGAGCGGATCTTCGGAACGATCAGCTCGGCTCTAATGCCTCTGCTAAGTGGCCGAACGTCCTCAAATCCAATACTACGTGGCGATTATCCAGCGGAGCAGCTAGCTGCATTGTCCGACGATGTGCTCATGGAGCTCCTCACGATCTACATCGTCGACATCTACCATAACATGCCGCACGAAGGCTTGGACGGTGAGACCCCGAATAACTGTTGGAATCGGCTTTCAAGCGAGAAGGGCGTCGTCCCCGCCCTATCTCAACAGACGCGCTGTCTCGCGTTCGGACTGAAAGACAAACGACGCGTATCGGGCCGGGGCGTCAGGAAGTTCGGGATCGACTACGTCTGCCCGGCTCTTCGCGACTTCCATCTCCATAGCCACGAACAGGATGTCGCTATTCGCGTCGATCTCCGGGACCTCGGTTGGATCATGGTTCGGGTTGATCGGACATGGCACGTTGCTCGAGCCCTTCAGAAGTGCGCCGAGGGTGTCAGCTTCGACACCTGGTCCGCAGCCGTTCGCAGCTTGCGGCAGAAACACCATGACGAGGCTGTCCTTCACGAGCGTACGGTCTTCGAGGCCCTCCGGCGGATCATCGCGATCAACGAGAGGGAGGCAACGCGGTTTGGGACCATCCTAGCAGCGCAGACACCCGAGAGTCTGGAACGAGCGCACGACCAGCTTTTCCTTGGCCTCTCGATCACGCCGGACAGGGACGATGTACTCGACCTGCCGACGGATGACTCCCTCCATGGGCGCATCGTTCGGCTCGATGAACCGGAGAGGGAAGAGCCGACGAACGATCTCGATGACCGTGACACCGATACGGCAAAACGCGCTTGGCGGTTCGATGACGATGAGTGAACCCGACGAAAACAGAGAATGGGATGTCGAGTTGCTCATCGCTCGGCTTCGCTCAACGTTCATATCGAACGACGCCTTCGAGAATCTGAGCACGCTCTTCGATCGCCATATGAAACGGCGGCGCGCGGCCGACGCGATGGGCCTGACGCGCGAGGCAGGTGGTATTGTTGTAGTGGGGGCTTCCGGCAGCGGAAAGACCACCGCCGTGGCCCGGCTGCTGGAACGGTATCCCGATCTGGCCCGACCGGAACGCGGTGTCGAGCTTGCTGAAGTCGTCTGCTTGCAAGTTCCGTCGCCCGCCACGCTGAAGCATGTCGGCGCGGCGATGCTGCAGGCGCTCGGATATCCCCTGACCCGAGATCGTCCGGCTCCCTTCATATGGGATCAAGTCCGGCATTTACTGCAGCAGCGAGGAACCCTTTTCGTCCATCTGGACGAAGCGCAAGACCTCTACATGAAGAAGTCGCTGGCCGCTCGTAGCGATGTGGTGAACACGCTGAAGTCTCTAATGAACAACAAGGCGTGGCCCGTCGGTCTGATCCTGTCGGGAACACCGGAACTCATGGAGCTGGTAAACTCCGATCCCCAGCTCGCGCGGCGCGTCGACATCGCGAAGCTAGATGCCGTCTCGTGGGAGGCGGACGCCTCGAATGTGGGCGCCATTCTCAACGAGTTCCGAAGACGCGCAGGGCTGAGGGCCGACGAGGATGTGAGGGGCGACGACTTCACCCGCCGCCTCGTCCATGCCGGCGCCAACGAGTTCGGTCGTATCGTCGAGACGATGGTCTCCGGTTTGGAGGAGGCACTGATCGCGGGGGACACGACCGTTGGTCGGCACCATTTCGCGACAGCGTTTCGGCGGAAGGCCGATTGCATCCCCGCGTTCAATCCGTTCCTCGCCGACGACTTCCGTTCGATCGACACCCGGCGGTTTGGCCAGAGTGATGCGGCCGCAGATGCGAGTACCGGACAATGATGGCGGCGCAGCAGCTTTGGTTTCCGGTGTACCCCGACGAGACCCCGACATCCTACGTGTCTCGGCTCACCCGCTACTGCGCCGTCAGGGATCCACGGGACCTCTGCCTCGACTTCGGGTTCCGGTGGCGGGACTTCGTTCGGGGTGACGACATGTTGTTCGAGCGGCTCGCATCGATCACGGGCGTACCGTTCGGCGACTTAGTTCGCTGGGCGATCAAGACGGTCGGGCACAACCGCTTCGAGGTCGCAGGGGAGGCCGGGAACCGGAACTCCATGCTTCGGGCCCGTATCCGGCTGTGCCCGCGCTGCGTGATCGAGGACCGGGAGCATGATGGGTCGCTCGGTCCGCATCGTCGACCGTTCTGGCAGTTCCAGTCGATCCGTGCCTGCGAGCGACATCACACGCCACTGATCACCCTGGCGCCCGAGCGCTACACGATCGCGAACTACGACTTTCTCGGACAGGTTGAGAAACACTGGGAGACCATCGAAGCCACGTCAAAGCAGGGCGAAGAATTACGCCCCACGCCCCTGGAGGGCTACCTTGTCAAACGTCTCCATGGACATCGACAGGAGACGTTCCTCGATAGCCTCCCGCTCCATCTCGCGACGCGTCTCTGCGAGGTACTCGGATTCGTCCTCGCGTTCGGCTCGGAGCGTCCGATCTCCGATGCTGATACGGGCGAAATGTCGGAAGCCGGTGGGATTGGCTTTCAAGCCCTGCGCGGCGGCGAAGAAAGCCTCTATCAGGCGCTCGACGGACTGGTATCGCCCATTGCGACGCGGACGGTCCGGCACCAGTCCGACTTCGGGGCCTTCTTCGAGTGGCTCCGCAATGCGAAGATCGGTCCAGAGTTCGAAGACCTGAAGGACAACGTGCGTCGGTACATCTTCCGCACCTACCCCTTTCGTCGCGGAGATATGGTCCTCGGACAAACCTGTAAGGAGCCGTCCGGCTTCACCATCGAGGGCGCTTGCCGCGAACTGCAGATGGAGCGGGTCCGCATGACACGCTTCCTCATAGGAACCGGTGCCGCGACGGACGACGGTCCCGATGGGGAAATATGGCTTCGGAAAGTTCTCGACCGTAGCGATGTCGCTGCGCTTCGTGCTGAAATGAAGAACCGTATGACCTATGGGGGTGCTGCAGTTCATCTCGGTGTCAGTATCGGGCTCCTCGAGGCCTTGCGGCACGCCGGATTACTTTCACCGACGCTGGACGCTCTCGATCAGCGACCGAAGTATAGACGGAGGGACCTTGAAGACTTCGTCGCGGACCTTGGCGCAGCGCCGCGGGCGACATCAAGTTGCGACGACCTCAGCCCCCTAACTGAGGCAGCCATTCGGGTCCGGTGTGCCGCTATCGATATCATCAGGCTTATTCTGCGTGATGAGCTTGAATGTTATCAGCTGGAAGCCGGGAGAGGCTCCCTCGGTCGTGTCGCGGTGAGCGTTCCTGCTCTGAAGCTCATGCTCCCGCCGCTTGAGATGGCCGCCATGTCGAAAGGAGACGCGAGCCGACGTCTTCGCGTGGCCTATCCGACAATCAACGCTCTAGTGGAGGCGGGATCGCTCGAGGTGATCCGATCACGAAACCCGAAGTCGCGGCAGTTCATCGACGCGATCACGTTCGAAAGCCTTTACCGCTTCGAGGAGCGATATGTCTCCCTCGGTCAGTTGTCGCGCTTCAACCGAAGGGCGTCTGGTCCGTTCAAGGTGTACCTGGAGGCAAGGGACATTTGCCCTGAGGACGACACCCCTGGCGTGAGTTGCTACTACGCTAGGCGGCCGCTGGTCCGCCCATTCGCTAGGCTCGGCCTGTCGGTGCCTCCTCCGAAGGGCGCGATCTCGTGAAGAACTCCAACCGCGCGACCGCGGGCGCAGCGCTAAAACCAGCCGTCATATGCCGCTCAGGGAGAACAGGCGTTCGAAGTCCTCGACGAGCATCGCGCTGAAACCAGCGGCGCGAGGTCCGTCGACGTCTGCTGAAGGCGTATCGCCGACGAAGAGGACATCGGTTGCGGGCAAATCGAGTTCCTGCAGGACCCGCTTGTATATCGCCGGTTCTGGCTTGATTGCCCCCACCTCGTAGGAAAGCACCTCGACATCCGCCGGCGAGGGGAGAACTCGGCGGAGGGCCGGGCCATAGGGCGATGCCAGGTTTGAGCAGACCGCCGTCAGCAGGCCGGCTTCCCTCACAGTGTCCAAATGACAGTCATCCCGGATCGCATCGCGACGGACGCAGTCTCGGCGCTGATCGACGCTTCGACCCTTTCAAGCAGAGCACCATCTAGCTCAAGGTCAAGAACGCGAGGCCAATCCCGGAGGGAATGGTTCTCGCGCATCAGCCGGTCGGTGAACGCGCGTCGCGCTGTGGTGGCAGGGCGCGGAGTACCGGTAAGTAGGCTCCTCGGCGGTCCTTGATTTCGACGAGCGTGCCGAACGCGTCGAAGCAGATGGCGCCGACTTCGCTAAGGGAATGATGCACCTGCCGATCCATCGTTGAACGATTACCGGAAGAGGCCCGCCAAGCCACTGGGGACGATGATTCTAGCCTCAGCGCTCGAACCGCGGGGAGCTTCGAATGGCAAACCTTTGAGTCGCAAATGGCAACATTGAACGCATTTCCGGCTGAGCCAGAACGACGTATCAATGGCTTAGCAGTAGCCCAATGGCAGAACTATGAGTCGCGCCATACAAAATATCGACTACTTATCAGTTGCTTGATCGCCCCGCGTGCGTTCGGCGCGGGAAGTCTGTGCAAGTTCGGCGGTTCGCGTGACTTGTTCGACTTCTATCCGGTAGGAGCACTCGGTCCATGCCGCGGCGTGGGTCGGAAATCCATCCAATCAATTGACTTGAAATAAAAAAGGGCACCCCGAAGGGTGCCCGCATCGCGCCTTCGCCGGGCCTACTGCAGCGCGGCGTCGGTGATCTCGCTCGTCCAGGCCCCCTCGGGCTCGGCCGAGATGACCGGGTCCGAGCCGCCCGCCAGCAGCGTGTCGACCGTGCGCTGGTAGTCGGCCTCGTCGAGCGAACCGTCGGAGCCGGCGGTCAGCTTGGCGATCTCGCCCATCATGCGTACCTGATGCGCTTCGGTCTGGGCCCCGGTCTCGTCGTTGTCGAGCACGATGCCCGCGGCCTCTTCCGGGTTCTCCTCGGCCCACTTCCAGCCCTTCATCGAGGCGCGCACGAAACGGGTCATCTTGTCAACGAAGGCCGGGTCCTCGAGGTTCTCCTCCAGCACCCAGATGCCGTCCTCCAGCGTGGCGACGCCCATGTCCTCGTACTTGAAGGTCACGAGTTCGTCCTCGGAGACGCCCGCGTCGAGCACTTGACCGTACTCGTTGTAGGTCATGGTCGAGATGCAGTCGGCCTGCCGCTGCAGGAGCGGATCGACGTTGAAGCCCTGCTTGAGGACGGTCACGCCCTCCTCGCCGCCGTCGGTCGGGATGCCCTCCTGGCTCATCCAGCTGAGGAACGGATATTCGTTGCCGAAGAACCAGACGCCGATGGTCTTGCCCTTGAAGTCCTGCGGGCCGGTGATCCCGGTGTCTTTCCAGCAGGTCAGCATCAGGCCCGACGACTTGAACGGCTGGGCGATGTTGACGACCGGCAGGCCCTTCTCGCGCGCCGAGAGCGCCGAGGGCATCCAGTTGAGCATCGCGTCCGCGCCGCCCCCGGCCAGCACCTGCGGCGGCGCGATGTCCGGACCGCCGGGCAGGATGGTGACGTCAAGGCCCTCCTCTTCGTAGAACCCCTGGTCGAGGGCGACGTAGTAGCCCGCGAACTGCGCCTGCGTGACCCACTGCAGCTGCAGCGTGACCTCGTCGTCGGCAAGCGCCGGCGTGGCGAGGGCCGCGAGGGCCGTGGCTGCGATCAGATGTTTCATGTCTCTCTCCGTGTTGCGGGGGAACGCCCCCGGGTGAAGGGGCGGGTTCAGGCCCGCCCGCGTTGGGATGGGTGCCAGAAGGTTAGGCGCGCTTCGAGCTGCGCCAGCAGACCGTACCAGAGGCTGCCGGTCACCGCCGCGACCACGATAGCGGCCCAGACCACCGGCAGGTTCAAGCGCCCCACCTCGGTGCTGATGCGAAAGCCGAGGCCGAAGGTCGGACTGCCGAAGAATTCCGCGATGATGGCTCCGATCAGGGCAAGCGTGGAGGCGATCTTGAGCCCGTTGAAGAGGAAGGGCAGGGCGGCGGCGGCCTTCAGGTAGCGCAACTCCTGTCCGGCCGAGGCTCCGTAGGTGCGCATCAGGTCGCGCTGCATCGCCGTGGTGTCGTCGAGGCCCGCGATCGTGTTCACCAGAACCGGGAAGAACACCATGACGACGACGACCGCCGCCTTCGATTCCCAGCCGAAGCCGAACCACATCACGAGGATCGGGGCCGTGCCGACGATCGGGAGCGCGGCGAAGAAGTTGCCGACGGGCAGGAGGCCCCGGCGCAGGACATCCGACCGCGCCACCAGAAGGGCCATGGCGATGGCCGCGGCGCTCCCCATGAGCCAACCACCGAAGGCCCCTTTCGCGACGGTCTGAACCCAGTCGCCCCGGAGCGTGCCGGCTTGATCGACTAGCGCTATTCCGATCGCCGTCGGTGCTGGCAGGATGACCGAGGGCACATCGAAGAGCCGGACGGTCATTTCCCAGAGGATCAGAAGCGTCAGGCCGAAGAGGACGGGAGCGGCCACCGGGCCGAACCGGGTTCGACTGATCTGCGCGTTCCACTGCCAAAGTATGAGCCAGACGAAGGCGAGCCGCAGAGGGTCCCATGCCGGCGAGAGAGCTGGAATGACGAAGAGAGGCACGGCCACCAGAGCCGCTCCCCCGACCCACGGAAGCCAGTTCTGATTTCGTCGCGCCCAGGACAACCCGCTCATGTCAGCCCCATGCGTTTGAGCGTCACCCGCTCCGTCAGGCCGATGGCCGCCACGAGGAGCGCCGCGACGATCGCCGCACCGAACAGAGCCGACCAGATCTGGATGGTCTGGCCGTAGTAGCTCCCCGCTAGGAGCCGCGCGCCGAGGCCCGAGACGGCCCCCGTCGGGAACTCGCCTACGATGGCCCCGACGAGCGCCGCGGCGACCGCGATCTTGAGCGAGGCGAAGAGATAGGGAAGCGAAGAAGGTAAGCGCAGACTGACCAATGTCCGCAGCCCGCTCGCGTTCCAGGTGCGCATCAGGTCGAGGTCCGCGGGCGCGGGCGCGCGCAGGCCCTTCACCATGCCGACCGTGACCGGGAAGAACGACAGGTAGGCCGAGATGATCGCCTTCGGCAGCACCCCCTGAATGCCGACCGAGTTGAGCACCACGATGATCATCGGCGCGATGGCGAGGATCGGGATGGTCTGGGAGGCGATGGCCCAGGGCATGACGCTCAGGTCCATGAGCCGCGAGTGGACGATGCCGACGGCAAGCGCGATGCCGGCGAGTGACCCGATCACGAAGCCCAGAAGCGTCGGCGCGAGGGTGATGCCCGCATGGCGCACGAGGCTGCGCTTCGAGGTGATCTTCTTGTCGACCGTGCTGTCCCAGAGCTCCACCGCGACCTGATGCGGCGAAGGCAGGCGCGGCCTGTCCTGCGCGAAGGCATGCTCCACGGCCGCTCCGGGCGAGGCCAGCGCGAGGGCAAGCCCCGACATGCTCCGGCGTTCGGCCGCGGTGGCGGGGGTCACGGTCTCGCCCGCGCGCTCGGCCAGGAGGAGCGAATTCTGCGCGTTCATCGGGATGCAGGCCAGATACCAGAGCCCGATCAGCGCCACGACCACCGCAAGCACCGGCCCCGCGCGCCGCGCCGTGCCGCGCAGCGCCAGCGCGACCTTGCCCGACCGGCCGATGCCGGCCCCGGGGGCGGAGAGGGGGGTATCGCTCATCTGCGCCACTCCATCAGGATCTCGGGCACGCCGTCGTGGCCCGTCAGGTTATGGGCCACGGTATAGAAGCCTTCGCGCTTGTAGAAGCGGTGGGCGGCGTGGTTCGGGGCGTGGCTGCGCAATTGCAGCCGATCGCGCCCTTTCTTGACATGGTCGAGCAACGCGCGCCCGACGCCGTGGCCCGGCGTCGCGGTGTAGAGGCCGAAGATGTGGTGCTCCTCCACCTTCATCGAAAGGTAGCCCGCCGTCGCCTCGCCCTCCATCGCGACCCAGGCCTCGCGCACCGGGAATCCCTCGCGCATGATCTGCTCCAGCCGGGCCAGCCCCGGTCCGCGGGGCATCCAGTCGGTCGCGGTGAACCAGTCGTCGACGATCCGGGCACAGGCGGGCGAGTCCACGGCGGTGGCGCGGCGGATCTTCACCGCTCCCCCGTGCGGCTGCGCCGCCAGATGCGCCAGACGGATGTGGCGATCACGAAATACCCTACGAGGTTCAGCAGGCTCCGCGACGGCATCGTGTCGAAACGGTCGGCCACGAGGAACCAGACCACGATGGCGATGACGACCAGATCGGCCAGCGTCTGCGCTCCGTTCCGGCTCATGCGCGACCCGCCGGATGCGCGAGAGGCGGGACGGGGCACTCAGGCATCGGCCATCCCCTCGCGCAGGCCCTCGCGCACGCGGTGGGCGACCTCGAGGAACTCGGGCGTGTCGCGGATGTCGAGGGGGCGGTCCTTCGGCAGGGGGCTGTCGATGACGTCCGTGATGCGGCCGGGACGGGGGGACATGACGACGATCTTGGTCGAGAGGTAGACGGCCTCGGGGATGGAGTGGGTCACGAAGAGCATGGTCTTCGTCGTGCGCTTCCAGAGGTCGAGAAGCTCGGCGTTGAGGCGATCGCGCACGATCTCGTCGAGCGCGCCGAAGGGCTCGTCCATCAGGAGGATCGGCGCGTCGAAGGCGAGCGCCCGGGCGATAGAGGCGCGCTGCTGCATTCCGCCCGAAAGCTGCCACGGAAGTTTCGCAGCGAAACCAGAGAGTTCCACCAATTCCAGGGCTTGACGCGCGCGTGCTCGGCGTTCTTCGCGGGAATATCCCATGATTTCCAGCGGAAGCGTGATGTTGCGCTCGATGGTGCGCCACGGGAAGAGGCCGGCTGCCTGGAACACGTATCCGTAGGCGCGCGCTTTCCGGGCGTCGTCCGGGCTCATGCCGTTGACGGTGAGCGTGCCGCCCGTCGGTGTTTCGAGCGCCGCGACGCAGCGCAGGAAGGTGGTCTTGCCGCAGCCCGAGGGGCCGATGAAGGAGACGAACTCTCCCTCGGCGACGTCGAGGGAGACGTCGCGCAGCGCGTGCACGGGGCCGTCGCCGGTCTGGAAGGTAAGGTCGAGGGATTTGGCGGAGATGGTGGTCATTGCTCTTCGTCTTGGCCCTTTGCCCCAGGTTTCCGAACGCCGCTTCTAACGCCGTCGATGTGCTCGAATAGACTTGCTGTCACGTCCTGCCATAGCGGATCCAATATGACGCGCACACCTTCCCGTCTGGCGAGCTTGGCCGCCGGTACGAAGTCAGAGTCACCAGTTACCAAGACGATCACTTCAGCCTGTCTTTTCAGGGTGATGGAGGCAACATCTAATGCAAGGCGCATATCTACAGCCTTCTGACGCAGCCCTGGAGCAAAATCTTCGTCGGAGAGCTCGTCGAGCGTCCTCGTTCGGTTTAGGAGATCATTTTGCGCAGACTCAGATAGTACCCAAGCTCTTTCGCGAATGACCTCGCCCAGACGAACGGCAAACGCCGCTCGTTTCCGAAGTCGATCAAACAGGGCCATTCGAAAGACAGCTTCATCGGATTTTGCATAGTCGAAACCGCGCTTGGTTATCGGCCTATGTGCCTTGCGGCGGTATGGCTCGGCATCGTAGTAGAAGGCTCGATACAACAGAGCGTCTGGGGTTGCCCCACCATAGCGGCGATGCATGTGCTTTAGGTGACTACGAACGAGATCGCCAATCGCTCGATCGACTGCTGCGGGATCGGTCCGATCTACGGATGGACACACCGTCCGCAGGCGCTTCAGAAAGAAGCCTCCATCTATGAGGACCGCGACCTTAGTCATTGAACGAAAAAGCCCCGCAGGAAGGGCCGCTCCCAAGATGACGAGGGGTTCGACGCTGTGCTGCGGGACGCTCGTTAAATAAATACGTTCGCGTACGAAATGTCAACAAAAGACACGACAGTAGTTGTCTAAGGGGGCGGGTAAACATCTGACAGTGCAACGAATTTAAACCCCCGCCGGAATATTCAGCGGATCCCGCTCGATCTTCCGTGGCGTGTTCAGCGCCTTCCACTTGCTCAGCGCCGTCGACGCCGAGGCAAACGGCTTCCGGCGCACGAACTTCCCCCGCCCGGGCTGGGGCTGGCTATTCTGCCCGTGGGCCCAGATGACGTCGCCGCGGGAGAGCGTGAACCTCGGGGCGGCTTTCAGATCCATGCCTTCGAAGACGTTGTAGTCGATGATGCTCTTCTGCGTGGCCACCGAAACGGTGCGGTGCAGACCGGGGTCCCAGACCACCAGATCGGCGTCGCCGCCCACGGCGATGCCGCCCTTCATCGGGTAGATGTTGAGGATCTTGGCGATGTTCGTCGAGGTGGCGGCGACGAATTCCTCGGGGGTCAGGCGACCAGTCTCGACGCCCTTCGTCCAGAGCATCGCCATGCGCTCCTCGAGCCCGCCGGTGCCGTTGGGGATCTTGGTGAAGTCGCCCACGCCCATGCGCTTCTGCTCGTCGGAGAAGGCAGCGTGGTCGGTGGCGACGACCTGCAGCGAGCCCGCGGCGAGGCCGGCCCAGAGGCTGTCCTGATGGTCCTTCGATCGGAACGGCGGAGACATGACGCGGCGCGCGGCATATTGCCAGTCCTTGTTGAAATACTCGGTCTCGTCGAGGGTGAGGTGCTGGATCAGCGGCTCGCCATAGACGCGCATCCCCTTCTGGCGGGCGCGGCGGATGGCCTCGTGCGCCTGCTCACACGACACATGGACGATGTAGAGGGGCGTGCCGGCAGCATCGGCGATCATGATGGCGCGGTTGGCGGCCTCGCCCTCGACCTCGGGGGGGCGGGAATAGGCGTGGGCCTCGGGGCCGGTGTTGCCCTCGGCCAGCAACTTCTCCTGCATGGCCTGCACGATGTCGCCGTTCTCGGCGTGTACGAGGGGCAGGGCCCCCAGCTCGGCGCAGCGCTTGAAGGAGGCGAACATCTCGTCGTCCTCCACCATGAGCGCGCCCTTGTAGGCCATGAAGTGCTTGAAGGTGTTGATGCCGCGCGCCTTCACGACGGCCTCCATCTCCTCGAAGATCCGCTCGTTCCAGCCGGTGATCGCCATGTGGTAGGAGATGTCGGTGCAGATCTGGTCCTTCGACTTCCGGTCCCAGTCGTCGATGGCGTTCAGCAGGCTGCCGTCCTCGCCGGGCAGGCAGAAGTCGACCAGCATCGTGGTGCCCCCGGCGGCGGCGGCAAAGGTGCCGCTCTCGAAGGTCTCGGCCGCCGTGGTGCCCATGAAGGGCATCTCGAGGTGCGTGTGCGGGTCGATGCCGCCGGGGATGACGTAGGCGTCGGAGGCGTCGATGGTCTCGTCGCCCTTCAGGTTCTCGCCGATCTCGGCGATGGTCTCGCCTTCGATCAGGACGTCGGCCTTCCACTGGCGGTCGGCGGTGACGATGGTGCCGTTCTTGATGACCTTGGACATTTAGCGGCTCCTTGGCAGGGGTGTTGTTGGGGCGGGCGGGGCATCGCCCGTGCAATAGGGGGTGCCGAGCGCGGGGCCGGCGAAGTCGAAGGGGCGGACTTCGCCGTGGCGGTCGCGGTAGTAGTAGCAGCCGTCGCGGATCAGCAGATCGGCGCGGGGAATGCTCGATGGACGCATCATGTTGACGATCTCGGGTACGTCGTCGGGGGGCGCGGGTACATAGCCCTTCTCCTGCGCGAGGACGGGAGCGGCTCCGAGGAGGAGCGGGACCAGAGGGAGGACGCGGGCGCGCACCTCGACCCGTCAGGCCAGTGTCACGGTCGACGCGGCAAGCGCGGCGTTGGTCGGCGGCAGGATGACGGGCGGCTCGGGCTCGGGCGTGTCGGCTCCGAAACAGGCGGTGAGGGCGGCGGTCGCGAGGGCGATGAGGGCGAGGCGAAGGGGCATGGTGGGCTCCTGGGAGGTTATCGGCAGATCTGGCGGCCCGAGGCGTCGGTCACGGGAAAGACGTCGCCCTCGTAGTCGTAGATGTAGCAGCCGCCCTGCAGGCCGACCGCCTGCGCCGAGACGTCGGCGGGCAGGTTGGCCTCGACCGCTGCCGGCAGGGCAGCGGGGTTCGGGCCGGCCTCGACACAGGCGGCGAGCAGGATGAGCGGGGCGAAACGGAACATGGCGGGCCTCACAGGCAATACTGGGTGCCGCGGGGGATCAGCACGGGATAGATTTGCCCCTCGAAGACATAGCCGTAGCAATTGTCGGCGACGCGGACGTCCTGCGCGGTGACGCCGCGTGGCAGGAGCCGGGTCACGGCGAAGGGGATGGGGGCATCGGTGGTGGAATAGGTCTGGGGGTCCGGCACGGGGCCGCCGGGTACGGGGACGGTGCACCCGGCAAGGACCGCCAGGCCGAGGGCGAGAGCGCCTGCAATGCGCCGACCGTTGCGATTGTCGCGGTTCATGCCACCACCTCCGCCGTCTCGACGACCGCGTGGAGGAGGACGTCGGCGCCGGCGCGCGCCCAGTCCTTGGTGATCTCCTCGGCCTCGTTGTGCGAAAGCCCGTCGACGCAGGGGCACATGACCATGGCGGTGGGGCAGACGCGGTTGATCCAGCAGGCGTCGTGGCCCGCGCCCGAGATGATGTCCATGTGGCTGTAGCCGAGCCGTTCGGCGGCGGTGCGCACGGCGGTGACGCAGGTCTCGTCGAAGGTGACGGGATCGAAGCCGCCGACCTTCTCGAACTCGATCTCCATGCCCATGGCGTCCGCGATGGCCTGCCCCTCGCGGCGCAAGCGGGCCTCCATGTCCTCGATGACGGCAAGCTCGGGCGAGCGGAAGTCGACGGTGAAGACGGCCTTGCCGGGGATCACGTTGCGGGAGTTCGGGGAGACGTCGATATGGCCCGCCGCGCCGACGGCGTGGGGGGCGTGCGACAGGGCGATCTCCTCGACCTTCTCGAGGATGCGGGCCATGGCGAGGCCCGCGTTCCGGCGCATGGGCATGGGAGTGGAGCCGGTGTGGCTTTCCTTGCCGGTCACGGTCACCTGCGTCCAGCTGAGGCCCTGGCCGTGGGTGACGACGCCGATGTCCTTTGCTTCCGCTTCGAGGATCGGGCCCTGTTCGATGTGCAGCTCGAAGAAGGCGTGCATGTCGTCCTTCCGCGCGCCCACGTCCTCCTCGCCGCGCCAGCCGATGCGGTCGAGCTCGTCGCCGAAGCGCTTGCCCTCGGCGTCGGTCTTGTCCTCGGCCCAATCCTGCGTGTGCACACCCGCGAAGACGCCCGAGGCCAGCATGGCGGGGGCGAAGCGGGTGCCTTCCTCGTTCGTCCAGTTGGTGACGACGATGGGGTGTTTCGTGCGGATGTTCAGGTCGTTGAGCGTGCGGATGAGTTCCAGCCCGCCGAGGACGCCCAGCACCCCGTCGTACTTGCCGCCCGTGGGCTGTGTGTCGAGGTGGGAGCCCACGTAGACGGCGGGGGCCTCGGGGTCGGTGCCCTCGCGGCGGGCGAACATGTTGCCGATCTGGTCGACACCCATGGTGCAGCCCGCGTCCTCGCACCAAGTCTGGAAGAGGTGGCGGCCCTCGCCGTCGGCGTCGGTCAGCGTCTGGCGGTTGTTGCCGCCGGCGACGCCGGGACCGATCTTCGCCATTTCCATCAGGCTGTCCCAGAGGCGATCGGGGTCGACCTTGAGGTTCTGTCCCGCGCTGGCTGTCATGCTCGCTCCAAATATTTGACCGTCTGGTAAAAGAGACGCTACCAGAGGTTCGAGACCAGTCAACCGTCGCGCGATCGTCCACGCGGCGCAACGGCTTTTGCCGAAAAATGAGGCATCGGTCCGCGACCGCGCCCGGAGAAGATGCATGGCCAACGACGAGACACGGATCCAGAAGAACCGCCGCGCGCAGATCCTCGATGCCGGGCTCGAGGTGTTCTCGGCCGACGGGTTCCGGGGGGCGACGCTCGACGGGATCGCACGGGCGGCGGGGCTGTCGAAGCCGAACCTGCTCTATTACTTCCCGTCGAAAGAGGCGATCTACCGCGAGCTGCTCGATACGCTGCTCGACACCTGGCTCGATCCGCTGCGCGCGCTCGATCCGGATGGCGAGCCGCTGGAGGAGATGCTGGGCTACGTGCGGCGCAAGTTGCGCCTGTCGCGGGATTATCCGCGCGAGAGCCGGCTCTTCGCGGGCGAGATCCTGCGGGGGGCACCGCTGATCGAGACGGTCCTCGGCGAGGAGCTGCGCCATCTCGTCGACGCCCATTGCGCCGTCATCTCGGCCTGGATGGCGGCCGGGCGGCTCGCGCCGTCGGACCCGCATCACCTGATCTTCTCCATCTGGGCGCTGACCCAGCATTACGCCGATTTCGAGGTGCAGGTCGCGGCGGTCCTCGGCCCGGAGCGGGATCGCTGGGCCGAGGCGGAGGCGCATCTGACGGCGCATTTCCGGCGGGTGCTGGCGGCACCCTCGGTCTGACTGATCTTAGCGGTGGCACGACCGCCCGCGCGCCTGTCGCGCGAACGATCGGGCCGTGTGTGTCGGTATTCTACGCGATGCCGAAGAGCCCCTCCACGCTTGGCGGCTTCGTGACGTCGTAGTCGGTCGCGACAATGCCGAGGTAGTGATCCTCGATCGTGTCGATGTTGAAGGCATCCACCTTGATGCCGTTCTTGTACCCTTCCTTGGCGTTGGTGATGTTCAGGTAGATGTCGACCTGCTCCAGCACCTCGACGTCGCCTTTGACCGCATGGAAGCCGTAGACGACGAACGTTCCTTCTTCATAGGCCCCCGCCGGGATCCGGTATTCGTCCCGGATTTCGCGGCCCACCGTGAAGGTCTTGCTGGTGGTGACGGATCCGCCGGCACTTCCCTCGAAGCTCGCCGAGGCTTCGAGACCGAGGCCAAACAGTTTGCCGGATGCCGACAACTCGACACCGACCGTCGCGTTCCAGTCAATGGCGGTCTCGGTCGTATGCGTCTGTCCTGTCCTCATGACCAGCACCTGGCCGGATTCTCCGCGGCCCACGATGATTTGCTTCGTCTCCGACGTCGGCGTGAGTTCCGTCGCTCTTACGTCCCGGATCGTGATGTACTTCTCGGGGTCCTGCGGGTCAGAGGACTCGATGTTCTTGTAGACGGAGGGGTTGCCGTACTCGTCGGCCAGCCCGTCGCCGTTGAGGTCATACTTGCCCTGTATGCCGCTGTAGTTGATCTTGCGCGCATCGAAATTGGTGATCGGGTCAATGAAGGACTGCTCCGTCGCGCCCGGCTGCGACCGGGTCACGAGCGATAGTTTCGCGGCTTCCAATCCCGAGAACGCGTTCGAACGGTCGAAGTCCCTGATCCAGGGACTTGCGATCAGCTGGTCGTCGATCGGCCGGTCCGGATCGTTGATGCCGTTGTTGGCTTCGCCTTCGCCGAATGCGGTCTGCACGGTGTCGTCCTGCGCTTCAGTCACATAGGACGCGAGTTCGACGGGATCTTTCGTGCCCTCCGCGCGGGCTTCGACCTCTGCGCCGAAATCGCCCTGGGATGTCGTCAGGAAGGCCTCGTAGAAAGCCGCGTCCGCCACTTCCTCGATCAACGTTTCGCGCAGCTGCTGACCCGTCAGCGCAGCGTCCACAATGATCGTGCCATCCTTCATGGCGACGCCGTTCAGCTTTGCACCGTCCGTCGTGCGCAGATCGTCGACCACCTTCAGGTCGATCCCGTCACCCAGCAGCTCGCGCGCGTCCTCGGCCGTTTCGATCGGCGTTGCGGCAAGCGTATCGATGTGCGACGCGGCCTCCGTGATGATGGCGGTCTGCGTCTCGTCCAGGGCGGTGCTGTCTATGCCGCGCGCGGCAAGCGCCTTGTTGAGCGCGTCGAGCGCGGTCGGTACGACGGGGGCGTCGTTGAAGGCGAAAGTATCCGTGTCCTTCTCGAGGAAGGTAGAGGTGTCGAGAGCCATGAAGCGTCTCCTTTCGTAGAAGTTACTCGCAAACCGTCAGGCCTTGGGTGCCCTCGGGTCAGCCGCCTACCTAAACGGGAGTGCCACTCGCGCAACCGAGGTGCCGATTGTTCGCGAGATCTTGCGAAAACGAGCAGGAACGGCGTGAAAATCCGGATCTATCGAAGAAGTGTTTTCCGTATTGGCCTTTATAAAGGGCTTTGGCTGTTCGCATGTTTTCGCTGTCGCCTATTGGAAACATCTCTGAAAATCGCGCAATTCTGCCGATATTTCGGGAAACACAATGCCCACTTGACGGAAATCAAGTGAGTCGCCCGGGTCTTCACAGCGGTTGCCGGCCGTCCGTGGGCGCATTAGGTGCCGACCCAGCTTGCGAGGGGGCCGGGATGCAGACGCCGTATTACCTGATCGACAAGAGCGCGCTTCTTCCGAACCTGGAGAAGATCGCCGAGTTGCGCGCGGCCTCGGGCGCGAAGGCGCTTCTAGCGCTCAAGTGCTTCGCGACCTGGTCGGTCTTCGACCTGATGGCCGAGTACATGGACGGGACGACGTCCTCCTCTCTCTTCGAGCTGAAGCTGGGGCGGGAGACGTTCCCGGGGGAGACCCATGCCTATTCGGTGGCCTGGGCCGATCACGAGATGGCGGAGGTGATCGCGAATTCCGACAAGGTGATCTTCAACACCGCCGGCCAGTTGCGCCGCTTCGAGGCGGAAAGCCGGGACCATGTGCGCGGCCTGCGGGTCAATCCGGGCGTGTCGACCTCCGATTTCGACCTCGCGGACCCGGCGCGGCCCTTTTCGCGGCTGGGCGAGCACACGCCCGAGGCGATCGAGCCGGTGGCGGACCTGATCTCCGGCTTCATGTTCCACAACAACTGTGAGAACGGCGATTTCGACCGCTTCGACGCGATGCTGGGCCAGATCGAGGACCGGTTCGGCGCGCTGATCCGGCGCATGGAGTGGATTTCGCTGGGCGGCGGCATCCATTTCACCGGCGCGGGCTATCCGCTGGACCGGCTGGCCGAGCGGTTGAAGCGCTTCGCGGGCGAGAACGAGGTGCAGGTCTACCTCGAGCCGGGGGAGGCGGCGGTGACGAATTCCACGTCGCTCGAGGTGACGGTGCTCGACACGCTCGACAACGGCAAGAAGCTCGCCATCGTCGACAGCTCCACCGAGGCGCATATGCTCGACCTTCTGATCTACCGCGAGAGCGCGAAGATGACCCCCGACGCGGGCCCCGAGGAATGGATGATCTGCGGCAAGTCCTGCCTCGCCGGCGACATCTTCGGAGAGTTCCGCTTCCCGGAGGCTCTGAAACCCGGTGACCGCCTGTCGATCCTCGATGCGGCGGGCTACACCATGGTCAAGAAGAACTGGTTCAACGGGGTGAAGATGCCGGCGATTGCCATCCGCGAGCTTGACGGCAGCGTCCGTCCGGTGCGCGACTTCACCTATGACGATTTCGTCGCGGCCCTCTCCTGAGTGCCGCGCCCACCCCGCAAGAGAGAGGTGTGACCCCTTGAAGACGAACGTTCTCATCATCGGCGCCGGCGGCGTCGCGCAGGTCGTGGCGCACAAATGCGCGCAAAACAACGACGTGCTGGGCGACATCAACATCGCGAGCCGGACGCTCTCGAAGTGCGAGGCGATCCTCGACAGCGTGCGCGAGAAGGGCGCGATGAAGCAGGACGGCGTTCTGGCCGCGCATCAGCTCGACGCGACCGACAGCGCGGCCGTGGCCGATTTGATCCGGGCGACCGGCTCGCAGATCGTCATCAACGTGGGCACGGCCTTCGTGAACATGCACGTCCTCGACGGCTGCATCGAGGCGGGCGCGGCCTATATCGACACGGCCATCCACGAGGAGCCGGACAAGATCTGCGAGACGCCGCCGTGGTACGCCAACTACGAGTGGAAGAAGCGCGACCTCTGTGCCGAGAAGGGGATCACGGCGATCCTGGGCGCTGGCTTCGATCCGGGCGTGGTGAACGCCTATGCCCGTTTCGCCATCGACCAGATGGACGAGGTGACGAGCATCGACATCGTGGACATAAACGCGGGCTCCCACGGCAAGTATTTCGCCACGAATTTCGACCCCGAGATCAATTTCCGCGAATTCACCGGTACGGTCTATTCCTGGCAGGAGGGGGCCTGGCAGGAGAACGACATGTTCGAGGTGGGCCGCGTCTGGGACCTGCCGGTGGTGGGGCCGTCGCAGGCCTACATGTCGGGCCACGACGAGGTGCATTCCCTGGCCACGAACTACCCCAACGCGGACGTGCGCTTCTGGATGGGGTTCGGGGATCACTACATCAACGTCTTCACTGTCTTGAAGAACATCGGCCTTCTGTCCGAGCAGCCCGTCGTGACGGCCGAGGGACAGGAGGTCGTGCCGCTGAAGGTGGTGAAGGCCTGCCTTCCGGATCCGTCGAGCCTTGCGCCGAACTACACCGGCAAGACCTGCATCGGGGATCTGGTGAAGGGCGTGAAGGAGGGGGAGGAGATCGAGATCTTCGTCTACAACGTAGCCGATCACAAGGAGGCCTACGAGGAGGTGGGCAGCCAGGGGATCAGCTATACCGCGGGCGTGCCGCCGGTGGCCGCCGCGATGCTGGTGGCGTCGGGCGAATGGGACGCCGGCACCATGCGCAACGTCGAGGAATTGGATCCGAAGCCCTTCTTCACCATCCTCGACCGGATCGGCCTGCCGACGCGCATGCGGATCGGCGGGCTGGACGGGCCGGATCAGGCCTGGAACGCCTGAGGGGCGTACAGGCCGAGAGCCCGGGGGCGGATGACGTCGCCGGGCGCGACCGCTAGCGCAAGGTTAGGGCCGCGCGGCGGACGTGGAAGCCGTCGCCGGTCGCGTTGACGCAGCGCACGCCGTCGGTCGCCATGGAACAGCCGATACCCTGGACCGACCATTCCGACCCGTAGCCGAGGGTGCCCAGCGGCAGCGGCCAGAACACGTCCCCGTGGCAGGCCAGTTCCGCCCGCGCCGGGCCTCGGCGCGGCAGCGTGACCATCCGCGTGCGGTCTAGGTCGCAGGTCGGATCGGCGTCGGGCATGGGCCAGGTCGCCTCGAAGATCAGGCAGGAGACGGGGGCCGTGGCCGGGGCGGCCGACGGTTCCAGATAGCACAGGATGTTGCCCGTGGGGCTGGCGAAGCCGTCCGCCGCCGCCGGCCCGCCGAGGAGCAGGAGCGTGGCGAGCGCGCGGGCGATCATTCGGCGGCCACCGCGCCGGGGTTGTTCGGATGGGTCGTCCAGTTGGCGTAGTCGTCCTGCACCACCTTGCCGGTGCGCGGGTCGGTCGTGCCGGCTTCCATGGGGACCATGGAGATGCAGTTCTCCACCGGGCAGACCTCCACGCAGAGGTTGCAGGCCACGCATTCCTCGTCGATGACCGAGAACGTGCGGTCCTCGGACATGGCGATGGCCTGGTGCGAGGTGTCCTCGCAGGCGGCATAGCAGCGCCCGCAGGAGATGCAGGCGTCCTGGTCGATCTTCGCCTTGGCGATGTAGTTGAGGTTCAGGTACTGCCAGTCGGTCGTGTTCGGGACGGCGGCGCCCATGAAGTCAGCGATGCTCTCGTGGCCTTTCTCGTCCATCCAACGGCTGAGACCCGCGATCATCTCCTGTACGACCTTGAAGCCGTAGGTCATGGCCGCCGTGCAGACCTGCACGTTGCCGCAGCCCATGGTGATGAACTCCGCCGCGTCGCGCCAGGTGGTGACGCCGCCGATGCCCGAGATGGGCATCCCGTGGGTCGCGGGCGCGCGGGCAATCTCGGAGACCATGGAGAGCGCGATGGGTTTGACGGCGGGGCCGCAGTAGCCACCGTGGGTGCCCTTGCCGTCGATCGACGGGTGGGGGGACATCGTATCGAGGTCGACCGAGACGATGGAGTTGATCGTGTTGATGAGGCTGACGGCATCCGCGCCGCCCTTGCGGGCCGCCTCGGCCGGTTTGCGGATGTCGGTGATGTTGGGCGTGAGCTTCACGATCACGGGCTTCGAGTAGTATTGCTTGCACCAGCGCGTGACCATCTCGATGTACTCGGGCACCTGGCCCACGGCCGACCCCATGCCGCGCTCGCTCATCCCGTGGGGGCAGCCGAAGTTCAGCTCGATCCCGTCGGCGCCGGTCGCCTCGACGCGCGGCAGGATGTCCTTCCACGCCGCCTCCTCGCAGGGGACCATGATCGAGACGATCAGCGCGCGATCGGGCCAGTCCTTCTTGACGCGGGTGATCTCCTCGAGGTTGGTCTCCAGGTCGCGGTCGGTGATGAGCTCGATGTTGTTGAGGCCGAGCACGCGGCGGTCGGCCCCGTGGATGACGCCGTAGCGGGGGCCGTTGACGTTGACGACCGGCGGCCCCTCGGCCCCGAGCGTCTTCCAGACGACACCGCCCCAGCCCGCCTCGAAGGCGCGGCGGACGTTGTACTCCTTGTCGGTCGGCGGCGCGGAGGCGAGCCAGAAGGGGTTCGGGGATTTGATGCCGAGGAAGTCTGTCGTCAGATCAGCCATGGGTGTCTCCTGTCGGGTCTCTGGGGCGGTTCAGCCGCCGGTGTGAATGTCGCCCCCGCCGTGCGGGCCGGGCGGCGCGGGCCGCGGGCCTTCGCGGGACTCATGCCGCCCGCTCCTGATGGGAGGGGCAGAAGTAGGATGTGCGGCCGCCGACCTTCTCGGAGGTAAGGGTGCCGTCGCAGCGGCTGCAGGCGCGACCCGTCTCGCGCCGGTGGATGAGCCAGGCGTCGGGCAGGTCGGAATAGGTGGCGTTCGTGTCGCAGACGCCGGTGAGGATGCGGCGCATCGCCGTGTGGAGGTCGGAGAGTTTTCCGTCGCCGAGGTCGGTGCCCCGCGTCTCCGGGTGAGTTCCGGTCTGGTAGAGCGTCTCGTCCGCCCAGAGGTTGCCGACGCCGGCCAGCTTCTCCTGCGCCATGAGGGCGGATTTGACGGCCCCACGGCTTTGGCCGATGCGCTGGGCGAAGGTCTCGGCGTCGATGGCGAGCGCATCGGGGCCGAGGTCGCGGGCGGCGATCTCGTCTTCGGGGGCGTCGATCACGCGGGCCCAGCCGAACTTGCGCGGATCGCGGAAGGCGAGGCGGCGGTCGCCCTCGAACTCGACGATCAGGCGGGCGTAGTCGGGCTGCGCGTCGCCGTCGTCGTAGAGGCGCACGGAGCCGGCCATGCCCATGTGCAGCGCGAGCCAGGGGCCGCCGTCGGAGCCGGCGAAGAGGTACTTGCCGTGGCGCGTGGCGCGGCTGAACTGCCGCCCCTCCAGCCGCTTGCGGCCGGCGGCGTCGGGCACCTCGATATGAGCGGTGTCGTTGCCCGGGCGGACGCGCGCGATCGTGCGGTGCAGGGCACCGTCCTCGATGCGCCGGCGCAGGGCCTCGACCTCGGGCAGTTCGGGCATCAGGTGGAAAGCGCCCGGTGGATCGCCTCGGCCGCGTCCCGGCCCTCGGCGACGGCGGTGACGGTCAGATCCTCGCCGCCCGCCGCGCAGTCGCCCCCGGCCCAGACCCCGTCGAGCGAGGTCTTGCCCTCGGTATCGACCGCGATCTTGCCGCTGTCGAGGGACAGGCCTTCGACCGCTTCGAGCTTCTGGCCGATGGCGCGGAAGAGCTGATCGGCGCGGAGCGTCACCGTCTCGCCCGTGGGCTTCATGTCGCCGTCCACGTAGGAGAGTTCGACCTCGCGCAGCTGCCCTTCGCCGCGGAGCGCGGCGGGGACGACCCCGAACATGAGGCGCACGCCATGGGTGGCGGCGAGGTCCTGTTCGTAGCGGCTGGCCGGCATCCGGTCCTGGTCGCGGCGGTAGGCGATGGTCACGGTTTCCGCCCCAAGGAGCTTCGACTGCACGGCGGCGTCAACGGCTGTCATGCCGCCGCCGATCACCACGACATGCCGCCCCACCGGAAGCTGTGTCAGGTCGGCCGTCTGGCGCAGGGTGGCGATGAAGTCGACGGCGTTCTCGGCCCCGGTCATGCCTTCGCCTTCGAGGCCGAGCGCACCCACGCCGCCGAGACCGATGCCAAGGAACACGGCGTCGTAATCGTCGCGCAGCGCGGCGAGCGTCAGGCTGTCGCCGAGCGTGCGGCCGGTCTTCAGGCTGATCCCGCCGATCTGCATGAGCCAATCGACCTCGGCCTGGGCGTAGCCGTCGACGGTCTTGTAGGCGGCGATGCCGTATTCGTTGAGCCCGCCGGCCTTGGGCCGCGCGTCGTAGAGCGTCACCGAATGGCCGTGCATGGCGAGGCGGTGCGCGCAGGCGAGGCCCGCGGGCCCGGCCCCGACGACGGCGACGGATTTGCCGGTCTCGGCGGCGCGGGTGTACGGATGCTCGCCCTCGGCCATCATCGCGTCGGTGGCGAAGCGCTGGAGCCGGCCGATCTCCACCGGCTTGCCCTCGGCCACCTCGCGCACGCAGACCTCTTCGCAGAGCGTCTCGGTCGGGCAGACGCGGGCGCACATGCCGCCGAGGATGTTCTGATCGAAGATCGTCTTGGCGGCCGCATCCTCCATCCCGGTGGCGATCTGGCGGATGAACATGGGAATGTCGATGTCGGTCGGGCAGGCCGTCACGCAGGGCGCGTCATGGCAGAAGTAGCAGCGATCGGCGGCGATCAGCGCCTCGTGGCCGGTGAGGGGGGCATGCAGGTCGTCGAAGTTGCGGGCCAGATCCTCGGCCCCCAGACGTCCGGCGCGGATGCCGTCGAGGCGCAGTGCTTCGGTCATGGGTGTCTCCGGTTGAACTTTGCTCTGGACAGAGTGCCACGGATTGAAATTTTATCAACTGGTAAAAAATCAGCAGGAGGGAAACATGCCCAAGGCCTATTGGGTGGCCCATGTCACCGTCACCGACCCGGACCCCTATGCGCTCTATGCGAAGGGCGCGACGGAGGTATTTTCCAAGTGGGGCGCGAAGGTTCTGGCGCGCGGCGGCACTGTCGTCGGGCTCGAGGGCGAGAGCCGGCCGCGCAATGTCATCATCGAGTTCGAGAGCCTCGAGGCGGCGCAGGCCTGTTATGCCTCGCCCGAATATCAGGCAGCGCGCGAACACCGCATCGGCGCGGGCGAGGCGCAGATCATGCTGCTCGAAGGGCTTGGCGACTGAGGGTCACGGGCCGCCGGCGATCCATGCGCCGAGGCCCAGCGAGACCGCCGGCACGTAGGTGACGAGCGCGAGGGCCACGAGAATGGCGAGGTAGAAGGGCCAGATCGTGCGCACGACGCTCTCGATCCGCTCCCCGCCGACGACGCATCCGACGAAGAGGCAGGCCCCGACGGGGGGCGTCGTCAGGCCGAGCCCGAGGTTCATCATCATGATGATGCCGAACTGCACCGGGCTCATCCCGAGGTCCATGACGATCGGCAGGAAGATCGGCGTGGTGATGAGGATGAGGGCCGCCATGTCCATGATCATGCCGAGGACGAGGAACGTGGCGTTGAGGAGCAGAAGGATGACGAATTCCGACTCCGAGAGCGACAGCACGAACCCGGCCAGGAGGTCGGGCACGCGGTTGAGCGTCAGCAGGTAGGCGAAGGCCGAGGCGCAGGCGACGAGGATCATCACCATGGCCGTTGTTCGCACGGCGACGAGTACCGCCTGCTTGAACTTCTCCCATGTCAGCTCCCGGTAGACGAGCGCGGTGACGACGATGGCGTAGATCGCACCGAAGGCCCCGGATTCGGTCACCGTCATGATGCCCGAGAGGACGCCGCCGACGATGATGACGGCGGTCATGAGCCCCGGAAGCGCCACGGCGAAGCTGATGAGGAGGGGGGCGATGCCGGGGAAGGCCTCGGAGGGGTAGCCGCGCTTCACGGCCACGAGCCAGGCGACGAAGGCGAGGCAGAGGCACATCAGGATGCCGGGGACCACGCCGGCCAGGAAGAGCTGGCTGATCGGCAGGCCGCCGGCGGCGATGGCGTAGAGGATCATGTTGTGGCTGGGCGGGATGACCACGCCCGCGATCGAGGAGGTGACGGTGACGTTGACCGCGTAGTCGCCGTCGTAGCCCTTCTCCTTCATCACCGGGATCATGATCGACCCGAGGGCCGAGGTGTCGGCGACGGCCGAGCCCGAGATGCCGCCGAAGAGCATCGACGAGGCCACGTTGACCACGCCGAGGCCGCCGCGCATCCAGCCGACGGCGGCCGAGGCGAGACGGACGAGGCGCAGCGCGATCCCGCCCTGGAGCATCAGCTCGCCCGCGAAGATGAAGAAGGGGATCGCGAGGAGCGAGAAGATCGAGATGCCCGAGACGATCCGCTGGAAGGCGATGAAGAGCGGCAGGCCCTCGTAGAGGAAGCCCACGACCGCCGCGATGCCGAGGCAGAAGGCGACGGGCACGCCGGCGACCAGGAGCAGGAAGAAGACGCCGAAGAGAAGGGCCAGTCCCATGTCAGTTCGCCCCCCGCTGGAACCGGCCGATCAGCGCGTCGAGCGCAAAGAGGAAGATGAGCCCGCCGCTGAGGCTCACGGGCACGGCGCGCCAGCCCTCCGAGATGCCAAGGAGCGGGATGGCCCGGCGCGCGGTGCGCTCGAACATCACGTAGCCCTGCCAGGCCATGACGGCCCCGAAGGCAGCGAGCGCGGCCAGCGACAGGACGATGCAGGCCGTGCGGAGCGGCGCGGGCAGCCCCTCGCGGATGAAGTCGACCGCGAGGTGCGTGTTCCGGCGGACGCCGACGGCGGCCCCGAGGAAGGTGATCCAGACGATCATGAGGAGCGCGGCCTGCTCGACCCAGGTGGGCGTCGCGTTGAGGACGTAGCGCCCGAAGACGAGCCAGCCGAAGATGACGATGAGGACCACCATCAGCAGGCTGGCGAAGGCCATCGCCACCGCGGCGGCCCCGTCGAGGATGCGGTGCCGGATCTGGGTCATGCTCGTCTCTCCCGCGCGACAAAGGGGGGCCGCGTGGCCCCCCTTTCGATGGATGTGCTCAGGCTCAGTTGAGGGCCTGGATCGCCTCGATGACCGGGGCGAGATCGGGGTTCGCCGCGACGAAGCCCTCGTAGACCGGGGCCATGCGTTCCTGGAAGGCGACCTTGTTCTCGACCTCGTTGACCGTGGCACCCGCGGCCTCGACCGCGGCGCGGCTCTCCTGCTCGCGCTCGGCCCAGAACTGACGCTGGGTCTCGGCGGAGGCGCGGGCGGCGGTGCGCACTGCTTCCTGCGTCTCGGCGTCGAGCTGTTCCCAGGCGGCGGTGGCCACGCAGAGGCATTCGGGGATGATGAGATGTTCGGTGATCGAGTAGAAGCCGGCCACCTCGTAATGGCCCGTCGACTCGTAGGAGGGATAGTTGTTCTCCGCCCCGTCGATCACACCCGTCTGGAGCGACTGGTAGACCTCGCCGAAGGCCATGGGCGTCGCATTGCCGCCAAGCTGCGCGATCATGTCGACGAAGATGTCGTTGTTCATCACGCGCACCTTCAGGCCCTCCACGTCGGCGGGCGACATGATCGGGCGCTTCGAGTTGTAGAAGCTGCGCGAGCCGCTGTCGTACCAGGCGAGCGGCACGATGCCCTCGGCCGTCATGGCCTCCTCGAAGGTCTTACCGACCTCGCCGTCCATCGCGGCATGCATGTGGTCGACGTTCGAGAAGATGAAGGGCAGGGAGACGACGTTCGTCATCGGGATGATCGGCCCCATTGGCCCGAGATTGAAGTTGCCGACTTCGAGCGCGGCATTGCGCACCTGCTCGATCGCGTCCGGCTGGGAGCCGAGGACGCCGCCGTGGAACACCTGGATCGAAACGTCGGTGGTCTCGGCGACATCGGCCGCGAACTGATCGAGGGCGACGCTGTTCGGATAGCCCTCGGGGTGGATGTTCCAGGCGCGCCAGTCCTGCGCGGTGGCTGCGACGGGCAGCGCAATTGCGACGGCGGTTGCCGCCAGGATCTTGGTGAATTTCATCGTGTCCTCCCAAACTACCGTTTCACCATACTACCATACCAGATATGGTAAAGCGAAAACTGGGATGGCAGTTCAATCGTCGAAATAGTCGGGGTGCGCGGCGCGGACGGCGGCGATCGTTCGATCTATCCGGGACAGGTGAAGCCGGATCGCGGCGTCGAGGCCGGCTTCGTCGCGCCGCGTGAGCCCATCGAGGATCAGGGCGTGGTCGGCGACGAGCGTGGCCATCTCCTCCGCGTCCTTGAGGCTCAGGACGCAGATGCGGTCGACCTGCGCCTTCTTCTCGAGCACCCGCGCGAAGGGCAGGGGCGGGGCGGCCACGTCGAAGATCAGCCGGTGGAACTTGGCGTCGAGCGTATGGAAGAGCTTGGCGTCCGTCGTCTCGACCGCGGTGTGCTGCGCCGAGAGGCAGGCTTCGAGCCCGGGCGCATGGACGCTTGACCAGTTTCTGCAGGCGGATCTGGCGACTTCGAGCTCGATCGCGAGCCGCTCGAACCGGGCGGCGGCGATGCGACGGAGCGAAAAGCGCTGCACCCGCGTCGCCTTCTGCGGCTGGATGTCGAGGAGGTCGAGGTTGCCGAGGAGGTTGAACGCCTCGCGCACGGGCTGGCGCGAGACGCCGAACTTCAGCGCGATCTCGGCCTCCGACATCTTGGTGCCGGGCAGGAGTTCGAGCGACATGATCTGATCGCGGAGCGCGCCAAAGATGATGTCAGCGGTCTTGCGCCGCGTATCGGTGCTGGAGGTCATCGTCATCCGCCCTGGTTGCGGGCCGGTCCTAGCCGTCCCGTCGTGCGGACGCGAGGGCGATCCGGACCGAACCGTCGGTTTCCGTATTGCGACGGTCGGGTTTCTCTGTCAACTACCATACCAGTATTTCGCAAGCGGACGGAGACCGGCATGGCTTTCCCCACGATCGATCTCGGAGACGGGGTGAAGCGGCAGGTGCTGGCCGATCACCCGGACCTGATGGTCGTCTCCTTCCGCTTCGAGGCGGATGCCGAGGGTGCGCTGCACCGGCATCCGCATGTGCAGTCGACCTACGTCAAATCCGGTGCGTTCGAGTTCACCGTCGACGGGACGGCCACGACCGTCCGCGCCGGCGACAGCTTCGTCATCCCGTCGGAGGCGCTGCACGGCTGCCGCTGCCTCGAGGCGGGCGAGCTTGTCGACTGTTTCACACCGCGACGCGACGATTTTCTCTGAAAGGCCAGACCCATGCTCACAACGACAACCCTGCACGCCGTCAGCCAGGCCGAAACCCGGGCAATGGATACGCAGGCCCTGCGCGACAGCTTCCATATCGGTGGCCTTTTTGCGCCGGGCGAGGCGCGGCTGCACTATACGCATTACGACCGGATGATCGTCGGGGGTGTCGTCCCCGACGGGGCCGACATCGTGCTCGACGAGGTGCGGGAATGCGGCACGCCCTCGATCCTCGACCGGCGCGAGATGGGGGTGCTCAACATCGGGGAGACGGCGCGCGTCTCGGCGGGGGGCGAGACCCACGAGCTTGCGCGCGGCGACGTGCTCTACCTCGGACGCGGCAGCGGGCCGGTGACGTTCGGCACGGGCGGGCGGTTCTACCTCGTCTCCGCACCGGCGCATCGGAGCTTTCCCGCGAAGCTCATCAAGATCGGCGAGGCCGGGCAGGTGAAGATGGGCGCGCCCGAGACGGCGAACGACCGCACGATCTACCAGTTCATCCACCCCGACGTGATGGAAAGCTGCCAGCTCGTCATGGGTTACACGATGTTCCATGGCGGATCGGTCTGGAACACGATGCCCGCGCATCTGCATGACCGGCGGATGGAGGCCTACCTCTATTTCGACCTCGATCCCGCGAACCGCATCTTCCACTTCATGGGCGAGCCGCAGGAAACGCGCCACCTGGTGATGCAGAACGAGGAGGCGGTGGTCTCGCCGCCGTGGTCGATCCACTGCGGTTGCGGCACCGGGAGCTATACGTTCTGCTGGGCGATGGCGGGCGACAACGTCGACTACAAGGACGTCGAGATGGTCGCGATGGAGGATCTGCGGTGACGGCCTTCGACCTCAACGGTCGCACGGCGCTCGTCACCGGGGCCAACACCGGGATCGGGCAGGCCGTCGCCGTGGCGCTCGGCGCGGCGGGGGCGCATGTCATCTGTGCCGGCCGCCGAACGTGCGCGGAGACGGTCGGGCGGATCGCCTCGGCCGAGGAGATGGTGCTCGACTTCGCCGACCCGATGGCGGCGCGTGACGTCTTCGACGCGCGTCCGATCGATGTGCTGGTCAACAATGCGGGCATCATCCGGCGCGACGATGCGACCGACTTCGCCGAGGCCGACTGGGACGCGGTTATGGATGTGAACCTCAAGGCGCTCTTCTTCACGTGCCAGGCCTTTGCCCGCGCCGTCTTCGCGCGGGAGGGCACCGGCAAGATCGTCAACATCGCGTCACTGCTGTCGTTCCAGGGGGGCATCCGCGTTCCGTCCTACGCGGCGTCGAAGCACGGGGTCGCCGGGCTGACGAAGGCGCTCTGCAACGAATGGGCGGGGCGGGGGATCAACGTGAACGCGATCGCGCCCGGATACATCGAGACGAACAACACCGAGGCCCTGCGCGCCGACCCCGAACGCAACCGGGCCATCCTCGACCGGATCCCCGCCGGTCGCTGGGGCCGGGCGGAGGATATCGCGCAGACCGCGGTCTACCTCTCGGCACCGGCGTCCGACTATGTCAACGGTGCGGTCCTCAACGTCGATGGTGGCTGGCTTGCCCGCTAGGCGGCCCGGCGTCGCGTCACCCGCAAATTATCTTGCTTGAGGCGCTGCGGGGCGTTTCCTAAAAGCGCGCATGACCCAAAGCGATGAACCCAGCCTTATCCGCCTTGCCCGCGAAAACGGGGCCGAGGTCCAAGCCGAACCGCTCGACCTCGGGGTGCGGGTGCGCGACCTGCGCAAGTCGCGCGGCTGGACGCTGGAACAGGCGGCGCAGCAAGCGGGGCTTGCGCGCTCCACTCTCTCGAAGATCGAGAACGGGCAGATGTCGCCCACCTTCGACGCGCTGAAGAAGCTGGCCACTGGGCTCGAGATCAGCGTGCCGCAGCTCTTCACGCCGCCGAGCAAGGCGCAGGTGATGGGGCGGCGCGACATCACGCGCCTCGGCGAGGGTCAGGCGCATGTGACGACGACCTACGAGCACGAGCTGCTGGCGGCGTCGATGACAAAGAAGACCATGCTACCCTACCGTGCCCGGATCCGGGCGCGCAGCTTCGACGAGTTCGACGGTTGGGTTCGCCATGGCGGCGAGGAGTTCATGCTCGTGCTGACGGGCACCGTGCGGCTCTTCCTCGAGTTCTACGAGCCGGTCGACATGAAGCGCGGCGACAGCGCGTATTACGACGCGTCCATGGGCCACAACGTCATCTCCACCTCGCCCGAGGACGCGACGATTCTCTGGGTCACAAGTCTGGCGTAATGAAGGCGTCGCCGTAGCTGATCTTCAGATCGAAGCCGTCGACCCGAAGGTTCGGATAGCGCGCGACCACATCGCGGAAGGCGCGGTGGCGGGCGCGTGGGATGGCCTGTGCGACGCTCTGGTGAAACGAGAGATGGGCGAGGTGCCTTTGATAGGCACGGGAGTAGGCCCAGTACTGGTTCGGCGTCAGCGCCGCGGCCCCCTCGTGGCCGTTGAAAACGATACGGATGCGCGCGTCACCGGCATCTGTCGTGTTCGGGGCATCGTACCAGAGGTAGCGGGTGTCGATGTCGGTGGCGAGGTTCAGCGTCGGATGCGCCCCCGCCGGCAGGGCGAGGACGATGAGGGCGGCCGCGAGCAACGCCTTCACTGCGTGCGACCCATCGGCGTGTCGGGGGTCGTGTCGTCGCCGAAGCGCTCGTCGTCTGCCATCGGGTCTTCTCCTTCGGGAACGTAGTCGCCGCTGTCGCGCACGGCGGCGTTGTCGTGGACGGGGGCGGCATATGCATCCGCCGGGAGCGGGCCGGCCAGGAACTCGTGCAGGCGCTGCTGCGCCTCCGCGGCGTCGGTGCCGCGCTTCTCGGCGATGCGCCGCGCGAGTTCGGCGGTGGAGCCGTCGGCGGCCTCCAGGTCGGCATCGTCGAGTTCGGGATAGGTCGAGAGGATCGGATCGCGGAAGGGCACCCAATCCTGGGCGAAGTCGTGTCGGCTCATTGTGTTTCCTTTCCTTTGGGAGGGAAACGCGGGGCGCATTGGCCGGTTCCTGTCGCGCCGGAGTTAAGCAGGTCGCAAAGGCCCTGTCATCCCGCGTCATGCGAGGGCGTCAGCCGAACATCTCCTCGAGGTTGACGGTCGACGCCGCGCCGACCTTGTCGAAGTCGCGGTCGAGGAAAGCGTCGGCCGCGCGGTGCCCCGCGCTGCGCAATTGCGACATGACGACGGGGTTGGCGACGGTCTTCGTCGCCACCGAGAGCTGCCGCATCAGGCTGTCGTCGGCGACCATGTGGACGAGGACGTCCTTCATCGCGCCCTCTGGGATCTTGCCGCCGCGCACGAGGCGCTGCACGAACTCGATCGCGCGGAGCTCCCGCAGGAGTGAGGTGTTGAAGCTGATCTCGTTGATCCGGTTCTGGATGTCGCGGGCCGTCACCGGCAATTCCGGGCGCTCCAGCGGATTGATGTTCACGATGAGGATGTCGCGCGGGAGATGCGCCTCGAAGAGCGGGAAGAGCGCTGGATTGCCGGTGTAGCCGCCGTCCCAGTAGTGTTCGCCCCCGATCTCGACCGCGGGAAAGAGCGTCGGCAGGCAGGCGGAGGCCAGGATCGCGTCGACCCCGATCGCCTGCCCGGTGAAGAGCTTGATCTTGCCGGTGCGCACGTTCGTGGCGCAGATGTGGAAATCCGGGCCCGCGTCCGAACAGATGCTCCTGAAATTCAACTTCCCGACGATGCGGCGCAGAGCATGTTCCGTCGCCCCGCCGGTCAGGTAGGGCGACACGGCCCGGGAGAACATATCGCCCGCCTGGTAGAGCGGCGACATCTCGACCCCGTGGCTGAGGGCCAGAGGCGAGAAGGCTTCGAGCCAGGGGGCGAGGCGCTCGTCGGTGAGCGCGCCCACATCCGTCCAGAGGGCTTCCAGCGTGTCACGGGCCAGATCCCGGCTGCCCCGGGCGAGGCCGCATTTGACCGCCGCGCCGTTCAGTGCGCCGGCGGAGGTGCCGGAGATGGCAGCGATCTCGAGCCGGTCGTCGGCGAGGATCCGGTCGAGCACGCCCCAGGTGAAGGCCCCGTGGGCGCCGCCGCCCTGCAGGGCGAGGTTGATGCGTTTCGCTTTCATGCCTTCGCCCCGGCCAGCTTGCGCATGGTTTCGAGGTCGCAGGCCGTCGCGTGGCCCATGGCACGCTTGACCCCGGGCAGGAGCGCCGCGCCATTCATGGCGAAGGAGAGTTCGATCAACCCCCGTTTGCCGTAGTGGTGCAGGATTTCCGCCCGCGCCCCGGCGTCGTCGGCGCGGTCGCAGGTGACGGCGTCCGAGAGCCGGATGATCGCGGGAAGGGGCGCGGGCAGTGACGGGTCGCCGGCGAGGATGGCGTCGATCGTTGCGGGCTTCAGGCCGGCCCGGCGCGCGAGGTTGATCTCCGCTTCGACGCAGCTGCCGCAATCGGCGGCGAGTGTTCCGCGCAGGCGGGCGGCGGCATGGGCGTCGGCGGGCAGGTGATTGACCGGGTCGAGGAAGCCGAAGATCCGGTTGTAGCGCCGCAGGAGCCCGAGGTCGGCCTCCGCGATCTCGCGCACGTAGGCCAGCGATACGCCGAGGCGCACCTCCGCCCGCTCGATCAGCAGGAGCGCGATCCGTGCCGGCAGCGTCGGCTTGCGCGGTGCGGGGCGATCAGCCATCGGCCCACTTCTTCAGAAGGTCCGTCACGAGGATGCCGTCGATCGTCAGCCCGGCATAATTGCCGTTGCTGATCGACGCATCGGTGAGGTTGACGTTCGAGAGGTGAAAGCCCGTCATGTTGACGTTCGTGATCCGCGTACCGGTCATGTTCGCGTCGGTGATTTCGAGCCCCGTGAGGTTGGCGTATTCGACGTGCGCCTTCGACAGGTTCACGTCATGGAGCCGCGCATCGCTCAGATTCGCGTTCTCGAAGCGCAGACCGGTTGCATCGATGTCCTCGAAGAGCGTGTTCATCAGGTGGGCGTCGCGAAAGGTGCTGTCCTTCAGGCTCACGCGGGTGAAGGCGGAACCGCAGAGATAGGTGTCTTCGATCTCGAGCTTGTCGCGCTTCGCGTCCTCGTTGCTCATAGCGCCGTCCAGCCGCCGTCGACGCTGATCGTCGTGCCGGTGATCTGGGCGGCGTGATCGGAGCAGAGGAAGAGCGCGGTGCCGCCGAGCTGATCGGTCGTGGCGAACTCCTTCGACGGCTGGCGCGTCAACAGGACCTCTCGGATCGCCGTCTCGCGGTCCATGTCGTATTTCTTCATCGTGTCGGGGATCTGCTCCTCGACGAGGGGCGTCATCACGTAGCCGGGGCAGATGGCATTGGCGGTGATCGGCTCTTCCGCCGTTTCCAGCGCGACGACTTTGGTCATGCCGACGACGCCGTGCTTCGCCGCGACATAGGCGGACTTGTAGGGCGAGGCCGTCAGCCCGTGGGCGGAGGCGATGTTGATGACGCGGCCCCATCCGGCCTCGCGCATCATCGGCAGGGCGGCAGCGGTCGTATGGAAGGCCGAGGACATGTTGATCGCGATGATCGCGTCCCACTTGTCGGCCGGAAACTCGTCGATGCCGGCGACATGCTGGATGCCGGCGTTGTTGACGAGCACGTCGCAGGCTCCGGCCTTCTCGATCAGGGCGCGGGCTTCCTTGCCCTTCGACATGTCGGCCTGGATGTAGCGCACGTCGACGCCGTGGGCCGTCGCCAGCTCCTCGGCCAGCGCATGGTCGGCCTTGTCGTCGGTGTAGGAGTTGAGCACGACGTTCAGCCCTGCCGCGGCAAAGCTGCGGGCCACGCCGAGCCCGATGCCGGAGTTCGATCCGGTGACGACCGCGGTTTTTCCCTGAAGCGACATATCGGCATTCCCTTGCTGTCCGGTTGCCGCCGACTGGACCACAGATGCTGCGCCTGCGAAAGTCGGGGTCTGCGCAAAACGTACATCGCGCCGGTCCGTTCCGAACCGGGCTTCCACAAGGCAAATCGACAGGTAAATCTTTCTGCTCGGACAAAAAAACGCCGGCACAAGGCCGGCGCTAAGTCATTGAGGCAGGTTTCATACAGGCAAGAAACCTATCGAGCAGTACCGTTCTTATAGACGTTCACGTCACGGAGTCCAAGCGAAAGTTTTGCCTGAAGGCCGGATGCGTTTCGGATAAACCTCAAATTCAACAGGCTGTTACCGAAGGACAAGACAATGGCAGGTCAGTGTTTCCGAAGAATCGGGCTTCGCAAATTTGCAACGCTTGCAACTCTGGCGGTCCTGGGATTCGCGCGCCCGGCGTTTGCCGATGGACATGGCATCGCCCTCTACGGCGAGCCCGCGCTGCCCCCCGACTACACCCATCTGCCGCAGGCAAATCCCGATGCGCCGAAGGGTGGCATCTTCTCCGATGGGCAGGTCGGCAGCTTCGACAGCCTCAATCCCCACATCGGTCAGGGCCGGGTCCCCTGGCAGTTGCGCTTCCTCGCCTACGAGAGCCTTCTCGGGCGCGCCTATGACGAGCCGTTCACGCTCTACGGGCTTCTGGCCGAGACCGTCGAAGTGAACGAGGCGCAAACGGAGATCACCTTTACGCTGAACCCGGCGGCGCGGTTCTCGGACGGCACGCCGGTGACGGTAGAGGACGTCATCTGGTCCTGGAACATTCTGGGCGAGGAGGGTGCGAACGGGCGCTATCGCAGCGCGTTCTCCAAGGTTGAAGCGGTCGAGGATCTGGGTGAGGGGCGCGTTCGCTTCACCATCGACAGCCCGGATCGGGAGCTTCTGATGAGCATCGGTCTGCGCCCGATCATGAAGGCGGCGCAGTATGCCGACGATCCATCGGCGTTTTTCCGCTCGGGCCTCGGCAACCTGCCGATCTCCAGCGCGCCCTACGTCGTCACTGACGTCGAGGCGGGTCGCTATGTCGAGCTGACGCTCGACGAGGACTACTGGGGTGCGGACCTTCCGTTCCGGCGGGGCACGAACAACGTCGGAACGATCCGCATGGAGTTCTTCGCCGATGCGACGGCGCATTTCGAGGCGTTCAAGGGCGGCGAGTTGTCGACCATGCGCGAGACCAACGCTGCCCGCTGGGCGCGGGACTACGATTTCCCCGCCGTGCGCTCCGGCGACATCGTGCTCTCGGAGGTGCCGCACCAGCGTCCGAGCGGGATGACGGGTCTCGTCATGAACACCCGAAAGCCGTTCTTCGCCGACTGGCGGGTGCGCGAAGCCATGATACAGGCGTTCAACTTCGACTACACCAACGGCGTCATCAACGCGGGCGAACAGCCGCGGATCACCTCCTACTTCTCGAACTCGCCCCTCGGGATGGAGCCGGGGGCCGCGACGGGTCGGGTGGAGGAGCTGCTTGCACCGATGGCGGCGGACCTCCTCCCGGGCACGATCGAGGGCTACGAGCTGCCGTCCACCGACGGATCGGCCGGCAACCGGCGCGGCCTGCGCCAGGCGACCCGCCTGCTGCAGGAGGCCGGCTATACCGTCGACGGCGGACGGCTGACGGGCCCCGATGGCCCGGTCTCCTTCGAGATCCTCGTGCCGCAGGGCTCCTCGGAGGTGGCCTCGATCGTCGACATCTACGTGGAGGCGCTCAAGCGGCTCGGCATCTCCGTCTCCGTCGCCTCGGTCGACAGCGCGCAGTTCAACGACCGCCGCGCGGCCTATGACTTCGATATGATCTGGTACCAGTGGGGCCTGACGCTCAGCCCGGGCAACGAGCAGCTGGGCTATTGGGGGCCGGCGGGCGTCGAGACGCCGGGGACGCGCAACCTCATGGGAGCCTCCGACCCGGCGATCGCGGCGATGATCGAGGCGATGCTGTCGGCCGGGAGCCAGGACGACTACGTCGCTGCGGTGCGCGCGCTCGATCGTGTACTGACGGCGGGCCGCTATGTCGTGCCGATCTGGCACAACCCCGTCAGCTGGATCGCCCATCGTGCCGACCTCAAGTACCCGGCCGACCGCCTGCCGATCTACGGCGACTGGATCGGGTTCCAGCCGGATGTCTGGTGGGTCGAGGAATAGCGCAGGATCAGGTCCAGTGCGGCATATCGCCTCCGGGCAGGGCCGCGCGGGCCGCGAGGAATTGCGGATAGGGCAGGGACTGGGCCGTGCAGACGGCCTGAACCCAGTCGTCATCGAGCATGACGAAGTCGAGCACGGCGGCCAGAAACTCCGCGTCGCCCGCCGCCCGCCGGATCGTCTCGCGGTCCGCGCCGGTGGTCGTCTGGAACGTGTCGAGCAGATCGGCCTCGGCGAGCCAGCCGAGCGCCCCCAGGGCGACCACTTCTGCATTCTCCGGTGTCACGTGTGCTTGCCTTTACGTAGAAACAACCAAAGGAAACCTTTTGTTAACTTTAATCGTCTCTAAAGATGTACGACAAAAGCTCCAATCCGAACTCCGCGAGTACCTTTGAATGACCGGCCGCATCCTTATTGTCGATGACGTCGCCACCAATCGCATCGTGATGAAGGTCAAGCTTGCGGCGGCCCGCTACGACGTCGTGTTGGCCGCAAGCGGTGAGGAAGCGATCGAGATCGCGCTCGCCGGGGGAATCGACATCATCATCATGGACATGATGATGCCCGGCATGAGTGGGGCCGAGACCTGCCGCCGCCTGCGCGAGACGCCGGCGATCGCCACCATTCCCGTCATTCTGGTCACCGCCTCAGACGACGTGGAATCGCGGATGGACGGCCTCTCCGCCGGGGCGGACGACTTCCTGTCGAAACCGGTGGACGAGCTGGCGCTGCTGGCCCGAGTCCGCTCGCTTCTGCGCACGCGGGGGGAAGAGCAGGAGTTCCACGCCCGGGGCGGCGACATGCTGGAAATGGCCCGTGCAGCAATGCCGGGTCTCTGCGAAGCGGGCCGGCAGACCGGTTACGACGCGACCCCGGCCACGAGCACGGGGCGCATCGCCCTCATCGGCGGCCCCGGGGCGACCTGGCTGCCGGTTCAAAGGGATCGCCTGCGCCCGATGTTCCGCGAGGCGGTCAAGATCATGGGGCGCGACGTCGCCCTCGCCGTCTCGGAGGATCGCGCGCCCGATCTCTTCCTCGTCGACGCCGACCTCGCTGCCCGCAACGACGGTTTGAGGCTCATGTCGGAGTTGCGCTCGCGTCCGGCGACGCGACACGCGGCCTTCATCGTCCTGCTGCCCAAGGGCGATAGCGAGCGCGCGGCCACGGCTCTCGACCTCGGCGCGGCGGACGTCAGCTACCACCCGTTCTCCGCCGACGAGATCGCCATGCGCATCCGCACGCAGCTTGCACGCAAGCGCCGGGCCGACCGGATGCGCGACACGCTCGAATCCGGGCTCAAGATGGCGATGTTCGACTCGCTGACGGGGCTGCACAACCGGCACTACGGCCTGCATCAACTCGACCTGGTCGCGACCCGCTGCCGGGTGCAGGGTATCCGTGCCGGTCTCATCCTGATGGACATCGACCACTTCAAGCGCGTCAACGACACCTATGGCCATGCTGCCGGCGATGCGGCCCTCGCCCGGGTGGGGCAGGCGCTGAAACTCGGTCTGCGTTCAGAGGATGTCGTCGCCCGCATCGGCGGGGAGGAGTTTCTCGCCGTCCTTCCCGATACGGACCTGCCGAACGTGCGGCTCGTGGCCGAACGGCTGCGCAGCGAGATCGAGAATATGGTGATCCCGCTGCCCGACGGCACGGAGCTGCGCGTCACGATCTCGCTTGGTGCGGGGCTGCTGCAACCCGCGGACGTGGCGGCGACCGACGCGCTCACCCGGGTCGACCGCGCGCTCTATGCCGCCAAGGACGGCGGGCGCAACCGGATCCATCTCATCGAGACCTGACGGGCCTCAGCGGCCCGGGCCGCGCAAGGCCGTCATCCGGTCGGCGAGGGTGGCGCGGTCGGCGGCCGACAGATCGGCGATGATCCCGGTCAGGACGACGAGCCCGCGATCGGCCAGTTCCGCCTGCAGCCTGCGTTGCGCCCCGAGAGCCGCCTCGAAGGCTTCGGGGTCGAAAGGGTCCGCCCGCAGCGTGCCGGCGACCTCGGCGCGCTGTGCGAGGATGCGGGGCCGCGCCTCGGCAAGTACAGGATCTTGCCGCAGGGCCCGGAACAGGGCTCGGCGGTCGGACCGGTCGAGCCCGCGCGCAAGCGTCGCGATCTCGGGTGGCCCGCCGCCATGACGTCCCGCCGATCCCTGCCGCCGGTCCGGTTCTCCCGACAGGAGCGCCCCGGCCACCGCCGCCGCGACCGCGACGTTGAGCGCCACCGAGACGACGAGCGCCACCTTGATCCATCCGCGCGTCATCCCGTATCTCCCTCCATCCAGACCGTGCCGAAGACACCGTCGAGCAGTTCCGTCTCGGTCGCGGCAAGCGTGCCGTCGGTCAGCGGAACGTAGCTCAGCACCACATCCGCCTGCGCCAGCCCCAGCCAGAGCCCAAGCACGGCGGCCGTGGGCACGCCGAGGGCCCCACCGATCCACGACCACGGCGATCTTCGCGCGGACGGTCGTGCGGTCGTTGCGCGGGTCGCATCGTCGAGCAGGCGCGCGCGCAGGCCGTCCCCGAGCGGGGCCTCGTCGTCCCGCGCCGCCCGCAGCAGCCGATCGAGATCGTCGTCATTCATGTCGCTCTCCTTCCGCTCCGCGCATGAGGGCCGCCAGACGGCGTTTGCCGCGCGCCGTCAGGCTTTCCACCGCCTCGACGCCGCAGTCCATCATGGCGGCAATGTCGGGGTTCGAGTAGCCTTCGATGTGGCGCAGGACCACGGCCTGGCGTTGCCGTTCCGAAAGCGCCCGAAGGGCCGCGTCGAGTGCGGAAAGCCGTTCCGCACGGATCATCCGGGCCTCGACTCCAGGCGTGGTGTCCTCGGCGTCCCAGCCGTCCGACAGGGCCGTCGTCCGCCTGTTCCGCCGGTGCGCGTCGATGGCGAGGTTCGCCGCGACCCGGCCGAGCCAGGTCGAGACCTGCGCCGCGCCGTCCACTTCCCACTCCCTGGCGCGCCCCCAGAGCCGCAGGAAGGCCTCCTGCACGATGTCTTCGGCCAGTGCCCTGTCGCCGCCGGTCATGCGCTGGACGAAGGCCAGCAGGCGCGGCCCGAGCCGATCGACGAGAACCGCGGCGGCCGGCCCGTCTCCGGCCCGGGCGCGGGCCAGCAGGGCCGCGTCTGTCTGATCTGCGTCGTCGGTCATGCACTTCCTTGGCAGTCTCGGCCGGGCAGCGCAAACCGCCCGGCCGGGCGGGGCTCAGTCGCGCGCGCGGCGCTCGCCGATCGCGTCCCATTCTTCCAAGCTGAGGCTGCCGTTGCCGTCGGTGTCCGCACGCTCGAACCGATTTCCGGCACGGCCCCGCGGGCCGCGATTGCCGGCTCCCTCGCGCAGCTCGGCCTGGCTCAGCTGGCCGTTGCCGTCGGCGTCGAGACGCTCGATCATCCGCGCGGCCCGCGCCTCGACCCGCCCGCTCCGGGCGGCCTGCAACTCGGCCGCCGAGAGCCGGCCGTCGCCGTTAGTGTCAACCATGTCGAACCGCTCGGTCCCGCGGGCCTCGCGGTGGGCACGAAGTTCCTCCTCGGTCACGGCACCGTCACCGTTCGCGTCGACCTCGTTGAAGGCCGGCCGTGCCCCGCCGGGCTCCCGCGCTTCGGCCAGCGTGCCGAGCGAAAGGCCGGCCAGGATCGCGAGGCCGAGGTAGGTGATCTTCTTCATCTTCGTCTCCTTCGTCTGCGCGGGCCCTTTGCCCTGCGCTCCCCTCTTTCACGACGGCCGGCCGCCGTTCCGTCGCGCACCGGGTAAGAAAAGCGACATCCCGCCGCAGCGACCCTCTGCTCCCTTCCCGATGCGGCGCAGCGGGCGTAGGACAGGCGCAAAAGGATACCGCCATGACCGACGCCCTCGCCGAGACCGCCCCGACGCCGACCGAAGAGGTTCAGGCCGAACGCCCGATCTGGCCGGCCATGGTGCGCGGTTGGCGGCGGCGCTGTCCGAACTGCGGGACGGGGCCTATGCTCAAAGGCTACCTCAAGGTCCGTGACAGCTGCCCGGTCTGCGAGCAGGCGCTGCATCACCACCGCGCCGATGACGGACCGCCCTACCTGACGCTGCTGGTGGTGGGGCACATCATCGGGCCGGCGATGCTCTGGTTCTTTGTCGCCTACGAGCCCGATCCCTATACCTTCATGGCGATCTTCATGGTGGCGGCGACCGCGATGTCGCTGTGGTTCCTGCCGCGTCTGAAGGGGATGCTCGTGGCGATCCAGTGGGCCACGCGGATGGGCGGCTTCGGCCAGGGGGACGCGCCGTCGGACGTCAGTCGGTGACGGAGCAGCCCATCCGGCCCGCGGCGACGGTCGTCCTCTACCGTGAGACGCCCGGCGGGGCTTCGGTGCTGATGGGACAGCGGGGGGCCGGGGCGGTCTTCATGCCGAGCAAGTTCGTTTTCCCGGGTGGCGCGGTCGATCCGGACGATGGCGAAGTGCCCTTGGCCCGTCCGTTGCCCGGTACCCTGCGCGATGCGCTCGCCCGCGACAGCGACGTCCCGCCGCAGGCGCTCGTCGCGGCTGCCCTGCGCGAGCTGGCCGAGGAAACCGGACAGATCATCGCGGCCCCGGGGGCGGGCTGTGACTGGCCCGGCTTCTCGGGTCTGCTGCCCGATCCGCGCGATCTGCGGTTCGTGTTTCGCGCGATCACGCCGCCCGGCCGGCCCCGTCGGTTCGACGCCCGCTTCTTCCTTGCGCCCGCGACGGCGCTCCTGACCGACCCGGATGATTTCACCCGCGCCGAGGACGAGTTGAGCCACCTGCAATGGGTGCCGCTCGAGGCCGCGCGGGGGCTGGACATGCCCTTCATCACCGAAGTCGTCCTGGCCGAGACGGCGGCGATCCTTGAGGGCACCGACGCGCCGGGGACGCCGTTCTTCGACAATTCCGGGGACACCTCCACCTTTCTGCGGCTCTGAGGGGCGGGAGATCGTCGGGTCGAGCCTGACGATGACGCGCCGCCTCGCTCAGCCGGTCAGGCGGGCGGCTCCGGCGTAGGGCACGTTGACCTTGCCATAGCGGCGGACACGGACGTTGCATTGCTCGGCGTGGCCGGCGAAACCTTCGAGCAGGCAGAGGCGTGAGCCATAGGCCCCGATCTCGGCGGCGGCTTCGTCGGTGGTGACCTTCTGATACGAATGGGTCTTCAGGAACTTCCCGACCCAGAGCCCGCCCGTATAGCGCCCCGCCTTCTTCGTTGGCAGCGTGTGGTTCGTGCCGATCACCTTGTCGCCGTTGGCGACATTCGTGCGCGGCCCGAGGAAGAGCGCCCCGTAGCAGGTCATCTTCTCGAGGAACCAGTCGTCGCGGTCGGTCATCACCTGTACGTGCTCGGAGGCGATCTCGTCGGCGACCTCCAGCATCTCCTCGTAGGTGTCGCAAAGGATCACCTCACCGTAGTCGCGCCAGCTGACGGATGCGGTGTCGGCCGTCGGCAGGATTTCGAGCAGGCGGTCGATCTCCGAGAGCGTGCCTTCCGCGAGCTTGCGCGAGTTCGTCACCAGCACGGCGGGCGAATTGTAGCCGTGTTCCGCCTGCCCGAGCAGGTCGGTCGCACAGAGCTCCGCGTCGACAGTGTCGTCGGCGATCACCATGGTCTCCGTCGGCCCGGCGAAAAGGTCGATGCCCACGCGTCCGAAGAGCTGCCGCTTGGCTTCGGCGACGAAGGCGTTGCCTGGGCCCACGAGCAGGTGCACGGGGTCGATGCTCTCGGTCCCGATGGCCATGGCACCCACGGCCTGGATGCCGCCGAGGACGTAGATCTCATGCGCGCCGCCGAGGTGCATGGCGGCGATCACGGCGGGGTTCGGCTCACCCTTGAAGGGCGGCGTGCAGGCGACGATGCGCGGCACACCGGCGACGGCGGCGGTCGCCACCGACATATGGGCCGAGGCCACCATGGGAAACTTGCCGCCGGGCACGTAGCAGCCGACGGATTGCACCGGGATGTTCTTGTGGCCGAGGATGACGCCCGGCATCGTTTCGACCTCGACGTCCCGCATGGAGTCGCGCTGGACCTGCGCGAAGGCCTTCACCTGGGCCTGGGCGAAGCGGATGTCGTCCATGTCCTCGGGAGACACCTTGGCGATGATCGCCTCGATCTCCTCGGGGCTCAGACGGTAGCTCTCGCGCTCGAAGCCGTCGAACTTGACCGCAAGCTCGCGCACGGCCGCGTCGCCCCGCGCCTCGATGTCGCGGAGCGTGTCGGCCACGATCGCGGCGGTCTTGGCGTCGTCTTCGGCGCGTTCGGTCTCGGGTTTGCCGCGCTTGAGGTAGTCGATGGTCATGGTCGGGCCTCCCTGAAGGGTCGGTGGCCGCAGATCCGGGCGGGTGCCGGCTGTGGCTTGCATACGTATTCAACTTGTCGCGATTCAAGCGCCCGCACAAGGGCCTTCGGCCAGCCGCCTCAGGCACGCATCAGGATCAGCGCGAGGACGCTCGCCGTGACGAGAGCGATGGCGGCGAGTTCGCGCCGGGTGAACCGCTCGCCAAGCACGAGCCAGGAGATGCCCATGGAAAGCACCAGTTCCACCTGCCCGACGGCATTGACGTAGGCGGCGGTCTGGAGCGTGTAGGCGGTAAACCAGCCGAGCGAGCCGGCCATGGAGGTCAGCCCCACGAGCGTCGTCGCCCGCCAGCGCGTGAAGACGGCAATGAGGCCCGCGCGGTCGCGCCAGGCCAGCCAGCTCCCCAGCATCGCCGCCTGCGCGAGGGTGACGAGGCCAAGCGTCACCGCGGCCCGCAGCACGGGTGCGTCACTCTCCACGAGGAGCGAGGCACCGCGGTAACCTACCGCCGAGACCGAGAAGAAGACGCCCGAGCCGAGCCCCAGCAGCGCGCCGCGGTTGAGCACCTGCCAGCCGCCGGAGGCCGGCACGGAGAGCATCAGCACGCCGACGAGGCCGACGCCCATTGCGACAAGATCGAGCCAGGTCACCGTCTCTCCGAGGATCAGGAAGCCGGTCGCGACGGTCATCAGGACGGTGATCTTCGAGAAGGCGATGCCGACGGCGAAGTTGCGGTAGGCAAAAAGCGCGACGACGCACATCGTCGCCAGGATCTGGCAGATGCCACCGGCGAGCGCGTAGCTCCAGAAACCCGGTCCGACGGACGGAAGCGGCGCGCCGGAGACCCCGGCATAGAGTGCGAGCCCCGCCCCGATCGCGACCGGCGCATAGACGAAGCGTGCGAAGGTCGCGGCCGCCGCGCTCAGCCCGGAGACTGCCAGCCGCTTCTGCAGCAGGAACCGGAACGATTGTACGGAGGCGGCGAAGAGCGTGGCGAGGACCCAGAGCGACATGGCCGCATCTGGCACGGTCGCCTCGGAGCGCGCCAGTTGAAATCCCGCGCGCGCCTGCGAACGATCTGCGCCGATTTCCATCATTGTCTCGACTTTCGCGCGAATACGCGGTCAATTCGACAAAATCTGGCCGCAAATCTGCTTTATATCCGACGCAATCCGACCGGAGTTCTGCCTCAATGCCCCTTGCCGACCTGCCGGTGAAGCTTTTCGAAACACTCAAGCGGAGGACTCCTCCGCTTGTCCTGTCGCTTGGCAGGTCGCCCCTGTCGCGCCGCGCCAGCCGGGCCGAGACGCTCTGCATGATGGTCGGCCTCGGCGGGCTCGGACTCGCGCTCGGGGTGACCGTGGCTCAGGCGACCCTGCCGCCCGTTCTCGAGACGGAGGCGGCGCTGCGGCGCGCCGTGGTCGAGGCCGGCTTCGACGATGCCTTCTGTCCCGACGGCTGGGCGGCGGATCATGCGGCGCTGCTGCCGCTGACCGAGGCCGAGGTCATGGCCTGGTATCTCGGCGAATCCTTCGCGCTGACGGACGCCGAGGTCATCGCGTCGGTCGGGCTCTACGTGACGGAGCCCCGCGACTACCGGCAGATCCAGGGGGCCGCGTTGACGCGTAACCAGATCTTGCTCTGCATCGCCGAGAGCCGCCGCCTCGTCACGCCGCTGCACGAGCGGATTCCGCCGGATCTGCGCCGGGGCCTCGACACGATCTGAGGCGGGTCACACGGGTGCCGTTGCGGAAATTCAGGCTGGCCGAGGAGTTTGGTTTAACGTTAAACAAATCGCGAGCCAGACCGAGGATTCCGCGATGACCGACCCGACCGACGACAGCCAGGCCGCACAGCGCCAGGCAGCGTTGCACTACCATCAGCATCCGAAACCCGGGAAGCTCGAAATCCGCGCGACGAAGCCGCTCGCCAATGGTCGCGACCTCGCGCGGGCCTATTCGCCGGGCGTCGCCGATGCCTCCACCGCGATCCACGAGAACCCCGAGACGGCGCGCGACTACACCGCGCGTGGCAACCTCGTCGCCGTCGTATCGAACGGCACGGCCGTCCTCGGTCTGGGCAACATCGGCGCGCTCGCCTCCAAGCCGGTGATGGAGGGCAAGGCGGTGCTCTTCAAGAAGTTCGCCGGCATCGACTGCTTCGATATCGAGGTGAACGAGAGCGACCCCCGGCGGCTCGCCGACATCGTCTGCGCGCTGGAGCCGACCTTCGGTGCGATCAACCTCGAGGACATCAAGGCTCCTGACTGCTTCGTCGTCGAACGTCTCTGCCGGGAACGGATGAACATCCCCGTCTTCCACGACGATCAGCACGGCACGGCGATCGTCGTCGGGGCTGCCGCGCTGAATGCGTTGCGACTGACCGGGCGTGACTGGGGCGACATCAAGGTCGTCTCGACCGGCGGCGGCGCGGCCGGGATCGCCTGCCTCAACATGCTCGTCACGCTTGGCGTGAAGCGGGAGAACGTCTTTCTCTGCGATCTCGCCGGCCTCGTCCACGAGGGCCGGACCGAGGATATGACAGAGGAGAAGGCGGCCTTCGCCCAGTCGGGCGGTCCGCGAACGCTGGATGACGTGATCGAGGGGGCGGATCTGTTCCTCGGGCTGTCGGGACCGGGTGTCCTCAAGCCCGAGATGGTGGCCAGGATGTCCGCGAAACCGATCATCTTCGCGCTCGCGAACCCGAACCCCGAGATCGTCTACGACCTCGCCAAGTCGACCGCGCCCGACGCTGTGATCGCGACGGGGCGCAGCGACCACCCGAACCAGGTGAACAACGTCCTTTGCTTCCCGTTCATCTTTCGCGGCGCGCTCGACGTCGGCGCGACGGAGATCAACGAGGCGATGAAGGTGGGCTGTGTCGAGGGCATCGCCGCGCTCGCCCGTGCCACGACGTCGGCCGAGGCGGCCGCCGCCTATCAGGGGGAGCAACTGACCTTCGGGGCCGATTACCTGATCCCGAAGCCTTTCGATCCGCGGCTCATGGGCGTCGTCGCGAGTGCCGTGGCCGAGGCCGCCATGGAGTCGGGCGTCGCCACCCGACCCATCGACGACATGAAGGCCTACAAGGCCAATCTCGACGCCAGCGTCTTCAAATCCTCGATGATCATGCGTCCCGTCTTCGCCGCCGCCGCGCAGGCACAGCGGCGCATCGTCTTCGCCGAGGGGGAGGACGAACGGGTTCTCAGGGCCGCGCACGCAATGATCGAGGAGACGACCGACATTCCGATCCTCATCGGTCGCCCCGACGTCATCGACACCCGGATCGAACGTGCAGGCCTTGCCCTCGTCGTCGACCGCGACTTCGAAGTGGTGAACCCCGAGAGCGACCCGCGCTATCGCGACTATTGGGAGACGTATCATGCGCTGATGGCCCGCCGGGGCGTCGCCACCGATCTGGCGCGCGCCGTCATGCGGACGAACACCACGGCGATCGGGGCGGTCATGGTGCACCGGGGCGAGGCGGACTCGCTCATATGCGGCACCTTCGGGCAGTTCCTCTGGCATCTGCGCTACGTGACCGACGTGCTGGGGCAGGGCGGGCTGCACCCCGTCGGTGCGCTCAGCCTGATGATCCTGGAGGACGGCCCGCTCTTCATCGCCGATACCCATGTCCACGCGCAGCCGACGCCCGATCAGATCGCCGAGACGGTGATCGCCTGCGCCCGCCATGTGCGCCGCTTCGGAGTGGAGCCGCGGATCGCGCTCTGCTCGGGGTCGCAGTTCGGGAACCTCGACTCGGCCTCCGGGCAATGCATGCGGGCCGCCATGGCGCGGCTCGACGCGATGGCGCTCGACTTCCAGTACGAGGGCGAGATGAACGTCGACGCGGCGCTCGACCCCGAGTTGCGCGCCCGCTTCCTGGCCGACTGCCGGATGAACGGGCCCGCGAATGTGCTCGTCTTCGCCTCGACCGATGCCGCCGGGGCCACGCGCAACATCCTGAAGGCCCGGGCCGGGGGGCTAGAGGTCGGTCCGATCCTGATGGGGATGGGGAACAAGGCCCACATCGTCACACCGTCGATTACGGCGCGGGGTCTTCTGAACATCTCGGCGCTCGCCGGGACGCCGGTGACGCACTACGGGTAACCACGCGGAAGATCAGCCGTCCGACAGGCTGCGGTGCCGGCGTCGGCTCAGACGCGCGATGGCGTCCGCGATATGCGGGTCGGCGATGGCGTCGTCTCCCGCGGCCACGCGGACCAGGTGTGCTTCGTGGAGAACGTCGGCGTGCGTCGCGCCCTCTGGAGGCACGAATTTGTACGACGCGAGTTCGATGAGCATCCCCAGCGGATCCTGGAAGTAGATCGAGTTCATGAAGCCTCGATCCTTCTCGCCCGAGTGGTCGATGCCACGTGAATCGAGTCGGGCGACGAGCTGGCTGTAGGTGGCCTGACTGACCGCGAAGGCGATGTGGTGGACGCAGCCCGCATCGGTCGGGGTGCGCGCCGGATCGGGGCTGCGGGCCTCGTTCGTGAAGATCGTAATGAGCCGGCCGTCGCCCGGATCGAAGTAGAGATGCCCCTGCTCGGGGTCGTCGAGGTTTGGCTGCTCGAAGAGGAAGGGCATCCCGAGAACGCCTTCCCAGAACTCGATGGAGGTCTGGCGGTCGGCCCCCATCAGCGTGATGTGGTGCAGGCCCTGTGTCGGGAGCTTTTCCATCCGGTCGGTCCTTCCCGGCTGCCTTTCAGGCCGCGCGCACTTCCGACGAGAGCTTCAAGACGCCGTCGCCGTCCTCCTGCTCGATATAGAGCGCGGGGTCGTCGTCCGAACCGTCGCGGGTTACCTCGCTGCCGCCGAGCTTGCGGGTGATCTTCTGAGTGTAGGTCTTCTCGACGGTGCCTTCGGCGGTGCCGTTGCCCCACTCCCATTTCACCTTGTCGCCGACGTTGTAGGTCTTGGCCATCTTGAACACTCCTGATGCAGGTTTCCTGTCATTCGAACGCGCGAGGGGGCCCGGTGTTCCGCAGCGTCAGCGCAGGCCGCGGGCGCGAAGCTCGGCGCGGGTGACGCTGCGCAGGTGGACGGCGTCGGGCCCGTCGACGAGCCGCAGGGTGCGCAGGTGAGCGTAGGTGCGGGCGAGATCGGTATCCTGGCTCACGCCGGTCGCGCCGTGCATCTGGATCGCCGCGTCGCAGACCTCGAGCGCGGCGAGAGGCACGAAGACCTTGGCCTGGCTGATGAAGGGCGCGGCGCGTTTCATGTCGCCCGTCTCGGCCTCGGCGGCGTCCATCTCGGCGGCCGCGCGCAGACACATCAGGCGCGCGGCGTCGATCTTGATGCGCGCCTCGGCGATGCGGTCGGGGTTGCCGCCGAGGTCCTTGATGTCCTGCCCGAAGGCCCGCCGGTCCGCCCCGCGCGCGATCATCAGGTCGAGGCACTTCTCAGCCATGCCGACCGCGCGCATGCAATGGTGGATGCGCCCCGGCCCGAGCCGTCCCTGCGCGATCTCGAAGCCCCGGCCTTCGCCGAGCAGCATCGCGTCGAGCGGAACGCGCACGTTCGTATATCGGATGTGCATGTGTCCGTGCGGGGCCTCGTCGTCGCCGAAGACCTGCATCCCCCGCAGGATTTCAACGCCCAGCGTGTCGCTCGGCACCACCACCATGGAGTGCTGCGCGTGGCGCGGCCCGTCGTCGGCGGTGCGGCACATGACGATATGGACGGCGCAGCGCGGATCGCCAGCGCCCGTGGCCCACCACTTCTCGCCGTTGAGAACCCAGTCGTCGCCATCGCGGTGGCAGCGGAGCGCGATGTTCGTCGCATCGGAGGAGGCGACCTTCGGCTCGGTCATCAGGTAGGCGGAGCGGATTTCCCCGGCCATGAGGGGCGCAAGCCAGCGCGACTTCATCGCCTCGGTGCCGTAGCGGGCGAAGACCTCCATGTTGCCGGTGTCGGGCGCGTTGCAGTTGAAGACCTCGGGCGCGAGCCACGATCGGCCCATCTCCTCGGCAATCCAGGCGTAGTCGACCGTTGTGATGCCGGGCCCACCAGGTAGATGGGTCTGCCACAGGTTCCAGAGGCCACGGGCGCGAGCGATCTGCTTGAGGGTTTCAAGGATTTCCGTCTGACGCGCCGTGTGCTGCCAGCGGTCGTCGCCGCGCCCCGTTTCGGCATGGAACTCGGCGTCGCGGGGGGCGATCTCCTCGCGCACCATCGCAGCGACCGCATCCCGCAGCGTGTGGCCTCTCTCGCTCAGTCCGATATCCATGGCGTCCTCCCTCGCGCCACTCTTGCCAGCGCGCGACGGGCGCGCAACCCTGCCACCATGGATGGATTGCCCCCCGATCTCGCCGATTGGCTCGGCCCGCGCCTGCCGGGCCGCCCCCGTATCACCGGGGCGCGCCGGTTCGGAACCGGGCAGTCGAACCCCACCTGGGCGCTTGACACCGATGCCGGGCCACTCGTCCTGCGCGCGAAGCCGCCGGGGCCGCTGCTGCCGAAGGCGCACATGGTCGACCGGGAGTATCGCGTGATGGCGGCGCTCGCGGAAAGCGCGGTGCCGGTGCCCCGGATGATCCTGCTGGCGGACGGGGCGAACCCGCTCGGGCGCGACTTCTACGTCATGGAGCACCTCGCCGGGCGCATCTTCTGGGATCCGGCCCTGCCGGAGGTCGAGGGCCGCGCGGCGATCTATGCCGCGATGAACGACGTGCTGTCGGCGCTCGCTCGCGTCGATCCGGTGACCGTCGGTCTGGCCGACTACGGGCGGGCCGAGGGATTCTTCGCGCGGCAGGTTTCGCTCTGGACACGGCAATATGCAGCCAGCGTGGAGACGCCCGACCCCGGCATGTTGGATCTTGGCGATTGGCTTGCAGGTCAGGCGGTCGACCCGGCCCCGCCGGCGCTCGTGCATGGAGATTTTCGGCTCGACAACATGATCTTCCACCCCGAGGAGCCGCGGGTGATCGGCCTCCTTGACTGGGAGCTGTCGACGCTCGGCCATCCGATGGCCGACATCGCCTATCAATGCATGCAGTGGCATCTGCCCCATGGCGGCCCGCTGCGCGGTCTCGGCGGTCTGGACCGGGGCGCACTGGGCCTGCCGGAGGAGGCTGCCTACGTCGCGCGATGGTCGGCGGCGAGCGGCATCGCGGTGACCGACTGGTCGGCGTGGATGGTGCTTTCGGCCTATCGCCTCGCGGCGATCCTTGCGGGCGTCGGGGCGCGGGCGGCGGCGGGCAACGCGTCGAACCCCCAGCAGGGCCGCGCCTACGGGGCGCTCGTGCCCGAGCTGATTGCCCTCGGGCAAAGGCTTCGCGACTAGGCTACAACTGCCGGCGCGGCTGACCGGTCAGGTGACGCATCCGCGCCATGACGTCGACGCCCATCTGCGCCATCAGGCCGATCGTGTCGTTCGGCAGCCAGTTCTCGGCGATGCGGCCGGTTTCGTCGAAGCGGTAGAAGTCCATCACCCGGAATCGCAGATCCCGACCCGTGGCTGGGATGCCGAAGTAGTCCGCGCCGGTGTGCGGGCAGAGCACGTCGCCCCCCGTCACCGCGAAGGGGCCATCCGAAAGGCGCACGAAATGGCCGGCACCCTTGCGGTCCGGAAAGGCGCGCAGAAACGGGATCTGATGATGCGCGCGGAAGCCGTCGAGGCCGCGGCAGGCCCCGATGTTGCCGGCTGCGTAGTACATGAAGTCCTGCGCCCAGGCCTCCATCGGCATCGAGTCGATGTTTTCGCCGTCGAAGAGGTGAAGCGCGTCGTGCATCGCCAGCACGCGGTCGAGGCTGCCCGCGTCTTCGGCCGGGGCAAGGCGCAGGCCGTGGCCGCCTCGGGGGGCGGGCCAGTGACCGGGCACCCCGAGGGATGGTCCCATGGGCCAGCATCCGGCCTGACGCATCAGTCCCGCGATGTCCCACAGCAGCCAGGACGCTTGGATGCGACCGTCTTCGATGTGGTGGGCCTCGCCGTAGGTGAGCGTGACCAAGCCCTGCGTCGGCGGAATGTCGGCGAAGGGGGCGCGGAAGGTGCCCATGTAGGAGCCGAGCGTCGCGACGAGTGTCGGTGCGCGATGTTGCGTCCAGCGGGTATCGGGCCGGTTCGGACCGGCAAGGAGGATCTCGTCGCGTCGCTCCAGATCGGGGAGCGCCCGTCGCAGCGCGGCCATAAGCTCGCCATAGCCCGCACCGTCCATCGCCCCGAAGGGCGCGGGCGCGTCGACCGGCGCATCCGGCAGGATGCGGCTGTCGTCTCCGGCGGCGAAGGCCTCGAGAACGTGCAGGGCGCCCGTTCTGGAGGCGGCGGTGTCGAAGGGCATGGTCGTCTCCTTGCATACGCTTGCAAAACGCTTGCCGCAGAGGGGCGCGGCTGTCTAGGGTGATCGGGAGACAGTGATCGAGGTTCGACCATGGCGGGAATTCAACTCAAGGGCGTCACCAAACGCTGGGGCGATTTCGTCGGTGTGCAGGAATTCGATCTCGACATCGCGGATCGGGAGTTCCTCGTGCTGCTCGGACCCTCGGGGTGCGGCAAGACGACGACGATGCGCATGATCGCGGGTCTCGAAGACCCCACGGACGGCGACATCGTCATCGGCGAGACGCGCGTGAACGACCTCGACCCGAAGGACCGGGACGTCGCCATGGTGTTCCAGTCCTACGGCCTCTATCCGAACATGAATGTCTACGAGAACATCCGCTTCCCCCTGAAGGTGCGCAAGGTGCCCGAGGGGGAACACGACGAGCGCGTGCGCCGGGCGAGCGCGATGGTGGAACTCGACGATTTCCTGCACCGCAAGCCCGCCGCGCTCTCGGGCGGGCAGCGGCAGCGCGTGGCGCTGGCCCGCGCAATCGTGCGCACGCCCAAGGTCTTCCTGATGGACGAGCCGCTCTCGAACCTCGATGCGAAGCTGCGCGTCTCGACCCGCGCGCAGATCAAGAACCTCAGCCATGAACTCAAGGTCACGACGATCTACGTGACCCACGACCAGATCGAGGCGATGACGCTCGCCGACCGCGTCGTCGTGATGAAACAGGGGGTCGTCCAGCAGGTCGGAACCCCGACCGAGATCTACGACCGCCCGGCCAACACCTTCGTCGCGGGTTTCATCGGCAGTCCGGCCATGAACCTGATGGAGGGGGAGGTCGTCGACGGCACCTTCCATGCGAACGGTGCCGAGATTCCCGGCTTCGACGGCGTGAAGGGATCGGTGATCTGCGGCTTCCGCGCGGAAGATGCGACCGTGGCCGAGGAGGGCAGGGGCGAGGTTTCGGCTCCAGTCTACTCTATGGAGCTTCTGGGCGACTCGACGATGGTGACGGTGCGGGCCGGGGGCGCGCTCGTCGCGGTGAAGGCCCCGAAGGATTTCCGCACCGAGATCAAGGCGGCGTTCTCGGCGAACGTTCCCGCCTCGATCTGTCATCTCTTCGATGCGAAGACGGGCGAGCGGATCGGCTGACCCGCCCGCCCTGCGTCGCTCAGCCCTCGGGCAGAAGCACCGCGTCGATGACGTGGATCACGCCGTTCGAGGCCTCGATGTCGGCCGTCGTCACGTTCGCGCCGTTGACGGTCACGCCGCCCTCGGTGCCGATCGTCAGCGTGCCCTCGTTCACGGCCGTCGCCTCAAGCCCGTCGGAGAGATCGCCAGACATCACCGCGCCCGGAACGACGTGATAGGTCAGGATGTTCACCAGCTGCTCCTGGTTCTCGGGCTCGAGCAGGCTTTCGACCGTGCCCTCGGGCAGGGCTGCGAAGGCGTCGTCGGTCGGAGCGAAGACCGTGAGCGGACCCTCGCCCTTGAGCGTCTCAACGAGACCGGCGGCTTCGGCCGCGGCGAGGAGCGTCGTGAAGCTACCGGCTTCGGCGGCGGTATCGACGATGTCCTTCGCGTCTTCGGCGAAGGCGGGCATCGCGATAGCTGTCGTCGCGGCGAGGGCGATGAAGGTTCTGCGGATCATGTGATGTCTCCCATTTGCATTGCAGTTCGGCCGCGTGGACCGATGAGCGGCAGATAGGGAGGAGCGGCAGTGGGAAAAGCCCGTACTGCGGCACTATCGCGCGGGTCCGGCACCTTGAATTCGGAGGCGGACACGCCAAGCCAAGGTCGCGTCGATCTTCAAGTTACGACAATGTGTTGCGCGGATCCCCGCCGGTGCGTCGGCTAGCCCAGCAGAACGCCCAGGACAACGCACATCAGGCCGATCGCCGAAACCGCCAGCGCCCCGAGGTTGCGCGCCACGAGCCGGCGAAGTCGGGCCTCCATCTCCGCTCCTTCGAGCCCCGACGCCCGGGCGCGCGCCGCGACGACGATGCACCATACGAGCCCCGCGAGGCCTAGCGCCGTCAGGCTCGCGCCGATCCAAACCAATGCCGCCATTCCCGGGCCTCCCGATTGCATCACCCTGCCGCCGGCGGTAGCGAAGACCGGCAAAGCCGACAAGAGGAGCAGGGAAGAATGGTAGATCTCAAGGTGGTCGAGGACGGACCCGCGGACAGCTACCGCGTGACGGCGGACGAGCTGCGGCAGTTCATCGAGCGTGTCGAGCGTCTCGAACAGGAGAAGAAGGACATCGCCGAGCAGGTCAAGGAGGTCATGGCCGAGGCCAAGGGCCGCGGCTACGACACCAAGGTCATGCGCAAGCTGATCGCACTCCGCCGGCGGGAGCCTGACGACATAGCCGAGGAAGAGGCGATCCTCGACATGTACAAGGAAGCGCTCGGCATGAGCTGATCCGCCGCACCTCAGGGCGCGAGGAAGGTGACGTCGACGCGGGCGCGGATCGCGGCGACGTCGTGCTCGTAGAGGCTGGAGAGCGTCACGATCATCTCCTCGGTCCAGCCCGGCAGCGTGATCTCGGGCGCGACGGCCTTTTCATCCGCGTATTTCCCGAGAAAGGCGGTGACGACCTTGCGCCATGTCGCGCGGCTGCGCGTGGGATTGTCGCGCAGGTAGGACGTGAAACGCTTGTAACCCTCCCGTGTCATCACTTGGCGCAAGACGGCGTCCTCGCCTTCGAGGTCGACGTCGATACCCGCGATCGCGCCCAGGACATCGGGCCACAGGAGCGGCAGATCCTCGTTGCACCAAAGCGTCAGGGGCACGTCGGGACAGGCTTCTCGGATCCGCGAGACAGGCCCGGACCAGAGCATCGACGCGAGATCCTGCCCCGCGATGAAGGCCGGGAATTCGGTGGCCGAGGAAGCTTCGAAAAGGGCGGGGATGAACGTGGCCGGATTGCGCAGCGCAAGATAGAACCGGACCTCGTGACCGGGAAAGACATCGCGCAACATCTCGGCGCGGCGGCCCACCTCGGCATACATGCCGGTGCCGTTCAGCACCTTGGCATAGACACCGAGAAATCCTTCGTAGCTCAGTACGACGCGATCCGCATCCTGATCGGTCAGAAGCTCCTGCAGAAGCGGGTTCGCCGCGCCCGGCAGCAGTGCCGCTTCGCCCTGCAGCGCCTTGCGGATTGCCGGTCGGGCCTTGCCGCCCGGCGGCACGGCAACGGAATGCTGCGTCAGGAGGGATGTGTTTTCGCCGAGCGTCCGAAGGATCAGATCTTCGTCGGTGCAATGTGCACCCAGATGTATAGCGATCTGCACCGGCCCGGCCCCTCTGGTCTTTTGCACCAGCCTAGCCGCGGCCAGCGGGACAGGCAAACGCCAAAGCCGGGCCACGCCGCCCCTTGTCTGGGCGCGCGGCGACGGTTATGGCACGCGACGTGCCCCTATAGCTCAGCTGGTAGAGCAACTGATTTGTAATCAGTAGGTCCGCGGTTCGAGTCCGTGTGGGGGCACCATATAACATCATGAAATCGTTGGATAAATAGTCGGGCGGCGATCCATCGCCCCTCAGATTTTGCAACAACTTTGCAACATCGCGGGAATGTTGCGCTCGACGTTTAAACAGCCAAGCCACTGTTACAAAAAGAAATTCTTGACTACCCGGCCTCGGAAGCCTACCTATGCCCCACGGACGCGGAATCGCGTTCGCTATCAACGGAGTTCCAGACATGACCAATTCTTCCGCGCAAGCGGTCGAATGAGGCGTGGGCTCCGCAGGTGGCAGGTGCTCCCCTCTATTTTCACGCGCCACCTAGGACGATAAAATTATGTCTACTGAGGTGCTCCCCGATCCTTGGACAGGATCTGGCGTTTTCTAAGCTACTCTCTGGGCCTCCTGGTCGGGTTGCATGATCGTCGTGCCGGCGCGGTAGACCACGTCCGGTGGTTGTCCGTC
>NZ_JABVAX010000016.1 GCF_013404595.1 Jannaschia marina | reverse complement strand
CATTCAGCATGTCTTCGATTGCGCGTCTCTCACGCAAATCCAGCTCTGTGTGGGCCATGTCCGTTCTCCTTGCTTTTCAGCAAGATAGGGGATTTGTCGCAACCCAGTTTAGAATGTGCCAGGAGCCGCGCTGCACCACCCATAACCAGCACATCGCCCGAGCGCAGCCAGGTGCTCTGCGTCCGCCCGCCCCGTTCCGCGTTGCCGACGCGGAAGAGCGCATCGTCGCCGAGGCTGATCGAGACGACGGGCTGGTCGAAATCGGCCTCGTCCCGATCGACGTGCATACCCATCCGCGCCTCAGGTCCGTACCAGTTGACGAGGCAGCATTCGGGCGCGCGCGCCTCCGGCACCAGCGCGTCCCAGACGGCCCGCACCCCGGCGGGGATCGGCGGCCAGGCCACGCCCGAAGGGTGCCGCGCCGCATAGCGGTAGCCGCGCCGGTCGCTGACCCAGCCGCATGTTCCGGCGGAAGTCATTCGCACCGAGAGCGGCTTGCCGAAGCGCGTCACCGGCTGCACGAAGGGGGCGGCGCGGGCGATGGCCCGGATCTCCCCGACCATCGCGGCCTGCCGCGCCGGGTCGAGCCAGCCGTCGTAGACGCGGATACCGCGCAGATCGCGCCCTGCCGTTTCGGTCAAATTCGCCCCCTTCACGTCCTTGCGACCCCAAAACCCCCTCCTTATATACCCCGTGATCCGCGGACCGGTATCTTGACCGGCCTGCATTGCATTCAACCTGGGATGAGAGCCGGGGCGCCTGAGAGGGCCCGGGTTCGCGCCATCGCCAAGAGAGGACCATTCGACATGGCAAAAGTCATCGGCATCGACCTCGGGACCACGAACTCCTGCGTCGCCATCATGGACGGGTCGACCCCCCGCGTCATCGAGAACGCGGAAGGCGCGCGCACGACGCCGTCGATCGTCGGCTACACCGAAGACGAGAAGCTGGTCGGCCAGCCCGCCAAGCGCCAGGCCGTCACGAACCCCGAGAACACCGTCTTCGGGGCCAAGCGCCTCATCGGCCGCCGGTTCGAGGACGAGGATCTCGCCAAGGACAAGAAGAACCTTCCCTTCAACGTCGTCGCCGGTGGCAACGGCGATGCCTGGGTCGAGGTGCGCGGCGAGAAGTACTCCCCCAGCCAGGTCAGCGCGCTGATCCTGCAGAAGATGAAGGAAACCGCCGAGAGCTACCTCGGCGAGGAAGTGACGCAGGCCGTCATCACCGTGCCCGCCTACTTCAACGACGCACAGCGTCAGGCCACCAAGGATGCCGGCAAGATCGCCGGCCTCGAAGTGCTGCGCATCATCAACGAGCCGACGGCCGCCGCGCTGGCCTACGGTCTCGACAAGAAGGAAACGAAGACCATCGCCGTCTACGACCTCGGTGGCGGTACCTTCGACGTGACCATCCTCGAGATCGACGACGGCCTCTTCGAGGTGAAGTCGACCAACGGCGACACCTTCCTCGGCGGTGAAGACTTCGACATGCGCATCGTGAACTACCTCGCCGAGGAGTTCAAAAAGGAGCACGGCACCGACCTGACGCAGGACAAGATGGCCCTGCAGCGCCTGAAGGAAGCTGCCGAGAAGGCCAAGATCGAGCTGTCGTCCAGCCAGCAGACCGAGATCAACCAGCCGTTCATCTCCATGGGCTCCAACGGCCAGCCGCTGCACATGGTCATGAAGCTGACCCGTGCGAAGCTCGAAAGCCTGGTGGGCGACCTCATCAAGGCGTCGATCAAGCCCTGCAAGGAAGCCCTGAAGGACGCCGGCATCTCCGCAAACGAGATCGACGAGGTCGTCTTGGTCGGCGGCATGACCCGCATGCCCAAGGTCGTCGAGGAAGTGACCAAGTTCTTCGGCAAGGAGCCCCACAAGGGCGTGAACCCCGATGAGGTCGTCGCGATGGGAGCCGCCATTCAGGCCGGTGTCCTGCAAGGCGACGTCAAGGACGTGGTCCTGCTCGACGTCACGCCGCTTTCGCTCGGCATCGAGACGCTGGGCGGCGTGTTCACCCGCCTCATCGACCGCAATACCACTATCCCGACGAAGAAGGCCCAGGTCTTCTCCACCGCCGAGGACAACCAGAACGCCGTGACGATCCGGGTGTTCCAGGGCGAGCGCGAAATGGCCGCGGACAATAAGATGCTCGGTCAGTTCAACCTGGAAGACATTCCGCCCGCGCCGCGCGGCATGCCCCAGATCGAGGTGACTTTCGACATCGACGCCAATGGCATCGTGTCGGTCGGCGCCAAGGACAAGGGCACCGGCAAGGAGCAGACGATCACTATCCAGGCGTCGGGCGGTCTCTCGGACGAGGACATCGAACAGATGGTGAAGGACGCCGAGGCAAACGCCGAGGCCGACAAGGGCCGTCGCGAGCTCGTCGAGGCGCGCAACCAGGCGGAAAGCCTCGTGCACTCCACGAAGAAGTCGCTCGAGGAGCACAGCGACAAGGTCGACCCGTCCACCGTCGAGGCGATCGAACTGGCCGTCTCCGCCCTCGAGGAATCGATGGAGAGCGAGGACGCCGGCAAGATCAAATCCGCGATCCAGAACGTGCAGGAAGCCGCGATGCGCCTCGGCGAGGCGATCTACAAGGCGTCGGCCGAAGAGGGGCAGGGTGGTGACGATATCGACCCGACAGACGGCCCCGCGCAGGGCGACGACGACGAGATCGTCGATGCCGACTTCGAGGATCTCGACGACGAGAAGCGGGCCTGAGCCTCGGTTAAGGACAACGAGACCGGCCCCCGCGGGCCGGTCTTTTCGTTGGAGTTTGTATGATGGCGAAACGTGACTACTACGAGACGCTGGGTGTCTCGAAGGGGGCCAGCGCGGACGAGATCAAGAAGGCCTACCGCAAGAAGGCCAAGGAGTTGCACCCCGACCGCAACGCCGACAATCCGAACGCCGAAGCCCAGTTCAAGGAAGCCAACGAGGCCTACGACGTCCTGAAGGATGCCGAGAAGAAAGCCGCCTACGACCGCTTCGGCCACGCCGCCTTCGAGGGCGGCATGGGCGGTGGCGGCGGTCCGCGCCGACCGCAGGGCGGGCAGGGCGACTTCGCCTCGGCCTTCTCGGACGTCTTCGAGGATCTCTTCGGCGACTTCATGGGCGGTCAGCCGGGCGGCCGTGGCGGCGTGCGCAGTCGCGCCACACGCGGCTCCGACCTGCGCTACAACATGCGCATCTCGCTGGAGGAGGCCTTCGCCGGCCAGCAGAAGACGATCAACGTGCCGACGGCCGTGAAATGCGGCACCTGTGACGGCAAGGGCACCGAGGGGGCATCGGAGCCCGCGACCTGCCCGACGTGTTCGGGCATGGGCAAGGTGCGCGCGCAGCAGGGTTTCTTCACCGTCGAGCGGGCCTGTCCGACCTGCAATGGGGCCGGGCAGATCATCAAGAACCCCTGCAAGACCTGCGGCGGTGGCGGCCGGGTCGAGAAGGAGCGCCAGCTGTCGGTCAACATCCCCGCTGGGGTCGAGACGGGCACGCGCATCCGCCTTTCGGGCGAGGGCGAAGCCGGCCTGCGCGGCGGGCCGACGGGCGATCTCTATATCTTCATCGAGGTGGAAACCCATCCGATCTTCGAGCGCGACGCGACCAGCCTCTATTGCGCGGTCCCCGTGTCGATGACGACGGCCGCGCTCGGCGGCGAGGTCGAGGTACCCACGATCGACGGCGGCCGCTCCCGCGTAAAGGTGCCCGCCGGGTCGCAGACGGGCCGGCAGATGCGCCTGCGCGGCAAGGGGATGCCCGCCCTGCGCGGCGGCGGTGTGGGCGACATGATGATCGAGCTTGCGATCGAAACGCCCGTCAACCTGACCAGCCGGCAGAAGGAAATCCTGCGCGAGTTCGAGAAGATCGACGCCGACAACAATCCGCAGGGCGACAGTTTCTTTCGTAAGGTCAAGGGTTTCTGGGACGGCATGACCCAATGAAATCAGGGGGCAACTTAGTGCCCCCTGTCGTCTTTAGCTTAACCGCTGGCAGTGAGCGCACTTCGGCTTCCCACCGGTGCCAGAACGTATGTTCTCGCGCTCGATGTTGTTGCCCTCAGTGCAAGCGGTATTGTCGTGGTGAACACTCTGTTTGACAGAGTGCCACGGGGTCCGTTTAGCCATACTGGCTCCTTACGTTTGGACCGCTCTTGACACCGATTCCACCGTTGATTCACAGTGGAGTTGCCTAGAAGACCAGAGCGGCCACGGTTGCTGGGTCCCTAGTACCGGCTCCACCTGACGGGAAATCTCGTGGAGTCGGACCTAGTCCCTCTTGTAGCGTGACTCCGCAGATAACGCTGAGTCAAGAGAGTCACACTACAATTTGGTATTCTACTGAAACGTACCACCAAGAGTGGTAGGCCTAGCCGCCGACCCAGCACGCGGCGAGCAGCGCCATGTTCAGGATGTCGGAGGAGGTCGAGCCGGTCGAGGCGATCTGCACCGGGCGGTCGATGCCCGTCAGGATCGGGCCGATCACCGTGGCCCCCGCCATCTCCTGCATCAGCTTGACCGAGATCGAAGCGGAATGCCGCGCCGGCACGACGAGCACGTTTGCCGGCCCCGTCAAGCGGGAGAACGGGTATTGCGCCGCGATGTCACTGTTGAGCGCGACGTCGACGGTCATCTCGCCCTCGAACTCGAAGTCCGCTCCGCGCGCTTCCAGCACGGCGGGGGCCTGGTGCATTTTTTCGGCCCGTTCCGAGACCGGGTAGCCGAAGGTCGAGAAGCTGACGAAGGCCACGCGCGGCTCCAGCCCGAGCGCCCGCGCCACGCGCGCGCCGGCCTCGGCGATGGTGGCGAGGTCTTCCTCCTCGGGCCATTCGTTCACCAGCGTATCGCCGATCAACACGATCCGACCCCGGTGCAGGAGCGCGGTGATGCCCACTGCCTCCTTGTTACGCTGGATGTCGAACACATGGTCGAGCAGGCGGATCGCATGGGCCGACTTGCGCGTGGCCCCCGTTACCAGCCCGTCGCCATGCTCATGCGCCAGCATCAGCGCGGCGAAGACATGCCGGTCGCGCGAGGCGAGGCGGTGCACGTCCTGCTGATCGTAGCCCTGCCGCTGCAGCCGCTCGTAGAGGAAGCTCTTGTATTGATCGAGATGCCGCGTGTTGGCCGCGTTCACGACCTCCAGCTCCCGCGTGGCGTCGGCCAGACCCGCCGCCTCCAGCTTGGCGCGCACGTCGTCGTCGCGCCCGATGACCAGCGCCTTGCCATAACCGTTCCGCTGATAGGCGACGGCGGCGCGCAGGACGCGCGGGTCGTCGCCCTCGGCGAAGATCATCCGCGCCTGCGCCTGCCTCGCCCGTGCGGAGATGCCCTGTACGATGCTCGCCGTCGGATCCATCCGCGCGGCCAACGCATCGGCATAGCCCGGCATATCGACGATCGGCCGCCGCGCGACGCCCGTGTCCATCCCCGCCTTGGCGACTGCCGGCGGGACAACGTGAATGAGCCGCGGGTCGAAGGGCGTCGGGATGATATAGTCTCTACCAAAGGACAATTTGCGCCCGTAGGCGACCGCGACCTCATCTGGCACGTCTTCCCGCGCAAGTTCGGCCAGTGCCTCGGCACAGGCGATCTTCATCTCGTCGTTGATGGCGCGCGCATGGATGTCGAGCGCGCCGCGGAAGAGATAGGGAAAGCCGAGGACGTTGTTGACCTGGTTAGGATAATCCGACCGCCCCGTGGCGACGATGGCATCGGCACGGACCTCGTGCGCCTCTTCCGGCGTGATCTCCGGATCGGGGTTCGCCATGGCGAAGATCACCGGGTTTTCCGCCATATTAGAGACCATTTCGGGCGTCACCGCCCCCTTCGCCGACACCCCGAGGAAGACGTCGGCCCCGACCATCGCCTCCTCCAGCGTGCGCAGCTCCGTCTTGACGGCGTGGGCCGACTTCCACTGGTTCATTCCCTCGGTCCGGCCCTGGTAGATGACGCCCTTTGTGTCGCAGGTGATGCAGTTCTCGTGCTTCGCGCCCATCGACTTCAGAAGTTCGATACAGGCGATCCCCGCCGCCCCGGCCCCGTTCAGTACGATCTTCACATCCTCGATGGCCTTGCCCGAGATATGCAGCGCATTGATGAGGCCGGCGGCGCAGATAACCGCCGTACCGTGCTGGTCGTCGTGGAAGACGGGAATGTCCATCTCCTCCTTCAGCCGGCTTTCGATCATGAAGCACTCGGGGGCCTTGATGTCCTCGAGGTTGATGCCCCCGAAGCTGGGGCCCATCAGCTTCACGGCGGCGACGAAGGCGTCCACGTCCTCGGTGTCGAGTTCGATGTCGATGGAATTGACGTCGGCGAAGCGCTTGAAGAGCACCGCCTTGCCCTCCATCACCGGTTTCGAGGCCAGCGCGCCGAGGTTGCCGAGGCCCAGAACCGCCGTCCCGTTGGAGATGACGGCAACGAGGTTGCCCTTGGTCGTATAGTCGTAGGCCGTGGCCGGGTCGGCGGCGATCGCCTCGCAGGGGACGGCCACGCCGGGCGAGTAGGCCAGCGACAGGTCGCGCTGCGTCGCCATGGCGGTCGAGGCGCTGATCTCGATCTTCCCGGGCCGCGGCTCCAGATGGTATGCGAGCGCCTCTGCGTCGGTGATCTTGCTGCGTCCGGCCATGATGTCCTCCCTCACGTCGGGATGGTGTAGCGGGCGGTTTGCGGGGGCGATAGGGTGCTAGCGCGAACACCCGGGGGTTTCATGTCCGTCACGCCGATGATGGCCCAGTATCTGGAGATCAAGGCCGAGGCGCCGGACGCCCTGCTGTTCTACCGGATGGGCGATTTCTACGAGCTGTTCTTCGACGATGCCGTCGCCGCCGCCGCCGCGCTCGACATCGCGCTCACCAAGCGGGGCAAGCACCTGGGCGAGGATATCGCCATGTGCGGCGTGCCCGTGCACGCGGCCGAGAACTACCTGATGACGTTGATCCGAAAGGGATTTCGCGTTGCCGTCGCCGAGCAGCTGGAAGCCCCGGAGGAGGCCAAGAAGCGCGGCTCCAAGTCGGTCGTCAAACGCGGGATCGTGCGGCTCGTCACGCCGGGCACGCTCACAGAGGATACGTTGCTCGACGCACGTGCGCACAACTACCTCGCCGCCTTCTGCGAGGTGCGGGGGCAGGGGGCGCTCGCCTGGGCCGACATTTCGACCGGCGCGTTTCACGTCGCCGCTTGCCCGCGCGTGCGCCTCTCGCCCGACCTCGCGCGTCTCGGCGTGCGCGAGCTGGTTCTGGCAGAGGGTGAGGATGGCACCGAGATCACCGCAGACCTCGGCACGTCGATCACCCCGCTCGGGCGCAGCGCCTTCGATTCGAACGCGGCCGAAAGCCGGTTGAAAGGGCTGTTCGCGGTCGGCTCGCTGGATGCGTTCGGCAGTTTCGACCGCGCGGAATTAGGCGCGATGGGTGCCCTCGTCGAATACGTGGAGATCACGCAGCGCGGAAAGCTGCCGCTGATGCGCCCGCCCCGGCGCGAGGCAGCGTCTGATCTCATGGCGATCGACGCCGCGACGCGCCGCAACCTCGAATTGACGCATGGGGCTACGGGCGGGCGCGACGGCTCTCTCTTGCTCGCCATCGACCGAACGGTCACGGCAGGCGGCGGTCGCCTGCTGGAGCGGCGTGTCTCGGCCCCCTCGACGCGGGAGGGGTTGATCCGCGCGCGGCTCGACGGCGTGAGCTGGGCGGTGGAGAACGACGCCCTGACCGCCGAGATCCGCGAGGCACTGCGCCGCGCACCGGACATGGACCGCGCGCTCTCCCGCCTGTCGCTCGAGCGGGGCGGGCCGCGCGATCTGGCCGCCGTGCGCGGCGGGTTGCGGACGGGCGAGACGCTGTTTTCCCGTTTGTCAGAGACTGATCTGCCGCTCGACATCACCGATCTCATCGGGCAGGAGGCGCTGCTCGACCTGCTCGACCGCGCGCTTGTCCCCGAGCCACCCCTGATGCTGCGCGACGGGGGTGTCATCGCTCCCGGCTTCGACGCCGATCTCGATGAGGCGCGCAAGCTGCGGGACGAGGGGCGCGGCGTCATCGCCGGGCTGCAGAAGGATTACGTCGAGGCGACGGGCATCGGCTCGCTCAAGGTGAAGCACAACAACGTGCTCGGCTACTTCGTGGAGACGACGGCCACCCACGCGGAGAAGATGCGCGCCGACGACCGCTTCATCCACCGGCAGACGACGGCGAACCAGGTGCGCTTCACGACCGTCGAATTGTCCGAATTAGAGACGAAGATCCTCAATGCGGGCGGTCGCGCGCAGGCCATCGAAGACCGGTTCTTCGGTGACTTGCGTCAGGCCATTCTTACGCAATCCGACGCCATCTTCTCGGCGGCGCGCACGCTCGCCGAACTCGACGTGACAACCGCGCTCGCCGATCTCGCACGGGGCGAGGGCTGGGTGCGGCCCCGCGTCGACGGCAGCCGCGCCTTCGAGGTGAGTGCCGGGCGACACCCGGTCGTCGAACGCGCGCTCAAGCGCGATGGCGCGCCCTTCGTGGCGAACGACGCGATGCTGAGCGCCGACGACGGCGCGGCGATCCGGCTTCTGACCGGGCCGAACATGGCAGGTAAATCGACCTGGCTCCGGCAGAACGCGCTAATCGCGGTGCTTGCGCAGATGGGCAGTTTCGTGCCCGCAGACGCTGCCCACATCGGGATCGTCAGCCAGCTTTTCAGTCGCGTGGGCGCCTCGGACGATCTGGCGCGCGGGCGATCGACCTTCATGGTCGAGATGGTGGAGACGGCCGCGATCCTCAATCAGGCCGACGACCGCAGTTTCGTCATCCTCGACGAGATCGGGCGCGGCACGGCCACCTACGACGGGCTCAGCATCGCCTGGGCGACGCTCGAACACCTTCACGACGTCAACCGCTGCCGCGCGCTCTTCGCCACGCATTACCATGAGATGACGGCGCTTTCCGCCAAGCTCTCGGGCGTGGAAAACGCCACCGTCGCGGTGCGCGAGTGGGAGGGCGAGGTGATCTTCCTGCACGAGGTTCGGGAGGGGGCGGCAGATAGATCCTACGGCGTGCAGGTCGCGAAACTCGCCGGCCTGCCCGAAGCGGTCGTGGCGCGGGCGCGCGACGTGCTCGATGCGCTCGAAGCCGGCGAGCGGGAGGGCGGAGCGAAACCGAAGGCGATCATCGACGACCTGCCGCTCTTTGCCGCCACGCCCCCGCCGGCAACAGCACCACACAAGCCGAGCGCCGCCGAGGAGAAACTGCGCGATGTGTTGCCGGATGAGCTGACGCCGAAGGCGGCATTGGAGCTGGTCTATGAGCTGAAAGGGCTTGTTTAGGGACTGTATTCGTCCCTTTCATGCGTCATCGCCGGGCCTGACCCGGCGATGAAAGTGGCTTGGGGATCCTCGGATCAAGTCCGAGGATGACGCGTCGCAAGAGACCCTCGGGTCGGGCCAGAGGGTGACGGGGGGATCAGCCCGGGTTCGAGGAGACGCCGACCTGTGCGGGGCGCAGCAGGCGGTCGTGCAGCTTGAAGCCCTCGGCGGCGACCTGGATGATCTCGCCGGCCTTGGTATCGGGCAGGGGGGCCTCGAACATCGCCTGATGCAGCTGCGGGTCGAACTTGTCGCCGATCTCAGGCGCGACGAGCGTGATGCCGTGCTTGTTGAAGACGGTGAGGATCTCCTTCAGCGTCAGCTTCACGCCCTCGATCACGCCGTCGTTGGCCTCGCCCGCGGCGTCGAGTGCCCGGCGCAGGTTATCGTAGACCGGCAGCAGATCGCGCGCGAGTTTGGAGCCGCCGTATTGCTCGGCCTCCACCCGGTCGCGGGCGGCACGCTTGCGCACGTTTTCCGCCTCGGCGAGCGACCGCATCAGTCGGTCGCGCATCTCATCGCGTTCCGCGACGACCGCCTCCATCGCCGCGCGCCCGGATTTCGGAGCCTCGTCCGGCTCTTCCTCCATCGCGGCATCGAGATCGAAATCCTCTTCCAGCATCTCGGGGTCGTCGAGGAACGACTCGTCCTTCGGTTCGGCCATAAATCCCTCTGTCTTCTATCCTTTGGGCGCGGCGAGCATTCGCCCGACCAGTTGTGCCGTGTAGTCGACGATCGGAACGATCCGACCGTAGTTGAGCCGCGTGGGGCCGATCACGCCGACCGCACCCACGATTTTTCGATCCGCGTTCATATAGGGAGAAACCACCAAAGATGAACCGGAAAGTGAGAAGAGTTTGTTCTCGGATCCGATGAAGATCCGCACGCCCTCGCCTTCCTCTGTGAGCGAGAGGAACTCGGCGATGTCGCGCTTGCGCTCCAGGTCGTCGAAGAGGGTGCGGATGCGGTCGAGCTGCTCCGCGTCGCCGCTCTGACCCAGGAGATGCGAGCGCCCGCGCACGATCAGGCGCTCCGACCACTCGCCCGCATCTTCCCAGACGGCGAGGCCCTTTTCGATCAGGTCGTGCGCCAGCGTGTCGATCTCCTGACGTCGGGCGGCGACCTCCTTCGTCATCAAGTCCTGCAGGTCAGAGATCGTGCGCCCCTCGATCATCGCGTTCAGCAGGTTGGCCGCCTCTCGCATGGCGCTGGGCGTCTGGCCCTCGGGCGGCACGAAGACGCGGTTCTCGACGTGACCGTCCGCAAAGACCAGCACGACGAGCGCGCGGTCCGCGGCGAGCGAGACGAACTCGATGTGCTTGATCGGCGCCTCGCGCTTCGGGGCGAGCACGAGCGACGCGCCCTGCGTGATACCCGAGAGGGCGCTGCCGACGCGGTCCATCATCGCGGTCACGTCATCCTCGGAGGAACCGACGGTCGCCTCGATGCGATCCCGGTCCTCATCACCGAGCTGCGCCTCGAGCAGCCCGTCGACGAACATGCGCAGCCCCGCCTGCGTCGGGATGCGGCCCGCGCTGACGTGCGGTGCGGCGAGGAGGCCCAGATACTCCAGATCCTGCATCACGTTGCGGATGGTGGCCGCAGAGACCTTCTCGGACATGCTCCGCGTCAGCGTCCGGCTGCCGACCGGATCACCGGTGCCCAGATAGCCCTCCACCACCCGCCGAAAGACTTCGCGGGAGCGGTCGTTCATCTCGGCCAGGATCTGCGCGTTGTCGGGCATCGGACCTCCGGGGGGCGTTTGGGATGTATGCAACCGCCGGGGCAGCGTCAATCGGGGGGTTGCATGGGGGCAGGGCCAGAGGCATGTCGGGGGCAATCATGAGACGGGAGAGACACATGCGACCTTCGGGACGCGCACTGGACCAGATGCGCGACATATCCATCGAGACCAACGTGACGATGCATGCCGAAGGGTCCTGCATGATCCGCTGCGGCAATACCCACGTCCTCTGCACCGCTTCGCTGGAGGAGCGGGTGCCGCCGTTCCTGCGCAACACCGGGCAGGGTTGGGTCACAGCCGAATATGGTATGCTGCCGCGCGCGACGACCTCGCGGATGCGGCGCGAATCCGCCGCCGGCAAGCAATCGGGCCGCACGCAGGAGATCCAGCGCCTCATCGGACGGTCCCTGCGCGCAGGAATCGACCGGCAGGCGATGGGCGAGCGGCAGATCACCGTCGATTGCGACGTGATCCAGGCCGACGGTGGCACCCGCTGCGCGTCGATCACGGGCGGCTGGGTCGCACTGCGGCTCGCCGTGAACAAGCTGCTGAAGGCGGGCGACCTGACGAGCGACCCGATCCTCGATCACGTCGCCGCCGTCTCCTGCGGTGTTTACGCCGGCCAGTCGGTGCTCGACCTCGACTACCCGGAGGACTCGGAAGCCGGGACGGACGGCAACTTCGTGATGACCGGCGCGGGCCAGATGATCGAGCTGCAGGCGAGCGCGGAGGGCGCGACCTTCTCCAAGGATCAATTTGCGGAGCTGATGGCGCTGGCCGAGAAGGGCGTCTCCGAGCTCGTCGCCGCGCAGAAGGCCGCCGTCGCGTGAGGCGGTTTGAGGGCAAGGAACTCCTGATCGCGACCCACAACCTGGGCAAGCTCGACGAGTTCCGCGCCCTGCTCGCACCCTATGGCATCACCTGCCGGTCGAACCGGGACTTCGACTTGCCGGAACCGGAGGAGACGGAGGAGACTTTCGCCGGCAACGCCCGCATCAAGGCGCGGGCGGCCGTCGCCGCGACGGGTCTACCGGCGCTTGCCGACGATTCCGGCATCGAGATCGAGGCGCTCGACGGGCAGCCTGGCGTCCATACCGCCGATTGGGCCGAGACGCCCGATGGCCGTGATTTCCTGCAGGCGATGACGCGTGCCTGGGATGCGCTTGAAGCCCGAAATGCCCCCGAGCCACGGCGCGCGCGGTTTTGCGCGACGCTCCTCTTGATGTGGCCCGACGGGCACGAGGAGGTGTTCGAGGGTCATGTCGCCGGGCGGCTCGTCTGGCCGATCAGGGGGGAGACGGGGCACGGCTACGACCCGATGTTCCAACCCGACGGATACGAGCGCACCTTCGCCGAGATGGACCCGGCAGAGAAGAACGCCATCAGCCACCGCGCCGTCGCGCTTGAGAAGATGCGGGCCTGCTTCGAGGGTTCGGCATGACCCGGCGGCTCATCTCCACCGGGTCGCCCTTCGAGGCGGCGGCCGGATACTCCCGCGCCGTGGTGCAGGGCGACTGGTGCTTCGTAGCCGGGATCACCGGTTACGACTATGCGACGATGGAGCTACCCGAGGGGATCGCCGCGCAGGCGCAGAACTGCTTCGACACGCTCACGGGTGTGCTGAGCGAGGCCGGCTTCGGGATGGAACATATCGCGCGGGTTACGCATCTTGTGAGCGATCGGGGACACGTAGACGCGCTTTTGCCCGTCTTAGAGACCAATCTCGGTCAGATCCGCCCGGCCGCGACGATGATCGTGGAGGATTGATGAAACCCGAAATGCTCTATGAGCTGGAGGTCACGGCATTCCGGGGGACGTGACCGAAAACTGGCAGGAGGCCGGATTCGGCCTCTATGTGCATTGGCCGTTCTGCGCGGCGAAGTGCCCCTATTGCGACTTCAACAGCCACGTCTCGGATCGCGTGGACCACGCCCGCTGGGCCACGGCGCTTCAGCGCGACCTGCGATACTGGGCCGAGCGAACCCCGGGTCGGCGGCTTTCGACGATCTTCTTCGGCGGGGGCACCCCCTCGATGATGGCCCCCGAGACCTTGGCCGCCGTGATCGAAGCGGCGCGCGGCCTCTGGACGCCGGCCAACGACCTTGAAGTCACGATGGAGGCAAACCCCACGTCGGTCGAGGCGGATCGCTTCGCCGCCTTTGCCGATGCGGGCGTCAATCGGCTCTCGCTCGGGCTACAGGCCCTCGACGACGGGGCCCTGCGCCGGCTCGGTCGACAACACGACGTCCGCGAGGGGCTTGCGGCGCTCGAAGTGTCGAAATCGGTCGTCGATCGCGTGTCTTTCGACCTGATCTACGCGCGTCAGGATCAGACCGCGAAGGCTTGGGAGACCGAGTTGCGACAGGCGCTCGACCTCGCCGGGGAGCATCTGTCGCTCTATCAGCTGACGATAGAGCCCGGGACCGTCTTCGCCCGTCGCGCCGCCGTGGGGAAGCTGCGGGGCCTGCCGGACGAGGACCGCGCCGTCGACCTCTGGAACATCACGCAGGATCTCTGCGCCGCCGCCGGTCTGACGCGCTACGAGACGTCGAACCACGCGCGACCGGGTACAGAGGCGCGGCACAATCTGATCTATTGGCGCGGCGGTGACTGGCTCGGGGTCGGACCGGGGGCACACGGGCGTCTGTCCTTCGGCACGGCGCGCCTTGCGACCGTCGCACATCGCGCCCCGGGCACCTGGCTCGACCGAAACGAGACAACCGGAAGCGGCACCGAGAGCGAGGACGCGCTGCCGCCGGCGGAAGTTGCCGAGGAATACCTTCTGATGGGGCTACGGACGCGCGACGGTATAGACCTCGGCCGACTCCGGCGTCTGGGCGGTGACGTCGACGCCTCGAGCCTGGGCAGGATGGTTGAGCTTGGCATGGTCTCGACATCCGGCGACCGGCTTCGGACGACGGAGGCGGGTGCGCTGCTTCTCGACGCGATCCTGGCCGAGCTATCCCCGATCGAGCCCTGACGAGAGCAACTCGCACAGGCGATCGAGGTCGTCGAGCGACCTGTAGCGGATCGAGAGATGCCCGCCCTCGTCCCCGGCTGCATGGTTGATCTGAACCGAGAGGCCGAGACTTGCGGAAAGGTCGCCCTCGAGCGCACGCGTATCGGCGTCCTTCTCCGGCGCGGCCCCAGCACGGCCCGACTTGCCCGGCGATGCCGTACCTTCGGTCGTGGCCTTGGCGAGGCGCTCCGTTTCCCGCACGGAGAGGCCGGCCGACACCACCCGCCGGGCCAGCGCAACCGGGTCCGGTGCGTTGATGAGGGCCCGGGCATGACCCGCAGAAAGCGCACCCTGACGCAGCATGTCCTGCACGGCTTCGGGCAGTTTCAAAAGGCGCATCAGGTTGGCGACGTGGCTGCGCGATTTGCCCAGGACGCTGCTCAACTGCTCCTGCGTATGACCGAACCGCTCCATGAGCTGCCGAAAGCCGAGTGCCTCCTCGATGGCGTTCAGATCAGCGCGCTGGATGTTTTCGATGATCGCGATCTCCAGAACCTCGGTGTCGTCGAGCTCGCGCTGGATGACTGGCACCTCATGCAGACCGGCGCGCTGCGCCGCGCGCCAGCGGCGTTCGCCGGCGACGATCTGAAACTCGCCGGCCGCGCCCGGATCGGGCCGGACGATGAGTGGCTGCAGAATACCCTTCTGCGCGATCGACGCAGCAAGATCCGAGAGGTGATCCTCGTCGAAGGTGCGGCGCGGCTGATCCGGATTCGGCCGGATCTTCTCGATCGGCAACGTGCGATCCGGCGTCGGCGCGGTGGACATGTCGGTGGCGGAAACGCCGACGTCGGCCATAAGGGCGGACAGGCCGCGTCGCATCGCGCGCTTTGGTGGAGCGTCAGACATGGGAGACCTGTTTCTGTTCGTTACGCTGGAGAAGCTCGGCGGCCAGGCTGCGGTAGGCAATCGCGCCGCGCGACGTTGGGTCGTAGTTGAGGACCGGCATGGCATAGCTCGGGGCCTCGCTCAGCCGAACGTTCCGGGGAATCTTGGTTTCGAAGACGAGATCCCCGAGGTTCTCGCGGGCGTCTTCCTCGACCTGCTGGCAGAGGTTGTTGCGGCGATCGAACATGGTGAGGACGATGCCCTCGAGGCGCAGGTCCGCATTTGCCGTCGACCGAACTTCCCGCACGGTGAGAAGCAGTTGGGACAGACCTTCAAGCGCGAAGAACTCCGCCTGGAGCGGAACGAGAACCGTATCCGATGCAACAAAAGCGTTTACTGTCAGTAGGTTAAGTGATGGCGGGCAGTCGATCAGGATGTAGGAATAGGGCGCGCTTCGCAGCCGGAGCGCGTTCCGAAGATGCATCACCCGCCGCGCGCTGCTCATCAGCTCGGCGTCGGCAGAACTGAGGTCCATGGTGGCGGGAATGATATAGAGACCGTCGACGTCGGTCTTGTGCGCGATATCGCTCGGCGCGGCGTCTCCAAGCAACAGGTCGTAAGTGCTCTGGGTGCGCGTGCCCTTGGACACGCCGAGGCCGGTCGACGCGTTTCCCTGCGGGTCGAGATCAACCACGAGAACCTGCTCGCCACGGACCGCAAGCGCCGCGCCGAGATTGATCGCAGTGGTGGTCTTTCCGACGCCGCCCTTCTGATTGGCAAGACTGATGATCTTGGATCTCATGCTCGAACTTTTCTTAGCTTGGTGATCTTGAGAATCACGGACCCACTGTCAGTAGTCCGTTCGATCACATCTAATTCATAGTCCCAATCCCGACGCGCTTCCATCTCTTCTTCGGCCCAGTTCACACCCTTGGGGTAAAGATAGGTCGTTTCCCCGTGACCGTGACGCGAACCAAGACTGAGGAGCGCGGGCAGAGCTGCAAGGGCGCGGGCACTGACGATGTCGGAGTGTCTGGGGGTAACATCTTCGATCCGGCCATGAACAATCTCGCAGTTCAGTGCGAGCTCACGACGAGCCGTTTTGAGAAATGCACATTTCCGCGCGTCGCTTTCGATCAGCGTGACGGAGGTCTCGCTCCCTACCAAGGCGGCGACAACAAGACCGGGAAAGCCACCGCCGCTACCCATATCGACCCAGCTTCGTGCTGACCCGATCTGCTGAACCAGAGCAAGGCCATCGGAGATATGATGCTGCCAAAAGGTTTCGAGCGTCTTGCGGGACACGATATTGATCTTGGGAGTCCACTTTCTCACCAACAACTCAATGCCGTCAAAGACCGCCAATGTTTCACGTGAAACATGCCGTGCAATGTCGGAGCGGTTCACGCAGATTTCCGTGGGGAAGACTTGAGATGCGCAAGAAGCAGAACGATCGCTGCAGGCGTGATACCTTCCATCCGCCCCGCATGTGCGAGCGTCTCGGGTTGAGCTTTGCTCAATTTTATACGGATCTCGTTCGAAAGGCCCTCAACCTGCGAAAAATCGAAGTCTGACGGGATCACCAAGGCCTCGTTGGCCTTCACCTTCTCAATTTCACGTCGTTGCCGCTCGGCATAGATCTCGTAGGTCGCATCGCGTTTGAGTTGTTCGACAACCCATTTTTCCGTCGCTGCTTCAAGGCAGCCCGCCTTGCTCAAAACATCATAGTCGACATCTGCCAACCGCAGGGCATCAAGTACGGAGATTGCCGGGCCATCCGGACGGATCTTGACGCCCTGCAGTGCAAGATTGCGAAGGGGCACGGCATGTGCGGTCAGCCGCTGCCGCGTCGTTGAAAGTTGATCCTGCTTTCTACGATAGGCGGTCCGTCGGACATTTCCTACGCACCCAAGGCCGATCCCCGTTTCCGTCAACCGGCTGTCGGCATTGTCGGCGCGCAGAAACAAACGATACTCCGCACGAGACGTGAACATACGATATGGCTCCGTAACGCCGCGCGTCACCAGATCGTCGATCAAGACCCCGATATAGCTCTCCGTCCGCGAGAAATGACATGCGTCTTCGTCTCGAACGAAACGCACGGCGTTGAGAGCGGCAACGAGGCCCTGGGCACCGGCTTCTTCGTAGCCTGTCGTCCCGTTGATCTGACCCGCAAGGTACAATCCGCGACATCCTTTGACCGCCAAAGCCGATGTCAGACTGCGTGGATCGACATAGTCGTATTCGATTGCGTAACCCAGCTGAGCGATTTCGGCGTTTTCCAAGCCCGCGATCGAACGGACATAGTCTTCCTGCACATCAGCAGGAAGCGAAGTCGAAATACCGTTCGGATAGATCAGATCGGTCGAGAGGCTCTCTGGCTCGAGAAAGATTTGGTGAGATGGTTTCTCAGCAAACCGGACCACTTTGTCCTCAATGGATGGACAGTATCGCGGGCCGGTTCCTTCGATCATTCCACCGTACATTGCGGAACGTTCCAGATTTGCACGAATTATCTCATGGGTCCGCTCGTTTGTGTGCGTGATGGCGCAAGAGGTTTGAGGTGCAAAGGGTTTTGTGTGGAGGAAAGAAAACAATGTAGGCGTTTCATCGCCATGCTGTTGCTCCAAATCGTTCCACCGGATCGATTTGCGCCGCAGTCGCGGAGGCGTCCCCGTCTTCAGGCGACCGATACAGACACCCAGATCACGAACGCGGTCAGCAAGCCGCGTCGATGCCGCAGCATCCATGCGCCCACCAACCGTTTTTTGCTCACCGATATGCATCAATCCGCGTAGAAAGGTTCCGGATGTCAGGATCACAGCACCGGCGTGAATATCTGTTCCGTCACCAAGGCAGACGCCGGAGATTTCACCATCTGTCCCGGAGCAGAGGTCGACTACCTCACCCTGGATAATTGTCAGGCCCTCGGCGGCATCGAATTCAGCCTGCATTGCTTGCCGATACAAGACACGATCCGCCTGCACTCGGGGGCCCTGAACCGCTGGCCCCTTCCTACGATTGAGCAAGCGAAACTGGATTGCCGACTTATCGGCGACGCGCCCCATCAAACCATCGAGCGCATCGATCTCTCGAACGAGATGACCTTTCCCCAATCCGCCCATCGCCGGGTTACACGACATCACCCCAAGATCGTCCCGCCGGAATGTCACCAGTGCAACCGACGCACCCATACGCCACGCTGCATGTGCCGCCTCGCAACCCGCGTGACCGCCACCAACGACGACAATGTCAAACTGCGAATGTTTCACGTGAAACACCTATTTGCCCAAACAGAAAGAAGAGAACACTTCGTCCAAAACCTGCTCAATATCAACCCCGCCGATTACAGCCTGTAAGGCGGCGATCGCTTCGCGAAGCTTGTGCGCCAGAATGTCCGTTTCAAGCACATCGAACTGCGACAGCACCTCGCTCAAACGGACCTCTGCCTCCGTTAACGCCAGACGGTCCCTTTCCCGAGAAATCAGTCCCGTGTCTGAGACCCGACCTCCAAGAATACCCCCGATACGCTCCAGCAAGGTTTCCAAGCCAGCTCGCGTGACGACCGAAATCGCGTCTTCATCTCCGTAGAGATCCCCTTTCGTCCGAAGCTCGAAATCGTCCTTGCCTTTCTCGAATGGCCAAGGCGGCGCACGATCTTCCTCGTGCAGAAGAATGCGAAGATCCGCTCGCTCTCCCCGTTCGAGAGCTCGGGCGATGCCAATCGACTCCACCATGTCTTCAGTCGGTCGAAGACCCGCGGTATCTATGAAAACTACAAGTAAACCATTGATTTCAAAACGAACTTCAATGATATCTCTTGTCGTACCTGCCACGTCCGTCACGATCGCGGCCTCGCTTCGGGTCAATGCGTTGAGCAATGACGATTTCCCGGCATTCGGAGCCCCGACCAAGGCAACCTCGAAGCCGGACTTCAGGCGCGCCACGCCCGAAACTGCCCGGATCTCCTCCACGAGCTCGGCACGAACCGTAGAGATCAACTCGATGACTTCCTCGTCGACCGTTTCCGGCACCTCCTCGTCCGCGAAGTCGATCGTCGCCTCCACCAGCGCCGTCGCACGGATCAATTTGCGTCGCCAGGCACCGATGCGATCGCCGACTTCGCCCGACAGGACACGCATCGCATGTCGACGCTGCCCTTCCGTTTCCGCATCGATCACGTCACCGAGTCCCTGAACCTCGGCGTAGGTCAGCCGTCCGTTCAGAAGGGCACGACGGGTAAACTCTCCCGGTTCGGCCAGACGCGCGAGCCCGGTGTCGGAAATCGCGGTAAGCACAGCGCGCACGACCGCGATACTGCCATGCAGGTGCAGTTCGATCACCGACTCGCCGGTGAAGCTCGCGCCTTCTGCAAAAGCCAGCACGAGCGCCTGATCCAGCATCTCGCCGGCGGCGTCTCGCAGAACGGAGACGCGGCTGCACCGCGGGTCCGGTGGCCGCGCACCGAGTGCCTCGAGCACATCTACCGCCTGCGGTCCCGAAATCCGGACGACAGCTACGCCGGCCTTTCCCTGCGCGGTCGCCAGGGCAAAGATCGTCTCCTCCACCCCGGTGCCTCCGCGATCAGGAATTCATCGAGTCGAAGAAATCGGAGTTCGTCTTCGTCTGCTTCAGCTTCCCGATCAGGAACTCGATTGCATCGGTCGTCCCCATCGGGTTCAGGATCCGGCGCAGCACGAAAGTCTTCTGAAGGTTCTTCGGATCGACCAGCAGATCCTCCTTACGCGTGCCGGACTTCAGGATATCCATGGCCGGGAAGACGCGCTTGTCGGCCACCTTGCGGTCGAGCACGATCTCGCTGTTACCGGTGCCCTTGAACTCTTCGAAGATCACCTCGTCCATCCGACTGCCCGTATCGATCAGAGCCGTCGCGATGATCGTGAGCGACCCACCTTCCTCGATATTGCGCGCGGCACCGAAGAAGCGTTTCGGACGCTGGAGCGCGTTGGCGTCCACACCCCCGGTCAGAACCTTGCCCGACGACGGCACGACGGTGTTGTAGGCCCGGCCGAGGCGCGTGATCGAGTCGAGAAGGATGACGACATCCCGCTTGTGCTCCACCAGGCGCTTGGCCTTCTCGATGACCATCTCGGCAACGGCGACATGTCGGGTGGGCGGTTCGTCGAAAGTAGAGGAGACGACCTCACCCTTCACCGATCGCTGCATGTCGGTGACTTCCTCGGGCCGTTCGTCGATCAGCAGGACCATGAGATAGCAGTCCGGGTGGTTCGTTTCGATCGACTTGGCGATATTCTGGAGAAGCACCGTCTTACCCGTCCGCGGCGGAGCCACGATCAGGCTGCGCTGGCCCTTACCGATCGGCGCGACGAGGTCGATGATCCGGGCGGAACGATCCTTGATGGTGGGATCCTCGATCTCCATCTTGAAGCGTTCATCCGGGTAGAGCGGCGTCAGGTTGTCGAAGCTGACCTTGTGCTTGGCCATCTCCGGATCGTTGAAGTTGATCTCCGTGACCTTGGTGAGCGCGAAGTAGCGCTCGTTGTCGTCCGGGGCCTGTATGATACCGTCCACAGTGTCACCGGTGCGCAGCGAGTGCTGGCGGATGACCTCGGGCGAGACATAGATGTCGTCGGGCCCGGAGAGGTAGTTCGCCTCGGGCGAGCGCAGGAAGCCGAAGCCGTCCTGCAGCACCTCGAGCACGCCTTCGCCCGAAATCTCCCAGCCTTCGTCCGCACGCTCCCGCAGGATCGAGAACATCATCTCGCCCTTGCGCATGGTCGAGGCGTTCTCGATTTCGAGCTCTTCGGCCATGTCGACAAGCGCCTTGGGCGACATCGCCTTGAGATCACGGAGGTTGAGCTGACCGGGCACGTCGTCGTTCACGGCCTCGGTCTCGGGTGTCGTTTCATCACGCATCTGGATGCACTCCTACGGGGAAGCGGCGCGGCCCCTCCCCGGGATCGCGGTCACAACTGGAATTTCGAAAACCGGCCTTCGGATCAGGACGACCCACCGGTGCAAGCCACCTAAGCGGAGGAGACCGCCAAGTCAATCGAACACCCCTTGTCAGAACGGTCGGACGATTATCGCCACCACGATCACGATCAGGAGGAGCGTCGGCACCTCGTTCATCATGCGGTAGTACCGGCCCTGTCGGAGCGACCCGGTCAGAAGCCGCTTCCGCTCCCCCGCGCACCACATGTGAAAGACGGTCATCGCAACCACGCTCAATGCCTTCGCCCAGGCCCAGACCGATCCCCAGTCGATCCCGCCGAACCCGATCAGGACGAGTCCGAACCCCCAGGTCGCGATCATCGCCGGGGTCATGATCGCCTTCAGAAGTCGACGCTCCATCACCTCCAGCACCGGGATCATCTCCGGCACGTTTTCGGCCTTCTCCGCGTGATAGACATAGAGCCGCGGTAGGTAGAAAATCGCCGCCATCCACGCGATCACAGAGATAACGTGCCCGGCCTTGAGCCAGAGATACAGGTCCCCCATGGTGCTCCCTTTCGTCCCGACCTTCCTATCTTAAAGAAAGAGAAAGAGAAGGATGATGTTCTTTGTTGGAGCGGTGGAAAACGGGGATTAAACCGCTCTCCTGCATCGCTCCACAATTCAGGATGATCCACCTCATCTTACGCGTGTGTCTGGGGATAACCCATGGCCGAGCAAAGGCTGCCGAGCGGTATTGCTGTGGAACGTCCTGGGGGGTGCAGGGGTGAGCACGGGGTACAGGGTCAGACGTTCCACAGCTGGCGTGCAAACGCATCCGACGCCGAAAGGTTCCCGAAAAAATTCGCGGATGTGCCGACTTGTCCTCCGGACGTGCAGGGTTCACTCCTGTCACAGTCTTTCCCACCGGATTTCACCCCCGGTTTTCCCCAAGGTTGTCCCGCTGTCGCCGATGCTGATTCTCGCCTCCACTTCGCAAACGCGCCAGACGCTCCTGCGCAACGCGGCGATCCCGTTCGAAGCCCGGCCGCCCCGCGTCGACGAGGAGATGGTCAAGGATGCGCTCCTGGCCGAGGGTCATCCACCCCGTAACGTGGCCGATGCCCTGGCCGAGATGAAAGCCCTGCGCGTCCGCGAAGCGGGGCTCGTCCTCGGGTGCGATCAGGTGCTCGACCATGACGGAACACTCGTCTCGAAGCCCGAGACACCGGAAGCGGCCGTCGCGCAGCTCACCGCGCTCGCGGGTGGCAAGCACCGCCTCCATTCAGCCGCGGTCGTCGCAGAGGACGGCAAGCCGGTGTGGCGCCATGTCTCGACGGTCGCGATGACCATGCGCGCCGCAAGCGCCGATTACGTTGCGGGCTACGTCGCGCGCCACTGGGAGGAGATCCGTTGGTCCGCCGGAAGCTATACGCTCGAAGGCGAGGGTGCGCGGCTCTTCCACCGCGTCGACGGGGACTACTTCTCCGTCCTGGGTCTACCGCTTCTGCCGTTGATCGACTTTCTCGTCACCCGCGGAGACCTCGAAGTATGACCGTTCTTGCCGGCGTCATCGGCGATCCCATCGCGCAGAGTCGGTCGCCCCGACTCCACGGCCACTGGCTGCGACGCTACGGAATCGACGGTCACTACGTTCCGCTCCACGTCACGCCGGATCGGCTGGAGGCGACCTTGCGACTCTTGCCCGATCTCGGCTTTCGGGGGTTGAACTGCACCATTCCCCACAAGGAAGCCGTCTTCCGTTTGGCCGATGACGTGACCGACCGGGCCCGGGCCGTCGAAGCAGCAAATACGCTGAGCTTCGAGTCGGATGGCCGTATTATAGCAGACAATACAGATGGTTACGGTTTCATTGCCAACCTTCGGCAACAGGCTCCGGGCTGGCGGCCCGATCATCCCGCGCTCGTCCTGGGTGCGGGCGGTGCCGCGCGGGGTATCGTGGCCGCCTTGCTCGATGCGGGCGTGCCGGACATCACGATCGTCAACCGCACGCGCGCCCGGGCCGAAACCCTGGCGGCGCTCTTCGACGCCCATGTGACCGCTCTCGATTGGGAGGACGGGCCCACGGCGCTCGCCGATCACGGTCTTCTCGTGAACACGACGAGCCTCGGGATGAGCGGACAGCCACCGCTCGATTTCGACCTCGGTGCCATGGCTGACGGTACGACGGTGGCCGACATCGTCTACAGCCCGCTTGAGACGCCGCTGTTGCGCAATGCCGCGGCGCGCGGCGCGGTTACCGTGGAAGGGCTGGGGATGCTCCTGCATCAGGCGGCGCCGGGGTTCGAAGCCTGGTTCGGGCGCGCTCCGGTCGTCGATGCGGAGTTGTGCGCGGCCGTACTCGCATGATCCTGGGCCTCACCGGATCCATGGGCATGGGCAAGTCCACGACGGCGCAGATGTTCCGCGATCTTGGCGTGCCCGTCTGGGATGCGGATGCGACGGTTCATGCGCTTTATGCCGAGGGTGGTGCGGCCGTCGAGCCGGTCGCACGCCGCTTTCCAGGCACGCGGACGGAGACCGGTATCGACCGATCCGCTCTGCGCGCCGCTCTGAACGCCGAGCCGGAGACCGGGCTCGACGCGCTCAACGCCATCGTCCATCCGCTCGTCGCTGCCGACCGTGGGGCCTGGACCGTGAAACAGGGCGCGGGCCTCGTCGTCTGGGATGTTCCGCTCTTCTTCGAGACGGGGACAGATGCCGCCTGCGACCGCGTCGCCGTCGTCACCGTCGATGCCGAGACGCAGCGGGCCCGCATCCTCGCGCGGGGCACGATGTCGCCGGCGGAGCTCGACCTCATTCTTGCACGGCAGATGCCCGACGCTGACAAGCGCGCACGGGCGGACTACATCATCGAGACGACGGACATGGACCGCGCACGGTCCCGGGTCGCCGAGATCGTGGAGGAGCTGACATGAGGGAAATCGTTCTCGACACCGAGACGACGGGCTTCGAGCCCGAAAGCGGCGACCGCATCGTCGAGATCGGGGCCGTCGAGCTTATCAACCATGTTCGCACGGGGCGGGAGTACCACCAGTACATCAACCCCGAGCGCACGATGCCCGACGACGCCTTTCAGGTGCACGGGCTGGGTGACGACTTCCTGAAGGATTTTCCCGTCTTCAAGCAGGTCGGGCAGGCGTTCCTCGACTTCATCGGCGACGCGAAGCTCGTGATCCACAATGCGGCCTTCGATATGAAGTTCCTCAACGCGGAGCTTCAATGGATGGGCCTGCCGATAATGCATATGGACCGGGCGATCGACACGCTTGCCATCGCCCGCGCCAAGTTTCCGGGCTCGCCCGCGTCGCTCGACGCGCTCTGCCGTCGCTTCGGTATCGACAACTCGAGCCGGGTGAAGCATGGCGCGCTCCTCGACAGCGAGATCTTGGCGGAAGTCTACCTGGAGCTGATCGGCGGGCGGCAGCCTGCGATGTCGCTGGTCAGTCGGGGTGCCTCGGGGCCCGATACGGACGGCACCGAATGGGTGCCGCGCCCGCGTCCGACGCCTCTGCCGTCGCGCGTGAGCGAGGCCGAGGCCGAGGCTCATGCGGCTTTCGTGGAAGGTCTTGGAGACGCTGCGCTCTGGAAGACGCTACGCTAGGGCGGCCCGACGCGCGCTCGGCCGGGCCGTCCGCTTCGGTCAGACCTTCGGAGCCTCGGCCGCCTGTGCCTGCGCCCGGCGCGTCAGCTCGTTGCGGTAGAGCGAGACGAAGTCGATATTCTCGAGGTTGAGCGGCGGGAAGCCGCCGTCGCGCGACACGTCCGAGACGATGCGGCGCAGGAACGGGAAGAGCATCCGCGGGCATTCGATCATCAGGTAGGGATGCATCTGGTTCTCGGGCACGTTCGAGATCGCGAAGACCCCGGCGTAGTCGAGCTCCATCGCGAAGACCGGTGTGTCACCGCCCTTCACCTTGGCCGTCACATTCAGCTTCACCGCGACCTCGTACTGGCCTTCGGTGCTGCGCTTCTTGGCTTCGAGACCGACCTGGACGTTGATGTCGGGCTGTCCCTCCATCACCTGACCCTTCTGCACGGCCACGTTCTCGAACGACAGATCGCGGATGTACTGCCCCAGGATATTCATCTGCGGCATCTGCTGCGGCTGCGCCGCACCGTTCGGGGCGGGGGTCTCGGGCGTGGTCTGGTCTTCGGTCGTCTGGTCTTCGTCGGCCATCTAACGGTCCTCGGGTGTGAAAATTCGGTCGGCCCCGCCTAGCAGAGGCCGGATTGCCTCACAACCGCACCGCCCTCAGTCGCGCGTCCAGCCGGACGGGCCCTCGCGCGGGGGCACCTCGACGTAGTCCGCTTCGACCACATCCTCTTCCGGGTGGTGCCGTTGCTGTCCGGCCGGGCCACCCATCGTGAACGACTGCACTTTCACGCGGCTGCGCACGGCGGCCATCACCCGGTCGCGCACCTGCGGCACGAGAAGGAGGAAGCCGACCGCGTCGGTGAAGAACCCGGGCGTCAGGAGCAGTAGGCCCGACGCGAGGATCATCGCGCCATGGGCAAGCGGGCGTGTCGGATTGTCGAGCCGGTCGAAAGCCTGCTGCACGCGGGCCAGCTCCTGCAGGCCCTGCCGCCGGACGAGCGCGGTGCCGATGATCGCCGTTACCACGACGATGCCGAGCGTCGGCCAGAGACCCAGCCAGCCGCCGACCTGGATGAAGAGCCCGATCTCCACGAGCGGGACGATGATGAACAGGGCCAGAAGCGGCATGACGTCTCCTTACCGGGGGCGTGGCTTCCCTTGACCCCCTTGCGGCCTTACATATGTGCCACGGGGGCAATACCAAGACCCCGACCTGTCGGAGAAAAGGATGAACGACGCCGTGATACAACTTCTCGTCCTGGCCGGGATCGCCCTTTTCCTCGTGATCAAGCTCAAGAACGTTCTGGGCACGCGCACGGGGTTCGAGAAGCCGCCCATCGCGCCCGCGTCGCGGACGCCCGAAGTGCGCCGGGAGTTCGAGGTCATCGACGGCGGCCCCGACCGCGACATCACCGATTTCGTCGACGAGGGCAGCGAGAGCGCCGAGGCGCTGGCCGCGATGAAGGCCGCGGAGCCGGGGTTCTCGGTCAGCGAATTCGTCGGCGGTGCGCGGCAGGCCTACGAGATGATCCTGATGGCCTTCGAGAACGGCGATCTCGGCGACGTGCAGCCCTTCCTGTCGGAAGACATCTACGAGGCGTTCCTGTCGGTCATTTCCGACCGGGAGGACAAAGGTCTCAGGATCGAGGCGAGCTTCATCGGCGTTCGGGAGACGACGCTGCGCCACGCGAGCTTCGACGAGACGGACAAAGAGGCCCAGATCACGCTGCGGTTCGTGGGCGAGCTAACGAGCGTGGTGAAGGACGCCGACGGCACGGTGATCGAGGGCGACCCGAACCAGATCAAGAAGCAGCGCGACGTCTGGACCTTCGCCCGCAAGATGGGCACGGGCGATCCGAACTGGAAACTGGTCGCCACGGACGAGTGACGTGACCGCCGCCCGCGTCCCCTCCGCCGCCCCCGAAACGGGGCGGCTTTCGTTTTCGGACCTGCCCGGTTGGGCGGAGGACGATCTGGACGCCGCCGCCGCGGCCCTGCGGCAGGGGGGCGTGACGATCGACGGCGACGCGCGCAGCTATTTCGAGACGCGGTTCCGACCCGGCGTGCCGCTTCGGGGGCATTTCACGGGCTACTACGAACCCGAACTCGACGCGGCGCGCGGCCCGAGCGCCGAATTTCCCTGCCCGATCCACGCGCCGCCAGTCGGCGGGGTCGGCGCGCCCCGGGCGGAGATCGAACCGCTCCTCGCCGGGTACGAGATCGCCTGGCTGCGCGATCCGGTCGACCGCTTCTTCCTGCAGGTGCAGGGGTCGGGTCGACTGCGCTTCGCCGATGGCGGCACGCTGCGCGTCGGCTATGCCGGCACCAACGGGCAGCCCTATGTCTCCATCGGCAAGCGCCTGATCGAGCGCGGCCTCCTCGGGCCAAACCTGACGGCCGAAGCACTCAAGGCATGGCTGCGCGTCGATCCTGCGCGGGGGCTGCGTGCGATGGCGGAGAACCCGAGCTACGTTTTCTTCAAGGTGTCCGACGCGCCCGCGGGGCAGGGGCCGCAGGGCACGCTCTGCCAGGTGACGGCGCTGCGCAGCCTGGCCGTCGACCCGGATCATACGCTGCTCGGTACCCCGATCTGGGTCGAGGTCGCCGGTCACGCCCGGCTCTGTATCGCGCAGGATACCGGCTCGGCCATCAAGGGCGCAGGGCGTGCCGATCTGTTCTTCGGGACGGGCGATGCGGCGGGTCGCGCCGCCGGAGCACTGAACGCGATGGGACGGTTCGTGCCTCTGGTGCCGCGGTGAAGCGTCGTCGGGGATTGAGCGCGGAGGACCGCGAGGTCTGGGCGCGCTACCGGCAGACCGCCGATCCGCTCCACCCCGAGCGACCCGATCCGGCCCCCGAGACGCTGCCCAAAGCCATCGCGCGGCCCCGTCCCGCGTCGACCCCCGCACCCGCGTTCGAGATCGGCAGTCGCGCGCGGCCGCGCACGTCGGGCCATGCGCTCGCACCGACGCTCTCGGAGCAGGTGAACGGTGCACCCCTGCGAATGGATGCGAAGACCCACAAGCGAATGCGCTCGGGAAAGCTGCGTCCCGAAGGAAAGCTCGACCTTCACGGCATGACGCTCGACACCGCGCATCCGGCGCTCACGCGGTTCGTGCTCGATGCCCATGCGGCGGGTAAGCGGCTCGTGATCGTGGTGACAGGCAAAGGCAAGCGGAAGCCGGATTTCGGGCCGATCCCGACCCGGCTCGGCGTGCTCAAGCATCAGGTGCCGCAGTGGCTGCGCCTGCCGCCGCTCGCGCCCCTCATCCTCCAGGTCACCGAGGCGCATCGTTCGCACGGCGGGTCAGGAGCCTACTACATCTACCTTCGCCGGTAGGGTGGTGCGGGCGCGGACCACGCCGAGCGTGGCAAGACCGGCCGCCAGAAGGAAATAGACGCCGATCCAGGGCATCTGCGCGTCGAAGTCGTAGCCCGCATCGATCAGCACACCCGTGAGTCCCGGGCCGACGGCCGACCCGAACACCATGATCGCCACGGCCAACGCCTTGATCGAGCCGAGGTGTCGCGTGCCGAAGTACTCCGCCCAGAAGGCCGTCGGCACGGTCGCTTGCGTTCCCATTCCGAGCCCGAAGATCAGGAGGGCCAGTGCCGCCATGCCGAGAGTTTCCGCGGAACCCATCATCATGAAGCTGCCGGCGAAGGGGAGCATGTAGAGCGCGATCAGAGGCCCGGTGCCCACCCGGTCGATCAAGGCACCGGAGGCGAATGTCGTCGCGACCGAAACCACCGTCAGGAGCGGCAGGAGCGCGACGTAGTCGATCATGGCCCAGCCCTTCACCGCCGTCAGGTGGACCTGATGGAAGAAGAGCGCCGTGCCGAAAGCCGGTGGCCCGAGGAGGAGCGGCAGCATCAGCCAGAAGAGCCAGTGCCGCAACACCGCGCTCCGCGTCCAGTGCAGACCGCCGAGCCCCGGTGCGGGGCGTTCGGTTGCCAGTGCCTGCGGCGTCCGCTCGGCCCGCAGGAGGCGCAGGACCAACGGCAGCGTCAGGAGAACGAGCACCGCCGAAAGGGCCCAGAGCATTCGCCACTCGGCAACCGCGAGGAGGGCGACGAAGACGAGCGGCAGAACGGCCTGCCCGAGTGCGAATCCCATTGCCGCGATCGAGAGTGCCTTGCCCCGGCTTGCCACGAACCAGCGGGCCATCGCGACGGCGGCGATATGGCTCATAAGCCCCTGCCCGAAGAAACGCAGCGCCAGAACCGTGAGGAGGAGCACAACGGCCCCGGAGAGGGTGGCCATGGCCAGGCAGGCGAGGGCCAGTCCGACGCCGGCGAAGACCATCAGCCGGCGCACGCGCATCCGGTCGGTCAGCCCGCCGGCGAAGACCATCAGGACGGCCGAGGCGGTCGTGGCGACGGTGTAGATCAGGCCCCATTCCCCGTCGCTCAACCCGTTCGCCGCCATGATCCGGTCGGCGAAGAGCGCGATGAAGAACGTTTGCCCGTAGCTCGAGGTGAAACTGATGACGAGGCCCGCCGAAAGGAAGGCCGCGTTCTTCCGGACGAAGCGGAGGTAGGCGGCGGGGCCCGTCAAGCCGCTACAGCACGTAGCGGGAGATGTCGGTGGATCGGGCCAGCTCGCCCAATTGCGCCTCGACGAAGGCGGCATCGACGGTGACTTCCTGACCGCCCTTGTCAGGCGCGTCGAAGGACAGTTCCTCGAAGACCCGTTCGAGCACGGTATAGAGCCGCCGCGCGCCGATGTTCTCGACGCTCTCGTTCACCTGCGCGGCGATGCGGGCCAGTGCGGCGATCCCTTCCTCGGTGAAGGTGATCGTGACTTCCTCAGTTGCCATCAGGGCCGAATACTGCCGCGTGAGCGCGTTGTCCGTTTCGGTCAGGATGCGGACGAAATCCTCCTCGGTCAGCGCGCGCAGCTCCACCCGGATCGGCAGGCGACCCTGCAGTTCCGGCAGGAGGTCCGAGGGCTTGGCGATGTGGAAGGCACCCGAGGCGATGAAGAGGATGTGGTCGGTCTTGACCGCCCCGTGCTTCGTCGAGACCGTCGTGCCCTCGATCAGGGGCAGAAGGTCGCGCTGCACACCCTCGCGGCTCACGTCGCCACCCCGCGCGTCGGAGCGGGCGCAGACCTTGTCGATCTCGTCGATGAAGACGATGCCGTTCTGCTCGACCGCGCGCACGGCCTCGCGCTTCACGGTTTCGTCGTCGAGCAGCTTGTCCGCCTCCTCGTCGATCAGGAGGTCGTAGGAGGCGGCGACGCTCATCCGCTTCTTGACCGTCCGCTGCATCATCTTGCCGAAGAGATCGCCGAGGTTGGCCATCTGGTCCATGCCCGGCTGACCCGGGATCGCCATGCCCATCGGGTTCGACGTGTCCTGTACCTCCAGCTCGATCACCTTGTCGTCGAGCTCTCCGGCGCGCAGTTTCTTGCGGAAGCTCTCGCGCGTGCCCTCGCGCGCGTCCGTCCCGGCGAGCGCGGTGATCACCCGCTCCTCGGCTGCGCCGTGGGCCTTGGACTTCACGTCGTCGCGCATCTGCTCGCGCACCATGGCGATGGCCGCGTCGACGAGGTCGCGCACGATCTGCTCCACGTCGCGGCCGACGTAGCCGACTTCGGTGAACTTCGTCGCCTCGACCTTCAGGAAGGGCGCGCGCGCGAGTTTGGCGAGGCGGCGGCTGATCTCCGTCTTGCCGACGCCGGTGGGCCCGATCATCAGGATGTTCTTGGGGTAGACCTCGTCCCGCAGGTCGTCGCCCAGTTGCTTGCGCCGCCAGCGGTTGCGCAGCGCGACGGAGACCGCGCGCTTGGCATCCTTCTGTCCGATGATGAACCGGTCGAGCTCGGATACGATCTCGCGCGGGGTCAGGTCAGTCATGGGGCACTCCGATAGGTATTTGCCCCTAACTAAGCGCCGATCACGGAAACGCAACGGCGCTCACGTGCGCGTGGGGTGGGCTAGGCAGGGCGCGATTCCGCGCGCAGTCTCCGGGCAGACCACCAACCCGGAGACAGTTATGCACCGCCGTTCGTTTCTTGCCCTCACCGCCACCGGCCTCGTTGCCGGTGCAGCCCTTCCCGCCGTCGCCGGCGGCCATGGCCGTCTCGGCACGTTCACCGGTGCCGCGCGCTACGGGATTTCGGGCACTGCCGAGGTCGCGGGCAATCAGGTGAACCTGCTCGACGACTTCCGTTTCGGCAATGCGCCCGACCCGAAGGTCGCGCTGGGACGGGACGGCTATGACCCCAACACGCTGATGGGCCTTCTCAAGAACAAGAACGGCGCGTCGAGCTATGCCATCCCCGCCGGGATCGACCCGAGCCGATACAACGAAGTCTGGATCTGGTGCGAGCGGTTCAACGTGCCGCTGGGCGTTGCCAGGCTGAACTGACGATCAGGCGCTGAGGCGGGGCCGTGCCGCCTCGGTGCCGATCCTGAACTCCCGCATCTTGCGTGACAGAACCTGCGCGCTGCGGCGCAACTCGTTCACGGCTGCGTTCGACGCCTCGACCATGCGGGCGTTGTGCTCCGTCATCGTCTCGAGCTCGCCCACGGCACCGCCCACCTCCTCGAAATGGGTCGACTGTTCCTCGGCGGCGGTCGCGATGGCGGAGGCGGTGGCCAGAAGCTCGGTCATGTGGGCTTCGATCTCGTGCAGGGCGGCCTCCGTGTCCTCGACCAGCCCGGTGCCCTCCGACACGCGCTCGGAGCTGTGCTGGGCGAGGCCGCTGATCTCTTCGGCGGCCTTGGCGGTGCGACGGGCGAGGGCACCGACCTCTGCCGCGACCACGGCGAAGCCCCGCCCGGCGTCGCCAGCCCGCGCGGCCTCGATCCCCGCGTTGAGGGCCAGCAGGTTCGTCTGGAAGGAGATTTCGCCGATCTGTTGGACGATCGACGAAATCCGGCCCGACACCTCGCGGATCTCCGACATGGCCGCGGCCGCCCGGGTGACGACCGATTCCGCGGTCTGCGCCGATGCGTGGGTGGTCTTGACCAGATCGTCGACCCGGCGCGCGCCGTCGGCGGCGACCTTCACGCGGGACATGATCGTGGTGATCGTGTCGGTGGCCGCTTCGAGCGTGTCGGCCTGACGCTCCGTCCGGTTCGTGAGTTCCGCGATCTGCTGCCCGATCGCTTCGCTGTCGATCTCGACCTGTTCGCTGTGACGTGCCGCCGTCGCGATGGCTTCTGCAAGCCCGTCGAGCGCGGCGTTGTAGTCGAGGCGAACGGGGTCATGCTCGCTGTCGAGCGGGGTGTCGATGCGCGCTGTCAGGTTGCGGTTCGCAAGCTCCGAGAGCGCGGCGCGCAGCGTTCCGACGACGTATTGCTGTCGCTCGGCGGTTTCGGCGGATGCCTGCTGTCGCTCGGCTTCGGCCCGGCGTGCCGTCTCATCGGCCCGCCGCGCCGTCTCGGCGCTCTCCTCGAGCGACTTGCGCGCCATCTCCGCATCCGCCCGGGCGGCTTCGGCCCGCGCGCGCGCGCATTCGGATTGTTGCACCGCCTCCTCGGCCGCAAGGCGCGCGTCCTCGGCCGACTGCATGGCCGTCGCGAGTTTTCCCTGCGTCTCGCGGATATGGTTGCTGATCGTTGCGCGGCGCGTGACGACCAGAATGAAGAAGACGGCGGAGATCGCCAGGATGATGCTGTGAACCGCGAAACGCTGGAGATGGTCCGTCATCGGTGCGGGTGGGAAGATGAGTTCGGGCGCGACGAAGACGAGGACGAGCTGGCGCACGAGGCAGTAGGCGAGCGCCGCCACGATCACCGCACGATCCCGCATGTCGGTGAGCATCGCCATGAAGATGAAGAGAAACCCGTAGCTTTCGATATGCCAGGGGTGACCGGCGAGGGCGGCCGCCACGAGGAACCCCTGCGAAAAGAGCGACAGGGCGAGGAGGACGCGGCCCGTCCGCCCCTTCACGCGCAGCATCACGACGCTCAGCACGCCGAACACGGTTGCGGCGATCAGGATGGGTGCGATCGCGTTGCCGGCCAGCCAGGCGCTGACCCCGCAGACCGGGATCATCGCGAGCGACGCGCAGACCGCGTAGCGCTTGGCCAGTTCCTGATCTGCGATGATCGCGGACTCGTGCATCCGGGAGGTCTGCTCCCAGATCTGCACGCGTGTCGGGCTCTTGTCGTCTCCGTCCATGGACGCAGGCCTAGGGGACGGAGTTTAAGATCGGTTTAATCCGCGTCGATGGCTTCGACCGTCAGATTGCCGTTCGTGTAGACGCAGATGTCGGCCGCGATGCCCATCGCGTTGCGGGCGATCGTTTCGGCGTCGAGGTCCCCGTCCATCAACGCCCTTGCCGCCGCCAGCGCGTAGTTACCGCCCGAGCCGATGGCCGCGACGTCGTGCTCGGGTTCCAGCACGTCGCCGGCTCCGGTGATGACGAAGAGATCCTTGCCGTCGGTGACGATGAGCATCGCCTCGAGCTTCTGGAGGTATTTGTCGGTCCGCCAGTCCTTCGCCAGTTCCACGCTCGCGCGGGCGAGTTGCCCTGGCGTCGCCTCCAGCTTCGACTCGAGCCGCTCGAGCAGGGTGAAGGCATCGGCGGTGGAGCCGGCGAAACCCGCGACCACGTCATGCCCGCCGGGCGAGAGCCGTCGCACCTTGCGCGCGGTGCCCTTGATGACCGTCTGGCCCAGGCTCACCTGTCCGTCGCCGGCAACGACGACTTGGCCCCCCTTGCGGACACCAATGATCGTCGTGCCGTGCCAGCCGGGGAAGTCTTCGGACATGGAGCGCTCCTTCTGCGAGAGTCGCGGTACACGCTATACGTGTACTGGTTGTAAAATCAGGCGGAATCACGCAAAATTGTAAATCCGTCTTGACGAAAAACGATGTATCACTAACCTTACACTATCCGGGCCGCGTGGCTGGGTCGCTGTCCCGATCGGCACTCGGTCGCCGCCGGATCGTCCCTGTTTTCAGACAGGGTCGTCTGCCCGCATCGGGGGATCGACAGACTGGTCGTTCTCTGTCTCCCCGGATGCGGGCTTCCTCGTAGCGATCCCTCAAGCCGTGTCTGTCTCCCCGAAGATCCGTTCGTGATGTTCCTGCATGTAGATGCGGATCCAGGGCGTGAAAAGGTCCGGCGTCGAGCCGATCTCCTCCATGAGACGTGACAGCGGGATCCACCGCGTCGCCTGGACTTCGTCGGGGTTCGGGCGGATCGCGAGGCCGTCGTCCACATGCCCCACGAAGACCTCGGCGACCTCGTGCTCGATCAGATCGGGTCCGACCTCGGCCCGATACTCGATGGCCTCCCGCCGGGCGAGAGCCACACCGGTGATCCCGAGTTCGTCGTCGAGCCGGCGATGGGCACAGGCCGCAGGGGCCTCGTTCCAGTGCGGATGCGTGCAGCAGGTGTTCGCCCAGAGCCCGGGCGTATGGTACTTGCCTGCGGCGCGCTGCTGAATCAGAAGCCGATCGCCGGAAAGCAGGAAGACGGACACCGCCTTGTGCCGGAGTCCACGACGGTGCGCGTCGAGCTTCTCCACGGGCGTCAGCACGCCATCCACCCAGGCGGGGATAAGGATCTCGCCCATCGCGTTCGTCGTCTCGGAAGTCATGTCACCGCGCCCTTCGTGCCGGGCGTCAGTCGTCGCCCTTCTCCAGCAAGCCGAACTTGCGAAGTTTCACATACAGGCTTTGTCGGCTGAGGCCCAGCATCTCGGCGGCCGAAACGCGATTGTTCTGCGTGAGCGCGATCGCGGCCTCGATGCAGTCCTTCTCGATCACATCGGTCATGCCGGCCACGATGTCGCGCAGGGGCACGGTGCCGACCTGGCGCGCGAAGTCCGCGCCGGTGTTCGGCAGGCCCACCGTAAGCTCCGGCGTCTGCGCGGTGGCGCGGGTGATCTCCGCATGGGTCGTGTCGCGCAGGATGAGGCCCTGACCGCTGCCCGGCAGGTCGGCCGACGAGATCTCGACCGACAGCCGCTGCCCGTTGAGGCCGACGACCTGCGTGTTGAGGACGCGCGGGCGCGTCGGCTCGGTCATGGCGCGCAGGTCGATCGCGCCACGGGCGAGGAACGTCTCCAGCGGGCGACCGTCGAGGACGGCATCGGAAGTCGCGCTGACCATGTCGCGGAAGGCGGCGTTGGTCGACTGGATGCGGCCCGCCTCGTCGACGATCACCATGCCGTCGGCGGTCGCTGCGAAGACGGCTCCTCCGGTTCCGGCCGCGGCCGGCGTATCACCGTCCGTCTCGAGTCGGCAGACGAGGATCAGACTGCCGCCCGCACGGGTCAGGTTCGGGTGCAGGACCACCTTGCCGCGCCCGGCGCGCAGGTCGGAGGTGACACTGCGGTTCGCCGTCGCCGCCGCGCAGAGGCCGTCGATGAATTCGCTGCGTCGCCGCCCTTCGAAACACTGCGTGAAGGCGATGCCGAGGCCGTTCGAGGCGGGCCCCTCCATAGAAAGCCCGAGCACGGTCGCCGCGCGCTTGCTCGCTTCGAGAACACGGCCGCTCGCCACATCCACGAGGACGAGAGCGACGGGAAGATGCGCCAGCGTCGCGAGGTGGAGACCCCGGGCCATCCGGTCCTCGCCCTCGGCCGCGTCGAGCGCGGCCTGAAGCCGGTCGGCGCGCGCCACGGCGTCGGCGAGCGGGGTCTCGTCGAAGCCCAGAAGCCGGTATCCATCGCCCTCCGTCCGGAGCCAGGCCGAGAGCGGCAGGCTCTCGCCGCCCGGCAGCAGCAGGTCGATGTGAAAGCGCCCGGCCACTGCACCCCTGCGCGCAGCCTCGATCCGGCGGAGCCCGGCGGGGCTCACGACACCGGAGATATCGGCACCGATCCAGCCTTCGGTATCGGGCAGGCTTCCCTCGATCGCCGCAATCCTTCCATCTTTGCCGACGTCGAACGACACGTCTGCGATCGTCGCCTCGCGGGCATCGGGCGTCGACTGTGGGAGGGATTGGAGATCACGGGCACTCATACGAGCTTCCTCGCCTGGTGAAACTGGATAAAATCGGGTCTTCCTGTCGTTCGGAGAAACATAGACCCAACACGTCCAAAACCAAGCGGTTTCAGGTCGGTCCGCCTGCGACGAAGTGCCGGGTCGGCCAGTGACGCAGATTTGTGTTGCCTAGTCGTGCCTTGCTGTGACGATCTCTTGCCTTAGGTTCCGTCACGAATAGCTAACCACGACAGCCACTACCAGGGAGATCACCCATGAAACTCGCACAGCTCGCCGCCGTCGCCTCAATCCTGGCCACGCCGGCCTTCGCCGACGGGCACCTTGCCGCTTCGGGCGACGCGGAGGCGGGCGAGAGCGCCTTCCGCCAGTGTCAGTCCTGCCATGTGGTCGAGAATGCCGACGGCGAAGTCCTGGCCGGCCGCGCCGCCAAGACCGGCCCGAACCTCTATGGCATCGTCGGCCGGACCGCCGGCACGGTGGAGGATTTCCGCTACTCCGACCTCATCGTCGCCGCTGGTGAGGCTGGCATGGTCTACGACGAGGAGAACTTCGTCGCCTACGTGCAGGATCCGACGGGTCACCTGCGGGAGGTCGCGGGCGACAACGGCCGGGGCAAGATGTCCTACCGCGTGCGCAAGGAAGAGGACGCGGTGAACCTCTATGCATTCCTGGCGCAGTTCTCGGACGAGGGCGAAGCCGAAGAGACCAACTGATCCGGCCTTTCCGGACGACAGGGGCCCCGCCATATGTGCGGGGCCCTTCGCGTTTCAGCCGAGATAGGCGCGCAGCGCGGGCGGAGGGTCGGCGAAGAGTGTCGCGGTATCCACGGGGGCGGAGAGCGCACCGTCCGCGACGAGTGCCGTGCGGTCGGCGACGGCGCGCGCATCCTCGGGCGCATGGGTCACCATAAGGACGGACAGGTTCTCGTCCCGCGCCGTTTCCTGCAGGAGGGCGAGCATCTCCGTCCGCAGGGCCGGGCCGAGCGCCGAGAACGGTTCGTCGAGCAGAAGCCAGGGCCGTCCGCGCAGAAGCGCCCGCGCCAGCGCCGCGCGACTCTGCTGTCCGCCGGAAAGGTCGCGGGGCAATCGGTCGGCCATTCCGTCCAGTCCCACACGCGCGATGGCGCGGTCGCGGGCTGCGCGCTGGTCATCCGACAGGCGCAGGTCCGGGCGCAGGCCGAGGCCCACGTTTTCAGCGACCGTGAGGTGGGGAAAGAGGTTCTGATCCTGAAACAGGACCGACAGCGGCCGATCGCCCGGGGCGAGGTCGGTCACGTCCGCTCCCTCGATCACGATCCGTCCCGCCGCCGGATCCAGGAACCCCGCGATCGCGGCCAGAAGCGTCGACTTGCCCGACCCGCTCGCCCCCATGAGTGCGGTGACGCCGCCCGCCGGAAAGGCGACGTCCGCGTCGAGGCCGAAACTGCCCTGCGACAGCCGGAGCCCCTCAAGTCTCAACATGGCGACCTCCCCTTTCGAACAGCCAGAACAGCCCCAGAGACATCAGCACGAGGACGAGCGCGGCGGCCTTGGCCTCCTCCATCCGGTAGGAGCCCATGAGTTGATAGAGCACGAGCGGCAGCGTGCCGCGGTCGGGCGAGGCGAAGAGGGCGATCACCCCGAGGTCGCCCGCCGAAAGCGCCGCCGTCAGGCCGCAGGCGAAGCCGAGCGGTCGCCCGAGCCGGGGCACGGCGACGAGCCGGAGCCAGGCAAACCCGACGAGGCCCAGGGAGGCGGCGAGGCGGCCATAGTCCGCCTGCAGCGTGCGCATCGCGGGAATGAGGGCGCGCAGGGCGAAGGGCAGCGCCAGGATCACGTTGACGAAGACGGTCACCGGCAGGGCCATGTCCACCGGGTTCGTCACCGGCAGGAGCAGGATGAAGAGTCCGGTCCCCAGCACCAGCGGCGAGGCGGCGATGGAGAGCGTGCCCACCGTCTCGACCGCGCCGCCGCCCCGGCGCACGGCGGCCATGGCCATCGGCAGGGCCATCCCCGCTGTCAGCGCCGCCGAGGCGAGCGCCATGACGAGGGAGCGCAGCGCGCCCTCCCAGGCCACGCGGGGCAGGGCGGTGACGTGGAGCGCGCCTTCGACGAGGACGAGGAGCATCGGTAGAAGGAGAAAGACGCAGGCCAGCGCGATCGCGAGCGTATCCTGCAGGCGCAGGCCGACGCCCCGGCTGTCCCATCGCGGCACGGCCCGGTCGAGCCCGGCCCCGAAGCCCGACGGCAGCGCCAGCCGCAGCGAGAGCGCGGCGGCTGCAGCCCCGAGCGCGAGTTGCATCGCGCCCAGCAGGGCGGCGCGCGACAGGTCGAAGTCGAAGCGGAACGCCTGGTAGATCGCCAGTTCCACCGTCGTCGCGCCGGGCCCGCCGCCGAGCGCCAGCGCGACCGCGAAGGAGGTCGTGCAGATGAGGAAGATCACGAGGAAGATGCCGGGCACGATGGCGCGCAGCATGGGCCACTCGAGGCGACGGAAAGTATCGGCGGCGGTGAAGCCGAGCGCTGCGGCAAGGCGCAGCCGCTCCCCGGGTAGCGCGAGCCAGCCCTGCAATATGAGCCGCGTGGCGAGCGGCATGTTGAAGAAGACATGGGCGAGGATCACGCCCTGCCAACCGTAGATCGAGACCGGCTCGATCCCGAGCCAGCCGAGCGCCACGTTGGCGACGCCCGCGCGCCCGAAGACGGCGACGAGGCCGAGGACGGCGACGATCACCGGCAGGATGAAGGGGGCCCCGAGGAGGAGGAGCACCGCGCCGCGCCCCGGAAAACGGCGCCGGGCGAGGGCGCGCGCGACGGGCACGGCCAGGAGGACGGAGAGCGCCGCCGAGACGGCCGCCTGCCAGAGCGTGAACCAGAGCGCGCCCCAGTCCGACGGCCTGAGCCCGCTCCAGCCTTCCGCCCGCCACGCGACCGCGCCGAGCGGCAGGAGGAGCGCCGCGGCGAGCGCGAGCGCCGCCGCAAGGCCCAGTCGCGCGCCCATGGCTCAGTTCCGCAAGCCGGCCTCGAACTGCCCGACAACGGTGTCGCGCAGGGCCTCGGCCTCGGGCGCGGTGTAGGTCAGCGCGGTCTCGGGCAGGGGCAGGGTCTGGAAGCCCTCGGGCAGTTGTTCGAACGGCAGGTTCGCGGGCATCGACCAGTTGCCTTCGGGGATGATCGACTGGAAGCCCTCGGTCAGGATGAAGTCCATGAAGGCCTGCGCCAGCTCGGGCTGATCGGTCGCGGCCACCTGCGCGGCCGTCTCGACCGTGACGTAGTGCCCCTCCTCGAAGAGGATCGCCTTCTTCGTGTCGTCGCCCTCGGCGATGATGTGGTAGGTGGGCGAGGTGGCGTAACTGAAGACCATGTCGACCTCGCCCTCGGTGAAGAGCCCGTAGGCCTCGGACCAGCCCTTGGTGACCGTCGCGATCCTCGGGGCCAGCGCGGCCCAGGCGTCGGTCGCGCCCTCCTCGCCGAAGACGCTGTGGATCCAGAGCGCGAGGTCGAGCCCCGAGGCCGAGGCGCGCGGGTCCTGCACGGCGATGCGGATGTCGTCGTCCATTTCGAGGAAGGCCGCGAAGGTCTCGGGCACCTCGGTGATCTTGGTGGCGTCGTAGATGAAGGCCGCGTAGGCCCAATCGTAGGGCAGGAAGACGTCGTCGGTCCATTCGACCGGCATCGTCAGTTCGCCGAAGGTGACGTTGTGCGGCGCGAAGATGCCGATCTGGCGCGCGCGCTCCGCGTCGTCGATGTTGAGCCCGATCACCACGTCGGCCGGCGTCCGGTCGCCCTCGAGCCGCAGGCGCGGCAGCAGGTCGCCGATGACGTATTCGATCTCGCACTCGCACTCCGCCTCGAAAGCGGCCTTGATCGCGGGGCCGGGGCCCCATTCGCTGCCGAAGTAGTCGGGGGCATAGACCGTGAGCGGCTCCGCACTGGCGGCGGCGGCGATCAGGGTCAGGCCCGTGGCGATGGTGGTGGTCTTCATCTCTCTCACTCCCATGGCGACGGACGGGGGCGAGGAGCCTTGCGCGGCAAACCTTCCCTCCGCCGGTCTTAACCGGTTCAGGTTCAACGGGTCCGCGTGATGCATCTCAGCCCTGTCGGGCCCCCCGAGGTGGCACGTGGATAGAACAGCCGACGGCTGGACGCCAGCCCCCGCCGCGCCACATGCTGTCTGCGCGCCCGGTTCGGCGCGGGAGGGTATGGTTTTGGCAGACATCACGCTACTCGATGGCGGCAACGGACAGGAGATCCTGCGCCGGGCCGGCAAGTCGGCGCATCCGCTCTGGTCGCTGCAGGTCATGTTCGACACGCCCGAGGTCGTGACCGAGGTCCACGCGGCTTTCGTGGCTGCCGGCGCGCGGGTTCTTACGCTCAACACCTATACGGTCACACCGACCCGCATGGCCCGGAACGGGATCGGCGACCGCTTCGCGGAAGCCCATGCCACGGCGCTCCGACTGGCGCGTCGGGCCGCGACGGCTGGCGTGCAGATCGCGGCCTGCCTGCCGCCGCTGGTGGCAAGTTATCGGGCCGACGTGCGCCTCGATTATCCGCTCGCGCTGGCCGAATACCGTCGCCTCGTGGCGGCGCAGGTGGCGGGGGCGGACATTCTGCTGATCGAGACGATGTCCAGCATCGACGAGGCCACGGCCGCGCTTGACGCGGCGAAGGAGAGCGATCTTCCCGTCCTCCTCGCGCTCAGCCTTGCCGACGACGGCACCGACCGCCTGCGCTCGGAGGAGCCGCTGGCCGAGGCGCTGGCCCGGCTCGTGCCGAAGAAACCAGATGGCATTCTGCTCAACTGCTCCAGCCCCGAGGCGATCAGCCGGTCCCTGCCGCGCCTCGCCGACAGCGGCCTGCCGTTCGGCGGCTATGCCAATGCCTTCACCTCCGTGGAGGCGCTGACACCGGGTGGCACGGTCGATGCGCTGTCGGCGCGGACGGACATGACGCCCGGCCGCTACGCCGAGTTCACGGAAAGCTGGCGCGCGGCGGGGGCGACGCTCCTCGGCGGCTGCTGCGAGGTCGGGCCGGATCACATCGCGGCCGTCGCCCGGGCGCTCGGGAGGGCGGGCCACCGGGCCACCGGCTTCCACCGCTGATTGCCTTGGACCGGGCCATGCGCTAGGCCCGCTCGGGCAATCGAGAGGCCCGCGATGTCCCTGAATACCTTCGGTCACCTGTTCCGCGTCACCACCTGGGGCGAAAGCCACGGGCCCGCGCTCGGGGCGACGATCGACGGTTGCCCGCCGGGCGTGCCGGTGGAGGCCGAGGCGCTTCAGCACTGGCTCGACAAGCGCAAGCCGGGCCAGTCGAAGCACACCACGCAGCGCAAGGAGCCGGACGCCGTCGAGATCCTTTCGGGTGTCTTCGAGGGCGTCAGCACGGGCACGCCGATCCAGCTGATGATCCGCAACACCGACCAGCGGTCGAAGGACTACGGCGAGATCGCCGAGAAATTCCGCCCGGGCCACGCCGATATCACCTACTGGCAGAAGTACGGCATCCGCGACTACCGCGGCGGCGGGCGCTCCTCCGCGCGCGAAACGGCGGCGCGGGTCGCGGCGGGTGGCGTCGCGCGGTCGGCGTTGGGCCTCCTGCTGCCGGAGGTGCGGATCACCGGCTACATGGTCCAGATGGGCGAGCTCGGGATCGACCGCGCGCGCTTCGACTGGGACGAGATCGGGCGCAACGATTTCTGGTGCCCCGACCCGGTCGCGGCGGGTGAGTTCGCAGACCATCTCGACTGGCTGCGCAAGGACGACCACAATTCCGTCGGGGCCGTCATCGAATGCGTCGCGCAGGGCGTGCCCGCTGGTCTCGGCGCACCGATCTACGGCAAGATCGACACCGACCTCGCGGCGGCGATGATGTCGATCAACGCGGTCAAGGGCGTGGAGATCGGCGAGGGCATGAACGCCGCGCGCCTGACGGGCCGCGACAACGCCGACGAGATTTCCATGGGCCCGGACGGGCCGGTGTATTCCTCCAACCACGCCGGCGGCATTCTCGGCGGTATCTCCACGGGGCAGGACCTGGTGGTGCGCTTCGCGGTGAAGCCGACGTCGTCGATCCTCTCGGAACGCCGCACGATCACCAAGTCGGGCGAGGACACGACAATCGTGACCAAGGGCCGCCACGACCCCTGCGTCGGCATCCGCGCGGTGCCCGTGGCAGAGGCGATGATGGCTTGCGTCGTGCTCGATCACTTCCTGCTGCATCGGGGGCAGGTGGGAGAGACCGGCGGGCGGATCGGTTAGGGACGTGGTTTACCGAGTAGAATGAGGACAGCGAGAGCACTACGATCCTTGGTCGGGATAGCCTCGAAGAGCGAGATCGCGCGCTTTGCGTCGACGACGGTGGAAATCGCTTCTGCCTTCGAAAAGCTACTATGAGGGTCGTAGTCTGCCGAATGACGCTTCTCTTGGAGGGTCTTGAAAAGGATACCGAAGCTTCGCACCTCGCTAGGAAAGCGAAGGGTTGGAGCGTGCTTCGTGAGCATTTCCGAAGCCTGTCGATGCATCACGCCGCGGTAGGCATGTCGCCACGCGGCTTGCGACCGTGCAGCATTGTTCCCGCCGACCGACATGTCGGCACAAGTTCTGCACAGGGCATGAAAACAAGCGTAGTAGGCTGTGCTGATAGCCCGTTTCAGATCGCTCTGGCGCGGGCGTCTGCGGACTGGACCGTCGATCAGCCGCTCGGCCGTTTCGATGAGATCTGCGGGCTTCAGGCCGCTTCCCCCTCCCGCAGGAACGTCGTGTAGGGAAACAGGTCGATCTTCCGCTCGCGCAAAGCGTCGAAAAGATCGGTCATCAGGTCGAGTCGGTCGATCTCGTCGAATGCCTGCGCATCGAAGGTCAGCGTGATCCGAAGAGCTTGCTCACCATTGTGATCGAAATAGTCCTCAACACTGAAGCCGCGTAACGCGTCTTCGCCGATCCGGTCGACCACGAGCGCGCGTAGTTGATTTTCGATGTTCTGATCAACGGCCATGACAAACATATAGTCTAACGAGGTGTATTAAGGAATCCCTAACGCTCACGCTGGTTCAACCGGCTGAGCTGCACCGCGAGGATGCCCAGCGTCACAATGGCCACGCCGGCGATGTCGAGCGGGCCGAGTCTTTCGCCGAGCAGGGCCCAGGCGACGACGACCCCGAAGAACGGGTTGAGGAAGTGGAAGGTCGCTGCCGGGGTTGCGCCGATGCGGCCGACGAGGAGGAACCAGATCCACGTCGCGGCGAGGCCCGGAACGAGCGTCGTATAGGTGAGCGCCGCGATCAGGCGCGGCGTCCAGGTGACCTCCCAGGTTTCCAGCGCAAGGCCGACGGGCAGCAGCGCGGCGGAGCCCACGAGCATCTGCAGCCCGACGACCATCAGGAGGTTGCCGCCGCCCGATGCCCCGCGGACGGAGAGCGTCGCCACGGTGAGGGCGATGACGCCCAGGACGCAAAACGCGATGCCCGTCACATCGGCCCCGCCCTGCAGCCGCGTGCCCATGATGAGGAGGACACCGAGCGTGCCGGCGAGAAGACCCGCGACGCCGAGGAGGCGCGTGCGCTCGGAGAAGATCACCCAGTTCGCCAGCGCGACCAGCAGGGGAAGCGTCGAGGCGATGATCGCGGCGAGGCTGGCCTCGATCCACTGCATCGCGACGAAGTTGAGCCCCAGGTAGAGCGCGTTCTGGCAGAGCCCGAAGACGATCACGGCCCGCCATTGGCCGGGCGTCAGGCGCATCCGTTCGCCGATGGCGTAGGCGATGACCATGCCGAGCACACCCGAGATCGCGAAGCGCAGCGAGAGCGACAGGATCGGCGGGGCCTCGGCCACGATGATGCGGGCGGAGGTGAAGGCCGACGACCACATGAAGGCGAAGAGCAGGCCATAGGTGATCGCGCGGAGATCCATGGCGAGACCCTGACGATTTCGGCGCGGCAGGCAAGGCGCGCATGGTGACCCGACATGAAAAAGGCCCCCGCGAGGGAGCCTTCGTCATCGTCGAGAGCGGCCCCGCGGGGCCGGTCGATCAGGCGTTGACCGAATCCTTGAGGGCCTTCGCGATGGTCATCTTGACCACCTTGTCGGCGTCCTTCTTGAACTGCTCGCCGGTGGCGGGGTTGCGCACCATGCGCTCGGGGCGCTCGCGGCACATGATCTTGCCGACGCCCGGAAGCGTCACGGCACCGCCGTTCGACACTTCCTCGGTGATGATTTCGACGATCGCGTCGAGCGCACCGGAAGCCGACTTCTTGTCGGTGTCCATCTTCTCGGCCAGTGCGGCGACGAGTTGCGTCTTTGTCATCGGTTTGTTCGCCATTTGCGGCTCTCCCTTCCCCGTAGGCTTGCTGATTGGGCGGACCTTAACCCGCCTTTTCGCGAGGTCACAAGAATTTGTGACCCTGTTTTTGCGGTGTCTCGGCGGAAAGTGGCGTCAAAGGAACGCAGTTTCCTCGAAACTGCGCAACTTTCGGCTGTGCAGACGCTCCAGAGGCATTTCGCGAAGGGATTCCATGGCGCGGATGCCGATCATCAGATGGCGGCTTACCTGCGTCTTGTAGAAGTCCGACGCCATGCCCGGCAGCTTCAGCTCCCCGTGGAGCGGCTTGTCGGAGACGCAGAGCAGCGTGCCGTAGGGCACCCGGAAGCGGAAGCCGTTGGCGGCGATCGTCGCGCTTTCCATGTCGAGCGCGACGGCCCGGCTCTGCGAGAGGCGCTGCACGGGGCCGGCCTGCTCGCGCAGCTCCCAGTTGCGGTTGTCGATGGTCGCCACCGTGCCCGTCCGCATGATCCGCTTGAGTTCGTAGCCTTCGAGCTGCGTCGTCTGTTCCACGGCCTCCTCGAGGGCGACCTGCACCTCGGCCAGCGCCGGGATGGGCACCCAGACCGGCAGATCGTCGTCGAGGACATGGTCTTCCCGCAGGTAGGCATGGGCGAGGACGAAATCGCCAAGCGACTGCGAATTGCGCAACCCCGCGCAATGCCCGACCATCAGCCAGACATGGGGTCGCAGGACGGCGATGTGGTCGGTCGCCGTTTTCGCGTTCGACGGCCCCACCCCGATGTTGACGAGCGTGATGCCCTGCCCGCCCTCGCGCGTCAGGTGGTAGCTCGGCATCTGCGGCATCTTGGCCGGATCCATCATCGGCTTGTCCGGATCGTCGGCGGTGATCCGCTGTCCGGCCGGCCCGACAAGCGCGACATAGCCGGATGCCGGGTCGCGCAGTGCCTCGCGGCCATAGGCGATGAACTCGTCCACGTAGAACTGGTAGTTGGTGAAGAGGACGTGGTTCTGGAAGTCCGTCGGCGACGTCGCCGTGTAGTGGGCAAGCCGGGCGAGCGAATAATCGACCCGCTGCGCCGTGAAGGGGGCGAGCGGCTTGGCCCCGTCCTCGTAGGTGAAGCCTACGCCGTTGACGATGGCGTCGTTCGTCGTCTCGAGGTCGGGCACGTCGAAGACGTCGCGCATCAGGAACGGCAGGACGCCGTCCTGCGGCACGTTCAGGTCCGCATCGTTCAGCACGGCGAAATGCACCGGGATCGGCGTCGTGGAATAGCCGACTGAGACCGGGATGTCGTGCGACGTCATCAGGAGGCCGATCTGCTGCGTCAGGTAATGCTCGAAGAGGTCGGGCCGGGTGATCGTCGCGGCGTACTGGCCCGGCTCAGCCACGTGACCGAAGCTCAGCCGGCTGTCGGCGCGGCCGAAGCTCGTCGTCGTGATGCGGATCTCCGGGTAGTAGGCGCGGTAGCGGCATTCGGGGATCGCGCCGCCGAGGGCCGCCTGGAATTGCATCTGCAGGTACTGCGTCGCCTCGGTGTAGAGCCGTTTGAGCTCGGCCACGGCCTCGGCCGCGTCGTTGAATTGGCGCGCGGGGCGGTCATCGGGGCTGCAGATGGGGGAGGTGTTCAGCGTCATGTGGTCTCTATCAGGTCGGTCAGTTCGAATGTGGTCACGTCGACGAGGCCCATATCGCTGATCCGCAACTCGGGGATGACGACGAGGGCCAGCAGCGAATGCTGCATGTAGGCGTTGTTGAGGGTGCACCCGGCGTCGCGCATCGCCTGCATCAGAGCGCTGGCCTTGGCGGCGACCTCGGCGGCGGGGCTGTCGGACATGAGGCCGGCGATGGGCAACTCGACGAGCGCGCGTTCCGCCCCGTCGGACCAGAGCGTGACGCCCCCGCCGACGGCCCGCAGGCGGTTGGCGGCAAGCGCCATCTGCTCCGCATCGGTGCCGACGACGATCATGTGGTGGCTGTCATGCGCGACGGTCGAGGCCAGCGCCATCCGCCCGGTATAACCGAAGCCCGAGACGAGCGCGTTGGTCACGCCGCCCGTCGCCCGGTGCCGTTCCACGAGGGCGATCCGGCAGGTGTCGGCGTGGCCTGTCGTGTCCACGCACCCGTCGACGACCGGCAGCGTACGGGTCAGCGCCTTCGTCGGGGCCTGGTTCTCGACCACGCCGATGACACGGGCGGTCACTTCGTGCGCGCCCTCGGCGGCGGGGATGTCGAAGTCGTTCGCACTCAGATCCCGCGCCATGTTCACCGTCTCGCGGGCCTCGGCGGGCCAGTCGAGGTGCGGGCAGGCCACGGTCAGCCTGCCGTCCTTCGCCACGGTCTGTCCGAGTGCGATCACATGCTCGACAGGAAGCGTCGTCAGGTCCGACGTCAGGATGAGATCGGCGCGACGGCCCGGCGCGATCGACCCGAGCTCCCGCTCCAGCCCGAAATGCGTCGCCGTATTGATCGTGCACATCTGCAGCGCGATCAGCGGATCGCAGCCGCAGTCGATCGCGTGGCGCAGCACCCGGTCCATGTGCCCGTCGTTCACCAGCGTCCCGGCCATGCAGTCGTCGGTGCAGAGGATGAAATTGCGCGGATCGAGGCCCTTTTCGGTGACGGCGGTGATCTGGGTTTCCACGTCGTACCAGGCGGAGCCGAGGCGCATCATCGCCCGCATCCCCTGCCGCACGCGGGCGATGGCGTCGGCCTCGCAGGTGCCCTCGTGGTCGTCGGCGGGGCCACCCGCGGCATAGGCGTGGAAGGCCGGGCCGAGATCGGGCGAGGCGTAGTGCCCCCCGATCGTCTTGCCCGCGTCGGCGGTCGCCGCCATCTCGGCCAGCATCTTCGTATCTTCGTGGATCACGCCCGGGAAGTTCATCATCTCGCCCAGGCCGACGATGCTGGGCCAGGTCATCGCCTCGGCCACGTCGTCGGGCGTGATCTCGTGCCCCGTCGTTTCCAGCCCCGGAGCCGAGGGCGCGCAGGAGGGCATCTGCACGAACATCGAGCAGGGCTGCCGCCGGGCCTCGTCGTGCATGAGCCGCACGCCGGGCAGGCCCAGCACATTGGCGATCTCGTGCGGGTCGGTGAACATCGCCGTGGTGCCGTGCGGGATAACCGCGGCGGCGAATTCGGCCGGCGTCAGCATCCCCGATTCGACATGCATGTGCGCGTCGCAGAGACCGGGGATGACATAGCGCCCCGCTGCGTCGATCACCTCCGTTCCGGGGCCGATGCAATGGCTCGCGTCCGGTCCGACGTAGGCGAAGCGGCCGCGGGCGATCGCCACCTCCCAGTCGAGCACCTCCCGCGTGTGCACGTTCACGACCTTTCCCCCGCGCACGACGGTTTCGGCCGGGGCGCGGCCTGCGGCGATGGCGATGAGGGAAGCGGCGGAGTCGGGCCAGGTCGGCAGCGTTTCGGGCGTCATGGCAAAGGGTGTCACGGGTTGGGGGGACGTGCAAGCGGGGCCATTGCCCGGTCGGCGGGAACCCGATTGCGGCGGACGCGCGTTGGTTCGCATGAACTTGCCCGATCTCATCTACTACCCCGACGACCGCCCCGGCATCACGCGCCGGCGAGCCGGGCGCGGCTGGTCCTACCGCGCGCCCGACGGCACGACGATCGACGACGCCGGAGAGCGGAAGCGGATCGAGGCGCTGGCGGTGCCGCCGGCCTATGAGAAGGTCTGGATCTCGCCGCGCCGGCGCGGCCACCTGCAGGCCACGGGGCATGACGCGCGGAACCGTAAGCAGTACCGCTACCATGCGCGCTGGTCCGAGTGGCGCAACCTGCAGAAGTTCGGCGAGCTGCCGGAGTTCGGCGCGGCGCTGCCCGCGCTCCGGCGGCGCGTGGCCGAAGCGCTCAAGGGCGAAGCCGGAGAGCGGGACTTTGCGATTGCCGCCGTCCTGCGCCTGATCGACCGGGTGTCGATCCGCATCGGTTCCGAGGCCTACCGCGCCGAGAACGGGACGGAGGGGGCGACCACGCTGCGCTCGCGCAACCTTCGGATCGACGGGCGGGGCATCCGTCTCGACTGGCGGGCGAAGGGCGGCAAGCGCGTGCGACGACAGCTGTCGGACCGGACGCTGATGCGCGCGCTTCACGACCTGTCGGACCTGCCGGGCGCGCCCGTCTTCGAGTGGATCGAGAACGACACGCGCCACACCGTCCACGCCGACCAGGTGAACGACTGGCTGCGCGGGGCGACGGGCCTCGACGGGGCCACGGCCAAGACCTTTCGCACCTGGAACGGCTCGGTTCGCGCGTTGGAGGCGGCGATGGCCGCGGGCGAAGGCATCACGATCAAGGAGATGTCGGAGGCGGCGGCGAAGATCCTGCACAACACGCCGACCATTGCGCGCAATTCCTACATCCACCCCGACGTAATCGCGCTGGCCGAGGACTGGCGGGACGTCGGCGTGCCCGACCGCCCCACCGCGCTGCGGCAGGGCGAACGGGCGCTTCTGAAGCTTCTAGGTTAGATAGGGCAGATCGCCCGCGAAGCCGGTGCGGTTCAGCACCCAGTAGACCCCGATCGCCGCGATCACGAGCGAGCCGGGGATGACCACGGCCTTGCGGTAGATCGGGCTCGTCCCGAGGGGCAGGCCAAAGAGCAGGAACGCCGCGGCGATCACGGTGAAGTGCCCGATCTCGAGCCCCACCATGAACGCCAGCAGCGAGGCGGCAAGGTACTGGCCCAGCCCGAACTCCGACAGGACCGAGGCAAAGCCGAGGCCATGCACCAGCCCGAAGAGGAAGACGACGCCGACGCGGCCCCAGCCGATATTCTGCCGCTCTCCGCGTCCGAAGATGTTCTCGATCGCGATCCAGGCGATGGAGGCCGCGATGATCGTCTCGACGAGCCACATCCAGTCGCCCGGAATGGTGATGACCCCCGTCGTGGCGAGCGCCAGCGTGAGCATATGCGCGACGGTGAAGGACGTGACCTGCCAGATGAGCGGTCGCCATGCGAGCGCGTAGAAGAAGAGGCCCAGGACGAAGAGGATGTGGTCGAGCCCGTCCGGGATGACGTGGATGAAGCCCGAGACGACGTAGCGCTGGATTACCTCGCCCAGTTCCGGCGTGGCGACGCCCGTGCGCGGCATCGGATCCGAGAGGGCCCCCGCGGTCAGAAGCGCCTCGTAGGCCTCGCCTTCGGCGATCTGCCGGATGATCAGCGTGCCAAGCTCGGCGTCGAAACCCATGACGACCGGCTCGTCGCCTTGAGGCAGATCGGCGGCGAGGGTGAGTGTCGAATCGCGGCGGACTTCGACGTCGCCCACCTCCGGCACCTCGACCGCAGTGAGCTCCGGCACGAGGTCGGTCTCGCCCGCGCGCAGCGTGATCCCCTCCGCGATCGAGGGCCAGGCCTCGGTCAGCGCGGCGGACAGCTCCTCCGGGGGCAGGGCGCGCAGGGCGTCGTTCTCGTCCGACAGGGGCGAGTCGTTGGTGTCTTCGACCTCCGACAGGTTCACCCCGGCGATGAGCGGCTCCACGGCGACGCGCAGCTCGATCTCGACGCGGGCCTCGTCGACGGTGACGTCGGCCACCGCCGGCTGCACCTCATGTGCCGCGGCCGTGATCGGCAGTCCCATTGACACGAGGAGCGCCAGCGCCACTCTGAGCCACGTCATCCGGAGATTGTTCATGCTGCGCCCTTTTCACCTTGTTCTACTGGCACTGTGCACCCCCGGCCTGCCGTTGCAAGCCCATGAATTCTGGATCGAACCGACGGACTACGCCGTGGAGGCGGGCGGACCGGTCACCGCGACCTTCCGCAACGGAGAGGAATTTGCCGGCTCTGCGCTCTCCTACATTCCCGGCCGCTCGGCCCTCTTCGAGATGATCGTCGAGGGGGAGCGGCAGGCGGTGCCGGCCCGTATCGGCGACAATCCGGCCTTCGACGTGGCCGATCTGCCCGAGGGGCTGCTGACGATCCTGCACGAGACGACGGATCGCACGGTCACCTACAAGGAGTGGGCCAAGTGGGTGAAGTTCACCGACCACAAGGATTTCGCCTTCGCGCAGCAGGAGCACCTCGACCGGGGTCTGCCCGAGACCGGCTTCGAGGAAAGCTACCGCCGCTTCGCGAAGGCGCTCATCGCTGTGGGTGGGGGCGCTGGGGCCGATGCGGCGCGGGGCTTGCGCACCGAGATCGTCGCGGGCGCGAACCCCTATGTCGGCGACCTGTCGGCCGGCCTGCCGGTTCAGGTGCTGCTCGATGGCGCGCCGAAGGGTGGCGCGCAGGTGGAGATGTTCGCCAAGGACCCGGAGGGCAACGTCGAGATCACGCTGCATACCGCCGACGGCGAGGGGCGCGTGACACTGCCGGTGGAGCCGGGGCACGAATACCTGCTCGACTCGGTGACGATCCTGCCACTTGACCCCGTCGAAGATGGCGATCCGGTCTGGCAGACGCTCTGGGCCGCGTTGACCTTCGCCGTGCCACCGGCGTAAGTGCTCCGGCAGAGATCCCGGAGGACAGCATGGACAAGTTCGAGACCCTGACCGGCGTGGCCGCGCCGCTGCCGCTCATCAATGTCGACACCGACATGATCATCCCCAAGCAGTTCCTCAAGACGATCAAGCGTTCGGGTCTCGGCGTGAACCTCTTCGACGAGATGCGCTACAACGACGACGGCTCCGAGGTCGCGGATTTCGTGCTGAACCAGCCGGCCTACCGCAAGGCCGAGATCATCGTCGCGGGCGACAACTTCGGCTGCGGCTCCTCCCGCGAGCATGCGCCTTGGGCGCTTCTGGATTTCGGCATCCGCGCCGTCATCGCGCCGAGCTTCGCCGACATTTTCTACAACAACTGCTTCAAGAACGGCATCCTGCCGATCGTCCTGCCGCAGGAGCAGGTCGATGCGCTGATGGATGACGCGAAGAACGGCGAGAACGCGCGCATCACCGTCGATCTGGAGAGCCAGACGGTCACCGGCACCGATGGCACGGCCTATCCCTTCGAGGTCGACAGCTTCAAGAAGCACTGCCTTCTGAACGGGTTGGACGACATCGGCCTGACCATGGAGAAGGCTGCCTCGATCGACAGCTATGAGCGGGACATGGCCCAGGCCCGTCCCTGGGTCTGATCCCGGGGGCGACGTCAAGAACTTTAACGTCGATCCTTAAGATACTGTCTTTAAAGGGCTCTCTCGGTTTTCGAGAGAGCCCTTGCGGCTTTCTGGGCACACAAAATACCTTTGCGCTTTTCGTTCAACCTCAGGCGGTTGCGGGGTGAACTTAAACAAGGCACCTTGGTGGCAAGAATGAGGCAGTCGCCCCAACGAGGGCAGCAGAAACGAGGCTCCGAAAACAACGGGGGCCGTCCGATAAGGATCGACAGGCAGTGATTTCGCAGCTTCCAGGTGCGTGCATTCGCGCGTTTCTCGTGGTGGTGATGGTTCTGACACCGTCACTGATGCTGCCGGATCCCAATTCCCAGATCACCGACACTTTCGTTCTCATCGCGATCTTCGCGGCGGTCTTCGTCATCGTCGAATACGGCTCGACCTATCCCGGCCTCGTCGAGTTCCGGGGGGCCCCGCCCTTCAACCGCGTGCGGTTCCTGACGCTCTTCGTCACGCTCGTCCTGATCTCGGTGGCCTGCGCCGGAAAGTACGAGAGCACGCTCCTGTCCCGTCTCGTCATGGCGATCGGCGTGCTCCTCGGGCAGTCGATGGATTTCCCCCTCTCGCCGATCCGGCTGATCCTCTGGCTCTTGCCCGAGGGGACGTCGCTGTCGCAGGCGCATTCGGTGCGGGCCGCTGCGGGCCTCGCCTATCTGACCTCGCTCGTCGGCCTGACCGTCTTCGCGATCCTGATCCGGATTCGCGGCTGGCCCTCGCCCACGGGCAGCTTCAACGTCTGGATCAACCTGCCGACCTTCGACCCGACCGCCGGGGCGGACGTCGTGAAGCGACTCAACCGGGACGGAGCCGTTAACATTCTGTTAGGGCTTCTGCTGCCATATCTGGCCCCGCCCCTCGCCGTGTTCATCGCCCGGTCCTACGACCTGTCGATGCTGCACAGCGATCTGATGCTGGTGTGGGTGATGGCGCTATGGGCCTTCCTTCCGACCTCCCTCTTCCTGCGCGGCATCGCGATGCGTCGCCTTGCACTGATGATTTCGCACAAGCGCCGGCGTCTGGGGCAGGAAGACGGCGTGCCGGACCCGGCCTTCTTGCCGGCCTGATCTTTCTCGCGCTCGGGGGCGCTGTCGGGGCCGACACGATCCGCTTCGCCACTTACGACAGCGGCCTCGGGCGCAAGGGGCCGGGCCTCATGGTGCGAGACCTGCGGGCGGGGCGCGACGCTCAGGCGGAGGCGGCCCTGGCGCTGATCGCCGCGGCCGGGGCGGATGTGATTCTGCTGATGGATGTCGACTGGGACCATGGCGGTGCGGGGCTCTCGGCCCTGCGCGACCGCCTGCGCGACCTCGGCGCGGCATATCCCCACGCGCTTGCCCTGCGGCCCAACAGCGGTACGCCGTCCGGCCACGACCTCGACGGGGACGGTCGGGCGCACGGCCCGCGCGACGCGCTGGGCTACGGCTGGTTCACCGGAGACAGCGGCCTCGCGCTCCTGTCACGGTATCCGTTGGGAGAGGCGAAGGACCACTCCGCGACCCTCTGGTCCGACCGGTCTGATGCGGCCGGTCTCCTGCCCGAGGCGGCGCAGGACGAGATCCCCCTCGCGACCACGGCGCAATGGCGCGTGCCGCTCCGGGTTGGCGAAGCGCAGTTGATGCTCGTCACACTGGCCGCCGGCACCCCTGTCTTCGATGGCCCGGAGGATCGCAACGGCTTGCGCAACCGGGACGAGCTTCTGCAGGTGACCGACCTTGCAACCGACGTGCCGCTGCCCGTCGTGCTCGGCCGCGCCAATCAGGACCCCGCGCGCGGCGAAGGCCACGCGGAGGCGCTCCGTGCGCTCCTCGATCATCCGGCCCTGCAGGATGTCGCCCCGTCCGACGGGGGTAACACCGCCACCGTCCGTTGGGAGCGCGCGGGCGAGATGCGGGTGGACTACGTGCTGCCGGCGCGCGGACTGCGGGTCATCGACAGCGGCATCCTGCGCGACGATGCCGCCGGTCCCGCGCGCCTCGTCTGGGTCGACGTGGCGCTTCCTTGACGGCTGCGGGGTCATCCCCTACCCCGGCATCGACCATTTGCAGCAAAGGCCCGAGACATGGCGAACCCCTCCCTCCTGATCCTGCCGGGCGACGGCATCGGCCCCGAAGTCATGGCCGAGGTGCGCCGCGTGATCGACTGGTTCGGCGCGAAGAAGGGCCTCGTCTTCGACGTCTCGGAGGATCTGGTCGGCGGCGCGGCCTATGACGTGCATGGCACGCCCCTCACCGACGAGACGATGGCGAAGGCGCAGGAGGTCGATGCCGTGCTCCTCGGTGCGGTCGGCGGGCCGAAATACGACGACCTCGACTTCAGCGTGAAGCCCGAGCGCGGCCTCCTGCGTCTGCGCAAGGAGATGGACCTCTTCTCGAACCTGCGCCCGGCGCAGTGCTTCGGTGCGCTGGCCGATTTCTCCTCTCTCAAGAAGGACATCGTGGCCGGCCTCGACATCATGATCGTGCGCGAGCTGACCTCCGGCGTCTATTTCGGAGAGCCGCGGGGCATCCACAAGGAGGGTAACGAGCGCGTCGGCGTGAACACCCAACGCTACACCGAGAGCGAGATCGCCCGCGTCGCCCGCTCGGCCTTCGAACTGGCGAAGAAGCGCGGCAACAAGGTCTGCTCGATGGAGAAGGCCAACGTGATGGAGTCGGGCATTCTCTGGCGCGACGTCGTGCAGGAGATCCACGACGCCGAGTATCCGGACGTCGAGCTGAGCCACATGTACGCCGACAACGGCGCGATGCAGCTCGTGCGTGCGCCGAAGCAGTTCGACGTGATCGTGACGGACAACCTCTTCGGCGACGTCCTCTCGGATTGCGCGGCGATGCTGACCGGCTCGCTTGGGATGCTGCCCTCCGCTTCGCTCGGCCTGCCGATGGAGAACGGCCGGCCGAAGGCACTCTACGAGCCCGTCCACGGCTCCGCCCCCGACATCAGCGGGCAGGGCAAGGCCAACCCGATCGCCTGTATCCTCAGCTTCGCGATGGCGCTGCGCTACTCCTTCGACGAGGGCGCACATGCCGACCTGCTCGAAGGTGCGGTGCAGACGGTGCTGGCCGGCGGCGCGCGCACGGCCGACCTGATGGGCCCCGACGGCGGCACGCCGATCTCGACGTCCGAGATGGGCGATGCGATCCTCGCGGCGCTCGACGCGTCGTGAGCCTGGCGGTCCGGCCCTACCGTCCGTCGGACCGGGCCGCCTTTCTCGAACTCTACGGGGCCTGCCTGCGGCACTACGCCTGCGGTTCCGCCGATCCGGCCATGCTCGACGACCTGCTGCGCGAGCTGGCCGCCGACTTTGGCACCCATGCCGATATCGCGTGGACGGGCGACCGCCCGATCGGCTTCGCCTTCACCCTGCGGGTGCCCGCCGGATCGGGGTTCGCCACCTACCTCAAGGAGCTTTTCGTCGCGCCGGACGGACGCGGGTCGGGTGCGGGGCGCGCCCTGATGCGCACAATCGCGGCACGTGTCCTCACGATGGGCCACCTGCGCCTCCAGTGGGAGACCGGCGAACCCGGCGCGCGGGAGTTCTATGCCGCACTCGGGGCCCCGGACGACGGCAAGACACACTATACGTTGTCCGGCCCGGCGCTGGCGCGGCTGGCCGATGGTTCGCCCGGCCGAGAGTGACGCGTCACGGAATCGCGGACTTGAGCCGCAGGGCCACGACGCGCTAGAGCAATGCTGAACATGCCGCGCGCAGGGGAGGCGGGCGGACCAAGACCGGAATATCCATGCCCGAACGATCCTCCCCGCTTCCCGGTATCCTGCTGGCGCTCGCCGCCTTCGCGCTGTTCTCCACGCACGACATCGCCGTGAAGATGCTTGGCGGCGGATATGCCGTCTTCCAGATCGTCTTCTTCAGCGTGCTGCTGACCTTCCCCCTCGTCGTCTTCATGCTCCTGCGCGACAGCGAGGTCGGCACGCTCATCCCCAGGCATCCATGGTGGACGGCGCTGCGTACGGTGGCGGCGGTCACGACGGGCTTCTGCGCGTTCTACGCGTTCTCGGTGCTGCCGTTGGCGCAGGTCTACGCGATGATCTTCGCCTCGCCCCTCCTCATCACGCTGCTGGCGATCCCGGTCCTGGGCGAAAAGGTCGGTCTCCATCGCGGCGGGGCCTGCGTCGCGGGGCTCGTCGGCGTGCTCGTCGTCCTGCGCCCGGGCGCAGTGGAGCTTGGCCCCGGGCATGTGGCGGCTCTGGTTGCGGCGTTCACCGGCGCCCTCGCCTCGGTCATCGTGCGCAAGATCGGGCGGGAGGAGCGGGCGGCAGTGTTGATGCTCTATCCGATGGTGGCGAACTTCGCGATCATGGGAACGCTCCTGCCCTTCGTCTACAAGCCCATGCCCCTGCCGGACCTCGGGCTCTGGGCGATGATGGCCGCGCTGGCCTTCCTCGCGGGCCTCGCGCTCATCCAGGCGTATCGGCGGGCGGACGCGGTGCTCGTCGCGCCGATGCAATACTCGCAGATCATCTGGGCCGCGCTCTTCGGGTGGCTCTTCTTCGACGAGACGATCCAGCCGATGACGGCGCTCGGCGCGGCGATCATCATCGCCTCGGGGCTCTACATCGTCTTCCGCGAGGGGCGCGGCCGATCGTCGAATTCGCCCGTCCTGCGGACGCGGACGCGGCCCGAGACGGGCACGTCCTTCCGCATCGGGCGGATGCTCTCGGAGGAGGCGCGGTCGGTGCCGTCGGCCCGGCTCTGAAACCCCTTGCCTCGGGTGTCTCGGGCCGATAGGACGCGCCCACGGTCGGGCAGTGGCGCAGCCTGGTAGCGCACCTGCTTCGGGAGCAGGGGGTCGGAGGTTCGAATCCTCTCTGCCCGACCAGTTTTCTGACGATGAAAAGTTGCAGGGACTATGTCCCAGGCAACACGGCTTTGTTGCGCAAATGGCCTTCGGCTGGAGTTCCCCTTTCCCCGTCTGACGTCAGCCGACGGGCTGCATGACGGGGATGTCGAGGGCGGTGAAGCGGTCGAGGTCTCGGCCATGAGCTTCTGGCCGCGCAGCTTCATGCAGTTCATCCACTGGCCGGCAGGGCATTGCGTAGCAATGTCCCGAGAGGCTTGGTCTCGGCGCGGCTTCCGCGGTGGTAGCCGCTCTATTTCCGCCAGAGCGTCCGGCCGAGGTACCTGGGTACGCGCAAGGCCTCGTTCCCCGCTCCCGCCCCGGAACCGTCCTTCTTCCTGGGCTTTGCGTTTCGGCGGGGCGGCGTACAAGAAGGTCTGCTGTTTGCCGGGCTTGCCAGGAGGCGTCTCGTGCCAAGCCAGGGTCGACCCAGACCGTCGGCGACCGGCGCTCGCGCCGCGCGGCGTCGAAGCTGGACCGGTTCAGGGTGCGGGAGCGGGTAGGCACAGGCCTGGACATGTCGACCGGCTGTGCCGCTGGCCTCGCGATGTGAATCCCTGGCGAGCTTTGTGCAACAAGACCGGACGCTTGAGCAATTTGAGGGCTTCGCGCCCGCCGCGCTTGCCAACCCCGAACCCGACGACTCCCGAAATCAAACTCGCAGACTCTCGTTCAGAGCGAGTGGGCAGATCACCCGGCCCCCTCATGCTTCAGTTTCGAGCCCGTCATTTATTTCTCCGTCGGATTTGAGCCAAACGCGATAGGGGACTTCATACTCGCCGGAAAGAGGGTGCATCTGCCTTCCCTTTCGGCTGCGCACCCCGTCGTGGTCCGCACGAGAGGGCGGCCTCGGGCCGCGCCGGCGTCGAGTGCGGGATCGGTGCCTCGGCGGTTGAACCCGAGACAGGGCCATCCATCCGATCGGCAAGTCTTGGTCGACCCCACATGGGAAGGCCAGCCCCGTGGGGACCGGCCCTTGCCAAGCTTCCGAAACTGCCTGGCTGCATTTACGCCGACGCGCTAGGCGAAAGCGACGATCACGACGCTCATCGTTCCCGCGGGCGACCTTCCGGCGCGCGCCGTCGCGGTGCCCACACCGGTATTGAGGGTATGAAGGCTGTTGTCCGCCCAGTGCGGCCGGCTGTTCACCGCCCAGTTGTTGACCTGGTTCATGACCATCATGCGGACCTGGGTGTTGGCGAAGTTCTCCAGCCCGATCATGGCGGCATCTGACCAGTTGAGGCTGACACCGACCAGTTCGTCCGAGCCTTCCGACGCCCGCACTTCGGCATCGAACGATTTGACCGCGGAGCGCGCGGTGCCTTGACCCGCGCGGGCGGCGATCATCGCTGCCTGGAGGTTGTCCTTCTGCACGTAGCTCCCGATCGCGCTTTGGAGGATGCCGAGGATCTGCGGATGACCGACGTCGCAACTCGCGCTGACAGCCAGGCGGCCCTGATCGTCGAAGACCTTGTCGAGCGTCCATCCACCTTCCCCGGCGACGCCGAAGAATGGAAAGAAGCCGGCCTCGAAAGCGCTCTGGACATCCGTATGGTCGGAGGTCGCGATACTCTTCGACGAGCTGATCGTGATCGTGATCCCGTCGACCAGAAGCAGCGCGTCCACGGCCCGCGGCAGAGAACCTTGCGGCCCGAAGTACGTCGTCCAGTCGGGCGTGCCGGACTGCCACGTGTTTCCGTTGTTGTTGCTGTAGGCGGTTGTCAGGGCATTGGGAACGTACCATGGGTTGAAGGTATCGGGACCGGCGATCACCTGCCCCTGCGAGAGCGGCGTGACCGGAATCGTCGAGACGTGCTTGAATTCGATGTCGAAGTTCAGGGAGCTCGCGATGACCTCGCTGCTGACCTTGTCGTAGGACGCCTCGCCGCCTCCGAAGAAGATGTCGTAGAATCCCTCGACCGCTCCGGCTGCCCAGGTGTGGCTCGTGTTGCTCGACTGGGTCGATGCGTCCAGAGTGACGGTCCCGCTCGGTGCGCCGCTGAGGACGTTTGAGATGGTCTCCACCGTGCTGGTGTAGGCCTTCACCCCGGTCTGGCCACCGGCCGCGGCCCAAGCCATCTGGGCCTGCGTGATGGGCCCGTTGAGCGCGGCCTGGAACATTCCGATCACCTGGTTGGCCTTGTCGGGCGGCATGTTCGCATAGGCCCAACCCGAGAAGACCTGGATGATCGTCTTGCCGTCCGAGGGGGGGTTGTTCTTCAGGTAGGTCATCCAGGCTGTGTAGTAGTCACCCATCGCGGCCTGGAACTGACCGCTGCTCGCGTCATGCACGCGCGACAGAACCCCGCCGTACTGCGACGAGAACGTGTTGTGAGATCCCGGCGTCCAGTTTCCGCAGATCGAGAGCGGAGGCACCTGATCCATCAGGGACCAGATATTCTGCGTAGTCGAGGGCAGCGCCACATTACCCTGCGCCAGCTGGAAATGCTGGTCGCTCAGGTTCAGCTGGGTCACGATGGCGTTGTAGTATTGCTCGGTGAGCGTCTTCATTGCGTCGCTTAGGGCACCCATGTCTTCTCTCCTCTTGAAGCGGGTTATTCGGATTGGATCGGCCGCCGGCGGATGCTGACGGCCCCCAAATTTCGCTCCGTCGCTCGTTCGGTGCCTGAAGCCTGAGCGAAACGTCGATGAAACGTGTTTCGGAATAATTTCGGATTGATTTCGGGCGCGATCGGAACAGAGCGGGCAAGCTGAGGATGTGAACCGAGGACGCGAAGACGATCCTGGTCATTGAGGCGATTTCTTCGAGCGGTCCGGAAGTGAGACATGCGCACGCAGATCAAGATGCTACATGACCTGGCGATCCTTCCATATTATTGTGGCGTCCCGATCGAGGTCGATCCGGCCCTGGTCGGCGGTCTGGGGCGATATACCGAAGGGACGCTTCGCAACCATACGTTCATCGAGCTGGTCATGGACGCGGCCTGTATCCCTGACGCGCTGACCGTGGGTGCGACCTATCGTGCCGTCGGTGTCGATGACGACGGAAATCGTTTGAGCACGCATTGGCTCTTCTGTACGTCGACCGCCCCCGCGCCGATCTTCGGCGTCTCCATCAACTGGCGTTTCCGCAACGCGGTGGCACCCCTTGCCGGTGACCCGCGGAACCCGTGGATCCGGCTGGAAAAGCTGGAGGATCTGACCATGACCTGGGCATCGCCTCCTCCGTCTCTTGGCGTATCGCAGAACCGGATCGGTCAGCGCGGCTGGCTGGTGATGACGCCTCTGACGACACCGGCTTCCATCGGCTTTCTGATCGAGGATCCGACGCTGCCGCCTGCGATCGCCGAAGGTTTCCGAGGCATCGCCATTTCGGCCAAGTCCTCCCGGACCCTTCAATCCATCGGCTTTTCCGCTTTGACCTGTGTGGACGCAGGTGAACCCGCTCTCTTTCTTGAAGCGATGAGATAGAGCCGGCGATGTACTTTGAACCCGAAAGCTTCTACCATTCGGTCCATCTGCCGTTTCGACACGTGCAAAGCGGCAAAAGCTTTTGTTTTCCAAGTGGCAACCACTCTGCCCTCGCAAAGAACGGTTGCAATAGCAGTTCCACCGCAATGCGAGCGTTTTGGCTGGTCGTTCGGGAGGCAGCATTTTCGGTGTGTGAGGGGGGAGCGTCAGACAGATTTCGGCTCGGGACGGCGATCTATCATGCCCAGTCCGGTCGTCTCACCGAGGCGGATGGAAACGACGTACTTCTGAGACACCAATCCGCGCAGATCCTGCAGCTTCTGGTGGCCCGCGCGGGAGAGCTTGTATCCCGTGACGTGCTGATCGACGAAGTCTGGCCGGACGTATCGGTCACCGACGACAGCCTGACGCAATGTATCGCCGATATCCGCCGCGCCATTGGGGATGGCGATCACTCGATTCTGAGAACCGTGCGGAAGCGCGGCTACGTGCTGCGCGCCGAGGCGATCACGGGGCCGGCAAGCCCCGCATCCGTGATCGCTCCCGAGAGCGTGTTGCATCTGCGGGGTTCCGAAGGCGTCGCGGCGCGCCTCGACCCGCGGGATGTCTTGCCAACGCTCGCGATCCTGCCGATGCGCGCGCTTTCCAAGGGGGACTGGGAGCCGATCGGTATCTTCGCCGCCGACGAGATCTCGAGCGCACTCAGTCGGTCGCAGGACGCCAATGTCATCTCGCGCCTGTCCACGGTAAGCATCGGAGAGAGCGATTGGGATGTGCGCGAGGTGGGGCGACGGCTGAACGCCGATTTCGTCCTGTCCGGACTCTGGGTTTCGGAAGCCGGTTGCGTCATCCTCTCGGTGGAGCTCGCGGACACGGAGAACGGATTCGTGCTGTGGTCCGACCGGATGAAGCTGCGCCTCGATCAGCTTATGCGGAACGCTGATTGGGTGGACAGTATCGTTCATCACATCCGCAGCGCGATCATGCTGAACGAGACACGCCGGTTGCATTCCTGTCCTATTGGCGACCTGAAGCTCTTCAGCGTGTTGCATGGCGCGATCGGGCTGATGCACCGATTTTCGATCAAGGAGTTCAATACCGCGAAGACGTATCTGGAATACGTTGCGGAACAGGTCTCCGACAGCCCCGTGCCCCTGGCCTGGCTGGCGCGCTGGCACGTGCTGAGGTCGGTGCAGGGCTGGACCGATACCCCCGATCACGATGCCCGTGAGGCGCTGGATCTCACCGCGAGGGCACTGGATCTCGATCCGACGAATGTTCTGGCGCTTGTGTGTGAAGGGCAGGTGCTGGCGCATCTGGCCCGTCGTCTGGATGAATCCGAAGAACGCTACGCGCTCGCACTCAGCTACAATCCGAACGACGCCCAGGGCCTCTCGCTGAGCGGAATGCTGGCAGCTTTCCGGGACAACCCCGAGACCGGCATTCGCAACACCGAACGGGCCCTGCACCTGACGCCGCTCGATCCGCATCGGTTCTTCTATCTCGTGCTGACGGCTGCCGCGAACCTTTCGGCCGGGGAATACGACCGCGCCGTCGCGCTCGCGCGCGAGTCGCTGCGGCTGAACCGGACGCATGTTTCCACCCTGCGAACCCTGGCCGCGGCACAGGTCGGAGCCGGTGACCCGGACGGGGCCCGGAAGACAGTGGCCGAACTGATGAGGCAGCAGCCCGATCTGCGCGTCAGCGCCTGGCAGGCATCGTCACCGAGCGCCGAGTTCCGGAATGGGAGACGCTTCGCAGATCTCCTGCGCCGGGCCGGGGTTCCGGATTGATCCAGAGATTTCAAGAAGGGGAGTGAGACATGACCATCGTACCGCAAAGCGCCTATTCCGCCTACAGCGCCTATTCGGCGTACTCGGCGTACTCGGCCTATTCGGCGTACTCCGCCTATAGCGCCTATGGTGCGCCGGGTGCGGGCGAGAACCCGATGCTGGCCGATGCCTTCATGACGACCCGCGACGGCATCGTCGGGGCCAGATTGGATCAGATCGGCAGTGTCCGGGAGAGCGTCGCGAACGATCCGCGGACCTTGAAACGGCTGTCGCCCGCCGTGCGCGCCGCGATCTTCCAGGCGGAGCTTGCCGCGAGTATCGACGTCTCGATCGAGACATGCGACGGCGATGTCAGCCCCGTTCTCTGGCACCGCAGTGCGAAAAAGGGGGACATGCGGCGCATCAAGTATCACGAACTGCTCCGGATGACCCGCCCGAGCGTGGAGCGATTAACCCGTCAGCTCGATCTTGTCTCGGGCTATGCCCAGATCCGTCCCGACAGGGCCGCCGAGATCCTGACGCAAGTGACGGCGCCGGCCCCGTTCTTCTCCACGATCGGGTTTATCGACCCCGGCCGTACCCCCCATACGCTGGAGTTCCTTTCCACGGCACTCAGCTTTTCGGCCCCGCTGATACAGCGCATCAAGTTCGCCCTGGCTGTGAAGCGCCCCATCGAATTCTCGCCGCAGATCCAACCGATGATCCCGACGCCGACCCATGGCTCGCTGCCGAGTGGCCACGCATCGGAGGCGTTCCTGATGGCCCGCCTGATCTGGAGGCTCATGCTGCACTCCAACGCGCCTCAATACGGTGACAAGGCGTATTGGGGAGAGATGCTCATGCGCCTCGCTGCCAGGGTGGCCGCCAACCGGGTGGTTTCGGGAGTGCACTTCCCGGTCGACAGCGCCGCCGGCGCGGTTCTGGGCTGCACCCTTGCGGAGCACGTCTACAGCCAGTGCAACGGCGGGCGCTGGTGGTCTTCGCGTTTCGACGGGACGCATTTCGATCCGGAGGGGGATTTCGACTGGCATGACATCTTCGATGTCCGCAAGGACGAGTTGAAGAAGAAGGCCGAATCCGGAGACGGTGTGTGGATGCGCGCGAAAGCGCATGCCCCCTCCAAGGGCGAGCCCGCGCCGGTTCTGTCCTGGCTTTGGGAAAAGGCCCTGGAGGAATGGCAGGATCTCGGGCCCGGCGACCTCCCGGTTCAGGGAGAGTGACATGTTCACCTGGCAACACGCGGATGACGACACCCTGCTCGATCACCATACGGATTTCCGTCTGGGCCTGTCCGAGAGTCATTTCCCGGACGATCCGGCGCGCATCTGGTGGTCCGTCCTGATCGAAATCGCGGACGTGTCGATCGACCAATTCGAGGCGGCCCTTGCGGAGTTCGCCGACGATCTATTGATCCCGGTAGCTTACGATCCCGACGACCGCAGAGAGGTGAAAGAACTTCAACCCGTCACGATCTTTGCCCGGAAGCCGTTGATCGAGGTTTTGAACGACGGGCGGAACGTCTTCGGCGTGGTCAGCGTCCATCTGGGGGCTGTGATCCCGGAGGCACTCCTCGATCGTTTCGCGACACCACCGGCCCTGAGCCCGATCCGCGTGGACGACAACGCCGTCGTCATGGCGGTCATCGATGACGGGATCGCCATCGGCCACGACCTCTTTCGCGATGGCCCGACCGAAAGCAGGATCGAGCACGCGTCGATCTTCGAGGCGGCTCCTCATAGTGGATCGTCGCACGCCAGCCTCGGCCGATCCTATTCGCGACATGAGATCGACGCGCTTCTGCGGCGTTGTCATCACAACGGGTTTCTGGACGAGGACCGGTTCTACGCGGAAACCGGGCAGGCAGACTTTCTGGCCGGCACCGCTTCCCCGGTCAGCCGGCGCGTTTCGCACGGCACCCACGTCATGGGATTGGCGGCGGGGCGGAAGGCGCATCACGCCGATGCGCCACGCCCGATCATCTGTGCCATCCTGCCGTCGCGCGTGGTTCAGGATACGACGGGTGTCGATCTGCTGCCTCTGCTTTACTTGGCCTTCGTCATTCTCGCGAAACAGGCCGGCCGGTTCAGAACCAGGACCAAGGGCCCCGCGCCGGTCGTTTTCAACTTCTCCTACGGCAACACCGGCGGGCCGCATGACGGCACCGGCGTGTTTGCCTCTCTGTTCCGGCATGTCGTTGGGGCCGGATCGGAGTTCGCGGCACGTGGTCAAAAGGCATGGCTGACCTTGCCCGCAGGGAACAGCAACCTCTCTCAACTGCATGCGTCGGGTCCGGGTCCGGGCAAGCAGACGAACGTCGATCTCATTGCACAGCCGGATGATCGCACGCCGAGCCATATGCAAATCTGGCTTCCTGTGAGCGAGGAAAGGGAGCAGCCGGATTTCGCCCGGATCGGCATCACCGCGCCCGGGGGCGAACGTAAAACCATCTCGACCCGACCGGGTCAGCGCGCCTCACTTTTCAACTCCAGGGGGCAGGAAGTGGCGCGCCTCGCCTATCAGTACGTCGGTGGCTTCGTTCAACGCGGACGTGTCGGTCTGACGATCGGTCCGACGGCAGGGCTGGATGAAAAAGCGGTGCTGGCACCGGCGGGGGCCTGGCAGCTGGAGATCGAACGCTCCGCCGGCGCGCCGGCAGGTGACATCGACCTCTGGGTCCGTCGGGACGAGACGCTTCCAGGGTCTCTTCCCGGCGGACGTCAGGCATATTTCGATGCCGCGGACTACGTCCGCTTCGATGAGTTTGGCGTGCCGCTGGCGGTCGATCCGACAGGCAGCGATTGTCCGATAACGCGGTCGGGCACCCTGAACGGATTTGCCTGTGGCGCGGATCCTGTCGTCGTCGCCGGCTACAGCGCGCGGGAGGCGGGGGTCGCCGGATACTCAGGTGCCGGTCCCACCAGCGATCGTGGCGGCTCACCCGGTCGGGAGGGGCCCGATCTCGCGGCGAAGTCGGACGAGAGCTACCTGATGCGGGGGGTCATCAGCGCCGGGTCGCGCAGCGGATCCTGGGCGCGCTTGTCGGGGACGAGCGTTGCGGCTCCTCGGGTCGCCCGTGCCGCTGCGAAGGGCATTCAGGGCAAGGCCGACACCGCCCGCGATTGGAGCCGCATGGCCGTCGGGGAAAGTCCGTTCCCCCTGAACGCAGACCCCCGAAGAGCGGGCGCAGGGGGGCTCCGCGTCGAGATCCGCTTCGATGATGCACAGAAATGAATGCGGGTTTCGGCCGGGCTGATCCGCATCCGGTCCGTCATGAAGCGACGTCTACCCCCGTGACAAATGAGGCCGCGCAAGGCGCTCGGCCGCCGTCTCCCGTTCCCCGGGTTCAGAGACCCGCCGGGCAGCCGCGTCCCTTGGCCGGATGATCGTATCGGTGTCGACGGCCCGTCGTTTTCCTGAAGCAGGCTGAGTTTTGTACAGGAGTCACGTGCCTTTTCGCGGTTACATGCCATTCGATGTGCAGGAGTTGCTTGCTCTTGAGTGGTTTTCGAGGGTTTCGCGCTTTTCATTGGGCTTGATACAGGCAAGGATGACGACGTCACCCGAAGCCCTAGGCTCTGTACGCACCCGTTATCGATGTGATTCAAGCGCGCTGGGACTATCGGGAGATTTGGACGGCGAGGTTCGATCTTACGGATGCGGAATGGGCGTTGATCCTGCCGTTTCTTCCGCCTGAGGGATGCGGTGCTGTGCGGGTGGGTGGCCGGCGGGTCTTGAACGCGATCTTCTGAGTCTTCAGGACCGGCTCGCCCTAGCGGGATCTGCCCGAGCGGTGATCCTACAGGACCGCCTAAAACCCCTTTAATCGCTGGGTCAAGCGTGGGGTCTGGATCGCCGTGTTCGAGTGCCTGGCCGAGCGGTTCCCGCAATCGGTGCGGTTCATCGACTGCACCATCGTCCGCGCCACATGACATCTACGCGCGCTGCAATCTCCGTCGAGCGCTTCTTCAACCGCATGAAACACTTCAGAAGGGCCGCAAACCGCTACGACAAGCTCCCGCGCAACTACCTCGCCGCCATCGCTCTCGTCCTGTCTTTGGTGCATGAGGTGCTCCCTGGAAATTGGACGCTGACGGGAGCTACGATCTGAGGTCATCTTGGTCTTCGAGAAGGAGACGGACGAGATGGCGAAGAGGAAGCGGCACGCGGCCGCGTTCAAGGCGA
>NZ_JABVAX010000015.1 GCF_013404595.1 Jannaschia marina | reverse complement strand
CCCTGACTATCCCTCGGGACCGTCAGGACAAACCACAACGAAACGCCCGGAGATCGGCATGAGGCTGTGGAGGAATGGCAAGGGTCACGACGCAAATGGCAGAACTATGCGTCGCGTCAGAGATCCCCCTCCCCTTTGGGCTGGATTTCCGCATTGCGCGGGCCCCCCTCCCGCCCTCGCCGGGAGGCAGGGTTTCAGGAGAGGCACCGCTTCGCGGACCTTCCCGAACCCCCGCCACGATTTTCGGCACCAGACCGGAACGGGCATCACCACAAGGAGGCCGGCATGGCTAAAGCACGTTTGGACATCAAGCAGCACGTCACGGATACGATCATCGCGCAGATCGAGGCAGGGACGCCACCGTGGCGCAAGCCGTGGACGGGCGACGCATCGGGCGTATGTTTTCCGCTTCGCCATAACGGCGAGCAGTATCGCGGAATCAACATTTTGATGTTGTGGGCGACGGCAATGGTGAAGGGCTATAATTCTGCCCGCTGGATGACATTCCGTCAGGCGCAAGAGCTTGGCGGCAGCGTTCGCAAAGGCGAGAGATGCACAAAGTCCGTTTTCTATGGCACGTTCGAGAAAGAGATCGAGGCGGACACCGGCGAGACCGAGACCCGCACGAGCCGCTTCGCCAAGTCCAACAATGTCTTCAACGCCGATCAGATCGAGGGGTTGCCGGAGGAATACTATATCCGGCCCGAACCGCCCCGCGACCTTGGCACGGAGACTGATCCAGAGCTTGAGGCGTTCTTTGCGGCGACAGGTGCCGAAATCATCACCAGCGAAGATCCTCGCGCCTACTACAAGCCCGCACAGGATCACATTCACATGCCGCCGATTGCGACGTTCTTCGAGACGAGCGGCTATTTTGGAACCCTTGCGCACGAGCTGATCCACTGGACTGGCAGCGAGAAACGCCTTGAGCGGATCAAGAAATTTCAGGACAAGCAGGCTTACGCATTCGAGGAACTGGTGGCCGAAATCGGCGCATGTTTCCTGTGTCTTCAGCTTGGGGTCAAACCGCAATTCGATCAGAGCGCGGCCTATGTCGAGGGATGGCTTGAGGCGCTGAAATCAGACAAGGAACTGATCTTCAAAGCGGCAGCCGAGGCGCAGAAGGCCGTCGATTACATCAACGCCTTGGCACCGGCAGCCAAGGACAACGCCGCAGAGCAGGTGGCCGCCTAAGCGGCCCCATCACCCTTTAGCGGCTGGTCGGACTGGCCCCTGCCTGCTACGGTTTTTTTACTCCCTGTCGGATCGGCCGAGACCGATCAAGGCCCGCATTCTGTCACAGGTGCGGGCCTCTTCTTTTTCGCATGAGAGAATTGACGAGGGGCCAGACGCGGCTTGCGCCCCATCTGGCCCCTCGCCCGGCGCTTCGCGCCGATGCCCTCCGGGCGGGTCAGGTGCAGGAAAAAACGACTGGCTCGCCCAGATCGACCGTCACGGCTTCGTCACCGTTCTCGATCACCACCGTAGAGAATTGCCGGAAGCCGGAGAGCAGGGTTTCCCAAACGGCTTCTTCTGTCGCCAGCTTCATGATGTGGCCGCGAACGACATTGGCCTGGACAGCGATACCGTCTTCAAAACGAAACACGACATCTTCTGTCGCCATCGGGTCCGTTCCGAGCTGGACCAAGACGGCGCTTTCCGAACTGCCATAGACCGTGTTCGGGTCGCATACGAGCGACAAGCCCACCGACCTGTCAGGTGTGGTATAAAGATCGAGGCCGCGTTCGAACTGGTGTTCCCAGGCAAACGCGGCTGTGCCGGTGAATCCGGCGAGAAGGACGGTGAATGCGAGGGTCTTACGAACGGCCATGAGACTGTCTCCAAAGTTAGAAACAGCCTAGCATTTTCAGCGTCATAAGTGAAGATCATCCGGCTTTCGCTTCGGCATCTTCCCACCGATCCTGCCAGATGTCGTAGGTGGCGACGAGCTGGCTGTTCGGGCCGAATAACGCCACTTCACCCTTCGCCTTCGGATCGCGCATGTAAGCCGCCCCAAAGGCCCGCAACAGTGTCGGATTGGAGGACCGGACTTCGCCCAGGTCCTCCCCTCCTTCCGCCGTTCGGATCGCGAACATCGGATTTTTAGACATACTCCACGTTCTCCCGAGGACCATCTTTCCACATCGGGGCCAGGTGCCCCGTGTTCCATTGGTAGAGCCAGCCCACCAGCTCGCGCGTCTTCCTGTCCAAGATCCGTTTTACGGGTTTGGCGTGTTTTTTCTCTTTTCGTGGCATGTTCCATGAACCTCTGCTGAACGCAGAGCTTTCCCGTCCGACCACGAAATGATCGACGCAGGTTTCAGCTCTGCCTGAAACCCTGCCGAGCGGCGAGCGTGAGAGGATGGGGGTGAAGCAAAATCGACGAGGTTGGTGCGGCCCGCAGCCGAAGGCGAGGACACGGCCTTGTCTATTTTGCTTCAGGGGGAAGGAAGCCTAAACTCCTTCCCCCTCTTCATCGAAAACTTGGACCGACTTGTCGGTCCTTCTAGCAATACTTCTCGGTCAATTCCGCGATCACCGCGTCAAGATTGGACCAGAAGCGTGTCTCGAATTGGCCCCTCAACATCGCGCCATCGGACATGACGCCGAGCGGGTCATGTTCTTTGCGCAGCTTCTCGATCAGCTTCGTCGGCACCGTCTTCGTTGTGCGATAGGCTTCGCGCATGGGGCGGCGGTCGGCCTCTGGAACCTGTTTGAACTGCTGTGTTGGCTCGAATGACGCTGTGGTCCGGCGTCCGGCCAGGGCGATGATATGCTTGCGGTCAAGACCGCGATCCAGAAGCGGTTGCATCGCGTCGGCCTGCGATTGTTTTACCCCCGCGATCAAGCTCACCAGACGGGTTTCTTCTTTATGCCTTTGCATTGGCGCCGTTTTCTTCTTGGATGGTGGGGCGGGCTTCGGCGCAGTGTTGGGCTTCGCTTCGGACGTGACCGTGGGAGCTTCGGCGGCTTTCGTGGCCGGTTCCGGTCGAGGCGTCGTTTCGGTCTTTTCGGGCTGCGTTGGCGCTTCTTTTGTCAGTCCGGGGATCACCACATCATCGGGCATGTTTGACGGCGCTTTTCGATAGCGCGAGAACTGATGGTCATATGCGGGGTCTTTGCCTTGCACGACAGGTTTCTTTTTCCGCGCCATCACTCGTCCCCCGTGATTTCCGCAAGAATGTCGAGTGCTTCTTCAACCGCTTCATCGAAGTGCTTCGCGTGGGTGCGGCCGAGGCCAAATCTGCCGGTTCGCTTCTCTTCGGCCTGGACGTGCAGGAACCCGTTGGTGTCGGCATCAAGGTGCTGTTTGCGGTGCATGAAGTAGTTATTCATGACCGGAAACCGCTCAATCGCGAGCATTTCGATCTTCTTTTGTGTGGCGTTCATGTCCCTAGGCACGTCCGCCATGAGGATGCGAAGTGTCGGGAGCAGATCGGGATCATCGACACGTTCCCGAAGACCGACATACCAGTTGAACGTATCTGTGGTGATCGAGAGGTCTTTGTCGGCCATCTTCATTGGGACGACAAGAAAGTCGCTATGGGCCGCCAGTTCATCGGCCCATTCGCCAGCCGCCCCTTGTGTGTCCACGAAGACGAGATCGACGCTGCCTGCTTCATAGGCTTCCTCAGTCCATCGTTCGAGGTCGGCGGCGTATTCGAGCTGGCGCGATATGATGAGCGGCTCTGCTTCGGAAAGAGGCTTGAGCCAGCGGTGCAATCCCTGCTGGGGGTCGGCGTCCAGCGCGAGAATGCGCTTTCCGTCTTTCAGGGCCGCGCTGATGAGGGCTTGAACAAGGGTCGTTTTGCCCGCGCCGCCCTTCCGGGTCATGACGGTGATGACTTTCATGGCGTCATTCGGCTGCCCGGTCTGCACGAAGCCGTTTTCTGTCTTCTGTTTCGTGTTCGGTTCGTCGTGTTTCGCGTTTGTTGTGGCCTGTTCCATGTTCTTTGCCTCATGTTCGGTGTTCTGCGCTTTGTATGCGTTGTCGCATGTTCGTTGTGATGTGTCACGGGTTTCTTGTTCGCCGCGATCTGTTCGGTGTTCGGTGTTCGGTGTCACGGGGTCGGTGTTCGTTGTTCGCCGCGCGGTGTTCGTTGTTAGGTGTTTGGTGTATTGCGTAGGTTGTCTGCTGTTTTTTGTTCGGCGTTTGTTGTTTTGTGTATCGCGCCGAAAACAGGGTAGCAGCGGCTTTCGGGCGACAGTTGGGTCGGTCGACTAGAACATCCTCGGCCCGGAGAGCCGCTGGAAGGGGGGCTACAGGCGTTTCCCGTGGTTTGGGTGGGGTGGGGGTGCGGTTGAGCTGATAAGGGTCCACAGCGCGATTTTTTGAGGGGTCTCTGGTGGCCTCGCAAGCTCGGCGGTCTCGCCTCCGGCTCGACGCGCGGACCCTGGGCTCGGGTCCGCTTCAACGGAATACATCCATTTTGAACGGCTTTGAGACGTGATGCAATCTGCGATTGCCTCAAAGCCTAAATGTCTGTATGAGTTTGGCAGGAAATAGGGAGTCTTTGTTCAGTATGTCGAAGCGCAAGCGTTTGAGCCGGGATGAACGCCTCGCCATCGTCCGAGACCGCGCGAAAGGCGTTTCGCCCAAGGCGCTTGCGCAGAAGTTCGATGTCACGGAACGGACGATCTACTACACACTTCGGACTGAAAAAGAGCGGCGACGCGATGCAAGCACGAGGACGAAAACCGTTTCTGTGACGCTGACGCCGGAAGAGTTGCAGAAGTTCGATGCCCTCATATCGCGGCTCAACATCAACAATCGGTCGGATGCGCTTCGTCGGTTGATCCAGTCCGCGAACGGGATTTTCCAACCTGACGATCACTTAGCGAGCGAGTTGCAGGGGTTTCGAGCGGCCTTGAACAGGGTCGGAAACAACGTGACGCAGATCGCGATGCGGTTGAACGAGGCGAAGAACAAGGGGATCGCGCCGGTGTTCGGCGTTCAGAGCCTCAACCAGATCAAGGCGCTTTCGACTTTCGTTCTGGATTTTGCGGACCAGGTGGACCTACTGGCGCGACGCAGGGTCGAACATATCACCCTGCGGGCGCGGGCCGAGTTGAAGGAGCTGGCCGATGGCGCGGAGTGATGCGGTCTCTGCCGTTTCAGGTGAACTGTTTGAAAAGGGGTGGAGCAGGGTTCGAGGCTCGATGCAGGGCCTTCACCAGCAGCGCAAACAGATGTTCCGTGCTGCCAGAGGTCATCGAGCGGCCGTGTTCAAGGCTATTCGGGGTGGTGGGACGCATACGAAAGGCCAGCTTTCCAACCAGTTGACGTATCTGACCACCAAGTCGTCTCACATCGTGGACAGCCGAGGGACATATGTTGGTCAGAAGCGGCTATCGGGTGATGACATCAAGGATATGACCGAGCGGTTTGCGAGCCGCTGGGATGAGAGCTTCAATCCGAAGCTGGGCAACACTACGCACATGCTGATGTCGTATCCCATCGGCACAAGAGGTGAAGACGTTCGTGACATCTCCGCCGCGGTTGCGGAGCGGTTTTTCAAGACCGAGGAAGGCAACTTTGATTACATCATCGCGGTTCACGAGGATCGCGAACACCCCCACGCCCATATCGTTCTGAACCGGCGGTCCCAAGAGGGCGAGTTGTTCTATCTCGGTCGGGACCATCGGTTCAACTACGATGATTTTCGTCTTGCGATGGTTGAAGAGGCCGAAAAGGTCGGCGTGAAGCTGGAAGCCACCCGCCGGGTGCATCGCGGGGTGGTCGATTACGCGCCGCGCACCCGAGAGGTGTATGCTGCGAAGGAAGAGGGCCGCCCCGCAGTGGGGAGGGAGCGGATCGGTCGCGACCTGGACCGGACCTTGGCCGAAATCGCATCGAATGCGCAGCTCTATGAACGTCTGGCAGCCGACGCGACCCGAGAGAACAGAGAAGATGCTGAAAATGCGCTCATGCGGGCCGGAGCGATCCTGGCGCGTGGCGGGCGGCTGGAACCCGAAGGAGAAATTTACATGGCCGAGCAGCAGAGCTTTGAGGAATTGAACGCCAAGCTGACACAGGAGATCGAACGTGTCAGCAAATTGATCGAAGACGCCCCGGAAGGGCAGCGCGCCGCGTTGCAAAGGCAGCTTGCGACGGCGGTTGCGCCGGTGGAAAGCGTCGGTCCTTCGTCACTGCGTCAGCCGCCCTCTGCCACGGGCGTATACTCCGAACGCAACATCAACGAGGGGTTGGTTGGCAAGCTGCGTGAAGGGGAGACGCGTGCGCAAGTCGAGACGGCTTTGCGAGGGACCGGCATCTCATCCGAAGCCGTTATCAGCCGGATCGAGCAGGGCGCGAATAACGCTGCCCTTGAGCGGCAATGGTATGCTGACGATCTTCAGAAAATCGCTGAAACGCAAAATCTCAATCTCGAAAGACAGGAGGATCTTCGCGTCGCGGTGGACCAGCTCGATCGCGTGCATGTTCAGTTGGGAACGACGCTGGAACGCGCTGAGGTGGTCCGCCGCGATGGTGTGACCGACGAAGTGACCGAGGCGACTTTCCACTATGACGCCGAGAGCGTGGACGACATGAGCCGCGCGGTGCGCCAGGACTTGCGCGATCAAGGTTTGACCGAAGCGCAGATCGCGGAACGGGCTGACGAGATCGAGAGCAGGGCGGAGGCGCGGATCGAAGCCGAACAACGCGACTATCTCCAACGACATCCCGAGCTATTGGCACGTCCGACCGATGTGATCGACACTGCCGACCCCCTAAACCCACGGGTTGTGGATCGGAATCGTGCCGATCAGATCGACCGTGAGATTGAGAACGTCATGTCGCGGGCAGACGGCAGGACTGACGTGGATGTTGCTGTCGCAGCCGATTTCAAGGAACGGTATCCGGACATGCCGGATCATCTGGCGAAGGGCTTGGCGACAACCTATGTCGCGTCCTTTTCCGCGAACAATCGTGACGAGCTGATCGAAGCGGAACGTCAGGCCGCACGGGATGCGGATTCTCGTGAGGCACTGTCGGAACGGTTGGCAACCGATGCGGGGATCGAGCGCGCCGAACGAGAGGGTATCAGGGCAGAAGATCGCGATGCGCGTATGACCGCCCTTGAACAGGAACATCCGGCTATCGCGCGGGCCATCGAGCATGAACGCACCGATAGGATCAATCCGCCGTTCCCGGACAATGAGAGCCGGCAGGTTTTCCGTGACGAGATCGAACGGGATTTGAACGACGAGCAGATCGAAGCTCTGAAGCGCGGTGATGCCGATGTGCTGGACGAGGTAATAGATGATCGGCTCGACCGCCTCTACGCTGCCAAAGCCTATCTTCAGTCGGACGAGGCAACCGCAAACAGCGAGGCCGTTCGGGAGGTGGTTTCCGAGATCAACGAGGAAGAATACGACGCACAACGCTTGCGGAGCATCGCGAGCCATACTGAGAAGGGGCAAACACATGGATAAGGGGAAGATCGCAGTCGGGATCGTCCTCCTGACCCTTGTGGGCGCCGCGATGGGTTATGTCGTCGCGAGCGCCATCCTCAGCTTTCGCACGTTCGGAATGCGCGCAGAGATCGACTTTTTCTGGATTGCGAACAACTATTTTGCGATGCAGCGCGTTCGGCCGGACGATTTTCAACTGGTCAATTTCATCATCGGTGGCTTTGCATTTGCGGCTCTTCTTCTAAGCGCAGTTCTGTCCGGCTCGGCTCTGACCAGGTTCGGTCGCACCCATTGGCAGAAGGCGGCTGAAATGAAGCGCAACGGCTTCTTCACGCCGCCGGGGCAGGGGTTTATCCTGGGAAAGCTGGGTAAACCGTCCAGTTCGGCACGCTTGATCTCATCGAAGGTGTTTCCTCACGCTTTGATCGTCGCGCCAACGGGCCGTGGCAAGACGACCGGCTTTGTCATTCCTAACCTGTTGACGTTCAAAGGCAGTGCCGTTGTTCTTGACGTGAAGGGCGAGAATTTTGAGGCCACGGCGCGTCACAGGGCCTCCCAGGGCGATAAGGTCTATCGCTTCGCGCCGGTCGATTGGAACGACCGCCGGACACATCGCTACAACCCGCTGCTAAGAATTGCGGCGCTGGAAGACCCCAACCAGCAACAAATGGAGCTTCAGCTTCTTGCAACGCTGTTCCTGCAATCGGACAGTGACAGGACGCAAGGTCTTCTCAAGGGTGGCATCGACCTGTTCGTTGCCGCTGGGTTGTTGGCATTCCAGCGGAAAGTGCCAACCCTGGGCGAAATTTATCGGATCACATCTTCCGGGGGCAACAAACAGAAGGAGTTCCTGAAGCGTCGCGACGAGGTTCAGAACCGCGCGGCAAAGCTGATCTTCGAGCGCATGGGATCTACGAACAACGACACCCTGACATCCTATGTGTCGCTTCTGATGACATCTGGTTTGGACCAATGGTCGAATCCGGCGGTGGACGAAGCCACGAGCGTCAGCGATTTTGATTTTCGGACGATCCGCAAGAAGCCCTTCACGGTCTACCTTGTGGTTGCGCCGAACATGGTCAAGCCGATGGCTGCGCTGATCCGGCTGTTTTTCTCTGACCTCATTTCCTCGCTTCAGGACAAGGAGCCTGGCCCAGATGAACCGTGGCCGGTGATGATTATCCTGGACGAGTTCAACCGGCTCGGAAAAATGCCGATCGTCGTGGAGAGCATCGAAACCTTGCGCTCCTACAAGGGTCGGCTCGCAATCGTAACGCAGACCATTCCGGCGCTGGACGAAATCTATGGTGAGAACACACGTCGCGCGCTTCAAGGCAACGCAGGTGTGAAACTGTATCTCACGCCATCAGACGAAAAGACGGTAGAGGAGCTGTCCAAGGCAGTGGGCAAAACGACGAAGCGTGTCGTCACCCGGTCTCGGTCAATCGGGCGGAACCCGTTCGAGGGACGGAGCATGTCGGAGCGGACCGAAGAAACATCGCTCCTGCCCGAGGATGAAGCGCGCCGGATGCCGCTGGACGATATTGTCATGGTGGTCGATGCGCAGATGCCTGTGAGAGCGAAACGGATCAAGTATTTTGAAGACCCGTTTTTCAAGAAGATCAATGCAGCCCAGAAAGGCGACCTGCCTTTCCCCGAAGAAGCGAAGGCGCTCCCTGCACCTGAAGAACAAAACCAAGATATAGAAACGGAGGAGGCGGGCCGTTCATCTGTAGCGCAATCAACGGAAGAACCCGCTGTAGTTCGGGAGATCGAGCCCGAGCCGATGCCCGAACCTGCTTCCCACGCGGCACAGCCCAGTGAGAACGCGGGGCAGGGGGGATTGCCTTCAGAAGTGGACGAAGCCCCGCAAGCCAGTCGAAGAGTGGCCATCTGCCAGAACATTGCCAGCTCCGGGAAGCCGCTGAAAATGGGCGGCCGAAAGCGACGATCCAAAGCTGCGCGTGAGAACGCGGACGGACAGCAAAAGATGGACCTTTCCGTCCAGCAGCGACTTCCTTTGGAGGGGGGTGTCGACGGTGACACGCAGGCGAAGGAGGCGGTGGCGAACGCTGTTGCCATTCTCAGTGCCGTAGGAAATGACGATCAGGACGATGACTTGCCGCCCGATGAGGGCGATGCGTCGGGGAAGCAAATACCGCCCAAGTTCGTTGATCGACCGGATTTCGTGGATCGACAAGAAGAAATTTTGGCGGAAGAGCTGGCCGATGGCGCGACACTGATCCAGCAACGTGAAGACGGAACATGGGTTCGCAGGCGGGCCGACGATGATGAGGTGGAGCTTGATTATCGCGACGATCAGGGCGTGCGGCATAAGGCATGAGCGACGACCGACCTACTCTTGTCGTCATCGCAGGAGCCAACGGTGCAGGGAAATCGACCCTGACCCGTTCTGGGCTTCCAGGTGATCGTCCCGTTATCGACCCTGACGCTATCGCGCGGCAGATAAATTCTGAGAACGTCGAGGTGGCAGGCGTTGCCGCTGGTCGAGAGGCGGTGAAGCAACAAAACGATTTTCTTGATCGTAGGGAGAGCTTTGCCGTGGAAACCACACTGTCTGGCAATCGAACCTTGAAGCTGATGGACGAAGCCCGTTCGAGGGGTTTCGAGGTTGAGCTGCACTATGTTCGTCTCAACAGCCCTGATGCAAATGTTGCTCGGGTTGCAAACCGGGTTGAACGCGGCGGTCATGATGTTCCTGCTCAGGATGTTCTGCGGCGATATGAACGGTCATACGAGAACCTACCCGAAGCGATTGCCCGTTCAGATCGCACAGACCTCCACGACAATTCCGGTGCACGTCTCATTCGGGTTGCAGAGCTGAGGCGTGATGGTTTTCGATTCCGGGATGATCCACCCCATTGGGCGACGGAAAGTGCCATGACGGCAGCACGAACGATGGAGAGGAACGCGGACACGGAAGCTGAAAGTGATCGTGCCGCGCTTCGATACGGCGAGGCCGCTGTAGCGGCCGGCGCGATGACGCAAGAAGATCTAGACGACCTTCGCGAGCGCATCGAGGACGACGATGCAGGCAAGGACAGCGAGCCAGGTCTGCGCCACTGACCTTCACCTATCGTTTATAAGCTGTGTGACAGCGCGTCCGGCCCAAAGAATGTAGGGGGGGAGCGTCAGAGAGTAATGACCACAGTTCAGGCTTAAAACATCGAGGTTCGCCCCGTGGGAGGTCAGCGTTTCTGTCAGACGGTGGGAGAGCGTCGGCAGAACAACCGTGTCCCTTTTTCCAAGCACGAGCTGAAGATGAAGGTCGTTGCGTGAGAGGCTTTCTGCATGGTGCCCAAGATCGAGCGGCAACCAGGCTTGCCGAAATTCCGACAGCGAGATTGCGCCTTCCAGGCTTTCGCGAATGTGCCGGGTCGCGCGGCCGGTCCAGCACATCTCTGCGAGACTGTCCGCAGTCAGGAATAAGGCTGCGTTCTTCACCGCAGGATCGTGGGCGGCCAACAAGCCGGCAACCCAGGAACCCAGACTCATGCCCAAGACGGAAATTTCGTCGTAACCCTCTCTTTCAAGCCAACGAACAATCTGACGGCCATCAAGGACTGCCTGTCGGACGGATTGCAATGTCCGGCCCAGCGATGGGCTAAGCATGTGGTCGGCGTAGTCTGAACCTGGCCGTGACCGTTCGTGGTGATATGGCATAGCCATCTCGATCACAGCGATCTCGCGCCGAGTGAAGTATTTCGCGATCTGGTCGTATCGGGATTTTGCGTTCCAGTGGTGAAACAGGATCACGGCCTTGCGGGATTGTTCGCCATCACTAATCTTCGCGACGACCGTGTTGTTTTCAGGTGTTGGCGTCACCACCTGCGAGGGGAAGGTGATCCACTGATCGTTACGATCAACCTCTGTTACTGTGTCTATCTCCTGGTCGAAGAAACCCGGATTTTTCGCGGCCAAAGTGGCGTGCTGGATGAACCCTTCTATCGTCGTGACATCATCTGCACCTTCAAACGCAAGAGTTGCATCGAGACGAAGACCAGTCGCTCGCTTGATCGCATCACTTCGTGCGGCCTTCTTCTCATCCCATCGGTCCAGCAAGCTATGTAGCACTTTGTTGCCCACGAGTTCGACGGTTTAGGCTGAAACGCAGCTCCGGGTCGAAGAAGCAGTATAGGCCGAGCAGGACAGCCAGGAGCAGCATGATCGAGAATCCTGCGAAGGCTCCAATCAGAAGATAGCTTGCCAAGAGATAGAGTATGACACTCGCCATCCGTGCGCCTCTGACGGTGAACCGCTCGCCAATCGCCAATCGTGCGAACCCATAGAGGAATGGAACGCAGGTGGCGATCGCGACGATCAGGCTGGTGTAGTGGGTTGGCATCCTGAAATCCGCACGACTTTCCGCATTGCCTTGGACCGCGACCGCCGAAAGGGCATCATCCGCGAGCCATTGCACCACATTGGGAGAGGTCGATGTGAGATAGAAGCTCTGTAGCTTCATGCAGATTGCAACGAAGATACCAGCGATCGTGCAGCGACAGATTGCCCGCATGACCCGGCGACTGATCGGGGCGGCAGCGGCCTGCGCCTCTGACCCTGATTTCCAATCGGGATTTTGCTCAATCTCCCAAAAATCGTGGGCCACGGTGAACAGCAGGATCAATCCGACAAAGAACAGATAGAAGCAGAGACACATATACAAGTAGGCGAAGCCGGTGAACGCGATGGACTGGGGAATCGAGACTTCTTCCGGGCGCACAAGGGCCAGCGTCCCCCAGTCGATTGCATAATCATCGACGCCGTTCAGTAGCGTCATGAGTCTGACACCGATCCACTGAAACAGGCCGGCAAAAGCGACGCAGAGAATGAAAACTGCCCAATAGGTGTAGGACGCAGCCATTACCTTGCGATCCCAACCATCTTCCTTTTCGGTCAGTTCGCCAGCATCGAGCAGCGATCTGCGGCCCTCGTTTTTCCAGTATGACATCAGCTCCACTGCGAAGGCGAAGAACAGCGGCATGAAGATCATGAACAGGAACGTCCAGTTCGGTGCCCACAAGAACCCGACCTGTTTCGAGACACCGCTTGGTCTCGTGTATTCTATACTGTGGATGCCCAGGAAGAAGGCGAGGAAACCAAGTGCTACCGCGCCAGCGAAAACCGATGCAGGTAAATCGAGGGGAGAGCGTCTTCCAAAAAGGGCTTCCGACCGGCGGGCCAGGCAGAAGGTTGGTTTGGGCTTTGTTGGCGGGGCAGGGGTCGTGTGGGCAAGCTGATCGGCCGCGCGGTGCCCCTCCACCCGGTGTTCTGTCTTACGGCGGCGGTTCTGCGTCAGGCGTTCCCGAGCCGCTGTCAGTTCCCTTTGCCAGTCGCTTGTCGCATCGGGATCATCACATCCGAAAATCCGGGCCAGCCATCGGATGTTTTCAGCTCGTATGCCTCTCTCGTTGTCCTGGAGCCAGTGCTGAACGGTTCGCAACTCTATGCCTGATCGGTTCGCGTCGATCTGCGAGATGGCCTCCGCAAGCAACTCGGCCGTCCAGGGGCCTTCAGGAAACCCATTGCTATCGACAGGTCTGCCTGCTCCGACTGCGACGAGTCGCTTCAGGAGGGTTTTCAGGTCTTCGCCACGATCTTCCGGGGGGACAAAAAACTTACCATTCTTAATCAAACGCTTATCGGCTTTCTGTTCGTGCCTGTTCGTTCACTTTCATATCAGGTCGTGATCGACATGACTATATTGGTGCAACCAGAACGTGAGATTCGGAACATCCGGGGGACACGATCATGGGAAAGCAATTCGCAGGCGAGGTTTTCGCGCAACGAGAGCCTGCTTCAACTACGCGAAGACGGAGACAGGCACGTCCCGTCAAGCGGATCATTGACAAAAAGACGCGGCAGGTCGTGGGCTGGCTGTATCAGTGGGATAGCGGCCATCTGGCCCCGATGTGGAAAGCCGGGCGCTGCGAGAACGTCGTTTACGAGTAATAGACAAGGGGCGTGGTCCTAACCGCGCCCCTTGATGGCTATTTCTTGCCGGCGTCTGCAATCCGTTGGGACCGAGCTTTAGTTTCGATCATCTGCTGCCCCGTGCCTGTCCGGGGTGGTGGCGCAGGTTGCGAACTGTTGGCGGCTGGTGAAGGCTGACCGTAAGATGTTCTTTCAGGCATCGGCTGTCGAGTTACCATTGAGCGAAGGCGCAGACCCGCATATTCGCTTCCTGTCGCAGAACCCATGAGATAACGATTCTGGGCTTGCTGACTTCCCCCAAATGCACGACCGAAGGCATAGCTGCCACCCAAGCCGCTAGTCAGAGCTGGCATGACAATGTTGCCCGATATTGCGCGCACGATAAACGGGGTGGCAATGATGAAACCCTTTGCCATCAGAACCATCATGAAGAATGGAAGGAGGGCTCCAATATTCGTGGCGTCCGCAGGATCACCCAGTCGGGTTAGAAGCGAACGCGCGATGCCGACGATCGTGGCAAAGACGCCTGCTACGACAACCGGGTAAAGAGCAAAGGAAATCACCGCTGATAGCCAACGTGCGAAGTAGTCTTTCGTCACCTCGAACAAGGTCAGAAATATCATGATAGGAGCAAGTCCAAGAAGCAACGCGATCATGAGCCGCGAAGCCACGATGATGAAGGCTGCAAGACCGCCCAAGAGGGATAGCAGAACGACACCGAGCAAGTCCATCAGGGCGCCAGCCATCCAGTTAAGTTCCGAGCCAGCAGCATTTAGGTAATCACCCAAGCTGGCAATTAGGCTATCGAATTGTTCGGCAAATGTGCCAGAAGGTCCTGGTGTTCCTCCTCCGACAGATGCAACCAATGCGGCTGATATACTATCAATGCCACTTAGGATGGCGGATGAAAGGGAATTGAATTGCGTCCAGTTTGTCGCAAAAATCCCGACGAGAATGATTTTGACTGCTAGCCAGAACGCCTGTCGCCCATCCATTGACCGATATTGGTAGGCCATGTTGATAAAGACGAAGATCACCAAGACGGTGCAGGCGAGCTGGATCATTGTCCCGACCGTGGTGGCGACTGACCCGAATTGTGTCTGGGCGGCATCGTCCAGAAACGTCTCTGCCGTATCAACGATATATGTAACAATGCTCATGGCTTTGCCTCACCGCCAGTTGCCCTGTTGAACACAAATGGTTCGATGCGGCTCTCGGTGCAGTCGCTTGGCTGCGTCATAAGGGCGTTGTGCGTCCATGACAGCCCATTCATCTTCAAGCCTCGCGTAGTTCTCGAGATAATATTCCACCACCGGCTCCCAAGAGGGAAAGCGGTTATCGCATGAGCAGGTGCCAGTCTGAACCACAAGCTCATAGCGATAGGCCGAATACATCGCTTGAAGCAAAAGGGTGCGATAAGCCTCTTGGACAGGCATATTCTGGATTATCTGCGGCTCATTTGGTCGACCCGGACAAATCTCGTCAGTCTGGCCCGATGAAACCATCTGGGCGACTGAAACCGTAGGCAAACTTATGGTTGCCGACAGCACTGCATACAGGACTATCTTCATGCCGCATCCTCATGGTTCTTCTTCAGATCAATCAATTCGCGCGACAGAAATACGGTGTAGCCATTGAAGCCTTTTTTATCTTGTGCCGGATGAACCGCGACGATTGCGAACCCCGCCATGCCCCACTCCGCAAGACTAGCTTTCATTTCGTTGTGCGTTTTCTCGTTGTGAGCGTGGAAAAAAAGCACTTCATGTTCGAATGTCTTCATCGCCATCCTCCATTGTCTGGCCGGGCAGGTAAAATTCGGTGATGCCCCTATCGCCGTCCGCGCGTGCAGCTTGGACGATCACGTCGATGGAGCTTTCGATGTATTGTATCATGTCCTGGTAGGTCATGGGGATGTCGGTTTTGAGGGCGGCGATTGCCAGCCGTTGAACCGCCAGTTGAGGCGTCTCGGCGTGAAGCGTCGTCATCGACCCACCGTGGCCGGTGTTGATGGCTTCGAGAAACGTCATGGCCTCGCTGCCGCGAACCTCGCCCAGGACAATACGATCCGGTCGCATCCGAAGCGTCGAGGTGAGCAGCGTATCGGCCGACTGCATTTTCACATCGCGGTTCGAGATCAGCGTCACTGTGTTCGGTTGCGGAGGCACCAGCTCGGCCGCTTCCTCGATGGTGATGATCCGTTCTTCCGGCGGGACCAACGCGAGAATCTTACGAGCGGCGACCGTCTTGCCTGTCGAAGTTCCGCCGGAGACGATCATGTTCAACTTGTGATCGACACAAAACTGTGTGCAGGCGTCGATGTCGCCGGACTTTGCGACCTCGCGCAGCTCACGGTTCCGCTGAAGTCGTTTCTGTTCGAGACTGTGTTCTGCCCCATAGAGAAACTTCAGCTTTATGTCGCTAAGCGGCAGGGTGGAAAAAAAACGCAGACTGATCGACACGCCGTCGATGACGGCGGGTGGCATAATGACCTGGGCGCGGATCGGACGGTCCTTGTAGGTGATGCTCACCGATACGATAGGTTTGTCCTTGCTGATCGTCGTGCTGGCGGCAGAGGCGATTTGATTGCCAAGGTCACGTATCTCGGTCTGGGTCAGGGTGGCGTTCAGGGGGCTCATAAAGTGATCCCCCTGAAACTCGCCCCAGATTTGCCCATCGGGGTTGATACATATCTCGATCACGTCTGGTCGTTGCGCGTCGGGCAGCTTGTCGAGCGAGCTTTCAAGATACGCACCCGACATCAGAAAATTTCCAGATCGCGATCGACCATGACCGTGATCCGAGCGCCTTGTTCGACGTAGATCACGGGGCCAATGGAGAGATAATCGTCAATGACACTGCCGGTGCTGTCGCTCAGATCGTCGCCAACATCCTCCAGCACCTCCGCACTGGTGTCATCTTCAACCTGGGCCGCAGCTGCGCCGGGCAGGGCATTGATAAGCGAGATCAGAGCAGCCGATCCGAAGCGTTCATCGAAGCGCGTGTCCACAAAGCCCGTTGTGCCGGACCGGCCAAGTTCATCGCCCCCGAAGGAGCTGATAACGACCGTCTGGTCGTTCGGCAGGATGATCCGGTCCCATGCAATCGTGATCCTGCTCTGCGCGATGTCGGCGCCAGCACGATACCGCCCGATCAGTTTCGATCCGCGCGGAATCAGAATGCGTGAGCCGTCATACGAATGGACATCCTCCGAAATCACGGCCCGCACCTGGCCTGGAAGCTCGCTCGACACCGCCGTTTCCATGACAGCTTGGATCATCGTTCCCTGGATCACGGTATTGCCGGGGTTCGCGATCACTTCAGCCTGCGTCACCTGCGTCGGCAACGCGCCGTTCAGCACGAAATCGGTCACTTCGCCAAAGGTGCGCTCGACAAGTTCACCGTCCTGGCCACCAGCACCGCCAAAGGCGATGGTCGGAGACTGGATGCGCGCTTGCTGGAAGGCTTCTTCTTCGAGACGGCGACGTTCCAGTTCGGCCAGGCGGCGAGCTTCTTCTTCAGCCGCAAGGCGCTGGCGTTCCAGTTCCAGCAAATCTTCTTCCGTTGGACCCGGCATGGCCTGCATTTCAAGGATGCGATTTTCGAGGTCGCGAATGCGCTGTTGCAGGGCCGGATCAGGCCCTTGATCCAGCATTGCCAGTTCGAGGTCCGCCTGAAGCTGACGCAGCTCGCGATCCCGCTCTTCCAGAGCCTCCGCGAATTGCTCTTGGGCGTTTTGGGAGGCTTCCTGCAACGCCGCGATCTGGGCCGTCAGGGCCTCGATAGCTTCGGCAGCCGCCGTGTCATCCTCGACCACCGGAGCTTCCGCGTTTCGCAGTTCCTCGATCTCGGCGCGTAGGGCGGCGAGCTGTTCCAGGAGTTCCGCGTTCGGCTGGACTGGAACCTCCACAACTTCCGGTTCCGGCGGGGCAGGGGGGACGAAGGGTTCAATCTCGCCAAACCCATCACCTTCTGCCTGAAATTCTTCCGGCTGTGCTGTGGGCAACAGCGGTTCAGGCTCTTCTTGCAGCGTCAACCAAACGACACCACCAAGGGTCGCAATCGCGGCGACGCCGCCGATTGCCGCGACAGCCGAGGGGCGTTTTTTCCCACCGCCGCTTCCACCTTCGAGTTCATCAAGGCGCTTTCTAAGTTCGTCCACTTCGCTCATGAGCTTGCCCCCGGCACGATTTCTTGAATACAGACGATTTCCTCGCCAAGACGCAGAACCCATTGGTCATTGACCCCGGAGACCCGCAAAACGCCGTCTTCGATCTGGGTGCTGTTGACGGTTCGTTCTCCACCGTTGCGATACCGGAAGATCGCCGGCACCGGCGCGTTCCGGGCGAACCGGAAGTAGGTGAATGTGCCATCATCCCAGACCGCCGTGGGCGTGAAATCCGTGCGATTGCTGGCCGCGTAGTTATAGTTGGGCGCAGCCGCAGCGACGGCATTCTGAGGTGCCCGCTGCTCTTCAGGATACCGGAATTGGACCACGTAGAAGGTGGGTGACGAGCTTTCCGTCACATTGAAGTAGTAACTGCGCCGGTTTGTATAGACCGTGATGTTCGTATGGACGCCGCGGGCAAGGGGCTTGATCGCAAACGCCTGACCACCGGGAACGCCGTCGAGCTGGAAGCCTTCCGTGTCCCCCGCGATGATCGACCGGATCGTCTCGCCTTGACCAAACTCGATGCTAGTCACATGCGTCAGGCTGACGTGCAGGCGATAGACCTGGCCTTCCTGATAGGTTGCGACGCGAACGCGACTGTCGTTCGGCCCCCGGTTGGGTGTGGTTTCGGCCAAGGCAGGAGCCGCAGCAAGAGCCAGGGCCAGCGACAGAATGGTGCTGTTGAGTAGCTTCATTTTCAATTCTCCAATCTGTCAGAACGAATGCTGTATTCCGTGACGGTGAAGCCGAAAGGGTTCGTCCACACGTCATCAATGCTCCGACGCTCTTCGGGCCTAAACTCGAACAGAAGCGTCGCGGTGAAGAGGCCAGCCTGGACGCCTTGTGGGCCGGTCAGGCGCTTGCGCAGCCGCACGGTCGCCCGGTTCGTTCCGATCCGGTTGATCGAGAGAATTTCGACATCGAGGCGTGCGTTTCCGCCATAGACCGTGGGAGGATAATTCGCGTTGGCACTGTTCCACAGGTTGCGCATTGAGGCTTCAGCCGCGCCATCAGAGCGTTCGAGGATGCTGCGCACCCGAAGATCGTTGTCCACCTGGTTGTAGGTTTCGCGATCCGTCACATAGCGGAAAACCGCAGCTTCAATGATCGCCTGATTTTCCGTCACCGTGACCGCCCCGACAGAGGCGTTCGGCAGGGCCATGCCCGTCTCGGGGTTGTAGGGGACGACGACAGGCGGAGGGTCCGTGTCGAGGACCGCGACCGCTGCCGCAGAGAGGCATCCGACAATCCCGAAGACCAGACCGCTGATCCCGAGCTTCTGCCAAAGCTGTTCGCGGCGACGTGCGCCGTAGATCAGCTCTTCCTCAACAATTTCTGTTTCGTTCGACACGTCCCTGTCCTTCCTTAGTCGGCACGGAGTTCAGGGAGGGTGAAGTCCATGAACCGCTGTTCTTCTGCGATGGTTGCCGCGTCGATCACGCCGCCCTGGCCGTCGCCAACGGTCTGCACCGCCTCAAGCTGCCACATCGCGACAAGCGCGATCGCCAGCTCCGCAGTGACGCGGGTGTTCAGATCCACGCTGTCTTTCAGCTCTTCCATGTCACCAATCATGCCGACGAGGCGGTCAACGCGTTCGAGCGACTGACCGGCTTCCTCGTAGGAGGTCTGTGCAGCGGCCGAGACGACCGCGCCCGTGGTGGCCTGCGTCGCCGTGCGTTCGGCACCGGCGTTTCCGCTTGTCGCCATTTCGCGCAGAGTGTCTTCATCGAACCCGGCCTGTTCGAGAACCCGTGTCATCTGGGTTTCGATGCCCGCAGCGTTGTTTCCTGCGAGAGCCGAAAAATCCCCTTCGCGGATCGCGTCGATTGTCGCCAGGATGTCGCCAAATTCCTGATCGAGCAGCCCGTTCAACTCTTCCTCGAATTGGGTCGTGATGATCTCCGGCAGCTCCATCAGCCCGGTCAGCGCCTCATAGGTCGCCTGCAATTCCGCGAGCTGTTCCTGAAGCGTGGCGAATTGCTCACGGAGTTGGACAAGCTGTTCGTTTTGCAGCACTTCGTCTTCAATCATCTGACGAAGTTGCTGGATTTCCTGCGCGATGTTGCGCGCATCGACTGTGGGAACGCCCTGAGCGTAGGCCGCGCCGCCCCCCAGAAGGCTGGGCGCGGTCAACGCCGTCATTGCGAGACCCGCGATGATCGTTGTGGTGCGCAGAGTTCTGCGCAGGTGTGAGAGAAAAGTCATCAGTCCAGATCCTCCAAGGTGAAGTCGAAAAATTCGTTTTCCGCCATGCGGGCGGCTGCGATCGCCATCTGTTCGGCGCTCATCGGTTGGGTTCGGGCGGCTTGCAGCCGGGTCCGCGCTGCGATCAACCGCACCAGCTCGGCCCGCGCGTAGGTGTTGAGCGCCATCGACTCCTGCAAATCTTCGGTCTCGCCTATCCTTTGGACGATGTTCCGAATGCGCTGTGCTGCGACAGTGATCGAGGCCATCGAGTGATTGCCGTAGGTTGCGGCATTGGCTCCGGTCAGCGAGAGGTTCGAGTTTGCCAGAAGGGAAACGTCAATCGTGCCCAGAGCGTCGATCCCTCCCACAACAGAGAGGTAGTAATTGTATTTTTCTGGGATGACCTGGACGTAGTGCTGCGTTTCCTGAAACGGCGGCACGCCCCCGTATCTCTGCACGTTGCCGGGGCCAGCGTTGTAGGCAGCCAGGGCGTGAATGATGTTCCCGTCGAACATGCGAAGCATCTGTGCGAGATACCGGGCACCACCTTCCACCTGGATATACGGGCTGTCGTAATATTCCGGGTAGATGCCAAGATCGCCAGCCGTTCCCGGCATGATCTGCGTCAACCCGAAGGCCCCGACCGGCGACCGTGCCCCAATCGTGAACCGGCTTTCCTGCCAGATCAGGGCTTGCAGCAAGCACCGCCACTGGACCACGGACAAACCGGCTTCGGACACGCCAGAATAGCCATGCGTTTCAATCGCGACGCGAATGATGAGCTGTTCGATGTTTCCAGACGCATCCCCGAACATTTGCGGTGCGCCAGGGTTCGGATCGGTCGGGCTGTAAAGCACATCCGCAGATTGCTCCGGCGAACCGCCGTCTTCGAGCGCCGTGACCATCGCCGGGATGCCCTGGCCCCCCAGGCTTGTCTGCGCATCGAGAATCTGTTGCAGGACGGCGAGCTGTTCACGCTCGATTTCCGCGATTTCTTCCTGCACGCCCAGAGTATCGGCCTGAACCTCTAGGTCGTTTTCGCGGTGCTGGTTGGCAAGCTCGTTGCGGATTGCCAGACCGTTATCCACGGTCGGAACGCCCTGGGCCGAGGCTGAAGCCGCACACAGGGCAATAGCCGCCGTATGAAGCAAAAGCCTATTCATTGAACGCAACCTCCTGAAGCTGATCGACGGGGATCGCTCCGTCCAGAGCGACGAAGTTGCAGGGATCTTCGGCGGGTGCGACGGCCATGAAGTTGAAGCAGTTCGCCTCCGATGGCCGGTAATTCGTGCAAGCGCCGAGTGTCAGGGCGACGAGGGTGAGCAGTGCAGCAGTTTTCATGTGATCCTCCAAAAGTCCGGTCTCTGGCGGTAGTCAGCACCAACCAGTTGTTCGCCCGTTTCCATCCCGCCCAGCACCGTGAGCAGCGGGCCGAGGGCGCTCAGGTCCGCGTCAATGACGACAGACCCTCCATCATCCCGGACCAGGCCGAGACGCGAATTGCTTCCCGTGGTCAGGAGCAGATCGAGTTCTTTCGCGTGCAGGTTCAGCATCGAATAGTCCGAGGCCGAAGCCCGGATGTTCGGCAGCAGAATTTGGGTCGGAACCGCTTCGATGATCGTCTTGCCGGTTCTGGTCTGTTCGAGCTGACTGGCATACTGCGTCATCATCACGACGACCGCGTTTTGTTTCCGTGCCGTGACCAGCCAGTTGGACAGGCGTTCCGCGAAGTAGGGGTTGTCGAGCGCCTTCCATGCTTCATCAATGATGATGATCGTCGGCTTCCGGTCCTCGATTTTGCGCTCCACCCGCCGGAAGAGGTAGGAGAGAACGGCCATTCGCTCTTTTTCGCTTTCACTGTCGAGAATGCCGGTCAGATCGAAGCCCACCACATCCCCTTCGAGAGAGAACGTGTCTTCTGCGTTCTGGCCGAAGATCCAGCCGTAGCGCCCGGTCGCGGTCCATTCCTGCACTCGTTCATGAAGATCACCGCCATCATCGGTCGATGCGAACAGCGACGCCAAATCGGACCAGTTGCGCAGATCGTCACGGACCGCATTGGCATTTTGCCGGACGACTTCCTGGATACGGTTCGTTTGGGACGGAGAAAGCGGTTTGTCCTGCCTGTGGATCAGCGCGGCCATCCAGTCCGCCAACCACGCCTGACCGCGTTCATCTATCTCGGTGCGCAGCGGGTTGAGCCCTGTCGGCTCGCCGGCCTTTACTGCCGAATAGCTTCCGCCGTTCGCGCGAACGGCCATTTCCATACCTGCGCGGTAGTCGAAGACGAAGATGCGCACACCCATGCGTCGCGCCTGGGTCATGAGGAATGCCGACAGGACCGATTTACCCGAACCCGGACGGCCGAGGATCAACGTGTGTCCCCCGGTCGGTTCCTTTTCGGGAGACCCTTCTTCGTGATAGTTGAACCAATAGCCCGAGCGTTCAGGCGTTGGGAACATCGTGATCGGCGTTCCCCACGGCACCTGATGACCTTGTTTCCCGAGAGGCGCGCGGTGCAGAGCGGCGAAGTCTGCGAAGTTCCGGTTGGTGATCGCCGCTTTCCGGCTCCGCTTGGCGGAATTTCCAGGGTGCTGCGCGAAGAAGTGGGTCTTTGCAGCAAACCCTTCGTTGATGATGTTCACGCCCTCGCTGGCCGCGATGTTCCTGACCTCGCCGGAAATTGCGTCTAGTTGCTCCGGCGTGTCCGCAAAGACCGTCACCGTCATATGATGGTCCCCGAAGGTCAGCCGCTTCGCTTCAAGGTCATCGAGTGCCTCGACCAGTTCGGCTTCGAGGGAGATTGCCCCATCATCCGCGGCCTTCATCATCCGGCGCTGACGCTTGATCCGGGAGGCCATCATGTTGCTGTTGATCGGGGTGAACGAATGCGTGACCACCATATCGACAGGCAGGTTGAGGCTGTCGAACATGGTGCAGCTCGTCTTCGCCGGATACTGCTTCACCGCAAACGTGGTGCCATATCTCGTCCCGACCGCACCGTCCGAAAGCACGAATGTCGTGCCTTGGAATGTCACGCGGGTATTGGCGACATCCTGCGAGAGGTATCCGTATTTCGACCCCTGAAAGAGGGGGAGTTCCTGGCCGGTGTTGAGCGCGCCAAGGAAGCCCAGCAATTCGCCTGACATTGCCGAGAGCAGTCGCGGCTTCATGTCCGCAAAGGTCGATTTCAACTGTCCGACCAGCTCACTTAAGATGCGAAGCCGTTTTTCCGTCTGCTGGCGCAGCAGACCGATGGTCTTCTTCGATGAAAAGGGCAGCTTTTGGGTCAGGGTAGGGCGGTGGATCACCGTCACCGTGAGGGTTTTGTCGCGAAGGTTCGCCTCATCGAGCGACGCGCGCCACTTCGCATCGACCCGCGCGGCAAAATCATCGCCGTCCACGGCGCGAAGGTTCGCGTCGATCCCCTTGGAGACCTTATGGACGTAGAAACTGAATTTTTCACCGCTCTGAGCGATGATCGACGCTAGAAGGGCGCGCGTTCTGTCGAGATATTCGTCGTCGGTCGTGTTGCTGTTCACGCCCGTAAGACGGATGCACTGGAACAGCTCGTTGCCGCGCGTCCTGACCGTATGGTCATTGGCAAGCGTCACATATGGCAGCATGTGCGCAAGCTCGCGCTCGCGCTTCGCCCAGTCCGGGAGCAGTGTCATGGGATCATGACCTTCATCACGGGGCATAGCTGTCGCCTCCATGCACTTTCCTATTCGGGGTAGGGGGGGTTTCCTGAAGCGTGGTGGCGACCACATCAATGAATGCGGGATCCCAATCCGCCGCCTTCCAGAGCAGCGGATAGAGACATCCTGCCACCACCGCGATCAGCCAGTGCTGAAACCAGACGAACAGCAGAACCGAGCCGAACAGCCAGACCATCGCATACATGATGGGAAGGCCGAGCAGTTTGGGAGGTCGGATCAAGCCGATGAAAAGGCGCGATTGTTCTGCCATTCGTCTGTTCCTTCTTTCAGGGCGGGGCCTTACGGACCGCCACCCCAGATCGCCGCTACGATGGTCGGAGCCGCCGCGATGCCGGCGATTGCGACCACGACCCAGAGGGCCTGCCGGAAGTCGAGGATGCCGAAGAGCCAGGACAGGAAGACGCCGATCAGCGCCAGTGTCCCGATCACGATGCCGAGCGGCCCCGTAATCGCGTCCACGATGCCTTGCAGAAGGTTCTGCACCGGCGAAAGATCGATACTCTGCGCAAGCGCCGGAGACGCCGCGAAGAGCAACATCACGGATAGGGCCGTGACGATATTTGCGTTTGGCTTCATGAGTTTTCTCCCTCTAGCCGGTTGAAGACCGCCAGCACGCGGCTGACGTGGTTTTGCGTTTCCCGATAGGGTGGGATGCCGCCGTAGCGTGTGACCGCATCTGGACCGGCGTTGTATGCCGCCAGTGCGAGCCGCACGTCCCCGAACTGGTTCATCATCTGCAAGAGATAACGAGCCGAGCCGTCGAGGTTCTGTCGCCAGTCCAGCGGATCGACGCCGAGGTCCGCCGCTGTTGCTGGCATGAGCTGTCCGAGACCGTAGGCCCCAACCGAGCTTCGCGCCGTGGGGTTGTAGGCACTCTCAATCTCGATGTTTGATCGAAAGACGAGACGCCATTCCGTCACCGTCAGGCCCGCGCGCCGAAGCCCCGGATGGGTCGCGTAGCGCAGCGCGGTCTGGTCAATGGCGTTGAGAATTTCCGGTCGCGGCGCTCTGCGAATAGGTGCGATCGAGGCGACGCGGAAATCGCCCTCCGCACCTTCCGCCGCACTTTCATCATCGTCACCGAGGATCCGCAGACCATCCTCTGCCGACCCTTGGCCGATCCCGTCATTGTAGTTGCGGGCGAAGTTGGATTGTGGCGTCGAGGCTGTCAGGGAGCCGTCATCGTTCATCACGAAGACCATGCCCTGCGCCGATGCTGCCCCGCCCCAAAGGGCGAGCAGAAATGTGCTAGTCGTCGCCGTCCTCGTCAGAGGCAGGGACACCGATTGCATCGTCAGGCAGCCGCATGATCTGGCGACCGCCTTTTTCCAGAGGGACAGTCGGGTGGGTGAACCCGGCTGCATGGAGGAAGGAGATGAGACCGTTTGCGGTCTTGTGTGTCCGTATCCGAATTTCTTCTTCGGATTGGCCTGGGAGCCGAGTGGAAGCAACGAGTCTTTCAAAGGTCCCGTCCGAATCGACGACGCGGACAATCCACTCGCCATACCAGACCGCTGACTTCTTAAAGGCTTCCTTGGTGCAGACGACCTCAGCGAGATAGCCCGACCTGAGAAGCTCTTTGAAATACTTCGTCGTGACCACATTCGGCGCTTCTTTTTCTATGTGTGACCCCATGTTCGCGCTCTCTCGTTGGACGACGAACGATGGCACCCTCCTCGGGCACCACCGTTTTAGAATGTTATAAGATGTCTGGCAAGTTATAAGTTTCTTACTTGCCAAGACTGCTTTCCGCAGTCACTGTTACGTAGATAGAGGGCATTTTCCAAGAGAATATGGGGATATACACGCATGACGCGCACACGCCTGCTAAGAGCATTTCCTATAATCTTCTGCGTCCTATGCCCTTTGGGCGCTTCTGCCGCGACATGCCTCGCGCCAGCTCGTCCCTTTGTCCCCAGTGATCCTGCCGACGCGCGCGAGTATCGCGATCTGATCGTTCAGGACTTCGAGACCTACCTGTCCGAGATCAGCGCATATTTCCGCTGTCTGGACGAAGAGCGGGCACGGGCCTTTCAGGAGTCGAATGAAGTTGCTCAGGAATATGGACGTTTCATCCAGGCAACCACCGACTAGAAAAGCGCGCCCTAACGCCGCATTCTCTCTTGAAACATCCCCCTCGCTACAATCCTGCCGTGCAGTAGGGCAGGTTACTTCACGTCACTCATTGCAGCTTTGCCGCACCGCAGCAACCCGAATATAAAAGGTCAGTGTCGGTTATCGTTATTCTTGAGATCAAAAAATCAACAAATTCAATGCCGCAGGAAAGAGAGTCTCTGAGACTCGCAAATTGGAAATTTTCGCAAGCGCAGCATACTTTGCAACCGTGGGTTAAGTCGTCGTTGGAGATGGCTACGGTTCCGTCAGATCCCTAGCGCCTGATACATTCCGGCAATTTTTCGCACCGCGATCGAGTATGCAGCCGTGCGTAAATCCTTCGCCCCTTTCTTCGTGTTCCAGAGTTGAGACATTTCTGCGTAGGCTGATCGCATCTTTTCGTCGAGGCCGGAGCGCACCAGGTCTATCTCCCGAGCGCCGTCGATAAAGCTCTTGGCCGCATCGGTCGGAAAGCTGTTGCCGGTCATCTTTTCGATCGAGCCTGCCAGCGCGCGGTGAGCGTTTTCTTCGCGCCTGCGCTCCATAAGTCCAAACGGAATATGCGTGATATTTTTGACCCACTCGAAGTAGCTTACGGTCACACCACCGGCATTTGCGAACAGATCCGGCAAAATCACGACGCCGTTTTCCTGAAGGATTCGATCGGCCTCGAACGTTACCGGGCCATTGGCCGCTTCCACGATTAAGCGGGCGTTGATCCGCTCGGCATTTTTCGCATGGATGGCGCCCTCCAAGGCCGCAGGGATCAGAAGATCGCAGCTATCTTCGAGCGCCGTGGGGCCATCTGCTTCGTAGTCGCCACCGGAGAACCCCTCTAGTGCACCAGTTTCAACGAGATGCTGTTTCAGAGCTTCAATATTCAGACCTTCTGGGTTTCGGACTGCACCATCGCGCTCGATTACAGTGATGATACGAGCCTCTGCCGTAACCGATGCGATCGAGACGCACGGCACCGACCCGAAGGCCATCAAGCGCGCGCTTCGCATCGGCATGGGCCCCTGTCAGGGTCGGCTGTGCAGCCATTCCCTCGCTGACTTCGCGGCCCACAGCACGAGCCGCTCGACAGATCAAGTCGGGCTGCCCCGCGCGCGCAATCCGATCCTTCCGGTAAGCTTCGCAACCCTCGCGAAGCTCGACTCGTGAGCAGGGCAATGGCTATGCAATATTGAGATTTATCAGCTTGGCCGTAAGGCGATTTCAATTCGACGGCGAAGTATGCTGGATTTTCAAGCCCATTGGACAATAATCGCTTTGTGGAATGACGTAGATTGAGTAGCGTTCAACGGTCCCATTGTTCTCCCCTCAGGTTGCAGCCTTCAGGAACTCCCACCCGAGAATTCCTGTAAGAGGCAGAAGAAAAACCCAAGATAGGTGCTTTCTCATCAATACAAACAGAGCCGAAAGTCCAAGCAGTCCGCTTGCGACGGTAAGAACTATCAGTATTGTCTGGCCCACCGACTGAGTATCAAAAGCCATGCGCGCCAGAACGGCGGCCTTGGCCCACCAGAACGTTAGAGGTGATTGGATTGAGTTCTTTCGACTTCATCTTTCTGAAGGTGTCGTCGGAGAAGCTGACCTCAGTGCAGTGGACGCGGAAAGCCCCTTCCTCGGTCAGATCGTAAGCCGACCAGCATCGCAGGTTATCGCCCGACGTTGCAGAGGGCGTGGGCCATAATCGGTCCGATGTTTGGTATCGGGGCGTGACTAACGAAGCTAGTCTAGGATGGCTCCGCACCGTGATCTAATGCACCGCATTCTGCTTGTGCTCATCGCTTACAAGTCTAGGAGCACCTCAAACTTACCTAAACTGCTCGCCAGTCGTTCAACTGAAATTTATGCCTCAAAATATGTCTTCGAACTCGCAGTTCACGAGTAATTCTGCGATAGCAGCGCTGTTGGGCAGTTCCAGATTTATGCGGATAATATGGGCTAGCGTTTCGGGGGAGATCATCTCGTCGAGCTCAATGGTCTTCGTCTTCGCATTCTTACTCATTTCAGTGCTGACCCAACCGGGGCATACAGCTGTCGCGCGCACACCCTTGTCCCAGGTCAAAGTTCTGGTGCTGTGAGTGACCGCCATGAGCGCATACTTCGTCATGGCGTAGCCGACGAAGGCGTTCCGTACCCGCTTACCAGCCATGGAAACGAGGTTTGTGATCCGGCCCCGACCTGTCTCTTCAAGATAAGGAAGGCACAGCCTCGTAAGGCGCAACGGAGCCTTTGCATTTACGGTCCACAAGCGATTGAGTGCTTCGTCATTGTCGTCATAGATGCTGACAGGCTCTGCCCATCCGGCGCAGTTAATCAGTATATCAATGCCACCAAATCTCGTCGCGGTTGTTATGATCCACTTTTCCGCAGTTTCAGGCTCGAATGCATCGAAGCGGGCGTACATACGGTTTTCGGTCTCAGGACCGTGGAGCTTTTCAAGTGACTTTGGATCAAGTGCGCCAAGGCTCAGACGATAGCCATGATTCATGAGTTCTTGCGCGACCGCCGCGCCAATACCACCATCTGCACCGGAAATGACCGCGACACGCCCAAATTCTTCATCGGTACTCATTCTGGCTACATCCTATTCCTTAGCGACAAGATGGCCGTCCCCGACTTCAACTAGGTTTACAAGTTGCGGTGCTTCCCCTTTCGGCCATCTAGGGCTTGGTATTTCACCGGTCAGTAAGGGTCTCTCCCTTCGCTGTCGTGGGTCCGCGATGGGGGCAGCATCCAGTAACTTTCGGGTGTAGGAATGTGTCGGGTTTTCGAACACGGCCGCGCGTGGCCCGATTTCAACGACCTGGCCCAGATACATGACCGCAACACGGTGCGCCATGCGTTCAACAACCGCCAAATCATGCGTGATGAAGAGATAGCTGAGCTTCATTTCGTCCTGGAGGTCCATCATCAAGTTGATGACCTGCGCTTGGACAGACACATCGAGGGCCGACACGGATTCATCGGCGATGACCAGTTTAGGGGCCAGTGTCAGCGCTCTGGCGATGCACACTCTTTGACGTTGGCCACCAGAGAACTGGTGCGGAAACCGCTCCATATCGTCCTCTTGCAAACCAACTTTGCTGAAGAGGCTTGCAACGCGATCCTGTAGTTCCGCACCTCGCTTGGCTTGGCCGTGGATCAGAAGGGGTTCCGAGACCGAATCCCCGACCGTTCGCCGGGGATCAAGGCTGGCGTAAGGATCCTGAAAAATCATCTGCATCTCGCGCCGATAAGGTCGCATCGCAGTCGTGTTGAGCGACGTGATGTCCTCCCCATTGAGCTTAACGCGCCCGGAGGTTGGATCGAGCAAGCGACAGACGAGATTGGCGAGCGTGGATTTTCCGCACCCGCTTTCCCCGACGATGGCCAGCGTTTCCGAGTGATTCACCTGTATCGAGACGTTTTCGACCGCGTGAACGGACGAACCGTCAGCGAGCGGAAAGGTCTTCGTCAGCCCTTCGGTTTCCAGAAGATATTTACTCATTCACATTCCTTCCCGGTCCACAAGATCGAACCGTTCAGGTTCCGTCTTACCTTTCATTGAGCCAAGCCTCGGTACAGAGGCGAGCAGGGCCCGCGTGTAGGCCGCGCCGGGTTTCTCGAAGATGTCATACACCGACCCACTTTCGACAAACTTCGAGTTTCGCATGACCACCATGTCGTCTGCGACCTCAGCCACCACGCCCATATCGTGCGTAATGAGCATGACCGCAGCGCCAGTCTCTTGTTGGAGCGACTTCATCAGACCCAGCATTTGCGCCTGAATCGTCACGTCCAGCGCGGTCGTCGGCTCATCGGCGATCAGAAGGCGAGGGTCGCAGGAGAGCGCCATGGCGATCATGACACGCTGGCGCATGCCACCAGAGAGTTGGTGCGGATAGTCCTGCATCACCTTGTCGGGCCGCGGTATACGGACCTTTTCGAACATTTCCAGTGCACGCTTTGCCGCATCGCGCCGGGTGGTTTTTCGGTGTTGGCGGATCGTCTCGATGACCTGATCCCCAGTCGTGTAGACCGGGTTCAGGCTAGTCAGCGGTTCCTGAAACACCATGGAGATGTCGTTCCCCCGGATGCTCCGCATTGCGCGTTCGGATTGCTTGAGCAGGTCAATCGTTGACCCGTCATCACGGCGCAGTAGAACCTCACCTTCTGCAACCTTCGCGCGGGTGCCAAGCTCGACCAGACGCATGATCGAAAGGGCGGTGACGGATTTCCCAGATCCACTCTCTCCAACGACGGCCAGTGTTTTGCCGGGATACAGATCGAAGCTCAGCCCGTCGATAGCTTTAAACTCGCCAAATTTCACGGTGAGATTGCGGACGGAAAGAAGTGGCTGGTCCATCAGCGCCCCCGTAGCTTTGGATTGATCGCGTCTTGCAAGCCATCGCCTATGAGGCTGAGGCTGAGGACCGTGAGGAAGACCATGAAGCCAGGGATCGAGACCGCCCACCAATTCGTCAGAAAATACTGGCGGTTCAGGCCTACATAGTAACCCCAGCTGAGGTTGTTTGGATCGCCGAGACCAAGGAATGCTAGGCCCGCCTCGAAAAGGATCGCGGCTCCCATGGTCAGCGTGCTTTGCACGATCAAAATCGGAAAAGTGTTCGGCAGGATCGTGCGCAGAATGATGCGGGCGTTTGATGCCCCGATGGCTTTCGCCGCTTTCACATATTCCAACCCTTTCTGCTTCATGAATTCGGAACGGGTCTGACGCGCAATCGGCGGCCATGACACAATGCCGATGGCGATTACAATTGTCGCGGTAGACGCCCCGAAGAGTGCCACAACGACAAGCGCAAACAATAGACCAGGGAGAACCTGAAAAAATTCCGTCACCTTCATCAGCACCCGGTCAACCATGCCACCATAGTATCCTGCGAATGCTCCGATCGTGGCCCCCACAAATATGATCAGCAGCGCCGCGAACCCGGCCACTTCAAGCGTGGTGGATCCACCGTGCATGACAATGAGCGCCACATCGCGTCCGAGGTAATCGGTCCCAAGAATAGGACCTCCTTCTGTCAAGGGAGGGGTATGCCGCGAGGCGACATAGGCCAATTTGTCGGTCGTGATGAAGAGCGGCAAAATGTAGCTGATGATCAAAATTACCCCGAGCAGGATGGCTCCAAGAACTGCCGCCTTGTTTGCCATGAACATGCGCAGGCCCTGATACCGCTCGATTGGTGGTCGCTCGCGGGTATCAGCAAGAGTTGTTGTGTCGCGCAAAGTTGTCATGCCCGTCCTCCCGTGCGAATACGGGGATCGACCAGACGGTAAACGATATCCGTCAAGAGGTTTGCCAGGATCACCGTCACAGACACCATTGTGAGAATGGCAAGCAAGACATTGGTATCCCGGTTGAGGACTGCTTCGAACGCGAGCCGTCCCAGACCGGGCCATGCAAAGACAGTTTCCACGAGGATCGCGCCGGAGAGGAGGATACCGAACTCAAGTCCGAGAACAGTGATAATCGGGATGATGCCGTTGCGCAGTCCATGTTTGAAGAGAACCTTGCTTTCATGGAGGCCCTTGGCGCGGGCGGTGCGAATGTAGTCTGACTGTAGGACTTCCATCATAGAGGCCCGTGCAAGCCGCGCGTAGGTCGCAAGGAAGATTACGCCGAGCGAAACCGTGGGCAGGATCAGATGCTCTGCTGTGTCGACCGCACGCTCAAAAAAACCTGCACGGCTGGACATGCGGAGGTCGTTCATTCCGGCGACAGGGAGCCAGTCGAGCCATACACCGAAAACGAGAATGAGCAGGATGCCGGTCCAAAAGACGGGCATCGCGAACCCGATCAACGCAAAGACCGTGAGGCCGGAACTCAGGAAGCTGTCTGGGCGACGGGCGGCGGCAGTCCCAATCGCGATGCCAATAGTGACAGCGAAGGTCAGCGCGGAAAACGCCAGAAGCAGTGTCGGAAAGATGCGCGGAGCAATCATCTCCACAACGGGTCTGTTGCCGATGGGTGAGTATCCAAAATCGCCTTGCAGGACGTTTCCAAGATACATGAAGAGTTGTCCGAAGAAGGATTTGTCCAGACCGAGCCGTTCGCGGACGGCTTCGATTTGAGCTTCACTGGCGTCTCCGAGAGACCCTGCCGAGAGGGCATCGATTACACTTCCTGGCGCGATGTAGACCAGCACGAAGTTGAACACGAGCACGGCCAGAATGAGCAGGAGAGATTCGCCAATCTTTGTCGCGATCGCGAGCATTTCTGTTGCCTTTCAAGAAAGAGACGCGGGGCGGCGTGGGAGAGCCACCGCCCCGCGTCACGGGAGGTCCGGTGTTAGTTCTGAATCCAGGTCTCGGCCCAGCTATCCATCCAGCCCCAGACGCCGTTCGGCGGGTTCTGCACGCTCAGTTGCATCGGAGTATACCAGACCTCGTTGGTCAGGGGGATCACCGGCACATCTGCGTTGAGCATGTCCTGAACCTGGAAGTAGAGGTCGCGCCGTGCATCGAGATCGACGGTCTGTGCGGCTTCTGCGAAGACCGCATCCACTTCCTCATTGCAGTACCAGCTCATGTTGGAGAACGCGACGCCGACACGGCGATTGTCACAGACATAGCTGCGGCTCACACCGATAACCGGATCACCCCAATTCCAGAGACCGACAAGTGACAGTTGATAAGGGCTGTCTTCTGCCGTGACTTCGTTCAGAAGCGTCACTTCATCGGGTTTGACGTCGATGTTGAGCGTGATGCCCGCTTCGGCGAACTGACGCTGAAGAACTTCGGCACCGGTTTGCAACTGACCGGGGAAGGTTGAGATTGTCAGCTCAAGGCCATCGGGGTAGCCCGCTTCGGCGAGAAGGGCGCGAGACGCTTCGACATCGCGATCATAGCATTCCGCATCCGCATTGTAGAATGGGCTCTGGCTCTGGATACCCGTACATTGCCGACGATGCTGACCCGCATAGACGACATCGTTGTATTCTTCGAAATCGTAAGCCAGCCAAAGCGCCTGACGCACACGCGGATCGGAGAGAACTTCATCGCGCACGTTGATCTGCAACCACGGAATGGAACCGATGGCTTCAAAACCCTGGTCGATCACGTTGAAGCGGTCGTCGCCTTGGAAGCGCACCACGTCATCACCCGACCAGATAGAAATCATGTCGTACTGACCAGATTCCAGACCGAGCGCCAGCGTGGACTGATCCTGCACGATGTCGAGAACGATCTCGTCCAGGTAGGGCAGGCCGTCGATGAAGAAGTCTTCAAACCGCTCAAGGCGAACGATGTCCTGACCATTCCATTCAGTGACACGGAACGGACCCGAGCCGACGATGTCCTGCGTCAAACGCGGATGGGTCGGCATTTCCTGCCCGTCGTTGAAGATGTGCTCGGGAATGATCGGCAGAAGACCCGGCGTAAGTGCCATCAGAAGTGCTGGATGCGGTGCGTCCAGATTGATGGTGCAGCTGGTGGAGTCACCGCCATCCACGCTGGAGACAGGTGCGAACATCGACTTGAACGGGTGGTTTGCCTGCGAGGTCGCAATACTGAAGGCAACGTCTGTGCAGGTGATCTGTTCACCGTCATGGAACACGGCATTTTCATTCAGCTCGACGTTGAACTGAAGACCGTCTTCGGAAAAGCCCCACTCATTGGCGAGATAGGGGATCGGCTCATAATCATCGTTCAGGCGAATAAGCCCTGCATGGATCTGAGTCCCGACGATGTTCCGCAAGCCGGACGCAACCGCACCATTCGGATGTGTCAACGGAATGTGAAACCCGGCGACGAGTGTGCCGCCACGCTGATCTTCTGACGGAACGTTGTCAGCATCGGTCAAATAGGCAGCGTGCCCATCCGCCATCGCGGCACCGGCCACAAGGCCGAGCGCGAGCACGCTGGCGGTTCTGGTGAACCCGGCCTTCATGCCTGAGTTAAAGGTTTTCATTGGTGTGATCCTCCCTTGGATACATTTTCGGGTGGTGCTTTACGCAGATGGCCGTTCAAGACCCGGCTGGCCGGGGCAAACCGGCGAGCCATGTCCAAACGCCGCTTCCTCGGTGCAAACACGCGCTGCGAAAGTCGCGGCGTCATGCATTGCTTGCGGCACGTCAGCACCTTTCAGGCGCCGCACGAGAAAAGCTGTCAGAAAGGCGTCTCCAGCGCCCAATGTGTCCGTTGCATCGACCTCCACGATGCTCTGGCGATACCAAGCGTTTTCATGCAGGCAGATCGCTCCTTCCGATCCGCGCGTGATGAGAACGGTTTTGGGGCCGTAAGACGCGACAAGCCGCGCCCAACCAATAGCGCGTTCTTTTGGCTGATCGGCTGTCGATAGGGCTACAACATCCACGAAAGGCGCGGCCATCGCGATCGTTTGCTCGCTGTATTTGTCCGAGAAATCGTAGCTCAGCAGCTTCGTGCGCGATGTGATGTCCCGCAGTCTTTTATCCAGACGCGAGTTGACCCCTGTGTGGACCAGATCGAACTCTGACATGAAGTCCAGATCGTCATCTGTCAGAGCGTAATCCTCATCAGTGTAGAGATGACTACCATCAAACCAGCGATCCCCATCTGAGTGACGAACGCGCGACCAGGATGTCGGAGTTTGGGTCAATCGCGTGCGTGACGTATCGACACCTTCGTCTTCGAGAGCGTCGATGACGATGCGGCCAAGCGCATCGTCACCCACACACCCAAGATAGGCCGCGTCCACTCCCAGGCGTTTCGCATAGACAGCGAAGTTCACAGAATTGCCGCCTGGGTATTGCAGGCCATGATCGACGTAGATGTCGACGGTATTGTCACCAAGGCCAAGGACGCGGGTCATGATCAGTAGTCCACTTTCCACATGTAGCGTCGCGTTTCGAGCGGGTGGTCGTGATGCTCGGCCAGCAGTTCGCCGATGCGGTCGAGCGCCACGCCGATGATGTAGGGTGCAACGATCGCACGGACCTCGGGCGCGATGCCGGGCATCTCGTAGTCTTTGGAATCGTAGATGAAGAGGCGTTTGCCATACTTCTCGGAGAAGCGAACGACACGCTCCATCAGTGGGCGGCTTGGGTCTTCGCCAAGCAGGAGGAAGAACGGGACATCCTTGTCCATCACTTCGAACGGTCCATGGAAGAACTCGGCCCCTTCCAGCGGTGTGCTGTTGAGCCACTGCATTTCCATCAGCGTGCAGACACCAAAGACATAAGCGGTGCAGAACATCGGGCCGGAGGCGACGTGATAGATCGTCTTATCGTCTTTGAGCGCGAGCGCATGTTCAGTCGCTCGATCCTCGTTGCTGATCTTCGATTCAGCCGCTGCTTCAGGCAGAGCTTCGAGGGAGGACAAAAGTTTTTCTTCAAGTTCCCAACCGTCGCGCTCACCAAGAAGTCCGCCCATAAAGCCCATCATTGCAATCGCCATGGAGGTATGAGGCAGACCAACAATATCGCGTTCGGCTTCGGTCGTCAGGATCGCATGATCAACGGCCTGTGCCAGTGGCTTGTCTTCAGTCGTTGTGAAACCGACTGTGATTGCCGGGGTGTCTTTGAAGTAGACCGCGCCTTCGACGGTTTCCTTCGTGGTCCCGGATTTCGAGCCCATGACGACCAGAGTGCGATCATCGAGACGAGGCGTTTCCTGCGTCATGAACTCGGCAGGGAAGTAGCGGCGAACTTCGAGTGAGGGGCTGTAGTGCTGGATCCAGTATTCGAGCGCCAGCATCGAGCGGTTTGGAGCACCACAGGCGACAAAATAAATCCGGTCGATGTCTTTTGCCAGCTTCCGTCCAAGTGCTGCTGCATCTCGCACTGAGTCAGCCGCTCCCTGAAGTGCTGCTACTGTTTCTTTTCGGGAAGTCTCGCCTGTCATTTCATGTCCTCATGATTCTTTGGTGCGTTAGACCAAATGCTAACTGGACTATTGGGGGGCTGTCAACGGGAGCCATGATCTTTGTGCTAGCAGCTCGAATGCAGATCGATTGGTACAGTTGCCGGATCAACTTATGCCAAGTATTTCTTGTCTTAAGTTGCATCTGAAAATAGACCAGTTCTCGAAACAGGTGTCGAATGGGTAGGGGGCAACGATTGCAGCAGACTGAAAAACAACCGCTGGTCTATGAGAAAGTGCAGGCTTCACTGCGCCAACTGGTCGAACAACGCAACTACATCGCTGGTGACCGAATCCCGTCTGAGCGAGATTTGTGCGAACGCTTCGATGTGCATCGAGCAACACTTCGCAAGGCGATCGACAATCTCATCGCAGAGGGGCTTCTTGAGAGACGGGGCACCAGCGGAACCTATATCCCGTCACCGACGGTCCTTAGACCAATTTCCGCGCACTCATTTTCGCAACCGATTACCGAGATCGTCGGGGCATCAGGAGGAAAAGCCGGCAGTAAGCTGATGTTTTTCGAGCAGGGGCAGGCAAGCGTGCGCATCGCGGACCGGCTTGATGTAGAAGTCGGTGACCCGCTCTTCATTATCAAACGTCTTCGGACAGTGAATGAGCAGCCCTTTTGTATTGAGACAACTTGGATACCAACAGCCTTGGTTCCGGGGCTTACGGCAACCGATCTGGTCCGTGATCTTTCTCTCTATGGTCTTCTCAGAGACCGCTATGACATTGCCATTGGCACAGCCAAAGCAACGATCAGTTCCGGAACAATCTCCACTCAGGACCTCGAAACGCTGGATATGAAGCAGGGTGAGGTAGCCTTGATCATTGATTCCGTCACTTCTGACAAAGATGGTAATCCCATCGAATATCTTAGCTCACTCAACCACCCGCGCCGGGTGATGTTGGTGGTTGAGTGAAAGGGTTCGACTGGTAGATTGCCTTGCGCGAAAATGTTTGAGCGCGAACTAGCGAGCGACAAATTCGACAATTTTACTCCAGGTAATAGATGTTTGGCCATCGGCTGCCATCCCGAGTTGAGCCCTTCATCGGCGACTGAACTGATGGTTTTGTGAAAAACGTTGAACCTGAAATGTTCAAGTTGTTGGCGGCTGAACGCGTACCATATGGATGATGGTTTTTTGAGACGGCGATCGCCGAAAAACGAAATGCGTCAGTCGCCTCTTTCTCACGTCTGGAGCGGCGCCCTCCAACGGTGCAAGACCCAACAAAGTCAGGCCAATAGTCTGTTTGTTCGCTGCTGCTCCAACTCGTTGGCCATGGTCTTACTCTGTTAATGCCTTTTTTTCGTCATAAAACAATGGTACCAGATTCGCATTGGTATAGTAGTCCATGCTGCTCGCGTTGGGTTTCCAGAGGCGATGTTGCTAACGAAAAGGAACAAGAGATGAAGTACACGCTATCTACAGTATTTATTTGCAGTAGCTTCCTCATGCCGTCTGAAGTGAGTGCGCAGGCTATTTCGTGCGGACAAGATTACACGGTTCGCTCGGGCGATTTTCTGAGCGGGATCGCTCAAAGGGCATATGGAAGTCCTGAAAGTTTTAGCCTCATCTACAACGCCAATGCCGAAACAATCGGAAGGGACCCTGCCTTGATCCGTGTTGGTCAAAAGTTAATTATCCCTTGTTTGAGCGAGGAGATCGGTGAGTCCACCGCGAGTGCTGAAAATATCCGTCGCGAACAAACAACAGAAGCGCTTCCTGGCCCCTCGCAAAACCGTCCGATCCGCGTGCTCACCGGCACAGGATGGGCCCCATTCGCGGATGAAGACCAGGCGCAGGGGGGCATGTTGACCGAGATTACAAATCTTGCCCTCGCCGAAGCGAATGGTAATCCGGATTACCAAATTGACTTCATCAATGACGGTGGGGCCCATCTGACCCCATTGCTTACAGATCACGCGTATGACTTTAGCATTGGATGGAGCCGGCCGAATTGCGAGTTGCTTGATCAACTGAACGATGACTCTCAGTTTCGGTGTAACAACTTTAACTGGACCGAACCGCTTTATCGCCAGATTATTGCCTACTACACGATCGGCGGTATCACTGAATATACCGAGCATTCGCAGCTAGTTGGTAAGTCACTCTGCCGTGCCGAAGGATTCTCGACTGCGATGATCGAAGAAGTTGGACTAAGAGAGCCAGAAATTTCGATTGTGCGTCGCCCGGATTCTTTAGGATGTCTCGAAGCTGTCATCGAAGGCGAAGTTGACGTGGCTGTCGTCGCGACGGATGCTGCCGAACCAATGCTGAGCAATCTTGAAGACCCATCTTCCATTATGTTTCACGAGCAATTGTCCTACGTTTCCCCGATCCGAGCACTCATTGCTAAAACACATCCGCAGAGTGAAGAACTGGTTGCGACCTTCAACAGCGGCCTGACCCAGATCAAGGATTCGGGCGTTTGGTTCACAACGGTACGCCGTCACTTGGAAGAATTTAACGCCTCCTACTCCGAATGAAATCTGACCCACATCAACAGCGCAAACACGCTGCCAGATGCGGGGCTGAAACGGCCTGAAGTTAAGCAAGATAACAATGAGCAAGCTTGCGAGCACATGGTTAAAGGCGACAGCACGAACGACTGGGAAAGTTCACATGATTTTTTTGAAGAAGTATAGGATCAACTCAGCACTACCTCTCGCCACGTTCCTGTCGTTCTGCGCTGTCACTGTCTTTGCACAAGCAGAGAACACGGTGACGATTAAGTTTGGCGACGACAGCAATGACGACGTGACGGGTGAATTGGTCTCTGCCTCGGATACGGATATTCGCCTCAATACAATAATGGGGACAATTACAATTCCGATTGAAGGATTGACCTGTATAGGCATCGCCTGCCCAGACTCGATCAAACTGGTCTGGGACGAAGAGCCCGTCACCCTGACATCAACTGACGGGTCAGTCGCATTGACCGGTGTGCTTATCGAAATTGTTGATCGCCAATACGTGCTGGCGACTGATCTTGGCGAATTCCGGATTGATATTGATAAAGCAAATTGCGCTGGGATCGAATGTCCCGAATTTCCAACCGATGAAGTTAGGTTAGGCGGAGCTGTCGTGCTTACTCAGGGTGAGTTGACGGTGAAGGGTATATTAACTGGCTACGATGAAGAGGGATACACGGTTGATGTTTCGAACCTGGGCGAGCTGCGAGTGTCGCGAGAATTCGCTTGCTCTGGGGACGGTTGCCCTTGAGAACCAGTATTCGCTAGATGGACCAGACTGCTGTTTTGCCACGAAGGGTTTGTTATTCGTAACTGTCGGAGTCCTTTAATGATGAGATTGCCCCTGCAATGAGAACAATCACTTAGCATTTTTCATTAATGAGACTGGGGCAGGGGCCATAGCAGACCTTCGCGGCGCGGCGTATGAACTGGTAACATGCGGGACGAAGCGGGCTTTCGCTGCGGCTGCGTCAACGTCGGCTTTCGCGAAGTGTAGATGGGCAGGATGGAATTTATCCGGTAACAAGCTTCCTATCCAACTCAAAGAAGGGGTTACTGATATGCTCGGCGAAGTTAACCTAGTTGTCATACTCTTGGCAGCATTGGCGGCGAGTATGAGCCCCGGCCCAGCAACTCTTGCAATTGCAGGGACTTCAATGTCGCGTGGACGCAGAGATGGGCTTCTACTAGCTGTCGGTATCGTATGCGGATCATTAACATGGTCCATTGCTGCCGCCTTCGGACTTGGAGCAATCATGCTGGCTCATGGATGGGCTTTTGAAGTCATCCGATTTGCCGGAGCGGCATATTTGTTGTATCTCGCTTGGAAAGCGGCCCGATCTGCATTGTCGTCTAAGGACATTAAGACAAATGCGATCAGAGGAACTTCACGCTCGCTTGTCGCCAGAGGCGCAGCGCTCCATATCACCAACCCTAAATCGGTCCTCTTCTTTGGGGCGTTATACTCGATTGGCGTTCCAACTGACGCATCGCCTGCTCAACTGGCGACTGTTGTAGGTGTTGTAGGACTTCAAAGCACTGTCGTGTTTCTGGGTTACGCGCTGCTTTTTTCCGCGCCGTACATGACGCGCGCGTATGTCCGTTTACGTCGTTGGTTCGAAGGCTTTTTTGCCGTTGGCTTCACCATGGCAGGACTGAAAGTGGCGACGGCTCGGCTTCAGTAATCAGGACTAGGCGTTTTTTCTCTACCGCGACTAGCTCGATGGTAAGGACTTGTAGCCCTTGTAAACGAGAAGCGCACCCACGCCTGCTAATCCGAACCCGCTGACCCTCTCAATGCTCAGACGGCCTGAGATCGTCTTGTTGAATGCATGCATTGCCAATAATGCGTATCCAAAGATGAAGGCGGCGTCCAAACCGACAAACATTGCCCCGTAGATCAGCGACTGAACGATCACACTATGCTCTGAGGAAATGAACCCCGGAAACAGTGCAACAAAGAAGACGATAGCTTTTGGGTTCGTCACACAGGCAAAGAAGCCGGCAAAGAAAGTCGCCCGAGGAACCTGAGTGCTTTGACCTTCATTTGGTTGATGTTCGGCGGTGGTTCGAAGCGAATTCCACGCCAAATAAAGAATAAACAGACCACCGGCGATCTGGAGGTACGGCAGCACAACTTCTGACATGCCAATAAGTGTTTGCAGGCTAGCCACCGCGATTAGAATGTGAACAATCGAACCAAGTGCATCACCAGCCACCGTGACAGCGGCTGCTCTAGGCCCAAAACGCACAGCCTGAGATGAGGCAAGTGCGACTGAAGGACCTGGTGTGACTACAATCAATAGAGTTGCGGCCAAAAAGCTGAGGAATAGTAATCCGTCCAAAACGTTTTGCTTTCTTCAATCAAGAGCCTCACCTTGGCTCCCCCTTGCCAATTTGTCGAGCCTTAGTACATGCGATCTGTAGGAAGCAGACGGTTGTTCACTGCGCAGCACTCGGCAAAAAAGGGCTCAGAAGCGGCCTTGCGGCGGTGCGGCAGAGCCCGATGCTCGCCAAATGAAAGGTCTGCGGGACAAACCTGCCTTTCGACTGAGCACATCGCTACGCAACTGGATTATGGTGGCCCCAAGCAGGTGATCGCGGGCCGCTATAAGGCTGTAGATCAACGCAGAATTGATAGATCATCTTGCCGTCCACCTCAATGACGACATGCTTGGTTGCGAACACAAGATAGCGGATCGGTTCTTCTTTGGAGCCAACTTTTCCAACGCCATCAAGACGCTCCCAGCCATGATCGTCAAAGCGTTCGCCAACGTGAAGCGGCATGAAGGGCCGTTCAGACTTGAACACCGCGACAGGTTTATGTTCACCGGAAATGTCGCAAAGAACGAGTTCGTAAATATCAGGCATCAGGTCGATTTCTTTCTTCAAAATCTAGCAATACCCTAAACCTATGGTGGACGTGTGACGAGCAGAAAGGGCTCAGAGTGGACTTGCGGCTCTGCGACGAGCGCACCTAAGCCACGGATGACAGCTACGCGGACGAAGTTGCCGTTGCCAATGATGGGCAACTGAACCAAATAGATGTTCATGGTTGCTTTTGTCGTTCCTCACGATCCACTCTGGAAGATGGCTTTTGAAGACGAGGCCAAAGCAATAAAGCAGGCATTCGGAAACACGTCGGTTCACCTTCATCACATTGGCAGTACCGCGATTCCGGGTATCCTAGCCAAACCCATAATAGACATTCTTGGCATGGTTTCCACGCTTGCCGAAGCTGATGCCAAAACTCCCCCTGTCGAAAATTTGGGGTATGAGGCAATGGGTGCGTACGGCATTGAAGGTAGGCGATATTTCAGGAAGATCGACAGTAGCGGCACTCGGACACATCACCTCCATATGTTCGAAGAAGGTTCACAGCACGCCGAGCGCCATCTCGCGTTCAGGGACTACCTGATAGCGCACCCCAAGGTAGCGAAGGAATACTCGGCGGTGAAGGAACGCCTCACAAGAGGCGATGCTCCCACTTGGGAAGCGTATATGGACGGAAAGGACCCGTTCGTCAGCCGCGTCGAACCACAGGCTGTCGATTGGTTTCGAAAACTCGCTCGGTAGGTATGGGCTCTTTTTCCTCTTTCGCTGCGCCAATCATGAATGACTGTTTCGACATCTCTGCCGCGAAAAAGACCCTTTTTGCAGCACTTTTCCACCTCCTGCCAAGTCATTGATTTCTTTTGCGGTGGACTGCCGCAAAAACCTGATGCACAAAGCAAGCATGAAAATCGGCTACGCACGCGTGTCTACAGACGAACAGAACCTTGATCTCCAGATCGAGGCGCTGGCCGAGGCCGGTTGCGACCGCATCGTCACGGATCAGGCGCAGAGCGGAGCAACGATGGCCGAGACCCGGACGGGTTTCTCCGAAGCAATGGAACTGTTGGGCGAGGGCGATACTCTGGTCGTCTGGAAGTTGGACAGGGTAGGGCGCTCCATTGCGGATCTGATCCACCTTCTGAAGCTCTTCGGAGACCGTGGCATCGAGTTCCGCAGTTTGACAGACGGGATCGACACAACTACCGCAGGTGGAAGGCTGGTGTTTCACATCATGGGCGCGCTTGCCGAGTTCGAACGCGACCTTATCCGAGAGCGGACCACAGCGGGGCTTCAAGCCGCAAAGAAGCGCGGCAAACGACTGGGACGGCCGCCAGCCCTTACGCCAACACAGATCGCACACGCCAAACGGGCCATCGAAACGAGACATGAAACCGTCTCGGGCATGGCGGAAATACTGGGTGTCAACAGAAGCACGATCCAGCGCGCCTTGGCGGCGACTACATGATGGATGAGCTTCAGCGTTACATTTTCCAGATCAAGTTTGAGAATGCCTTCCTGAAGAACGAAGGGCAGGCTTTCGAAGACATGTTCGCTGCTATTATGGGCCATGCCTTTCCGGACGATTTCCAGCCTGTGCGCGCATATGGGAACAAGGGCGACCGGAAGAGTGATGGCTACCGAGCGAGCGACAAAACCATCTTCCAGTGCTATGGGCCCCGCACCACAAAGCTCGATGCCATGCAGGCGAAGGTCGATGCCGACTTCTACGGTGCGCTCGGTCACTGGGGTGCACGGATGGAGAGATGGATTTTTGTCCATAATGATACGGATGGGCTTCCAGCCGATGTCGTGCAGCAATTTGTCGATTTAGGAGCTGCAAACCCCACCGTGAAACTCGGGTCGATGGGCTATGCCGAGTTGTTCGATGTCGTAATGTCCTTATCGCCTACGCAGCTTGCGGACCTTTTCGGTGCGGCTCCGACGCAGGCGACGCTCTCGCAGTTGGAGTTCATGGAGCTTCAGCCTGTCATCCTTGCGATCCCACGCATGGAGGCCGACGACAATCCGCCACTCACGGCTCCCTCAGCGACGAAGTTGCAGGCGAACGACCTCTCTGACGCCGCCGCCGGCCTGCTTCGTGTAGGACGTCGCCAAGAACGACTGGTCGAGCGCTTCTTTGAGCAGTATCCTGTTCCAAATTTTGGCGAAGAGATCGCACAAGGTTTCAGAGACCGCTATCAGGCGCTCCGGGACGACACTGCGAGTCCCGATGCCATCTTCAAAGAGCTGCAACAGTTCGCTGGCGGTATGTCCGGTAGTCCCGAGCACCAGGCCGCGGTTCTTGCTGTCATGTCGTATTTCTTCGAGCGCTGCGACGTTTTCGAGGATCATGTGGTGGAGGGGGCTGCAACATGATTCTTCCGACCAAACATATTCGGCCTGACCGCGCTTTGCTTACGGTTGGAGCAGAAGTCCTCGCCTGTCTCAATCGTCCGATGACGGTTTCGAAGGTATGGGACGAAGTGCGCGAACAGCGTGGCGAGGCTGTCGGCACCGCGCCAATCAACTATGATTGGTTCGTTCTGGCTCTCAATCTGCTTTTCATGGTGAATGCCGTCACGTTCGAGAACGGCCTTCTACGGAAGGCGGCGACATGATCCATACTATCACCAGCGACCTTGATAGCTTCAAGTCTCTCACATTTGGGCATGGTCTCAATATTGTCCTCGCTGAAAAGGGGGCCGAAGCGACCGATCGTCAGACCCGCAACGGTGCTGGAAAGTCGAGCTTTGTCGAGCTGTTGCACTTCATATTCGGCAGTAACGCCGACAAGAAGAGCATTTTCCGCTCTGATGCCCTGACCCCCCATACGTTCGAGATCCAAGCGGACATTGGCGGGCATGTCGTGACTGCTTCTCGCTCAGGCTCAAAGCCGTCCAGGATACGGATACAGGGCGAGACAAACCATTGGCCGATCAAGCCCGATTTTGAAAAAAAGACCGGTGACCTGATTCTATCCCAGGCAAATTGGAAGTTAGTTCTTGGAGCGCTTTTTTTTGATCTGCCGACGAACGAAGATGCCCGCGGCCGATTTGGCCCGACATTTCGATCAATGTTTCCATACTTTGCCCGCCGCCAGGGCAGTGGAGCATTTTCGCATCCGACGAAAAACTCCGAAGATCAGTCCAGCTGGAACCAACAAGTTGGCTTATCTTACCTTCTTGGCCTTGATGCGAGTATTTCGCAACAATTTCAAGAGACCCGCGATCAAGAAAAAGCCATGAAAGAACTGCGCAAGGCGGCAAAGCAAGGCAGCCTAGGCGATTTTTATGGAAGCTCCGCGCAGTTTCGGACTCGTCTCGCGGTAGCGCAGGGAAAGGCTGACCGGCTACGCCAGCAGATCGCAACCTTCAACGTGGTGCCAGAATATACTGCCCTTGAAAAAGAGGCGTCGGAAATCACCCGCGCGATCTCCACGATGAACAATGATAATCTCATCGACCGGGACTTGATACTGCAACTGACCAAAGCGCTTGAGAGTGAAGAACCACCGGCAATCGCTAATGTCGAAAAGGTCTTCAACGAAGCCGGTGTTGTCCTGCCTGGGACTGTGGCCAAGCGTTTCGACGAAGTCTCTGCATTTCACGAAGCGATCGTCAGGAACCGGAAGGCGCACCTGACGGGCGAGATTTCATCCGCCGAGAAGCGGATTGAAGAGCGAAACGAAGAACGCGCAGAGCTGGATCGCCGCCGACAGGAGATCATGGGCATCCTCAAGTCTGGCGGTGCACTGGATCACTATAGCAAATTGCAAGAAGAACTGGGGCGATCTGAGGCTGACGTGGAGGCCCTGCGCCAGCAGCTTGAAATCGCTGAGCGGATCGAAAGCACGCAGGTCCAACTCGACATCGAGCGCGCCCGCCTACAGCAAGCGCTGCAATCCGACCTACACGAGAGAAGCAGAATCGTTGAGGAAGCGATCCTTGTGTTCGAAAATCTTTCAAACGCGCTTTATGAGCAAGCCGGTAACCTCGAAATCGGTGCTACCGACAACGGACCCACGTTCGACGTGACGATTGATGCACAGCGCAGCAAAGGCATCAACAACATGCAGATTTTCTGCTTCGATCTGATGCTGTCCGAACTGGCGACGAAAAGAGGGCTGGGTCCCGGTTTTCTGATCCATGATAGCCACCTCTTTGATGGTGTAGATGAGCGACAGGTAGCAAAAGCACTTCAGCTTGGGGCGCAACATGCCGAGCGTGTCGGGTTCCAATATATCGTCACGATGAACTCTGATGCCTTGCCGCAAGACGGTTTTCAGGATGACTTCGACGTGTGGAAGCATGTAAACCCCACGCGACTTTACGATGAGGAAGAGACGGGTGGCCTCTTCGGTGTTCGGTTTTGACGATGTGATTTAATGTATAGCGGTCGAGAAGATGCGCCAGGATACTTCTACATTATCCGCAATCCAGGCGATGACTGTGAAGTTTGGATGTGGACCGGACACACGTGGTATGAGCCAGGTGCAGCCGAAGAGCGCCGGCCGCCTCATTGGTGCGCACGAGTGCCGCAGGCTCCACAGCCGTCTAATTGACTATGTTCGTGTGTCATCGCGCAACCGAAGCGCGAAATCGTGTCCAAATGCTGCGTTGCAGAGTCCCATTAATTCAGTCTCACTAATTACGTAATCCGACAGCTTTGCGGCTACACCCAGAATGGTCGCATAATACTTGTTATGTAAAAAAAACGGCATCAGGTGACGCATAACACCGCCTTGCGCCGTTACGGAAACCCCAATGTCAGTTGGCCGAAAGGCGCATGTGACCCCAAACGGCTCCATCTGAACAAAGAGATTGAGTCTTTCCACCTGTCTGGCTTATACCGTTATAAAGTGCCAAACAAGTCATAACTTTCTAGCAGCATGGGGGACCGGCAAATGCTCCGATTTTTCCGCACCACAGCACTCGCGACAGTTGCAGCCGCAGCAACCCAGGTCGCAGCGCCCCAGCAGGCGCAAGCTCAATCCTATCAGATCGACTGTGCTATTCTACTGTGTCTTTCGGGTGGCTGGCCCGCATCGGTGCCGTGCGCCCGCGCTCGCGCCGAGTTTATCCGGCGCATCACACCCTGGCCCGTTGAGCCGCCCCTGCAAATCTGGCGCTGCCCGATGGGTGTCGCCTACACAGACGAGCCGTCCAACCTGACGGCCGAGCGCATCTACGAGATCCTTCTCGACCTCGATGACATGCCGCAGCAGTCCTTCCCAAGCGCACCCCTCGACACTCACTCACGGAACGCGCTTCTGCCGCAGCCCGCCGTTGTTCGCCACAGCGGCGGGTCTGCACAGCCCCTCCCGGACGGATTCGCGCTTCAGCTCGCCCAGAGTGCGGAAACCGGAGCCGACATCGACATCAGCGATCCGGCCTTCGACTTCGTGCGATCCATCCGCGTTTACAACGTCACCTATGCCCGGCAACACGAGAGCGGTCGCGACGGGGACTGCAACCGATCCTTCCGAATGCGCGTCGGCACCTACGGGCCCCAAGGCGAGTTCGCATGGCGGAGCAGCAGCGATTATCGCTCGCTGCCAGACGCGCATGTGGGCCTGGAACGCTACCCGAGCAACTGCCCCAGCATTTTCCACCGCTCCGTCTTCGTTGACTGGCGGGACTACGAGGGCAACTACGGCTACGAGCAGGTCAACTACTAAGTCTGGTATTTGACCTTTTGGCGAACGCGAGAATTGCGGCAGGCATCTACACATAGTATGCCTGTCGTCAAAACTTATAAGAATAAGAGAATCAGAGGCAGACAGGAAAGGAGCAGTAACCCACCCCCAAAAAGCGAAACCCCCCGCGAGGGCGAACCTGGCGAGGGGGGGCTTAGAACCAAGGGACGGCAATCCCTGACGATCCACAGAAGATTTGATCCGGTTCTACCACCCCCCTGACAATCGACGCAAGCAAAAAACGCATCCGTGTGAACAGCGATTTCATGCCCGGTCACGCTCCGCGCTCACCACAGCGAGGAAACCAAAATGCACGACCAGACATTCCCCGCCCTGCCACAGGGCATCAAACGATTTTCCATCGAACAACTCCTGATCGACCTTGCGCCGGCCCTGGGCTTACGCGGCAACGCGCTGCACGCCCTTCTTCACATGATGAAGGCCACGCGGCCGAGCGACTGGACATCCCCAGACCGCGAGCCGGTTTTCTTCGGTTCGCAGGAAGCAACAGCATCGGCCCTGGGCATCACCCGACGCGCCCTCTACAACATCGAGGTCAAACTAGAGGCTCTTGGCCTTGTCGATCGTCGCGTGAAGGGCAACGGGCAACGATCTTCGCACGGGCGGTGCGGGATCGTCTTCTCGAAGCTGATCGCGCTGTTTCCTGATCTTGCACGGCTGGCAGAGCAGATCATCGAGGACGGCAAGCTACGAAAGCACCTCAAGGGCCAGCGTAGCTCATCCCTGCGCTACATGAAGGCCCGCCTGCGTGACACCGACCCCGAGGATCCCGCCATCCGTCACATCATCGAGGCTTTCGAGGCATGGCCGCGTGCCGATACCCTTGCCGGGATGGACCTCGAAACCCTCTCTGCCCACGTCGAAGACGCCAAGGCGCTGTGCATGGCTCTGGACGATATTGTCTCTCTACACCAAGATTCTTCCGGTGAACCGGCACTAAACTTCCGGTGCCATATACAAGAGAACAACTCAAAAGACCTATCTGTATCTTGTAACGCCAACGTGGATAAATCGAGCGCGAGCAAGCCCGCGCACTCTGAACTTACTGTGCCGGAGCCTGCCGGCTCCGGCCATTGCAGAGAAAAAAAGTGTGAAGCCGAGAGCGAGGCGCACAAGGCCAAAATTCTCAAATCCTTCACCCCGGAGCGGCTTTTCAAGCTGGCGAGCCCCGACATGCAGACGGTTATCGCCCTGGAATCGGACGGCGCTGCCCATCCCAGAACCGTGCATTTCTTCAACGCCGCCTACAAGATGCTGGCCCCCCTCGGCATCAACCATTCAGCATGGACCGCCGCGCTCGACATCATGGGGCCGGACAGCACCTGGCTCGCGGTCTTCCTGATCGACGCCAATCGCGATCACCCTACCGCTCCAGTCGCAAATCCTGGGGGCGCGCTTCGCGCGATGACGAAACGCCATCGGCAGGGCAAACTCAACCTTGCGGGAAGCCTGATCGGTCTTTCGCGGCGCAAGGATCTTTGAGAGATGATGGGTCTGTTTTTTCCGCCGCAGGGAAGCCGGTTTGCCGGCAATGGCTGTGCGAGGGGCAGATCACACGCCCAGATGATCGAGGTATTTCTGGCCTGTCTCCATGAGCACAATCGAGAAGGCTGGCTTTCCGATGGCGTCCCGAACACGCACCCAGCCCAGGCGTTGGGCATAATGGGCAGCAGTATCGAATTGTTCCGCCGACATGCCGTCCAGAAGATCGTGGGCCAGCAGCTCTTCACGATCCTTCGACACGCCTTTCACATCGGGTCCCAGCATATCGCGAAGCGCCATGATGATGCGGATGGCACTTTGCTCGACGGTTTCGTTTTCCATGTCAGTTCCTCTGTTTTGGGGGCGTCCGTCGAACCCGCCGGACCAGCTCTAGTCGCCAAGGCGACCGGAGCCTGTAGTCTCCGCCCTTCGGGTGACGATCCTCGCCCAGAACGGCCTAGCGGCCGTCCCTTGTCCGATCCGCAAGATGCCGCAATCTGGACCAGACTTCTTCGCGGGTCAGAACCTTGCCATAACGGCGCATTTGATCTTCCCGGCACCGCCGCCTGATTTCCGCCCGTGTCACTCTCTCCACGCCATCGCGCTCGATGATCTCTCTCAACCGTTCGACTACAGACTTCGGTTTCGCAGGTTTTGCGGGCGACAAAGCAGCAGTTGTAAAGCGCCAGGTCAGGCGTAGCCTCTCTTTTTCACCGTTCACGATGCGCCTCCGCTTCATCCCGCACCAGCTCGTCCACCAGATCAGCGGTCAATCGGCTCGGATCGAAGATCGACTGGACTCGCACGCTGGCAGAGCAAACGGTTTCGCGCCCCCAGACAGGTTCAGGCCAACCCATGCTGGAAAGCCGCTGCGCCAGTTCAGCCGCTCGCGACCACCACCCAGAAGCAAGAGAAACGTCGAGCTGGCTGCAATAACCTTGAATTTTCAGATGCTCGACAATCTCGCGCAAAACCCTTTCCGAAGGCTCAACGCGCAGTTCGGTCATGTTGCCAATCGGCGCCATTCACCGATCCCTGCCCACAGCCCGTCAAGCACAGCACGAAGCCCGAAGTAGCGCACCGGGTCTTCGATCACCAATGCCTTCGCGGCGCTCATCATCGCGTCTGACCCGCCCCAGGCATTTAGCTTCTCGCCAGCCGCCCGGACATCGGCAGCTACGGGTGCCGCTGGATCGAGCCGACCGGGCGCAAACCACCGCATATTTTCAGGAGACTGTGCCCGTTCCAGGGCCGTGCGAAGAGCCAACATGGCCCGAAAACCTTCCAACACGTTCATCTTCAGCTCTTCTTTGGCAGTTTTCCGAACGCGAACAGGAGATACGCGAAATACCCGGCGATGACACTCATGCCGATCCCGATCCAAAGGGCCTTTCCCGTCACGGGGTCGAAAAAGGACATCAGGAACGATCCCGCAATCAACGTCCAGCACATGACCGCGAAGCTGATCGAAATCAGCAGCAGCCAGCGTTTCAGATCGACCGGCTGACGCCAAACCAGCTTCGTGGCCGGCGGCCATACCACTGTTTCAAGCGCCCATTTCAAATCAGTCAGCATCTCGCTACTCCCCTGCCTGTGATAACGATGCACAACTGAACATGCCCAGCATGTTCCCGTCTGCACCCCATGCGACCTTCATATTGTCCATCAGAGCCGCTTCTTCTTCGCCCTCGAAAGGCACGACCTCGACCCGCTCGTCCGATTCAGCAAAAATCGCCAGGGCTTCCTTTTCGCACTCCGCCATCGACGCAAACTCGGCCGTCACAGGCGGAACATCGTCACCCTGGCTGAGCGATACCAAGATCAGAAGAACCTTCATGCGCGCTCCTTTCGTGCAAAGGAGCCAGAACCTCACGGCTCCGGCCCCCCGATAAAAGCTCTGCTTTCACCTTCCACGACCATCGGCATCCCTGCCTGTGTCGCACGGGAAAATTATTATAACTTGTCCAACAACTCAACACTTTTCGAGATGATCGCCATTCATCTTCCCGGAAATATCCTCGGGGGAGGCGCGGGACGCGCCGGGGGCAGACAGCCCCCTTTCAACTCTTTGAACGGATCTTCGCCCAAAGTGCCGAACATGAAGCGGTGATCGCCGCCAGGGGCGGCGATCGCATGAACGGGGGGATTCGGACAAGCCGAACGCCCCCGTAATCCTGGGCCACGCAAGCTGGCCGTCCGGGAACCGCCGGTTCCCCCACGCAAGCCATTCCGGCCCGCGTCGAAAGGGGTGTCCCCATCTTCGGTCACGTCCTTCGTCCGCGCTGCGAAGACGGGTGATCCCCCTCCCCTTTCTCCTAGTCCTCCAGGCTGGCGCGGGCCCCCCTCCTGCCCTCGCCGGGAGGCAGGGTTTGAAGGGAGGGCCGCGTTCCGCGGTCCTCACTCCAACCCCCGCCCGATTTTGGGAAACACCAGAACGGGCATCACCACAGAGGAAAGCGCCCATGAGCGATTTTGTAATGATTGGCGACGGAACAGTGGCAGGCCACGACCAGACCTTCGCGCTTATCAACCGAGGCTATGACCCCGAAAACCGGAAGGCGGGACAGTGGTTCGAGACCACCCCCGAAATGTTCGATTACTTTCTGAATATCCTGCCACCCCGTCATTTTCTGGGCTTCGCCTTCGTCATGTCGGAGGCCGCGACAGAGAGCCTGTCGGATGCGTGGATCATGCACGGGAAACGGGCCTTCTGCCTCGCCGTGCGGAACGGCTCCCAGATGGATTTTCAAGAGACAGTGCGGGGCTTCCTGCAACACGTCTCCGAGAGGGCAGCGGCATGAGCCGCGACCTGATCGAGCAGCGCAAGCGTGAGGCCGTCGCGCTTGTGAAAAAAGGCGGTCTATCCGCCCAGATCGGCCTGCGCTTCCTGCGCCAACACGTCTCCCAATGAGACCTCGCCCGCGTCCCTTCCGAGGGGCGCGGCACCCTGAAACTCACCACAGATAGGAAACAGAACAATGACCAAGCAAACCGCAATCACAGCAACCGTCGAAAGCATCCCCTTCGCAGACCTCTACCTGTCGGACATCAACCCGCGCAGTGTCGTGAGCGAGGCCGGTATCGAGGCGCTGGCAAAAAACATCGCCAAGGTGGGGCTTGTGCAGAACCTCGCGGGCCTGCGTGACGCCAAAGGCAAGAAGATCGGCGTCGTGGCGGGTGGCCGCAGGCTTCGGGCGCTGGCGCTGCTGCAAGACGATCCGCGCTTTCAGACGATCACCGTGCAAGTCACCGAGGACGAGGAAACCGCCCGCCTCTGGGCCACCAGCGAGAACAGCCAGCGGGCCGCGCTGCACCCCGCCGATGAAATCCGCGACTATGGGGCAATGGCCGGGCGCAAGATCGCCGTGGCCGACATCGCTCTGGCCTATGGCGTGACCGAAAAGCATGTCTATCGTCGCCTCGCATTGGCGAACCTGCCCGACGCGGTTCTGGATGCACTCAAGACAGATGAAATCAGCCTTGGGCAGGCCGCAGCCTTCACCGTGGCCGACGATGAAAGCATCATCTTCGAGACGCTGGAAAAGCACCGTGCGGACGTGACGAAGGGCTGGGGCGGTCTGACCGAATACCAGATCAAGACCATGCTGAAACCCAACAGCGTGAAAGGCAGCGACCGCCGTGCAATCTTCGTGGGCGTCGATGCCTACAAGGAAGCCGGTGGCCGGATCGGTGGCGACCTCTTTGCCGACGAGACTTTGTTTGACGATCTCGACATTCTGGACGCGGTATTCGCGGAGAGGATCGAGGCCGCAGCGTCCCAGATCGCCAGCGAGAAGGGCTGGAAATGGGCCGAGGCCACCACCGACGCCTACCTGTCGTGGGACTTTATGGAGCGGAACAAATTCGGGCGTCTCTATCCCGTCGAAGGCATCCTGACCGAGGAGGAAGCCGAGCGGTATGACGAACTGGCCGACCTTGCCAATGGCGACGTGCTGGACGAGGACGGGCAGGCCGAACTTGAGGCGCTGGAAGCCAAACTTGAAGGTGATTTTACCGACGAGCAGAAGGCCCATGCGGGCGCTATCGTCACGGTGAACCAAGAGGGCAAGATCAGCGTCACAGCCGGTCTGGTGCGCAAGGAAGATCGCAAGGCGGCGGAGGATGCGGGGGTTCTGGAACCGTCGCGCCACAAGCCCACGGTTGATGCGCCCAAGTCGCCCATTTCCGAGAAGCTGCGCAGTGATTTGCGCCGCGTAGAGACCGGCGCTCGACAGAACGCCCTTCTGGACGATCCGAAGCTGGCCCTGCACCTTCTGGCGTTCCAGTTGAGCGGCAAGATGGGCTATGCCCATGCCTTCGGCATTCGCACCGATGATGTGCCGAACATGCCGGAGACGGAAACCGGCTACACGCTCGACAAGCGCCTGACCACGCCGGAAAAGGACAGCGGCGGCAGCATGTGGGATCGGGACCATGCGAAAGACTTCGCGACCTTTCGCCGCCGTGGCGACAAGAAGATCATGGAGGTGCTGCACCGCTATCTGGTCAGCCTTCTGACCCTGCCGAATGGCGACCTCGGGCCGATGATCGACAAGATGGTGAACCGCGACACGCGGAGCGTCTGGACCCCCACCGCAGAGAACTTTTTCAGCCGCGTGGGAGGCCCCTACCTCAATGAGTTGTGGCGCGACTTGCTGGACCTCGCGGAGGACCACCCGACCGCGACGACCTTCGCCAAGCTGAAAAAGGGCGAGAAGGCCGAGAAGCTGGACGACCTGTTCAACGATGCCGAGACCCGCACCGCCCTTGGCCTGACAGAGGCACAGGAAGCGCGGATCGCCGCATGGTTGCCGGAAGGCATGGAGTGACCGGCTGGCAGGGTGCGAAAGCGCCCTGCCCCCGACAGGAGAACCGCTATGACCGTTTCCATCCTTGATCGCCCGATCACACGCGGAAAACTATGGGGAGCGCCCTACACATGGGGGCAGGCCATCCAGAACCATGCCGAAGCATCGCACAACGGATGCTGCCGCTTCATCGTCACCGAGGCAGGCATTTGGCTAGAAGGCGACGACCGGACCCGAAGCTATCGCACGAAACTGCCAAAAGGCGCGGAAGACCACGCGCGGGCCTGTATCGCTGCCGAGCAGCTTGTCCAAAGCCCCCGCTACCCGCGCCTGTGGATCGGGCCGACCTACGCGTGACAGGGAGAAAGCCAATGGCATTCGAGAACAACACGAACCTGGGCCGGGTAGAGAAGATGATCGAAACCCTGCGTCTGATCGAGAAATCGGCCACGTCCAATCGGGCCGCGCCCGCCCAGATCACGGCGCTTCTGGCACCGCTGATGGAGGCATTGACCCCCTACATGGCTGGCGCGGTTGCACCGGACATCGAGGGCAATGCGGCCCCGGTCCCTCACGGGACTGCAATGGCCGGTTTGAAGGCGGGCGAACGTGCCGCGCTGCACCTTGCCGACCGCGCGTCGCTCCGCATCCTAACCGCTGCCCTGTTGGGACGGCTTGAGGCTCACGAAGCCCGTCTGGCCGCGCACGAGCCGGACGACAGCGAGGAAGGGCGGTGACATGCGGTTCAAGAAAACACCCAGTTTCGCGTTCACCGATACGCCTCGAAAGCGGGCGGCGCTCCGGCGCAAGCAGCAGCGCGAGCGCGAGGCCCTTCCTCTCTTTGCCGAGCAGATCGCGGAAGCCCAACCGACCGAAGACGAGGAAATGGCGCGGAGGGCTGACTTGTCCAATGCACAGGAGGTCCGCTGGCGCTCCGACCGGGCCGCCGAGTGGCGCAAGGCCCGCCGTATGATCGACACCCTGCCCGCCGCTGAACGTCGCGCCGTGCGACGTGCATGGGATTGCGCTCCCTACCCCGCCGACCCTTCGCGGCTCTTGGGGGTGCTGCACAGCTACAGCCTTGGCAAGATCGACCTGAAACGCCCGCCTTTTCCATTGTCCAAGACCGATGGGAGTGGTGCGCGAATCGCGAACCTTTTCGCCACACCTGACCTGTTCGTCACGATCCTGAAGGCGCGTGACATCGCAGAAGACCCCGACAGCTATCCGCTGGCCGAGCGCCATGCTGCCTATCACCATCTGCAAGCCGCCGCGTCGAAGAACAAGGATCGCAAGAGGGCCATGCAGGATCGCGTTCTCGCGTCCGATCTGTTCCTGCGCCTCGGAGAAATGGAGGAAACCCATGCCTGACTTCACGGCCCACAAACATCCGGTCCTGGCCGTCCGGTGTCCCGATTGCGGCAAGGCGGTTGGCCTCTGGTGCATCCGACCGAGCGGCCACAAAGCCGCCGAGCTGCACAAGAGCCGCCGAGAGGAAGCCGACCGTGTGTTCATCGAGCAGCACGGCATCGAGGCCGCGATCCTGCACATCGAGGGCGAATGGGTGATTGACCCGAAAGGGCGGGCAGGCATCCGTCCGAAGCCCGAACAACTGGCACTATTCTAGGGGCTGTCAGCAATGCCTATCTACTATCGGACCCCCCGAACCCGGCTTACCTGGTCCACCGTCAGCGATTGGTGCGACTGCGCCCGTCAACTCGACCGACGCCGATTGTCCAGTAAACGCAGCCGTGATCTGGAAACCCACGCTTGCATCCTTCCGCGCTCTGTAATCGTCGCAGAGACGAACCTTGAGGCCATCGAAGATGCCATCTGGTTGCTGCGCCACGGGCCGATAGGGATGCGACGACCGCAGCGCGGCCACCGTGCCGATCACGGGACGACACCCGTTCTAGTGGATTTGCAGAACCGAAGAGCGGTCCTGAAGCGCGCACTCGACGTGATACCGACCGGCGATAACTGGCGGGCGGTGTATGGGTCTGATACACCCTGACCAACGGATTTTCCTTGTGGTGAGGAAAACACTCTGGCCCCGCTTCGGCGGGGCCTCTTTTCTTGCATGTTCCGTCTGTTTTGTCTATTTTAGACAGAAAGGAGATCACCATGCGTTCTTTTCCATCGACGGACCTGAAACAGACCCTTGGCGATGTGCTGGACGCCGCCACTCATGAGCCGATCGCGATCACGAAACACAGCAAGCCCCGCTATGTTCTCATGAGCATCCGCGAATATGAACAGCGGTTCCAGCGAGACGAGCGGCGAGCCTACGCCATCGAGGATGCCCCCGACGAACATCTTGCCATGCTTGAAGCCTCCCTTGCGGAGCGCACTAAGGACGATGCGCAATGACCATGCCGAAAGCAGGCGACGTATGGTCCTATGAATACCTCTGGAAGCGGGAACATGAGGCGGGGGCGGAGCATGGGCGAAAGCCGCGCCCGACCGCCGTTGTGACCACCGTGGTCGGGGCTGACGGCAGGACGCACCTGTTCATCCTGCCGATAACCAGCCGCGCACCGGGCGGAGACCGTCTTTCGCTCGAAGTGCCGCAGATCGAGCGCCGTCGCGCGGGTCTCGCCTCCGATCTTCGGCTCTGGATCATCTTTGACGAATACAATCACGAGATTGCGGAATCGTCGTTCTATCTCGATCCGAACGGGTGGCGCGGTGCGTTCAGCAGTGCGTTCACGACCAACACACTGCGTCTGTTCACCCAAGCCATGAGAGAGCGCAAAGTGAAGCGGGTTCCCCGCACCGACTAGCCGCGTGACCGACGTGGCCCCCACCAACATCGAGAGGCACCGATGATCTACTATAGCGAAGAAGACCAGGCCCGTAGGGCCGTCGAGAGAGAAGCCCATACCATAGGCGCGATGATCGCCGCGCTGATTTTCATCATCGGCTATGCGTCCTTTCTCACCATCTTCGATCAGCCCGTCGCCGGCTGGATCGTCCCGTTGTCCATCGCCGGCGTCGGGGCCTGCCTCTACCAGCTCATTGAGCTGCGCCGGTCGCTGATCCGCCAGCTTCGCGCCATCGCCCGAAAGGATGCCGCCAAATGACGACCCAGTTTTCCACGCTTCTGGCCGAGGGCATGATCGCTATCCGGGGCTTGCTCGAAGGCCGTATGGGGCCACCTGACGCCGAAGCGGCCCGCGCCGTTGCAGAGGCGATGCACAACCTTCAACCTAATCCCATGATGCTGCATCGTGCTACCGAGGATCTTGTGGCCTTGCGTCGCGACTTTCCCCAGACGGTGCCCTATCTGCGCCAGACGTTCGCTTGGCTCGATGAGCGCGAGCTGGCCTGATCGCGCCAGCTTCAAGATTGACCGGGCGGGCCAGGACTGCGCCCTGCCCCGCCCGATCCGGCGCTGTTCGCGCAGAAGCCGCGCCCCCCGGCGCGGCCGCGTCACCCACTCATTGCTCTTGATGCGACCCGTGCAGAAGGTGTCCGGCTGTTAACCTGGCCCGCGCGTTTCGCGCCGCCCAGGGCCGGACTTTTCCACCATACACGGTCTTTGCATCCTACCACGCCGGTCAAGGACTTCGCGCCCTGAAGGGCGCTCGCACGCGGCCTTCGGCCGTCCCTGACTCGACGTGTCCAAATGCGCCGACCGTCTGAGGTTGGAAGTTTGATTTTCAGGCGGTTCTCACCTATCTTTGAAAGGAACCTCACCATGAGCGACATGGATATGACCAACGACGCCATCGCAGCCGAGCTGACCAAGCTCAACGGACGCTTCGACAGGATCGACGCGAAGATCGAGCACATCGAAGAGAACATGGTTCGCAAGTCGGACGTGTTTCAGGCCGTTATGACGGTTCAGGGCCTCTTCGCCGCCGCCATCGTCGGCACGGTCGTCGTCCTCAACGCTGTCGGCGCTTTCGGCTGACGATCAGCGGCCCTTCGGGGCCGCTTTTTCCCGTTTTCAGCACCACCCTTCGCGGCGTCCGCCGTCATATTGTCGGGCGAACCCTTCTGACATCAAGATCGTGCCGACATCGACACCCCCGACGAACAGGCGCGCGAAACCGCGCCCATATCTGTCCTGTCCGGGCAGAACGGAGAGTTCGACTGTCCGGCCGGATGCCACCAGCTCGCGCACCCGTCTCGTGGCCTCTTGCCCCAAGGCCAGCTCATAGTCGCACTGCGCGTGGTATGTCTCGGGCGTATCGAAGCCGACCAGCCGGTAGCGTTGGCCGGACATATCTACCGTGTCCCCGTCGATCACATAGATTGCGCTGGCCTGGATGGTTTCCGCCTGCGCGGCGTCGCCGGTCCCCAGTAGCGCCAATGTCGCAACAATGCCGACATAGCCTGGGCGTCGCGTTCCTTCCGCCCATTCTGTCCTACCGTCTGACCAGCAAGGCATTGTTCGAGCTGCACAACGCGCAGCAATGGCGTTCCAGATCCTCAGCGGACTGCCCGCGATTTTCCCACCTTGTCGGCTATCGCAACCTGACCGATGCGGGCTGCACTCCTGGCCCTTTGCCGATCTGTTTTCAGATACATACGTCCCTCTGGCTTCACCACTCACCCCAATCGTCCTTCCACCTTAAGCGTCTCTTCGGACCCTATGTCGCCGTCATCCTTGATCTTATCCCGACCTTCTGAAAACCAAGCACTCCGGTTCTCAAATGTCCCCTTGGCCCGTGTTTCTCAAACGGAACCTCGCTCGCCTTGTTCTTAGCGACCGGGGCGGCCTTCGGCCTTCCCTTCAATCAAAAAAACGGTTTCCAATTTGTTATAACTTGTTACACAATTTATACAAAATCGGACCCTCCGCTTTTTGGTTTGATCGCATCACAAGGCGGCGTGCCCGTTTTCCATCGAAACACTCTCACCAAGGAGACATCACAATGAGAACCTTCGCAGAATTTCAGATCATCGGTCGGGTCGGCAAGCTCAAGGAAGTCGGCTCCACCCTCCGGGTCAGCATCGCCGCCGAATACGGTCGCAAGGACGATCGGGGCGAGTTCCAGTCGAAACCCTACTGGAACGAGGTGACGATCTTCAACGAGAACGTCATCAAGTGGGCCACGGACAACGTGCAGCCCGGCGACATCGTTCACGCGCGCGGCACCGTCCGCCAGGCACAGTGGGAAAAGTCGGATGGCAGCACCGAATACGGGATCACGATGGCCGCCGAGAGCTTCGACGATTTCAGCCATGACGAACGCCGTCGCGCCGCCGCGAACGGCTCCTGACGACAGGGCGGGCCGACAGGCCCGCCTCACCCTACGGGCTTGTAAGTCGGCTGGACATTCCGGTCGCGGATAACGGGGATAAGGACTGGACTGTTCCGGTCGGCCCCCCCGACCCAACATCGAGGCCCCCAATGACTAAGTTCCGCGATATTCCCGAGCCGCGCCACGTCCTTCCTGGCCGGCGATTGACCGAGACCCGCAAAGTCATCACGCCGGAGGGGCATACGGTTCATTTGTCGGTCGGATACGACCCCCATGAAGACGGCCGAGCACGCGAGGTTTTCTACTCAGCGGGCTTCAAATCCGGCTCCGCACTCGAATTTCAGATCCAGGACGCCTGTGTGCTGATCTCCCTGCTTTTGCAGCACGGGCATCGGCCTGAAGACATCATTAAGTCGCTGGCACGGTCAGAACAGCCAGACGGAACGATGGCCTATGCCAGCATCATCGGCCTGATCGCGGCCGAGCTGGACAAACCGGCGCCCGTGTCGGCGGAACGGACCTAGAGGATCCCATTGATCCGCATTTCCCGTTCCGATCGGGTTCGGTGGGGCCTGAAGTGGCATGGACAACTCAACGGTTCATACAGGCCCCTGCCCCGCCCCAGGGGCGCGGCACCGCGCTCTAGGCTTCAGCCGGTAAACCGGCTTCCGCCCGGAATGCCCCGGCCCTGGTCGAGCTGATCCGATAGTCGCGGCCCGTCTCTTCCAGAGCCGCGCCACTTCCTTCGTCTCATGCCCGCCCTGGGCAGCGGCGTTCCGCCCATATGGGTCACGATCGCTGGGGCACGGATCTTCGATCCTGATTTACCCTGATCCCTCGGGGTTCGGACAAGCCGAACGCCGCTTCGGGACGAACAGGGGACCGCCGGTCCCCCACCGCAACCCCGAAATTCTGCACCCAAAGGGGTTTCCCCACCTTCGGTCTCGTCCTTCGTCCGCGCTGCGAAGGCGGGTGATCCCCCTCCCCTTTGGGCTGGATTTCAGCATTGCGGCGGTTCCCCCCCTGCCCTCGCCGGGAGGCAGGCTTTCAGGAGAGGGACGCGCTACGCGCTTCCTCGCCAGAAACCCCGCCCGATTTTGGGACACACCAGAACGGGCATCACCACGAGGACCGCCGGAATGGCTACAGCTATGTTTTCCCTGAAACTGGAACACCCCGATCTGTCCGTAGAGGACACCGTTTTTTCCAATAGCGAAGTGACGCTGCGCCTCTTGGGCCGCGATCACCATCGCGCCGCCAAGATCAAACCCGACCTGTCGCTGATCGACCCCGAAGGCGTGACCATCGCCACGATGGACGCATGGGCCGACGACTGGACCGATACCGAAGGAACGGGCGCATGACTGCCCCGCGATCCACCCCGAAGCCCGATCCGGCTATCACTATTCATTGCACCACTTGCGGCAGCGAAGATGTGCGCCGCGATGCAAGCGTGGCGTGGAACGCCGAGTTGCAGACATGGGAAATCGTGACCGTCTTCGACAATGCCGACTGCGAGGAATGCGGCGGCGAAGCCAGCCTGACAGAAAGGGAGATCGTGGCATGACCTTGCACACGCTCTATTGCAGCAGCTATTTTCCGAACACCGGGATTGCGCAGATCGAGGGAAAGCGGCGCGCGCAGATCGTCGCGAAGCTGATGTGTGAACGGTTCCCCGACTTCACGTTCGGCTATGCACCGTCCCCGATCCTGACCGCGCCGAACACCAATCACTTTCTGGAAATCGGTGTCCGCACCATCGAGGTCACACGCCTGACCCAGAAGGAAATCGAGGACGAGGCAGAGGCCAATCCCGACGGTCTGGAAAAGTGGCTCATGTTCATCTTCGACAATGGCGAAGGCCCAGACGGAGGGCCGCAGTGTTCAGCCTATCTCGAACACGATTTTCCCGTTGTGAAACGATGCAAGGCCGATCCGACGCTGGCCGAAATCATCCCGATCTACAGCGAGCAACCGAGCATGGGCGACCTTGAAGCCAGACTAGACGCATGGGCGGAGGCACGGACATGACTATTCAGACCGACATCATGGAAGACGGGGCGGCATCCACCGCCCCCCTTCCCGCCCTCACGTCTCGCATTGACGACATCGTGGCAGCACGGGACGCTTCCCTTGCCAAGGTGCAGGAAGCCGCCGCCACGCTTGAGCGGGCCTATGCTCTGTCCAAGGACGCCGCTGCATTCGCGAAGCAGGCACAATGCGGGCGCAAATACTGGGGCCTGGATCGCACCGGCAGCAAGCACTATTCGGTGCTTTTTCCCGATGGATTCGATCCCGCGCGATCGGTCGAGACGTTCCGCCGCCAGCTTGACGCATCGGTCTGGACCTATCTCTACGAAGAGACCGGCATCCGCGACATGATGGACGCAACCGCCGCCCGCGACTTCGACCGCAGCCTGCGCGAGGATGTGCCGGAAGTGACCGTGGCGAACCTGCACGCGACGTTTGAAACGCTCCTGGGCAGCGCAGATATGATCTTCGCCCGAGGTTTGGCCGTGGCCTTTGCGCGGCTCGATAGCCGCTTCAAGAGCCATGACGCCTTCAAGCTGGGATCGCGCATGATTATCGACCGCGCCTTCTGCGAGTATTCCGGCAGCTTCAACCGTTCATGGGCGGAAGAAACGATCATTGACGTGGAGCGCGTGTTCGCCAAGCTGGACGACCAGATGCCCGCAGGTCGTGGCCTCATTCAGGAGATCGACGCTTGCCGCCCAGGTTACGGCCCCCAGCAATCCGTCACAGAAAGCACCTATTTCCGCATTCGCGGTTTCAAGAACGGCAACGCGCACCTTTGGTTCACCCGCGACGATCTGGTCGAGAAGGCCAACCGCATCCTTGCCGACTACTACGGCGAGGTCATTCCCGACGCCGCCGAGAAGGGCGAGGACGACGCCGCCTTTCGCAAGTGCACCAACCTGCCCGCGCGTGACCTGCAATTCTATCACACGCCCAAGGCCGCAGCCGAGGCGCTGGTCGCCAGTCTCTATGTCCGCGAGGACATGCGCGTTCTGGAACCTTGCGGCGGCGAGGGGCATCTTGTGCGGCCCCTACTGGCAAAGGGATGCAAAGTCACCACCATCGAGATTCATGGCGACCGCATCGCAAAGTTGCGCGGGCTCGAAGGCCCCGATTGCGCTGTGATCCACGGCAATTTTCTAAATCAGCCCGCCGATCCGCGCTTTCATGCCGTGGTCATGAACCCGCCCTTCTACGGCACGCACTGGATGGACCATGTTCGCCACGCGTTCGATTTTCTGGCGCCCAATGGTCAGCTCGTCGCCATCCTGCCAGCGTCCGCACAAGTGGCAGAGACGAAGGCGCACATCCAGTTCCGGCGATGGGCCGAGAAGGTGAACGGTGGCGGGCGATGGGGCATGTTCTCGGACCTGCCCGCAGAGAGCTTTGCCGAGGCCGGCACCAACATCAACACGGTCATCTTCACGATCCGTCGCCGCCACTGACATCGAGGGCAGCCGCCCGGCGCTGACTTCCCCGGAACCGACAGAGAGACCGCGCATCCGCTCCGGCAGGTGCGCGGTTTTCAGCATTTCAGGTGCAGCTCCGTGAACAACCGAGCGCATCCTACACGGCGCGGGAACCAGTCAACACCAAGCCCTTCGGGGCGCGTCCCGCGCGTGTGGACAGGCCCCCTATTACCGCCGTGTCTGGAACACTCGTTTATTCACCAAGGAGCAGACCATGAAATACATTCGCAAACGATCCACCCGCCTTCGCCGCCGCGCGGCCCGCCGTCTTCGCACGATCCGCCGCCAGCTTCGCAAGATCGACTTGAGCCTCAGCGTCGAGGTCAACATCATCTTCCTGAAGGTGAAACTCACCATCAAGCGCCGCGAGACCTAGCGGCTGCACGGCAAAGCCCCTTCGGGGGCTTTTGCCTTTTCCATGCCATTCATCTTCCCGAAAATATCCTCGGGGGAGGCGCGGCACGCGCCGGGGGCAGACAGCCCCCTGCCCGGTTCAATCAACGGACCACTGGCAGGTCTTCGATGCGTGTCGTGTAACGCGGGCTGCGATGATCCGCCCGAAGCTGCCACGACCGCTTCATTCCTTCACTCCCTAGCACCATCGTCTTTTTCCCGAACCTGTCGTTCACCTGGTCGAGCGCGGCCATGAGAGCCGCGCTTTTCGGCCTTTCCACGTCGAAGAGCGTGCGCGGCCGATCTTCAAAGCGCACCAAATCGTCGAGCATGACACCGGCCTTGGTGAAGCTATACGTCCCGGCTTGCGCCTTCGGCCATGCGGCCTTGGCGCATCGCCGGGCCGCTTCGACCAGATCGAAGGTGTCTGCCGACATGGGGGTAAGCCGCGTGGTGCGCGAGCCGCTGTATTGCGGTCGGTCTAGCCGGTGCCGGTTTGTGTGGAAGAATACCGTCAGTGTCCCGGCCACCAGCCCATGCCGTCGCAACTTTTCCGCCGCGCGGGTCGCGTGGGCCGTCAGCGCCTGGAACAGCGTATCGAAATCGGTCATGGGCGTTCCGGCAGAGCGCGTCACCGCCATCCCCTTGCGCTGCGGCTCTACGTCTTCGAGCGCCAGGCACGGCTCCCCTTGCAGTTCCAACACCGTCCGTTCGAGAACGACCGTTCCGAGCGCGCGGGCCTGCCGTGCTGGCATCGCGCGCAGCTCCGCCGCCGTGCGGATGCCCAGCTTTGCGAGCTTCGCATCCGTGCGTGACCCGATCCCCCAGATGTCCCCGACTGGCACCTTCGGCAGCAGCCAATCGGACAGCCTCTCGTCCATCATGTCCAGCACCCCGGCGAAGATCGGGTTCTTCTTCGCGATCTCGTTGGCGCATTTTGCCAGCGTCTTCGTCGGCGCGATCCCCACGCGCACCGGAACGCCGATCCGACGCAAGACTTCCGCCCGAAGACGCCGTGCATGAGTCTCGCGATCCGCGAAGCCGCCGAAGTCCAGAAAGCATTCGTCTATGGAGTAGACTTCCACGTTGGGCGTGAAGTCTTCATAAACCTCGACCACCCGCCGCGAAATGTCGCCATAGAGCGTGTAGTTCGAGCTGAAGACCCGGACCCCGTGTGCCTCTACCTTGTCGCGGATCAGATGTAGCGGCTCGCCCATCTTGATACCCAATGCCTTCGCTTCGTCGCTTCGCGCCACTGCGCAGCCATCGTTATTCGATAGGACGATCACCGGGACGTTTTTCAGGGAGGGATCGAAGATCCGTTCCGCGCTGACATAGAAGTTCGCGCTGTCGCTGATCGCGATCGGCGTCTTCACGCCAGATCGTAGCGCCGCACCACCCCAGCGATCACGCCCCATATCTCGCTGTCTTCGGTCAGTTCAACGTCCGGGAAGCCGTCGCGCGCGTTGGCTGGTGCGAGATAGTATCGCCCTTCCCTGCGCCGCAAAATTTTCGCCGTCACTGACCCTTCGACCACGGCCAGCACCGCGCGACCAATCCGACGCTTTCCGGCGCGGTCCACCGCGATCAAGTCACCATCGCGAATGCCCACGTCCCACAGGCAGTCGCCTTCCACCCGCCACCAGAAGGTCGATGCAGGATGGCGCACCACCCAGGCAATCGGGTCGATTTCATCTTCCAGATCGTCGGCAGCAGGCGACGGAAACCCCGCACTTGCCCTGGCGGTGACAACCCGGATGGGCGCACCTTCCGGCAACACGGGGTTATGGACGCGATGAAGCGGCATGAGACTCCTTGCATGTTCGCTGTTTGTTCTAAATCTGCGATAAGTCCCGGACCTGTCAAGACCGAACCGCGCGGCAACCAGTCGATCACAGCCCGCCGCGATCCGATTTCAGACCCTCGCCACTCTGGTGGATGACCATTTTTCCGCAGGATAAGGGCGTATCAACGCGAAGGCGTCTTCCGGTTCCGCTGTCAGCCACGCCTCATAGTCGTCCGGTTCGAGGATTACTGGCATCCGGTCGGGATGTGTCTCGCGCACCAGCTCGTTGGGTGTCGTGGTCATGATCGAAGACGTGACCAGCTCGCGCAGTTCGCCGCCGTAGTTCCCCTTGAAGCCACGCCAAATGCCAGCGAAGGCAAAAGGCGGGCGCTCCCCCTCCCCTTCCACTCCGAACCAGACATAGGTAGCCGGGTTTCGGCCCTTCGTCTCGCAGAAGCTCGTCGCCGGGACCAGGCACCGGCGTTCAGCGAAGCTGCTTTTCCAGAACGACGACGTGCGCAGTTTGTCGTCGCGGGCGTTGTTCACCGCCTTCGGCTGGATCGGCTTGCCGGTCTTCTTCGATACCTGCGGCAGCACGAACCCCCAATGCGTGTTCAGAAGCTCGCGTTCACCATCATCACCCAAGGCTGCAATCGGCGCCGCGCCTTTGGGGAAGATCGCGGGCAACGGTTCGGCGTTGCCGAGCTGGTCGCGGCCCGGCTCGACATCGAACAACTGGCGCATCGCGGCAGGCGGCATCGTATTGGCGTAGAGATTGCACATCCTTTCATCTTATTTGAGTTCCCCCAAATCGTCACCCAGGACCAGTTGTCTGGCGATCACGCCTTGATTCCGGTTTCAGGATTCCCAGAGGAATGCCAATCGTATACGCTCTGCATCAAATCACTGGTTTACGCATGAACGAGAACGACGACCTGATACCGAACGTGACCACAGAACAGGGCCTTCGACAGTGCCTTGAACAAGGCGGACTGATCGAGGTCGAATGTCGTGAAGAGGCAAGCCGCCGCGGTCCTGCATGGCACGGCCTTTGGACCATGACGAGCATCCATCCTTCCGGCACCGCAAAGCGCCTTGTCACGGCACGGGCGAAAGTATCGGACGGCGGCGTCAAGGTCCGCGAGTTCAAGACCGCGACCGGCGTGATTTCCTTCCTGGTGGGGTGCGGCCTTCCAGAAGCGCGCTTTCCGCTGAAAGCCGGTCAGAAGACCACCCTACAGCTACAGAGCTGATCGGAAAGGGCGAGCAAGCCCGCCCACTCATCCTCTAGCTCATGGGGGTTCGGACAAGCCGAACGCCTCCATGAGCGATGAGGGAACCGCCGGTTCCCCCACGCAACCCCGAAATGCTGCGCCCAAAGGGGTGTCCCCAACTTCGGTCGCGGCTGCGCCGCGCTGCGAAGCAGGGTGATCCTATGGCGCGACTCATAGTTCTGCCATTGGGCTACTGCTAAGCCATTGATACGTCGTTCTGGCTCAGCCGGAAATGCGTTCAATGTTGCCATTTGCGACTCAAAGGTTTGCCATTCGAAGCT
>NZ_JABVAX010000014.1 GCF_013404595.1 Jannaschia marina | reverse complement strand
CCTCCGGGGGCGACGGCGCGGACATGATCCTCGGCGACGACGGAAGGGACACCCTTCAGGGCCGGAACGGTGACGATACGATCGCCGGCAATTTCGGTGACGACATCCTCGGTGGAGGAGACGACGCGGATCGGCTGTTCGGCGGGGGCGGCGACGACACGATCGACGGCGGCGAGGGGGCGGACCGGATCGACGGCGGCTTCGGCGACGACCGCCTGACCGGCGGGCAGGGAGCCGACGTATTCCTCTTCGGCACGTCCCAGGGTTTTGACAGGATCACCGACTTCGACCGGACCGAAGACCTCATCGACCTCGGCGGCCACGCCGCGAGCGGCTTCCACGCGCTGCGTCTGCTGTCCACCGACGGCGGCTCCTCGACGCTGATCCGGTTCGAGAACACGAGCGGTCAGCAGGACAATACGCTCGGCGGGATCGTCCTGGAGGGAATAGCCTCCGGTCAGCTGGACGCGGACGACTTCGTGTTTTGAGAACCGTGCCGTGATCGGTCTGCTGCAAACCCGGCGATCTCCATGCCGAAGTTTTTCCCTGTCTTTCGCCGGAGCAAGGCAGAGGATTGAAGCTGATGAAATCATGGGAAACGAGGTATTATCCTCTTGCAGCTGATCTTATCGGATACCAACCGCATTGCCTCGGCACTTGGCCGGTCGTTGATCGCGCTGACGAGCGCCATACTCGCTATTGCCGCCGTTCTGGAGGAGACATTCGCGGTAAACCCGCTTTCTCCGACGAGTCCATCCGATCCGCCAAGGCGGCGGCCCGCATCCCGTTCACCGCCAAGGGCTTCTCGATGAAGAGCAGCTGCGCTGTCAACGTCAGACAGATCGCGTGCAGCAAGTTGTAGAGCTTGAATATTAGAAGGTCAGCGGGGATCATATGCGCGGTGGCCGCGTCCGGCTCGACGATGCCAACGACTTCGATCCATGGCATCCGGTCGCAGACTGCGAGGCAGTCCGGTGTGTGAACGTGTGCGCTGCCAACAAAGGTGACGCGCAAGGCTTTGGTCTCTAAGCGGGTATCAAAAGCGAACTCGGTCATACGCCGAGATCAAGCCTCACATCGGTCGACCGACAATTCCGATGAAGAATTCCAGACGTTCGCGGCGTCGATCGTTAGCAAGGCTGGCGTCGGCAATCCAAAAATGAACAGATCGGACATGGCCGCGAAGGCCACCGAACGGAATGCGACGCGTACGGGGTCGATGTCCGCCGCCTTTACGGAACCCCAAAGACACACCTGCGACGCTCCATCGGTTTACCATGGACCGCAGCCCTGTCGCTTTGCTATCCTGTCCGAAACGGGGCCGTCAGAGCACCCGTATCGAGGCCAGGCAATGATTTCTCCGAAGCGGTTCTCCGAACTGCCCGAATATGCGTTCCCGCGTCTGCGCACCCTGCTGGGGGATCTTGCGCCGGGATCGAACGCGCCGATCCAGATGACGATCGGCGATCCGCGCCATGCGCCGCCCGCGCTCGTGGGCGAGGTCATCGCGCGGCACAATGCCGCTTTCATGTCCTACCCGCCGAACGACGGTGCGCCCGAACTCCTGTCGGCTTGCGCGGACTGGCTCGGTCGGCGTTACGGCTACGCGGCCAATCCCGAGACCGATATCCTTGTCCTGAACGGCACGCGGGAAGGGCTCTACAACACCTCCATGGCGCTCTGCCCGGAGGAGAAAAACGGCCAGCGCCCCGCGATCCTGACGCCCAATCCCTTCTATCAGGTCTATGCCGTCGCCTCGCTCAGCGTGGGGGCGGAGCCGGTTTACCTGAACGCGACGGAGGAGACCGGGCATCTACCGGACTACGACGCGGTGGACCCGGCGCTTCTGGATCGGACGGCCATCGTCTACATCTGCTCGCCCGCCAATCCGCAGGGGGCGACGGCCTCGCTCGAGTATTGGGCGAACCTGCTGCGCCTCGCCGAGAAACACGATTTCAAGATCTTCGCCGACGAGTGCTACGCCGAGATCTATCGCGGTGCACCGCCGGTCGGCATCCTCGAAGCGGTGAAGGCCACCGGGGCGGACCCGGAACGGGTCGTCGCGTTCCACTCGCTCTCCAAGCGGTCGAACCTTGCCGGCCTGCGTTCGGGCTTCGCGGTCTCGGGGCGGGGGAACATCGCGCGGATGAAGCAGCTTCGCGCCTATGCCGGGGCCCCGCTGCCCCTGCCGCTCCAGATGGCGGCGGCCGAGGTCTGGGCCGAGGAAAGCCACGTCGAAGCGAACCGCACGCTCTATGCGGCGAAGTTCGAGGCGGCGAAGGGCATCTTCCCCAATCTTGCTATCCCCGATGCCGGATTCTTCCTCTGGATGCCGGTCGATGACGGCGAGGAAGCGACAGTAAAGGCGTGGAAGGACGTGGGCGTGAAGGTGCTGCCCGGGGCCTATCTCGCCCGCGACACCGAGGCCGGAAACCCCGGCAAGACATACATTCGGGCCGCCCTCGTCGGGCCGCTCGACGAGACGATCGACGGGCTCACCCGCCTGCGCGATTGCCTATATTCGTAAGGAGGTTTCATGGCCTATCAGGTGCGGCAACGCGATCCCCTTCTCGATACGAACGTGCAGATTAGCCTGGCGCGGCGCGGACGCGAGGGTCTGGGCGTGCTGATGATGCTCCTCGGGCTGGCGCTCGCGATCCTGCTTCTGAGCTATCATCCGGACGATCCGAACTGGCTCGCCGCGACCGATGCCACCCCGCGCAACTGGCTCGGCGTCTTCGGAGCGTCGCTGGCGGCCCCGCTCTATCTCATCCTCGGTTATGGCGCGCTCGGGTTCGCCGCCGGGCTGATGATCTGGGGGCTGCGCTTCGCGATCCATGCGGGGTCGGAGCGCGCCTTGCCGCGCGGCCTCTTCGTGCCGGTCTGGGTGCTGGGCCTGTCGCTCTATTGCGCGTCGCTGGTGCCGGGTGAGGGCTGGACGCATGACTTCGGGCTGGGCGGGCTTTTCGGCGATACGGTCTTCGGGGCGCTCCTGCAGATCCTGCCGATCACCGCGTCGGCGGGCCTCAAGATCCTGTCGCTTCTGATCGCCGTCGGGACTGTCGGGGCCGGGGCCTGGGTGCTGGGCTGCACGCGGGAGGATCTGGCCAAGGCCTGGGTCTTCTTCCTGAACGGGCTCGGCAACGGGATCCACCTCATCAAGCTCGCCACCGGGTCGGCCGCCCGCGGGGCGGCCAAGGGCACGCTGCGGGGGGCGAGTGCCCTGCGCGAGGCGCGCGCGGCCCGGCGCGAGGACGCTTATGGCACGGAGGACGACGACGCCTACGAGGACGAGGACATCGAGGAGACGCCCAAGCGCGGCCTGATGGCCTGGCTTCCGCAGCGGGCGATGACCGAACCCGTGGCCGAGGACGACCTGCCGCCCGAGAGCGGTGAGGACCGGGTCAGCGCCCGCATCGCGAGCGCCGTGCGGACCCGTGTGCGGCGCGCCAATATCGCGCAGGCGCTGGCTCCCACCGCCCCCGCTCCGGCCGCGCGTGTCGAACCGGTGATGGCCGCCGCGCCCGCGGCCCGGACGGAACCGGCGATCACGGCACCGCCCGCCGCCCCGACCGAAGCCCCGGACCTCGGCGAGGATGCGCTGATCGAGCCCGTCGCCCCCGCCCCGGCGCCACAGCGCGCGCCCCTGTCGCGCAAGGTGGTGCAGCCGGCAAAGAAGGCCGCTCCGACCTCCACGCAGGCCCGTGCCGAGGCACAGCCGGCGCTGCAGTTCGAGGAGAAGGCGAACGCCTACGAGCTGCCGCCGCTGGGCCTCCTGGCCGATCCGTCGACGATCGAGCGGCATGTCCTGTCGGACGAGGCGCTCGAGGAGAACGCGCGGATGCTCGAATCCGTGCTCGACGACTACGGCGTGAAGGGCGAGATCGTCTCGGTCCGTCCCGGCCCCGTCGTCACCATGTACGAGCTGGAACCTGCCGCCGGCCTGAAGGCGAGCCGCGTGATCGGCCTCGCCGACGACATCGCGCGCAGCATGTCGGCGCTCTCGGCCCGCGTGTCCACCGTTCCGGGCCGCAGCGTGATCGGCATCGAACTGCCGAACGAGCGGCGGGAGAACGTGCTCCTGCGCGAGATCCTCTCGACCCGCGATTTCGGCGACGGCAGCCACGATCTGCCGCTCGCGCTCGGCAAGGATATCGGCGGCGCGCCTATCGTCGCGAACCTCGCCAAGATGCCTCACCTGCTGATCGCGGGGACGACGGGATCGGGCAAGTCGGTGGCGATCAACACGATGATCCTGTCGCTTCTCTACAAGCTGCCGCCCGAGGATTGCCGCCTCATCATGATCGACCCGAAGATGCTGGAACTCAGCGTCTATGACGGCATCCCGCATCTCCTCTCCCCCGTCGTGACCGACCCGAAGAAGGCGGTCGTGGCGCTCAAGTGGGTCGTGGGCGAGATGGAGGAGCGCTACCGCAAGATGTCCAAGATGGGCGTGCGCAACATCGGCGGCTACAACGGCCGCGTGAAGGACGCGCTCTCCAAGGGCGAGATGTTCAGCCGCACGGTGCAGACCGGCTTCGACGAGGAGACCGGCGAGCCGATCTTCGAGACCGAGGAGACGGTGCCCGAGAAGCTGCCCTACATCGTCGTCGTCGTCGACGAGATGGCCGACCTGATGATGGTCGCGGGCAAGGAGATCGAGGCCTGCATCCAGCGTCTCGCGCAGATGGCGCGGGCGTCGGGCATCCACCTCGTCATGGCGACGCAGCGGCCTTCGGTCGACGTCATTACCGGGACGGTCAAGGCGAACTTCCCGACGCGGATCTCCTTCCACGTGACCTCGAAGATCGATTCGCGGACGATCCTTGGCGAGATGGGGGCCGAGCAGCTTCTGGGCATGGGCGACATGCTCTACATGGCGGGCGGCTCCAAGATCACCCGCGTGCACGGTCCCTTCTGCTCCGACGAGGAGGTCGAGGAGATCGTGAACCACCTGAAATCCTTCGGCCCGCCCGCCTATGCAGCAAGCGTTCTGGATGGACCGGACGGGGAAGCCGCGGGCGACATCGACGCGGTGCTTGGCCTGACGGGCGGGAACACCGGCGGCGAGGATGCGCTCTACGATCAGGCGGTGGCCATCGTGGCGAAGGATCGCAAGTGCTCCACCTCCTACATCCAGCGCAAGCTCGGCATCGGCTACAACAAGGCCGCTCGCCTCGTGGAGCAGATGGAGGACAACGGGGCCGTCACGGCGGCGAACCACGTCGGCAAACGCGACATCCTGCTGCCCGATCCGAACGGGTGAGGGGGCGACTGGGCGACACGAGAGAGTGGTAGCCTAGAGGGACCAGTACCGGATCGGGTTCTGGATGTGCTTCATCGCCTCGATCTCGATGCGCTTTCCGTTCTGCCCGACGTAGAGGTCCCAGATGTCATCGGGTGCCGGTTGTCCGACGAAGCCTTTGCGGTTCGGCATCTCGCTTGCCGGTGGTGCGGCCCGACTACCGAAGTTCTCGCGCGTCGCCGGCAACCATTTCTCCGCGACGAACGCTCCGATGACGACGCCCCGGACGACAGCGAGCACGTAGTCGGCATCCTCCGCCCGCTCCTTGTTGATGCGCCAGGCAAAACGGACCTGTTCGTAGATCGCATCCCTGTCCGTCGGCTCCTCGATGTGGTTGATGTTGATCAGGACGAGCTTGTGCCTTGGCGGCGTGTCGATCTTGGGCAAGCCGTATTTGCGGATGATCTCCTCGATGCTCATCGGGCCCTTTGCCCCGCTACCATGCCCCCCTTGCGCGTTCGACAGCCCCGGAAAACAATCCATGACGGCAGCTTCGACTTCGAAGACCGCGTCCTTGGGTATGTTGTGGCGGTGAATCAGGTGGATCACTTGCAATCCGGCTTTCTTGATCTCCGCGATACGCGACGCCTTCAGGGAAATCTGGTCGTCATCTTGCTCGTCTTTCCCGTCGGTCAGGTTGCCGATGTCGCCTCTTGCGTGATCGAAGACGCGGTTGCCCTGGCCCTTGCCGACATAGAACGTCTCTCCGTTCCGGGGGTCGATCAGGCGGTAGACGTAGTGGCCGATACCCTTGGCAACGCTGTCAGTGAATCTGTCGGTCATCGGGGGCTCCTCGATTCTTCGATCTTTGGTTCGGTTACTGAACCGGGGACCGTGAAGATGGTGTTAACTCGAGTACGATGCAGTCCCTCGACCGTTTGGCGGCGACGATTTGGGGCGGTGCGCGGGCGGTGCCACCCATCACGCCTTTGCGCACGCATGGAACCGCCTGACGGGGTCGTGACATTGGATAACGGGGGGCATTCCGCGCAACCGTGCCTATATGTCTCCCGACCAACCATGACTGGAAAGACCCGCATATGCGTATCCTCGCCACCGCCCTCGCCGCCGTCCTCGGCCTGGCCGCCCCGGCCTTCGCCGAAATCTCCGTCAACGACATCAGCCGGTACCTCAACAGCTTCCAGACGGCGCAGGCCGAGTTCACGCAGGTGAACAACGACGGCTCCATCTCGACCGGCGATCTCTCGATCAGCCGCCCGGGTCGCGCGCGCTTCGACTACGACGCGCCGAACAACGGGCTCGTGATCGCGGGCGGGCAGCAGGTCGCCATCTTCGACCCCGTCTCCAACACCGCGCCCGAGCAATACCCGCTCTCGCAGACGCCGCTGTCGCTCATCCTCGCGCGGAACGTCGACTTCGGACGATCGGGGATGCTTGTCGCCCACGGGGGCGACAACACCCAGACCTCGGTGACGTTGCAGGATCCGCAGCACCCCGAGTACGGCAACATCCAGCTCGTGTTCACGCCCAATCCCGTCACCCTGCGTCAGTGGGTCATCACCGACGATGCCGGGTCGCAGACGACGGTGATCCTCGGTGACATGCAGACCGGCGCGCAGGTCGGATCGGGCCAGTTCAACATCCCGCTCGAGATGCAGCGCCGCGGTCTCTCCAACTGACCTCAGCGGGCGAGTTCGCGGATGCGGGCCGCCCGTTCTCCACTGCCCGGGTGGGTGGAGGACCAGCCGCCGCCGTCGCCCATGATTCCTTGCAGGCGGTCGAAGAAGCGGGCCAGCCCCTCAGGGTCGAAACCCGCAGCCTGCATCAGAGGGACGGCCTTCGCGTCCGCGTCGCGCTCTGCGTCGCGGCTGCCCTGCAGCGAGAGCAGGACATTCCCCTCGAGCAGGATCTCGTCGAGGATCGGTCCGGTGTCGCCGGCGAGAAGTGCGATCACCACATAGAGCGCGATCGAGCGGTAGAGCGCCTTCAGCCCATGGTCCTCTGTTACATGAGCGAGTTCGTGGGCCAGCACGCCGGCAAGGGCATCGGGATCGTCTTCGAGCATCTTGGCCAGGGCGTCGGTGATGACGACGGTGCCGCCGGGCAGGGCAAAGGCGTTCGGCCCGACCTGCGGGCCCGCGTCGCGGAAAAGCAAGTCGGTCGTCGCAAGGTCGTCCGGGTCGACGTGCTCCAAGAGGGCGGCGTGCAGATCCGTGACTTCGGCCCGCCGGTCCTCGGGCAACTCGCTCGGCTCCAGCATCAACTGATCCAGCGTCAGCAGCGTGCCGGCATCCATCTGCCGCAGCATCGTGTCGGGCGTGAGCCAGACGGCGAAGGCCACCAGCACCGGCAGGGCGAAGCGCCAGATCAGCGCGATGCCGGCGACACAGCCGAAAATGACGGCAAGAAGCCTGGGGCGAAACGCCTCCGCCCCGTGGAGCGCGGCGCCGCGGACGGGCCCGAGAGTAGCTTGCAGACCCTCGTGGTCGGGCGTCTGGAACAGCACGCCGTCGGGGAAGGTGACCTTGCGTTCGAGCCGTCCGATGGGCGGGTCGATCACGAGATCTTCCACCTCAGCGCTGCGCCAGACCTCGCCGTCCACGTCGACGAGATGAACGCCCTCGTCGTCGTGCCGCAGCGTGACCGGGACGGAAACGGACCGCCCCGGCGGGAAGGCGCGGCCCGCGACCTCCATCAGAGACCGACGCCGCCGATGTCGATGCCCTCGATGTCGCTGAAGGCGTCGCCGATGGCGCTCTGATCCTGTTCGATCTCGCTGACGAAGGCATCGAGCGAGCCGTTCGGGGCAACGAAGGTATTGTCTGCAAGGTAGCGCGTCAGCCGGATCTGCGCCCAGGGCAGTGCGAGGCCGAGCGTCAGGATCACCGCGAGCGTATTCGTCACCGCGATCCCCAGAAGCGGCAGCGGTCGGGTCGTCGAGGCGAAGCGGTGCCCGCCCTCGAGCACGGTGTTCGCGTAGACGATGTTCCGAACGAGCGCCCGATAGAGGATCGCGGCCGGGAAGAAGCCCACGAAGAGGAACGCATAGAGCACGAGGATCGGGAGAACCTGGACCATCGGATCGTTGTTATAGGGATCGAAGGCCGAAAAGACGAGGCTGCCGAGGAGCACGCCACCCACGACCAGTACGCCGACGAGCCAGAGCGCGGCAATGCCGAAGGCCTTGTACAGCGGGCCGAGATCGCAGTCGAAGCTGAACTTCTTGCCCCCGAGCGTGTGGTTCTCGATGTAGAACCGTTGCGCCTTGCGCGTGAGCAGCGGGATCGTCGTGTAGAGCGTTACCGCGACGAGCATCGGGAAGAGCAGGAAGGTTGCGATGGCGTCGCCATAGTCGCCGTCGAAGTTGAAGCGCACGTTCGACCAGCTGGTGTTGCGCGCGTTGAAGCGGGCGCTGCGGATCAGAAGGTAGGGTACGACGAAGATCGCGGCGATATAGACGAGGAGGATCAGGGGCGGGAAGATGCCGCTCAGGATCGAGATGAGGATAAACGCACCGATGACGATCAGCCGGCCGATCAGGATCTGTCCGCCCGTGGCGTGGTAGTCGAAGGTGCGGCCCTCGATCTCGGTGTTGCCGTAGAAGTAGCGCAGCATCCGCACCTTGGCCCAGGCCGAGTAGATGCCGATCGTAATGATCGAGAGCAGCAGGTTCACGATCCAGATGCCGAACCATTCGCCGGCCCGGCCGTGGAATTTGACCTGTTTGAAGTCGAGGTGTTCCGGGGTCATCTGCCGCTCCGTCTGATCGTAGGAACGCACGGTCGCAAATCGCGGGCAGAGTGCCCAGCCGGAGGGCTTCGCGGGCGCGGCATGGCCCCGCGTCTGTTGCCGTCAGGTCACTTGGCGAAGGGAGCCTCATCCCCCCAGACGGCGCGCACTCGCGCGTCGCGACCGCAGCCCAGGCGGTAGCGCTTGTAGGCTTCGCGCTTCGGGACGGCGACGCCGACGCTCGATACGAGGAGGCGATCGTCCGACCTGTAGTAGTCCTGATGGTAGTCGTCGACCGGATAGAACAGCCCCGCATCGAGGATCGGCGTGACGATGGGCTGTCCGAGCACGCTTTCCGCGTCGACCCTGGCCGCTTCGGCCATCGCGCGTTGTTCGGGGCCGTCGACCCAGACGGCGGTGGTGTATTCGCGGCCCCGGTCGCAGAACTGACCGCCCGCGTCGAGCGGGTCGATGGAGCGGAAGAAGAGATCGAGGATTTCCCGATAGGTGATCTCGTCGGTATCGAACGGCACGCGCACGGCCTCGATATGATCGCCCGAGGCGCGGTATTCGGGGGCGGGTGTCGTGCCGCCGGTGAACCCCGAGACGACGTCGCCCACGCCCTCGACGCTCTCGAAATCGGCTTCCACGCACCAGAAGCATCCGCCCGCCAGAAGCGCGGTCTCGGCCCGGCCTGAGACGGGCAGAAGCATGAGGGCGGCGAGCAGCGGTCGGATCATCGGGCACTCCTGTGCGATCGTTTCAGCGGATTTGTCGCTTCGCGGTCCGTCCCGTGACCTTATCGCAGGAAACGGAATACGATCGGCGCGCAGGTGATCACGAAGACGATCCGCAGGACGTGATGGGCGATGACATAGGCCACATCCGCCCCCGCGACGATGGCGAGGACCGACATTTCCGCCTGGCCGCCCGGGGCGAAGGCCAGGATAGCCTCGAGCGGCGGCGCAAGCGCGAGGAGGACAGCGATCTCGGCGAAGACGAAGGCGATCGCCCCGAGGATCACCGCATGGCCGAGACCGGCCGAGAGGATGCGGCGGATCTCGGCCATGGTGACGCCGGTGTATTTCACCCCCACGACGATCCCGATGAAGAACTGGGCCAGCTGAATCGCCTCGGCCGGCGGGCGCTGCGTGATGACGCCGCTGAGGGCGAGCGCGGCGGCGAGGATCATCGGCCCAAGGAGGGACGCGCCGAAGAGCCCGACACGCGCGGCGAGGAACCACCCCAGAAGCCCCGCGCCGACCATCGCGCCGAGTTCAACGAGGGGCACGCCGCTGATCGGAGCACCGGGCGGCTGCGTGAGGTCGATGTCCCAGACGAGCCAGAGGATGACCGGCAGGATCGTCACGATCAGCAGGATACGGGTCGCGTGCAGGAGCGAGAGTGCGCGGGGGTCGCCGCCCGCCTCCTCCCCGAAGAGCATCATGTCCTGGATGCCGCCGGGCATGGACGAATAGAACGCCGTCGCCGGGTCGAAGCCGGCCATCCGGCGAAAGAAGGGATAGCCGAGCGCGCCGCAGACGATCAGGAAGAACGGCACGAGCGCGAGCGACAGCATCATCCCGCCCATCTGGCCGACGATCGCGGGCGTGAAGCTCGCCCCGACGGCGACGCCCAGGATCGTGCGCATGGTGTTCGTGAGCGGTGGCCAGCTGGCCAGGCGCACACCGGCGAGCGCACAGAGAAGACAGGCCAGCATCGGGCCCAGCAGGAAGGGCAGCGGCAGGCCGGCGGCCTGAAATGCAATGGCCCCGGCGACGCCGATGGCGCCGGTCAGGGCGATGCGGGTGACGCTCACTTCACCCGCTTGTTGCGGTTCGCCACCAGCTTCAGGCGCAGGGCGTTCAAATGGATGAACCCCTTGGCGTCGCGCTGGTCGTAGGCCCCCGCGTCTTCTTCGAAGGTCACATGCGCCTCCGAGTAGAGTGAGTGGTCGGACCAGCGGGCCACGGTGCGGGCCGAGCCCTTGTAAAGCTTCAGGCGCACGGTGCCCGAGACGTGCTCCTGGCTCTTGTCGATCAAGGCCTGCAGCATCTCGCGCTCGGGCGAGAACCAGAAGCCGTTGTAGATGAGCTCCGCGTAGCGCGGCATGATGCTGTCCTTGAGATGGCCTGCACCGCTGTCGAGCGTAATCTGTTCGATGCCCCGGTGCGCCTCCAGGAGGAGCGTGCCGCCCGGCGTCTCGTAGATGCCGCGGGACTTCATGCCGACGAAACGGTTTTCGACGAGGTCGAGCACGCCGCAGCCGTGCTTGCCGCCGAGCTCGTTCAGCCGGGTCAGGATCGCGGCGGGCGACATGGCCTCGCCGTCGATGGCCACGGCGTCGCCGCGCTCGAAGATGACCTCGACGAACTCGGGCGTGTCGGGTGCGTCCTCTACCTTCACGGTGCGTTGCAACACGTAGTCGGGGGCCTCCTGCGCGGGGTCTTCCAGCACCTTGCCCTCGGAGGAGGTGTGCAGAAGGTTTGCGTCCACGCTGAACGGGGCCTCGCCGCGCTTGTCCTTGGCGATCGGGATCTGGTTCTTCTCGGCAAAGTCGATCAGCTTCGTGCGCGAGGTCAGGTCCCACTCCCGCCAGGGCGCGATGACCTTGATGTCGGGGTTGAGCGCGTAGGCGGCCAACTCGAACCGCACCTGGTCGTTGCCCTTGCCCGTCGCGCCATGTGCGACGGCGTCCGCGCCCTCCTCGGCGGCGATCTCCACCAGACGCTTGGAGATGAGCGGCCGCGCGATGGAGGTGCCCAGCAGGTAGAGCCCCTCGTAGAGCGCGTTCGCGCGGAACATCGGGAAGACGAAGTCGCGCACGAACTCCTCCCGCAAATCCTCGATGTGGATCGACGTCGCGCCCATCATCTCGGCCTTCTTGCGCGCCGGCTCCAGCTCCTCGCCCTGGCCCAGGTCGGCGGTGAAGGTCACGACCTCGCAGCCGTATTCCGTCTGCAGCCATTTCAGGATGATCGAGGTGTCGAGGCCGCCGGAATAGGCCAGCACGACTTTCTTGGGGGCGTCCATCGTTCTCTCCGCGTCAATCGGTCGTCTGCGGCCTAGGACAAAGGCCGCGCGCCCGCAAGCCGCAGGGGCGGGCCGTTGACGACAGGCTGGCCGGGGGCATAGGGCTTTGACGACCCAAGACCGGAGAGCCGAGATGCTGGGCTGGAAGCTGTTCATCCGCGCGCTGACGCTCATCACCGACAACCTGCTGTCGGCGCTGAGAGTGTCGCTTCTGCCCTACGCGCTGGCTGTCGGGGCCGGGCTCTGGGTCGCGCTGAGCTATCCCGAATGGGTCGGCGTGCCGCTCGATCCAGAGAACCCGCCGCCGCAAGGCTACCTCCTCGGGACGATGGGCTCCCTGCTGGTCGGGGCCTTCGCGAGCATCTGGGTCTCCGTGGCCTGGCACCGCTATGCCCTCCTAGGCGAAGAGCGCGCCGGTTGGGTGCCCGCGCTCCGGGGCGACCTGATGGCGGGTTATCTGGGCCGCGCGATGCTGACGTTGCTCGTCGCCTTCCTCGCCGCGCTGACGGTCGTGGTGATGCTGAGCGTGCTGCTCATCCCTCTCTTCGGGCCGAGCGTGCAACTCGTGCCCGCGGCCGGTGGATTCTTCGCGGCCTGCATCGTCTTCTACCGGATCGGGGTCATCCTCCCGGCCGGGGCTGCAGGCAAGGCCATGACGATGAACGAGGCGCTGATCGCAACCAAGGGGCAGGCGCAGACGGTCGTCGTGCTGGCTTTCCTCACGCTCGGCGTGACGTTCCTTCTGCGGCTTCCCCTCCTGATCGAGGACACGGGTGTCGTGCTGTCCACGCTCTATCAGTTCGTGACCGGCTGGATCGGTCTGATGCTGGGCGTCGGCACATTGACGGCGCTTTACGGGCATGTGGTGGAGGGGCGTCCCCTTGACTGACTTCGCGACCCGCGCGGAAGCCGCGACCGCCGCGATGCGCGAGGTTTTCCCCGCGACGCCGCTGGCGCGGAACGACTACCTGTCCGATCGGTTCGGGGCCGACGTCTGGCTCAAACGCGAGGATCTGACCCCCGTGCGCTCCTACAAGTTGCGGGGCGCGTTCAATGCGATGCGCAAGCTCGCGGGCGGGCGAGTGGCCTGCGCGAGCGCGGGCAACCATGCGCAGGGCGTGGCCTGGATGTGCCGGCACCTCGGGGTGGATGGCGTGATCTTCATGCCGGTCACGACGCCCGGGCAGAAGATCGACAAGACGCGGCTCTTCGGGGGTGACCGGGTCGAGGTGCGGTTGACCGGGGATTTCTTCGACGCCACGCTCGCCGCCGCGCAGGCTTTCTGCGCCGAGAGCGGCGCGCATTTCCTCTCGCCCTTCGACGACGACGACGTGATCGAGGGGCAGGGCTCGGTCGCCGTGGAGATCCTGCAGCAGATGGAGACTTTGCCCGACCTGATCGTCGTGCCGGTCGGCGGTGGCGGGCTGTCGGCGGGGATGCTGGCCTACTTCCGCGCCTGCGGGAAGGTGCCCGACATCCGCTACGTGGAGCCCTCGGGCGGCGCGAGCCTGACGGCGGCGCTCGCGCGCGGGGAGCCGGTGACGCTCGACAGCCTCGACAATTTCGTCGACGGGGCCGCGGTGGCGCGGATCGGCGCGCGGACGTTCGACATCCTGCGGCAGGTGCCGCCGCAGCACGTGTTGCGCGTGCCCGAGAACCGCATCTGCATTACCATCCAGGAGCTTCTGAATACCGAAGGTATCGTGCTGGAGCCTGCGGGCGCGCTCTCGATCGACGCGCTTCGCGATCTCGGACCCGAGATCGAGGGGCGGCGCGTCGTCTGCGTGGCGACCGGGGGCAACTTCGATTTCGAGCGCCTGCCCGACGTGAAGGAGCGGGCGATGCGCTATGCGGGACTGAAGAAGTACTACGTGATCCGGATGCCGCAGCGCCCGGGGGCCCTGCGCGATTTCCTCGACCTGCTGGGGCCCGACGACAACATCGCCCGCTTCGAGTACCTCAAGAAGTCGGCGCGGAACTTCGGCTCGGTCCTCATCGGGATCGAAAGCAGCGCGCCGCAGGCCTTTGCCCGCCTCGAGGCGCGGATGGAGGAAAGCGGCCTGCCCGCGCGGGACCTCACCGCCGATCCGCTCGTGAGCGAACTGGTCGTCTGAAGCCAGCTCGCGCCCCTCAGGCGAGGACGGGGCCGAGCTCGCCCAGCGTGCGGTCGAGCATCTCGTCGAGGTCGCTGGCGCAGGTGGCTTGCCGGAGCGGCCGCCCGGCGGCGAGGTCGTCCTCCATCTCGGCGGTCAGGCGGGCGATGCCGCGCAATCCGATGTTGAGCGCCCCGCTGCGCAGGAAATGGACGGCCCGGCGGCATTGCTCGTCGGGCAGCCCGGAGCGGAGCTGCGCGAGCGTGGCGCGCGCCTCGTCCACGTAGACGGTCACGATGAACGACAGGTCGTCGCTGCCGATCTCCGCGCGCAGTTCCTCGATCCGGGCATGGTCAATCATGGGGGAAGACTGGAGGTAGAGCGGAAACGCGGGGTTAACGCGGCTCGGAAAAACGCGACGGATTTTAGCGTTCACCTGTCCTTAAGGCCGGGCCATGCAAGAGAAGTGCAGCCGGACGAACGGATGCGATGATCGACGCCACCGCCCAACCCGAACCACCGCCCAGCCAGGCCCGCCTGCGCGTGCTCGTGGTCGACGACAGTGCCGCGCAGCGACAGCTGCTGAGCGCGGTCCTGACGCGTATGGATTTCGACGTGGTGACGGCCGAAAATGCGGGACAGGCACTGTTTCTGTGCATGTCGGACGACGACGCGCCGATCGGGATGATCCTCTCGGACTGGCAGATGCCGGGGATGGACGGCCCCGACTTCTGCCGTGCCTTCCGGCAGATGGCGCGCGACGACTATGCCTATGTCATCCTGATGACCTCCGAGACGGACCGCGCGAAGAAGGCGCTCGCGCTCGAGGCGGGAGCCGACGATTTCGTCACCCGGCCGCTCGACTTCGGAGAGCTGCGGGCGCGGCTCAACACCGGCCGGCGCATTCTGGGGATGCAGGAGGCGCTGCAGCACCGAAATCACGAGGTTCATACCGCGCTGACGAACCTCAGCGCGCTCCACGACGCGATGCAGCAGGATCTCAAGGAGGCGCGCAAGCTCCAGCGCGCGTTTCTGCCGCCCAGCCAGTACAGCACGAAAGGTTCCGATGTGGCGCTGCGCCTCGTCACTTCGGGGCAGATCGGGGGTGACCTCGTGGGCTACTTCCCGATCTCGGAGACGCGGATCGGCCTTTATTCGATCGACGTCAGTGGCCACGGCGTCGCTTCCGCGCTGCTGACCGGGCGGCTCGCGGCCCTCTTCTCGTGGAACTCCCGGCGGGCGAACATCGCCTTTCGCTCGAACGGACACGACGTCTATGCCCCCGACGAGGTAATGGCGCGCCTCAACGACCTGATGCTGACGGAGATGAGCACCGACATCTATTTCACGGCGGTCCTGGCCTATGTCGACATGGAGAGCGGCGAGGTCGCGTTTTGCCAGGCGGGCCATCCGCACCCGCTCCTGCGCCGGGCCTCGGGCGCGGTGGAGCGACTGGGCGCGGGCGGGATGCCCGTCGGTATGCTCGCGGAGGCGCGGTTCGACTGCACCGCCGTCACCCTGCGGCCCGGCGATGCCTTCCTGACCTACTCCGACGGGCTGACGGAATGCGAAAACACCTGGGGCGACATGCTGGAGGAGGAGGGGTTGATGCAGGTTCTGGCCGAAGTGCCCGACGGGGCAACCGCCGCAGTCGACGCCATCGAGGCGGCGTTGGCCGCCCATTCGGGGATCAACGATTTCGCCGACGACATCTCGATGCTGCTCTTCCGCTACGATCGACCGGCGGGGGTGCAGCAGGGCCTCGCCGCGCGCTGAGGTGCCAGTCAGGCGGCGAGCTTCCGGAGGATCGCCTGCGCACCCGGGCTCGCTACCCGCCGCGCCGCCACCGCAAGCGGCAACCAGATCGCGCTGTGCCCCGCCTCTTCGGGCGGGCCGAGGCGCAGGCCCGGGCACGCGAGGTAGATGTGACAGAGCTTCTCGGCGTGAAAACCGTAGTCGGGCATGTAGGTGAAGATGCGGAACGTCCCGAGCCGGGCCCGCACGATGGTGGTGTAGCCCGTTTCCTCCCGCAACTCGCGGACGAGGGCGCGCAGCGGCGTCTCGCCCGGGTCGATGCCCCCGCCCGGAAGCTGCAACTCGTCGACGTCCTCTGTCACCTGCCGGGTGAGCAGGACGTCGTCACCCCGCCGCAACACCGCATAGGCCCCGTGGCGCAGCCGATAGGTGCGGCCGCGCTCGGGCGGCCGTCCCGCGCGGGGAATGGCGGGGCTGTGGAGCATGGGGTTGGTCCTGACGCTGCGGTGCCTATATGACACCCTTCAATTGACAGCCCCCGCGGCGGAGCGAAACCCGTTTCGACCGGCCGTGTGGCATGAAGGAGTCTGGCCATGACCGACGCCACCACCCGCCTCTGGGATGATACCGTCCTGCCGTTCCAGCTTGATGCGTCCGACATCCGCGGTCGCGTCGCGCGCCTCGACGGCGTACTGGAGGACGTGCTGCGCCAGCATGACTACCCGCCGGCGATCGAGGCGCTCGTGGCCGAGATGGCGCTGCTGACGGCGCTCATCGGTCAGACGATCAAGCTGCGCTGGAAGCTCTCGCTGCAGGTGCGCGGCGATGGGCCGGCCCGGCTCTTGGCGACGGATTACTACGGCCCGACCGAGGACGGGGAGCCCGCGCGCATCCGCGCCTGGGCCAGTTACGACCGCGACCGGCTCGACGAGATGACCGCGGCCAACCGAAACCCCTTCGACCTCGTGGGTAGCGGCTACTTCGCCATCCTGATCGACCAGGGCCCCGACATGGCCCCCTATCAGGGCATCACGCCGCTCGCCGGCGGGAGCCTGTCGGCCTGCGCGCAGACCTACTTCGCGCAGTCCGAGCAGATTCCGACGCGCTTCGCCCTGGCCTACGGGCGCTCGACCCTTCCGGGCGAGGAGGAACAATGGCGCGCCGGCGGCGTGATGCTGCAGCATATGCCTAAGGCCAGTCCGCTCCTGAAGGACGAGGGCGGATCGGGGCAGGGCGGTTTGCTCACGGCGGAGGACATCCTCTCGGACGACGAGGGCGAGAACTGGACGCGCGCGAACGTACTGCTCGACACGACCGAGGAGATGGAGCTCATCGGCCCGCAGGTGTCGCCCGCGGATCTGCTCCTGCGGCTCTTCCATGAGGAGGGCCCCCGCGTCTTCGAGAGCCAGCCGGTGCGCTTCGGCTGCACCTGCTCGCCGGACAAGGTGCGACAGTCGCTGTCGATCTATTCGGCGAAGGACATCGCGCACATGACGACGGACGAGGGCATCGTGACCGCCGACTGCCAGTTCTGCGGCGCGCACTACGAGTTCGATCCGGCGACGCTCGGCTTCGAGGCGACGAAAGAGCCCGATGACGCCTGAGACACTTCGGGCCGCGCTGGAGAGATCCGGCGCGGCCTCCTCCGATTTCGACCTGAACCCGGATGTCATCCTGCCGGGCCGGCGCATCTTGCGGGACGCGGCCGTCCTCGTGCCGTTCGTCGAGACGGAGCGGGGCCTGCGGCTCATGCTGACGAAGCGGTCGAGCAAGCTGCGCCACCATCCAGGGCAGATCGCCTTTCCGGGCGGCAAGCTCGACGAGGGAGAGGGGCCGGTCGAGGCTGCGCTGCGCGAGGCGCGGGAGGAGGTCGGCCTGCCAGAGGGCGCGGCGGAGATCCTCGGGACTCTGCCGAGCCACGAAACGGTGACGGGCTTCACTGTCACACCGGTCGTGGCGCAGGTCGCCGCTTTCGAACCTGTGCCCGAACCGGGCGAGGTGCAGGAGGTCTTCACCGTCCCGCCCGATCATGTCCTGCGATCCGCGCGCTTCGTGGTGGAGAAACGGCGCTGGCGCGGGGAGTGGCGCAGGTACTACGCCGTGCCCTATGGTCCCTACTACATCTGGGGCGCGACGGCCCGGATCTTGCGGGGGTTGGCGGGGCGCTTCGATGAAACTGACGGGTGAGTGGCTGACCACCGCCGCGACGCAGGCGGTCTTCGCGATGCTGAGTGACGCGGGGCATCGCGCGCTCGCCGTTGGGGGCTGCGTGCGCAATGCGCTGCTCGACGCGCCGGTGAGCGACATCGACATCGCGACCGATGCCACCCCCGAACGCGTGATCGCCTTGGCCGAGGCCGCTGGGCTGAAGGCGATTCCGACCGGTCTCGACCACGGCACCGTCACCGTTGTCTCCGGCGGGCTGCCGCACGAGATCACGACCTTCCGGCGCGACGAGGCCACCGACGGCCGCCATGCGACGGTGGCCTTCACCACCGAAGTCGCCGAGGATGCGGGGCGGCGCGATTTCACCATGAACGCGCTCTACGCGGAGGCCGACGGCACGGTGGTGGACCCGCTCCACGGCCTGCCGGACCTGCAGGCGCGGCACGTCCGCTTCATTCGCGACCCAGAGGAGCGGATCCGGGAGGACTATCTGCGCATCCTGCGGTTCTTCCGCTTCACGGCCTGGTACGGCGACCCGGCGCGGGGTCTCGATGCCGAGGGCCTCGCCGCCTGCGCGGCGCTGGCCGAAGGGCTCGAGCGGATCAGCGCGGAGCGGATCGGGGCGGAGACCTGCAAGCTCCTGGCCGCGCCCGATCCGGCTCCGGTGGTCGCGGCGATGGCGCAGGCGGGTATTCTGCAGCGCATCCTGCCGGGGGCCGACGCAACCGCGCTTCCGGTGTTCATTCACATGGCCCCTGACGCGGATTGGCTCGCCCGGCTTGCGCTCCTCGGGGGGGATGCCGCGGGCCTGCGCCTTTCGCGCGCCGATGCGAAGACGCGCGACACCCTGTTCCAGGCCGCGCGGGAAGATATTGCGCCCTTCGCTCTCGGGGACATGCTGGGTCTGCGTGCGGTCGATGCGCTCCTGATCCGCGCTGCGCTCATGGGGCTGCCGCCCGACCCTGCGGCGCTGACCTCGGCGCGAGAGGGCAATGCGGCGCAGTTTCCGCTAAGGGCGCGAGACCTGATGCCGGACCTCCAGGGCGCGGCCCTCGGCGCCGGTCTGGACAAGGCGCGCAGTCTCTGGCGCGCGCGCGAGGGCGAGGTCTCCAAGACGGAGCTGATCGCGGCGGCGCGCGCGTGATCGACCCGCTCTACCTTTTCGTGTTCTTCGGCCTGTTCACACCGGGTCCGAACGTGATCCTGCTGACGGCATCCGGCGCGCGGTTCGGCTTCCGTCCGACACTCCCGCACGTGTTCGGCGTCGCCGCCGGTGTCGGCATCACCGCGGGCCTGACCGCACTCGGGGTCGGGGCGCTCCTGCTCGCCATTCCCGCGCTCAAGTTCGCCCTCCAGGTCGTCGCCGTCGCCTGGATCCTCTGGATGGCCTGGAAGCTCTTCCGGTCCGCTGCGGGGCCCGAGGCCCGCGGGCGCGACCGGCCATTCACCTTCGTCGAGGCGGTCCTCTTCCAATGGGTGAACCCGAAGATCTGGATCATCGCGCTCGCTGCCGCATCGGGTTACGCGAGCGATCTTCCGGCCCAGCTGGAAGCCCTGCGCATCGGCAGCGCCTTCAGCGGCATCAACCTCTTCGTCTGCCTCTTCTGGACATTCGCGGGAACGCTGCTGGCCTATCTGCTGACGACGCCACGGGCCTGGCGGATCTTCACGACGATTATGGCAATTGCGCTTGCCGGTTCGGGGCTCATGGTCTTCGCCGCCTGAGCGCCTATACTCTGGGTTGCAGACAAGGCACCCCACGATGTTCCGCTACTTCGAAAACATGGTCGACCCCTATGCGCCGCATAAGGGGGACGATTCGCCGCCCGCCCGGCTCTGGCCCTTCCTCAAGGACTACTCGCGCCCCTTCGCGCGAGTGTTCTCGATCACCGGGGCCGTCGCCGTGGTCGTGGCCGTGGTCGAGGTCTGGCTGATCTACTACATGGGTCGGCTCGTCGACATCCTGTCGGCCAGCACGCCGGCGACGTTCCTGTCCGAGCATGGGGTCGAACTCCTTCTCGTGGCGCTCTTCATCCTCATCCTGCGGCCCGCGTTGCAGGGCGTGAGCACACTTCTGCTCAACCAGTCGATCCTGCCGAACTTCGGGACGCTGATGCGGTGGCGGGCGCACAACCATGTGCTGCGCCAATCCGTTGGCTGGTTCGAGAACGACTTCGCCGGCCGTATCGCCAACCGCATCATGCAGGCCCCGCCCGCCGCCGGCGAGGCGGTGTTCCAGGTCTTCGACGCGATCGCCTTCGCGCTGGCCTACCTGATCGGGGCGGCGATTCTCCTTTGGACGGGCGATCCGCGGCTCGTGCTGCCCTTGATCGCGTGGTTCGTCCTCTACGGTGTCCTCGTGCGCTGGACGATCCAGCGCGTCGGCCCCGCCTCCAAGGCCAGCAGCGACGCACGCTCGATGACGACGGGCCGGGTGGTCGACGCCTATTCGAACATCCATTCCGTCAAGCTCTTCGCCCACGAGGGAAAGGAGCTCGACTATGCGCACCAGGCCATCGAGGAGACGCGCCGCACCTTCCAGGCCGAGATGCGGATCTTCTCGATCATGGACATCTCGCTCGTCGTCCTGAACGGCCTGCTGATCGTCGGCGTGGTCGGCTGGGGCGTCTGGCTCTGGGTGTCGGGCACCTCGTCGGTCGGCGTGGTGGCGGCGGCGACGGCACTGGTCCTGCGGCTGAACGCCATGACCGGCTGGATCATGTGGGCGCTGACGTCCTTCTTCCGCTCGCTCGGCGTGGTGGAGGAGGGGATGGAGACCATCGCCCAGCCCATCCACCTGACCGATGCGCCCGATGCGAAGCCACTGACGCTCGGGGCGGGGGCGCTGTCCTTCGACGGCGTCACGCATCACTACGGCGGTGCGAAGGGGGGCGTAACCGACCTGACGCTGCACATCCGCGCGGGCGAGAAGGTCGGGCTCATCGGCCGCTCGGGCGCGGGCAAGTCGACGCTCGTGAAGCTGCTGCTGCGGTTCTACGACCCGGAACGGGGCCGCATCGCCATCGACGGGCAGGACATCCGCGGCGTCACGCAGGACAGCCTGCGCCACGCCATCGGCATGGTGCAACAGGACAGCTCGCTCCTGCATCGCTCGGTTGCCGACAACATCCGCTACGGCCGCGCCGACGCGACCGACGCGGAGGTGGAGGCCGCGGCGCGTAAGGCGCAGGCGCATGACTTCATCCTCGACCTCGCCGACCCCGAGGGCCGCACCGGATACGACGCGCAGGTGGGCGAGCGGGGCGTGAAGCTCTCGGGTGGGCAACGGCAGCGCATCGCGCTGGCCCGCGTCATCCTGAAGGACGCGCCGATCCTCGTGCTGGACGAAGCGACCTCGGCCCTCGACTCGGAGGTGGAGGCCGCCATCCAGGATACGCTCTATGGCATGATGGAGGGCAAGACGGTGATCGCAATCGCCCACCGCCTCTCCACCATCGCTGCAATGGACCGGATCCTCGTCATCGACGACGGGCGCATCATCGAGGAGGCGACCCACGAGGAACTGCTGGAGCAGGGTGGTCTCTACGCGCAGTTCTGGGCGCGGCAGTCGGGCGGATTCATCAACACGCAGGCCGCGGAATGATCGACCGCCTGCTGACCTGGATGGGCGACCGGATCGACCCGTTCGACCGGGCCGAAGGGCCGCCTCCACGGGAGCTGCGCGCCTTCTTCCGCTGGTGCCTCGCCGGGGCCTGGCCGGTGATCCTCGTGGCTTTCGCCGTTTCGGCACTGGCCGGCGTGACGGAGATCGTGACTGCCTTCCTGCTCGGCGCGGTGATCGACAGCGCGGTCGCGGGGACGGAGGATTACTTCGTCCGCAACGCGGCGCTGCTGATGCTTTTCGTGGGGTTCTACCTCGTGCTGCGCCCGATCATCTTCGGGGCCTCCGCCGCCTTCAACGGCCTGACGGTCACGCCCTCGGTCTATCCGCTCGTGCAGTCGCGGCTGCACCGCTGGACCATGGGGCAGGCGGTCACCTTCTTCGACAACGATTTCGCCGGCCGCATCGCCACCAAGCAGATGCAGACCGCCCGCGCCGTGACCGAGGTGACGTCGGAGCTCATCAACGTCGTCGCCTTTACCCTGTCTTCGGTGATCGGCTCCGCGCTTCTGCTGATCGCCATCGACTGGCGCATCGCGCTCGCCCTGACGGTCTGGCTCGTGGGCTATGTCTTCATGTTCCGCTTCTTCATGCCGCGCATCCGGGCGCGCTCGAAGGCACGGGCGGCGGCGCGCGCGATGGTGACTGGGCAGGTCGTCGATACCATCACCAACATCAAGACGGTCAAGCTTTTCGGCCATGGAGAACACGAGGACCGCGCGGCGCTCGACGCGATGGGCGCGCTGCGGGGCAGGTCCATCGCCTTCGGGCGCATGTCCACGGGCTTTCGCTTCACGCTGATGACGCTCGCCGGGGTGCTGCCCGTCGTTCTGATCGGTGGGGCGCTCCTGCTCTGGCGCGCGGGTCAGGCCACCCCGGGCGAGATCGCCACCGCCGGGGCCATCGCCATCCGTCTGAGCCAGATGTCGGGCTGGGTCAGTTTCACGCTCATGGCGATGTACGCCAACATCGGCGAGGTCGAGGACGGGATGAACACCCTCACGCCGCGCCCGACACTCGAAGATGCGCCGGACGCGGTCGAGATGGCGCGCGCCGACGGGCGCATCGCGGTCGAGGACGTGAGCTTCGCCTACGGGCGTGACGAGGGCGGCATCGCCGACATGACGCTGCGCGTCGCACCGGGTGAGAAGATCGGCGTCGTCGGGGCCTCGGGCGCGGGGAAGTCGACGCTCGTCGCACTGATCCTGCGGCTCTACGATCCCGAGGAGGGTCGCATCACGCTCGACGGGCGCGACATCCGCACGCTCAGCCAGGACAGCCTGCGCCGGCAGATCGGGATGGTTACGCAGGAGACGGCGATGTTCAATCGCACCGCCCGGGACAACATCCTCTACGGTCGCCCAGACGCGAGCCAGGCCGAGGTCGAGGATGCCGCGCGCCGGGCCGAGGCGCATGAGTTCATCACCGGGCTGCGCGATCACAAGGGCAACACCGGTTACGACGCGTTCCTCGGCGAGCGCGGCGTCAAGCTCTCGGGCGGGCAGCGGCAGCGGATCGCACTCGCCCGCGCGATCCTGAAGGACGCGCCTGTGCTGGTGCTGGACGAGGCGACATCTGCACTCGACTCTGAGGTCGAGGCGGCGATCCAGGCCGCGCTCGACAGGGTGATGGAGGACAAGACCGTCATCGCCATCGCCCACCGCCTGTCGACGATCGCGCGGATGGACCGGATCATCGTGCTGGAGGACGGTCGGATCGTGGAGGAGGGCACCCACAAGGAACTCTTGGCCGCAAAGGGCACCTACGCCCGCTACTGGGAGCGGCAGTCGGGCGGGTTCATCGGTGTCGAGGAACTGGCCGCGGAATAGGCGAACCGGCGTCGATGCCGGTTGCAACTCCGGTCGACCGGAGTTGCCTGCGCGCCGCGGATCGGTCAGGACGCGCGCATGACTCAGACGCATCGCATCACCCGTCTCGGCCACCACGGCGATGGCATCTCGGACGGCCCGCTCTTCGTGCCGCGCAGCCTGCCGGGCGAGGTCGTGACCGGGGAGATCGTGGGCGATCGTATCCCCGCGCCGAAGATCGTCACACCCTCGACAGATCGGGTCGCGGCCCCCTGCCGTCATTACAAGAGGTGCGGCGGATGCGCCCTGCAACATGCTTCCGATGCCTTCGTGGCCGACTGGAAGGCGGGTCTCGTCCGCGACGCGCTGGCCCGTGCCGGGCTCGATGCCGAAATCGCCGGGGTCGAGACCTCGCCGCCGCAGAGCCGCCGCCGCGCCGCGCTTGCGGGGCTCAAGACGAAGAAGGGCGCGCAGGTCGGGTTCCACGTCGCGGGCGGGTCCGCGATCGTCGAGATCCCCGATTGCACGTTGCTCGACCCCGCGCTGCTGGCCGCGCGCCCCGCTCTCGAACAGGTCACGCGCCTTGCCGCCGCCCGCGGGTCGGAGGTGACGCTGCACCTGACGCAGTCGGCGACCGGGCTCGACCTTGCCATCGAGGATGCCAAGCCCTTCGGCCGGGAGGAGATGCTGGGTCTCGCCGCGCTCGCGCAGTCCTTCGCCCGTATCACCTGGAACGGGGAGCCGGCGCTGCAGCAGACGCCACCTCAGGTCGCGATGGGACCGGCGCGGGTGACGCCGCCGCCCGGAGCCTTCCTGCAGGCGACCGAGGCCGGGGAGGCCGCGCTCGTCTCGCGCGTGGTCGATACGCTCGCCGGGGCCGCGCGTGTGGTCGACCTTTTCGCGGGATGCGGCACGTTCACCTTTCCGATCGCGCGCGCGGCCCCCGTCCACGCGGTCGAGGGCGCACGCGCGCTGATCGATGCGCTCGACGGCGGAATCCGCCGCGCGACGGGTCTCAAACCGATCACGACGGAGGTGCGCGACCTGTTCCGCAATCCGATGCTGCCCGAGGACCTGAAGGGCTTTGACGCGGCCATCATCGACCCGCCGCGCGCGGGGGCCGAGGCGCAGGTATCGCAGCTGACGCACGCCACGGACCTGGAGCGGATCGCCTTCGTCAGTTGCAACCCCGGCACCTTCGCCCGCGATGCCGCCACGCTCTCGCAGGCGGGATGGCGCATGGGTCCGGTCACGGTTGTTGACCAGTTCCGCTGGTCCGCCCATGTGGAGCTGGTCGCAGCCTTCCACCGGACCTGACCGCCATGACCGCCTTTCGCACCCGCCTCGATGCCTTCCTGAACCGTGCCGCCGTGACCCGGTTCATCACGGCGGTGATCCTCTTCAACGCGGTCCTCCTCGGTCTCGAGACCGTTCCCGCGGCGATGGAGGCGGCCGGCCCGCTTATCCTGGCTCTCGACGCGGCATGCCTTGTGATCTTCGTGGTCGAGCTTCTGGCCAAGATGGTGGCGCAGGGGCGGCGCTTCTGGCGCGATGGCTGGAACCTCTTCGATGCGGTGATCGTCGGTGTCGCCCTGATCCCCGGATCGGGGTCGTTCAGCGTGCTGCGGGCGCTACGCATCCTGCGGGTCCTGCGGATCGTGTCGGTCTTCCCGCGCCTGCGCCGGGTGGTCGAGGGCCTCATCACGGCGCTGCCGGGGATGGCCTCGGTCTTCGTGCTGATGGGGATCATCTTCTACATCGGCGCAGTGATGGCGACGACGCTCTTCGGTCCGTCCTTCCCCGAGTGGTTCGGCACGCTGCCGCGTTCGGGCTACTCGCTCTTCCAGATCATGACGCTCGAGAGCTGGTCGATGGGCATCGTGCGCCCCGTGATGGAGGTCTACCCCTACGCCTGGGCGTTCTTCCTGCCGTTCATCCTGGTGACGACCTTCGCGGTGGTGAACCTTCTCGTCGGCCTCGTCGTGAATTCCATGCAGGACGCCCACGCGGAGGAGACGAACGCCGCGACCGACGCCTACCGCGACGAGGTGCTTGCGAAGCTCGCCGCGATCGAGGAGCGGCTCGACCGGTCCGGCTCCTAGGCGTCAGACCCAGCGGCCCTTGCGCTTCGGGCGGATGCGCTTGGGGAAGAACTTGGCGGTCGTCCAGCTGATGAGCTTCACGTCCATCCAGAACGTGCGGTGACGCTGATAGAGCATGTCGAGGTGAGCCTTCCGGGGGATGCAGATGCGGGTATAGACCGCCTCGGTCTCGGCGGGCGTGCGCGTCTCGGCGAGGACGCGCGCCTCGTGCGGGGCGTAGATGAGGCTCGCGAGGCCGGTCACGCCGGGGCGGGACTTCAGCACCTCGCCGTAAAGCTCGGGAAACATCTCGACGTAGCGGCGGAGGGGCGGGCGCGGACCGACGAAACTCACGTCGCCCCTGAGGATGTTCCACAGCTGCGGCAACTCGTCGAGGCGGCGACGGCGCAGGGCGCGGCCGAGCGGCGTGATCCGCGCGGACTTGTCTCCGCCGGTGACGCCCGCGTCGTTCGGATCGGCCGACATGGTGCGGAACTTCCAGAGCGTGAAGCCCTTGGTCGGCGTCTGCATACGTTCGGAGCCGTAGAAGATCGGCCCGTCCCCTTGTCGCCAGACCTTCCAGGTCACGACGGCGATCACGGGCGCGAGGAACATCATCAGGTAGATCGAGAACACCACGTCGAAGAGCCGTTTGCCGGGCGTCATCCGCAGACCTCCCGCCATTCGGCGACGATCTTGTCCGCGTCGGCCGCGTCTGCAGGCAGGGGGGCGATCGTCTGCAGGAGCCGGGTATCGAGCGTCACCTCGGCGATGGCCGTGGGCGCGGGCGTTGCCGGTGTCCAGTCGCGCCCCGCGGCGCGCAGCAGGTCGAGCATGTCGGTCGCCACGGGGGCGGCGACGTTCAGGACGGGCGGTAGTGGATCCGGGTGACGTGCCAGCCGCAGGAGCGTCCGGGCCAGGGTCACCGGTCCGACATAGCTGCGGCGCGGGCCGCGTCCGTCCTCGAAGACGTCGACCGTCGGCACCGCCGGGCCGAGCCTCGACAGCAGCGCATCGGCCCCGGCGACGTTGCCGAGCCGCAGGACCACGGCTTCGGGCCCCTCGGGATGCGCCGCGCGCCACTCGGCGGCCGCGGCCTCCATCGCGGCCTTCGCCGTGCCGTAGGGTGCAGCCGGGGTGGGATACATCGTCTCGCCGAGGGCCCCCGTCCGACGCCCGTAGATCGCCGCTGAGGAAAAGAGCAGGACACGGCGCGCGCGCACCGCCCTTGCCGCCTCGAGTGAGTCGAGGGCGGTGCCGGTATTCGCGGAGAGCGCCGCGGCATCGCCCAGGGTCACCCCGGCCAGCGCGATCACGCAGTCCCGGCCCGCGAACCCGTCGGCCGACACATCGCCGCGTCCGAGCCAGGCCGTGTCCGAGCCCGACCAGACCCGTTGCAGCATCCGCCCGATGCGGCCGGTGGCACCGGTCACGGCGAGGCCCGAGGGCGAAGGCGCGTTTCTTTGCATCGGATGTCCGTCGGTTGCGGGTTTGACAGGGGGTGGCCCGGCGGAGTTGCAGAATCAAGACAGTCCTTTGCCGGTGGGGCCGGTTTTCGCCGGCCTGCCCTTTCGTGATGACGACTTTCGGGCCATGAACGTCTGGCACAGCCACGGAGGGCCTGGCCATGACGATCCGCACCCGCGTCTCCGCCCTTGTCGCGGCCCTTGTCCTCGCCAGCGGGGCCGACGCGCAGCAGATCCGCTCGATCAACAGCTACGGCGTGCCGGGCCTGATCGACATGCCCTCCGCGCAGATGCAGCCCGATGCGGAGCTGACGACCTCGCTGACGCTGCTCTCGAACGGTGTGGGACGCGGACAGATCGCGTTCCAGCTTCTGCCGCGCCTGCAGGCGGTGTTCCGCTATGCCACGCTTCCCGATTTCCTGAATGTCGGCGGCGGAGAGTTCGAACGGACCTACGATCGCAGCTTCGACCTGCGGTTCCAGCTTCTCAAGGAGGGGCGCTATCGTCCGGCGGTGACTGTCGGGCTGCAGGATTTCGGCGGTACGAGCATCTACGCGGCCGAATACCTCGTCGCCACCAAATCCTTCGGCGACTTCACGGTGACAGGCGGTCTCGGCTGGGGCCGGTTCGCGACGCGGGGCGGGTTCGGCAACCCGCTCGGTGCGATAAGCGACCGTTTCGATGATCGCCCGCCCGTCGACGTGGGCGAGGGCGGGCAGGTGCAGTCGGGTCAGCTGTTCCGGGGCGACGCGGCGCTCTTCGGCGGGGTCCAGTATCAGTGGTCCGACCGCCTCATCCTCAAGGCCGAGTATTCCTCCGACGCCTATGTCGTGGAGGAGGACCGCGGCATCATCGACCAGCGCACGCCCATCAACGTCGGATTCGACTATGCCCTGCGGCCCGGCGTCCGCCTCGGCGGATATATCCTGAACGGGGCGGAGGCCGGGCTGACGCTTCAGTTCACGCTCAACCCCAAGCGCAGCACCTTCGGCTCGGGTGTCGAGGCGCGACCTCAGCCGGTGACCCTGCGCCCCGACCGTTCGGCGAACCCGGCGGTCTGGGACACGGCCTGGACGCAGGACGGGGTCACGCCCGTCGTCACCCGCGCACGGCTCGTCGACGATCTCGACGATGAAGGCCTCGAGGTCGTCGCCACGAAAATCGACGGCAACCGTGCCGAGATCCATTTCCGCAACCCACGCTACACCACGAACGCGCAGGCCATCGGCCGCGCCGCCCGACGGGCGACGGCCATCCTGCCGGCGTCGGTCGAGACCTTCGTGCTCGTGCCGCTCAATGCACGCGGTCTTTCCGGGACTGCGGTGATCCTGCGGCGCAGCGATATCGAGGCCCTCGAGAACAGCCCGAACGGGACGGCCGAGATCCTGGCCGTGGCCGGGCGCGTGGATGCCGCCACGCTCGACCGGACGGGCCTCGTCGTGCAGCCCGACGCCTTCCCGCGCTTCAACTGGAGCCTCGGCCCCTACGTCTCGCTCAGCACCTTCGATCCGGACAATCCGGCGCGCATCGACCTCGGGGCGCAGCTCTTCGGCTCCTACGAACCTGTGCAGGGGGTGCTCTTCGAAGGCGCGATCCGGCAACGCATCGTCGGAAACCGGGACGAATCGACCCGGCGCTCCGAATCGGAGCTGACACGCGTGCGGACCGACACGAACCTCTTCGCGCGCACCGACGGCCCCTTCCTGCAGTTCGCGACGGCGAATTACCTCTGGCGGCCCGGTCGCAACCTCTATGCCCGCGTCTCGGGCGGATACCTCGAGGAGCAGTTCGGCGGCATCTCGACCGAGCTTCTGTGGAAGCGCGACGGCAGCCCGCTCGCGATCGGCGTGGAATACAACCGCGTCCGGCAGCGTGACTTCGACAAGCGCCTCGGCTTTCAGGATATCGACGCGACCACGGCTTTCGTCACCGGCTACTACAACCACGGCAACGGCTTCCACAGTCAACTGTCGATCGGCCAGTATCTGGCCGGCGACCGCGGCGCGACCTACGAACTGGCGCGCGAGTTCAGCAACGGGTGGCGTGTCAGTGCCTATGCCACCAAGACGAACGTGAGTTCTGAGGATTTCGGTGAGGGCAGCTTCGACCGGGGCATCCGTATCACCGTACCCTTCAGCTGGGTGCTCGGCACGCAGACGCAGACGAGCTCGTCCCTGCTGATCCAGCCGATCCTGCGCGACGGTGGTGCGCGGCTCAACCTGCGTAACCGGCTCTATCCGATGGTGCGGGAACAATCGGCACCGGATCTGACCGACGATTGGGGAAGGTTCTGGAGATGACGATGCAGCCCTTGCGCAAGACCCTTGCCGCCCTTGCCCTGACCGTTCTCGCGGCATGCGGCAACCAGCAGGAGAGCAACACCCTCCTCGTCGCCGGCCAGGCGGCGTTCGACGTGCTGCGTCCGGGGGGGCGCACGCCGCCGCCCGACGCGCGTCAGGTGCTGTCGCCGGCGCTCATCGCGCAGTCGGATACCTCCGCGCTCCTCGTGGTGCAGCTCGATCAGAATCAGGGTTTCACGGTAATCCCGGAGGCCGCCAATCGTGGAACGGTGCAATGGCGTTCGGGCGACGACCGCGGCCTTCTGCGCCGTGACGGTATCATCGTCGGCACGCGCGGCTTCGGGCACGATCTCTATACCGCCGATGTCGCGGCGCTCGACGCTGCGTTCGACGCCGGGGGCGCGGCGGATGCCCTGCGCGTCAATCGCTTCCTGACGCCCGAGGGCAAGATCGACACGGTCGACATGATCTGCGCCGTGCGCCTGACCGGAACGGAAACGCTCAACATCTACGGCAAGCTCAAGCGGACCCGGGTGTTCGAGGAGGACTGCCGCGCGGGCGGAGGCGATTTCGTCAACCGCTACTGGGTCGAAGCGAACGGAACCGTGCGCAAGAGCATCGAGCGAATCAGTCCCGAACTCGGCGCATTCGAGATCACACGCCTGACCGAGTGACCGTTCTGCGGTGCAGAAATGTGCAGGTTCCAGTGTGGCCGCTCAAAACCGTGACAATGATGCATAGCCGTCGTCAATAAACCGCTCTTTCAGGGTTGGCAAAAAAGCATTCCTTGAACGTCTATGGTGAGTACAATACCTGTGGGGCGAGTCGAAACCTGGAGTGTTGCTATGACTAAATTCTTTGCATTGACCGCCGCCACGCTCGTGGCCGCCGCGCCGATTGCCGCGACCGCCGACGAGGCCGTGCGCCTCGAGACGGACAAGGCGTCCCAGTCGGCCGGTATTCTCGCCGGTGGCACCGCCCTGACCGCGGGCACCGTCGTGGTCGTCGCCGGCGTCCTTTTCGCCGTCGTCGCGGACGACAGCTCGTCCTCCTCGACCACGCTGGAGCCGGTCGCCGAATAAGGCGATATGCCGAGCGGAGAGATTTGAAGAGGGCAGGTCGATCGGCCTGCCCTTTATCCTTTGCGCAGTCGTCAGGCGCGTCAGGCGCGGCGTTCGAGCACCTCGATCCCCAGAACCGACAGCACCTTCGCCTCGATATCGATGGCGGCGAGGCCCGCGTCGGCGTACATCTGGGCCGGCCCGGCCTGGTCGATGAAGGTATCGGGCAGAACCATGGAGCGGAACTTCAGCCCGGTGTCGAAGACGCCCTCCTCGGCCAGAAGCTGCGCGACGTGGCTGCCGAAGCCGCCGACGGCCCCTTCCTCGATCGTCAGAAGCGCATCGTGATCGGCGGCGAGGCGCAGGATCAGATCGCGATCCAGCGGCTTGGCAAAGCGCGCGTCGGCCACCGTCGGCGTGATCCCGCGCGTGATGAGCCGCTCCCGCGCGGCCTCGACCTCGGCCAACCGGGCCCCGAACGACAGGATCGCGACGCCGGACCCCGCATGGATCAGACGGCCCTTGCCGATTTCGAGCGGGATGCCGCGCTCCGGCATCTCCGCGCCGACGCCCTCTCCCCGCGGAAAGCGGAAGGCGATCGGTCCCGCGTCATGCGCAGCCGCCGTCGCCACCATATGGCGCAGCTCCGCCTCGTCGGCAGCGGCCATGACGGTCATCCCCGGAAGGTTCGACAGATAGGCGATGTCGAAGGATCCGGCGTGTGTCGGCCCGTCCGCGCCCACGAGCCCCGCGCGGTCGATGGCGAAGCGGACCGGCAGGCGCTGCAGGGCGACGTCATGGACGATCTGGTCGTAGCCGCGCTGCAGGAATGTCGAGTAGATCGCACAGAAGGGCTTCATACCGGAGGCGGCGAGCCCCCCGCAGAACGTCACGCCGTGCTGCTCGGCGATGCCGACGTCGAAGCACCGCGCCGGATAGCGCTCGGCGAAGAGGTTGAGGCCGGTGCCGTCCGGCATCGCGGCCGTGACGGCACAGATGCGATCGTCGTCCGCCGCTTCCTGAATGAGGCTCTCGGCGAAGACCTTGGTGTAGCTCGGCGCATTCGAGGGGGCCTTCGACTGGGCTCCGGTCGAGACGTTGAACTTCGCGGTCGCATGTCCGCCGTCGCGGGCCGTTTCGGCCGGGCGGAAGCCCTTGCCCTTCTTGGTGATCGCATGGATCAGGATCGGCCCGGTCGCCCGGGTCTTCACCGCGCGCAGAACGCCAAGCAGCGTCTCCATGTCGTGCCCGTCGATCGGGCCGACATAGCTGAAACCCAGTTCCTCGAAGAGCGTGCCGCCGACGGTCATGCCCTTGAGCATCTCCTTCGCCCGCCGCGCGCCTTCCTGAAACGGGGGCGGCAGGAAACCGACGGCCCCTTTCGCCGCAGCCTTCAGGTCATGGAACGGATTGCCCGCATAGAGCCGCGAGAGATAGCCCGAGAGCGCCCCGACGGGAGGCGCGATCGACATCTCGTTGTCGTTGAGGATGACGATCAGACGCTTGCCCAGGTGCCCCGCGTGGTTCAGCGCCTCGAAGGCCATGCCCCCGGTCAGCGCCCCGTCGCCGATCACCGCGATCGCGTCGCCGTTGCCCGGCGCGCCGAGTTCCCGTCCCATGGCGAAGCCGAGTGCGGCGGAGATGGAGGTCGAGGAATGGGCGGCTCCGAAGGGGTCGTAGTCGCTCTCCGCGCGTTTCGTGAAGCCGGAGAGTCCGTCCTTCTGCCGCAGGGTATTCATGCGCCCGCGCCGCCCCGTCAGAATCTTGTGCGGATAGCACTGGTGCGAGACGTCCCAGATCAGCTTGTCGCGCGGCGTGTCGAAGACGGCATGGAGCGCGACGGTCAGTTCGACCACGCCGAGGCCGGCACCGAGATGCCCACCTGTCTGCGATACCGCGTGGATCGTCTCCGAGCGCAGCTCATCGGCGACCTGCCGCAATTTCCTGTCGCTCAGGGGGCGCAGATCGGCTGGCCCCGCGATCCGGTCGAGCAGGGGGGTCTTGGGAGCATCGGACATCGGGGGCCTCTACTTGTCGCGGGTCACCACATAGCGGGCGACGGCAGCAAGGGTAGCAGCGCGGTCCCCGAAGGGCAAAAGGGCTTCCTGTGCAGATTGAACAAGGGCTTCGGCCCGCGCACGGGCCGCATCTGCGCCCATGAGCGAGACAAAAGTGGCCTTTCCGGCCTGCGCGTCCTTGCCCACGGCCTTGCCGACTGTGGCCGCGTCGCCCTCCACATCAAGCAGGTCGTCCGCGATCTGGAACGCGAGCCCGATGTCGGCCGCATATTGCAGCAGGGGCGCCGCATCGGCCTGCCCCAGAAGGGCTCCGGCGCGGCAGGGCCATTCCAGAAGACGACCCGTCTTCAGGCGCTGCAGTTCGGTAATCTGCGCCAGGTCGAGCGGCTCCGCCGCCGTTTCGGCCGCGATGTCGAGCGCCTGACCGCGCACCATCCCCGCAGCCCCCGCATCGCGCGCAAGCGTCAGCACGAGTTCTGCACGAATCGCCGGATCCGGATGCGTCAGCGGTCCGGACAGCCACTCGAAGGCGGCCGTCTGCAGCGCATCCCCGGCCAGAACGGCGGTCGCCTCGTCCCACTTGCGGTGCACCGTCGGCTGGCCGCGTCGCAGATCGTCGTCGTCCATACAGGGCAGGTCGTCGTGGATCAGCGAATAGGCGTGAACCGCCTCGATCGCCGCTGCTGCCCGAAGGGCCTGGACGCGCGGCACATCGAAGAGCCCGGCGGTCTCGAGCACGAGGAACCCGCGCAGGCGCTTGCCCCCCGCCGTGGCGTAGCGCATGGCATCGGCGACGGGGCCGTCGAAGGGGGCGAGCAGGTCGTGAAGCGCGTCCGCGATCTCGTTCTGCGCGGCGCGCAGGGCCGTCTGGAAGTTCACATGCCCTCGACCGGTTTCGCGCCCGTCGGTTCGCCCTTCGCGTCGAGGGTGATCTGGGCCACCTTCTCCTCGGCGGCCTTGAGCTTGGCGTCGCAGTGCTCCTTCAGTTTCGCCCCGCGCGCATAGAGTTCGATCGACCGCTCGAGCGGCACGTCGCCGGAGTCGAGCTGCGTGACCACCTCTTCCAGCTGCGCAAGCGCCTCCTCGAAGCTCAGGCTCTCGATCTCATCCGCCATTTTCCCGCCTCCGCAGAACGTCCACATGGGCCGCGGCCGAGGCCGCGAGCGCTTCGAGGTCATAGCCCCCTTCGAGACAGGAGACCAGCCGCCCGCCTGCGTGGGCGTCGGCCAGGTCGCAAAGCCGCTCGGTGATCCAGGCGAAGTCTTCCTCCACCCACTCGAGCTGCGCGAGGGGATCGGCGCGGTGGGCGTCGAAGCCGGCGGAGACGAGCACGAGTTCGGGCGCGAAGGCGTCGAGCCGCTCCAGCGCGGGCGCGATCTTGGCGCGGAACGTGCGGCCGTCGGATCCGGGCGGCAGGGGCACGTTGATAACGTTGTCATGGGCTCCGCGCTCCGACCGTTCCCCTGTCCCGGGCCAGAGCGGCGACTGGTGCGAGGTCACGAAGAGCGCGCGGGCTTCCTCCCAGAGCAGATCCTGCGTCCCGTTACCGTGGTGGACATCGAAATCGACCACGGCGACGCGGCTCAGCCCGTGCACTTCGAGTGTGTGTTTCGCGGCGATGGCGACCGTTCCGAAAAGGCAGAAGCCCATGGGCTTCGCCGTCTCCGCGTGGTGGCCCGGCGGGCGCATGGCGACGAAGGCATTGCCGGCCTCCTCGTCGAGCACGGCATCGACCGCCCGACAGGCCGCGCCGACGGCCAGGCGCGCGGCGTGCAGGCTGCCCGGCGACATATAGGTATCCGCGTCGAGCTGCGCCCAGCCTTCGGTGGGCGAGGCGGCGGTGATCGCGTCGAGATAGGCCTGCGGATGGCAGCGCAGGATCTGCGCATCCGTTCCGTCCGGTGCCTCCTCCCGCCGAAGGTCCATATCGTCCAGCGCCGCGCGGATCGCAGGCAGGCGCGCGACCTGTTCGGGGTGGCCCGGCGGGGTCTCGTGCAGGTCCGCGTCCGGGTGGGTGATAAAGAGCGTCATGGTCGTCCTCTGGCCGGAAATACGCCGGGGCGCGCAAGGGGCCGTGCCCCTCCGCCCGTGTCAATCGGGGGCCAGCATGTAGCCTGCGCCGCGCACCGTCTGCAGGTAGCGCGGCTGTTTCGGGTCGGTCTCGAGCTTGCGGCGGAGGCGCGTGATCTGCACGTCGACCGCGCGTTCGCCGGCGGTGTCGCCATCACGGCCCAGCTTCTCGACCAGATCTGCACGGCTCACCGGCTCGTGCGGGGTGGCCGCCAGCACGCGCATCAGCGTCGTCTCCGTCGCCGTCAGGCGGATCGGGTCTTCGCCACGATAGAGCTCGCCCCGGTCGAGATCGTAGCGCGCGGGTCCGAGGTTCAGCGTCTTGGGCATCGCGTTTCCGGCGTTCTGCGGCGCGCGTCGCAGGATCGCCTTTAGCCGCAGGAGCAATTCCTTGGGCTCGAAGGGCTTCGCGAGATAGTCGTCGGCCCCCGATTCGAGGCCGGTGATCCGGTCAGAGGTCTCGCCCTTCGCCGTCAGCATCAGGATGGGCATCTCCCGGCTCTCGCGGATTTCGGCGCAGAGGACGTAGCCGTTGTCGCCCGGCATCATCACGTCGAGGATGGCCATGTCGAAGTCGAGTCCGGCCAACAGGCGACGCGCGTGCTCGGCATCGCGCGCCGCCGTCGTCAGGTAGCCGTTGCGCACGAGGAACTTCTGCAGAAGGCCCCGGATGCGTTCGTCGTCGTCGACCAGCAGGACATGGGCCTGATGGCCGGGCGTGGCATCGTCGGTCATCTGTCGCCTTCCTTGACCGCCGCGAAGTGGCGGCGCAATTCCGGGTCCATCATATGTTCAAGAACTTCCCGAAATCCAGCGACGGAGGCCGGGCCCGCCTCGCGGAAGGCGGCGCGCATCCGCGCGCGCTGCGCGTCCGACAGCCGTTGCTCGAGCGCAGCCCCCGCATCCGTCAGGAAGAGATGCCGCTCCCGCCGGTCGCGCGTGCCCACGCGGCTGTCGACGAGGCCGTCCTCGATCAGCGTCCGCAGGACGCGGTTGAGCGATTGCTTGGTGACGCCGAGGATCGCCAGAAGGTTGTTGACCGTCGTGCCCGGCGTGCGATTGATGAAGTGGATCGCGCGGTGGTGCGCGCGGCCGTAATTCAGGTCCGACAGGATGCGGTCCGGGTCGGCGGTGAAGCCGCGATAGGCGAAGAACATGGCTTCGATCGCCCGGCGCAGTTGCTCGTCGGTCAGAAACAGCAGATTGTCGCTATGTCCCTGGGCCATGCGGTTCCTCCTTGCCGTGAAATTACGTCAGCCTTGTTGACATTCCAAGAGTCGATTGTTACCCACCGTCAGCTTTTGCGCAATATTATGTCCGTTTCGGGCATAAATTGGAAATATATGGGAAGGAGATCGTCATGGCTGGGTCTTATGCCGAGCTTGAGGGCAAAATCTGGATGGACGGCACGCTGGTCGACTGGAAGGACGCGAATGTCCACCTCCTGACCCACGCGATGCACTACGCGAGTTCCGTCTTCGAGGGCGAGCGCGCCTACTCCGGCAAGATCTTCGAGAGCCGCAAGCACTCCGAGCGCCTTCTGGCCAGCGGCCGGGCCCTCGACATGGAGATCCCTTGGACGGTCGACGAGATCGAGGCCGCCAAATACGAGACGATGCGCGCCAACGGGCTCGAGGATGCGTATGTTCGCGTTCTTGCCTGGCGGGGCGCCGGGGAGGACATGGGCGTCAGCTCCGCGCGCAACCCGGTGCGCATGGCCGTCGCGGTCTGGCCCTGGGGCAACTACTACGGCGACGCCAAGACGCGCGGCGCGAAGCTCGACATCGCCAAGTGGAAGCGCCCCTCGCCCGAAACGGCGCCGCACACGGCCAAGGCCGCCGGACTCTACATGATCTGCACGATGTCGAAGCACGCCGCCGAGGCGAAGGGCTGCTCGGACGCCATGATGTTCGACTATCGCGGCTACGTGGCCGAGGCGACGGGGGCGAACATCTTCTTCGTCAAGGACGGTGAGGTCCACACGCCCGATCCCGATTGCTTCCTCAACGGGATCACGCGGCAGACGGTCATGGGGATGCTCAAGGACCGTCAGATCAAGGTCCACGAACGCCACATCATGCCCGAGGAACTGGAAGGCTTCGAGCAATGCTGGCTGACGGGCACAGCGGCCGAGGTCACGCCCGTCGGGCAGATCGGGGACTACAATTTCGAGGTCGGCGCGATGACGCGCGACATCTCCGATGCTTACGAGAAGCTCGTCCGCAGCTGAGGTGACCGGGGGCGACGCGAAACGGCCCCGTTCACGCGAACGGGGCCGTCTTCATGTCGCGATGGCGCAGCGTACTGCGCCGAAAGTGTAGGCCCCCGAAGCGGCGACTGGGTGGGGGCTATGATCCGCCGCCCCGGGGGTGAGCTATTCGCTCCTACACGAAACGGTATGACGGGCCCTGAGGGCGATCCGAGGGAAGGCGCGCGGTCTTGATCGGGTGATTTCGTGGCCGGATGAAGGCGTGGTAAACCTTTGTTAACCATGAATACCGCCGATTACGGGCGCGCGATCCCCGGGGGGCTTGCCTTGTGGGGCTGCCGGGGCCACGTTTCCGGTATGAATGCGCCGACCCCGATCCGGCCCGCACAGGACGCGGTTCATTTCCACCGCACCGAATTGCAGGTCATCCTGTCGCTCTATGGCCGCTTCGTCGCCGCCGGCGAATGGCGCGACTACGGCATTTCCTCGCTGCGCGACGTGGCGATCTTTTCGGTATTCCGGCGCACGGCCGAGCAACCGATGTACCGGATCGAAAAGCGCCCGAAGATGGCGGCGAAGCAGGGGCAGTATTGCGTGATCGGCATGGATGGCCGGATACTGCGGCGCGGGCATGATCTGAAGACGGTGCTGCGGGTGTTGGAGCGCAAGTTGATCCGGGCGGTGGAGTGAGGCAAGGCTTTCAGGCGCAATGGTCGCCTGTCGAGATCCGGAAAACGTTTACGTCCCCGACAGCGCTTTCGATCCGATCAAAGCCTCTCTGTTCATAATACGGTGAGTTCTCGTCCGTGGCGTTTAGATAACAGTCCGTGTAGCCTATCTGCGCCGCCGCGCTGACGGCCGATCGGATCAACCGAAATGCGATACCTCGCCGCCTGAAGTCAGGCTCGACCCATAGTGCCGCGATCCAGGGAGTGAGCGCGGGACGTAGTGGAAGGTCGTCCTCGATCAGAAGTGCCGAACCGAGATACTCCGGGCCATCACAGGCAACGAATGCAGATGGCAGGCAATTAGGTACCGCCATCGCACGGACAGCACGCAGTCCAGCATCGGTGAGCTATCGTGCCTGCGAACTCCGGCCGGTCTTCGAGATGGAAGATGTGCATCTATCCCGTCCGAAGGTGCATGGTAACTAATGGTGCCCTTCGACCCGCCGCCGCATCGCGATCTCGCCGGTTCCCGCGCCGTTCGCTCCCGACGCGATCCGCGCCGCGGCCTGCCCAAGCGGCTCGTAGGCGACGGCCATGTGATGCGCGTTGGCGTGCAGGAGCGTCTCCGCGTCGGACATGAGGCCGACATGGCCCTGCCAGAAGACGAGGTCGCCGCGCTGCGCGGGCTCGTCCGGATGCAGTTCCCGCCCGACGCCGCGTTGCTGATCGCTGTCGCGGGGGCAGTCGGTGCCGCAGGCCACCAGTGCGGCCTGCACGAGCCCCGAGCAGTCGATGCCCCACCGCGAGGAGCCGCCCCAGAGATAGGGCGTGCCGAGGAACATGTCCGCGACGCCGACCGGGTCGGAGAAGCGTGCGCGTAGCGGTTGCAGGTGCCCGGTCGGGATGAAGTGGCCGGTGGAGATCTTCTTGAAGTCGCCGAGGTCGGACGTCACGCGCACGTGGCTGCCGAAGAAGATCGCGACTTCCGGCGGGGCCTTCAGTCGCGCCTTCGGGTACAGATGCGTGGCCGGTGCTGCGACCCAGTGGGTCGCGGCTTCCTGCCGGGTGAGGGCCCCGGCGATGACATAGCCGCAATAGCCGTCGCGGAGGGACTGACCGAAGGCGAAGCCGTCGCGCTCGTCGATCACGCGAAAGGCCTCGCCGAAGAGAAGCTGGCTCGCGCGCTCGCCGCGCGGGCTGTCCGAGAGGTTGACGAGCGGTTGCTGCACCGTGCGCACCGTCCCCTTGACGTAGCGCGTGGCCTCGACGATCCCGCGCAGCTCGTGCGCGGCGGCGTGGCCGTTCGCGGGCGTCATCCGGGGATCGTAGGCGCTCACAGGTCGAGCACCCTTGGCAGCGCGTCGAAGATCGCCCGCGCGCCCATGCCGACGCCGCCCTTGGGCCGGCCCGGCGCGGCCGAGGGCGTCCAGCCGTAGATGTCGAAATGGGCGAAGCGCGGTGTCTCGCGCACGAAGCGGTCTAGGAAGAGCGCGGCCGTGATCGAGCCGGCGAAGCCGCCCGAGGGCGCATTGTCGAGATCGGCGATGCCCGGTTCGATCATCGCGTCGTAGGGGCGGTGGAACGGCATCCGCCAGAGCGGGTCGCGCACGCGCTTGCCCGCCTGCGCAAGTGCCATCGCGAGCGCGTCGTCGTCGGTGTAGAACGGCGCGAGGTCGGGGCCCACGGCGACCCGCGCCGCCCCCGTCAGCGTGGCCATGCAGATCATCAGGTCGGGCGGCGTCTCGTCGGCGAGGGCCAGCGCATCGGCCAGCACAAGGCGGCCCTCGGCGTCGGTGTTGTTGATCTCGACCGTCAGCCCGTTGCGTGCCGTGAGGATGTCGCCGGGGCGGAAGGCATTGCCCGAGACCGCGTTCTCTACCGCGGGGATCAGAACGCGCAGGCGCAGGGGCGTACTCGTCGCCATGATCATATGCGCAAGGCCCAGCACCGTCGCGGCCCCGCCCATGTCCTTCTTCATCAGGCCCATGGAGGCTCCGGGCTTCAGGTTGAGCCCACCGGTATCGAAGCAGACCCCCTTGCCGACGAGCGTGACCTGCGGCCCCTCGGTGCCCCAGCTCAGGTCGATGAGCCGCGGCGCGCGTGTCGAGGCCCGGCCGACCGCGTGGATCATCGGGAAGTTCGAGGCCAGCAACTCGTCGCCCTCGGTGACGTGCAGACGGGCGTCGTGCCGCGTGGCGAGATCACGCACCGCCGCCTCGAGCTCGGCGGGACCCATGTCGGACGCGGGCGTGTTGATAAGGTCGCGGGTCAGGAACTCGCCGGCGGCGATCGCCTCCAGCCGCGTGGCGTCGACGCCCTTCGGCACCTTGAGGCGCGCGGGCTCTCGCTCTTCGCCTGCGTAGCGCGTGAAACCATAGCCTGCGAGAAGCCAGCCGAGCGCGGCTTCCTCCATCTCGTTCGCGGACAGATCGCCCTCGAGCGCGTAAGTGCCGGACTTCAACTGCGTCGCGATGCGCGCCGTCTGAAATCGGACGCGCGCGCGCTCCTTAGCGCCGCCCCAGCCGGCAAGCACCCTGGCGACCGCCATGTCGGGGGCCGGCAGGCGCAGAACCTGCCCGGCGGTTCCGGTGAAATCGCTGGCCGCGACCCAGTCTCGGACGGGCTCGTCCTGCGCGGCGAGCCAGCCGTCGAAGCCTTGCCGGGGGACGATCCGGAGGGGGATGGCCCGCGTGTCGGGGGCGGCGAACTTGGGTGTCATAGGTCCTCGGGGCGCGCAACGGCTCGGCAGAGGACACGATAGCGAAGGCACCCCCCGCCGCAAGGTCCGCGACGGGTTTTGCCCGGCAGGTCAGGCGACGGGCTGGGGCGCGTTGTCCATATGCCACCCTCCGGTGCTGCCCGGCGTGCCGAGACGCTTGAGCCGGGCGACGCAGGCCGCGACCGCGGCCCCGTCGCCGCGCCGGGTGCAGTCGACGACGGCCGCGGCGGTGTCGCGGATCGTCATCATCCCGATCTTGCCGGCAACCGCCTGAAGATCGGTGCAGCTGCGGATGAGGCCCTGGCGGTGATCCTCCTGCGCCCCGACGAGTTGCACGAGCCCCTCGATCCGGTCGAGCGCCTCGGTGATCGTCGCTTCGGCCCGCAGACCTTCGTCGGTGCAGAGCGCGGCCAGAGTGGCATGGTCGAAGGTCACGTCTTCGACGGGTTTCAACTTGACGATGGTGTCGTTCATCGGTTCGATCCTCGGTCAGAAGCCCCCACGGCGTCTGACGTCCGGTCTGCTGGCGGAACGGGGCGAAACTCGGGCAAGCCTTCGGCGATCAAACGTAGAAATCGCTCGAATTGTACGAGCCCCTGCGGTTAGAAGCCCCGGAAACGACGCTGCAGGACGAAGCACATGCGCCAAACTCGACCGCTTCCGGGGTCTCTCGTGCAACGCTATCACGGTTGGAAGGCCACGACCTTCTCCGAGAACGCGGCCTGGTATCGCAAGCTCGCCACCGACGGGCAGCGGCCGCGCGCCATGGTCATCAGCTGCTGCGACAGCCGAGTGCACGTGACGTCGATCTTCGGTGCGGAGCAGGGCGAGTTCTTCATTCATCGCAACATCGCGAACCTCGTGCCGCCCTACGAGCCCGACGGGCAGATGCACGGCACCTCGGCGGCCGTCGAATATGCCGTCACCGCGCTCAAGGTCTCGCAGATCATCGTCCTCGGACATTCGCAGTGCGGCGGCGTGCAGGGGTGCGACGCGATGTGCTCGGGCCATGCGCCGGAACTCGAGGCGAAGGACAGTTTCGTCGGCCGCTGGATGGACCTGCTGCGTCCGGGTTGGGAGGAAGTGCGCGATATCCCCGACGATGCCGAGCGGCGGCAGGCGCTGGAAAAACGTGCGGTGCTGACCTCGATCGACAACCTGATGACGTTTCCCTTCGTAAAGTCTGCCGTGGAGGCGGGCGATCTGGTTCTGCACGCGCTCTGGAACGACATCGTCGAGGGCACGCTCGAATACCACGATGCCCAGACCGACAGTTTTCAGCCGATCTAGGCCGAGGACCCTTGCCCTTGGGGCAATTCAGGCGGCATCGAGCGCTTGTTCAATCTAGTTGGAGTTCAAGACGATGGACCTTTTCGCGCTGGCCGTGGGCAACCTGACCTCGCCGATCATCCTGTCCTTCGCGCTCGGGCTCTTCGCTGCCCTGGCGCGATCCGATCTCTCGATCCCCGAGGCGGTGGCGAAGGGGATGTCGATCTACCTGCTCTTCGCGATCGGCTTCAAGGGCGGTGTCGCCGTCGACGAGGCGGGGCTTTCCGGCACGCTCCTCGGTGCGCTTCTCGGGGCCGTCGTTCTCTCCTTCGCCTTGCCCTTCGCAGCCTATGCGCTCCTGCGCGTTATGACGCGGCTTTCGGCGCTCGACGCGGCCGCGGTCGCCGCGCACTACGGCTCGATCTCGATCGTGACCTTCGTGGCCGGCACCTCCGTCCTCGAAAGCGCGGGCCTTTCCTACGATGGCTGGATGGTCGCCGTCGCCGCCGCGATGGAGGCCCCGGCGATCCTCTCGGCGCTCTGGCTCGTGGCGCGCTCCGGCGGCGGGCGACAGATGGATGGCGAGTTGATGCGCGAGATCCTGTTGAACGGTTCGATCGTCCTGCTGATCGGCAGCTTCGTCATCGGCTGGGTCACCGGGTCCGAGGGCCTCGCGCGGATCGAGAGCTTCATCGTCTCGCCGTTCCAGGGCGTGCTCTGTCTCTTCCTGCTGGACATGGGCCTCGTCGCCGGCCGGGGGCTGCGCAATGCGCGCGGCGTGTTGCGGCCCGGCCTGCTGACGTTCGGTGTAGTGATGCCACTCGTCGGCGCGGCCAGCGGCGCGGCGGCGGGCCTGATCCTCGGGCTCGGCACCGGCAGTACGATGCTCTTCATGGTGCTCGGGGCCTCGGCCAGCTATATCGCCGTACCGGCCGCCATGCGCGTGGCCCTGCCCGAAGCGAACCCCTCCGTCTACCTCACGCTTTCGCTCGGGGTGACGTTTCCGTTCAACCTGACCCTCGGCCTCGCGATCTATCTCGCCGTGGCCCGGTTCCTCACCGGAGGCTGACGACATGCAGACCCACCCCGCCAAGCGCGTCGAGATCATCATCGAAGAGGTCATGGAGAAGCGCCTCACGTCTGCTCTGCTGGGCGCGGATGTGACGGGGTTCACCGTGCTGCCGGTCAAGGGCGGGTCGGGGCGATCGGGCCACTGGAGCCGCGCCGGACAGGTCGGGCGCGCCACGGGTATGGTCTCGGTCGTCTGCATCGTGCGTCCCGACCGCCTCGACACGCTCCTCGAGGCGGCCTTCGCCGTGGTCGAGCCGCATATCGGTGTCGTCTCGGTGACGGACTGCGAAGTTCTGCGCGCCGAGCGGTTCTGACCCCCTATGCCCGACACGAGTTTTGACCAGTACATGCCCGCGCTCGAGCGGATCGACCCGCCGCAGGTTCTGCCGATCCTGCGGAACATCCTTTTCGCCGCCTGTGTCGAGGACGTCTGGGCGCTCCTGCGCGAGACGATGGCCCGCTTCGGCTTCGACCGTATCAACTACAGCTATGCGCCCGCGCTCCGCGATCCGGCTCAGGCGAGCCGATCGCTCCGGTTCACGCTGACGAGCCATCCGAACCCGCGGGTCGCCACCGTCTATCGCGGTGCGCTTCTCGACCGCTCGCCCATGCGGCGCTGGGCGAGCGAGAACGTGGGCGCGATCAGCTGGTCCCGGCAGCCCGACCTCCTGCGTTCCTACGACATGGTCGAGGAGGGGCCGGCGCTGAACGCGCTCCTGGCCGAACTCGGCTTCCATGCGGGCTATACGCTGGGCTTCCCGCGGACGGCCGAGACGGGCAAGGGCGCGATGGGCCTCACGGCGCGCGCCGATTTCGACCAGGCGGACGTCGATGTCATCTGGGCGCGGCACGGCACGGCCATCGAAGCACTCGCCGGGGCGGCGCACGCCCGGATGGTGCAGCTGCCGCTCGTGTTGCCCCACGTCTCGCTGACCGACCGGCAGCGGGCGATCCTGAACTGGATCGCCGACGGCAAGACCGTTCAGGACGTCGCGCTGCTCCTCGACCGGTCGGTCGGCGCGATCGAGAAGCAGCTGCGCGAGGCGCGGACGCGGCTGGGCGTCGAGACGACGGCCCATGCCATCGCCCGCGTCGCGCTCCTCAATCAGTTGAGCGTGCCCGGCTCGTCCTGAGGTTCAGGGCTGCCATTCGAGCCGCTCGCCCTCGGGCCATTCGAGGGTGACGCCGATCTCCACCTCGACTTCCGCCCCGGCGGCGACCTCCAGATCCCACTGCGCCACGCCGCGCCGATCCTCGACGTTGCGCGCGTCGGGCTCGGGCGTCGTCGTGATCGCGACCTCCAGGTCCTCCTCTTCTGAGTAAGGCAGGGCGAAGCGCGTCTCGACCACTTCCGGCTCGGTCGACAGATTGCGGACCCGGAACAGCAGATCCTGTTGCCGCGTGCCGGAGGTAAAGAAAAGGCCCCGGTCCCCGGTCGAGTTGAGCCGGCGGATGAATTCCAGCCGCAGATGCTCCTGCGGGCCGAAGGCCAGCTCCACCTCGTCCCCCGCAGGCATCAGCGGCAGGCGCGACTCGCCGATGCGCGCGCCCTCCCGGTAGAGCGTCGCCGCGCCGGGCAAGAGGGGCTCGCCGGTCGAATTGGTCAGCTCCGCCATCAGGAAGGCCGTCTGATCGACCCTCGGGTTCGCACGGTTGAAGACCCGCGCGTCGAGCGTCTGCGTATCGAGCGCCAGCGTCACGCTGCCGCCCGCGGGGAGCGTAACGGGCTCGGGGTAGTCGTAGGTAACGACCGGGCCGTCGAAATTGGCCTGCGCCACAACCGGCTCCGCCATGGCCGCGGGCCGCGGCGGGGCGCGAAAGACGCTTTCGGACGCCGCGCCGAGGTCCGCCTCCTCACGGGCCCGTTCCGGTTCTTCCTGCCGCAAGCGCGCCTGATCCGGGAAGACGGGGTTCGGCGCGGTCTGCGCGAAGGGATCGGCGGTCGAAAGCGTCACCGCCACGTCGGTGAGCGGCAGGTCGGTGCGCTGCCAGACGTCCACCTTGCGATCGAGCGTGACGACATCGTCCGCCCCGAGGCTCACGTCGTACTTCGTGGCCCAGCCCGCCTGATCCGAAAAGCTCTCGATCTCGAGCGTGACCGACCCGGCCTCTGCCATCGTCACGCCGACCGCCAGAAGCGACAGCGGCCCGAGGTTCGCACCTGTCGCCCGCAGGTCGATCCGGGCCTGGGCGAGGTCGCGCTCGGCCTCCTCCACCGCGCGCTCGGCGGTGCGCAGTTCCGCGCGTGCGTCGGTGCGTGCCACTTCGGCCGGTGCGACCCGGGTGGCAAGCAGGTCGAGCGTCGCCTCCATCGCCTTGGCGTCGAGCTCCGACAACGACTCGCCGCCGAGCGACCGCAGGAAGGAGAGTTGATCCTCGGCCGACTTCATCGCCGCCGCGGCGCGCAGTCGCGCGTCCTCGGCCTCATGCGCCGCTTCCTCGGCAGCGAGCAGCGCCTCATGCGCGGTCTGCTGTGCGGGCGTCAGGAAGGTGCGGCCGTCGGCGATTGCCTCGGGCAGGATCTCGACCGCGCCGAGGGTTCCGTTCGACAGGGCGATATCCGGCAGTCCGTGTCCGCCAGAATAGGGCACCAGCAGCCGATGCGTGCCTGCCGGCAAATCGACAGTGCCGCTGCGAAGAAGGGTCGCGCCCTGCAGATAGATCTCGGCCTCGGTTACCGGGGCGGGCAGATTGAAATCCGCGGCAAAACCGGCGGCCGGCATGAAAAGAAGTGTTGTGGAGAGAAGAATTTGGCGCATGAAAAGGCCCCCGAAAAATGTAATCGGGGGCCAGTGTCGCGCGGCGGGCCGACGGTGTCAGCCCTTGTAATTGCGTCAGTGTTTCTTAAGCACCCGCTCGCCCAGCGTCTCGGCGATCTGGACCGCGTTGAGCGCCGCGCCCTTGCGCAGGTTGTCGGAGACGCACCAGAGGTTCAGGCCGTTCTCGATGGTCGAGTCCTGCCGGATGCGGCTGATGAAGGTGGCGAAGTCGCCCACGCATTCGATCGGCGTGACGTAGCCGCCGTCCTCGCGCTTGTCGACGACCAGGATGCCCGGGGCCTGGCGCAGGATATCGAGTGCCTCATCCTCGTCGAGGAACTCCTCGAACTCGATGTTGATCGCCTCGGAGTGGCCGACGAAGACCGGCACGCGCACGCAGGTGGCCGTGACCTTGATCGACGGATCGACGATCTTCTTCGTCTCCGCGACCATCTTCCACTCTTCCTTTGTGGAGCCGTCCTCCATGAAGACGTCGATGTGGGGGATGACATTGAAGGCGATCTGCTTGGTGTAGACCTGCGGTTCCTTCTCCTGACCCGGCACGTACATGCCCTTGGTCTGGTCCCAGAGCTCGTCGATCGCGTCCTTTCCCGTGCCCGACACCGACTGATAGGTCGAGACGACGACGCGCTTGATGCGCGCGCGGTCATGGAGCGGCTTGAGCGCCACGACCATCTGCGCGGTCGAGCAGTTCGGGTTCGCGATGATGTTCTTCTTGGCGTAGCCGTCGACGGCCTCCGGGTTCACCTCCGGCACGACAAGCGGCACATCCGGGTCGTAGCGGTAGAGCGAGGAGTTGTCGATCACGACGCAGCCGGCCTTGGCGGCGACGGGCGCGTACTTCTTCGTGGCGTCCGATCCGATGGCGAAGAAGGCGATGTCCCAGCCGGTGAAGTCGAACGTCTCGAGATCCTTCGTCTTCAGTGTCTCGTCCCCGAAGCTCACTTCCGTCCCGAGCGACCGCCGCGACGCAAGCGCGGTGATCTCATCGACGGGAAACTGGCGTTCGGCCAGGATGTTCAGCATTTCGCGGCCCACGTTCCCCGTGGCGCCGCAGACGACGACCTTGTAGCCCATCATATCCTCCGAAGGGTTGGGGAGCGGGGGCGGGCTATACCCGAAACACCGCGGGGGCAAGCGCCGGTGGTCACAGGCCCGCGAAGGGTGACCGCAGAGCCGCGTCTTTAGCGACGCCGGCCCAGTCGCGTGTCGCGGCTTCTGTCGTCGCATCGCTCCGGGACGGTCGACGGCCACGCGGGTCATTTCCGCCAGAGCAGCAGCAGCGATCGCGGCTGGTCATCCCCTTTGTGCCAGCGCCTCCAGCAGCTCCCACTTCTGCTTGTCCTTGCGGTCTTCGATGCCCGCCTCGCCCGCTGCCTCGTAGATCTCCGCCCGTGGTTTGCCAAGCCAGCGGGCCAGGGCATCCTCGACCGGTCCATCGAGCGCGTCGAGGAGGTCGTCGCGCGTCATATCGTTGTGGCCCTTGACCTTCTGGACGCGTCCGAGATCCTTCAGCGCGCCGACCGTCAGCTCTTCCAGGTCAACCGCCATCGGACAGCGCCTCGACCAGCTCGGCCTTGTCCATGTCCGACCGACCCTCGATGTCGCGGTCCTGTGCCATGTCCATCAACTCGTCCTTGGTCTTCTGCTCGAGCGCGACCTTGGAGCCCTTGCCGCGCCCGTTCTCGTCGGTCGCGGCCTCGATCGCGTCGAGGAGCGCGTCCTTGTCCATGTCGCTGCGGCCCTCGATGTGGAGGTCTCGGGCGCGCTCCATCAGCATCTCCTTGGTGGGGCCGTCCTCCTTGATGCGGGCGACTTTCTCCTTCACGTCGTCCGGCTGGTCGACGAACTGGGCCGTTCCGTCCTTCTTCTTCTGGGTGGAGCGCGCGTATTCGTCTTCGGTCAGGAGCATCCGGACCTTCTTCGGCAGGTAGCGTTCACCCGTCTCGGCGCTCTCGCCGCCCGACTTCGTGCCCCAGTCCTCCTCGGTCCACTCGTGGAGGTCGGTTTCGTCCTGATCGGGGCCGTCGTCGGCATAGCCGCCGCCGCGCTTCTTGTATTCCTGCACCGCCATCTGGGCCTTGCGCGCCGACCACTGGCCGGGCTCGCCGCCCTTGTCGGACTGCATCATCTCGTCCTTCACCTCTTCCCAGAGGTCGGGATCGGTCTTCTTCGCGTCACTCATCTCGGGGGCCTCCTATGCCGGGAGAACCGCGTCCGGCCCGATTCGGTTCAGTCGGTGCTGTCGGGCGCGAAGAGGTAGATGACGCAACCGAGGGCCAGCACGACGGCGAAGACGCCGAAGAGGGTCTGGAACCCGGCGAGCCCTTCGCCCGCGGCGCGGAAGACCGGGCCCGTGGCGAACTGCGCGATGCCGACGCCGCCGATGGAGAAGAGGTTGAGCAGGGTGACGCCCCGGCCGGTCAGGTGGGCGGGGAAGAAGGCGCGCCCGTGCGCCACGCAGAGCGCATAGCTCGACCCGAGTGCCCCGATCGCCGCCAGCAGCGCCGCGCTGGCCCAGAGGCCGGGCACCGGCTGCCACCAAAGGATCGCGAGCATCGCCGCGCCGAGAAGGTTGCCGGTCAGAACCACCCACTTGCGGGTGCCGAAGATGCGGTCGGCGGGCGCATAGACGAAGTTGCCCGCGATCATCGCCGCCGCCATGACGAGCGTGACCGTCCCGACGAACGCGACGTCGTAGATCTCGGCGATGTAGGGGCCGACCCAGAGACCGCGCAGTCCCGCGGCCGGCGCGTAGTTCACGAGGAGCATCGGCAGGATGAACCAGATCGCCCGGATACGCAGCACGTCGAGGAGCGAGCCGCGCTCTCCGCCCTCCACCGCCTCGGGGTCGCGGACGAAAGCCCAACAGCCGAGGGCCGTTGCCGCCGTCAGCATGGCCAGTGCCTGCATCGCGCCGCGCCACCCGAGGAGGTCCGCCGCCCAGCCGAGCGGCACGCTGGCCGCGATGTTGCCGAGCGAGCCGACCCCGACGAGGACGCCGGCCAGCGTGGCGAAGACGCGGGCAGAGAAGACGCGGGCGAAGATGAAGTAGCTTGCCATCAGCACGGGCGCGCAACCGGCACCGATAAGCCCCATGGCGAGGTCGATGTGCCAGCCCTCGGTGGCGATGGCGAAGAGCGCGGCTCCGCCTCCACCGCAGACCCCGAGGAGCAACGCGGCCGTCCGGCGCGGACCGACCCGGTCGAGCGCCCAGCCCACCGGCAGCTGCATCGCCGCGAAGGTCAGGAACCAGATGCCCGAGGCGCGGCTGAGCGTGGCCGGATCGACGCCGAGGTCGGCGGTCAGATCGGGGGCGAGGACGGCGAGAAAGGCGCGGTAGAACTGGCTGAGCACATAGGCCAGCGTCAGGATCGCGATGCCGGTCTTCACGGTGCCACCTCGGAGCGCGCGCGCCGCCCGCGCCAGAGCGCCGTTCCGATGAGGGCCCACCCCAGAAGACCCTTGCCGTGGTCCGAGAGCGTCGGTTCGGCGCGGAACGTCAGCAATCGGACGACGTCGACCGGGCCGGGCGGATGCTTGACCACGATCTGCCACGGCAGCCCGTCGAAGATGGCCTGATAGTAGAGGTAATAGACCTGCGGAGAGAGCCAGACGAACGCCCAGAAGAGCAGAAGCGCCGCGGGCAGGCCGATACGCCGGCCGCGCCGGGCGATCCCGACGACGAGCGCGATCCCGGCGGCGGACAAAAGCAGCGTCACGATCAGGAGGCCGATCTGCTCGCCACCCGTGAGGGTGTGGAAGCTGTCATCGGGGTAGCCGAAATCCATGTCTCCTCCCGGCCGCGCCGCGCGGTCGTCCGCCGTTCCTGCCACTCCCCGCGCTTGCCGCCTAGCCCCCGCCTGCGCTAAGTCCGCGCAAAACCGCATGAGGTCCTTTCCTGTCCAAGCCGGCCCATCCCTTCGCCCGCCTGTGGCGCGGCTACCTGCGCCGGCACCTCTGGTGGATCGCGCTCGGGGCCCTCCTGATGAGCGTCGAGGGCGGCACGGTCGGCGTGCTGGCGTGGATGCTGGAGCCGATGTTCGACCTCGTCTTCGTCGAGGGACGTGCCGATGCCGTCGGCTGGGTCGGTCTCGCCATCCTGTCGCTCTTCGTGCTGCGCGGGGCCGCGGGTGTGGCGCAACGCGTGGTCATGGCCCGGGTCGCCTTCACGGCCTCGTCCCGGCTTCAGCAGGATCTGCTCGAACACGTCCTGCGGCTCGACAGCGCCTACTTCAGCCGCAACTCCCCGGGTCAGCTCATCGAGCGGGTGCAGGGCGACGTGCAGGCCATCCAGACCATGTGGGTCCAGCTCATCACCGGGGTCGGGCGCGATGCCGTGGGGCTGATCTCGCTGATGGTCGTGGCACTCTCGGTCGATCCGGTCTGGACGGCGGTGGCCATCGTCGGCGCGCCCCTTCTGGTGCTGCCGAGCCTCGTGGTGCAGCGCTACATCCGCAAGAAGGCGTTCCGCCTGCGGGAGATCGCCGGGCGGCGCACGACGCGGCTCGACGAGATCTTCCATGGGATCACGCCGATCAAGCTCAATGCGATGGAAACCTATCAGCAGGCCCGCTTCCGCAGCGCGACCGAAGATATGGTGCGCGCCACGATCCGCACGCAGGCGGGTCAGGCCACGGTGCCGGCGCTCGTCGATTTCGCCATCGGCTTCGGCTTCTTCGCCGTGCTGCTCTATGGCGGGCCGCAGATCATCGCGGGCGAGAAGACGGTGGGCGAATTCATGGCCTTCTTCACCGCCATGTCGCTCGCCTTTCAACCGCTTCGTCGCCTCGCCAACATGTCGGGGGCGTGGCAGACGATGAATGCCTCGCTCGACCGGATCTATGCGCTGCGCGATACGGTGCCCACCATCGTCGATCCGGTGACGCCCGCCGCGGCGCGGCCGGCCTCCACCGAGATCGTCTTCGACGACGTCCACCTCGCCTATGGCGACAATCCGGTGCTTCGCGGTGTCGACTTCACCGTGCCCGAGGGCACGACGACGGCGCTCGTCGGTCTGTCGGGGGCGGGGAAGTCGACGGTGTTCAACGTGCTGACCCGCATGGTCGACCCGGAGGCGGGCCGGGTCACGATCGGCGGACAGGCGCTCGGCGACTACCGGCTCGCGGAGCTGCGGGGGCTCTTCTCGGTCGTGTCGCAGGATACGCTCCTCTTCGACGAGAGCCTGCGCGAAAACCTCCTCCTCGGGCGTACCGACATATCGGAGGAGGCGCTCCGCTCGGCGCTCGACGCGGCCCATGTCTCCGACTTCCTGACCGACCTGCCGCAGGGCCTCGAAAGCCCGGCCGGGCCGCGCGGTTCCAACCTCTCGGGCGGGCAGCGGCAGAGGGTCGCCATCGCGCGCGCGCTTCTGCGCGACACGCCGATCCTGCTCCTCGACGAGGCGACCTCGGCGCTCGACACCAAATCCGAGCGTCTGGTGCAGAACGCATTGAACCGCCTGTCGCAGCAGCGCACGACCCTCGTGATCGCCCACCGTCTCTCGACCATCCGGGAGGCGGACGAGATCCTCGTGCTCGACAAGGGCCGGGTCGCCGAGCGCGGCACTCACGCCGAGCTTCTGGACCGGGCGGGTCTCTACACGCAGCTGCACGGGATGCAGTTCGGGGCCGATCAGACCTGAAGCGCCCGCGCCCTCATCGCCTCGTAGAAGGTCAGCGCCGCCCGCAGCAGGTCGCCGCGCGTGACCGGGGGCATTGGCCCCTCGGGCCCGGCGAACCCGGTCGAGCGGTGGACCGCCCCGTACCAATGCGCGGCCCAGACGCCATCGGCCGGGTGCCCACCCGCGGGCCATTCGAGCATCGCCGCATCGAACGGCAGGCCGATCTCGGCGCAGATCCGCCTGAGCATCGCGGCCGGATCCTGCCGCAGGTCGGCGGTGTCGACCACGAGGCCGCCGAACCGATCGTAGAGCGTGGCCTGCGCGGCGAAAGCGATGTCGGCTTCGGTGATCTCGTCCCGCTTGGCACCGTAGCTCGCGATCACCCGCGCCGGATGGCGGATCAGATGCAGATGCACCGCCCCCTCGGCCCAGTCGAGCGGCATGCCGTCGACCATGTGGTGCGCCATGTGCTTCTGGTAGCCGTGTCGCATCGGCGGTGCGGCACAACGCCGGGCGACGTCGGCGGGGTCGGTCGGCTGGCTCGCCAAGATCGCGTCTCGCATCGGATGATCGAGGCCGGTGCGTGCGAGGTAGGCGGCATAGAAAGGCTCGTCCATCACCTCGACGTCGGCGCGGTTGCCGAAGGCATACATCATGGCAGTGGAGAGGTTCCGCGGCCCGGACCAGGCGACGATCTTCATGGGCACCTCCCGCATGGCACGCGGGAGAGACCCGCACGCCCCTCGTCCGATGCGGCGCGCGCGCGGTCAAGGGGGCGTGCCCTGCCCCTGCAGTCGAGCCATGCAAGCGCGGAGGTTGATCTCCGGTGCATGACGCTAGGTCAATAACACAGGGCCGGGCCAGCCCTCTTTCGGATCAATCGGGCGCGGACGGACCGCAAGGAACGGAGACAGACATGACCGATGCGACAGCCGGGACGGGTATTCCCGCACCCGAGGGGACCAGTGACCTGATCGAGACAGACTACGAAATCGGCCAGGACAACGTGCAGAAATCGGTCGGGCCGTTCGGGCTCGACGTCCACAACCCCGTCTTCGCGATCTCCGGTCTCGCGGTCGTGGCCTTCGTGTTCTTCACGCTGGCCCTGCCGACACAGGCCGAGGCGATCTTCAGCGCCATGTTCGACTTCACCACCAAGAATTTCGACTGGTTCCTCCTCGGCGCGGCGGACCTCGTGGTGATCTTCGCGCTGCTGCTCATCGTCACGCCCTACGGTTCGATCCGGCTCGGCGGAACGAATGCGACGCCCGACTACCGCTACCCGGCCTGGTTCGCGATGCTCTTTGCCGCGGGTATGGGCATCGGCCTCATGTTCTACGGCGTCTCGGAGCCGCTGACCCATTTCTCGGCTGCCTTCGGCGAGACGGCGACGGAGGGCGATCTGCGGACCGACTGGGCCCCGCTCGGCGCGGCGACCTGCGACGAAGCGGGGTCGATCCGGCTCGGCATGGCGGCGACGATCTTCCACTGGGGGATGCACCCCTGGGCCATCTACGCGACCGTGGCGCTGGCCCTCGCGCTCTTCACCTACAACAAGGGGCTGCCGCTGACGATCCGATCGGCCTTCTATCCGCTCCTCGGAGAGCGGGTCTGGGGCTGGCCCGGCCATGTCATCGACGTGATCGCCGTCTTCGCCACGCTGTTCGGCCTCGCCACCTCCCTCGGTTTCGGCGCGACGCAGGCGAACGCCGGCCTCAACGCGCTCTTCGGCTTGCCCACGGGCACCACCTCCGAGGTGGTTCTCATCACGCTCATCACCTCTGTCGCGCTCATATCGGTGGTGCGCGGTCTCGACGGTGGCGTGAAGATCCTCTCCGAGATCAACCTCGGCCTCGCCGCGCTTCTCGCGCTCTTCGTGCTCATCGTCGGGCCCACGGTCTTCCTGCTGACGTTCTTCTGGGACAGCCTGCTGGCCTATTTCACCTTCCTGCCCGCGCTCTCCAATCCGTTCGGGCGTGCAGACGTCAACTTCAGCCAAGGCTGGACGGCCTTCTACTGGGCCTGGTGGATCAGCTGGTCGCCCTTCGTCGGCATGTTCATCGCCCGCGTCAGCCGCGGCCGGACGGTACGCGAGTTTGTGACCTGCGTGCTCATCATCCCGTCGTTCGCCTGCGTGGCCTGGATGGCGATCTTCGGCGGGGCGGCGATCAACCAGGTGCTGGCCGACGGCTATACCGCCGCGCAGGAGGCCGATCTGCCGTTGCAGCTCTTCAAGATGCTGGAGCAACTGCCGCTCGCCGGCATCACCTCCTTCATCGGGATCGTGCTCGTCATCGTCTTCTTCGTCACCTCGTCCGACTCGGGCTCGCTCGTGATCGACACGATCACGGCCGGCGGCAAGATCGACGCGCCCGTGCCGCAGCGCATCTTCTGGTGCGTGTTCGAGGGCGCGGTCGCCATCGCGCTGCTGGTCGGGGGCGGTCTGGCCGCATTGCAGTCGATGGTGATCTCGACGGGCCTTCTGTTCACCCTCGTCCTGCTGGCCATGTGCTGGTGCATCTTCCGCGGCCTGGCCAGCGAACGCGAGACGCTCTGACCCGACGGGCGGCGAACCGTTTCAGGCCCCGCCCGCGACCCTCGCCTTGTAGAGGTCGCGCAGCCGCGCGGTGACCGGCCCGAGCGCGCCGTCGCCGATCACCCGGCCGTCGATCGCTCCCACGGGCGTCTGTGCGCCGAAGGTACCGGTCAGGAAGGCCTCGTCCGCGCCATATGCATCCACAAGCGAGAAGTTGCGCTCGAAAACCGGGATGTCGTTCGCACGGCAGAGGTCGATCACCGTCTGTCGGGTGATCCCGTTCATGCAGTAGTCGCCGGTCGAGGTCCAAACCTCGCCCTTGCGGACGATGAAGAAGTTGCAGGCGTTGGTCGTGTTCACGAAGCCATGGACGTCGAGCATCAACGCCTCGTCCGCGCCGGCCTTCTCGGCGGCGATGCAGGCGAGGATGCAGTTGAGCTTCGAATGGGAGTTGAGCTTCGGATCCTGCGTCATCGGCAGGCCGCGCAGATGCGGCACGGTGGCGAGCGTCACGGGCCGGGGGATCCGGGGCGTCGAGTGCTCCATGATGATGACCATCGTGGGCCCTCGGGTCGACAGGCGCGGATGCTGGAACGGCAGGCGCTTGACGCCCCGCGTCACCATCAGGCGCGCATGGGCATCGGTCGTCATGGCGTTCGCCGCGCGCGTCTCCTCGATCGCGGCGATCACCTGATCGGGCCTGCACCCTATGTCGAGGTCGATGGCCTTCGCCGCTTCGAAGAGCCGCGCGATGTGTTCGTCGAGGAACGCCCACCGACCGTCGTAGAGGCGCAACCCCTCCCACACGCCGTCGCCCAGCATGAAGCCGCTGTCGTAGACCGAAACGACCGCGTCGTTCCGGTGTCTGAGGGTTCCGTCGACCCAGATGCGGATGTCCGCGTTGCGGGCATCCTCCTCGGCGTCATGGGTGCTGATCCGATCGTCCATGGCGCGACCGTGCCGTCACCATCACGTGATTTGCAAGCGCCCCGCTTGCGGGCGCAAGATCGAACCCCGTGATGGAGGTGTCCCATGGCAGTGAGAACCGAAACCCGCGCGATCCTTCTGGCGCTTGCGATCCTCGGCGGCGTGGCTTTGCAGCATGTCGACCACGTCGAGCAGGCAAACTGCCTGTTCTGCCGGATCGCGGCGGTGCTTTAACCCAGGAGCAGCGATCGCTGCCAACTGGCGAGGATCATCCGCGCGATGATGATCCCGAGGAAGAACACGAGCGGCGCGAGGTCGAGCGCGCCGGTGTTCGGCAGAACCCGGCGGATGGGGGCATAGGCCGGTTCGAGGATGCGGTTCAGACCGTCCCAGAGCTGCGCGACGATCGGCTGGTGCAGGTTCAGGACCCCGAAATTGATGAGCCACGACATGATGATGTGCGCGATCGCGAAGAACCAGGCGACGCTCAGCAGCAGTTGCAGGATGTCGATGATAAGGATCATGTCGGGCCTTCCTTCGGATCTGTCGCCCTGATCTAGGCGCGGGGCACGTCACCCGCAAGCTGACGCGTGGTCGGGGTTGACGTAAACCGCACCAAGGTCAACACGGCACCCATGTATCCCTTCGTCCGACTGGCCTGGCAGCTCTGGCAGCAGCGCAAGGCCCCGCCGATCGCGCCGACCGAAACCCATGTGTCGCATCACATCTGCCTGCCTTGGGATCTCGACGGATTTCTCGAACTCAACAACGGGCGCACGCTCACGCTCTACGACATCGGCCGGTTCACGGCCGGGCAGCGCATGGGGCTTGCCGCGGCGCTGCGTCGGCGCAAATGGGGGCTCGCCGTCGCCGGCGCGAGCATCCGCTACCGCCGCCGCGTGACAGGCTTCCAGCGGATCGAGATGCACACGCGCTGCGTCGGCTGGGACCACAAGTTCGTGTATATCGTCCAGGCGATGTGGGTGAACGGCACCTGCACGTCGCAGGCCCTCCTGCGCACGGCGGTCACCGCGAAGGGCGGCACCGTCGACCCCGCCGAGGCCCTGCGCGAGATCGGCCACGACGGCCCCGCGCCCGAGATGCCGGCCTGGGTCGCCGCCTGGATCGAGGCCGAGGGCACCCGCCCCTGGCCACCCGAAGGAGCCGTACCCGCGGGTCACACACCCCCCTCGATCTAGGGGGGCGGCCACTGCCCGTGTTGCACCGCGTCACAAAGCCGCCCAAGGTGCGCCCTGCACCTGGGGAAGGGCGGACGATGATCGACACGGCACTGAGACGCCGCGTGCGCGGCTGGATGATGTTCGACTTCGCGTCGCAGCCCTACAACACGCTGCTCCTGACCTTCATCTTCGGTCCCTATTTCGCCAGCGCCGTCATGGACGACCCGGTCGAGGCGCAATCGGCCTTCGGCTTCGCCGTCGGGGCCGCCGGTTTCGTCATGGCGATCAGCGCGCCTGTCCTTGGGGCGATGGCCGATGCCTCGGGCAGGCATCTGACCTGGATCAAGACGTTCTCGGTCCTCTACGTTCTCGGCTCGGCCGCGCTCTGGTTCGCGGTGCCGGGGGCCGAAACCGTCTGGCCCATTCTGCTGGTCTTCTGCATCGGCCTCATCGGCATGGAATTCGCGACGATTTTTACCAACGCCATGCTGCCGACCCTCGGCCCGCGCGAGGAGATCGGGCGCATCTCGGGCTCCGGATGGGCGCTGGGATACGTCGGCGGCGTGCTCTCGCTCGTGGTGATGCTGCTTTTCTTCGCCGAGAACGAGGCCGGCGTGACCTTCCTCGGCATCGCGCCGATCCTCGGTCTCGATCCCGATATGCGCGAGGGCACACGCTTCGTCGGCCCGTTCACGGCCCTTTGGTACGTCGTCTTCATGGTGCCGTTCTTCCTCTGGGTGAAGCCCGCGCGCGCCGTTTCCGACACGATGACCTCGGTCGGCGAGACACTCCGCCGTCTGGCCGAGACCGTCCGGTCGTTGCCGGGCCGCCCCTCCTTCATGGCCTATCTCGGAGGGTCGATGCTCTACCGCGACGCGCTCAACGGGCTCTACACCTTCGGTGGCATCTATACCGCCGGCGTCCTCGGCTGGAGCCCGGTCGACATCGGCGTCTTCGGCATCATCGCCGCGATCACCGGGGCGATCTTCGCGTGGATCGGCGGACGCGTCGACCGGGCGCGGGGCCCGAAACCCGTGATCGTCTTCTGCGTCGTCGCGCTCACGCTCATCTCGCTGACCGTGGTGACGGTGACGCCCACTACAGTCCTCTTCGTGCCGGTGCCAGAAGGCTCCGCCCTGCCGAGCCTCACGTTCTATGTCCTCGGCGCGGCGATCGGGGCCGCCGGCGGGTCGCTGCAGGCGTCGAGCCGGACCATGCTCGTGCGTCTCGTCGACCCGGATCACGTGACCGAGGGCTTCGGCCTCTACGCGCTCGCCGGAAAGGCCACGGCCTTCCTTGCACCGCTTTTGATCGGCATCGTGACGCTGATGTCGGGAAGCCAGCAGATCGGGGTTCTCCCGGTGGTTGGATTGTTCATACTGGGTCTGATCCTGCTATTCTGGGTCAAAGCGGAAGGGGAGAGCGCATGATGATCCGTGCCATCGCAATCTGCCTCGGGCTGGCGCTTGCGCCGCCCGCCGAGGCGCAGCTTGCCAAGACGCAGTTCGGAGCGGCGCAGACCGGCTCGCAACAGCGCGCGGAGCCCTTCGGGAGCTACGCACGGGGCTGTGCCGCGGGTCTGGTGGAACTGCCCGAGACGGGCGACAGCTGGCAGGCGATGCGCCTCAGCCGCAACCGCAACTGGGGCCATCCCGAGCTCGTCGACCTCGTGCAGGACATCGGCCGCCATATGAACCGGATCGGCTGGGGCGGCATCTACGTGGGCGACCTGAGCCAGCCGCGCGGCGGTCCCATGCTCTCGGGCCACCGGAGCCACCAGATCGGCCTCGACGCCGACATCTGGCTCTATCCGGCGACCGACATGACGCTCACCCGGCGCGAGCGCGAGAACCTCTCGGCCGTTTCCATGCGCCGCTCGAACGGGGCCTTCGTCAATTCGAACTGGAGCCGGGGGCAGCACGAGCTGGTGAAGAAGGCCGCGCAGGATCCGCGCACGGCGCGCATCTTCATCTTCCCCGGTGCCAAGGTCGAGATGTGCCGTACCGAGACGGGGGACCGTTCGTGGCTCCGCAAGGTCCGGCCCTGGTACGGGCACCATTATCACATGCACGTCCGCATCTCCTGCCCGCGCGGCGCGAGCGGCTGCCTGAACCAGGACCCGCCCCCCCCGGGCGACGGCTGCGCCGAGGCGCAGGACTGGGTGAACAACATCCTGAACCCGCCGCCGCCCGACCCGAATGCCGCACCCGCGCGCCCGCGGCGGGAGCTGCAACTCGCCGACCTGCCAACGCAATGCGTCTCGGTCCTCTCCTCGCGCTGACCCTGCTGCCCGCCTCGGCGGCCGCGGAGGCCGTCTTCCTCGGCTCCCACGTCTGGGATCCGGGGTTCGACGGCGCGGGGGGCTATTCGGCTCTCCACCTCGAGGCGGGCGGTACGGCGCTCCTGCTGTCGGACCGCGGCCATTGGGTGCGCGGGACGCTCGCGCGCGACGCCGACGGCGCGGTCAGCGCGTTCCGCCCGACAGCTCATGGTCCTCTCCTGCGCTCGACCGGCGGCACGCTGCAGGCGGGCGAGACCGACGCCGAGGCCATCGCCGCCGCGGGCGATGCGCTCTACGTGGCCTACGAGGGGGCACACCGCGTCATGCGCCATGCAGACATCGCGACGCCGCCGGAACGTTTCACGCAGGACGCCGGTTTCGACGGGCTGCAGGAGAACTCGGGTCTGGAGGCGCTCGCGGCGGATGCCGACGGCACGCTCTACGCGATCCCAGAACGGTCGGGCGGCCTCGGTACGCCGTTTCCCGTCTACCGCTTCGACGGCACGACCTGGTCGAAGCCGTTTACCCTCAGGCGGGACGGACGTTTTCTCGTATCGGGGGCCGACATCGGCCCCGACGGACGGCTCTACCTGCTCGAACGTGACTTCGCGCTCCTCGGGTTCCGCAGCCGCGTGCGCAGCTTCGACCTCGACGGAAGGGACGAACGCCTCGTGTTCCAGAGCGGGATCGGCGTGCACGACAACCTCGAGGGTCTTGAGGTCTGGCAGGACGAGTCGGACCGTATCCGGCTCACGATGATTTCCGACGACAACCAGCGCCCGCTGATCCAGCGGACGGAGTTCGTGGACTACGTGGTCGAGTAGCGGCGGGCCGGCCGACCGGCGACACCCGCGCGTTCGGCGTCGGCGCGCTGCACGAGAAGAGAGGCCAGCCGCACTTCGGGCGCGCCTTTCGCGCATATCGTATTCGATGCGTTTTCGCGCCGGATCCTCGGCTGGGCCATGGGGAGGAACCTGAAGACGCAGCTCGTCCTCGATGCAGCGAACATGGCGATCGGCCAGCGCAAGCCGTCGGATGTGGTGCAATATAGCGACCATTCGCGCAATACACATCCGTTGCGTGCGGTCTCGGTTGCAAGGAGGCGGGCGTCAGGCCGTCCGTAGGATCGGTCAGTGACACATACGACAACGCCATGTGCGAGAGCTTCTCTGCGACCTTCGAATGCGAGCTTCCGGACAGGCGAAAGTCCCGGACCAGGGCGGAAGCCCGCATGGCGATCTTCGAATTCATCGAGGGCTGGTACACCCCCGGCCGCCGTCACCTGGCTCTGGGCTATCTCTCGCTCATCGACGACGAAAGAATCGCGCTCGAAACGCTAGAGTTCTCCAACTTATAACCGTCCACAAAACCGGGAGAGCTCCAATCTGGGCTATACTCTGACGCTACCGCAAACCGGCAAAAGCATCCGAATAAACGGCATTGTTGGGTTTGTGAAATATACAGTCACCTATCTTTAATCGCTTGTTTCCCATCCGCCGCTATGGGATTCGGAGGGAAACCGAGCAGAGCAGACCCGATGCCAGATCCGCAGGACCTCCTGTCCTCCATCTTCGGATTCGACGCCTTCCGCCCCGGCCAGTCGGAAATCGTGGAGGCGGTGGTCGCGGGGCACGACGTGCTCGCCATCATGCCGACCGGCGGTGGCAAGTCGCTCTGCTTCCAGCTGCCGGCGCTCTGCCGTGACGGGCTGACCGTGGTCATCTCGCCGCTCATCGCGCTGATGCGCGACCAGGTGCGCGCGCTGCAGGAGGCCGGGGTCGTGGCCGGGGCGCTCACCTCCGGCAACACCGAGGAAGAGACCGAGGCTGTCTGGCAAGCGATCGAGGACGGTACGCTCAAACTGCTCTACATCGCGCCCGAGCGGCTCGCCTCCTCGGGCACGGAGCGGATGCTGCGGCGCGCGGGATGCGCGCTCATCGCCGTGGACGAAGCCCATTGCGTCAGCCAGTGGGGCCACGATTTCCGCCCCGACTACCTGCGCATCGGAGAATTGCGCCGCGCGCTCGACGTGCCGCTCGCCGCCTTCACCGCGACCGCCGATGCCGAGACGCGGGACGAGATGGTGCGCCGCCTCTTCGCCGCGCCGCCCGAGGTCTTCCTGCACGGTTTCGACCGACCGAACATCACGCTGACCTTCCAGCCGAAGGACGGGCCGCGCCGGCAGATCCTTTCGTTCGCGGCCGCCCGCAAGGGGCAGTCGGGCATCGTCTACTGCGGCACCCGGGCCAAGACCGAGACGCTGGCGAAGGCACTCGGCGACGATGGCCATAGCGCCTGCCACTATCACGGCGGCATGGATGCGGAGGACCGGCGGGCTGTCGAGCGGAGGTTCCAGCAGGAAGACGGGCTGATCGTCGTCGCGACAGTGGCCTTCGGCATGGGCATCGACAAGCCGGATATTCGCTGGGTGGCGCACGCCGACCTGCCGAAGTCGATCGAGGCCTATTATCAGGAGATCGGCCGCGCCGGGCGCGACGGGGCCCCGGCCGACACGCTCACGCTCTTCGGGGCAGACGACATCCGCTATCGCCGGCAGCAGATAGACGAGGGGCTTGCCCCGCCCGAGATGCGCGCCGCAGACCACGGCCGACTGAACGCTCTCCTGGGCCTCGCCGAGGCGCAGGTCTGCCGCCGCGTGACGCTCCTGCGGTACTTCGGCGAGGGGGCCGAGCCCTGTGGCAATTGCGACCTCTGCGAGACACCGCCCGATCTCTTCGATGCGACGACCGAGGTGCGCAAGGCGCTCTCGGCGATGCTGCGCACGGAGGAGCGGTTCGGCACCGGCCATCTGATCGACGTGCTGACCGGGACGGAGACGGAGAAGACCCGGCGCTTCGCGCACGACAGCCTGCCGACATGGGGCTGCGGCTCTGACACGCCGAAGCCTCAGTGGCAGGCGATCTTCCGGCAGATGATGGGCCTCGACCTCGTGCGGCCCGACGCCGAGCGCCACGGCGCGCTGCGCATGACCGAGCCGGCCCGGCCCATCCTGCGCGGGGAGGAGAGCGTGACGCTGCGCCGCGACAGCATCAAGAGGGCCGAGCGCCGGCCGGCCGTCAAACAGCTGGTGTCGGAAGAAGATGCACCGATGCTCTCGGCGCTCAAGGCGAAGCGCCGCGCGCTGGCCGAGGCGCAGGGGGTGCCGGCCTACGTCGTCTTCACCGACCGCACCCTGATCGAGATGGCAGAGACGCGGCCCGAAACGCTCGACACGATGGCGCGGATCTCTGGCGTCGGGGCCAAGAAGCTCGACCGCTACGGTGCGACATTCCTTGCCGTCCTGACCGGCGAGATGCCCGAGGCCGTGCACCCGGCCCGCCGCAAGCTCGCCGGGCGGAGCGAGGGGGCGATCTACGACCGGCTCCTTTCGGTACAGAACGACCTGAGCCGCGGCGAGACCGGAACCGACAAGCCGATGACCTGTTCGTCGTCGCAACTGGCCAAGGTCGCACGCGCGCGCCCCGAGGCCGACGACATCACCCGTATCCTCGGCGAGCGCCACGCAGAGCGCTTCGGCGACGCCTTCCTCGAAGTGCTGCGCGAGGGTTGAGGCCCGCGCGCCGGTCCCTAGATTGAGGCCAAAGGAGCCGCCCATGCTGACCGTCCTCTCGCCCGCCAAGAAGCTCGACTTCGACGTCGTGACGCACGAGACCACGCCGATCCGCTTTCCGGGCGAGGTGACGGAGCTTCTCGACGTGACGCGCGGGCTGTCGGTGGCCGATCTGATGAAACTCATGTCGATCTCGGAGAGCCTTGCCGTCCTGAACCGGGACCGCTTCCGCGACTGGGATAAAGCCCCCGAGAAGGCGGCGCTCTTCGCCTTCGCGGGCGACACCTATACCGGGCTCGAGGCCGCCACGCTGTCGGAAGACGCGCTGCGCCACGCGGGCGGGCATCTGCGCATCCTGTCGGGGATGTTCGGCCTGCTCGGCCCCTTCGATGCGCTCAAGCCGTACCGGCTGGAGATGGGAAGCCGCCTCAAGACGCCGCGCGGCAAGACGCTCTATGCCTTCTGGGGCGACCGGATCGCGCGGGCGCTAAACGCCGACGCGGAGGCGGTTGGCGCGACCCATCTTCTGAACTGCGCAAGCCAGGAGTATTTCGGCGCGGTCGACCGCTCGGTCCTGACCCTTCCGGTCATTACGCCGACCTTCCTCGAGGACAAGCCCGCCGGCCCCAAGGTGATCAGCTTCTTCGCCAAGCAGGCGCGCGGGGCAATGGCGCGTTTCGTCATGGAGAACCGTATTACCGACCCGGCCGAGCTCGCGGCCTTCGAGACCGGCGGCTATGCCTACCAGCCCGACCGCTCGACCGCCGAGGCCCCGGTGTTCCTGCGGCCCGATACGGCACAGAAGGCCGCCTGACCCGAGAGGCTCAGCCGGGCGTCCCGTCGAAATAGTCGCGCAGGATGCGACCGTAGATCGCCTTCAACTGCCCGATCTGCTCCACCCGGACGCGCTCGTCGACGGCATGCATCCGGTGACCGACGAGGCCGAATTCCACGACCGCGCAATGGTCCTTAACGAAACGCGCATCCGAGGTGCCGCCTGTCGTCGAGAGCTCCGGCACGCGGTTCGTCTCGATCTGCACGGCCTGCGAGACGAGGTCAGACAGGGGACCGGGCGGCGTCAGGAAGCTCTCGCCCGAGATCTTCGTCTCCATCCCGATCGTCACGCCAGTCTCGGCGGAAATGCGATCGGCCTCGCCGCGCATCCACGCGATGAGGTCCGCGCCGGTATGCGCGTCGTTGAAGCGGATGTTGACGGTCGCGCGGCCTTCGGCGGGGATGACGTTCGTGGCCGGGTTCCCGACGTCCATCGTGACCAGCGCAAGGGTCGACGCATCGAAGTGATCGGTGCCCTCGTCGAAGACCTGCTCCGACAGGTCGGCCATGAGCCGTGCGAGCGCCGGCAAGGGATTGAGCGCCAGATGCGGGTAGGCGGAGTGCCCCTGCCGTCCCGTTGCCGTGAACCAGGCCGTAAGCGAGCCGCGCCGGCCGATCTTGATCATCTGGCCCATGTGTTCGGGGCAGGTCGGCTCACCGACGAGGCAGACGTCGAGTCTTTCCCCCTCCGTCTCCATCCAGTTGAGAAGCGCGACGGTCCCGTCGGTCGCGCCCCCCTCCTCGTCGCCGGTGATGGCGATGACGACCGCGCCGTCGGGCGGGCTTTCGTTCACGAAGTCCACGGCAGCCGCGGCGAAGGCGGCGACGCCAGATTTCATGTCGGTCGCGCCGCGCCCGTAGAGCCAGCCGTCGTCGATTTCGCCGCCGAAGGGGTCCTTCGTCCAGGCCGCACGGTCGCCCACGGGCACCACGTCGGTGTGGCCATTGAAGCCGAAGGTCCGCGGGTGGCCCTTCGCGCCCCAGCGGGCGTAGAGGTTCGGCGTCCCGTTCCGGTCGACCCGCGTGCAGGCAAAGCCCGCGCCCGACAGCAGCTCCTCCAGCAGCACGAGCGCCCCGCCCTCCTCGGGCGTGACCGAGGGACAGCGGACGAGCGCCTGCGTGAGCGCGACCGGGTCAGTCATCCTCGCCCTCCCGGAAGACGGTCGTCTGCGCGACCACGACCGAGTTCTCGCGCAGCGCCCGCGCCATCAGCTTGCGTTCCTCGGGGTCGATGTCATGGCCCTCGGCCTCCCGCTCCTCGAGCGAGCCGTAGCCCGTCACCTCCAGCACGTTCAGATCGGCGGTCTTGAGAACGGCGACCGTCTCGCGCACGGCTTCGTCCTCGTCGACGCCACTGGCGTAGCACATGAGGGCCGCACCCGAAGCCCCGTCGGGCAGACCGTCACCGGACTTGCGGCCCACCTCCACGAGGAGCGTGAAAACGAAATGCGGGCGCTTGGGCTTCTTGTCGGACATGCTCCCGGGTGTCCGCCCTGACCGGGGGCTTGTCAACCGAGCCCGCCCCGTGCGTCATGCCCCAATGCGTGTCCTGTTGAGCCTGTTCCTCGTTCTGATTACCGCACTGCCCGCTCGGCCGCAGGGCTCGGAGAGCGACCGGCTCATCGTTGCAACGGTAACGCGCCCGCCCTTCTCGATGACGGTCGACGGCGCAGAAACGGGCTTCGCGCTCGATCTGTGGGCCGCGCTCTCGGCGGAACTGGGTCTCGTCTACGACGTGCGCCGCTATGCTTCCTTTCCCGACATGCTCGCGGCCGTCGAGGCGGGCGAGGCAAATGCCGCCGTCGCCAACATCTCGATCACGGCCGACCGGGAAACCCGCATGGACTTCACGCAGCCGATCTTCAGCGCCGGCGTGCAGGTGCTGATGACCTCCGAGACGGGGATCTGGCCGATGCTGCGCGCGGCCTTCTCGCCGCGGCTTCTTCTGCTCGGGCTTCTGGCCATAGGCGGGCTCTTCGCCCTGGGGATGCTGATGTGGGCCTTCGAGCGGCGACGGCACGACTACTTCGGCACCGATGCCCGCAGCGCGGCCTTTCCGGCCTTCTGGTGGGCGCTGAACGTGCTGATCTCGGGCGACTACAAGGAGAAGGACCCGGCCTCACCGCTCGGCCGGGTCTTCGGTGTGCTGATGATCGTCGGCAGCCTCTTCGTCGTCTCGATCTTCGTGGCGCAGATCACCGCGAACCTGACGCTCGACGCGATCAATCAGGACGTGGCGCGCATCACCGATCTCGACGGTCGCAAGGTCGGCACGACCGAAGGCTCGACCACCGCCACCTATCTCGAAACCCGTCGCGTCGCCCATCAGACATACGCGGACCTCGCGACGCTCCAGAATGCCTTCGAGGGCGGCGAAATCGACGCGATCGCCTTCGACGGCCCGGTTCTCGCCTACTACCTGCAGAGCACGCCCGACCTCGACGCGCGGCTCATCGACCGGGTGTTCCAGCGGGAATACTACGGCATCGCCCTGCCGACCGGCTCGGACCTGCGGGAACGCATCAACCGCGCACTCCTGCGGTTGGAGGAAGACGGCACCTATGGCGAGATCCAGCGGACATGGTTCGGGGCGTCCTACACGGACCGCTGAACCGACGCGAAAATGGCCAGGCGTGACCCGGCCATCTATTGGGAAGATCGTCGGGTCGGGCCCGACGATTACGTGACCCTAGTTGCGCACCGCCCGCACACCGAAGATCAGCAGGCAGGCCCCGGCGATGCCCACGAAAAGCTGCGGGATCCACGCGTTCGCGGCATAGATGCCGACGAGGCTCAGGATCGCGTTCAGGACGACGGCCCCGACGATCCCGAGGACGATGTTCAACAGAAGGCCCGTGTCGGCCTTCATAATCATGCTGGCGATCCATCCGGCCAGGCCGCCGACGATGATGGAGGCGAAGAATCCGAGACCCATGACGCATCTCTCCTTGGTTGTGCGTGATGGAGTGAAAACGCGCGGAACGCGCCGCGGTTCCCGGGTTTGACAGCACCCGCGCGGAGGCGCATGTCACCTCCATGCCCCGCAAGTCGCCCCTGATCGAAGCCCGTGACCGCAAGCGGGTCATGGCCGACTACGATGCCCTGCCGCCTGCCCTGCGCGACTGGCTGGCGACCGCGCGCCTGCAATGGGAGCCGCGCTCGGCACATCGCGCGTGGCGCAAGGCGCTCTGGAGGGGGCTTGGCCGCACAAAGGCCGCACGCGCCTACATGGATGCACTGGAAGAAGCGGCCCTCGAAAGGGACGCCTCGGGCAAATAGCCGCTTCTCTACTTCCCCAATACTCCGGGGTCCGGGGTAGGGCCCCGACAGACCAGATGCTTCTGCCCGCTCAGTCGCGCAGAAGCTCGTTGATACCGGTCTTGGAGCGGGTCTGCGCGTCGACCCGCTTCACGATCACGGCGCAATAGAGGTTCACGCCGTTCTTCGAGGGCATCGAGCCCGCCACGACGACAGAATAGGGCGGTACCTCGCCGTACATCACGTCCCCGGTCTCGCGGTCGACGATCTTGGTCGACTTGCCGATGAAGACGCCCATGCCGAGCACCGAACCTTCGCGCACGATGCAGCCCTCGACGACCTCCGAGCGGGCCCCGATGAAGCAATTGTCCTCGATGATCGTCGGTCCCGCTTGCATCGGCTCCAGAACCCCGCCGATGCCGACGCCGCCCGAGAGATGCACGTTCTTGCCGATCTGCGCGCAGGACCCGACGGTGGCCCAGGTGTCGACCATGGTGCCGCTGTCGACATAGGCCCCGAGGTTCACGAAGGACGGCATCAGCACCACGCCAGGCGCGACGTAGGCCGACTTGCGCACCACGCAGTTCGGCACCGCGCGGAAGCCCGCCTGCTCCCACTTGGCCGCGTTCCAGCCGTGGAACTTGCTGTCGACCTTGTCCCACCAGCTGCTGCCCTGCGGACCGCCCGACTGCAACTCCATGTCCTTGAGGCGGAAGCCCAGAAGCACGGCCTTCTTGGCCCATTGATTGACGTGCCAGTCGCCACTGTCCTGCCGCTCCGCGACGCGCAGGCTGCCGCTGTCGAGGGCGTCGAGCGTGGCCTCGATCGCCTCCCGCGCCTCGCCCGTGGTCTGCGGCGTGATCGTGTCGCGCGCCTCCCAAGCGGCTTCGATGGCGGTTTCCAGCTGATCGTTCGACATGGGCGGCCTCTTTGGGGCGGGGAAAAGACTGGCCCGCTCTTATCCGCCTGCCCCGCACGGGGCAATCCTGCGGGCGCGCGGAAACCCGGCCCGTGGGGGGCCGGCCGCCTCGCCGCCGCAAAGAGGTGTCTCCGCCCGTTGGGGTGGACGACAGGACCGCATCAGACGGGTCAGGGTCCCACCGATCGCTCATCCAGGAGACCCGGTACGACCTCACTCACAAAGACAGACTTCCCTCCAACACAGACCTGCGCGCGGACCGACCCTCGTTCCTGGCCGTGACGGCCCGCGCCGAAGAAAGAAGAGAAAAACGACGATGAAGAAACTCATGATCCTGGCCTTCCTGGGCCTCAGCGCCTGCGAGTCCCCCGCGGAGATCGCCGCGCGCGAACAGCTCGATACGGCCTGCCTCGAAGGAAACCTTCAGGCCTGCCGCGCCGTCCAGGAACGGGTGGCCGCCGAGAACCAGGCGCTCGCGACCTCGGTCATCGGCCTTTGACGCAGACGGCGGGTCCCCGTCCGACGGGGACCCGATCTCACCCGGGATTGCGATCCCCTCGGCGGCGTCGCAGACCATCTAGAAACGCAAGGAGGCCGGGACGGGCATCCCATGACACTGGAAACCTCCATCGGTATCGCCACGACCGGCATCTGCCTGTTCTGCGCGCATCTCCTGCTGCTCCGCCGGCGGGATCCCGGTGTTTATCTTCCCCTCGCGCTTCTGTTCCTGTTCCAGGGGGCGTCGCTCGGGATCGGCCTGTTGCACGAGACGTTCGATCCCGACGGCACGGGGCTCCTCTTCCGCGCAAGCGTGCTCGTCGCGGGGCTCGAGACGACCCTGCCGTTCCTGCTCTGGGCCTACGTGCGCGCGCTCACGACCGAGGGCCCAGTCGACCGCATCCCGAACCTCTTGCGCCACGTGGCCGCGATCGTTCCGGTACTGCTGCTCTTCTGGACGCTTCTGCTGCTGCCGAACGGGTTCGACGCGGACGCGCTGCAGGAGAACGACCCCCGCGCCCTGCGCTTCGTCCTCGTCGGGGCAGCCGTCCTGCTGGCGGACCTCCTCTTCAAGGCGGTCGTCGCCACTTACATCTACCTGATCGTCCGTCGCCTGCTGGCCTATCGCGTCCGTCTCCGGGAGGTCTTCGCCAGCACGGAGAACCGCGAGTTGACCTGGATCTGGGTCCTCCTGGCCTGCATGGCCGCCTACCTCTGCGTGAACATCGCGCTCACCGCATCGGTCGTGTCCGGCCTCTTTGCCGAGCAGACGCGCGATATGTGGTGGCCCGTCGTGAACAGCCTGGCGTTGCTCGGCCTGTTCTGGGCTCTCGGGGTCTGGGGCCTGCGCCAGCGGCCCGGCCTGACCCGCCACCCCGTCGTGGCGACGCCGGAACCCGACGCGCGGCAGTCGAGGAAATACGAGAAATCCGCACTGGATGACGACCGCCTGCGCCGCATTGCCCGCAAGGTCGAGGACGCCATGGCCGAGGACGCGCTCTACCGCGACCCCAACCTGTCGCTCTGGGATCTGGGAAAGCACATCGGCGTCACCTCCCATTACGTGTCGCAGGCTTTGAACACGCACCTGAACAAGAGCTTCTTCGACCTCGTGAACGGATGGCGGATCGAGAGCGCCATCGAACAGCTGAACACGACGGACGAGACGATCCTGACGATCGCCTATGACGTGGGCTTCAATTCCCGCTCGGCCTTCTACAAGGCTTTCAAGCGCCATACGGGCAAGACGCCCTCCGACCTGAGACGCTGAGCCCCGAGGGCCGCGGCAACCCGGCGGACAGCAGGGTCTCCTCGCCGCGTGCCGACAAGAAACCCCTGTGCATCGCGGCACGGATCGCTACCGTGCCGTGAAACCCGCACCGGAGGTCCCCATGCCCAGCCTGTCGCCCGCCCTCCTGATTCCCATCCTCGTGGTCTTCGCCGCCGGCGTGGGCTTCGGCGTGCAGGCCCCGCTCAACGCCGCGCTCGGCCGGGGCATCGGCGGGGGCGTCGCCGCCGCGGCGATCAGCTTCGGCGTGGGCTTCGTCGCGCTCCTTCTGCTGACGGTCCTCTTCGGTCAGGCACCGTCGCTGGCGAAGGCCACGTCGATGCCCCCGGTCTACTGGCTCGGCGGGCTTCTCGGTGCGGTCGTCGTCTGGGCGATGCTCTGGTCGGTGCCGACGATCGGCATCCTCACGGCCTTCGCCGCGCTTCTGCTCGGGCAGCTCTCGGCGGCGCTCGTCCTCGACGCGATCGGGGCCTTCGCCGCCCCGGTTCACCCGATCACGCCCACGCGGGTGCTGGCGCTGGCGATGGTGGCCGGCGGGCTCATCCTCTCTCGGCTTTGACGCGAACGCCTGCTAGACCCCGCTGATCCAATCCGAGGACCGACATGACCGACGCCCGCCACCCGCTCCGCCATTCCAAGGAAGACCGCACCACGGCCCGCACCGTCCCCGAGACGCCGCAGACCCGGAACCCGGCCTACCGTCTGGCCTTCGCCGACGAGGATTTCCTCTGCCGGGACGAGTTGCGCCCCGTGCGCCTGCAGCTCGAGCTGATGAAGCCGGAACTTTTGATGGACGAAGCCGAGGTCACGTCGACCGTGGTGATGTTTGGCGGCGCGCGCATCCCCCGTCCCGAGCACAGGGAGACGGCGCGCACGGAAACGCTGCGCAGGCTGACCGCGCAGTACGACGAGGCCCGCCGCTTCGCGAAGATGGTGACGGAGCGGTCCCTCGCGACGTCGGACGGTCGGGAGAACGTCATCGTGACCGGGGGCGGGCCGGGGGTGATGGAAGCGGGCAACCGCGGAGCCGCGGACGCCGGCGGCCGCTCGATCGGTCTCAACATCGTTCTGCCGCACGAGCAGGCCCCGAACGAGTTCGTCACACCGGATCTGAGCTTCAACTTCCACTACTTCGCGATCCGCAAGATGCATTTCCTGATGCGGGCGAGCGCGATCTGCGTCTTTCCGGGTGGCTTCGGCACGCTCGACGAGCTCTTCGAGGCGCTGACATTGATCCAGACGGGCCGGATGGAGCGCGTGCCGTTCCTTCTGTTCGGCGAGGACTTCTGGCGCTCCATCGTGAACTGGGAAGCGCTGCAGGAGGCCGGAACGATCGGAGCGGACGACATCGACCTCTTCCGCTTCGTGGAAACCGCCGAGGACGCGCTTGCGCTGATGGAGAACTGGCCACACCCGCGCACGCGGCGGGCATGGCATCGCTGAGATCGGCTGGACGAGGGGCCGTGCACGGTACGCGGTAGATCGAACCGACGGTGCGACCGACAGGTCTTCGATGTCCTGTCGGCCCGGTGCCATCCGGGTCGGATCCGCCACGACCTGGCCCGCACGCGTCGGAACCCGCATCGTTAACCTTAGGCGATTATATATTTGGCAAACCAGTCGCCGAGCGCCCTAATTGTCGCCCTTCTTGGTCTCGTCACAAGCGTCCGATGCTGGTGAAAAACTCTGGCCTTGATTGGGGTGTGATCGGCTGATTCAATCGTGCCATATGGCATGGGGGGCGGGCGATGATGGGACGGTTGGAAGCGCAGGAGAACCTGTTTTATCG
>NZ_JABVAX010000013.1 GCF_013404595.1 Jannaschia marina | reverse complement strand
GACGGACAACCACCGGACGTGGTCTACCGCGCCGGCACGACGATCATGCAACCCGACCAGGAGGCCCAGAGAGTAGCTTAGAAAACGCCAGATCCTGTCCAAGGATCGGGGAGCACCTCAAGGGGCTCGATGCTGACAGCCGTTGCTTCTAAGGGCTGCGATGCGACCGTCGGGACGCATTCGAATTCCGTCGACCCCGGATCGGCATGACCGGCCAGACAAGCAGGGACCCGGGCAACTTCGCGCAGGGGCGAGACCGCCGCTTGGTGAGCGGACGGCCCGTAGTTCAGCGGAACGTCCTCCAACGCCGCGTGCGCCGCCGCATTCGCCTCAAGGGCGGCCCAGCGAAGCTCGAGCCGCAAAGCATCGGACGCCGCATCCGGCAGTCCACAGGCGGAGGCCCGGTCTACGAGTTCATCGCCGTAATCCTCTGATGTGACCTTCCGGAACAGTTCCTCCTGGAGGTTATACGCCCCGGCGCGCGCAGTCTCGTCGAGCTGATCGGCGACGACCTGAGGGACGGTCTCGCAAATGCCGTGATCAACCATCCCCTTCAGCAGACGAGCCATCAGGTCGTTTCGCCGCACCTTGTCCGCCGTCAGGCTGCCATCCATCCGCTCGACCCGCCGCCGCGCGCTCAGACGACGGATGCACCGCTTCAACTCGGCCTGAAAGAAGGCCGTCACGTCCGCCTCGAGCAGCGTGATATGAAGGTCGTCGTCGAGCATTTCGTCCATGCGTGCGGTCAGTTTCACACATGAGGTATGCCCCGATCTTCGATCTGTCGTCCCCAGGGAGACCATGACGGGGCGAATAGATGCGGACAAACCCGGCACGCGCCGTCGGAAGTAAAGGCGGCCGGCATGCTCGTAGAGATAGGGAGTCTGGGTCATGGCGATCCTTGCGATCGCCGCCGAGAGAAGGTGCGCGGGCGAGCCCGTGTGCAACCTTCTGTGCAACCAATTCCTCAGCCGCGCGCACGGACGAGGCGCAAAACCCTGATGCAGAACGAAAAACGAAGGGAATTGGCTGGGGTGGTAGGATTCGAACCTACGACCTGCGGTACCAAAAACCGTTGCGCTACCACTGCGCCACACCCCAACCGTGCGGCGGATTTAGCGGCGGGCGCGAAAGGCCGCAAGCGAAAAATCCGCGCTTGCGGCCCCCGTCTTCAGCCGCGTGCGGCGCGGATCAGCTTGAGGATATCGGCCGCCGCCGCCGGGATGTTCGTGCCCGGCCCGAAGATCGCCGCGACGCCCGCGCGCTTGAGGAAATCGTAGTCCTGCTGCGGGATCACGCCGCCGCAGATCACGATGATCTCCCCGGCCCCCTCGGCCTTGAGCGCCTCGATCAGCTTCGGGGCAAGCGTCTTGTGGCCGGCCGCCTGACTGGAGATGCCGATGACGTGGACGTCGTTGTCGATGGCGTCCTGGGCGGCCTCCTCGGGCGTCTGGAAGAGCGGGCCGACATCCACGTCGAAGCCGATATCGGCAAAAGCCGTCGCGATTACCTTGGCCCCGCGGTCGTGCCCGTCCTGACCCATCTTGACGACGAGCATCCGGGGCCGGCGGCCCTCGGCCTCGGCGAAGTCCTCCACGTCCTTCTGGATCGCGGCGAACCCCGCGTCGCCCTCGTAGGCCGCGCCGTAGACCCCGGCGAGCGTCTTCACCTCGGCCCGGTGCCGGCCGAACGCGTTTTCCATGGCCATGCTGATCTCCCCCACGCTGGCACGGTGACGGGCGGCCTCCACCGCCGCCTCCAGAAGGTTGCCGTCCTCGCGGGCGCGGCGTTCAAGTTCGCCGAGGGCCGCATCGCAGGCGGCCTGATCACGGCTCGACCGGATGCGCTCCAGCCGGGCGACCTGCGCCTCGCGGACCTTGTCGTTGTCGATATCGAGGATGTCGATCTCATCCTCGGTCTCCCGGCGGTACTTGTTGACGCCGACGATCACCTCGTCGCCCTTGTCGATCATAGCCTGCCGGGTGGCCGCACTTTCCTCGATGCGCAACTTCGGCATCCCCGAGGCCACGGCCTTGGTCATGCCCCCCATCTCCTCGACCTCCTCGATGAGCGCCCAGGCGGCCTCGGCCAGATCATGGGTTAGCTTCTCGACGTAGTAGGAGCCGGCCAGCGGATCGACCACGTTCGTCACCCCCGTCTCCTCCTGCAGGATGAGCTGGGTGTTGCGCGCGATCCGGGCGGAATTCTCGGTCGGAAGCGCGATCGCCTCGTCGAAGGAGTTGGTATGCAGCGACTGCGTCCCGCCCAGCACGGCGGCCATCGCCTCGTAGGCGGTGCGCACGACGTTGTTGTAGGGATCCTGCTCCTGCAGGGACACGCCCGAGGTCTGGCAGTGGGTCCGCAGCATCGAGGATTTCGGGTTCTTCGGTTCGAACTCCGCCATGATGCGGTGCCACAGCAGGCGCGCCGCCCGCAGCTTCGCCGCCTCCATGAAGAAATTCATCCCGATCGCGAAGAAGAACGACAGCCGGCCGGCGAAGCGGTCGACGTCCATGCCCCGCGCGATGGCGGTGCGCACGTATTCGCGGCCGTCGGCCAAGGTGTATGCCAGCTCCTGCACAAGGTTCGCCCCGGCCTCCTGCATGTGGTAGCCCGAGATCGAGATGGAGTTGAAGCGCGGCATCTCGTCGGCAGTGTATTCGATGATGTCCGCGATGATCCGCATCGAGGGCTCGGGCGGATATACATAGGTGTTGCGGACCATGAACTCCTTGAGGATGTCGTTCTGGATCGTCCCCGACAGCTGATCGCGGGAGACGCCCTGCTCCTCGCCCGCCACGATGAAATTCGCCAGGATCGGGATCACGGCCCCGTTCATCGTCATCGAGACAGAGACCTTTTCCAGCGGGATGCCGTCGAAGAGGATCTTCATGTCCTCGACGCTGTCGATGGCGACACCCGCCTTGCCCACGTCGCCCACCACGCGCGGATGGTCGCTGTCGTAGCCGCGGTGCGTCGCCAGGTCGAAGGCGACCGAGACGCCCTGTTGTCCGGCGGCAAGCGCCTTGCGGTAGAAGGCATTCGACTCTTCTGCCGTCGAGAACCCCGCGTATTGCCGGATCGTCCAGGGCCGGCCCGCGTACATCGTGGCCTTCACGCCCCGGGTGAAGGGGGCCTCTCCGGGCATCGGACCCAGATGGTCGACGCCCGAGAGGTCGGCGGGCCCATAGACCGGCGCGACGTCGATGCCCTCCAGCGTCTTCCATGTCAGCGCGTCCAGCGGACGGCCGCGCAGCTCGCCCTCAGCCAGCTGCCCCCATCGGGTCTTGTCGTCGGTCTTGGCCATGTCTCGGTCTCCTGTCGCGGAAGGGCCCCTCCGAAGGGGGTCTGATATCGTTGTCTTCGGGGGCGATCAGCCCATCGGCTCCGGCGCGCAGCCAGGCCAGATCGGCGTCGTAGCGGCTGCGCAGATGCGCGCGCTCGTCGGGGGTGAAGGGCGCATAGAGGCCGCCCACCTCGGGCAGCTGCGTCATGCAGCCCTCTTGCCGGAGACGGTCCTGCAGGGCGGCGCAGGTCGGGGCGCGGCGCAGGCGCGGGGCCCCGCGATGCTCCGGCAGGAGATCGGTCAGTTCCATGAGCGCACGCTCGGGATGCGCCGCGCGGTCTTCGTGCATCCAGACGGTCAGCCGGGCACCCGGGAGGGCCTCGGCGACATCCTCGATCACGTCGCGCCAGCCTCGACGAGCCCCGAGCACGGCCTCGATCGTCGCGCGATCGGGCGGGGCAAAACCGCGCGTCATCAGATCGGCAAAAACGCTCGTCCACCAGGCATCCGGGCTGCGGATCGCAAGGGCGACATGGTCGATGCCCGGCATGGCTGCAGCCAATCGCGCGAGGCGCGCGCGGGCCGTCGGGTAGAGCCGCCCGAGCAGAAGGTTTTCGCGCAGGCTGCCGAGGAGGGCCTGATCGGAGATCAACAGACGCGCCGTCCCCTCCGCCTGCATCTCGCTGCGCAACATGGCGATGCGTCCGGCGGCGCGATGGGCGCGGATGTCCCGACCGGTCTCGACGCGCCCCGGATCCCCGATCACGCCCGACATCACGCCGTCGCGCGTGCGGCGCGGCCCCCAATAGGCAATCCCGCGCGACGCCAGCCAGCCCAGATTGCGTGTCAGCAGATGCTGCAGGCTCGTCGCGCCCGTGCGGTGCGCGCCGAGATGGAGCGTCACGGGCGGCAGGGAGGTCAGGTGGGGCATGTCATGTCCTTTCATGTGCCCCTCCCCTCTGCCCCTCGGACCCTGAAATGCGGTTAAAGTTGCGACTTGCGTCAAAAGTGATTGATCCGGCGACCGGAGTCTTCGCCCTGACGGGTCGCGCGCCTATATGTCTGGAAACAAGACGGACGTTTCCAATGCACGCGCTACTCACCTCCTCGCTCCTTTCGCTGGCCCTGACGCTGCCGGCTGTCGCGGCCGACACGCCGTCGCTCGAGGAGGCGTGGCGCGCGGATCCGGCGCAAGTCTTCGACGCGTCGGAGATCGACATCGCGGAGCTCCTCTGGGTCGCACGTCCCGTCGTCGTTTTCGCGAACACGCCGCGCGACCCCTCCTTCGAGGAGCAGATGGAGGAATTGCAGGCCGATCTGCCCGAACTGATCGCCCGGGACGTCATCCTCGTGACCGATACGGATCCGTCGGTCGAAAGCGACCTGCGGCAGCAGTTGCGCCCGCGCGGTTTCATGCTCGTGCTCATCGGGAAGGACGGCGAGGTCGAACTGCGTAAACCCCTGCCTTGGACGGTGCGCGAACTCAGCCGCTCGATCGACAAGATGCCCCTGCGCCAGCGCGAGATAGGGCGCGGACGATGAGAGTTTGGTAAGTATTCACTAACTATTCGATCATCAAAACATTGCGGCAGAGCCGCTCCGACGCTATATTGAGAACGAAGCAAGGGAAGGAAGACATCATGGCACTGCAGACGCGTTCCAAGTCCATTCCCGCCGCCAAGGGCGGTCGTCGGGGACCGCGGCCCTTCTACTAGGGTCCGCGACCGGACGGTCACATCAAAAAATCTCACCGCACGCCTCCGAAGCCGTTCGTCGCGTCGGGCCGCGTGTAAGCCGTAACACGATCTGCGAGTGAATCGTCCAGCCGGACAGCCGCATCGCGCGCAAGCCGCGCGGTATTCGCCATCAGGTCCACATAGTCACGGTAGCTGCGCAGCCGTCGCGCCCCGTCGAGCAGGCCGAACGCCGGGTCGCGCAGGTCCTCGATCATCGAACGCAGATCCGACAAGGTGCTGTAGAACGCGATGACGTCGTCGATCACCTCCTCCGGCAGAAGCGGCACCGCCTCGTCGTTGGCCTCGAAGATGACCGGCGCGCTGACCCGGAAGAAATAGGGCCGGAACGCCGGGTTGGCCGCGATCTCCCGCGCTAGGTCGTCCTTCATCCCCTCGGCATCGGACAACTCCAGCGTCTCGGCATAGTCCGCGATCTCGGCCAGAAGCGCGCGCTGGATATCCGAAGACCGCAGCCGCCGCTCGATCGAGGCCGAAAACTCCCGGAAGAAGAACGTCGCCACCCAGCCGAGCGCGATGAAGGTGCCCGCGAGCGCCGTTCCCTGCACCCGCGCGTTCGCCCAGTCGAGCTCGATCCGCGCCCAGAGGGCAAGGACCAGCCCGAAGACGGACAGAAACGCGAGGACGAGGAACGCGCGGCGGCTCATGGCGTCATTCGAACTCCAGGATGACGTCGTCCACGGCAAGGCTGTCGCCCGGCGCGGCGTTCACCTTCGAGACGCGGCCCTTCTTCTCGGCTCGCAGGATGTTCTCCATCTTCATCGCCTCGACCACGGCCAGCGCCTGCCCCTCCTGCACCTCGTCGCCCTCAGCCACATCGACGCGCACGATCAGCCCCGGCATCGGGCAGAGCAGCATCTTCGACGTGTCGGGCGGCAGTTTCTCGGGCATGAGCGCGGCAAGCTCCGCCTGACGCGGCGTGCGGACATGGACGCGCAGGTCCGCGCCACGGGTGCGCACGCGGAAGCCCTGGGTGATCTTGCCGACCTTCAGCACGATCACCTCGCCCGAGACGGCCACGCGGGCCAGTGTGTCCCCCGGCGTCCAAGCGCTCTCGCAGCGCAGGATCTCGCCGTCGATGGTCACGTCGGCCCCGTCGCGGTCGGCCTCGATCCGCGCCTCGAACCGCGCGCCGCCGAGGGTGACGACCCAACCCTTGCCCACCTTGCGCTCGTGGTTGTCCATCCGGCCCGAAACCCGCGTGCGCCGGATCTCGGCGACCCGGTGCATCGCGGCACAGGCTGCGGCAATGCGCCGCAACTCGGTCTCGTCCAGCGTCACGCCCTCGAAGCCGTCGGGATATTCCTCGGCGATGAAGGCCGTGGTCATGTCGCCCGAGACGAATTTCGGATGGTCCATCACCGCCGAGAGGAACGGCAGGTTGTGCCCGATCCCCTCCACCTCGAAGCCGTCGAGCGCCTGGCGCATCCCTTCGATGGCCTCCGCGCGGCTCGGACCCCAGGTGCAGAGCTTCGCGATCATCGGGTCGTAGTACATGCTGATCTCGCCGCCCTCGTAGACGCCGGTATCGTTGCGCACGACCGGAGCCTGCGGCACTACACCCGGCAGGTAGTCGGGCGTTTCCTCAGGCGGGCGATAACGGGTCAGCCGGCCGATCGAGGGGAGGAAGCCGCGATACGGATCCTCGGCATAGAGGCGGCTCTCGATGGCCCAGCCATTCAGCTTGACGTCGCCCTGCGCGAGGCTCAGCGTCTCGCCGTAGGCCACGCGGATCATGTGCTCCACGAGGTCGACGCCGGTGATCAGCTCCGTCACCGGATGTTCCACCTGCAGACGGGTGTTCATCTCGAGGAAGTAGAAGTTGCGGTCCCCGTCGACGATGAACTCGACCGTGCCGGCGCTCGCGTAGCCGACCGCATGGGCCAGCGCGAGTGACTGCTCGCCCATCGCGCGGCGCGTCTCCTCGTCGAGGAAGGGCGACGGGGCCTCCTCCACGACCTTCTGGTTGCGGCGCTGGATCGAGCATTCGCGCTCGCCCAGATAGACGCCGTTGCCCTGCCCGTCACAAAGCACCTGGATCTCGATGTGGCGCGGCTGGGTGACGAACTTCTCGATGAACATGCGGTCATCGCCGAAGCTCGACGCCGCCTCGTTCTTCGACGCCTGGAAGCCCTCGCGCACCTCGTCGGCATTCCAGGCGATACGCATCCCCTTGCCGCCGCCGCCGGCGCTGGCCTTGAGCATCACCGGAAAGCCGATATCCTCGGAGATGCGCAGCGCCTCGTCGGCATCCTCGATCAGGCCCATGTGACCGGGCACGGTGCTCACGCCCGCATCCTGGGCGATCTTCTTCGATGTGATCTTGTCGCCCATCGCCTCGATCGCGCCCTTCGGCGGCCCGATGAAGGCGACGCCGGCCGCCTCCAGAGCCTCGGCGAATTTCGGGTTCTCGCTGAGGAAGCCATAGCCCGGATGCACCGCCTCCGCGCCCGTCGCCTCGATCGCCTCCATGATCTTGTCGATCACGATATAGGACTGGTTCGCCGGCGGCGGTCCGATGTGCACGGCCTCGTCCGCCATCTGCACGTGCAGGGCGTTGCGGTCGGCGTCGGAATAGACGGCGACCGTGGCGATCCCCATCTTCCGGGCCGTCTTGATGACCCGGCACGCGATCTCGCCCCGGTTCGCGATCAGGATTTTCTTGAACATTGTCCCTCCCCCTCCGGTCTGCGGCCGGATGCGCAAAAGAAAGGGCTGTCCGGTCGAGAGACCGGACAGCCCAGAAATGAGTCTAGAAGCGCCCCGTGGGGCCGCGTCTTAGAAGTCGTTCGCGAGCGCGCCGCCAGCGGCACCGACCGCGGCACCCGTGACGCACTTGCCGTCGTCGATGATCTCACCGACGGCACAGCCGACAACGCCGCCGACGGCCGCGCGCTCGAGGTCGGAACCGGTGTTGCAGGCCGAGAGCCCGGCGACGAGCACGAGGGCGGGAACGATGAACTTGCGGTGCATGGATTGTCTCCGATGTGGTTGTGTGTGTCGAACGCGAACGGTCCGCTGCGGGTTCCGTCCGACATTTCGGCTATTCGAATTGACCCAGCGTCAGAACGGCTCTCGCACCGATGGGGGCGCAGGTGAAAGACCCGCGACCCGTATGACGGATGGGAAAGGAATGAGGCTCCTGCTCGGTCTCTTCTTCTTATAAGAGCGGCTTCGACCCCGACCCGACCGCCGGGGCGGAGAAAAGAATGTCCGGTCAACAACCAGATCAGGGGAACTGGCCGCTGACCGGACAGGGAAGGGGTACGTTTCCACTCGCGATCCGAACGCCGTCCATGGGGAACGGGACATCCGGGCCGCAGGTCGACGTTGCGCCGCGCCGCAGCCGACGCATAGCGCGACGACGATGGACCCCGGCTTTCGGCGCGGAATTGCGCATGGGCGCAATGGATCGGCGGGAACACGCTCACGGATCCTCCCGGTCCTGCAATGGATCGGCGTCGAACAGATCCGGAAACGCCGCCTCCGCGGCCCGCATGTCCACCCGCAGCAGCGCGTCGTAATCGGCCGGATCGAAGGGATCCTCGGCGGGGACGACCTCGCGCCCGAAGAGCCAGGACAACCGGCCCGCGTCGAGGTTGCCCCGCGCGAAAGAGGCATCGCCGAAATGCGAGATCAGGGCTTCGAGGAAGGCACGGTCCGCCTGCCGGTCCGCCGCTTTGCGATCGCGGAACCGTTCGCGTCGGGTCAGCGGCGTCACGCCCTTCTTGTTGGCGCGGCGGATCGTGAACTGGAAATCGGTGCCAGCCAGGCGGCCGGGAAATCCGCGGTGCTTCAACATGGGCCCGTCCCCTTCGGAGCCCCCGCGTCTCGGCGGACGGTCAGGGCGGGGTCTGCCCCCCGCCCTGACGCGCGATCAATGGAATTTGCCGCTGACGGGCTCGACCACGACGGGGGCCGGCTCGACGATGACGATCTCTTCCGGCTCGGGGTTCGAGAGGAAGCAGCCCGAGAGGGCCGTAAGCGCCGCGAGCGCGACGGTGAGTTTAGCGATGCTCGACATTCAGTTCTCCTGACGTTGACGGGCGGTGCCGGGGTTTCACACCCGGCACCGCCCGTGATGACAGCCGCACATGCGCGGCCTGTGGAGAACTTACCAGAAGATGCCGGCTCCCGATACGGGTGCCCCAGAATTGCCCCAGTTGCATCAGGGGCTTGTGTCAGCCCCGCATCAACGGCCATCGCCCGCCGCACTGTCGCCACGATGGAAACGGACAACCTCGAACGAAAAAGGGCCGGTCGCGCGACGATGCACGCAACCGACCCATATTCTTCAGAGGCGCGCGGGATACAGGCCCGGCGCGCCGCCGCGGCGTTCGCCTCAGAACTTGCCGGAAATCGGCTCGGGCTCGACGGGAACGATGACGACTTCCTCTTCCTCGGGGGCACCGCAGGCAACGAGCGTGGCGGTGACGCCGAGGATGGCGAAGGCTTTGACGAACTTTTGCATGTCTTTCTCCAATAGGTCTGGGACGCGTGGCAGATTCGGTGTGCGCCCCCGATGCCACAACGTTGTGACAGCAACGCAGGTTCCTGCAAGGGGATCGTCCGAAAACCCGCCTTCATCAGAAGTCTTCCGGCAAACATTCGCCGTTCTCGATCGAATAAACGCTGAAATATTGGGTGGCTTCGGGATCCGTCGCGCCCCGCGGCACCGGTCGATCCATCAGCGTCACCACAACGGTATCTGCACGGGACGCCGGCAATTCGGCCAGAGGAACCGCGTGGGTGGCGCAGAGCCAGTCGAGATCCTCGAAGGCCGCCTCCACATCGACCGTGCCGCCCTCGCGCGCGATGCCGGGCGCGATGAAGCGCAGCACGGCCTGCGTGCCGGTACCCGCAACACGCTCCCAGACGACTTCCCAGAGCACGAGAGCCTGCCCGGACGGCAATTGTTCCTGCGCCGCGACCGGCCCCGCCGCGAGGGCGAGGGCAAAGGCGAGACCACCCCTCATCGGGCGGCCCCGTTCGCAGAGCCGATCAGGCGGCGCGCAAGGCGTCGATCAGCTCGTCCTTCGTCATATCCGAGCGCCCCTCGACGTCGAGTTCCTGCGCGCGGTGATAGAGGTCGTCGCGACGCCATTGCTCGTAGGGCGGCTGCTTGCCACCCTTCTCGGACGGCGACATCGCGTCGTTTGCCTGAGCATTGGCGATCCGCGCAGCCTTCTGCTTCGAGGCACCGTCTTCGCGCAGGGCTTCGTAGGTGGCATCGTCCTTGATGCTGGCACCGTGGTCTTTCGGCATGGCGACATCCTCCTGTTTCGGAGGGCAACGCCCCATCGGGCCGCGCGGTTCCTCTCACCGGTGTCGGGCCGCACGCAGCCAGGCGGCGCGCACACGCGGCTCCTCCAGAAGCGCGGCGATCCGGTCGGGCAGATCCGGCGGCGCGACGCCCGCGACGCTTCCGCCCGCCCGCAGCAGAAGCCCCGCCCGGTCGCGCGTCACCGAGATCACCGGTGCAAAGCCCCGCACCCGCCGCAGCCGCCGCCATATATCCTGCCGCACTGCATGGGCGAGGCGTCGGCGTCCCATGTCCGGCAGACGCGTCTCGGCCCAGGCATCCCACTGCGCCGGCCTCCGACGCGCGATCACATAGGTCGCCCCATCGTCCGATACGTGCCAGCCGCGCCTGTCCCATCGCCACGTGCCTCCGTTCAAAGCGGAATGGTATCGTGCTTGCGCCACGGCCGCTCCTGCCGCTTCTGCCGCAGGGACGCGAAGGCCCGCGCGACCCGCTTGCGCGTCGAGTGGGGCATGATGACCTCGTCGATGAATCCCTTTTCGGCCGCCACGAAGGGGTTCGCGAAGCGGTCCTCGTAATCCGCCGTGCGCGCCGCGATCTTGTCGGCGTCCCCGAACTCGGAGCGATAGAGGATCTCCACCGCGCCCTTCGATCCCATCACCGCGATCTCGGAGGTCGGCCAGGCATAGTTGAAATCGCCCGCCAGATGCTTCGACGCCATGACCACATAGGCACCGCCATAGGCCTTGCGCGTGATGACGGTGACCTTCGGCACCGTCGCCTCGCCATAGGCGAAGAGCAGCTTCGCCCCGTGCTTGATGACGCCGCCGTACTCCTGGCTCGTGCCCGGAAGGAAGCCCGGCACGTCCACCAGCGTCAGGAGCGGAATGTCGAACGCGTCGCAGAAGCGCACGAACTTCGCGGCCTTGCGGGAACTGTCGATGTCGAGGCAGCCCGCCAGGACCATCGGCTGATTGGCGACGACGCCGACCGTGCGTCCTTCCAGACGGATGAAACCGGTCAGGATGTTGCCCGCATAGTCGGCCTGAAGCTCGAAGAAGTCGCCTTCGTCGGCCAGCTTCTCGATCAGCTCCTTCATGTCGTAGGGCATGTTGGGGTTATCGGGGACCAGCGTGTCGAGACTGTCCTCGATCCGGCCCGGATCGTCGAAGAACGGGCGGACCGGCACCCGCGCCTGGTTGTTGAGCGGCAGGAAGTCGACCAGGCGGCGGACTTCGGCCAGCGCCTCTACGTCGTTCTCGAAGGCCGCATCGGCGACGCCGGACTTCTTCGTGTGGGCCGACGCGCCGCCCAGCTCCTCGGCCGTGACGACCTCGTTCGTGACGGTCTTCACCACGTCCGGGCCGGTGACGAACATGTAGGAGCTGTCTTTCACCATGAAGATGAAGTCGGTCATGGCCGGCGAATAGACCGCGCCGCCCGCGCAGGGGCCCATGATGACGCTGATCTGCGGGATCACGCCCGAGGCGTCGATGTTGCGTTGGAAGACGTCGCCGTAGCCCGCGAGCGACATCACCCCTTCCTGGATGCGCGCGCCGCCGGAATCGTTCAATCCGATGACCGGCGCGCCGTTCTGCATCGCCATGTCCTGGATCTTGACGATCTTCGCGGCATGCGTCTCGGACACGGAGCCGCCCATGACGGTGAAGTCCTGGCTGAAGACATAGACGAGGCGACCGTTGATCGTGCCCCAGCCCGTAACCACACCGTCGCCGGCAGGCCGCTCCTTGTCCATGCCGAAGTCCGTGGCGCGGTGGGCCACGAATGTGTCGGACTCCTCGAAGGAGCTGTCGTCGAGCAGGAGCTCGATGCGCTCGCGCGCGGTCAGCTTGCCCTTGGCGTGCTGCGCGTCGATCCGGCGCTGCCCCCCGCCGAGGCGCGCCTCCGTCCGACGGCTTTCAAGCTCCGTGAGAATATCCTTCATGGCGCGTCCTCCCTTTCCCGCGCTTCTAGACGCTGCACTGCGGCACGAAAAGCGCGAATTGGAATATTTGCAAAGACTAATCCGGCCGCTCTTATGAATTTGAAAATCTGCAAATACCCCCGATCCCATTGCCCCACTTCCGCGCACGGCTAGCTTGCCTCGCACACCCGCCTGTGCATCCAGAGGTAGAGACAGACTGCATTCAAAGGCGTAACGCACGACCATGGCCACCCTGACCGACCCACAGCCGCGCGCGTCCCGGACGCCGCCGCATATCCTGACGCTCGTGGCGCTGGTCGGCGTGTCCACGCTGTCGATGAACGTCTTCCTGCCGTCCCTGCCGACGATGGCGGACTACTTCGCGGCGGATTACGGCCTCGTTCAGCTCTCGGTCGGGCTCTACCTCGGCGTCAACGCCGCGCTTCAGCTCGTCGTCGGCCCGATCTCCGATCGCTACGGCCGCCGCCCCGTCATCCTGACCGGCCTCGTCCTCTTCATGCTCGCCACCGTCGGATGCCTGGTGGCCACCACGATCGAGACGTTCCTCTTCTTCCGCATGGCGCAGGCGGCCATCGTCGTCGCGATGGTCCTGAGCCGCGCCGTGGTGCGCGACCTCTACCCGCAGGACAAGGCCGCCTCCATGCTGGGCTACGTCACCATGGGCATGTCGGTCGTCCCCATGGTCGGCCCGGCCATCGGCGGCGTACTCGAAGCCCAGTTCGGCTGGCAATCGAACTTCTGGCTCCTGCTCGGCGCTGGCGTCCTGCTCTGGATCCTGACCTACCGAGACCTGGGCGAAACCGCGCCGCGCGGCACCGGCAACCTGCGCGAGCAGGTGCGCCAGTATCCCGAGCTTCTGACCTCCCGCCGGTTCTGGGGCTATTGCGCCGCCTCCGCCTTCGCCAGCGGCTCCTTCTTCGCCTACCTCGGCGGGGCCCCCTACGTCGGAACGGAGGTCTTCTCGATGGATCCCGCCACGCTCGGCCTGTTCTTCGGCGCGCCGGCCGTCGGCTATCTCGTGGGCAACGGCATCTCGGGCCGCTTTTCGCAGGCGATGGGCATCGACCGGATGATCCTGATCGGGGCCGTCGGTCAGGCCGCGGGCCTCGCGCTCCTCGGCGGCCTTACGGTGACGGGCTTCACCTCGCACTGGGTCTTCTTCGGGTTCATGACCTGCGTGGGCCTCGGCAACGGCCTCGTCATCCCGAACGCGACCGCCGGGATGCTCTCGGTCAAGCCGCATCTCGCCGGCACCGCCTCGGGCCTCGGCGGCGCGATGATGATCGGTGGAGGGGCTGCGCTCTCGGCCGTGGCCGGCTGGCTCCTCGCGTTCGGCGGCGGGGCGCTCCCGCTCGTCGCACTGATGATCGCTTCGGCCAGCTGCTCGGTCGTGGCCACGCTGCTCACCATCCGCCGCAACCGCGCGCTCGCGGGCTGACAGTCGCCTGCAAAGCCTGCTAAGGGCGCTTTGCAAAGGAGGCGGGATGGCCGTTCGAAAACTCTATGCCGGGGCAAAGCTGCGCGAGGTTCGCACGCGCATGGGGCTCACGCAGACCGATTTCGCGGCGCGGCTCGGCATCTCGCTGCCCTATCTGAACCAGATGGAGAACAACAACCGGCCGGTCTCCACCGCGGTCGTCCTGGCCCTCGCCCGCGAGTTCGGCTTCGACGTGACCGAGCTCGGTGCCGGCGACGACGAGCGCCTCGTCTCCGACATGCGCGAGGCGCTTGCCGATCCGGTCTTCGCCGACACCGTGCCCATGGCCGACCTGCGCCTGACCGGGGCGAATGCGCCGGCCCTGGCGCGCGCCTTCCTGACGCTCCACCGCGCCTATCGGGACGGGGCGGAACGGCTCGCGTCGCTCGATGCGGCGCTTGGCTTATCCGGAAACCTGGCCCCTTCTCCGTGGGAGGAAGTGCGCGACTTCTTTCACTATTGCGACAATTACATCGATGCCGTCGATCGCGCCGCCGAAACCTTCGCCACGCAGCTCGGCCCCGACCTCGACGCCGGCCTCGCCAAGTGGTGGGCCAACCGCAACGTCGCCGTCACGCGTACGGACGGCCCGCGGCTGCGGCAGTACGACCGGGAGACCCGACGCCTGACCCTCTCGGCTCGTGCATCCGCCGCGACCAACCGGTTCCAGCAGCTTCACCAGGTCGCCCTCATCGCGCAGGCCAAGCTGCTCGACGCCACGCTCGACCTCGCCCGCTTCGGCAGCGCCGACGCCCGCGCCATCGCCCGCACGGGGCTCGCCAACTACTTCGCAGGTGCCGCGCTCATGCCCTACGAGGCATTTCGCACCGCCGCAGAAGAAACGCGCCACGACCTCGAGCGCCTTGCCCGCCGTTTCGGGGCGTCGCTCGAACAGGTCGCCCACCGGCTCTCGACGCTGCAGCGGCCCGGCGCGAAAGGCGTGCCCTTCTTCTTCGTCCGCGTCGATCAGGCCGGGCAGATCACCAAGCGCCACTCCGCCACGCGACTGCAATTCGCGCGCTACGGCGGGGCCTGCCCGCTCTGGAACGTCCACGCCGCCTTCGAGATGCCGGGCCGCTTCCTGCGGCAGCTGGCGGAAACCCCTGACGGCGTTCGCTATTTCTGCCTCGCACACGACATCTCCGCCTCGGGCGGAGCCTTCGGCGCACCGGTCCGCCGCCACGCCATCGCGCTCGGCTGCGAAGTCCGCCACGCGCCGCGCATCACCTATGCCGACGGCCTCGACCTCGACGCCCGGTTCGAGCCCATCGGCATCTCCTGCCGCATCTGCGAGCGCGTCGCCTGCCACCAGCGCGCGGTTCCGCCGCTGGAGCGCCCCCTGCGGATCGACCCCGACGACCGCGGGCAATTGCCCTACGACTTGTGAAGTCACGAGACTTCGGGCCAAATCGCCGCAACGGACGGAGGACATCATGGAACTGACCGGTAGCCGCACCATCGCCGCCCCGCGCGAGGTGGTCTGGGCCAAGCTGAACAACGCGGAGACGCTCAAGGCCTGTATCCCGGGTTGCGAGGAACTGACCGGCTCGCCCGAGGAGGGGTTCGAGGCCGTCGTGAAGCAGAAGGTCGGCCCGGTGAAGGCCACCTTCAAAGGCACCGTCACGGTCTCCGATGCACGCCCGCCCGAGAGCTACCGCATCGCCGGCGAAGGCAAGGGCGGCGTCGCGGGCTTCGCCAAGGGCGGCGCGGACGTGACGCTGACCGAGGTGCCCGACGGGACGGAACTGGCCTATGCCGTCGACGCCAAGGTCGGCGGCAAGATCGCACAGCTCGGCTCCCGCCTGATCGACAGTTTCGCAGCGAAAATGGCGGATGCCTTCTTCGAGAACTTCAAGGCGCAGGTCGAGGGGACGGACGCCGAGAAGACGTGAATGTCACATCGTAACTGACTGATCTGTCAGGATCGTGCCGGACGCCACCCGGCAGCTCTCGCTTCACCCTCGGAGCAGAACCAGCGCTCTCCCTTCCGCTCGCTGATCCGCGTGCTGGCGTAGTCGCGGCTTCCAGGCAGGTGGTAGATGCGGCCGTTGTCGCTGATGTTGCCCTTGATCTCACAGCGGCCCGTCGGGGCGAAATCCGCGGCCCGCTGACGGCGCTGCGCGGCCCGCCACTCCGCCGGATCCTGCATCTCGTAGGCCCAGAGCCCGCGCGAGAAGAGCACGGCCTCCTTCTGCGCTTCGAAATAGGTGGGATCGTCGCGGTAGATGCGGGCGTAGCCCTGCCGTACGATTTCCGCGTTCACGTCCGCACCCTCCACGAAACAGACGGCGAGCGCGCGGTCGTAGGCGTCGTATTCCTGTACCTCGCAACGGGCCCGGGTCCCCTCGTAGAGCGCGCGCACCGCCTCGGTCGCCATCATGCCACAGGGCAGCTCGGCCCCTCCGCCGTCGCGACAGGTCTGCGCGCCCTCGGCGGCGTCGATTCCGATCAGGCGCACGTTGACCGGCGCGCCGACGTCGAAGGTGTCGGCGTCGACGACCCGGATCGGCCCTTCGAGTACCTCCGCCGAAAGCGGTGAAGCGAGGAGCAAGAGAGGTGAACAAAGTCTGAACATGCGCTCCCGGATGCACCGCCGGCCGGCCGCGCACAAGGGGGAACGTTAAGAAAGCCTTAACGCGCGGATCACTGCTTCGTCGCGTGCGGGACGGGTGTGATCGGCCGTTTCAGCCGCGCCTCGCGCCAGGCGATGAAGCTGACCGAGGCGATGATGATCCCCGCGCCGAGGATGACGAAGAGGTCCGGCGGCTCGTCGAAGACCGCCCAGCCGAGGAGGACGGCCCAGACCATCTGCAGGAAGGTCACCGGCTGCGTGACCGAGATCGGCGCGGCGGCGAAAGCGCGCGCCATCGCATAGTGGCCGGCCGTCGCGAAGACCGCGACGAGGAGCATCCAGCCGAGGTCGGCGAGCGTCGGCGTCACCCAGACCGCCCAGGCGAAGGGCGCGAGCCCGATCGTGACCGTGACCGACAGCATCGCGACCACGACGGAGGCCGGGTGCCTGTCGGAGAGCGGTTTCGCCAGCAGGTAGCTCGCCCCGAAGAGCACCGCCGTCCCGAGCATCGCCACGTGCCCGGCCTCCACCTCGCGGAAGCCGGGACGCAGGATCACGACGACGCCCCCGAGCGCCGCCAGAACGGCGAGGATCCGCCGCGCCGCCAGTGGCTCACCCAGGAAGAGCGCCGCGCCGAGCGTGACATAGACCGGGTTGAGGTAGTTCATCGCCGTCACTTCTGCGATCGCGATCTGGGTCATCGCGAAGAACCAGAACATCACGGCGAGCGTGTGCACCGCCCCGCGCCCGGCAAACATCGCCAAGTCCCGCGCCGGCATCCGGACCGCCATCAGGCTGCGCAGGAAGGGCAGCAGGAAGACGAGGCCGAGAAGGTAGCGCAGGAAGGCCGCCTCGGCCGCCGGCAGGTCCTGCCCCGCGTGTTTCACGACGGCCGTGACCGCGATGAAGCACAGCCCCGTGGCGATCATCCAGAGGATGCCTTGCAGGGGGCGTGAAGGCGGCGTCATGGCCCTTCCCTGCGCCTCTTTCGCTGCTATCGCAAGCGGATCAGGCGGAAAGCAGGCTTGCGGCGATCGTCCACATCACGAGCGCGATCATCCCGTCGAGCACCCGCCAGGCCGCCGGTCGCGCGAAGACCGGGCGCAGGAGCGCCGCCCCGAATCCGACGGATGTGAAGAAGATCCATGCGGCAAGGATGCAACCCGCACCGAAGAGAAGCGGCGCCGGGTACTGCGTGGAGATCGAGCCGAGCAGGATCACCGTGTCGAGATAGACATGCGGGTTGAGCCAGGTGATCGCCAGCGCCGTCAGCACCGTGCGGCGCAGCGATCCGCCCTGCCCCTCGGCCCGCAGCGCCGCACCGCCGATCCAGGCGGCCCAGGCCGCGCGCGCGCCGTAGGCGAGGAGGAAGGCCGCCCCGCCATAGCGGAACATCGGCAGGATCCACGGCGCGGCCTCGACGAGGGCGCCGAGGCCCAGAACGCCCGAGGTGACGAGGACACTTTCGGAGAGCGAGCAGACCAGCACCACCGCCCAGACGTGCTCACCACGCAGGCCCTGCCGCAGGACGAAGGCGTTCTGCGCCCCGATGGCGAGGATGAGCGAGAGGCCGAGACCGAGGCCGGAAAGGAAGGACATCATCCGGCGCTGATGGACCCGCGCTGCAATCAGTGCAACTTAGCAATGATAGTTCTCAATAAGCTGGGCTTATGATTGCGACGCCCCTCCTTCAGACCCTGATCGCGGTGGTCGAGGCCGGCAGCTTCGACCGCGCCGCCGGACGGCTCGGCGTGACGCCTCCCGCCGTCAGCCAGCGGATGCGTGCCTTGGCCGAAGCGGCGGGCGGCCCCGTTTTCGCCCGGCTCCAACCTGCCGTGCCGACGGAACTGGGCCTGCGGCTCTTGCGACACGCGCGCGACATGGCGGCGCTCGACGCGGCGCTTGCCGCCGACATCGGCCGGGCCGCGGGGCCGCGCCCGGTCGCCATCGCGCTCAACGCCGACAGCCTCGAGGTCTGGGCCGTGCCTCCGCTCGCCGCCTGCCCGGGCTTCCGCTTCGACATCCGCATCATCGACCAGGACCACAGCGCCGACGCCCTCCGCCGTGGCGAGGTCAGCGCCGCGCTGACCGCCACGGCAGAGCCGGTGCCCGGCTGCGACAGCCATCCGCTCGGGGCCCTGCGCTACCGGGCGACCTGCACACCCGCCTTCCGCGACGCGCATTTCGCCGAAGGGGTCACCGCGGAGACGCTGGCACGGGCCCCGGTCCTGCGCTTCACCGCGCTCGACGCGCTTCAGACGCGGTGGCTCGAGCAACGGACCGGCCAACCGCTGGACCCGCCCGCCCATCAGATCGCCGCGCCCGGCCCCTTCGTGGAGGCGACGCGGCAGGGTCTCGGCTGGGGCCTCAACCCCGAACCGCTCATCGCCGGCGACATGGCCACGGGCCGGCTGGTGGAGCTCGTTCCGGAGACACCGCTCGACACGCCGCTCCACTGGCAGGTGAGCCGGACCATGCGCGACGTGCTCGCCCCGCTGACGCGCGCGCTGCGCCGCGCGGCCCGGACGGCACTGGTCCAGCCGGGCGGAGCGATTGATCGCCCCTAGACCTCCGTGCTATCCGGGCGGCAGCAGAGGAGTGCCCTGCCGATGATCCACTGAATTTCGAGACCACAACCGGGCCACCCGCCCGATCGAAATCCAGTCAGGAGACTCCCATGCACCCTATCATCTACGACGTCGCCGTTTCGCTCGACGGCTATATCGCCGGTCCGGCCGGCGACATCTCCCGATTTGCCCACGACGGGCCGGTCGTCGACGACTACCGCGCCCGGCTCGCGGGCTACACCATGGCCCTCATGGGCCGTGAGACCTATACCTTCGGCTATCGCTTCGGCCTGTCGGCAGGCGAAAACCCCTATCCGCACATGCGCTCCATCGTGGTGTCCGAGACGCTCGACCTGCCGGACGCGGCCGCGGTGGAGCAGGTGTTCCGGGCGACGCCCGACGTCCTGCGCCGCCTGAAAGCGGAGGCACCGGGGCCGATCTACCTCTGCGGGGGCGGTCGCTTCGCCGGCGCGCTGCTGGCGGCGGGGATGATCGATCGCCTCGTCCTCAAGCGCGCGCCGGTGCTTCTCGGGGGCGGCACGCCGCTCTTCGATACCGACGGGCCGCGGCCCGAGCTGACCTGCCGCGAGACGCAGGGCTACGCGGACGGGTACCTGCTACAGGTCTTCGACGTCGCGGCCTGAACGGAAAGGGCGGCCCCGGGGCCGCCCATCCAAGATCCAACGGGTGACGCGCCCTAGTCCGAGAGCTGCGCCATCACCTCGTCGCTCGCCTCGAAGTTGGCGGTGACCGTCTGCACGTCGTCATCGTCCTCGAGCGCGTCGAGCAGCTTCATCAGCGACTGCATCCCCTCGAGGTCGAGCTCTGTCGTCGTCGTCGGCCGCCAGACGAGCTTGGTCGAATCCGACTCGCCCAGTTCCGCCTCGAGCGCCGTGGAGACGTCGTTCAGGTCGGTGTCGGCGCACCAGATGACGTGGTTGCCCGGATCCTGGTCGCCGTCGCCCTCGTTCGTCTCCACGTCCTCGGCCCCGGCCTCGATGGCGGCCATCATCACCGTGTCGGCGTCACCGACGGAGAGCGGATAGGTGACCTGCCCCTTGCGGTCGAACATGAAGCCGACCGAGCCCGTCTCCCCGAGGTTGCCGCCGTTCTTGGAAAACGTCGAGCGCACGGACGATGCGGTGCGGTTGCGGTTGTCGGTCATCGCCTCGACGATGACGGCCACGCCGCCGGGCCCGTAGCCTTCGTAGCGGATCTCGTCGTAGTTTTCGCCGTCCCCGCCGGAGGCTTTGGAAATCGCCCGCGCGATCACGTCCTTCGGCACCGACTGCGACTTCGCCTCCTTCACGGCGAGGCGCAGGCGCGGGTTCTTGTCGGGATCCGGGTCGCCCATCTTGGCGGCGACGGTAATCTCCTTCGACAGCTTGGAAAACAGCTTGGCCCGCAGCTTATCCTGCCGACCCTTGCGATGCTGGATGTTCGCCCATTTGGAATGGCCCGCCATGGGTCTCTCTCCGGTCTTGTCTGATACTGTGAGGTGCTGGCGCGATATAGCCGCCCATGCGGGCGCTCCGCAATCCCGCACGTCCCCGCGGCATTTGCGTCCGGGACGGCTCGCGCTAGGTCTCCGGCGACGCAAATCGCACGGCCTGCCATGACCACCGACCAGATCATCCTCTTCTCCCTCTTCGGCGGCGTCTTCGCGATGCTGCTCTGGGGGCGCTTCCGCTACGATATCGTGGCCTTCACCGCGCTCCTCCTCGGGGTCGTGCTGGGCGTCGTGCCGAAAGAGGATGCCTTCTCGGGCTTCGGCCACCCGGCCACGCTCGTCGTCGCGCTGGTGCTGGTCGTCTCGGCCGGGCTCGTGCGCTCGGGGGCAGTGATGCTCATTACCCGGACCCTCATCGACAGCTCGCGCAAGCTCGGGGCGCATATCGCCATCATGGGCGCGATCGGCGGCGTGCTCTCGGCGTTCATGAACAACGTTGCCGCGCTCGCGCTCCTCATGCCCGTCGACATCGCCACCGCGCGCAAGGCCGGACGGATGCCCGCCGCGTCTCTCATGCCGCTCTCCTTCGCGACGATCCTCGGTGGCATGATCACCCTCATCGGCACGCCGCCCAACATCATCATCGCCGGCATCCGCGGCGATCAGCTCGGGCAGAGCTTCTCGATGTTCGATTTCGCGCCCGTGGGCCTCGTCGTGTCGCTCTCGGGGCTCCTCTTCGTGGCACTCATCGGCTGGCGGCTCATTCCGCGGGTCGAAGCCGGCGCACAATCGGGCGCAGGCCCCGAAGCGGCGAACTTCGTGGCCGAGCTGACCGTGCCCGAAGGCCACCCCCGCATCGGCGACACGCTCTCCGATCTCTCCGACACCGCCGACGAGACCGGCGTTCAGGTCATCGGCCTCATCCGCGACGGCCGGCGCATGTTCGGCAGCGCGCGGCACGTGAGCCTGAAGCCGGGCGATGCCGTCATCATCGAAGCCGCGCCCGAAGCGCTCGACGAGTTCCGCGCGGGCGAGAAGCTCGAATTCGCCGACGACCGCCGCATGACGCTCCTCGAAGCGGCCGAACAGGGCCTCGCTCTCGTGGAGGTCGTCGTCCCCGAGACGAGCCGCATCAAGGGCAAGTCGGCGCAATCCATCGGCCTCGCCTGGCGGCAGCGCACGGTGCTTCTGGGCATCTCGCGGCGGGGGCGGCGGATCACCGACCGCTTGCGCCGCGAGACGGTGCAGACCGGCGACATCCTTCTGCTCCTGACCCCGGCCGAGACTTCGGAAGACGTGGTGACCTGGCTCGGGGCGCTCCCGCTCGCCGACCGGGGTCTCGCGGTGACCGAGAACAAGAAGATCTGGCCCGCGACGCTTCTCTTCGGCGCGGCCGTCGCGGCGGCGAGCTTCGGGTTCATCGACCTGACGGTCGCGCTCGGCCTCGTCGTCGTGGGCTACGTACTGAGCCGGATCGTCCCCCTGGGCGAACTCTACGACCACATCGAGTGGCCCGTCGTCGTCCTCCTCGGCTCGATGATCCCGCTCGGGGCCGCGCTCGAGACCTCGGGCGGCACCGAACTCATCGCCCGGCTCCTCACCGACCTGACCACGGGCCAGCCGGCCTGGGTCGCGCTTCTGGTGTTGATGGTGGTGACCATGACGCTCTCCGACGTGCTCAACAACACGGCGACGGCCATCGTCGCGGCCCCGGTCGGCATCCAGATGGCCCGCACCCTCGATGCAAGCCCCGACCCGTTCCTCATGGCGGTGGCCGTCGCCGCCTCCTGCGCGTTCCTCACGCCCATCGGGCACAAGAACAACACGCTCATCCTCGGCCCCGGCGGCTACCGCTTCGGCGACTACTGGCGCATGGGGCTGCCCCTGCAGATCCTCGTCGTCGCCGTGGCCACACCCGCGATCATGACGTTCTGGCCGCTCTGACGTCCGCGACGCCCGCCTGCCCTTGCCCCCGACCGCGCCGGGGCGCATGAAGTCGCCATGACCCTGCGCTTCACCATCCTCGGCTGCGGATCCTCCGGCGGCGTGCCGCGCCTCGGGGGCCACTGGGGCGACTGCGACCCGGAGGAGCCCAGGAATCGCCGCCGCCGCTGCTCGATGTTGGTGGAGCGGATCGGGGCGGAGGGCACCACCCGCGTCCTGATCGACACCTCCCCCGACATGCGCGCGCAGCTTCTCGACGCCGGCGTCGGCGCGCTCGACGGGGTCGTCTTCACCCATGCCCACGCCGACCACTGCCATGGCATCGACGACCTGCGGATGATCGTCTTCAACCAGCGCGCGCGGCTCGACGTCTGGGCCGACGCGCCCACCTGGGCCGACCTGTCGCAGCGCTTCGGCTATGCCTTCGAGGCTCCCGCCGGCTCCTCCTACCCCCCGATCCTGACGCGGCACCCGATCGACGGGGCCGTGACGGTCGAGGGCGCGGGCGGCCCGATCACCCTCCACCCGATCGAGGTGGGCCACGGCGACATCCAGGCGCTCGGCTTCCGCGTCGGCGGCCTCTGCTACATGCCCGACGTCAACACCATCCCGCCCGAGGCCGAGTTCCCCCTCTCGGGCCTCGACGTCTGGGTGCTCGACGCGCTGCGCCGCACGCCGCATCCGTCGCACCTGTCACTCTCTGAGGCGCTCGCCTGGTTCGAGCGGATGCGCCCGTCACACGGCGTCTTGACGAACATGCACGTGGACCTCGACTGGGCAACCGTGCAGGCCGAGACCCCGGAGCACGTCGACGCCGCCTTCGACGGCATGGTGATCGAGCTCGACGGCTGAGATGCTCGACGTCCTCGCCGTCACCGTCCCTGTCTTCCTCATCATCGGGGCGGGCTATCTGGCGGTCTGGCGGTCGCTCTTCACGCAAGGGCAGGTCGACGGCCTCATGGTCTTCACCCAGCGGTTCGCCATCCCCTGCCTGCTCTTCCTCGCGATGATGCGCCTCGATCTGGCGGCGGGTTTCGACTGGCGGCTCCTCCTGAGCTACTACTCCGGCTCCCTCGTCTGCTTCGCCGCCGGCATCCTGGGTACGCTCCTGTGGCTGAAGCGCGGGGCGGAGGACGCGGTCGCGGTCGGCTTCGCCGCCATGTTCGCCAACACCGTCCTCCTCGGCCTGCCGATCGCCGAGCGGGCCTATGGCGCGGAGAGCCTCGCCCCGAACTTCACCATCATCGCCTTCCACGCGGCCTTCTGCTATCTCGTCGGCATCTCGGCGATGGAGACCGTCCGCGCCGGCGGCAGCGGCTTCTTCGGCGGCATGGCGACCGTCGCGCGCAAGATGTCCACGAACTCCCTGATGATCGGCGTGGCCCTCGGACTACTGGTCAACCTCACCGGCCTCACCCTGCCCGCCCCCGTCGTGGAAGCGGTGGACCTCATCGCCCGCGCCGCCCTGCCGGCGGCGCTCTTCGGGCTCGGCGGCGTCCTCGTCCAGTACCGCCCCGAGGGCGACGCGCGGGGCATCGCCCTCTGCTGCGGGATCGCGCTGCTGCTGCATCCAGCCTGGACCTGGGGCATGGCCGCGCTCCTCGACCTCGGGCAAGGCCCCGTGCGCGCCGCCGTCCTGACCGCGGCGATGGCCCCCGGAGTCAACTCCTACCTCTTCGCGGCGATGCACGGGCGCGCCGTGCGCATTAGCGCGTCGTCCGTCCTGATCGGCACGGCGGTCTCGGTCGTCACGGTGTCGGGCTGGCTGCTCGTGCTGTGAGCGTAAACGCTTTCTGGCCGTGGCCGCAGTCGTCTTGGCTAAAATACGAGATGATCGAGGCAGCAGGACCGGACCGCTGCCGAAGATCACGCGCGCCGACAGCAGCCGGACGTCGGCGAACGGTCAGCCATCGCGCGGCGCGGATGCGCTGAAGGCGTCCCAGTCCGGAGTCCGGTTGTAGAACTCCTTGTCCAGCTCCCAGCTCACGAAGAGCGGAACCTGCTCGGTTTCGCCGGCCGGCTCGCCCAGCCAGTCGGGCCGCTCGACCGGGCGCATCGAGGCGTGCAGGCCGTTGCAGAACGGCTGCCGGACGAGCCAGCGGCGCATGTCCTCCCGCTTGCGCGAGGAGTGGAACGGGCCCCAATCGGCCGCGACGCCGCGCATCCCGTGGCTGACCACGTTGTCGCGCGGCACCGTCACGTTGAGGATGCGCACCGCGCAGGCCATGTTGAGCGCGCCGTCCTTCAGCGCCTCGCCCGAGCGCGCCTGGCAGCCGTAGCCGCGCGCGGTCGCCGGCAGGATCTGCACGAGCCCGTACCAGAGCCCGCCTCCGCCGACGGCGGAGGGTCGGTAGGTGCTCTCATGCTTCGAGAGCGTCGAGAGAAGCCCGGCCCAGAACGCCTTGCGCTCCCATTCTCCGGCCTCGGGGTAAGCCGGGCACCATTGCGCGATATCGTGCGGAACGGTGTCGACGAGGCGGCTTCCATGACTGTCGAGGGCCTGCATCGCCGCCCGCGTCCAGCGCGAGGAGCCGCGGATATGGTCCCACCGCAGATCCGGCATCTCCACGACCCGCGGCCGCACGACCGGCAACATCGAGATTTCGGGCGCATGGGGCGAAACGGTCCGGCGCGTGAGCGTCATCGAACTCGGCACCGTTTGCAGACGCGGAACATCCGAGGTGTCCTGCGCAAGCGCGAGGCTTCCGCCGACAGCCGAGACCACACCCAGCACCGCGGCAAACACCCGGGCTGTCCGCGCAAACCGATTCGTCATCAAACCTCGTCCCCCGGTGGATGACGTCATGCCATCGCACTCAACCAGCGCTGGTGGGCAACCCCGCCATGCGCGCAATATCTTGTTGGCCGCGATGGCATCTCCGGGTGGCAGCCCGGCACGCAACCTGCGCAGCGCCTAGCATTTTTGCCCCCCGCCGCAAAGCGCGCCTCCCCGCCGCGCCGCCAGCCGGCGGGCGGCCGCTCGCAAAAGCGCCCGCGCATAAAGGCGGTGGACCGGAAGGCACAGGCGCAGAACCGGCGGCAGATGCCCGCGTCGGGCGGCGACCTGCGATCCGAACAGAAGCCGCGTCGTCCCGGCACCGTCGGGGACGACCGCGAGCCAGGACATCGTATGTCCGCCCGTCTGTCGCAACAGGATCTGCCGATCGTCCCGCTGCGCCACCCGCCAGACCGCAAAGCGATCGCTGCGCCCCTCGGCCAGCGCGCTCGTCTCCGCCACCCCGATCCGGCGGCGCAGCAAGAGTTGCAGAACCGCGCGCTCCAGTCGGAAGAGCGGCGTGTCGTAGAAGGCCGCCACATAGGCGACGAGCGCGACCTGCCCCGGCAGATCGCAGGCGAAGCAATCGGCGTAGGCCCCCGGCGCGGCCGCCGCGGGCGCGAGCGAGGACCAGTCGGGCAACGGCACCGGGGTGACCCTCATGCCGGCACCCGGAGATCGAAGAGGCTGCGCGGGGCCTCTCCGGGAAAGAGCAGGCCGCTGCCGACGAGCGCGGCGTATTCCGTTTCGGCCATGCGTCGGGCGGTGTCAGGCACGAGGCCCCGCTCCTCGGCGATGAGCGCCGCGAGATAGTCGAGCCGCCGCCGGTCGACCCGGGCCTGTGCCGCCGCGAAGACCGGGTCACGCCGCGCGGCGAGGCGGATGGCCAGTTCGAGCCCTTGATCGAGACCGCCGACCGCCGCCTGCAACGCCGCTCCCCGCGCCCCCGGTTCCGCTGCCTCCGCCTTGGCGATGACGGCCTCCGTCTGCCGCTCCGCCCAGATCTCGACGAGCGCATGAACAAAGGTCTTCATATCCTTGAAATGATGATAGAATGACCCTCGCGTCCGCCCCGACGCACGGCAGAGCGTCTCGAGCGTCAGCCCGTCGAATCCCGCCTTGCCCAGCTGTCGCAACCCCAGATCGAGCCAATCCGCCCGACGGAACCGGCTCATGCCATTGCACCGATCAGGGCCAGAAGCCCGGGCGGGGTCACGAGAAGGCCCTGCGGCATCTCGCGCAGCGACAGTCCCACCCGTCCCGGCAAGGCGAGACCGAGCGCTCCGAACCCAACGACCAGAAGACCGACGGCCACCGCCAGATCGGCGCTGCCCGGTGTGACGGCGGCCCAGACGAGCGCACCGCCCAGCACCGCAAAGAGAAGCGTGACCCCGTGCCAGCAATACCAGAGTACCCACCGCTGCACCGGCTCGAGCGCAAAGCACCGTCGCAGCGGCATCGCGATCTCCCGTCCGCCCAGGAAGAGATGGATCGCCCCGTCCACCAGAAGGCCGATCCCGGCCGCGAGATACCAGATGTTCATGGTCACCTCCGATCTACATACCAAACAGTATGGTATGTAGATCCGTGCGGGTCCATGGCCGCAGTGTCGCACCCCGGCTTGCCCCGCCGCGCCCCGCGCCTTAAACCCCGGGCGACCCTGCCCGGAGGCCCCCATGCTCGACACCCAGATGCCCACCCCGACACCGCGCGTCATCGCCGGCGAAAAGCACGACTGGGAACTCGTGATCGGGATGGAGGTGCACGCGCAGGTCGCCTCGAAAGCCAAGCTCTTCTCCGGAGCCTCCACGCGCTTCGGGGCCGAGCCCAACGCCAACGTGGCCTTCTTCGACGCGGGGATGCCCGGGATGCTCCCGGTCATCAACGAGTACTGCGTCGCGCAGGCGGTGCGCACGGGCCTTGGGCTCAAGGCCGAGATCCACCTGAAATCGGCCTTCGACCGCAAGAACTACTTCTACCCCGATCTGCCGCAGGGCTATCAGATCAGCCAGCTCTACGAGCCGATCGTGGGCGAGGGCGAGGTGCTCGTCGAGATGGGCGACGGCACCGCCCGCGTGGTCCGCATCGAGCGCATCCACCTGGAACAGGACGCGGGCAAGTCGATCCACGACATGGACCCCTCGATGTCCTTCGTCGATCTGAACCGCACCGGCGTCGCGCTGATGGAGATCGTCAGCCGCCCCGACATCCGCGGCCCCGAGGAAGCGGCCGCCTATGTCACCAAGCTGCGTCAGATCATGCGCTACCTCGGCACCTGCGACGGCAACATGCAGAACGGCAACCTGCGCGCTGACGTGAACGTCTCGGTCTGCCGTCCGGGCCAGTACGAGAAGTACCAGGAGACGCAGGACTTCTCTCATCTCGGCACTCGCTGCGAGATCAAGAACATGAACTCCCTGCGCTTCATCCAGGCCGCCATCGACTACGAGGCCCGCCGCCAGATCGCCCTCATCGAGCGCGGCGAAACGGTCGTGCAGGAGACCCGCCTCTACGACGCCGACAAGGGCGAGACGCGGTCCATGCGCTCGAAGGAAGAGGCGCACGACTACCGCTACTTCCCCGACCCCGACCTTCTGCCGCTGGAAATCGAGCAGGGCTGGGTCGACGACATCGCGGCCAGCCTGCCCGAACTGCCCGACGCCAAGAAGGCGCGTTTCGTGGGCGACTTCGGCCTGTCGGACTACGATGCCAGCGTCCTGACCGCGGACACCGACGCCGCCCGCTTCTTCGAGGCCGTCGCCGAGGTCTCGGGCAACGGCAAGGCCAGCGCGAACTGGGTCATCAACAACCTCTTCGGCAAGCTCAAGGAAGACGAGAAGGACATCGAGGAGAGCCCGATGACGCCTGCGCAGCTGGGCGGCATTCTCAGGCTGATCGAAGCGGGCGACATCTCGGGCAAGATCGCCAAGGAGCTGTTCGAGATCGTCTACGCCGAGGGCGGCGACCCGGCCGAGGTGGTCGAGGCGCGCGGGATGAAACAGGTCACCGACACCGGCGCGATCGAGACGGCGGTGGACGAGATCATCGCCGCCAACCCCGCACAGGTCGAGAAGGCCCGCGAGAACCCGAAGCTCGCCGGCTGGTTCGTGGGCCAGGTGATGAAGGCCACCGGCGGCAAGGCGAACCCCAAGGCCGTCAACGAGATCGTGGCGGCGAAACTGGGTCTCTGACGCGGAACTCGGCCCCGCACGACAGCGGGGCCGTTTGCCGAAAATTGTCCGTACATCTCCGGGTTGTCTCCACATTCTCGCCACGCGCCACCGCCAGACAGGGCGCATGAGCCAGATGCCGCAGATCACCGACGTCCTCTACGAATACGACGTCGTGCCCGCCCCCACGAAGCCCATGCGCGTCCCGGGTATCACCAAGGAAAACGAGCGCGTGGCCTACGAGCTGGGCGAGCTCTTCAACGACATGGCGGTCGAGGGCTGGGAGTACGTCCGCGCCGACCGCATCCCGATCGACAACGTGACCGGCATCTCGGGCAACCTGCCGACGACGCATACGATGCTCGTCTTCCGCCGTCCCCTCGCCCTGCCACCGGCGCAGGGGCAGCCCCTCGTCCTCGACAAGCGCATCGCCTGACGCACGCGCCGCTTGGCGGATCGGAAACGGCGGCATAGGCTGGCTCCGTTTGCAGGAGCATTGTTGTGCCGCTCGTCTTTTCCCGCCGCAGGTTCGTACGCGGCTCCGTCACCGACGGGATCTCCGACCGCATCACCCATGGGCGCGTCGACCGCGCGGGCGGCACCATCCGCCTCTCGCTGCAACGCCCGGACGACTGGATCGACGCGATCCGCGCGCAATCGGGCGACGGCACCATCCTCCTGACGGTCCATGGCTACAACACGCCGCAGCCCCGCTTCCTCGCCCGGCTCCTCGATCTGGAAGGCCGGCTGCGCGACGCGGGCTTCAACGGCGCGCTCGTCGGTTTCGACTGGCCGAGCGTCAAGGGCGCGCTGCGCTACACGACCGACCGGGCAACGGCCACGACGACCGCGCGGAGCCTCGTCGATCACGGCATCGCGCCGCTGCGCCACCATCTGCCCGGTCACCGGCTGCACCTCATGGCGCATTCCATGGGATGCTACGTCACGCTCCATGCCCTCGCGCAGTTCGGTGAGGGTCTGGGCGAGCGGTGGTTCGATCAGGTGCTCTTCACCGCCTGCGACGTGGACCACCGCATGATGCGGAAGGGCCAGCCGGGCGCGCGCCTGCTGGCCAACCGGGCGGCGCGGTTCACGCATTACTACAACCGTCTCGACGAGGTGCTCGCCGTGCCGGGCCGCGTCATCCACCGCGGTCGGGCGCGCGCGGGCTCGACGGCCTGACGCACAGCCGGCATCACGACGTCAACGCCCGCGCGCAATACGTCCGCGACGCGCGGGGCACCGCGGGGGACGACGTTGGCGAAATGGTGCTGTCCCATGGCTGGTGGTTCGACAACCCGGGCTTCGTCCGCGACGTGGCGCTTACCCTCGCCGGTACGCCCGACACCGCCATGCCCACACGACAGAGGTTCGCGGACGGCGATCAACGGCTTCTGACATGATCCGCCCGTTCCCGGGCCGGAAACACCCCGTTTCCACGGCCGCCCGTGACTCCGGCCCGGCCACGGCTCATTCTCGCGCGACCATGGACGGGCCCGACGACACGACCGGCGACGCGCCGCAGCAGACGTATGAGTACCGCGTCGTGCCCGCGCCCCGAAAGGGCGAGAAGGCCCGGGGCGTGCGCTCGGGCGAGGCGCGCTTCGCCCTCGCCCTGTCGCGGCTCTTCAACCACATGGGCGCGCAGGGCTGGGAATACGTCCGGGCCGACACGCTCCCGGCGGAGGAACGCGTTGGCCTGACCGGGACGGAGCTGCGCTACCACGCCCTGCTCGTCTTCCGCCGGGCGCTCGCCCCCGTCGCGCCGCAGGTGATCCAGCAGGTCATCGAACCGCCGAAGGCCCCGCTCCTGCTGAGCGCGCCGGAGTGGCAAGGCTTCGAGGAGCAGGAGGTGGCAGACAGCACTGTCGTCGACCTCCTCGCCGCGCGCCGCGGACACGCCGCGGAATAGCCGCGCTACCCCTCGGACAGCTCCATCGACAGCGCGTGGATGCGCTCCATCAGATCGCCGAGCGCGCCGTGGACCATCCGATGCCGCGCCACCCGCGACTTGCCCGCGAAGGCCGGGGTGGCGATCACCACATGCCAATGGCTCTCGCCCGACCCGTCGTCGCCCGCGTGGCCCGCGTGCCGGTGGCTCTCGTTGCGCACCTCCAGGTGCGACGGCGCGAGCCCCTCTTCCAGCCGTGCGCGGATCACTGCCTCAAGCCCCATGATTTTTCCTCCAAAAGCGCGCGAGGGTCTTCCCTCTCCCGCGGCAATGACTAATCTCTGACGCCTCAGGCCGGAAGGGGGTGCTATGACCAAGAACGACCCGTTCAACTTCGACATGCGGGTGTCGACGGCGAAGAAGCGCAACCCCCGGGGCAAGCGCGGCATGTCCGGTGCCGTCGAAACCTCTACGCGCGTCTGCGACCACGACGGCTGCGAGGAACGCGGCCTCTACCGCGCGCCGAAGTCGCGGGACACGAAGGACGACTACTACTGGTTCTGCAAGGAGCATGTGCGCGAGTATAATTCCAAGTGGTCCTTCTTCGACGGCGCGACCGAGGCCGAGCTCGCCCGGCAGGCGCAGGCGGACGAACGCCCCACGCAGGCCTTCAAGAAGACCATCGAGGAGCGCGCCTGGGCCCGGCTCGGGATCGAGGACGCCCATCAGGTGCTCGGCGGCAACGCCACGCGCAACCCCGGCCGGGGCGTCGTCGGCCGCAAGCTGCCCCCGACCGAGCGCAAGGCGATCGAGATCCTCGAGGCCAAGGACGACTGGGACAAGGCCCAGATCCGCAAGGCCTACAAGTCGCTCATCAAGGTGCTGCACCCCGACATGAACGGCGGCGACCGCAGCCAGGAGGAGCAGCTCGCCGAGGTCGTCTGGGCCTGGGATCAGCTCAAGGACAGCCGCAACTTCAAGTGACGCCCGGCCTCACCCGTCGTCGCGCCACGCGTTGAGCTCCGCCGAGAGCGGCCGCAACGGATCGGGCCGGTAGGGCGGCGTCGCCGTGTCCTTCGTCTCGAAGATCCACCGCCGCCGCGCCGGCAGGCTGACATCCGCGAACCGCCCGACCGGGTCGCGCGCCGCACCGAAGCGGCGCATGGCCCCGGCGACGACACCGCCGCTCGGGAGGCTGTGGTTGTGCAGGGGCGCGATCGGGTCGGCCTCGGCCCGGATCGCGGCCCGCACCAGAGGGTCGAAGTCGAGCCCCGCCGCCGCCGCCCCGACCATGATCCAGTCGAGCGCGATCGCACTCAGCCCCGTCAGGTCGCCGCCCCCGCCGACCGAGCCGTGATCCCCCGCGAAATGCTGCTGCCGGTAGGGCGGATCGTCCGCGCGCCCGGCGTTCAGCGCCTCGAGGTTCGACCAGAGCGTCGGCCGGAACGACTTGCGCCGCTCGTCGATGGCGACGGCATGGCGCGCGGCGCGGACCATGGGACTCAGCGCCGTGTCGTGGAAGGCGTACTTCCGGTTGAGGAAGGGCGCGGCCGTGAAATGCCCCGGCACGCCCAGCGCGCCGACCGTGTCCCAGATGCCGAGGTAGGCCACGTCGAGCGGCACCGGCTCCTTCGCGTCGAACTCCGCATAGACCGCCGCATCCTCCGGATCGACGAGATACCAGGGCGCGAACCGCGCGCGCCACTCCGCATTGCGCCGCTGCCGCCGCTCCGGCGTCTCGATCCGGCGTTCGGAATAGCGTCGCACGGCCTCGGGCAGACGTTGCAGCTCGGACCGCGCCAGAAGCCCCGTGAACCGCAGGAACCCGACGAGCGACCGGGCCGTGAAGGCCCCGCGCGAGAAGCCGAAGACGAAGATCTCGTCCCCAGGCTCGTAGAGAAAGACGAGATGCCGATAGGCCTCGACCACGTTGTCGATGAGCCCGAAGCCGAGCGCCCCGCCGAGCAGACGGTCGACCGCCCGCGTCGTGCGCGTGACGCCACGCCGCCCGGTGCCCACGCCTTCGATGTAGACGGGCACCTGAACCTGCCCGTCGCCCCCCGTCCCCGAAAGCGCCTGGCCGAGGCGCACCACGTTTGTCGGATGTGCGGCCTCGGCCGCGTTCCAGGTACCGTCACACAGGATAACAATGCGCTTCATGCCCCGTTCTAACACGTCGGCGGCCACGCGCGCAGCAGTTTCGCACCCGAGGGTCCGCCGGCCTGCCGCACGGTGCCGCAGGCCCGCCTTTCCCTTGCGATCCGCCCGCCAATGTTGCATCCGGGCACGTGATTGCAAGGAGACGAGACATGGCAGACGGTTCGACGGACATGAACGCGGTTCCGACCAAGGACATCTCCGTGCGCGAAGCCTTCGGCATCGACAGCGACATGGTCGTCAAGGGCTTCGAGGACGCGAGCGACCGGGTCCCCGCCATCGACACGACCTACAAGTTCGATCCCGACACCACGCTCGCCATTCTCGCCGGCTTCGGCTGGAACCGCCGGGTGATGATCCAGGGCTACCACGGCACCGGCAAGTCGACCCACATCGAACAGGTCGCCGCCCGCCTCAACTGGCCCGCCGTGCGCGTCAACCTCGACAGCCACATCTCCCGCATCGACCTGATCGGCAAGGACGCGATCCGCCTGAAGGACGGCGTCCAGGTGACGGAATTCCACGAGGGAATCCTGCCCTGGGCCCTGCGCAACCCCGTCGCCATCGTCTTCGACGAATACGACGCCGGCCGCGCCGACGTGATGTTCGTGATCCAGCGCGTGCTGGAGACGGACGGCAAGCTGACCCTGATGGATCAGAACCAGATCATCGAGCCGCACCCCTCCTTCCGCCTCTTCGCGACGGCGAACACCGTGGGCCTCGGCGATACGACCGGCCTCTACCACGGCACGCAGCAGATCAACCAGGCGCAGATGGACCGCTGGTCCCTCGTGGCGACGCTCAACTATCTCGAGCACGACGCCGAGGCCGCGATCGTCCTGGCCAAGAACCCGCACTACAACACCGACGAGGGCCGCCAGACCCTGTCGCGCATGGTCACCGTCGCCGACCTGACGCGGACCGCCTTCATGAACGGCGATCTCTCGACCGTGATGTCGCCCCGCACGGTCCTCGCCTGGGCCCAGAACGCCGAGATCTTCCGCGACGTGGGCTACGCCTTCCGCCTGACGTTCCTCAACAAGTGCGACGAGCTTGAGCGTCAGACCGTCGCCGAGTTCTACCAGCGCTGCTTCGACGAGGAACTCCCCGAAAGCGCGGCCAGCCTGAGTTTGGGATGAGGGCGGCCGCCCTCGCCTTTCTCCTCCTGGCCGGCCCCGCGCTGGCCTTCACGCCTGACCAAGAGGCCGCCCTCGCCCGCTGGGACGCCGAAATCCGCGCCGGCGGGGCCACCTGCACCGCCTGGGAGGTTGCCCGCGCCGAAGCGCTCATCGAACGCGGGCTCTACAGCTACCGCGACGGACCGGGCTATCTCGAATTCGGCGTGGACGCGACGAACATCTACCTGCACACCGACGTCCCCGGGGACGTGCTGCGCGCCGAGGTGGCCGCCGAACTGCCCGCCTTCCGCGAGCGGGCCGCGGCATTCGCGGACGCGATGAAGAACGGCACCCCCATCGACGACCCTTCGCTCGACTATCTCAACGGCGTGACCGAGGGCTGCGACCGGCAACTCGACGCCATCGGGGAGCGCGTCCGCTGGGCCCTCGACAACGGCCTGACCCTCGACTGACCGGAGGCTCCATGCGCCTTGCCCTGCCCCTCGCCCTTCTCGCCGCGCCGCTTTCGGCGGAGGAGCTCACGCCCGCCGAAACCGGCGTCTTGCCGCGCCTGATCGACAGCCTTTGCCTCGACCTCGTGCCCGACCGCACCGGCTGCGAGACCGCGCTTCTCCTCGCCTCCGAGGACGATCCGCTCGACGTCGATCTCGTCATCCTCTCCGACCGCCGCGACGGCCCGGTCGAGACGCTGGCCGTGGCCCGCTCCATCGCCTGGGACGGCCCCCTCTGGGGGCAGGCCCCGGGGCTCGAACGCATTGACACCGGCCCGGACCGCCCCGACAGCCTCGCCCTCGCCTCCGAGAACATCGGCGTGAGCCGCAGCGCCTGGAGCCAGCGGCTGACCATCGCGCACCGGGACGGCGCTTTCGTCGTCGCCGGCTACACCTATTCCACGCGCGACCGGCTCAACACGGCCTACGGCACCTGCGACGTGAACCTCCTCTCCGGCGACTGGGAGATCGAGACGGGCATCGGCGCGCGCGACGACCCGCCCGAGATGGCGCGCGGCAAGGGTGCCCGCGACCTGCGCGGCGTCGGCGAATGGGCCGAGACCGTCGGCACCGGCGGCGGCCCCGAGGTCTGCGACGCGATGTTTGCGCGCCTCCGCGAGCTTTCCGAGGTCGAGGCGCCCGAGTGACCCCCGCGCCGCTTGCCCTCGGCCCCCGCCTGCATCATCTGTGACACCATGAGCAAACCGAACGACAACCCCGCCGATCCGTTCAAGAAGGCCCTGGCCGAAGCCACCAAGACCATGGCCGACGACACGGAGCTGGCCGTCAGCTACTCGGTCGACCCGCCGGGCCAGACGAACGACAGCCTGCGCCTGCCGCAGGTCTCGCGCCGCATGACCCGCGACGAGGTGCTGCTCGCCCGCGGCACCGCCGACGCCTTCGCCCTGCGCCACCGCCACCACGACGCCGGCGTCAACGCGAAATACATGCCGCAGGGCAACATGGCCCGCGACCTCTACGAGGCGATGGAGACCGCCCGTTGCGAAGCCGTCGGCGCCCGCACCATGCCGGGCACCGCCGGCAACATCGACGCCAAGATCGCCACCGAAGCCACCCGCAAGGGCTATGGTGACGTCACCGACAAGGCGCAGATCCCGCTCGCCACCGCCATCGGCTACTGGGTGCGCCAGATGGCGACCGGCCGCGATCTGCCCAAGGGGGCCGAGAACGCGCTCGACCTCTGGCGCGGCTTCATCGAGGAATCGACCGGCGACCGGCTCGAGAACCTCGACGACATCCTCGCCGACCAGGCCGCCTTCGCCCGCCTCGCCCGTCAGCTCATCGACGACCTGGGCTACGGCGACCAGCTCGGCGACGACCCCGACATGGAGGACGAGGAGCAGGAGGACGAGGGCGAGACCGACGAAGACGAGCAGGAGCCCGATTCGACCGGCGACGACGACGATCAGGAGCAGGACGACGAGGCCAGCCCCGAGCAGAGCCAGGAGCAGCAGGACGATCCCTCCCAGGCGCAGGTCTCCATGGACGACATGGCCGACGAGGAGATGGGCGAAGAGACCGAGATGCCCGACGCCGATCAGGAGAGTGAGCCGCCCGCGCCCCCGCCCGTCTCCGATGCCGACCCGAACTATACCGTCTACACCGACGCCAACGACGAGGTCGTGGGCGCGGAGGACCTGGCCGAACCGGCCGAGCTCGAGCGCCTGCGCGCCTATCTCGATCAGCAGCTGGAGCCCCTGAAGGGGGCCGTCTCGCGCCTCGCCAACAAGCTGCAGCGCCGGCTTCAGGCGCAACAGAACCGGTCGTGGGAATTCGACCTGGAAGAGGGCCTCCTCGACGCCGGCCGCCTCGCCCGCGTCGTCGCCAACCCGACCACGCCGCTCAGCTTCAAGATGGAGCGCGACACCGAGTTCCGCGACACCTGCGTCACGCTGCTTCTCGACAATTCCGGCTCCATGCGCGGCCGCCCGATCTCCATCGCGGCGATCTGCGCCGACGTGCTGGCCCGCACGCTCGAACGATGCGGCGTGAAGGTCGAGATCCTGGGCTTCACCACCCGCGCCTGGAAAGGCGGACTCGCCCGCGAAGCCTGGCTGAAGGACGGTCGCCCCGCCACGCCGGGCCGCCTCAACGACCTGCGCCACATCGTCTACAAGTCCGCCGACGCGCCCTGGCGGCGCGTCCGCCCGAACCTCGGGCTGATGATGAAGGAAGGCCTCCTGAAGGAGAACATCGACGGCGAGGCGCTCGAATGGGCCCACCGCCGCGCGACCGCCCGCCCCGAGGCCCGCAAGATCCTCATGGTCATCTCAGACGGCGCGCCGGTGGACGACAGCACCCTCAGCGTGAACCCCGCGAACTACCTCGAAAAGCACCTGCGCGACGTCATCGCCATGGTCGAGAAGCGCAAGGCCGTGGAGCTCCTGGCCATCGGCATCGGCCACGACGTCACCCGCTACTACGACCGCGCGGTCACCATCACGGATGTCGAGCAGCTCGCCGGCGCGATGACGGAGCAGCTCGCCGCCCTCTTCGACAGCGACCCGCGCGCCCGCGCCCGCGTGATGGGAATGCGCCGCGCATCGTGAGGGCCGGTCGAGGCTGCAACGTCGCGTCGCCTCCGGCGGGGATATTTGGAAAACGAAGAAGACGGTCCGCCCTATCCCCCGCCGACATCATCGGGTGGGGACGGGGCTTCTCCGTTTACGGCCATCGGCTTCCCAGCCTGTTCCGCCCCTCCGCGATAGCCGTCCCGCCCTAAGAAACCGTTTCCGACTTCTCTGTTTCATAAATATCCACGACACTCCGCGCGCGACCCGCGCCACGCCAGAACGAGGCTTCGATGTTCCAGACCTTCGACGTCACCGCCCGCCCCGAGGCCGCCGCGCCGCGCGTCGCCAAGCTGCGCGACTGGATGGCCGCACGCGACCTCGACGCCTATCTCGTCCCGCGCGCCGATGCGCATCAGGGCGAATACGTGGCCCCCGCCGACGAACGCATGGCCTGGATCTCGGGCTTCACGGGATCGGCGGGGTTCGTCGTCGTCCTGCGCGAGCGCGCGGCCGTCTTCACCGACGGGCGCTACACGGTGCAGGTCCGTGCGCAGACGGATGCGGCGATCTTCGAGACCGTCGACTGGCCCGCGATCGGCCTCGCCGACTGGCTCCCCGGCGCGCTGCCCGACGGGGGGCGCGTGGGCTTCGACCCGATGCTGCACCCGGTCGCGCAGATGGAGAAGCTCTCGAAACTCGAGGGCATCACCTTCGTCGCCGGTGAGAACGCCGTCGACGCCATCCGAGACGACCGCCCGCCCCGCCCCTCGGAGCCGATGCGTCCCTACCCCGAGGCGCTCGCCGGGAAATCCGCCGCCGACAAACGCGCCGAGATCGCGGCGACGCTGGCGGATCACGGCGTCGCCGCGGTGCTGACCAATCTTCCCGAGGCGGTGGCCTGGCTCCTGAACATCCGCGGCAACGACATTCCCCGCACGCCGATCCCGCAGTGCTTCGCCGTCCTCCATGCCGACGCATCGGTCGATCTGATCTGCGAGCCGCAGAAGGCCGCGCCCGTCGCCGACCACCTCGGCCCCGAGGTGCACGTCACCGCGCCCGAAAACATGGCCGCGCTCCTGCGGGGGATCGACGCGCCGGTGGGTTACGACCCGGCGACCTGCCCCGTCGCCCTCGCCGAAATGCTGCGCGACGGGCGGCAGATCGACGACCCCTTCGCCCTGCCCCGCGCGATCAAGACCGAAGCGGAACTCGCCGCGACCACCGAGGCGCATCTGCGCGACGGGGTCGCAATGGTGCGCTTCCTGCGCTGGCTCGACGAGGACCGCGGGCCGCAGGCGACCGAGATCGACGTCGTGCAGGCGCTGGAGGGCTTCCGCCGCGACACCAACCAGCTGCGCGACATCAGTTTCGAGACCATCGCCGGCTCGGGTCCGAACGGGGCGATCGTCCACTACCGTGTCAACGAGGAGACGAACCGGAGGCTCGACACCGACAGCGTGATCCTCGTCGACAGCGGCGGACAATACGAGGACGGCACGACCGACATCACCCGCACCGTTCCCCTGGGCACGCCGCCCGCCGACGTGGCCCACGCCTTCACCCGCGTCCTGCAGGGCATGATCGCCGTGAGCCGCGCGCGCTTCCCCCGGGGCGTCGCCGGTGCGCATCTCGACGCGCTCGCCCGCGCGCCCCTTTGGATGGAGCACCGCGACTACGACCACGGCACCGGCCACGGCGTCGGCGTCTACCTCGGCGTCCACGACGGCCCGGCCCGCATCTCGCGCGTGAGCCAGGTTCCGCTGAAACCCGGCATGATCCTGTCAAACGAGCCGGGCTACTACCGCGAGGGGGCCTACGGCATCCGCATCGAGAACCTGATCCACGTCGCCCCGGCCCCGCGCCCCGCGGACGGCGACGACCGCGACATGCTGCACTTCGTCACGCTGACCCACGTGCCCATCGACCGCCGCCTCGTCTTGGTCGACCTCCTCAGCCGGGACGAGCGCGCCTGGCTCGACGCCTACCATGCCGACGTCGCGGCGAAGATCGGCCCGCGCCTCGACGGTGCGGATCGGGCCTGGCTCGACGCGATGTGCGCACCGCTCTGACCTTTCAACTGTCACGAATGGCCACTAGGCTCGCACAACCAAGCGGGAGAGCGACATGACGAAGATCACCATCAAACCGGCCACCGGCACCTGGTCCGTCCGCAGCGACGACGGCGTCATCGTCGAGAGCCGCAACGCGCTGTCCCTCGTCGAGGGCGACCGGCCCTTCGTCGTCTATTTCCCGCGCGAGGACATCGCCATGGCCCTCTTCGAGCGGACGCAGACGACCACCCATTGCCCCCACAAGGGCGATGCCGCCTACTACAGCTACGTGGGCCAGTCGGGCACGATCACCGATGTCGCCTGGACCTACGAGAACGTCATCAACGAGGACGCCAAGGCCATCGAGGGCCACCTCGCCTTCTACGCCGGCAAGGTCACGGTGGAGCAGATCTGACCGCCACGGCCGTCAGTTCCCCCGCACCAGCTTGCCGGGGTTCATCACCCCCTCGGGGTCGAGCGCCCGCTTCACCGCGCCCATCACGTCCCAGGCGGCCCCGTGTTCCGCCTCCATCAGGTGCAGCTTGCCGAAGCCCACGCCATGCTCCCCCGTCGCCGTGCCGCCAAGCTCCAGCGCATGGGCCACCATCGCATCCGACAGCCGCTTGGCCTCGGCCGCCTCGCCCGCATCGTCGCGGTCGACCATCAGGATCGCGTGGTAATTGCCGTCGCCCACGTGCCCGAGGATCGGTCCTTCAAGCGGCGAGGCCGCCACCGCCTCCGCCGCCCGCCCCAACGCCTCGCCCAGACGCGAGATCGGCACGCAGACGTCCGTGACGACCGCCGTCGCCCCCGGCCGCGATGCGAGGATCGTGTGGTAGGCCCGGTGCCGCATCGACCAGAGCCGGCTGCGCTCCTCCGCCCGCGTGGCCCAGGCGTAGTCGCCGCCGCCATGCTCGGCCGCGATCTCGCCGAAGCGCGCGGCCTCCTCGGCCACCGCCGCATCGCTGCCGTGGAACTCGAGGAGGAGATGCGGCCGCTCCGGCAGGTCCGCGCCGTCGATCGCGTTCAGGATCCGCACGGTCGCCACGTCGACGTATTCGATCCGCGCCGGCGCAAGCCCCATCTGCATCGCCAGGATCACCGCCGCGATCGCACCCTCGGTGGTCTCGAAGCCGCAGACGGCCGCCGAGATCGCCTCGGGCTGTCCCCAGAGCCGAAGGGTCAACTCCGTCATCAGCCCGAGCGTCCCTTCAGAGCCGACGAAAAGCCCCGTCAGGTCGTAGCCGGCCGAAGACTTCCTCGCCCGCGTCCCCGTCCGGATCACCCGCCCGTCGGCCAGCACGACCTCGAGGCCCCGCACCTGATCGCGCATCGTGCCGTAGCGCACCGCCGTCGTGCCGGACGCCCGCGTCGCCGCCATGCCTCCGAGCGAGGCATTCGCGCCGGGATCGACCGGAAAGAACAGCCCCGTCGCCCGCAGCTCCGTGTTCAGCGCCTCGCGCGTCACCCCGGGCTGCACCCGCACGAGCATGTCCTCGGGCACGACCTCCAGCACCCTGTCCATCCGCCGGAAATCCACCGTCACGCCGCCCCGCGGCGCGCTCGCATGGCCTTCGAGCGCGGTGCCCGTGCCCCAGCCGATCACCGGCAGGCCATGGCGCGCGCAGATCTCGACGATCCGCGCCACCTCCTCGGTGGTGTCGGGGTAGACCACCGCATCGGGCGGCATCTCGCCGTGATAGGTCTCCGAGCGTCCGTGTAGGGCCAGATCGCTCTTTCCCGTCGACAGCCGTTCGCCTAGCATCGCGTCGAGTTCGTTCAGCGCGTCTCCCGGGATCATCGGCCCCTCCCTCCTTCGACGCGCCCTTGGTGCGACAGGGCCGTCGGAAGGACAAGTGCCGTGAAGGAACGGGGCCTTTGACCGACGCGCCCTCGCCCCGCCCCGCCGCGCCTCTCGTCGGATCGCTGCGCCGCACCTGGGCGCTCATTCGCGACCGCGGGCCCTCCAAGGTGCAGTTCTGGTTCATCGCCCTCCTCCTCGGGATCGCCTCGGGCTATGCCGCCGTCGGCTTCATGATGGCGATCCAGAACCTCCAGACGTTCCTTTACGGCACCGACGACCCCCGCAAGCTGCATAGCTTCGTGGCAACGCTGCCCTGGTTCTGGATCCTGATCCTGCCCTGTCTCGGCGGGCTCCTGACGGGCTACATCCTGACGCGCTTCACGCCGGACGGCCGCGTGCGCGGTCCGGCCGAGGTCATCCAGGCCTCAGCCATGAAGGAGGGTCGGGTGGAGCGGCGCGCCGGCCTCGCCTCTATCGCGGCCTCGCTCATCACCCTCTCCTCGGGCGGCTCGACGGGGCGGGAGGGCCCGGTCGTCCACATGGTCGGCATGATCGCGGGCTGGGTGTCGAACAAGCTGAACGCCGACGGCGTGACCGGGCGCGACCTTCTCGGATGCGCCGTCGCCGCCGGCGTCGCCGCCAGCTTCAACGCCCCCCTCGCCGGGGCGCTCTTCGCGATGGAGGTGGTGCTGCGCCACTTCGCCATCCACGCCTTCGCCCCCATCACCATCGCCGCCGTCTCGGGCTCGGTCATCAGCCGCATCCACTTCGGCGACGTGACCGAATTCATGCTGCCCGAGGCGGGCGAGCTGGCCTTCTACGTCGAACTGCCGGCCTTCCTGCTGCTCGGGCTGACCTCCGGCGTCATCGCCTTCGTCCTGATGCGCTCCGTCTTCTTCGCCGAAGACGTCGCCAACGAGATCCAGGGCAAGCTCCGAATGCCCCCGATGATCCGCCCCGCCGTCGCAGGCCTGATGCTCGGTGGCATCGCAATCTTCTTTCCCCACATCATCGGCGTCGGATACGAGACCACCTCCGCCGCGCTCTCGGGCGACCTCCTGCTGCGCGAGGCGGTGGTCTTCACCGTCCTGAAGGTCGTCGCCGTCTCGATCACCATGGGCGGGCGCATGGGCGGGGGCATCTTCTCGCCCGCGCTGATGATCGGCGCGCTGTCCGGGCTCGCCTTCGGCGGCGTCGCCACCTCGATCTTCCCCGACATCTCCGGCTCCGAGACGCTCTATGCGCTAGCTGGCATGGGGGCGGTCGCCGGGGCCGTCCTCGGCGCGCCGATTTCCACGACGCTCATCGTCTTCGAGCTGACGGGCGACTGGCAGACCGGTCTCGCCGTCATGGTCGCCGTCTCCATCGCCTCGGCGCTTTCGGGGCGGCTCGTCGACCGGTCCTTCTTCCTGACACAGCTGGAGCGGCGCGGCATCCACCTCGCCGCCGGACCGCAGGCGTATCTCTTGGCGATGTTCAAGGTCTCGGCGGTGATGAAATCACCCGACCACCCGAAGGCCCCCAAGGAAGACCGCGTGCGCCGCGCTCTGAACGAGGGGCTTTTCGTCGCGCCGGGCGATACGCTCGAAGCGGCGATGCCCCTGTTCGAGCGGTCGAGCTCCGACTTCCTCGCCGTGACCCGTCTCACCGGCGGCGATGGCCCGCCCGAAGTGCTGGGCGTCCTCCTCCACGTCGATGCGCTCCGGGTCTACAACCGCGCCCTCGCCGACACCGCCGCCGAGGAGCACTCCTGACCTTCGACGTCATGGTCGGGCCCGACCCGACCATCTCCCCATCCCGCCGTCATGGTCGGGCTTGACCCGACCATCTCCGAGAACGAAGCGCCCCCCGGGTCAAGCCCGGGGATGACCTTTCGCGACATCTGAACGTGTACAAAACGCCCAAATGCCCCCTCGCAGTTTGTACAAAACGTTCAAAAGAACGCCTGCAGCCCCGTCTGCGCCCGTCCGAGGATCAGGGCATGGACGTCGTGCGTCCCCTCGTAGGTGTTCACAGTCTCGAGGTTCATCATGTGGCGAATGACTTGATATTCCTCGGAAATCCCGTTGCCACCATGCATGTCCCGCGCCAGCCGCGCCACGTCGAGCGCCTTGCCGCAATTGTTGCGCTTCACGAGCGAGATCATCTCCGGCGCCGCCATCCCCTCGTCCATCAGCCGCCCGACCCGCAGAACCCCTTGCAAACCAAAGGAAATCTCGGTCTGCATATCGGCCAGCTTCTTCTGGAAGAGCTGCGTCTGCGCCAGCGGGCGGCCGAACTGCTTGCGGTCGAGCCCGTATTGCCGCGCCGCGTGCCAGCAGAACTCCGCCGCGCCGAGCACACCCCAGCCGATCCCGTAGCGCGCCCGGTTGAGGCACCCGAACGGCCCCTTCAATCCCTGCACACCCGGCAGAAGCGCCTCCTCCCCGACCTCGACACCGTCCATCACGATCTCGCCGGTCGTCGAGGCGCGCAGGCTCTGCTTGCCCTTGATGACAGGGGATGTAAGCCCTTTCATACCCTTCTCGAGGACGAAGCCGCGGATCTTGCCGTCGTGCGCGTCGGACTTCGCCCAGACGACGAAGACATCCGCGAAGGGCGCGTTCGAGATCCACATCTTGGACCCGGTGATGCGATACCCGCCGTCGGTCTTCTCGGCCCGCGTCTTCATGCCGGCGGGGTCGGAGCCCGCGTCGGGTTCGGTGAGGCCGAAGCAGCCGATGAGCTCGCCTGCGGCGAGACCGGGCAGATACTTTTTCCTTTGCTCTTCAGATCCATAGGCGTGAATCGGATACATCACGAGGCTCGACTGGACCGACATCATCGAGCGGTAGCCGCTGTCGATCCGCTCGATCTCCCGCGCGACGAGGCCGTAGGTGACGTAGCCCGCGCCGAGGCCGCCGTATTCCTCGGGGACGGTCACCCCGAGGAGACCCGCCTCGCCCATCTTCCGGAAGATGCCGGGGTTCGACGTCTCCTCCGCGTAGGCTTCGCGCACGATGGGCGCGAGCTCCGCATCGGCGAAGGCGCGGGCCGCATCGCGCAGCATCCGCTCGTCTTCGCTCAGCTGATCCTCGAGGCGGAAGGCATCCGCCCAGTCGAAGGCGGCAAGATCGGGGCCGTGGCCGTGCTGTGTGTCCTTGGGCATCTCTTTCTCCTCAGTCGAGCTGCTCGGCGAAGGCCGCGATCAGCTGGTGTTTCAATATCTTGCCCGACGGGGCCGCCGGCAGTGTCCGTGCCGCGACGATGCGGGTCGGGCGCTTGTAGGCCGTCAGGCGCTCGGCGGTGAACGCGCGAAGCGCATCGAGGTCGAGCGCGTCGGGGTCGGCGCATTGCACGAAGGCGAGCACCTCCTCGTCGCCCCCCGCCGCCCGTCCGACCACGGCACATTGTATCACGTCCGGATGGTCGTTGAACGCCGCTTCCACCTCGGGCGGATAGACGTTGAAGCCGCCACGGATGATGAGCTCCTTAGCGCGTCCGACTATATGCAGGAACCCGTCCGCGTCGATCCGCCCCAGATCCCCCGTGCGCAGCCAGCCGTCCTGCAGCACCTCGGCCGTGACCTCCGTGTTGCGGAAATAGCCGTCCATGACGTGCGGTCCGCGGGTCAGCACCTCGCCCACGCCGGCATCGGTCGCGGCGGGCACGGAGGTGTCGAGGCGGATCTCGACGCCCGGCAGCGGCGGGCCGCAGCTGACGTCGGCGGTTCCAATCGGGTTCTTCGTGGCGCAGATGCCGGCCGTCGTCTCGGTCATGCCGTAGCCGTTCTGGAGGGCCAGGCCGTAGAAGGCCTCCGCCTTGCGCTTCCAGGCCGGGTCGAGGGGCGCGCCGCCGGAGCTGACGTAGTGCAGCGGCACGTCACGCAGGCCCGGCAGGTCGTTCTCGGCGACATGGCTCATCAGGAGCGCGTGCATCTGCGGCACGCCGGGGAAGACGGTCGCGCCACCGCGCAGCGCCGCATAGAGGCGATCGGGCCGGAAGCGGGCCTCGAACTGGATCGCTGCGCCCTTGGTGCTGGCGGCCATGAGCATGGAGGCGAGACCGAAGACATGGGTCATCGGCAGAGCACCGTAGATCAGGTCATCGGGCCCGATGTCGCGCAGGTTGGCAGAGGCCTCGCCGGCGTATGTCAGGTTGCCATGGGTCAGCATGACGCCCTTCGGGGCACCCGTCGTGCCCGTGGTATAGAGGATGACGGCGGTGTCGGCCGTGGCCGCTTCGCCTTCGACGGTTTGCGGCTGTAAAAGCGCGATCTCCCCGAAGCCAGTCTCCACCGTCTCGGCCCCCACGGCCTCGGCATGGCGCGCGGCCTCTGGCGAGACGCCGGTGGTATAGGCCAAGAGCCGCGGCGCGGCGTGATCGGCGATGCGCGCGATCTCGGCCGCCGTCATACGGGCATTGACCGGCACTGCGACGCCGCCGGCACGCGAGGCGGCGAAGATGAGGACGGCGGTGGCGTGGCAGTTTTCGGCCGCGATCATCAGCCGGTCGCCCGCGCCGAAGCCCCGCTCGTTCAGGAGCGTCGCCGCCGCCTCGATGGCCTCGACGTGCGCGGCGTAGGAGACCGCGCGGCCATCCACGTCGAGGATGGCCCGGGCCTCGGGTCGGGCCGCGGCGGCACGGGTGACAAGCTCGTGGATCTTCATGCGCGCAATGCCTCCGGTGTCGTGAGGGCATGGAGCCGCGCCAGCGCGCGCCCCGCCTCCGCCTCGATCCGCGCGACGATCTCGGCCATGGGGGCGACGGCGTCGGTCAGGCCGAGCGATTGCCCCGCCGAGAGCATGCCCTTCGAGACATCGCCCGTCTGATACGCCCGCCGGCCGATCGTGCCCGCGACATGGGGCATCAGGGCCTCGATCCCGATGTCGGGGTCCGCCCGTTCGAGGCGCGCGACGGTCGCTGAGGTCTCGTTGGCGAGCGTGCGGATCGTGTTACGGACGCTCGACATGGTGAGCTCGGTATCCCGCTCGCTCGCTTCCACGAGGGCTGCCTTGTAGCCGGGATGCGCGTTCAGCTCCTCGGCCACGAGAAGCCGGGTGCCCATGACGACCCCGGCCGCCCCCGATGCCAGCGCGCCCACCATCTGACCGCCGGTGCCGATGCCGCCGCCGATGAGGAAAGGGATCGTGAGGTCGCGCTCGGCCAGTGCCTGGTTCACGACTGTCCCGATCATGTCGAGGCCCGGGTGGCCGCCGCATTCCGCACCCACGATGGCGACGACATCGACGCCCACGGCCTCGGCCTTGCGGGCGTAGCGGGCCGACGGAACCTTGTGCAGGACATGGATGCCGGCGTCCTTCAGGATCGGCAGGAAGGCCTCCGGGTTGCGGCCCGAGGTTTCGACGAAGCGCACGCCCTCGCCCGCGATCAGGCGGAAGGTCTCGGCCACGGTCTCGCCCTCGACGAGCTTCGGCAGCATCGAGACGTTCACGCCGAAGGGTCGGTCGCCGCAGAGCGCGCGGGCGCGGGCGATCTCGGCCTCGAGGGTGCCCGGCTCCTTGAAGCTTGCGGCGGTGATGAAACCGATGATGCCGGCTTGGGCGCAGGCGGCGACGTAGTCGGCATCCGACAGCCACATGAGCCCGCCCGCGACGATGGGGAGACGCGTACCGTAGGTGCGGGTGACGGCGGTGTCGAAGACGGGCACGATCATCGGCCCTCCCTCGCCGTGCGGAAGTCGGGGGTGCGCTTGTCGAGGAAGGCCCCTATGCCCTCCGCCGCCTCGGGGGCGGCGACGGCGGCGGCCATGGCGTCGCGCTCCCGGTCGAGTTGCGTGGCCGCGTCGCTATCGTAGGCCGAGGTGACGAGACGCTTGATCGCCGTCTGCGCGCCGGTCGGCCCGTCGGCCAGACGGTCGGCGAGGGCCAGGGCGGCGGGAAAGACATCCGCCGCATCTTCGAGTTGCGAGACGACGCCGAGCTCGTGGAGGCGCGTGGCCGGGATCTTCTCGCCGAAGAGCGCCATGCGCATGAGCGTCGCGCGGGGGACGAGCCGGGCGAGGCTGGTCGTCAGGCCGCCGTCGGGAACGAGGCCGGCCTTGACATAGGCGGCCGAGAAGCTTGCCGCGCGGTCGGCCACGACGAGGTCGCAGGCGAAGGCGAGCGAGGCCCCGGCTCCCGCCGCTCCGCCCTCGACCGCAGCGATGACCGGCGCGGGGCAGGCGATGACACCGCGGATGAGGTCGTGCAGCGCCTCGATCCGCGCAAGGCGCTCTGGCTCGGGCAGCTCCCGGCGGGTCGCGAGCTGCGTCAGGTCGCCGCCGGCACAGAAGTAGCCGCCCTCCCCGCACAGGATGACGGCGGCGATGCGCGGGTCGCGCGCCTGCTCCAGCGCCTCGGCCAGCGTCGCATAGTAGTCGGGCGTCAGCGCGTTGCGGCGCGCCCCGTTGGTGGCGGTCACGATCAGGCGGTCGCCGAAGTCTTCGAGCTTGGCGCGTGTCATCTGCCCTCCAGACGGTGCGTCGGCACCTTTCGAAAAACACCGCTGGCGGTCGCGATGCGCGTGCCGTCGTCGGCTTCGAGGTCGCCCTCCACGAAGAGCGTGGAGCGCCCGCCGCCCGTTTTGCGCCCGGTCGCTATCAGAAGCTGACCACTGTGCGCCGGTGCCATGAAGTTCACCGTCATCGAGACGGTCAGGAAGGGGGCCGTGCCGCTGCCGTCGACGGTCAGGCTGGCCGTCGCGCCCATGGCGTTGTCGAGGATCGACGTCGTGATGCCGCCATGCAAGACGCCGTGACGGTTGGTGTGATCGTCGGTGATCTCCATGTGGCAGCGCGCCGATCCACCCTGCCCGCCCCGCACGTCGAGGACGTAGCCCAGAAGGCGCTGTGTCCCCGTTTCGCCCCGGATGAGGCCGGGACCGTCTGGCGGCAGGCGGCTCATGCGGCCCGCAGCGCGATGAAACGCTCGAGATGCCAGAGCGCATCGCCGAAGCGGTGATCGACCATGGTGAGGCGCTTGGCCAGATGGCCGAGGTCGTATTCCTCGGTCACGCCGATGCCGCCGTGCATCTGGATCGACTCCTCGACCACCAGCTTGGCGACGTTGCCGATGAGGTTCTTCGTGGCGTGCAGGTGAAGATCCCGGTCGTCGGTGTCGATGTGCCCGGCCAGGTTGATGACGGCCGAGCGTGCCTGCTCGATCTCGATCAGGACGTCGGCCATGCGGTGTTGCAGGACCTGGAACTTGCCGATGGGCTGGCCGAACTGCTTGCGGGTCTTCAGGTAGTCGGTGGTGAGCGCGCGGATCGCCTCCATGAGACCCAGCGCCTCGGCCGAGAGCGCGAGCGTGGCACGGGCCTGCGCGGCTTCGAGCGCAGCGTAGGCCTGCCCCGCCTCGCCCAGAAGCGCGTCGGGCGGGAGCGTCACCCCGTCGAACGTGATTTCGGAGGCGAGCCCCCCGCCGACGAGCGGATAGGGCGCGAGCGTGAGACGCTCCGGATCGACGAGAAAGAGGCTCAGGCCGTCGGTGTCGCCCGCCGCGCCGGAGGTGCGGGCGCTGACGATGATCCGGTCGGCCCTGGGCGCGTTCACCACGACGGCCTTGCGCCCCGAGAGCGTCCAGCCGTCGCCGTCCTCCTGCGCTGTCGTCGCGACGCGGGCGAGGTCGTAGCGCCCGCCCGGTTCCGTATGCGCCAGTGCCAGCTGCATCTCGCCCGCGATGACCGCCTCCAGCAGATCGTCACGACCCGCTGCCGCCAGCAGCCCGCCGCCGAGAAGCCCCGTGTCGATGAGCGGATCGACCGCGCCAGCGCGCCCCAGCTCCTCGAAGACGAGCGCGATGTCGAAGCCCGTGCCGCCGAAGCCGCCCTGCTCCTCCGGGAAGAGGGCACCGATCACGCCCATCTCGGCCAGCCCGGCCCAGATGTCGCCCGAAAACCCATGCTCCACGGCGTCCTTGCGGGCGGCGGGTGTATAGGCCTCGGCCAGATAGCGGCGCAGGCCGTCCTGCAGCATCCGGGCTTCGTCGGAGAGGTCGAAGTTCATGTCAGAGCTCCAGCATGGATTTGGCGATGATCGTGCGCTGCACCTCGTTCGAGCCGCCGTAGATCGAGAGCTTGCGGTTGTTGAGGTAGGCCCCGGTCGCCTTGGCGGCGTAGTCCGGGCCGATCGGTGCCTCGTTCGCGCCCTCCACGGCCTCGGACTGGAAGGGCATCGCGTAGGGGCCGACGGCGGTGCGGGTGAGCGCGTTGATCTCCTGCCGGATGATCGTGCCCTTCACCTTGAGCATCGAAGATTCCGCGCCGGGTGCCTGCCCGGCGGCGGCGGCCGAGACGACGCGCAGGTTGGTCGTGGCCATGGCCATCAGGTCGATCTCGATCCGGGCCATGCGGGCGGCGAAATGGGGGTTGTCGATCAGCTTGCGATCGCCGTCCTGCTCGGCCCGCGCGATGCGCTTCAGGCTGTCGAGACCGGCGCTGGCGAAGCCCACGCCGGCGATGTTCGTGCGCTCGTGCGTCAGCAGGTACTTGGCATAGGTCCAGCCCTTGTTCTCATCGCCCACGAGGTTCTCGACCGGGACGCGGACATCCGAGAACCAGACCTCGTTCACCTCGGCCCCGCCGTCGATGAGGACGATGGGCCGGACCTCGACACCGGGTGTCTCCATGTCGATCAGAAGGAAGCTGATGCCTTCCTGCGGCTTGCCCTCCTTGGAGGTGCGCACGAGGCAGAAGATCATGTTCGCGTGCTGCCCCAGCGTCGTCCAGGTCTTCTGTCCGTTGACGACGTAGTGGTCGCCGTCGCGCACGGCCTCGCAGCGCAGGCTGGCAAGGTCCGAGCCGGCCCCCGGCTCGGAGTAGCCCTGGCACCACCAGTCGTCGCCGTTCAGGATGCGCGGCAGGTAGTGGTCCTGCTGTTCCTTCGATCCGAACTTCTGCAGCACCGGCCCCAGCATGGCGATGCCGAAGGGCACGATGCGGGGGGCCCCGGCGCGGGTCATCTCCATCTCGAGGATGTGGCGCTGAACGGCGTCGAATCCGGCCCCGCCGAACGCCTCGGGCCAGTTGCCGGCGAGCCAGCCCTTCTCGTTCAGGATGGCGTGCCATTCCTCGTGATCCGCCTTGGTGAGCGCGCGCGTACCGCGCCCCTTCTCGGTCAGACGCTCAGGCAGCTTCTCGTCCAGAAAAGCGCGGACCTCGTCGCGGAAAGCCTTCTGGTCGTCGGTGTAGTCGAGGTTCATGTCTCGCTCCTTTCAGAAGATCTCGAAGAGGCCGGCGGCCCCCTGGCCACCGCCGATGCACATGGTCACGACGCCGAGTTTCGCACCCCGGCGATGGCCCTCGACCATCAGGTGCCCGGTCATCCGCGCGCCCGTCATGCCGAAGGGGTGACCGACGGAGATGGAGCCGCCGTCGACGTTGCAGACCTCCGGGTCGATGCCGAGCGTGTCGCGGCAGTAGAGCGCCTGGGAGGCGAAGGCCTCGTTGAGCTCCCAGAGGTCGATGTCGGAGACCTTGAGGCCGTGCCGCTCCAGCAGGCGGGGTACAGCGAAGACCGGGCCGATGCCCATCTCGTCGGGCGCGCATCCGGCGACGGCGAAGCCACGGAAGGCCCCGAGCGGGGTGAGCCCCTGCCGCGCGGCCTCCTTGGCGTCCATCATCACGAGCGCCGCGGCGCCGTCGGAGAGCTGCGAGGCGTTCCCGGCGGTGATGAACTGGTCCTCTCCGCGCACGGGCTGGAGCTTTTCGAGCCCTTCGAGTGTCGTCGACGGGCGGTTGCATTCGTCCCGGTCGATCGTCACCTCCTGCTCCGAAACCTCGCCCGTCTCCTTGTCCTTCACGGCCTTGGTGACGGTGATCGGCACGATCTCGGCATCGAAGCGCCCGGCCTCCTGCGCGGCCGCCGTCCGCTGCTGGCTTTCGAGCCCGAGCGCGTCCTGGGCGGCGCGGGTCACGCCGTAGCGGGCCGCGACGATGTCGGCCGTCTCGATCATCGGCAGGTAGAGATCGGGCCGTGTCTCTTCGAGGTGCGCCTCGCGGGAGTGGCGGGCGGGCGGCTGCACCATCGAGATGCTTTCCACCCCGCCGACGAGCACCGCCTTGGCACCTTCGGCGGCGATCATGTGCCCCCCCATCGCGATGGCCTGCAGCCCGCTCGCACAGAAGCGGTTGACGGTGGTTCCCGCGACGCTGTCGGGCAGACCCGCGTGGATGACGATCTGGCGGGCGATGTTGCCGCCGGTGACATACTCCGGGTAGCCGCAGCCCCAGATGCTGTCCTCGATCAGGGCGGGGTCGATCTCCGCGCGCTTGACGGCCTCGCCCGCGACGTGGCCGCCCATGACGGCCCCGTGGGTCATATTGAACGCGCCGCGACCGGCCTTGCCGATGGGGGTGCGCGCGAGGGAGACGATGACGGGGTCGGGCATGGTCAGTCCTTTCGGGTCGCGTTGAGGTCGGCGAAGCTGCGGCCCTCGGCCAACAGCCGCTGCAGAAGAGGCGCGGGCTGCCAGAAGTGATCGTCGGTCTTCGCGAATTCCGTGATGTCGGCGAGGATGCGGTCGTGACCCTGGGCATCGGCCCAATGCATCGGCCCGCCGAGATGCCGCGGGAACCCGTAGCCGTGGAGGAAGACCACGTCGACATCGAGCGGACGACGGGCGATGCCTTCGTCCACGACCTGCGCGGCCTCGTTCACCATGGCGGCCATGTAGCGGCGCTGGATCTCCTCGGGCGTGAACCGGCGCTGAGAACCCGCGCGAGCCTCGGCCACGAGGTCGAGGACCTCCGGATCCTGCGCGCCGCGCCGATCCTCGGAATAGTCGTAGTACCCCTTGCCCGTCTTCTGCCCGAGCCGTCCGGCATGGTAGAGCGCGTCGGCGAAGGTGGGACTCCGGTCGCGGGGATGGGCTGTGGCCGCCTTGCGCTCGCGCGTGGCGTAGCCGATGTCGAGACCGGCGAGGTCGCTGACCTGGTAGGGGCCCATGGCGAAACCGAATGCCACCAGCGCACGGTCCACGTCGTAGGGGCTGGCCCCGTCGAGGACCATGTGGTCGGCCGCCGCTCGGTAGTGCGACAGGATGCGGTTGCCGATGAAGCCGTCGCAAACACCGGCACGCACCGGCGTCTTGCCGAGGCGCTTGGCCAGCGCGAAGGCGGTGGCGGTGACCTCCGGGGCCGTGTCGTCGGCGACCACGATCTCGAGGAGTTTCATGATGTGCGCGGGCGAGAAGAAGTGCAGCCCGATCACATCCGCCGGACGGGACGTCGCCCGCGCGATCTCGTTGATGTCGAGGTAGGAGGTATTCGTTGCCAGCACCGCACCGGGCTTCATCGCCGCGTCGAGCCGCGCGAAGACCCCTTTCTTGACCTCCATGTCCTCGAAGACGGCCTCGATGGCGAGATCGGCCTCGGCCAGCGCGTCGTAGCCCGTGACGGTTGCCAGAGAGGCGAGGCTCGTCTGCCGGCGTTCGTCGGTCAGCTTGCCGCGCTTCACGGCGGCATCGAGGTTGCGGCCGATCGTTTCCCGGGCCTTGCCGGCGGCCGCCTCGTCACGTTCGACCAGCGTGACCACGAGACCCGCAAGAAGTGCGGAGGTGGCGATCCCTGCCCCCATGGTGCCGCCACCGATGACGCCGACGTGACTGAGGTTGCGCGGGCTCACACCCTTCAGCTCGGGCAGTTTCGTCACCGCGCGCTCGGAGAAGAAGGCGTGGATCAGGCCCGCGCGCTGCGGCGTCTCGATCAGGGTCTGGAACAGCCGGCGCTCCTCGGCGAGGCCCTCGTCGAACGGGCGGTCGAGCCCCGCAGCGATGGCGTCGAGCGCCGTGACCTGCGCGACCTGTCCCTTGAACTTCCACTCGGCCTCCGCGCGCTTCTGCGCAAGGGTGCCTTCGGGCGCGGGGATGTCGCGGGTCGGGCGCGGGCCCGCACCCTCGGCCAGCAGGTCGCCGGCGTAGGCACGGCCGGCGGCCGCAACATCCCCGCCGTCGCCCAGACGGTCCACGAGACCGATTTCAACGGCCTTCTCCGCCGTTACGGGCTTCGCGCCCGTGATCATCTCGGCCGCCGCGTCGAGCCCCACGAGGCGCGGCGCGCGCTGCGTGCCGCCTGCCCCGGGCAGGATGCCGAGCGTCGTCTCGGGCAGGCCAAGTTTCGTGCCCGGCATGGCGAGCCGGTAGTGGCAGCCGAGCGCCACCTCGAGCCCGCCGCCGAGCGCGACACCGTGGATCGCGGCGACCACGGGTTTCGGGCAGGCCTCGATCTCGTTGACGACCGTGGGCAGGCCCGGCTCCTGCAGCGGCTTGCCGAACTCCGAGATGTCGGCCCCGCCGAGGAAAAGCTTGCCGCCCCCGCGCAGCACGGCGATCTGCGCGTCCGCGTCGGCGGTGAAGGTCGCGATCGCTTCGGACAGCCCAGCACGCACGGCATGGCCGAGCGCGTTGACCGGCGGGTTGTCGACGGTGATGACGGCGATGCCATCGGTGACGGAATAGGTGACGGGTGTCATCGAATTCTCCCTAGAGGTCGCCGCGCGGGCCACCGGAGCCCTGCCCCATGATCCGTTCGAGTTCGGCGACGGTCGCCCGCAGGCGCGGCCCGACCTCCTCCTGCATCCGCGCGACGGTCAGCATCTCGGGCATGGCACCGCAGGTGAAGATCACCGGCTCCGACAGGTCGCGCGGGTGGAACGGGGTTGCGACGGCGTGGATCTGGCTTGCGAAATAGTGCGCGGGGTCGGCGATGGCGAACCCCTGCGCAAAGAGCTGCCCGCCGGTCTCGCGGCGGATCTCCTCGGCGCGGGCGGGGGTGAGGCCGCGGTCCTCCCCGGCCTCCTCGACGACCCGGGCGAAGGCCGGGGGCGAGAGCGCCGCGAGCAGCGTCTGCCCCGAGGACGAGCCGTTGAACGGCAGCCGGTGTCCGACCTCGAGCCAGAGCGAGGCCACGGCACGGGGGCGCCAGGTCTTGACCACGAGCATCTTCGCACCGTCGCGGACCAGAAGGAGCGAGAGCGTCCCGGTCTCGTCGGCGAGCCGCTGCATCAGGGGGCCGGCCATGTCGATGAAGCTGATCGTGCTGGCCGCCGTGTTGCCGAGCACGAGCAGCGCGGGACCGGGGCGATAGCGGTCATGGTGGCGTGCGTGGGTGAGGTATCCCAGCGACTGCAGCGTGAAGGTGAGCCGCGATACGGTGGACTTCGGCAGCCCCGTCCGCTCGGAAATCTCCGCGTTGCTGAGGCCGTCGTCGGAGGGCCGGAAGGCGCGCAGCACGCTCAGGCCCCGCGCGAGGGTTGTCGCGAAGCGGCGGTCGGTGGTGTCGATCTGTCGTGTCTCGCCCATCACATGCTCCCCGGAATGAGCAGCGAGATGATCGGGAAGGCCATGATGAGGCCCAGCACGATCACGTCGACCGAGAGGAAGCGCAGGATACCCGCGAAGATGCGGTCGATCGGCACGTCACGGCCGACGACGTTGGCGATGACGAAGACGTTGAGGCCGACGGGCGGCGTGATGAGCCCGATCTCGAGCAGCTTGATGACGACGACGCCGAACCAGATCAGGTCGAAGCCGTAGCCCTCCACGAGCGGGATCATCAGCGGCAGCGTCAGGACCATGATGCCGATCGGGTCGAGGAACATGCCGAGGAGCAGGTAGATGAGCGCGATGGCAAGGAGGAGGATTACCGGCGACAGCTGTGCATCCGTGACCGCGCCGACGATGGCGGGAGCCACGCCCGTGAGCGCGATGAAGGCGACGAAGATCTTGGCCGCCGCCGCGATGAGGAAGATGCTGGCGGTCTGCACGCAGGTCTCGCGCAGGCTCTCCCAGAGGCCGGCAAGGGTGAGCTTGCGTTGCGCGAATCCGATCAGGACGGCGGCCGAGACGCAGATCGCCGCCGCTTCGGTCGCGGTGAAGATGCCCCCGTAGATACCCCCCACGATGATCACGAAGAGCGCGACCGCCGGCCAGGCGTCGAAGGCGGCGCGCGCGCGGTCGCGGCCGGTGATCGTCTCGTCGAAGGCCGGGGCCGCCGAGGGGTCACGCCAGACCCAGATCCAGATGACGAGGACGAACCCCAGAAGCGAGATCAGGCCCGGCAGGATACCGGCAAGGAAGAGCGCGGAGATCGAGGTCTCGGTGAAGATGCCGTAAATGATGAAGAGAACCGACGGCGGGATGAGCGAGCCGAGCGTGCCGCCCGCCGCGACCGAAGCCGTCGCAAGCCGCTTGTCGTAGCCCATCCGCAGCATCTCGGGCGAGCAGATGCGCCCCATCGTCGAGGCGCAGGCGATGGAGGATCCGGTTATCGCCGAGAACCCGCCGCAGCCGACGACCGAGGCCATGGCGACCCCGCCCGGCACGCTGGCCAGCCAGACGCGGGCGGCGTGGTAGATCTTGGTCGTGATCTCGGCGCGATAGGCGATGTGGCCGAGCGCCACGAAGAGCGGGATCATCGAGAGGTCGTAGGAATGGATCAGGTCGAAGGAATTCGAGAACACCATCGACGTGGTCGGCCGGATCGCGCGCAGGGGCGTGAAGTCGCCCGTGCGGAAGGCGAACATCACGAAGCTGCCGACGGCGGCGACGAGGGCCAGCGCAAAGGCGATGGGCACCCGGATCGCCAGGAGGCCGATCACGCTGGCGAAGGCGACGAGGCCGACGAGAGTTCCGTCCATCAGTCCTGCTCCGCCATGAGATCGGTGGTCTTGCCGCCCGAGGCGTCGATGTGCCCGCCCGTCCGGATGGTGCGCAGATCCCCGAGAGCCATCAGCAGAAGGCGCAGCCAGCAGAAGGAGAGCCCGACGAGGAAGATGACGCGGCCGGGCCATTTCGGCAGGCTCAACTCCCCAAAGTAGAAGGAGCCGGAGCCCACGGTCTTCGACACCTCGTTCCAGCCCGCGTAGATCAGGGGGGCGAGCGCCAGAAGGCCGACGATGCTGCCGAAGAGGATGAGCCAGTCCTGCGTGCGGGGGGCGAGCATCTTGGAAAGGAACTCGACCACGATATGGGCGCGCGCCGTCGTCGCGGCGGCGAGCGGCAGGACGATGGCCGCGACCATCAACTCGGCCACCATCACGATCGTGTCGGGGATGCCGGAGTTGACCGTCGCACGCAGCAGGACGCTGACCGTGATCAGGAGGCACAGGCCCGCCACGGCAAAGGCCGCGAGGTCGAGGAGGAGGCGTTCGATACGCTGGAGCATGGGGGCCTCGGCTGTCGTGGCGCGCGGCGTTTCGGGCCGCGCGCCGTCACGGTTTCAGGCGATCAGCGGGTCCAGGGGTAGCCCTGCTCGTCCCGCTCGGCGGTGTATTTGGCGATCAGCGCGTCGTATTCCTCGAGGAGCGCCGCCCCGTCGAGACCGACGCCACCCGCACGTTCGGCCCAGGCTTCGACGTAGGCCGCGCCCTTCTCCACCAGTTGATCGCGTTCGGCTTCGTCGAGCTCGATGATCTCGACACCGGCTTCCCGCATCTTCTCGATGGCCGCCTCGTTGTCGGCGGTGATGAGTTCGCCCAGCTTGTCGGCCATGGCGACGCCGGCCTCGCCCATCGCGGTCTGCACCTCGGGCAAAAGACCGTCGTAGACGTCCTTGTTGATGAAGATGCCGAGCGCGCCGACCTGTCCCCAGTTGAGGAGCGTGTAGGAGGTCATCACCTCTTCCTGCTTGAGCGCGCCGACGGCATAGGAATAGCCCTGCGAGCAGTCGAGGAGCCCGGTGTCGAGGCCCTGGTAGGCATCATAGATCGACATCGGCACCATGTTCGCCCCGAAGTCGCGGAACGTGTCGCCATAGGCCCCGACGCCACGCACCTTCAGGCCCTCGATGTCCTCGACCGAGCGGATCGCGGCATCCTTGCAGCCGATGTTGACCGCGGAGGTCGTGAAGGTGCCCAGGTAGACGAGGTTCTGATCGGCGAGGCTGGCCTGGATGGCTTCCGAGTTGCGCATCAGCTCGTCGGTCGCGCGCATGCCCACCCAGGCGTCCGAGTTCAGAACGGGCAGGTCGGCGATGCCGTAACCCACCATCTCCTGCGGGAAGTAGACCGAGATGATCGTGCCGAGATCGGCGACACCGTCGGCGATGGAGCCCACGGCCGCGTTCGCCTTGAAGAGCGCCCCGCCCCACTGAACGTCGATGACGACCTCCCCGTCGGTGCGCGCCGTCACCTCGTCGACGAAATGCTGCAGCGAGGCGGCGCGCGCCCCGCGGTTCGGCCCTGCCTCCCCCAGGATCAACCGCGTCTCGGCGATCGCCGCCCCTGCCGTCGCAAGGCAAAGCGCGGCAGATGTCAGCATCATCCGCTTGAAACCTCCGGATACCATGGTCTTTCCTCCCTTAATTCCACTATGCAGAACTACATTCTGATAAATGGAATGTACGGACCTCCGCCGAGTCGCGCAACCCATGCGCGCGCCCTTCGCGCGGTTTCGCACGGAGGGCGTCTTTGCAAAGTGGAGGAAAACCGTGCCGGCAACACCAATTGCGCGAATCGGGATTGACTTGAGTCGCGCCCGACCTGGCGGCCTGACGTCGGGAAAATACCCGGCGCCCCGGCACATCCCGTTGAATGAATTTCGAAAACATGTAGCATCAGGCTCACTGCAAACAGGTCGACCCTGACACGGGTCGTTTCACCACTCACGTTAAAGACGAGTTTCTTGCGTTGGACCGTGACTTTCGAAAGGCTTTGAGAGCCAGAACGCGCGTCGACCACGACCGGGTCGATGCCCTGCTTTCCCCTCTGGATCCGGCCGTGCGGCCGGACCTGTCGCGTTTCCTGCAGATCCATCTGGCGTGTTTCGATGCCATGCAAACCTGTGCGGAACGCGGCACCTCCGCCGACCGTCTCCTCGCCCGAACGCGCCGCGCCCTGCGCGCCGATCTCGCGGTTCTTGGTGCTGCCCGGTCGCATCTGTGCCTTCCGCCGCCCGGGCCGCTCGGGCCGCTCGCGCTCGACTACGTCCTCGAGGGATCGCGGATGGGCACGCGCCTGCTGGCGCGCCGCTGGGCCGAGACACGCGACCCCGCGGTCGCCCGGGCCCGCAACTATTTCACCGCCCCCAGCGAATCGGGACGCTGGCGGACGGTCTGTGCCGCGCTCTCCGCCGTACCGGTGGACAGCGCAGAGGCGGAGACCCTGGTCCACGACACCAAACGGCTCTTCGATCTCTTCCACCGGGCGGTCAAGGCCATCGACGCCCAAGCCACAAGGGAGGCCGCGCCGGCCCCATGACCCAACGTCCCCTTCCCGCCGATACCAAGGTCGATCTGACGAATTGCGACCGCGAGCCGATCCACATCCTCGGCAACGTCCAGGGGTACGGCTGCCTGATCTCGACCTCCGCGGATCTCATGGTCAACCACGTCTCGTCGAACTGCGAGACACTGCTCGGCTTCGATCCCGAGGCCGCCATCGGCCGGCGGATGCCCGACCTTCTGCCGGAACAGACCGTCCACGACCTGCGCACCAAACTGCAGATCAGCGCATCGGGCAGCGGGGTGGCGCGGCTCTTCGGCTATGACGTGCTCAAGACCGGGACGCTCTTCGACATCTCGATCCATATCTCCGGCTCCTCCTTCGTCTTCGAATTCGAACCGAAGGCCGAACCCCGCGGCCGCGACGACCTGTCGATGGTGCAACCGCTGATCGCCCGGGTGCGCCGGGGCGAGACCATCCTCGAAGCCGCGCGGGAGGCGGCGCGGGGCCTGAAGGCGCTGTCGGGGTTCGACCGGGTCATGGTCTATCGCTTCGCCGACGACGGTTCGGGAGAGGTGATCGCCGAGACCTGCTCGACGGGAATGGAGCCTTACCTCGGGCTCCGCTACCCGGCGAGCGACATCCCCCAGCAGGCGCGGGCGCTCTACCTGCGCAGCCCGCTGCGGCTCATCGCCGACGTCAATGCCCCGGTTGCGCCGATTCTGCCGGCCGAGAGCGCGAGCGGCGAGCCGCTGGATCTGTCGCTGGCCGTGACGCGGGCGGTGTCGCTCATTCATCTCGAGTATCTGCGCAACATGGGCGTCGCGGCCTCCATGTCGGTCTCGATCATCAAGGATGGCGCGCTCTGGGGGCTCTTCGCCTGCCACCACCGCAGCGCCCATTACATCGACTACGAGCGGCGCACGGCGATCGAACTCTTCGCGCAATTCTTCTCCTACGAGCTGTCGGGTCTGATCGAGGCACGTGCCCACGCGGACGAGATCGCCGCGCGGGAGCTGCACGACCGGCTGATGGTCCGGCTGTCCTCGGGCGGCGACCTCGTCGACAGCTTCGACACCATCGCCGAGGAACTCGGACAGATCGTGCGCAGCGACGGGGTCGCCGTGTATTCCGGCGGCAAGATCCGGATGCGGGGCGCGACGCCGACCGGGGAGGAATTCAGGGGGCTGGCCCGTTTCCTCAACACCGCACCGACGGGAACGGTCTATGCGACCAACAACATCCTCGCCCGCTATCCCGCGGCCGAGACCTTCGGCGATCGCGCGGCCGGACTTCTGGCGGTTCCGATTTCCCGGACGCCGCGGGACTACATCATCTTCTTCCGCAAGGAGATCGCGCGCTCCGTGCGGTGGGCGGGTAATCCGGAAAAGCCGGTCGAGGTCGGACCGAACGGCATCCGCCTGACCCCGCGCAAGAGTTTCGACGCCTGGAACGAGGTCGTGCGCGGCACGTCCGAACCCTGGAGCGACCGCGAGAGGCGCGCGGCGGAGGCGCTGCGCGTGTCACTGATCGAGATCGTCCTGAAGCTCGCCGACGAAGCGAACCTCGAACGCCAGACCGCCGCCGAAAAGCAGGAAGTGCTGATCGCTGAACTGAACCACCGTGTCCGCAATATCCTGAACCTGATCCAGGGCCTCGTGTCCCAGAGCAAGGACGGCGCGTCTGACGTGGCGAGCTATACCTCCGTCCTCGACGGACGGATCCAGGCCCTTGCACGCGCGCACGACCAGCTGACATCGACGGACTGGTCCGCCTGCTCCTTGCGCGACCTCATCAGGCTCGAGGCCGACGCCTATGCCGGGACGCCCACGGGACGTGTCGAGATCACCGGCGATGCCCCGCTCCTCGTGCCCGAGGCCTTCTCGACGCTCACGCTCGTGGTCCACGAACTGGTCACGAATTCCGCGAAGTACGGAGCCCTCTCCGAGCCGACGGGCCAGGTTCTCATCGACCTGCGGATCGAAGAGGACGGCACACTGGCCATCGGCTGGACCGAGCGCGGCGGACCGCCCGTGCAGGCCCCGAAGCGGCGCGGTTTCGGCACGACCATCATCGAGCGGACGATCCCCTTCGAGCTCAAGGGCAAGATCGAGACGCGCTTCAAGGTCAGCGGCTTCGAGGCGGATATCCTCGTGCCCGCGCGCTTCGTCTCGGCGGCCGATGAGGACACGGAGACGGACACCGCCCCCGCCCAGGCGGACGACGCACCGGTGGCGCAGCTTTCGGGGAACGTCCTCGTCCTCGAGGACAACATGGTGATCGGGCTCGACGCCTCGGACATCCTGGCGGACGCCGGCGCGGAGGATGTCCGCCTGGCGGCCTCGGCGGAGGAGGCGCTGCGGCTCCTCGAGGAGGTGGAGGTCACCTTCGCGGTGCTCGACGTCAACCTCGGGGGGCATACCTCCCTGCCCGTCGCCGAGCACCTGCGGTCGAAAGGCGTCCCCTTCGTTCTCGCGACCGGCTACGGCGATGTCGCCTCGGTCCTCGAAAGCTACCCCGAGGCCCCCGTCGTCAAGAAACCCTTCACCGCCGAGAGCCTCATGCGCGAGGCCGCGCGCGCGATGGAGCGCGACTGACGTTCAGGCATACGTTACCTGCCGCTGCTACGGTCAGCGGGCGGTTTTGGGGATGTGTTCTCTCGGCGATCGCGCGCCGAACGGGATCGACGGGGATCGACCGGATTTCTCGAACACACCTTCGTGCCCGGAGCGTTTGGCCCGCGCCCCAAGCATCTGCGCTGCGGCTCAGACGGTCAGCCGAGCCAGGTCGCATAGTCGCTGACGAGGAGGTGCATCGGGGGCTCGTCCTCCTCGATGGTCGCGAAGCGTCCGATGGGATCGCGGAAGATGTTGTCGGTCTCGTCGTCGTTCACGGTCGAGACCTCGCCGATGAGCACGTCCCCGCCCTCGCCCCAGAAGGCGTGCCAGTCGCCCGGCCGCAGCGTCACGCTCTCCCCAGGTGCCAAGGCCAGCCTCTCGCCCGGCGCGAAATCCCGCAGGATGCCGTCGCACATGACCTGCCCGCCGCGATCCTCGGCGAAATTCCCGCCGTCGTCGCTGCCGAACAATTCCACCACGAGCGTCGCGCCGCCGCGATTGATGATATCCTCGGCCTTCAACACATGCGTATGCATCGGCGACAGCTGATCCTGCCGCGAGATCAGGAGCTTCTCGGCGTAGCACATGCCGCCGCCCCGCGTCAGGTCGGAGAGGAGACCGTTGCGCAGCGTGAAGAGAAAGAGTCCCATCCGGCCGAAATCGCCCGCGCCGTAGTCGGTGATATCCCAGCCGCAGCGCGCGTCGATCACGTGGCGCGCACGATCGGCCTTCGCCTCGAAGGTCGCCGGGCTCCAGCGAGCGAAGGGCGGCAGCACGAACCCGAAGCGACGCATCATCTCGTCGGCCTGCGCCAGGATTGTATTGATCTCGGAGCGTTTCATCTGATCCTCACATCCGCTGTCCATCGGCCCCGAAGAAATGCAGCCGGTCGGTGTCGAACCGCAAGCCCACCCGCTGCCCTTCGATCTCTGCCGCAGACCCGGGCAAGCGGACGGTGATCCGGCCGAGTTCGCCGCAATCGACGTAGTGGAAGTAATCCGCGCCGACGTATTCGCTCATCTGCACCACGCCGCCGCACTGCCCCTGCCCTGGCGCTACGACCTCGATATGTTCGGGACGCACGCCCAGCCGGACAGCTCCGCACTGGTGCGGGCCGGGCAACGGGCCGGTGCCGCCATCTCCGAGAAAAAAGTTCTCCCCTTCGGTCGTGCAGGACACGAGGTTCATTTTGGGCGACCCGATGAACTGCGCCACGAAGACATTATCGGGGGCCTCGTACAATTCGCGCGGACTGCCGACCTGCATGATACGGCCGCCCTTCAGCACCACAATGCGATCGGCGAGCGTCATCGCCTCGACCTGATCGTGGGTCACGTAGACCATCGTGCTCTCGAGCGTCCTGTGCAGGCGGGCGATCTCGAAGCGCATGTCGACCCGCAGGGCGGCGTCGAGGTTCGACAGCGGCTCGTCAAAGAGAAACCCCTTGGCCTTGCGCACGATGGCACGGCCGATCGCCACGCGTTGCCGCTGCCCGCCCGAGAGATCCTTGGGCCGGCGTTCCAGATATTCATCGAGCTTCAGGATGTCGGCGGCATTCCCGACCTTCTCGGCGATCTCCCCCTTCGACGCGCCAGCCGTCTTGAGCGCGAACCCCATGTTCTCCGCGACGGAGAGATGCGGGTAGAGCGCATAGGACTGAAACACCATCGACAACTCGCGCTCGGAAGGAACCTTGTGGGTCACGTCCGCACCGTCGAGCAGGATCCGGCCCCGGCTCGTCTCCTCGAGGCCGGCGATCATCCGCAGGAGCGTGGATTTCCCGCAGCCGGACGGCCCGACGAAGATAATCAGTTCCCCGTCGCGGATGTCGAGGTCGATGCCCTTGATGACCTCCACGTCGCCGAACCATTTCTCGACGGCCTTGAGACTTATCGCACCCACTGGTCTGTCCTCTTTGCCGAGCCGCTCAGGCGGCTCCCTTCAGTTTCTTTTCGTGCTGCCAAGAGAGCCAGATCGCCGCCGTCCAAGAGAAGCGATTGCCGACGCAGCCTTCGCCCGTGAGCGGGTTGAAGCACTCCCAGAACCCGGATTTCTCTATGACCCGGCATAGGTCGTCCTGCACGCGCGCCGCCATACCTGCCTCTCCCTGCTCGGCAAGACCCTGTGCGGTCATGTAGTTCATCTGGGGCCAGAGCGGGCCGCACCAGTAGCGCTGCGCCTCGAAGTCGGGCGCATCGGGATCCCAGCTCGGCAGCATATGGTCCACCCGCGCGGCGATCCGCTTTATATGGGCGAGAGTGCGCGCGCGCTGTTCGACCGTGCCGGTGCCGGCGTAGAAGCAAAGCGCACTGCAATTGCTGAACCCCCGCGAGAAGCGGCCCGAGCGCATATCGCGTGCGGTGAAGGCCCCGATCTCTTCGTTCCAGAGGGTATCTGTGGCAGCCTCGCCCTTTGCGATCCAGCCGTCGATCTCATCGAGCGTCGCCTGTGGCAGACCAAGGGCGACGGCCATGGCCCGCAGATCCTTGTCGGCGCGCAGGAGCACGAAATGGATGTTCGGATCCGCCATCAGGAACGGACCCTCGTCGGTCAGTCGCCGCTGGTCCCAACCGACGCTCGCGCCGAACTGTACGATCGTGAGGTACTTGTCGTACTGCGTCTGACTTGGACGAAACTTAGGATCGACATGCTTGTTGTCCATCCGCGTATAGGGCTCGAGGTCCGGGGCGGCCGCCATTCCGTCAAGACCGATGTTCCATTCGGGACAATTGTCGCGTCCGGTTTCCCAAGGATGAACCGTGGTGGCGATGCCGGCGACAGTGCGCGCCGCGTGGAACCACCGATGCCAGGCCAGGATCGCGTCGAAGACCTCCGCCCGTCGCGCGCGTCCCTGTGCCCCTCCGGTGAGCTTGCGCACGATGGTCGCCAGCACGGGCGGCTGCGAAATCCCCGTCGAGGGGATCGGCCCGGGTGTGCTGCCCCAGCGTGAGGGGCCGGGGAAGTAGTCGGGATCGTTGCTGCGGAAGATGATGGACGGGATCATCCCGTCGGGCCATTGCCCTGCGAGGAGGGAGGTGATCTCGGCCCAGGCGCGGTCGGGGTCGTAGGTCGCGATCCCCAGCGCGACGAAGGCACTGTCCCAGTTCCACTGATAGGGATAGAGGCCCTCGGTCGGGATGGTGAACCCGCCGCGGTCGTTCCGGTTCAGGATCTCGATCGCTCTTTCGGTCAGGATCATGGGGGTCAGCCTTTCACGCTACCAGCCGTCAGGCCGGCCACGAGAAACCGTTCGAACCACAGAAACAGGGCCAGCACCGGGACCGTCGCGATCACCGCCCCGGCCATCAGGTGCTGGCGCGGTACTTCCGAGGAGTTCAACTCGGCGATCCCCCGCGACAGGGTGTAGAGATCGACGTTGTCGAGGAACATGAAGGCGAAGAGGAACTCGTTCCACGCGATCATGAAGACGTAGAGGGCGACCGAAGCGAGCGCCGGAAGCGCCAGCGGCAAAGTGATCTTGCGGATCACGTCGAACCGGCCGAGCCCGTCCATCAGACCGGCCTCCTCAAGCTCGGCGGGAATGCCGCGGAAGTAGCCCTGCAACATGTAGAGCGCTACCGGGATCGTCGTGGCCGGATAGACGAAGAGCAGACCCCAGAGCGTGTTACGCAGGCCCAGCTGCGAGAAGATCGCATAAAGCGGGATCACCAGCACGATCATCGGCACCATGTAGATCAGCAGGATAGAGCGGCTGAGGAACTTCTGCCCCGGAAAGCGCAGACGCGCGACAGCGTAGGCCCCGGGCACTGCGAAGAAGAGCGTAATCGCCACCGTCGCGATGGAAACGAGCGTCGAATTGAGCAGGTAGGTGCCGAAGCGATACTCGGAGAAGAGCTCGATGTAGGATCTCAGGAGCGTGCCGGCCCCCAGTCCGAAGTCGATCGAGAAATCGAGCGGATTCGAGAGCAGGAGTTGCTGATTCTTCAGGCTCATCATCACCATGACGAAAAACGGCAAGGCGACGGCGATGGTAAAGGCGACCAGCCCACCGCCCTTGAGGAACCGCAGGCAGAGAACCTCGACATTGTAGCGCTTCTCCCGACCCGGCCCGAGGTCGCGGGCGGTGATGTGGAGAGACTGCACCACCGCTGCGGCGAGGATCACGACGAAGAGGAGCTGACCGAAGGCGTATCGACCCAGCGGCTGGCCAAGCGGCTCCGCGCCGGACACGGCAGCGAGCACCAGCACGAAGGCGAGCCCCGACAGCATCCGCAGCGCCGGCGTGCGGCGCGCTGGCCTGTGCCATACGAGGAGAATCGCGGCGACGAGGCCCGCCAGCGCCCCCGACGTCACCTGCGGCTGGAACGCGATCCCCGACACAAAGAGCGCGAGCAGCGTCACGATGATCGTCCAGATCGCCCCCCAGAGCGCGCCGAAGCCGAGACAGAGAAAGAAGATATTGCCGGGACGGGTCATGCTTCGTCCTCCGGCGAGAACTTGAAGAAGATGACCGAAAAGCAGAGGAGCACGAGAAACACCACGACCGCGACGGCCGCACCCGCACCGAGGTTCGAGACGGCGAAGGCCTGTTCGTAGACGTTCACCGTCAGCGTCCGCGTGCCCGCGGCACCGCCGGTCAGCAGAAAGATGTCGTCGAACTTGTTGAAGGTCCAGATGAAGCGCAGCAGGAAGAGCACGGCCATAATCCCCATCAGCTGCGGCAGGGAGATGAAGCGAAACTGCTGCAGTGGCGTCGCGCCGTCGATCTCGGCCGCCTCGTATATGTCGGTCGACATCGACTGCATCCGCGCCAGGATGAAGAGCATCGCCAGAGGGAAATAACGCCAGATCTCGAAGATGATGACCACGGTCAGGGCGACGGGAAACTCGAAGGTCAGCCCGAAAAACCGGATATCGACGGCCCGCTGTCCAAGGAAGTTGATCGGGCCATCCGTCACGCCGAGCTGCACGAGCAGGGCGTTCAGCGTGCCGCCCGGCCCCGGATCGAGGAGAAGCACCCAGGCCAGCGCCACCGCGATGACCGGGGCCACATAGGGCGACAGGAACAGCCCGCGCAGGACGCTGCGTCCGGGGAATGCCATGTTCATGAGCTGCGCCGCGAAGAGACCCATGACCAGCGCGCCGACAGTGCCCGCGACGGTATAGTACATGGAGGCCCAGAGGACGGTCCAGAAATCCGAGGCGTTGAAGACGCGGCGGAAGTTCTCGAGCGTGAAATCGTCGTTCGTCAGGATATTTTCCGGCACATAGTCGAAAACCGGATCGGTGTCCTTCACGTCCTCGGGCGCGTCGAGAAAGGCCGACGTGGCCGCGACCCCGACGAGGACGTCCTCGCGCTGTCCGGGCGCGTAGTCGCCGAGGTCGCATCGGATCGTACGGTCCGCGAGCGTGCATCGCGCGTCGACCGACACGATCTCCAGATCACGCGGCAGGACATCGGCCATCACAACGTCGTCAATACCACTCTTGCGTGAGGAATTGCGAAGACGGTAGCGGATCTCGGCCTCGTCGCCGACGACTTCCAGGTCGCCCATCAGACGCTCGTTCGCAAGGATCGACGGCGCGCGCAGATCGCCCAGTGTCACGGGTTTGAAACTGATCCAGACATTGGCGAAGAGCGGGAAGAGGACCACCGACAGGACGATCAGAAATGTCGGCAGCAGAAGCGCATCTCGCGCCTGGCCAGGGGGCCGAGACCTTTCGGGGGTGTATTCTGCGTCATGGCTTTGGTCCGCTCGGGGGATATGCGGCGCGGGGGATATCCGTGCCGCATCGGCTTCGATCAGAGGCCGAGTGCCTTATGTTCGGCCACGATCTTGTCGGCGGCCTCCTCCACCGTCAGCTCGCCATCGGTCATCTCTCGGATGACGCGGGACATGATCTGGCTGTTCACGATCGTCGATGCGTTCACGAGCTGGCCGTCGGCCACACCCCAGCGATCGCCCACCGAGAGGCCCGCGACGATGTCGTCGATGACCTGCTGCGGGTAGATGTCGGAGAGCGGGGCCTTGCGGTCCACACCCACGTCGAGCGCCGCCCAGACCGCCTCGTAGGACGTGTCGCCGGCCTCGGTGCCGCGCCGGACAGGGAATTTGCCTTCGGGGGCCTGGCTCAACCAGTCGCCATAACCCTCGGAAACCACGAACTTGACCCATTCCTGGGCGACCGAGGTGTTCGCATCGGCGGTGATGCCGAGATAACGGACGTCGGCATAGGCTGCTCCGTCGGAATTTCCGGGGCCCGAGATCACGGTCGAGAAACCGGTCGCCTGCGCCAGTTCCTTCGTCGTCGGATCGTCCGAGATCGTTACCGGCGCGCTGTCGCGGAGGCCGCCGAGCTCATCGAGGATCGAGGGGGACCAGATCACCATCGCGGCCTTGCCATCGAGGTAAAGCTCGCGCGATTGCGACCAGTAGAGATCGCCCTCGGGCGAATTCTCGACCATCGCCTTGTAGAGCTCGAGCAACTGCACGAGGTTGGTCGTGTCCTCGTTGATCGACCCGTCCGCGTTGATCGGAGAATAGCCTGTCGCCAGCGACAGATGCTCAATCAGTTGCATCATGTATCCTTCATCGATCTTTGTCGCGGCGACGAAACCGTACATCTCCGGCGGGTTGTGCAGCTTCTCCATCGCGACCTTCATCGCATCGAAGGACGTCGGTGCCTCCAGGTTCATCTCCTCGAAGAGGTCGGCACGATAGACGATTAGCTGGGTCCAGCCGTCGCTCGGCACCGAAACGATCTCCCCGTCGGACATCGCCATCCGCACGGGGTCTTCCGCGAAACTCTCCACGCCGAGATCCTCGACGACTTCGGTCGCGGCGGCGTGTCGAGCAGACCCGCCTCGGCATAGGGAAGCAGATGCTGGACGGTATGGTTGAGCACATCGGGCAGATCGCCGGTGGCAAAAGCCGCGGTGGCGCGAGTCTGGATGTCCGACTCCTCGACTGGGATCACCTCGACCGTGTGGCCCGTCGCGGCCTCGAAGGCGGCGGCCATCTCTTCCTGCACGGCGATCCGTTCAGGCTGTACCTCCATCGTCCAGAAGCGGATCGTATCGGCACAGGCAGCGCCGCCCAGTAGCATCGAGGCCAGAAAGCCAGCGACGAGTGTTCTTGTCCGTTTCATTGTGTTTCCTCCCTTGATGAAACGTCTGTCGGACCCGCCTTCCTCCGCGCGGGTCCATCCGTCTTCCGGCGCACGAGATGTGCGCGCTGCAATTCCTGAAATCCGGTAGGATCGGCTCCGTCGATGATCGACAGGAGCATGTCGCCGAGACGCCGTCCCGCATGCGACTGGGGCTGTGCCATCGTGGTGAGCGGCGGATTGGCATGCTTGCCGAAGTGAAGGCCGTCGTAGCCGATCACGGACACGTCCTCCCCCGGCACGAGGCCGCGCGCATGGAGAGCCTCGAGCGCGCCGAGCGCCATCATGTCGGTCACGCAGACGAGAGCCGTCGGCGGATCCGTCAGATCCATCAGAATGCCGGCCGCCGCTGCCCCCCCCGTCGGTGAACTCCGCGATCTGCACAAGATCCGGATCGCTCGCAAGTCCGTTGTGGCCCAGCGCTCGCTGGAATCCGTCCAGCCGCTCCTGCGCGAAATGGAACTGGAGCGGGGCCCCGATGAAGCCGATCCGTCGGTGCCCCAACCGCGCGACATGGTTGACCGCCGTGACGAAGGCATCCTCGCCGTCAACGTCGTACCAGGCGTAGTCCGTGCTCTCGGCGGTCCGGCCGTGCACGACAAAGGGGCACTTGAGCTGCTGCATCAGCTTGACGCGCGGGTCGTTCTTGAGCGGCCGCGAAATCACGAGCCCGGCGATCCGACCCGAGCGCACGAGCCGCTCGATATTGGACAGATCCCCGACCGAGGCATCCGCCTGGCACACGAGCAGATCCCAGTTTCTTTCGTTCAGGGCTTCTCCGAGTCCGGCCAGAAGCTGGGCGACGAAAGGCTGCGCGTTCGCGCTCGCCTGGCGCGGCATCAAATAGCAGACGGTTTCAGGGGTGCCGATCGACAGACGGCGGGCGTTCTGATTGGCGCGATAGCCCAGCTGGTCCGCGGCGCGCTTGACCCGCTCGCGCGTGGCCGGGCTGATGTCGGGATAGTTGTTGAGCGCTCGACTGACCGTGCTGACCGTCAGACCGAGATAGCGCGCCAGAGCCTTCAGATTGACCGATTTCTCGCCCACCGAATCGTCCTCCCTTCCAAAACGGTATTGGAGAAAATTTCGAAACTTTCACATGTTCAGAATGACATCGAAACCTGTCGGCCCTTCTCGGAATCTCTGGAGATCACGGGCGCGGCCCCGCGCAAGCGCCGGATACAAGACCCACCCCGCGCCGGGCTAATCCCGCATCGATCCGTCAGAGTCGTTTGCGATCTTCCGCGTAACGTCGATAAATCGTCGGATTGAAGATCGAATTCACCTCCAGCGTCTTCGTCGGCATGAGGTCGGACGAAAACGTCCGCGCCGCCTCAAAGGCGTCGGGTGTCAGGGCGCGGAGACTGTCAGGCAGGGCCCCGAGCGTCCCGTCGGGCACCTTCGACGCCATGTGGAAGCCCCAGATCCCGAAGGACGGCACCGACGTCTGGTAGCTCACGATCTCCGGGAAGACCTCTTCCAGCGTACGCGCCACGGTCCAGTAGGTGTTGCGCGTCGCGAAGGGGGAGGAACTCTGGGTTACCAGCGTTCCGTCGTCGGCAAGGATCGCGTGGACGAGCGCGTAGAACTCCACCGAGTAGAGCTTCGACAGCGCCTCGTTGTGCGGATCCGGAAAGTCGATGATGATCCGGTCATAGATCCGATCGGTCTCGCGCACGTAGCGGAAGGCGTCGAGGTTGTGAACGTGGACCTTGTCAGAGGCGAGGCTGTCGCCGTTGAGCTGCCGGACGGGCGGGAATTCCGCGCCGAGCCGTGTCATCTCGGGGTCGAGATCGACGAGGTCGATACGCTGCACCGACGGATGGCGCAGCACCTCCCGAACCGCGAGGCCGTCCCCCCCACCGAGGATGAGCACGCTCTTGGGTGCTCCGGGCGTCCACGAAAGAACCGGATGGACCAGAGCCTCGTGGTAGCGGTACTCGTCGACCTCGGCGAACTGGAGGTGCCCGTCGATGAAGAGGCGGACGTCGTCGGTCCGCCAGGTGTTGGTGACGACGAGCGACTGATAGGGGGATTGCGCCTTCCAGACGACCTGATCGAAGTAAAGATGATCCTGCGCATAGGCCGTGATCCGCGAGGCCACGAGCGTCAGCCCGAAGAGCACCACGATCGTAAGCCCGACATAGGCGAGCATCCGGCGCGGACGATCGAGGTAGTCGCGCAGCCAGAAAACATTGAGAAGCGCGACGAGCGCGTTGGTCAGCCCGACCGCGAAGGACGCCGTAATCAGGCCGAGCGACGGCAGCAGCAACAGCGGAAAGGCGACCGATCCGATCAGCGCGCCGATGTAATCGAGCGACAGCACGTCGGCGAGCGACTCCCGCATGTTCGAGCGCTGTGAGAGCACCCTCGTCAGGAGCGGAATTTCGAGTCCGACGAGGAAGCCGATGGTCGAGATGAAAAGAAACATCCCCGTCTGGTAGAACCAGGGCGCGAAGGGGAAGAGCATGAAGAGCGAAATGCTGCAAAGCCCCCCGATCACGGCAAGGACGAGCTCCACCCGGATGAAGATCTGGATCAGGTTGCCGTGGAGGAACCGCGACACGTAGGAACCGATCCCCATGGCGAACATGAAGAACCCGATCGTCAGCGAGAACTGGTGAACGGAGTCGCCGATCAAATAGCTCGACACCGTCCCGATAATGAGTTCGTAGACGATCCCGCAGAGCGCAACGACGAGAATGGACCCGAGGAGGATCGCCGCCTGTCGCTGTGGCAGGTCGGAATAATCGTCGGTTCCGGGGTTGGACGGGGTCAGAACCTCGGTCATCGCGGGTCTCCGCTGGTGGATTTGACGCAAAGAAGCCCGGCCGGCGGTGCGACCGGGCCCCACGTGTCGATAGAGCTTACTTGCCGGTGCGCGGGCCGCCCGAGCGGGCCGAGGACGGGGCCTGATAGCTGGCGCGCGACGTGACATTGCGGTTTGAGAAACTCGACTTGGTCACACCGGCCGCGCGCTGGCGATTGAGAAGGTTGCCGAGCAGAACGCCGGCAAGGAAGCCCGTCCCGGAGAAGCGCAGGCCCGAGGCGTTGCCGGCCACGTCGGTCGCGATCAGACGGTTGTTCTCCTCGTCGATCTCGACGGTGAAAACCTTGCCCTCGTCCGCATCTTGCACGCCGTTGGAATTGGCGTCGGCGAAGCCCAGGAAGGTGGCATCCTGCTGCACCTCGAGGCCGAGCGGCCGGTCATAGAAGCGCGGATCGGCGTTCAGAACCTGGGTGTAATAGGCCGTAAACTGGTCCATCTGCTCCTGCCCGACCTCGGCGATACCTTTCTCCGTCAGATAGCCCTCATAGTTCGACAGCGCGAATTCGGTACGATCCAGAACCTGGCCCAGATCGGCCGTCTGCTCCCCCTCGGAGGCGAAGAAGACAGAATAGACTATGAAACCACCGACAGCCAGGAAAACAATCTATTTGAGTTGTTGAAACACGCAGAAGTTCCTCTAATTTTTCGTAGCCGCCCTATCGGCTTCCAAAGAGCATGACCACCAGTCCTGATGCAGACCTCGGGCGAAATAATCGGACAAACGGCCGCACTTCCCGAAGGCATGTGACTCAAATGCCGCTGCATTCGCCTCTGAGATGTCGCTTGGCAACACGAGCACCGCCATCCGCGCACCGTCGCGCCGCACCTTCTCCAGCTGGTCGTCGAGCCCGGCGATGCCGGCCGGCCGCCCCTCCCAGATGAGGCCCGCGGTGCCGTCGGTTTCGGGTTCCCGCGCAGCCCCGGTGATGGCCAGGCCGATCTCGGGATGCTCCCCGGGTTCCGGCTTATGCTCGAATTCGGGATTCTCGAGGCCGTAGACGATCCTGGCCTCGCCCGGGGCGTGGTAGTCCGGCACGGTCAACTCGATCTCGGCCCCGAACTCCTCGTACATACGGTGTGCGGCTGCATAGATCGGCACACCGTCCTCGGCATAGTCGCTCGTCGCGATAAACAGCTTTCGGATGCCAAGAGCCTTGAGCTTTCCAAGGAGCGCGTTGAGCATCCACCCCCCGAGGCCCGCCCCCGTCTCCGCCTCGGTCAGATAGGTCCAGGAGAGCCAGGCCACATCCGGCACCTGTTCGTCGAGTGCGTAGCCGGTCACCCCGATGACCTCGCCGCCACGCATCAGCACGAACATCCCCTCGAGGTCGCCGGCGAGAAACCCCTGCTCCGCCTCGAGCGCGTCGTCCTCGTCGGTCTCCTCGATGATCGCGGCGACCCGTCCCGCATGGGTGAGCTTCATTGGCTTCAGCACCGGTCCCTTCGAGCCGAACAGCGATCCGAACATGACGTTACTTCCTCCGATCAGTGCACCGACGGCATGGGTGACGACCGAGACCCTGTCAAACAGGAACAGCGCCTCCAGGAACAGCACGGCCATGATCCCCGCGATCAGCCAGAGCCGGGCGCGCGACCCCGCCGCGGCGAGCAGCCCGTGGCAGACGAGACCATAGGCGATCCCCGAGGCCCCGACGAAGGCCGGACCGGTCACGGCGTATTGCGCAAGCGTCCCCGCTCCGGCGCAAAGCGCCGCGAGCCCAAGCATCCGAAGGGAACCGATCGCGCGCTCCGTCTGCGCGCCGCCGACCGCGATCATGACAAGATTGAAAAGCAGATGCCCCGACCCGCCGTGCCGCAGCACGCCGAGTATCGCGTCACCGAGATCGGCCAACGCGGCCGGATTGCGGACAGGCCCGAGCGCCGCATGGCCCACCGCCAGCAGACCACAAAGGATCAGCGTGCCCCATGGCGTATCGCTGAAACAGGTCAGACGGAAACCGAGATCGCGTTCGGCACCCCCCGTACAAGCTGCGCGATCTCTTCACGCTCGGGGCGAAAGTAGCCGCGCAGATGTTCCACGGCGATCGTCGGATCGCAGTCACCGCACATGAAGATGTCGATAGCGGCGTAGCCGGTCTCGGGCCACGTGTGGATCGAGATATGCGACTCCGCCAGCACGGCCACACCGGTAAAGCCCGCGCGCTGCCCGAAATCGTGGAAGATGACGTCGAGCACGGTCGTTCCGGCCGCCTCGGCCGCATCGCGGAAGACCGGCTCTGCCGCTTCCCTGTCATAGAGGTTCGTCGCGCCATGGAAATCGACGAGCAAATGTCGCCCTTGCGGGGTCACAATCGGAGAAATCGGAAGTTGTTTCATCTTGGAAATTGCCTGGGTGTTTGACCGTGACGCTAGACACGGGGCTCGACGGCTTTCAACCGCGCGAGGACGTGGAACGACCAACTGTGACCTCCCTGCCCGGACACGTGCGCCGCCTCGCCGTGCGCCCGACCGGTATGACAGCAACCTTCACCGGACCGCATGAAATCCATGGTTTTAAGTTGGATCTTGTGGTGCCCGGGGGCGGGATTTAACTGACTATACTTCTCAATGACTTAGGGAAAAGTGGGACAGCGAGGGACAGCATTTCTGGGCCTCAAGTGTCCCACTCCTGACCCGATGAATTGCGGTCAAGCCGCAGCAGCGCGGCTATTCGTTTCGATGTCTGCACGGACAAAGAGGCTAGGATAGTGAAGGCGACCGTTCACGCGAAAGACAGTCGCATTTACGATCCCATTCTGCAACCAGGAACAAACGGTCTTTGCTTGTAACTGGTTGATGTAACCCACCGCCTCCCAATCCTCTCGCGAAAGCCGGACAGCGTTTGGGCTCACTTCATTGGTCGGTTCATTTTCGAACAATATGGTCTCGCCAATCACGAGTTCATTGAAATCAAGGAAGCTGCGGGTCCGCGATACATCGAAGACATATGAGAACGCACCCTCGAACCCATCGAACGTTTCACAGATAGAAAAGCCATCGCTTGATAGCTTTGCACCCGTGTATGCCAAGAGAGTTAGGTCTGGATAGGATTGATCTGTTGGCAGACCGAAACGGCGAAGCAGTTCGGGAAAGTCGCTCCGACCGATTGGTGGAAGGCGGCGGATCAAAACCTTCGATGCAAGGAAATCAAGCTCCGTCGAGTGAAGTGGAAGCCCGACATAGCCTTCGAAGCCTGCGGCAATGGCGGGGGCCAGCAGGTCCTCCCGCAGATAGTGAAAGCCCAGGCGATGTGGTCTCTGCTCTAGTTCTCCGACCACATACTGATGTTCGCCGTCACCCGTGTGCGGGTTTCGCCAGACAAGGTGCGCACGACGTGTATGGACGGGATCATTGATCATCGGCGTTGTCATACCTGCTTGCTAAGTATGACGACAAGCGATAGAAGCCCAGTGTTACCATTTTGGTAATCCGAAAAAATTACCATATGAGTAACCTAGCGATGAAAGTCATATCGATAGAAAGGATCGAGAGTTTCGTCATCACGAACAAGCGAGGGAAGGAAGCCGCTGGTGCACTTCGAGCATGGTATCGAGAGGCAAGAGCGGCCGACTGGAAGAACCCTGGCGACTTAAAGAGGAGTTATCCCAAAGCCCGCCCAATAGGAAAAGGAAACGGGGTTACGATCTTCAACATCAAGGGGAACCATTTCAGACTTGTAGTCCGCATTAACTATCAAGCTGGAGTCATCAAGATCGAGTTCATCGGAACGCACAAGGAATACGATGATATCGACGTAGGATCAGTCACATGGAAAAGCTAAACATCAGACCCATCAAAACCGAAACTGACCATGCATGGGCCATGGAGCAGATTGATGCGCTGATGTTGAAGGATACACTCGACGAGGACGAGACCCGCCTTCTGGAGGTTTTTGCAATCCTGGTTGAAAAATACGAGCGTGAGCACTTCCCCGTCGCCTTACCCACGCCCGTTGAAGCCATAGAGTTCCGCATGGACCAACTGGGCGTCAATCGCACCCAGCTTGCCGAACTCATCGACTTCCCGAAGTCACGTATATCGGAGGTCCTGAATGGAAAGCGGAACCCATCCCTGGATATGATGCGGGCCCTTCACAAGCATCTCGACATTCCGGCGGATGTGCTTCTGGGGAAGGTCGAAGCCAAGCTTCCTGAGCCATGCCCCGATGTGAGTTGGAAGTCTTTTCCGATGGCAGAGATGTTCAAACTGGGCTGGCTGGGCCGTATAAAACCGAAGGCGGAGGACTTCGAAGTTTGTATTCGCAAACTGATGTCCGCTGCACGGGTTGATACTCCGCACTTTGCTGGTGTGCGCTTTCGCGGTGCAGAGAACAAAGAGCCTAACCCCTATTCTGTCAACGCCTGGCTGATGAAGGCTATGGGTGAGGCGATTAATGCTGAAGTTGATCAAGATTTCGACGCCGACGCGGTTGGGCACGGCTTTCGCAGAGAAGTAGCAAAGCTCAGCCTGTATTCAGACGGACCGAAACGGGCGTTTGCACGACTGGGCGATGTCGGCGTCACAGCAGTCTATGTTCCGTGCTTGAAGAAGACTTACATTGACGGTGCATGTTTCAGCCTTCCAAGTGGCAAACCCGCAATCGCTGTGAGTCTCCGACACGACAGGTTGGATAACTTCTGGTTCACGCTGCTGCATGAATGCGTTCACGTGGAGCGGCACCTGGCCGACGAACGGATCATCCTGGATGAGACCGAAGGTGCAACAGGCGCGTTCGGCAATGATCCCAAAATGGAACAGGAGGCGAATACCCTGGCACAAAGCGCGTTGGTCCCTGACGATATTCGCGATGAACTGGCCCGTATCGCTGGAAACATTTCGGCAGCCAAGGTCCGGCAATACGCTGAACGGGCGGATGTCCATCGTGCAGTGATCGCAGGTCAGGTGCGCATGATGACAGGACGCTATACCCACTTCTCCAGTCTAGTCGGACATGGAGAAGTGGCTAAGGCCCTAGGATGTGCTCGGCCTTAGCTAACAGGCATCGGCATCAGACCTGGACGGCTGCGGCGACGGGAACCTTGGCTTGCACCTCTGCATAGAGGTGAACGTCGGCCTCATCGGCATCGATCTCAACCACCAATGAGAACCGCGCCACGCACCGCTCAGGGTTTACGTTGCGGTTCTCTTTCCACCAGCCTCCAACAGGATAGACAGCAATCACACCTCGCTGGGCCAAGTCACTTGCCGCAATGGTCAACGTATCAATGTGCATCGACCCGACGCTGCGGCGATTGTAGCCGAAATCCCATTCCCCGCTGTCTGGCCCATTGTCGTCCTGGAGATCATCAACAGCGGTTCGACCAACGCGACGGGTGAATGCTTCGACATCCTCATCTGCGCCCTTCAAGGAGAAGCGGAGCCCGTGAGAGGCATATCTGTTCTTTCGGCCACGGGCGACTTCTGACGGGTTCGGTTCGATGAACGTGCTGAGCGCGATGCGAAGGGTCACGCTTTGACCGACCATCCCACGCAACACGTCGGTCGGCCATGGCAACTCAAACAAACGCATTTCGTTGAGCTTCCGTCCTGAGCCCTTGTTTTCATAGGGACGTATGCGGTCCTCAGCGATCAGTGTGACCGCGCTCCTTGCACTCCTAAGGGCCCGCTCAAGGTTTGGTTGGCCATATCCGTATCGACTGAACATGACATCGTAGGCACCTTTCTTCTTCCGGTCTGCCGGATCGATGTAAGACCACATCTGATTGGTCCACCTTGCCGATCCGACATAGAGGGCACGGATCGTTTCCGGCCAAAGGTTGGGATATGAGGAGCGCAGAGTTGCGATCTCACGGGCTGCCAGAGCAGTCGCGGCACTTGTGTCGGCAATGTGAGTAAATGAACGGGCTGGGTAGTTCCGGCTTGTAGTTACCAGCATCAAGTCAGAGTGCTGGTTCGGCGTGGTGGAATACCCGTCGTTGAACCAGTTGCCGCCTTCCAGCACGATGTCCGGCTTGATTGGCCAGGTCTTGGTCCAACTCGCTGTGCGCGACATCGGGGCCAGGTCGCCTTGCGCAGCGAGTGTGGAGCCATGGGTGGGCCCGCCAACACCATTCATTTCTGTCATCGCACCGACGGCAATGGTGTTCCAAGCTTGGGCAGGAGACTCGATTTCGGCCTCGTCATCATCATCGCACTTCGAAAGGTAATCGTTGGTCCCGTCGTGCTGAGGCGAGAGATTCCCCGCAGACACAACAATCAGCCTTTGCTGTTTGACGATACCCGAACGACCAACAGAAAGCTGGTCAAGTTCCGTTGACCACGACGTGGGAGCACCACTATGGGGTGTGTCGTCATCTGTTGTCGTTGCCAACGCGAACGTCCTGAGCCGATCCGGTTCAACTTCAACAGCATTGATGGCTTTCTGAGTTCGGTCACCCAGAAGGTGGTGCGGGTTTTGTCCCGCATCTGGGATCACTTTCGCAGACTCCAGGCGATGTGGCACATGGATGGCCGAGGTGCTTTGCAAATGCGATCTCAGATCGCCATAGAGCGCCACCCCCGCCATCCTGGAGCCGTGTCCATCAAGGTCTTCCAGGTCCCAGCCTGGAACCGCAGCATGTCGGTCGGCGGCATCCAGTGCTTGCTGAAGAAGGGGGTGGGCCAAAGTGATGCCTGTGTCCAAAAGTGTGATATATGACGCTGCTTGCTGATCGACTGGACCATACTGGGTGCGCCCGAGGACATCCTGAACCCATTCAGCCTGCTCTTCTGCTTCCAACCCCTCGACGAAATCGATTGGGACTCCTGGAGGTGCTCCCCGATCCTTGGACAGGATCTGGCGTTTTCTAAGCTACTCTCTGGGCCTCCTGGTCGGGTTGCATGATCGTCGTGCCGGCGCGGTAGACCACGTCCGGTGGTTGTCCGTC
>NZ_JABVAX010000012.1 GCF_013404595.1 Jannaschia marina | reverse complement strand
GCCTTGAACGCGGCCGCGTGCCGCTTCCTCTTCGCCATCTCGTCCGTCTCCTTCTCGAAGACCAAGATGACCTCAGATCGTAGCTCCCGTCAGCGTCCAATTTCCAGGGAGCACCTCACATCTCTATTCAGCGTTCCTAGCGGCGCTGCCTTCAAGCGCCTCGTAAACGAGACGCTTGATGAGCGTGACAGTAGACTCGAACCACCCAAGCCTCTCCGACAGTTGCTGCCGAGAGCCGGGAAGGATGCTATCGATGAGGAGGATACCGCTCGCGACGTTTTGTTCCTGATTGGTAGCCGACCCTCGCATGACGACTTCATCATGTGGCTCGGCCCGAAGTTGGAGGCGCAAGGCTTCCAAGTGTTTTCGGAGATCATGACGCTCGAACCTGGCACCCGGCACCGGAAGTCTGTCCGCCGTGCTCTCGAGCATAGGGCAGCAAAGGTCCTCGTGGTGACGGACAGCGTCACGAACCAAGATGATGGGGTCATGGATCTCGTCGAGAAGGCGGTCGAGATGGGCGCTGCCCTCGAAGACGAGCGCTTCGTCATCCCTTTGAGGATCGCGGCCGGCGTCAAGCTCGATGTCGCGCGGGATGCGAAAGCCGCCGACTTCTCGAAAGGATGGGCCGACGGTCTGTTGCGTCTGACGGCCTCCCTTCGACGCCAAGGCATTCCGAAACGAGACGACGGGCCTGAGGTATCTCCGGAGTGGAAGGCGTTCCGTCAGAGGAAGGCGAAGCGGCTCATCCACGAGCCGGAACGCCTGATCTCGAACTGGGTCCAGGTGCTGGAGTTGCCTGACGAACTACACTTCTACGAAGCGTCCGGCGCGATCAGCGGTGCGTTCCGCCGGAAGATCGAGATGTTTCCCTTCCCCGCGAGGGAACACGGACAAGGTATCGTCGCCTTTGCAGAGCCTCATGATGTTCAAGAGGCGTTCGAAGGGGTGGGAAGGCTCCGCTTGGTTGCATCCGTCTCGGTCGCCGACATCTCCGACGATGGTGTTCCACAGCTTGGCCTACATCGGCGCGACGCGTCCAACGTCGTCACGGGCCTTCTCCGAAACGCATGGGAGCGGCATTGCACAGGCCTTGGCATGATGCGTTACGCCTATTCGGGCGGACACGGCTTCCACCCCTCATCCGATCAAACTCCGATAGGCCATAAGGTGAAATGGGGCGGCCAGGACGGACGACGATCTTCCATGCTCCGCAACATCGCGCGTGGGCATGTCTGGACCTACGGTGTGACGGCGATCCCCAAGGACTGGCCGTTCTGGCACTTCCGGATGAAGGCGCGTGTCCTGTTCGCGAAGGACAACGGTACGCCGGAAGGTCAACCGATCGACGACAAGAAGAAGATGCACCGACTGCGGCGTTCGGGATGCAAGGGGTGGCGGAACCCGCAATGGCACGGACGCCTTCGGGCCTTCCTCGAGATCATGTCTGGGGACTCGGCATTCATCCGGATCGCACTCGCGCCCGGCCGGGACATGTTGCTTTCGGGCGAGCCGCTTCTCTTCACTTCGCCCGTCACCACGGAGATGCCAGACGTCGCGGATCCTGACGGAGAAGAAGAGGACACGTCCACACTTGGTCGTCCCGATTTGGATGACGGGGATGAACAGGGTGAGGAGCCTGCCGTTCAATGAAGTTCGTGGAGCGCAGCCTGTCGGTCGAGCATCTTGACGAGCCTGAGCTCGATTTTCGTTTTGTGCAGCAGAGCCATCATCCAAAGGATGGCCTCTTCCTTCACGGACCCTTCCGCGCGCCGCGCAAGGTTCAGGACGTCCGTATCGGCATTGTGGGCACGAAAGATGGCATCAAGTACCTCCGTGCCTGGGTAGAGAATATTCGTGGGCGCATCCCAGTCCCGCCTCGAGGTCCGCGGGACAAGGTGGACCGTCTCCACCTGACGGAGTTCGCAGGTTTGCGCGAAACGTTCGGCATCGATATCGACCTTGAAGATTGCAGCTTCTTGGAAGTCGATGGCGACGAGATCGATCGCGCGACGCGGCAAGAAAACATCCACGAGGCCGTGGCCAAGGTGGCGGACATCTACACCCGCCGGGTCGATCGTTTCCTTCGAAACGAGGAGGCCTCGATCGCCATGTGGGCCTTCGTGGTCCCCGATATCGTCTTCGAGCGCTGCCGCCCCGAGTCAAAAAGGCAAGGGTTGGAGTTGATCCCAGGCAAGGCGCGAAAGCGCCAAAGGTCGCGCTCGAAGCAGGCGTCGCTCTTTCTCGACGAGACCTTCGACCCGCGGATCGAGGACGTCTTCGACGACGCCCCCGATTTCCGTCGCCACATCAAGGCGAAGCTCCTCTCGGTCGCCCCATCGCAGATCCTTCGGGAGTCGACGCTCGAGCCCTCTGCGTTTCCCGATGCCGGCGGAAGGCCGAAACGGACGACGCAGGACCCGGCAACGGTCGCTTGGAACCTGGCTACCGGTCTCTACTACAAGAGACGCAGGCAAAGCCTCCATGGCGGCTGTCGGATGTCCGCGACGGCGTCTGCTACATCGGGATGGTGTACAAGAACCTGCCTGGCAGTACCGAGGACCACGTCTGCTGCGCCGCCCAGATGTTCCTAGGTGAGGGTGATGGCGTGGTCTTCCGCGGAGCGAATGGGCCCTGGCAGACGGACGAGCACGAGTATCATCTCGACGCGGGGGCGGCAAAGGAACTTCTCAGGACCGTGATTGAGGAATACGAGCGCATTCACGGCCGTGCCCCGAGAGAACTCTTCATCCACGGCCAAGCATCGTTCAAGGATGAGGAATGGGCGGCATTCTGCGAAGCTGCGCCGCCCGGAACGAATGTGGTTGGCATACGGATTCGAACCACAAACGGGGATACCAAACTCTTTCGAATGGGCGACTATCCGGTGATCCGCGGAACAGCGCTCCTCATCGACGAGCGCAATGCGTTCTTGTGGTCGAGTGGATACGTTCCGCAGCTGGACACGTACATCGGCCCGGAAACGCCGAACCCTCTATCGGTGACGATCCTTCGTTCGAAATATACACGGCCCTCCATGAAGACCGTACTCACTGACATACTCGGGCTGACGAAGATCAACTACAACTCGTGCAACTTCAACGACGGATTACCCGTCACGATCCGCTTTGCGCGGATGGTTGGAGACATCCTCGTGATGGGCTCGGTTCGATCTGATGCACCGCAACCGTTCAAGTTCTACATATAGACGGTTTCATGAATTCGTCGCAGTTATGAGCGAAGGAAGCAAGAAGCCGGCGTGATATAATTTCGCGACATTCAGCATCACAAGAATTTAGGTGCTTCACGTGCTAGACTATTGCATATCGATGATACGCGGCAGCACCCCTGCCTCATTCATTTCAGCTTCGACCTGATGTGCTCTTTCGATGTACGCCTCGCCACCGGTGACGTTCCAATAGTCCTGCGTGGTGACGATCAGCGTTCCGCCGCGCGATGGTCGGACATCAAAGGCCGACGGAATTGCCTCCTGAGGAACCTTTCTATCAGTCCAACTGATCCAAGGTGCAGGCACCCGATCAGGGGCGAAGAGGTTCAACCCGTCGTTCACGTATTTCCTGTCGCCACACCAAATGTGGGCTCCAGGTTGCCAGTCTAGGACAAGATCTATGAGCTTGAGGAACCGATCGATGGTTATCTCCGGCTGAAGGTCAGGTTTTTCAACTCGCAAAGAAAAACGGTCAGTCTTGCCTGCCCCCCAATTAAAACTAGCATGTCGCGCCATGAAATTTCCATCGATCCAACGAGAAGCCGCGGCGGAATAAATGCCATCCCTCCCTAATCCCTGTGATAGGTAGAACTTCATTGCTTCCAGTGGGGATTCTACTGGATCGATACCCTCGTTTGACGGCCCTTCTGCTTCTGACCGATGTACTCGCCATCCACAGAGGAACTGGTCATTGGCACAGATGCTTCCAAGGATAGCACCAAAGCGAACCCAACCAGCCCCATAAGTATCCTTATTGGAGGTCAGGTAGGCTTGGATGGAGGGGGATCTTCTGATCAGCATCAGGTTCGGTCCTCCAGGGCGGTGTATGGATAATAGACCGTTCTAAACTGAGGTTTACGGTGGCTTATGACCTCCTCATCGAAGAACTGCCTAACATGGCGCTGGCTACAGACCCACACAACTGCAACGTTGGGATAAAGCGGCCCTGCCGCTACAGCTTGGCGATTCACTTCTTCCAAAAGATTTTCCATAAGGAAGGACGGCTTCAGAAACGTAAATTGTTCCTCGTCGACATCGTATCGCATCCAGCTGTCGTAGCCGTACTTTGTATCGATCAGGTAGCAGTAGCTCGTCAGGCCAGGATCGTACTCGCTTCGAGCGATAGCACGGGTCGCGAGACTCATTCCCTCTTTCGGATCGAGACCGTCGAACCAGGTCGGGCCGACCTGCCATTCCATGATGATCCGGTTGGTGCGATCGTGGTAGAACCAGTTCACGACGTGATGCTGATACTCATATCCAACGCGGTTCGTGCGCGTGTCGGGGTAGGGCATGCGAGGTGGAATGCCACCGGTCCCGCCTTGGACGGCGAGGCAGTTCTCGCAATGCTCACACTCGTCGTCATCCTTGATTGCTTGCGTGATCGTAGCCGCGATTGCAGCTGCGGCCGCGATCAAGTCTGCGCGCGAAGGCGGTTCGGGCTCGGGCGGAGGAGGTGGCGGAAGATCGGGAAGGAGGTCCTGGATCTCCGCCGGCAGCTCGACCGGGGGAGCGGGGCAATGCTCCGGGTTGGGAGCGAACAGGTTGTCGAAGAAGCCGGCCATCTAGTCCTCGGGTAGCGTCCAAGGGACATTCGCGCGTTCGGCGTCGCGTTTGAAGAGGGCATAGAAGTCCGCGAACCGGGCGTTCGGATCACCTCTGTCGTCGACAAGATAAGCCCGCGTCTGCGACTCACGCCAGAAGAAGGGAGCGCAGATCGACCCGACATAGACGAACTTCCGAAGGAGCGCTTGTTCGGTGAGGCCCATCTCCCGTGCGGCCCGACGTGCGTTCTGAACGTAGAACAGAAGCGTGCGGTCGTCGCTTGGCAGCCACGAAGGGGGAGCATCCTTACGGAGGGCCGATATCATCCTTATCGAACTGAGCAGCTCCCTCTCATCGCGGGCGTAGGCGCGGTACTGACGACCCCATCTCCGGCCTCGGGGAACGTCCGATGGCCCGATCGCGCTATGGTCGATCTGAAAGTCCCACAGCTCACCCTTCTTCCTGCGGCGCGTAAACACGGACGATATTCTGAAGCCCCCGTCGAGCACGAACCACGCCGCCGCGTCGGCCGGTTTGTCTGACACATAGTCGAGGACCGTGTATGCAACGGCCGGATCATGGAAGCGCATGAAGACCTTGTCCGGTCCGCTGTCCGGGAAAACGGCCATCTTCCGAAAGTGGCGATGCAAGACGTCGATCGGAGCATCTGAGGTCAGCAGAATGCCCGGCTCGCGCCCCCACATCGCCCATGGCCTGTCCGCGTCTCCGGCGTCGGTGAAGAGCTTCGTCAGGAAGGAGCCGTCCCCCTCTAGGCGGACGATCCAAGGGGCGACCTCGGCCAGCTCGTCTCCTTTGTAGAGGCAGCGGTAGTCGAGATCGGAGATCGCAAGCACGTCCGTCAGACCAGGGACCTTGGCTGCATCCAGGATCGCGTAGAGAAAATGCCCCTTCGGAGTGCAGGAGAGCAGGGTTGGCGGGATACCCCCGTCGCGTTCGTCCGGCCCCCACGGCGCGAAAGACTCGACGAGAGAACACGAGAGCGTGCGGCTCGACAGAGCTTGGTCCGCTCCGCCGATCTCGTTCACCCAGTAGTCGTCTTCGTCCATTCTCCTCTCCCCCGAGGACCGTCTTGTCGTATTCTTTCAAGTCGGTCAGTCCATTCTGCCGACGTCTTGGAACGACCGCAAACGGATGTCCTGGATCAAACGCCCGAACACACATTCCTCCCAGGGCTCGCGTCCGACCCGTCCGGAGGCTGGGATAAGAAGCGGAGTGGCGTAGGCACGAGACGACCAAGTATTCTCCGCTCCCTGCCAAGGGAAAGAGCGGCACTTCGGATTGGCGGCATCATGCCTTGCGGTCTACTTCAGCAACGGCAGTTGCTCGCGGATCCGCTTCAGCCTCTCGTCGACGAGTTCGGACATTCGGCGTACGTTGGCTTCCGTATATAGTGGAATCGCCTTTTCGAGCCGGTACCACCGATTGAGGCAGCGAGCCCACCGCCCTGCGGGATCCAGAGCCAACAGAGCGGAAGTATAGATGCTTTCGCCCTCCGGCGGCGTAGGGTGACCGCTGACGCAGCCGATGAGATGGAGGCCTCTGACGGGTTCGTCGTCGATCATCCAGTTCTGGAGGATCGGCGCGTCGCGTAGATCGGCGTCGGTTGGGCCCGCATCGATCGCTGCGATGGCGCGGCTGATGCGGGTGTAGGCCTCGGCGCGGGTGATGCGTGCCATCATGAGACTCCTTGAGGGTTAGCCGCTCGACCCCAGATCGATCGGACCAAGCACCACATGAGGTCGCTTCAGCATGATCGGTGGTATCGGCGACGTTTGGGTGATTGGGACGGAAGCGCTTCGACCGATCCGTCAGTGCAGCACCGGGGAGTGAAGGACGGTGCGGGCACTTTCGACCATGCGAATAATGGTGCGCAGGGAGGGGCGGCGATGAGCCGAAGCCATCTCGATCGTCTCGGCGATGCCATCGACCAACGCGTCGTCCAGTCCCGCCGCCGCGACCTGCTGTCGGGCGAACTCGATCAGCTGGGAGTTCGTGAGAGGTGGAATGCGGATCGGCGCGACCCGGCTGAGAAGCGGCTCCGGCAGACCGTCGAGATCGTTCGCCGTGAGCACCCAGCCGATCCACGACATGTCCATGGTGACGCGGTAGAACGGGCAGGACCATGTTCGTGCCGTGGAGCGTTCCAGCAACGGGAGCAGCGCTTCCGGCAGGGACCATGCCCGCCCGCCGCGAGAGGTGGGACGGCCCGCCTTCTCGATCTCGTCGATGATAACCGTTGGATTGCCGATGCGGTGCGCGATGATCTGTTCAACGGGCCTTCCGGCTCTCGCAGTACCCCACCCGCGTTGGCAGCCAACCACGCCGAAGGAAGCGCTCTCGCCCGTGGCATCGATCAGTACCGCTGGGGTGTCGATCAGCTCGGCGAGCCGGCGTGCCCAATGGCTCTTGCCGACGCCGGGTGGGCCCACAAGCAATACTGGCGGCAAGCGAAGACCCGGGGCGCCCTCCCGGACGGAGGTGCGCATCCCATGCCAGACCCGTTCCGTGGCCTCGGCCATCCAGGGCATCGCGAAATGAAGCTCCGACGCGATCTCGTCGGCGCGATGCTCCGAGTGGATCGCGACGAGGCGGACGCCGTCGCGGACCCGCTCCAGAGCCTTACGATCCTTGCGATCCAGGGTATCGGCCGCGCGCGGGTCCGCGTCGCGGCACTCGACGTAACGATGAGCGCAGGCCCAGATCCGCTTCTGCGTTCGTCGGTCCAGTTCGATCCACGCCTCGTCGAGGTCGTAATCCGGGAGGCGCGCGGCCTTCAGCGCCTTGGCGTGACGGATCAGACGATCCGCGACCGCATCCGCCGAGCCCGTCTCGGCGGGCCAGAACAGATCGAGGAAGGGAACGGTGGTGTATTTTGGAGAGGGTGTGCGTGGCATGGATGGACTCCCGTGAGGGACGCCGCCCGACCGACCCGGGACAGGGTGGGCGAGCATGGCGTCGGTGACGGGGTCCGGACCCGATGAGACGAACCAAGAACATCCTTGAGGGCATTGGAAGTCTTGACAGGCAAATGAGTTCGCCCGGCCTCAGAGACCGAAGATCGGGTCGAAATCAAAACCTGACTTTTGTCGTAAAAGTCAGCGTTTGGATGTCGAACATCATTTATTGACTTTAATGGCGACCCCGGCAGGATTCGAACCTGCAACCTGCCCCTTAGGAGGGGGCTGCTCTATCCAGTTGAGCCACGGGGCCGTCATCGGCAATTAGGCGCTTTCGCGATTGCTTGTCCACCTGCCCCGTCGCGCGCTATCAGGGCATATCGAGCTTCCGGAGTCCGCGTTGACACGTCGCAACACACGCCATCAGCACCTTACGCTGCGCGACGTCTCCGAAGCCTCCGGGGTGAGCGAGATGACCGTCAGCCGCGTGCTGCGCAACCGCGGTGACGTCAGCGCCAAGACCCGGCAGAAGGTAATCGAAGCGGCCAAGCGGCTGGGCTACGTACCCAACAAGATCGCAGGGGCGCTGGCCTCCAACCGCGTCAACCTCGTCGCCGTGATCGTGCCGAGCCTGTCGAACCTCGTCTTCCCGGAGGTGATGGCCGGCGTCGACGAGGTGCTCGCCGACACGGAACTGCAGCCCGTCATCGGCACGACGAACTACGACCCCGCGAAGGAGGAGAAGACGCTCTTCGAGATGCTGTCCTGGCGGCCCTCGGGCGTCATCATCGCGGGGCTCGAGCATACCGAAGCGAGCCGCGCGATGCTCGCCAACTGCGGCGTCCCGGTGGTGGAGGTGATGGACGTCGACGGCGAGCCGATCGACGCCGCCGTCGGCATCAGCCACTGGCGCGCGGGCTATCACGTGGGCACCGAGATCGCCGCGCGCGGCTACCGCCGCGTCGGCCTGCTCGGGACCAAGATGGACGGCGATCACCGGGCGAGGAAGCGGATCGAGGGGCTGGAACGGGCGCTTGCCGAGAACGGCATCGCCGTGGCCGACCAGATGGCCTATTCTGGCTGGTCGGGTTTCGCCAAGGGCCGCGAGATGACGCGCGCCATGCTGGAGCGGTCGCCGGATCTCGACTTCCTCTTCTACACCAACGACCTCACCGGCGCGGGCGGCCTTCTCTATGCGCTGGAGAAGCAACTCGACGTGGGCGGTGCGCTCGGCCTGGCCGGGTTCAACGCCTTCACCCTGCTCGACGGGCTTCCCCGCAAGCTCGCTACCGTCGACAGCCGGCGGCGCGAGGCTGGGCAGGTGGCGGCGCGGATCGTCTCGGGCGACCACACGTTCGACGGCGACGAACGCAGGGTCGAACTTGTGCCGACCTTCATCCCGGGCGAGACGATGCGCGCGCGCCGGGACGATTGATCCCGCTCCGCGACCCGCGCGCCAAATTTCGCCGCAATTCGATGCCATGGCGAAGGCACCCGAACCGTGACCGACCGGAAGAGACCCATGACGCCCGCCGGGCCGATACGACCCGTCCCGAGGATTGACCCGCAGGGCCCCTGTGGCCGATGCTTGGACCACCTCCGACGGTATCGCGCGCCCGAGATTTTCCGCCCAAGGACATTCGCCCCATGAACAAGACGACCTCCGCCAAGACCTTCAACTTCCAGCACACCCGCAAGGAAGGCGTGTTCCGAACCTGGTTCCGGGGCGAGCACACGAACTTCAACCCCGACTTCGCCAAGATGGCCGAGGCCGATGCCGCCCTGAAATGGGTGACGCAGGGCTGGGAGCCGGCGGAGCGCATGGTGACGCCGCAGACGAAGATCACCGCCTTCGGCTCCTGCTTCGCCGCCAATATCTCCAACTGGCTGGCGGCGCGGAACTACAACATCCTGACGAAGGACGAGGAATCGAACGCCTACGTGGTGACCTGCGGCGAAGGCATGGTGAACAGCTTCGTCATCCGGCAGCAGTTCGAATGGGCCTTCGAGGGCAAGAAGTTCGAGGAAGACCTCTGGCACGGCTACGAGGCCGAGAGCTACGGCTACGACGAAACCATCCGCAAGCAGACGCTCGACATCTTCTCCAAGACCGATCTCTTCATCCTGACCTTCGGCCTCTCGGAGGTCTGGTACGACGAGGTGACGGGCGGCGTCTTCTGGCGCTCCATCCCGCAGGATGCCTACGACCCGTCACGTCACAAGTTCCGGGTGACGACGGTGGAGGAGAACAAGGACAATATTCGCGAGATCTATCGCCTGATCCGCAAGCACCGCCCGGATGCCAAGATCATCACCACGCTGTCGCCCGTGCCGCTCATCGCGACGTTCCGGCCGGTCAGCTGCATCTCGGCCAATTCGGTCTCGAAGTCGGTTCTGCGCGTGGCCCTCGACGAGCTGATGCGGGAGCTCGGAGACGAGGGCTATCTGCACTACTGGCCGAGTTACGAGATCGTCACCGACGTCTTCCATTCGCCCTTCAAGCAGGACCGCCGGCACCTGCCCCGCGCGGTGCTCGACTTCATCATGATGCTCTTCGAGCAGGTCTGGTGCGACAAGCAGCCGACCGACGAGGAGATGCTGCGTCACTGGCTCGCCGCGCTGTCGTCGGCGGGTCTTGTCTCGGACCGGATCGAGGCCATGTCGCGCGATGGCAAAATGCGCGCGCTCCGGCGGATCATGTCGAAGCGAAAGGTCGCCCGTCACCCCGAGGCGGAGGAGGCGATCCGCGCCCAGCTCGAACGTCTCGAGAAGATCCTCTCGGCCTGACCCATGCCGCAGCCGATGCGCAAGAACGCCCTCAAGGTCATCGAGAGCCTCCCCCGCGATGCGCGCGGGGCCGAAGTAGGCACCCATGAGGGGCGTGCGACCCGGGCGCTCGTCGATGTGGCGACACCGGCGTCGCTCCTCCTGATCGACCCCTGGGCCGAGAATGCGGATCAGGACGCGCGGCCCTTCGCCTACAAGGCCGATCAACCGACGCGCGACGCGCAATACGCCGCCGTCACGGAGGCCTTCCCCGACGCGCAGATCCTCCGGCAGCCCTCGACCGAGGCGCTCGAAGCGCAGCGGGACGCGTCCCTCGACTGGCTCTGGCTCGACGGAAACAAGCAGTACGACGTCATCCTCGCCGATCTGGAGATCGCATGCCGCGTCGTCCGTCCGGGCGGCGTGATCGCGGGCGGCGGCTGGCACTGGGGCAAGGAAATGGGCCGGCCGGTCCGCGAAGCGGTGATGGACATCGCCGCGCGGCTCGACGGGGCCGAATACGTGAATTACGGCCAGTTCTGGTCGCTCACCCTGCCCGACACGATCGCCCTGCGGGGGCGGCCCCGCGACGAGCGCTTCCTCATCATCTCGACGATGAAGAATGAGGCCCCCTACATCCTCGAATGGGTCGCCCACCACCGCGCCATCGGCTTCACCGACTTCCTCGTCTTCACCAACGATTGCGACGACACGACCGATCCGATCCTCGATCGTCTGGAGGAGATCACGCCGGCGGGCGGCGTGCTGACCCATCAGGTCAACACTGTGCTCCAGCGCGGGCCGCACAAGTCGGCGCTCAAATGGGCGCGCGACCATGTGCTGCGTCACAAGGCGAGCTGGATCCTGATTGCGGACGTCGACGAGTTCATCAACATCAAGGCCGACGACGGCACGATCCAGGGCCTGATGCGCCATCTCGGGCCCGAGACCGACGTGGTGAGCTTTCCTTGGAAGATCTTCGGCAACGGCGGGGTGGAGGCCTTCAAGGACAAGCCGCTGACCGCGCAGTTTCACGTCTGCGAGAAAGTCCCGAAACGGGGCGGGCGCAAGATGCGCGACGTGAAGACAATGTTCCGCAAGCCCGAGGCGATGTATCACTTCGGCCTGCACCGCCCCCGCGTGAAGGAGCAATGGCAGGATCGGATCGTCTGGAAATCCCCCTCCGGCGACGACATCTCGGATCGGATGAACAAGGGCAAGACCTGGACGATGCCGTGGAACGGCTGCCAGGACGCCGCCTATCAGCATCACTATCCGCTGCGTTCGCTCGAAAGCTACATCCTCAAGAAGAACCGTGGCCGGGCGAACCATATCAACGAGGATCTGGGCCTCGAATACTGGGACAAGTGGAACATGTCGGGCGGACGCGACAAGTCGCTGAAGGCCGGTGCGCCCGGCTTCGCCGAGACGCTCGCCGTGCTGCGCGCCGACCGCAAGCTGCGCAGGCTGCACAAGAAAGGCGTCGAGTGGCACCGCGATCAGTTCGAGGAGCTGATGAAGGAGCCGCGCTATCAGGCCCTCTGGGAGGAGCTGAAGGCACGCGAGAGCCGGGACGGGGAAGCCGAGGACGACGCGGCCTGACCGCGCCGCCTCAACACTCCGGCAGGTTGACGGCAAGCCCCCCCTGCGACGTCTCCTTGTATTTCTCGGACATGTCGCGGCCGGTCTGGCGCATCGCCTCGATGCAATTGTCGAGCGGCATGAAATGCGTCCCGTCCCCCCGCAGCGACAGCGAGGCGGCCGAGACCGCCTTGATCGCGCCAAGACCGTTGCGTTCGATGCAGGGCACCTGCACGAGCCCCGCGGCCGGGTCGCAGGTCATCCCGAGGTGATGTTCGAGCGCGATCTCGGCAGCGTTCTCCACCTGTGCATTCGTACCCCCGAGCGCGGCACAGAGCCCTGCCGCCGCCATCGCAGACGCCGAGCCGACCTCGCCCTGGCATCCGACCTCCGCGCCCGAGATCGAGGCGTTGTGCTTGATGAGCCCGCCGATCGCCGCCGCCGTCAGCAGGAAGGTGCGAATACCCTCCTCGGTCGCGCCGACGCAATGGTCGCGGTAGTAGCGGATGACGGCCGGCACGACGCCCGCCGCCCCGTTCGTGGGCGAGGTGACGACGACCCCGCCGGCCGCGTTCTCCTCGTTGACGGCCATCGCATAGACCGAAAGCCAGTCGTTCACGACGTGCGGCTGCGCGAGGTTCCTGCCCGCTTCCTCCCGAAGCTGCGCGTGGATCGCCTTGGCCCGCCGCTTGACCGAAAGCCCGCCGGGCAGGATGCCGTCCTGCGAGAGGCCCCGATCGATGCAGGCGTTCATCGCGGTCCAGATACCGTCGACCTTCGCGCGCAGCTCCGCCTCTGACAGGAGCGCGCATTCGTTGCGCCACTTCATCTGGGCCACGGTCAGCCCCGTGGCCGCACCCATCTCCAGCATCTCTGCGGCTGACCCGAACGGATGGGGAAACCCGGCCTCGGCCTTCGCCGCGTGCAGGTCCGGCGGGTCGCTCAATTCGCGTGACGTGACGACGAAACCGCCGCCGACCGAATAATATGTCTCCTCCATATGCAGGCGCTCGCCCGCATCGAAGGCCCGCAGCACGAGCCCGTTCGCATGACCCGGCAACGGCGGCCCCCAGTCGAAGACGACATCGGCCTCTGGGTCGAACGCCATCTCGGGCAGATCGCCGGGCGTGACGCGGCGCGTCTCCTTCAGATCGGCGAGCGCCGCCTCGGCCGCATCCATATCGACCTTCGCCGGCACGAAACCCAGAAGGCCCAGCATCACCGCGCGGTCGGTCGCATGGCCCTTGCCCGTCCAGGCGAGAGAGCCGTGCAGCGTCGCGGTCAGGCGCGCGGGCGGTCCCGCCCCCGGCTCCGGCTCCGCCCCGCCCCGCAAGGCGTCGAGGAAGCGCGCGGCGGCCACCATCGGTCCCATCGTGTGCGAGGAAGAGGGCCCGATGCCCGGCTTGAAGATATCGAAGATGCTCAGGAACACCGAACAGACCCTTTCAACTTTCGAGGGCGCGCGACCGCGCCGACATCTTCCAGCGCCGGTGCAGCCAGTGCCATTGCGACGGATGCCGCTCCACCCAGGCTCCGAGGCGCGCGTTGAACTCGGCCATCATCGTCTCGGGGTCGCTCGGCGGAATCGGAGCCTCGAAGACGACGCGCAGCCCGTCTTCCCAGGGCGCGAAGGCGGGGACGAGCGGGATATCGTAACGCAGCGCCAGCTCGGCCGCGGCCAGCGCCGTCTTGGCGCCGCGGCCCAGAAACGGAAGCACCGCCCCGTCGCTCACGCGCTGATCGGGCAGAAGCGCCATGAACCCCCCCTTGCGCAAATGGCCGATCATCACGCGATAGCCGGCGCGGCCCTTGGGAATGATGGGCTGGCCCCCGACGTCGATGCCGGCGCGGAAGATCGGCTCGTAATAAGGGTTGTTGTTGGGTCGATAGATCGCGCCCGCCTCCATGCCGGCACGCTTCATCACGTGACGGATCGCCTCCCATTGGCCGAAATGGCCCGAGACGACGATCGCCCCCCTGCCCTCCGCCTCGGCCTCCTGCAGCACCTGCCATCCCGGTCCCTCCGGGCGGATGTCCGCCACGTCACGGGCGAAGTCGGCGTTGAACCAGATCCCCGTCAGCGACCGTCCGACGTTGCGGCCCACGCCCGCGACGATGCGGTCGCGCGCCGACGCGGGCAGGTCGGGCCAGACGTGATCGAGGTTGCGTGTGATCCGCCGGCGCAGGGGCGTCAGGCGCACGGTCCGTTCAGTTACCCAGGCGACGACTGCGCGCCGCCGGTCCAGCGGCAGAAGCGCCACCAGCCAGAGCATCGCGCGCAGGGCCAGGCCCTGGATCCAGTAGGACAGCTGTTTCACGCTTCCGGGGTGACGCATGGCGCGACCATGTTCAAGCGCGGAGCTTTGCCGATCGCAGGGGGCGGACTCCCCTTCCGCGTTTTTCTGAGCTATGCGCGCGCAAAAATTTCCGGGGGATCCGCCATGTTTCGCTTTCTGCTGCCGCTCGTCTTCGTTCTTGCCGCCTGCGCGTCCGGGCCCGATCCGGAGTCCACGGCACCGGACGCGCCCGCGCTCTACCCGGGCGAGACACCCGCTGTCCGCGCACTCGTCAACAAATGGGCCGATCACTACGACATCCCGCGCAGCCTGCTGCACCGGGTCATCCAGCGCGAGAGCGACTACCGCGCTGGCGCGCGCAACGGGCCCTACTGGGGCATGATGCAGATCCTGCCGGCGACCGCGCGCAACATGGGAATGGTGGGCAGCCCGTCGCAACTGCTCGATGCGGATACGGCGCTGAAGTATTCCACCCGCTACCTGCGCGGGGCCTGGATGGTGTCCGACGGGGACGAGCACGAGGCGATGATGTGGTACGCCCGCGGCTTCTACTTCGAAGCGAAACGGCGGGGCCTGCTGCAGGAGACGGGCCTGCGCGGCAACCTCTGGCAGCGCTACGATGCAGGCTCCGCGCGGATGCCGCGTATCGACGCGGCCGGCAGACTCCTGCCCGAAGCGGACGAGCCCGAATGCACGCCCGCCACCGGGTTCGCCGGCGTCCTCGGCGCGGAGACCTGTTCCTGACGCGAACGCCGGTCTAGGGTCGGCCCCATGACGACCGACGACCCTTCGCCCGCCACCCGTGTCGCCGCCCGCCTCATGGCGAGCGCGATCGAACTTTTCGCACGCTTCATCACCGCCGTGCGCGCCGACTGGCAGGGGGTCGACCCCGTGCCCGGCCGACGCGTCTACTACGCCAACCACGCGAGCAACGGCGATTTCGTCCTGATCTGGGCGGTCCTGCCGCGTCGCTTGCGCGACCGCGTGCGCCCCGTCGCGGGGGCCGACTACTGGCTCGCGACGAAACTCAAGAGCTTCATCGGCCGCCACGTCTTCAACGCTGTCCTCATCGACCGCACGGGCGGCGGCCCGAAGGAGGCCCCGGTCGAGCAGATGGCTGCGGCGCTCGACGACGGATCGTCGCTCATCCTCTTCCCCGAGGGCACGCGCAACCTGACCGACGAGCGGCTCCTGCCGTTCAAGACCGGGCTCTACCATCTGGCGAAGGCGCGGCCCGAGACCGATTTCGTGCCCGTCTGGATCGACAACCTGAACCGGGTGATGCCCAAGGGAGAGGTCGTGCCCGTCCCCCTCCTCTGCAAGGTGACCTTCGGCGCGCCCCAGCGGCTCGACGGGGACGATAAGGACGCGTTTCTCGCACGTACGCGCGATGCCCTGCTGGCTCTCGCGGAGGACGCGGCATGATCCCCGATCTCGTCATCCTGCTCAGCTGGATCACCGGCCTCCTCATCCTGGCGAGCGTCGTCGGGGCCGTGCTCGAAAAACGCTATTCCCCGAATGGCGAGAGCGAGGCGATCGAGAACCTGACGGCGCGCATCCGCGCCTGGTGGGGCATGGCGATCCTGATCGGCCTCGCCTTCCTGGCCGGCCGCACCGGCGTCGTCATCCTCTTCGCGCTCTGCAGCTTCGCCGCCCTCCGAGAGTTCGTGACGCTGACCAATGCGAGGCGCGCCGACCACTGGACGCTCGCTATCGGCTTCTTCGTCGTGATCCCGTTCCAGTACTGGCTGATCTGGGCCGGAGAATACGGCATCTACTCGATCTACATCCCCGTCTATTGCTTCCTCCTGGCCCCGATCATCTCGGCCCTACGCGGGGAGACGGAGAACTTCCTCGTCCGCGTGGCCGAGTTGCAGTGGGCGCTGATGATCTGTGTCTTCTGCGCCAGCCACGTGCCCGCGCTCATCACGCTGGAGATCGAGGGCTATGAAGGGCGCGGCGTGTTGCTCATCGCCTTCCTGATCCTCGTGGTGCAGCTCTCGGACGTGCTGCAATACGTCTGGGGCAAGCTCCTCGGGCGTCACAAGATCGCTCCGCGCCTGTCGCCGTCGAAGACCTGGGAAGGGTTCGTTGGCGGTGTCGCCTCGGCCGTCGCGATCGGCACGATGCTCTACTGGATCACGCCCTTCACCCCGCTGCAGGCCGGGGTCATGGCACTCGTCATCGCGCTCATGGGCTTCTTCGGGGGTCTCGTCATGTCGGCCATCAAACGCGACCGGGGCGTGAAGGACTGGGGGCACACGATCCAGGGTCACGGCGGCTTCATCGACCGGCTCGACTCGGTCGTCTTCTCGGCCCCGATCTTCTTCCACCTGACGCGCTACTGGTGGACCTGATCCGCACCCTCGCCCGGCAGACCTGGCTGCACATGGTGGCCGGGGCGCTCCTGATGGGGGGATGGGCCTGGATCGCGAACCGGATGCACCCGATGCCCGAGGCGCTGCAGGCGGCGGCGGTGCAAGGGTGCCTTTCGGCGGCGCTGACCGGCGTGCTCAAGACCGGAGCCGATCACCTGCTGCGATACCTGCCGCACTGGAGTCTTGCCGCCGCGGTCGCATTCATCCTTTCGGCCGCGCTCCTCCTCAAGGTCCACGCCATGGCCGGCACGCCCGAGATCGCGGCGACGGTCGCCGTTCCCCTTGCCGTCTCCGGCAGCTACGTCTTCCTCTACAGCTATCTCAACCGGCGAGGCCGCGATGACCGACCAGACGAACCGACGCCCCCTCGGCAGCCGTGACACGGGCTGGGCCCGGGCGGCCACCCGTCGCCTCGCCGCCTCGGGCGTAACCCCGAACCAGATCTCGGCGGCGAGCGTCGGCGCGGCGGCCCTCGCCGGTCTCCTCTTCGCGGCGGTGGCGGTGACGGCCGGATGGCTGCAGGTGGTGACGCTCATTGCAGCGGGCCTCTGCGTGCAGCTCCGGCTGCTCTGCAACCTCTTCGACGGCATGGTGGCGATCGAGGCGGGCCTTGCCGCCCCCACCGGCCCGTTCTGGAACGAGGTGCCCGATCGCCCGGCAGACGTCCTGATCCTCTTGGGCGTCGGTATCGGGGCCGGCGTCGCCTGGCTCGGCTGGGCGGCAGCGGCGATCGCGGTGTTCATCGCCTACCTGCGCGCCTTCGGCGGCTCCCTCGGGCAATCGGCCGACTATGGCGGGCCGATGGCCAAGCAGCACCGCATGGCCGCCGTGACCGTCGCCGCAGCCCTGGGCGCGCTCGGCGCCGCCTGGATATCGCCCGCAACCGTGCTGCAAGTGGCTCTCTGGGCCATCGTCATCGGCGGCCTCGTTACATCGGCGAGGCGGGCGATTCGCATCCGCACGCGGCTGGCAAACGGCTGACGCGCCCGTCCCCTGTCTGTCGCCAACACCACGGCGTTGTCTCGTCCCGCGGTCCGTTCCTTGCCTGCGCCTGATTCCGGCAAGCGGGGCTGGACAACCTCTGACGTAGCGGCATTCTGGCGACCTGTAATTTTACTGGCCGCGGTTCCAAGATGGCCGACAAAGGGGATACTTCATGACAATTTCCAACCTCGTCTTCTCGGACGGGCGCTCCGACTCGTCGACCTACAACGGTGCAAACGGCATCGAAATCCTGACAATCGGCGATCGCACCTTCGTCTATACCGCTGCCTTCAATTCCAGCACGATAAGTATCGACGAGTTGTCCGCTGACGGGACACTGACGCCCGTCGATACGATCGTGCGCGTGAGCGGTGACGGGCTGAGCGGTGTTTCCGGCTTTACCTCGGTCGAGATCGACGGGCGCACCTTCCTCTATGCCAGCGCCGAGTTCTCAGATGCCGTGACAGCCTACGAAGTGGCCGAAGACGGGACGCTGACCACCATCGAGACGGTCTTCGACGATGCGACGCTCGAGCTCGACAGCGTGTTCGGCGAACTGACGGTGGCGACCGTCGGGTCGCGCAGCTTTCTGATCGCGCATGGCAATCGGGACGACGGGCTCAGCGTCTTCCGGATCGGCTCGGACGGAACGTTGACGAACACGGACAACCTCGACGACACGGAGCAACTCGGCTTTGGTTTCGACGGGATCGCTGCGACCACCTTCATCGAGTACGAGGGTCGCTCACTGGTCTTCGCGACAGGTTTCAACGATGACGCCGTCACTGTCCTGGAGCTCGGTTCAGACGGGACCCTGTCGCTCCTGTCGAGCATCGGCGACGATGCGACGCTCGAGATCAACGGGGCCGAGGGCGTCGCAGCGATCGAAATCGACGGCACGCTCTATCTCTATGTCGGCGGTGGCAGTGACGCGGGCCTATCGGTATTCGAAGTCGCTGCGAACGGCACGCTCACGAATGCCTTCAACTACACCGATACGCAGGACATTGCCCTGTCGGGAGTCAATGACCTCGAAATCTTCAGCTTCGGCGGTACGGACTACCTCGCCGCGACTGGGCAAAGCGACAGTGGCTTTACCATCTTCGAGATCGTTGCAGACGGCAGCCTGACCGAGAACGAGAGCGTCTTCGACGCAGACGATCAGAGCTTTCAGCTCAGCCGGACGTCCTACATCGAGTTCGTCGAGATCGACGGCGAGGGGCTCGTCGTCGTCAGCAGCTTCAATGAAGACGCCATTTCCGTCTTCCGCATCGACCCCGAAGCCTCGCTTATCGACGGCACCGACGGCCGCGATGTCCTTGTCGGCACAGTGGGGGACGACACGATCGCGGCCGAAAGCGGCGACGATCTCGTCATCGGGCAGGACGGGGACGACCGGATCGACGCGGGCCAGGGAAGCGACGTCGTAAACGGCGGCGACGGCGACGACCTGCTACAGGGCGACGGCGACCTGTCGCAGACGGCCTCGGACGTGGTGACCGTCGCGGAGACGGGTCAGGACCTTGCCCTTACGGTGACCCTGCCGGACAGCGCCGACGGCAGCACGATCGAGATCAACGGCATCATCAACCGCACCGCGCAGACGAGCGCGGACTTCAACATCGTCTACGTCATCGACACCTCCGGCTCGATGAGCGGCACGTTCTCGGGAACCGAGTTCGTCGCCGACCAGAACGGGGACGGGGCCGACAACCAACTGATCGACGGGACGATCTCTGCCTTCCAGTCGCTCAACGAGTCCGTGGTCGACGCGGGCTTCACCTCGTCCGACGTGGCGATCATCACCTTCGACAGTTCCGCCGATACCATCTTCCGCGGCACGGCGCTTGCCGACGTCAACGGCGCACTCTCGTCGCTCCGGGCCGGTGGCGGCACCGACTTCGAAGACCCGCTGCAGCTCGCCATCGAGGAGCTGGAGCGCATGGGCGACGGACAAAATGTCATCTACTTCATTTCCGACGGAGACGCCTCGACCTTCGCGCTGTCCGACGAAGTGGCGACACTGACCGATCCGGACGGGCTCGATGCGACGATCAATGTCTTCGGACTGGGCCAGGACGCCAACATGAACAGTCTCGACCTCGTCGATGACTTCATTTCCAACAACAGCGCCACGCGTGTCCTGCTCCCTTCGGAAGTGACTTCCGGGCTGACCGGCTCGCCCGTGGACACGGAAGAGGTCGATCGGCTGGAGGTCTACGTCAACGGTGTGCTCACACAGACGATCGACGGATCTGAGTTCGCCCTCACTCCCTTCGGGCTTCAGTACAATGCGACCATCGAAGGCCTCTCGACCTCGGCCGGTGACGTGATCGAGGTGGTGCTCGTGGCGTCCGACAGCGACGAGACGCAGGTCATGGTTTCTTTGACTGTCCCGAACGACGCGATCGACGAAGGCGACGATGTCCTGATCGGCGGAGCAGGCCTCGATACGATCAACGGAGACGGCGGCGACGACACGTTGATGGGCGACAGCGGCAGCGACGCAATCAACGGTGGCACCGGTGATGATCTCGTCGACGGCGGCAGCGGCAACGACCGGCTCGTCGGCGGCAGCGGTGACGACACCTTGATCGGCGGGGCCGGAGCCGATGTCCTGCAAGGGGGCACGGGCGATGACGTCTACTACGTCGATCTCGCCGACACCGTGAACGAAGCCACCGGTGCTCCGGGCGACTTCGATGTTCTCGCCTCGGGCCTTACGCTCGATCTCGCGCGCCTCCGGGAGGGCTTCACCGGTACCTTCGAGGGCATCGACCTCGTCGGCAACATCGACGCGACGGCGCGCGGTGACGGCGGCGACAACCTCCTTGACGGAAACCGCGGCGACAACCTCCTTGTCGGACGCGACGGCGACGACACCATCGCCGGCAGGGATGGGGACGACCGGATCTCCGGCGGTGACGGCGACGACAGCATCCGTGGCGACGCCGGCGACGACACGCTCTTCGGCAACACCGGCGACGACACGCTTCGCGGCATCTCCGGCGAGAACGAGATCCGCGCCGGTTCGGGTGAGGACTTCGTGGTCGGTGGATCGGACAACGATACGATCGACGGCGGCTCCAACGCCGACCGCATCGTGGGTGCCGACGGCGACGACCGGATCAACGGGGGAAGCGGTGGCGACCTGATCTTCGGCAACAATGGCGAGGACACGATTTTCGGCGACAGCGGTCACGACGAGATCTCGGGCGGCAACGGCGACGACGTCCTTCTCGGTCGCGACAACGACGACACGATCCGCGGGGCCAACGACGACGATCGGATCTTCGGCGGTGCCGACGACGACGTGCTCGCGGGGAACAACGGCGACGACGAGATCCAGGGCGGTAGCGGCGACGATCGCATTTTCGGCGGCGCCGGTAACGACACGATCGAGGGCGGCACCGGCACCGACTTCATGGACGGAGGCTCCGGAGCCGATGTCTTCGTCTTCGAGCAGATCGGCGACAGCACCCATGACGGAAACCGCGACACCATTCGCAACTTCGCCGCCGGCACCGACAGGATCGACCTGACGGGGCTCGGCGATCTGACCTTCGTGTCGAGCTACACCGGCACCGCCGGAGAGGTGCGGTACAACGACAGCATCGGACGGCTCTACGTCGACATCGACGGAGATCGCGCGTCGGACTTCTCGGTCGATCTACTGGGTGTTCCCGACCTGGGGGAGGATGACCTGATCCTGTGACGAGACCGGGGCGGGTGATCGCCCCGGTCTTCGCCGGCCGCGGATCTTCCGCAACCGCCCGGCTGTCGTCTATACCGCGATCAGGTTGAAGAGAGGGGCAACAGATGAAGATCCTCGTCGTCGATGACGACCCTCAGTTGCGCGACCTCGTTTCCCTGGCCCTGACGCGCGCACGGTTCGAGACGCTGACCGCCTCGACCGGGCGTCAGGCCGTGACCCACGCACAGCGGGAAGCCCCCGACCTGATCGTGCTCGATGTCGGCCTGCCCGAGATGGACGGGTTCGAAGTCTGCCGCCGCATCCGCGCCACGTCGAACGTCCCGATCCTCTTCCTGACGGCGCAGGATGACGAGGTCGACCGGATCGTCGGGCTGGAACTCGGGGCGGACGACTACGTCACGAAGCCGTTCTCGCCGCGCGAACTCGTCGCGCGCATCCGCGCCATCCTGAAGCGCGCCGCGCCGGCACCCTCCGACGTCCTGACCCATGGGCCACTCACGCTCGATCGTACGGCGCATCGGCTGACCGTCAACGAACGGGCGGTCGAACTGACGGGGACGGAACATAAAATCCTCGGCGCGCTCATGCAGGCCCCCGAGGAGATCATCTCGCGCCCCGCTCTCGTCGACCGGATCTGGGGCGTCGGCAGCCGCGTGTCCGACCGGACGCTCGACAGTCACCTGCGGAACCTGCGCCGCAAGCTGGGCGAGGCCGGAGCGCCCGCCGTGCTGCGCAGCGTCCACGGTGTCGGGATCGGGCTTGCCCCGTGAGACGCTGGCGGCCGTCGCTCTGGCTCGTGACCGGCGGCGCGCTCGCCGGAACGCTGGTCGTCTCTTTCCTGGGCCTCATCGCGCTGCGCTACCTCGCGCCCGTCATGGGGTTCCGACCGGCTGCGGCGACGCTCATCCTCGCCATCGCCTCGCTCACGGTCGTACCCTGGGTGCTGATGCAACGGCTGATCCTGCGGCCTGTCCGCGCCCTGTCGGACTTCGCCGCCGAGGTGCGCGCGCGGCCGGGACACATGCCGGCCCCGCCGGGACACTACGGGACCACGGAACTGCACGAGATGGGGCGCTCCGTTCTCGATATGGCCAGCGTCCTGCACGCGCGGGAAACTTCGGTGCGCGGGTTCGCGGATCATGTGACCCACGAACTCAAGAGCCCCGTCGCCGCCATCCGCGCGGCCTCGGAGCTTCTGGCCGACGGCACGCTAGATACCGAGGACCGCCGCCTGCTCGCCGAGATCGACAGGGGCACGCAGCGCATCGAGAGCCAGCTGTCCGCGTTGGCGCAGATCACCCGCGCGCGCGAGGCCGATCACCGTGGCACGGCGACGCTGTCCGCGCTTCATCTCGAGACACCACTCGATCTGCGGATCGCGGGCGGTGACGTCCCCCTCCCCATGGCGGAGGCGGGCCTGCGCGCGATCCTGGAGCAGCTTCTGGCCAACGCCGAGGCCCATGGTGCCACAGGCGTCACCCTGACGGCGACGCAAGGCATCCTGATGGTGGAGGACGACGGGCCCGGCATCTCCGAAGGCAACCGCGACCGCATCTTCCAGCCGTTCTTCACTACCCGCCGCGATACCGGCGGCACGGGGATGGGCCTTGCCATCGTCGCAGCGCTCCTGCGGGCCAATGGCGGCGCGATCCAGCTGCTCGACGGGCCCGGGGCCCGTTTTCGGATCGGGTGGCAGCGGCCCTAGGGTCAGATCAGCGGGCGCGTCCGCTCCGGCCGGTCGTCGGCCGCGGCCGCCTCGGCCAGCGCGATCTTGTCGTGCACGGTCAACCGTCCCTCGGCCCAGGTGACGAGGCCGCGTTCCTTCAGCTTGGCCAGCGTCTTGTTCGTATGGACGAGCGACAGTCCGAGTGCATCCGCCAGATCCTGCTGGCGGAAGGGCAGCGGCATCCGCCCGTTTTGCGCCATGTCGAGCGACTCGCCCCGTTCCAGCAGACGCAGCATCGCCCAGGACACCGCCTCGAGGGCCGAGCGTTGACCGATCGTCGCGAGCGCCTCGCCGAGGAACATCTCCTCCGACGCGGCCAGCCACGTCAGGTCGTAGGCCCGATCGGGATGGCTCTTGAACAGCGACCAGATCTCGGAGCGGTCGAAGACGCAGAGCGTCATCGACGTGGCGGACTCGACGGTGTGCCCCATCTCGCCCATGACCCCCGCCTGAAGGCCGAGGAAATCTCCGGGGAAGACGAAGTTCAGCACCTGCCGTCGATCGTCGTCGCCCACCTTCTTCGAACGCGTGCCCTGTCCGGCGAGTACCGTATAGAGCTGTGGCGCATTGGACCCCTCCATAAGGATGCGGGTCTGCGGCTCTATGGTGAGCTCGCCCACCTTGAACCGGTTCATGAACCGCAGCTCCTCGACCGTGAACTCCTCGAAGATCTTCAGGGCCCGCAGGGGGCATTTGTCGCATTTGGTAGCCATGTGGCACCTCTCGCATCTGTCCGCGGCATCTGAGCGCCGCTGACGTTATGTCGCTCGACATAGCAACGGATGGCCGGTTCGGAAGTTCCGGGAACTTCCTGGCCCGGCCCTGGAACATCTGTAGCCCCGTGGCGTTCGCCCTTCGATTGACCCTTGCGGGCAGGGCCGGTCGGGACGGCCCCGCGTGCACGACCTGAAAAAGGGGCGTAATATGACATGGACCATTGTTTTTCTGGTTTTAGCGGTGCTTTCGGCCGGATTCGGCTTCGGGCCGTTCGCGACCTCGGACATGGGTCGCTGGCTCGCGACGATCTTCGCGGGCATCGGCCTCGGTGCGTTTCTGCTGCGGAGCGATCCGAACGAATAGCGATACGGAAGCCGTGATTGCACGAACGAAAAACCCCGCATCAGAACCTGATGCGGGGTTTGCTCTGCGCAGGGAAGGGGGTCAGGCGCGCAGGGTCTCGGTCGAGGCGAAGAACATCGCCTGGCTTACCGCGGATTGGACCTGATCCTCCTTGTAGGGCTTGGAGATCAGGAAGGCGGGCTCGTGCTTGTCGCCGGTCAGCAGACGCTCGGGGAAGGCCGTGATGAAGATGACCGGTGTTTCGGGCATATTCACCATCAGGTCGTTCACGGCGTCGATGCCCGAGGAATTGTCGGCCAGCTGGATGTCGGCGAGGATCAGATCGGGGCGTTCGGAATTGCCCATCTTGACCGCCTCGTCCCGCGTCCGTGCGACCCCGACGACGCTGTGGCCGAGGTCCTCCACGATGGCGGAGATGTCGGCCGCGATAATCGGCTCGTCCTCGATCACCATGACGCGCCCCTTGATGCTCGACTCCATGTCGGACCGCGCCGTGGAAATGAGATGCGTCACCTCTTCCCGGTCGAGATCCATGACCGTCGCGATGTCCTCGTTCGAGAATTCCTCGACGGTCGACAGCAGAAGCGCCTCGCGCGTGTTTGGTTGCAACTCGGCCATCAGGTCGGCTGCGCGGCCGGCCGGACCGTCGCCCGTGCCCGCGGAGGTCGGGGCACCGGTCGTGGACCAGATCGCGTGAAAGCACTTGTAGAGTGCGACGCGCGGATGCTTGGCCTCGTCGAAGATGCCGCGATCCTGGAGGATCGCCTCGAGCGTCGCGATCGCGTACTTGTCACCCGTCGTCTGCGCGCCCGTCAGGGCACGTGCGTAGCGACGAAGATAGGGGAGTTCGGCTGCGATCCGATCCGAAAGATCGGCTATCCCTTGTGCAGACGACATATGTCGAAAACCTTTTTTCGTTATTTCTGGAACCGAACCGTGCCGGATCATGTTTGGTTCCGGAAAAAGTAAAAAACCTGCGCAAGAATTAATGTGAAGCAGAATGACAGACCCCGATAACGAAGTGGACAAACGGATCTCGGCGCTCATCGACGACAACCTGAAGCGGGTCTATTCCGACCTGGTTCAGGAAGAGCTGCCTGACCGTTTCAAGGATTTGCTGGCCGTGCTCAAGGCACAGGACGCGGAGAAGAACGAAGCCTCCGGAGGCGGCCAGTGAGCGGCGCGGCCCCGGACCCGCGGGAGGAGATGCTCGAGCATCTGCCGGCCCTGCGCGCCTTCGCCCTGTCGCTGACGCGCAATGGTGCCACCGCCGACGACATGGTTCAGGATACCGTCGTGAAGGCCTGGACGAACATCGAGAAGTTCAAGGTCGGCACCAACATGCGGGCCTGGCTCTTCACGATCCTGCGCAACACCTATTACTCGAGCCGCCGCAAGGCGAACCGCGAGGTGTCGGATGCAGACGGGATCATGACGGACAGCCTGTCGGTGAAGCCCGACCACGACGGCCACCTCAACCTAAGCGATTTCAAGAAGGCCTTCGAGATGCTGCCCGACGAACAGCGCGAGGCGCTGGTGCTGGTCGGGGCCGCCGGTCATTCCTACGAGGATGCGGCTCAGATCTGCGGCGTTGCGGTCGGCACCATCAAGAGCCGCGCCAATCGCGGCCGCGCCCGCCTGACCGAGCTTCTGTCGCTCGACGGGGACAGCCCGCTCGAGATCACCGACAACGCGACGATGGCCGTCGTCGCGGGCGGCGGCGGGGTGATGCGCTGACACCGACGGGCAATATTCCCGACCCCTGGTACAAGAGCCTTCGGTTTCGCATGGCGGCGCTGCTGTCCATCGCGCTGTTCCCGATTGGCCTTGTCGCGGTGATGCAGACACAGAACGTTGCGGTGAAATCGCAGCGCAATGCGGAGCTTTATCTGCTGGCGCTGACCGAGCAGGCGGCCGTCAACGAGCGCGAGGTTCTGAACTACGCGCAGGGGGCGGCCCGCGTCCTGGCCAATTCCATAGAGCTTCTGCTCGACGACCCCGAGCAATGCAGCGCGCTGCTGCGCCGCGCCGTCACAGGCTCCGACCTGTTCAGCTTCGGAGGATTCCTGCCGCTCGACGGCATGATGACCTGCTCGACCATCGAGGAGCCCTTCGACTTCTCGAACACCGAGACCTTCCGCGCCAGGATGGCGGAACCCTCGCCCTCCGTCTCGGTGCAGCTCAACGCGCCGATCTCCGGCATCCCCGTCCTCATCGTAAGCATGCCGGTCTATGCCTCCGACGACAGCCAGACCTTCCTCGGCTACGTCACGCTGTCCGTGCCGCATTCCGTCCTGCGTCCGCCGGACGAGGACGAGGTGCAGGAGTCGCTCGTCAGCCTCATCACCTTCAACCACCTGGGCGAAATCCTGACGACCACCGGGGAACGCGACGCCGCCGATGCCGTCCTGCCGGAGAACCGGTCGCTCACGAACCTCCTGGCCGGTGAACGTCAGGCCCTGACACTGATGGACCGCAGCGGGACGGAGCGCATCTACACCGTCTCCACGATCGAGCCGGGCCAGGTCTATGCGCTCGGCATCTGGGACAGCTCCGCCGGTCTGGCGCTGCAGACGCAGGGGGAGGTCATCACGGCCTTCTTCCCCGCGCTCATGTGGTTGGCCGGGCTGGCCGTCGCGCTCATCGCCGTCCACCGGCTCGTCACGCGTCACCTCCAGGTGCTGGGCCGGCAGATGGCGCTTTTCACGGCCGCGCGCCGGCTGCCCGATGCGGAAGCGATGGAAGACCCCCCGACCGAGATCCGCCGGATCCAGCGCGCCTTCCTGCGGATGACGGCGGCACTCGTGCGCGACGAGGCGAGCCTCGAGAACGCGGTGCGCGAGAAATCGGTGCTGGTGAAGGAGATCCACCATCGGGTGAAGAACAACCTTCAGCTCATCTCCTCGATCATCAACATGCAGGTCCGCGAAGTCGCGTCGAACGAGGCGAAACAGGCCCTGCGACAGACGCAGGATCGCGTCCTGTCGATGGCGACGATCCACCGCGACCTCTATCAGACGAACGAGACCGGACTCGTGGACGTCGGCCATCTCGTGCAGGAAGTCGTGGGGAAGACAATCGAGATCAACGCCGACGGCGACCCTCTCGACGTCGAGACGGAGATCGAGGGGATCTGGCTCTACCCCGACCAGGCCGTGCCGATGTCCCTCCTGGCCTCCGAGGCGGTCATCAACGCGCTCAAACACATGCCGGCGGCGGCTGACACGCGGGGGCGCCGCTTCATGAGCGTGCGCCTCACGCAGCTCGAGGATCGGACCTGCATCTTCGAATGCGAGAACTCGGCAGGCTGCGGCGAGAAACCGACCCGGCCGCGCGGCATGGGTCGGCGGCTGATCCAGGCCTTCGCGACGCAGCTCGGCGCGGAGACGCAGGTGAACGAATCCGACGGACGATACCATCTGCACGTGACCTTCACGGCGTCGGAATTCGCGCCGGCTCCGGGGACGTTCTGATGCCGGGGCTCGGGTCGGACGCGGACGGTGCCGACGACCTGCTAACCCCCCTTCTGACCGCAGCCCAGGCCTATCCCGCCTTCGAGCGCATGGTGCTGCAGGCCGAGGAGCGGGTGGCGATGTGCTTCCGTATCTTCGACCCCCGTACCGCGTTGCGCTCGCCCGAGGCCCGCGCGATCGGAGAGACATGGGTGGACCTGATCGCGCACACCCTGTCGCGCGGGGTCCGGCTCGACATCACGCTGAGCGATTTCGAAGCGGTCGTGCGCCCCGACTACCATGCCCGCGCGACCCGCTGTCATCGCCTCATCGTCGCCGCGGGCGAGATCTCGGGCCGACCCGAACTGCTCCGCGTCCGCGCGGCACTGCATCCCGCGCGCATCGGCTGGCTGCCGGCGCTGGTGCTCTGGCCACGGGCCCGCGGCTATCTCCTGCGGACCGCGGCGGAGCTGAACGCCAAGACCCCGGCGGGCCGCGCCCGCGCGCGTTCCGAATTGCCCGCGCTCGAAAAATACTGGCGCACGGAGCCCGACGGGACGGTCGCGCTGCGGCGATGGAAGATGCCGCGGCTGACGCCCGTGACCCACCACCAGAAGCTCGCCGTGGCCGACGGCAAGCTGCTCTACATCGGCGGCCTCGATCTCAACGAGCGACGCTACGACACGACCGATCACGCCCGCCCCGCCTCCGAGACGTGGCACGACCTGCAGGTTCTCCTCCGCGGACCCGGTGCCGCGCCGGCCGAGACCCACCTCGACAGTTTCGTCGACGTGACGCTGGGCAAGCCGGCGCCAAAGACGCCCGGCCTCCTGCGCACGGTTTCACGCGCGCGGCGGAGCCATGCGTTCCTGATGTCGCCGATCCCCGTTCTCTCGGAGCTGGCCCGCGCCCATGCCGAGGCGATCGACGGGGCCGAACGGCTCATCTACCTCGAAACGCAGTTCTTCCGCGACACCCGGCTCGCCCGCCGGCTCGCGCGGCGGGCCAGGGCGCGCCGCGACCTTCGCCTGATCCTGATCCTGCCTGCACGGCCCGATGACGTAGCCTTCCAGGGGAACAGCGGGCATGACGCGCGCTACGGCGAGTACCTTCAGGCGAAATGCATCGAGATCCTGCGGCGCGGGTTCGGGGATCGGCTCTTCATCGGGTCACCCGCCCAACATCGTAAGGCGAAGCGCGGGGAGCCCTCGCTCTACGGCGCACCCCTGATCTATCTCCATGCGAAGCTGTCGATCTTCGACGACACGCTCGCCATCGTCTCCTCGGCCAACCTCAACGGGCGCAGCTTCTACTGGGACACCGAGGCCGGCGTGCCCCTGACGAGCCGCATCCAGATCGAGGATCTGCGCCGGCAATGCTATGCCCACTGGCTGCGCAGCGCCCTGACCGAGCGGTTCGTCGCGCACGAGACGGCGGTCGAGGCTTGGCGCGGCCGCGCCCGGGAAAACGTTCGCCGCGCGCCGGCCGACCGGCGGGGCTACATCCTGCCCTACGCCTCGGGGCCTGCCCGGCGGTTCGGGCGCAACCTGCCCGGTATTCCCGAAGAAATGGTCTGAGCAATGAAAAGGCCCCCGCGCCGAACGCGGGGGCCCTTCCTGTCGGCCTCGATGGAGGCGTCCGTCTTTACGCCACGAGGTCGTAGCGATCGAGGTTCATCACCTTGACCCAGGCCTTGACGAAGTCGCGCACGAACTTCTCGCCCGCATCGTCCTGGGCGTAGACCTCGGCGATGGCGCGCAGCACCGAATGCGATCCGAAGACGAGATCGACGCGCGTGCCGGTCCACTTCTTCTCGCCCGATGTGCGGTCGACGCCGACGAAGCTCGTCGCGTCCTCGCTCGACGGGGTCCACTCGGTCCGCATCGACAGCAGGTTCGTGAAGAAGTCGTTCGTCAGCTGGCCCGGACGATCCGTCAGGACGCCGTGCTGGCTGCCGCCGGTGTTGGCGTCGAGCACCCGCAGGCCGCCGACGAGCACGGTCATCTCCGGTGCCGTCAGCGTCAGCAGCTGCGCGCGGTCGAGGAGCAGTTCCTCGGCCGAAATCTTGAACTCCTGCGACTGGAAGTTGCGGAAGCCGTCGGCCTTGGGCTCGAGCGGCTCGAAGCTCTCGACGTCGGTCTGCTCGGCCGACGCGTCTCCGCGACCCGGCATGAAGGGCACGGTGATGTCGTGCCCGGCGTCCTTCGCCGCCTTCTCGACGGCGGCTGTTCCGGCCAAGACGATGAGGTCGGCCAGCGACACGGGCTTGCCGAAGCCGCTCTGGATACTCTCGAGGGTCGAAAGGACCTTGGCCAGAACCTCGGGCTGGTTCGCCGCCCAGTCCTTCTGCGGGGCAAGGCGCACGCGGGCCCCATTGGCCCCGCCGCGCTTGTCGGAGCCGCGGAAGGAGGCCGCGGAGGCCCAGGCGGCGTTGACGAGCTCACCGATGGAATGGTCCGACGCGAGGATCTGCGACTTCAGCTCGGCCACATCGGCATCCGACAGCGCGGTGTCGTTCGCCGGGATCGGATCCTGCCAGATGAGATCTTCCTCGGGCACTTCCTCGCCCAGGTAGAGCACCTTCGGCCCCATGTCGCGGTGCGTCAGCTTGAACCAGGCGCGGGCGTAGGCATCGGCGAACTCCTCGGGGTTTTCGAGGAAGTGCTGACTGATCTTGGCGTAGGCCGGATCGACCTTCAGCGCCATGTCCGCCGTCGTCATCATCGGCTGATGGGTCTTGTCGGGGTTGTGCGCGTCGATCACCGTTCCGGCCATCGCATCGCCCACGGGCTTCCACTGATGCGCGCCGGCGGGCGACTTCGTCAGCTCCCACTCGTTGCCGAGCAGCGTCTCGAGATAGCCCATGTCCCATGTCGTCGGATTCGGCTTCCACGCGCCTTCGATGCCCGAGGTGGTCGTATGCTCGCCCACGCCCGTCTCGAAACCGTTCTTCCAGCCGAGGCCCTGCATGTGGATCGGCGCGCCTTCCGGCTCCGCACCCATGAGCGCCGCATCGCCCGCTCCGTGGCACTTGCCAAAGGTGTGTCCCCCGGCCACGAGCGCCACCGTCTCGTAGTCGTTCATCGCCATGCGGGCGAAGGTGTCGCGGATGTCGTAGCCCGACTTCATCGGGTCCGGGTTGCCGTCCGGGCCCTCGGGGTTGACGTAGATGAGGCCCATCTGCACGGCAGCGAGCGGGTTCTCGAGATAGCGGCCCTGGCCGTCCTCGCCGGTGTCATAGCGCGTGTTCGGGCCACCCGACGTCGCGAGCCACTCGTCCTCCATGCCCCAGTAGACGTCTTCCTCCGGCTCCCAGATGTCGGCGCGGCCGCCGCCGAAGCCGAAGGTCTTGAAGCCCATCGTCTCCATCGCGACGTTGCCCGCCAGGATCATCAGGTCGGCCCAGGAGATCTGGTTGCCGTACTTCTGCTTGAGCGGCCAGAGCAGGCGGCGGGCCTTGTCGAGGTTGCCGTTGTCCGGCCAGGAATTGAGTGGGGCGAACCGCTGGCTGCCGCTCGTCGAGCCGCCGCGCCCGTCGGCGGTGCGGTAGGTGCCCGCGCTGTGCCAGGCCATGCGCACGAAGAACGGGCCGTAGTGACCGTAGTCGGCAGGCCACCAGTCCTGACTGTCGGTCATCAGGTCGGCCAGATCCTTCTTCAGCGCCTTGAGATCCAGCTTATTGAACTCCTCCGCGTAGTCGAAGGCCTCGCCCATCGGATCGACTTGCGGCCCGTTCTGCGAGAGGATCTTGAGGTTCAGCTGGTTTGGCCACCAGTCGCGGTTCGAGCGGCCGCGGTTGAGCGTGTGCAGCGTCGAGCCGTGAATGACCGGGCATTTTCCGTCGCTGTCGCTTCCGTCCATCATGGGAATCTCCTGTTGTCTGAGGGGGGGTCCACACCCCTTGGATGTCTCGAACCTAGCATCGCGAATTGATATGTATAAGTTGCATTTTCCTATTCGCTCGATAACTTGAAATTATTATGAACATCACCCTGAAGCAGCTGCGCTATTTCGAGGCGCTGGCCCGTCACGGCCATTTCGGCCGCGCGGCGGAGGCCTCGGCGATCTCGCAACCCGCACTCTCGATCCAGATCAAGGAGCTGGAGGCGACGCTCGGGGCCGCGCTCTTCGAGCGCACACCCCGGCAGGTGCGACTCACCGCCTTCGGGGAGGCGTTCGCGAGCCGTGCACGCGAGATCCTGCGCGGTGTCGACGAATTGGGCGACTTCGCCCGCGCCGCCCGCGGGCAGCTCTCGGGCCGGTTGCGGCTGGGCCTCATCCCGACGATCGCACCCTACCTCCTGCCGCCGCTCATCGCGGGGCTCGGCCGGGCCTATCCGGGGCTCGACCTCGACATCCGCGAGACGATCACCCCGCGCCTCGTGGAGGAGATGACCGACGGACGCCTCGACGCCGCACTGGTCGCCCTTCCGGTGTCGGAGCCCGCGCTGACCGAGGTGCCGCTCTTCTCGGAGGATTTCGTCCTCGTGCGGCCTGCCGAGGAGGCCGAGCACCCGATGCCCGACCCCTCGGACCTGCACACGATGCGCCTCCTTCTGCTGGAGGAGGGACACTGCTTTCGCGATCAGGCGCTGTCGTTCTGCAGCCTGCCCAAGGCCCGGCCGCGCCACGGCCTCGACGGATCGTCGCTCGCGACGCTGGTGCAGATGGTCGGCGCGGGCATCGGCGTCACCCTCATCCCCGAGATGGCCGTCGCGAGCGAAACCCGCACCGCTCCCGTTGCCGTCGGTCGCTTCGCCCGCAACCGGCCGCGGCGGACCATCGGCATGGTCTGGCGGCGCAGCTCGCCGCTGGCCGAGCCGCTGACCGAATTGTCCGAAGTCATCCGCGCCGCGTTGACGCCGACGAAAGCGGCCTAGACCAGCGCGCCGTGATGGCGGATGACGTGCGCCGCCGTGGCCTGCCCGGCGCGCACCGCAGCCTCCACATCGAACCCTGTCACATGGGCCGCGAGGAAGCCGCCGGCGAAGCTGTCGCCCGCGCCCGTGGTGTCGACCGGGTCGGCGACCGACGGCGTCTCTACGATCCGACCCGCGCCCCCGTCCCAGATCAGCACGTCATGCGCGCCGTTCTTCACGACCACGGTCTGGTCCTCGCGCGTGGCGTAGCGGCGGGCCGTTGCCTCCGGGTTCGCGTCGCCGAAGTGCGCGGTCTCGTCATCGAAACTCGGCAGGATCAGATCGGCAACGTCTGCCCCGCGCGTCAGGCGGGCGCGCATCGTCGCGCTGTCGGACCAGAGCGCGGGCCGGATGTTGGGGTCGAAGGCCACCGTCGCGCCCATCCGCCGCCGTCCGTCGAGCGCGGCCAGCAGGCGCTCCGCATCCTCCGCGTCGAGGATGCCGAGAGTGATACCCGAAAAATAGATCACGTCGCTGTCGGCAAGCCCCGCGGCCAGCTGCGCCTCGTCCGATGCGAGCCGCCGCGCGGCCGAGGTGTCGCGCCAGTAGGAAAAACTGCGCTCGGCCCCGTCGAGATGGATCATGTAGAGCCCCGGCCGCCGCGCCGGCACGCGCAGCACCGTATCCGTCTCGATCCCCGCGGCATTCAGGAACTCCTCCATCCCGCGCGACGCCAGGTCGATTCCGAGGCCGGTGTGGAAGCGCACCTGCCAATCGTCGGGCAGCGCCTTGCGCGCATACCAGAGCGTGTTCACGACATCGCCCGCATAGCCCTGCCGGTAGAGCCCGCCCGGAGCCTGCGACAGCTCCACCATGCACTCACCCACCCCCGTCAGTCGTCGCGTCATCGGCGGGTCAGTCCTGGAAGTAGTCGCTGTGGGTCGCGTGGATCGTCTCGATCGTCGGGTCGAGCCGCTCCAGATGCCGTCGGATCGCGCCGTCCACGGCGGCCGCGTCCCCGGCGCGCAGCCCGTCCATGATGTCGATATGATCCTGCAGCAGCGTCTCCATGCTTTCGGCCGCGTTCAGGCTGAGGATGCAGAGCCGATCCACCTGCGCCTTGTTGGCCGCGATCGTCTCGAAGGCGAAGCTCGCCCCCGCCGCCTCGCAGAGCAGCCGATGGAATTCGTAGTCGATCTGGTGGAAGGCCTCGGTGTCCTTCGCGGCGATGGCGGCCCGCTGCGCCTCCAGGTTGTCGTCGATCCGCGCATCGAAAGCCGTGTCCCACGACCGGCAGGCACGGCGCAGCACCTCGACCTCCACGGCCGTGCGGATGAAGCGCGCGTTCTGGATCCCCTCGAGCGAGAAATGGCGCACGACCGTTGCCTTCTGCGGGCGGATCACCAGGAGGCCGAGGTTGCCGAGGCGGCTGAAGGCATCGCGCACGGGCTGGCGGGAGACGCCGAAGCGCTTGGCGATCTCGACCTCCGACATCTTCGTGCCCGGAAGCAGGTCGAGGCTCACGATCTGCTCGTAGAGATCCTCGAACACGACATCCGCGCTCGTCCGCCGCTCGCTCGCCTGTGGCAGTGCCACCATATGCCGTCCCCTATCACTCAATAGCATACTAGGATACCAATACTGGTCCCGCTACCCCTTTTCGTAGCGTCACCCGAGACCGTGTAAAGGCCGGGCGGTCGCTCTGTCCGCATGTCACCCATCGGGAATGCCCCGAACGACCCGGAGCGCGAGAAGACAGGCCAGCGCCTGCAACCCGATCGAAGCCGCCTTGAACCCGTCGACCCAGATCGGCCCGAGCGGCACGGCCCCCGCCCCGTCTCCCGTCGTCGCCGTCAGGATGACACCGCCGAGCGCAACGATCCCCGCCCCGGCAAGCTGCGTCAGCAGCGTGAGGATGTTGAGCGCGTGGAAGCCCGCGCCCTCGGTCACGTAGCGGGCCTGGTACATGGTCGTCGCCATCAGGTGCCCGGCAAGCAGGATACCCGTCACGAACTGCATCCCGAGGACCGCGGCGACCCCGCCCCACCAGGCCGCGCTCCCGGAGGCGACGGCCGCGAAGTCGGGGACGAGCAGCAGGAGCGGCAGCGCCGCGAGGGCACCGAGAAAATAGACGCGGAAGATACGCCGCTCGCCGAGCGCGTCGGCCTGCCGCCCCCAGAGGAAGACGCTGAAGATCGGGCCGAGCATCCAGGCGACGGTCATCAGCATCAGCAGGTTCGCCGGAAGGTTCAGCACCCCCAACAGGTAGACGTTCAGGATCGGCCAGGTCAGCACGCCACTCAGCACGGCGATGGCGAGCGGTCTGCGCATCAGGGGGCTGTGCCGGACCGTCGACCAGAACTGCCCCCGCCCCGAAAACCCGCGCATCTGCACCGGCGGTGCGGTGGCCGGTACGCGCAGGAGCCAGAACACCGAGTTGAGCAGCAGCGCGATGACGACGAGAAGAAGGATGCGGTGCTCCGCCCGGTCGAGCGTCTCGCCCACGAGGAAGAAGCCGAAGAGCGCAAAGAGCAGCGCGAAGGCCTGCTTGCCCGTTCGCAGCCGACCGAGAAATCGCCCACGGTCGCCCCGTGCGGCAACCTCGGCGACGAAGTTCGTCCAGACCGCGTTTTGCAGGAACTCGTTGCCGAAGGTGAAGAGGACGGCGATCGCGATCAGCCCGGGCAGGCCCAACGCCTCCTGCGGCAGCACGAGCAGCAGTAGCAGGCAGGCAAGTTGCACCGCGCGGGAGGCGAGCGTGACGCGCTGCCGTGGCAGACCGCGGATGCGGTCGAGAAACGGATAGCGCAGCAGGACGACGAGCGGCAGCACGGCAAGGAAGAGGCTGATCTTGCCGTTCGAGAGCAGCAGTACCTGCACGGCGAAGGCCGTCAGATAGGGCCCGACGACCATGTCCTTCGACAGCGACCCCATGAAGGTCGACCGGATCAGATGCCCCTGAACCCGGAGCTGATCGGGCGTCGACATCTCGGGCGGCGCGGCGGCCTCCGTCACGGGGCAATCAGGGCGGGACGCTGCATCGTTGGGCAACCCGATCGAAAATTAGCGGTTGCCAAAATCAATACTAGGATACTAGTCTTCATTTCAAGAGGCCGCTCGGACCAGTCGCGGCCCCGTTTGGGAGGACGTCGATGTCGGGGGTTACGCTTGATCGCGTGGTGAAGGCCTATGGGGCGCTTCAGGTCGTGCATGGGATCGACCTCGAGGTCGCGCCCGGCGAATTCGTCGTCCTCGTCGGCCCCTCGGGCTGCGGCAAGTCGACGACACTCCGCATGATCGCGGGCCTCGAGGAGATCACCGACGGCACGCTGGCCATCGACGACCGCACCGTGAACCGCGTCGCCCCGAAGGACCGCGACGTGGCGATGGTCTTCCAGAACTACGCGCTCTACCCGCATCTCAACGTGGCCGACAACATCGCCTTCGGCCTCCGCATCCGCCGCGAATCGAAAGCCGAGATCGCGCGCACGGTCGAGAAAGTCGCGGGCATCCTGGGTTTGACCGAGTATCTCGACCGGCGGCCGGCCGATCTCTCGGGCGGTCAGCGGCAGCGCGTCGCGATGGGCCGCGCCATCGTGCGCCAGCCGAAGGTCTTCCTCTTCGACGAGCCGCTCTCGAACCTCGACGCCAAGCTGCGCACGGCCATGCGCGCCGAGATCAAGCGGTTGCACAAGCGCCTCGGCGCGACGTCGATCTACGTGACCCACGATCAGGTCGAGGCGATGACGCTCGCCGACCGGATCGTCGTGATGAACGACGGCCGGATCGAACAGATCGGGACGCCGATGGAGCTGTTCCAGAACCCGGCCAACACCTTCGTCGCGTCATTCCTCGGCTCGCCGCCGATGAACATGGTGGAGGCCGAAGTCGCCACGACCGCCGACGGCCCGGTGGCGGCGATCGGCGGCCAGCGCCTGCCGCTGCCGCCGCTTGCGGGGCTTCTCGGGGCCGACGGGCGGCGGATCGTCGTCGGCATCCGGCCCGAGTACGTGACCCTCGCCGGCCCGGACGCGCCGAACCGCATCGCGGTGGACCTCGACCTCGTCGAAACGCTCGGCTCCGAGGCCCTGCTCCACGCGACGCTCGAAGGCGCGCCCTTCGTGATGAAGGCCGACACGCGCGGCAGCCTTGCGCACCTCGAGGGGGCGGACGGGTTCACCGTGGCCCCCGATCTCGTCCGCGTCTTCGACGCCGAAACCGGGCGCGCGCTGCAGGGGCAGGCGGCCCAGGGGGTGGCGGCATGAGTTCGGGCAGCACCGGCGAGACCGTCGGTCCCGCCCCCGAGGCGCTGGCCGGGCAACTGGCCGAAGTGCGCCGCCCGAGCTGGCGCGACCGCGCCCGGCGCGTCGGCGACCACCTGCGCCGCGAGTGGCAGATCTACGTCCTGCTCGCGCCGACCCTCATCTGGCTTCTGCTGTTTCTCTACAAGCCGATGTACGGACTGCAGATCGCCTTCAAGGACTACAGCGTCTTTCGTGGCATCGCCGGCAGCCCCTGGATCGGCTTCGAGCATTTCGAGACGCTCTTCTCCTCCGACCAGTTCCTCCGCGCGATCCGCAACACCGTCCTCATCAGCTTCTATTCCCTGCTGATCGGCTTCCCCATCCCGATCCTGCTGGCGCTGTCGTTCAACGAGATCCTGCAGCGCACCTTCAAGAAGACACTTCAGACCATCGTCTACCTGCCGCATTTCATCTCGGCGGTGATCATCGCGGGCATCGTCATCACCGCCTTCTCGCCCTCGGCGGGCATCGTGAACACGATCCTCGGATGGTTCGGCTTCGATCCGATCTACTTCCTGACGAAACCCGAGTGGTTCCGCCCGATTTTCGTCGGCACCGGCATCTGGCAGGAGGCGGGATTCAGCTCCATCGTCTACCTCGCCGCGATCGCGGGCGTCTCGCCCACGCTCTACGAGAGCGCGGTCGTCGACGGGGCGAGCCGCTGGCAGATGATGTGGAAGATCACGCTGCCGTCGATCCTGCCCACGATCATCATCATGCTCATCATCCGGATCGGCAACATCCTCGAAGTCGGCTTCGAGATGGTGATCCTGCTCTATCAGCCCGCCACCTACGAGACGGCGGACATCATCAACACCTACATCTACCGGCAGGGCCTCCAGAACGGGCAATACGACTTCGCGGCCGCCGCCGGGCTCTTCAACGCGGTCGTCGCCTTCGTCCTGGTGATCTCGGCCAATGCCATCTCGCGGCGCTACTCGCGCACGTCGCTGTGGTGAGGGGGCGGAAATGGCCAACATGAACCTCTATTCGCGCGGCGACCGGGTCTTCGTCTGGATCAACGTCTTCCTGGTGACGATCTTCGCGCTCTCGACTCTCTATCCGTTCATCTACATCGGAGCCGTCTCCTTCAGCTCGGGCTTCGAGGCGCGGGCGGGCAACGTCATCCTGGCACCGATCGACGCCACCGTCGCCGCCTACGAGCACGTCCTGTCCCAGCGCATGTTCTGGGTCAGCTACGGCAATACCTTCATCTACACGATCGGCGGCACGATCACTTCGCTCGCCTTCATCATCCCCGGGGCCTACGCGCTCTCGCGGCCGCAGCTCTACGGGCGGCGGTTCTGGAACCTGATGGTGGCCTTCACCATGTGGTTCAACGCCGGCATGATCCCGTTCTTCCTCAACATGCGGGACCTGGGGCTGCTCGACAGCTACTTCGGCATCATCATCGGTTTCGCCGTCAACGGCTTCAACCTGATCCTTCTGCGCAACTTCTTCGAGTCCATCCCGCAAAGCTTCGAGGAAGCCGCGCGCATGGACGGGGCGAACGACTTCCAGGTGCTCTGGAAGGTCTATGTGCCGCTCTCCAAGCCCGCCATCGCGACGGTCGCGCTCTTTTGCATCGTGTCGCGCTGGAACGGGTTCTTCTGGGCCATGGTCCTCCTGCAGGACGAGGAGAAGATCCCGTTGCAGGTCTACCTGCGCCACACCATCGTCAACCTGTCCGACGACAACGAATTCGGGGCCACGCTCGTCACCGCGCCCTATAGCGTGGAGACGGTGACGGCGGCGATCATCGTCTGCTCCATCATCCCCGTCCTCATCATCTATCCCTTCATCCAGCGCTACTTCGAGAAGGGCATCCTTCTCGGCGGGGTGAAGGAGTGACCGACGACAGCATTCGCAGAAAACGGGAGGACAACATGCGAAGACTGACACTTGCGGCCGCGCTTCTTGCGGGCACGAGCCTGGCCGGACCGGCCAGTGCCGAGGAAAGCCAGCGGATCGTGGAGGAGCCGCTGGAGCTGACCATCCAGATGAACCACGCGCGCTATCCGCGTTACCAGGAGGACTGGCCCGTCGAGGTCGTCGCGCGCGAGATGACGGGGATCCACCTCGTCGACGCCACGGTGGGCGCGAACACACGGACCGACGAGAACACGGGCAAGGCCGAGGCGCTGAACCTGATGCTCGCCACCGGCGAGATCCCCGACATCGTGGGGTCGAGCAACATCAAGGCCTTCGTCAACCAGTACGGACCGGAGGGGGCGTTCATCGGCCTCAACGCCCTCATCGAGGAGCACGCGCCCCACATGCGCGCCTTCTTCGAGGAGCGGCCCGAGATCCGCGCCGCCATCTCGGCCGCCGACGGCGAGATGTATTACATCCCCTACCTGCCCGACGGCAAATACGGACGCGCCTATTTCATCCGCTACGACTGGCTGGAGGCGCTCGACCTCGACGTGCCGCAGAACGTGGAGGAGCTCGAAGAGGTGCTCATCGCCTTCCGCGACCAGGACCCGAACGGCAATGGAATGCAGGACGAGGTGCCTTATTTCGCCCGGCAGTGGCCCGAGCTCATCCGGCTCGTCACCCTCTGGGACGGCCGGTCCTCGGGGTCCGACACCTATCACGACTTCTACGTCGACGACGGCGAGGTGCTGCACCCCTACGCGCAGGAAGGCTACCGCGAGGGCATCGCCAACCTCGCCCGCTGGTACGAGATGGGGCTTGTCGACGCCGAGATCTTCACGCGCGGTTCGTCCTCGCGCGAGTACCTTCTGTCGGAGAACCTGGGCGGGATGACCCATGACTGGTTCGCCTCCACCTCCGGCTACAACGCCTCGCTCGCCGACAAGGTCGACGGTTTCGCCTTCAAGGCCATGGCCCCGCCGGCCTCGGTCTCGGGCGTGCGCATGGAGGAGCATCGCCGCATCCCGATCAAGCCCGACGGCTGGGCGATCGGCCACACCAACGAGCACCCCGTCGAGACGATCAAGTACTTCGACTTCTGGTTCTCGCCCGAAGGCCGGCGCCTCGCCAACTTCGGCGTCGAGGGGCAGCAATACACGATGGTCGACGGCGAGCCGCAGTTCACCGAGGAGTTCCTGACCAACGGCAAGCCGGTCAACAACCAGCTCTACGAGATCGGCGCACAGCTCCATGCCCGCGGCTACTTCCAGGACTACGCCTACGAGGAGCAGTGGACGAACGAGGTCGCGCTCGAGGGCATCGCGCTCTACGACGCGGGCGATTACCTGATCGACCAGTTCCTCGGCGTCTCCTTCAATGCCGAGGAGCAGCGCGTCTACGACCGCTACTGGCCCGCGATCCGCGACTACATGCTCGAACGGCAGCAGGGCTGGATCCTGGGCAACGGCGACGTGAACGCCGACTGGGACGGCTACATCGAGACGCTCGACGAGATGGGCTACGCCGAGGTGATCGAGGTGATGAACTCCGCCTACGATCGCCAGTACGGCGGCTGACCAGACCGCCGGGGCGCGGCCGACCCGCGCCCCGACTCCTTCGCGATCATCCGGGAAAGACCTGACATGACCTCTGCGGCCACGGCCCCCGCCCGCATCACGCTCGACGAGCCCCGCGCGGGCCGGCTCAACATCCAGTACGCGCCCGCCGAGGGCGACGCGCCGGTCGAGAACCCGCCGCGCTTCACCTGGCTGCCGGTGATCGAGGACGAGGCCCGCTACGTGATCCGCCTGTCGCAGGATCCGGCCTTCCCGGCGAAGGCCACGCAGACCTTCACGGACCTGCCGCTGAACTTCTTCACGCCCGATGCCCCGCTGGCTCACGGGACATGGCACTGGGCCTATGCCGTCTGGTCCGGCGATCAGGTGGCGAGCGACTGGTCCTCCACCCGCAGCTTCACGCTGGCCGAAGACCTGCCCGAGACGCCGCTCGCCCCCCGCGCCACCCGCTACGCGCAGGCCGACATGGCGCACCCCCGGCTCTGGCTCTCGCCCGCGCGCCTTGCCGATTTCCGCCAGGCCGTCGCAACCGAGCCCGAGCATTGCACCTGGTCCACCTTCTTCGAGAAGTCCGTCCTGCCATGGATGGACCGCGACATCATGGCGGAGCCCGCGGGCTATCCCGGCCACAAGCGGACCGCTCCGATCTGGCGGCAGACCTACATCGACTGTCAGGAGCTGATCTACGCGATCCGCCACCTCGCCATCGGCGGCGCGGTCACGGGTGACGCCGCGCTGACCGAGCGTGCGAAGGACTGGCTCCTTGCCGCCGCCGGCTGGAATCCCGCCGGCACGACGTCCCGCGCCTATACCGACGAATGGGCCTTCCGCGTGAACGTCGCGCTGGCCTGGGGCTACGACTGGCTCTATGACGTCCTGACCGAGGAAGAGCGCGCGACGGTGCGCACGGCTCTCCTCGCCCGCACGCGCGAGACGGCGGACCACGTGATCCGCAACGCCAACATTCAGGTCTTTCCCTTCGACAGTCACGCCGTCCGGGCCGTCTCGGCGGTGCTGGTGCCCGCCTCCATCGCCCTGCTCGACGACGCGGAGGAGGCGCGCGACTGGCTCGACTACTCGGTCGAGTTCCTGATGACCGTCTATTCGCCCTGGGGCGATGCCGACGGCGGCTGGGCCGAGGGGCCGCACTATTGGATGACGGGCATGGCCTATCTGATCGAGGCCGCGAACCTCTTGCGCGGTTTCGCCGGCATCGACCTCTACCAGCGCCCCTTCCTCCAGAAGACGGGAGATTTCCCGCTCTTTACCAAGGCCCCCGACACCCGCCGCGCCACCTTCGGCGACGACAGCACCATGGGCGACCTGCCCTGCCTCAAGATCGGCTACAACCTGCGCCAGTTCGCAGGCGTGACCGGCAATGGGGCCTACCAGTGGTACTACGACGAGATCCGGCGCAACGACCCGGGCACGGAAATGGCCTTCTACAATTGGGGCTGGTGGGACTTCAATTTCGACGAGCTGACCTATCGCACCGACTTCCCCGTCGTAGAGGCCACACCGCCCGAGGACGGGATGCGCTGGTTCCGGGGGATCGGCTGGGTCGCCCTGCAGACGGCGCAGGCGGACCCCGATGAGCATATCCAGTTCGTCATGAAGTCCTCCCCCTTCGGCTCGGTCAGCCACAGCCACGGTGACCAGAACGCCTTCTGCCTCGCCGCCTTCGGCGAAGACCTGGCGATCCAGTCGGGGCACTACGTCGCCTTCAACTCCTCCATGCATCAGGCCTGGCGGCGACAGACCCGATCGAAGAACGCGATCCTGATCGACGGCAAGGGACAATACGCCGACCGCGACAAGGCCCGCGCCATGGCGGCGACCGGCCGCATCGTCAGCGCGCGCGAGGAAGCCGATCACATCTATATCCAGGGCGATGCCACCGCCGCCTATGCCGCGCTGAACCCGGGCGTCGAGCGGGTCCTGCGCGACATCTATTTCGTGAACCGCAGCTACTTCGTGATCGTCGATCAGGTCGACGCCGCCGCGCCGGTCGAGATCGACTGGCTCCTCCACGCGAACGCGCCGATGCAGCTCGGGCAATCGACCTTCCGCTACACGGGCGAACGCGCAGGCTTCTACGGCAAGTTCCTCTGGTCCGAGGCCGGCACGCCCGACCTGACGCAGGAGACGGGCTTCCCCGGCGTCGACCCGCAGGACTACGAGGGCCTGCCTGTCTCGACCTGCCTGCACGCGCGCTTCCCGAAGGCCACGCGCCACCGCATCGCGACGCTTCTGGTGCCCTACCCGCTCGACGCGCCGCGCCGCGTCTTCAGCTTCCTCGACGATCAGGGCTACGACTGCGACCTCTATTTCACCGATGCCGAGGAACGCAGCTTCAAGATCGTCGTGCCAAAGACATTCGATGCCGGCCCCGGAGGCCGCGACCAGTGACACAGACACCGCAACGAGGGATTTCGACATGACACTTCAAAACAAGGTGGCGATCGTCACGGGAGGCGGGCGCGACATCGGGCGGGCTTGCGTGATGGCGTTGGCCGAAGCGGGGGCCGCGGTGGCCATCAACTACCATTCGAGCGGCGAAGGGGCCGAAAGCGCCGTCGCCGAGATCGAGGCGGCGGGCGGCCGCGCGCTCGCCATGCAGGGCGACATGACCGACGCCGGCGACGTGGCGGCCCTCGTCGCGCGCACCGTCGAGGCCTTCGGCGGGCTCGACATCCTCGTCAACAACACCGGCGGTCTCGTCGCGCGCAAGACCATGGCCGAGATGGACCTCGACCATTGGACGACGGTGATGGACCTCAACCTCACGAGCACCTGGCACGCGGTAAAGACCGCCCTGCCCCATCTGCGCGCGGGTGGCGCGATCATCAACGTGGCAAGCCAGGCCGGGCGCGACGGCGGCGGCCCCGGATCCGTCGCCTATGCGACGTCGAAAGGCGCGGTGATGACGATGACGCGCGGGCTCGCCAAGGAGCTGGGCCCCGACATCCGCGTCAACGCGATCAACCCGGGCATGATCGACACCGACTTCCACAACATCTTCACCAAGGACGCCGTGCGCACCAACGTCGCCAACGCCACGCCCCTGAAGCGCGAGGGGCGGCCTGCGGAGATCGGCGATCTGGTGGCCTATCTGGCATCCGATCGGTCGAGCTTCGTCAACGGGGCCTGCATCGACGTGAACGGGGGCCTCGTCTTCTCCTGAGCGAAACGCGGGGCCTATACAATCGGCAGCCAAGGGCGTAGTGCCCGGCGCTTGCCGCCCCGCTCCCCGGGGCCAGGAAAGGCCCGTTCGATGAAGACCGCCCTCGCCGATGCCCTCGCCGCACGCGGCTACGATACGCTGACGCCCGTGCAACAGGCCGTGCTGGAGCCCGAGCTCGACGGCGTCGACATGCTCGTCTCCGCCCAGACCGGCTCGGGCAAGACGCTGGGTTTCGGCCTCGCCATCGCGCCCACGCTTCTGGGCACGGCCGAGCACTTCGGCGCGGCCGGTGCGCCCCTCGCCCTCGTCATCGCGCCCACGCGCGAGCTGGCGATGCAGGTCAAGCGCGAGCTCGCCTGGCTCTACGAGAAGGCGGGGGCGACGCTCGCCTCCACCGTCGGGGGCATGGACATGCGCGACGAGCGTCGGGCGCTGGAGCGCGGCGCGCATATCGTCGTCGCCACGCCGGGTCGCCTGCGCGACCACATCATGCGCGGCACGCTCGACCTTTCGGCAATCCGCGCCGTGGTGCTCGACGAGGCCGACGAGATGCTCGACCTCGGCTTCCGCGAGGACCTGGAGTTCATCCTCGGCGAATGCCCCGAAGCGCGGCAGACGCTCCTCTTCTCGGCCACGGTGCCCGCGGCCATCGCCAAGCTCGCCGAAAGCTATCAACAGGATGCGGTCCGCATCACCACCGTGAACCCCAAGGCGCAGCACACCGACATCGACTACCAGGCCCTCGAGGTCGCCCCCCGAGACGCGGAAAACGCCATCATCAACGTGTTGCGCTTCCACGAGGCCCCGAATGCCATCGTCTTCTGCAACACCCGCGCGATGGTGAACCGGCTGACGACGCGCCTGTCGAATCGCGGCTTTCCCGTCGTGGCGCTCTCTGGCGAGTTGACCCAGTCGGAGCGCACGAACGCCCTGCAGGCGATGCGGGACGGTCGCGCGCGGGTCTGCGTGGCGACGGATGTGGCGGCGCGGGGCATCGACCTTCCGAACCTCGATCTGGTCGTCCACGCGGAGCTGCCGACCGGCTCCGACACGCTCCTGCACCGTTCCGGCCGGACGGGCCGCGCCGGGCGCAAGGGGGTGAGCGCGCTGATCGTGCCGCCGGCGGCGCGCAAGAAGGCGCATCGGCTGCTCGGTTGGGCCAAGGTCTCGGCCACGTGGTCGCCCGCACCCGGGGCCGACGACGTGCGCGCGAAGGACCGGGAACGGATGCTCGACGATCCGATGTGGTTCGAGGAGGTCACCGAGACCGAATCCCCCACCGTCAACGACCTGACGGCCCGGTTTTCGCCCGAGCAGCTGGCCGTCGCCTACCTGCGCCTTCTGGCCGAGCGTCGCACCGCACCCGAAGACCTTTCCGACGTGGCCTCCGCCCCGCCGGAAAAGCGCAAGGACTTCGGCCCCGCCGTCTGGTTCGCCATCGAGGGTGGGCGCCGCGCCAACCAGGACCCGCGCCGCCTCCTCCCGATGCTGTGCAAGCTGGGCGACGTCACCCGCGATGCCATCGGCGCGATCCGCATCCGCGACACCGAGAGTTTCTTCCAGATCGCCGAGGCGCAGGCCACCGCCTTCGAAGCCGCGCTTGGACCAGCGATGGAAGGCGAGGACGGGCTGGGCATCCGCCGCTCCGAGGAGCCCCCGGCGCAGAAGGGCGGCGGCTTCAAGGGCAATCCCGATCCGAAGAAGGGGAAGGGCAAGCCGCCCTTCAAGGGAAAGCCGGGAAAGGCCCCGTTCAAGGGCAAGAAGCCGAAGGCGAAACGGGCCACTTGAGGCGGCGTCATCGTCGGACCCGGTCCGACGATCTCCCGGCGTGGGCAAGGTATGGTCGGGTCAGGCCCGACCATACCCGCCGCACCGCATCAGGTCATGCGGATGACCTTCGGGTCGAGCGCGAGGACATAGCCCTGCCGCGTGATGTTGCGGATCAGCAGATGGGTCACGATCTGGTTGCCGAGCGCGTCGCGCAGCCGCTTGATCCGAGTCGCCCCCGCCGCCTCTTCGCAGTCGGCCTCGGGCTTGCCGGAGATCATCGCTTCGATCTGCGCCCCCGTCAGCATGTCGCCGTCGAGCCGGGCCTCGGCCAGAACGGCCAGCGTCTCCATCGCCGCATCGGTCAACTTCAGCTCGATATCGTTGAGCATCACCGCGTTCTCGGCCCGCGCCAGGATGAGCGACGTCACCTGGATGCCAGACCGCTCGATCTCGCCCATGCGCCGGTTGAGCGTCACGATCGCCACGAGCAGCACCATGCAGGCGATGAGGAGCGCCGTCGCGAAGACCAGAAGCACGAAGATGATCGTCCGGTAGCTGGCCAACACGTCGGAGAAGGCCGTGCCGGACTGCGCCAGCACCTCCAGCAGGCCGATCTCGGCCGGGCGCGTCAGGTCGGCCTCCACGAAGAGGCGCTCGACCCGCGCGTTGAAGGCGTTCGCGTCGGGCAGCGTCGCGAAGAGGAAGACGGCCGCCGCCGCCAGGATGAGGACGATCGCGGCGATGCCGAGGCCGACGACCTTGGCCGAGGCGGCGCGCGTTTCAGTAACGGAGGAAGAACTGGCCTGCACTGGCTTTCCTTTGTTCGAGACCCGCATCGTCGAAGACGGACATCACCTGCAACAACTGCCAGCCGTCGCCAAGACGGGCGCGCAGCTGATCGGCGGCGGATTGCGGATCGCAGGCGGCATCCGGCAACTCGATGACACCATAGTGCAGCTGCAGGGGGTCGTCCTGCTTGGCCTTGTAGTCGGCATAGCAGGCGGCCGAGGCGGGCGTCGCCAGCATCAGCGCGACAAGGATCGGAAGTGCGTGTCTCATGGCCCCTTCATGCGTCAGCACCGCGCGTCAGGCAATGTCGCGCGTGCCGTTATCGCATGACAGCGCGCCGTCATTGAGCGGCGGGCGACGGGGCCCGCACCCTCGGGGGACACCACACATCCACCGGGAGACGTTTCCATGTTCCGCACCCTGCTCGCCGCCCTTCTGTCCGTGAGTCTTGCTCTGCCCGTCCTGACCGCGCCGGCCGCCGCACATCAGACCGGCTATGCCCATCGCCACGACCGCGACAACAACGGCCGCGCGATCGCCATCATCGGGGGGCTTGCCGCGCTCTACCTTCTGAAACGCCACGCCGACCGGCGGGAGGAGAAGCGCGACGACCGCCGCGCCCGACAGAAGGTCCTGCCGGATCGCTGCTTCCGCACCTTCGACACCCGCCGCGGCGTCGTACGCGGCTACGGAGCCCGCTGCATGCAGCGGCACGTCGCGCGCCCCGGGTCGCTGCCGCCGCAATGCATTCGCCAGGTCCGCACCGACCGCGGCACCCGCAACCTCTACACGCCCCGCTGCATGCGCCGCGCGGGCTGGACCTCCCGCGCCGCACGGCGTTGACGCGCAGGCGTTGACGCTCCGCCGGAGCGGGGGCAGGGTCGCGCGATGCGGAGAACATCGCCGGCCCTGTCCCCTGACCTGACCCACGAGGAAATCGCGCGCCGCGCAGGCGCACACTGCATCGCGGGCCTCGACGAAGTGGGCCGCGGCCCCTGGGCCGGCCCCGTCGTCGCCTGCGCCGCGCGCCTCGTGGAGAAGACCCCGCCCGGCCTGAACGACTCCAAGAAATTGACCGCCGAGACCCGAGCGGCGCTCGTCCCCCTCTTGCTTCAATGCTGCGAGGTCGGTTTCGGCGAGGCGAGCGTCGAGGAGATCGACGCGCTCAACATCCGGCAGGCCACGCATATCGCCATGCGCCGGGCCGTCGCCGCCCTGCCGACAGCCCCGGATCACCTGCTGATCGACGGCAACGATCGTCCCGCCTGGGTGGAATGTCCGCACACGCTCCTCGTGAAGGGCGACGGGCGGTCATTGTCCATCGCCGCGGCATCGGTTCTGGCGAAAACAAGGCGGGATCAAGGCATGGTGTCGCTGGCGCAACAGCACCCGGGCTATGGCTGGGAAACGAATGCCGGCTATGGCACGAAATCACACCAGGAGGGCTTGTTGAAATACGGAGTGACACAACATCATCGGCGTTCCTTTGCACCAATCCGCAAGATGTTGTGTCCGTGACGCTGCCTTATTCTTGCCGCATCCGACCTGTGGACGGTTAACGGCACGCCCGCCATCTTGGCCTCACAACATCGACACCCCGACGAAACGGGGGTCACTTGAGGCGACAGACAATGGCAAGACCCAACCCGGAGGCGACCCCGCTTCCGCTCGATACGATCATGTCCGGTGACTGCGTGGCGGCGATGGAACGCCTCCCCGAGAACTCCGTCGACCTGATCTTCGCGGATCCCCCGTATAACCTGCAGCTGCGTGGCGAGTTGCACCGGCCCGACAACTCGATGGTCGATGCCGTCGACGACCACTGGGACCAGTTCGAGAGTCTCAAGGCGTACGACCATTTCACCCGTCGCTGGATGAAGGCCGCCCGCCGCATCCTGAAGCCCGACGGCGCGATCTGGGTGATCGGCAGCTATCATAACATCTTCCGCGTCGGGGCCACGCTGCAGGATCAGGGCTTCTGGATCCTCAACGACGTGGTCTGGCGCAAGACGAACCCGATGCCGAACTTCCGCGGCAAGCGCCTGACGAACGCCCACGAGACGATGATCTGGGCCTCCAAGTCCGAGGGGTCGAAGTATACCTTCAACTACGAGGCGCTGAAGGCCCTGAACGAGGGCACGCAGATGCGCTCCGACTGGACCTTCCCGATCTGCACGGGGCACGAGCGGCTCAAGAACGCGCGCGGCGAGAAGGCCCATCCGACGCAGAAACCCGAGGCCCTGCTCCATCGCCTTCTGGTCGCGACGACCAACCCGGGCGACGTTGTGCTCGACCCGTTCTTCGGCACCGGAACGACGGGCGCGGTCGCCACGATGCTCGGCCGTCATTTCATCGGGATCGAACGGGAAGACGCGTACCGCCAACTCGCAGCCGAGCGCATCGCCAAGGTCCGCACCCTGCCGCGCGAGGCGCTCGAGACGACGACCTCCAAACGGGCCGAGCCGCGCGTGCCCTTCGGCCAGCTCGTCGAGCGCGGGATGCTGCGCCCGGGCGAGGAATTGCAGTCAGGCAACGGTCGCTTCCGCGCCAAGATCCGCGCCGACGGCACGCTTTCGGGCGACGGGGTGAAGGGCTCGATCCACCAGGTCGGCGCCGCCTACGAGGGCGCGCCGAGCTGCAACGGCTGGACCTACTGGCACTTCCGGCGCGAAGGAAAAACCGTCTCCATCGACACGCTGCGGCAGCAGATCCGCGCGGAGATGACCAAGCTGAACTGAGCGCACGAGTTACCGCCTGCGCCCGCTGTCCAATGTCCGGCGGGTGCACCTTGACCCCTGTTCCCGCACGCCGGGTTCAGGGGTTCTTTTTCATCCGGTTCACAGGTGGCTCACGGCCCCGTCACGAAGTCGTATCGCCCCTCCAAATCGGGTGCCGCGCGCCCAGCTTGAAGGTGCCGGCACCTCACGCCGGCTTTGCTTTCAAGAACGGATAGACCCATGAATGCCTCTTCCACCGCGCTCGGCCTCTTCGGCCTGCGCCTGTCGCTCTTCCTCTTCATGCTGCTCTGGGCCCTGCTGAAGGTCACGACCCCGGGATCCTATGCCGGCGAGGGCATTTTCGCCTCGTTCTACGGCATCAACCTCGGCAATGCCCCGGTGATCGCCATCGGCGTGCTGCAGATCGCCTTCCTGCTGGCCTTCGTCGCCGGCCTCGCCCGGACGATCACGACGGGCGGCGTGCTCCTGATGAACGCAGTGACGCTTCTGGTGTCGATCCCGACGATCGCGCCTGTCGTCGTGGGGGGTGGCAATATCCTGTTCGCGGCGTCCCTGCCGGTACTGGGCGCGTCGCTCGCGCTCTTCCTGATGCGCGACCGAGACACGTTCCTGTCGCTGTCGGGTGACACCGCGGCGTCACGCGCCGCCGCCTGACGCGGCGGGCGGTCCGATCCATTCGGGCCGCCCAAACGAAAAACGCGCCCCCGAGGGAGCGCGTCTTCCTGAACCTGTGGTTCGTCGCCTGTCGGATCAGTCCGAAGCAGCGGCAGCGGCCAGCAGCAGGATCGCCAGGATCGGAACGATGATGCCGGCGGACGAGGACGAGGTGTCCTCGACGATGACAACGGGCTCGACCGGAGCGGGGGCCGGGTTACCGGCGAAAGCGGCGGTGGAAGCGACCGACAGGGCGGCGGCGAGTGCGAGTTTCTTCATAATAGTATCCTCCAAGATACGCCATCGGTGAGGCGACAGTTGCCACACCATATGGCACCCAAGACTGTACCTCGTGCGACTCGTTAAGCAGCTAAGCCAAACCTTTGCAACGCCCGGTGGTGCCTGCCGCAGCCGCTTTCGACGGCACCTCGTCAAATAAGCAACACCTGCGTCCCGACCTTCGACATCGCGAACACTTCGGCGATGTGCTCGTTGTAGAGGCCGATGCAGCCGGAGGAGGAACGCCGGCCGATCTTGCGCGTGTCATGGGTGCCGTGAATGCGATAATACGTCCACGACAGATAGAGGGCATGGGTGCCGAGCGGGTTGTCCGGGCCCGGCGGCACGACAGCCGGCCATTCTGGGTTGCGCCGCCGCATGTTCGGCGTCGGCCGCCAGGTCGGGCCGACGACCTTCTGCACCACCCGCGTCCGGCCCCGCCGGGTCAGTTCCTCGGATTGGGGCACGGAGGAGGGATAGAGGTGATGGACACCCGATTCTTCCCACATGTGCAGGGCCCGGCTGTCGATATCCACGAGGATCGCGCCGTTGCGCAGACTGTTGAAATAGGGCTGCCAGCTCTGCGAATGGAAGCTCGAGGTGTTCCGTCGCGTGGTGCTCGACAGCTCGGCTTCGAGCTGGACCGTATCCGGTAGGTTCTGACCAAGAGCCGGCATCGCCAACCCGGATGTGGCGGCGGCCCCCGTTGCAAGGAAGGTCCGACGATCGATACGGCGCATGGAAATCTCCTGTCTTGTGGATGCGGTGGCGCGCGCGGTTGACACGTCCTGATCCGGAATCGGTACGGACATTTATGTCATTTCGTAAATCAAACACGCAACACCACGCAAAGTTTCGCCGACGCCAACACGTTCAGAAGATTTGCCTCACCGCCGGCTCCGGTATAGTCAGCCTCGAACTGAAAGACCCAGGGGACCTGCAGATGAACCGCCGTTTTGCCATGCTTCTTCTCGGCGCGACCGCCGTCACCGCCTGCGCCCCGCCGCCGCCGCAGATCGGCCCGGATGGCAAGCCGCTTCCGAAGCTCTATCGCATTTCGTCATCCGACGCGCGGCGCATTCCCTTCCGCGCGCTCGATGCCGTGAACGCCCTGCGTCAGGGCGCGGGTGCCACGCCGCTCGAACTCGACAGCAAGCTGTCCGCCGCGGCCGAGACGCATGCCCGCGACATGTCGCTCCAGAATCGCCCCTGGCACTTCGGTTCCGACGGCTCCTCGCCCATCGACCGGGCCCGCCGCGTCGGCTTCGATGGCCAGTTGCTGGGCGAAACGCTGTCGGAAACCTATGAAACCGAGCTCGAGACCGTTGCCGCCTGGCTGCAGGAGCCGGGGCCGCGCCGCGTTCTGCTCGATCCGCAGGGCCGGCGCATGGGCTTCGGCTTCTTCCAGGAATCGAACGGCAAGATCTGGTACACGCTGAACGTCGGCACCTGATCCGCGATTGCGATCCAGCGAGGACGGGGCCTGATCGGCCCCGTTTTCATGTCAGGCGAAGATGTCGACCGGCGTACCGTTTCGCACCATCGCATAGACCATCTTCATCTCCCGGTTCGTGACCGCGATGCAGCCCGCCGTCCAGTCGTCGCCGCGTCCACGACGCTTGTCGCCCCAACCGTGGATGAAGATGTCGCCGCCCGGTTTCTTGCCCATCGATTCGGCGAAGGCGCGATCGTCGTTATTCGGGTAGTCGATCCCGATCGACAGATAGAACGACGAATCCGGGTTGCGGCGGTCGATGTGATAGCGCCCCTCGGGCGTCTTGCCGTCGCCCTCGAACTGCTTCGGGCCGGCGGCGGTGAAGCCGAGCTGCACCTGATAGGGTTCCAGAAGGACGTTGTGGTGGAAGAGATACATCGCGCGGTTCGATTTCTGCACCTCGACGCGCGTGACCTCCGGGCCACGATAGGTGATGAACTTGCTTCCGCAGCCCATGACGAAGGCGGCGGAGCCGAGTGAGAGCGCAAGCGCCCCCCGACGGGTGAATTGTTCCATGACTGCCTGCACTCTGACGTTGCACTTTCCCGCATCCGACATAGCCGAAAAAACGCGGCGACGGAACGGCCTACGTGTCTTGTGTCGTCGTGTCGCGGTCGCGGCGCAACAGGTCGGCAAGACCGGCGCGGTAGTCGGGGAAGCGCAGGCGCACGCCGAGCTCCGTCTTTATGCGGTCGTTCCGCACCCGCTTCGACTCGGCGTAGAAACTGCGCGCCATCGGCGTCATGTCGGCGGTCGCGAAGTCTTCCTCGGGCGGCGGCGGCAGGCCCAGAAGCGCGGCGGCATGGCCGATCACGTCCTGCGGCGGGGCCGGGTCGTCGTCGCAGAGGTTGTAGGAGGCCCCCGGGTTCGGCCGCGCGATACTGGCGGCCAGCACCTGCGCAATGTCGTCGACGTGGATACGACTGAAGACCTGGCCGGGCTTCACGATCCGCCGTGCGGTTCCGCTGCGCACCTTGGCGAAGGGTCCCCGCCCCGGCCCGTAGATGCCCGCCAGCCGGAAGATATGTAGCGGCGCGCCGGTGCGCTCGGCCAGCGCCTGCCACGCCGCCTCCGCCTCCACCCGCCAGCGGCCCCGGCGCGTGCTTGGCGTGAGCGGTGTGTCCTCGTCGACCCAGCCGCCGTCGTGGTCGCCGTAGACGCCCGTGGTCGAGAGGTAGCCGAGCCAGTCCTTTCCCCCCAGATACGTCTCTAATGCGGGCAAATAGGTGTTCAGCACCGGGTCGCCCTCTGCCCCCGGCCCGGCGGAGGTCAGCACATGGGTGGCCTCGGCCAGCGCCGCGTCGATGGGCGCGCCGAAGATCACCGGCTCCACGCCTTCCCCCCGCAGCATCTCGGCCTTTTCCTCCGAGCGCGTCGTCCCGATCACGCGCCAGCCGTCGGCCAGCAGAAGCGGTGTCAGAGCGCGCGCCGAATAGCCGTGCCCGAAGCTCAGAAGTGTCTTCATAACCGCCCCACTGCCCAACGCGCCGCATCCGCCACGGCGGCATCCGTATCCTCGCATAGTCCCTGCACAAGGGGTTTCAGCCGCTCTTGGCGCGAATTACCGATCGCGTAACAGACGTTGCGCACCATCCGGTCCCGCCCGACCCGCTTGATGGGCGAGCCGCTGAACCGCTCCCGAAAGCCGGCATCGTCCAGTACGGCGAGGTCCGCCAGCGGCGGCGCGCGGTGCGGCCCGTGATAACGCAGGTCCGACGCCGCGACGGCGAACTTGTTCCAAGGGCAGACCGCGAGGCAGTCGTCGCATCCGTAGATGCGATTTCCGAGGGCGGGACGTAGATCCTCGCCCACCGGCCCGCGATGCTCGATCGTCAGGTAGGAGATGCAGCGCCGCGCATCGAGCTGGAACGGAGCCGGGAAGGCATCGGTCGGGCAGACGTCGAGGCACCTGCGGCACGATCCGCAGTGCTCGCCCTCCGGCTCATCCGGCTTCAGCGCCTCCGTCGTGAAGATCGCGCCCAGGAACACCCAGTTGCCGAAGTCGCGGCTCAGCAGATTTGTATGCTTCCCCTGCCAGCCGAGACCCGCCGCCTGCGCCAGCGGCTTCTCCATCACGGGGGCCGTGTCGACGAAGACCTTCACCTCGCAGCAGGCCTCCGCCACCAGCCAGCGCGCCACGCGTTTCAGGGCCTTCTTGACCACGTCGTGGTAGTCGCGGCCCTGCGCATAGACGCTGATTGCCCCGTGTTCGGGACGATCCAGATCACCCAGCGGGTCGTGATCGGGCGCGTAGGAGTGGGCCAGCACGATCACCGAGCGCGCCTCGGGCCAGAGGCTCGCCGGATCACCGCGCCAGGACATGCGCTCGGCCATCCAGCCCATCTGGCCGTGAAATCCCGCGTCCACGAACGCCGCGAGCCGCGCCGGAGCGTCGGGAATGGCATCGGGCCGGCAGACCCCGAGGGAGACGAACCCCGCCGCGCGCGCCTCGGTCTCCAGCCCGGCGCGCAGGTTCAAAAGTCGAGGTCCGCGTAGTGCTTCGCCGGCCTGAACCCCGGCACCACGTCGGCCAGAACCGATCGGAAGGCGGGCCGCGACTTGATCTTCGAGTACCAGTCGTGGACGGCCTCGTTGCGGTTCCAGTCGACGTCCGAGGAATAGTCGAGACAGGACAGATGCGCCGCCGCGGCAAAGTCGGCGAGCGTCAGGTCCGGCCCGGCCAGCCAGCGGTTCCGGTCCAGCAGCCAGCCCATGTAGTCGAGGTGGAACTTGATCGACTTGACCCCGTCCTTGACGTTCGTGCCGTCCGGATAGCCCTGCCGCGTCAGCTTCTTGTTGACCCGCTCGTAGACCAGCTTCGACGTCACCTCGTGGTGGAACTTATCGTCGAACCACGCCACCAGACGCCGCACCTCGGCGCGCTTCGCCGGATCCTTCGGCAGGAGCGGCGGCTCGAGGTTCGTCTCCTCGAGGTACTCGCAGATCGCCCCGCTGTCGGCCAGCGTCAGGCCGTCGATCCGCAGCACCGGCACCTTGCCGGCGGCATTCCGGCGCAGGAACTCCGATGACGCCTCCCAATAGCGCTCGTCGATCAGCTCGACCTCCATCTTCTTCTCGGCCAGCACGAGGCGGACCTTCCGGCAGAAGGGCGAAAGCGCGAAATGGTAAAGCTGGATCATGCTCCGGGAATGCCCCGTCGGCAGACGCATTTCAATCCTCGAAGCAGGCGGCGCGGCCGTCGGCACGGATTGTCGCCGCCCCGTCGCGGACCCGCCGGGCCTTGCGCTGCAGCGCGGGTGTGAGCGCCGCGGCATCCCGCACCTTCGGGTTCGGCAGGATCGAGGCCAGCGCCGCTGCCTGCCCCGTTGAAAGGTCCGCCGCGTCGACGCCAAAATAGCGCCGCGCCGCCGCCTGAACGCCGAATACGCCCTCGTCGAACTCGGCCACGTTCAGATAGACCTCGACCACCCGCCGCTTGGGCCAGAGCGCCTCCATCAGCGGCGTAAGCCCAGCCTCCAGCGCCTTGCGCGGCCAGCTGCGGCCTTGCCAGAGGAAGGCGTTCTTGACGACCTGCTGGCTGATGGTCGAGGCCCCCCGCGTGCCGCCCGCCTCGATCGCCTCCCGGATCGCGGTCACGTCGAAGCCCCAATGGGCGCAGAAGTTCGCATCCTCTGCCGCCACGGCCGCCCGCGCCATGACCGGGACCATATCGTCGAGATCGACCCATTCGTGATCGAGCGCACCCAGCCGCATCCGCTCCGACAGCATGTAGGGCGTCACCGGCGGGTCGATCCAGCGATAGGCCAGCACCCAGAGAACGACCGCGACGACACCCCAGAAGAGCGCGCGCCAGACCCATCGCAGAAGCCGGCGCAAAGGCCCCGGCCGCGTATCCTTCCGCGTCGCGGTCTTCCGTTTCGCCGGGCTCTTCTTCTTCGCGGTCTTCGCCATGCGCCTCACCAAGCGGGCCGGGCTAATCGGGTCAAGCTCAATTGATTAGGTTGCTTCTATAGACAGAAGACCATTGGCGCGCTTAGGGCGCAACATTTGGTCAATGCTCTCGGCTCTTACCATACATCGTGTGGTATGAATCACGCGCCAACCATCTCCGGGCAAGGTTGGCGAGGCAGTTGCCGCTGCCCCGCCCAAATCACCGAAAGGAACTCGAATGATTTATCCGCGACTCAACAATATACGAGTCAGGCGATCAAGCTTGACCTTTGAAGAGGCAGTCTTTGTATGGCTTCTCCGCTGGTCAGGTGACGCCCAATACTTCATTGCGGCCAAATTTGGCACCAATGCCGCTAGGATTGCGGACGTTCTTACCGAGAAAACCCACATCGGATCTCGCCAACGGGCGCATGAACTCCGATCTGGCTAGTCAAAAAATGCAGGGCCCTCACAACCGAGGGCCCTGCAATACCCAGTTTCACTCCGCCGGGATCGCCCCTTCTTCCTCGCTAAGCGGCGCGGGCAGGTGGACGAGCATTTCCTTCGGGCAGACCTGCAGGAAATGCGCTTTCTCGCGCTCCCAGTCCGAGAGGATCTTCTGCGCGAGCTTGGAGTTCGTCTCGGCGGCATGGCGCTCGATCAGGTTGCGCAGCTGGCTCTCCCAATGGGCGACGGTCACCGGGCAGGTCACCAGCGTCTCCATGTTCATCAGCGTCTCGGCACGGCCCTCCGAGTCGTAGAGATAGGCCATGCCGCCCGTCATGCCCGCCCCGAAGTTGGCACCGATCCGGCCGAGGATCACAGCGACACCACCGGTCATGTACTCGCATCCGTTCGAGCCGCAGCCCTCGATCACCACCTTCGCGCCGGAATTGCGGACCGCGAAGCGCTCACCCGCCCGGCCGGCGGCGAAGAGGTGCCCGTCGGTCGCGCCGTAGAGGACCGTATTGCCGATGATCGTGTTCTCGTCGGCCTTGAGCGGCGAGGCCATTGCCGGCCGCACCACGATCATCCCGCCCGAGAGGCCCTTGCCCACGTAGTCGTTCGCGTCGCCCGACACTTCGAGCTTCAACCCCGGCGAGAGGAACGCGCCGAGCGACTGCCCGGCCGAGCCCTGGAGCTTGACCGTCAGGTGATCGGGCTGCAGGGAATTGCGCATTCCGAAGGCGCTCACGACGTGGCTCGAAATCCGCGTGCCGACGGTCCGGTGCGTGTTCTGCACCGCGTATTGCAGCTGCATCTTCTCGCCGTCGTTCAGGAACCGCGCGGCGTCCTTCACGATCTGCGCATCGAGCGTGTCGGGCACGGCATTGCGGGCCTTCTCGCGGTCGTAGGTGATGCGGTCGGCACCGTCGACGGTAATGAGAAGCGGGTTGAGGTCCAGATCATCGAGATGGGCCGAGCCACGCGACACCTGCGTCAGCAGGTCCGCCCGTCCGATCACCTCGTCGAGCGACCGCGCACCGATCTCGGCCAGGATCTCGCGCACCTCCTGCGCGTAGAAGGTGATGAGGTTCACCACCTTGTCCGCCGTGCCGGTGAACTTCGCGCGCAGGCGCTCGTCCTGCGTGCAGACGCCGACGGGGCAGGTGTTCGACTGGCACTGACGCACCATGATGCAGCCCATCGCGATCAGCGCCGCGGTGCCGATGCCGTACTCCTCGGCCCCCATCATCGCGGCCATGACGATGTCGCGGCCCGTTCGCAGCCCGCCATCGGTCCGCAGGGTGACCCGCTCGCGCAGGTTGTTCATGGCAAGAACCTGATGCGCCTCGGTGAGCCCCATCTCCCACGGCAGACCGGCATACTTGATGCTGGTCGCCGGGCTGGCCCCGGTGCCGCCATTGTGCCCCGAGATCAGGATGACGTCGGCCTTGGCCTTGGCGACACCCGCCGCAATCGTGCCGACACCGGACGAGGCCACCAGCTTCACCGTCACCTTGCAGCGCGGGTTGATCTGCTTGAGGTCGTAGATCAGCTGCGCGAGGTCCTCGATCGAATAGATGTCGTGGTGCGGCGGCGGCGAGATCAGCGTCACGCCCTTGGTCGAGTGCCGCAGCCGCGCGATCAGGTCCGTGACCTTCATGCCCGGAAGCTGCCCGCCCTCGCCGGGCTTCGCGCCCTGCGCGACCTTGATCTCAAGCTCCTCGCAGTGGTTCAGGTACTCGGCAGTGACACCGAAGCGGCCGGATGCGACCTGCTTGATCTTCGCCGACGGGTTGTCGCCATTCGGCTCCGGCACGAAATGCGCCGGATCCTCGCCACCCTCGCCCGAGTCGGACTTCGCGCCGATCCGGTTCATCGCGACGTTCAGCAGCTTGTGCGCCTCGGGGCTGAGCGCCCCCAGCGACATGCCCGGCGTCACGAAGCGCTTGCGGATCGAGGTGATGCTCTCGACCTCCTCGATCGGGATCGGCGCGCCCTTGGGCTTGATCGCCAGCAGATCGCGCAGGTGGATCGGCGGGTTCGACTGCATCGCGTGGCTGAACTGCTTCCAAAGCTCGAACGACCCCCGGTCGCAGGCCGCCTGCAGCATGTGCATGGTCTGCGCTTCCCAGGCGTGCTTCTCGCCCGAGCGGCGCGCCTTGTAGAAGCCCCCGATCGGCAGGACGTTCGACGCGCCGTGATAGGCGGCGGCGTGGACGGCCTCCAGCTTCTTCTGGATACCATTGGTGCCGATGCCCGAGATGCGGCTGAGCATCCCCGGGAAATACTCGGCGCACATCGCACGGGACAGGCCCACGGCCTCGAAGTTCAGGCCCCCGCGATAGGAGGAGATGACCGAGATGCCCATCTTGGCCATGATCTTCAGAAGGCCCGCGTCGATCGCCTTGCGATAACGCTCGACCGCCTCGTCGAGGGAGCAATCGAGCAGGCCCTTCTCGATCCGGTCGGCAAGGCTGTCCTGCGCGAGATAGGCGTTCACGGTCGTCGCCCCGCAGCCGATGAGGACGGCGAAGTAATGCGGGTCGATGCACTCGGCCGCGCGTACGTTGATGGAGCAGAAGGTGCGCAGGCCCTTGCGCGTCAGCCACGAATGCACCGCAGAAGTAGCGAGGATCATCGGCATGGCGACCTTGTCTTCGTCCTGCAGACGATCGGTCAGCACGATATGCCCCGCGCCCGAACGCACCGCGTCCTCCGCCTCGGCCCGGATGCGTTCCAGCCCCTCCTTCAGGGCCCCGTAGGAGGCATCGGCGGGGAAGGTGCAGTCGATGGTCGTGACCGAATCCTCGAAATGCTCGAACATCGCCTGAAACTGTGCGTTGCCGACGAAAGGCGAGGGCAATTCGAGGATCTCGGTCTGCGAGCCGTCTTCATCGAGCACGTTCTTGAGGTTGCCGAAGCGCGTCTTCAGGCTCATCACCCGGAATTCGCGCAGGCTGTCGATGGGCGGGTTCGTCACCTGGCTGAACGCCTGCCGGAAGAAGTGGCTGAGCGGGCGGTACTTCTCCGAGAGAACGGCCGAGGGCGTGTCGTCGCCCATCGAGGCCAGAGCCTCCTTCCCGTCTTCGGCCATCGGCGCGAGGATCTGCTCCAGCTCTTCCACCGAATAGCCCGCGGCCACCTGCCGCCGGCGCAGCTCCGCACCCGCGTGGACGGCCGTCTCGGCCACGCCCTTGGTGATGTCGCCCAGGTCGGTGATCTTCTCGACCCAGTCGCCGAAGGGCAGCGCGCGGGCGAGCTTGTCCTTGATGGCCGTGTCGTGGAAGAGCTTCCCCTTCTCCATGTCCACCGCGATCATCTGGCCGGGACCGAGCGCGCCCTTCTCGACGCAGGTGGCCTCATCCACCGGCACCATCCCGGCCTCGGACCCGGCGATCAGCAGGCCGTCGCCCGTCAGCGTGTAGCGCATCGGGCGCAGGCCGTTGCGGTCGAGACCGGCGCAGACCCAGCGGCCATCGGTCATGGCGAGCGCGGCAGGCCCGTCCCACGGCTCCATCACCGCGTTGCAATAGGCGTACATGTCGCGCCAGGCGTCGGGCAGTTCCACCGCCGACTGCGACCACGATTCCGGCACCAGCATCGTCTTCGCCATCGGGGCCGAGCGGCCCGCGCGCACCATCACCTCGAAGACCGAGTCGAGCGCCGCCGAATCCGACGCGCCCTGCGGCACGATCGGCTTGATGTCCTCCGCCATCTCTCCGAACGTCGAGGACGCCATGCGGATCTCGTGGGACTTCATCCAGTTGATGTTGCCCTTGAGCGTGTTGATCTCGCCGTTGTGCGCCAGCATCCGGAAAGGCTGCGCCAGCCACCACTGCGGGAAGGTGTTGGTCGAATAACGCTGGTGGTAGATCGCGAAGGCGCTCTCGAAGCGCTCGTCCTGCAGGTCCGGATAGAACTCCGCCACCTGCTCGGCCAGCATCATCCCCTTGTAGATCACGCCCCGGCACGACAGCGACGCGAGGTAGAGCCCGTTGATCTGCGCCGCGATGGCGGCCTTCTCGATCCGGCGACGGATGACGTAGAGCTCGCGCTCGAAGGTGTCCTCGTCGACGCCCTTCACGTTCGAGATCAGGATCTGCTCGATCTCGGGCCGGGTCGCGTTGGCCTTCTCGCCCAGGCACTCGATGTTCACCGGCACGTGCCGCCAGCCGTAGATGTAGTAACCCATCCGCAGCACTTCGGTCTCGACGATGGTGCGGCATGTTTCCTGCGCGCCGAAGTCGTTGCGCGGCAGGAAGACCTGGCCGATGGCGATGCGCTTGCCCTCGTGGGGCTCGTGCCCGGTGCGGCGGATCTGGTCCTTGAAGAACTCCACCGGGATCTGCACGTGGATACCCGCGCCGTCACCCGTCTTGCCGTCGGCATCCACCGCGCCGCGGTGCCAGATCGCCTTGAGCGCGTCGATGCCCGCCTGAACCACCTTGCGCGACCGCTTGCCCGACACGTCGACGACGAGGCCCACGCCGCAGGAGGCGTGCTCGCTCTCCTCGTGGTAGAGGCTCTGTCCGGCGATCTCCGCACGGCGGGTCAGCTCGTCGCGTTCCCAATCGCTGAAGTAATGCGTCATGGATCGTCTCCCTCGATGGCACGATTGTCCCGTTCGTATTCGGCCCGGGTCTTGGTTCGGTGATCTCCGGCAAGCGGCAGGTAGGCCGGTCGCCGGTCGGTATAGATTTCGGAGAGGAGCGGAAACTCCGCCGCCCCGGCGAAGAGCCCCGGCATCAGCTCGTAGGGCAGGTCCGCCTTGTCGGTATTGCGCAGCCAGAGGCTGCTGCCGCAGGTCGTGCAGAAGGCACGCTCGGACCAGTCGGTCGAGGCATAGCGCGTCACCGGCCCGGTCACGGTGACCGCCGCGGCCTCCGCCTCGAACGCGCCGTAGAGCCCGCCGGTCCAGCGCTGGCACATCAGGCAATGGCAGACCCCGATGCCGGCGAGATGCGCGCCCGACACCTCGATGCGCACCGCCCCGCAGAGGCAGCGACCCTCCAGCCGACCATCGCGGCGATAGACGTCGACCCAGCTCATGCGATAGCCCTCGCATAACGCGCATAGAGGGTCTCGACCCGTGCCTTGCGGCCCCGGATGGCGGCACCGATCACCTCGTAGAGCAGGCCCAGTTCCTTGAGACGCCCGGCGAGGTTGTGCTTGCTCTTGGGCAGAACCCAGCGGTGCACGCGCTTGATCTCGGGCGCGAATCCCAATTGCTCCACATCCTCGACACAGCCGCCCCCGGCGGTCAGGTAGTACTGCGTCCGCGTCGCCCCGAAGGTCTCGCCGACGTTGCGCGCGGGCATCTGGCCGTACTTGCCCATGACGTCGGGCCAGCGCGTATCGTCCGTGAGCGTGCGGTCGAGCGTCAGCTGCGGCGAGAAGGCGATCGCCCGGCGCACCCGCATCTCCCGCGGCAGGAGGAGCGCGCCGTAGCCGCCCATCGACGTGCCCAGGGTCACGATCTCCTCGATCCCCTCGGACTTGCGCAGATACCGCACCAGCCGGACGACCTTGGGCCAGAGCCCCGGAGCCGCGTACCAGCTCGCCCGGCGGTCGGTCACGAACAGCACGTTGTTCTCGCCCCGGCGCGAGGCCGATCCGGCGAACTCGTCGAGCGGCGCGCCCCCGAAGCCCGCGCTCATGCCGGTGAAGACGACGACCATGCGCCGCGCGCTGCCGGGCAGCCAGCGCAGCATCAGGTCCTCGTCCTGCAGCACGGTGTCAACGGTCGGAGCCATGGGGCCTCTCGGGTCGGGTCGCCGGTTTCGGCGGGGATCAGGGATGGGGCAGGGCCCCTTACTCGGCAGCGATCACGGGCACATCGGCCCCGGCGAGTTTCGCCAGGATCGCCTCGCCCGCCTCGCGCCCGTCTCGGATCGCCCAGACGACGAGGGAGGCTCCGCGCACGATGTCACCCACGGCATAGACACCTTCGAGCGGCGTCTCATGCGTGCGGAAATCGGCCTTGATCGTGCCCCAGCGAGTCACCTCCAGCTCGGGCTTGGACCAGAGCGTCGGCAGCGCCTCGGGCTCGAAGCCCAGCGCCTTGATGACGAGATCCGCCTCCTCCACGTAGTCGGCCCCCTCGATCAGCTCGGGCTTTTGCCGCCCGGTCGCGTCGGGCTCGCCCAGGCGCATCCTCTGCACGTTGACGCCGGTGACGGCCGGGCCGCCCTCCATCGCCTCCTGCAGCCCCGCTTCGAAGCCCGCCGGCGCGGTCAGCCAGACGAACTCGACGCCCTCCTCCTCGGCGTTGGCCACCTCGCGCTGGGAGCCGGGCATGTTGGCGCGGTCGCGCCGGTAGAGGCACTTCACGCTGGTCGCACCCTGGCGGATCGCCGTGCGCACGCAATCCATCGCCGTGTCGCCACCCCCGATCACCACGACGCGCTTTCCTTCCGCATCGAGCGAGCCGTCGTCGAATTCGGGCACCGCATCGCCGAAGCTCTTGCGGTTGGACGCGGTCAGATAGTCGATGGCCCGCACGACGCCGCGCGCATCCGCGTTCGCCCCGTCGAGCTCGCGCGACTTGTAGACGCCGGTGGCGACGATGACGGCATCGTGCTTCTCGCGGATCTCGTCGAATGTGATGTCGGAACCCACCTCGCAGTTCAGCACGAACGTCACGCCCCCCTCGGCCAGCTGGTCGTTGCGGCGCATGACCACATCCTTTTCCAGCTTGAAGCCGGGAATGCCGTAGGTCATCAGCCCGCCCGCGCGGTCGTAGCGGTCATAGACCGTCACCTGCACGCCGGCCCGGCGCAGCACATCCGCAGCCGCCAGCCCCCCGGGGCCCGCGCCGATGATGCCAACGCTCTCCGTGCGCTCGCGCCGCGGCTTGATCGACGGCACCCAGCCATTCTCGAAGGCGGTGTCGGTGATGTACTTCTCGACCGCGCCGATGGTGACGGTGCCGTGGCCCGACTGCTCGATCACGCAGTTGCCCTCGCACAGGCGATCCTGCGGGCAAATGCGGCCGCAGATCTCGGGGAAGGTATTGGTCGCCTGGCTGACCTCGTAGGCTTCCTCGAGCCGGCCTTCTGCCACGAGGCGCAGCCAGTCGGGGATGTTGTTGTGCAGCGGGCAATGGGTCTGGCAATAGGGCACGCCGCATTGCGAGCAGCGGCCGGCCTGCTCGGCGGCCCGCTCGGCGGCAAACTCGCGATAGATCTCTCCGAAGTCCGTCTTGCGATCGGTCGCCTCGCGCTTCTCGGGCGTCTGGCGGTCGACGGTGACGAACTGGAGCATCTTGTTGCCGGCCATGAATCCCTCCTGCCAAATCAGATGTCCCGCATAGACGATGTGCGCGGAAGTATAAAGTCAATAATGCTGACCTAAATAGTCCTTTTGCACGAGGGTTTCGTGCCATCGCCGCGACAAATCGTCGAATTTAGGGTCGAATCGGACCTATCCGGTGCCTTTCTTTGCCCATCGGCCTTCGCCATGCTGCGCAAAACAAGGCGAATCGGGCGACCCAAATGGCACTCTGGCACCTCATCCTCCTGGCGATCGTCCAGGGCGTGACCGAGTTTCTGCCCGTCTCCTCCTCCGCCCATCTCATCCTGGTGCCGCAGCTCACCGGCATCGCCGATCAGGGCACGGCCCTCGACGTCGCGCTGCACGTCGGCACGCTCGGCGCGGTCGTCCTCTACTTCCGCTCCGAGGTCGCCCGCGCCCTCGCCGGCACGCGCGACCTGCTGCGCGGGCGCGGCGGCCCCGATGCCCGGCTCGCCCTGGGCCTCGCCGTCGCCACGATCCCCGTCGTCATCGTGGGTCTCGTGCTGCAGCTCATGCACCTGACCTATCTGCTGCGCTCGGTGGAGGTCATCGGCTGGGCGACCATCCTCTTCGGCGCGCTCCTGTGGTGGTTCGACCGCATCGGCGCGGAGGAGAAGGACCTCGCCGACTGGACCCCGAAGCAGGCCGTGTCCTTCGGCCTCTGGCAGGCGCTCGCCCTCATTCCCGGCACGTCGCGCTCGGGCATCTGCATCACCGGCGCGCGCGCCATGGGCTATACGCGGGAGGACGCGGCGCGCATCGCCATGCTCATGTCGATCCCGACGATCATCGCCTCGGGCGCGCTCCTGTCGCTCGAGGTCGTGGGTCAGGCCGACGGGCAGCTCCTGCGCGACGCGGGCGTGGCCGCGCTGATGGCCTTCCTCGCGGCGTTGGCCGCGCTCGCCCTGATGATGCGCCTCCTCCGCACGGTCAGCTTCACGCCCTACGTCATCTACCGGATGATGCTCGGGGCGTTTCTGCTCGGCTGGGTGTATCTCTAGGAACGGTCGTCCCTGCCCGCTCGCCTCAATCCGGCACCACGCGCGCCGGCGCACCCACCGGGGCCACGTCCGTCTTCAGGAGGTCCGTCGCCCGCGCCGCGACCAGAACGGCCCAGGCTCCGAAAATATTGGCCACGACCGCCGCGCCCAGAACGCCCGCGTAGCCGAAGAGCGTGACGCCGAGCCAGGCGAGCGGCACGTAGACCACCAGCACCCGCGCGACCGAAAGCGTCATCGCATGGCCCGCCTTCGAGATCGCGTTGAGCGCCGCGTTCCCCGTCACCAGCATCCCGAACCCGAAGATCGACCAGCCGACGACCCGCAGGTAGGATTCGGCGGCCGCAGTGCTGTCATCCCCGGCACCGAAAGCGCTCGCGATCGGGCCCGCGAAGAGCGTCAGCGCAATCGCCACCAGAAGCCCGTATCCCACCGAGAACTGAAGGCAGAGGCGCAGCGCTTCGCGCGAACGGTCGCGCATCTCCGCGCCCCAGTTCTGACCGACGACCGGCCCGATGCCCGACGACAGCGCCAGGAGCGGCACCGCCACGAGCGATTCCACCCGCGTCGCCGCGCCGAAGCCGCCGACCGCGGCGGAGCCCACGGTCGCCACCGCCCCCGTGACGAGCGCCATGCCGGCCGGGTTGATCGCGTTCGACGTCGCCGCCGGGCCGCCGATCGAGGCGATGGTCTTCGCGTTGCGCCAGAAGTCCCGAAGCGGCTCCGAACAGGGTTGCAGCGTGCCGGCCCGAAGGGCCAGCGCCACGGCCAGGATCGAGGCCGTCACCATCGCCACCAGCGTCCCGAGCGCAGCCCCGGTTATGCCGAGCGCCGGAAGCGGACCGAGACCCAGGATGAAGACGGGCGTCGTCGCGACATTCACGACCGCCGAGAACACCATGATGCCGGCGGAGGCGAGGCCGCTGCCGTGGGCACGGAAGATCGCGTTGATGAGCATCATCGACACGAGGAACGGAAACGACAGACACCAGAGCGGCGTGTAGCGCAGCGCCGCCTCGAGCACCTCCGGCTCCGCACCCAGCAACGCGAACAGCGGCCCGTCGAGCAGCCAGAAGAGCGCCGAGGCCAGAGCCGCGAGTACGAGGCCGATGCCAAGCGCGTGCAGGCCCCGCCGGGTCACGTCGTCGTCGTCCTCGCGCCGCCCGAGCGCCTGCGCGATGATGGCACCCGCCCCCGCCGAGAGCCCAATCGAAAGCGAGGAGATCGCCGTCGTCACCGGGTAGACGAAACCCACCGCCGCAAGGGCCTCGGACGAGACCTTCGAGAGGAAATAGGCGTCGACGAGGCCCGTCGAGATCACCGCGAGGATGCCCAGCATCATCGGCCCCGAAAGCACGGCAAGCGCCTTCCAGACGGGGCCTTCGGTCAGGTCGCGGGATGTCTTGGCCATTGCGGTCCTCTCGGTTCAGGACCGCGATCTAGCGCGAAAGACCCTCAGGTCAGGTCTTCAGGTTCTTCGCGCTGTCCTTGATATCGGAATACTGGCCCGACGGGCGGAAGCGCCAGAGATAGCCGGGCAGCACCGATTCCATCGTCGTGGGCGCGACGCCCAGCGCCTCGAAACCCGGACGGTCGCCCGTGACCACGTTGTCGCGGGCAAGGTTGCGCACCTGGTCGCGCGTCAGCGTGCCGTTGTGGAGGATGCCCAGCGTCGCCGTCTGCGCGAAGTCGAGGACCGAAGCCATGATCCGCGCGACGAAGAACGGCACGGTCACCACGAGGGCGCGCCGGCGGATCACCTTGAGCATGGTCTGCATCAGCTCGCGGAAGGTATCCACATCCGGCCCGCCCAGCTCGTAGATCCCGGTCTGCGCCTTGCCCAGCAGGGCGAATTCCGCGGCGGCCGCCACGTCGTCGACGAAGACCGGCTGGAACCGCGTGTTCGGCCCCACGACCGGCAGGACCGGCGCGAAGCGCGCCATTCCGGCGAAGCGGTTGAAGAATTCGTCCTCGGGTCCGAAGACGATCGAGGGCCGCAGGATGACGGCCCCCGGCATATGCTCCTGCACGCCGGCCTCGCCCTCGGCCTTGGTGCGGGCGTAGTCGCTGTCGCTCTCGGCATCGGCTCCGATGGCACTGATGTGCACCATCGTCGCGATCCCCTCGGCGGCGGCGAGGCGCGCGATCCGCGTCGCCCCTTCGGCCTGGGTCGCGTCGAATGTATTCGGCCCGGCCTCGGCCAAGACGCCGACGCAATTGACCGCCGCATCCGCCCCCGAGAGCGCGGCGGCGACCGAGGCGTCGTCGCGGATGTTGGCGAAGACCGGCTCTACCTGCCCCACGGCACCGTACATCCGGACGAAATGCGCTTCGTTCGGACGGCGGCAGGCGACGCGCACGCGCCAGCCCTGCTTGGCCATCCGGCGCGCGATGTAGCGGCCGACGAAACCGGAACCGCCGAAGATGGTGACGAGCTTCTGCATGGAGGGGCCTCCTGGAATTGGCCCTGCGATACCCCCCGGGGCAGGCGCGGGCAAGAGTTTCGATTTTCCGCGTCAGTTTCTATCCGGTGGCGATTGACACGCCCGGGTGCCGGAGATACGCACCGCCCACCGTGGATGCCCAGGTGGCGGAATTGGTAGACGCGCTGGCTTCAGGTGCCAGTTCCTGTATGGGAGTGGAGGTTCGAGTCCTCTCCTGGGCACCACGGTCGACCATCAAGAAACGCCCGGCGCGCTGCAATGGCCGCCGGGCGTTCTTGCATCCGATCCCGGCGTACGGAGGCCCCCGATGACCATCGCACAGGACAAGATCACCCTGCACAAGGGCGACCTGCCCGACGGGCTCGACCTCGGGCCTTCGGTCGCTATCGACTGCGAGACGATGGGCCTCAACCCGCACCGCGACCGGCTCTGCCTCGTGCAGCTGTCGTCGGGGGACGGCACCGCGCATCTGGTGCAGGTCGCGCAGGGGCAGACCGAGGCCCCGAACCTCGCGCGGCTCGTGAATGACCCGGCGGTGCTCAAGCTCTTCCACTACGGCCGCTTCGACATCGCGGCGATCTTCCACAGCTTCGGCGCGCTGGCGCAACCGGTCTGGTGCTCCAAGATCGCCTCGCGCCTCGTGCGCACCTACACCGACCGGCACGGGCTGAAGGCGCTGCTGTCCGAACTCCTGCAGGAGGATATCTCCAAGCTGCAGCAGACCTCCGACTGGGGTGCCGAGACGCTGACCGAGGCGCAGATGGCCTACGCCGCATCCGACGTGCTCTATCTCCATCGCCTCAAGGAGAAGCTCGACGCCCGGCTCGCGCGCGAGGGCCGGACCGAGATCGCGCAGGCCTGTTTCGACTTCCTGCCGACGCGCGCGAAACTCGACCTGATCGGGTACCCGGAGACCGACATCTTCGCCCATTCCTAAAGGCGCGCGCCCGGCCTAGAGAGAACCCATGCTGGATCGAAGCCCGAGCAACCCCCTCTACAGCCGCCTCGTCCGTCTGGCGGCGCTCGTGCTGCCGGTGCTGGCCCTGCTTCTGCTGTCGAGCATGTTCCTGCTGGCGCGCCGGGTGAACCCCGAGGACGCGATCCCCCTTGCCACCGTCGACGTCTCCGAACGCGCGAACGACCAGCAACTCACGATGCCGCGGTTCACCGGCGTCTCGCAGGGACGCACGGCCTTCGACCTCTCGGCGCGCGCGGCCCGGCCAGATTCCGCGAATCCGCGCCTGATGTCCGCCGAGACGCTGCGCCTCGTGCTCGAGGACACCGACGGCGGGCGGGCCACCGTGGTCTCGCGCAGGGGCAACGTCGACACCGGCACCCGCACGATCGAGCTTCTGGGCGATGTGCGGATCGACACGTCGACGGGCTATGCCCTGCGGACCGAGGCGCTTTCGGGCACGCTTGGCACGCTTGCGGTCGAGGCCCCGGGCGAGGTGCGGGGCGAGGGGCCGCTCGGCACCCTGCGTGCCGGGGGCATGTCGCTCACCGAAGACCCGGAGACGGGTGCCGGACGGTTGGTGTTCACGAACGGAGTGGACCTGCTATACACGCCCCCAAGCTGAACCGGATGATGACAATGTTCCTGCGCGTGATCGCCTTTTCCCTCCTGGCCGCCCCGACGTGGGCGCAGACCGCCGACATCGGCTTCGGACGCGGCGATTTCGACAGTTCCGCGCCCGTCGAGGTGGCCGCCGACAACCTCGAGGTCGATCAGGCGACGGGCCGCGCGACGCTCACCGGCAACGTCGTGATCGCGCAGGGCGAGCTTCGGCTGTCGGCCCGGCAGGTGACCGTGGACTACGCCACCACGGAGGGCGACCGCCGGATCGAGCGGCTGAACGCGAACGGCGACGTGCTGATCGTTGCGGGCGAGGACGCAGCCGAGGGACAGGAGGCGGTCTATACGCTCGGCTCCTCCGACATCCTGCTGACGGGCGACGTCGTGGTCACGCAGGCCGGCAATACGCTCGCCGGCGACCGGCTGACGGTGAACCTCGATTCGGGCGCCGGCACGGTGACCGGGCGCGTCCGCACGACGCTGCAACCGTGACCGGCGGCCTTTCGGTGACCGAAGGAGGCGGCGGCCTGCACATTCGCAACCTGCGCAAGTCCTACAAGAAGCGCCCCGTCATCCGCGACGTGTCGATGGACCTCGCGCGCGGCGAAGTGGTCGCGCTCCTCGGGCCGAACGGCTCGGGCAAGACGACGACGTTCTACTGCATCGCGGGCCTCGTGACGCCCGACGGCGGCACCGTCAGCCTCGACGGGACGGAGGTGACCTGGCTGCCGATGTATCGCCGCGCCAAGGCCGGCATCGGCTACCTCCCGCAGGAGATGTCGATCTTCCGCGGTCTGACGGTCGAGCAGAACATCATGGCGATCCTCGAGGTCGCCGAGCCCAAGCGGCACCGGCGGCGCGAGCGGCTCGAGGAGCTTCTGAGCGAGTTCAATATCGAGCACCTGCGCCGGGCCTCCGCACTCGCCCTTTCCGGCGGTGAGCGGCGGCGCGCCGAAATCGCCCGCTGCCTCGCGGCGAATCCCCGCTACCTGCTCCTCGACGAGCCCTTCGCCGGCGTCGACCCGATCGCCGTGGGCGATATCCGCAGCCTCGTGGTGGAGCTGAAATCGCGCGGCATCGGCGTGCTCATCACCGATCACAACGTCCGGGAAACGCTGGAAATCGTCGATCGGGCCTACATCCTGAACGACGGTGGCGTGCTGATGTCCGGCACGCCCGACGAGGTCGTGGCGAACGACAACGTGCGCCGTGTCTACCTGGGTGAGGGGTTCTCGCGCTGAACGGCGCGGCTTCGCACGCTAGGAGCGATTTCGACACGTTTCAAGATTGACATGGGGGTCACGAAAAGCGCCCAATCGGAGAATGGAGTCCCGACCCGCTGCCCCTGTCCCGCACGATGGGACGACCGTGCAGACCGCCGCTCACGCGACCGGCCCGGTGCCACACACCCGAGGAAACGCGCGCCGGCGGACGGGTCCGCTCCGAATTATCCAAGGAGGAATCATGCGCTACCAGATTACCGGAAAGCAGATCGACATCGGCGAGGCCCTGCAGACCCACGTGAAGACGGAGCTCGGCTCGGTCGTGGAGAAGTATTCGCAGCGCCCCACGGACGCGAATGTCGTGTTTTCCAAGTCGGCGCATGAATACTGCTGCGAGGCGACGGTGCATCTGTCGACGGGCCTGACGGCGCAGGCCAAGGGCAAGGCGACGGAGATCTACGCCGCCTTCGACGGCTGCAGCGAGAAGATGGACAAGCAGCTCCGCCGCTACAAGCGCCGGCTGAAGAACCACCACCAGGAACGCAGCCAACCGGTTGAACTTTCGGGTGCCGCCTCATATATCCTCGCCGCGGAAGAGACCGAGGACGAGCCGGATTCGCTTGCCCCCGTCATCGTGGCAGAGATGGAAGCGAAGATCCCGTCCCTGTCGGTTGGTGAAGCGGTCATGCAGATGGAGTTGGCCGGCGCGCCTGTGCTGGTCTTCAAGAACGAAAAGGGCGGCGGCGTGAACGTGGTCTATAAGCGCGACGACGGAAACGTCGGCTGGATAGACCCCGCAACCAGCACCTGACGCCGCAACGTCGGCACCGACGAGGACGAGCACATGCAGCTGAGCGAGATCCTGGCCCCCGGGGCCGTGAAGGTATTGCCAAAGGCGTCCAGCAAGAAGCGACTGTTCTGCGACCTGGCCGAAGTCATGCAGGCCGAGCACGAGATGTCCTACGACGCCGCCTTCTCCGCCCTGCAGGAGCGGGAGGCGCTCGGCACGACGGGTGTGGGCGGCGGCGTCGCCCTGCCCCACGCCCGCCTGCCTGATCTCGAACAGGTGCATGGCGCGTTTTTCCGGCTCGAAACGCCGCTCGATTTCGACGCGACCGACCGCAAACCCGTCGATCTGGTCTTCGCGCTCTTCGCGCCGGAGGGGGCCGGCGTCGCCCATCTGAAGGCACTGGCCCTCGTCTCGCGCACGCTGCGCGATGCTTCGCTCTGCGCCAAGCTGCGGGCGAACGGCGATCCGGCGCTGCTCTATACGGTCATCACCGAGGCGCAGCCGTCCGTCGCCGCCTGACCGTCAGGAGTTCTTCCAGCGCTTGAAGCCGAAGGCGAGGAAATCGCGCCGATAGGCTTGGATGCAGGCGTCCTCCACCTCCGAATCGAGAAGGGCCACGACGTCCGCCGGCATCGGCATCTCGAACGCCGGGGCCGATCGACCGACGCGCCCGGCGAGCCGCGCGAGCTCCTCTGCGGCCTCCTCTTCACGGATCAGGCGCTGCGGCAGAACGGCCTGTGCCATCCCCGACAGAAGCGCCGCCTGACTTGCCCATTCGGGTGCGACGGGCAGGGAGGACTGACCGTTCAGATTGGCTTTCAGGAATTTCAGAAATCCCAGAAACGCGTCCCGGGCCGGTCCGTCTGGATCGACCCCATGTTGGTTCGCTACCACCCGGCGCAGGGTATTGGCCGCGTTTCCCTTGCCGGACTGCATCCGCTCGAAAGCCCGATACGCGCGCAGGAGCGGGTGACGCACGATGGCGAAACTGACGAACCCCTTGGCCTTGCGCATCCAGGGCCGCAGGTCCTTCTGCGTCATCCCCTCGACCGGCGGTGCCCCGTCGAGCACGGTGAGCCACGCCCGGATCGCCTCGGTCGGGCCGCCAGGGAGTGGCAGCGCCAGAAGCGGGCTATCGGCTGCCGCCATCAGCGTCGGTACGGCCGGCCCGCGCGGTGGCTCGACGTTGACGGACCGCGTGAGCAGGAACGGGTCGAGCGTGGCGAGATGGGCGCGCATCTCCCCGGGGTTCTCGACCTTGTCCTCCACATCGCCCGGGTTCTGCCGCTTGAGCTTGCCGGGCACCTCCGCCAGCCGGCTGCCCGCGCCAAGATAGGCGGCCAGACCATTGAGAACGTCCAGATCCCCGATGTCGTCGTAGGCGATCCAGAACGCCCCCTGCCCCGACACCTGCAAGCGTCGCTGCACATGGTCGCGGAAGGTCATTTGCCGCTCGATCAGCGCGTCGAAATCCTCCGCCACGAAGCGTGCCGTCGCGGCCTTGGCCATCTTCGGGTTCGTGAGCCGCCACTGCCCAGTCTGCGACGCGATGGCGAGAGAGACGTAGCTGTCGAGCGGATTGCGCGTCAGCACGACCTTGGCGATGCGCGGATTGTCGAGGATCTCATCGAGGACGCGGGGATCGTGGTCGTGAAAGAACCGGAACCCGGTCAGTCCCGGCTCCGACACCACCGCATCGAGCAGCGGAGCAGGGTCCGCCTCCCGCGCGGCCATGTCGATGCCGAAGAGTTCCGTGCGGTTGTGACTGCCGAGGAAGACGGGGTTGAACACCTCGCCGAAGCTTTGCACGCCGTCGAGCGCGTTGAGCGACTCCTCAAGGTGGTTCGACCCGGTCCGCATCTCGGCGAAGAGGACGAAGGCGTCGAAGCGGTCAGCCATGGTGCCGCCCCTCTCGACTGCCGTAGTCGGCCGGGAAATCCCCCATGACCTGCGGCTTCATCCCGCCGTTGCGCAACTTCTGCAGGAAGCCGTGAAAGGCCGAAAGGTCGTGCATCTCCGGCATTTCGGTCAACCGACGCGGCCCCGGGCCGACGATCTCGTCGAGAACGCCTTGCAGCTTTTCCAGCGGCTGGGTCACGAAATCCGCCAGCGTCCACATATGGACGCGGGCGGCGACGCCGGGGCTGCGCAGCGCCTTTACGAAGGCCATCTCCGCCCGTTGCAGACGTGCGGCCTCGGCCTTCACGGCCTCGAAGGGCTCGTTCGAGACATGGAGCGGCACCGCCCAGGCGCCTGTCACCAGCATCAGCGTCGCGTTCGGATCGCGCGCTAGGAAGGGCGCGATGTCCTGCACGTCGCCCGGCCCGAAGAAGAAGCTCTGCCGTTCGCCGCGGGTCGACCAGAGAAGGTTGGTCAGGAACTGCTCGGGCCGGTAGTCGCGCAGCGCCACGCTGTCCGACAGACAGCCGTTCATCACCGTCTCGTCCCCGGCGAAGGCGACCCTCTCGGGGTGATAGAGATGCCCGTGGACGCGCCCGCCGAGCCGCCGTGCGAGCCAGGGTTCGAACGCCTCGAAAAGCTGCTCGGGCCCGCAGAAGACATTGTAGCGCCCGCAGGTCAGCCCGTTCTCGTAGCCCGGAGCCGGGAAACGCGCCTGCGAATAGAGACCCGTGCGCCCCTGCCCCCGACGCTCGTTCGCCTTGCTGAAGACCCGGTCGATCTTGCCGGGGTTCGGCTCCGCCCGCCGGGTCGGCGCGCGGCTGTCGTCGAGGAAGGTCTCATAGAGCCGGTCGGCATGGGGCCAGATCTTGCGCGCGACGAAGCAGTCCGATCGCTCCAGAAGCGGCTGGTGATCGTCGTAGAAGATGTGCGGCTTGCCCTGGATGTCGAACTTGGAGAGCGTCAGCGATCGGCTCTCGATCTCGGTCGCGTAGCGTCGCACGAGCGACTGGAAGTAGCTCTCGTCCGGGATCCAGACGCGCGCGAAATAGGTATCGACGGCCGATCGGTCGGGGGCCTCGAGGATCGATTCGAGCGTGCGGCGCGTCAGGCACCACCACTGGCTGCCGAGGTGGGGCGACACGCCGTCCGGGATGCTGCGCTTCAGCCCGAGCCGGCGTTGCAGCCGGACGTAGCCGTCGAAGAGCCGCCGGTGCTTCCGCCAGGAGAAGGGAAAGCGCAGGGTGAACCGCTCGGTTTCGAGGCCGTCGACCGTCCACGTGACCTGATCGGTCGTCACGCTCTCGATGAAATCGGTCTCGGGATGATCGTCGAGATAGCTGCGCAGCTCCGCCACCGGCCTCAGCGGCAGGCACGATCCGGAGGCGAGGAAGACGTGCCGGACGTCGGGAAAGAGACCGAGAAGGCGCGTGGTCGCCAGCTGCGTCGCCCGCACGAGCGACCATGTCCCCCATTCGACGCGGACGCGGCGGGTGAAGCGGATATTCGGCTCCTCCCGGAAACGCGCGCGAAACGCGCGATAGGTCCGCGCGCGAACCTTGCCGTCGACGTGGATCACGACCGGACAGTCGTTCGCGGCGAAATAGCGCGCGACCTGCTCGGCCCGGTCGAAGGCCGTATGCACGAGGAGGACGAAACCCAGCGTCATGCCCAGTTCCCCTTGGAGATCAGGCCGAGGATCTCGAGTTGCCGCCAGTTGATGTAGCGCTCCGACCACTTGCACCAGAGATCTTCATCCGCGTCGAGCCCGCCGGCGTAGGCCTTGTATTCGTCTCCGGCGCGGTAGTGTTCGGAGCGGCCCGCCTCCTCGGCGGCGCGGTCGACGAAGAGGTTCAGGAACTTCGCGTGCAGCAGCACGCCGGTCGCCTTCTCCCCGCCCATGGTGTCGTAGGTCTGGTTCAGCCCGCGCGGCAAAAGCGCATGGGTCGAACTGATGTAGACGAACTCGCGCCGCCATTTGACGAGCGGCACCTTGTTGAGCGCGGGGGCCTTCCCCGGTGCCCCCTCGAAGAAGCGCCGCGCCCGTACGCCCCCCTGGATCCAGAGGTTGCCGAAGGTCGAGTTCTTCTCGAAGAGATAGTTGCCGCTGTCGAACCACGCGGCGATCTCGAACGGATCCTGCCCTTCGCGGTACGGCTGCGCGCCGATCGGGCCCTTCGGGTACATGTCGAGGAGCATCGCGCCGAAGCTGCGGATCGAGGAGGCGTCGAGCCAGTCGGTCAGGGCCCGCAGGGGGCGGGTGTCGCAGAACGGGTAGACCAGGAACTCGTCCACATCGACCGTCAGGCACCAGTGTCGATGCGCGTGCTGCCGCATCAGCCAGTTGAGCCAGTCGACGCCGAAGGCGGATTTCGCGTAGCTGGCCGTCGTCGTCCAGAGCGACACATCCTCCTGCGCTGCAAGGTAGTCGCGGGTGCCGTCATCGCTGCCGTTGTCGACGAAGAAGAAATGATCGACGCCCTTTTTGCGATAATAATCAAGGAAGTACGGCAGCCGGAGGCGTTCGTTGCGGACCGTGGTGAAGGACAGGATGGCGTCGGCCCCGATCCGCGACGTCCGGTCGCGCACGACCGAGAGCTGCCGGCGGCGGCGCAGGGCGCGGATGCGCCAGTATCGGCGGCGCAGGCGCATACGGTAGGACGAAATCAGCCCCATGACGCAGTACCACCTTCAAACCGATCAGAGAACGCTTGATGACCTATAGGCGGCATCCTTTCCGAAATGAAGCCAATCGGTTGCCCTCTCCGCCCGCGATGCATTTCAGCCGAATATGTCATCGCATCAGTCCCAGCCGCCACGTGACAAAAGGCCCAACCCCTCGAGTTGCCGCCAGCCCTCGTAGCGGGTCGATGCCTCGGTCCAGAGTATCGGGTCGGCGGTGAGCGCGTCGTAATACCCCTCGTAGAGCGTCGAGTTTTCGAAATGCTGCCGCCGTGCCTTCTCCTCGGCGGACTTGGGCAGGATCTCGGGCAGGAACTTCGTATGCAGCAGAACGCCGGTCGGGGCTTCCCCGCCCCTGCGGTCGTAGACGTGGTTGAGGTGACGCGGCAGCAGAGAGTGGGTCGAGCTGACGTAGGCGTAGCGACGGTTCCAGCGGACCAGCGGCACCTTGGAAAGCGTGGGTGCGCGCCGCGGGTCGGCGTGGAAGAAGGCCCGTGCCCGCGGTCCGCCCTGCACCCAGAGGTTCTGCAGCTTCGGCTGACGCACCATCACGTAGTTGCCGGCGTCGAAATAGGGCAGCTGCCGGAGGGGAGCGACGGCATCGGTCACCTCGCCCAGCGGTCCACGCGGATACATGTCGAGCATCAGCGCCCCCATGGAGCGCCGGCCGACATGGTCGAGCCAGCCGGTGAGCGCCCGCAGGTCGCGCCGGTCGTGATGCGCATAGACGAAGAGCTCGTCGGCATCGAGCGTCAGGCACCAGCGCCCGTGCCCGTGCCGCATCATCAGAACGGTCAGCCAGTCGACCCCGAAGCGCGAGGATTTGTAGCTGCCCTGCGTCGTCCAGACCGAGATGTCCTCCTGCGCGGCCAGATAGGCCGCAGTGCCGTCGTCGCTGCCGTTGTCGACCACGAGGAAGTGCCCGACACCCAGCGCCCGATGATGCGCCAGGAACGCGGGCAGTCGCCCCATCTCGTTGCGCACCGTCGCAAAGCAGAGGATCGCGCGGCGGGGCAGCGCCCCCGTCCGGTCGACGAGCGCGCGAAGCTGCCCGCGCTTCGAAAGCGAACGGATCAGAAGACGCCTCCGCCTCCAGCGCAACTTGTACGCCGCCCAGAGATCGTCGACTCCGGGCATCGCCGTCAGCTTGTGCTCAGGCTGAGCGCGGAGAGGAACTCGGACAGCTCGTCGCGCAGGTCGTCCCGCGCGAGGCCGAAGGCCACCGTCGCCTGCAGGAACCCCGCCTTCGAGCCGCAGTCGTAGCGCTGTCCCTCGAAGCGGAACCCGTGGACGCCGTCGCCGCCGACCTCCCGCGCGATCGCGTCGGTCAGCTGGATCTCGCCGCCCGCGCCCTCGCCGATGCCCGACAGATGCTTCATGACGCGCGGGCTCAGGATGTAGCGGCCGATCACGGCGAGGTTCGACGGTGCCGTTCCCGGCTCGGGTTTCTCGACCATGCCGCGCACGCGTAGCGTCTGACCCTCGCCCTCCTCGACGTCGAGGATTCCGTAGGAGGACGTCCGGTCCGCCGGCACCTCCATCGCGGCGACCATGCTGCCCTCGGTCTCCGCATAGGCCTCGACCATCTGTTCCAGGCAGGGCTTGTTGGCGGCGATCACGTCGTCGGGCAGGATCACGGCGAAGGGCTCGTTGTGGATGAGCCGCCGGGCGCAGGCGACCGCGTGGCCGAGGCCCCGCGCCCGATGCTGCCGGATATAGGCGATCTGGCCCGAATCCATGGTCGTGCTCTTGAGGATGTCGAGGAGATCCTTCTTCTTCTTTCGACGCAGTTCCTGCTCGAGGACGGGCGCGTCGTCGAAGTAGTCCTCGAGCGCGGACTTGCCGCGCGAGGTCACGAAGATGAACTCCTTGATGCCCGCCGCGCGGGCCTCGTCGATGGCGTATTGGATCAACGGCCGGTCGACGAGCGTCATGATCTCCTTCGGCACCGACTTCGTCGCCGGAAGGAAGCGCGTCCCGAGGCCCGCCACCGGGAAGATCGCCTTTGTCACGGATCGTTTCATGTTACACCCAGATTGGTTGAGCCCGTCTCTCAGGGCAATTCTGTAAAGCAATTTAGACGATAATGGGGCCGTCAGCCGGCCTTGAGCGCCACGCCGGGTGCCAGTGCGATGAAGAACGGATTCTCGAAGATGGGCTTGCCGTAGCCGAGCGGCGTATGATCGTCGAACCGCACGACCTGTCCTCCGGCCCCGGCGAGCACGGCATGGCCGGCGGCCGTGTCCCATTCCATCGTCCGGCCGAGACGGGGATAGAGGTCCGCCTCACCCGTCGCGACGAGGCAGAACTTGAGCGAGGATCCGGCGGACTTCATGTCGGCGACGGCATATTTCCCGATGTAGGCATCGGTCGCGGCATCGCGGTGCGACTTGCTGGCCACGACCATCAGCGCGTCGTTGTCGGGCTCGGACACGCGGATCGGGGTGACGGTGCCGGGGGTCTCCTTGTCGAAAGGACCTATCTCCTCGACCGCCGTGCCATCCGGCAGGGTCCAGAAGAGGCGTTCGCGCGCCGGGGCATAGACCACGCCGCGCAGGGGCACCCCGTCCTCGACCCAGGCGATATTGACCGTGAAGTCGCCGCGCCGGTTCACGAATTCCTTCGTTCCGTCGAGGGGGTCGACGATGAAGAAATCGCGCACGTCGAGGTCATGGGTCTCCGACTGTTCCTCGGTGACGACGGCAGCTTCCGGAAAGGCCGCGCGCAGCCCGGCGGAGATATGGGCGTCGGCGGCCTCGTCGGCCTCGGTCACGGGGCTCTGGTCCGACTTCGTCTTCACCTCGAAGTCCGGTGCGGCGTAGATATCCATGATCCTCTCACCCGCCTCGAGAGACAATTTGCGGAGAACCAACATCATTTTGTCGAAATCCATGCCTATATACCTTGAAGTAATGCTTTCGTTGCGAAGATACGGTTATTGCACGCGGAGCCTTGGGGGCAAGCGCGCGACAGGAGTGGACCGATGTTCAGAGTAGAACGACGCGATACCGCGCTCACCCGCGCGTTCACCCTGACGGAACTCGTCTACCACGCGACCGTCCGCAATATCCGCAGGGGGCATTCGACGGGCCTTCAGGCCCTCGTGATGAACATCATGCAATCGGTGATCTTCATCACCGCCTTCGTCGTCCTCTTCAACGTACTCGGCCTGCGCGGCGCGGCGCTCCGCGGCGATTTCATCCTCTACATCATGTCGGGGATCTTCCTTTTCATGACGCATATCAAGGCTTTGGGCGCCCTTGCCGGGGCCGAAGGCCCGACCTCGCCCATGATGAAACATGCGCCGATGAACACGGCCATCGCCATCTTCTCGGCCGCGCTCTCGTCGCTCTACATCCAGGTCCTGTCGATGGTGCTGATCCTATTCGCCGTGCATGTCGCCTGGCGTCCGATCGTCATCGCGGATCCGAGCGCCGCCTTCGGCATGTTCATGCTCGCCTGGTTCTCCGGTGCCGCCATCGGCACCATTCTCCTGGCACTGAAGCCGTGGTTGCCGAACTTCGTCCGGATCGTGAACATGGTCTACAGCCGGGTGAACATGATCGCCTCGGGGAAGATGTTCGTGGCCAACACCCTGCCGGCGCATATGCTCGCCTTCTTCGACTGGAACCCCCTCTTCCACGCGATCGACCAGGCGCGGGGCTACACCTTCATCAACTACAACCCCCATTACACCAACTGGGAATATCCGCTGATGATCGGGGTGATCGCGCTGATGATCGGGATGATGGGAGAGTTCTATACGCGGCAGCACGCCTCCGCGTCCTGGTTCGCCGGACGATGAGGGCGCTGGCGCTCCTCCTGCTCCTTTTCGCCTTGCCCGCGACGGCACAGGAGGCCCGTCTGCCCGCGCTCTTCTCGGTCACCGGGGTCGCGGCGGACGACGTGCTGAACGTGCGCGCGGCTCCGGGAACGGCGGGCGAGATCATCGGCACCCTGGCCCCGGACGCGACCGACGTGGAGGTCGTCGCGCTGGACGCGGGCGGCCGGTGGGGGCAGGTCAACCTGGGTGAAATCGCCGGCTGGGCCGCGATGCGCTTCCTCGACCGGCAGCCGGGCCACGACTGGGGCGACGTGCCCGCGATCCGCGTCTGCTACGGGGCCGAGCCGTTCTGGAGCCTCGATCTGCGCCCCGCGAGACTCGGGTTCTCCACACCGGTTGAATCGCTCTCGATCGAGGTGCCCGAAATCGCCCCGGTCGGCGGACGCCGCGAACCCTGGACCCTCATCACCGACAGCGACCACGGCCCGCTCTACGGCATTCTCTCGCGCGAGATCTGCTCGGACGGAATGTCGGAGGCGCTCGCGGGCTATCGCCTCGACCTGATCCAGGTGGATCGGGGCAGCTTCACGGGCTGCTGCACGCTCGCCCGGTGACCCGCGCGCCGTCATCGTCGGGCCCGACCCGACGATCTCCGACCTCCGGGGTCAGGTCACGACCCGCAGCGTCAGGTTGATCCGCCCCGGGGCCTCCAGAAGCGTCGAGGTGCCCGATGCGATCCGGTCGACCCCGTGATGCAGGTGGATTCTCAAGAGTCGTTGCGACGGTTCCGCTATCTCAGTTTCATCATCTCTTCTCTGAATGCTTCAGTTGGGGTTCGCCATCCGAGGCACTTTCTGGGGGTGCCGTTCAGGCGGTCGCA
>NZ_JABVAX010000011.1 GCF_013404595.1 Jannaschia marina | reverse complement strand
CGACGGACAACCACCGGACGTGGTCTACCGCGCCGGCACGACGATCATGCAACCCGACCAGGAGGCCCAGAGAGTAGCTTAGAAAACGCCAGATCCTGTCCAAGGATCGGGGAGCACCTCAATATTCTTTCACATGCCACGCATCGCTGATCTGCAACGTATCGGGTCTTGCTCCCGCACCTGACGCAAGGCTTGCCGTCGAACGTCCTATCCCCTCTTGCTCGCGCATCAGATCGTGCCCGATCGGGCGATGGCATCGCAGGCACGTCGCCTCGACGGACAGCCGTTCGGAAGGACTGACGCCGCAGACCAAACTCGGCTTCGACTTTGAAGCCGATCTCAGTGTCGGTGTAGCCTTCTGCGACCAGTTCATCAACGCGGGCAACAAGATCAGGCCAGTACGGACGGTCAGTCAGTTTCTGGCTCATCCATCATACCTCAGGTTGGGCCAGCCAGCGCATTTCATGTGCGGAAGCAATGTCATAACTCGGTTATGCCCGATTGTGCCAACCTCGCCAATCGTTTAAACGTCGGGGCGCGCGCCGCAGGCCCCTTAGCTCAACTGGATAGAGCAGTCGACTTCTAATCGACAGGTTGAGGGTTCGAGTCCTTCAGGGGCCGCGCTGTGCGCCAATTGCATCGCAATTGCATAGTGACAAAAACGGCGACTGAAATTGCTTGGTTTTCAAGCGGTTGGGGACGTAGAACAGCGACCTTCTAAGCGGACGGCCGAGGGTTCGAATCCTTCAGGGGCCGCCATGCATGCCAATTATTCATCATATTTCAGTTTATTAGCTGAATTTTGACGAACTTTTCACTGCGGTTCGTCAAGTTTGTTCCCGATATCTTCGCCATTCCGGCGTCGGCCGCGATCCTGCGATTCAGGTCGCGGAGGTAGGGTTCCACCTCTGCGACCGTCTTGTGGCCGGTTACTGCGATGATCTCCGGGCCGGTCGCACCGGCATGGCCGATCCGGACCGTGACCGCCTTGCGGAGCCCGTGCGGGGTACAGTCGGGGAGGTCCGCCGCATCGCATCACTTCCGCATGTCGTTCCCCAGCCCCTGCCTTGACTGCTTGCGTCTCGAGGAACGTCTCCTGGCCCGCAGGGACCGTTGCGAGCATCTCTGCAAGGATCGTGTGGACCGGAATACTGATCGGAACGCCCGTGCTGGAGTTCCCCCAGGTTTCGTGAACACCCTTTGACTGCATTTGGAAGGTGTTCAGATGCCACGAACAAGGAACCCGTACCCGGCGGCTTTCCGGGAGTAGATCGTCGAGTTGCATAGAGCAGGACGGAGTGTCGAGGACCTCGCGCGAGGGTTCGAGCCGTGTGTTGCGACGATCCACACTTGTATAAGGCAGGCGGATCGTAACGACGGCAAACGTGCCGATATTCCTAGCACAGAAGAACGGGACGAACTGCGCCGACTTCGTCTTGAGAACAAGCAACTGCAGCAGAAGCGCGACCTTCTCTCACAGGGTCGCTCATTGAACGTGCCATTGGTTCGAGCCCAATGGACGACGCCCGGTTCGCGCAGAACGACATGACCGGTCCGAGGTCTTCGAGAGCTAGTATACCCCCGGCTGCCGTCACCCGGCTCTGGGCTACCTCTCGCCCATCGACGACGAAAGGAGCGCGCTCGAAACGCTTGAGTTCTCCAGCCATAAGTGTCCACAAAACCGGAAGAATCCCAGTCCGATCTCACAGCGCTATCGGGTCAATGCCCCGGCGGACATCCGCACCCCCGACGGATCATCCAGCCCGCCGTCGTGACCAGAACCGAAAACTCTCGGCCCATGCGCTCCACAGAAAGGGCGCGGAGCACCGCGCAACGAACTCCACCTCAATTCGAGACAGAGAAAGAGAAACGGACCTCAGGTCACTTCGAGCCATTTCGATCATCGGTTGAGGTGCGGATGACGGGTCGATGTCCCCGATCTCCTCGGTTCAATCTCGGCGACGGGTCGATTACAAATACGCCCTGCGCTTCAAAATCGTCTCTCGCGGGGTTCGTGCGAAGCGCGTAGACAGGAGGGTTCGACCTCCTGGCCGCCCTCGCCCCGCCCCGGCGTCAGGGCAGCGTCTTGGCCTGAGGCGAGCCCTCGACGATGGTGCCGCCGTGGTCAGTGATCGACCCGAGGTAGGCGATCGGCTTGCCGTCGCAGGTCGCCATGGAGGAGCCGAGCGTGATCGTCGCGCCGCAGGCCGTCTTGTCGCCGACGCGGGCCACCGGGCGACCGTCGATCTTGCCCGATCCGCCGCTGACGATGGCGTTCGGGCCACAGCGCGGGCAGACGTGCTTGTCTCCGAGACGGGCGACGGGAAGCATGGGCGGTCTCCTTGAGCATGGCGAAAGCCTGCCACCACTATGCGCGGCCCCTGCCCTGCCCCGCAACCGCCCTTTTCGCCGCCGCCGGAAGGAGCTAGCCTGTCCCCGGGTCCGACCGAACGGAGACGTCAGATGAACGCCATCTTTACCCAGGACACGCGGCTTGGCCGGCTGAAGACCGCGCTCGGCGAGAACGTGCTGGTCATCCTGCGCTTCGACGGGACGGACCATATGAACGGCCTTTTCGACTATCGCGTCGAGGCGCTCTCGACCGAGCAGGACCTCGATTTCGACCAGCTCGTGGGCACCCATGCCACGGTGGAGATCGACAGCCTCGCGCAGGGCACGCAGCGCTTCGACGGGATCGTCACGCAGGCGCAATGGGCGGGCGTGGGCGAGAACGGCAACCGCTACAACCTCGAACTGCGGCCCTGGATCTGGCTTGCCGGGCTGCGCCGCAACCAGCGCATCTTCCACGACAAGACCGTGGTCGAGATCGTCGAGGAGGTCATCGAGGAGTATGCCGACCTGGGCGATCCGCATTTCAAGACGCTTCTGTCGGAGCAATATCCGAAGCTCGAATACACGGTGCAGTACCGCGAAAGCGACCTCGCCTTCGTCACGCGCCTGCTGGAGCGGTTCGGCATCAACTACCACTTCACCCACGGTGACGGCAGCCATACCATGGTGCTGACAGACGGGATCGACGCGCACGAGGCCGTGCCGGGCGGGAGCCGCGACTACAAGCCGGTGAACGCCAACCACCAGGCCGAGGAGGAGCACTTCTGGGAGTGGCACCCGGAGCGCAACCTCACCACGGGCGCCATTCGCCTGACGGATTACAACTTCAAGACGCCGACCGCCGCGATGGAGGCCGATTCGCTGGGCGATGCGGCCTATGCGCAGGGCAAGATCGAGAGCTTCGACTATCCCGGCGACTACCTGACCCTCGGGCAGGGCAAGGCCGTCTCCGCGCTGCGCACCCTGCAGGAGCGGGGCGGCGACCGGCGGCACCGGGCGCAGGGCAATTGCGCGACGCTCCGATCGGGCCTCACCGTGGGCCTGACGGGCGACCATGTGCCGGGCGTGAAGGGGCAGGACTACCTCTGCCTGCGCGCGGTGCATTCCTACGTCTCCGACAGCTACGGCTCGGGCGACACGAAGTCCGACCGCCACGCCTTCTCGGGCGAATACACGCTGATGCCGGTGGAGGCCCCCATGGTGCCCGACCGGACCACGCCGCTCCCCATCGTGCAGGGGCCGCAAACCGCCGTCGTCGTGGGCGAGGGCGAGATCGACTGCGACCGCTACGGCCGCATCCTCGTGCAGTTCCACTGGGATCTGCCGGGGGCCTATTCCATGCGCTGCCGGGTGAGCCAGAACTGGGCCGGCAAGGGCTGGGGCGGCATGGTCATCCCGCGGATCGGCATGGAGGTGGTCGTCGAATTCCTCGAGGGCGACCCGGACAAGCCGCTGGTGACGGGCTGTGTCTACAACGGCCGGCAGGATCCGCCCTATCCGCTGCCCGCGGCGAAGACCAAGAGCGTCTTCAAGACCGACACGCACAAGGGCTCGGGCTTCAACGAGCTGACCTTCGAGGACGAGAAGGAGCAGGAGCTGATCTTCATGCACGGGCAGAAGGATCAGCAGATCGAGATCCTCAACGACCGCAACAAGTCCATCGGGCGCGACCAGTCGGAGACGGTCGGCCAGGACAAGTCGATCTCCGTCGGGCGCGACCATACCGAGAGCGTCGGCCAGGACGCGCGGCACACCGTCGGGCGCGACGTGATCTATCAGGTCGGGCAGAACCAGCAGGAGAAATACGGCAAGGACCACGTCCATGTCGTCGGCAACATCCACAAGCAGGACATCTTCGCCGACCACCTCGTCAAGATCGGTCGCAACCACGAGGAGACGGTGCTTGGCCGGTCGGTGCTGAACGTGACCGAATCGATCATGAACAACACCAAGCTGCACACGCTCATGGCCTATCAGAAGATGGTCGTGAAAGGGCCGGGCGGGAAGATCACGATCGACGCCTCGGGCATCACGCTCGAAGCCGCGCAGATCCGTCTCAAGGGCAATGTCTCCATGGGCGGCGGCGGCTCGGCGCAGGTGCCGACGTTGCAGGGCGCGGCCAATGCGGCGCTGCCTCTGGTGGAGGAATGCGTCACCCAGAAGGACGACGCCTGACGCGCGGAGTTGACTGCAGTCAACGTCCGCCCGCCGGGCAGGGCGCGGCACTGTCGCCCTGAGGGCACATTTGTCCCCATGCACGGCCGGATTGCCTTGCCCCCGCGGCGGGAAGGCGGTCAAGTCGCGGTATCCCTGCATTTATTCATTCAGAGATTGCCATGATTCCCGCTGCCCCGCGCCCCCGAACCATCGGTATCCGTCAACGCAGCCTCGTCGGGGGCTGCCGCCTCGGGCGCGCGACGGAACTCGTCTTCGTGATGGCCACGGGGCTCGTGCTGACCGGCGTGCCTGGCACCGCGCTCGCGCAGACCCTGCGGTGGGACGCGGGCAACACCGGCGATGGCGGCGCGAATGTCACCGGCGGCGACGGCAACTGGAACGGCAGCTTCTTCAATAACAACTGGAACGAGGACGGGGGCAGCAACCGCGACTTCGTGGAAGGCCGCGACATCGACTTCGGCGCGGCGGCCGGGGATGCCGACTACACCGTCCGGATCAACAGCGGGCTGTTCGATTTCGACGTCCTCGAGATGACCGTCGACACCGGCGACAACGCCACTGTCCGGATCCAGAACGGCGGCGGGTCGACCACCTTCATCACGGCCGAGAGCCTGATCGTCACCGACGGCTCCACGCTGTCGCTGGGCACCGACATCGTCGTGAACAACGCGACCACGATCGACGGCCGTCTTGAGAACGACGGCGAGTTCACCGCGACCGGCCTGCTGACCATCGGCACGACCGGCACCTCGACCAACACCGGCACCATCGACGGCGACGTGCAAGTCGACGGACGCATCGTGCAGGAGGGCACGATCACCGGCAATCTGGTCAACAACGGCTTCGCCAACCTCTCGGGCGACGTGGACGGCACGGTGACCAGCAACGACCGCACGGTCATCACCGGCGACATGGAGATCGGTGGCGCGATCACCAACAACGACGAATTCATCGTCACCCGCAACGACACGCTGACCGCGGCGAACGGCATCGCCACCTCGGCGACGGGGACGACCACCATCGAGGGCGAGCTCGTGGGCGACGTCACCGGTGTCGCCAACAGCTCCATCGTGCTCGACGACGGCACCGTGACCGGCGGGATCGACACCGACGGCGACCTGACGCTCGAAGGGACGGTGACGCAGGACGTGGTGGCCGACGGCGAGACCACCGTGGTCGGCACCACGAACGTCGGCGGCACCGTCGAGAACGGCGGCGACCTGACCGTCGACGCCACGTTGGCCACGGGCGGCGGGGTCGAGAACGCCGCGGCGGGCGAGATCACGGTCAACACCGGCGGACAGATCGACGGCGCGGTGACGAACGACGGCCTCGTCACCCTGGCCGGGGGCGGCACCGGCGCGCTGCAGAACAACGGCGGCGGGACGGTCGACGTCACCGGGTCCGCGACGCAGACGGGCACGCTGACGAACGACGGCCAGTTGACCGTCGCCAACGGCGGCGACCTCGGGTTCAGCACGGGGCGCGTCGAGGGCTCGGGCGACACGGACGTTCGGGCGGGCGGCCAGATCTCGGGCGATGTCGCCACGAGCGGCGACGTCACCGTGCGCAACGGCGGCCGGATCACCGGCACCGTGACCACCGACGCGGGCGGCGCGGGCGGCGTGACCGTCTCGGGCCGGGTCGGCGCGCTGACCGTCGCGGGCGCCGACGCGCTCGTCACCAGCAGCGGCCAGGTCGACGGCACCGCCACGGTCACCGGTGGCGAGCTGACGGTCAACCTGGGTCAGCTCGGTGCCCTCGACGTCGCGGGCGGCGGGGCGGCCGATATCAACCGCGCCACGATCACGGGCGACGTCGAAAGCGCCGGAACGACCCGGATCTCGGGGACGGTCGGCGGAGAGATCCTCCAGACCGGCGGCGCGCTGACCGTGGACAACGACCTCGACGTCACCGGCGGCGCGCGCACCACCGGCGGCACCTTCACCGTGACCTCGGCCGGTACGCTGACCGGTACGCTGACCGCCGGTTCGGGCGGCACGGCGCAGGTCACCGGCACGGTCGACGGCGCGCTCGTCACCGAAAGCGGGGGGCAGGCCAACGTCACCGGGCAGGTGGACGGCACGCTGACCGTCGGCGGCAACACGACGCTCGACGGCACGGCCACCGCGGGCGCGGGCGACGACATCGTCACCGGCACCTCCACGGTGACCGAGACGGGCACCCTGACGGTGACGTCGAGCGCGTCGCTCGGCGGGCAGCTGACCAACGCGGGCGAGGTGGTCGTCGATGGCGGCGCCACCCTCGACCTCGGCGGCGAGACGCTGGCCAACACCGGGACGGTCACGCTCTCGGGCGCGCTCGGCGGGACGGTCGCGGGCACCGGCGGCGTCACCATGACGGGTGGGGGCGCGCAGGTGTCGGGCAGCGTGTCGGTCGGGGCCGATTCGACCCTGCGCAACCAGATCGGCGGCAACCTGACGGTCACCGGCGGCGACACGACGACGAGCGCCGCGCTCGCCGTCACCGGGGATATCGCGGCCAACGGCGGCACGCTGACCCTCGGCAATGCGACCACGGCGGCGAACACGACGGTCGGGGCCGGCGGTGCGCTGGTGGTGGGGGCGACGCTGAATTCCGGCGTGACCTCCGAGGGCGCGCTCACGCTCGACACCGGCGGACGGATCACCGGCGCGGTCACGACCACCGGCACGGCCACGCTGGCCGGCGGGCAACTCGACAGCACCCTCGCCATCGACGGCGGCACGACCACCGTGACGGGCGACGTACGGGCGATCGGCGCGGTGACGGGCGACGGCGGGCTCGTCGTGGCCGACGGGGCGACGCTGACCGCGGTGCGGGGCGTCACCAACGGCGGCACGCTGGGCCTCTCGGGCACGATCGACGGCACGCTCGACGCCGAGGGCGCGACGACGGTGACCGGGGCGAACGCCCGCGTCACCGAGCAGATCACCAACACCGGCACCTTCACCGTCGACGGCACGCTGACGGCGGACGTCGAGATGGTGAACGACACCGGCGGCACGCTCGACCTGAACGGCAACCTGACGGGCGACGTCCTGAGCCGCGGCACGGCGACGCTCGGCGGCGGCACGGTGACGGGGCGCGTGCGCACCATCGCCAACGGTGCCACCACGGTCGACGGCGATCTGACGGTCACCGGCGGGATGACGACGACGGGGGCCAATTCGTCGCTGACGGTCGGCGCGGGGCACGTGCTGACGGCGACGGTCGAGGCGGGCGCGGCTGGCGTGGCGACGATCGACGGTCAGGTCACGGGACAGGTGAACGCCAACGCGCGCGGCACCGTCAACGTGACCGACAGCGGCGCGGTCGACGGCGCGATCGACGTGGCTGCGGGCGGCACGCTCGACCTCGACGGCGCGACGCTCGCCACCACCGGCACGGGCAACGTGACGAACGCGGGGACGACCGACCTTGCCGGCGCCGTGGCCGGCAGCCTGACGAACAGCGGCGATCTCGACATCGACGGCGACGCCTCTGTCGCGAACGACCTCGTCTCGGCGGGTGCGGGCGCGACCGTGACGGTGGAGGGCGGCAACACGCTGACCGCGACGCTGCGCAACAACGCGGGCAGCACGCTCGACCTCGACGGCAACGTCGTGGGCCGCGTCATCAACCAGAGCACGGCGACGCTCGGCGGCGGTCGTGTCACGGGCACCGTCGAAACGACGGGCGGCGGCACGACGACGGTGGACGCCGACCTCGAGGTGCTGGCGGCGGACGACAGCATCGCGCTTGTCAGCACGGACGGCGCGGGCTCGACGCTGACGGTCGCGACGGGCGCGAACCTCACCGGCCTCGTGCGGGCGCGCGACGACGCGGCGGTCACGGTCGAGGGCACGGTCACGGGCGTCGCCGAGGCGATCGACGGCGGCAGCCTCGACGTGGACGGCACCGTAGCCGGCGGCCTCAACGTGGCGACCGGCGGCACGCTCGACTTCGACGGCACCGTCACCGGCGCGACCCTGCCGGACGGCAGCACCGCCGTCGGCTCCATCGGCGTGGGCACCGGCGGCACGGCGACGCTCGCGGGCGACGTCACCGGCGATATCACCGTCAGCGATGGCGGCAGCGCGACGACCGACGGCGACCTCACGGTCAGCGGACAGGTGCTCAACGCGGGCGAGAGCGGCGGTACGGCCTCGCGCTTCACGGTCGCGGCTGGCACGACGCTCACGGGCACGGCGGTGAACGACGCCGACGGTGAAATGACGGTGCGCGGCACGGTCGACGGCGAGGTCGCCAACCTGACCGGCGGCACGCTCACCTTCTCGGGCACGCTCCTCGGCACGGACGGACGCAGCGGCGATCTTCGGACCTCGGGCGCGGCCACGGTCTCGGGCGATGTCGCGGGCGAGGTTCTCGTCTTCGGGGGCGGGCAACTCAGCTTCGGCGGCGACCTGACGGCGGCGGGCGGCGTCACGGTGCGGGGCGAGGCGGGCGACGGCACGGCGAGCCGCGCTGTGCTGACCGCGGCGCGCACGCTTACCGGCGACCTGACCGTGGGCGAGGACGGCCGCGCGGTCGTCGACGGGCGCGTCATCGGCGACCTGAGCGTCGCGGGCACGGCCACGCTCGACGGCACGGGCGTCGCGGGCAATTCGGTCAGCGGCGCGATCGAGGTGGAGAACGGCGGCGACCTGACCGTCGACGGCAGCGCGACGGCCTCGGGCGACGTGACGAACGCGGGCGCGCTGACCGTCGCGGCGGGGCAGACCTTCACCGTCGGCCCGGACGCCATCGACAACAGCGGCACGCTCGCGGTCGACGGCACGCTCGACGGGTCCGTCGGCGGGGCAGGGGGCGTCGCCATGGCGGCGGCCGGCTCCTCGATCAGCGGCGACGTGCGCGTCGGCGCGGATTCGACCTTCGCCAACACGATCGGCGGCGACCTGACCGTCGCGGGCGGGGCGTCGGCGACGATCGGCGACCTGGCGATCGGGGGCATCCTGCGGGCGAACGGCGGCACGCTGACGCTCGGGAACGCGACCTCCGCCGCGGCGGCACGGGTCGGCACGGGCGGAACGCTCGAAGTCGGCGCGGCGCTCGACAGCGGGGTGACGAACGCGGGCCAGCTCACGCTGCAGGCCGGGGGCGAGACCGGCGCGATCGACAACACCGGCACGCTCAGCGTGACCGGCGCGGCGACGGTGAACGGCGCGGTCGACGGATCGGGCGACGTGGATGTCGCGGCTGCGGGCGACCTGACGGCGGCGGGCGGCGTCACGAGCGGCGGCGACCTGACGAACGCCGGCGTGATCCGCGGCGACGTGACGGGCGCGGCCGGCGGCAGCGTCGACCTGACGGGCCGCATCCTGGGCGATCTCGCCACGGGCGGCACATCGCGCCTCGGCGGCGCGGGCGCGGAGGTGACGGGCACGATCACCAACACCGGGACCATGATGCTCGACGACGACCTGACGGCGGGCGGCGGCCTCGACAACGACGGCGCGCTGACGCTGGCGGGCACGCTGACCGGCACGCTCGACACCGGCGGCTCGACCCGGGTGACGGGCGCGGCCGAGGTCACCGGCGCGGTGACGAACGACGGCACGCTGACCGTCGCCACGGGCGGCACGCTGACGGCGGGCGCGGGCGTGACGACGGCCGACGGCGGCACGACGACGGTGGCCGGGCGGCTCGAAGGCGACCTGAGCGGGGCCGCGGGCAGCACGCTCGACCTCGACGGTGGCGCGGTCACGGGCGACGTCTCGGCCGACGGCACGCTGACGCTCGACGGGTCGGTGGGTGGCACGCTCACCGCCGGGGGGCAGAGCACGGTGGACGGCGCGAGCCGGGTCACGGGCCTGGTGACGAACAGCGGCGACATGGACGTCGACGCGACGCTGACGGCGGATGCGGGCTTGACGAATGCGGGCACGCTCACGGTGAACGACGGCGGACAGGTCGCCGGGGCGGTCACCAACACCGGCACGGTCGCGCTGGCCGGGGGCGGCACCGGCGCGCTCGACAACGCGGCGGATGGCGCGGTGACGGTCACCGGCGCGGCGACGCAGACGGGCACGCTCTCGAACGCGGGCGAGGTCACGGTCGCGGACGGCGGCACGCTGACCTTCGGGTCGGGCCAGCTGGAGAACACGGGCACGGCGACGGTCGCCGCGGGCGGCATGGTCGCGGGCGACGTGGAGAGCGAGGGCACGCTGACGCTGGCCGACGGCGGCCGCATCACCGGCGCGGTCGGCGTGAGCGACGGCAGCGCCGCGCTCGACGGGCGGCTGGGCAGCCTTTCGGTCACCGGAGGCGCGGCGGCGCTCGGCGCGACGGGCCGGGTCGACGGCACGGCCGAGATCACGGGCGGCGCGCTGGCCGTGGCGGGCGGACGCCTCGGGGCCATCGAAGTGGGTGCCGGCGGGCGGCTCGACCTCGACGGCGACGCGCAGGTCACGGGCGATGTGACCAACGCCGGGCTGATCGACGGCTCGACCGACGGCGACGATATCGACCTGAGCGTCGGCGGCACCTTCGAGAACAACGGCACGGTCACCAACACCGGCACCACGGGCACGCTCGTCGTGACGGCGGGGGCGATCGAACTCGGCGCGTCGTCGGACGTTTCGGGTAACGTCGTGCTGCGCGGGGCGATCAACAACGGCGGGCAGCTGCGCTTCGACCGCGACACGACCCTCGAGGGCGACCTGACGACCGAGAGCGGCAGTTCGACGACGGTGAACGCCGACGTCGACGCCGACGGCAACGACGTGACGAACGGCGGGGCCTTCACCGTGACCTCGGGCAACGCGCTCACGAACGTCGACACCTTCACCAACGACGGCACGGTCACGGTGCAGACGGCGGCGCAGATCGGGGCGGACAGCTTCTCGAACGGCGCGGGCGCGACCGTCACCAACGCGGGCACGCTGACCGCCTCGGTCGAGAACCTCGACGGCGGCACGATCGAGACGACCGGCACGATCGACGGCGCGGTCGACAACGCGGGCGTGATGACCGCGTCGGGCACGATCACGGGCGCGGTCACGAACACCGGTTCGGGCGACCTGACGGTGGACGGCGCGCTGACCTCGGGCGACGTGACCTCGGCGGGCGACGTGACGGTGACGGCGGACGGCGTGCTGACGGCCGATGCGGTGGCGGTGACGGGCGGCACGCTGACGAACGCGGGCACCGTCGACGCCGCGCTCACCGCCGAGGCGGGGACCACGGTGACGAGCACCGGGACGCTGGGGCAGGGGGCGGAGCTCGGCGGGCTGTCGTCCCTCGCGGGGAATGTGACCGGCGACCTGACGAATACGGGCACCGGGCAGATGACGCTTTCGGGCGACCTCGACGTGACGGGCGCGGTCGCGAACGACGGCACGCTGAGCGCGGCGGCGGGCAATGGCCTGACGGCCGGCGGCGGGCTCGACAACGCGGGCGACGCGACGCTGGGTGGCGGGCTCGACGGGGATCTGCGCAACACGGGCACGGCGACCGTCGGCGGCGGCACGCTCGACGGTGCGATCACCAACGACGCGGGCACGACCACGCTCGCGGGCGACATGACGGTCACCGGCGACGTCGCGGTGAACGGCGGGACGGTGGCCTCGGACGACGCGGTTTCGGTCGATCAGGGCGTCACCGTCGGCGCGGGCGGCACGCTCGACGTGGCCGACGCGACCATCGCCGGCACCATGACCGTGGCCGCGGGCGGCACCGTCGAGGCGGGCGACCTGACGGCGGGCGCGATCGCCAACGCGGGCCGGATCACCGCCACCGGCACGCTCGGCGCGACGGCCGCGCCGGGCGGCACCTCCGCGGTGCCCGGTCCTGCCTCGACGCCGCCGGGGACCATCTCCAACAGCGGGACGATCGCGGCGGCCGCGGTCGCGGCCGACGTGGCGAACCTCGCCGGGGCGACGCTCGACGTGACGGGCGACCTCGACGGGGCGCTCGACAACGCGGGCACCGCGCGTATCGGCGGCACGGTGATCGGCGACGTGGACAACACCGCCACGCTCTCGCTCACCGGGGGGGTCAACGGCGACCTGGCCAACGCGGCGGGCGCGGCGCTGACGCTGGCGGACGGGGCCGAGATCACCGGCACGTTCACCAATGCCGCCGACCTGACCGTGGGTGCGGGCACGACGCTCGGCGCGGGCCTCCTGCGGCAGACGGAGGGCACGCTCGACCTCGACGGTACGCTCGACGGCGACGCGACGATCACCGACGCCGCGCTGGCCGCGCTCGGCGCGGGTGGCAACGTGACCGGGCGGCTGCGCGTCGACGGGCGGCTCGACAGCGTCGACGGTGCGGAGATCGATGGGGCCCTCGCCGGGAGCGGGACGGTCTCGATGGCCGACGGCACGGTGGGCGACACGACGACCGTGGGCAGTCTCTCCGGCGACGCGATGACGCTGTCCTTCGACCTCGACCTGACGCAGGCCGTGGCCCCGGGCGGCGTGCGCGCCGACAGCATCGTCTCGATGGGCGACGTGTCCGGCTCGTTCCAGCTGTCCTTCGATCTGCAGAACGCCGGCGGCGCGCTCTCGGCGGATGCCGACAACATCCTGCTGATCGACGGCGCGGCGGGCAGCGACTTCGACGCGGTGCTGGCGGTGGGCACGCTGCTGCCGAACACGGCACGCACGGTCTTCACGCTCGATCAGGACACGGCCTCGGGCGATCTGCGCCTCGTGGGTCAGATCAACCCGGCGATCGGCGCGCTGGCGGGGAACATCTCGCTGACGCAGTCGCTCATCGGCTCGCTTGTGAACCGGCCGACGAGCCCCTTCATCGTCGGCCTCGCCGCCGAGCAGGAGCGGACCTGCGGCACCGGCCTCTGGTCGCGCGCCTCGGGCGGGACGGCCGATGCCGACGGGCGGACCGACGACGGCACCAACAGCCTGCGCAGCGCGGTCGACGCGACCTACCAGGGCCTGCAGATCGGCGGGGACTTCGCCTGTTTCAACGGGGCCTTCGGGGGCATCGACCTCCTCGCGGTGGGGGCCATCGCCGGGATCAACACCGGTTCCACCGAGCAGCCGGTGTTCCAGCTCGATCCGCTGGGCGGGGGGCTGAGTACGGTGGTCGACTCGATCACCGAGTCGGACTTCGACCAGAAATACGTCGGCCTCTACGTGACCGGATCGCGCGGGCCGCTCGTGGGCGACCTGCAGCTGCGGGCGGAGACGACGGAGTTCACCTTCAACAACCGCGGCGTCTCGGGCCTGGCGCTCGGGCTGACGGATGCGAAGCTCGACACCGATGCGCTCACCTTCTCGGGCTCGCTGAGCCGGTCGTTCCAGATCGGCGACCGGGGCTGGTCGGTCGTGCCGACGGCGGGTTTCTCGGTCACGCGGACCGATGGCAGCGTGCTGACCTTCGACGACGGCTCGACGCTGACGCTCGACGACCACACGTCGACGCTGGGCTTCGTCGGGGCCACGGTCTCGCGGACGCAGGTGGCGCAATCGGGCAAGTGGGCGGCCAACTACTTCGCCACCGGCACCTACTACGCCGACTTCTCCGACGAGCTGACCTCCACCTTCCAGGACGCAACCGACGAGACCTTCGTGCGGGACCTGTCGTCGACCTCGCTGGGCGACTACGGCGAGGTGAGCCTGGGCGTGAACTACGTGCGCATCCTCGACGGAACCCGGGGCCGCCAGTTCAGCGCCTCGACCCGTGTCGACGCGCGCCGGTCGGGGGGGCTCACGAGCTATGGCATCACCGCGCAGGCGCGCTGGCAGTGGTAGGGCGACGGGCGGTGTGCGGGGGCGGTTGAACCCGGCTCCCGGACACCGCAACATGGGGCCGACGAAACCACGGGGAACGACATGTCGCTCGTAAGCAAAGTCGCCTGGAAGGAGGGTCTCTTCCTCCAGCCGCAGCACCTCCAGCAGGCCGACCGGCATGTGGAGCATCTGCTCGACGCGCGGCTCAAGCATCTGTCGCCCTATCCCTGGGGCCTGGCCGAGATGGCGATCGACCGCGACATGGCGCAGCAGGGCAAGGTCGGCCTGCGCCGCTGCGCGGGGATCATGCCCGACGGCACGCCCTTCGACGCGCCCGAGACCGGGCCGCTGCCGGTGCCGGTGCCGTGCCCGGAGGATGCGGCGGGCCTGTCGGTCTGGCTCACGCTGCCCGAACGGTCGCCCAACGGCCGCGACGTCTCTCCCGACGAGGAGGGCGCGACGGCGCGCTATGCGCTCGGCACCGAGACGGTGGCCGACAACGCGGCCGCCGCCCGCGCCGAGCAGGTGCTGGAGATCGCGACGCCGCGGCTGGAACTGACGCTGCGCAAGACGGCGCGGCCCGGCTATCAGAGCCTGCGCCTCGCGAAGATCACCGAAGTGCGCGACGGCGTCGTCAGCTTCGACGACACGGTGCCGCCGCCCGCGCTCGTGCTGGCGGCGCATCCGGTGTTGCTGGGCTACCTCAGCCGGGTGATCGGCTGGATCGAGGCCAAGCTCGAGACGCTCGCCCGCTATGCCGCCGACCCCTCGGCCGGTGGCGGGATGCAGGCGGCGGATTACCTCATGCTGATGACGCTCAACCGCGAGATCGGCGTGCTGCGCCATATGGCGGGGCTCCATGCCGTCCACCCCGAGGCGCTCTACCGGCATCTCGTGGGCCTCGCCGGCGAGCTTGCCACCTTCGACAATTCGAGCCGCCTGGCCCCGGGTTACGACACCTACGACCACGCCGATCCGAAGGCCGCGTTCGGGCGCGTGGTGCAGGACATCCAGCGCCTTCTGTCGCGCGACGTGGGCCGGGCGATCCGGCTCGACCTGCGGCAGGTGCGGCAGAATTCCTACATCGCCGAGGTCGCCGACCGGAACCTCTTCCGCGAGGCGGCCTTCGTGGTGGAGGTCGAGACGGCCAAGGCCATGACCGAGGTGCAGGGCCAGTTCCCGCAGCTCGTGAAGATCGGGCCGAACACGCGGATGAGCGAGATCGTCCGCAACAACCTGCCGGGCGTCGGGCTGCAGCATCTGCCGAACCCGCCGCGGCAGATCCGGGTGGTGCCGTCGAACGTCTACTTCATGCTCGACAAGAACACGCCCATGTGGCGCGAGTTCTCGACCGCCCCCGCGATCGGGATGCATTTCGCCGGGGACTGGCCCGATCTGAAGCTCGACCTCTGGGCCATCCCGGAGGCGCTCTGACATGGCGGGGCGGGACGATCGCGACAAGACCGTGATCGGCGGTCCCGCGCTCGGCCGGAGACCCGGCGGCGGCGCGGACGACCCGTTCGGACGGCGGGACGGCGCGGGGGGCACGCGCGACAAGACGGTCATCGGCGGGCCGGGTGGCGCGGGTTCGGGTGCGGGCATCGGCGTGCGACGGCCCGCGGACGACGGCAACACCTGGGTCGGCGGGCCGGCGGTCACGCCCCGGCCGGGCGGCGCGACGCAGGCGCCTCACACCCCGCGGGACGACGGGCGCAGCCCCGGTTTCGGCACCGGCGTCGGCTCGAACCTGCGCCCCGGGGTCGGCGCGGGCATCGGCAAGCGCGCGGGCGGGCCGGGCGAGGGGTTCTTTCCCGAGATGGGGCCGCGCGATGCGCCGGTGCAGCGGGCCGAGGCGGCGCGCATCCCGCTGCATCAGGCGTTGCAGGCGACGGGGCTGGGCGCGGGGGGCTCGTCGAACCCGCTGGTGGCGGCGGCGGCGAACCTGCTGATCCTCTTCGGGAGGCTGCGCACGGGCCTCGTGGAGATGCAGGCCGCGCCGCTGATGGAGCATGTCTATCACGAGATCGTCGCCTTCGAGCAGAACGCGGCCGCCGCGGGCGTCGACCGGCATGTGGTCGAGGTGGCGAAATACGCGCTCTGCGGCACGGCCGACGACATCGTGCAGAACCTGCCGGGCGCCGACCGGGGGCAATGGGCCGAGTATTCCATGGCCGCGCGGTTCTTCAACACGCGCGACACCGGCGTCGGCTTCTTCCACGAGGCCGAGAAGGCGATGCAGGCGCCGGGCGAATACTATGACCTGCTGGAGCTGATGCTGACCTGCCTGTCGCTCGGCTTCGAGGGGGAGTATCGCACGCGCCCCAATGGCGCGACGGAACTGGCCCGCATCCGCTCGGCCATCCACACCGCGCTGCGCACGCAAAGGCCGCGGCCCGACGACGACATTTCGGTCAGTTGGACGCCGGTGATCCTGCGGGGCAAGCGGCGGTTCGGGGGATTGCCGGTCTGGGCCTATGCGGGGCTCGCTGCCGTGCTCGTGGTCGGGTTCTTCGCGGCGCTCTCGACGCTTCTCAACCGCGACGGCTGGGCCACGGCCAACGCGCTCTACACGATGCACCCGACGGATGTGACCGTGGCGTTGGAACGGTCGCGCCCGGCGGTGCCGTTCCAGGCGGAATCGACGCAGCTCGACCGCATCCGCGAGGGGCTGGCCGCCGAGATCGCGGCGGGCGAGGTCGAGGTCGGACAGAAGGGCGATTTCATCTTCGTGCGGGTGGGCAATCTGCTGCTCTTCGATACCGGGCAGGCGACGCTGCGTCCCGAGTTCACGCCGCTCGCCGAGCGGATCGCCGAGGTGCTGGATGCCGAGCCGGGGCCGGTGCGGATCGAGGGCTTCACCGACAGCGTGGGGCAGCCGCAATCGAACCTGAACCTCTCGGTCGCGCGGGCCGAGGCCGTGCGCGCGGTCGTCGGCCCGCTCCTGTCGGACCAGGGGCGCGTCGTCGTCGAGGGCCGGGGCGAGGCCGATCCGATCGGGGACAATGCCACCGCCGAGGGCCGGGCACAGAACCGCCGGGTCGAGGTGATGATCGCGCGCGAGGGGACCTACTGAGATGTTGCGCCGTTTCTTCCGCAAGCTCTTCAAGCATGGCTGGTTCCGCAAGGTCCTGATGGTGCTGGGCCTGATCGGGCTCTGCGTCGCGATCTGGTTCGGCTTCCCGATGACGGGCGTGATCGTGATGGGCACGGTCTGGCTGCGCGCGTCGCTGATCGGGGCGATCCTGGGGCTGTTCTTCCTGATCGTGCTCCTGCGCTACCTCAAGCGGCGCAAGGCCGCGAAGGCGCTGGAAGAAGCCATGGTCCCCGAGGAGCCGGTGGGCGACGGCAAGGTGCTGGCCGAGCGGATGACCGAAGCGCTGGCCACGCTCAAGAAGGCGGGCGGGCGCACCTATCTCTATGACCTGCCGTGGTACGTCATCATCGGGCCGCCGGGCGCGGGCAAGACGACGGCGCTGCAGAATTCGGGCATCGAGTTCCCGCTGGAGAAGACCGGCGGCGCGCTCGAGGGCTTCGGGGGCACGCGCAACTGCGACTGGTGGTTCGCAGAGGACGCGGTGCTGATCGACACGGCGGGGCGCTACACCACGCAGGACAGCCACGCCGAGGCCGACAGCGCGTCCTGGACGGCCTTCCTCGACCTTCTGAAGCGGGCGCGGCCGAGCCAGCCGATCAACGGCGTGATCCTCGCGCTCTCGATTGAGGACGTGATGGGCGGCGAGGTGGCGCGTCACGCCGAGACGGTGCGCGCGCGATTGGCCGAGGTGCACGAGACGCTCAAGATCGACTTCCCGGTCTATGTCCTCTTTACCAAGGCGGACCTGATCTCTGGCTTCCGGGAGTATTTCGGCTCCTTCAGCCTGCAGCGGCGCAACGGCGTCTGGGGCGCGACCTTCCAGACGAAGGACCGGGAGGCGCTGACGCACGAGGGCGTGCCGGCGGAGTTCGACCGGCTGGTGAGCCGCCTGTCGGACGAGGTGATCGACCGGCTGAACGAGGAGCCGGACGGCATCAGCCGGATCGCGATCTTCGGTCTGCCGGGGCAGATGGCGATGCTCAAGGACGGGGTGAGCGACTTCCTGCGCCGGGTCTTCGAGCCGACGCGCTACCAGTCGAACGCGATCCTGCGGGGGTTCTACTTCACCTCGGGCACGCAGGAGGGCACGCCCATCGATCAGGTGCTGGGCGCGATGAGTGATGGCGCGGGGGGCGGGGCCTTCGGCGCGGGCTTCATGTCGGGCAAGGGCAAGAGCTATTTCCTGCGTGACCTGATGCAGAAGGTGATCTTCGCGGAGCGCGACTGGGTCAGCTTCGACCGCCGCGCGGTGCGGCGCGCGACGATCCTGCGGGCGACGGGGTTCACGCTCGTCACGGTGCTGACGCTCGGCGCGCTCGGCGGGCTCGGCTGGTCCTACTGGCGCAACGCGACGCTCGTGGACGTGGCGCAGGCGGAGACGGCGGCCTATGCGCGCCTCGCCTCCGACGAGATCGGGCGGCAGATCATCGACGACACGCGGCTGGAGCCGGTGTTGCCGTTCCTCGAAGACCTGCGGGGGATGCCCGCGGGCTATGGCTCGGACGCGGAGACGCCGATCTGGGAGGGGCTTGGCCTCGGGCAGCGCGAGCGTCTGGAAGCGGCCTCGGAGGCGGCCTATTCGGACGCGCTCGAAAAGATGCTGCGGCCGCGGCTGATCCTGTCGCTGGAGCAGGAGATGCCGCTCATCGTGAGCCGGGGCGACACGACCGAGATCTACCGCGCGCTCAAGGTCTACATGCTGCTCGGCGCCCAGGGGGAGCGCAACGACGACGCGGCGATCCTGTCGTGGTTCGAGGACACCTGGCGCGCGATCTTCACCGGCCGCGCGGGCCTCGACACCCGCGAGGAGCTGATGCGCCACCTGACGGCGATGCTGGAGCTCGACGACACGCGCAGCCCTCTGGTGGAGATCGACGAGGCGACCATCGACCTCGCACGCGGGGCCATCGTGCAGCTGCCGCCGTCGGATCAGGCCTGGGCGCTCATCCAGGACGGGGTGGCCTCGACGGGCCTGCCCGACTGGCAGTTGACCGAGGCCGCGGGCCGCGCCGCCGACCGGGCGTTCAGCGCGCGCGACGGGAAGGACCTCGCGCAGCTGACGGTACCGGCGCTCTTCACCTACGAAGGGTTCTGGAGCTATTTCTACCCCTCCCTCGAAGAGGTGGCGGAGCGGCTGCGCGCGGATCAATGGGTGCTGGGCGAGGATGCGGCCTCCGAGGAGTTCGAGGCGCGGATGTCGACGCTCGACCGCACGCTCCTCGACCGCTACCGGCGGGAGCACGAGACGGCGTGGAACGCGGTGCTGGGCAACCTGTCGCTCAACTCGCTGGTGGCCGATGCGCCGCGCTACGAGACCCTGGGCATCCTCGCCTCGGAGACGGCTTCGCCGCTTTTGCTGCTGGTGCGCTCGGTCGACGAGGAAACGCAGGTCAAGCGCGAGCTCGAGGGCCTCGACGGGCTGACGCCCGAGATGCTGGCCAGCGGCGGGGGCGCGGACCTCGACGGCGTGGCCGGCTCGGTCGGCAGCCAGGTGCTGCAGCGCGTGCGCTCGCGGTCCTCGGGTGTGCAGCGCATCCTGATGGAGGCGGCGACGAGCGGTGGCGGGGGCCGCGTGGGGGCCCTCGGCGGGGGCGGCGGCGGTGGTGAGGGCGACGGGCTGATCGCGCCCATCGAGCGCATTTCGGATGCCTTCGAGGATTGGTCGGCGCTTCTGCGCGGGGAGCGGGGGCAACGGCCCATCGATGCCGTTCTGGGCAACCTCGGCTCGGTCTGGACGGCGCTGGCCGCCGGGCAGTCGAACCCGGAGCAGACGGCGGTTCTGCTGCCGCAGATCCTGTCAGAGCTGACGCGCTACAACAGCCAGTTGCCCGAGGAGGTCGCCGGGCTCGTCAACGAGGCGGAGGCCGACTTCCGGCAGGGCGCGACGGACGCCAGCCTCGAGACGATGAACCGGGCGCTGTCGAACCAGATCGCCTTCTTCTGCCGCGACACGATTGCGCCAAGCTACCCGTTCTCCAGCTCCTCGCGCTCGCTCTCGATCGCCAATTTCTCCAAGTTCTTCGGGCCGGGCGGCGACATGGACCGGTTCTATACCGAGTACCTCGCCCCCCACGTGGAGCGCACGTCGGAGGGGCTGCAATACCGCGAGGACAGCCCGCTTGCGGGTCGCCTCTCGCCCGGCGCGCTGCGGCAGTTCGACCGCGCGGAGCGCATCCGGCAGGCGTTCTTCTCGGGCGGGGGGCAGACGCCCGAGGTCGAGATCGGCGTGCAGCAGGTCGACAACCATTCGACCATCGAGAGCGCGCTCCTGATCGTGAACGACCAGCGCGTGCCCACCGTGCGCTACGAGATCCCGAAGACGGTGGTCTGGCCCGGTACCGGCTCGGCCACGGCGATCCAGGTGATGCCCGCGCTCGACCGGCCCTCGACGCTCGGCTTCACCGGCAGCCCCTGGACCTTCATGCAGCTTCTGGACGCGGCGAGCGCCAAGCGGCGGCAGGGCGATACCCTGCGCGCGACCTTCATGATCGGCGGGCGCAACATCACCTACGACTTCACGGTGAACGCCATCGACAACCCCTTCACCATGTCCGAATTGCGGGAGTTCGAATGCCCGCAATCGCTCGACTGAGGCGGGCCGGTGACGGAGGCGTTCGGCTGGTTCGGCAAGCACCCCGCCTATGGCGACTTCGTGTCCCGCCGGGTGTCGGAGCCGGTGCGCGATGCCTTGCAGGACTGGCTCGACGGTGCGCTCGGCCTCTGGCGGGCGGAGGTGGGCGACGACGCCTGGCGCGCGGGGTTCGACGCGGCCCCGGTGGTGCGCTTCTGGATCGGCGCGCTGATCCTCGGGCAGGGGCGGTCGGGCGTGATGGTGCCCGCGCGCGACAAGGTTGGGCGGCGCTATCCGCTCCTCCTCCTGACCGCGGGCTCGCCGGTGCCGCCGCCGCTCGACCCCGATCAGGCCCCTTACGACGTGCTGGCCGAGCGGGCCGCCGCGGTGCTTTCGGACCCGGAGACACCGGCCGGGGGCGACGGGATGCCGGAGGCGGTCGACGACATCCTCTGGGCCACGAACGACGGGGCCGAGGCCGGGACGCTCCTGTCGGACATCGCCGCCGAGGACATGTGCCGCGCGGCGCAGATGCGCAGCTACTGGTGGACAGTGCCGGAGCCGGGCAGCGCCGCGCAGGTGATTTCGGCCACGGGTCTGCCCGACGGGGCGACGCTGGCCTGGCTGATGACGGGCGTGCCGCTGCGCCCCGACCCCGGCGAGACGACTTCGGACGAGGACCGCGATGGACACGAGACCGGGCAGTGACGCCTTCGACGCCGCGGCCCTGACCGACCGGGGCCGGGTGCGCGACCACAACGAGGACGCGGCCCTGTCGCGCCCGGACCTGGGCCTTTTCGTCGTGGCCGACGGGATGGGCGGGCACGCGGCCGGGGATTTCGCGAGCGAGGTGATCGTGGAGGCCGCCGCCTCGGTGGGTGTCGCCTCCTCGATCGACGACCTCGAGGCGCGGTTCCTGGAACGGCTGCAGCGCGCGCATCTCGACGTGGTCGCGCGGGGCGAGGCGCTCGGTGCGACGGTGGGGGCGACCGTCGTGGCGCTCCTGGTGCACGAGGACGACTGGGCCTGTGTCTGGTCGGGCGACAGCCGGGCCTACCGCCTGCGCGACGGGGAGCTGCGGCAGTTGAGCCGGGATCATACCGAGGTCGCCGAGCTTGTGGCGCGCGGCGCGATCACCGCCGAGGAGGCGGAGACCTGGCCGCGGCGCAACGTCATCACCCGCGCGGTCGGCGTCGGTGCGGAGGTGGAATGCGACCGCGTGGGCGGCCGGGTCGAGGCGGGGGACGTGTTCCTGCTGTGCTCCGACGGGCTGACCGAGCATATCCGGGACGGGCGCATCGCCGCCGTCCTGTCGCAGCCCGCGCCGGCCGAGGCGATCAGTTACGAGCTGATCGAGGCGACGCTCGACGCGGGGGCGACCGACAACGTCACCTGCGTCGTCGTCCGCGTGCTCTCGACCCCGGCGGACGGATGAGCGAGACCGACCCTCCCGCGCCCAAAGGCCCGCCGGAGCCGCTGCCGGCGACGGAACGCCCGGTGCCGACGGCCCCGCCGGTGGGGCCCGCGCCCTCGCCCCTGGGGACGACGCTCAACGACAACTACCGCATCGAGCGGCTCATCGGCGAAGGCGGGATGGGCGAGGTCTACGAGGGCCGGCACCTCTTCACGGGCAACCGCGTGGCGATCAAGATGATCCTGCGGGAGCTGTCGAAGGACGAGGGGATCGTCGGTCTCTTCCGGCGCGAGGCGCGCATCCTCTTCGACCTCGCCGACGATGCCATCGTGCGCTACCTCGACAGCTTCCATCACAAGGACAGCGACCGCTACTGCCTCGTGATGCAGTTCATCGACGGCATCCCGCTGGCCGACCGGCTGGAGGCGGAGGGGGCGCTGCCGCTCGATCAGGTGGTGACGCTCTTGCGGCGGCTGGCGCTCGGGCTCGACAAGGCGCACGCGCTCGGCGTGGTGCACCGCGACCTGTCGCCCGACAACGTGATGCTGCGCGAGGGCAAGGTCGACCGTGCGGCGCTCATCGACTTCGGCATCGCCACGGCGGAGGACAAGACCGAGGCCACGCTCCTCGGTCAGTTCGCGGGCAAGTACCGCTTCGTCGCGCCCGAGCAGCTTGGCCTCTACGACGGGACGGTCGGGCCGCGCACCGACATCTATGGTCTCGGCCTCCTGATCGCGGCGGCGGCGCGGGGCACGGCGCTGGAGATGGGGCGGTCGTTCCCCGACGCGGTGCAGGCGCGGGCGCGGGTGCCCGAGCTTGCGGACGTGCCGGCGCGGCTGATCCCGCTTCTGGCGCGGATGCTGGAGCCCGACCCCGCGGATCGCCCGGCCTCCATGGCCGAGGTGGCCGCGATGCTGGACGACCCCGCGCGGCTGGCCCCCGCCGCGCCCGACCGCACGGTGATCGCCACGCCGCCGGGCGGGCGCATCTCCACCCCGCCCGGTGCGCCCGCGCCCTCGGCCCCGCCGCGGACCACGGGCCTCGGGCAGCGCGCGGCCCTGCCGGGGAGCGACACGACGGAGGGGCCGTTCCGACTGACGGTGCCACCGGCGGAGGCGGCCGCGCCGGTGCCGGCGCGCGCCGGTCGGCGGGCTCCGCTGCTGGCGGCGGTGCTCCTTCTGCTGGCCCTTGCCGCCGGGGGCTGGGTGATGACGCAGCGGCCCGACCTGCTGGCCTCCGCGCCCGAGCCGGCACCGCCCGAGGAGGAGGCGCCGGAAGAACCCGCCACGCCGCCGGCACCCGACCTGCCGCCGCCCGATACCTCGACGCGGGAGGGGTTCCTCGCCGGGTTCGTGGCGGAGCGGGCCTGTACCTACGCGACTCGCGTGACCGCCGGGGCGGACGTGGGCCGGATCGCCGCCTTTACCGGACCGGACGCCGCGCTGCCGGGGCTCTCTGGGGCCTATGGCGAGGCCTTCGGCGTGGCGCCCGACGTGGTGGACCGCCCGGTGAGCGCGGCGCAATGCCCTGCGCTCGACCTCGCGCGGGCGCTGCAGGGGCGGGGCGGCGTGGCCCCCGTGCTGACGCTCGACGCGCCGGAGACGGCGGCGGGCGGCACGGTGCTCGGCCGGTTGGGCGAGATGCGGGGGCGGGGCGCGTGGCTCGTACTGGTGACGGCGGAGGGGCAGGTCTTCGACCTCTCCTCGCGGCTCGAACCGCAGGCCGACGGCTCGTTCCTCTTCGCCTTCACGCTCAACGCGGCGAACGTGGCCGAGCCGCAGGGACAGCTTCTGCTCGCGATGGCGACGCCCGAGCCGCTGGTGGCGGCGGCCACGGCCACCGATGGCGCGGCGGCGGGCGCGCTTCTGCCCCGGGTGCTGCCGCAGGCCGCGGAGGCGGGGGCCGTGGCGCAACTTGCGCGTTTCGTGCTGGTGCCGGGGTAGGGCTACCGCACGTCGATCGGCTGGACGGCGAGGCGCGTGCCGGGGGGCAGCTCCTCGGCAAGGGCGGGGAAGACATCGGCGGCGAGGCGCCCGGCGAGGCGCGTGATCGTCTCGGGCCGGTCGGGCGTGGCGAGCGCGATGAGGAGCTGCGCCGTCTCGCGCGGGGCGCCGTCGCGGGTGACGGGCACGGCGAATTCCGCGCGCCCGCCGGTGAAGCGCAGGAAGCGGCGCAGATCCTGCACGACCCCGTTGTCATCGACGAGGAGGAGCGAGGTATAGGCCCCCGCCGCGCCCTCGATCCGGCCGACCAGCGTTTCACCCGAGGCAAGGTCGCTCTGCGCGAGGCCGAGGCCCAGCTGGAACGCCGGATAGCGCGCGCGGCTGCGCAGGAAGGTGAGCGCGGGGCACTGGCGCGCGTCGATGAGGAGGCGGCGCTCGTCGATCGGCAGCGTCTCGTCCTGCAACACGGTCTCGGCGAAGCGCGCGGCGGTCACGTCCTGATCGCTGAGCGTGACGACGAGGGGGCCGAGCGGGGCCGTTTGCGGCCGGGGCAGGGCGACGAGGCAGGCGTCGTCGAGCCGCCCGCGGATGCGCTCGATCAGCGCGACGAGCGCCGCGTCGCCGGGGCTCGGCGGGGCGGCCGGTGGTGGCGGCGCGGCGGGGGGCGCGGGGGACGGCAGGGCGCTGGTGATCGTGGTCGTCTCGGGCGGCGCGGCTTCGGGTGTCTCCGTCGTCATGGGGGCCGCGCCGAGCGTGGCGACGGGGGCCGGTGCCGCGCCGGGGCCGTCGGGCGCGAGCGGCGCGAGCGTTTCCGGCGCGGCGGGTGCGAGGGTGGCGATGTCTGCGGGGGCCAGTGTCTCGGGCGCTGCGGGGGCCAGGGTCTCCGGCGTGGCCGTCTCCGCCGTCTCCGGGGCGGGCGTCTCCGCCGGATCGGAGCGCGGCGGTGCCGGAGCCGGCGTTTCGGGCGCGGCCGGTTCCGCGCTTTCGGCCGGCACGCCGTCGGGGCCGGGGCTGTCCTCGGGGGGCGCGGTGTCGACGGCGGGGGCGATGGTGATGATCGTCTCGGGCATCGCCGGTGGGGGCGGCGGGCGCGTGAACGACGGCACGAGGTCGAGCATCCAGACGACGGCGGCGGCGTGGACCGAGACGGAGAGGACCGTGGCCGTCGCCCAGTGCCCGCCCGATTCCGGGGCCTGCCCGAGCCGCCGGGTCATTGCCGCAGCCCCCGGCGGTGGAGTGTGACGAGGCGCAGCTCCACCTCGCTCAGCTCGGGCCGCGCGACGAGGTCGAGGAGCGCATGGGCCGGGGCCCCCCGGTCGATCAGGAGGTGCAGGCGGGCGGGGGCGTCGAGCGTCTCGACCGCCGCGCCGAGGAGGTCGGGCGCGAGCGGCGCGCCGTCGAGCTCCCATCCGCCGTCTTCGTCCACGATCAGGATCGGTGTCGGCAGGATGTCGAGCGGCAGGACGGTGGTCTCGGAGAGTTCGATGTCGGGGCCGACCGGATTGAGGAGCCGCCCGGTCGCGAGGAAGAAGAAGATCAGCAGGAGCACGATGTTGACGATGGCGAGCGACACGTCGAGGCCGCGCGCGCGCCGGGCGGGGGGCAGGCGGCGGGTCACGGGCGGCCCCCCGCGCGGGCCATGGAGATGCGGGGCACCCCGGCCGCCGTCAGCGCCTCGGTCACGGCCACGAGATCCTGCACGCGCGCGCGCTCACCGGTCAGCAGGACGACGCCCGGCGCGTCGGACCCGGCGAGGGCGGCGGCGAGGTCCGGCAGGGCATCGAAGCCGAAGCGCTGCCCGCCGGCGACGACGGCACCCGCGTCGATGGACCAGAGCGCCGTCGGCTCCCCGCCCGTGGGCTGGGCCGTGGCCTCGTGGCCGCCCTGGCCCGGCCCGGCCCCGGGGGTGAGCGAGAGGATGGAATAGGGCACCTGGCTCGACGCCAGCATGAAGAAGATCAGCAGCTGGAACATCGCGTCGGCCAGCGGCGTGAGCGCGAAGCGGTAGCGGCGCGGTTCGGCCGGGGGCAGGAGGGGCGCGCGGGCCATGGCGGCCTTACCCCGTCTCGATACGGCCGTGGATGGCGGTGGAGACGGCGACCTCGATCATCTGGCGCTCGCCCTCGATGCGGGCTTCGAGCCAGGTGGCGAAGAAATAGGTCACGAGCGCGATGGCGAGGCCGAGCGCCGTGGTCGTCAGCGCCGTCCAGATGCCACCCGCCAGAAGCGCCGGATCGACCGCGCCCTGCGCGAGCGAGAGGGTGGAGAAGGCGTCGATCATGCCGATGACCGTGCCGAGAAGCCCCAGCATCGGCGCGCCCTGCACCACCGCCTCCAGCACGCGCATCCGGCGGGCCAGCAGGTTCATCTCGCCGAGCGCGGCATTGCGGCCCAGCTCCTCGGCGTAGGCCGGGTCGTTGGGGCGGGCCTGCAGCGCGGAGAGCACGGCCTCGAGCACGCGGACGCCCACGCCGTCGCGGGTGCGGGCGGCGCGCGTCGCCTCGTCGGGGCGGCCCCCGAGCCAGGCGTCGAGGATGGCCTCGGCCCGCTCCGCCCGGCCCACGCCCAGCCGACGGAACTGGATCACCTTGAAGAGGCAGACCGTCAGCGCCGCCACCGAGAGCGCGGCGAGCGCCGCGAAGACGGTCAGCGTGACCGTATCGACGTCTCCGAACATGGGTTACAGGCCGAACTGGATGTCGGTGCGCGAGGCCGTGTTGAGGCCCGCACCGCAGATCGCCGAGGTGCCGCCGCCCGCGACCGCGCATTCGGCCACGTCGTTCACGACGATGCGCGAGAGATCCTCGCAGCTCTGCTCGGGCAGGTTGAAGGGCACGATGCGCGTCTTGCCGGGGGGCAGCGCCCCAAAGTCGAGCACCAGGATGCGGCGCACGATGCCCTCGGCGTCGAAGAAGCCGACCTGGAAGGAGGCCTGCGCCAGATCCTCGGCGCTGTCGTTCGTGGCCACGTAGGTCAGTTGGCAGACCTCGCCGTCGAGCGAGGCGGCGTTGTTCAATTCCAGCGTGAAGGTGCCGTCGGGAAGGGCGGGCGAGACGGACGCGGTGTCGGGGGCATCGGCGTCCGCCGCCTCCTGCGCCGGGGCGAGGCCGGGGGCGAGGACGAGGAGCGCGGCGAGAAGGGCGAGACGGGTCATCGGGATCTCCGGGGTCGCTGAACGGGGTCGGCGGAATACCGCCGGTGCCCTCCGAGCGGACCCGAAGCGGACGGGATGGTCAAGGTGCGGCGGGCCAATTCCCGCCCGCCGGCGGATGGGCTCAGCGATAGACCCCGTTCGACGGCAGCTGGCGGAACGCCTCGATCGTCGCGACGCGGGGTACGGGGCCGTCGCGGGTCGAGGAGGTCGGTGCCCCGAGCGCGGGCAGCGCCTCGGGGACGGCTGCGACCTCGGGGGTCGGGCGCGGCACGGGGACGGGGCTGACCGCGACGGGCGCGGGGCGCGCGGGGGCGGCGACCGTGGCCACGGGGCGCGCGGGAGCCTGTGTTTCCGGTGCGGTGGGCGCGGCGGCCTGTGCCGTGGGGGTCTGGGCCGGGCTGCGGGGCAGCACCGGCTCGGCGAGCGACACCGGCTGCAGCGGATCCTGCCAGGCGCGGGGCGCGTCGGGTTCCGTCTTCAGCGCGCCGTGGCCGAGGGCGAGCGCGACGGCCCCGCCACAGGCGAGGACGACGGATCCGGCGGCGATGGAAATGGGGCGCAGCATCGGCGATACCTCGGTCGTTATGGCAGCCAGTCTAGCACGATCCGGCCCCCGCGGGAGGGGCGAAGGCCGCATCGGCACGCGGCGTTGCGGCCGTGCCGCGCTTGCCGGGGCGTTTGCGTTTCTCTGGGCGGGCGCGGCGGAGGCGAGCTTCACCATCTGCAACCGCAGTTTCGATGTCGCCAACGTCGCCATCGGCACCGAGGCGGACGGCCGGATGACGACGCAGGGGTGGTGGAAGATCGGACCGAACCAATGCGCCGAGGCGATCCCGGACGCACTTGCGCCCGGCACGGTCTACGTCTTCGCGCTCGACGTCTTCGGGCGCGAGCTTCTGTCGGGGGCAGTGCCGCTCTGCGTCGCGCCGGCACGGTTCCGCATCAGTGACGCGCGGGAGGATTGCGCGATCCGCGGCCATCTCGACGCGCGGTTCCTGGCGGTGGACACGGGCGAGGCGCGGGCCTGGCGGATGTTCATCGCGCCGCTGCCGGAGTGAGCGGGCCGCGCCCGCGAGGCGCTTGGACCCGGCCGGGAATCGGGTAGACTGGCCCCATGGACATGCGGGGGATCAGAGGGGTCGTCGCGGCGGCGCTCGCCGGGCTTTGCATCGCCGGCCCGGCCGGGGCCGAGGAGCGTGTCGCGTGGATTCTCGGCCCGCCGGACGCGTCCGTGGCGCTGTCGCAGGCGTTCCTGCGGTCGGGCTACGACGTGACGCGCCGCGCCTGGGACGGCGCCGGGCCGGTGCCCGAGATCAACCTGCCGCGCGGCGCGCGCCTCGTCGTGCACGTGACCGGGGCCGGGGAGGCGGGGCGCGGGGCGCTGGCGCGCCGGCTCGACCGGCTGGCGCGGCTCGGCGCGGGGCCGATCCTTCTGGTGACGGAGGCCTGCGGCGACTGGCCCGCCGGCGACTGGACGCTCGCGGCTCCGGCGGCGGGGGGCGAGACCTGCCCCGACCCGGGGCTCACGGAAACCCTGCGCGAGACGTTGGCCGCGCCCGGGGCGGCGCTGCCCGCGCGGGTCCGGCGGGCGGGGCCGGGCGTCGGACCGCTGACCGAGGCGCGTGCGGCCCCGGCGGCGGAGCCCATCGTGATCGGAACGCTCGGCGCGGCGCGGCCCGCCACCGGCGGCGTGTCGATCGGGGCGGCCCCGGCGACGGTGCCGCGCGCGACGCCCGTCGGCCTGCGCATCGGGGCGGCCCCCTTGCCCGCGCGCCTGCCCGCGGCGGAGGCCACGCCGGAGGGCCTGCCGCGCCCCTCGATCATCGTGGGGGTAATCCGCACGCCCGAGGAGGAGGACGCGGCCGTCGACCTCGATGAGACGCTGGGCGCGGGCTCCGCCGACACCTACGAGATGCGCGAGCGGTTGCGTGCGAGCGATCCGGAGGGCTATGCCGAGCTCGTCGCCTCCGGGGCCTTCGACCCGCTGCCGGGCGATCTGCCGACGGTGCTGCAGCAGGTGTTGCAGCGGATGGGATGCTATCGCCTCGGCGTCGACGGCGACTGGGGCAACGGCTCGCGCGCGTCGGTGGATCGCTACTACGCCACGCGGGGCGACGCGGCCCCCACGCGCGAGGCGACGGACGAACTCTTCCGCGACGTGATCCTGCGGGAGGACGTGGTCTGCCCGGCCCCCGCGCCGGCCGCCGTGCGGAGCGCGACGCCGCGGCAGACGACCACGCGGCGCGCCACCACACCCGCGCGCAGCACCGCCGCGCGCCCGAGTGCGCCGGCACGCAGCGCCCCCGCCGCCGCGCCCTCGACAGGCGGCGGACGCATCAACCCGACCTTCAACGGGGCCTTCCGCTAGGTGGAGATCGATCCGCAGTTCCGGGCGGCGCGCAAGCGGGCGCGGGCGCGGCGGCTGCGGCGGATCGGGGCGCGCGTGCTGGTCTGGGGCGTGGTGCCGCTCGGGCTGCTGCTGACGGGGCTCTGGGCGTTCACGGACGTGCCAACGCAAGTGGCTAACCGCGTCGAGGGCTGGCGGATCGCAGCGGACGCCGACGAGACGCTCGTGCAGGTCGAGCAGGAGATCACCGTCGCGCCCGCCGTATCGGGCAACGTCTTCATCGACATTCCGGGCGACCCCACGCTCCTGCGCCTGCCGCCCGAGGACGCGGGCGAACGCGTCACCCGACGCGCGGGGCCGGGCGTGCTCGACGTGGGGCGCTTCGGCCTGCCGACGGCGGATCGCCTCTCGGTGCTGCGCGACGACCTCGTGGTGACCGAGAGCCGGCTGATGACCGTGCTGCCGAGCACGCGCGAGGAGTTCGCCTTCCTGCAGGCGCAGCAGGACGAGGCGGCGCGCGACCTGCGGGAGACCTTCGCCGATCCGGCGGCGCTCGCGGAGCTGGCGGGGCTCGACCTTGCCGCGCTGAGCGAGGAGACCGAGGGGGAGGACAGCTACGGCACCGCGATCACGGGGCTGGAGGATGCGGCGGCCGAGACCCCCGCCGCGACCGGCCCGGTGGAGCGCACGAACCTCACCTTCACCCGGCGCGAGGCCACGCGGCAGCCGCTCTTCGAGGACGTGATCCTGCGCGCGGAGCAGGACCGGGCGCTCCCGGCCCTCCTGGCCGAGGGGGGGCTCGGCGCGCGGGCCGAGGCGCTCTCCGGGGAGATCGTGGCGCTCGTGCCCGGGGCCGCGGAGGTGCCCCGCGGCGGGCTCGTGGCGCTGCGGCTCAGGCCCGAGGGGGCCGGGCGCGTGCTGTCGCATGTGTCGATCTACGGGGCGGAGGGCTATCTCGGGACGGCGGCGCAGACGCCCGCAGGCCTCGTCGCCGCCTCCGACCCCTGGGTGGGTGAGGCGCTGATGGAGCTGACGGGCGAGGACGCGCCGGCGGCCGGGGCCACCTTCCGCCTGCTCGACGCGATCTATTCCGCGGCGCTCCGGGGCGGCGTGCCCTCGGACCTTGCCGGCACGTTCACCGGCGTCCTGTCGCAGGATCTCGACCTCGAGGCCCCCGCGCGGGAGGGGGACCGCATCACCCTCGCCTTCGCCGAGGATCACGGGCCGAACGGCACGGCCGAGGGCCAGCTGATGTATGCCGCGCTCTCGGGGCCGTCGGGCGAATGGCAATGCTACGTCGTGCCCGACCCCGCGGAGGGCGGCTTCCGCTGCTTCGTGCCGGGACGCGCGGCGCGGGGAGCGGCGACTCTGGCCACGCCCGTCGACGGCGTGCTGACCTCGCGTTTCGGGCCGCGCAATCACCCGATCTTCAATCAGGTGCGCCTGCACGCGGGCGTCGACTGGGCCGCACCCACGGGCACCCCCGTCCGCGCGGCGATGGCGGGGCGCATCACCCGGCGCGGCACGGCGGGGGGCTATGGCAACCTCGTCGCGATCGCCCACGCGGGCGGGCTGGAGACGCGCTACGCCCACCTCGACGGCTTCGCGCCCGGGCAGGAGGTGGGCAGCACCGTGCAGGCGGGCGAGGTGATCGGCACCGTGGGCACGACCGGGCGTTCCACCGGGCCGCACCTGCACTTCGAGACCCGCCTCGCCGGGGAGCCGACCGACCCGATGCCGCTCCTGACCGGGGAGCGGGTGCTGGCGCTTGCCCCGGCGGCGGCTTCGGGGGCGGTGGAGGCGCTGGTGAGCCAGATCATCCAGGTCGAGAGCGCGGGCAACGCACGGGCGAAGAACCCCCTCTCGACGGCGACGGGCCTCGGGCAGTTCATCGAGAGCACCTGGCTGCGGATGATGCGCACCTACCGGCCCGACCTCGCCGCGACACTGTCGCGGGCCGATCTGCTGGCGCTGCGCTTCGACCCGACGCTCAGCCGCGAGATGGTGACCCGCCTCGCGCAGGAGAACGAGGGCTACCTGCGCGCGCGGGGCCATCAGATCACCGCGGGGCGGCTCTATCTCGCGCATTTCCTCGGGCCGGGCGGGGCGGACAAGGTGCTGTCCGCTCCCGAGGGCCAGTCGATCCTGTCGCTGATGGGGGCGGGCGTCGTGCGGGCGAACCCGTTCCTCGCGCGCTACGACGTGGCCGACCTGCGCGCCTGGGCCGACCGCAAGATGCGCGGCCGCGGTCAGGGCGCGACGACACTGGCCGAGGCCCCGCCCCCGCCGCCGCCCGACCCGGAGGTGCAGCTTTATGTGGACCTCGTGGACGAGGTGCTGGCCAGTTCGGGGTGAGCGGCGTTGTTTGACGTAAGGTCAGTTTGCGATAAGGTGGCCCGGACGCGGGAGGGACGAGGCGATACGTTGGACGTGAGCTCCATTTCCGGCCTGCGACCCCTTCCGGTCGATGCGCCGCGCGGCACCCAGCCCGACGCGCTGCGGGCGCATGTGCCGCCGGAAGCCCCGCTCTTTGCGGTGATCGACGCGGGGCGGTTCCCGAACCTGCCCGAACGTCTGGAAGCGGCGGGGGTCGCGCATCGTTGCCTCTTTCAGGGACGCTGGGCCGAGGACTTCGGGGACGTCGCGCCCTGGCTGGTGCGGATCGACCCGAAGGACGACATCTTCCGTGCGCTCTTCACCCGGTCCGACAGGGCGTGGGATCATTTCGACGCCTATCCCGGCATCTGCCTATGGTCCGATGCGGAGATCGACGATGTCTCGCGGCATCTGCGCCGTCTGCCGCGTATGCTGCGCGAGGACGGGTCGGTGCTCTGGTTCCGCTACTGGGAGACGGATATCCTGCCTCTCGCTCTGCGGATCGAGCCGGCGATGGTCGGGCCGCGTGCCTTCGGTGGGGTGATCGACGGCTGGATCGCCTGGGGGCCGGAGGAGGCCTGGGTCTGTCTGCCGGGCGACGAACTTCCGGCGGCGACCGGATCGATGCAGCTGACGCCCGCTCTGATGGAAGCCTTCTCGAGCCATGTCCGGCGTCATTTCTGGCGCGGGGTCGAACGGGACTTCTTGGCGGAGGACGGCCTGGGCGCGGACGGCTTCGCCACCTTCCGCAGCGATGTCTCCTTTCAGGGGTTCCGCACGGCGGAGGGTGTCACGAAGCTGGCGCGCCTCTACAATCGGGCCGGGCGCTGCCTGATGTCGGAGAACTGGGCCCGCGCCTGCCTGTCGGACACGAGCGCGTTGCCCGAGCCGATCCGGGTGGATCGTCTTGTCAACGCGGCGCGCGACGTCGGCGTCATCGACATCGAGGCCATCGTCTGATGCGCGAGATCGGCAATCCCGTCAGCCCCTGCGACGACCCCTGCGACGTGGCGATCCCGCTCGTCTATCCGATGCAACCGATTCCGATTCCGGTCTCTGCGGTCCGCGAGAAGATCCCCTTCGACGGGATCGACGTCCCGGCCTCCATGCAGGCGACCTTCACCGATCCGGACAGTCGCCCGCCGCTCAGCGTGCAACGCGTTTCAGGTGGCTCCTACTATGTCCTGGGTCTCGGGCACGCCGGGATCGCCATCATCAACGGCAGGACCGGAGGCGTCAAATATGCCGAATATGGCCGATACGACGCCGCGAACCGGGGCCTGGCCCGATGGGTTCCGGCGGTGGAATCGCTGACGATGACCTTCACCGACAGCGGCAATCCGGATCCGGCGAGCATGGCCGCCCTGGGACGGCAGCTGGTTGCGACGAACGGCGGACCCTACGCGGTGGAAGGGATCTGGGTGAAACTGCGCAACGGCGCATTCGGTGTCATGCAGTCGTTCATCAACGACCGGATCCGAGATACGACCGCGGGAACCGCGGCGATCTACGACGTCACGTCGAACCATTGTTTTACCTTTGCCCGGGAGGTCGCCAGAAGCGCCGGGGTGAACACGGGCGTGTCCGGGGCACCGGAGCTCGATCTGGAGATCAGGGGCGGCAACTTCGCCACAAGGGGGCTCGTCGCCATGCGCGCGCCGACGATCGAGGTGCCCGCCCGGCAGATCAAGATCATGCAGAACCGGTATCGCGACTATCGCCTGAACACATCGGGCCGTCTCGTCGGGAGCGAGTACTTTCCACGCACCATCAATGGTATGTGAATGAGAAGGGCTTTCGTCGTCACGATCCTTATCGGCGTCGTCCTTGCCGGTATCCTCCTGATCATGACGTCCGACGTCCACCCGACCTTGCCGAGGGAGGCAAACATGAACGCGACCTGTATCCAGCCCTATGAGCAGATCGAGGACGACCCCTATTGGGTCGACCTGATCGAGCGTGCCTGGGCCGAGCCGATACCCGAGGGCCTCTCCATGATCGGCGGTCTGGATGGTCGGGGGTGGGCGCGCCTGTGCCGGGCCGAGGACGAGGGACCGGGATTCTACGTCGGTCAATACCGCGATGCCGTGACGCGTTATTCGGGCCTCTGGCGCCTTGCCCGGGAACGCGGACAGCCGGAGCAACTTCCGTCAGACGCGACCGTCATAGAGAGCTACTACCTTTCGGCCTTTACGAACGGTTCCATGCTGATCCAGTCGGAGGTCCTTCCGGGTCGGCCCTACGCCTTCCTTGTCCCGGCGGACCCGACGGCCATTGAAATGGCCCCCATTCGGGAGGAGTGAGGGCCGGCGGACCGGCCCGTTCCGTCTAGCCGAACGCGTAGACGAAGCCGTCCTCGCCCATCTCGATCGAGACGTCCCCGATCTCCGCGCCGGAGACCATGCGGCTCAGCACGTCGCGGCTGAGATCGGGGAGGATGGAATTGGTGATGATGTTGTCGATCATCCGCCCGCCGGAATCCGGATCGCGGCATTGCGCGACGATGTGGTCGAGCACGGCGTCGGACCACATGAGCCGCGCGCCGTGCGCCCCCTTCATCCGCCGCGCGACCGAGCCGAGCTTGAGCCCCGCGATCCCGCGCAGGACGGGGGCCGAGAGCGGGACATAGGGGATGGTGACGATCCGGCCGAGGAGGGCGGGGGGGAAGACCTCCAGCAGGAACGGCTTCAGCGCCGTCTCCAGCTCCTCCATGTTCTCGACCGTGCCGTCGCCCGCCATCTCCATGATGACATCGGTTCCCACGTTGGACGTAAGCAATATCAACGTGTTGCGGAAGTTGATGGGGCGGCCGTTACCGTCTTCCATGATGCCCTTGTCGAAGACCTGGAAGAAGAGCTCGTGCACGTCGGGATGCGCCTTCTCGATCTCGTCGAGCAAGACCACCGAATAGGGCTTGCGCCGCACGGCCTCCGTCAGCCGCCCGCCCTCGCCGTAGCCGACGTAGCCCGGCGGCGCGCCCTTGAGGAGCGAGACGGTATGCGCCTCCTGGAACTCGGACATGTTGATGGTGATGACGTTCTGCTCGCCGCCGTAGAGCTGCTCGGCCAGCGCCAGCGCCGTCTCCGTCTTGCCGACGCCCGAGGGGCCGGCGAGCATGAAGACGCCGATGGGCTTGTCGGGGTTGCCGAGGCCCGCGCGGCTCGTCTCGATGCGCTTGGCGATCATCTTGAGGCCATGGTCCTGGCCGATGACGCGCTCCTGCAGGGTGTCGGCGAGGGTGAGCACCTGTTGCAGCTCGTCGGCGACCATGCGGCCCGCGGGGATGCCCGTCCAGTCGCTGATGACGCTGGCGACGGCCTGCTCGTCGACATGGGCGTAGACCATGCGGTCGTCGGCGTCGCGGCCCGAGAGGTCGGCCATCTTGGCGGCGATTTCGGCGCGGGTGGCGGCCTCGTCGAAGTCCTCCCCCGGCGTGGCTAAATCGCGGCGCAGGGCGACGATGCGGTCGACGAGGGCCTTCTCCTCGGCGTAGCGGTTCTCTTCGACGCTGAGGTCGGTCTCGGCCTTCGACCGGTCCTCCAGCGCCTCCGACAGCCGCTCCTCGTCGGTGGCTCCGAGGTCGCGCTCGGCCTCCTTGGCGGCGATCTCCGACGACAGGGCCGCGATGCGGGCGCGCAGGTCGGCGATGCGGGCGGGGGTGGCGGCCTGGCTCACGGCGACGCGGGCGCAGGCGGTGTCGAGCAGGCTCACGGCCTTGTCCGGGAGTTGCCGCGCCGGGATATAGCGGTCGGAGAGCGCGACGGCGGCGACGAGCGCCTCGTCTGCGATGCGCACGCCGTGGTGCTTCTCCATCGGCTCCAGGATGCCGCGCAGCATGGTGCAGCAGCGGGCGACGTCCGGCTCGGGCACGTCGACGGGCTGGAACCGGCGGGTCAGGGCCGGGTCCTTCTCGATGTGGTTGCGGTATTCCGACCACGTCGTCGCGGCGATGGTGCGCAGGGTGCCACGGGCAAGCGCAGGCTTCAGCAGGTTGGCCGCGTCGCCCGTGCCAGCGGCCCCGCCAGCCCCGATGAGCGTATGCGCCTCGTCGATGAAGAGGATGATCGGCACGGGGCTCGCCTGCACCTCGTCGATGACGGATTTCAGGCGTTGTTCGAACTCGCCCTTCATGGAGGCCCCGGCCTGCATCGCCTGGATGTCGAGCATGTGCAGCCGCGTGCCCTGCAGGTTCGGCGGCACGTCACCGGCGGCGAGGCGTTGCGCGAAGCCCTCCACCACGGCGGTCTTGCCGACCCCGGCCTCGCCGGTGAGGATCGGGTTGTTCTGCCGCCGGCGCAGCAGGACGTCGACGATCTGCCGGATCTCGGGGTCGCGGCCGACGATCGGGTCCATGGTGCCGCTGGCCGCGTCGGCGGTGAGGTCGACCGAATAGCGCCCGAGCGGGGTGTCGCCGCCGCGCCCCTCGGCCGCGTCCTTCGCGCCGCCTGCCGTGAGGCCCGAGCCGTCCATCGGGCGCAGCTCCTCCTCGGCCGATTGCGCCCAGATCGCCTGATGCTCGCGCGCGATGCGGTCGGCGGAGAGCGCGTCGAGCGCGGGGGCGGCGGCGGTGATCTCGCGGCGCAGGCGGTCGTCGGAGAGCGCGGCGAAGAGGACGTGGCCGGTGCGGATCTGCGCTTCCCCGAAGAAGAGGGTCGCGTAGGTCCAGGCGAGCTCGAGGAGCTTCTTGAGCGCGTCCGAGACCTGCGGGCTCTCGGTCACGCCCTTGCGCAGACCGGCCTGCGCGGCGTCGAGTTGCCGCAGGACGGTGGTGCGGTCGACGTCCATCGCGGGCAGGGTGAGCGCGAAATCGCTGTCCTTGTCGGAGAGCGCGTGGAAGAGCCAGTGGATCATCTCGACCCGCGCGTTCTCCTCGGCGCGGGCATAGCGCATGGCCCCCAGGAAGGCGTCGTAGCCGGTGCGGTTGGCCTTGCCGAGAAACTTCTCGATCGTGATTTCAGCCATTCAAATCGTCCCCTTGATCCCGATGCGGTCTCACGCCGCCTCCAGTCCGAATTCCGCCACCTCGACCGGGCCCGTCGCCGTCTCGTCGGGGGCCATGGCCGCCATCCAGCCGAGCGTCATCGTCGCCCCGAGCGCGCCGGGCGGCACCGTCTCGGCCGGCAGCGACAGCGCGACGCTGACGTCGATGCCGGGGCCGAGGTACCAGAAGACGAGATCCGACAACTGCCGGTGCCGCCGATGGCCGGGCAGGTAGGCGGTGTAGTCGTCGAGGTCGCGCGTGCGGATGTGCAGGCGGATACGTTCGTTGACCGTGCGCATCCGGCTGCCGAGCGCGAGGTCGCGCCCGAGCGTCGCGGCCCCGAGGCCCATGCGGCTCCGGTCCTCGGGCTCGAACTCCATCCAGGTCGGGACGTGTTCCTCGACGCTCACGTCGGCGCGCAGGTAGAGCTCGATCAGCTGCCGCAGGCGCACGGCGCTGCGGACCCGCGTGGCGTGGAGGCCGACGAGTTGCGTGCGCGAGATGTCGGGGATGCCGTCGCGGTCGCGGAAGGCCGGCGTCGACACGCCCGAGAGTGCGGCGACATGGGCGCGGAAGCGGTCGCGGTCGGGGTGGTCGAACTGGCTGATGGCGTGGGCGTCGGACCAGGCGCGGAAGAAGAGCTGCAGGAAGCGGGCGGCGAAGAGGTCGGCGAACTTCGGAAAGCTCTCGTCGCCCGCGATCAGCGTCCAGCGCAGCACTTCCTCGGTGGTGTTGAGCGGCAGCGCGCCCTGCGGCCCGAAGTAGCCCAGCACGTTCGAGCGGATCGCGACGCGCCCGTCGGGCAGGTGCTCCACGTCGGAGACGTCGGCCACGGGGAAGTCGAGGAACGGGTCCTGCCCCAGCACGGCGACCTCGTCCTTCAGGCGGGCGTTCCGGCCGATGGCGGGCTTGTCGGGGTTGCGCCGTTCCTGCCGGCGCAGGAGCGCGAAGAGGCCGAGGCGGGTCGCCGCCGTCCGCCGCTCGGCCACCGGGTCGGGACGCGCGGCGCTCACAGCAGCGGCCCCGAGCCGGTGCGCGGCGGCCAGTGCTTGATGTCGCCGCGCTGGCGGGTGGCGATGATGGTCTTGGTGAAGCTGTTGGCGGGGGCGTATTCGGCCAGGAACCGGTCGAGGATCGCCCCCATCAGGAGCGCGCCCGACCCCTCGTAGGCGTCTTCGTCGAGCGTGATCCGCACCTCGACGCCGCGGGCGGGGAAATGCCCGTCCTCCCGGCGGATGAGCTGACTGATCTGGCGGGTTTCGAGCGAGAGGATGCCGCCGATCTGCTTTTCGTCGGTGGCGTCCGAGAGATCGGCGAAGAGCGACAGGATCTCGCGCAGGGCCGCGGCCGATGTACCGCCCTGCCGGTCCTCGATGCCGAAGTGCGAGAGCGCCAGATAGCTGATGAGGCGCCAGTGGACGTCGCCCTGCACCGCGCGGTGGGGCGCGTCGAAATCGAGGAGCGAGAGCGGCTCGCGCGGGGCGGTCGGGCCGGCGACGGCGCGCAGCGCGATCGTCTGGTCGTCAACCATGCGGAAGGCGTCGGCCGCGTCGGACTTCGGCAGGAGCGCGGGCAGGTGGCGGTTGGAGCAGAGCGTGCGGATCTGCAGCCGCTGCGCGCCTCCGCCCCGCTCGGCGTCGGTGCCGTCGTCGCGCTCGGGCGGCTCCCAGACGGAGATGAAGGTCTCGGTCCCGAGGTAGCGTTGCCGCCGGCCGAAGCGCATCTCCTCCTCGGTCAGGCGCCGGGCCTTGCGGCGAGAGGTGTAGTAGAGCGCCTGCCGCGGGTCGGCCCCGTTCTCGTCGGGCAGGCCGTAGAGCGGATGCACTGGGATCCGCGTGCGAGAGGCGTTGTAGTGGGCCTTCACGTCGAGGAGGCGGTGGATCTCGTAGTGCGTCGAGGGGCTGCCGGCCGGGGTGACGACGAACTCGTGCCGCTTGCCGTCGAGGCGCACCTGCTGCGCGGACTCCACGAAGAGGTTGACCGCCGGCACGCAGCGCAGGCGCATGTCGCCGGGCTTCAGGCGCGAGGCGAGGCCCGCGTCGAGGCGGTCGAATTCCAGGACGAGCTGCACCTGCCGGGCGTCGATGCCGACGAGCGCGCGATCGAGCCCCGTGAGGACCATGCCGAGGAACTGCCGCGGAAAGGCGAAGCCCTCGCGCAGCAGCGCGAAGCCGTCGAAGAGCCGGGTGTCATGGGGCAGCATCCGCTCGGACCGCTCGAAGCCGATCTGGGCGAGCGCCTCGGGCGGCAGGCGGCGGAAGACCGGGTCGCCCTGCGCGTCGAGCCAGCGGAGCGAGGCGCGCAGCGTGTCGCAATGCACCTGCTCGTAGAGCGCGGAGGCATCGGCGGAAGGTGCGGTGAAATGCACCGGCAGGCGCGCGACGGGCAGGGTGCCGAAGGCGTGGCCGGGCTCGGTGATGTCGAGCGTGAGCGTCAGGCCCGCCACCGCCCCCTCGGTCGCGTCCTGCCCGAGGGCGGAAATCTCGGCGGCCCCGGAGAGATAGGCCGCGCCGCCCACCTCGATCGGCCAGAGTTCCAGCGGCGCAGAGGTGGCGAAGCGGCAGGCGACGCGGTGGTCGGCATCGACGAAGCGCGCGTCGAAGTAGCTGCCGGACGGCAGGGCGATGCCCTCCTCGATGCCGCTCTGTCCGGGCACGAGGCCCGCCTGCGCCAGCATCATCGCGGGCAGGGGGGCGAGCGCGTCGGGGAAGATCTGCTCCAGGATCTCGGTCGTCAGGCCGCGGAATTCTTCGTCCATCTTGAGTTGGACGCGGGCGGCCATGAAGGCGGCCCCCTCCATCAGGCCCGCGACGGCCGGGTCGGCGTTTTCGCGCAGGAGGCCGCCCAGCCGGCCGGCGATGCCGGGGTATTCGGCGGCGAATTCGGCCCCGCGTTCGTAGAGAAGCGACAGCTCGCGCTCGTAGGCGTCGCGGAAGGCCTTTCTCATCGCTGGGTCCGCAGGCGCCGGGTGCGCAGCTTGCCGGCCCCGAGGTCGACCTCGGCCACGAAGTCGAGCGGCAGGTCGGCCGGGTCGGCGGCGATCTCGGCCTCGACGCGGAAGGTCAGGCGGTTCTTCTCGGCGGCCTCGTCCTCGTCCTCCCCGGGGGAGACGGTGACGGAGCCGGGGACGAGGCGCGGCTCGAACGACAGGAGCGAGGCGCGGATGGTCTCGGCGATGGCGTCGCGCGACTTGGTGGTGCCGGCGGCACGGCTGAGGTCGGCGAAGCCGTAGTTGACGACCGAGCGCGCGATGCGGCTGTCCTCGGGCAGGGGGACGCTTGCGTCGAGACGCACGGTGGAGATGAGACTTTCGAGGTCGAGCGCGAGGTGGCGGCGCAGTTCCGCCTCGTCGACTGTATCGCGGAAGATGCGGCGGGCGCGGTCGGCGTCGGCGTCTTCCGTCGTCCGCTCCTGGTCGACGCGGGCGTCGCCGTGCTCGGCGGCGGTGCGGAAGACGTGCATCATCGACATCTGGCGCGGGGGCTTGCCCTTGCCGCCCGCGCGCAGGTCGGGCCGCGTCACCTCTGCCGCTCTACGCATCTCTCAAATTCGCCGGTCTTGGAAAAAAGACGGGGGCCGGGCCAAATCGGCCGGCCCCCGCGATGTCTCGGTCCGAGTGTCGGAAGCGGCGCTTAGACGCTCCACTCCGAGTTTTCGGCGATGTCCCAGCCGGTGCTCGACTGCGGGCCGGCGACGCCGCTGTCTTCCTGCAGGGTGTAGGTGATCTGGAAGCGGCGGAAGTTCAGGGTCAGCGTTTCCTGAATCCGGTCAAGACCGTCCTTCGACCCGCCCGTCTGGTAGGACGTGATCATGATTTCTTCCATGTCGATGATGAAATACTCGACAGGGGCACCGCCGCCCGACTTGCGCACGATGAGGCGGCCGTCGGCGATGTGCTCGCCCGAGGTGGCGCGCTTGATGAGGTCGTTGGAGGCGAGGTCGACGTACTTCGTCAGCGAAATGTCGGCCACCTCGACCTTGCCGCCGCCGCCACCCTTGCCGACGTGCGTCGTGCCCGACTGGGTCAGACCCCAGTTCCAGGCCAGGACGTCGATCTCGTCCTTGTGCGTGGAATCCTGCGATTCACCTTTGATGCCGTTGGCGAGGTGAAGAAAAATATCGACAGCCATGTTTTAAGCTCTCCGTGAAGTGAAGTCGCGGGCCCGCCCCTCGCGGACCCGACAGTTGAATTACTTGCTGCCCGGCAACTTCGAAACCAAGCTCATCCCGATGTCCATACCCTCCAGCTGGAAATGCGGTTTGAGGAAAAACTTGCCGACGTAGTAACCGGGGTTCTCTTCGTCTTCGATCACCTGGACGTTCGCGCCCGCCAGCGGCTTCTTGGCCTTCTCCTGCTCGGACGCTGTATCGGGGTTGCCCGACACGTATTTGTTGATCCAGGTCTGCAGATCGTTTTCGAGCTGCAGGCGCGACGGGCTCTGCCCGATCTTGTCGCGGACCATGCACTTCAGATAGTGGCTGAAGCGCGAAACCGCAAAGATATAAGGCAGCCGGGCCGACATATTGTCCGAAGCCGTTGCCTTTTCGTCGACGTATTTCTTGGGCCGGTAGAGCGTCTGCGCCCCGATGAAGGCGGCCTTGTCGGTGTGCTTGCGGTGCACGAGACCGATGAGGCCCGCGGCCGACAGCTCCCCTTCGCGGCGATCGGTGATCGACACTTCGGTCGGGCACTTCAGGTCCTTGTCGCCGTCGCCGGTCTCAAAAGTGTGGGTCGGCAGGTTCATCACCTCGCCGCCGGCCTGCACGCCGCGGATCTGGACCGTCCAGCCGTGCTCCTTGTGGGCGCGGTTGATGTTGACGGCCATGGCGTGGGCCGCGTTCATCCAGGCGTATTTCTGCCCGCCATGACCGTCGGTCTCTTCCTCGAAGTTGAACTCGGCGACCTGGCTCTCGCTGTCCTGGCTATAGGGATCGCGCGACAGGACGCGCGGCAGCGTCAGCGCGACGTAGCGGCTGTTCTCGCTGTCGCGGAGCGTGTTCCACTTGGCGTACTCGGGCGTCTCGAAGATCTCCGAGAGGTCGGGCGGCGTGCCGATCTCGTTCCAGCCGTCCATGCCCAGAAGCTCGGGCGCGGCGGCGGAGATGAAGGGCGCGTGGGCGGCCGCGGCGATCTTGGAGATGTCGCGCAGGAGGCCGACGTCGCCGGAGCCCATGCCGAAGTAGTAATCCCCGATCAGCGCGCCGAACGGGTTGCCGCCGAGCGTGCCGAACTCCTGCTCGTAGATCTTGCGGTTGAGCGGCGACTGGTCCCAGCGGGCGCCGGGATAGGCGCGGAACATCCCCTGCAGCTCCTGCTTGGAGATGTTCATCACCTTCACGCGGAGCGAGGCGTCCGTTTCCGAATTGTTGACGGTGTATGCAAGCCCGCGCCACGCCGACTCCAGCTTCTGGAACTCCTCGTGGTGCATGATCGCGTTGACCTGGTCGCTCAGCTTCGAATCGAGCTTGGCCAGGATCGCGTCCATCGTGTCGAGGACGTCCTCGGTCACGAGGGTCTGGTCGTCCATCGCCTCGCGCACGAGCGCGGTGACGGCGTTCTCGACCTCGGCCGCCGCCTCTTCGCTGCGGGGCTTGATCGTCTGGCGGAGGATGTCGGAGAACTCGTCGAGCTCCGACAGGGCCCCGCCCTGGGCTTCGGTCTGACTCTGCGTCTCGGCCATCAGGCGTCTCCCTCGGAGGTGTCGTCCGCATCGCCGCGCGCGGCGAGGGCTGCCATCAGCTCGGGATCGTTGAGGAGCACCTTGATCTGATCCTGGGCCTTCGGCTTGGAATTCATGTAGCGCTGCAGGTTCGCGAGCTGCTTGCGCGCTTCCAGCAGCTTTTTAAGGGCCGGAACCTGTTCGGCGACCTTGGCGGGGTTGAAATCGTCCATCGAGTTGAACTCGAGGCGGACGCCCAGCTTGTCGGTCGACCCGGGGTTCAGCTTGTCCTCGACCGCGAAGGAGGACGCCGGCTTGATCTTCGACATGACGGTGTCGAGCGTCGCGCCGGTCACGTCGACGAAATCGCGATCCTCGACCGGGGCCTTCTCGACCTCGGAATCGTTGCCCGACAGGTCGGACATGACGCCCATCACGAACGGCAGCTCGACCATCTTCTCGCTGTCGTAGGGGTCTTCGTAGGAAATGTTGACGCGCGGCGGACGGTTGCGCTTCAGGAAATCGGTGGCCTTGTCGGATGCCATGAATGCCTCTCCCGTTGGGTTGGCGTGTCGTTTGCGAAAATGTGAACCCACAGTCCGCGCGTAAGTCAACGCAAAGACGTGGTCTTATTGCGGTCCTGTGTCTTTACGCATCATCGGGCGTCGGCAGGATTTCCGCAAGCAATCCCTCGAAATCGCGCTCGAGCCAGGTGCGCGCCCGGTCGAGCAGCACGGGGATCGGGCTCGCGGGCTCCGCGCGGCGGAAGAAGGCGGCAACGGCGGCGAGCTGACCCGCCGCCTCGCCCCGGGTCGCCACCGTCGGCGGAGGTCCGCCGGCCTCGCCCTCGTCGGGCGCGGGGATCTCGGCGCTCAGGCTCCGCAGACGGTCCATCGACATGACGAATCCATGGGTCGGGCCGAAATCGACCGTCGTGCGCGCCGCCTCGGCCGGAAGGAGCACGTCGAGCGCCTCCACGAGGGGCCGGCCGATCAGCTGCCGCGCCTGGATCACCAGAAGGAGCGCCGCCGAGGAGGGCTCCCGCGTGGCGAGGTAGTGCTCGACCGCGCCGAGCGCCGCCTTGGCCGACGCGCGGCTCTCGGGCGTGGTGGCGTCGACGGCGGGGGCCGGTGCCGGTGGGGCCGGGGTTTCCGTCTTTTCGGGCTTCGGGGCCTCGGCCTTCGGCTCCGGGGCCTTCAGGTCGGGCCGGGCCTGCGCGATGAGGCCGAGCATCCCGTCGAGCAGGTCGGTCACCGGGGCGAGCAAAGTCGGATGCAGCCGCCCCGCCGCCTCGCGCAGCCGCGCCAGATCGGCCTGCAGCGCGTCGACCTGCGCCGCGTTCCCCCGCTCGCCGAGCGCCGTCAGGATGGCGTTGGCGTCGACCTCCTCCTCGCCGGGGCGCGCCTCCACCCGTCCCTGCGAGACGAGCCAGCGCCGCCAGGTCACCTCGCGCGCGCCGGTCAGGGGATAGTGGTGCAGCGGCTGGATGAGCTGCGCCTGCGTCGTCAGCGCCTCGAGCGCGGCGCGCCGATCGCGCGTGCGGTCGGGCAGGGCGGGATGCACCGCGTCGCCGTGGGCCGCGACGAGCGCCGCCATCCCCTCGACCGCATCCGCCAGCCCCGCCGGCTGCCAGGCCAGCGCCTCCCAGCGGGCGCGCAGCGACAGCAGCCGCAGATCGCGCGAGCGCTTCAGGAGCGCGTCGATCTCCCGCCGCTCGCCGGCGATGTCGACGTCCTTCGCGTCGTAGAGCCGGTCGGTCGGCCGCCCGTCCTGCCCGAGCGTCTGCCCGGTGGTGATGTAGCGCGTCGGCAGCCGGCCCTCGGCGTCGTAGTAGTAATCGAGGAAGTCCTCGTCGTCCCCGCGCTCCAGGTCGGGGCCGCAGGGTGCCTCGGGGTCGATCGGCTCGGTCAGCCACTCCAGCGTCATTCTCGGGTCTCCTCCCTCGGCGCCTCGGCGCGGCGCAGCGCCTCGGCATAGGCCTGCGACAGATGGACGAAGAACTCGTCCAGCATTCCGTTCTCATGGGTCGCCGCCTTGCCGTCCCAGCGTTCGACGAAGGCATCCCAGGCTTTCGCCCGCCGCCCCGAGAGGAGGCCGCCCGCGGCCTCCTTCTCGATCACCTCGGGGGCCAGGTCGTGCAGCACGGCGCCAAGCGCGGGCTGCAGCGCCGCGATGACCGCCGCGTGGTGCAGGCGCAGGTCGCGGGCGGCCGCTTCCATCGCCTCGGCCCCCTTGGCGGCCCCGGCGCGCGGGCGGAAGAACAGCTCCTCGAGCGCGCGCTCGGGCAGGGGGGCCGTCTTGAGAGGGTTGCCGGCGAGACCCGCCATCGTGCGTTCCACCGCGCCCCGCGTCTCCTTGCGGAAGGCGGCGCGGGCGCGCAGGTGGGCCATGCTCTCCTGCGTCACGCCGCGCAGCGCGGCACCCGCCTCGCGCACGAGGGCCAGGGCATCGACATCGCCGAACTGCGACGCATCGAGGCCGGCGCCCTGGCAGAAGGCGGCGACCACGGCAGACGCCGCGGGCTCCTCGGCGGTTTCGGGCGCACGCGACCGTTCGGGCGGGCGCATCGCCGACGGGTCGGGGCGCGGGGCCGCCGTCAGCGGGCGCGGCTCGGGCGGGGCGGATGGCTCCGGCGGCGGGGCGGGCGTTTCCGGCTCCGGCTCGGGCGGCGCGGCGAAGCTCGGCGGGGCGAGGAACTCGTCGGCGAAATCGTCCCGCCGGCCGACCTTCGCGCGCGGCAGCGGATCGACCGGATCGAGCGGTCCGCCGATCGCCCAGGGGTCGTCCTCGGTGCCCCAGGAACTCGCCGGTGCCGGCCCCGGCGACCTCCCCGGCGCGGCCCCTCCAACCTCGGTGCGGGAGACGGCGATGATGTAGGGCCCGACCTGGAAGCGGTCGCCCGCCTGCAGCCGGTGCGCCCCGTCGAGGCGATAGCGCTGCCCCTGCAGGAAGGTGCCGTTGGTCGATACGTCCTCGAGCCAATGCGACCCCTCGCGGAACACCACGTCGAAATGATGCGACGACAGGTGCCGCGTCGGATCGGGCAGCACCCAGTCCATTCCGCCGCCGCGCCCGACCTGCAGCGGCCGCGTCGTCAGCGCGACCGAGACCGGCCCGCCGTCGTCGAGTTGGTCGACGTTTTCGAGCGTCAGCGTCAGGCTCATCGCGGCTCACATCCCCCGATAGAGCGTCTCGGCCAGCGCGATCACGCGGGCGAGGTGGACGGAGCGGTCGGCGAGGGGCATCCGCGCGAGGCACGACAGCACCGCCGAGTTGAGCGAGCGCGGGCCCCGGAAGCGCGGCACCGGCATCGGGTCGTTGGGCGCGATGGAGCCGCCGGACCAGCCGGTGGCGAGGCCCAGCATCACCGCCGGCGACCGGACCGGGGCATAGAGCGCCTGCGCCATGATCCGGTGGCGCAGGTCGGTCGAGGGCGTGGCGATCCAGGCGGCGACGAAATTCATCAGCCCGTGGTCGCGCGGCTCGATCCCGTCGGGCATGGAGCGCAGCGCCTCGTAGCCCCACCAGACGCCCATCTGCGGCAGGGCGGCGAAGGCGGTGAAGGTCACGGCCTCCTCGGGGGTGGTCGAACTGCGCAGGCGGGCGAGGAAATCGCCCGCGTCCTCGCCCGCGCGGGGGCGGTGCTGCATCAGCTCGGCCACCTGCGGGATCGCGGCGAAGATGTCGCGGGCGTCGCCCGCGTGGAGGGCGCCCACCGGCGGGCGCGTCTTGTCGTCGTCGTTGGCGATGGCCCCGGCTCCTGCTTCGTGCCTGCGCGTCTTGCCCCATTAACCGGAGGCGGGGGGGCGACCGCAAGCCGGGGCGCGCGCAAAAGGACCGCGCCACCGCCGGGGCGGTTCGGGCGCGGCCGGATACCGGACAGTCGCAACGGGGTCGGCGGACGGCGCGGCGCGCCTACCGCGCCTCGATCACCTCCACCACGGCGGCCCCGATCTCGGCGATGGCGGCGTTGCGGGTGTCCCAGTCGGCGGGCGTGTCCGAGAGGTAGATCGCCACGAGCCACGGCTCGCCGCCCTCCGGCCGCACCAGCGCGACGAGATTGCGGGTGTGGTGCAGGCCGCCGCCCGACTTGTCGGCCACCTCCCAGTCGGCGGGCGTGGAGGCCCGCAGCAGATTGCCGGTGACGCCGCCGTCGCCCATCCAGGTCTCGAGCCGCGCCGCGGAGGCCACCGACAGGGCATCGCCCAGCAGAAGCGCCTTCCAGCTGCCGGCAATGGCGGAGGGGCTCGTTGTGTCGCGGGGGTCACCGGGGGCGAAGGTGTTGAGGTCGGGCTCCCAACGGTCGATGCGGGTCACCGCGTCGCCGATGCCGCGCAGGAAGGTGGTGACCTCCGCCGGGCCGCCCAGCCGCCGGGTCAGCAGGTTCGCCGCCGCGTTGTCGCTCATGTCGAGGGTCGCGCGGCAGAGCTGCGCCAGGGTGAGCGCGTTGCCCACCTCGTCCTCGACGACGGGCGCGTAGGGCACGAGGTCGCCGGAGGTGATCTCGACCGTCTCGCCCAGGTCGACCTCGCCCGCGTCGACCCCGGCGAGGACCGCGCCGCAGAGAAGCGACTTGAAGGTGCTGGCCATCAGGAAACGTTCGTCGGCGCGATGGGTCAGCGTCCAGCCCGTCCCGACGTCCTCGAGGTGCAGGCCGATGCGCGCGTCGAGATCGGCCTCGAGCCGGGCGATCGTTTCGGCGAGCGCCGTCTCGGGCGCGCTCCTGGCCGGCCCGGCGATGGACATCAGCCCGAGGGTCGCCGTGGCCAGCAATGCGGCGCATTTGATGAAGGAATGCATGGGGGCCTTTCGGGTCAGTCGGGGTCTTGCGTGTCGGAGAGAAGCCCGCGCTCCACGAAGAGCGCGCGCAGATAGGTCTCGTCCTCGACACGGGGCACGAGATCGCGGGCCTCCGCGCCGGCGGCGTGGGCGATGGCGGCGATGCGGCCCTGCCCGTTGAAGAGCGTGTCGGGCCGGATCTCGGCGATCGGGTCGTCGTAGGCTTCGCGCGCCGGAATGATCTCCCATCCTTCGGCCCGGAGCGCGGCGACGAGATCGGGGACGAAGAGCGCGGCGAGGTCGTTCTCGTGCAGCAGCAGGACATGGCGCGGCGAGCGGCCGAGGTGGCGACGGGCCACGTCGTCGTAGAAGGTCACGCCCTCGAGCAGGGTCGAGACGTAGACATCGCGCAGCGCCTCCATGTCGAGGTCGCGCCCGGCATCCCGCGCGCCCCCGGCGAGCGCCTGCATGTACCAGTCGTAGGTGTCGACGGTGACGTAGCCGTTGTCGAGCCCCCGCGCGCGCAGCCCGGAGCGGACGGCCATGTGGCGGCCGTGCGTCAGGCCCTCGTCGAGGTAGGGATACCGGAAGAGCGGGGCGACGGGCACGAAATCGCTCAGGATCCGGGCCGCCTCGTCGATGTCGGCGAGGTAGTCGGCCGGTTCCGTCTCGCGCAGCCAGGGGTGGCTGTGCGTGTGGTTGGCGAGGACGTGGCCCGCGCCGGTATAGGCCCGGAGCCGTTCGGCGTCCTCGGCCGTCTCGAGGCCGCCGGTCATCACGAAGAAGAGCGCCTCCTCCACGCCGGCCGCCTCGAGCCCCGCGATCAGGCGCGCGGTGCGCTCGGGGCCCGTCAGGAAGGAGCCGTCGCCCGTCGGGGCGTCGTCGAAGCTCAGGGCGATCTCGCCCCGCCGCGGGGGGACATCCGCGGCGGGAGCGAGCGCCGGGGCAAGGAGGGCGATCAGGAGAGCAAGCCCGAGCAAGCCCCGGTGGGCGGGTCTGAAGAACATGGAATCTGCCTTACCTGGAGTGACCAGCAGGTCCCTCAGCCCGCCCTACGGTCAGCCTCCCCCACCCGGGAAGATCCGGATGGATAGGGGCGGAGGCGCCGCATCAGAAAGTCGTCGATGACGCTGCGCAGGCAACGGGGGTTGTCGACATTCAGGATATGCCCCCCCTCGATCGCCGTCAGCTCGGCCACGGCGATCCCGCGCGCGGCCGTCATCGCGCCGGCGTGGGTCGCCTTGTTCTGGGTGCCGATGACCACGAGCGTCGGCACCTCGACCCGCGGCAGGCACGGGCGCCCGTCGTAGGCGGTCGCGGCCTCCATGGCGGCGCGCAGGCTCGCCCTGTCGTGACGCGACAGCTGCCGGCGCAGTTCGGCCCGGGTCGCCGGGATCTGGCCCACGCCCGAGAGCCGCGCGAGCCGTTCGGGCCCCAGCAGGTCGATCATCCCCATCGCCAGACGCCCCATGAGGCGGCCCGTCGCCCGGTCGCGCACCGTCGGCACGGATTCCACCAGGACGAGCGCGGAGATGCGCCGCCGCATCCGCGCGGCCAGCTCCAGCGCGACCATCCCGCCGAGGGAATGGCCGATGAGGATCGCACCCTCGGGCACGTCCGGTTTCAGCACATCGGCAAAGCGTTCCACCCGGGGCGGCAGCACCGGCTCGGCCGCGCCGTGCCAGGGCAGGTCGGGCGTGCGCGCACGCGGCAGGTCGGCGGTCATGCTCTGCCAGGTGGAACCCGACATCCCCGCCCCGTGGATCCAGACGCTCGGGTAGGTCTCCAGTCGCTGCGGGGCGAGCGGGGGGACGGTCCGCTGCTGTCTCAGCGGGGTGAACGGGATCGGCGTGTTCATCTGCTCTGTCCTCTCTCGGCTCTGGCGCGGTCCGGGACGTCGGTTGTGCTGTCCCGGACCGTTCTATGGGGTGCGTGGCGTGTCTGCGATATCCCGGGCGTCCGACCCTGCAGGGACGGACACCGGACACACTCAGAAAAAGGAACAGCGACCCGTCGAGCGCCGCGGTCTCTCCGTGTGGGAGGACGCGGCCATCGTCGTGGTCGATTTCGGAATAGCCGCTCCTGCGGAATCGCACAACGCAATCTTCGCGACTCGCACCGAGTTACGGGGAATCCGGTCACTTCCGGTCGCACCGGAATCCGAGGGGCCAGCCGTCGCCGTCTCGATGTTGGCGCAGACACACCGCCGGGACGCCCGAGCTGCCGCATGGGCGGCGCGCCGAAACCGATGCAGAACCAAAATGGATCGCTTCGGGGTCCTCAGAAGAGTTCTAGCGCCCCGGGTCGAGGGCCGCGGCGAGGGTGCGGTCGTTCGGCGCGCCGGCGATCATCTCGGCGACGAGACGGGCGGTGCCCGGGGCCAGGATCATGCCGTAGTGGCTGTGCCCGAAGGCGGCGATGACGCCCGGGTGCGCGGGCATCGGGCCGACCGCCGGCAGGCTGTCTGGGAAGGAGGGGCGGATGCCCATCCACCAGTCGCGGCCCGAGACGTCGAGTCCAGGCATCATCGCCCGTGCGATTCGGGTGAGCGCCTCGACCCGCGCCATGGCAGGCGGAGCGTCGGGCGGGGCGAATTCGGCCGTGCCGGCGACCCTGAGCGCGCCTTCCATCGAGGAGGCGACGACCTTGGCGCGCATCTCCATGATCGAGTTGTCGAGCGTCACACCCGCGTTCGGGAAGGCCACGTGATAGCCGCGCTCGGCGATGAGTGGCGTGCCGAGGCCGAGACCCTGCGCCAGCCGCGCCGCGTGATAGCCCGCGGCGAGCACCAAAAGTTCGGCGTCGATCGGTCCGTCCCGCGTCACGAGCCGGGTGGACGCTCCCGCACGGGCCAGAGCCGTCACTTCGGCTCTGCGGAAGCGGACGCCGAGGGCGCGGGCCTTCGCCGCCAGCACCTTCGTCAGCCGCCCGGGATGGCGCGCGCGGGCCTGGTCCTTGATGAGGATCGCTGCGTGGTAGCGGTCGGCCAGGGCCGGCTCCAGCGCGCGCAGGGCCGCGGCGTCGATCACCTCGAGCGGTGCGCCGATCTCCTCGCGCAGCCGCCAGGCGAGGTCGGTCAGGTCCGCGCGGTCGGGCGGGCGGAAAACGTTGACGTACATCGCGTTGGCGACGAGCGATTGTTCGGCCGTGCCGTCGAGATAGCGACGGTAGGCATGTACATTGTCGGTGGCGAGGCGGGCCATGGTGCGGCTGATGGCGCGGGCGCGGGCCTCGGTGCAGTTGCGCAGGAAACGCAGGCCCCAGGGCACCATGCGGGGCAAGGCCCCCGCCCGGATGCGCAGCGGCCCGTCCCGGTCGAGCAACCAGCCGGGCACCCCGCGCCAGGCTCCGGGCATGGGTTGTGGCACGACGGACCAGGGCGAGATGACGCCCGCGTTCCCGTGCGACGCCCCTTCGCCCGGATCGGCCCGGTCGATGACCTCGACGGGGTGGCCCCGCTCCCGCAGGGTAAGCGCGCAGCAGACGCCGACGATGCCGGCTCCGAGGATCGTGACGGGACGCATGGGCTCAGGCCGCGGCGGCCCGGCGGCGGCCGAGGAGTTGCAGCGCGAACGCCGGGGCCGCGATCAGGCACGCGACGATGTCCGCCCCGAGGCCCGGCGCGATGAAGACGAGACCCGCTACGGCCAGAAGGATCCGCGACACCGGGTCCGCCCGCGCGAGGAGGAAGCCGACGACCGCTCCCGAGAGGCAGACGACCCCCGCGATCGCCGAGAGCGAGGTGTAGACGAAGGGCCAGAGCTCGAACGTGCCGGGCACCAGCAGCAGGACCGGCGCGTAGACGAAGGCCATGGGGGCCACGATCTTCCCTAGGCCCAGCGTGAAGGCCGAGATGCCGGTGCGGAAGGGGTTGGAATTGGCGATCGCCGCCGCCGCATAGGCCGAGGTGCAGACCGGCGGCGTGATCTCGGAGACGACGCCGTAGTAGAGCACGAACATGTGGCTCGCGATGGGCGGCACGCCGAGCTGCGCAAGCGCCGGCTGCGCCACCGAGACGAGCATGATGTAGAGCGCCGTCGTGGGGATGCCCGCCCCCATCAGGATGCAGGACATCGCGATCAGGACGAGGCTGACGAAGAGCGTCAGGTCCGCCATCTCCACGAATCCCATGCCGAGACCCACCACCGGGAGGATCGCGTCGGCGATTGAGGTCGCGCCGTTCGTGACCATGAAACCCACGCGGAAACCGACACCGGTCGTGTTGATGACGCCGACGACGATGCCGACCGCCGCCGCGGCGGCCCCGACGGCGAGCGCGTATTTCGCGCCCGTCGCCGTCGCCTCGATCAGCTCGCCCAGGGTCAGAGGGCGTTGCGGGTTCAGCAGCGTCAGCACCGCGCCGAGGACGAGAACGGTGGCGGTATCGCCGAGGAAGCTGCCGTTGAGATATTTCCAGACGACGAAAGCCGAGAAGAGCGCCGCCGGCAGCCAGGAGACCGGGTTGCGCGGCCGCGCGACGCCCGCGCAGACGAGGAGCGAGGTGCCGCAGAAGGCGGCCATGTAGGGGGTGTAGCCCGAGAAGAGCACCCATAGCAGGCCGACGAGCGGGATGAGATTGGCCCAGCCGTCCTTCCAGACCGCCTTGAGGAGCGGCAGCGTCGACGGGTCCGCGCCCGAGAGGCCCAGCCGGCGGGCCATGAAATGCACCACGCAGAAGACGCCGACGTAGTGCAGCAGGGCGGGGAAGACGGCCGCGATGACGATGGTGGTGTAGGGCACCTCCAGGAACTCCGCCATGATGAAGGCCGCCGCGCCCATGATCGGCGGCGTGATCTGTCCGCCGGCCGAGGCCGCGGCCTCGACCCCGCCTGCGAAATGGCCCGGATAGCCGAGCCGCTTCATGTTCGGGATCGTAAGCGAGCCGGTCGAGACCGTGTTCGCCACCGAGGAGCCCGAGATCGTGCCGAAGAAGGCCGAGGAGATGACCGAGACCTTGGCCGGCCCGCCGGTGTATTTGCCGGCGAGGATCATCGCGTTGTCGATGAAGAGCTGGCCCAGCCCCGTGCGTTGCGCGACGACCCCGAAGAGGACGAAGTGGAACACGATGGTCGAGACGACCCAGAGCGTGACGCCGAAGATGCCCTCGGCCGGGAAATACATGTTGTTGATGAAGGCGCGCAGGTCGACGCCCGGATGCTGCAGGATCTGGACGGGGATATAGGGCCCGAAGAGCGCGTAGCCGATGAAGACGCAGATGATGAGCGGCAGCACGAAGCCGAGCGTCCGACGGGCGATGTCGAGCACCAGAACGATCAGGAGACCACCGAAGAAGAGATCCCATGCGTTCGGGTTGCCCTGCCGCAGGGCCTGCTCTGCGACGTCGAGGAGCGGCACCCCCTGCCAGGCGAGTCCGAGCCAGAGCGCAGAGGCGATGCCGAGCGCCATCAGCGTCCAGTCCCAGACCGGCACGTTCCCGGGGCGCAGTCCGCCCGGCCGCAGATCGTGCGAGGTGCGGGTGCGGAAGATCGGGTAGAAGGCGTAGATCAGCACGAAAAGGCCCGAAAGGTGCCAGCCCATGTGCCAGTAGTCGACCGGCAGCCCGAACCCCGCGGTCAGGTAATGATAGACGGCGAAGACCACCGCCACGATCTTGAGCAGGAGCCCGAGGTTCGGCGTGACCGGGCGCGCGGCGGCGACCTCGTCGTATTCCGCCTCGATCGCGGCGAGCTCCTCGGCTGTGAGGTCGTCGCCGGCCTCTTGGGGAATGGTCTGCGTCATGGCGTCGACGTCTCCGTCTGCGGTGTCACTGCATGGGGCGGGATCGGGCGCGTTCGGATCGTCCCGGCGGAGCGGATCCGTGCGCGAGATCGAGAAGATCGCGGGGCGTCGGCGGCCCGTCCGTTCCGCTGCTGGCCCGGAGACGATCCGGTTCGGAGCGGTGTGACCGCCCCCGGGGCGAACGCCCGGGGGCGGCGGGGAGACGGACCGCGGCGTCGAGGGTGCCGCGGCCCGTGTCGGATCACTCGAGAAGGCCGGCCTCGCGGTAGAAGCGCTCCGCCCCCGGGTGCAGCGGCACGCCGAGACCCTCGACGCCGTCGAGCGCCGTGTCGGGGGTGATGAGCTTGCCCTTGGCGTGGCCGTTGTCGAGCAGCTTGCGCGAATTGTCGTTCCACAGCGCCTTGGTGATCTCGTAGACGAGCTCCTCGGGCTGGTCGGCGGAGACGACGAGCATGGCCGGCACTGCGACGGTGTTCGTGTCCTCGTCGACACCTTCGTAGACGCCGCCCGGGATGGTCGACTGGATATAGGCGGGGACGGCCTCGGAGGCGGCGGCGACTTCCTCGTCGCTCATGGAGTAGAGATCCATGCCCTTGGTCGAGGCCAGTTGCACCATCGCGGCGACGGGCCAGCCGGCGGCGTAGAAATAGGCGTCGAGCTGACCGTCGGCGAGGCGTTCCGCCGATTGGGAGTTGTTGAGCTCCGCCTCTTCCATGTTGTCGCGGTCGACGCCCTGGGTGCCGAGGATCTGAAGCACCGCGACCTGCGTGCCCGAGCCTGCCTGCGCGATGCCGACACGTCTGCCGGCGAGGTCGCCGAGGCTCGCCAGGTCGGATCCGGCAGGCACGACGAGGTGCAGGTCCTCGGGGAAGAGATTGGCGACGATCCGCAGCTTGTCGTGGGGATTCCCCTCGTACTTGCCCTCGCCGAGGTACATGTCGCGCAGCGCGTCGGCGGCGGTCATGCCCGCCTCGAGCGAGCCGTTCTGCACCGCCGCGTTGTTGGCGACCGAGGCGTTCGTCGACTGGGCGATGGCCACGAGGCCCGGCACGCCGCACTGGCCGCCCTCCTCGCAGGGGCGCGAGCCGGGGGGCGCGGAGATGGCGTTGGCGATGGTGCCGCCGATCGGAAAGTAGGTGCCGCCGGCCCCGCCGGTGCCGATGCGGAAGAAGGTCGGTGCCTGGGCCATGGCCGGGGCGGCAAGCGTGAGCGCGAGGGCGGTCGCGCCGAGGGTACGGATGAAGGACATTGTCGGCTCCCTGTTCATCTTTTCGTCGCACGGATCCTCGGGGGACTCCGTTCCGACCAGAGTGCGGGGAGATTTACATAGATACAAATCGCTAATTCTGTTTAAAGTATAGATAGTTTTTATGAGGAGCCGTCGTGAACCTGATCCAGCTCCGCGCCTTCCGGGAGGTCATGGCCACCGGTTCCATCAGTCGCGCCGCCCGCACGCTCGGGCGCACGCAGCCTTCGGTCTCGGCGGCCATCGCCAAGCTCGAGGCGTCCTACGGGATGCCGCTTTTCGAGCGCACGGGGCGCCGGCTCGTTCCCGTGCCCGAGGCGCGGCACCTCGACGGCGAACTGCGCGAGATCCTGGCGCGGCTCGACCGGCTCGACCGCGACATGAAGCGGATGCGCGAGCGCGAGGTGGGTACGCTTACCGTCGCCTCGATGCCCGGGCCGGCGGTCTGGATGGTGCCGGGCCTCCTGGCGCGGTTCGGGGCCGACCGGCCCGACGCACGGATGCGACTGATCTCGCGCCAGTCCGAGACGGTCGTGCGCGAGGTGGCGGCGGGGCAGGCCGACATCGGCCTCTGCGATGCCTCGGCCATTGCCGCAGCGGGACAACTGCCGGTCGCGGCCGAGTTGATGCGGCTGGAATGTCTCTGCGCATTGCCCGCCTCGGCACCCGAGGCGGCCTGCACGTCGATCGGGCCCGAGCAGTTGGCCGAACGGCCCGTCGCGCATCTGATCGGGGAGCATGATACCACACGCCATCTCATGCAGCTGATGTCCGACGCCGGTGCGCGGCTCAATACCCGCTTCGAGGCGCAGATGTTCCTGCCGCTCCTGCGATTCGCCCAGCAGGGGCTTGCCTTTGCCGTCGTCGATCCGGTCGCGCGCCATTCCTGGCGGGAGCTGAATGGCGGAGATGGCGGTCTGAACTTCCGCCCGCTGAAGCCGCCGATCGCTTTCGACGTCGCGCTGATCGTGCATCGGAACACCCCGCTGTCGCAGCTGGCCGTGTCGTTCCGCGGCGCGCTCAAGGACGCTTTCGAGACCTATCTTGGCCGGCGCGATGAGGATTGAACGGAATGCTCAGGTCTCGCCCGCGACCAGGATCTCGGTGCCGTGCTCGCGGCAGAGGGCGGCGTAGTCCTCCGGCGGGGCCACGTCGGTCGCGAGCATGTCGACCTCGGCCAGCGAGGCAATCTTGATCGGCGCCTTGCGCCCGAGCTTCGACAGGTCGGTGGCGAGGATGACGCAATCGCTGCGCTCGATGATGGCGCGGCTCACGCCGACCTCGCGGATGTCGAAGTCGAGGATGTCGCCGCCGGGGTGCAGCGCCGAGCAGCCGATGACGGCGAAATCGAAGCGGAAGCGCTCGACCGTCTCGGTCGCGAATCCGCCCACGAGGCCCCCGTCGGACTTGCGCAGCGTGCCGCCGGTGAGGACGAGCTCGTTGCTCGGGTGGTTGGAGAAGATGCCCGCGATGTTGAGGTTGTTCGTCACCAGCATCAGCCCCGAGTGATGCACGAGCTCGTTGGCGACGGCCTCGGTCGTGGTGCCGATGTTGAGGAAGACCGAGCAATCGTCGGGGATGAGCGGGGCGACGCGCCGGGCGATGTCGGTCTTGGAGGTCTGGTTGAGCTGCCGCCGCTCGTTGTAGGCGATGTTGACCGTCGAGGAGGGCAGGATCGCACCGCCGTGCACGCGCTCCAGCTGTCCCGAGTCGGCCAGTTCCGCGAGGTCGCGGCGAATGGTCTGGGGCGTGACGTTGAAATGCGCCACCAGCCCCTCCACGGTGACCTTGCCCTCGCGGCGGGCGATCTGGATGATCTCCGGTTTTCGAAGCGTCTGGACCATGATCTTGCTTACCCGTCCGCGCCCGCGGGGGCCAGATGCCCAAGGCGAGCCAATGAAATCAATGTCTTGCGGAAAACTGCGCGCAAACGAACATTTTTATCTTCCATTCGTGATCGTTTCTGCCATTGATTGGCGCGTGGCCGGGAGGGCCGCAGGGAGACAAGACGTGAAGACAAGGCTCGATCCGCGTGCCGCAAGCAGTGGACGCCCGGCGGCGTTCGGTGCACCCTCGGGGCGGCGACCGGCCGACCGCGGGCACCTCGCCCCCATCGGCGGGGCGGAAGCCGGCCGCCGCGCAGGAACGGGGGAGGGGAGATGACGCTCACATTGGAGAACGTGTCGCTCGCGGTCGACGGGCAGACGCACATCCACCCGACCGATCTCGCGCTGGAGGCGGGGACGATGAACGTCCTCCTCGGGCCGACGCTCGCCGGCAAGACCTCCCTCATGCGGCTCATGGCCGGGCTCGATGTGCCCACGACGGGGCGCATCCTCTGGCAGGGCGACGACGTGACGGGAATGCGGGTGCAGGACCGGGGCGTCGCCATGGTCTACCAGCAGTTCATCAACTATCCCTCGATGACCGTCTTCGAGAACATCGCCTCGCCGCTGCGCCTTCTGGGCAAGTCGAAGGACGAGATCGCCACGGCCGTCGACCGCGCCGCCGCGCTGATGCGGCTCACGCCGTTCCTCGACCGCAAGCCGCTGGAGCTGTCGGGCGGGCAGCAGCAGCGCTGCGCGCTGGCCCGGGCGCTGGTGAAGGATGCGGGGCTCGTCCTCCTCGACGAGCCGCTGGCGAACCTCGACTACAAGCTGCGCGAGGAATTGCGCGCCGAGATCCCCAACATCTTCCGCGAGGCGGGCTCGATCTTCGTCTACGCCACCACCGAGCCGGAGGAGGCGCTTCTGCTCGGCGGCAACGTCGCCACGCTCTGGGAAGGCCGCGTGACGCAATTCGGGCCGACGCCCTCGGTCTATCGCAAGCCGGTGGACGCCACGACGGCGCGGGTCTTCAGCGACCCGCCGATGAACTTCCTCGACGTGACGGTCGCGGGCGGCCGCGTCGACTACGGCGACGGGCAGGGCGCGGCGGCGCCGGCGGGGGCCGCGGACGGGGCCTATCGTGCCGGGTTCCGGCCCAATCACCTCGACCTCAGCCGTCACACCGAGACCGCGCTCGCCTTCGAATGCGACCTCGCCGTGACCGAGATCACCGGGTCGGAGACCTTCGTGCACCTCGACCATGCCGGTCACCGCTGGGTCGGCCTGATCCATGGCGTGCGGGAGCTGACACCGGGGGCGCGCACGACGGTCTATCTCGACCCGGCGCATGTCTACCTCTTCGACGCGGGGGGCACGCTCGTCGCGCCCGCGCCCTATGCGGAGGCCGCCTGAATGGCCAAGATCACCCTCGACAACCTGGCCCATTCCTACGCCCCGGCACCGAAAGGGCCGGAGGACTACGCGCTCAAGCAGCTCGACCACGATTGGGCCGACGGCGAGGCCTATGCCCTGCTCGGGGCGTCGGGCTGCGGCAAGTCCACGCTCCTCAACATCATCTCGGGCCTCCTGGAGCCGAGCCAGGGCCGCATCCTCTTCGACGGGGAGGACGTGACCCATGCGCCCACGGCGCAGCGCAACATCGCGCAGGTGTTCCAGTTTCCGGTCGTCTACGACACGATGACGGTGCGCCAGAACCTCGCCTTCCCGCTGCGCAACCGGGGGGCCGATGCCGAATACATCACCCGCCGGGTGCAGCAGATCGGTGCGATGATCGGCATGGAGGACGTGCTCGACCGCAAGGCGCGGGGGCTGACGGCGGATGCCAAGCAGAAGATCTCGCTCGGCCGCGGCATGGTGCGCGAGGACGTGAACGCGCTCCTCTTCGACGAGCCGCTGACGGTGATCGACCCGCACATGAAGTGGGAGCTTCGGACGCAGCTGAAGTCGCTGCACCACGAGTTCGGGCACACGATGATCTATGTCACTCACGACCAGACCGAGGCGCTGACCTTCGCGGACCGGGTGGTCGTCATGCACGACGGCCGTGTCGTGCAGATCGGCACCCCGCAGGAGCTCTTCGAGCGGCCGGAGCATACCTTCGTCGGCTACTTCATCGGTTCGCCGGGGATGAACCTGCTGCCGGCGGAGGTGCGGGGGGACCGCGCGGTGATCAACGGCACGGAGATCGCGCTCGGCCGCAGCTTCGGTGCGCCCGCGGGCAAGGTGGAGCTGGGCGTGCGGCCGGAGTTCGTGCGCCTCGGCGACGCCGGGCTGCCCGCGACGGTGACGCGGGTCGAGGACGTCGGCCGCCACCGCATCGTGCGCGCCGCGGTCGCGGGCCGGGAGGTCAACGCGATCCTGGGCGAGGGGGCGCCCGTGCCGGCGGGCGAGACCCTTGTCGCCTTCGCGCCCGAGGGCGTGAACGTCTACGCCGACGACTGGCGCGTGGTGCCGGAGGACGCGGCATGAGGGGGGGTGCGGATACACTGTCATCCTCGGGCCCGCAGCGCCCCGTGCCGTCATCCTCGGGCTTGACCCGGGGATCTTCGGCCGCTGTTGCGCATCGGGAGATGAGAGATCCTCGGGTCAAGCCCGAGGATGACCCGATCGCGGCCGAGGATGACGCTCTCAAACCCATGAAGTACGGAGCCGCCGCATGAACAAGACGGTCAATCAGAAGGCGTGGTTCCTCGTCCTGCCGGTGCTGCTCCTCGTGGCATTCTCGGCGGTGATCCCGCTGATGACGGTGGTGAACTACTCCGTGCAGGACACCTTCGGGAACAACGTCTTCTTCTGGAACGGCATCGCCTGGTTCGAGGACATGCTCGAATCCGAGCGGATGTGGGCCGCGCTCTGGCGACAGCTCGCGTTCTCGGGCCTGATCCTCGCGATCGAGATCCCGCTCGGCATCTACGTCGCGCTCAACATGCCCAAATCCGGCATCTGGGCCTCGTTCTGCCTCGTTCTGATGTCGCTGCCGCTTCTCATCCCGTGGAACGTGGTCGGCACCATCTGGCAGATCTTCGGGCGCGTCGACATCGGCCTCCTGGGCCACACGCTCGACGCGATCGGGATCGAGTACAACTACACCCAGAACTTCTACGCCGCCTGGGCCACCGTCATCGTGATGGACGTCTGGCACTGGACGTCGCTGGTGGCGCTCCTCGCCTATGCCGGGCTGCAGTCGATCCCCGATGCCTACTACCAGGCGGCCAAGATCGACCAGGCGAGCCGCTGGGCCGTCTTCCGCTACATCGAGCTGCCGAAGATGGCGGGCGTGCTGATGATCGCGATCCTGCTGCGCTTCATGGACAGTTTCATGATCTACACCGAGCCCTTCGTCGTCACCGGCGGCGGCCCCGGCAACTCGACGACCTTCCTCTCGATCGACCTCGTGAAGATGGCCCTCGGGCAGTTCGACCTCGGCCCCGCCGCCGCCTTCTCGATCATGTACTACCTGGTGATCCTGCTGATCTCCTGGGTGTTCTACACCGTGATGACCAACCTGGATAAGAGGGACGCATGACCGATACCGCCCAGGCCCCCGGCGCGGCCACGATCCCGGGTCGCGTCACCGAGGCGCCGGTCGCGCGGCGCCGTCGCCTGCCCGTCAAGGGCTCGGCCGTCGTCATGGCGCTCTACCTGCTGTTCCTGATGCTGCCGCTCTACTGGCTTCTGAACATGAGCCTGAAGACGAACGCCGAGATCCTCGGCAGCTTCACGCTCTGGCCGCGCAACCTGACGCTGGAGAACTACGCGACGATCCTGACCGATCCGTCGTGGTATCAGGGCTACATCAACTCGCTCCTCTACGTGACGATGAACGTCGTCATCACGCTGACCGTGGCGCTCCCGGCGGCCTATGCCTTCTCGCGCTATCACTTCATGGGCGACAAGCACCTGTTCTTCTGGCTCCTGACGAACCGGATGGCCCCTCCCGCCGTCTTCGCGCTGCCGTTCTTCCAGCTCTATTCGAGCGTGAACCTCTTCGACACGCATATCGCGGTGGCGCTGGCGCATTGCCTCTTCAACGTGCCGCTGGCGGTCTGGATCCTCGAGGGTTTCATGCGCGGCGTCCCGAAGGAGATCGACGAAACGGCCTATATCGACGGCTATTCCTTCCCGAAGTTCTTCGTGAAGATCTTCATGCCGCTGATCGCGAGCGGGATCGGCGTGGCCGCCTTCTTCGCCTTCATGTTCTCTTGGGTGGAACTGCTGCTGTCGCGCACGCTCACGAGCGTCGACGCGAAGCCGATCGCAGCCACCATGACACGCACCGTCGGGGCCTCGGGCGTCGATTGGGGCGTGCTGGCGGCGGCGGGCGTGCTGACCATCGTGCCGGGCGCCTTGGTGATCTGGTTCGTGCGCAACTACATCGCGAAGGGCTTCGCCCTGGGGCGGGTGTGATGGAACGGTTTGGTAACCTCTCCCTGCGCGTCATGGCCGGGCTCGACCCCGCCATCCACCTCGGGACCCGCACCGCGCATGTGGACATACATCCTCGCCAGCCAGAAGAACGGCACGCTCTATGTCGGCGCGACCGGCGATCTGGTCCGCCGCGTCCGGGAGCATCGCGTGAAGACGCAACCCGACAGCTTCACGGCGCGCTACGGCGTCACGAAGCTCGTCTTGTTCGAAGAACAGTCCGAACCGCGCCTCGCCATCCAGCGCGAGAAGACCCTCAAGAAATGGAAACGTGCCTGGAAGATCGCCCTGATCGAGGACCACAACCCCGACTGGCACGACCTCTGGCCCGGCATCTGCCGTTAGCTGAGGCGTCATTGCCGGGCTCGACCCGGCAATCCATGCATCCGCGCGCACTGCCCAGTCGAGCGATGGATCGCCGGGTCAAGCCCGCCGATGACGGCGCGACCGGGAATGACAACACGACATTGATCGGAGGCCCCCGGGTCAGGCCCGGGGGCTGCGCATTGCGCGTCTCCGAGAAGGAGACGCGCAATGCTTGACTGGATGGCCTGGACCTGGCCCACGGCGGCCTTCTTCGCGATCATCGCGGCGATCCTGCTCACCTTCACAGTGCTGGCGATCAAGTACCCGGAGGCGCCCCGGCGCGGCGTCCTCCGGATCGAGACCACCAGGGGCGACCGGCTCTTCATCACGCTCCTCGGGTCCGCCTTCATCAATCTCGCATGGCTCGGGCTGACCGATCTGCCGCAATGGCAGGCGCTCGTGCTCTGCGCCCTCTATGCCGCGGCGGTCTTCCGCTGGGTGTGACACGCAACCTGTTCGAAAAGGGAGGAAAACATGAACAGATTTCTGATGACAACGACGGCGCTCGCGCTCGGCCTGACCGGCCCGGCCTTCGCCGACATGGAGGCCGCGCAGGCCTTCCTCGACGCGGAGATCGGCGACACGTCCGTCCTCACGCGCGAGGAGCAGGAAGCCGAGATGCAATGGTTCATCGACGCGGCCCAGCCCTTCCAGGGCATGGAGATCTCCGTCGTCTCCGAGACGATCACCACGCACGAGTACGAGGCCCAGGTCCTGGCCCCCGCGTTCACGGCGATCACCGGCATCCAGGTCACCCATGACCTCATCGGCGAGGGCGACGTGGTCGAGCGGCTGCAGACGCAGATGCAGTCGGGCGAGAACATCTACGACGCCTACGTCAACGACAGCGACCTGATCGGCACCCACTGGCGCTATCAGCAGGTGCGCAACCTGACCGACTGGATGGCGGGCGAGGGGGCCGACGTGACCTCGCCGACGCTCGACCTCGACGACTTCATCGGGCTGAGCTTTACTACCGGGCCGGACGGCAAGCTCTACCAGATGCCGACGCAGCAGTTCGCGAACCTCTACTGGTTCCGCTACGACATGTTCACCGACGAGAAGAACATGGCCGATTTCCAGGAGCAGTTCGGCTACGAGCTGGGCGTGCCGGTCAACTGGTCCGCCTACGAGGACATCGCCGAGTTCTTCACCGGCCGCGACCTCAGCCACATGGGCATCGAGGGCGAGATCTTCGGCAACATGGACTACGGCAAGAAGGACCCGTCGCTCGGCTGGCGCTACACCGACGCCTGGATGTCGATGGCCGGCATGGGAGACGTGGGCGAGCCCAACGGCCTGCCGGTCGACGAATGGGGCATCCGCGTGAACGAGAACTCGCAGCCCGTCGGCTCCTGCGTGGCGCGGGGCGGGGCGACGAACTCGCCCGCGGCCGTCTACGCCGTGACGAAGGCGATCGAATGGCTGGAGAAGTACTCGCCGCCCACCGCCGCCGGCATGACCTTCGGCGAGGCCGGCCCGATCCCGGCGCAGGGCAACATCGCGCAGCAGATGTTCTGGTACACCGCCTTCACCGCCGACATGGTGGGTGACGGGGCCGATGCCGTGCTTGACGACGAGGGGATGCCGCTCTGGCGGATGGCGCCCTCGCCGCACGGGGCCTATTGGACCGAAGGCACCAAGATCGGCTACCAGGACGCCGGCTCCTGGACGCTGATGGAATCGACCCCCGTCGACCGTGCCAAGGCCGCCTGGCTCTACGCGCAATTCGTCACCTCGAAGACGGTGGACCTCAAGAAGTCCGACGTGGGCCTGACGTTCATCCGCGAGTCGACCATCGACAGCGAGCACTTCACCGAGCGCGCCCCGCGTCTCGGCGGCCTCGTGGAATTCTACCGCTCGCCCGCGCGCGTGCAGTGGTCGCCCACGGGCACGAACGTGCCGGACTACCCGCGCCTCGCGCAGCTCTGGTGGCAGAACATCGGGGACGCCATGTCGGGCGACAAGACCCCGCAGGAGGCCCTCGACCAGCTCTGCGCCGATCAGGAGCAGGTGATGGAGCGCCTCGAGCGCGCCGGCGTCCAGGGCGAGCTCGGCCCTGTCCTCAACGAGGAGCAGGAGCCCGACTTCTGGCTCTCGCAGGAGGGCTCGCCGAAGGCGCAGCTCGAAAACGAGGACGAGGAGCCGATCACCGTCTCCTACGACGAGCTGATCCAGTCCTGGCAGAACTGATGCCCGCGACCGGGGCCGCCTGACCGGCCCCGGTCATTTTCCCCTCGGCAAGCCCTCCGACAGCAGGATGCACGACGCGTACCGTGTCCGACCCGTCTGCGAGGTCCGGTCCACTGTCCTTTCCCTTCCCGACGGATATGCCGGACGAATTGTGTTGCGAACCGGTCGAAGGTCCGTTCGATCGGTCGGCGACGAACATCCATGACAGGACCGACAGTCGCTTCGGCCTCCGCCCGGGCTACGAAGTTCCGGTACGGCAACATTTCGGAGGGCCCGCCCGATGCGCTTGCCGAACCCGAAGAGGATGCGGTTGGGTAGCACCGGGCGTCGCCCACAAGCGGCATCGGCATAGCGTCGGGCGCGGTGGCCGCCAGATGGCGCGTGATGCATGCGGCAATGGTGCTTCCCTCTCCGCGGAAGTCATACGAAATCAGACCGCCGCGGTCCGCGCCGTCCGCGCGGCGAAGGCCCGGAGCGCCCCGGCGTAGCCCGTCGCCGCCGTCGCGAGCGCGGCCTCGTCCATCCGGTTGGCACCGTAGACGAGGTAGGGCCGGTGCCACGGCAGGCCGCACCGACGGGCGGTGGCCTTGAGGGGCGTCAGGATCGCGTCGAGCGCATAGCCGTTCTGCCCGCCGCGCCGGTAGGCCGTCGGCCCGTTGCCCGCGGTCGCGGCGATCATCAGGGGCGTTCCCGCGAGGCGGTCACCCTCGGTTTCGGCATGGATGTAGTACATCCGGGTGAGCACCGCGTCCTGCCAGGCCTTCAGGAGCGGCGGCCCCGCGTACCAGTGGATCGGGAACTGCAGCACGATGCGATCGGCGGCGAGGAGACCCTGCGCCTCGACCGCCGCGCCCCAGGCGAGATCGACGCGATCGTCCGGGTAGCGGGCGGCCATGTCGACGACCTCGGTGTCTGGCAGGTCGCGCGCCCGGGCGGCGAGGGCGGCGTTGACGCGCGAGCGCGCAGGATCGGAATGGAAGAAGAGGATGCGTGTGCCGGCCATGTCGGGGCTCCTGTGTCGCGGGGGAAGACAGGGAGGAGGATGGGTATCGCCAAGAAATCTGTCCAAGCGATCGTTTGTATGTGTCATTATCGACCGTATGAATTTACGGTCAGTTGATCTGAACCTGCTCGTCGTGCTCGACGCGCTTCTGGAGGAGGCCCATGTCAGCCGGGCGGCCGCGCGCCTGAACCTGTCGCAGCCGGCGGTTTCCGCGGCGCTTTAGCGCTGTCGCGACCTCTTCGGGGATCCGCTTCTGGAGCGCGGCCGCGGGACCATGCGGCGCACGCCCCGAGCCGAGGCGTTGCGCGCACCGCTGAAATCCGCGCTGGCCGAGGTGACGGCGCTGATCGACCCGCCGGTGCCCGCGCTCCGCGAGATCGAACGGACGATCCGGATCACCGCCGCCGACGATCCCGCCGCGCTTCTGCTCAGGCCCCTGATGGCCGCGCTCGCGCGGGAGGCACCGGGCGTTTCGGTGGTGATCCGGCCCTGGCGCGGGGCAGGGGCCGCGCTGCGCGATCTGCACGACGGGGAGACGGACCTCGCGCTGTCGGTCTTCGATGCGGCGATGGACGGTCTGGAGACCCGCCGGCTTCTCAAGGCACGATACGTCGTCGCGATGCGGCGGGATCACCCCGCGGCGGCGGATTTCGGGCTGGAGGCCTGGCTCGACTGGCCGCATGTGCTCGTGTCGGGCCGGGGGGACAGCCGGACACCGCTCGACGCGCATCTGGCGCCTCTGGGGCGGCACCGCCGGATCGGGGCGACGGTGCCCGCGTTCCACCTCGTTCCGCCGATCCTGCGGGCGTCGGACCACGTCGCCATGCTGCCGCGCCCGAGCCTTGCGCTTCACGGGGATGCGGGGCTTGCGACCTTCGCGCCGCCGCTTCCGGTGGCGGGCTTCCCGTTGCGCCTTGCCTGGCACGTCCGCCAATCGGGCGAGCCCGCGCTGGCGCATGTTGTGGCGACCCTCGAAGCCACGTTCCGCGACATCGTGGCCTGAGTCGGGCTTGTTCGCCGGGTTGCGGACGGCGAACTGGACAATTCCGATTCTTTCAGTAGGTTTTGCCTGCCTCAGCCAGATGCCACCGGGCGCAGCCAGGGCCTTTCCCAGATCGAGAGGCTTCAGATGACCCGTTTCCCGCACCCGGCTCGCCGGCCGGTCCACCTTGCCGCCGGGCTTCTGGCTTTGCTGCCCCTCGCGTTCTCCGGCCCCGGCGCGGCGGAGGAGACGGCACCGGCCGTCGCGGTCGAGCTCAACGCCCTCGACCCGGTGGACGGGGCGTGCCGCCTCGTCTTCGTGGCGCGCAACGGGCTCGGGTCGGACATCACCGCGCTCGTGCTAGAGACGGTGGCCTTCGACGCCGAGGGCGGCGTTTCGCAGATCGCGCTCTTCGACTTCGCCGACCTGCCGGCCGGGCGGCCGCGGGTGCGGCAGTTCGACATCGCGGGCACCTCCTGCGAGGCGGTCGGCAGCCTTTTGGTCAACGGCGTGCAGACCTGCGAGGGCGCGGAGGCGTGCCCCCTGTCTGTCAGTTCCCGCACGGACGTGGAGCTTCTGGGATGAGCGGGGCGATCGAACGCATCTCGGACCTTCTGGATCTCGGCGGCCCGGTCGTCGCGCTCTTGGCCGGCCTTTCCGTCCTGGCTCTTGCCGTGGTGCTCTACAAGCTCTGGCAGTTCAGCGCCGCCCGTGTCGGCACCCATGCCCGGCTGCAGGCGGCGCTTGACGCCTGGGACGCGGGGGATCGGGGCGGCGCGCGCGCGCGGCTTGCCGAAAGCCGCAGCCACCTCGCCCCGCTTGCGCATCTCGCGCTCGACGGCGGCCGGGACACAGCGATCCGGGAGCGGCTGGAGGCCGAGGCGGCCATGTCCTTCGCCCGGTTGGAACGCGGCTTCCGCGTCCTCGACAACATCGGGCAGATCGCCCCGCTCCTCGGGCTCTTCGGCACCGTCCTCGGCATGATCGACGCCTTCCGTGCCCTGCAGGCGGCCGGATCGGCGGTCGACCCGTCGGTGCTGGCCGGCGGCATCTGGGTCGCGCTCCTGACGACGGCGGCGGGGCTCGCCGTCGCGATGCCGACGACGCTGGCGCTGTCCTGGCTCGAAAGCCGCGTGACGCGGGAGAGGGACTTCGCCGACCTGCTGCTGGCACGCGCCGCCGCCCCGCGGGCACCGGCCCGCGCGGACGCCGGGGGAGCGGACCATGTCCCGGCGTAGCCTGCGCAGGCGGGCGCTGTCGCTGACGCCACTCGTCGACGTGATCTTCCTGCTTCTGCTGTTCTTCATGCTGACCTCGACGTTCTCGCGCTACGGCGAGGTGGAGATCGCGGCCGCAACGGGCGGGGCCGGGGCGGCTCCGGCGGGCGAGTTGCGGTTCCTGCACCTCGGGTCGGAGGAGATGTATCTGGCCGGACGCGCGGTCACTTTCGCCGACCTGACCGAGACGCTGCCGGGCACGACGACGCTGGTTTCGCTGGCCGAGGGGGTCGAGGCGCAGCGGCTCATCGACTTGATGGGGGCCATGCGCGGAGTGCCGGATCTGCGGCTGACGGTGCTGCGATGATCGCCCGTCGCCCCACCGCCCGCCACCGCGCCGAGCCGACGATCGCGCTCATCAATGTGGTCTTCCTGATGCTGATCTTCTTCCTGGTCGCCGGAACGGTCGCCCCGCCGCTGCGCCCCGACCTGACGCTCGCGCGGGTCGCCGGGCTCGACGGGCGGGCTCCGCCCGACGCGCTGGTCCTCGATGCAGCGGGGGCTTTGTGGTTCCGGGGGGCGGCGACCGATCCGGCGGCGCATCTGGAGACCCTCGGCGCAGAGGGGCGCGCCGTGCGGATCGTGCCGGACCGCGCGGTCCCGGCGTCGCGGCTCGTGGAGGTGACGCTCGCCCTGCGCGCGGCGGGGGCAGAGCAGGTCTTCGTCGTCACGGAGCGGGGGCTCGAGTGAGCGCCGGCGTGCCCCGGTCGGCCGGAATCGCCGGTTTGGCGCTCGGCGTGTCGCTGGCCCTGCACGCGGGCGGCGCTGGCGTCGGGCCAGGGCCCGACCCGGTCGCCGTCGAGGGCGGGGGCGGCGCGCGAATGACGATGGCGGGCACCGCCTTCGAGGATCTGGTGCAGGGCGTCACCGCGCCCGTCCCCACCGCCGAGGTCGCCGCGCCCGTCCCGGCCTCCACGACCGCGGCCAAACCCGTTGCCCCACCAGAGGTTGTACCGCCGACACCGGCGACGGAGCCCGCTTCGGCACCGTCTCCCCGAAGCGCTGAGGCCGGGGCCGTGCCCGTCGTTCCGGTCACGCCTCCCGCGCAGGCATCCTCGGTGACGACACCGGTCGAGGCACCGCGAGCCGAGGTGGCGGCGATCGAGGAGACGACCACGCCGCGTCTCTCGGCCCGGCCCCGCACGCGGCCTGCCTCGGTCGAGCAGCGGGCCGCCGCGGCGCAGGCCGCCGAACGCGCGGCGCGGCAGCGCGCCGAAGCCGATGCCGCCGCTGCACAGCCCGCCCCGCGGGGAAATACGACGGCTCCTTCGGCCAACCGCGGCAGTTCCGATCGGGGTGGCGCGGCGGCCTCTTCGGGGACGGGACGGACACAGGCGGCCGGCACCGCGGCCGCGTCGTCCTATCCCGGTCAGGTCCAGCGGCGCATCGCGCGAGAGCGGACGCCCCGCGGCGTGGGCCGTGGCACGGTGCGCGTGGCCTTCACCGTCGCCGGAAGCGGCGGGCTCGCCTCGATCGGGCTCGCGGCCTCGTCGGGGAACGCGCGGCTCGACGACGCGGCTCTCCGCCTGATCCGGGCGGCGGCTCCGTTTCCGCCACCGCCGGCGGGTGCGCAGCGCAATTTCGTAATACCGATTCAGGGACGCTGACATGACAGGACGCGCGACACTGGCCCTTCCCGGCGTGCCCTTCGCGACGCTGCGCGGCGTGATCCGGCGCGAGGCGCTGGAGCATGGGCTGGACCTGCATATCGACGCGGCGGAGGAAGTTTCGATCGCGACGCCCTTCGGCACGCTCGAGGCGCGGGCGTTGGACGACGGGGCGGAACTCGCCCTTGCGGCGTCGCGGGCGGATCGCTTGCAGACCCTCAAGGAAACGGTGCTCGACCACGTGCTCGACGACCTCCCCGTGGCGCACGCGGCGCTGGTCTGGTCGGATGCGCCCGCCGCGACGGAACCGCCGCCGAACTTCCGCTTCGCCGAGGTGCGCAAGGTCGCACCGCTGGGCACCACGTTCCTGCGGTTGCGGCTCGCGGTGCCGGACATCCGGGCCTTCGACGATTCCGCCCTGCATTTCCGGTTTCTTCTCACGCCCGACGGCCGGGCTCTCGCGACATCCCCCGGCACCGCGCCGAACGGGAGCCTCGTCTGGCCGGCGGAGATGCCCGCGCCCCATCGCCCCGTCTATACCGTGCGGACCATCGACCGGGATGCCGGCCTGCTGACCGTCGACGTCTTCCGCCACGCGGGCGGACGGGCGCAGGGCTGGGCCGAGACGGCCCGGCCCGGAGACCGGATCGGGCTGCTGGGACCGGGCGGCGGCGGCCTTCCGACGGCGGATGCGGGGCTGAACCTCTATGGCGACGAGACGGCGTTCCCGGCGATCGCCCGGATCGTCGAGAGCGCGTCGGCGGAGACGCGGGGTCGCGTCGTACTGCGGGCCGGGGCGGGGGCCGCCTGCGGCTATCCTCTCGTCGCGCCCTCCGGCATGGAGGTGATCTGGCACACGGGAGTGTTCGATCTGGCTGCGCAGGCGCTCGCCGATCGTGCGGTCTGGCCCGAACGGGCCGTCTGGTTCGCGGGCGAGAAGGCCGAGGCGCACCAGCTACGCGCCGCCTTCAAGGCCGAGCCGCCGGGCCGCGGGGCCGCGCAGGTCGGAGCCTACTGGACCCGCGCGGCCGGCTGACCCGCTCGCTCAGGCCGAGCGCAGCTCGAGCGTCGGTGGCGCGGTCGGGGCCATGTCCCAGTCGACCAGACCCTGCGACGGATGCCGCAGCGCGTCGAAGATGGGGCGGCCGCAGAGATCCTCTAGGATCGTCGCGCTGCGCCAGGCCGTCAGGCTGAGCTGCGGGTCGACGATCCCGTGGGAGCGGCGGCCGTGGTTCAAACCGTAGATCGGCGTGGTCTCCGGCCCGTCCCAGAGCACGCGGTAGTCCTCGCCGAGCGCCAGCGCGCCCGAGGTCTCGATCCCGAGGCGATGGCGGATCGGCGTGAGGCAGGCGGGCACCTCGGGCCGGAACCCCGTGGCGAGGACGACGATGTCGGCGGTGCTCTGTTCCGCGCCGCCGCAATCGGTGCGTGCGGTCAGGCGGAAGGACCGGAAGGCGCGCTCGATCCCGGTCACGGTGCGACCGGGCCGCAGACGGGCGACCGTCCCGCCGCCGAGATGATGCTGCCGGTAGAGTGCCGCGTACAGCGCGTCGGCCGTTTGCGGGGTGAGACCGTCGCTGCTGTATTTCTGGCTTTCGAGCGCCTTGCCCTGCTGCCGCGCCGGCATCGAGCGGTAGGCGCGGCGGTAGGCGGGCGTGTAGATCTGGTCGATCAGCCCGCCCTCCTGTAGCTCCCAGAAAGCGTCGCGGCGGCTGATCCAGGTGATCTCGCGGGGGCGATCCGGACGCGACAGCAGGTCGAGCACGATCTCCGCCCCGGTCTGCCCGCCGCCCACCACGGCGACCCGCCTGTCGGCGGTTCCGGGGCAAAGGGTCAGGTAGTCCACGCCGTGCAGGCAGTCGGGCCCGAGAGGCGCGAACTCCGGCACCCGCGGCACCTGTCCCGTACCGATCGAGAGCGCGCGGCTCTGCCAAGTCTCGCCCGCCGCGGTGGTGAGGCGGAAGCCGTTGCCGTCATGCTCGACGCGCTCGATCGGAGCGCCGAAGCGGGTCTGCGGCAGCTTGTCCGCGACCCAGGCCATGTAGTCGGTGAACTCCCGTCGGGTGACCGTACCGAAGCGCCCGGCCATGAAGTCGTAGAAACGGCCGTGGGTGACGAGGAAGTTGACGAAGCTCCACCGGCTCGTCGGTTGAACCGGGGTCACGAGATCCTTGAGGTAGGAGGTCTGCATCACGCTGCCGTCGAAGCCGAGACCCGGGTGCCAGGAGAAGGCGGCATCGCGTTCGAAGAACGCGGTGGCGAGGCCCGGCACGCCGTCGGCCAATGCCGCGAGGCTCAGGTTGAAGGGGCCGACGCCGATGCCGGCGAGGTCAAGCGTGGGTCGGGTCTGGGTCATGGTCGTTCCTTCTGGATCGGGGAGGGAGGAGGGCGAGGAGGAGGCCGCAACCGGCGACGAGCGCGAATGGCGCGGCCGGATCTAGCGGCAGAAGAAGCGCGCCGCCCCCGACCCCGAGGGCCAGAGCGGCGATCTGGACCGTGCCGTTCCAGGCGGCGACCTGCCGGTCGGCGATGCCCGGGCGGGTCAGGATGTCGGCGAGGTTCAGAACGGTCATCAGCGCCGCCGCGCCGCCGAGCAGGAGGCTCAGCGCCGCGAAAGCCGCCGCGCTTTCGGCAAGGCCGATGCCGCCCGCGCAGAGGCAGAGCAGGAGCGCGGCGAGGCGCGCGTGGCCGCGTCCGGCGCGCGGGGCGATCAGGCGGGCGGCAAGGAGCAGGCCGAGGTTCGCTGCCGCGAGGCAGAGACCGGCGAGCACGACCGCGCCGTCGGCCGTCTGCGCCAGCCGTGCGGCGAGAAGCGGGGCGAGGCCGACCTGCGCCGCGCCTACCGCCCCCTGGGCCAGGATCGTGACGCGGAAAGTGACGAGCGGCGGCGGCGCGACCGCACGCGGCAAGCGCGGCACCGGCAGGCGACGCGACCGTGCGAGGCCGAGAATCACGCCGAAGGTCGCGGGCAGGAGCGGCACCGCCGGCGACAGGAGCGCGAGCGGACCGACGAGCACCGCAGAGAGCGCCCGACCGATCCCGCCCAAGGCTTGCACCCGGCCAAGCGCGCGGCGCGGCTCCGACGCGCCGGCCCCGGCCGTCTGCGCCAAGACCAGCACCGCACCGGCCGCCAGCCCCTGCAGGAACCGCAGGCCCGCGAGTACCGCGACCACGACCCAGGCCAGCGGCACCGCGTCGCCGCGCAGAAAGAGCGCGAGAAGCGCGAGGTTCGTCGCGAGGAGTGTGCCGAGCGCGAGCGGAAGGAGGCCGCGGGCAGGCATCGCGCCGAGGAACGGCAGGAAGGGCGCGGCGGCGATCATGCCCAGGGCGACGGCCGCGCCGATCGCGCTTTGGGTTGTTCCAAGTTGTTGCGCCAGAAGGGGAATCATCGCGATCAGCGCCGTCTGCTGGAAGGCGTGACCGGCAAGAACCGGAGCAAGGGCGGAGGCGGTGGTATTGGGCATTGACGAATCCTGACTAAAATACTTGGTAATAGCCGCAGGGCCGTTCGTAAATGCGATCGGCGAACCAGCGCCGACAGAGGATGCCGCCCATGACCACCGCCGTTCTGGCGCTCGACGCCTTCCTGAACTCCGCCCTGCGCGAGGGGCGTCTGCGCGACGCGAGGGAAGAGCCGGGAGCACTTCGATTCCGCGACGCGCGCGGGCGGGAGGTTCGCGTGCCGGTGCGCGCGCGCTCGACCTGGCGGCGGTGTTTCGGTGCCGATTGCGCGCTTCGGCAGGCGGGCAACTGGCGGCCGGTGTCGATCGAAACGCTCCTCTCGGATCTGGCGGGCGAGGGCGGTGCGACATTCCGGGCCCGCGTGCTCGACAGCCTCGCCGCGATCGAGACGGCGGACTGGGCGACGGGCGATCCGGAGCGCTGGTCCTTCGCCGAGGGAGAACAGGCGCTGCTGGCCGGTCACGCCTTCCATCCGAACCCGCGCAGCCGTGACGGCATGACCGGTGCCGAGGTGCGCCGCTACGCGCCCGAACGCCGGGGTCGGTTCGCGCTGCACTGGGTCGCTGTCGACCCGGCGCTCCTCACGCTGAGCGCGGGGGCGGCGGAGCGGATGCGCGCGCTCGCGGAGGCCGATCTCGGGACGCTGCCCGCGCGCGGCGTGCCCGTGCCATGGCATCCGTGGCAGGCGCGCCGCCTGCTCGACCGCGCGGACCTTCGGGCGCATCTCGCCGCCGGGCGGCTCACCGATCTCGGCCCCGGCACCGCGGCCTGGCGCGCGACATCCTCGATGCGCAGCCTGCATGGGTTCCATGCGCCCTACATGCTCAAGACCTCGCTCAGCCTGCGGTTGACCAATTCGGTGCGCGACCTGTCGCTGCGTGAGGTCGTGCGGGGCATCCACATCACCGATCTGCTGGGCTCCGCCCTCGGACGGCGCATCCGGTCAGAGTTCCCGACGCTTCGCCTGCTGGCCGAGCCGGGCTATGTCGCGCTCAACGATGCGGCCGGCGCACCGATCGAGCAGACGATTTCGGTGCTGCGGGACAATCCCTTCCGCGATGCGGCACGCCCCGGTCCCGTCATGCTGGCGGCGCTGTGCGAGCCGGGGCCGGACGGCCGGTCGCCGCTCGGACGGATCGTCGCGCGCCTCGGGCCCGGGACCGGTGCCGCGTGGTTCGCGCGCTTTCTCGCCGTGGCTGTCCTGCCGCTTCTTGAACTGCGCGCGCGGCACGGGCTGCTCTTCGGGGCGCATCAGCAGAACATGATGCTCGACCTGAAGGACGGCTGGCCGGCGGCGGCCTGGATCCGCGACTGCCAGGGCACGGGTCATCTGCGCGCGTTCCACGGCCATCTCACGGCGGCCTGCCCCGCGATCGGGGAAGGCTCCGAGAACGTGGTGGACGCGGACCTCGGCGACGGGCTCGTGACCTATTACGTCGTGGTCAACGGCGTGCTGAACACCATGGCGACGCTCGTACTCGACGGGTTGGCCTGGGAGGCGGCGCTCCTCGAGGTCTGGCGGGAGGCGCTGCGTCGGGCGCGGGCCGAAACGCCAGGCGATCCGACACTCTACGACAAGCTGCTGACGCGGCCGACGCTGACCTGCAAGGGCAATTTCGCCACCAGCCTCAGCGGTGTGAACGAGGCCGATGGCGATGCCCGCGGGCAGTTGGCGGCCTTCCTCGAAATTCCCAATCCCCTCAAGGAGACCGTAGGCGCATGAACATCCAGACCTTTCCCGACCGTCCGCCTTCGGATCCCGTCGCCTTCGCTCGCTGGGTCGATGCCCGCTTCGCCGCGGAGCCGGCGCGCGGCCAACTGGAGCTGAGTGCCGAGCAGTTGGCGGTTGCCGCGCGGAACGGTTTGCCGCGCTACGTCACCCGGCAGGCGGGGGGCGCGACGATCCGCAAGGCGGGCTTCCTGCAGGCTCCCGACGCGTGGCTGCGCCATCCGCAGACGCCGCGCCCCGGCGCGGCCGACGTCGCGGGCCCCGAGGGGCGCGACCACCCGCTGCGCCCCGCGAACCCGGAGGGCCTCGTCTACGAGCGTCATTTCGCGGATGCCGGCGTGACCGTGGCCTTCTGGTCGGTCGAGGTCGATCGCGACCTCGACATGTTCCACCGCTGGCAGAACGACCCGCGCGTCGCCTACTTCTGGGAGGAGGACAAATCGAAGGAGGAGCTGCGCGCCTTCCTCGAGACGCGGCAGGCGGATCCGCACAACTTCTCGGTCATCGGCACCTATGACGGCGAACCCGTCGGCTACTTCGAGATCTACTGGGCGCGGGAGGACCGGCTCGGAGCCCATTACGACGCGGGGGCGTGGGACCGGGGGTGGCACGGCCTGATCGGGGAGACGGCGCAACTCGGGCGGCGCAAGACCTCGGCCTGGATCCGGGCGCTGACCCATTACATCTTCCTCGATTGCCCGATGACCGAGGTGGTGGTCGGCGAGCCGCGCGTCGATAACGCCAAGCTGCTGCGCTACGCCGATGCGATGGCCTACGAGAAGGTCAAGGAATTCGACTTCCCGCACAAGCGATCGGCCCTCATGCGGTGCCGGCGTTCGGCCTTCTTCGACCGGGTTCCGATGTGATGGAGGCGGTGGCCCGCGCCCTGCTGGCGAAAATGATCGGCGAGCTGTCGTGGGAGGAGGTTCTGCACCCGACGGGGGACGGGGCCTTCGCGCTTCCGCTCGCGTCGGGGCGGACATATCGGTTTCGCGCGGTCCGGCGGATCTGGGACAACCTCGACGTCGATCCCGAAAGCCTGTCGGTCGACGGGGCGGAGACGGTCGACCCGCTGCGTTTCGTCGTCGATGCGCGCGCCGAGCTCGCGATGAACGCGGCTACGGAGGCCATGTTCCTGCGCGAGCTGTCGAACACCCTGCGGCAGGATGCGGTACTGGCCCGGCGCAACCATGGATGGACGGCCGAGGCCCTGATCGCGCTGCCGGTGCCGGAGCTTCACGCGCGGCTCGAAGGTCACCCGAAGGCCGTGGCGAACAAGGGCCGGCTCGGCTGGGGCGTGGCGGATCTGGAGCGCTATGCGCCCGAATATGCCGCCCCGATCCCGCTTCACTGGATCGCCGCGGATCGCGACAGCCTGCGCCTCGGCCGGGCGGCCGGGCAGGGACCGGTCCTCGCCGAAGCGATCGGTGCGGAGGCGGCGGCGCAGTTGCAAGAGGCGCTGGTCGCGGCGGGCGTGGCAGAGACCCATCTGCCCGTCCCGGTCCACCCGTGGCAGTGGCAGGCGCATCTGGAACAGGCCTTCGTGCAGGAGATCGCGGAGGGCCGCATCGTGCCGCTCGGGACGTTCGGACCGGCCTTCGTCGCCACGCCGAGCCTCCGGACGCTGACGCCGGTGGGCGGCGGACCCTACGACGTGAAACTGTCGCTCGGCATTCTCAACACCTCTGCCTGGCGCGGGATGCCGGGCAAGTACATCGAGCATGGGGCGGCGATCTCCGACTGGCTGGCCGATGTCGTCGCGGCCGATCCGGTCCTGTCGCCCTGCGTCACCGTGCTGCGCGAGGTCGATGGCTGCTGGTACAGGCACCCCATCCTCGCCGATTGCCCCGGGGCCCCCTATCGCCACCACGAGATGCTGGGCGCGATCTGGCGCGAGAACGCCGAACACCGCGCCGGATCGGCGGCGCAGGCCGTCATGGCGGCGGCGCTCTTCCATCGGGGGGCCTGCGGCCGGACGCTGGCCGAGGTGCACGCGCGGGCGGCGGGTCTTGCCATGGCGGAATGGCTCGAGCGGCTCTTCGAGGTGACCGTCCTGCCGCTCTGGCACGCGCTCTGCACCTACGGGACGGGGTTCATAGCGCACGGGCAGAACGTCACCGTCGTTTTGCGAGACCATGTGCCGGTCGGCATGGCGATCAAGGATTTCCAGGGCGATCTCGATCTCGTCGACCGGGACTTTCCCGAGATGTCAGGGCTCGACCCGGCGATCCGCGCGCTGCTCCCGCGCAAGCCGCCGGCCTACATCGTTCACGACATCCAGACGGCGCATTTCGTGACCGTGCTGCGGTTTCTTTCGGCGGGCCTGGCGCGGTCGGGCGCGGTGCCGGAACGCCAGTTCTACGACCTGCTGCGACAGGTGCTTCGGCGACACGCGGCGGCGCATCCCGATCGGGCCGAGCGGTTCGCGCTCTTCGACCTCTTCGCGCCCACGATGCCCAAGGTCTGCATCAACCGCGTGCGTCTCGCCATCGGCTACGAGGACAGCGCAGCACGGCCCCTGCCGGCCCGGGGCACGGATCTCGTCAACCCGCTGGCCGCGCTGCCCGAGGCCGCGGTGCCGGCCTAGGTCCAAAATACCTGACTGAATCACTTGTATTACTGATGGTGACGTGATGGATGGAGGGGCCAGCCCCTCGCCAGCAATCGTCATCGGAGTTTCGATTTCATGCTGGCCCTGCCCGTTCCCCGTCTGTCCGTCTCGATCCTCGGTCTTTATCTGGCCCAGGCGGTGCCGCTCTATATGGTCGCGGCCGCCCTGCCGCCGATCCTGCGGCAGAAGGGGATCGGGCTCGACGTGATCGGCGGCATGGGGCTTTTGCTGGCCCCCTGGGTTCTCAAGGCGCTCTGGGCTCCTTACGTCGACCGCCTGTGCCACCATTCCCGCGTCGGGCTGAAGGCCGTCGTCGCGCTCTGCCTTTCGGTGACGCTCGTGGGGATCCTGGCCCTGTCCACCCTCGACCCGGTCCGGGACGCTGCGATCTTCTTTCCGATCCTCATGGCCATGTCGCTCTCGTCGGCCACGCAGGATGTCGCCTCGGACGGCTGGGCGGTGGAACACCTCGCCCCCGACCGGCAGGCAGGCGGCAACGCGCTGCAGGGCGCGGCGGTGGCCACCGGCGTCCTCGTCGGCGGTTCGGGCACGCTCGTGCTGCACGATCTGATCGGCTGGGACGCGGCGCTGCGGGTGATGGCCGCGCTCACCTGTCTCGTGGTCCTGCCGTTCTTCCTGCAGCCCGTCGACCTCGGCCGCCGCCCGCTGCCGCGGGACCGCGGGAGACCCGCGCTGCGGCGGTTCTTCGCGGTGCCCGGAGCGATGGCGATGCTGGCCTTCGCGTTGCTCTTCCGTCTGCCCGAGGGGCTGGTGAAGGCGCTCGAGCAGCCCTTCCTGGTGGATCAGGGCCTGACCCTGACGCAGGTGGGCGCGATCTCGGGCGGGTCGGCGGCGGCGGTCGGTCTCTTCGGGGCCTTCGCGGGGGCGGCGATGATCCGGGCCTGGGGGCTCCTGCCGTTCCTGATCCTGCTGATCTGCGGTCGGACGCTGGCCTTCGCCGCCTTCTATGCCGTGGCCGTCTCGGGGGCGGGGCTCTGGGGGCTGGCCGCGCTTTCGGTCTTCGACACCTTCCTGCGCTACATCGAGATCACGGGGCTCTACACCGCCTTCATGCGCTTCGCCTCCCTGCGGCAGGCTGCGACCGATTTCACCCTCCTCACCAGCGCGACCTTGGTGATGTACATGGCCGGCGGTCTCCTCGCGGGGATGCTGGCCGAGACGCTCGGGTACGGCCCTGTCTTCCTGACGGCTGCCGTGCTGTCGGGCACCGTCGGCTGGCTCGCGTTGACCCTCCTGCCGCGTCAGGTGCGGCATCTTCCCCCACTCGACACGACAGAGGCCGCGACATGACGCTTCCCCGTTCCCTTACTTTACTCCCCGTTCTTCTCTGCGGCCCGGCTCTGGCACAGCAGTCGGACGAGCCGGTCTTCCTCGAGGGGATCGTGATCGAGGCGCTGCGGACCGGCGCGACCGAGGGCTCGATCCCGGGCTCGGTGCAGGTCATCGACCGCGAGACGATCCTGCGGACCGTCCGGCAGGGCCGTTCGCTGGCGCAGGCGCTCGGCGACCGGGTGCCGGGCCTCGCCCCCGGCAACGGCACCATCGGCGGCGCGAGTCAGACCCTGCGCGGCCGCACCGCGCAGATCCTGATCGACGGTGTCGCCCGCACGTCGGAGTTGCGCGGTTTCGACCGGGAACTGGCGACGATCGACCCCGCCTCGATCGAACGCATCGAGATCGTCAAAGGCTCGACCGCGCGCTTCGGCAACGGCGCGACCGGGGGCATCATCAACATCGTCACCCGCCGTCCCGACGGCGACACGCCGCGCACCACCGTCGAGTCTCGCCTTTCGTTCCAGGACGACGACAGCAGCAGTCTCTCGAACGAGATCTTCGTGGCGCACGACCGCCGGGTCGGCGACCTCGGGCTGCGGTTCGAACTGTCGAGGCGGGACACCGGCGACCTCTTCGATGGCGCGGGCCGCCTGCTGCCGTCGGATCCGATCATCGGGCAGGGGAGCCGCGACAACACCGAGACCTATTCCGTCGCGGTGGCCGGCGACTGGACGCGGGGACCCCATGAACTGGAGTTTCGCCTCGATCGCTACCGGCTGACGCAGGACATCGCGTTCTTCACGGATTATTCGACCGACCCGGTCCGCCCCTCGACCCGACCCTACAGCGGCGAGGACGTGGTCGACGAGGGTGCATCGGCCACGCTCACCTACCGGCACACGGGTTCGGCCCTCGGCGATATCGAGATCAGCGGCTCGATCACCGATATCGACCGCCGGGCGGCCTTCGTGGAGGCGGGGCCGGCGAACTTCCTCTACTATCCTATCAGCCCTACGAACCTCGCGCAGGATCCGGACGCGCAGACCGAACTTTTCACCCGGACCTACGGCCTTTCGGCGACGGTGCAGACCCCGCTCGACGGGTTGGGCTCCGGCGCGACGCTGACCTGGGGCGTGGATCTCGGACGCGACGAGGTGGACCAGCGCCTGATCGACGGGACCGACGTGATCGCGCCGATGACCCAGACGAGCACGGCGCTCTTCGCGCAACTCGACCTGTCGCTCGGCGACCGGTGGGAGGTCAGCGGCGGTCTGCGCGCCGAACGCTTCAGTCTCTCGGTCGAGGATTTCGTGCGTCCCGACGCCGTGCAACTGACGGCGGGCGGGCCCCAGCTCCTGCCGGCGCTCGAAGTGACGGGCGGCGACTTCGACTACGACGCGGTGGTCGGCAATATCGGCGTGGTCTTCCGCGCGAGCGATACGCTCGACCTCTACGCGGGCTTCAGCCAGGGCTTCTCCATCCCCGACGTCGGGAGTTTCACCCGCCGGGCCCGCGCCGCCAATCCGCTCCTTCCCGGGCAGACGATCTCCTTCGCCTCGATCCGCCCGGAAGCGCAGATCGTCGACACCTGGGAGGCGGGGCTGCGCTACAGCGGCGCGCGGCTCACGGCAGACGGCTCGATCTTCCTGTCGACTTCGGAGGACGGCACCGTCTTCGACAACACGACGAACACGCTGACCCAGCAGGAGGAGCGGATCTGGGGGGCAGAACTCAGCCTCGACTACCTGATCCGCGACGGCTGGAACGCGGGCGCGCAGCTCGCCTTCGTCGAGGGACGGTTCGACGACGACGACGACGGCCGCATCGACAGCTGGCTGCCGAACAGCCGGATCCCGGCCCCCGTGACCGCGACGCTCTATACCGACTACCTCTTCGAGACCGGTCTCGCCCTCTCGGGCGAGCTCGTCTACGAGGCCGGCCGCGACAAGGGCGACGAGCCGCGCCTCGAGGAGATCGTCCGCGTCAACCTCGGCGGCAGCTATCCGGTCGGTTCGGGCGAACTGACCTTCGGCGTCACCAATCTCTTCGACACCCGGCAGGACAACAATACGGCGAGCAGCGTTCGCCGCGACCCGATCACCGGCAACGCGCTTCGGGTCGCCGACGAGGGCCGCCGTATCGCCATCGGCTACGCGGTCACGTTCTGATCGGACAAACGATGCGGTAGATGTCCGAACGTCGGATGACCCGGGCACCGGGTTGAATATCGTGGCCCGACACGCGCGGGAACCATGGTCGGGACGGCGCTAAAATCCTTCGGACGGGCCGAGATCGGCGGTAAGAAAGGATCCCGGGCCGCAGACAAAGCCAGTTTATCCGCCCGCGATCCAGGGTGCGCCGGCGGGCGTGTCGAACGAGACGCTACATTTTTCGCCGCGCGGATGCTATCGTGACCGGTGTATGATGGTTGTGTTCCAGGCTCTTTCAGCGCCTCGGTCGACCCGAAGCGATGCCCTGCGTCGAGTACTCGCTGGTTATTGTTCGAGGGTGTTCGCGGCAGTCCTGATCTTCGGTCTGATGACCGGCGTCGCGGCCGCGCAGGATTGCGTGCCGCGTGATTTTCTTGCCGAACCACTCCCGGACGAGCAATCCTCGCCCGTTTGGCGATCCGCCCTCCTGCTCGCCTATCCCGCATTGCGTCCTGGAACCCGCGCCGACACTCTGCGCGCACCGGACGGGCAGGTTCTGGCCGCAAATGGGCCGACGGGGCGGCCGCCGCGCGAACGGCTCGCTGCTCCGACGCTCGGCGATCAGTTCGTTCCGGCCTATCCGCTCTCCCGCGATCTGGAAAGCCGCTCGGAGCCGTTCTTCGACCCGGGACGGGCGCGCAACGGAGCATTCTTCGCGGCTCTCTACGGTCACGATTCCGTCGACGTCGAAGCGCAGCTTGAGACTGTCACCTTCGGTTCCGCGCGGTTTCGCGTGACCCGGCGGCATGGCGTGGCCTGCCAGCTCCGCGCTGCCCTCGACCTGATGAAACCCCATCGCGCGGCGCTCGCCCCCGTCTTCGCGGAGGCAGGCGGAGGCTATGCCTGGCGTCCCATTGCCGGGACCGACCGGCTCAGTCCCCATTCCTGGGGTATCGCGATCGACGTGAACGCCGCGCTCGGGGGCTACTGGCGCTGGACGGGCTCTACCGAGGGTGCGGTTGGTCCGTATCGCAACCGGGTGCCCTGGTCTCTTGTGGAGACCCTGGAACGGTTCGGCTTCGTCTGGGGCGGCAAGTGGCACCATTTCGACGGAATGCATTTCGAGTATCGCCCGGAGCTCATTCTTCACGGGCGCATTTTAGGAGGAGACAGAGGATGACCAATCGACTGATGACGGCAAGCACCGCGTTGTTCGTGACATTTCTGCCTGCCGTGGCCGGAGCGCAGGCGCTCATGGAAACATATCGGGCCGAGATAGCTGCGGTCGACCGCCGCAACTCCTCGGGCGTGGTGCTTGCGGATCCGGCCGCGATCCTGGCCCAGGATCGGGCCAATGTGCATCGCTTCGGTCAACGGCAGGCCGGTGATACGGTGGACGGGGTCTTTTCGGTTCGGGAACGACGTGCGGCCATGGCGACGCTGCTGGCGCGCGGGTCGATAAGTCCGTCGGCGCAACGAGCGCTCGACGGTCGCGGCGGCGTGGTGCTGGACGTCGGGATCTGGGGCGGCGGCGGGACCGTCAGCCACGTGACCGTAGACGTTGCCGCAGGGCCGGAACCGCAGGCTGCGGGCTCCGCCGACCCCCCGCTGACCGAAGCCGAGATCGCACGCGATGCCCCGCGCATCCAGTCCGCGCTGAACGCGCGCGGGTTCGATGCGGGACCAGTCGACGGTCAGCCCGGACGCCGGACACGCGATGCCGTCGCAGCCTTCCAGCTCAGTCTGGGCCGTGCGGGGACAGGCGCGCTGACCCGCTCCGAATGGGAGATCCTGCAGGCCGTGACCACCACGCCCGGTCCGAGTTTCGACTGCACGCGCGCGGGAACTCCGGCCGAGCGGGCGATTTGCGCGAACCCCGCGCTTGCCGTGCTGGATCGTGCCCTGGCGGAGGCCTGGCGCGCGCGCCGGCAAGTCGACGGTTCTGACGCGCTCCTGGTCGAGCAACGGCGCTGGATCGCCGGACGGGATGCCTGCGGAAGCGACGTGATCTGTCTCGAGCAGGCGACGCGGGAACGCGTGGCGGTGCTGGGCGGAGAGCTGCCCGCGCCGTCCGCGGCACCTGTGGCTGACCTCGCGGTCTCCGCGCCGGGGGAGCCGGGCGGCGCGATGGCGGTTGCCGGCGAGGGTGGGCTCATCACCGTGGACGGCCGCGTTCTCTATAGTTTGGTCGACGCGAATGCGCTCGCACTCACCGAAAGCGGCTCCGTCGTCCGGGAACACGAGCAGGAACTGGCACGGCACCTGGCCCTGACCGCACGCGCTATCGGCTCCGACGATCTCGCCGCGACGCTCGCAGACACCCCGAACCCCGGTTACCTGCGAACCGATTTCGACCTTCTGCCGCGCGCGGCACAGGACGAGATCGTGCGACTGGGGCTGTCGATCTCCAACGTCACGGACATCCACAGCGAATCCTGCCTCAACAGAACCCGGGGACCCCGCCTGTCCTGCGCAACGCAGCGGCTCGAGACCACGTTCGACCAGCGCCGTTTCCAACAGGGCGCCGCCGAGGTCATCGCCCGTACGGTAGAGGAAAGCCGTCTGGACGTCCCGCTCCCGGTGCGCGTCTTCTGCCCGCTCGGGCCGATCGACCAGGCCTACGATTTCGATACGGGTACAGTAGACTGGGCCTCCATGATCGAGAACGGATGCCACCTGAACGATCCCGGTGTCGATCTTGGGGGAGCCGTGCCCGAACGTACCGAAATGGAAGCCGCACGGGTGGAGGATCTGGCCCGCCGCTATCTCGGCACGGATGCGCAGGGCTCGACGCGCATCCAGCCGCTGATGCTCGCGTTCGACGGGGAGCTTCGGATCGAGCGCCAGCCGGGCGCACAGGCGGGACCGGATGGTGTTGTCGCCACGACGCAGGCGCTTCGCCGGACCGGCCCCGTGGGTCTTCGCTGGAGCGGAACGCCGGGCGAAGAGATCCTGCGTTTCGATGCCCCATCTGGAAATCGCCCCGCAGAGGCGGTCGATCTGCGCCTCGCCGGTCCCGCCGCCCGTCTGATTGACGGTGCCTCCGCGCTCGATACGGCGCGCCTGGGCACCGTGCTCGCCGATCCCGCGGCGTTGCGCGACGGTCTGCTCGTCCGCCTGCCGGCCTTGCCGACCGACGGCGCGGAGCCGGTGCGCCTCTCCATCGCCAATTTCTTCCTGCCCGAGGTACCTGCGCAGCAGGTCGCTGCGCAGACGGGTGAGCCGCTGGAACATGTCGCTTGGACGCAGCTGATCTCGAACGCGCGGGGCGTGCCCGACACCGAGCTCGTCTTGATTTTCACGTCTCCCTATGCCGCGCTCGGAAAGCGAGCCCATAGACCCCGCGTTCGCGCAGCGGCGCAATCAGGAAGACGTGGCCCTGCTGGCCAGGATCTCGGGGCCGATGCGGATGGAAGGCGCAGCGGGATCCGCTCTGGTTGCCGTGGTCCGGCCCGAGGCCTTCGAAATCACGGAGCCGGGCATCGGCGGCGCGCGACAAATACTCGCGCGCCCTGCGTTGGCCGTTGCCGAAACCGCGCCTCAGGAGCGCGTGTTCCTGCCGTCGGTCTGGTGGCTTGCCGCCAAGGGGGCGGAGTTGCGAGAGGTGGATCTGGACGTGCACCTGAATGCGGTCATGGACCGTGCCAACCTCCATTCCGGCGATACCTTCGCCCGTCTCGACGCGCTCGCCGCGGCCAGGGCCGCAATCGAGCGGGCCGAAGCGGGCGCTGAAGGGGCCGCGCCCTGGGTCGCCGGACGGATCACGCTCGGGGCCTACGATCTCGAACGGCAGGTCTGGCCGGTGAACGGCCTGACCCTCGCATTGCCGACCGGCGACCGGATGGAGGAGGCGGTGGCCCGTCGGGTTCAGCCGGACATCGACACCAGGGCGCTGTCCGTGCCGATGTCCGTCGAGGAGGCACGCGACTTCGACGCGACCCGAACGGCGGCGCGACGGCGGTCGGGACCGCTTGAATTTTACGCACGGATCGACATGGGGCCTCCACGCAGGCCCGACAGGCTAGCGGCCTCCGCGCAGCTGCGCGAGCTTTTCCTCTTCCTGCCGCAGGGATCTCCGTCGCAGCCCATGAGGGTCTCGCCTGCCTTCGACCGTGACACCGCCATTGCCCTGCTGGAGTTCGAAGCCCCCGCCGCGCCGGAATCCCCTGCGGTGCCGTCGGCCGAGGTCTCTGCACCGGCTTCCGAGACGCCCTCTGCGGTGACTGCCCCACGTACCGAAGCGCGTGCGGTGCCTCCCGCAACGCCGCAGGAACCGGAGGAGACTTGGCCCGATACGCCCGATCTGGATGTGGCGCGGAGCGAATGGGACATGCTCGGCTTGCAGACCGGCATGACATTTGCGCAAGCGCAGGCGGTACTGGCCGCGCGCGACGGCATCGTAACGATCTTCGAACGGCCCCGCCCGGAACCCGATCCGGCCAGCGTTCGCGCAACGCTTTACCAGAGGATGTACATCGCCGCTGACGGCACGGAGGCGATCACATTGGCCGCACCCGGCCCCGACGGTCCCGTACTTGCCATCCTGCGCCGGTTGCAGCTGCCACGAGGTGATCTGCCATTCGATACGATCCGGCAGTCGCTTATCGACAAATACGGTCTACCCGCAATCGAGAATGCCGCTTCCGAAGGCTCGAAGATGTACTGGTTCGACGGTACACCGGGCGCTGCCCAAGCTATTTGTCGCGTCCATTTTCCGCGTCGCATCGACCTTCGGGAATGGCACCTGCGCGAAGGCGGCGACAGCGCTCTGGATCTGTCGCAACCGTCCGCCGCCTGGAACTGGGCCATCGCGGATATGCCCGTGGACTACGCCGAGCAGGCCACCCGCTGCGGCCGCGTCCTGACGTTCGAGCCCGAGGGTGCGGCGCAGCAGGGTGGAGCGGCCTTCTCCATGATGCTCCTCGACATCGGGGCCTTGCGCATCGTGGACGAGACGTTGTCCGGTGTGCCCGCGGCGGAGGACCGAGAAATCGACTTCTAGGGCCAGACGGAGAAGCGTCCGGTCGAATGACATTGCAACCGCGAGAGTGGAAAGACCGACGTGAAACGGCGGCAACGCCGTGTATCACAGCCGCATGGTGGTCGATCGCAGTGAGTGTCATCAGGAACTCACCGCCCTCTCTTGCCTGGATGCGCTGACTTTCCGGATCGGAACTCTGCGGGTTAAATCGAGAAAACCGTAAGACGGTCTCCTCGAGAGCGTGCAATCTGCATTTACGGAGAGATCATTGTCCTGAATGAGGCGGGCAGGCGATTTGTCGCTCTGGAAAGAAGAGCGAGTGTCGCGGTAACGTCCTGGGGATGCGGTTTCTCTTGCTCCTTCTTTTGGGTTTCGGGCTCCTGTTGCCCCGCACCGGAGCGGTGCTGGCGGACTTGGCGGGCTTCGAGAGCATGGTGATCTGTCGGGGTGCCGACATGGTGACGATCACCATAGGTGCCGACGGCACGCCGGTGGAGACCGAGATCGAGGATCACGGTCCGTGTCTCGCCGCAGTGGAGCCCAAGGGCCTGGCCGTGCCGAAATCGGCATGGACGGACTTCGTGCCTGCTCGCCCGCGCCCCCTCCGTTGGCTGGCGGTCCTGATCGCACCGTCCCCCTGGACCGGCCCGCCACCGCACAGGGGGCCACCTGCCGCCTGACCCTCCCCCCGGGCTCGCGCCCGGAGACCGACGGACAGGAAAAGACGGACAGGACAAATGACAGATACCCCTCTTCGGGGGCCGGATGCGCGCGAGACGGCGCGCGGCGGCACCCTCTATCGGCTCGTATGGAAGTGGCACTTCCTTGCCAGCCTCTATGTGCTTCCCTTCATGGCGATGCTTTCACTGACGGGCGGCCTCTACCTCTACAAGCCGCAGATCGAGGCGTGGCTCTATGCCGATCGCCTCACAGTCTGCGCGGAGGGGCAGGCGATTGCGCTGGAAGAGCAGGCGGCCCTGCTTAGTGCCGGCCGCATCCGCGGCGTGACGGTCGCGGGCGGGCCTATGGCCTCCACCGTGATCGAGTACGACGATACGGACGGTACCCGTTCGATCTCCTGGGTCGACCAATATCGCGGTGAGGTGCTGGCAAGCACGCCCCGAGACGCGATGGCGATGCAGGTGCTGCGCAAGCGGCATGGCGAGTTGCTGCTCGGCGATATCGGCACCAAGTTCGTCGAACTCGCCGCCCATTGGGCCGTGGTCATGTTCGTCACGGGTGCGATCCTGTGGTGGCCACGGGGATCGCGCCGGGTGCGCGATGCCGTGGCCCTGCCGCGTGGCGGGATGAGCGAGCGGTCCTGGTGGCGCGAGACGCATCTCTTCACGGGAATACTGGCAACGGTGCTGATCGTGCCGATCCTGATCTCGGGCCTGCCCTGGACCGATATCTGGGGTGGCGGGCTATCGGCGGTGCAGGAGGCGACGGAACAGACATCGAAGTCGCTGCGCTTCGGTGGTGCCGCACCCAAATCCGGCGCGTCGGAAGGCGAGACGATCGCCTGGGCCGAGGTCATCGCCACCGCCGAGGCACAGGGTCTCGCCTACCCATTGGAGTTTCGACCGCCGCGCAAGCCCGACGACGCTTTCTGGATCCGCTCGGCCAGCATCCATCGGCCAGACCAGAGCGAGTTGGTGATCGACCGCTATTCCGGCGAGGTGCTGGCGCGGGTCGACTTCGGCGACAACCCCGTGGTGTCCAAGGCCGTGTCCTGGGGCATCAGCTTTCACCAGGGAGAGGCTTATGGCTGGCTGAACATGGCGCAGAACACGCTGGCGGCGGAGCTTGGCGTGGTTCTGTCGGTTTCGGGCTTCGTCGCCTGGTGGATGCGACGTCCGAAGGGGACGCTTGGGGTGCCTGCGGCACCGCAGGCGTCGCTCGGCACGGTCATGATCGTGATCGCCGTCGCGCTGATGATCCTGTTTCCGCTGATGGGCGCGTCGCTGATCGTCGCGCTCGTCCTCGACCGGTTGATCTTCCGCCGCGCCGGATGGTTCCGCCCCGCCTGAAACGAAACCCGGGCATGCGCACTCGCGGAAGCCCGGGTCCTGCCTATCTTTTATCGAAGGACGTCTACTATGATTGATCGTCGCACATTCAACACTCTTGCACTTGCCGCCGCCGGTTCGCTCTCCTTGATGAACGCTGGCCAAGCACAGGACACCGACAGGTCCAAGGGGCCGAAGTTCGCCATGCTGGTCCATCCGAAGATGATCATGCAGGACCTCATCGGCCCCATGACCGTCTTCAACCTCTGCATGGGGACCAATCACCTCGTCTGGAAGGACGCCACGCCCGTCGCGAGTGAGCTCGGCATTTCCGTCATGCCAACCGAGACCTACGAGACCTGTCCGAGGGATGTGGATGTCCTGTTCGTGCCGGGTGGCCTCGCTGGTACCATCGAACTGATGCAGGATTCCGAGACGCTCGCCTTCCTGCAAGACGTCGCTTCGACCGCAACCTATGTGACATCGGTCTGCACCGGGGCCCTCGTTTTGGGTGCGGCTGGCCTCCTGCAAGGCAAACGAGCGACGTCACACTGGTACGTTCGGGACATGCTGACCCATTTCGGCGCGATCCAGACCGAGGGCCGCGTGGTCGAGGACGGCAGGGTCTTGACCGGAGGGGGCGTCACCGCCGGGATCGACTTCGGCCTGACCATCGCGAGCCGTCTTCGGGGCGATGATTGGGCCAGACGTATCATGCTGACGCTGGAATACGCGCCCGAGCCACCGTTTATCGGTGGAACGCCGGAACAGGCCGAAGCCGATCACGTCGCCTCCATCCTAGACCGACGGGGCCGCATCCTCGCAGAAGCGGAACGCGTCGCGCGCGAGGCGGGCAAACGGCTGTAGAGACGGAAGGCGTGCCCTCGGTCAACGCCATTGATCGAGGGCACACTCGGATCGGCAGCATCGACGGGAGCGAGTTGCCCGATGTGCTGATCTGTTTCTTTCTGTGGTCCGAAGTGAAGTTCATCCCCTGTAGGAAACGAACAGAGCAGTCACCCGCATGTCGCCGTTCGGACGGCGCGTCTCGCAAAAACTTTCGTCAACCTTACGTACTGGGAAATCGCATTCAAACCGGGACTGAAAATACGGGCCGCGTGGGGCTTGAAATCGAACGACACACCCTCGGATCGGCCGGAGGGCAGCCGAAGCTCAGGTCAGAAACCTAAAATCGGGGAGCCGTTATCTGCTCCGCCGGTATCTTTGCGAGCTTCACATTTTGATCTTCCGGGTTTTCAATGCTTTACATCGGTCACTTCCCTGCCACCCTTCTTATGCCGATATTTGTAGAAGATCCTGTCACGGCTTCCGTTTTTGCGGAACAACAACGACATTCCGGCCGCCCTCGCGGCATTTCTGGACGACGCGAAAGCGCAGGGCCTGACGGTCACGCTCGTCGTGCCGGTCAAGCCGACCGACACGTCCTACGATGCCTGGGACGC
>NZ_JABVAX010000010.1 GCF_013404595.1 Jannaschia marina | reverse complement strand
GCTGAAGCGACCCCATCCAATACCGACCAAAAACACTGCCTTTGCCCGCGATCACAGCGGGTTGGGAGGGCTCGCCCGGCCCAAACACAACATCTGGTAGATCGAGTTTTTCACCTATATCAAGCGTTTTGCGCCTGCGTCGCTCCATCGAGCAGACGCACCGCCGACTGATCGACCTGCGCCAGGGGGCCATGGCCGCCCGCGCCGTCCGCCGGGAGCAGGCCATACAGTCGCGCCTGCGCACGACGTTCGGCAAGGATACTGCCATCGACGAGGCCGAGGCGCTCGTCGCCCGCGTCCTGCAGCAGGACGACCCGGGCGAGCAGGCCGACATCCTGCGGGAGATTGAAGGCGAGCTGTCGCATGACTCGCTGCCCGAGCGCATGGCCGACGCGGGTTTCGGCCCTCGCGGCAAGACCACCGGGGCCGACATCCTGGCCCGCCTGAAGACCACCGACACCAACGAAAAGGACTGACCCATGGACCGCAGCGACGACAACCGCCTCATCATCTTCTTCAACTTCGCCGGCGTGGTGGCGAGCTACGTGCTCCTTGCCATCAGCCTCTACAAGTCGCCCGAGGTGCCGCTCTCGACCAAGGGCTTCTGGGGCATCGCCGTGCTGATGCTGACGCTGAGCCTCGTGAACTTCGTGAAGTACCGCTTCGACGCACGGCTGAGCTCCGACCGCATCCAGCGGATCGAGGAGGCCCGCAACGAGCGCCTGCTGGAGGACTACGTCTCCGACAAGGCAGCCTGAGCGAGCAAGCCACCCGGTCGGGCGTTGCCCCCGGCCGGGTGCCGATATACATGGCCCCCAGACCCGAATTCCGGAGGCTTTCGAGCATGGCGAGCTATCAATACGTCTACCACATGGACGGCGTGTCCAAGACCTACCCGGGCGGCAAGAAGGTGTTCGAGAACATCCGGCTGTCGTTCCTCCCCGGCGTGAAGATCGGCGTCGTCGGCGTCAACGGTACCGGCAAGTCCTCCCTGATGCGGATCATGGCCGGCCAGGACAAGGACTTCCAGGGAGAGGCCTGGGCCGCCGAGGGCATCAAGGTGGGCTACCTGAGCCAGGAACCGGAACTCGACGACACCAAGACCGTGCGCGAGAACGTCATGGAAGGCGTCGCCGATCAGCAGGCCATCCTCGACCGCTACAACGAACTGGCCATGAACTACTCGGACGAGACCGCCGAGGAGATGGGCAAGCTCCAGGACGAGATCGACTCGAAGAACCTCTGGGATCTCGACAGCCGCGTCGACATCGCGCTCGAAGCCCTGCGCTGCCCGCCCGACGACGCCAACACCGCCAATCTCTCGGGTGGCGAGCGGCGCCGTGTCGCTCTCTGCAAGCTGCTGCTCGATGCGCCCGACATGCTCCTCCTCGACGAGCCGACCAACCACCTCGACGCCGAGACGATCGCCTGGCTGCAGCGTCACCTGATCGACTACAAGGGCACCTGCCTGATCGTCACGCACGACCGCTACTTCCTCGACGACATCACGTCCTGGATCCTGGAGCTGGAGCGCGGGCGCGGCATTCCGTGGGAGGGCAACTACTCCAGCTGGGTCGAGCAAAAGGCCAAACGGCTGGAGCAGGAGGCCCGCGAGGACAAGTCGCGCCAGAAGACGCTGGCCCGCGAACTGGAGTGGATGCGGTCTAACGCCAAGGCCCGGCAGACCAAGTCGAAGGCCCGCATCAACGCCTACCACGAGATGGCGGATCGCTCCGAAAAGGAGCTCGTCGGCAAGGCGCAGATCATCATCCCGAACGGCCCGCGCCTCGGCAACAAGGTGATCGAAGCCGAGGGCCTGACCAAGGCCTATGGCGACAAGCTCCTGTTCGAGAACCTCTCGTTCTCGCTCCCGCCCGGCGGCATCGTCGGCGTGATCGGCGCGAACGGCGCGGGCAAGTCGACGCTCTTCCGGATGATCACCGGGCAGGAAACGCCCGACGCCGGCAAGATCGAGGTCGGCGACACGGTCAAGATGTCCTACGTCGACCAGTCGCGCGACGAGCTGAACCCCGAGCACAACGTCTGGGAAGCGATCTCGGGCGGGGCGGAACTCATCAAGCTGGGCGATGCCGAAGTGGCGTCCCGCGCCTATTGCGGGGCGTTCAACTTCAAGGGTCCGGACCAGCAGAAGAAGGTCGGCGTCCTCTCGGGCGGGGAGCGCAACCGCGTTCACATGGCGCGGCTCCTGAAGGACGGCGGTAATGTCCTGCTGCTCGACGAGCCAACGAACGACCTCGACGTCGAGACGCTCCGCGCGCTCGAGGATGCGATCGGGGAGTTCGCCGGTTGCGCCGTCGTCATCTCGCACGACCGCTTCTTCCTCGACCGGCTCTGCACGCATATCCTCGCCTTCGAGGGAAACAGTCACGTCGAATGGTTCGAAGGCAACTTCGAGGCCTACGAGGCGGACAAGGCTCGCCGCCTCGGCCCCGACTCGCTCGAGCCGAAGCGCGTGCTGCACAAGAAGTTCAGCCGCTGAGCGATCTTCAGCCGGGCTCTGCGCCCTCGAACTGACGCAGAGCCCGGTGCACCGCGCGCACCTGCCCGCCAGGTAATCGGCGCAACGCGGCGGCCTGCTCGATCGTGGGCTTGCCGATCAGGGTCATGGCGATGACGGCCGGATGCTCGCGTGCGAGTGTCGCGGGCTCCACCGTCGCCTCGACGATACGCCGCACGTCCGCAGGCGGCAGGCGGACGTCCGGCGCGGCGGCCGCAACGGGCTCGTGTTGGACCGGCGCGGCAAGGGTCATCCGGGCGGCGGCGCGCGGGCGGACAGGCTCCGGTCGTGTGGGAGCCGCGGCGGGCGGCGCAGTGAGCGTCGGTGCAGCCTTCGAGAAGAGCGCGTGGCGCTTCGGTTTTGGTGAGGGCGGCGAGACGGTCCCGGCCCCCCGCCCGCTTCCCTCTACCGTCCGGATCAGATCCCGCGCCCAGGCCCGCAACTGCTCGGGCGAATGCGCTGCCGCCTGTTTCTCGCCGGGCTCCAGCATGGCGATGAGCGCGCGCGCCTTCTCGGCGTTTGTGACGGGGAGCGCGGCGGCCGGCTTGCGATCAGGCAGGGCGGACATGGGAACCTTTCCTTAGAGATAGCTGCGCACGAGCGCGCCGGACACCAGCGTCCAGCCGTCGACGACGACGAAGAAGGCGAGCTTGAACGGAAGCGAGATGATCGCGGGCGGGACCATCATCATCCCCATCGACATCAGGATGGCCGCGGCGACCATGTCGATGATGAGAAACGGCATGAAGACGAGGAAACCGATCTGGAACGCCCGCGTGACCTCGGACAGCAGGAACGACGGCACGAGCACCGAGAGCGCATCCCGCCCCGCGCCCGGACGCAACGCCTGCAGATGGGCCAGCGTGTCGGCATCGACGCGGGCCAGCATGAAGGCGCGGAACGGCTCCACCGCCGCCGGCAGGGCCGTCGCCGCCTCCATCTCGCCCCGGCTGAGCGGCCCGATCCCCGCCTCCCAGGCCGCCATCGCGACCGGCTCCATCACGAAGTAGGTCAGAAAGAGCGCGAGGCTCACGATCAGCATGTTGGGCGGTGCCGCCTGCAGCCCGATCGCCTGTCGCATGATCGACAGGACGGTCACGATGAACGGGAAACAGGTCACCGTGATCGCGATCCCGGGCGCGAGGCTCAGCACCGTCAGGAGCGCGATCAGCTGCACCGTCCGCAGGCTGACCGAATCCTCGCCAAAGTCGAGCGAGACCTCCTGCGCCAGCGCCGCGCCCGGGAGGGCGATCAGCGTGAGACAGAGCCAAAGTGTCCGGAGGCGGCGGTCGGTCACGCGGCCCCGTCCGTCTCCGCCACCTCGGTCAGGCGGACGGCCAGCCGGCCGCTGCCGTCGCCCTCCACTTCCTGCAACTCGCCGCGGGCGATCAACCTGTCGCCGGCATAGAGCTCCACCGGGTCCGACACGTGGCGGTCGAGGGGCAGGATCGCATCGCGCTTGAGCGACAAGAGCTCCGAGACGGTCGGATGCGCCCGGCCGACGGAGATGGTGATCTCCACCGGTACGCGCGACAGGGCGGAGCTGGTCTCGGATGTGGGGTCAGCCATTCTGGGCCTCCTTGAGATCGGGTGTCGTCTGTTCGGGGCCGAGCGTGTCGAGGAACGTCTCGAGCGCGGCGTCGAGATCCTGCAGCACGCGGTCGAGATCGAACTGCCGCTCCTCTCCGCCCCATTTGGCGAAGGCCTGCGCCGGTCCGAGCGCCGCCTCGGAACACACCTCGACCTCTGCGTCGGAAAGCTCTGCCTGCGCGCAGGCCCGACGAACGGGGACGCAATTCTCCGGGGCCACGAGAAGGCGCACGGTCGTCTCCGCCGTGCGCGCGATTTCAGCGATTTCCTCCACCAGCGACGGCAGAAACGACCGATCCGCCGCGCGCGGCAACACCTTGTCGAAAATCTCGCGCAGGGCCGGTTCCAGCTGGGCGATCATCTCGCGTCGCGCGGCGGCGCGCTCCTGCGAGAGCGTCTTCAACCGCTCCGCCAGCTCGCTGCCGACAGCGGCGCGGTCGCTTTCGACCTGACGCATCGCGTCATCCCAGCCCGCATTGTAACCGGCGTCGAATTGCCCTTCCGTGGCGGCCGTGAGCGGCGCGGAGGCCCGCGTGAGCGGCCGGCCGAAATCCTCGAGCATCGCCATCAGCGCGACTCCGACGGCGTTTCTTCCATCCAGCCGCGGAGTACCTCGACGGTCTCCTCCCGGCGGTCGGAGATAAGCTTGCGCAGGCGCTCGACCGGATCGTCCGATGCGGCGTCGCCGTCATCCCCGAAACCGGGCAGCGCGCTCAGATCCGAGAGGTCTGACAAGTCGGGTAGATCCGCGGTACCCGGCGCGGCGACATCCGCCGGAGCCGGGAGCGGTGCGATCGCGGGTGCCTGCGGCAGCGGCAATTCCTCCGGCACCTCGGCGCGATCCTCCGTCAGAGCCGCCGTCTCCACCGGCGCAGCCAAGGCGGCGGTCGGCGGCGCGAGAGCCCGGCCGAGAAGGGGCCGGACCACGAACGCGAGCAGGCCGAGCGCCACCGTGGCAAGCAGGCCGGCGATGACCATCTGGGTCACCTGCCCCCCCGTCACGAAAGGAAGGGAAAGGCCCGGCGCGGCCGGCGTGTCGGCGATCGCCTCGAATTCCATGCTGCGGACGGTGACGACGTCGCCGCGATCCTCACGAAAGCCGACGGCGGAGCGTACCAATTCCTGCAGGATTTCCAGCTCCGCCGCCTCGCGTGGGGCCCATTGCACGGTGCCGTCCGCCGCGACGCTGCGCAGCCCATCGACCATGACGGCCACGGTCACGCGTTCTATCGCGCCGGGGCCGCGCTCGATCTGGCGCTCCGTCGCCGAGAAATCGTAGTTCACCCGCTCGCGCAGGTCCGTGTTGTTGCTCTGCGAGCCTTCGCCGCCGCCGGCCGCGTCCCCCTCGGGCAGGTTGCTCGCCACCGTCACGCCCGCACCGGCGGTGCCGCTTTCGGAAGCCGTGCGTTCCTCGGTATCGGTGCTCAGGACGACCCGGCTATCCGGGTCGAGCACGCGCTCTGTGATCGTCTCCCGGTCCTGTCGCGTCTCCAGGGCGAGTTCCACGACGAAGCGATCCGCGCCCACGCGGGCGACCAGCAGGTTCTCCACAGCGGCGCGCATCTCGGCGATGCGCGTGCTGCGGGCCTCGGCCTCCGTATCGACGACACCGCCCCCGATCACGCGCCCGCTGGCGGCATCGACGACAGTGACGTCCTCGGGAACGAGGTTGCGCACCGCCCCTGCGACCAGCGACTGCACCGCGCGGGCCAGAGACGCGCCCACGGCACCGCTCGTCATCTGGAGCGTGACCGACGCGGTCGCACTCCGGTCTCGGGAAAACGGCGACGAATCGGCCGTCGCCAGATGGACGCGCGCCATCTTGACGCCCGGCGATGCGAGGATCGTGCGCGTCAGCTCGCCCTCGCGCGCGCGCCAATAGGCGGCGTCGAACATCTGGGACGTCGTACCGAACCCGCTCAGCCCGTCGAGCACCTCGTAGCCGGTGCCGTCCATCCGCGGCAGCCCCTCGCCGGCAAGCTGCATCCGGAGCGCATCGCGCTCGGCCGCGTCCACGTAGATCGAATCGCCCCGCACCTCGTAGGGCGCGCCGCGCGCATCGAGGCTGGCGACCACCTCCGCGGCCGTCGCCGGTTCCAGCCGCGCGAAAAGAAGCTCCATCCGGGGAGACGTCACCATCCGCGTCAGCAAGAAGACCGCAAGGAAGGCCAGGAGCGTCGCTCCCGCCAGAATCGCCAGACGGCGCTTGTCCTGCGCCTGCCAAACGGTTGCGAGATTCTCCACGTGCGATCCTCCGGGATACGGCCCACCCGTTCTGGGTGTCAGCCGGAGGATTCAGCAATTGCATTAACATTCAGTTAGCCCCGCTGAGATACGACTGCCTCGACTTCACGAGGAAAGACGCATGGCAGATCCAGAGGAAGAGGCCGTCGATTCGGCACCCGAAAAGAAGGGCGGGATGGGCAAGCTCGGCTGGATCGTCACGCTTGTCGCGGCGCTTGCGCTCGGGGGCGGGGCCTTCTTCGTCACCTTCTCCGGCCTCGTGGGCCTTCCCTCCGAGGAAGCTGCCGCGCCCGAGGCCGGTACCGGCCCGCTTGCCCCGCAATTTCTTGAACTCGACCCGATGATGATCACCGTCGGGGGCGCGGGCTCCACGAAGCAGCTTCGGTTCCGCGCCTTCCTGCAACTCGAACCCGGGGCGGAGCAGATCGCGGCGCTCCAGCCGCGCATCCTCGACGTCTTTTCGACTTACCTGCGCGCCGTCTCCGTCGCCCGGCTCGAGGATCCGACCGCCCTTCTCGACCTGCGCGCGCAGCTTCTGCGCCGGGTTCAACTTCTCGCCGGCGCGGATGTCGTCAGCGACCTTCTCATCATCGACTTCGTGATTACCTGACATGACCTATCTCGGCCCGATCTCGGATCTCCTTCTCCTCCTCGGCACGCTCGGCATGGCCGGGTGGTGCATCGTGCTGACACGGCGTCTGCGCTCCTTCTCGCGGCTCGAACGGGACGTGCGCGCAACGGTCGACAACCTCCGGTCACAGATCGACGCCGCGGGAGCCTCGATCACTTCCGCGACCGCCGAGACGCAGGCCCGCGAGGCCGCGCTCATCGCCCTGACGTCGGCGGCGGACGACCGGATCGGCCGGATTGAGATGCTGATGGCCAGTTTCGAGGACATCGAGGCGGAAGCGGCGGATGCCCTCCATTCGGACGGGGGCGCGGACCCCGTTCCGAGCTTCCGCGCCAGCCGCCCGACCGACTTCGCCGCGGGAGCCGCCCGATGATCCGCCTCCTGCGCCGGTTCGGCGCGCTCCTCCTCGTCTCGGTCCTCCTCGTCTCCGCATTGACCCGCATCGTTTCGGCGGGGCTCGTCCCGGACAATGGCTTGACGGCCGAGGCAACGGCCCCCCTCCCCGTAAGCACCCGCGAGAGCGGCAGCGAGGTCGGTGACCTGATTCGCGAGATCACGCGCCGGTCCGAGGCGCTCGATGCCCGCGAAACGGCCGTCGCCCTGCGGGAACAGGACATTGCCGTCGCCCGGCAGGAGGTCGAGGCCGCGCTCCTCCGGCTCGACGCGGCCGAGGCGCGGCTTGCTGCCCGGATGCATCAGTCGAGTGCCGCCGCCGAGACCGACGTGACGCAGCTCGTCCGCGTCTACGAGGGCATGAAGCCCAAGGACGCCGCCGTCCTCTTCGAGGCGATGGACCCGACCTTCGCGGCCGGTTTCCTCGCCCGGATGAACGCCGACGCCGCCTCTGCCCTCTTCTCGAACCTCAGTCCCGACCGCGCCTACGCCCTCAGCGTGCTGATGGCCGGGCGGAACGCGAACGCAGCCACGGAGTGAGCTAATGATCGGATTCGTCGGTATCGCCTGCGTGATCGTCATGGTCTTCGGCGGCTATCTCATGGCCGGCGGCAAGATGGGGATCATCCTCAAGTCGCTGCCCTTCGAACTCACGATGATCGGCGGCGCGGCGATCGGAGCCTTCCTGCTCGGCAACAGCTTGTCCGAGGTCAAGCACACGCTCTCGGACATCAAGAAGGTGTTCAAGGGCCCGCAGTGGAAGCCCGACGACTACCGCGACCTGCTGTGCCTGCTGTTCGAACTCATCCGTCTCGGCCGCAAGAACGCGGTCGCCCTCGAGGAGCACATCGAGGATCCGGCCGGCTCCGACATCTTCAAGGAATACCCCCGCATCCTTGCCGATGCGGAGGCAACCGCGCTCATCTGCGACACGCTCCGCGCCGTCTCGATGAACTACGACGACCCCCATCAGGTGGAAGAGGTGCTGGGCAACCGGATGGAGGAGAACCTGCACCATTCGCTCCATTCCAGCCACGCGCTGCAATCCATGGCCGACAGCCTGCCGGCGCTCGGCATCGTCGCGGCCGTCCTCGGCGTCATCAAGACGATGGGCTCCATCGACCAGCCGCCCGAAGTGCTTGGCAAGCTGATCGGCGGTGCCCTCGTCGGTACCTTCCTCGGCGTGTTTCTCGCCTACGGCTTCGTCGGCCCCTTCGCCGTGCGCCTCAAGGCCGTGAGCGAGCAGGACGCGAACTTCTACAAGCTGATCCAGGATGTGCTCGTGGCCAACCTGCACAACCACCCGACCAACATCTGCATCGAGGTCGGTCGCCAATCGACGCCGACGCACATCCGGCCAAGCTACTCCGACCTCGAGGAGGCGCTGAAGGCGCGCAAGGCCGCGTGAAAGCCAGGCTCCGCCTCCTTGCACCGTTGCTCCTCTGCGCGCTCGGCCTACCGGTCCTCGCGCAACAGACGGTCGTGCGATCGGGCGAACACGGGGGCTTCACACGCCTCGTCTTCCCGGCCGCCGCGAACCGATCCTGGACGGTCACCCCGAACGGCGACGAAGCGCTCATCGACTTCGGCAGCGGCGTCACGGGGCTGGACCTGTCGCAGGTTTTCGACCGGATCCCGCGTGACCGCATCTCCGCGATCGCCTTCGCCGATGGGGTACTCCGCCTCGATCTCGCCTGTGCCTGCCCCGTCAATGTCACCCAGATCGGATCGGGCCACGTGGTCATCGACGTCTCGGACCCGGCCCCCGGGGCGTCGGCACCGCCACCCGCCCCCGCCGTCCGACTTGCAGCCCTTCCACTCCGCCTGATCCCCCGGAACCTTGCGCTGCCGGTGCTGGACGTCGCACGGAGGCAGGCAGACGTCGCCGACCCTCCATCGCGAGAGATCGCCGCGATACCGCCACCGCAGATCCTGCGCCATCCGCTCGGGACGGTTCCGCTCTTGCCTGCTCCGGACGGGGCGGGCCGGACACGCCGGATCGGACCCGCCTGCCCGCTCGAAACGCTTGCCGCCGAGATGCTCATGGCCGATCCCGAGATCGCGCTCGCCGACCTCGAAACGTCGCGCCGGGCCCTCCTCGCAGGGGACGACCGACTGGCCCCGCGCGCCGTCTTGAGTCTGGCCGACACGTACCTGCGTCTCGGTTGGGGGGCCGAGGCCGCCATGATACTCCGCAGTCACCCGCGACCCGATCCGGACCGCACACGGCTGGCCGCGCTCCTCGATGGGGTGCCGGCGGGCCGAGCGCCCCGCCTCGATCCGGCGTGCGGGCCCGCGACGGCGCTGCTCGCGATCCTCGACGGCGTATCGATCGACGACTGGGCCCGATCCGACGCGGCGGAGTTCGCCGCCTTTGCCGACGCGCTCGCACCCGCGCGCTGGCACGACCTCGGCGACCGGCTGAAGACGGGATTTGCCGCGATCGACCGGAGCGACGTCCTGCTCGGCATCGGTGCGCTGACACATGCGACGTCCGATGCCGATCTCGCCACTGAGGCGACGGGAACCGATCTCGCAGCCGTTCTGGCGGTGACGCAACTCCTCGAGAGCACATCGACGCCGAGGGCCGCCGACATCGACAACGCGCTTGCGCTGCGACCCTCCGTGCCGCCGGGGCCAGAGCGCGCGGCGCTCGACGCTGCTCTGATGACGGCCCTCGTCCGGGGGAGCCGTCCCGCCCTGCTCACCGAACTCGTCGCGCGTGACTACTTTCCGGCAGCCGACGTCCTGACCCGCGCGATGGCGGAGCTGCCCCGCGAGGATGTCCTCGACCTCGCCGTGCGCCTCCGCCCGGCCCTTGCGCCATCCGATCCGCTACGTCGCCGGCTGCGCGATCTTTTCCTCGACGTCGGCCTGACCGAGACGGCACGCGGTTTCGCACGTCCGGATCCGCTGCCCGAACCGCGCGCGGTCGATGATCCCGTCGTCGCGCGCGACCCCTGGCTCGCCCGCGATCTCGCCACCCTCGTCGCGACGCCCGAAGCGGAGTGGACCGCCCGACACCGCATGGCCGACGCAATCCTCGCCCGGAACGCCGCCGTCCTGCCGTCGACCGACCTCGCCGCCGCCGACAGCCTGCTGCTCGAGAGCCGGACACTGGCGGACCGGGCGCGGGCGCTGCTCGACACCCCGGCTCCACCGACCCCGTAACCGCGTATTAACCAGGGTGCCCTAAGGCTCGGGAGCATCCCTGCCCGAGGAGCCGCGAATGAGAGCCATCTTCCAGCCGACCGTCCTTCTGGCGCTGGCACTCATGGCGGTGATCCTGATGATGGTCCTGCCGATGCCGTCGTGGATCCTCGACATCGGGCTCTCGGCCAGCTTCGCGATCGCCATCCTGATCTTCACCACGACGCTCTTCATCGAGCGCCCGCTCGACTTCTCGGCCTTCCCGACAGTTCTCCTGGCGAGCCTCATGCTACGGCTGTCGCTCAACGTGTCGTCGACGAAGCTCATCATCGGCGAAGGCCACACCGGAACCGATGCCGCCGGATCCGTCATCGAGGGTTTCGCCTCCTTCGTGATGGGCGGCAGCGTGGCGCTCGGCCTCGTGGTCTTCGGCGTCCTGCTGATCGTCAACTTCATGGTCATCACCAAGGGCGCGACCCGGATGGCCGAAGTCGGGGCACGCTTCGCGCTCGACGGGATGCCGGGCAAGCAGCTCGCCATCGACAGCGACATGTCCGCCGGGGCCATCGACCACGAGGAGGCCAAGCGCCGCCGCGAGACGGAGCTGGCCGAGACCACCTTCTTCGGCTCGCTCGACGGCGCATCGAAGTTCGTCAAGGGCGACGCCATCGCCGGACTGTTGATCACGATCCTCAACCTCGTCGTCGGGCTCTCGGCCGGGATGATCGTCCACGGGATGCCCCTTGGCGAAGCAGTCGAGACCTACGCCATCCTGACGGTGGGTGACGGTCTGGTCTCGCAGATTCCCGCCGTCATCATCTCGATCGCTTCGGGGCTTCTGCTCGCGCGGGGCGGCGGCACCGGGGCCGTCGACACCGAAATCGTCGCGCAGATTGGTCGGCACCCTGCGGCGCTCGGAACGGTGGCGCTCATCATGCTCGTCTTCGCCCTCGTGCCCGGCTTGCCGTTCCTGCCCTTCACGCTGGGCGCGCTCATCCTCGCGACGATCGCCGGGCTGCGCTGGCGGGCCATCCGCGCCGCCGAGGAGGCCCCCGAAGCCGACACGGCCGAAGACCTGCCACCGGAACGGCAGATTGGCGATGTGCTTGCGCTCGACGACATTCGCGTCGAGTTCGCGCTCGACCTCGTCGATCTCGCGCTCGACCCGGGCAGCGGCCTCGAAAGCCGGATCACCGGCCTGCGCAACCATATCGCCGAATCCTTCGGCATCATCCTGCCCGAGATCCGCCTGACCGACGATCAGGGCCTGTCCTCGGGCACCTACGTCATCCGCATCCACGGCGTCGAAGCCGCACGCGACAGGCTGGAGCGCGATCACGTCCTGATCCTGACCGGCACGGGCACGCCCGACACCGTGCCCGGACGCGCCGTGAAGGAGCCGGTCTACGGGGCACCGGCGAAGTGGATCCCGAAGGACGCCGCCGCCGACCTCATCGGCGAGACCATCGTGACGCCGGGCGAGGTGCTGGCGACCCATCTGCTGGAGGTCATCAAGTCGAACTTCCCGAGACTCTTCGGGCTGAAGGCCCTGCGACAGCTACTCGACGCCTTCGCCCGCGTCTCCTCGCCCGAGAAGTCCGTCGCCAACCGCAATCTCCTCGACGAGATCGTGCCCGCCAAGGTCTCGCACGAGCTGCTCCTCGAGGTGCTTCGCCTGCTGCTGGCCGAGCGGGTTTCGGTGCGAAACCTGCCCGTCATCCTCGAGGCGATCGCCGAGCGGCGGGATGCCGGGCTGGGCCCCGTCGACCTCGCCGAACACGTGCGCAACCGGCTCGCCTCGCAGATCACCGCCGGCATCCGGCGCCCCGACGGGACGATCCCCCTCATTCAGCTCGACCCGGCCTGGGAGGATGCCTTCGAACGGCATCAGTTCGATGCCGCTCCCGGCCGCGCAGAGGTGGCCCTGCCGCCCGAGATGTTCCAGAAACTCGCGATCGGCCTGGCCGAGAGCATCGGCGCGGCAGCCGAGCAAGGTACGGCCCCGGCGATCGTGACCTCCTCGCGCCGGCGGCGGTTCCTGCACGAGGTCATGGCCGCGCGCGGCCTGCCGAACCCGGTGATCGCCTACGAGGAGATCGGGACGAGCGCGACCCCCGCCATCGTCGGCTCGGTCGCCGCATGATCGCCGCCCTTTCGGCGCTGCACGAGGTCGCCGTCGCGCAGGCGATGCAGGTGCTCCTCGTCTTCCTGCGGGTCGGCGGGTTGATGCTGCTGCTGCCGGGCCTCGGCGACCGGATGATCCCAACGCGCGTCCGGCTCGTCGTGGCGCTCGCGCTCTCCACCGCCATCGCGCCCGCGGTCGCGCTACCCGAGGCCCCCACGCTCGGGGCCGTGTTGGCCGAGGGGGCGACGGGCCTCGCGCTCGGCGCGGTCCTGCGGTTCCTCGCCGCCGCGCTGGTGACCGCCGGGATGATGGCCGCGCAGCTGACGTCGCTCGCGCAGCTTTTCGGCACGGTGGAGCCCTCCTCGGCCATCGGCAACCTCCTCAACCTCGCCGGCCTCGCGCTCCTGATGGCGTCCGGGTTGCCGCTGATGGTGGTCGACCTTCTCATCCGCAGCTACGACGTGCTGCCCTATGGCGGCGTCCTGCCGGGCGAAGACCTCGTGAAATGGGGCGTCGCGCGCGCGGCGCAGGGCTTTGCGCTGGCCTTCGCGCTGGCCGCGCCTTTCGCGTTGGCGGCGCTCGTCTACAACGCGGCGATGGGCGTCATCAATCGCGCGATGCCGCAGCTCATGGTGGCCCTCGTCGGCGCGCCGGCGATTACCTGGGCCAGTATGGCGCTTCTGTTCCTCGCCGCGCCCTTCCTCCTGCTCACCTGGAAGGCGGCCATGATCGCGCTGCTGGCCGACCCGATCGGGGCGGGCCTGTGAGCGGGGAGGACGGCGCGGAACGCAGCCACGAGGCAACCCCGCAGAAGCTGCAGGAGGCGCGGCGCAAGGGCGAGATCGTCAAGTCGCAGGATCTGTCGACCTGGGCGAGCTACATCGGGGCCTTCCTCGCGCTCACGATGCTTGCGCCCGCGCTCGGCACCGGCTTCGCCGACCTCGGCGGCAGCCTCATCCAGAACGCCGACGCCTACGGTATGACGCTCCGGACCGGCGGGGGCGGGGCCGCCAATGCGGTGCTGGGCGAGACGATGCGGCTTCTGACGCTCTTCGTCGCGCCCGCGGCGCTGCTCGTCGTGGTCGTTCTGGCGGTGCAGCGCGCCTTCGTCTTCGCGCCTTCGAAACTCGCCCCGAAGCTCTCGCGCATCTCGCTCCTTGCGAACGCGAAGAACAAGTTCGGACCGAACGGCCTCTTCGAGTTCGGCAAATCGGCGGTCAAGATGACGCTCTACGGCGGGCTCATGGGCTGGTTCCTCCTGACCCATGCGGACAGTTTCGTCGCCGCGGCAGGGCTGGGCCCGCGGGCCGTCCCCGCGCTCATTCCGCGGATCATGGGGGAGTTCCTCGTCGTGGTCATCCTGATGTCCGGGGTCATCGCCGTGGCCGACTACTTCTGGCAGCGGCACGCGCATCTGGTGAAACAGCGGATGACGCGGCAGGAGGTGCTCGACGAGAACAAGACGAACGAGGGCGATCCGCACCTGAAGATGCGTCGCCGGCAGAGGGCGCAGGACATCGCGCTCAACTCGATGCTCCATGACGTGCCCGAGGCAACGGTCGTCGTCGTCAACCCGACGCATTACGCCGTCGCGCTCAAATGGTCGCCGCTCGACCCGACGCCGCCGGTCTGCGTGGCCAAGGGGACCGACCACATCGCCGCGCGCATCCGCGAAGCCGCCACCGAGGCCGGCGTGCCGATCTACAGCGACCCGCCAACGGCCCGCGCGCTCCATGCGTCAGTCGATGTGGGCGACCCGATCGACCGTGCGCACTTCGCCGCCGTCGCCGTCGCCGTCCGCTTCGCCCGCGATCTCGTGGAGGGACGTCACCCATGACTCGCGAGGAAAAGATCCGCGCCCTGGCCGAACTCGCGCAACTGCGCCGACAGAAGGCTGCGGCCCGACTGGCCCGCGCCCAGGCCACATTACGCCCGCTCGAGGAGGCAGCCGATGCGTTGCGCGGGGGCGACCGGTCGAACGCGACCTCTGTCGCTGACGCGGTCGCGGCCGATCGCTGGATGCAGTGGCGGGGGCGCAAACTGCGCGAACTGACCCTGCGGATCGCGCGGCTCGAGACGGTGATGCAGCCCGAACGCGAAGCGCTGGCCCGGGCGACAGCGCGCAGCGACGTGCTCAAACGGCTTCGGGAGAAGTAGTCAGCAGTCAGCCGGACTGACGGCTCATCGACACGATCAGGACGGCCGCCGTCTCGTCATCGAGACGCGCGCGGACCACCGCGTCGAGACGCTCGCGCAGCCGGTGCATCGACGCAGGCGCGGTGAAATCGCCGTCGAACCCGCCAAGGCTCGCATGGAGGAACAGCGCCTCGGTCAGGCCGTCGCGCAGGATCGGATCGCGCTGCAGTATGGTCGCCCCTTCGGTCTCGTCGGCTGAGACGCCGAGGGTCAGCACGACATGGCTCCAGATCCGACCGTTTCGGATGACGGGTATGACGAAGGGCTCCCGCAGGCGAGCGGCGGCATCGAGGTTCTGCGGCGGCGGCACGGGCACAGCATCGGCGTCCGGCTCGGGCGTGGGCCGCAGGAGGAGGCCGGCAGCCCCACCACCGCCGGCCATCAGGAGAACGAGGATCGCTGCGAGGATCTTGGCCATGGCTCAGAACGGCAGGAGGATGTCGGCGACCTGCTGGCCGTAGCGTGGCTGCTGCACGTCGGTGATCTGGCCCCGTCCGCCATAGGAGATGCGTGCCGCGGCGATCTTGTCGTAGGTGATCTCGTTCTGGCGCGAGATGTCCTCGGGACGCACGTAGCCCGTCACCAGCATCTCGCGCAGCTCGAAGTTCACGCGCACCTCCTGCCGCCCCTCGATCCGCAGGACGCCGTTCGGCTGCACCTCGATCACGGTCGCCGCGACGCGCAGCGTGAGCCGTTCCTTCCGCCGCACCCCGCCGGAGCCGTTCGACGCCGAGGAGGACGACGTCGAGACGGCGTTCGCCAGGCTCGACCCTTCGGGAAGGTCGTCCTCCAGCGTCTGCGGCAGACCGAAGAGCTCGGGGATCTGCAACGATTCCGAGCCGCTGCGGGACCGGTTCGTCGCATTGTCGATCTCGGCACGCTCGTCGATCTCGACCACGACCGTCAGGATGTCGCCCCGCCGCTCGGCCCGCCGGTCGCCCAGAAGCGACTGACGGTCCCCCGCCCAGAGCGAGGCCGCGCGGAGCGGATCGCGCTGCGCCAGGATGTCGACGGGTTGCGGCGTTGCCATGGCCAGGTGCTCCGCGCTCTGGGCGACGGGGGTCAGCTCGGGGGCCTGCCCCACATCGGCGAGACGCGAGCAGCCCGTCGCGCTCAGCGCAAGAAAGGCGAGGAAGGCGGTAAATCTCATGTCTGGCTCCGCTTGTTCATTGGACGACGACCTGACCGGCAGCCGTGGCTACGCCGATCACCGTGTTGCGCGACGTGAGGTTCATCACCCGCACCGGCTCCCCCGCGCCCGCACGGGCAAGCGCCCGCCCCTCCAGCGTGATCGAGAGGCCGCCCCGCCGGAAGACGAGGGGGACGATGGCGTTGCGGCGGATCACCGTCGGGGCCCCGACGTCGCGCGTCAGGATCGGACGACCGGGGAAGAGGTTGACGCGCGCCTCGAGCCCAATGACGTCGCGCGCGTCGTCGAAACCGTCGGCCGTGTCGCGGTCGAGGAACACGAGATCGTCGGCATCGACGATCGTGCCCGCTCGCAAGGGCGCGACGACGGCGATCGACTGTGCCGCAGCAGGGCCGGCAAGCACGATCAGGAGGAGGAGGACAAGCCGGATCATCGGATCTGCGCCGTGGCCGACATCATCTGGTCCGCGGCGGTGATGACCTTGGCATTCATCTCGTAGCCGCGCTGCGCCTCGATCAGGTCGGTGATCTCGCGCACCGCATCGACGGAGCTGTCCTCGAGGTAGCCCTGCCGGAAGAAGCCGAGCCCGTCCTCGCCGGGGAAGCCCACGAGCGGCGCGCCCGAAGCCCCGGTCTCGGAGTAGAGATTGGAGCCGAGCGCCTCGAGTCCCTTCTCGTTGGCGAACCCGACGAGCGTGAGCTGGCCCAGCAGCTCCGGCTCCACCCGGTCGATGAAATGCGCGTAGATCTCGCCCTCGGGGTTGATCGTGATGGCGCGGGTATCCTCGGGGATGGTCACGTCGGGCACGACCGGATGGCCGTCCGAAGTGACCAGAAGCCCCTCGCCCGTCCGCTTGAGCGCGCCGTCGCGCGTATAGGCGGCATTGCCCGAGGGCAGCGTCACCTCGATATAGCCGCGCCCCTCGATGGCGACGTCGAGGTCGCCGCCCGTCTGGCCGAGGCTGCCCTGCGCGACGAGCATGGAGACGGCAGCGGGCCGCACGCCGAGGCCGAGCTGCACGCCCGCGGGCACGATCGCCCCGGTCGCCGAGTTGATCGCCCCGGCGCGGGTGACCTGCTGGTAGTGCAAGTCCGCGAATTCGGCGCGGCGGGCATTGTAGCCGGTGGTGTTCATGTTGGCGAGGTTGTTCGAGATCACCTCCACCCGGGTCTGCTGGGCGGCCATGCCGGTCGCCGCGATGCTCAATGCGCGCATCCCTGTCTCCTCAGAGTTGATCCATCAGACGCAGAAGCGACTGCATCCGTTCGTGTTCGCGATCCATGAAGCCCTGTCCCATCTCGTAGGCGTTCTGCACCGCGACCATGCGGGCGATTTCGAGCACAGGATCGACGTTCGACGCCTCGAGCGCACCCTGCAGGATGCGCGGGCTTTCGACTGGTTCGACCTCATCTGCGCGGAAGGCCGTGCCGGCGTGGCGCTGCATCGCGCCGGGGTCGAGCGGGGTGACGACACCCACGCGGGCCAGCGGCTGCCCATCGGCCGACAGCGTCCCGTCGGGCGCGATGCGCACGTTCGCTGTACCCGGAGGCACGAAGATCGGGGCACCCCCCTCGTCGAGAAGCGGGTGCCCCTCGGCCGTCTGCACCCCGCCCTCCGGCCCGGCGAGGAAGGCCCCCGCGCGCGTCAGATGGGGTACACCGCCGATGTCGATCTGGAAGTAACCCTCGCCCTCGATCGCGAGATCGAAGGTGCCGCCCGTCGTCTCCAGGGCACCCTGGGCAAAACGGGTCTGCCGACCGTTCGCATGGGCGAAGGAAATCGACGGAGCCGTGCCGTCGGCCCGCACCACGAATTCCGAGAAGACGAGCCCCTCGGCGCGATAGCCGGTCGTATTGGCGTTCGCGATGTTCTGCGCGATCACGTTCATCTCGCGCAGGAGGCCCGCCTGCCGGCCGAGCGTCGGATAGATGCCGTCGGCCATGCTCAGAACCCCTGGATGATCGGGACGATCGTGTCGGTGAAGTACCGCCCGAGCGTCAGCGTCATGAAGCCCATCGACAGCCAGAACACGCCGAGGATCGCCGCCATCTTGGGCACGAAGGTCAGCGTCATCTCCTGGATCGAGGTCAGCGCCTGCAGGAGACCGATGGCGAGGCCCACGGCCAGGGCCACGCCCAGGATCGGTGCGGAGATCATCACCGCGATCCAGAGCCCCTGTCGCAGGGTGTCGTAGAAGAGGAGATCCGTCATCGCGTCAGACCGGCATCCGCAGGACTTCCTGGTAGGCCTCGACCGCCCGGTCCCGCACGGCGACCACCATGTCGACGGCCAGCTTGCTCTCGGCGATGGCGGTAACCATCGCGTGGGGGTCGGCCCCGGCGGTGACGGCGGCGATGGATTCGCGCTCGGCCGCGGCCAGTGTCTCGGCGAAACCGGTCATGGCACGCGACGCGGGGGTCGCGGCGGTGGAGCCTCCGGCACCGCTCGCGGCGACAATCGGGGAAAGGTCCATTCTGGCCTCCTTCGGACGTTAGCGTTTGAGAATGTCGAGGAGCTGCGACGACATCTGCCGCACCTGCTGGAACATCTTGAGGTTGGCCTCGTAGCTGCGCTGCGCCTCGCGGGCGTCGGCGATCTCGGTCACGAGGGTCACGTTCGAGCCATCGTAGTAGCCCTGCGCATCGGCCATCGGATGGTCGGGGTCGTGGATGCGCGGCAAGTCGGCCTGCGAGAGGCGGACCGGACCGGGCGCGATGCCCCCGGTGCGTCGCCCGGCTTCGACCTCGGGATCGAACTCGATCGTCTTGCGCCGGTAGCCCGGGGTGTCGACGTTGGCCACGTTCTCCGCGATGTGACGCAGCCGCTGACCCTGGGCCCGCAGACCCGACGACAGGACGCCGAGCGCCCCTGAAAACTCCGACATGATCTACCTCCGCCCCAGCGCCGCGCGCAGAAGCTCGATGTTGTTGCGATAGACGGTGACGGCGCGATTGTGCGCGCGCGCGGCCTCGATCCCGCGCAGGATCTGATCCTCGAGGTCCACGGTATTCCCGTTCGGGTCGGAGGCCAGATCGCGCTGGACCTGCACCTGCGATCCGGGGGTCAGCCCCGCAAGATGCCGAGGGTCGCTGCGGCGCAGGGCAAAGTCCGCGTCGAGCGTGAACGGCGTCAGCGCCCGTGCCTTGTAGCCGGGCGTATCCGCGTTGGCGACGTTGCCGGCGACGACGCTCGCCTCTCGGGCGGCATGGGCGGCGGCCGCGCCGGCAAGGCGCAAGAGGGCGGGCATCTCGGTCACGGGGGATTCTCCTTCATCCGTGAAACGAAGCCTTAAGGGTGATTCCTTTAGAAACCGTTTCGACCAGAGGAGGAGCGCAGATGCCGTCAACCGAGACCGAAGACCTGTTCGCCCCCTTGCGCGCGGCGGTCGGTGCCACGCGGCGCACCCGCCCCATCGGCCGCATCGCCGAAGTCGCCGCGACAGGTGTGCGCGTCACCGGCCTGTCGCGCCACGCCCTCCTCGGCGACGACCTCGTCTATACCGATACTCAGGGGACGGAGCAGCGCGCGGAAGTGGCCCGGGTCGAGCACGAAAGCCTGTGGGCCACGCCCTTTGCGCGGGCCGACGGCCTGCGCATCGGCCTGCCCCTCAACCCCGCGGGCCCGCCCGCGATCGCACCCAGCGGCGCGTGGATCGGCCGCATCGTCGACCCTTTCGGTCGACCGCTCGACGGCCGGCCCCTGCCGCACGGTCCTTCCCGACTGCTGCATCACCCGGCCCCGTCCGCCGCCGACCGCCGCGCCATGGGCGACAGGCTCCGCACCGGCTATGCCGTCCTCGACACGATGCTTCCCCTCGTGCGCGGTCAGCGGATGGGCCTCTTCGCGGGCTCGGGCGTCGGCAAATCGACCCTCCTCGGCGAACTCGCGCGGAGCATGGAGGCCGACGTCTGCGTTCTCGCACTCGTCGGGGAGCGCGGGCGGGAGGTGGCCGACTTCGCGCGGCGCGTTCTCGGCCCCGAAGGGATGGCGCGCACCGTGGTCGTGGCGGCAACGTCCGATCAGCCCGCGAACGTGCGCCGGCGCTGCGCCTTCACCGCCCTCGCCGTCGCCGAACACTTCCGCGACCAAGGCAAGCACGCGCTTTTCCTCTGCGACAGCGTCACCCGCCTCGCCGAAGCGCATCGCGAGGTCGCGGTCGCCGCCGGAGAAGCCACATCCATGCGCGGCCACCCGGCCAGCCTGACCCCTCTCCTCGCGGGTTTGAGCGAGCGCACCGGACCGGGGGCCGGAACGCAGGGCGACATCACCGCGGTCTTCTCCGTCCTCGTCGCCGGATCGGATATGGACGAGCCGGTCGCGGACGTCATGCGCGGGCAACTCGACGGCCATATCGTCCTCTCCCGCGACATCGCGGAGGCCGGTCGCTATCCGTCGGTCGACGTCCTCCGCTCCGTCTCGCGCTGCCTTCCCGATGCGGCAAGCCGCAACGAGAACGAGTTGATCGGCGAACTGCGGGCCCTGCTTTCGCTCCACGACCGGAACGAGTTGATGGTCTCCTCCGGTCTCTACGAACGCGGCTCCAACCCGGAGCTAGATCGCTGTCTCACACTCATCGGGAAGGTGAACGACGTCTTCACCCTCGATGGCCTGCCCCGCATCGCCGACGGCTTCCGCCTGCTCGCCGGCATTCTGGGTCGTCCGTATACCGGGCCGGACTAGGCTCCGGGCTCATGACCGGTAGCTGCTGACTGCGGCCAGCGCAGCGGTCGGAACGGAGTGCGATACGGCGGAAATCTTCGGGGCGACCGAACGTGGGCTCGATGGCGTTGCGGTAAAGGCACCTGCACTAGGAGATGCGGCGCTTACGGTTCTTCTTCGGCAGGACGTTCGGGAACGCGCCGAGCGCCTTCACTGGATCACACGCCGCGTTGGCACCATAACCCCTTACCCCGCCGGAGCACATCGGGCAGCAGGTGCCGCAGCAGGTTTACGGCCGCGCTGCAGTCGGCGACTTTGACACCCGTGAGCATCAGCCGGACGGCATGGCACCAGCGGTCTGCGAGCGCGTGGACCCTGATCTTCGCGCCCCGCGCGACCAGCCGATCCCTTTGCGCCCGCCCGCCGAGCGATGGGCGGAGACGGCGGAGCTGTCGATGAGGGCCCCGAATAGGCGGACCCAATGACCCTTTTCGGCTCGCCGGTGCCAGCGATTGTACGGGGTCTTCCGAAGCCCGGAACAGCAGGGGCACCCACCGAATGGCAACCGAATTTCAGCACGTGGAAGGTGCAGGAGATCACCCGCCGGTCGTTCGCCCGCGGCACGCAGCGGACCTTGTCGGGCAAGTGCGGCTTGAGCCGCCCCATCTGCGTCTCGCTCAACCAGAACATTCTGTGGGAAATGGCCACCTCATTAGAAGAAGGCTGTTCTGGATCGCGAACAGACTGACGACGCTCGACGGTCAATGGGTTCAGAGCCTGGGCGCGGCTTACAGGTTCGAAGCCGAGCGGCCATTGCAATGTCGGCGCGCGCTTACGCTGCAACAGGAACCGGGTCGAAACGGTCGGGGCGCAAGTGCCTCAAAATTCGTTCGGAGGAGGCGGGCCAAGGGATCCTCCAAGCCCGCCGGACGCCACATGGGTTGCCCGAAGCAACCCGGCATATCGAATTTCCTCCATCCGCCTCGAAGGTGCCCCCGAAGGGAAGTGTCACCCGCTTGAAGCGACCCGCCGCGAAGGTCTCTTCAACAGGGGTTCAGTCGGCTCACCGGAGAGCAAAGCAGTCACTTCCTGTCTCTTCGCGATCGCCGCGAGCACAAGCGAGGCACGAGAGCCACCAGCTGGTGTGCCGGGATCGCTGATCCGGCCATCCGCAGTAGCCCAGATGTCGAGGACTCTGACAGAGGCACGACATCCACGACGGTTTGGAGTCAACCAAATCTGCCATTCGCCGACACCTTCGCTCGGGCGCGAAATAGCCCGGTCTGCCGCATGCTTCGAGCGTCAGCCCTTCGCCGCTCCTCCGTGCGCTCCGAACCATGGTCAGGCCAATCGGCCAACAGATCCTGGCCCACTCCGACGGCTCCGATAGCTTCTCGTGCCGACATGCTTCCCCGCGGATCATCCACCATCGCCGTTTGTCAGAAGCCGCGCAGCAGAACGAGGGCGGGCGATGTCACATTCACGCCGCTTGCGGAGTCGTCGAGCGCGGTGAACCGGTCCAGGATGCGGTCCAGCCGACCCTCCGCAACCAGTTGGGGCAGATCATCCGTCCCGAACAGCGCACGCGCGCGCTCCTGGAACACCTCAAGCTGCTTGTCGATCGGCAGTGTTCCGATGGCCGTCGGCAAACCGAGCGCGACCTCCATGACCTTGCGTACGGGGGGCGTGCCCATCAGCGTAAACCACTTTGTACGGTTCGAAGCATCGCCGGCCGCGATCGCCGGCAGCTCCCGCTGGGCGGTAAGGGCCAACCGCATCGTGTCGCTCGTCCGGCCCATGTCGACCTCGAAGCGCTGTTCCTTGTAGCGCGCCGCGATACGATCCGCGAAGTCGGACAGCTGCGTGTTCGGAGTATCGAAATCGCCGAAACCGAAGGCACGCGAAAGATCGCGATACCGTTTGTCGGAAAGGCGATTTGCGAGGGCGTCCGGGGCGATCGTTCCCTCTTCGAGGACCGTGCGGATCAGGAAGTGCGCGTTGATGTCCTCCGACAGGCCGAAGGCCCCGAGCGCGACCGAGAGAAGACGGAAATCCGAGACGAGATCCTCTGCAGTAGCGACCGAGCCGATGTTCTCCCGGAAATAGGCGAGATCGCGCTGCAGGACCGCTCCGTCCCCGTGGGCCGCGCGCTGTGTCTCTACGGTGTTCTGCAGAAAGCGCCAGCCGGCAAGGCCGCCAAGGGGAACGAAAGGCTGGAAGGTCATCGCGCGACGGCGGCGAGGATCTCGCTCTCGCGCTTGCGCAGGCGACCGAGCGCACGGAGAGCCTGGTAGAACTGTCCATCGCGCAGATTGCCGAGGATCGCATCGACGTCCGCGATGTCGCGCGCCTCCACGAAAGCGCCGCGCAGCGTCTGGAGATCCGACAGAAGATCCGGCACCTGCCGGCTCGGTGCGGCCTCTCCGACGAGGACCATCTGAACCGCATGGGTGATCCGACCGACCGGAGTCGTCGCGGCGGCGGGGTCGATCGCGTCGCGCAGCCGAAGGAGCTGCGTGTCGGGCGTCAGGAGACGGAGCCTGGCACCGCGACCCGCGTTCTCGATGACCGCGCCGTTGACGACGATCCGGTCGCCGGCGGGAAACTTGAGCATGAGACCCGCCACGTCAGGTTGCCCCGGCAGAGAGGCCGGCGGCGACGCGACGGTTGATCTCGCAGAGAACGCCGGGGTCGCCGGAGCCGCCGAGGACGGCACTGGTATGTCGATCCACGAAGCCGGCGAGACTCAAAAGGCTCGCACGCAACTGGTCGGGCATGGCGTTCATATCGTCGGCACAGGCCACCGCGGCAGCGCGCCAGAGACGGCGATTGTCGTTGAGCAGAGAGATGCGGAGAGACGGCGCGGCGGCGGGATCGGCGAAGACCTGTTCCATTCGTCGGGTGACCTTGGCGAAGACGAGCGCTTCGGCGCGTCCCGGGGACGTCATGCTGGCATCGAGTGTGGCGTAGGCCGCGATGGCCTGTTGTGGATGACCCATGGTGTCGGTGTCTCACTTTTAGCGAGCTTCGCGCGGAGGCGAAGAGGCGGCGCTTCGCGCCATTGGTCGAACCTCGGTCGTCCCCCGGACAGATCCGGGGGACGGGGTTCGGGTTAGCGGAACAGCGCGAGGATCGACTGCGGTGCCTGATTGGCGATCGACAGCGATTGCGTCGCGAGCTGCTGCTGAACCTGCAGCGCCTGCAGGCGGGCCGAGGCCTCCTCCATATTGGCGTCGACGAGCGAGCCGATACCAGAGGTCAGCGAGTCGGTGAGGTTCGAGATGAACTCCGACTGCGTCTCGATGCGCCCCTGCACGGAGCCGAAGGCGGCAGCCGCGTCGATGGACGTCTGGATCAGACCCTCGATCGCGGTCAGCGCGCCGGTGGCACCCGTATCTGTCGTCACGTCGATCGATGCCAGAGCACCGAGGCCCCCGGGGTTGGTGCCCGCGGTGCCGGTGCTCGACGCTTCGATCGTGGCCGTCACGTTGCTGCCGCTGTCATTGTTGAGCGTCAGCTCGGCACCATCGCGGGAGACGGTGAAGCCGGTCTCGCCGGTGGCCGCCATGAAGGTGTTGATCTGATTCTGCAGCGTGGCCGCGACACTGTCGAGGCTGTCGTCGGCCCCGGCGACATACTCGAATGTGCGCGTGCCGATATTGTTGCCGGTGGCCGCGTCGGACAGAGTGATGCGATACCCGATACCGTCGCCCGTCGAGACGATGTTGATGACGTCGTCGCCGCCATCCGCCACGGTCGCGGAGTTCGCCGCACCCGTACCGGCACCGCCCGCCCCCGTCGTGATGTAGGCCGTGTTGCCGGCAGCGAGGTTCGCACCGTAGGTCGCGGGCGTGCCGCCCGTCGTGGCGATCGACAGATCCTGCCGGGCGACCGTGATCGACGAGGAGGCAACGCCCGTGGCCGAACGATCGAGCGACGAGAGCACGTCGACGTCCGCCGAGGACGAGCCGTTCACAAGGTTCAGGCCGTTGAATTGCGCCGCGCCCACGACCGAGCGGATCTGATCCGTCAGCGCGTCGATGTCGGTCTGGATCTTGGAGCGGTCGACGTTCTGCTCCTGTGCGGCGACGATCTTGCCCTTGATGTCGGTCAGAAGGTCGGTGACCGTCTCGGCCGCGCTGCGGGCGACGGCTACGGTGGACTCGCCGAGCGACAGACTCTCGCTGATGGCCATGAAACCCTTCACGTCGCTGTCCATCTGCTTGGAGATGGCCCAGACGGCCGAGTTGTCCTTGGCGTTGGCGACGGATTTGCCCGTCGAGATTTCGGCCTGCGTCATGCCGAGGTTCTTGTTGATGGATTGCAGCGTCTGGAGCGCGACCATCGCGCCGTTGTTGGTCAGAATGCTGGACATGGATTCCTCATGTGGATGGGCGCGCTTCGCACGCCGGAAACTCCGCCTGCGCGGACAATCGACATTCTGCCTTCGAGGGTCTGTCATCAGACCCGCACTCACCGTTCTCGGTAGCCCGGGTCTAGGCACGCAGCCTTAAGCGTCACTTAACGGATCGTGGCGCCGACGGGGCTTTTTGCTTCGCATTCGAACGATCCGCCAGCGTGCCGAGCGGCAGCCCCCGCCCCTCGACCACGGCCTCGATCACGGCATAGGTGCGCGTCTCGCGCACGCCGGGCAGATCGACGAGCCGGTCGGACAGAAACGCGCGATAGGCGGCCATGTCGCGGTGGCGCGTCTTGAGCAGATAGTCGAAACCGCCGGCGACCATGTGACATTCCTCGACCCCCTCCAGCTGCCGGACGAGCGAGGCGAAGGCCTCGAACACATCCGACGACGTACGGTCGAGCCGCACCTCGACGAACGCGGTCAGCCCGCGGTCGAGCGCCTGAGGGCTCAACACCGCGCGAAAACCGGTGATGACGCCCTCCCGCTGCAAACGGCGCATCCGTTCGGTCGTCGCGTTCGGCGACAGGCCGATCCGGTCGGCCAGCGCCGTCACCGCGACTCGACCGTCTTGTTGGAGGATTTCCAGGATTCTTCGGTCGTAGATATCCACTTTACACCAACTCAACCTCAACGAACGACGCGAATCCCCAAATGCATATCACACAAGGGAGGAGAAAGGTGAGAAATCCCGCGGCGACCGCGATAGGATCGGGGCAATCGGAACAGGAGCCCGCCATGCCGTTGTCCGCCCCCTACGCCCCCGCCGACGAAACCCTCGTTCCCGGACTTCTGCCCCACGCGCGGGTCGCCGCCCGGACGCATGACCGGGCCGTTGCCCTCATCGAGGCGATCCGGGGCGCGCAGACGCGGATCGGCGGGCTGGAGGACTTTCTGCGCGACTACGACCTGACGACGCGAGAGGGGCTGGCCCTCATGGCGATGGCCGAGGCTTTGCTGCGCGTGCCCGACGCCGCGACGCAGGACGCGCTGATCGCCGACAAGATCGGGGCTGGCGACTGGGACGGGCACGATCCGTCCGACGCCTGGCTCGTCTCGGCGGCCACATGGGGGCTCGGCCTGTCGAACCGGCTGCTGCGCCCGGGCGACACCGTGCCCGGCGTGCTCGGCGGCCTGACCCGCCGGATCGGGGCACCGGCCGTCCGCACGGGCGTGCGTCAGGCGATGCGCTTCATGGGACATCAGTTCGTTCTGGGCGAGACGATCGAGGCCGCGCTCACCCGAGCACGGGAGCAGGAGGCGAAAGGCCGCCTCTACAGCTATGACATGCTGGGCGAGGGCGCGAAGACCTGGGCGGATGCGAAGCGCTACGCCCGCTCCTACGCAGACGCGATCGACGCCATCGGACGTCATGCCGGTACGAAACCGCTCCCCCATCGGCCGGGGATCTCGGTCAAGCTCTCGGCCCTGCACCCGCGCTACGAGCCGCGCAACCGGCCAGCCGTCCTGCGGGAGCTCGCGCCCGTCCTCCTCGATCTGGCGCGGCAGGCGAAGTCGTACGATCTCAACTTCACGGTTGACGCCGAGGAGCAGGATCGCCTCGACCTCTCGCTCGAGGTCATCGAGACGGTCTTTGCCGATGACGCCTTGCGCGACTGGACGGGCTTCGGTCTCGCGATCCAGGCCTATGGCAAGCGCGCGCTCGCCGTGATCGACTGGGCCGGGGGGCTTGCGCAGGAGCATGGTCAGCAGCTGATGGTCCGGCTCGTGAAAGGGGCGTACTGGGACACCGAGGTCAAGCATGCACAGGTGGAGGGGCACGGCGACTACCCCGTCTTCACCCGCAAGGCGATGACGGACCTCAACTTCCTTGCCTGCGCAAAGCGGATGCTCGACCTGCGGCCGCATCTCTACCCGCAGTTTGCGACCCATAATGCGCTCTCCATCGCGCGGATCGAGGAGATGGCACGCGACGGCACGCGCGACGGAGGGTTCGAGTTCCAGCGGCTCCATGGGATGGGCGAGAGCCTCTACGACGCCGTCACGCGGGGGAGCGACACGTCCGTCCGCATCTATGCGCCGGTCGGCGGGCATCGCGATCTGCTGGCCTACCTCGTCCGGCGCCTGCTGGAGAACGGGGCCTCGACCAGCTTCGTCGCCAAGGCGGGCGACCGCGACGTGCCCGTGGCCGAGGTCGTCTCCGTCCCCGACGACCTCGGCGCGCATCCGCGTCACCCGCGCATTCCGCAACCGGGCGACATCTTCGCGCCGCGGAGAAACTCGCGCGGCGTCACCTGGGGTGACCGGGCCATGCTCGACACGTTGATCGAAGCAATGCGTGCAGCACCCGAAGCCGCCGAGGTCGCACCACTCTCCGTGGCGCAGGCAAACGACGCGATGGAGCGGGCCGCACGCGCCTTGCCCGGCTGGCGCGCGATACCGGTGGCTGACCGTGCCGCCGCCCTGCGCCGCGCGGCCGATCTGCTGGAGGAAAACCACGTCGACCTGATGGCAACGCTCGCGCGAGAGGCTGGCAAGACGGTCGACGACGGCATCGCCGAGGTCCGGGAAGCGGTGGACTTTCTGCGCTACTATGCCGACGAGGCCCAGACGCTCTGCGCCCCGCGCGACCTGCCGGGGCCGACGGGCGAGGCCAACCGCTGGACGGCGCGGGGGCGGGGCGTCTTCGTGACGATCGCGCCCTGGAACTTCCCGCTGGCGATCTTCCTCGGTCAGACGGCGGCAGCGCTCGCCGTGGGCAACACCGTGGTCGCCAAGCCGGCCCCGCAGACCCCGCGCATCGCGGCGCAGGCTGTGGCACTTCTCCACCGCGCCGGCGTGCCGAAGGACGCGCTGATCCTCGCACCGGGCGGCCCCGAAATCGGCAAGGCACTGACGGAAAACGAAAACCTCGCCGGCGTCGCCTTCACCGGGTCGACGGCGACGGCGCGGGCGATCAACCGGGCGCTGGCCGAGCGCGACGGCCCGATCCTGCCTCTGATCGCCGAGACCGGCGGCGCGAATGCCATGATCGTGGACGCAACCGCCCTGCCCGAACAGGTCACGCGCGACGTGGTCGCCTCGGCCTTCCGCTCGGCGGGGCAGCGATGCTCGGCCTGCCGGATCGTCTATATTCAGGAGGACGTCGCCGACCGGATGCTCGAAATGATCGAGGGAGCCGCCGCCGCGCTGACGCTGGGCGACGGGCTCGACCCGGCGACCGACGTCGGCCCCATCATCGACCAAGACGCGCTGAGTAGACTGCAACACTATGTTTCGAAGAAGAAAATTCTCTGGCAGGGTGATACGCCAGAGGGGGGGCTCTTCCTGCCGCCGACGATCCTGAAGCTTGGTCGCGACGAAAGCCTGAAGCAGGAGGTTTTCGGGCCGATCCTGCATGTAAAGCGCTGGAAGCAGGGAGAGATCGACGACGTTCTGGCGGAGATCGCGAGCACAGGCTTCGGGCTGACCTTCGGCCTTCACTCACGCATCGACGCGACCATCGCCCACGTCACCGAGCGCGCAAGTGCCGGGAATATATACGTCAACCGCAACCAGATCGGAGCGATCGTCGGTTCGCAACCCTTCGGCGGGCACGGGCTCTCGGGAACGGGGCCGAAGGCGGGCGGACCGCTCTACCTGTCACGCTTCGTGGAGGAGGTCGTCGTGAGCACCGACACCACGGCGGCGGGCGGGAACGCCTCGCTCATCGCGATGGAGGGGCGCTGAAGACCCATTTTGAGCGTTTTGTACAAGGTTCGCACCCCCGATTTGACGTTTTGTACAAACCGCGGCCCCGCCCTCCGGCCCGAAATACGCGAGCCGGCACCCGCCTCACACGGTCGCGCGGGCATCCTCGAGCACGAGGTCGGAGGCCTTCTCGCCGATCATGATCGCCGGTGCGTTGGTGTTGCCCGACACGATCTCCGGCATGATCGAGCAATCGGCGACGCGCAGGCCCGAGATGCCGTGGACCCGCAGGCGCTCGTCGACGACGGCGTCGGCACCGTTGCCCATCTTGCAGGTGCCGGTCGGGTGATAGATCGAGGCGGTGTTGCTGCGGGCCCAGTCGAGCGTGGCGTCGTAATCCTCCATGTCAAGGTCGGCATGGGGGCGGAACTCCTCGGATATCTTGGTCGTCAGGGGCGCGTGGCGCGCGATCCGCCGCGCGATGTTGACGCCCTCGACGATGGTATCGCAGTCGGTCTTGGTCGAGAGGTAGTTCGGGATGATCTTCGGATAGACCCGCCCGTCGGAGGAGGCCAGTCTGATCTCGCCCTTGCTCTCGGGGCGCAGCTGGCAGACCGACATGGTGAAGGCGGAGAACTTGTCCGCCCCCTTGCCCGGGTTCTCGGCCGAGAGCGGCTGGACATGGAACTGGATGTCCGGGGTTTCCAGGTCGGGACGGGTCTTCATGAAGCCGGTGGCCAGACTGGCGGCCATGGTCATCGGACCGGCGCGGAACATCAGGTACTTCAGGCCGATCTTCGCCTGCCCGAAGAGGCTCGCCACCTCGTCGTTGAGGGTCGGCTCGTTGCACTTGTAGACGAGGCGCGCCTGCAGGTGATCCTGCATGTTCTTTCCGACACCCGACAGATCCTTTTGCACCTCGATGCCGTGGGCGCGAAGCTGCTCCGGCTCGCCGATACCCGACAGCATCAGGAGTTGCGGGGAATTGATGGCCCCGCCGGACAGCACGATCTCGCGATTCGCGCGGACGGTCTTCACCTGGCCGGACTTGTCGCGATACTCCACGGCGACGGCGCGTGTCCCCTCCAGAACGATGCGGTCGGCCTGGGCGTGCGTGAGGATCTGAAGGTTTTCGCGCCCCTTCGCCGGCTTGAGATAGGCCACCGCGGAGGAGCAGCGGCGGCCGTTGCGCGCGGTCAACTGGAAAAAGCCGACACCTTCCTGGTCGGCTCCGTTGTAGTCGGGGTTGAACTTGTAGCCCGCGGCCTGCGCCGCCGCGACCCAGGCGTCGGTGATCGGGCGCTGAATGCGCATGTTCGATACCGAGAGGGGCCCCTGATCGCCGTGATATTCATCCCCGCCGCGCTCGTTGTTCTCGGCCCGCTTGAACAGAGGCAACACGTCGTCCCACGCCCAGCCGCGGTTGCCCATCTGGGCCCAGCGGTCGTAATCCTGCGGTTGGCCGCGCACGTAGAGAAGGCCGTTGAGCGACGAGGAGCCACCGAGAACCTTGCCCCGGGGCCATTCGATCGACCGGCCATTCAGACCGGGATCGGGCTCCGTCTTGTAGCACCAGTCGACGCTCGGATTGTGGATCGTCTTGAAATAGCCGACCGGGATGTGGATCCAGGGGTTCCAGTCGCGCCCCCCGGCTTCGAGCAGGATGACCTTGTTTTTGGGATCCGCCGACAGTCGGTTCGCCAGCACGCACCCTGCCGATCCGCCGCCGACAACAACATAATCTGCCGTGTGGTCCGCCATTTAAGGTCCTCCCAACCTTGTTTTTCAAGCCGATCCCAAAAGAAAGGCTTGTCAGACACAGCTTAGAATGCTGATTATTGAGACTGCAAGTATCATATTTGCAACCTAAGGGAGGTACAACGATATGAAAGCGTCCAACGCGCTGCGGGGGATTTCTCGCCGCGACCTGTTCAAACTGTCGGGACAATACGGAATGTCGTCCGTCCTGCTCGGGGCGTCCGCCCTGACCGGGGCGGTGACGATCGCCGATGTCGCCAAGGCGGCGGAATCGTCCTACGAGAAGCGCTTCGCCAAGGAGCCCAAGCACACGTTCAAGCTCGGCGCGGCCGGCTTCAACCAGCGTAACCTGCTGATCGAGCGCGCCGGCGTCCTCGAGTTCGCCCGCGATCTCGAAAGCCGCACCGACGGCGAGATCCGCGTCGAGTTCATCGGCGACAACCAGATCTGCGGCCAGACCTCCTGCGTGGAGAAGACGCAGTCGGGCATCGTCGACATGTACGCCGCCTCGACCCAGAACTCGGCCGGCGGCGCGCCCTATCTGAACGTGCTCGACTACGCCTACATGTTCCGCTCGCGCGCGGATCAGTACTATTTCCTCTACTCGCCCGAGTCGGTTGCCCTGCTGCGCGACCCGCTCGAGAAGCGGCACGGCCTGAAGTTCCTCTTCAGCCATGCGGAACTGCGCGGCCTGCAGATGGGCTCCTCGTTCCAGGATCGCGAGACGGTGACGAGCATCGAGGAGCTCTTCGGCACCAAGAACCGCGTGACCGGCACGCAGCTCGGCCGCATCGCGATGGACCTTCTGAACCTGAACCCGGTGCCGGTGGCCTGGGAAGAGACGCTCGACGGCCTCAAGCAGGGCCTGATCGACGGCGCAGAGACCTGGGCCTCGGCCGTGGCCTACGCCAACATGTCGCCGGTCGTCTCGCAGTCGGTCGACCTGCGCTTCTTCTGCGGCACGGAGCACACCTCCATGTCGGCCTCGGCCTTCGACAGCCTGTCGGGCGAGCTGCAGGATGCGGTGATGGAATCGTCCTATCTCGCGCAGGTGCATGTCCAGGCCGCCAACGAGGCCGCGCTCGTGAACACCGTCGGTGCCTCGAACCCGCAGAAGCCGAACACGATCTTCGCCGAGAACGGCGTGCGCGTCGCCGAGCTCGACGCCGAGCAGATCAAGATGGCCGAGGAAATGTGCTCGCCCGAGTTCCAGCCGGAGCCCTGGGCGCAGTGGCGCGAGCGTCTCAACAACTGGTCGGGTGGTCGCGACACCTACCAGGAGATCTACGACGTCGCCCGCCAGAACACCCATACGCTGGCCGAGAACGTCGAGCCGCGCCGCTGGTGGAAGGCCTGATCCCACGGGATCGGAAAGACACGGAATCGGGCGCGTTCTTCGCGCCCGATTTCATGATGGGAGACAGGCCGCCGCCCGCGGCCTAACATCCCCAAAGCGGCCGGGAGGGGTCGCGACGACAAACGGGAGGGCATGTCGATGGGCCTGTTCGACGGCATAGGGGCAATCCTGGCGGGATTGTCCGAATGGATCTTCAACAACGATGCCTGGATGCTCGCCGATGCGTTGCGCCAGCACGGACCCTCGCTCTGGGTGCTCGGCTTCCTCGTCGTCCTGTTCGGCGGGCTCGGGGTCATGGCGCTCAATCGCGCGGTGCCCTTCGTCGAGAAATACCTCGAGCCGACCGTGATGGTCATCAGCTACCTGGCGATCGGCCTCATCATCTTCGCCGGGGTCATCCAGCGCTTCTACCTGTCGGGGCAGCCGCCCTGGTCGACGACGCTGCCGCCGTTCCTGTTCCTCATCATGACCTGGGTGGGCTGCAGCTATAACGTCAAGCTGCGCACGCATCTCGCCTTCGCCGAGTTCCGCACCGCGATGAAGCCCGGCGGGCAGATCGCCTGCCTCGTGCTCGATGCCGTGCTCTGGCTCGGTTTCGCCTGGATCGTCGTGGTGACCACGATGCAGGAGACGGTCAACGCCGCGTCCAACTTCCGCTTCATGGCGGGCACCGACAACGTGATGCAGTGGTGGTTCCTGATCTCCGTGCCGCTGGCCTTCGTCCTGCTCTCGGGCCGCGTGTTCGAGAACCTCTTTACCGACCTGAAGAATTACCGCACGGGCAACACGCTCATCGAGCAGGCCGTGATCGGAGGTGACACATGAGCGACGGAACCCTCATCACGCTGATCTCGATCGGCGTCACGATCCTGTTCATGCTGGGCGTCCCGGTGTTCCTGGTGATCGGTTACTGGGTCATCGGCATGTCCTTCGTGCTGGCCCTGCCGCTGCTGAACATCGGCGCGGCGCTGGCCGACGTCTTCACCGACGGCTTCGCGCTCCTCGCGATGCCGCTCTTCATCCTGACGGGCGACCTCATCAACCGGTCGGGCATCGCCCGGCGGCTGTCGGACTACGCCTACGCCTGCCTCGGCTGGATCCGCGGCGGCCTCTCGATGGCGGCGCTCGGGGCCTGCGGCCTCTTCGCGGCGATCTCGGGCTCGAACTCGGCCACCACGGCCACCATCGGCTCCATGCTGCATCCCGAGATGGTCAAGGGCGACTACGACGAGCGCTTCTCGGCGGCCACCGCGGCCGCGGGCGGCACCGTGGGCATCATCATCCCGCCGTCGATCATCTTCATCGTCTACGGCTTCCTTCTGAACCTGCCGATCTCCGACCTCTTCGTCGCGGGCATCATCCCTGGCACGCTCATGGTCGTCGCGATGATGACCGCGGCGTTCCTGCTGGCGTGGAAGAACAAGTGGGGCGTTCTGATCGGCCTGTCGCCCTCGCGGATCATCAAGACCGCGATCGGGGCCTGGCTCGGCTTCTTCGCCATCGGCCTCGTCCTCTGGGGCATCTACACCGGCAAGTTCTCCCCGACCGAAGCGGCCGGCGTGACCGTCGGCTTCTGCATCATCGTCGGCTTCCTCTGCCTGCCGCTCTACAAGATGATGGGCAAGAACGAGGACCGGCCGATCGAGGAGCGCGGCTACGGCGAAATGCTCGTCGTGCAGGGCTTCTCGCCCATCGAGCTGCCGTCGATCACGATGCGGTCGGCACAGATCACCGGCATCCTCGCGCCGCTCATCGCCGTCTCGGTCGTCATGCAGCAGATCCTCTCGGTCCTCGGCGCGCAGCAGATCATCGGCGATTTCGTCACCGGCATGGGCGGCTACTACGCGGTTCTCTTCACCGCGATGGCGATCGTCTTCGTCTCGGGGATGGTGCTCGAGTCGCTTCCCGTCACGATCATCCTCGCGCCGATCCTGGCCCCGATCGCCCATTCCGTGGGCGTCGAGCCGGTGCAGTTCGCGGTGATCTTCCTCGTCGGGGCGTCGATCGGTTTCATCACGCCGCCCTATGGGCTCAACCTCTACGTGGCCTCGGGCGTCACGGGGGTGCCGTACTTCCGGCTCCTGCCCTATACGGTGCCGTATCTGGTGGCGCTGATCTCGGTCTGGCTCGTCATCGCGCTGGTGCCCGAGCTGTCGACGGCGTTGCTGCCGGGTAGATAGGAGTAGGCGATGGACGGACAGCGAAGCGACTCGATCCCGACGAACCTGCGGCTCCTCCTCGTCCTCGAGGAGGTGGCCCGCGCCGGAGAGCCCGTGACGCCGACCGCCGTGAACGAGGCCCTCGGCCTGCCGAAGCCCACGATCCATCGCCTCTTCTCGACCCTCGTGGAGGAAGGCTTCCTGCAACGCGACATCGGGGGGCGGGCCTATCTGCCCGGCCCCCGGATGCGGACGCTGGCGGGCGGCGTGCTGTCGTCGTCGCGCATCCGCACTTCGCGACAGGCGATCCTGACACGCCTGTCGAACGAGATCGGCGAGACCTGCAACATCGCGCTCCCGGACGGGGACTCCATGGTCTACCTGGAGCGTGTCGAGACCGAATGGCCGCTGCGCATCCAGCTGCCGACGGGCACGCGCGTGCCCTACTACTGCACGGCCTCGGGCAAGCTCTATCTCTCGACGATGGAGCCACGGCAGCTCGACATCTACCTCTCGGCCACCATCCTCGAACGGCGCGCGCCGGGCACCTACACCGACCGGGCGGAGCTGGAAGCGGCGATCGACCGCACGCGCGAGCGCGGCTACGGCACCGACCGGGGGGAGTTCATGCCCGACATGATCGCCGTCGCCGTGCCGATCACCGACGGCAACGACCGGCTTCTCGCGACGCTGTCGTTCCACGCACCGACGCAGCGCATCGACCTGCAGCGCGCGCTGACCTTCCTGCCGCAGCTCAAGACGGCCGCGGCGGAGCTTTCGGCGCTGCTGGCGAACGGTACCTGACGGGCTGCCCCGGCTGGAAACTTTGCGCGGGCCGGCCCATTCTGCGGCCGACCAACGCAAGGAGCCCGCGATGCCCGACCGCTATCCCCGCGACCTGCTGGGCCACGGCCCGACGCCGCCCGATGCCCATTGGCCGAACGGCGCGCGCCTCGCCCTGAGCCTCGTGCTCAACTACGAGGAAGGGGGCGAGAACAACCTGCTGCACGGCGATGCGGCCTCGGAGGCCTTCCTGTCGGAGATCACCGGTGCGCAGCCCTGGCCGGGACAGCGGCACTGGAACATGGAGTCGATCTACGAATACGGCGCGCGCGCCGGCTTCTGGCGGCTGCACCGGATGCTCTCGGACCTACCGGTGACGGTCTACGGCGTGGCCGAGGCGCTGGCCCGATCCCCCTTGCAGGTCGAGGCGATGCGCGGCGCCGGTTGGGAGATCGCGTCCCACGGGCTGAAGTGGGTCGAACACAAGGACATGCCCGAGGCGGAGGAGCGCGACGCGATCCGCGCGGCGCTCGCGCTGCACCGGGAGGTGACGGGAGCCGCGCCGCGGGGCTGGTACACCGGTCGCTGCTCCATGAACACGGTGCGCCTCGCCGCGGAGGAGGGCGACCTCGCCTATATCTCCGACAGCTATGCCGACGACCTGCCCTATCGCGTGCGCATCGGTGGCCGCCGACAGCTCATCCTGCCCTATACGCTCGACGCCAACGACATGCGCTTCGCGATCACCGCCGGTCATGCCGACGGAGCCTCCTGGGAGCAGTATCTGCGCGACAGCTTCGACTGCCTGATGGCCGAGGGCGGCCGGATGATGACCGTGGGCCTGCATTGCCGGCTCGCAGGTCGACCGGGGCGCGCCGCCGCCCTGGCCCGCTTTCTCGACCATGTCCGCGGCCACGCCGGCGTCTGGATCGCCACGCGCGCCGAGATCGCCGCCCATTGGGATCGGGTGCATCCCGACGGCGTCACGCCGGTGGACGCCCCCGCCGACGTCGTGCGCGATGCAGTGCCGGAGTTGTCGGATGTGCCGGTACCGCCCGGCGAAATGGCGCATGAGCTGGACGAGGCGACCTTCGTCGCGCGCTTCGGCGGCATCTTCGAACACTCCCCCTGGGTCGCGGAGCGCGCCTGGGCGCAGGAACTCGGACCGGCCCACCACCATCCGGCCGGGCTGCACGCCGCGCTGGTGCGTGCCTTCCGCGCCGGCACGGAGGACGAGCGCCTCGCGGTGTTGCGCGCGCACCCCGACCTTGCGGGCAAGCTGGCCGCCGCCGGGCGATTGACCGCAGACAGCACCGCCGAACAGGCGAGCGCGGGGCTCGACCTGCTGACCGACGGGGAGCGGGATACCTTCGGGACGTTGAATGCCGCCTATGTCGCGCGCCACGGGTTCCCGTTCATCATCGCAGTCCGCGACCACGACAAGGCCGGCATCCATGCCGCGATGGAACGGCGGCTGGAAAACGAGACGACGACCGAGTTCGCGGAGGCCTGCGCGCAGGTCGAGCGCATCGCGCGCCTCAGGCTCGAGGCGCTCGCGTGGTGATCCGGGCGGCACCGCTGACCGCCGAGGCCTTCGCGCCCTACGGCACGGTGATCGCCGCGGGCGCGGGCGAGGCGCGGTCGATCAACGCGGGACTCTGCACGCGCTGGCACGACCAATGCCGCCCCGACGTCGACGCGGAGGGTGCCGTCTCACTCTCGGTCTTCGAGGCCGAGCCGCGCGTCCTGCCCTACAGCTTCGACCTGATCGAGCGGCACCCGGACGGGAGCCAGGCATTCCTGCCGCTGACGGCGCATCCGTTCCTGGTGATCGTCGCGGATGGGCCGGGAGCCGAGCCGCGCGCCTTTCTCACCGCGCCGCACGAGGGCGTGCAGTTCCACCGGGGCACGTGGCACGGCGTCCTGACCCCGCTTCACGCGCCGGGCCTCTTCGCCGTGGTCGACCGTGTGGGCCCCGGTCTGAACCTCGAAGAGCACCGCTACGACGCGCCGTTCACGGTCGAGGCATAGCCCACGTCAGGCCGCGCCCTTCAGCCGGATCTGTCCGGCGTGATGGCAGGCGACGCGACCCAGGCCGTGTCGTTCCAGCGCCGGGCGATCCACCTTGCAGACGTCGGTCGCGAGCGGGCAGCGCGGGTGGAAGGCGCAGCCCTTCGGCGGATCGATGGGATCGGGGATCTCGCCCTCGGGCGGCTCCACCTCGCGCCCGAAGGCATCGAGCCGGGGAGCCGCGTCGATCAGCATCGCCGTGTAGGGATGCGCGGGCCGGGTGAAGAGGTCGTCCGGCGCGGCCTCCTCGACCAGACGACCGAGGTAGAGCACGCCGATGGTATCGGCCATGTGACGCACGACGGTCAGGTCGTGGGAGATGAAGAGATAGGTCAGCCCGTGCTCGTCCTTCAGGTCGCTCATCAGGTTGAGCACCTGCGCCTGTACCGACACGTCGAGGGCCGAGGTCGGCTCGTCGCAGACGATGAGCTTCGGCTCGGAGGCGAGCGCACGGGCCACGCAAAGCCGCTGCCGCTGACCGCCCGAGAACTGGTGCGGGTATTTCACCGCGTCTTCCGCCGAAAGCCCCACCTGCTCCAGGAGCTTCTCGGCCAGACCGTCGGTCTTGCCGCCCCGCGCGGCCACCGGCTCGGTGATGATGTCGCGCACCCGCCAGCGCGGATTGAGCGAGGCGAAGGGATCCTGGAAGATCATCTGGATGTCGCTGCGGATGCGATCGATCGTGGCGGCATCGCGGGTCTCGCGCAGGTTGATGCCCTCGATCTCCACGCTGCCCTCGCTCGGCGTCAGGAGGTCGACGACCATCTTGCCGATGGTCGACTTGCCCGACCCGGATTCGCCCACAAGCGCGTAGGTCGTCCGCTCCGGGATGTCGAAGCTGACGTCCGAGACGGCGGTGAGCATCCGCTTCGGCAGCCGCTCGATCAGGCGGTTGAGCCAGGGCTTCGAGACGTCGAAGACACGCGTGAGGTTCTTGACCGAAACGATGTTGCTCATGCCGCGCTCTCCTTCGCCTCGATCGGGAACCAGCAGGCCGCGCGGTCGTCGGCTTCGCCCACCTTCGGCCCCGGATCGACGCGGCACTTGTCCTCCGCCTTGGGGCAGCGCGGGTGGAAGGCGCAGCCGGTCGGCAGGCGGCCCAGACGCGGCATCGCGCCGGGGATCTGCCGCAGGCGCGCCTGCCCGGCGGACGCGGCGGGCGTCGAAGCCATGAGGCCGTCGGTATAGGGGTGACGCGGCTGGCCCACGATCTGGCTGACGGGCCCGATCTCGGCCAGACGCCCGGCATACATCACGGCCACTCGGTCCGCCGTCTCGGCGATGACGCCCATGTCGTGCGTCACCAGCATCGCGGCCATGCCCCGCTCCCGGCAGAGGCGCTTCAGGAGCGCGGTGATCTGCGCCTGCACGCTGACGTCGAGGGCGGTGGTCGGCTCGTCCGCGATCAGGAGCGTCGGCTCCGCGCAGAGGGCGAGCGCGATGACGACCCGCTGCCGCATCCCGCCCGAGAATTCGTGCGGATAGGCGTCCATCCGGTTCTTCGCCGACGGGATGCCCACCTCGTCGAGCCCCTGGATCGCGCGTTTGCGGGCCTCGGCATTCGAGACGTCGAGATGCCGCAGGATCGTCTCCTCCAGCTGCTCGCCCACGGTCAGGAGCGGGTTGAGCGAGGTGAGCGGGTCCTGGAACACCATCCCGATCCGCTTGCCCCGGATCCGGCGCATCTGCGGCAGGGTGTAATGGTCGATCCGCTCCCCTTCGAGCAGGACCTCGCCACCGGAGATATGCGCGGGACTGTCGAGGAGACCGATCACGGCATTGCCGGTCATCGACTTGCCGGCACCGGATTCGCCCACGACGCCGAGGATCTCGCCCGCGTCGATGCTCCAGGAGACGGCATCGACGGGCCGCAGCGTGCCGTGGCGCGTGGGGATGTCGACGGTGAGGTCGCGGAGTTCGAGGACGGGGGTCAATGCAAGTACTCCTCGGCCGGTCGCACATGAACGGAAATCGCGTGAAGCCGCTCAATCAAACTCGGTGGAACGTCTTGTCCGGACTCAGACCGGTCGCCGTCTCTGCCGCAATCGGACTGAAGACACTGCAGAGCCTGATCAGCGGCTCTCACGGCGCGGGCTATGTCCCCAAATTCGCTTTCGAAGATCGCAGCGACGGCGCATTCCCTGAACAAACCATCACCAAGTCCCGACTCCCCGAACAATCGTGGCTCCAATGCAACCAAGATCGTCTCGTAGTGATCGGAAAGACGATGACGCGCGGCAAACGCGGCAAACTCCTTCTCAACTCCAATCACGTGGCCGGGGTTATGCCGTTGCCATTTCATCGCTTCCAGATGGGCATCGGCGGCGCTGTCGAGCTGATCCATACGCTCGTAGGCAGACGCTGCAGACCTCATGACATTGCCGTATGAAAAGTCATCCTCATCATCCGATCTCCGGCTAAGGTAGTAGTCAGCAAGCCGAAGCGTGGCTTCGGGATACCGCTGCTTCAGAAAGTTCATCTGGATCGCCACGTACTGATGCCACTCTTTGCGTGCGCGCCGCAGCTTCTGAAGGAAAGCGACCTCGATCTCGCCAGACCAGATCGTGTTACGATACCAGTTGTGCCTGCCTTGCCGCAGAAGTGTTTCATCTATCAGGCTCACCGCAACCTCGGATTCAGCGCGTCGCGCAGCCAGTCGCCCAGCAGGTTCACCGAGAGCGCCAGCGCCAATAGCGTGCAGGCCGGGAAGAACAGGATCCACCATTCGCCGGAGAAGAGGAAATCCTGCCCGATGCGGATGAGCGTGCCGAGCGACGGTTGCGTCGGCGGCGCACCGACCCCGAGGAAGGACAGCGTCGCCTCGGCGATGATGGCGAGCGCGAGCGAGATCGTCGCGATCACGAGGACGGGCGAGAGGACGTTCGGCAGGATGTGGCGCAGCATGATCGCGCCGGGCTTGCGCCCGATGAGGCGTGCGGCCTGCACGTATTCCTTGTTCTTCTCCACCAGCGTCGCCCCGCGCACGACCCGGGCGAACTGCACCCAGTCCGACAGGCCGATCGCGATGATAAGCACCCAGATCGCCATCTGGTCGCGGTACTCGATCGGGATGATCCCGCGCGCGATCCCGAAGATGAGGAGCGCGACGAGGATCGACGGGAAGGTCAGTTGCACGTCGGCCACGCGCATGATGATCGTCTCCGTCCAACCGCCGACATAGCCGGCGAGAAGCCCCAGCAAGACGCCCAGGATCATCGCGAAGAGCACTGCCATGAACCCCACGAAGAGCGAGATGCGCAGGCCGTAGAGGATGGTGGAATAGACGTCGCGCCCCTGATCGTCGGTGCCAAGCCAGAAGGTATCGCCCGTGAATTCGTTTGCGACGCCCGGCTTCGAGAAGCCGTTCATCAGGTTGAGCGACGACGGGTCGAAGGGGTTCGTCGTCGCCACCCATGGTGCGAAGACGGCCGCGAGCACCAGGAGGAGCGTGACGAAGGCCGCGATCATCGCGACGGGCGAGCGGCGGAAGGAATAGGAGATATCCGCGTCCCAGGCCGCGCGCAGGCGCGAGGGGCGGACTTCGGTGGCGGGCGTGTCGCTCATGCATGCCTCCCGTCGATGCGCAGGCGGGGGTCGACCCAGACGTAGAGGATGTCGACCAGCAGGTTGATCATCACGAACATCACCGAGATCAGCATCAGGTAGGCGGCCATCACGGGGATGTCGACGAACTGCACCGCGTTGATGAAGAGGAGACCCACGCCCGGCCACTGGAAGACCGTTTCGGTGATGATGGCAAAGGCGATGATCGCCCCGAGCTGCAGGCCCGTGACGGTGATGACGGGGACCATGGTGTTCTTGAGCGCGTGGCGGAAGTTGACGGACTTCGCGGCCAGGCCCCGCGCGCGGGCGAAGCGGATGTAGTCCTGCCGCAGCACCTCCAGCATCTCGGAGCGGACGAGCCGCATGATGAGCGTCATCTGGAAGAGGCCCAGCGTGATCGACGGCAGGATGAGCGATTTGAGTCCCGAGGAAGTGAGGAACCCGGTCGTCCACCAGCCGAGGTCGACGACCTCCCCGCGCCCGAAGGTCGGAAGCCACCTGAGCTGCACGCCGAAGACGTAGATGAGCAATATCCCGATGAGGAACGTCGGCAAGGAGACCCCGATGAGCGACGCCGACATGATGATGTTCGCCGCCCACCCGTCCCGCCGGATCGCCGTGAAGACCCCGAGCGCGATGCCGAGCGTGAGCGCGAGGACGCCCGAGACGAGGGCGAGCTCCAGCGTGGCCGGCGCGCGTTCGGCGATGATCTCGGCCACGGGGCGCGACTGGCGATAGGAGACGCCGAAGTCGCCCTGCACCGCGCGGGCGAGGAAGGTGGCGTATTGCACCGGGAACGGATCGTTGAGGCCCAGCGCCTCGCGCAGGCGCTCCACGTCCTGCACCGTGCGCTCCTGGCCCAGCAGGTTCTCGATCGGGTCGCCCACGAAGCGGAACATCGAGAAGGCGACGAGCCCGACCGCCAGAAGGACGACGATGGACTGGAAGATGCGGCGGATGATGTAGGCGAGCATTTCCCCGGTTTCGGGCGTGGGGGCGCATACGTCAAGCGCGTTGGCCGTGGCGTTGCCCGGAATACGGCGTTGCGGTATGATTGTACGGTATATCGACGGAGCATCCCATGCCCACCCGCAAGACCAGCATCACGATGGATGCCGCCCTTCTGGACGAAGCGAAGGCCTATGGCATCAACGTGAGCGCCGCAGCGGCGGCAGGGGTTGCCGAAACCGTTCGCGCCGAACGTCACAGACGGCTGAAAGAAAAGCTGCGGCCCGATATCGAGGCGATAAACGAATGGGTCGAGAGGAATGGTTTGCCGCTTGAAAAGCAGCGGCTTTTCTGAGGCATGACAGACAGGCCACGCCAATGGCACATCCACCGCAATCTCGTGTCGGGCGGGCTCATCCTCGTGATCCAGAGTGATCTGCTCGATGAGATCGGATCTCGCCTTGTCGTACCCGTCTACAAACGTTCGATCGCGCCAAACGCGGCGAAACTCCTAAGTCCCGTGGTCATGCGCGGCGACGAAGTATTCGTCGCCTTTCCGCTCCATGCCGCCGCGATTCGGACGAGTGAGATCGGCCCCTTCGTCGCCAGCGCCGAAGACGCGCGCGACGATGTCACGCGCGCCCTCGATCTCATCCTCTCGGGCGTCTGAGCCTCAGGCCGGCATCTCGATCCAGCGCAGGATCAGGAAGTTGTCGGGCCGTTGAACGACCTCCACGCCGTCCTTCACGCCCCAGACGAGCGGCTGGATGTAGAGCGGCACATAGGCCATGTCCTCCGAGGTGATCTGTACCACCTCGTCGATCATCGCCTGCCGGGCCGCCTCGTCGATCTCGCCCTGGATCTGCGGCAGGAGTTCGTCGACGCGGGCGTTGGAGTAGCCGCCGAAGTTCCAGGAGCCGAGCTTCGCCTCCTCGTTCGGGGTCGCCATGAGGAAGCGGATCGGGTGTTCGGCGTCGAAGGTGCCGGGCGACCAGCCGAGAAGATACATGTCATGTTCGTCCGCGCGCAGCGTCGGCCAGTAGTTCGCCACCGGCATCGTCTCGAAGAGCGGCTCGAGCCCGACCTGTGCCAGCATCGTGTTGATCGCAGTGCAGACCGCCTCGTCGTTGAGGTAGCGGTCGTTCGGGCACTTGAGCGAGAAGCGGAAGCCGTCGGGGTACCCCGCTTCGGCCAGGAGCGCCTTCGCGCCCTCGACGTCATACTCGGTCGTGGCTGCCGCCTCGGAATAGCCGCGCAGGCCGGGGCCGATGAGCTGCGTCGCCTGCTCGGCGGAACCGCGCATCACCGTCTGTAGGATAGCGGGCACGTTGATCGCCTTGGCGACCGCCTGCCGGACCTTCGGATCCTGGAACGGGTTGCCCTCGCCCCCGGCGATGAGCCCCTCGGCATCGTGCGGGAAGCCCAGCATGATGACACGCGCCTCGATCCCCCGGATCACGTCGACGCCTTGCGCCTGATCCACGCGGTTCGCATCCTGCAGCGGCACCGGCTCGATCAGGTCGAGCTCACCCGAGAGGAGCGCGGCCACGGCCGTCGCGGAATTCTGCACGGGCGTATAGACGGCGCGGGTCACGTTGCCCCGGTCCTCGCCCCACCAGCTTTCGTTGGCTTCGAGCACGGTGCGCAGGCCGGGCTGCCGCTCTGTCACACGGTAGGGGCCGGTGCCGTTGGCGTTGAGCGTGGCGAAGTTGCCCTGTTCGATGTTCGGACGAGTGGCATCGTTCGCCTCGGCCCAGCCCTGATCCATCATCATCCAGTTGGCGATGCTGTCGGGGAAGATCGGGTTCGGCTGCGCAGTGTAGAAGTCGACGGTGGTCGCATCCACCATCTCCACCCGTTCCACGCCCGCAAACCAGCTCGCCGTGTCAGACTCGGGCGAGGAGGCGCGCTCGTAGCTGAAGATCACGTCCTCGGCGTCGAAGGTCTCACCGCCGTGGAAGGTCACGCCCTCGCGCAGGGTGAAGCGCCATCCCTCGCCGTCGCCGATCGGCTCCCAGGCGGTCGCAAGGGCGGGTTCGAGCGACATGTCGCGCCCGCGCCGGACGAGACCCTCGTAGACGTTGTTCAGAAGGCTGAAGACCGGGGCGGAATTGCCCGCGTTCGGGTCGAGCGTGTTCGGATCGGACGTGGTGGCGAAGCGCAGCTCCTCCGCGCCCGCGGGCAGCGCCGCCGCAAGCAGGGCCGCGGTCAGAATCGGTCTCATCGGTGTCTCCCCGTTGGTTGCGCGTGACAGGATGACGCAGCGGTGCCGGGGGTCAAGGGTGGGGAGCGCGTCATGCGCCCGTTCAACCCGCGTGGTCCGGCTCTCTGATATTAAGCGACGCCCGGAGCCAGGCTGCGTAGTCCGAAAGCGCCGCCTCGTCGCGGGAACAATATGTCCATTTCTGCCGACGACGCGCGGTGATGAAGCCGGCTCTGCGAAGCAACTCGATATGGCGGCTCATGGTCGGAGGACTGACACCGAAATGCGCGGCGATCAGATGAACACACACGCCGAACTCCGTCGGATCCGCCGATTCCTGCGTCGAGAAATGCGTCGAGAAATGCGTCGCCGGATCATCGAGAACCCGCAGGATCTCGATCCGAGTCTCATTGGCGAGGGCCTTGACCTGATCTTCCCTGATACTCATAGAAATAGTCAATTAGCGAATTTTCTAATTGTCAACCAATCTTCGGAGGTTTCCCTTGCTAGACTTGAACGAACGCTTCTCATTCGATGGCCAATCGATCGCCTGGGGAGCGATCGGTGAAGGCCCTCCGATCGTCCTGATCCACGGATTTCCCTGGTCGGCTCAGGCCTGGCGGCAGATCGCGCCGTGGCTGGCCGCGTCCCACAGGGTCTACTATTTCGACATGCTGGGAACCGGGCATTCGGAAAAACGCCCGGATCAATCGGTCACGGCCGCCGTCCAGAGCGATCTCCTAGAGGCCCTCATCGGTGATTGGGGTCTCAAGCGCCCGAAGGTCGTCGGCCACGATTTCGGCGGCCTCTGTGCCCTCCGGGGTCACTTCGTGAACGGGATCGAATATGGCAAGCTGCACCTCGTAAACGCCGTCGCGGTCCTGCCTTCGGGCTCACCCTTCTACGCGCATGTCGCGAACCACGAGCATGCTTTCGCCGGCCTCCCCGATTACGCGCACGAGGCGATGTTCCGGGCCTACATCCAGGCCGCTGCGCATCATCCGCTGCGCGAGGACTCGATCCGCACGTATTTCGATCCTTGGTCAGACGAGACCGGAAAGGCCGCCTTCTACCGTCAGATCGCGCAGGCCGATCCCGGCGACATCGCTGAGGCGCAGGCGCGCTATGCGCCGCCCGACTTCGATGTGCACATCATCTGGGGCATGCGTGACACCTTCATTCCACCGGAACAGGGTCGCGAAATCGAAGCGCTGCTGGGCGCGCGGAGTTTCACACCCATCCCCGACGCCGCCCATATCGTGCAGGAGGATGCGCCGGCGGCTCTGCTGGGGTCGCTGTTGCGGACCATCTGACGGAGCTCTTCGGTCCTCACTCCCCGAACACCGCATGATCCCCCGCATCATGCACCACCTCCCCCGAGAGGAGCGCGGCGTAGTGGTCGCGCAGGGTCTCGGTGCCGTATTCCGGCGTCGCCTCCGCGTCATAGGCACCGGTGTCGGGGTTCAACAGGAGCATCGACTCCCGCGAGTAGTAGCGCCCGATCCGTGCGAGTTCGGCCTTTGCCCGCATGGCCGGCGCGACCCTTCCGCCAAGCGAGAGCGCCGCGACGATCCCGTCCATCAGCGCGGGCGGCACGCGGCGCAGCGGTACCTCGCGGCCCAGCAGGTCGGACAGCATAGCGGCCTGATCCGCCGGGGTGATCGCAGGCCCGGGCCCGCCGATCGGCAACACGCGGTTCCGCGCGGCAGGGTCGGTCAGCGCATCGGTGATGAACCGGGCCAGATCGCCATCGGAGATCGGCTTGCAGGCGGTCGCCCGTCCGTCGCCGAAGACGAGGAACGGCTTGCCCGCCTTCACGCGTGCCACCTGCCCCGAAAGCGATTTGAAGAAGGCCGTGGGCCGCACGATCGTCCAGTCCAACCCGCTTGCGCGCAACTCCGCCTCGAAGGCCAGTTTCGCGTGTTGAAAGGCCAGTTCCGGCTTCTGCACGCAGATCGCCGAGAGGAGCAGGAACCGCCCCGCGCCGCTCTGCTCCGCAAGGCGCAGGAGCGCGGCATTGGCGCGGTGATCGACGGCCCAGGCGTCCTCGGGCAGGCCGCTGCGCGAGGCGATACAGGAGACGACGGCGTCGAAGGTCCGCCCGGGCAGCGCATCGACCGGACCCACGAGAGGCGCGACACCGGTGGGCAGATCGGCCTCCCGCCGCAGAAGCGCGGTGACGGCGTGGTCCCGCGCGGTCAGCTCCTCCGCGACCGCCCGCCCGATGGTGCCCGTCGCCCCGGCCAGCAGGACGCGGAGATGCGTCACCGCGCGGCCGTGACGCCGGGAATTTCCACGGTGCCGAAGACCCGGCCCGAGGGCGAGCCGGTGGTCGAACCGCCGGGCGGCTCCTCGCTGACCCCGAGGGTGAGCACACCCTCGACGGCGGCAATCTCGGTGGGCAAAGGCAGACGCACGCTCTCGCCCGCGGGCCAGAGACCGACCGATTGCGCGGGCTCGCCCGGGCCGTGCGCCCAGACCTGCAGGATGCGGCCCTCGGGCGCGGCCCCGAGCGTGCGCGTCAGGATCACTTCGTCGCGGCTCTTGTCGACGAGGGCGACGACACGGAAATCCCCCGCCTCCGCCGCGATCTCGGCGGTATAGAGCGGCCCCTCCTGCGGCGTGGGGCCGGTCGTGAAGAAGAGGAGACTGGCGACGGCAATCGCCGCGACGCTCGCCAGTTGCCACGGCCAGGCCCGCCGCCAGAGCGGCACGGGAGCGGGCTCGGGAAAAAGCCGCGCCATGAGGGCCGCCTTCGCCGCCGCCGGCGGATCCTCGGCGGCCAGGTCCTGCGCCATGTGCGACAGCCGCGCCTCCCAGGCGACGAGCGCGCGGGCAAAGGCCGGCTCGCGTCCGACCCGCGCCCGTGCCTCCGACAGCGCATCGCCCTCGAGCAGCCCGAGGGCCAGCTCGGCCGCCGTCAGGTCGTCGTCTTCGGCAAGTTCGTCCATCATCGCGCCAGACACTCCCGCAGGGCGATCAGCCCGCGCCGCAGCCAGGTGCGCATCGTGTTGAGCGGCACGTCGAAGCGGGTGGCGAGATCGGCGTAGGTCTGCCCTTCGAGGTAGGCCCCCGAGATGGCCGCGCGACGATCCTCGGGCAGCGCGTTCATGCAGTCGCGGATACGCTCGGCCTCGGACGTGGCGACGGCGGCCTGTTCGGGCGTGGCACCGGGCGCGGCGAGGGTTCCGTCGACATCGCCCAGATCGTCGTGATCGCGGCGCGCGCGCAAACGGTCGATCGCGGTGTTCCGCGCGATCGTGATGAGCCACGTCATCGGCGAATGGCCGGTGACCGCATAGCGCCCGGCATTCCTCCAGACCTTCACGTAGGCGTCCTGCATCGCGTCCTCTGCGTCCTGTCGTCTGCCGGAGACACGGAGGCAGACGGCAAAGAGTTTCCCGCAGGTCGCGTCATAGAGGTCGGAGAAGGCCGCGCGGTCCTGTAACGCGACACGCGCAATCATCTCCTCGACGCGGGCGCGGTCAGCGGCTGGATCGGCCACGCACGCACCCTGCTGCGAAAAAGTTGTCCATCCTCTGAAACTTTCCTCTGCAACACTCCGTGGCTTCACCGATTGGGCCGCAATTGCCGCGTCAACGCAACCTCGAAGAGAGGCCGTGGCCGGCAGGTCCGAGCGCCGATCCGGCGGACCCCCGTCCGACGACCGGCGCATCGTCAAGGCGGTGATCGCCGCGCAGCCACCCAGAAGCTGCGACCGGACAACCGCCAGCCCCTCGGGGCCCTTCCGCCCGCGTCCTCCCCCCGGAGGCGCGGGCGGTTTGTCGTTGGGGCACCCTTACACCAGACTGACCGGGCCAAGCGCGAGCAAGACATGCCCGATTTACACGTCAGAGACGCGATCCGAGCCAACGGATCCTTCATTCTGTGGCTCGAGGAGACCTGCATGAGGGATCATGCGATTGCGGTCTGGGGCCGTTGGCGGCCCTCCTGCACGCTCGACGAACTGGACGTCTCGGGCCACCGGATCATCGAGGAGGCGGGCACCGCCATCGGTTGCCTCGCATTGCGCGTCGAACAGACGGAGATGACCCTCGCGCGCCTTTTCGTCGACCCGGGCCATCGCGGACGCGGAGTCGGAGGTCATGTCCTGCAGAGGATCGCCGAAGAGGCGGACCGTCGCGCATTGCCGCTCCGGCTGAGCGTCCTGCGCCCAAATCCGGCGTTCCGCCTCTATCTGCGCCACGGCTTCGAATTGGAGCACGAGACGATGGAACGGCTGCACCTGTTGCGGTTGCCCCGGTCCTGAAAACAAAAAGGCCCCCGCGAAGGGGGCCTTTCCTCGTCATTCGAAGCGGTCAGTTCGCGGTGAAGTGCTTGAACTTCGGGTCGTCCTCGGGGCTCACTTCGGTCCCGACGCTTTCGGTCATACCCCAGTTCAGGACCTGGTGGTGCAGCGGCAAGTAGAGCTGCTCCTCCTGTAAGACGTTCCAGATCTCGCCGATCGTCGCGTCGCGCGCATCGAGATCCGTCTCGGAGGCGAGGCTCTTGATCTTCGCATCCACGTCCGCATCCGAGAAGCCCGTCGGGTTCCAGGAGCCGCGATCCCCTTCCTTCGTGTGGACGAGGAAGTTGAAGATGTACTCGGAATCGTAGGTCGGCACGCCCCAGCCCAACAGGTAGAAGTTGGTGGTCCCGTTCTGGATCAGCGGGAAGTGCAGCGCCTTCGACTGGGCGTTGAGGTTGATGGTGATGCCGATCTGGCCCAGCATCCCGGCGACCGCCTGACAGATCGCCTCGTCGTTGACATAGCGGTCGTTCGGGCAATCCATCTGCACGGTGAAGCCATCGCCGTAGCCCGCTTCCTCCATCAGCGCCTTCGCGCCCTCGATGTCCGCGGCCTGCACGGCGTCGAGCTCTTCCGTCCAGCCGTTGACGAAGGGTGGTGCGATCATGCCCGCGGGCTGCGACTGGCCGCGCATGACGACGCGCTGGATGGCGTCGCGGTTGATTGCGAGGTTCATCGCCCGGCGCACGTTGACGTCGGCGAAGGGGTTCGCGCCCTCGACGTTGTCGCTGTCGAGATCCTCGGCCCCCATGTTCATGCCCATGAAGATCACGCGGTTCTGCGGGGCGGTCTTGACGACGAGGCCACCGGTGTCGTCCACGCGACCGAGATCCTGTACCGGCACGTCCTGGATGAAGTCGACCTCGCCCGACAGGAGCGCCGCCACCCGCGTGGCCGCGTTCTGGATCGGGGTGTATTCGATCCGGCCGTAGCCCAGCGGGAACTCACCGATGCCCCAGTACTCGGGGTTCGCCTCGAGTACGGTCTTCACGTCCGGCTCCCGGCTCGCGACGGTGTAGGGGCCGGTGCCGTTGGCGTTGGTCGCGGCGAAGGTGGTCTCGCCGTTGGCGATATCCTGCACGGCGACGACGTCGTTCTCCTCGGCCCAGCCGGAGTCCATGATGAAGAGATTGGTGAAGTTGTTCGGCAGGATCGGGTTCGGCCCGTCGGTCACGAACTCGACGGTCAGTTCGTCGACCGCGCGCACCTCGACGATGGAAGTCAGAAGCTCCTTCATCGCCGACTTCTCTGACTTCGCGCGCGTAAAGCTGAAGACGACGTCCTCGGCTGTGAACTCGGCCCCGTCGGCGAAGGTCACGCCCTCGCGCAGATTGAAGACCCAGACGTTCGGATCCTCTTCCGAGACGGCCCAGTCGGTCGCCAGCGCCGGCTCGAAGGCCCCGGTCTGGTCGCGGATGATGAGCGGCTCGTAGATCTGGTGCGCCAGCGTATGTGTCGGCCCCTCGTTCTGCGCGTGGGGGTCGAGCGTCAGGCTGTCACCCGCGCGCGCCCAGCGCAGGGTTTCGCCATGACCGTCGGCCCAGGCCCCGGTCGCCAGCGTGGCGATGGTGAGGATTGCGGTTGTTCGGAACATCATATCGTCTCTCCCGGTTGCGTGCGCCCTCTCGCGGGGCTCATGGTTATGAGGGGATCATCCTTCCCCCGATGGCGCAAGGGGCTGACAGGGCTGCAAAAGCGTGTTTCCCCGAACGCGAAGCACCGCCGACGCGGGCCGACCGGCCCGCTTCACGTCTGCGTGACCCGCGTTTACGCGCCGGACGGCCTGCCCCAACTTCCGGGCACCGCACCCCATTCGGAGTGACCGACATGCCGACCTCCCGCCTCTCCCGACGTCTCGTGCTCGCCAGCGGTGGCGCGCTTCTCGCCACCGGGGCCTCCGGCCTCCGCGTTCCAGCCCGGGCACAGACCCTCGCGCCCACGCCGACCATGCGCGGCGGCGCGAACAACTACCGCCCAGGCGCCCCCATCGTGGAGCGGATCGGTGGCGGCGGCTTCTGGATGACGGGCACCGTGCGCCGCGCGGGTGACGGGGTTCCGCTCCCCGACCAGCGCATCCAGATCTGGGCCCATACGACCGAAGGTCATGAGCGCGACCCCCAGAGCCACGGAGCCACGCTGACGGACGCGAACGGCGAGTTCCGCCTCGAGATGCCGCAGATCGTACCCGCCTTCGGACAGCCCCACGGCCACCTCGCCTACGACAGCGGGGACTTCGAGACCGTCTTCCTGCGCCCGGTGATGGCGAGCGCGGGCGATACGACGCTCCAAGCGGACTTCGTGCTGCAGCCCGCCTGAGGCATCCATGATCCGCGCGCTCCTCGTCTGGGCCGCGCTCGGCCTCGTGCTGGCGGTGCCGCTTGCCGTCGCCGCGACGAGTCCCCTGCTGCAATGGCGGAGCCCGGTCTACATCGCCGCCGGCCTGGCCGGCGTCGTCGGTCTCGGCCTGCTGCTCGTCCAGCCCCTCCTGGCCGCGCGCCGATTGCCGGGCCTGACGCCGGGAATGGCGCGGGGAGCGCACCGCGTCGTCGGCCTCGCCCTCGTCACGACGATCGTCCTGCATGTCGCCGGACTCTGGATCACGAGCCCGCCCGACGTCGTCGACGTCCTCCTCTTCCGCTCGCCCACACCCTTCTCCGTCTGGGGCGCGCTGGCGATGTGGGCCGCCTTCGCCGCGGCCGCCGTCGCGCTCTTTCACCGCAGGCTGTCGCTCGGACCCCGGATCTGGCGTCGACTGCACGCGGCCCTCGCGGCGGGAGTGGCGGGCGGGACTGTGGTCCATGCGATGCTGATCGAAGGCGCGATGGGAACGATCACCAAAGCGATACTCTGCGCACTCGTCCTTCTGGCGACAGGGTGGCTCCTCGTGGGGAAGAGCTTTCGCTGAAAGCTCTTCGGCAAAGTCTTTCGCAAAGACTTTGCGCAAGGATCGGGTCGCGTGTGCCCCCCTCCGGCACCTACGCCGGACGGACAACAATGGAGACCTCCCATGACCTTTCAGATCACTGCCCTGCCCGAGGCGGACTTCGCCCCGCTCTTCGCCAAGACCGACGCGGAACTCGCCGCGATGCGCGCCTGCCGGCGCGTGGTCGCAGATCGCCCCGGTGCGCCCTGCCGCATCAGCCTTGAGGAAGCGGAGGTGGGCGAGACCGTGATCCTGACCCACCACGCGCATCAGACCGGGCACAGCCCCTATGCCGCCTCGCATGCGATCTATGTCCGCGATGGCGTCCGGCAGGCCCGGCTTGCCGTGGCCGAGGTACCCGACGTGATCCGCTCCCGGCTGATCTCCCTCCGGTTGTTCGACGTCGACCACATGATGGTGGATGCCGACGTGATGAAGGGCACCGAGGTCAGCGAAGCCCTTGCCGTCGCCTTCGCACGGTCGAACGTCGACTATGCTCACCTGCACTTCGCGAAGGCCGGCTGCTTCGCCGCCTCCGCAAAGCGTGCCGGCTAAGCCGAGGTCACCTCACCGTTGGGCCGTCTGCCACTCCGGATGAACCCACGGCTCCGCATTGGCGCGCGGCAGGCTGCGGCCGAGGATGTGATCTGCGGCCTTCTCGCCGGTCATGATCGAGGGGCCGTTCAGGTTGCCGTTGGTGATGCGCGGGAAGATCGAACTGTCGGCCACGCGCAGCCCCTCGACCCCGATCACCCGCGTCTCGGGGTCGACCACGGCCGTCGGATCATCGGCGGCCCCCATCCGGCAGGTGCCGCAGGGGTGATAGGCCGACTCGACGTGCTCCATGATGGCCTCGTCCAGCTCCGCATCGCTCTGCACCGCTTCGCCGGGCTGGATCTCGTGCCGGCGGAAGGGGGCGAAGGCGTCCTGCGCGAAGATTTCCCGCGTCAGGCGGATGCAGGTGCGGAACTCCTCCCAATCCTCGGGGTGGCTCATGTAGTTGAAGCGGATGCGCGGCGCGTCCTTCGGATCGGCGGAGCGCAGGGTGACATCGCCCCGCGACTTCGACCGCATCGGTCCGACATGGGCCTGGAAGCCATGCCCCTCGGCCGCCGCCTGCCCGTCGTAGCGCACGGCCAGCGGGAGGAAGTGATACTGGATGTCGGGGTATTTCACGCCGGCCTTCGAGCGGATGAAGGCCGCGCTCTCGAAGTTGTTCGTCGCCCCCGGCCCGCTGCGCGCAAAGAGCCAGCGCGCGCCGACATAGGCCTTGCCCAGCAGGTTCCAGTACTTGAAGAGCGTCACCGGCTGGGACGCCGCCATCTGGATGTACATCTCCAGATGGTCCTGCAGGTTCTGCCCGACGCCGGCGCGGTCGACGCGCACGTCGATGCCATGATCGCGCAGGTGCGCGGCGGGGCCGATGCCCGAATGCAGGAGGATCTTGGGCGAGTTGATCGAGGAGGCCGCGAGGATCACCTCGGCCCGCGCCTCGACGATCTGCCCCCCGGCCAGACGCACGCCGGTCGCGCGCCCCTCGGTGAACTCGACGCGCTCGGCCAGGCCCTTCACCACGTCGCAGCGCCCGGTGGCGCGGGCGGGCTTGAGGTAGGCATTGGCCGCCGACCAGCGCCGGCCCTTCCAGACCGTCTGCTCCATCGGGCCGAAGCCTTCCTGCTTCTGGCCGTTGTAGTCGCCGGTCACCTCGTAGCCCGCCTGCCGCCCGGCCTCGACGAAGGCGTGATAGAGCGGGTTCTCGCGCGGCCCCCGCGTCACGTGCAGCGGGCCACCCGTTCCGCGCCAGTCCGCGTCGCCGCCATGGCCCCCGTCGTGCCAGCTCTCCATCCGCTTGAAATAGGGCAGCACATCCGCATAGGCCCAGCCCGCAGCACCGCTCTCGGCCCAATGCTCGTAGTCCATCGCGTGACCGCGCACGTAGACCATGCCGTTGATGCTGCTCGACCCGCCCAGAACCTTGCCGCGCGGCGTGGCGAGGATACGACCGCCCAGATGCGGCTCGGGCTCGGATTCGAAACCCCAGTCGTAGAGGGCCATGTTCATCGGAAAGGACAGCGCACCCGGCATCTGGATGAGCGGCCCCGCGTCTGTGCCCCCGAACTCCACCACGAGAACGGATTTCCCCGCCTCGGCCAGCCGATAGGCGATGGCGCAGCCGGCGGACCCCGCGCCGACCACCACGTAGTCCGCGATCATCGTCGCCATCAGAACGCGGCCTCCACCTTGCCCATGCCAACGTAGATCGTCTGCGCTTCGGTGAAGTGATCCATCGCCATGCGCGCGTTCTCGCGTCCGATGCCCGACGCCTTGGAGCCGCCGAAGGGCATCCCCGCGGGCGTCAGGTTGTACTGGTTGATCCAGACCGTGCCGGCCTCGAACGCGCTGGCGACGCGGTGCGCACGCGCCAGATCGCGGGTGAAAACCCCGGCGGAGAGGCCGAAGTCCGTGGCGTTGGCGCGGGCGATCCCCTCGGCCTCGTTCTTGAAGGTCAGGACGGACATGACCGGCCCGAAGATCTCCTCGCGCACACAGGTCATCTCGTCGCTGAGGTCGGTCAGGACGGTCGGTTCGACCCAGAAGCCCTCCCGATCCACCCGCGTGCCGCCGGCCGCGACCGTCGCGCCCTCGCTTCGAGCGGTGTCGAGGTGACGCAGGACGATGTCCATCTGCGCCTCGGTCGTCATCGGCCCGAAGTTCACCGCCTCGTCCAGCGGGTCACCCATCACGACGCCGCCAAGACGCGATTTCAGCCGATCCAGAAATGCCGGAAGGATGCTCTCCTGCACGAAGACGCGCGTGCCGTTGGAGCAGACCTGGCCCGAGGAATAGAAGTTGCCGTTGATCGCGCCCGAGACGGCATCGTCGAGGTCCGCGTCCTCGAACACCAAGATCGGAGACTTGCCGCCCAGCTCCATTGTCACGTGCTTCATCTCGCCCGCCGCCGCCGCGGCCACCTTGCGCCCCGTCGGCACAGAGCCGGTCAACGAGACCTTCGCGACGCGCGGGTCCGTCGTCAGCGCGGCCCCGACCTCACCCAGCCCCTGCACCACGTTGAAGAGGCCGGCGGGCAACCCCGCCTCGATCAGGATCTCGGCCACCTTGAGAGCGCAGAGCGGCGTCATTTCCGAGGGCTTGAAGACCATCGCGTTGCCGGTAGCGAGCGCCGGTGCCCCCTTCCAGCAGGCGATCTGCGTCGGGTAGTTCCAGGCCCCGATGCCCACGCAGACGCCCAGCGGCCTGCGGATCGTATAGGCCCAGTCGCCCCCGAACTGCATCGCCGTGCCGGTGACATCGGCCGCGAGGCCCCCGAAGTATTCGAGCGCATCCGCCCCCGAGGTGGCATCGGCGACCAACGTCTCCTGCAGCGGCTTGCCGGTGTCGAGCGTCTCCAGCTCCGACAGCTCCCGGTTGCGCGCGCGCATCAGATCGGCCGCCCGGCGCAGCACCCGGCCCCGCTCGGTCGGGTCGGTCGCGGCCCAGTCCGCCTGCGCGCGGACGGCAGAGGCCAGCGCGCGGTCGACGATGGCGGGCGTCGCGGCGTGAACCGTGGCGATGGTCTCCCCCGTCGCCGGGTAGATGACGGGGATCGGCGTGCCGGCCGTATCCTCGGCGTAGTCCCCGTCGATGAAGTGGCTGGCAGTCGGCTGTGCATTCGGCAGGGTCATATCGGTCTCCGAGGGAGGCTCCCTCTTCTTCGTTTCAAAAATACTCCGGGGAGCGCGAGGGGCCGGCCCCTCGCCCCGGTTCAGTCCTTCGGCGCGCGCTGGTTTTCCTCCAGCACGTTCAGATCCATGTGGTTGCGCATGTATCGCTCGCTGGCGACGCGCATCGGCTGCCAGTCCCAGGGGTAGTAGCCGCCCTCGCGCAGGGCCTCGTAGACGACCCAGCGCCGGGCCTGGCTTTCGCGAACCTCGGCGTCGAAGCGCTCCAGGTCCCAGCGCCGGTCCGCTTCGGCCCGAAAGCCGGCGAGCGTCTCCGCATGGGCCGGATCGTCGGCCAGGTTCGTCAGTTCGTGCGGGTCGGCCGCGAGGTCGAAGAGCTGTTCTGGATCGAGCGTGCAGCGCGTGTATTTCCACCGCCCCTGCCGCAGGGCGACAAGCGGCGCATAGGAGCCTTCGGCGGCGTACTCCATGGCGACGGGGCTCTCGCGCCCCTCGCACCGGCAGAGCGGCAGAAGGCTCTCCCCGGTGGTCCAGGGCGTCACCTCCGAGATATCGACGCCCGCCAGGTCGCAGAGCGTGGGGCAGACGTCGATGTTGGAGACGGGCGTCTCGACGAGGCCGGGTTCGATGCCCGGCCCGGCGAGCATCATGGGCACGCGGGCGGAGCCTTCGAGGAAGGACATCTTGTACCAGAGCCCCCGCTCGCCCAGCATATCGCCGTGGTCCGAGACGAAGAGGATGACGGCCTCTTGGCGCGTGTCCTCCAGCACCTTCAGGATCTCGCCGACCTTCCCGTCGAGATAGGAGATGTTGGCGAAATAGGCGCGACGGGAGCGACGGATGTCCTCCTCGGTCACGTCGAAATTGCCGCGGTCGTTCGCGTCGAGGATGCGCTTAGAATGGGGGTCGTGGTCCTCGTAGGGCATCTCGGGCACAGGCGGCAGCAGGTGCTCGCAGTCCTCGTAGAGATCCCAGAACTTCTTTCGCGCCACATAGGGGTCGTGCGGATGCGTGAAGCTGGCCGTCAGGCACCACGGCCGCGGATCGTGGCCGCGGGCGTAGTCGTAGAGCTTCATCTTGGCGAAGTGGCAGACCTCGTCATCGTATTCCATCTGGTTGGTGATCTCGGCCACGCCCGAGCCCGTCACCGACCCCATGTTGTGATACCACCAGTCGATCCGCTCGCCCGGCTTGCGGTAGTCCGGCGTCCAGCCGAAGTCCGCCGGATAGATGTCGGTCGTCAACCGCTCCTCGAAGCCGTGCAGCTGATCGGGCCCGACGAAGTGCATCTTGCCCGACAGGCACGTCTGCCATCCGGCGCGGCGCAGGTGGTGCGCATAGGTCGGAATGTCGGAGGCGAACTCAGCCGCGTTGTCGTAGACCCGCGTACGTGAGGGCAGCAGGCCCGACATGAAACTGGCCCGCCCCGGCGCGCAGAGCGGCGAGGCCGTGTAGCAGTTGCGAAACCGCTTGGACCGCGCGGCGAGGCGCTTCAGGTTCGGCGCGTGCAGCCAGTCGGCGGGTCCGTCAGGGAAGAGCGTGCCGTTCAGCTGATCGACCATGAGGATGAGGATGTTCGGCCCGGTCATGCTCACTGGCGCAGCCCCCTTTCGATGTAGTCGTTCACCAGCGCGACGGAGGTTTCCGTCGCCAACGCGCGCCGGCGCAGGGCCTGCCGCATGTAGAGCCCGTCGATCAGCGCGCCGATGCCCTCGGCCAACCCCTCGGGGTCCGTCGAGAGCGGGCGCAGCGCATGGACGAGGTTCGACCGCAGCCGCGCGTGATAGATGTGGAGCAGCCGGCGGGCCTCGGGGTCACGGTGGGCCTGGACATAGAAGTTGAGCCAGGCCGCCACGACCTCCGGATCGAAGTTCGCCGGGCCGAAACTCGTCTCGACGATGGCCTGCAGGCGCGCGCGCGGGGTCTCCGCCCCGGCCATGGCCCGGCGGGCCTCGCGCCCGAAGTCCGACAGGATGCGACGCATCGCGGCCAGCAGCATCTGCTCCTTCGATCCGAAATAATGATGAGCAAGCGCGGGCGACATGCCGGCGCGCTTTGCGATGCGCGCGACCGTGATGTCGCGCGCGCCGGACGCGGCGATCTCTGCGATCGTGGCGCGGACAAGCGCCTCGCGCCGTTGGGGTTCCATTCCGATGCGGGGCACGACACTCTCCGGGCCGAGTCGTTGCAATGTGACGACACACGGGTTTTAATTGACTCGTCAATCAACAAAACGCCTCCGGGCGAAAACGTCAATGACTGGGAGAGATTTCATGTTGCGCACCCTCACCACCGCCTCCGCCCTGGCCCTCGTCGCCGGCTCCGCCGTCGCGGCCTGCGAGGAAGTCACCTTCGCCGACGTCGGCTGGACGGACATCACCGCGACGACCGCGGCGACGACGGTGATCCTCGACGCGCTGGGATACGAGACCGACGTGAAGGTCCTCTCCGTGCCGATCACCTATACCTCCATGGCCGAGGGCGACGTCGACGTGTTCCTCGGCAACTGGATGCCCACGATGGAAGCCGACATCGCCCCCTACCGCGAGGCCGGCACGGTCGACACGGTGCGCGCGAACCTCGAGGGCGCGAAGTACACGCTGGCCGTCAACAAGGCCGCCATGGACCTCGGCATCGCGAGCTTCGGCGACATCGCCAGCCAGGCCGAGGCGCTGGACGCGAAGATCTACGGTATCGAGCCCGGCAACGATGGCAACCGCCTGATCCAGTCGATGATCGACGAGGGAGCCTTCGACCTGGGCGAGTTCGAAGTCGTGGAATCTTCCGAACAGGGGATGCTGGCGCAGGTCGACCGCCTGTCGAAGCGCGACGAGCCGATCGTCTTTCTCGGCTGGGAGCCGCACCCGATGAATGCCAACTTCGAGATGGGCTACCTCGAGGGCGGGGACGATTACTTCGGTCCGAACCTCGGCGGCGCGACCGTCTACACGAACACGCGCACCGGCTATGTCGAGGAATGCGCGAACGTCGGTAAGCTCCTGACCAACCTCGAATTCTCGCTCGAGATGGAGAACGAGATCATGGGCGCGATCCTGAACGACGGAGAGAACCCCGAGGATGCCGCCGCGGCCTGGCTCTCGGCCAACATGGGCGTGCTCGACGCCTGGCTCGAAGGCGTGACGACGCTCGACGGCGGGGACGCGAAGGCGGCGGTCGAGGCCGCGCTGCAGTAAGCGTTCGGGCCGGGGCCTCTTCAGGCCCCGGCCCTTTCACGGGATCACGGATCGAAGGAGGTGCGCCATGGCACATAACCCCGACATCGTCCCCTACCTGAGCTACCGCGACGCGCAGGCCGCGATCGACTTCCTGACGACGGCGTTCGGCCTCTCGGTCGTGCAGGTTCAGACGGGAGACGACGGCGCGGTGGTCCACGCGGAGCTCCGCCACGGCAACGGCGTCATCATGCTGGGCGCTGCCGACCTGCCGAAGGGGTCGCCGGGCATCTTCCTCGTGGTCGAGGACGTCGACGCGCACCATGCACGCGCGGTCGAAGGCGGGGCCGAGGTGGTCTATGGCCCCGAGGACACGGAATGGGGCGCGCGACGGTGGCGCGCCCGCGACCCCGAGGGCCACGAGTGGTCCTTCGGGACCTATCAACCGAGCACGGAGCCTCCCGCATGGGCATGACGGGGCCTGCTGCGAGAAGAGCCTTTGCGAAAGGCTCTTCCTCAATGCTTCGCTGAAGCATTGGACAATGGACCAAGTCTTCAACGAAGACTTGTGGAAGAGCTTTCCTCGAAAGCTCTTCTGCGCGCGAAAGGACGACGATGGACTGGCTGACAGACAACAAGATCCCGGTGGGCAAATGGGCAGCGGCGGCCTTCGACTGGCTGCAGGACGTCGGTCAGCCTTTCTTCGACGGGCTTGCGCTCGTCATGGAATGGATGATCGACGGCATCCTCTGGCTCCTGCAGACCCCGCCGCCCCTCCTCGTGATCTTGCTCTTCGTGGCCTTCACCTGGGCCGTCCACCGTTCGTGGAAGCTCTGCCTCTTCGTCGGGCTCGGCTTCCTCTTCATCCTCAACCAGGACTACTGGGAGGAGACGACCGAGAGCCTGACGCTCGTGCTCTCCGCCTGCGTCGTCTGCATGGCGATCGGCGTGCCCATCGGCATCGCCGCCGCGCACCGCCCGAGGCTCTATGCCGCGATGCGGCCCGTCCTCGACCTGATGCAGACGCTGCCCGCCTTCGTCTACCTGATCCCGGCGATCGTCTTCTTCGGCATCGGCATGGTGCCGGGCCTGATCGCGACGGTGATCTTCGTGCTTCCGGCCCCGATCCGGTTGACGCATCTGGGCATCTCCTCGACGCCGAAGTCCCTGACCGAGGCCGCGCAGGCCTTCGGGGCCACGCCGACCCAGACGCTCTGGAAGGTCGAACTGCCCTACGCGCTGCCGCAGATCATGACCGGTCTGAACCAGACGATCATGCTGTCGCTGTCGATGGTCGTCATCGCCGCGCTCGTCGGGGCCGACGGCCTCGGCGTGCCGGTCGTCCGCGCGCTCAACCAGGTGAACACGGCCCTCGGCTTCGAGAGCGGCTTCATCATCGTCGTCGTCGCCATCATGCTCGACCGGATGCTGCGGATGGAGCGCAAGTGAGGGGGTCGTGTCACTGCGGCGCGGTCGTCTTCGACGTCGCCCTGACCGACGGGCTGGCGACGGCGCGACGGTGCGATTGCTCCTTCTGCGCGATGCGCGGGGCGGTCGCGGCGTCGGCCAACCTGGGCGACATCACCTTCCTGCGCGGCGAGGACAACATCACCCGCTACACCTTCAACACCGGCACGGCGCAGCATTTCTTCTGCGCGACCTGCGGCATCTACACCCACCACCAGCGCCGTTCGAACCCCCATGAATACGGGGTGAACCTGGCCTGCCTCGAAGGGCAGACGCCCTTCCTGCCGACCGTCGACGTGATGGACGGCAAGAACCACCCCAAGGACACCGGCGGTCCGCGCAGCGCCGGAACCCTGCGCTTCACCCCGACCGAGGACGCCCCATGACCCGACCCGCCGTCGAATTCGACAATGTCTCCATCGTCTTCGGAGACAGCCCCCAGAGCGCGCTGCCGATGATGGACGAGGGCAAGTCCCGCGCCGAGGTGCAGGAGGCGACGGGGCAGGTCCTCGGTGTCCACGATTGCTCGCTGACCGTAGAGGAGGGCGAGATCCTGGTGCTCATGGGCCTCTCGGGGTCGGGCAAGTCGACGCTCCTGCGGGCGGTGAACGGGCTGAACCCCGTGGCGCGGGGCGAGGTGCGCATCGACGACGGCGACACCATGGCAAGCGTCACCCACGCGAAACCGGCCGAGCTGCGCCGGCTGCGGCAGGGGCGTGTGGCGATGGTCTTCCAGCAATTCGGCCTCCTGCCGTGGCGGCGGGTGCGCGAGAATGTCGGGCTTGGGCTGGAACTGGCCGGCCTCTCGCCCGAGAAGCGGCGCGAAGCGGTCGACCGGCAGCTCGACCTCGTGGGCCTGACCGAGTGGGCCGACCGCAGGGTGGGCGAGCTCTCGGGCGGGATGCAGCAGCGCGTGGGCCTCGCCCGCGCCTTCGCGACGGATGCGCCGATCCTCCTGATGGACGAGCCGTTCTCGGCGCTCGACCCCCTGATCCGCACGCGGCTGCAGGACGAGTTGCTCGAACTTCAGGCCCGGCTCAAGCGCACCATCGTCTTCGTCAGCCACGACCTCGACGAGGCGTTCAAGCTGGGCGGGCGGATCGCGATCATGGAGGGCGGCCGCATCATCCAGTGCGGCACGCCGGCGGATATCTTCAACAACCCCGTCAACGACTACGTCGCGGATTTCGTCGCCCACATGAACCCGCTCGGCGTTCTGACGGCGGAAGATGCGATGACGGAGGGCACCTGCGAGGGCGAAACGATTGCCGCGCGGATGCCGGTGCGGGAGCTGATCGAGCTCTGCGCCGACCGTGCCGGCCCGATCCCCGTCGAGCGCGACGGGGCCATCGTCGGCGTGGTCGACCGGCAGGCCGTTCTGGCCCGACTCGCGCGCTAGGGGCACGAGGCGGACGGGATATTTCGTCCCCGGCGGCGACCCGGGCCTTGTGAGGTCCGCGGGCGATGCTTAGCCCTTTGACGGACGCCCCCGAACGAGCGATGCCATGTCAGAGACCACAGCCGTCGCGATCCTGCCGGCCCGCGGCGGATCCAAGCGGATCCCGCGCAAGAACGTGCGGCCCTTCGCGGGCCGGCCGGCGATCCACTGGCCCATTGCCGCGGTGCGCGCGAGCGGGCTCTTCGACCGGATCGTGGTCACGACCGACGACGACGAGATCGCGGAGGCGGCGGAGGCGGCGGGGGCCGAGGTGCCTTTCCGGCGCGGGGCGGATCTCTCGGACGACCACGCGGGCACGACCGAGGTGATCGCGGATGCGGTCACGCGGCTCGGGCTGAAGGGCGATATCCCCGTCTGCTGCCTCTATCCGACGGCCTTCTTCGTCACACCGGACGACCTGATCGCGGGGCACGCGGCGCTTGGGGAGGGTGCGACCTGGGCACTGAGCCTCGGGGAATACCGCACGCCGATCCAGCGGGCCTATCGTCGCGCGACGGGCGGTCGCGTCGCGGCGATGGACCCGGCGCAGATGCCCCGGCGCAGCCAGGATCTGGAGCCGGCCTTCTACGACGCGGGACAGTTCTACTGGGCGCGGGCGACGACCTGGGCCGATCCAGCCGCGCGCGTCTGGGACGGTGCGGCGGCGGTCGTCCTGCCGGACGAACGCTGCATCGACGTCGACACGCCCGAGGACTGGACGCGCGCGGAGCGGTTGGCCGACCTGCTCGGCCTGGGGGCCTGAGCGATGCGCGTCCTTCTGCGCGTGGACGGCGACCGGCGGATCGGAGGCGGCCACGTCATGCGCTGCCTGACCCTGGCCGGGGCCCTGCGCGCGGCTGGGCACGACGCCGCTTTCGCCATGGCCGACGCGCCCGACGGGCTGGCACCGAGGGTCCGCGACGCAGGGTTCGAGGTGCATCCGCTGCCGCTGTCCGACGGCGCCCCGCGTGTCCATCCACCCCACGCCGCCTGGGCGCGGGTCGATCCGACGGACGACGCGGCGAGAACCGGGAGGATCGCCGCCGACACCGAAGCGGATTGGCTCGTCTGGGATCACTACGCGCTCGACGCCGATTGGGTCGCGCGGGTGCGCGCGGCGGCACCTGGGCTCGACGTTCTGGCCATCGACGACCTCGACGACCGGGCGCTCGCTTCGGACCTGCTGCTCGACCAGACGCGCCTTTGCGGCGATCTCGACCACGGGGCCCCGGCCGCGCTGCGGGGACCGGGCTTTGCCTTGCTGCGGTCGGATTTCGCCGAATCACGCCCGACGGCGCTGGCGCGGCGCGGCGGGCCGGTGAGGCGCGTGCTGGTGATGCCGGGGATGATGGACGCCGCGGGGCTTGCGCCGATGGTCCTCGACGCGCTCGACGCGCAGGAAGACCTCGACATCGAAGTCATCATGTCCGCCGCGGCCCAGAGCGTGCCGGAGGTCGAGGCCCGGCTGCGGCCCGGTGTGACGCTGACCCTCGACGCAGGCGACATGGCCGCACGCATGGTCGCGGCCGACTTCTGCGTCGGCGCGGGCGGGATGACCTCGTGGGAACGGTGCTGCCTCGGCTTGCCGACGGTCACCATCGCCGTAGCCGACAACCAGCGCGCGGCGGTCGCGGGACTTGCCGAAGCGGGTGCGACGATCGCGCTCTCGCTTGCCGAGGCGCGGGACGGGGCGCGGCTGCGCGATGCCATCACGCGGGGCATGGCGGAGGCCGCCGCCCTTTCGGCTGCCGCCGCGAAGCTCTGCGATGGGGGCGGCGCGGCGCGGGTCGTCACCGCGCTCGAAGGGCATCTGCGCCCGCTGACGCTCGACGATGCCGACCTGATGCTGCACTGGCGCAACCAGCCGCGTATCGTGGCCGTGACCGCCAGCCAGGCCCCTGTCGATCCCCAGGGCCACCCCGCCTGGCTCGCCCGGGAACTTGCGCGCGACGACGCGCTCTGGTGCGTCTGGCACGAAGCCGGCCGCGACCTCGGGATCTGCGGTGCCAGCGCGGGGGCCGAGGGCTGGACGTGGTCATTCTACATCGGGGCCGAGGACGCCCCGGCGGGTGCGGGTGCGCGGATGTGCGCGGCCTTCCTGCGCCGGCTGGCCGAGCGCGCCGATGTGGACACTGTTCTTGCCACCGTGCGTCCGGAAAACGCGGGCTCGCTGCGCCTGCACCGGCGGCTGGGCTTCGCGGAGGTGCCGTCAGACGACCCGTCGGTTCTAGCTTTCGCGTTAGAGACATGGGATGTCAGGCGACGATTGCGGCTGCCCCCGGAGGGATCGACATGACCGAGTTTGCCATCGCGGGCCGCCTGATCGGGCCGGACCACAGCCCCTACCTGATCGCCGAGCTGTCGGGGAACCACAACGGCGAGCTTGCGCGGGCGCTCGAGCTCATCGATGCCGCCGCCGAGACCGGTGCGGATGCCGTCAAGCTGCAGACCTATACCGCCGACACGATCACGCTCGACGTCGACCGGCCGGAGTTCCGCATCGAGGGCGGGCCCTGGGACGGGCGGACGTTGCACGATCTCTATCAGGAGGCCTCTACGCCCTGGGACTGGCACGAGGCGCTTTTCGACCGCGCGCGAAACCACGGGCTGGACTGCTTCTCCTCGCCTTTCGATCCGACGGCGGTGGAGTTCCTCGACGGCCTGGACGTGCCTGCCTACAAGATCGCTTCCTTCGAGCTGGTCGACACGCCGCTGATCGAGACGGCCGCGTCGAAGGGCAAGCCGCTCATCATGTCCACGGGCATCGCCAACTACGCCGAGATCGAGCGCGCCTGCGCCGCCGCGCGCGCCGGCGGGGCGGACGGCTTCGCGCTTCTGCACTGCATCTCGGCCTACCCGGCCGCGCCCGAGACGATGCGCCTCGGCACGATCGGGACGCTCGCCGCCGCCTTCGGGGTGCCCATCGGCCTCTCCGACCACACGCTCGGCTCGGCGGTCGCGGTCGCGGCCATCGCGCGCGGGGCCTGCATCGTGGAGAAGCACCTGACCCTGAAGCGAAGCGACGGCGGGCCGGATGCCGCCTTCTCGCTGGAGCCCGACGAGTTCAAGGCGCTCGTGGACGACTGCCGCATGGCCCATGCCGCGCTCGGCCCGGCGCAGGTCGACCGCAAGGGTGTCGGCGGGGCCAACGCGCAGTTCCGCCGTTCGCTCTACGTAGTGCGCGACGTGGCGGCGGGCGCGACGCTCGGGCCGGAGGACGTGCGCTCGGTGCGACCGGGCAACGGCCTTGCGCCGCATCACCTGCCGGACGTGCTGGGCCGCCCGGCGACACGCGCGCTCACCCGGGGCGAACCGCTCGACTGGTCGATGGTGGGGGACGCATGACGATGCGCCTGATGGTGGTTTCGACCGCCAAGAACACCGACAAGATCCTCGATCGGCTGGTGGCCGAGAACGACGATATCGAGATCGCGCTGCACATGGGTCACGTGACCGCCGACATAAAGGCGAGCGCGCTGACCCGGCTCAACACGCGGGAGGGGGGCAAGGGACATCTCTTCGCGCGGCAGCGATGGACGGGCGCGGGACAGGCGCTGATCGAAGCGCCCGAATATCTCGATCTGATGGAGACCTTCATCGACCACCTGCACCGGCGGTCCGACATCAACGCGCACAAGCCGCATCCGCTGCGCACGATGCAGGACTACGTCGACTACTATCACATCCTCGCCGATGTGATCGGGCAGGCGCTGATCGACAGGGGGGTGACGCATTGCCTGTTCTTCAACGTTCCGCATCTGGCCTACGACACGATCGTCTACCAGATGGCGCAAGTGCTGGGCCTCCCTTGCACCATCGTGACGCAATCGCTCTTTCCTGACCGGTTCTACAGCCTGCGCGCGCCGCTCGACTACGGCCGGTTCCCGCCCGATCCGGCGGCCAATCCGTTCCCGATCGAGAGGGGCTCCAAACCCGATCTCTTCTACATGCGCGGCATCAAGCAGGAGCGGGAAGCGGGCGGGCGGCCCGGGCTGAAGGCGGTGGCGCAGATCGCGACCTTCCTTGCGCTGAAACGCCCGATGCAGGCGCTGAACCCCGCCTATCTCTGGCGGCTGGCCCGGGATGTGTACCGGGTTTACGGCGGCCTGCCCAAATGGCGCGATCCCTTCGCCAGGTTCTTCCACGAAGACGCGCTCGAATACTTCGACCATCTGACCGGTTTCGAGGACCAGACGCTCGATCTGGAGGGCGACTTCGTCTATTTCCCCCTGCAACTCCAGCCCGAGATGACGACGAGCAGCCTCGGCGGCCGCTTCCGCGACCAAGCCTATGCGATCGAAACGCTGGCCGGAATGCTCCCCGAGGGCGTGCGCATCCTGGTGAAGGAAAACCCCAAGCAGGGCAGCTACATGCGCGGCCCGATGTTCTTCCATCGCCTCAAGCGCATCCCGTCGGTGACCTTCCTGCCCAGTTGGGCCGACACCCATGCGCTGACCGCGAAGGCGCGCTTCGTGGCAACCATCACCGGCACCGTCGGCTGGGAGGCCGTGCGACAGCAGAAGCCCGCGCTCGTCTTCGGGGCCGCCTGGTATCGCGGCCTGCCAGGCGTGCATCATATCGAGGATGCGCCCAGCTACGAGGCGATCTGCGCCACCGAGATCGATCACGCCGCCTTGGAGCAGCGGGTGGGCGCGCTCCTCTCCCGGAGCCACCGGGGCGTCGTGGACCGGCACTACAAGGTGATGGTTCCCGACTTGGACGAGGATGCGAACGACGGTCGCGCGGCGGAGGTCATCGCCGGCCTCCTGCGCGGGGGCGAGACGACCTTCCTGTCAGAGAGCGGCGCTTAGCGCGGCGACGACCCTGTCCTGATCGGCCTCCGTCAACCCGGCATAGAGCGGGATCGAGATCGCGTGGTCGTAGTAGCTCTCGGCGCGGGGGAAGTCGCCCGGCTTGAAGCCGCGGTCCCGATAGTAGGGCTGCAGGTGGACGGGGATGTAATGCACGTTCACGCCGATGCCATCTTCGCGCAATTCACCGAAGACGCGGGCGCGGTCCTCCACCTGGATCGGGTAGAGGTGATAGGCAGAATAGGCATCGGGGTTCTGTGCCGGGCGGGTCAGCGGCAGATCGGCCAGAATTTCGTCGTAGCGGCGGGCCAATTCGTTGCGCCGGGCCACGAAGGTATCGAGCCGCGTCATCTGAGACACGCCGAGCGCCGCCTGTAGCTCCGTCATGCGGTAGTTCAGGCCCAGCTCCAGCTGCTCGTAGTACCAGCCACCATCGCTCTCGAACCGCATCCGATCAGCGTCGCGCGTGATCCCGTGGGAGCGGAAGAGGCCCATGCGATAGGCGAGTTCATCGTCCTGCGTCGTGGCGCAGCCACCCTCGGCCGTGGTGACGATCTTCACGGGATGGAAGCTGAAGACGCAGATGTCGGAATGGGCGCAATCGCCGACGGGCGCATCCAGATAGCGGGCACCGATGGCGTGGCTCGCGTCCTCGACGACCTTGACGCCATGGGCCCGGGCCAGCGCGCCGATGCGCTTCATATCGCAGGACTGGCCCGCGAAATGGACGGGGATGATGACCTTGGGCAGACGGCCCGCGGCGGCCGCCGCGGTCAGCTTCGCCTCCAGCGCATTCGCGTCCATCAGGTAAGTGTCGGCGGTCGTGTCGACGAAATCTACATCCGCCCCGCAATAGAGCCCGACGTTAGCCGAGGCGACGAAGGTATTGGGCACCGTCCAGAGCAGATCGCCCTCGCCCAGGCCCAATGCCAGGCAGGCGACATGGAGCGAGGAGGTGGCAGAATTGGAGGCGACGGCGTGTTTCGCCCTCGTCGCCGCGCAGATGGCCGCCTCGAACCGCGGCACGGCCGGCCCTTGCGTCAGGAAGTCGGAGCGCAGCACCTCGGTGACGGCGTCGATATCCTCCTGACTGATGTCCTGGCGGCCGTAGGGGATCATCAGAACTTGCCGATCTTTTCGCGGTTCGCCTCGATCCAGTCGGTCAGCTCGCCCTTGGACATCCAGTCGGCGTTGTTGTCCGACGAGTAGTTGAACCCCTCGGGCACGGGCGTCCCGTTCTTGATGCGGACCGGATCCTTCGACCAATTGTGGATCGAGGGAATGATCTTGAAATGCTCGGGGTATTCGTAGGTGTGCGCCGCATCCTCCTCGCCGATCATCTGCTCGTGCAGCTTCTCGCCGGGGCGGATACCGACGGTCTCCTGTTCGCGCCCGGGTACGGTGGCTTCGGCGATATCTGTGATCGTCATCGAGGGGATCTTCTTCACGTAGATCTCTCCGCCCATCATGTCGTCGAAGGCGTGCCAGACCAGCTCCACACCCTGCTCCAGCGTGATCATAAAGCGGGTCATGCGCGGGTCGGTGATCGGCACCTTGCGCCCGTCGTCCAGCGACAGGAAGAACGGGATGACCGACCCGCGCGATCCCATGACATTGCCGTAGCGCACCACGGCGAAGCGCGTGCCGTCGGCCCCGGCATAGGAATTGCCGGACACGAAGAGCTTGTCGGAAGCGAGTTTGGTGGCCCCGTAGAGGTTCACCGGCGACGACGCCTTGTCGGTCGAAAGCGCGACGCAGCGCTTCACGCCCTTGTCGATGCAGGCGTCGATCAGGTTCATCGCGCCGTTGATGTTCGTCTTCACGCATTCGAAGGGGTTGTACTCGGCGGTCGGCACGATCTTGGTCGCCGCCGCGTGCACGACGTAGTCGACCCCGTCCATCGCCCGGTAGAGCCGATCGCGGTCGCGCACGTCACCGATGAAGAAGCGCACCTCGGGCAGATGCCCGTAGAGCTTCGCCATCTCCCACTGCTTCATCTCGTCGCGCGAATAGATGATGATCCGGCGCGGCTTGTACTTCTCCAGCGTCATCGGCACGAAACGCGACCCGAAGGAGCCGGTGCCCCCCGTCAGCAGAATGGTCGATCCGGTCAGCATGGCGATCCTCTCGTCTTCGTTCCCCCGGAGGTATGCCGACGGGCCGCCCTTGGCAATCTTTGCGCCGCGCGCCATGGTCCTGCCGGCAAGGGAGGACCGGATGGCAAAGACGCAATTCGCGGTCGAGATGGGCATGGGCACCGACCTGCGCGGCGCCGACTACACCAAGGCCGCACGCCGCGCCGTGCACGATGCGCTGCACCGCAATTCACTGACGATGGCCGATGCCTTCGGGTTCCCGAAGGACAGGATGATCGTCGACATCCGCGTGGGCGTCGGTCAGCCGGACAAGGTGGACCTGGAGGCGGTGAAGCTGGAAGCGCCCTACGGGCAGGTCACGGCGGAGGCCGTGAAGGGCGGGGCCGATCTGGAGAACAACGGCGGCGCGGTGATCGTGGCGAACGCGATCATCACGGTCTCCTTCGACGTGGAGCGGGACGCATGAGCGAGAAGGCCCTCATCCTCGAGATGGGCATGGGCGCGGACGTCCATGGCCACGACATGACCAAGGCAGCGCTGCGCGCCGTCTCGGACGCGATCCGGCATTCGTCGCTGACGGTCTTCCGGGCCTACAAGCACCCCTCCGACATGCGCGTCGAGGTCACCATCGCCGTCCCCTTCCCCGATCAGGTCGACCGCGACGCCGTCGCCGCCGCCCTACCCTACGGCACGATCGAGGTCACCGTGATCGAGGGCGGCCTCCACGACCGCGGCATGGGCGGCCAGGAAGACATCACCCTCGCCGTCGCCGGGGTGAAGGCGTTTCTGGATACGAGCGGGCACGGGTTCCGGTTGGTCGGCGAATAGACTCGGCGGTTTGCGGCTGATTTGGCGGCGGTCTTTGGCGATCTTCAGGACGATCCGCTTCGAGTTCGACGAGCGACAGATAACCGATGGACGAGTGACGGCGCGACAGGTCGTAGACGCCCCCGATGGTCCGCAGGGACCGTGGCCCCGGCGGGGCCGCGGAAGCCCGAAGAACGAGACGGCGAGCTGTGCCTCGGCCTTCGAGGCGAAGCGGTAGCGGTAGCGGTCGGTAAGGTCACATTCGAGCGCGGCGCAAAAGGGCGACGTCGCTTCTCTTCCGGTCCGACGGCTGCCGATCGCGGCAAGCGTAGAAGCCGGAGGCGGAGCACAAATCTTTCGACAGACCTACGCCGCGGTGAAGCCAGCTTTTTCTATGGGGAGATCCCGGATCCGTGTGCCGGTCGCGGCGAAGATCGCGTTAGTGAGCGCAGGGGCCACCGGCGGGACGCCCGGTTCGCCGAGTCCGCCTGGTGCATGATCGCTGTCAATAAAATAGACCGTCTGGCGCGGAGCGTTGGCAAGACGCAGCATCTCGTAGTCGGGGAAGTTCTGCTGATAGACCTCGCCGTTCTCGACGGTGATTTGACCGAAGAGCGCCGCCGTCAGGCCGAAGATGACCGACCCCTGGATCTGGGCCTCGCAGGCATCGGGGTTCACCCGCAATCCGGCATCCGCCACCGACGTGACCCTGTTGACGCGCACCTCTCCGTCCTCGCTCACGCTTACATCCACGATTTGACCCACGACGGTCTCGAAGCTGCTGACGAGTGCCACGCCCATGCCACGGCCCGGCTCCGGCCTGGGACTCCAGCCCGCTTCGGCCTTCAGCCGTTCCAGCACGGCCCGGCGGCGCGGGTCGGAGGTGTGGGCGAGGCGGAAGTCGAGCGGATCGGCGCCGGCCGAATGGGCCATCTCGTCCATGAAGGATTCGTTGAAGAAGGCGAGCTGGGTGAAATCCACGCTGCGCCAGAAGCCCACACTCACCGGGCTGGGGCATTTCACACGTTCGATCAGGAGGTTCGGCACCTCGTATTGGAAGGCGAAAGGCCCTTCGCTGTCGGGCATTCCCGTCTCGGCGTCGATATAGGCGTGCGCCACGGCCGCGAGCCGCCCGTCCGACACCGCTCCGCGCATCCGGCCGGTCACGGCCGGGCGATAGGTATCGTTCATCATGTCCTGCTCGCGCGACCAGATCGTCTTGACGGGCATGCCCGCCGCCTGCGCGATCCGCACCGGGTAGGTCACGAAGTCGAGCCGTCCGCGCCGTCCGAAACCGCCTCCCATGAATTGGTTGTGGACGGTGATCGCCTCGGGGGGCAGGCCGAGCAGGTCGATCAGGGCCTTCTTGGCCCGCAGCGGATCCTGATGCCCGATCCAGATATCGCAGAGGTCGTCGCGCACCCAAGCGGTGCCGTTCATGGGCTCCATCGTGGCGTGCGCGAGATAGGGTACGGTATATTCCGCCGACACCGCGTCCTCGTCCAGGGTTCCGGGCGCGTCGCCCTCCTCGACCATGACATCGCGCTCCTTGCCGTCAAGGTCATCCTGATGGGTCGCGAAGATCTCCGCCGTCGTCAGCCCGGCGAGCCCGCCGGTCCATTCGATATCGAGGTCGTAGATCGCCTGGGACGCCGTCCAGTAGCTGTCGGCCACTACGGCGACGGCATCACCCAGGTCCACGACCGTCTCGACGCCGGCGCGCTCCAACGCAAGCGCGTCATCGACGGAGACCACCTCCTCCCCGATTACCGGCGGGAAGGCGATGGCGGCATAGCGCATGTCGAGCAGCGTGACGTCCATGCCGAATTTAGCCGTGCCATCGACCTTGCCGGGCAGATCGAGGCGCGGTCTGGATGTGCCCACGATCCTGTAGTCGCCGCGCGCCTTCAGGTCGGGTTTGAGCGACGGCGTGAACGCCGCGGCCTGGGCGGCGAAATCCCCGAACGTCCCGCTCCGCCCGGAGCCCGCATGGGTGATGGTGCTGTCCGCCACCGTGAGATCGCCCGGATCGACGGTCCACTCCCCGGCAGCGGCGGCGACCAGCATCTCGCGTGCGGCGGCACCGGCGCGGCGGATGCCGTGCCACCCGGTCAGACGGATCGAGGCACTGCCGCCGGTGATCTGGTTCACCAGCCCGTCTGCGATCTTAAGGAAGCCGAAGTCGATCAGCGGATACATGAAACCGGGGATCCAGGCCGCTTCGCCCAACACCCAGCCCCGGGCCATGTCGCTGTTGATATGCGCATCGTCCACCGGGGCCTCGACCACCGAGACGAGGCTCCAGTCGGCGTTCATCTCCTCGGCCAGCATCTGCGCGAGGCCGGTGTTCGCGCCCTGCCCCATCTCGGAATGAGGGACCATGGCAACGACGCGGTTGTCGGGGGTGATCTTGACCCAGGTGTTCAGCACAACCTCGCCGGCCTCGGCCGCGTCGTCGCTGGCCATGGCAAGCCGGTTCGGTGCGAGCACGGTGCCGATGGCCAGTCCGCCGCCAATCAGCCCGGCCGACGCGAGGATCGTGCGCCTAGTCCATTTGCCCAGACGCGAGGGCGATTTCTGTTCAGTATCCTCGGTCATCTCAGGCCCTCCGGCGCTTGGCGGCCGCATGGACCGCAGGGCGAATGCGAGCATAGGTCCCGCACCGGCAGATGTTGGTGATCGCGGCGTCGATGTCGTCGTCACTCGGTTCCGGGTTCTCGTCGAGCAGGGCCTCGACCGCCATAATCATCCCGGACTGGCAATAGCCGCATTGCGGCACCTGCATCTCCAGCCAGGTGGCCTGCACCGCACTCAGCCCGTTCTCGTCGGACAGTCCCTCGATGGTTCGGACCTCCGCCCCCTCGACGTCGCCCACCGGCAATACGCAGGTGCGGGTGGCCACCCCGTCCACATGCATCGTGCAGGCCCCGCAGGCCGCGATGCCGCAGCCGAACTTCGTGCCCGTCAGCCCCAGCTTCTCGCGGACCACCCAGAGGAGCGGCATATCCGGGTCGGCCTCGACCGTCTGGGGCTCTCCGTTCAGGATGAAGGTGACTGTCATGGGGCGTCTCCAGGCGGGATGTCGGTCGGGGAAACGGCGTCCCCCGGCAGGTCAGTGGGTTTCCAGAAAGGTTCGGATCGCATCCGCGACACGGTCCGGCGCCTCCAGCTGCGGGGAATGGCCGGCCTCCGGCAGCAGTACGAGCTCTGCGTCCGGGACGCCCTCGGCATAGGCCTCGGCCACGGCGAAGGGGACAACGACGTCCTCTTGACCCCAGAGGATCAGCGTCGGCACGGCCAGAGTGTCGATCCGGTCCGACAGGTCATACTCCGCCCCGAGCCGCACGCTCTCGGCGAGTCGGTTGATGAACTCCATCCGGGCATTGGTGTCGGCGATGAGGTATTCCTTGACCGGTCCGGGCACCGAAGGCGGCTCGAAGACCACCCGGGCCATGAGCGCATCGAACTTGTCCCGCGAGGTGATCGGCGCGCCGAAGCCGCCATAGACGACCGTATCGTCCACCACGAGGCCGGGCGCGTTGACAAGGACGAGTTTCTCGACCCTCTCGGGGTTCGCCAGGGCGAAGGCGGCGGACGTGTGCCCCCCCATCGAATTGCCGACGAGGTGGAAGCCTTCCAGATCGAGTGCCTCGACGAACCGCTCCACGAAGCCGCGCTGACCGGCGGTCGAGTAGTCCCGATCCGGGTCGGCTGCGTTGTCGCCATGGCCCATCAGATCCGTCAGGATCACGCGATAGTCGTCCGTGAGCGCGGCGGCGGTGCCCACGAAGGAGTGCCGGTCGTCGGCCATTCCATGAAGCATCACCAGCGTGGGTCCGGTGCCGCCCTCGAAGTAATGGACGGCATATCCGTCCACCTCGATCACCCTGTCCTCCAGACCCGCGGAGCGCGCGGCCTGCCATTGGGTCAGCGCCACGATGACGCCCGGCGCGAGGTAGAGCGTCGCCACTGCGACGAACGCGAGGGCGGCAACGCCGCCACCGAGCCAGATCAGGAGGCGCTTCATCGCCTAGCCGTCCTTCGGGCGGAACGGCTCCAGCACCTCGACGTCGACCGTCTTGATGCGGGCGAAGCGCTCGGTCACGTCGTTCTCGACGGTCCAGTCATGCTTCGTACGCGCCAGCAGCTCGGTGCCGTCGGGCGCGATGCCGAACCAGTCGAATTCCATCGAGACCGCATAGGTGTTCTCGCCCGTCTCCTCGACCGAGAAGTTCTCGATCTCGTGCGTGCTCGCCTCCACCTGAGATCCCGGGCCCGCGAGCCATGCGGCGAAGCCCTCGAAATCGGTGATCGCGCCCGAGGAGAAGTTCAGTGAGATACCCTCGGCAAAAAGCTCGCGCATCGGCTCTGGATCACGCGACGGATCCTCGATCAGGGCAAGGTAGTAGTGCACGAGGCTCTTCATCCGGTTCTCGGTATAGGCGTCGTCAAAACCCTCGACCGTGCTCTCGCTATTCTGGTCGATCTTGACCTCCGACAAAAGCGGCAGGACGCCCTCGCCGGGGACGAGGTCCACCGTGTACGTCAGATCCGCCGCGCGAACCGCGCCATCCTCCAGAAGGCCCTGATTCTGGTAGGTGATCTCGGCGGTCAGCCGCATCGTGTCGTCGTCGTTGTGCGTGATCTCGGTCGACCTAACGTGGTGGGCGTTCTTCCAACTGGCAGGCAGCTGGGTTACCCGCGCCTGATATTCGGCGTGCCCGTTGGCTGTGCCGAGACCGGAGGTGACCGTGACGTCCTCGGTCAGGATATCGAGCGAATTGCCGACGCCGCCTTCGGGGCGTTCGTAGAACTGATACCAGCGATGGTACTGGGCCAGGGCAGCGTGTTCTTCAAAGCCGCGGCGGATTTCATCTTGCGTCATGTCTGCGAGTCCCTGTGTCGCGGATCCGACGAGAAGCGCAGTCGAAAAGATAAGGGTTGAAACGCGCATACAGGGCCTCTTGTCGAATATAATGAACCATTGCTCATTATATAGGTCACGAGGCGATGGCACACCAGCACAATTGGAAGATTTCCTCGGCATGAGCTGACTCCGGCGGCTCTCCGCGCAATGCGGTCGACCGTCCGAGATACAAAGCCGATGCGGCCAGGAGCGTGACGATGGCCTGGGGGTCGCCCGACCGCAGAACACCATCTGCAACGGCCTCACTGACGACTGTCCTCGTCTCCGAAGCCATTTCCCGGATCCTTTCTCGATCCGAATCCGTCAGGATGGTGTCGTTAACTACCATTTCAGAGAACAAGAAGGATTGCGGCGCGTCCACCGCGTAGCGGAGCACCGCGAACCACATCGCGCGGATCCGGTCCTCGTGCGTGTTCGCCCCGGAGGCTGCCTGCATCATCACATCGTGCAAATCGGTCTTGTTGGCGAGATAGACAGCGCGCAGGAGTTGCTCCTTGTTCTCGTAGTAGCGATAGACGGTCCCGACGGCGAGACCGGCTCGCGCGGCGATCGCATTGACGGAAGCCGCGGACGAGCCGCGCTCGACCACCTCCGCGACCGTCGCACGCCGAATGTCCCCCAGCTTGTCACCTGTCTTGCGTTTACCCAAATTCACACTCCTGCACCCTTGGAGAGCGAGGCTAGACGATTCAACAGGATATCGCGAGAGCTCGGTCCCGGCATGGGGTAGGCTTGGACCGGTACGCTATTTGATGCTGGGATCCTGGGGCGTGATACCGCCATCGATCCTGAGGTCCGTTCTCTCTCTCTCTCTCTCGAATTGAGGTGGAGTGCGTTGCGCGGTGCTCCGCGCCCTTTCTGTGGAGCGCCCGGGCCGAGAGTTTTCGGTTTCTGGTCACGACGGCGGGCTGGGTGATCCGTCGGGAGTGTGGATGTCCGCCGGGACGTTGTCCCCGATGGCGCTGTGAGGTCGGACCTCGTTGTGGTCCCCACGCCGAATCTCCAGCTGTTCGTGGCTGTCGGCAAGGCTCATGAACCAGTGCGCGGTCGGGCACTCGGCTCGGAGCTTCGAGTTGAACGCCTCCCCTTTTGGGACATCGCTGCGCGATGCCCTGCCGGGCAGCGGATCCCGGCCTTGCGGCAGGCCTCTGCCACAGGCGGTCCCGCCTCCCACTGCTTCGGTACGAACGCCTGTCTCGCGCCTCCGTGAACCTCGATGCCTTCATCGGCGTCGCTCCTCTTCCCGGCCCCGCAAAAAACCCAGCCGAAAACTCCAGCGTCAAACAGTCCGGTCGCAGAGGGCAGGGCAACCGGAGGGGACGGAGAGAATGAAGAGATCCTGTTTTTTACGAAAAGCAGATCATCGCGCTCTTGAAGCAGCGGGAAAGCGGGATCGTGAAGTCTGATGTCTGCAGGGAACATGGGAACATGGGAACATGCTCGGTGACGTTCTAAAAATGGAAAGCGGAGTTCGACGGGCTCGATGTTTCGGATGCCCGGCGTCGCGCCCACCGCAGGAGGTGCGGCTCGCGGCCGAGGTCAACTACGTCAAAAGCGCGCTCGCCGGGGATCGCGCCGCGCAGATCGCGCACAAGCTCGACGCGGCAATGCTGCGCGATCGTCTCTACCGCGAGGCCGGGTTGAGCCTCGGCGACCTGTCCAGATATATCGGCGTAATGCCCAACTACGTGTTGCAGACCTTGAACGAACGGCTCGGCTTGTCCTTCTTCGACCATCTGAACCCTTGACGCATCGACGAAGTCATCAATCTCGTGGACAGGGGCGATGACCTCCGCAGTTGCCCGGGCGTGGACCCAGGAGGAGGCCGGTGGGGAACAGCGCGTCGTGTCCGGCGAGTGAAAAGACCTCGATTCAATTGATCTGCGTCAGATCGAAAGGCGTGGTGTCGTCCTCCGCGAGGCTGGACGCGATGGATGGGCGCAGGTACGGCCAGCGCAATCACCAACACTGCCGCACAGACCGGTCTCAGTCGTCTTCGGTCCATCTCTCCTCTTCCGTTCGGTCTGGAACGCGACGGACGGACAGCCAGACCATCGCGCCGATGAAGGCGAAGGTCGCAAGATTCAGGATCGTGTCGACGGCGTCACCGGTGAGCATGGCGCGCCTCCGTCTCCTGCCTCAGAGCCCGAACGAGGCAGACGCATAGAAGAACCAATACGAATACGAAGGGCAGTGCACCGAGCGCGATCAGCGTGCGCACCGCCTCGATGGATCCCAACAGGATCATCGCCGCGCCGAGCAGTCCCAATAGTCCGCCCTAGAGCAGGCGGATGCGCGGAGATGGGTTTGGGTCGCCGCCGACCGAGAAGGTGCCCAGAACGAATGCTGCCGAGACGACCGAGGTGACAATGAAGAGAAAGGCCGCCAGCAGGGTCGCGAGCGTAGTGATCGTTGTCAGCGGCAGCCGCTCCAGCAGGGCGAAGGTGACGCGCTCCACGTCGGTGCCCGTTACCTCCAGCAGATCACCGGTACCCGCATCGCATCGAAAAAGCCGATTCCGCCGAAGGCACCGAACCACAGGACCGAGAAGAGCGTCGGACCGACCAGCACGCCCAGCACGAATTCCCGGATCGTACGACCGCGCGAGATACGGGCGACGAAGACACCGACGAAGGGCCCCCAGGCGATCCACCAGACCATGTAGGTCAGCGCCCAGTCGCCGAACCAGCGCGTGACCTCTCCGGGAAAGAAGCCGAGCGTCTGGAAACCGCGCGGGATCAGCGCGCCGAGATAATCGCCGAAGCTGCTGATGATGGCGTTCATCAGAAACTGCGTCGGCCCCAACACGACCGTGAAGGCCACGAGCCCGAGGGCGATGGCCATGGCCATGGCCATGGCCATGGCGAGGTTCGACAGACGCGCCATCCCCGCGCCAAGGTCCACGAGCAACGGAGGAAGGTAGGCTGCGACCATCGCGGCGAAGACGGCCGCCACCAGCCAGCCAGCCGCACCGTCCCCGCCCATCATCACGTCGACACCGCCCGCGACCTGGAAGACACCCATCGCTATGGAGCCGCCGACCCCGATGGCGATGGCGACGATGGACATGAAGTCCGACAGCCACGAAACGATCAGCGCCCAGGTTTCGCCCGGGAAGAGGTACTCCACGGGTGCGCCGACCAGCATCGGCGTGCCGCGCCGGAACGAGAAGTAGGCGATACAGAGTGCAGTCGCACCGTAGACGGCCCAGGCATGGAAACCCCAGTGGAAGTTGGTCGCGACCAGCGCCTGCCCCGCCGCCACGGGTGGATCCATGAACTCGGCGGCGAAGGCGTAGTGCGTCAGCGGCTCGGCCACCGCCCAGAACAGAAGGCCCACGCCCATGCCGGCGGCGAAGAGCATCGCGATCCAGGAGGCGGTCGAGAACTCCGGCCGGTCGTCGTCGGCACCGAGCCGGATTACGCCCCAGGGCGAGACAGCGAGACCTGCGCAAAGGAACAACGTGCCCGAGACCGAGAGCATGACGAACCAGCCCCGGCTGACGAAGTACTGGTCGACGATCCGCGAGGTGATCGCGACGATCCCCTCGGGATCGAGCACACCCCAGAGCCCGACGATGGCAATGACGGCGAGTGAGGCGGCGAGCAGCGTCTTCTGGCGGAGCGGGATATAGGTCACGTGGCAGGCTCCTGGGCGACGGCGCGGGCGAAAATCCTCTCTTCGCCGGCGAGCATGGCAAGGACGCGTGCCGGGTCGTTCCCGATCTCTCCCGCGTTCGCCTTGCGGTCAAGCGCGAGGTAGAGCCAGCCCATGCCTTCAGCACCCCCGCGCGGATCGGGGCCGCGTTCTCGCCGATAGTGTGCCTCGCAGAGCGGCCGGTGTCCCGGAAGGCGGGCCGCACGCAAGCCTCACCGACCCTCGCCCTTGCGCCGCTCGTGGCTCGTGACGCCGTCGACGTAAGGAGAGATCGTTGTGCCCTTTTCACCCGCGATGATGCCCACGATCTCCGAGAGACGGCCGATCGCGGCCGCATTTCCCGTACTCTCTGCGAAGCGGCAGGCGGCGGTGACCTTCGTGCCGATTGTGTCGCCAGCGAAGTCGGCCGCGTCGAGCATGTCGGGCGAGGCGAGGCGGATGGCGCGGCGCTTCGGGCCGTCCCAGTCCTGGTAGACGGCGTCCGTGTCCGTCGCCATCACGAACAGGTCGGCCTCCAGGTCGCGAGCGAGGAGTTCCCAGACCAGGTCCTCTTCGACGACCGCCTCCACACTGCGGAGCCTGCCGTTGCCGTCGCGACTGACCGGGAGCCCACTATTATGGCAGATGACGACGGTTCCCTTGTCGATCAGCCAGTGAATCGGTCGGCTCTGGAGAATGCGATGGGGTGCCGCTACGGGTACTACGCGTCGCCACTGGTCCCCGTCTTTACTTATGCGCCAGTTGTGTCTGGCGGCGAAGCTGTCGGCTTCCGCCTTGGAATAGGATGGCCCGGTCATGCGCATCGCTGCCTGCCTATCGTTCAGCTCCGTCTCCACGGTGATCGCGACCGAAGTTACCTCCCGCTCGGGCAGGATCGCCCCGGCGAGCTGCCGCTCGATCACGCGTTCGACGTCCTGGTTGCGGCTCTGTCCCGGCACGGCAGCCCGCGCCTGCGCCGAGGCGTTTGCGGGCGGCTGCATGTCGGTGAGGCTGACTCCGACGCAGAGGATCAGCTCGTGCTCACGCACGATCTTCGAGATACTCGCGAGCGAGGATTGCAGGGATGTCTCCACCGCGTCCTCATGCGATCCCGACAGGTTAGGGATAAGGGAGGTCCGACCCAGGGCGATGACGATCCTCATGCGTCAGCCATTGGTGCTGCATGTCGTGCCTGGGTCGCCCCTTCTCGACCGGGCGGTCCCCGAAGACGCGCGCTGTCTTGAGGTGACGGGCTGGCGGCGGATGGCGGCCGTCGCGAGGAGGGGTGAGGCGTAGCGAGGAAGCACCGGATGGGGCATCGGGCGGGGACCTACTCCAGGGTAGCTTTGGGTTTCCGCGATCCGAACACGTGTTTCGCATGTCTTCAGAAAGCGTCCGTTCGCAAGGAAACCCTATGCGAGAGGGCGGGGAGCGGAATGATTTAACCGTGAATTATCAGGGCGTAAATCCAATGGCCTCGCACCGGTCCCAGCTACCGGGACCGTCCATCTGTAGCCGACAAATATTTAAAAAAACAATAAAGAGAAACGCCCTCTATTTCGCTAAACGCGAGACAATGCGGCGCTCCGCCGCGTCCGGCGCAAAATGGAACGGACGTCGGAGCAACCGGCCTGATAGCTAAATTATATGCCATGCGTTAGTTCTCGCAACATTCCTAAACGGATGAAGGGGACGATCCCTTGGAGAATAAGGACGCGATCCTCGAGCAGTTGCAACGAATTATCGGTAGCCGCACGTTCCGTCAGGCCAAACGCCTCTGTGCGCTCTTACAGTATTCGGTCGAAGAGACTTTGGCGGGAAGGGCCAATGCTATCACCGCTCCGATCGTCGCGCTGGAGATTTTCTCGCGCGACGGCACGATCGATGCCCGCAGCGAAGGTCTCGTCCGCGTCCAAGCGCGCCAGCTTCGCATGAAGCTCTCGAGCTACTACGAAGGCGAGGGGCGTGACGACTCGATCCGCATTACGATCCCGCAGGGCGGTTACTCCGCGATCTTCGAGACGATGCGCGCCGAGCCTGCCTCCACGCTGAGACAAGCGGCGGAAATCGACGGGATCGATATCGGCGTCGCGCGCATCGTCGGTGCCGTCGGTGACATTGAGACGGAGCTGGCGCTGCAAGCCACTCAGCAGCATGTCATCACGCATCTGTCGCGCAGCGCCGACCTTCGCGCCCTGTGGCTCGACAACGATGGCGCTCCGCCTCTCGACGGGCCGACGCCCCGCGCCGACCTTGTCCTCACTGGCCGCTACCTGAAGGAGGGCAAGACGCCCTCGCTGACCATGAACCTCTTTTGCGGACGCCGCCACGACCTTATCTGGTCGCAACGCTTCGAGCAGGAGCATCGCGGCACCTCGGACGAGGAGTGGCTGCGCGATGTGGCCATGCGGACGGCTGTGGAGATCGGGGCCCCTTCCAGCCCGGTGATCCCTCACCGTCTACGCCGGTGGCGCGAGCTGGATGTAAAGGTGCACCCCGTCACAGACGCCCTGCTCCGGATGCGGCTCTACAATCAGGATCCCACCGCCGAAGGTCATTTGCTGCTGCGCACCGATTTCGAGGCGATCCTGCAAAAGGGTGACCGACGACCCGAGGTCCTGGCCGCCCTCTCGCAGCTTTACCGCGACGAGGCGCGCTTCACCTTCAATCGGGAGGGGACCAGGGCGGAATCCACCGAGAAGGCGGAGGACTTCGCGACAGAGGCTATCCGGGCAGACCGCTATTCGGCAGACGCATGGTATGTTGCCTATCAGGCAGCCTATGAGGGTACCGACTTCCGACGTGCCAGGGCGGCGATGGAACGCGTGTTGGCGCTCGATCCGCTCCATACGGACGCCGTTGCCGACAATGGTTCGATGCTTTGGACGCTAGGCGACACGAAGGCAGGCCTCACAGAGGTGGATCGCGCAATCGGACTCAGGCGTCACGCCCCTGGCTGGTACTGGCTGACGCATGTTCACGAAGCGATCCGTACCCGGGATCCGGAGAAGGCCGAAACGCTGATCGCCAAGATGGAGCTTCCGCATTTCTTCTGGATGGTCTTGCTTCGAATGGTTGCCGCAGGGCTTTCAGGGGACTTCGACAAAAGGGATGCGTTGCGCAAGAAACTCGCGCGCGAGCAGTCGGAGCTCTTGGGCCAGGTCGATGCCGGGGGGACGGGCATGCCCTTCCCGAAGGACTTCCTCGCTGCGCTCCGGGACGGCGCGACCCGTACCGAAGAGACCGATGGCGGCTCGGCGGCTGTCACGACGCTCGCCCAGAAGGCCCGCGCGCCCAAGCGCTGAGCCGACCGCTTCGAAAACCCATGGACGTCACGATCCCCGCCTTCATCTCAGCCACGCTCGGGCTGATCGTCTTCTTCTTGGGAGCGTTCTTGACGCGCCGTGTGGCCTTCCTTCGCGACTACAACATCCCCGAACCGGTCTCCGGCGGCATCGCAGTCGCCGTGCTGACCTCGATCTGGTTCGCGATCACGGGCGGACAGATCGCCTTCGACCTGGAGGTGCGGGATTACCTGCTGGTGCTGTTCTTCGCGACCATCGGACTCAACGCCCGCATCGCGGACTTACTGCGCGGTGGGCGGCTCCTGCTGATCCTGCTCGCACTGACAGTGGCCTTCGTCGTACTCCAGGACGTGGTCGGCCTGATCGGCGTGCGGCTCTTCGGTCTGCCCGACGCGGTCGGCGTACTGCTGGGATCGGCCGCGCTTATCGGCGGGCACGGCACCGCCATCGCCTGGGGCCCGCAGGTGCAGGAGGCGACGGGCTTCGCCGCAGCTGCCGAGGTGGGCATCGCGACCGCGACGCTGGGCCTCGTCGTCGCGGCCCTGATCGGCGGGCCCATCGCCAAGGCGCTGATCGACCGCAACGGGCTGCACGGCGACGCCGCGGCGGATCCGGTCGTGGGGCTCAGCTACACGACGACCCGGCCCACAAGGTCGTGGACCATGTCGGCCTGATGCGCGCGCTGCTCGTCGCCCATGTCGCGATCCTGCTTGGCTGGTTCGCGCATGGTGCCATCGCCGCGGCCGGGCTGCGCCTGCCGCTCTTCGTGCCCTGCCTGCTGGTCGGCATCGTCATGTCGAATACGATTCCCGCGCTGATGCCGCGCATCGCCTGGCCCACCGGAAGCCGCTCGCTCGCCGCGGTCTCCGATCTTGCACTGTCGATCTTCCTCGCCATGTCGCTGATGTCGATGCAGCTCTGGACCCTGTCGGAGCTGGGGCTGACGCTTCTCGTTGTGCTCGGACTGCAGGTTGTGATGGCCGTCGCGTTCATCCTGCTGGTGGTTTTCCGCGCGGTAGGCCGGGGCTACCTCGCTGCCGTCCTCTCGGCCGGTTTCGCAGGCTTCGCGCTCGGTGCGACGCCAACAGCCATTGCCAATATGACTGCAGTGACCAAGCGCTATGGCCCTGCCCCACTCGCATTCATCGTCTTGCCGCTGGTCTCGGTCTTCTTCGTCGACCTCGTGAACGCGGTCGTCATTCAGCTCTTCGTTTCGCTATAGTGCGGGCGCAGCCCTGGCCCGCAGCTGCGCAGCATAGTCCTCCGGAAAGCTCCAACGAACAACGGTACCCTGCACCCGCACGAGGCCACGCTCTGCAGGACCGAGGCCCAGCGTGACGGCGGCGAGGATGTCGCTCGATACCCAGGGCGAGCCGCGCAGGTAGCCGTGCCCATTCGCGAAATTCGATCGCTCTGCATCCGTCACGTCGATCAGGTGAACGTTGTCGAAGCTGCCGATGAAGCGCTGGACATAGGGCGGCAACGGTCCACGTGTCGTCTGTCCCAAGCGGTTGCGTTCCCCGAAAACGATGTTCGAGATGCGCAACGCGCAGTCGCGGCCGGATGCGTAGATCGTCAGATCGTCCACAACACGGTCGATACCGTCGATGAGGTAGCCACCCACGCGGATCGGGTCCGCGTCCGAACCGATCAGCATGACTTGGCCTAGCCTCAGTTCCTGCGCTATCTGGGCGCGAGTAGAGTTCCGGTGCTCCAACGCAAAGACACCTATGGCCTCCGAAACCATGCGCGTGCCGGCAGAATGGGCGATAATATGAATGCGGCGGGCGGCCGTCTCGTCAGCCAGAAAGCGCAGGAATCGGCGGAACTGGAAGGCGGAGTTGGTCGAGTCCTCGGTGTCTTGAAAGTATGTCAGTAAGCCAGTGTTGGCGGGCCAGGCATAGGCCACGAAGAGGTTGCGATACCCAGAAACGTGCTGAAGCTCAGCGGCAGCGAGTACAGGATTGGCGAAGTCGGCTCTCGTCCCGTGCACGTAGATCACAATGTCCTCGCCTGATCGCTCGGCCAGTTGCCGGTCCAGGCGAGCCGCAAAGACGCGATCAATCTCGGGGCCGGCATTCGCGAAGAGCTGAGGATCGGCGGCCGGTTGGCGAGACGCGGTGAGCGGGCCGACCTCGGCCACATCGCCGATGGCCACGATCGGTTCGGCCGCCGGGCCGTCGGTGCGCGGCCCGATCGCGACCTCGGCAAAGCCCGCGCGCAGAATTGTGGAAGGGACGTCCACGTACGCACGCTCTATCCCTGATCCGCCAGGCTCGCGCTGCGTGGCGTAGGGCACGGCGCGGTCGACGGGTGTCGCAGTCACAATGTTTCCGTCCTCGAAGAGGACCGGCGGCTCCATCAGCGGCACGCTTGAAATCCCGCTGGGCGGCGCGCAGCCCGCCAGCAGGACGAACGCCGCGAAGATTCGAAGCGGGGTCATTCCGCCGGCACGGGTTCCGGCCCGGCCGCGCCGCCACGTTCGTCCCGGCCAATCCGGAAGAAAATCGCATAGAGCACCGGGACGACGATCAGCGTCAGGATCGTCGCGAAGCTGAGTCCGCAAATGATGACAATGGCCAGCGACTTGAAGAACGGATCCCAGAGCAGAGGAACCACGCCCAGCACCGTCGTCAGCACACCCAGCGAAACGGGTCGCACGCGACTGACCGCGGCGTCCGTCACAGCCGCCATACGCGGCTTCCCGTCCGCGATCTGCGTGTCGGTCTCGTCTATCAGAACAATGGCGTTCTTGATGAGCATTCCGGTCAACGACAGGATTCCAAGGATCGCCATGAACTCCAGCGGCGTCTGGCTGAAGGCGAGGCCATAGATCACCCCGATCAGCGCCAGCGGCACGGTCAACCAGATGATGAGCGGCTGCCGCCAGGCGTTGAAGAGGAAGATCACGACCAGCACCATCGCTCCGAAGCCGAGCGGCATCGTCGCGGCGAGGCCGGCATTTGCCTCCTGCGAGTTTCCGTACTCTCCCTTCCATTCGAGCGAATAGCCGGGGGGCAGCGGCAGAGCCTCAACCGGCCCGCGGATCGCTTCGAAGAGGTCGCCCGACAGCACGCTCGGCGCGGGATCCGCCTGCGCGGTGATCGCCAGCTGCCGGTCGATGCGGCGCAGGACGCCGGCCTCGAAGACCACGTCGAAGCGGTCTACGACCTGTCCGATAGGGACGTAACCGCCCGCCACCTGGCTGAAGACCTGGATGTCACGCAGCTCGCCCACGTTGTCGCGCGCGCTCTCGACCGGGCGCATCACGATGTCCAGAAGCGCGTCGCCCTCACGGTAGACGCCAAGGTTCGCACCCGAGAGGTGGCAGTAGAGCGCCTGTGTAATCTCCCCCTGCGTCAGCCCCAAGCGACGCGCGGTAGCCGTGTCGATTACGGGCCGAATGACACGGATCTGCTCGCGCCAGTCGTCCTTGATGGCAACCGCACCCGCCTCGGCGTAGATCGCCTTGGTTCGCTCCGACAAGTCGCGCAGTACCGCAGGGTCGGGGCCGAAGAACCGCGCTTCGATCCGCGCGCCTCCGCCCGGGCCGAGCACGAAGCGCCAGACCTTGGAGCCCGATTGCGGGTAGTTCTCGGCGAGGTGGTCGCCCAGAATCTCGCGCAGGTCCGCGATCTGGTGCCAATCCTCGACGTCCACCAGGATCTGGCCATAGCCCGACGTCGCGTCCTCGAAGTTATAAACGAGCATGAAGCGCTGATGGCCCCCGCCGACCACGGCGTTTGTTCCCGTGACGCCGGGCAGATCGCGGGCAAACTCCCCGATCTCCAGCAGGTCCCGCGTCGTGGCGTCGATGTCGGTGCCTTCGGGCAGGAAGTAGTCGATCACGAACTGCACCCGGGTTGAGGCCGGAAAAAGCCGGGCGGGACCTGGGAGAACATCGCGACCGCCGACAGGAGCAGCGCGACGACCAATCCGACGGTGATCCATCGCACCCGGATCGCGAGCGCGAGCAGCTTGCGGTAGCCCCGCAGGATGATGTTCTCGCCCTTGGGCCTGGCGTTCGGGTCGGGCTTGAGCAACAGCGTACAGAAGTAGGGCGTCAGCCAGACCGCCACCAGCCAGGAGAACAGGAGAACAGGAGAACAGGAGAACAGGAGCGAAATTGCAATGGTCCAGAACAGGCTGGAGGCGTATTCGCCCGTGTTGTCGGGCGAGAACCCGATGGGCGAGAAGGCCAGGATGCCGACGATCGTGCCGCCGAGTAGCGGCCATTTCGTCTGCTCCACGATGGCGCGGGAGGCGGAAGCTGCGCTCTCGCCCTTCTGAACGCGCACCAGCGCGCCTTCCACGACGACGATGGCATTGTCGACCAGCATTCCGAGCGCGATTATCAGCGCGCCCAGCGAGATGCGCTGCATGTCGAGTCCGTAGAGGTACATCCCGAACAGCGTGCCCGCCACGGTTACGAGCAGGATGCCCCCCATCAGAATGCCGGAGCGCAGTCCCATGAAGACGAGCAGCGTGCCGATGACGATGGCGAGCGCCATGATCACGTTGACCACGAAGTTGTCGACCGACGCCTTCACCGTTACCGACTGGTCCGAGATCGGCATCACGTCGATGCCAAGCGGGCGGTCAGGCTCCAGTTCCGCCAGGCCACGCGAGACCTCCGCCACGTCGCCCAAGCGAAAGGACGTGCCCGACGACGGGTCCGAGATCAAGAGGTCTTCGAGCGCCTCGACCGAGGTCAGCCCGCCAGTCGGTCGAATCTCCATCCGCAACTCGCCCGCAACGACGGCACCGCCCGGGATCACGAAGTTCTGACCCTCCAACAGCTGCGCGATCTGACCGGGTGTCAGCCCCAGCTCCACAAGGCGCGAGGGGACGTATTCGACGTAGACGACCTCGTCCTGCACGCCCGACAGAACAACCTTGGAAACTCCATCGACCGTGACCAGCTCACGCTGGAGATCCTGTGCATAGTCGTGCAACTCTGGAAGCGACCACCCTTCGCCGGTCACGGCATAGTAGAGCGCATAAACGTCTCCGAAATCGTCATAGACCTGGCTTTCCAGCGCGTTGGGCGGCAACCGCCCCTGCGCGTCCGAGACCTTCGCCCGCATCTGTGCGAACCTCTGGTAGAGCTCGTCGTAACCGGGTGTCGACTGGATTGTAAACTTCACTGTCACTGTCGAAAGGCCCGGCTGAGAAACGGATTTTACCTCATCCACGCCCTGCAATTATTGGAGCGCGTCCTCTATGACCTCTGCCACCTCCTCGGCGACCTCCTCGGCGGTGGCGCCGGGATAGGGTGTGACGATCTGCGCCTGCCGGATGATGAACTCCGGATCCTCGAAGCGCGGCAGAAGCGTATAGGCGACATAGCCCGCCACCAGGATGAGGATCGTTGCGACGGCCGAGATCAGCCGCTTTTCGATGGCGAAGCGCGCAAGGTCCATGGGCTCAGCCCTCCGGCAGTGGACGGATGGTCATGCCTTCGACAATCCGGCCGACGCCTGCCGCGACGACCTGCTCGCCCTCCTCCAAGCCGTCCGTCACGACGACGTGCGCGCCGTCGGCATCCCCCAGCTCAATGACCCGGCGGTTCAGCGCGCCGTCCTCGCCCAACAGCCAGACGAAGGCCGACCCGTCTGGTGACGCAGCCACCGCCGTCAGCGGCACGATCAGGCGGACGGCCTCGGTCGGTGCCTCCGAGACGACCTCGGCCGTCATGCCCGGTAGGATGAAGGCATCCTCTGGTGCGGGCACTGCCGCGCGCCCGCGATAGGTTCGTGTGCCCTCGTCGGCCTGGACCGAGAACTCCACGAACTCCGCGTCGAAGGCGCGGTCGGGGATCGCGTCGAAGGTCGCCATGGTCTCGATGACCTCCGTGCCCATGCGGGTGAGTGACGTCACGTCCGGCCCCGGGATATCGAAGGCGAGGTGGACGGGATCGAGCGCTTGCAGTAGCGCGATGGGCTGTCCGGGGTTCACGTTGTCGAAGGGCTCGACGTCGCGGCGCGCGATGATGCCCGCGAAGGGCGCACGGAGCGTCGCGTCCTCCAGGTTATCGCGTGACGCCTGGAGCTGTGTCTTCAGCCCGTCGATGGCGGCTTCGGAAGCAGCGATCTCCTCTGGCCGCCCACCGGTCTGGCCAATGCGGAGCTGCTCCTGCTGCGTTCGGAGCTGCGCCTCGGCGACGCGGAACTCGGACTCGGCCTGCTCCAGTTGCGCGTTCGCGACGACGCCACGCTCGCGGAGCTGTCGCGTCCGATCGACGTTCTCCCGCGCCGCGTCGAACTGCGCCTGCGCCGCCTCCACACCGGCTTCCAGCGCGGCGATCTCCTCGGGACGCGCGCCGGCCCGCAGCGCGTCGAGCTGCGCCGCCGCCTGGGCGATTTGGCTCTCGGTCTGGGCGATCTCGGTCTCGAAGTCGCGGGGGTCCAGTACGGCGATGACGTCGCCTTCCCCGACCAATATGGCACCGCGGATCGGTAACTCGACGATACGCCCCCCAACGCGGAAAGAGAGCGCCGCTTCGCGCGACGGCAAGACCGTCGCCGGGTAGGCCCGCCGCACGGTCGCTTCCGTCGCATCGACAGTCGCGACCTTGGCAGGCCGCGGTGTCTCGCTCACTTCCTGCGCGAGGACGGTGTGCCCGACGAGAGGAGTGTGACGATAAGGACGGGTTGCATGAACCAGCCCGTTGCCGCGACAAGGGCGCACGGCACAAAGGAGGAGACGCAGGATGGCATTGTTGGAGCAGACTTCGATTGGGACGTTCTTGCTCGCGGCCTGCGTTCTGGTCCATGTCGGTGGGGTTGCATCATGCGCCTACCTTCTGCGCGGCCTCGGCCGTCGCCTCGCGCATGCGGAGCGGTCCGTACTCAGCCTCGTTGCGATCCTGACGGCCGGGACGTTCGTCCTGCTGGCCGCGCATGGCGTTCAGATCTGGATCTGGGCCGCCGTGATATTTTCGCTCGACATCGTCGCAACCTGGGAGGCGGCGGGATACTTCGCGGCCGTCAGCTACACGACGCTGGGCTACGGAGACATCACGGCAGGTCCGGCGTATCGTGTCCTCGTCACATTCTCCGCCATGACCGGCCTCTTCACCTTTGGGCTGTCGACCGCTGTCCTTTTGGCGATTGTCCTCCGCACCATGCCATCCATCCTGGATGACGGCCGCACCGCCGAGCCCGAGCGTGCAGCGCAAGCACCTGAATAGAAGGTGCGAGCCGGGACGTTCACAAGGAAGGCCTCAACCCGCAGGATCGATCCAACGACGTCGGAGAGAAACGGCCCCGGTTCTGAAGCGCCTCGGGGCCGAGCCGTTCGTCTCGCGATCAGTTCTTGAAGATGACGACGCGCGTCGCGACACCCAGCTCTTCGATGAATACCGGGACAACAGTCGTCGAGCCGGATTCGAGGTTCGCAGCGTCGGCTGAGCGCTCGCAGACGACGCGCTCGAAGCCACGGGTTCCGCCGGCCTGCGCCTTGCCCTGGATCGCGACGGCGGCCGACATAGCGATCACGTATCCACCATCGGGGCACGAGACCTGTGTCGTGTTGGCGAATGCGGGTGCGCCGGTAATCATCGCGAGAGCGGCAGCAGCCGCAGAAATTTTCAGAGTCATAACTCACTCTCCTTGAGCATTGTCCGATGTCCTTTGCGGCATCGCCATCAGTAGGAACGACAAAGCAGGTGGAGTAAACGAAGCAGGGGTGAATGGCCGTGAAGCACGTGTGATTCAGAAAGCACGGCCGCAAGAGGCGAATCCCGTCCGGCACAGCATCGACGCTTCGAACATGACGTCCAGATAGCGACAAGACAGTTCACTCCAAGGCCTGGGGTCTCGATTTACTGGTTGGGCCGCCGTGTTCCTGCCGACGATGGACTGACAGAATAATGAATATTCCAATCGGGTACGTCTAACCGGAACTTCGTTAGTGGATTTGACCTTCCCCCGCGGTTAGGGCCGGTTTGATCTGGAATTTTCCGGTTGGGTTTGAGTGTTGAGCGGCAGCGTGGAGACCGCAAGAGTCTCAAGCGCTGGCGGGGTGGTTTTCATCAGGAACTCCGTTGGGGACAGGTATCCGAGCGCCGAATGAGGGCGCTTGGTGTTGTAGGGATTGCGCCATCGTCCGATTTCCTCGCGCGCATGTCGTAGGGATCGGACCCACCAGTGAAGGTTCAGGCACTCGTCCCGGAACTTGCCGTTGAAACTCTCCACGAAGGCGTTCTGCACCCACTGCCCGGCAGCGTATGCTTGCATGCGCGAGAGGGGGCTTGCCTGGCTCGATGAACCGCAGGCGCACACCGGTCCGCCCGGACCAATCGAACATGGCTTTGCTGGTGCCTTCGGGTCCGTTGTCCATTGCCCGACAGGGTATCGCGAAGCAATATCCCGAGAGGGAAGGATGATCTCCTCGGGGAGGTCCATGCGAAGGGCCAGACCATCGAGGAACCGTGCCACGCGTGCCCCAGAGATCGACACATCGATAATCTGACCGGGACAGAACCGGCTGTGGTCGTCGACGATGTTGAGCACACGGAACCTTCGATAATCAGCGAGCTGGTCGCTGACGAAGTCCAGGGACCATCTTTGCATGGGCCGCTCAGGCACTTGCGGCGCAACACGGTCACGCCTTGGCAGTTTACGGCGCTTCTTGGTCCGAACCTGCAAACCATGCTCGGTGTAGAGACGATACGTGCGCTTGTGGTTCACAACGAGACCTTCCCGGCGCAGCATCGCGTGCAGGCGCGGATAGCCATATCGCTGGTTCTCAGACGCCAACTCTTTCATGCGCTTGATCGCTGCCGCGTCATCCTTTGGCATGGGCTGATACTGCTGCACCGACCGCGCCAACCCAACGATCCGGCACGCGCGCCGCTCGCTGAACCCTCGCTCGGCCATCAGAAAGCCCCTCTCGGCAGATTGCTGCGCAATCGCCTGCCGGGCAGTGCACAGCTCGTCGCTTCGCCATGGGCTTACCAATGTTTTTGCAGCAGATCCTTCATCGCGGACATGTCGAGCATCTGGTCCGCGACGATCCGCTTCAGCTTGGCGTTCTCCGCTTCCAAGGCCCTCAGACGCTTGGCGTCGCCAGCCTCCATGCCATCGTACTTCTTGCGCCAACTGTAGAAGCTCGCCGAGCTGATGCCGTGACGCCGACAAACGTCGTCCGTCTTCGCGCCTGCCTCGCTCTCCTTCAGCACGCCGATGATCCTGTTTCAATGGGCTTACGCGGCCCCACTGGGGCCACGGTCCCATTCCAACTCTGTGAAACGCTTCCGCTTCATGGGTCTTCCTCCTTCGTCCATTCAAAGGTGGAAAATTCCAGTTCGCAATGGCCCGGAGACCGGGGGGAAGGTCAGATTGCCCGCGGTTTTACCGGACAGCCTGACTTTTGCTGAGCGCTGGTCTGAACTCGTCGGGCGAGCGCGGAATGTGGATGGAGGGTGTTGCAGTCGTCGATCCACGCGGGGACGAGCCCGAGCACCGTGGCGGCGTCGGGCAGAGGGGTGACGCGGACGTAGTCGCGTTTGAGGGTTTTGACGCAGGCCTCGCTCATGCCGTTGCTCTCCGGTGACCGGACGGGCGTGAAGCAGGGAACGCGGCCGAGCTGGCGGGCGAAGTCGCGCGTCTCGCCGGCGGTTTAGCACGAGCTGTTGTCGCTGAGGTGCTCGACGGGGTGCGGGGCGCGATCCGTATCGAAGCGCTTCTCGACGGCGGCGAGCATCATATCGCGCACCTTCGGGCCGGAGATACCCGCGCCCGTGACGGCGACGTGCGCGATCACCGCGCGGTCGAAGGCATCGATGATGAAGGCGATGCGGACCTTCTCGCCGTTCCAGCAGGTGATCTCGCGGGCGTCGGAACACCAGCGCAGGTTCGAGGCCATGACGGCGACCCTGCCGTCGTGGACGCGGCCCTCCCGGCGGCCCGTGGACTGCTCCGGCGTCAGGCCGTGCAGGTTGAGAATGCGCAGCACTCGCTTGCGATTGACCGGCTCCAGCTTCAAAGCCCGGCGCTCGCGGTTCAGGAGCGCCGTAATTCGCCGGCAGCCGTAGGCCGGACGTTGGTCGACGAGGTGGCGCAGGACGGGAAGCAGCTCGTCGTCCTCGGCCTTGCGGTAGCGCCCTCGCGGCTTCGACGCGCTCACAGACCTGGCATGAAGCTGCGAACGGCTCACGCCGATCGCCTCGGCCACGGCCTTCATCGGAAACCGTCTTTCGGCGGCGACGGCGGCGGCCATGTCCGTTTTTTTTGCCCCTGCCTTATCGAGCGCCTCGCGCAGGATCTCCGCCTCCATGGTCTTGCGGCCGAGCATCCGCTCGAGCTGGCGCACGCGCTCCTCGAGCTTGCGGACCTCGGAGGCCCCGACCACCGGCTCGTTCTTCTCGACCGCCATGGCACCTCCTTCGGCCATCAGACACCGCCAGCGGAACAGCAGGTCCGGAGCGACGCCGTTACGCCGGGCGACGGCGGAGACGGACTTGCCGGGCACCAGGCTCTCCTCCACGATGCGCAGCTTCTCATGCGCAGGCCGATAGCGGCGGCCGGCGACGCTGGTGATCACCTCTACGCAGGGTCGATCTTCGTCGGGCATGAGAATGTCCCTGAGCACAGGCTCGGGCCTTCCATGGTTATGCCAGGCTGCCCGGTCAAAATGGGGGCAGTTCATGGTGACGGTTGGGTGACCTTTTTGACAGCGCGGTTCTGTCGCTTTGTGTATAGCCGTCGGCATCGCATTCGGCGCGCAAAGTGCACCCGCGCCTCGATTGTGACTGGTGAACGCTCTGTTTGAAGCTCTAAGCATCTCAATGGATGGGCCGCTACTGTAGGTCTGCGATGCTCTTCCGCCAGATCTGTTGTGTCACCAGGACGCCGGAAATGCATGGTCCTGGGGCCATTCTCGTTCTTTTGGTTTGGATGAATAAGGCGCGCCTTTGGTGACGGAAACCGTCTCAAAATGCCGAGTGAATGTACGCGCCGATTGGCGCGGACATAGAGCATGGACCCGAACGGTTGAGGTTGTGAGCGGTGGGCCTTAAGCGGTGGTCGCAACACAGAATTTCAGCGGAAATCCAGACTCAGGAAGAGTCCCGAAGTCTCAAGTAATGGAGAAAGCTCATGACACTTCCAACACAAGAAACGTCTATTTTGGTGCGAGCTTATGAACGCTCTGACTGGTCAAGTCTGTGCGACATCCATGATCGCACGAGGATGGATGAACTAGAGTTGACCGTGGGGGTCGCCGCTTTTCTTTCGTTGGCAGAGACATACGAAGATGAGGGCCTTTTTGACGGTTGTCTGATGGTAGCCAAAATTGAGGAAAGTGTCGTTGGTTTTGTAGCCTTCGATAGTGATGAGGTGACTTGGCTTTACGTCGATCCTGATCACTATCGCAATGGGATCGGCCGGACATTGCTGCAAAATGCGATAGCCTGCGCAAGTGGGAATCCGATGATTGAATTGCTGGATGGAAACATCCCCGCGCAAAACTTGTATAGATCAGAGGGATTTGAGATTGTTGAATATCGAGACGGAAGACTCGTCGGAAATGAAGCCTTTGCAGCACGTGGGCTTGTATTGAATCTGAAACAATAGCATGGGTGGTCTCGTTAACCTTGGCGAGAGTAGTTTTTCAAATGAGGATTATCCCTTTCATGTGGCCAATCCAATGTCACAGATAATTATAGTCACCTTGAACTAATCGGACTTAGATCTAGTGCTGTAAGTCCGCTTTGGGGAGACTGCATCGCAGCATTTAACTTCAACGTGAGCGGCAGCTAAGGGCCATTCCGCCCACAATTATTTAGCATAACTATACTACCAGTATTATCCTTCATCTGGCCCGCTGAGGATCTTTGGGCCGCCGCGCGAAGGTCCGCGTCAAAACACGAAGTCGTCCGCGTCCAGCTGACCGGAGGCTATTCCCTCCAGGACGATCCCGCCGAGCGTATTGTCCTGTTGGCCGCTCGCGTTCTCGAACCGGATCAGCGTCGAGGAGCCGCCGTCGGTGGACAGAAGACGCAGCGCGTGGAAGCCGCTCGCAGCGTGGCCGCCGAGGTCGATGAGGTCTTCGGTCCGGTCGAAGTCGGTGATCCTGTCCAACCCCTGGGACGTGCCGAAGAGGAATACGTCGGCTCCCTGGCCGCCGGTCAAGCGGTCGTCGCCGAAGCCGCCGTCGATGCGGTCCGCCCCCTCGCCGCCGTCGATCGTGTCGTCGCCGCCCCCGCCGAACAGCCGATCCTCGTCATCTCCTCCACCGAGGATGTCGTCACCGAAATTGCCGGCGATCGTATCGTCACCGTTCCGGCCCTGAAGGGTGTCCCTTCCGTCGTCGCCGAGGATCATGTCCGCGCCGTCGCCCCCGGAGG